>CAWDYM010000007.1:700000-955599 GCA_963806665.1 uncultured Alphaproteobacteria bacterium | reverse complement strand
CGTCGCGCCGTGGCTTCGCTCCGGCCGGCGACTCCGAGCGCCGCGCGAGGCCCTCGTTGAGCGCCCGCGTGGAACGCTTCCATTCGCCGCGCAGGTCATCGAGATAATCGTCGCCGTAGAGCGCGAAGGCCTCGGGCGCGGCCGTGCGCCACGACAGGCATAGCCGCGCCAGCGCCTCCGCGCCGACATTGCCGGCGCTGCTCTCCAACGCATGGGCCTCGCGGCGAAACGCGGCGAGATCGCCCTGCTCCACAGCGCAGGCCATCCGCTCGGCGATCTGCGCGCCATCCTCGATGAATTGCGCGATCAAGTCGCGCAAAAAGTCCTCGCCGCCCAGCTGCGCCAGCGCGTCGAACGCCTCCGGGGTCACGATGGCATCGGGCCGGTGCGGGGACGAATGAACAGGCGCATGACCTCCGTCAGGGCTTCGAGCGAATTGGGCCTCGGCCTCGCGCAGCGCGTCGTCGATCGCCGACAGCAGGGCCTCGGGCGCGATCGGTGATCGCGCCGCGCGCGCCAAGAGCAAGCCGCGCCACGAAGCATGAACGTCGAGACCGACATCATCGTCTCCGCCGAAGGCTGGGAGGGCGTCGCCGGGCTGGTGGCGCTCACCCGCGCCTGCGTCGCGGCGAGCCTCGCCGAGAGCGGCGCAACTCTCTTGGAAGGCTGTGAAATCAGCGTCACATTCTGCGACGATGATGAAATCCAGGGCCTCAACGCGCAGTGGCGAAGCAAGGACAATCCCACGAACGTCCTTTCTTTTCCGACGCCCGGGCGGCTGGAAGCCCGGCCTTTGCTCGGCGACATCGTCGTCGCTTACGAAACCGTGGCCCGCGAGGCGACCGAGCAGAAGAAGACATTGCGCGAACATTCTGCGCATATGGTCATCCATGGATTTTTGCATCTGATCGGCTATGATCACGAGACTGCCGCCGAGGCCGAACGGATGGAGAGCCTCGAAAGACGGATCGCGTCGCGGTTGGGCTTGCGCGACCCTTACGCCGGCGAGACGGTCGGCGAAGTGGATGAAGCGGGCGAACTGAACGAAGGTCATGTCGACACGATCTGAAAATGCCGAGGAGCCATTAAGACGCGGGCACGAAGCGCCTCGCGCCACCCTCCTTGACCGACTGCGCGGCCTCCTGGGCCTCGCTCCGGCATCCGTGCGCGAAGACATCGAGGACGCGCTCGAAGAAGCCGCCGGCGATGTGACGCCGCACGAGCGCGCGCTTCTCAAGAACGTCCTCGGCCTGCACGACCTGCGCGTCGAGGACGCAATGATCCCGCGCGCGGACATCATCGCGATCTCCATCGAATTGTCGATGCGTGACGCTCTGACGGTTTTCCGGGACGCGGGCCACTCCCGCCTTCCTGTATATTCCGAAACGCTCGACGATCCGCGCGGCATGGTGCACATCCGCGATTTCGTGAATCATATCGCGCTGTGTGCGGAAAGCCGCGCGTCGGCGGACGGTGATGGGCTGCCGCGCGAAGTCGATTTCGACACGACGCTGTCCCAGGCGGATCTCCTCAAGCCCGTGCTCTTCGTGCCGCGCTCCATGCCGGCGCTCGACCTGCTCATCCGCATGCAGACCTCGCGCACGCATCTCGCACTGGTGATCGACGAATATGGCGGCACGGACGGCCTTGTCACCATCGAAGACATCATGGAGATGATCGTCGGCGACATCGAAGATGAGCACGACGTGGTGGAGCCGCCGGAAATCGAGGAACTCGACAATGGGGATTTCCTCGTCGATGCGCGCGCCGACCTCGACGAGGCGACGGTGCGCCTCGGCGTCGATTTCCGCCAGGAGGACACGCCCGCGGAAGTGACGACTATCGGCGGCCTCGTCGCCTGGCTCGCGGGCCGGGTTCCCATGCGTGGCGAGATCATAGGCACGCCGGTTGAGGCCTATGAATTCGAAATCGTGGAGGCCGATCCCCGCAAGGTCGGGAAGCTCCGGGTCCGCAGCCGCCGCCAGCCGTGACAAACGGCGGGACAACTTGGACTTTGCGCATCGTCGAAAGTGAATAGAGTCAATCCGCCGATTCGCGGGGGCTCCAAACCGATGGCGCAAATTGCCGAACAGACCGGCGCGCGGGCGGGACTATCGTCCCTGCCCAACCGCGTCATTCTTGCCGACGGCTGGACGCGGCGCGCCATCGCCTTCGTCGCCGGCGCCGCCGGGGCGCTCGCCCTGCCTCCAATCGACTTCGCCCCCGCCATGGCCATCCCGCTGATGACGGCGGTCTGGCTGATCGACGGCGCCGCCGTGCAGGGCGCCCGCTTCAGCCTCGCACCCATCCGCGCTGCCGCGGCCGCGGGCTGGTGGCTCGGATTTGGCTATTTTCTTGCCGGGTTCTGGTGGCTCGGCGCGGCCATGCTGGTCGAGGCGGATCAATTCGCCTGGGCGATCCCGCTCGCCGTCATCGGCCTTCCGTCTCTGCTGGCGTTCTTTCCAGCCCTCGGCTTCGCGCTTTCGCGCCTGCTGTGGTCGTCGGGAAGTCTGCGCATTTTCGCGCTCGCCGCCGGTCTCGGCGCCTCGGAGTGGGTGCGCGGGCATATATTCACCGGCTTCCCGTGGAACGACTACGGCATGGCGCTCGCCGGCGCGGGGCCCATCGCGCAGATCGCTTCGGTCATCGGCCTCCAGGGGCTCGACCTCGCCGCGATCGTCATTTTCGCGGCGCCCGCGACCCTGGTCGATCGCAAGCCCGGCGAGCGATTTCTCTCCAACGCCGCCGCCTGGGCCGCGGCGATCCTGCTCGTCAGCTTCACAATCTTCGGCGCGCTGCGTCTCGGGATGAACAGCACGGAATTCGTCGACGGCGTGAAGCTGCGTCTGATGCAGCCCAACCTGCCGCAAGACGCGAAGTTCAAGCCCGAGAACGGGCAGGAAATCCTGCGCAATTACCTCAATCTCTCGGATCGCGCGACCGGCCCCGGGCGCACGGGCATTTCCGACGTCACCCATCTGATCTGGCCCGAGTCGGCCTTCCCCTACGTCCTCTCGCGCGAGCCGCAGGCGCTCAGCGCGATCGCGCGCGCCCTGCAGGGCAGGATCCTCATCACCGGCGCGGCGCGCATCGAAGCAGACGGCGGCGGAAAGCGCGGCAAGATCTTCAATTCGATCGAGGTGCTGCGCGGCGACAAGATCCTCGCGTTCTACGACAAGATGCATCTCGTGCCCTTCGGCGAATATCTGCCGCTCGACCGGATTCTGAGACCGCTCGGCTTCAGCCATCTCGTGCCGGGAACCTGGGATCAGGGGCAAGGGCCGAGGACGCTTTCGGCCCCCGGTCTGCCGCCGATCGCCCCGCTCATCTGCTATGAAGCCATCTTTCCGGGCGAGGCCGCGCCCGCGGGCGCCGATGGGCAGCGGCCCCGCCTGCTGCTCAATCTCACGAATGACGGATGGTTCGGACGCACAGCCGGTCCCTACCAGCATTTCGCGCAGGCGCGCCTGCGGGCCATTGAAGAGGGTCTGCCGCTGATTCGGGTCGCCAACACCGGCATTTCCGCCATAGTCGACGCTTATGGTCGCATTCTGGAATCGCTCCCTCTTGGTGAGGAAGGGGTCATCGACGGGCGCCTCCCGAAAGCCGCCCCGGACACCTCTTTTTCGCGACATAGCGGAGCGATTTTCCCCGCGCTGTGGGGAATACTTGCCGCAGCAGCTATAGCTGGCCGCTGGAGACGCTGGAAATAGGTCATGGGACCATCGGCTTAAGACAACGCCGATCAAAGCCCGTAGATTAGATGCGCACACTCCCAAGCGTTGACCTGGATCACGTCTTCGGGTTCCCGAACGCGTGGAATTTTTGTCCCTTATCAAGGCTTGAGTATTTTTCTGCCTTTTCATAGCTCTAATCCGGCAGGCAGTTTGCATTCATTCAGGTTTCGGCTAAAACGCGGCAGGAGGTCGCAGAACGTGAAGAAGACGCCAGACCCGATCGACCGTCACGTTGGCAGCCGTGTGCGGATGCAACGCATCTTGATGAAAATGAGTCAGGAAAAGCTGGGCGAAGCTTTGGGGCTTACGTTTCAGCAAGTACAGAAATACGAAAAAGGATTGAACCGGATCGGCGCGAGTTGCCTCCAGCAGATATCCAAGACGCTGAGCGTTCCGCCCTCTTTCTTCTTCGAGGGCGCGCCAAACCTCGGCGCCCCAGACGGCGCTGGCTTTGCGGAGGAGTTGTCCTCGCAATATGTCGTCGATTTTCTGTCGACCGCGGAAGGCCTCCACCTCAATCGCGCCTTCGCCCGCATCAAGAACGCCAAGGTGCGCAAGCGCGTTCTCGATCTCGTCATGACCATTGCCGAAAGCGACGAGGACGCCGGAGCCGGGGCCGCAACTTAGTTCTCTATAACGAACGGGATACGCCAATTTGGCTTGACCTAACGAACGCCCGCTGGCAGATGACGACCGCGAGCGTCGCAACGTGGGCGCGACCGCCTCGGCGGCATTGGGAGATTCCGAAGTGACCCGGAAAAACTATCTTTTTACCAGCGAGTCCGTTTCTGAAGGCCACCCCGACAAGGTGAGCGACCGGATCTCCGACGAGATTGTCGACGAGTTCTTCCGCGAAGGCGCCAAAGCGGGCATCGATCCCTATGCGATCCGCGTCGCCGCCGAGACGCTCTGCACGACCAACCGCGTCGTGATCGCCGGCGAAGTGCGCGGCCCGCACATCTCCTTCGACCGCATCATCGAAATCGCCCGCAACGCCATCCGCGCGATCGGCTACGAACAGCGCGGCTTCCATTGGAACACCGCCAACGTCGAAGTGCTGCTGCATGAGCAGTCAGTCGACATCGCTCAGGGCGTTGACGCCGCCGGCAACAAGGACGAAGGCGCGGGCGACCAAGGCATCATGTTCGGCTACGCCGTCAATGAAACGCCGTCGCTCATGCCGGCCCCCCTCTATTATTCGCACAAGATTCTGGAGTTGCTCGCCGCCGCGCGGCATTCCGGCAAGGAGAAGGGCCTCGGCCCCGACGCGAAGAGTCAGGTGACCGTCCGCTACGAAGACGGCAAGCCGGTCGAGGCGACTCAGATCGTGCTCTCGCATCAACATATCGACGAAAGCCTTTCGCCGGCCGACATCCGCCGCATCGCCGAACCCTATATCCGCGAAGCGCTGCCGGAAGGCTGGATCACCGGCAACACCGTCTGGCACATCAACCCGACCGGCAAATTCTTCATTGGCGGCCCGGACGGCGACACCGGCCTCACTGGCCGCAAGATCATCGTCGACACTTACGGCGGCGCGGCCCCGCATGGCGGCGGCGCCTTTTCCGGCAAGGATCCGACCAAGGTCGACCGCTCGGCCGCCTATGCCGCTCGTTACCTCGCCAAGAACGTCGTCGCCGCCGGCCTCGCCGACCGCGTGACGCTGCAGCTCGCCTACGCCATCGGCGTCGCAGAGCCGCTGTCGATCTACGTCGACACGCATGGCACCGGCAAGGTCGCGGAAGATAAGCTCGAGGCGGTGCTGCCGCAACTCGTGCGCCTGACGCCGCGCGGCATCCGCGAGCATCTCCAGCTCAACCGCCCGATCTACGCCCGCACCTCTTCCTATGGCCACTTCGGCCGCGCGCCCGAGACGGACGGCGGCTTCTCCTGGGAGAAGACGGACCTTGTCGACGTGCTGAAGTCTCACCTCGCCTGATCAGTCCAAAGTCAAAGTCATATGGCCGGGCAGCGTCCCGGCCATTTGCTTTTAGATGACGGAAAGAATGACAGAAGCCGCTCATCCGACCCACCGCCTCTACGGCCGCTCCAAAGGCAAGGCGCTGCGCCGGCGTCAGGTCGCACTGATGGCGGAGCTTCTGCCGAAACTCGAACTCGACCTCTCAGCCCCGCTGTCCCTGAGGCCGGAGCACGAGACGCGAGTTCGAAATCGGCTTTGGCGGCGGCGAGCATCTTGTCGAGGCGGCCGCGGGCGAGCCCGAGGTCGATTTCATCGGCTGCGAGCCCTTCGTGAACGGCATGGCCAGGCTCCTCGCCCGCATCGAGGAGCGCGGGCTCGCCAACATCCGCCTCTATCGTGGCGACGCAGCAGAAGCGCTCGATCGCCTCCCCGACGCCGGCCTTTCCCGCATCTACCTGTTTTACCCCGACCCCTGGCCGAAGCGGCGCCATCGCAAGCGCCGTTTCGTCTCGCCGGAAAATCTGGCGCGTCTCGCCCGGGTGCTGAAGCCGGGCGGCGAACTCCGCTTCGCCACAGACATCGACGATTACGCCGCCTGGACCCTCGCCCGGCTGCGCGCCTGCGACGCCTTTCGATGGACCGCACGAACCGCCGAAGATTGGCTGGCGCCCTGGGAAGGGTGGACGCAGACCAAATATGAGGCCAAAGCGATGGCGGAAGGCCGCAGACCGGTCTATCTGACGTTCGTGAGGCGGACCAGCTGAGAGCGGGAGGGAGCGGATGGTCGATTTGGAGAACACACCGGTTGTAGCGGCGCCGGTCGAGACGTCAGTGGCTCTGTTTCGGGCCGATGTCCTCGAGCCTTCGATGCGCCAGCTGGTCCTGGTCGACTTCTGGGCTCCCTGGTGCGGTCCCTGCAAGCAGTTGGCTCCGGTCATCGAACGTCTAGTTGCGGCGACGGGCGGCAAGGCGAAACTCGTCAAGATGAATATCGACGCCGAGCCCGACGTCGCCGACCAGCTCGGAATCAAATCCATCCCGGCCGTGGTCGCCTTCCAGCGTGGACGCCCCGTCGACGGCTTTGTCGGCGCCTTGCCGGATTCTCAGATCAAGGGCTTCCTCGAGCGTCTCCTCGGACCGATCGAAGAGACGGCCGACGCTCTCGAGACGGCGCAGGCGATGCTCGAGGAAGGCGACGTCGAAGGCGCCCATGAGCTGCTGGCGGAGCTTGCAAGTCAGGAGCCTGTCAATCCGAAGGCCGTCGCCCTGCTCGCGCGGCTTTATGTCGGCGCGGAGCAGATCGATTCGGCGCGCGCCGCGATCGAGAGCCTTCCCGAGAGCTTGAAGAAAAGCCCGGAAGTGGCGGCGGCGATCGCGTCGATCGAGAACGCCGAAGCGGCGCAGGATCTGGGCGAAATCGACGATCTCAGAAAGCGCATCAATTTCGACCCGAACGACATGCAGGCTCATTTCGATCTCGCGCTCGCGCTGAACGCAAAGGATATGCGCGAGGAAGCGGCGAACGCGCTTCTTGAAATCATCCGGCGCGACCGTAGTTGGAATGACGATGGGGCGAGGAAGCAGCTCGTTCAGTTCTTCGAGGCCTGGGGACCGATGGACAAGGCCGCCGTGGCTGCCCGCCGCCGGCTTTCGACGCTACTGTATTCATAGAGGGAGAGGCGCCGCGCGCCAGCCGCCATGAGCCTGAACCACCCCTACGCTGAACTGAGCGAACTGCCCGACGTCATCCCGCTTTTTCCTTTGTCGGGCGCGGTGCTGCTTCCTCGCGGCGAACTTCCGCTCAACATCTTTGAGCCGCGTTACGTTGCGATGGTGGACATGGCGATCGCGGGCGACCGGCTCGTCGGCATCATTCAGCCGCTTCCCAACAGCGACGGCGCGGCTCCTGAGCTTTTCCAGATCGGGTGCGTCGGCCGCCTGACGCGTTTCGCGGAAACCGGCGACGGTCGCTATCTTGTCACGCTCACGGGCGTCGCGCGTTTTCGAGTCAATGAGGAGCTGGAGGTCGACACGCCCTTTCGCCAGTGCCGCGTCCGCTTCGACGGATACGAAGCCGACCTCCTGCCCGGCGCGGGCGAGAACGCCGTCGACCGCGAAAGCATGATCTCGATGTTGCGTAGTTTCGCGGAATATTCGAAACTTGAAGTGGATTGGGCGAGCATCGACGCGGCTCCGACGGAAACGCTGGTCAATGCGCTGGCGATGATGTCTCCATTCGGCGCCAATGAGAAGCAGGCTCTGGTCGAGGCGATCGACCTGAAGACGCGGGCGGAGAACTCTCGTCGCACTCGCCAAGCTCGACATGGCGCAGGGTGCCGACAACCGACAGCAATGGCATTAGCAAAAGCACAGGGGACTGGAAGAATGAGCGAGAGCATCGGCGCGGGCGACGATAACGCGGATCTGGGCGTATCCGAGGGCAGCAAGGTGGATCCCCGGCTTTTGGAGATTCTCGTCTGCCCGCTGACGAAGACGACCCTCGAGTATGACCGCGTCCGCCAGGAGCTCATTTCGCGGTCCGCGCGCCTCGCCTACCCCATCCGCGACGGCATTCCTATTATGCTGCCGGAAGAGGCGCGGCAGATCGATTGATCGGCGTCCGTCATGGATACGCCCGCCGGCGAACTGCTCTCGCTTCTCGATCTCGAGCCGATCGGCGAAGACCGCTTTCGCGGTCATAGTCCCGCGTCGGCCGGCAATCATCTATATGGCGGGCAGGTCATCGCGCAGGCGCTGGTCGCAGCGACCCGCACCGTCGCGCCGGACAGGCCGGCGCATTCGCTCCACGCTTATTTCGTGCTCGCGGGCGATCCTCGAACGCCGATCGATTTCGCGGTCGAACGCATTCGCGACGGCAGGAGCTTCACGACGCGGCGATGTGTGGCGACCCAATACGGCAAGACAATCTTCTCGATGGAGGCGTCATACCACGTTCGAGAGGACGGTCTGGAGCATGCCCGTCCCATGCCCTTTGCGCCGGACCCCGAAAGCCTTGAAAGCATCGACGCGCTGGTGGACCGTTTTCGCGCCTTCCTGCCAGCGCCGGCCGCTCATTGGATGAAACGCGCTTGCGCGCTCGACATGCGTATCGTCGCGCCGGAGACGCTGCTCGCCGCGAACGACGCCGGCCAGATGATCTGGTTTCGCGTCGCGGGGCCCCTGCCCGACGATGAGGCGATACACGCCGCCCTCCTCGCCTATCTTTCCGACATGACGCTGCTCAACACGGCGCTGGTCGCGCATGGGCGCAATATATTCGATCCGCGAATTCAGGTGGCGAGCCTCGATCACTCGCTTTGGCTGCATCGCAGCCTGCGCGTCGACGACTGGCTCCTCTACCTGCAGGAAAGTCCGACCGCCGGCCACGCCCGGGCGCTGACCCGCGGCCAGATTTACAACCGCGATGGGCGGCTCCTGGCTTCGGTGGCGCAGGAAGGCCTGATCCGGATGCGCACTAATCCTTAGGCGCCCGTCTATTTTTTAGGCACATATTTCGCGAGTCGGTTACGCGCCCAGAACAGGGGCAAGCCCCGGCTAAGCCACGAAACTCTTGGCTTTTTCCTCAAGACGCGCATCCAGGCTGCAAGCCCGCCCCCTTGCGCCGGCGCGGTTCACATTGATGAAACAGCTGCTTTTCCGAGAGTTCCGTGCGCTGGCACGGCATTTGAAGGCTGATTGCGAGCGCGCCAGCGCTCTATCAAACGACCGCGCCGCTGAGGCGTCCCGCCTTCTGCGGCGGCGCCCGTCCAAGGGGTCGATAACAAACAGGATTGGCAGATGAAAATCGTGACAGCGATCATCAAGCCGTTCAAGCTCGATGAGGTTCGCGACGCGCTGACGAACATCGGCGTGCACGGACTCACCGTGACGGAAGTCAAGGGCTACGGACGGCAGAAGGGGCACACGGAAATCTATCGCGGGGCGGAATACGCCATTAGTTTCTTGCCAAAGCTCAAGATCGAAGTCGCGGTGGCCGCAAGCCTCGTCGACAAGGTTGTCGAGGCAATCACCTCCACGGCCCGCACCGGCCAGATCGGCGACGGCAAAATCTTCGTCAGCCCGCTCGAGCGCGCCATCCGTATCCGCACCGGCGAATCCGACGCCGACGCGCTCTGATCGCACCTCCCCGAACATTCAGGAGCTTCCCCACATGAAACTTCCTTCGCTTCGGAGCACGTTTGCGGCTTCGATCCTCGCGGGAGCGGCGCTGGCCGGGCCGGCCTTCGCCGGCAACGACCCGACTCCCAACCCGGGCGACACCGCCTGGATGCTGACGTCGTCTCTTCTCGTGCTGATGATGTCGGTCCCCGGCCTCGCGCTATTCTACGGCGGCCTCGTGCGCACCAAGAACATGCTGTCGATTCTGACGCAGACCTTCGCCATCGTTTCGCTGGTCGGCGTGATCTGGTCGATTTACGGCTATTCGCTCGCTTTCGGCGACGGCGGCGGGCTCAACCATTATGTGGGCGGCTTCAACAAGCTGTTCCTCAAAGGCGTGACGGCGGCCTCCAATGCGGCGACTTTCACGCCGGGTCATGTCATTCCGGAATACGCCTTCTTCGTCTTCCAGATGACCTTCGCCATGATCACCCCGGCCCTCATCATCGGCGCCTATGCCGAGCGCATGAAGTTCTCGGCCGTGATGCTCTTCACGACGCTGTGGGTGACCTTCATCTACTTCCCGGTCGCGCATTGGGTCTGGGGCGTGGCTGATCCGAACGCGCTCGTCGACGCCGCGACGCAGCTCGCCGCCGCCACCACCGAGGAGGCCAAGGCCGCAGCGCAGGCGAAGATCGACGACATCGCCGGCAACGTGGGTTGGCTCGCCGGCAAGGGCGCGCTGGACTTCGCGGGCGGCACCGTCGTCCACATCAACGCGGGCATCGCGGGCCTCGTCGGCGCCATCATGGTCGGCAAGCGCATCGGCTACGGCAAGGAAGTGCTGGCGCCCCATTCGCTGACCATGTCGATGATCGGCGCCTCGTTGCTGTGGGTCGGCTGGTTTGGCTTCAACGCAGGCTCCAACCTCGAGTCGAACGGCACGACGGCGCTGGCCTTCGTCAACACCATGGTCGCGACCGCCGCGGCGGGCCTGTCCTGGATGCTGGTCGAATGGCTCGTCAAGGGCAAGCCGTCGCTGCTCGGTCTCATCACCGGCGCGGTCGCGGGCCTTGTCGCGGTGACGCCGGCCTCCGGCTACGCCGGTCCGATGGGCTCCATCGTGCTTGGCCTCGCCGTCTCTCCGATCTGCCTCTTCTTCGTCGACATCATCAAGAAGAAGGTCGGTTATGACGACGCGCTGGACGTCTTCGGCGTCCACTGCATCGGCGGCATCACCGGCGCTCTGGCGACGGGCCTGCTGGTCAACCCCGACTTCGGCGGCGTCGGCATCACCGACTACACCAACCTCGAGACCTATGCCGGCACCTACGACATGGTCGCGCAGATGAAGGCGCAGGGCACGGCGGTCATCGCAACGCTGCTCTTCTCCGGCATCGGTTCGGCGATCCTCTACAAGGTCGTCGACATCATCGTCGGTCTGCGTCCGGCGCCCGATCAGGAACGCGAGGGCCTCGACATCTCGGACCACGGCGAGCGCGCTTACAACTACTGAGTTTGCAGCTGCTGATCTGGTTTTCTCCCCCAAACTACAAGCGGCGCCCACGGGCGCCGTTCTCTTTTGTTACGAGCGTCGTGATCGATCGCCTCCCTCGCAAGGGCGAAGGCGAAGAGATTGCGTTGCGTTGAATCAGGCCGAGGAGGCGGGACGCGCGAGACGTTCGCGCAATTCCGTCTCGGCGCGCCGCAGATTGGCGCGCGCGGGCTCGAGCCAAAGCGCGCGGGTCTCCGGAAGCCGGTAGAGCGCATCGCCGCCGCGAAGAAAGCTTGCGAGCATCTGCACCCGGCCAAGATAGAAAGCGCGCTCCGGCGCCCACCCGTATTCGAAATGAATGTCGTCGAGATTGCGCTCGAACACCGGCCAAGCCGCCGCGAGCGACGACAGGTCGAGGTCGAGGAAGAAATCGAGGTCGCGCGCGAACCCGGGGTAGCGCTCTTTCGACGCCTTCGCCTTCATGTGGCTCGACGTGGCCATGATCATCTCATGGACGGCCGCCGCCTCGACGGCGTCGAAACTGGAGTGGCGCTCGAAGAGGGCTGCGCTCGCGCGCACATTGTCCGGATCGGTGCGCGGGCGGCCGTCGGGCGTGCGGGTCAGATAGACCGAGTCGTGCCAGAAGACGGCGGCGGCGACGAGATCCGCGCGTGCCGCCAGATGCGCCAGCGCATCGAGTTTCGTCAGCAGATCGACGATATGGCCCCAAGCGTGATAGGCGCGCTGCGGCTCGCGATAGGCAGCGTCGAGCGTGCTGAAAGCGCCGGCGTCATGCCGGTCGGCGAGGAGGGTCCAGTATTTCGTGACGATCGTATCAATCATGCGCTGGCGGCGGTCCTTGGGCGAGGAGGGTCGATGGCGGCGCGCGCGGCGCAAAGTCGGCGATCAAAGGTTCACTTGCTGCGTAGATTCCATATCGATGACCAGCCGACTTGCAAGCCCTCCTGAGCCAGCGCGGAATATCGTTTCTCCAAAGCCATATAGAACGCAGGCCAGGCGCCGGGCAGGGTTCGGGCCAGGGCGGAGGCGCTCATTGCGGCGTCATCGAATCGGGCCGCTTCATATTCCGCCAGCATCGCGTCATGTGCTGTGCGCCAGCGCACATACGATTCCGCCTGAGCGAAATCCCGGTCTCCGGCCAGCGCGAAGACTTGCGTGGCTTCGCTGCGTCCGACGACGACGATGCGCCCCAGAGCCAGCCAGGCCATGTCCGGAACGGCGTCTCGCACGGCTTCGGAGACGACGATGTCCGTGGCGAAGGCCTTACTCGCGCCTTCGAGCCGCGACGCGAGGTTTACGTTGTCGCCGAGAATGGAATAGTCGAAGCGCCGGATCGAGCCCATGTTGCCGACGCTGCAGGGCCCAAGATTGAGGCCGAGCCCCATTGTGGCCTCGACATACGGACGTCCGGCCGACGCCGCCGCCTCCGCGCGCTGAATATTCAGCGTCGTGAGCGCGGCGCGCATGGCGAGCGCGCCCAAAACCGCTTTGCGCGGATGGTCTGCGGTGTCGAGCGGCGCGTTCCAGAAGGCGAGGATGGCGTCGCCCATATATTTGTCGACCGTGCCCTCATATTCGAGGATCGCGTCGGTCATCGGCGTCAGATAGTCATTCATGAACTGCGTAAGTTCGCGCGCGCTCATGCCCTCGGAAATCCCCGAGAAATTGCGAAGGTCCGAAAAGAGCACGGTCAATTCGCGCGTCTCGCCGCCGAGCACCAGACGCTCGGGGTGTTCGGCGAGTCGATCGACCACCGCAGGCGCGACGAATTTGCCGAAAGCGCGACGCACCTGACGGCGCGCAAGCGTTTCGGCGCGCCAGAGCGTGACGGCGCCGACGATATAGGAGCCAATGACGACGAGGCTTGGATAGGCGGGGTCGATGAGCAATCCGTGCCGCTCGAAGAGATAGAACGAGCCGGCGAAGAGCCCGACGACCGCGAGGGGCGCGAAGGTCGCCGAAACGAAGGGCGGCGCAGTGAAAAGAAGCGGCATCGTCATCGCGAAGGCGATCAGCGCGATGAAGAGTTCGAGACCGATCGCCCAATCCGGTCGGGACAGTAATTCACCGGAGGTCAGCAATTCGACGATCTGCGCATGCACCTCGACTCCGGGCACGATCGCTTCGAGCGGCGTCGCGCGCACGTCTCCGAGCCCGACCGCGATCGCTCCGACGAAAATGATGCGGCCCTCGATTTCCGAGCGCGGCGCCTGGCCCTGCAGGACGGCCTTCGCCGAAATGTTCCGCGCCGGGTTCGTGTAGGCATAGTGCGGACGCACATCCGCCATCGATCCAGTCTTGATCTGAAAGGCGCCGACCTTGACCGCATTCACGCCGGTCTGAGCGCCGTAGGCCGTCTCGCCGCTGGCGTTGGAGGAGCGGATCACAACGCTTGTCTCGCCCTGCGCCACTCGCAGGGCTTCGAGCGCCAGAGACGGCGCCAATGATCCCCCAACGCGCGTCAGCAGCGGCACACGCCGCACGACGAGATCGCGGTCGGGCGCCCAGTTCGTGGCGCCAAGGCCCTGTGCGGCCTCCATGAGCACGGGGAGCGGAAGCACGGCCGCTGGAAAGGAGACGATGAACGGCGTCGGATCGTCGCCCGCGGTCACGACGCCGGCCTTGGCGGGGAAGTCCTTCGCGCCGTCGCCCGCAAGCGTCGCGCCGAGGATCACGGGCGCGTGCTTCAGCGCTGCGGAGAAGACTGCGTCGCCGTCCGGCGCCTTGGCGAGGAGGCGGGCGAGTTCGGCCCGCAGCCTTGCGTCTGGCGCCGCCTCCAGAATCGCCGCAGCGCCGGCGCGATCCCGCTCGGCAAACATGAAGTCGAAGGCGATCGCCGCCGCACCCAGATCTCTCAGCCGGTTAACGAGTTCGGCGAGACGGGTGCGCGGCCAAGGCCATTGGCCGTAAACCGCTAGGCTTTCCTCGTCTATTCCGACAACGCGCGTTGGCGCCTGGGGATCGTATGCGCGGGGCGAAATGCGCTGGTAGCTGTCGAACACGACATTCCGGACGTCGTCGAGCGCGCGCGGCTGGAGGAATCCCCACGGAAGGACGATGGCGGCCGCGACGATCGTCGCGAAAAGGAGGATGCGCCGCCGAGCCTTCATCCCCACTCTCTCGCGCGCATGATGCGCCTGCCATAGGACCGGCGGCGCCTCGCGTCACGCCGCGAACCGCCTTTCATCAGGGGACGCCGCCGTTGGACGGCGGAGAGAAAGTGTCGTCGCGGGGCTGCTCTGCCGGGGCCGGCGGCGGAAGCGGTTGATTCTCGACATTGGCCCGGCTCTGCACGAGGGCATTGCCGGCCCACATCGCCGCAAGCGCATCGAGCCCCGGCGGCGGGTCGATGCTCGGTGGCCGATCATTGCCCAATCCGAGGTCCGCTTCCTCGTTGGAGGGCTTTCTCCTGGCGCCGCCGGACTGCCCGTTCTGACTCGCCATCTGGGAGAGGATGGCCGCGACGATTTCCGGCGGCACGCGGAACGGTTCCGATACGCCACCACTGTTCACGCAGACGCCATAGCCCGCGCGATTGAGCGTCTGCGAATCCCCCGGCGCGCCGCCGACGTCGACGATCCCATATTCATGCACGACGAGCGTGCCGCACTCGCCTCCGACGCGCACCAGCACGGAGCCGCCGCGAACGCCGATTGAGGCGGTGGGGGTCTTGAGTTGCGCGCCCGAGCCATGGCTGACGCCGCCGCCGACAAAGCGCAACACGCCTTTCGCGACGGACACGCCCTGCGCTCCGCCGCCGCTTCGATAGATGAATTCGTCAATGACGACCGAGCTGTTGCGGCCGACGGTCATCGTCGAAGAGTCGTTGAAGACAATCTGTGCGCTGCCGTCCGTGGAGGTCTCGATTCGCTCGCGCTTCTCGACGCCGAGGCCGACCGAAAGCGCATGTCTCGCGGCGCCCGGCGGCGTGCCCTGAGCGGAGAGGTTGACCGCCCCGACATTGCCGACTCTTTCAGCTTGCGCGGCGAGCGGCGCCAGGCAGAGCGCCACGGCCAGGGCGAGAGCGGAAGTTCTGGTCATCATGCTCGCGTCCTTCAGAATTTAGCCGTCGGACCGAAAGTCACGGATACGTTGTGCATCCGGAAATTCGGCAAGTTGGAGTTGTTGCGCATGAAATCGAGATTGCCTGCGAAGCCCAGCGCGTCGGTCACCGGCGCGTCGAGCATCATGCCATAGGTCCAGGCGGCGTCGCGTCTCGCAACGAAGGGATTGACCAGCGCATTGGCCGCATCGAAGGCCAGATTCGTGAAGCGCGCATAGGGAGCGATCGTCCAGCGCCGCGCGATCATGGGATGCGGCGGATCGACCTCCAGGCGCAGCATGGCTTGCACGTCCACCTGGTCGGAACTCTGCGCAGCGAAGCCGGCGTTCGCCCGGGAATAGCCGACGCGGCCGTCAAGGCGCATGCCGTCGATGACGCGATAGGAGCCGGAGAGATAGCCGGTGACGACGTCGCCGGTCGCAAGCGTCGACAGCGTCGCGTAGGTCGCCGTTCCAAACCCCCCCCTGCCCGGGTCGACCCAAAGGCTGCGCCATTCCGCGCCCGGTTCGAGCCAGACATCCGGTCCGATCTCCGCACGGACGCTGGCGCCGACGCCGCCGGTGTTGAGATAATTGCTCGAGCCCAGCATCGAAACCGCGCCCGTCAGATAGGGGCGCACCGAGAGGCTGTGGAACATGTTCTGTGGCACGAACAGACGCGGGCCGATCGAACCCGAAAAGAGCGCGACGCTATATTGCGGCAGGTTGAATTGCTCTGTCGCATATGCGGTGACGCGCGTCTCCAGACGATCGCCGCGCTGATTTCCAAAGTCGTACTCGTGCGCGGCCTGAATCAGCTGGAACGAATTGAGGTCGCCCTTGTGGCCCCCATTGGACGCGAGTCCAATTCCGCCAATTTGAAAGAGGTTGTTTGCGGGGAAATAATTCGCGTTGGATTGCGCGCGCAGACCGACGTGCATTCGCACAGAGAGTCGGCTCGTCTGGGTGCGCTTCTCGATGTCCGGCAATTGCGCGTCGATCTGAGCCAGCTGCACGGCGTCGAGACCACCGGCTGCTTTGGCCGCCTTGAGATGCTGGGCCGCCAGCTCCCAGGCGCCGAGGCGCGCATAAAGGAAGCCGAGCTCCTTGCGCGCGCGCGCGAGATTGGGATTGAACATGAGGAGCCGCTCGAGCGCGCCGATCCCGGCCTCGTAGTCCCGCAACTCCGTCGTCAGGCGCACGAAGCGAAAGGTCGCTTCATAATCCTCGGGATGAAGCTGGATATGCCCCGCCAACTGATCTTTCTCGGCCCGGGCGTCCTGCGCCGAAACCGGCGCCGTCACCCCCAGAGCGATCAGGAACGCGCCCAGCGCGGACGCTCGTCTTACGCTCAATTTCAACAATGCCTACCCCTGAACTGTCTTCCCAAAGCAAAGCTGACTCAAACCCTCCGGCGCCGCAACTTCCGGACCCCGTCCGCCATTGCGCGGGGACGGAGCTGGAAGCATTTGTAAATAAATCAACTGAGGGCCTTGGCGACAATGAATCGCGGAGCCGTCCAAGGCGGCTCGAGGCTAAACATAATCTCTGTGTGGCGCCTAAACCACAGATTCCGTGTGGTTTTTACCGAGGGACGACGGGAAAGCAGCCCTGCCGCGGCGTGGGGAGCCGCCGGCCGCCCGACGGCGCGGCGTCAAACGCCGCAGGTTCGGACGCGCGCCCTGCATCAGATCAACCGAGGCGTCAGCCGCCAGAAGTTGACGGAGAACGATCAGCAGATCGGCCGCGCGGGAAGCGGCTCCGTCCCTCATCGCCGCGCGGATGTCGGAAACGATACGCGCGCGCGCCGCCGCCTCTGAGCGCGCCCGACGATATTTTGCGAGCAGCCGCCCATGTCTGTCCGCGGGGCTGACGCCCAGAATAATCTCATGCGCGGCGAGGCCCGCAAGTTCGGCGCATGCGCCGATCGGCGTCAATCGAGGACCCATTCGCTTCCCTCCCTTGCTGAAGCTCGCCAAGGCGCCAGGCCTTCTTCGAGCGTCACAAGTTTAGGAGCGAACCCATCCTGTGTTTGTGCGTGGACGCACAGGCGTCAATCCGCTTCGTTCATCGCGTCGCGCACCCGCTTCTCGAGCACGCCCGGATGCACGAGCACAAGACCCCCGCGGATTTTTTCCGCGAGCCCTTCATCCACCATCGCGCCCAGCTCACGGCTGACCTGCTCGCGCCGGCAGCCGATGCGGGACGCGAGATCGTGCTGGAAGGGCGGCGGTGAAATGATCGATTGCCCCTCGTGACCCTTGCGCGGCCCCGCCATGCGCAACAGCTCGGAATAGAGTTCGATGACGTAGATCGAGAACTGAACGCTCGAAGAGTTGGATATTCAGTTCGCGCACGCGGGCGGTGAGGAGGCGCAGGAGCCGGTCGCAGATTTCCGGCGTATGGAGCACGATCTCCCGAAACGCCGCCGGCGGCACTATCAGCAATTCGGCGTTTGTCAGGGCCGTGACGTTGGCGGAGCGCTTGGCGCCGTCGACGGCAGCCATCTCGCCAAAGAATTTCCCGGCGCCGAATTCGCCGAAGATCATTTCCTTTCCGGCGGCGGTTCTGATGAGAACGCGCACCTCGCCGGTGACGATGAAGTAAACGTCCGTGGACTGATCGTCGAAGTCGAGAACAAGCTCTTCTTCCGCGTAGCGCTTGCGCACGCATTGACGGGCGAAGCTTTCTGAGCGCGCGGGATCGAGCCCGGCGAAAAACGGTATGCCGTCGAACACGTACACGGAGAGCTACTCCAGAAAAAACAGAGGCAGGCGCGCAATAGTGACGCTAAACCTCGCCGCCGTCGAGAGGCCCGACGACGCTCTTTTGTCTCCGGTGAACGAATCCTGCAGCTGAGCGTCAGTTTGCCGCAAAGACTGGCGCCGCTCGCTGCGGCGGTAGAAGATCGTGTGATGGAACTGCGGCTCGCGACCTTCAATCTGGAAAACCTTGACTGGGCGGCGGCGCGTCAGTCTGAATTCGACCGGCGACGGGCAACGCTGCTGCCGCTGCTGGAGGCGCTCGACGCCGACCTCCTCTGCCTGCAGGAGGTCGGGGCCCAGAAGCTACACAAGCATGGCCGCCGCGCCTATGTCGCGCTGGAGCGGCTGTTGGCTGGAAGCGCCTACGCCGCCTTCCACCGGGCCGCCACCGTCCGCCCCGGCGGGAATGCGCCATCGGACGTTCATAACCTCGTGATCCTCAGCCGCTGGCCGATCCGGCAGGCGCGGCAGATTCACCATGAAATTGTCCAGCGCTGGCTTTGGCCGCCGCCGCGAGAGGACGACGCGCCCGAGGCAGGTACTCATCGAATGGGATCGACCGCTGCTCTACGCAGCCGTCGAACTGCCCTGCGGCGCGCTTCTGCACGCGCTGAATCTGCATCTGCGCGCGCCGCGCCCCTCGCCCGTCGCGACCGCGCGCGGCGTGGGCTCCAGTAGATCGCAGATCGAGGGCCAGTTCGTCGCGGCGCTGAAGCGGGAGGGGCAGGCGCTGGAAGCGCGGCTTTTCGTCGAGACGCTTTTCGACGCCGAGCCGGAGGCGCTTATCGCCGTCTGCGGCGATTTCAACGCCGACGCGCATGATGCGCCGACGCGGCTGCTCCGCGGCGGCGACAATGAACTGCAGCAAGGGCCGCGCGCGCTGGAGCCGCTGGAGGAGCGCATCGCGGCGGCGCAGCGCTACACTGTGATCCATGCCGGACGCGAGAAGCTGATTGACCATGTCCTCGCCTCCGGGGCGCTGGCCAGGGCTTGGCGGCGGACAACGATCTGGAACGAAGCGCTTCAGGACGAGGTCGACGCCAAGGAGCCGATCCTGGGATCGCTTCATGCGCCGATCGCCGTCACGTTGGAGCTTTCCTGACAAAGCGTCGCGGCCCAAGACCGGTGGGCTGGTCGGCGACGCCGCGCGGGGAAGCGGACCGCGCAAGTTCTATAGACGCCCTCCGTCCATCCCGATCCGGTGCATCAGATAGCACAGGCAATCCTGCTGGACGGCGCGCGGATCGACGGTGAGCATGGCCGGGATGGCTGGGCGCGTGAGCGTGATCTCGCCGCCTGCGTAATCGAAATATTCGCCGGGATGGCCATCGTCGCCATCGCCGGGGAGAACGTCGAGCCTCACGCCCGCCTTCGCCGCACCGAACGACGCGCCCGGCGCGAGCTCACTGAAATTCAGGTGATCGATGTCGGCGCGGAACATGAAATCCGCCGGCGCGCCGTCGAAGGAAAAGCTCGCTTCCGGCGGCGGCTTCACAATGGCGAATGTGCGCAGGAGATCGACGTCATGCGGCGCCGGCGCATGGTCGGGCAGATGCGAGATGGCCAGCGCCGCTTCGACGAGCTCGATGGCGTGCGCTGTTGCCGACCCCTCTCCCGCCTTGCCGCATTCGACGGTGATTGAAGGGCAAAGATTGGCGAAGGCTGCGGCCTGCGTGCCGGCCGGACGCTGGAAATGCACGACGATGCGCGAGAAGAGCTGCGCGAGCGCGATGAACTTCGGCTCGAGCCTCGTCACGCAGCTGTAGTGCGGGTTGAAGCCCGTGTTGTTGTGAATGTCGATGCTGGCGAAGAGCCCGCGCCGCCGCGCAAGATCGTAGGCCCAGCGCGCCGCCTCGGCCTGCGGCTCGTGCGCGTGGAGCGTGCCGGGCCAGACGCGGTTATAGTCGCGCTCGTTCGGCAGCGTGCGCACATTCTCGGCCGCCGCGCGGATATTGCCCACGTAGAACAGCAGAGAACGTGGGAGGCCCCGCGACGCATGACGTCGCAGCACGGACTGCATCGCTTCAAGCCCGCTGTATTCATTGCCGTGCAGCAGCGTCGAAACGAAGAGGGGGTGAGGATCGCGGCCCTCGAGATCGAAAAGCGTCGGTACTGGGCAGGATGTCGATGAGCTTGTTGGCGGGGCAGTCCAGAAAACCTTCCGGCACTCGATCCAGCACGGCGCAGGGCGCGTCGGTCACATCCATTCTCACACTTCCCATTCGTGCACGGGCGCGCCACTGCGCTGACCCTCGCAATAGGCCGCCATCAGGGCGTAAAGGTCGCCGCCGCGCGCCGCAAGAGCCTTGCGCTGCCAAGCCGCGCCGGTCTGCCCCCCGCGCACGCGCTGCTCGATGACGTCGAGATAGCCGCGCGGATCGCTGACGCCAAAATCGGCCAGGCCCTCCCGCCCGAGAGGCAGGAGCCGTTCGAGCAACAGCCGCTCTGCAGAGATGTCGCCGATCCCCGGCCAATGGAGCGTGGCCTCGAGCCCAAAGCGCGCCGCCGCATAGAAATTGCGCGACGCCTCATCGAAAGTCAGACCGCCCGTCCCTTCGGCGCTCCCGAGCGCCAACGCACGCGCGAGCCCAAGATAGAGCGCGGCGTTCGCCATCATATCGACGAAAGTCGGTCCCGCCGGCAGAATGCGGTGCTCGACGCGCAGATGCGGCGCGCCATCGTCCTCGAAGCCGACGAGCGGCCGGTTCCAGCGCCAGATGACGCCATTGTGCAGGCGCATATGCCGCATGGCCTGCGGCGCGTCGTCGAAGACGATGGGCAGAAGCGGTTCGTAGTCGCGAAGATTCTCTTCGAACACTTCGAGAAGGGATTTCGCCGCATAGCCGGAGCCCATGCACACGCGCGCCGCTCCCGGCACATTCACCGCCTGTTCGAAGAGCGGAATGCGCGTCTCCTCCCACAAGGACTTTCCAAAGAGGAAGGGCGCGTTTCCGCAGGCGGCGAGAACCGGGCCCGAGGCGGCGATGGAAGCGTTGTAATAACGATGCGCAAGATCGGCAGGCGCCTTGAGATGCACCTGAAACGACGTCGTCGCCGCCTCCAGCATCACGTCGCGATGTTCGGAAACGAGATGGTCGCGGCCGAAGATGTCGACGCGCAAGGGCCGCCCGCCGCGCAGACGCAGCACTTCGGCGTTGAGCGCATAGTAGCGGTTGAGCGGCGACATGTTGGCGAGGGAGAGGTCGGCGTCGCGGATGGTCGGCAGCGTGCCGATCATCACCAGATTGGCGTCGAGCCGGTGGGCCACCTCGTTGCACTGCGCCCAGACTTTGGTCAGCGCGTCTTGAGCGCGGCCGAGTGCGTCGCCCTCGAGCGGCAGCGGATCGCAGTTCAATTCCAGATTGAACCGCGAAAGCTCCGGCACCACGAGCGGATTGTCCAGCGCCTCGAGCAACTGCTGATTGATGGAGGCCGGGAAGAAACTATGGTCGAGGATCCAGGTCTCGATCTCGAAGCCGAGCATGTGGCCCACGCGCGAGAATTTGTCCGCCGCGAACAGGTCGCGGACGATGTCCGTCTCCCGGGCGAGGCGATCGGCGAATTGCGCCTTGTCCTCGCCCGTGAAGCCCGTCGTATGGATTTCCTCGCCCATGGCGCTCCCGAAAGCTCCGCATTACCTTCTATTACAGCGACGGCGCTGCGAAAAAGCGGCGAAGGGTCGCGCTTGGCCGGCGTTTTGGGTAAATAGCGCCTGACCTACCCCGGAGCCCCTCCCTTGTCCGAGATCGCTTACGTCAACGGCGCCTTCACGCCCCTCGCGGAGGCGCGCGTCTCCATCCTCGACCGCGGATTCCTTTTCGCCGATGGCGTCTATGAGGTCGCCGCGGTCATCGATGGGAAGCTGATCGACAACGACGCCCATATCGCACGACTTGAGCGCTCCTTGAGCGAGCTGCGGCTGGAAAGCCCGCTCTCGATGGACGAGATCGTCGACGTGGAGACGGCGCTCGTCGCCCGCAACGCCGTTCACGAAGGCATGGTCTATTTGCAGATCACGCGAGGGGTCGCAGAACGCGATTTCTCTTTTCCGAAAGGCGTAAAAGCGACGCTGATCGGATTTGTGCAAAAGAAAAGCATTCTCGCCTCCCCTTACGCCGAGAAGGGCATGAGCGTGGTCACGGTTCCCGATCTGCGCTGGGCGCGACGCGACATCAAGAGCGTCGCCCTGCTCGCCCAGGTCCTCGCCAAGCAGGCCGCGACCGAGGCCGGCTGCCAGGAAGCTTGGATGGTGGATTCGGACGGCTTTATCACCGAGGGCTCGTCCTCCACCGCCTTCATCGTCACGAGGGGCGGCGCCATCGTCACCCGGCCCAATTCCAACGCCATTCTGCCGGGCTGCACGCGCCGCTCGGTGATGGCGCTTGCAGAACAGCATCAACTGACCATCGAAGAACGCGCCTTCACGACGGCCGAAGCCCATGACGCGGCCGAGGCCTTTCTGACGAGCGCCTCCAATCTGGTCCTGCCGATCGTCGCGATCGACGGCTGCGCGCTCGGCGACGGGACACCGGGTCCGCACGCCAGGCGGCTGCGTTCGCTCTATCTCGACTTCGCCCGCGCTGGCTCTCCCGCCTCGCTCAGGCTGGAACACGGCGCATGAACGCGCGTTGTGGCACCGAGTGAAGGTTACCACGGAGGTCAACATGGGCAGTTTGCTGCACTATGCGATCCTGTTTCTCATCGTCGCCATCATCGCCGCCTTTTTTGGCTTCGGCGGCGTCGCCGGCACGGCGATGGGCGGCGCGCGGATTCTCTTCTGGGTCGCCATTGTTCTCTTCGTCATCTCTGCGGTGGCGGGGTTCTTCCGCAGAGCCTGACGCGGGCGACGCACCCTCGGCCCTCCCCGACTGGACCGGCGATTAGCCGGTCCTTTTTTTCGAAAGCCTCAGGGAATGTCGTTGAGCGCCGCGAGCCACGCCTCGGCCGAGGAATTGCTTGGCGCCCGCCAGTCTCCGCGCGGCGAGAGCGAGCCGCCCGAACTCACCTTCGGACCGTTCGGCATGGCCGACCGCTTGAATTGGCTCGTCATAAAGAAGCGGCGCAGGAAGACCGCGAGCCAGCGCTTGATTTCCGGCAGGTCGTAGGCGACGCGGTCGCTTGGTGCGATGACCGACGGCCATCTGCCGGCGCTGGCGTCGCGCCATGCGCACCATGAGAGAAAAGCCACTTTCGCCGGGCCGAAGCCATAGCGCGTCGTGTAATAAAGGTTGAAGTCCTGCAGGGCGTAGGGGCCAACGAAGCTTTCCGTGGCCTGAGCGGTTTCGCCGGGAATAAGCTCCGGCGAAATCTCGGTGGCGAGAACGTCCGCCAGCACAGCGACCGTATCGGGGCCAAAGCGCACGTCGCGGGCGCACCAGCGGATTAGATGCTGGATCAGCGTCTTTGGCACGGAGCCGTTGACGTTGTAATGCGCCATCTGGTCGCCGACGCCATAGGTGCACCAGCCAAGCGCGAGTTCCGAAAGATCGCCCGTGCCGATGACGATGGCGTCATGCAGATTTGCGAGGCGGAAAAGGAGAGACGTGCGCGCACCCGCCTGCACATTCTCATAGGTCACGTCGTAAACCGCCTCGCCGCGCGCGGCCGGATGGCCGATATCTTCGAGCATCTGCTTGCAGGCGGCGGAGACGTCGATCTCCTGCGCCGTAACTCCGAGCGCCCGCATCAGCGCCCAGGCGCTGCCCTTGGTGCGGTCGGTGGTCGCGAAAGCGGGTAGCGTATAGGCCAGAATATTGGCCCGCGGCAGGCCGAGCGCGTCCATGGCCGTCACCGCGACAAGCAGCGCCTGCGTCGAGTTCGAGCCCGCCCGAAACGCCGATGACGACCTTCTTCATCCCTGCGGCGCGCAGCCGCTGCTCCAGCCCGTGGGACTGGATATTGAAGGCCTCGAAGCAGAGTTCCGCGAGCCGCGCCTCGTCGTTCGGCACAAAAGGAAAGCGCGGGACCTCGCGCATGAGGCCAAGGTCGATGTTACGAGGCGCCGCCAGTTCGAACGCCACACGGCGATATTGCGTCGCACCCGCTTCGACATCCGCGCAATCGCCGAACGTCCCCTGCCGCGCGCGTTCGGACGCAAGGCGCCCCAGATCGACGTCCGCCAGGACGAGCTGCGGCTCGTTGGAAAAGCGTGGCGCCTTTGCGAGAAGGTCGCCCTTTTCGAAGATCATCGCCTCTCCGTCCCAGGCGAGATCGGTCGTCGACTCCCCCTGCCCCGCAGCGGAATAGAGATAGGCGGCAAGGCAGCGGGCCGAATGCGTCGAGCACAAGGTCTGGCGGTAGTCCGACTTGCCAACTATGGCGTTGGAGGCCGACAGATTGAGCAGCAGAGTCGCCCCCGCAAGCGCCGCGCGCGCAGATGGCGGGATCGGAACCCATACGTCCTCGCAGACTTCCATATGGATCGCGAGGCCCTCGAAATCCGAGGCCTCGAGCAGCACGTCCGAGCCGAACGGCGCCAGCTGCCCGGCGACCGAAATCTCCTCGCCCACAACAAAGGCGCCCGAAGCGAAGTGGCGCTTCTCATAGAATTCCCGATAGTTCGGGAGATAGGTCTTGGGCGTCACGGCGAGAACGCGTCCGCGGAGCACCGCGACGGCGCAATTGTAGAGCCGCCCCCGATGGCGCAGCGGCGCCCCGACGACGACGACGGGATGGAGCGCGCGCGAAGCGTCTATCAGATCGGCAAGCGCCCGCTCGACAGCCCGAAGCAGCGCCTCCTGCTGCAGGAGATCGTCGATGGCGTAGGCGGAAATCCCAAGCTCCGGGAAAAGTGCGAGCGAGGCGCCCCTCTCATGCGCCTCCCGCGCCAGCTCTATCGTGCGCGCGACGTTGAAGTGGGGATCGGCGACCCGCACCCGCGGACAAGCGACGGCGACGCGGACGAAGCCATGGGTATGCAACGAAAAGAAAGGATGGGTCATCTGAGCCCGCGCGAACGGCCGAAGCGCGTTGGAGAGTGAAGCCGATAATGCAACAAAGCGGCGCCCGACGCCATTGCGGAAGGGCGAGCTTTTCACCCCCCGGAAAAGGCTCGCCGGACCCTAGTTCCGCGGCGCCACGCTTTGCAGGATCTGCTGGGCGTTGAAGGTGGGGTTCTGCCCCTGTTCGCCATTATGAAACATCACCACCGTCACGGCAAAATTCGCGACGGTCCCCTGGCCGGGCGTCACCTTCTGCGCCGGCCCGGCGGTCCAGTCGACGAAACGGAAGAGGTCGTAGCCGCGAGATATCGTCTCCGTCGCGGCAAGCACCATGACGGATTGCAGCGCCTCCTGCTCCGTGGGCGCGAATTCCTCGACGAGATTGAGGCGCACCATATTGGGCGCGAGGGAGGCGACCTTTGTCGAGAGGCAGGCCGGAAGGCCGAGCGATGCGGCGATGAGCAGGCCGGCCAGTCCTCCCCTTCGCATGAATTTCTGTCGACCGATCGCCATCCCTTCCTTTCCCATAGAAGCTGGCGAACAAAAAGGGCGGGGTTTCCCCCGCCCTTCCCGGTTCCAGCGATCCGCGCCGATCAGCCCCAATGCGCCAGAATGGCGAGCATCAGCAGCGCGACGATGTTGGTGATCTTGATGGCCGGGTTCACGGCCGGGCCGGCGGTGTCCTTGTAGGGGTCGCCGACAGTGTCGCCCGTAACCGAGGCCTTGTGGGCGTCGGAGCCCTTGAGGTGCTTCACGCCGTCCTTGTCGATAAAGCCGTCCTCGAAGGACTTCTTGGCGTTGTCCCAGGCGCCGCCGCCCGAGGTCATCGAGATGGCGACGAAGATGCCGTTGACGATCACGCCAAGCAGCAGCGCGCCGACCGCCGCAAGGGCGTTGGCCTTACCGCCGCCGAGGATCAGCACCGCAACGAACATCACGATCGGCGCCGCGACCGGCAGCAGCGAGGGGATGATCATTTCCTTGATCGCCGCCTGCGTCAGCATGTCGACCGCGCGGCCATAGTCCGGGCGCTCGGAGCCGTCCATGATGCCCGGTTTCTCCTTGAACTGACGGCGCACTTCCTCGACGACGGAGCCGGCCGCGCGGCCGACCGCCGTCATGGCGATGCCGCCGAAGAGGTAGGGGATCAGGCCGCCGAAGATCAGGCCGGCGACCACGAAGGGGTTCGACAGGCTGAAGTCGATGTTCTCGAGCCCCTTGAAGAAGGGGACGCCCGTCTCGGCAAAGTGCTTGATGTCATTCGTGTAAGCGGCGAACAGGACCAGCGCGCCGAGGCCTGCGGAGCCGATGGCGTAGCCCTTGGTGACAGCCTTGGTCGTGTTGCCGACGGCGTCGAGCGCGTCGGTCGATTGGCGCACTTCCTTCGGCAGGCCCGACATTTCGGCGATGCCGCCGGCGTTGTCGGTCACGGGACCGAAGGCGTCGAGCGCGACCACCATGCCGGCGAGGCCAAGCATCGTCGTCACCGCGATCGCCGTGCCATAGAGGCCGCCGAAGTTGAAGGTGAGGATGATGCCGAGCACGATGACGAGCGCGGGGCCCGCCGTCGATTCCAGCGAAACCGCGAGGCCCTGGATGACGTTGGTGCCATGACCCGTCACCGAAGCCTGCGCGATCGACACGACCGGGCGCTTGCCCGTCGCCGTGTAATACTCCGTGATGTAGACGATGGCGCCCGTCACGATGAGGCCGATGAGGCCGCAGACGAACAGCCCGTAGCCGTGGATGGCGACGCCATTCACCTTGCCGATCTCGCCGAAGCCCACTGTGAAGAGGGTCGCGAGGAAGAGGCCTGCGATCGACAACACGCCCGCCGCGACCAGACCCTTGTAGAGGGCGTCCATGATCGAATCGTTCTTGAGGCCGATCTTTTCGAAATAAGGTGCGGCGACCTTGCCCCAGGGCGTGTCGTCCTCGCCGAGTTTCACGAAATAGGTGCCGGCGATGGAGGTGAGGATCGACAGGCCGCCGATGGCGAGCGGATAGAGCACCGCGTCGGCGAGACCGGCCTGACCGGCAAAGAAAATAGAGGCCAGAACCATGGTCGCGACGACAGTCACGGCGTAGGTCTCGAAGAGATCGGCGGCCATGCCCGCGCAGTCGCCGACATTGTCGCCGACATTGTCAGCAATCGTAGCCGGGTTGCGCGGGTCATCTTCCGGAATGCCGGCTTCGACCTTGCCGACGAGATCGGCGCCGACGTCGGCGCCCTTGGTGAAGATGCCGCCGCCCAGACGCGCGAAGATCGAAATCAGCGAGGCGCCGAAGCCGAGCGCGACAAGCGCGTCGACGACGACGCGGTCAGCAGCCGTATAGCCGACGAACCAGGTGAGAATGGCGTAATAGACCGCGACGCCGAGCAGCGCGAGACCGGCAACGAGCAGGCCCGTGACGGCGCCCGCCTTGAAGGCGATGTCGAGGCCGCCCGCGAGCGACGTCATCGCCGCCTGGGCGGTGCGGACATTGGCGCGCACCGAGACGTTCATGCCGATGTAGCCCGCCGCGCCCGAAAGCGCCGCACCGATGGCGAAGCCGAAGGCCACCGCCCAGCCGAGCAGAATGACGAGCAGCACGAAGATCGCCGCGCCGACATAGCCGATGGTCTTGTACTGGCGGTTGAGATAGGCCTGCGCGCCTTCAGCGACGGCGCCGGAAATCTCCTGCATGCGCTGCGAACCGGGATCGGCCGCCAGCAATTCTTGCGACGTCTTTACGCCGTAAGCAATGGACATCAGTCCGAAGACGATGGTTAGAAAAAGGACCATTGGGTTCGCCTTTTCGTTCGTCGGCCAGGGGATGGCCGGGCGGGTCGCGAAGCCTCCGCGACGGAAAAAAGAAACACCGCCCGCAGCCGACGAATTGGAGCGGGGACCATGAATTTCCGGGCGCTTTCTGCCAGAAAGAGGGCGGACCGGCAATGGCGCCCCGTGGTTGCGCTCAGAAATGGCTATAGGACAAACTCGTGAAATTCAGGGTCTTTTTTTGTGCGTCGCGGAACTCCGGCGGCGCCGTTCCTGTGGTGATGGCGCCAATGCGCGTGACGCCTGAGGACGGGGCCCAGTCGGCGGCGGCTGTGAAAAGAATCTCGTAATCGTCGCCCCCTGTTATCGCCGTCTGCAACAGCGCGGGCGCGAGCGCGGCCGCCTCCTTGGCGGCGCGCGACAGCGGGATCGACGGCGCCTCGATCATAGCCGTGACGCCCGAGGCGCGGCAGAGCTTGGCGAGGTCGCCCGCAAGGCCGTCCGAGACATCCATGGCGGCGCTGGCGTGGGCGCGCAGCAGGGGGACGAGGTCGAGGCGCGGACGCGGCAGCAGATAGCGCTCCAGGAGATATTCGCGCGCCTGTGGGGACAGGCGCGCCGCGAGCGCCGGGTCGCGCCGCAGCGCGAGGCCGAGCGCGGCGTCGCCGATGGTCCCCGAGACGTATATGCCATCGCCCGGCTTGGCCGCCGTCCGCGGCACGAAATGAGGCGTGCGTCCGAGCGCGGTGATGGAGATCGTCAGCGGGCCCGGAGTTGCCGTCGTATCGCCGCCGATCAGGGGCGCGGCGTAGGTTCGGGCGTCCTCCGCGAGGCCGTCGGCGAAAGCCCCCAGCCAGTCATTCGTCCAGTCGGCGGGAAGCGCGAGCGAGAGGAGAAAGCCGACGGGCTCGGCGCCCTTGGCGGCGAGATCGGAGAGATTGACCCGCAGCGCCTTCTTCGCGATCAGCCGCGGCGGATCGTCGGGGAAGAAATGCACCCCCGCGACCAGCATGTCGACGGTGGCGATGGTGGGTTCGCCCGACGCCTCGATCAGCGCCGCGTCGTCCTTCAGCCCCAGCGCCGCCGGCCCGGCGACAGGCGCGAAGATGCGGGAGATGAGTTCGTCTTCCGTGAAACGGTTGGGCATTGCCCCATCGACCTCATGACCAGGGCCGGCCAAAGGCTACTTCTCCATCTCCTTCGCCCGCTCCTCGCGCGCGACCTTGTCCAGCACGGCGTTCACCATGCCCGACTCAGTCGGCCCGAAAAAAGCGCCGGCGACGTCGACATATTCCTTGATCGCCGCGCGCGCCGGCACGTCCTTGCGCGAACGCAGCTCATAGGCGCCGGCGCGCAGGGTCGCGCGCATCACCGCCTCGACGCGCGCGAGCGGCCAGCCGCCCGATAGCACGCGGTCGATCTGACGGTCGATCGCCAATTGATCGGTGAGAACCCCCTGCAGCACGTCGCGAAAAAAGGTCAGCTCGGCGGGCTTGTATTGCACGCCCTCGATCTCGCGGCCGATCCAGTGCGACTCGAACTCCGCGAAGATTTCGTTGAGGCCCTTGCCCGCGACCTCCATCTGATAAAGCGCCTGCACGATGGCGAGCCGCGCGGCGGAACGCTGGTCGAGGCTCATGCGAGGCTCCGCTTCAGGCGCACCAGCGCGAGCGCGGCGTTTGCGGCGTCCGCGCCCTTGTCGCCCTGTTTTGGATCGGCGCGCATGATCGCCTGTTCGTCATTTTCCACAGTGAGGATTCCATTGCCGAAGGGGAGGCGCCGCGCGACGGACAGATCCGTCAACGCGCGCGAGCTTTCATTGGCGACGATTTCGAAATGATAGGTCTCGCCGCGAATGACGCAGCCGAGCGCGACAAGTCCATCATAGGGTTGCGCCGCTTTTTCGGCCGCGTCCAGCGCAATCGCCGCGGCGGTCGCGATTTCCAGCGCGCCGGGAACGTCGATCACGGTCGCGCGCGCGCCGAGCCGCTCGACCGCCGCCAGCGCGCCCTCGCGCAACTGGCTGACGATGTCGGCGTTGAACCTCGCCGCAACGACGAGAATCCGCGCGCCGGGCACTGGCGCGGCATCTGCGTCGCCGGGTGAAAAACCTGCCATGGGCCGTCACTCCTTGGGCCGCGATGGATACACGCTTTTATGCGCCGCGCCTATGTTGGATCGCGCAGAAATTTGCGTTGCAGCTGCGACCTCCGAACGCCGGTCGCGCATATGCAAGCGACGAGCGCGCGCATGCAAGCAACGATGTCAGCGCCCCTCGCTCAGCCTTGCCGCATAACGCGCCATCATATCCACTTCGATATTCACCGCATCCCCTGCCCCGCGCGCGCCGAAGGTGGTCACGGCCAGCGTATGGGGGATGAGCAAAACCGAGAAGCGGTCGCCCTCGACCTCGTTCACGGTCAGCGAGACGCCGTCGAGCGCAACCGAACCCTTCTGCGCGACGAAGCGGGAAAGCGCGTGCGGCGTCTCGATCCAGAATCGCGCCATGCCGTCGAATGAATTGCGCGACACGATCCGCGCGACGCCGTCGACGTGGCCCGTCACGATATGGCCGCCGAGTTCGTCGCCGATCTTCAGCGCGCGTTCGAGATTGACGCGCGTTCCCTCGGTCCAGGTCCCCACCGTCGTCACGGCGAGCGTCTCGGCGGCGGCGTCCACGTCGAACACAGTGCGCCCGCCCTCGCGCGCTACGCCGACAACCGTGAGACAGACCCCGGAATGGGCGATGGAGGCGCCGAGTGCGATCGTGTCGGCGTCATAGGCGCAGGCGATGCTCAGGCGCTTGAGGTCCCCGCGCGGCTCAACCGAAATAACGTCGCCACTGTCCGTAACGATGCCGGTGAACATCAGTCCATCCTCGCGTAGCGCGTCATCTGGTCCGCGCCCAGCATGCGGTTTTCGATCATGCGATAGCGCGCGCCGTTCTCCAGCGCGGAGCGTGCGGCGGGCGTCAGCGCCGGAAGGCCCGGACGGCCGAGCGGTTTGACGCCCCGATGCATGACCACCTCGTCGGCGAGGCCCGCCGACAGCAGGCTCTCGGCCACGCGCGGGCCGCCCTCGCTGAAGACGCGGGTGACGCCGCGATCGGCGAGCAGACGCAGCGCAGCGAGCAGATCGAGACGCCCGTCGAGCATCGCGATACGCGCGACCTCGGCGCCCGTCGCATCGACAAAGGCGCGCGCGCTTGCTTCGCTCACGTCTTCTCCCGCGATCACGAGCAACGGCGTCTGGCGCGCGGTCGAGGCGAGCCGCGAACGCGGCGACAGGGCCAGCTTGCAGTCGAGCACGATGCGCAATCGCCGGGCTCCGTCGAGGCCCGGCAGGCGGATCGTCATCAGCGGATCGTCATCGCGCGCCGTGCCGGCGCCGATCATGATGGCGTCGTGCAGGGAACGCTGCACATGGGTGTAGGCGTCGGCGATTGCTCCGGTGATGTGCAGGCGCGGATCATGCGCGCCGCCCGCGGCATAGCCATCAGCCGTCTGCGCGAGTTTAAGCGTCACCATCGGCCGGTGCTTGGTGACGCGCAATATGTGGCCCAGATGATCGCAGCGCGCCGCGGCGGCCTCGGGGCCGACCATGACCTCAATTCCCGCCTCGCGCAGAATGGCGTGTCCCCTGCCGGCGACGCGCGGGTCCGGATCTTCCATCGCGGTCACGACGCGCGCGACGCCCGAAGCGATGATGGCGTCGACGCATGGCGGCGTGCGTCCGTGATGCGAACAGGGCTCGAGCGTCACGAAAAGCGTGGCGCCGCGCGCCGCCTCTCCGGCCGCCGCGAGCGCAATCGCCTCCGCATGCGGGCGCCCGCCCTCGGCCGTAAAGCCGCGCGCGATGACGACGCCATCCTTCACGACGAGCGCGCCAACGGCCGGATTGGGCGCGGTGCGGCCCATGTTGCGGCGGCCGAGCGCAAGCGCCGCCGCCATATAGGCGTCGTCGGTCGCGGCGGAAGGAAAGGTTTCGCGCACGCTCATTCAGTCATCGGCGATCTGTTCCCCGGCGTCGTCGGCGACATCGCCGCCATTCTCCAGCTCGTCGATGATGGCGTTGAAGTCACGCGCCTCGCGGAAGTCGCGATAGACGGAGGCAAAGCGCACATAGGCCACAGCGTCGAGCGTGCGCAATCCTTCGATCACCAATTCGCCAATTCGATGGCTTTCGACCTCGGCCTCGCCCAGGCTCTCGAGCTGGCGCACGATGCCGGAGATCATGCGCTCCACGCGCTCGGGCTCTACAGGGCGCTTGCGCAGCGCGATCTCGACGGAACGGGTGAGCTTGTCGCGGTCGAAGGGCGCGCGCTTGCCGGTTTTCTTGATGACGATGATCTCACGCAGCTGCACGCGCTCGAAAGTGGTGAAGCGCCCGCCGCAGGTCGGGCAGACGCGACGACGCCGGATGCAGGCAGAGTCTTCGGCCGGGCGGGAATCCTTCACCTGCGTGTCGAAGGAGCCGCAATAGGGACAGCGCATGATTTTCGGTTCTCGACCGGTCTGACCAACGGGCTGATTAGCCCTTAACCTTCTACCCGGCAAGCACTGAAAACAGGTGATCGCGTGTAAAGCCGCACACCCGCGTTCGTCGCGCAAGCGATCAAAAAATCTTGTTGTTCCGGTTCGAAGGCTCGGCGGGGAACGGTAATCCAGATATTCGATGCGGCGAGTTTAAACGACATTAAATCCGTGTTTAGCCTGCCGCGTTCGAACGCGCTCCAAGGATAAGCGGTAACCAGATTTCGGCCGTTTCTCACCTTCAGAGCGCTCTGATCGACCTCGAAATGCTGCTCGCGAAAATAGGCAGGATAGCGTCTGAAGTCTGCATACATCAGGCATATCCGCGCGAGCATGCCAACGATGGAGATAAGCAGAACCGCTAACAGCGCGATAATCGTGAAGAGCGCCACTGAGGAACCATCCCGGTATACCCAAGCTCCGTGCTTCAGCGAAAAATTATGCCATGCGAGGGCCAAGCCGAGTAAACCGCAGGCAAAAATGCTTGCTCCAAAAATAAGAATAGTACGCCGACCAAATGAAATTTCGTCGGAAAATGCCAAGACGGCTGATCCCATTATGGGCTCATTTTCGGCCATCACTCACCTAAAATCGATCGGTAAAGCCCCTCTCCCCGCCTGCGGGGAGAGGGATCATTCAACGCCTCAGTAAATCGGGAACTTCGCGGTCAGCGCGTGGACCTTTTCTTTCACCGCCGTTTCCGTGTCGGCATTGCCCTCTTCGCCCTTCGACGACAGGCCGTCCAGCACTTCGACGATCAGGCCGCCGACCTGCTTGAACTCAGCCACGCCGAAGCCGCGCGAGGTCGCCGCCGGCGTGCCGAGGCGGATGCCGGAGGTGACGAAGGGCTTCTCCGGATCGAAGGGGATGCCGTTCTTGTTGCAGGTGATGTGGGCGCGGCCGAGCGCGGCCTCAGCGGCCTTGCCGGTGATCTTCTTGGGGCGCAGATCAACCAGCATCAGATGGTTCTCGGTGCCGCCCGAAACGATGGCGAGGCCCGCGTCGACCAGCGTCTGCGCCAGTGTCTGGGCGTTGTCCTTCACGCGCTGCTGATAGGCCTTGAATTCAGGCGTCAGCGCCTCGCCGAAGGCGACGGCCTTGCCGGCGATGACATGCATCAGCGGGCCGCCCTGCAGGCCGGGGAACACGGCCGAATTGATCTTCTTGGCGATACCCTCGTCATTGGTCAGCACCATGCCGCCGCGCGGGCCGCGCAGCGTCTTGTGCGTCGTGGTGGTGACGACATGCGCGTGCGGGAACGGCGACGGATGCAGACCCGCGGCCACGAGGCCGGCGAAATGCGCCATGTCGACCATGAAGATGGCGCCGACTTCGTCGGCGATCTTGCGGAAGGCTTCGAAGTCCCAGATGCGCGAATAGCCCGAGCCGCCGGCGATGATGATCTTCGGCTTGTGCTCGCGGGCAAGCGCGGCAACCTGCTCCATGTCGATGCGCTGGTCATCCTTGCGGACGGTGTAGGGCACCGGCTTGAACCACTTGCCCGAGAGGTTGACGGGCGAACCGTGGGTGAGATGGCCGCCGGCGGCGAGATCGAGGCCCATGAAGGTGTCGCCCGGCGTCGCCAGGGCGAGGAACACAGCCTGGTTGGCCTGCGAGCCGGAGTTCGGCTGCACATTCGCGAAACCGCAACCAAACAGCTTCTTGGCGCGGTCGATCGCGAGGTTCTCGGCGATGTCGACGAACTGGCAGCCGCCGTAATAGCGCTTGCCCGGATAGCCCTCGGCGTATTTGTTGGTCAGAACCGAGCCCTGAGCCTCCATCACCGCCTTGGAAACAATGTTTTCCGACGCGATCAGCTCGATCTCGTGCTTCTGGCGGCCGAGTTCGAGTTCGATCGCCTTTGCGACTTCCGGATCGGACTGCGCAAGGGGGGTGGTGAAGAAACCGGACTGGCTCATGGAATTTCCTCTAGCCTAAGTGCGCGAAAGATAATTGAAAAAACGGCCTGCCCGATACAGCGGCGAAACCGGCTCTTCATGTCGCGCGTCGTTGAGGCGCTTCGCTTATCACGCCGCGGGCGAGACGGGAAGAGTGGCGGATTGAAGCGGCGGCTAGCCTGAGACAAAGCTCGTCGAAGCGTGGCGGCAAGCTTTGCCACAATTTTGCCCTCAAACGCCCGTTTGAATTCAAACGCTGATTTGAAAATTCGGCGCTGGCAGAAACTCGCCGGATCTATCCTCTTCCATGGAGCCTCAGATGCAATTGTTGATCGACAGTCCGCATTTACTCGGCTTCGTAGAAGACGTCCGGAACTACCTCGACGTGACGGGGGATGTCTTCATTGTCGCAGGGACTGCTGGATTGGCGGTGGCATTCTGGCGCTTGGTCAGGGAAGCATGATAACGGCCGCGGTAATCTCAGTCGTTCTTTAGGCTCGCCAGTTGAAGTCGCGGCCTCGACTTCCCCGCCCGCATTTTCCTGATCCCCGGCGAGTTGCCGCTCTCGCATGATCCCGGCCAAGCGACACAACTGCAGCGTTCGAAGCGCGATCGAAATTTTCCTCCAAGCCTGTGCTAGTCTGCCTTTGGGAAACGTTAGGAGGCAATCCATGCGAAAAATGCGAAAGCTTTTGAGCGCCACACTTGTCGCGGCGACTGTCGTTGCAGGAATGGCGGCGGCCACGCCCGCTTCGGCCTGGGGTCGCGGCGGTTGGGGTCGTGGGGGCTTTGGCGGCGGCTGGGGCCGCGGCGGCGGCTGGGGCCGCGGCGGCGGCTGGGGCTATGGCGGGTATGGCTATGGCGGCAGCTGGGGTTATCCGGGCTGGGGCTACGGCGGCTGTGGCTACTCAGGCTGGGGCTACGGCGGCGGATGGGGCTATACCAATTGCGGCGGCTATGGCTACGGTTACGGAGCCGGCCTTGCGGGCGCTGCGATCGGCGCTGCGGCAGTCGGGGCGATTGCGGCCGGAGCGGCTCAAAGCCAGCGCCAATACTATGCGCCGAAGGACCAATATTCTTCGGGCTCGGCCACTCGGGTCCGTTCGAAAAAAGGGCGTACCTGCACGCAAACCGAATGGGACGCCACGGAAGGCTATGTGCAGGTGGCCGTTCCCTGCCAGTGAGCGGGCTTTTCAACTAACGACGCGAGGGCGCGTTACGGCGCGCTTTCGACTCAGGCTGGAAAATGCGCAGACGCCCTGCGTCAGGCTTTACGGGTCTGCACCCGGATCGCTTCCCGCGCCGCCTCCACCTCCCCCGCCCGCATCTCCCTGATCCGCTCCGCCATCCCCGCCGGCGCCCGCTCGGGCGCCCCGGCGTCGAAAGGCGGTTGCGGATCATACTCCACGGCCAGCTGCAGCATCTTCGCGTGGTCCTCGCCGCGCAGGACCGCCGCGAGCGTGAGCCCGAAGTCCAGCCCCGCCGTCGCGCCGCCGCCGGTGACGCGGTTGCGGTCGATGACGACGCGCTCTGTCACCAGCTCCGCGCCGAAGAGCGGCAGCAGATCGCGCACCAGCCAGTAGCTTGTGGCCTTATAGCCATCGAGCAGCCCCGCCGCGCCGAGCAGCAGCGAACCCGTGCAGACGCTCGTGACATAGCGGGCGCGCGAGCCGCGGTCGGCCAGAAAATCCAGCACGGCGCGGTCCTGCATCGCGGGAATCGTACCTTTGAGGCCGCCGGGAACGAAGAGGATGTCGAGGTCTCTCGGACACCTGTCGAAATCGTGCTCCGCGACATAGGAGACGCCGAGGTCGCTGACGACGGGCGCGCGGTCCTTCCAGACGAGGAAGACATTGGCGTCGCCGAGGCGCTGCATGAAGGTCAACGGGCCGACGAGGTCCACGTCGAACATCATCGGATAGATCAGCATTCCAATTTGCAGCATAGCGTTCCTCCACCCCTCCGCTCGGGTGAGAGCGTCGCCTAGGCAGCGCTTTTTTGATAGTCCTTCACATCCGAGAATTTTATCGCCGGATTGCGCTCCGCGTCATAGTTAAGCTGAAACGCCGACGAGCTCATGAACACCGGCGCCCCGTCCAGGTCGTCGGCAATGCTCGAGCCGTTCGAGTCGATGAAGCTCTTCAGCCTCAAGGGCTCATCAGACGTGATCCAGCGGCAGACGGCGAAACGCGAAGTTTCATAGCGCGTCTGCAGGCCGTATTCGGCGTCCAGCCGCGTCGCGAGCACATCGAGTTGCAGCGCGCCGACGACGCCGACGATGGAGCCCGAGCCGTCATGCGGCGTGAAGACCTGCACGACGCCCTCCTCCGCCAATTGCTGCAAGGCTTCGCGCAGCTTCTTGGCCTTCATCGCGTCGCTGATGAGAATACGGCGCAGAATTTCCGGCGCGAAGCTCGGCACGCCCCTGAAACCGAATGTCCTCGCCTTCGGTGAGCGTATCGCCGATGCGCAATTGTCCGTGGTTCGGCAGGCCCACGACGTCGCCCGCAAAAGCTTCGTCCGCAATCGAGCGATCTCGCGCAAAGAAGAATTGCGGCGCGTTAATCGGGATGTTTTTCCCGGTGCGCGCGAGTTTCGCCTTCATGCCGCGCGTGAGCTTGCCCGAGCACACGCGCATGAAGGCGATACGGTCGCGGTGGTTGGGATCCATATTCGCCTGAATCTTGAAGACGAAGCCGGTCATCTTCGGCTCGCCGGCCTCCACGATCCGCTTGTCGGCCTCCTGCGCGCGTGGGCTGGGCGCATATTCCGCCATGGCGTCGATGAGATCGCGCACGCCGAAATTGCGCAGCGCGCTGCCAAAGAAGACGGGCGTGAGATGGCCCTCGCGGAAGGCCGAAAGATCGAAGGGCTTGCTGCCCTCCTCCGCCAGCATCGCCTCCTCGCGCCAATTGTCCGCGCCATTCGGCAGCAGCGTATCGAAGAGCGGATCGAAGATTCCTTGCGTCTTCAGCTCGTCGCCGTCCTTGTCGATCTGGCGCACGCTCTTCGTCGCGAAGCGATAGGTGCCCGCGAAATTCCGGCCGCCGCCGATGGGCCAGGTGATCGGCGTCGTGTCGAGCGCCAGCGTCTTCTCGATTTCATCGAGCAGTTCGAAAGGATCGCGGCCCTCGCGGTCGAGCTTGTTGACGAAGGTGACGATGGGAATGTCGCGCAGGCGGCAGACTTCAAAGAGCTTCCGCGTGCGCGCCTCGATGCCCTTGGCCGCGTCGATCACCATCACCGCCGCATCGACGGCGGAGAGGGTGCGGTAAGTGTCTTCCGAGAAGTCTTCGTGGCCAGGCGTATCGAGCAGGTTGAAGACGCAATCGGCGTATTCGAAGGTCATCACCGAGGTGACGACCGAAATGCCGCGCTCGCGCTCGATGCTCATCCAGTCCGAGCGCGTCTGCTGCGCATTGCGCTTGGCCTTCACCGCGCCGGCAAGCTGGATCGCGCCGCCAAAGAGCAGCAGCTTTTCGGTGAGCGTGGTCTTGCCGGCGTCCGGATGCGAGATGATCGCAAAGGTGCGGCGGCGGGAGACGGGGTCGTTAGCGGGAAGGGCGGTCAAGACGTTCTCGGGTCAGAATTGAGATCAGGCGCCCGGCTTACCGACAAGCGCCAACCTTCGCAATCCCGCCCGGCGCGGATGAACGCGTGATGGCCGCCCCCAAGGGCGCAAGCGCCCTCAGGCTTCAGGCCATCCTCGCCTCCGCTCTTAGGCGAAATCCCCAGCAAGCGCCGCCCGCGTCGCCTCGGCCAGCACCGCCATATGGCTGTAATTGGGATGCGACAGCCCCAGGATCACCCGCGCATTTGGCTCCCGGAACGCCGCGACCTGGGCGTCCGTGAAGGGGATGTGGATGAACTGGACGGAGCTGGCCTTTCCCTCGGCCGTCGTGCGGTCCTGATCGGCCTCGGCCTTGGCCAGCACGCGCGCGCCGCCAACCTCGATAAAGGCTGTCTCCTCGATACCGCCTAGCCCGGCGAGCACGCGCGCGCGGCGCAGCGGGTCGTCGATCTCGATCATGAAGGTCGCGACAAGTTCGCGCCCTTTCGGGATCAGCGGATTATAGGCCGCAATCTCCTCGGGCGCCTGCGCGTCGCCGCCGCGCTCGATGTGCAGCATCTCCTGCACCTGCAGCCACATCGTGTCGAAGCTTTCAAAGTAAAAGGTCACGAAGGGACCGACCTCCACGCGGCGGTTGCGCTTGAGCGCGGTGATGCGCTTGCGGTGCTCGGCGCGGCTCTTGGCGTATTCCGCCCAGGGGAGAATGTCGGCGCGGGTGATTTCGAGACGGTTCGTCATCTTCCTCTTGCTCCCTAAACCTGAGCCCTCATGCTGAGGAGCGACCGCAGGACGCGTCTCGAAGCACGGAGGCGAGGCCACACTGGCGATCGCATTTCCTCGTTCTCCGAGACGGCCGCGAGCGGCCTCCTCAGGATGAAGAAAACCAACCGCCCTCTACTCGCTCACGACGCCATAAGCCCGCGCCATCAGCACGATCGGATGGCCGACGCGCTCGGGCTTGGGCGTCTCGCCGCCAAGGGTGGCGATGCCCTGCTCGAGATGGATGCCGGCGAGCGGGCATTCCGAGACGACATGCTTCTTGCCAGCGGTGTCGAGTTGGCGCATGGCGGGCTTGCCGACTTTCATCGCCGTTTCGAAATGGCCCTTCTTGTAGCCCCAGGCGCCGCCATGGCCCGAGCAGCGCTCGACCACCGCGACATCCGCTTCCGGGATGAGCTTCAAGAGCTCGGCGCCCTTCTGGCCGAAGTTCTGCGCGCGCGAATGGCAGGACATATGGAAGGCGACGCCGCCCTCGACAGGCGTCATCCCCTCGGCAAGCCCCTCTTTCTTCGCGATGTCGACGATGTATTCCGAGAGGTCGAAGGTCGCTCGGGCGAGGCGCTTCACGCTCTCGTCATTTGGCAGGATGAGGGGCCACTCGAACTTCAGCATCAGCGCGCAGGAAGGAACCGGCGCCACGATGTCGTAGCCCTCGTCGATGTAGGGCGCGAACGCGGCGGCGACCTTGCGCGCGGCGTCTGCGACCTCGCCGATCAGCCCCTGCTCCAGCTTCGGCATGCCGCAGCAATGCGGATGAACCACCTTCGCCTCGACGCCGTTCTGCGCGAGGACGGCCAGCGCCGCCATGCCGATCGACGTATCGTTGTAGTCGCCGTAACAGGTGGCGTAGAGCGCGACCTTGCGCCCCCTGGCCGGGCCGGCCTCGTTACGCGTCGGCGGATTGGCGCTGGCGCGCGCCTCCAGCGTCTGGCTGGCGTATTTCGGCAGTTCGGCATCCTTGTCGATGCCGACGACTTTTTCTTCGAGGCCGCGCAGCGGACTGCCGCGCCGGCTCGCCCAATTGGCCGCGCCCGAGATCAGCGTCGCCCATTTGCCGTTGCGGTCGGTCTCGGTCAGCGCGCGGTCGACAGCGCTGACGCCGTCCGCCTTCGCTTCGGCCGCGCGGTAGCGCAACATCAGATGGGGGAAGTCCAGATTGAATTCGTGCGGGGGAACGTACGGGCATTTGGTGAGGAAGCACATGTCGCAGAGCGTGCAGGCGTCCACGACGTTCTTGAAATCCTTGCTGTCGACCGAGTCCAACTCGCCCGTCTTCGATTCATCGACGAGATCGAAGAGCCGCGGAAAACTGTCGCAAAGATTGAAGCAGCGGCGGCAGCCATGACAAATGTCGAACACGCGCCGCATTTCAGCGTCGAGCTTCGCGGCGTCATAGAAGTCGGGATTCTCCCAATCCAGCGGATGCCGGGTCGGCGCCTCGAGACTGCCTTCTCTCATCGTTCAGTTCCAAAGATGGGGCCCGGCGCGCAGGCCGGGGAGCAGCAACGCTCAATGGCTGAAGGGATGGCCGGGCCTAACCCGGCCATCCAGGCGGGGGACCAGTAAAGCCGCGCCGCATGACTGGCGCGGCTCCACGCCCGCGTATTACTTCAGTTCGTCGAGCGCGCGCTGGAAGCGGCCGGCATGCGAACGCTCGGCCTTGGCGAGCGTCTCGAACCAGTCGGCGACTTCCTCGAAGCCCTCTTCGCGGGCCGAGCGCGCCATGCCCGGATACATGTCCGTGTATTCGTGGGTCTCGCCGGCGACGGCGGCCTTCAGATTGTCGGAGGTCTTGCCGATCGGCAGGCCGGTGGCCGGATCGCCCACCACTTCGAGGAACTCGAGATGGCCGTGCGCGTGGCCGGTCTCGCCTTCGGCGGTGGAACGGAACACGGCGGCGACGTCATTGTAGCCTTCGACGTCGGCCTTCTGAGCGAAATACAGGTAGCGGCGGTTCGCCTGCGATTCGCCGGCGAAGGCGGCCTTCAGGTTCTCTTCGGTCTTGCTGCCCTTGAGCGATGCCATTATTGCCTCCAAGGAGAAAATTGACGGAGCGCGGGACCCGCAAAGAGCCCCGGCGACGCTTCATTAGAATAATTCAAAACTAGCGCTCGTCCAACTGAAATCCGACGGTGACTGGCGCCTTTTCCACCGGACGCAATTCCGGCCGCGCGCAATGCCCGGATCGCCAAAAGCCGCTCCGGTCCAGCTAGAAGTGTCGAGTGTGCGACAAAATCGCCTCGAGACGCCCCTCTATCGGGAGCGCCCGGGGGGACCTTACTCGATTCCGGCGTTACGGTTGCGTATGTTCAGCGCGTCGCGAAAGCGCTTATCGATTTCGCTCGGCTCCGTGATCGGCGCCTGCGCCGCCGCCAGCGCGCCGCGCACCGACGAGGCTTCCGCCTCGGTCAGAACGAGCGGCCCCGCCATATGGGTGGCGTTGGGGACAGCCGACAGGATCGCGTCGCGATTGGGATGGCTCTGGACTTCGACGAGCCCGTCGGCGACCGGCTCGCGGGCGACGCAGACGTAAGGACCGATGACTTCGACCGCGCGGCCATCGGAAGTAGTTCTGATGAATGTCGCTTGCATTTCTCTTGACCGCCCATCTCTTGACCGCCTTTGCCCGGTACCTCGGCTTCACCATCGAAACCACGCCCGGACGCCGAAGGGCGCGGGTCGTCTTTCGAACCGCTCTCCTGACGGAAGCGACAAAGCAATTTCGGCGCCCCTATTCCCGACGTAAACGCGTCCGCCAAGTTCATGACAGGCGCCTCCCGCGCGGGCTATGCTTCGGGATGGCTGACCAGTACGACAGCTTCGCAGCGCTCGCCGCAAACGAGATCGAGGGCGTGCACTACCGCATACGCGTCGTCGCCCGCCCCTCGCCGGTCGCCGTCGTCGCACCGCATGGCGGCCTCATCGAGCCTGGCACTTCCGAAGCGGCGACGGCGATCGCGCAGCAGACCCATTCCCTCTACTGCTTCGAGAGCCTGTCCAGACGCGCGAGTGGCGACGGGCTACACATCACCTCGACTTGTTTCGACGAGCCGCAGGCTTTGCGCCTCGTCGCACTTTCCGAAACCGTCGTCGGCGTGCACGGAAGAAAGAACGGCGCTGACGAAGCCTCGATCTGGGTCGGCGGATTGCATGAGGCGCTGCGCGACGACATCGCCGGTCGGCTGCTCCGGGCGGGCTTTCGCGCCGAGGCGATCGGCGAACGACGCCCGCTCGCCGGGCGCGATCCGGCGAACATCTGCAACAGGGGCCGGCTCGGCGCCGGCGTGCAGTTGGAGCTGCCGCGCGCGCTCCGCGTCACATTCGCGCAGGACTCCGCCCTTCTCGATGCATTTGCGAGGGCGGTGCGCGCGGCGCTTTGAATGCGCGGCGCGACGCCTCACGTTACGTCTTTTGCTTCGAGCTCAGCGCCGCGATGGATTTCTGCAGCGCCGTGACGTGCCCGGTTTCTTCTTCGATGAACTGCCGGGCCAGCACCTTGATTTCTGGATCCTCGGTGGTGTCGAGCACGCGCTGATAATATTCAAGGCCGGCGGTCTCCGCCGCCAGGGCGATCTCGAGCGCCTGTTCGCGGCCGATGAGCGGATCGACCGCCCAGATCGCCGCCGCTTCCGGGCTTTCCATCCCGGGCCAAACGAAATCCGCCGTCTCCATTTGGGGAATGTCGCGGAAGCCCGAACGCGCGCGCGCCTCGGCAAGATGCAATCTCGACGCGTGAGACAGCCGGCTGAACAGCTTTCCGACTTCGCGATTGCCCGACGCCTCCATCGCATCAGCCAATTGTCCGAAGCGGACGGCCGCCTCCTGTTCGAGCCTTATCGCATAGGCAAGAAACTCCTCGACGGATTCCATCTCGATCCCCTGCGGCTTCGACATCAACATCAAGAGGAGAGCGACGCCCTCCTTAAGCCTCACCGGCTGGCGAAGACTCAGGCGCCTTCCTGCGGCGCCGTGTTTTTCACGTCCCATTCCTCCCGCGTGATCCACGCTTCGAGAACCTTCACGTGGTCCGCTTCCTCCTTGACGAACTCCTTCGCCATGGACGTCACCTCGGGCGATTTGCTTGTCGCCGCGACGGCGCAATAGAATTCATGTCCGCGGCGCTCGCCCTGCACGGCGGCCTTCAGCGCATCGAGCCGCGAAAGAGATGGATCCGCGGCCCAGATCGACGCGCGCTCCGGTGTGACGTGATTGGGCCAAACATAGTCGGGCGGAATGCTTTTCGTGACGTCGAGCGAACCGGCGCGCGACTTAGCCTCGGCGAGATGGCGGCGTGAAAAGCCGGCGAGCTGTCGGAACAAGGTCGCAACTCTCTGATTGCCGCAAGCCTCCATCGCCGCTGCGAGCTCGTCGTAATGAACGGCGGCGTCCTCTTCCAGTTTCACGGCGTAGGCGAGAAATTCGTCGACGGAGCCGATTTCTGTTCCGCCTTTAAAATGGCTGGCGGCGCGCGTGATGTGCGGTCCCGGCGCCGGCAAGGTCTGATCGCCTTCGAAGCTGACGACGATGTCTTCGTTGCGCACGAAATATTGACAGGCCAGGCGGTAGCGCGGCGGCATGTCGTTGACTTCGGCGTTCTCTATCTCCGCCTTCCTGATTTTGCCGAGTTGCTTGAGCAACTCCTTTTCCTTTTCTGTCAGCGCGATGGCGTATTTTACGTTCGGGCTGAGATGTTTGATCTCGACGAGGCATGATCCGCATTCGCCGTCCTGACAATCGAAGGGCAGCGGAATTTTGTGCTCCTTCGCAACCGCCAGCAGCGTGCCGCGGTCGCCGGCGACCGCATAAACCGTGACGTCTCGCGCCATCATGGGGGATGAGAAAGTAACGTTGGCCAAGGCTCCGCTCCTCGCAGACAGCGCGAACTTATCGTCGCGGGTATCTTCTCGGCCGCCACCGCAATATCGGGACCAACCCATAGAATGACTTTAGTCAAATAAACCCGCCATTTTCTGGGACATCGAATCCGCTTTCGAACAATATTGCACGGTCTACAACATCCTTGTTGAGCGTAGCCGGCGCTTTTTCCGCCTTTTTACAAGGCGCCCGGGCTGCAGTCCCGCGCCTGATTACCGTGTATGCTCAGAAATAATATTCCGGCGCCGCAGAAATATTCGTTGAGTCTTGCGAATTCGATTTACAGCGCTAGGAATTTGTTCTAGCGGTTCCCGGTGCAGAAAAACTCTATCTTAAACAATGCACATCAAAGGAAAATCAATGTCGCAACTCCCCAGCCAGGCCTCCCAGAAGATGAAGCCCCTGTTCATCGCGATCGGCGTCATCGCCCTGATCGTGCTGATGATCACCCAAGCGCCGAGCTTCGTGCGCATGCTGTCTGCCGTCGGGCAGTAAGAATTCGCCCCTCGGGGCCGGACGCTCCTGGATTATGAGGCGTTCAAAGCGGGGCCGCTAGCGCGGCCCCGTTTTTTTGGCTGACGGCCTCAGACGATTTAAAAAACGCTCAACGCTTGCGCTTCTTCCCCGCGTAGGGATTGTCGCCCGCTTTCTTGGAGATGCGGATCGGCACGCCGGGCAGATCGAACGTCTTGCGCATTCCATTGATCAGGAACCGCTCGTAACTCATCGGCAATTCCTCGAGCTGATTGCCGAAGAGCACGAAATGCGGCGGCCGCGACTTCGCCTGCGTCATGTAGCGGATCTTGATCCGACGCCCCGAGACGGCGGGTGGCGGCGATTGCTCGACGGCGGACAATAGCCAGCGATTGAGGCGCGCCGTGGCGATGCGCTTGTTCCAGACCACATGCGTGGCCACGACCGCCTCCATGAGCTTGTCGAGTCCTTGACCCGTCTCGCCGGACACCGGCACGACCGGACAACCGCGCACCTGCGGCAGCAACCGCTCGGCGTCTTCACGCAGTTTCGTCAGCGTCGGACCCTTGTCTTCGATCAAATCCCATTTGCCGAGGCCGATAACGAAGGCGCGGCCCTCGCGCGCCGAGAGATCCGCGATCGTGAGATCCTGTTTCTCGAAGGGGATCGAGGAGTTGACAAGCAGCACGACGACTTCCGAGAAGCGAACGGCGCGCAGCGCGTCGGCGGCGGAGAGTTTTTCGAGCTTGTCGACGACCTTGGCGCGCCGGCGCAGGCCCGCGGTGTCGAAAAGCTTCATCTTGCGGTCGCGCCACAGGAAGTCGACGCCGATTGAATTGCGCGTGATGCCCGCCTCGGGCCCCGTCAGCAGCCGCTCTTCGCCGAGGACGCGGTTGATGAGCGTGGATTTCCCGGCGTTCGGGCGCCCGACGACCGTGATGCGAAGCGGCTTCGTCACATCGACGTCGCTTCCATCCTCCTCGTCGTCGTAGAGGTTCTCCTCCTCCTCGTCCTCGTCTTCCACCGGTTCGGCGGTCTGCTCGGGCAGCGCCTCGCGCAGCGCGTCATAAAGCTCGCCGATGCCTTCGCCGTGTTCGGCCGAAAACGGCACGGGGTCGCCAAGACCGAGCGTAAAAGCCTCATAGGCTCCGGCTGCGCCCGCCTTTCCTTCGGCCTTGTTGGCGATGAGGATCACGGGCTTGCCGGCGCGGCGCACGAGATCGGCGAAATATTTGTCGTCCGGCGTCACGCCCACGCGCGCGTCGATGACGAACAGGATCGCATCGGCGGAGAGGATGGCGTTTTCGGTCTGGGCGCGCATACGGCCTTCAAGCGTCGCGCTCGCGCCCTCCTCCAGCCCCGCCGTGTCGATGATGGTGAAGCGCAGGTCGGCGAGCTTCGCCTCCCCCTCGCGGCGGTCGCGGGTGACGCCCGGGCGGTCGTCGACGAGCGCGAGCCTTTTGCCGGTCAGTCGGTTGAACAGCGTCGACTTGCCGACATTGGGGCGTCCGATGATGGCGAGCGAGAAGGACATGAGCAAAACCTGTGGCCGGCGCCTTGGCGCCCTCGCGTAACGCAAAACCCTCTCCCGGCGGGAGAGGGTTCGGCAATGGGTTGTGGTCCGAGCCGCGCCTTTTGGCGAGTCGGGCCTCTCTTACTTGGCGGGCGTCGCCTCGAGCGGCGTGGAGCCGGCCGGCATCGCGCCGCCGGACTCAGGCTCGATCACCGGGGTCACCTCGATCTTGCCGCCATCGGATCCGCCGCCGCCGCCGCCGGCAGACGCCGCGGGGACGGGCTTGGGGCCGCGCTTGGCGTGTAGCAGGCCCTTGTAGGCCGAGGCGCGCTGGCGCATGGATTGCGGGGCGTCGGCATTGTTGAGCACCTGCTCGAAAACGTGCTCCGCCTCGTCGTAATCGTCATTGGCGAGGGCGTCGAGACCGTTCCACTCCTGCGCGGAGAATCGGAAGGAGCCGTCCGACGTCATCATCGGTCCCAGAGCGCGTTCGAGCTTCTCGCGGTCGCCGCTCTCCAGCACGAGAAGCGCCGCGCGCAGCATGGCGATCTGTTGCATCTGCTTGTCGATGCTGGGGTCCTCGCCAATGGCGCTGAGCTCGGCGAGCGCTTTGGCCTTGTCGGGGCGCGCCTCGGCGGCGCGAATGCGCGCGAGGCCGGCATAGCCCTTGGCGCCTGATTTTGCGATTTCATCGAAGGCGGCGGCGGCTTCGGCGCTCTTGCCCTCGTCGACGAGCGCCACGGCGGCCATGAACTCGGCGTTGGCGGTCTCGGCGGCCTTCAGGCGCTTGTCCTGATAGTAGCTCCAGGCCCCGGTCGCTGCGACGATGAGGAAGGCGAGGACGAAAATCGGCGTGTGATAGCGATGCCAGAATTCGGCGGCCCTGTCCCGACGGACGTCTTCGTCGACCTCATGGAAAATATCAGACATCTTTCGCGCGACCCTTAAGGTTTCCTGCCCCTGCAGTTCTTGTCCCCGGAGGGAAGGCGAACCGGTTAGCACAGGCGGGCGGGAAAGGCGAGTAAACCGCGGATCGGCAAGGGACGTTGGGGAGCCCGACAATAGTCAAAGCTTTTGCGAGCTTCCCGCCCAGCGGGAAAAAACCCCCAACCTTTATATTGCGGCGCGCATTTGACAAGCGCTCGGCTATAGCCGATTTAGTCCTCGCGGCAAAACAAGAACAAGCCAAGCTTGGCGCTCGGGGAAGAAGCAATTGAGCGAAACGATCGGATCTGCTGCCGGTGTCCCAGACCTGGGCGCTCCGGACGCAAGGGCGCTTGCGCAGCGCATGGCGACGCTGAAAACTGAAGCGCGCGAAAAGGGTTACTTCAACGTGCCCGTCTGGGAGCAGGCGCTTCGCGTCTTCGAGCTCGTGCTCGTGCCGACGCTCTCCTTCGCGTTGCTGACCCAGGGCGGAATCGCGGCGGCGGCCGGCGCGATCCTGCTCGGGCTGCACTACCCGCGCACGGCCTATCTCGGCCACGACCTCGCCCACAATCAGTGGGGCCCCCGCGACGACGCGAAGCCGCTCTTCATGCTTCGCGCCGTGTCGCTCTTTCAAGGCTTCGGCGCCTCCTGGTGGGTCGAGAAGCACGAACTGCATCACTCCTTCCCCAACGCCTGCCGCAAGGGCGAGGACGGCGTGCTCTCTCCGATCGATGGCGACATCGACTCGGTGCCGTGGATCGTGTGGGACAAGGCGCTGACCGATTATAATGAGAAGGCCCGGAAGACGACATTCGAGAAGCTAATGGCCCATGTGATGCCGCGCTTCCAGGTGCCGCTGTTCTTCCCGCTTCTGACGATCGCACGCCTGAACTGGAGCTGGCAGAGCATCGAGACGGCGTTCCGCAAGGAAAAGACCATCGAGGGATGGCTCTGCATCGCCCATTGGGTGCTCGGCATGACGCTCGCCGGCTTCCTGACGCCGGGTCCGGCCTGGACGGGTTGGGCATGGTTCTTGTCGGCGCAGATGATCGGCGGCTTCATCCTCGCCTTCGTTTTCGTCCTCAACCACACGGGGATGGAAATATACGACGCAAGCGAGGCGAACGGCTTCTACGATCGTCAGGCGCGCTCCACCCGCAACACGCCGACGTCGAGATTCTTCGATTGGCTGACGGGCGGGCTCAACAGCCAGATCGAACATCATATGTTCCCGACCATGTCCCGCAGCAATCTGAGCCGGATGCGCGAGGCGACCCGCAAGGCGATGCTCGAATGCGGATACGCCTATGAGGAACTGAACAACCGCGAAGCGATGTTTGCAGTTCTGAATACGTTGAGCGAGGCCGCGAAGGCCTGATCGAAAAGGGCGGCTGAGGTCAGTTCTTCAGCCGCCCATATTCCTCGTCGATCGCCGAGCGTAAGGCGCCCCATACGGGATTGATCCGCGCGTGCGGTCCCCAATTGTAAAGCGCCTTGGCGACCTCCGCGATCGTCTCATTGATCGGCTCGCTGCCGCCCTCCCCCAACTCATCGGAGAAGAGCCGCGGCGGACCAGCGCCTTTCCATGCGTCCCAATGTTCGTTCGAATAGTTTGAAACGCCGCGCTCGCGCGCGAGCAGCTCCGGCGCGAACCGGGCGAAGCGGCGATGCAGCGGGCCGTTGGGCGGCTCGGCCTCATGGGCGCTGCGCACGACGAAATAGCGCAGGTGCTGAAGCTCGTGGGCAAGGCAGCAGCCAAGCCGCGCGTCGCTCATTCCGGGATCATAAAAGATCGTCACGCGCCCGTCCGGCGTCGCTTCGCCCTCGGAGTTGAAACGCGCGCCAAGATAGTCGAACGTCTTCTTCTCGGGACTGAGCGTCACCGCGCCTGAGTCATGGCCGAATTCGCGCGCGAGCGCCGCCAGCGTTTCCTTTTTTCGCATGAAATCAGGCGTGTCTGCGACATTGGCGGCGCCGGCCTGCGGGTGCGTTGGTGGCCAATGCGCGTCATCTGGATCGTGAGTAATCCGCCAGTCGAAGTCGTCATGGCGATCGGCAATATGCTCCCACCATCGACGGCCGTCCTTCTGAAACGGTGACAGATCGTTGACCTTCACCCGGCGTAGGACGCCCGGTCGCGCCCGCACCCCGTCCATGACCGCCGCAACCATTTTCCGACCCAGGCCCCGCTCTCGGGAATTGATCTGCTCGAACACGAGCGCGGGAGGATCGAATTTCTCGGCGAGCAGCAAAGCGACGCCGGAAGCCTGCGCGCCCGGCGTCGTCGTCAATTTCGGGCAAGACGAGGCCCTGATCTCGCGAAACCCGCGCCCGTAACTCTTGCAATCGACGAACAGGCCGAGGCCGCGCAAATTCTCGCAGACGGCGGCGGCGATCACGCTTAACGCGTTATCGCCGCCATCCTGCCCGCGTCGCTTTTTCGAGATAGACCAGAACGCCATCCGCACCGCCCAAAGCCACGTCCCCAGACTCTAGCAGGAAAGGCGAATCCGGCCAGTCACCGATGATACAGCCCCGTGAGCAGAGCTTCGGCCAGGAAGTGCTTGCGGGCCTCGGCCTCGACCTCCTTGCAACTGGGGTGCGTGCGAATGCTTAACTCTTCGCAGTCGAGCGCGAGCAGCCGAAAGCGATAACGGTGTATCCCGTGCCCGTGCGGCGGACATGGGCCGTTGTAGCCAAGTTCGCCAAAGTCGTTCACGGCGTGGCGGAAATCTTCGAAGCCCTCGGGCTTGCCTGCCCCTTCGACGAGCGCGCCATGGTGCGAAGGGATGTCATAGCAGGCCCAGTGATGGAAGCCGCCGCTCGGGGCGTCCGGATCGTCGACGAGCAGGACAAAGGCCTTTGCCCCGCGCGGCGCGTCCGTCCATCCCAGCGGGGGCGAGAGGTCCTCGCCATCGCAAGTGAAATGCCGCGGGATCGCCGCGCCGTCCCGGAAAGCCTCGGAGGTCAGCTCCATCGCCTTTTGCTCCGTTTCCAAACCCGTCTTGCTGCATACAAAGGCTAGTTAGCGCGGAACTGGATAGGGCCTACATTTTTCGATCAACTCAAGATCACATGCGGCACGAAGCGCGAGCGGTTGGAGGTGACCGGAGAGTCGTCTTCGCGGATCCCGACGCCAGCTGGCGCGCCGCCAACAAGCCACGAGCCGATAACGGGATAACGCCCATCGAAGCATGGCAGCACATTGAGCGCCTGTCGCACATGACCTTCCGCGCCGTAGTCGCCCGGCGCGCTGGCGACGGCGCGGCCGTCTTTCACAAACACGACATTTGCGCCCTCGCGCGAATAGATCGGCTTTTTCGCGTAGCTTTCGCCTAGCGACGCAGCGCGTCTATCGTCGGCGAAATAGCATTCGAGCAGATTGGGATGGGCAGGCGCCATCTCCCAAAGCAGCGCGAGCATCCCCTTGTTGGAGAGCACTGCCTTCCACGGCGGCTCGAGGAACCGCGTGGCGCGCATTGCGGGCGCGTGAGAGAAGGCGTTGGCGAACATCCACTCCCAAGGGTAAAGCTTGAAGAGCGTCTCGATTCGGCGCCCGTCGCGATCACAGAAATGAGAACCGGCGAGGCCGACGTCCTTCATGTCGAGAAGCCTAGCCGCGCAGCCCGCCTCCACGGCGCAATCGGCGAGATAGGCAGCCGTGCCGCAGTCCTCGAGGCTCGGGCTCATGGCGGCGAAATGAACGAGACTGCTGGGCGCGATCTCTTCGAACCGCGCGATGAGCTTGTCGTGCAGCGTGTTGAATTGATCGGCGTCCTGCGGCAACGCGCCGCTCTCGATCAGCTCCTCGAGCCAGTGCCATTGCACCACAGCTGAACTCATAGAGACTCGTGGGCGTATCGGCGTTGTATTCGAGAAGCTTGACGGGTCCGGCGCCGTCGTAGGCGAAGTCGAAACGTCCATAAAGCGAAGCATCGCACTTTCGAAAACTCTCAGCGACGAGGTCGCGCGCATGCGCCGGAATGTGCAGGCGATCCATCATCTCCTCGCTCGCCACGATGCGCCACATCAGTTCCTGGCACAGCGTGGCGATCTCGCTGGTCGCCGTCTCTATGTCGGACTCGATCTCCCGCAGCGTGAAGATGTAGCGGGCGCTCTCGTCCCAATAGGGCGCGCCGTCGATGTGAGCATTGGAGAAGCCGATCTCCTTGAAGTGCCGCTCGACGTTCGCTCGCGGCGTGGACGTTTCGCGTTTCATCAGCCCCCGCTGAAGTGAAAGCCGCCCGCGTGGCCAAAGCCGCCGAAGGACCGACTATCCGTCGAGCCGGAACCGCCGTCCCAACGCCAGCTACAGCGCGAGCCGCCATAGGAGCCGCCGGGATGGCCGCCACGATTGCAGATCAACTCGTCAGGCTTTGCGTGATCGGGCCTGCAGTTCAATTTCTGATCCAGCCAGTAGATCGCCTCGAAAGCGCGGAGCGACAAGCGGCATCACGGCCAATGCGCGTATAAGGAAGGCAGAAGACGGCGCAGAAACCGATGGCGCCGGCGAAACAGACCGCAAAGGCCACAAGGCCGACGAAGAAATCTGGCACCGGCTCCGCTCTCCGGACTGAGTCGGCGCGATGATAGCATAGGCGAGGCTAAGGTTTAGCCGCCTACCCGCGAACGCCCGGCGCGAAAGCTGTCTCAGTCGTTCTTTGCGTTCACCCGCCAAACGACGCCGCCGACATCGTCCGCGACAAGCAGTCCGCCGCGCCGGTCGATGATGACGCCGACCGGCCGCCCGCGCGCCTCGCCCTTGTCGTTGAGGAAGCCCGTCAGCACGTCCTGCGGTCCCCCGATGGGCGCGCCATTGTCGAATTTCACGAAGATGACACGATAGCCGGCGCGCGGCGTGCGGTTCCACGAGCCATGCTGCGAGACGATCGCGCCGTTCTGAAACGGGCCCAGCCTCGCGTCGCCGACGAAGGTGAAGCCGAGGCAGGCGGTGTGATCGCCAAGACCATAATCCGGCCGGATCGCCGCCTTCACCAGCTCCGGGTTCTGCGGCGAGACGCGCGCGTCGACGTTCTGCCCCCAATAGCTGAACGGCCAGCCGTAAAAGCCGCCCTCCTTCACCGAGGTCATGTAATCGGGCACGAGATTGTCGCCTATCTCGTCGCGTTCGTTGACCGAAACCCACAAAGCGCCCGTCGCGGGATTCCAACCCATGCCCACGGGATTGCGCAAACCCGAGGCAAAGACGCGCTTTGCGCCCGTCGCAGGATCAATTTCCAGAATAGCGGCGCGGTCCTTCTCTTCCTCGAGGCCGTTCTCTGCAACATTGGAGTTGGAGCCGACGCCGACGTAGAGGCGCAACCCGTCCTTGCTAGCAATCAGACTCTTCGTCCAGTGATGGTTGCGTCCGGCCGGAAGGTCCACGACCTTCTGCGGGGCCGCGTCGATTTTCGTATCGCCGTCCTTGTAAGGAACACGTACCAAAGCATCCGCGTCGGCGATGTAGAGCTGGTCGCCGACAAGGGCCATCCCGAAAGGCGAGTTGAGCTTGTCGATCAATGTCGTGCGCGTCTCGGCGACCCCATCGCCATCCGCGTCGCGCAGCAGCGAGATTCGATTGGCGCTTCCCCTGTGCGAGCCGGCGGTGCGCATCACCAAGCCTTCAACAAAGCCGCGCAGGCCGCCGACGCCGGCGCTGCGCGGCTTTTGCGGCGCATCGGTCTCGGCCGCGAGAATGTCTCCATTCGGCAATTCATAGAGCCAGCGCGGATGCTCGAGACCGGACGCGAAAACCTTGACCTCCAGTCCAGCGGCTGCGGTCGGCTTTTCGCCCACCGGCCAACCGACGGCGGGCGCGACGTCGACATGCGGCGCCCAGCTTGGCGTCGGCTGCGGAGGGGGAAGCGTGGGGTTGGGACCGTAGCCTGCGATTTCGGGAAGCGCAGCGCCACGATCGCAGGAAGCGACCGCAAATGTGACGCAGGCAAACAGCAACAGATGGGGCTTCGTGGCCATAATGCTTCCTTCCTTCGACGCTAAGTTCCCGAATAACCGGCCCTTCCGCAATGGCCAAAAATGGCGCGAGGGCGCATGCGCGCAACCCCTCGCTCGCTTTACGTGTCCCGTGCGCTATTTCCAGCCCTCGCAAAAAAGGAGAAGCGCCGATGACGGCGGGCCGCATCCATGTCGGCGTCGGCGGCTGGAACTATGCGCCCTGGCGGCGCGTCTTCTATCCGGACGATCTGCCACAGAAACGCGAGCTGGAATACGCCAGCCGCCATTTTTCCTCGATCGAGATCAACGCCACCTTCTATCGCACGCAGACACGCGAGAGCTTTGCGCGCTGGCGCGAGGAGACGCCGGAAGGCTTCGTTTTCAGCGTGAAGGCGCCGCGCTACGTCGTAACGCGCCGCACGCCGAAAGAAGCCGCCGCCTCCATCGAGCGCTTTTTCGACAGCGGCGTCGCGACGCTCGGCGAAAAGCTCGGTCCGGTGCTCTGGCAGTTTCCGCACACGCGCAAGTTCGATCTTGCCTTCTTCGAAGGCTTCCTCGCCGCCTTGCCGAGGGAAAGCGAAGGGACGCGCCTGCGTCACGCGATCGAAGTGCGCGACGACAGCTTCAAGACAACCGCCTTCGTGGCGCTGGCGCGCGCGCATCAGGTCGCAATCGTGGTTGCGGGGGATTCGGAATTCCCGCTCATCGCCGACCTCACGGCGCCCTTCGTCTATGCGCGCATCATGGGCACCGACGCCGCACATGCGGCGGGCTACAGCGAAGCGGAGCTCGACGCCTGGGCGGCGCGCGCACGGCTGTGGGCGGCGGGAAGCGGTCCGGCGGATTTGCCGCGCCTTTCCTCCAATACGCCCAGGCGCAGTGCGCGTGACGTTTTTCTCTATGTCATCCGCGGCGCGAAGGTGCGAAACCCCGCGGCGGCGATGGGGTTGATGGCGCGGCTGCGGGGGTGAGGCGTGCGCAGGATTGCAGTGGCGTCGCAAAGCATCGGCATCGGCGCCCAGCTGAGCCCAAGTATCCATGGAGCAGAATGCGCAGGCGGCCGAAGGCTGCGTTTACCATCGTTCCAGTATTCCGGCCCAAGCCGCAGCCGCAACTTCACGAGCGTTACGATCGAGCATATGCACGGCGCGCCCTGTCATCCGCAGATGCAGGGCAAGATCGAACGCGAGCGCCAAAATCTCAAGAACCGCATCAAGCTGGAGAACGACTACTTTCTAGGCGATCTCGAGGCGAAGGTTGGCGCTTGTGATCATGCGGAGATTGCGCGCAAGGTCAGTCCCAGAAACAAAATGGCGCTGCCCCTGATCAGTAAATCGATTCCCACAAGCGTGCCGATGGCCCACATGCTGGAAAATGGCCTACCGACCCAGAGCATCAATCCGATCATAATGCTCACGGCTCCCTCAAACAGGTAGAGCCCGAGATGGTCGACATGGGCTGACAGGGCGAAGGCGACGCCACTTACACCCGAGATGATGAAATAGATCGCAATCAGCATTGTGATCGCGACGGCGCCGATCGCCGGGCGCGTCATGAGCATCAGACTCAGGATCAAGATGATCGCCGCCCATAACACATGGATAAAGAACTCGGTCCAGAATCCGGCGAAGGAGAAGGCGAAAACCAGGACGGACAGAGCCGACGCCAGGAGCAGCGCGCCGAGAAGGCGCACGGAGAGCATCGTCGCCGCCCGCGCATGCCAGATCGCCAGAACGCCCAACACCATGAGAATTACGCCGAGCGCAATTGGCCAGCCCCAATGCACTGCAAGAACGTCCGGCGCCTCGCCAATAAAAACATCGAATTGCTGTTGCATGTTTTCACGACCCGAAAGAGAGCGTTATGGCTTCGATTTCTCAACTTTGGCGATGCGCGCAATCAGTTGGCTGAGCGTCGCGCCGCCGAGTTGTGCAATCGCCCAAACCAGCAATAGCTTCGACGCTGACAGAAAGCCATCGCTTTGCGGCAGCAATCCAAGAACGCACGCCGCCTCGCGTGGCTCCGCCTATGCTGCATGCTCGACACCGGCGGTGGCCGCAACTACTCGTTGACGAATAGATCGGGCCTTGACTCCCGGTAGTAGACGTAACGTAATAGGTATTGCGGCTGGAAAAGTCGTCCGGAAACCAGTTCGGTTAAAATGGGAGGAACGAAGTGAAATTCCATCATAAAGCATCGCTTTTCGCTGTCGCCTGCGCGGCATTTTTAACCGCTGCCTCCCCGTCCTATTCTGCCGCCTTGTCCAACGCCGACGATTTCGGGGGGGAGGCGGCGTCGCTTTTGGTCCAGCAGGTCTCGCACACCACGCCCGCCGGAGCGCGTTGCGTCAAGTGGACTCGCCGATGGAATACGCGTCACGGATTCGGACATCGACGCTGCGTTCATTGGCGCTGAGAGGCGCCCTCCTTCAGTTTGAACGACCACGAAAATGCGTTTGATCGCCCGTCATTCGAACGGCACAAAAAGGTGATTGAAGCGTATTCCCGATGGGATTCAGCAGTGAGACGGGACCGAATTACTTTTGGCCCCGTCCAAATGGATAATTTCGGCCAGCGCTTCTCGACGGTCGGAAATCCTCGAGATCGCTCCGAGAAATGAGCTGGCTCGACGCACGAAGCGCTCTCGCCTTTCGCGTGGCGGCGATGACAAGCGTCATCGAAAGTTTACGCGCGATGCCGATCCATCGAACCGGGTAAATCGGAAAAATTCGGGTGATCACTTCCGACGCACTCGAAAACCGCCTTGAATGGGCGACGGACGCGCTCGAGCGGGAGTGAGAACCATGCCAGGCGATGCGGTCTCGATAGATCTCGCCCTGCAAGGGGGAGGCGCTCACGGGGCCTATACCTGGGGCGTTCTCGATCGCCTGCTGCAAGAAGACCATTTCAAGATCGAAGGAATTTCTGGAACATCCGCCGGCGCAATGAATGCGGCGGCGCTGATCAGCGGGCACGCGAAGGCTGGAAATTCCGGCGCGCGGGAAGCGCTGGAGCTCTTGTGGCGGCGCGTATCGGAGGCGGCGCGACTTAGTCCCTTGCAGCGCGGTCCAATCGACGTTTTGCTCGGCCGCTGGACGCTCAATTCCTCTCCGGTCTTCGTCGCATCGGATCTGTTTTCCCGTCTGTTTTCGCCATATGACTTTGTGACCAACAGCGTAAATCCGCTCCGGCAAATCCTCGCCGATGTCGTCGATTTCGAGCTGCTGGCGAACGCGTCGATCAAGATTTTCGTAACCGCGACCAGCGTTTCGACAGGCCGCGCCCGCGTCTTCCGGAATGGCGACCTGACGCCCGACGCGCTACTCGCCTCGGCTTGTCTACCCACCATGTTTCGAGCCATCGAGATCGATGGCGAGGAATATTGGGACGGCGGCTACGCTGGCAATCCGACGATCACGCCGCTGGTGCGAGAATGTGTGTCTCGAGATACGATCCTGGTGCAAATCAATCCGGTCGAGCGGAAGGAGAAACCGAGATCCGCGACAGATATCTTGAATCGGCTCAACGAAGTTTCTTTCAACTCGGTTCTGCTCAAAGAGCTGCGCATGATCGCGCTGCTGCGTCAGGCGGCGAATCCTGATGGTCAGGAGGGCGCGCGGTGGGCCGGAATGCGCATGCATCGCATCACCTCCGAGATGATGACGGATCTCAGCGCGTCATCGAAATTGCTCGCGGAGTGGAACTTCCTTTGCATGTTGCGAGACGAGGGACGGCGTTCCGCGCAATCGTTTTTGGAAGCGCACGGAGACGACATCGGTCGCCGCTCCACGTTCGATTTGGATAGTTTGCTGGAAGGGATCTGAGAATGGGCCTGCTCGGTATCCTGGTCGCGCTTTGCGGCCTCATCTGGTTTGCCTATCGAGGCTGGAGCGTCTTGCTTCTGGCGCCGGCAGCCGCGCTCTTTGCAGCGCTCATTGCGGGCGAACCTGCGCTGGCGCATTGGACCGTGACATTCATGGAAGGCGCGTCGCGCTTCGTGGCACAGTTTTTTCCGATCTTTTTGCTCGGCGCCCTATTCGGCAAATTGATGGACGACAGCGGCTCCGTCACAGCGATTGCAAATTTCATGTCGGAGAAGTTCGGTCCGCGTCGAGCGATCCTCTCCGTCGTTCTGGCGGGCGCTTTGGTCACTTATGGCGGCGTCAGCCTCTTCGTCGCCTTCTTCGTTCTCGCACCCATGGCGCAGGAACTGTTCCGCAAGGCGGGAACGCCCCGCCGTCTCGCACCTGCGGCCATTGCGCTTGGGACCTCGACATTCACGATGTCCGCGCTACCGGGTACACCGGCAATTCAAAACGCAATTCCGATGCCCTTCTTCGGCACGACAGCGTTTGCCGCGCCGGGGCTTGGCGTCATCGCCTCGCTCATTATGTTCGCCTTCGGCATGTGGTGGCTGTTGCGCGTGGAAAAATCTGCGCGTCGCCGTGGCGAGGGATTCGGCGAGCCGGCCACGATAGAGGTGGACGTCACCCAGGATCAGTCTATCCGCGAACGTGCCGCGACCGCGCGAGAATTCGACCTCGCTGAGCTCCCACATGGCCAGCGCGCGGAAGGACCCAATATATTCGTCGCCGCGCTTCCTCTCGTCGTGGTCATCGTCGTCAACCTCGTCATGTCCCTGCGCGTCATTCCGCATATCGACGACTCGTTCCTGTCGGAAGAGCGCTGGGGACCGACGACACTCGCCGCGGTCGGCGGCGTCTGGTCGGTGATCGTCGCCCTCGCCGCCGCAATCGTGACTCTCATCCTCCTGAACTGGCGCCGCCTCACGCTCATCCGCGAGACCGTCGACGCTGGCGTCACCGCCTCCGTGCTGCCGCTGGTTAGCGTCGCAAGTCTCGTAGGCTTCGGCGCGGTCGTTGCGGCCCTGCCCGCCTTCGGAACTGTACGAAACTGGGTTCTTGGCATCGAGGGCGGGCCCCTCGTGTCCCTGGCGATCGCGACGAACGTGCTCGCTTCACTCACCGGTTCGGCTTCAGGCGGGCTGACGATCGCCCTCGACACGCTCGGAGAGACCTACTTGCACATCGCCGAAAAACAGGGGATCGATCCAGCGCTGCTGCATCGCGTCGCCGTGATTGGAGCAGGAACGCTCGACAGCCTTCCGCACAATGGCGCGATCGTCACGTTGCTCGCCGTCTGCGGATGTAAACACAGTGAAAGCTATTTCCACATTGTTGTCGTCGCAATTGTCGGGGCCATCCTCGCCCTTGTGGCCGTCATTGTGCTTGGCACTAAACTGGGATCTTTCTGAGTAGATGATAACTTCTTAAAGACACACCCTTCGCACCAAGAAAAGCCGGCGCTAAGGAACGCAATTAAATCCTTGCAACGTGTCGCATCATTGCAACGCGACCACCATGACCACGCCCATTCCCCACAACTGAGCTGTGTTGAAAAAACGCTGGGACATATGCCTGAAGCGCACGCGCTCTGTGACCCCCCGCGACTTCCCTGAAACAGCCTTAAGCCCGCCCCTCGCTTCGCAACCTAAACCCGTCTACCCGCGCCTCTTTTCGTTTCTGAAGAAAGGCGAATCGCGTCGCCCCGATTCGGCATCGGGACGACGCGACAATCGAATGCTTACTGCGCAGCGGGAGCGTCAGGTCTCGGCTGCGGACTGCCAGTATGTCGAACACGAGCAATCCGACGGTGACGACGCGATCCCCTTGTCGGGCTGCGCGGACGCGACACGCGCGGCTGGTGCCGGACCCCGGAGAACTGCCGCTCCACGGATTCGAGGGCCTCCGCTTCGGACGGCTCAAGCGCAACCGCCGGAACAATTGCCGCCGCAGCGAAAAGCGCCGCGACGAAAGAACGGCGGGACATTTTGGATTTGCTTTCGGCTTCATGATCCATGGTAGATTTCCTCCCGAATATATCGTTTTGCATAGCGTTGAACGCACAACTATTTTAGCATCATGATCTGTCTCCTGCAAATTTCAAGCGAATTGACGGTCGCGCTGGAGCGCGGTTGGTGTCGATCGCGATACGACACTTGCTGCGGACGAACTTCTTGCCCGCGATTTGCTTTAGGATCGGTCGTGCCCCCTGCCGACCGCCCAGGCGAGTGGAGCATCGGTTCTGATCAGAGCGCACTTTAAGTAAATTCTACTTCGGCCTCTTCAATCCATCGCGTGATCGCCGCTGCTGACTTATTGCAGCTCCGGGTTTGCGGACGTCCTCGCTGCGTGACTGCGCGTCGTCGATCCGGCCGTTCGCTCCAGGGACAGCAACCTCGCTCCCCTCTTCAGAACGCATGCCGTTGGGTCGAGGTGGGAGGACACTTCCCAGCCGCTTCAGCATAAAAGGAAAAAACGGGTTTGAAGACATCCGGACCAACGCTTCGACGCTCACGATCAATGCGCCACGCTCGCCGCGCAGAGGAAGCGCCCCCAAATGGACGCCGTAATCCTCCATGCTGTCCGGTTCGAGGCCGTACAATGAATCGTTCAACGGAAAGGGTAGCGCGACGTGCGAAAGCGAATACACGCCTCTTGGATATTTCAATCCCATGGCGCTAGCTTGCTCCTCCGTGCGGCCAGGTTCTATCACACGTTCCCTTGCGTCATCAGTTCCCTCCCCAGCATTCTCCACGATTGATAAGCGAAAGTTTCTTATTCGTGGCGGCACAACGTCAGCCAGCTTGGTATCGGCAGATGCGCGAAACAAAGGACCGAATTTTGCGTTTCGATTGATATCGAACAATACCAGCTCGGAGCCGTTGGGCGGAAGATTTTCGTATAGTTCCGAGACAATCGCGCGGGTGCTAACGGTAAAGTCGAGCACGGACTGGAACGTGAGAACCGGCGGGAGCGTCGTCAATTGGCGATCGCGCTGTAGTCTATTGATCTGCCTTTGTAGCGCATCGGTGAGAAGCCACGACTGGCGTGCGCCGTTGACGGGAAACGAATTGTATTTAAATGGATTGAATTCTGGGAGGATGCTTAGCCAAGCGGCCTTCGCGAAGGCGGGAAACAAGGCGGGAAGCCCCGCGAATCCCGCAAACCGTGCAAATGTCGTCACGCCCACCATTGGAGAGATAAGTATCATTCGGTTTGCGCGAGGAAGAAGAGGATCTTCAATCGAATCCAAAGCATATTTGAGCGCGAGCGACCCTCCGTTCGAGAAGCCGACGATATGCAGCGGCGCGGCATCTGGCGCTAATCGCCGGGCTTCACGCACGGCCAATCTTGTCGCCGCCAGCCATTTATCCCAAGCGACATCCGCCAATGCCGCTGGCGTCGTGCCATGCGCGGGGATGCGAATTGCGACGACAGCAAAGTCGTGATCGAGATAGAAAGCGGCGATGTGACGCAGGCTATACGGAGAATCCGTCAAACCGTGCAGCAGTACAGACCGCGCCGACGGGGCGGCCTTTCGGCTCCAGGCGATAGGATCGATTCCAGTTGCGGTCAAAATGGTCCGGATTAACGGCGCTTCCCTCGAAATACCGATTGAAGGGGACCAGATCCTCGACAGCTAATTTCGCGCCGACATTCGCCCGAACGGAGTCAAAAATGTCGCCTTCTGCCCTGAGATACTTCTCCCAATCCGCGCCGTCGATTTCATCGACGGAGAGCTCCACCGGCGCATATAGATGCCAAGGCTCCAGCTGCGGGCCTTGCTGTGATATGTAAACGCGAACGCCCAAAAAAACGATCACGACAAGCGCAAATAGTCCCAATATCCATGAGATCGCTCTGACCGCTAAAGTCAGCATTTCCACCTCGCAAAGAGTACCATCGCACTATCAGAGAGCACTCCATACATCTCGTCAACATCTCTCCTCGGCCCGGAGGCAGACCGACTGGAAAGCATTTCTTCGAACTCCCCACGGATATGAATCTCGGCGCAGTCCGGCGCCGACGGCTAAGGAAAGCGGCATCTCTGTCAATTTCGATCGTGAGAGTATTCGCTTAATGATCCGATTGATCAAAACAGTTGGCCCCTGACGCCAGCTGCCATGCCGGCAAGGCCGCGGATTTGACTCCGAAGACCGTGTTATGGTGTTTTCGAGAATTCGAGACCACGTTTCGACAGGCATTGTAGACACAGGTTGTCGCTGCGGTCACGCAGACATGGTTCGTCGCTCAGCTCCGAGGCCGGGCCCTTGCTAGGAACAAAAATTGTCATGAGCGACAGACCAATCGGGGCGACGGCCGGCGTTATCATAGCAATCCTGCTAGTACTGACGGCGTGCAAATTCGCCCAGGCCGTTCTTGAGCCCGCAGTCTTCGCGATCTTCATTATTATGATCGCCTGGCCGATGCAGAGAAAACTGCAATCAGAGAATCGGTAAAGCGTTGGCGTTGGCGATCACGGTGGCCGTGACGGCTTCAACCATTTTGGCGCTGTTGTCTGTGATTGTATGGGGGGGGCGTGGAGTCGCCGAATGGATCAGCAGCAATCTCGATCACATTCAGTATTCTCTCGTCTCATCGACCGCTTGGCTCGAAGCCCACGATATTTTCGTCCTTGCGATGGTTTCGGATCATTTCAACCCCGCGACGGTTGTTCGCATCCTTCATGTAGTCGCGATGCAAGCAAACCTGATCCTTGCCTTCGCGCTGATCGTGATCATCTACGTCATTCTTGGCCTCGGAGAGACGAATACCATTACTGAACGTATCGCCGCTTTGAAGCACGGAGACGCGGGTCATCATCTCGTGGAAGCGGGGCGACGGATTGGGGAGAAGTTTCGCACCTACATCTTGGTGAGGACACTCGCCAGCATTGCAACTGGACTTTCAGTTTGGGTCTTTGCGCGCTTCGTAGGCTTGGAGCTGGCTGCAGCCTGTGGCGTACTAGCCTTTTCTCTCAATTATCTCCCGTATCTCGGATCGCTGATAGTCACTGTGCTTTTACCTCTATTTGCATTTGTCCAATTCGGATCTGTCGAAACCGCGGTTTTCGTCCTAGGCGGCGTCTTACTAATTCAGGCAGTCATCGGAAGCTATCTTGAGCCGCTCTTTTCAGGTGCGGCGTTGGCGATCTCGCCGCCGCTCGTACTTTTTTCGATCGTTTTGTGGACGTTTTTATGGGGTGCGCTTGGCGCCTTTCTCGGCGTCCCCTTGGCGATCGCCGCGATAACGCTACTGGATGAATTTCCTCCAACTCGCGGAATAGCGGACATATTGTCGGGAGGACGCTGCAAATCCAGCTGAGAAAGAAAAACGGCGGCCTGTTTTTGGTTTGCCGCCAAAAGCTTGTGGCCCTGTCCCAACCCCGTTTTTTTATTTAGTTTGGCTCCCAAAGGCTTCCCACGCCGTGAAAACCACAACAGTTGCGGGAACCGCCAAGGCCACCCCCATCGCGCCGAAAAGAGTGCCGAAGGCGAGCATGAAGAACAGCAGAACGACGGGAGGAACCATGAGCGATCGCCCCTGCAGATAGGGCGTGATCAAATAGCCTTCGATGAAGCTCGCTCCGCCCACCGACAGTGCGGCTAGAGCCGCCGCTCCTACCCCATGCGGTAGCGCGACAAGCGCCGCGATGACGAGCGCGACCATGGAGCCAAAATACGGAATGAAAGCGAGAGCGCCGCTGATTGTCGCGATCGCCAATGGGGCAGGCACGCCGAATGCCCAAAGCGGAATTGCGGCGAAGACGGTGTTCATGACGACAACGTAGAGCTGGATAACGAGCCACTGCCGCAAGGCAGGGCCGGAGCGCTCGAGAAACCGGCTCATTGCTTCACGATGCGACGAGGGCGTCAGCGCCAAGGCGCCCGAAGAAGCGCTTGTCGGATCGGCCGCAAGATAGGCGGCCCCGATGATCACGAAGATCGTCATCCCGACGGCGCCGCCGAGAATGCCGAGCGCTTCACCGAATTTATTGGCGACGGGAGCCGCAGCCTGAGAGAAATCGAGACTCGTCAATTTCTCCAGAAAGCGGCCCCATGGGTGCTCCTCGATCAAGCGCTCGATCAGCGCGAGCGCCGCGGGGATATCGATCGCAACTTCGTCGTATTGCGCTAACAGTTGCCCCCCGAACAGCGACACGCAGAAGAATAACAGGGCGGCGAGACCGATTGCCACGAGCAGCAGAGACAACCCAAGTGGCGCCCGCGTGCGGCGTGATATGAGATCCGCGCTTCCGCGCCACGCGATGGCGAGGAGAATGGTCGCAAAAACCGTTGGCAGCAGATCGCTGAGCCGCCATGCGGCTATCGCGCCGCCGATCGTCGCCGCGGCGATGACAGCGACGGTTACGGCGCGCCTCACGAGATCGTCAGGTCCAACCGGACCCGGAGCGTTCAATTTCGACAATAAATTTAACTTCATCACACGCCCAAGGTGGCAAAGCGCGCCGCCTCGGAGGCGATGCGTTGCGATGGTTAGAAATCAGCTCGCAGCCAGCGCGTCGCGCAGCGCTTTTTCCTTGCTGTCGTCGAGCGAGGTTTTCAACACCGTTCCGCCCGTGCCCTTGACGGCCTCAAGAACCTTGTCGCCAGTCACTTTCTTGATGAGAAGGAACAGTGCGGCGTTGCCTGGATGAAGCGACTCCGACAAATCCTTCATGAATTTGTCGTTGACGCCATAGTCCGACAAGGCGCCGCTAAGGGCGCCGGAGGCTGCGCCCAGTGCGACGCCCAGCAACGGATTCAAGAAAATCATCCCGATGAGTAGGCCCCAGAGGCCGCCAGAGGCCGCGCCCGCCGCCGTTGTGTTCAAAAGCTGGTTGAGCTTCACGTTGCCGTCTGGCTGCTTCACCGCGATCGCCGCGTCGCCGAGCTCGATTAAATATTCCTTCTGAAGCTCGAATATCTTATTACGCATTTCCTCGGCCTTTGCCTCGGTCTCATAGACGATGACAACGAGATCGGACATGCCTTACTCCGTTCAAATTTGGAGCGTGCGCTGCGCGACCGACTCCATTTCAATCGTCAAATTCTTGCCTGGTCGGCGGAGGACAGCCATTGTCTTGGCCGCCTTTAAACGACTCAGGGCTTCAGATGGTTGACTGGAAGGCCCTGTATCAGCGCCAATGGCAAATACGACGCCCGCCGCGCCACCAACAGACACGGCGCACCGGTCTTCTGGTGCAGACGCGTCGACCGCGGCGCCACCAACAAGTGGTGCGGACAGCCGCCTGTTCGACGGGATTGTCCGGCAACGCGCCGTCGGCGATCGCTCCCACGAGTGGACCAGCTTCGGCGTTAGTCGGAAGCAGGGAGACTCCTGCCCCCGCAACTACAGCGCCAGCAAAAAGGCGACCCAAAAATGCGCGACGATCAAGAGCGGACATGCGACGTCTCCCACGCTTGCAGTTTCAATCTTGCGTCAACCCTATCATCTGTTACCGGCGAGGGCGTCTGACTTCGTCGGATCTAGCGTCGACACCACCCAAGACACCTGCGGACACGCGCGCTGGCGCGTTTCCAAGCTTTGCGTTCTCTAAAGTGCCAAGGGCGCGTGTCGCTTACATGACGATATGGACGGAAAAAGTTGTTTAACCCTGATAGCTTCTCACCAATCAGAACCCGAGGCAACCGCGTTGTCGACAGCTCGTCTCAATTGACCTAACTGGTTCGAATAGGCGCGTCTCACATTGGGATCCACCACGGCAATCGGAGCGCTCAAAGTCAATCCAGTTGCGCCCGCGACGCCTTGCGCGAGTCCCATCGCGGCTCCCCCAAGACGTTCGCCAACGCCTACCTGCGTATCGACCATCGAGCCGCCGTTGATGAGCTGTGATCCAAGGAATCTCACGACATCAGGGTTATCAGCAAATTTACTGTGCCGCGTCAGATCCCCGCTGCCAACGCCGGTCAGGTCGATGACCTCGACGCCATTTTCTTCAATCCAAGGCTTCGTTTCGGCATCAGCGACGCCGAGCCGTTCGATGTTCCCAGCGATACTGCGCGACAATTGCAAGGCTCGATCCCGCCGGGAAACAAACACCACGAAACGGGGGCGTCTTTCTCCGAGAGCAGTCAATTGAGTGCGAAACAAGTCGACGTCGATATCCGGCGAGGCAAGGATCACATTGTGAATGCGCTCGGGAACCTTACCGTGGCGGATAGCCATCTGACGCAGCGACTCCATCGCAAGCCATGCGCCCATGGAATGCGCGAGAATGGTGATTTCACCTACCGCGGGGCTCTCCGCCAATTGCGCGAGCAACTTCTCAAGCGCGTCTCGGGAGATGTTCGCGCTTTCGCGGTCGTAGGAGTATTCGAATAGACTGCCGCGCGAGGGCCAACTGAAGAGAATCGGCGCGGCATCGGCGCCTGAATCATGAACAATCTGCGCGATAGAGAATAAAGCGCTTTCGAAGCGCGTATTGAAACCATGAACGAAAACGAGGACGCGGCGGCTCTTGACTCCTTGCCTGCGAATCCACGTATCGACCTGCCTCAAGTCCTTTAGACGATCGATGCGCGTTGTAGCGAATTCTGTCACCGGATCGGGCGGCGTTTGCCTCGGCCACTGGACTTGCCCGATTTGGCGCCGATCGTCTGGCGGGATGGAAACCCCAAAGCTCGACAGCGACGTCTCGCCTCGCTCTCCGGAGAAGACGACGCCATTTTCGGACGACGGCTCCCGTGTCGTTACCGCCAGGATGTCGAGCTGCGTCGCGCCTGGCGATCGAGCGCGGACCGGCTCGAGAACGCCCACCGGCCCCGCGCAACCGGTTAGCGCCCCCACACAAATGAAAATGCGCAAAAAAGCAACTGCGCGAAACCTCTGGCCGGGGGCTCCGACAGGCACGCCAAGCTTCATCACCGCACCTTTTTTCGAAACTCACACGTCGTTTCTCTGCGGCCTGAAGGCGACAGCAAGGCCACCGATCACCAATCCAATCAGGACAAGCATCAGCGCGGACTGCTTCAACCAGGCCATCGCAGGCACGGTGAGGGCGAGAACGATGCCTAGAACGGCAATCTCCGTGGAAACGTGGACGCCCGCTACGAAGGTTCCGAGCGCAAGCAAGAGCATGAGTGCAAGACCCGTCGCAGGGCCATTGAGGAAGGTGTTCACCGACGGCAGGAGAAGGATGCTCATCGCGATGAGAAACGCCAGCCAATGCAGCGACTGGGTGACTAGAATACGCCTGCGCTCTGTCTTGTCCGTCGTCTGACGCAAGCCGATCGCGATGCACGACAGCCCGATCGCGAAAGCCAGAAACTCCCAATAGCCATACAGCGGCCGGCCCGACATACTGGTATAGGCCACGCCGACTATCGCCAGGATCAAGACGACGAGATAAGGCAATCGCGTGCGAAGCCAGGAGAGCACGCCGCCGGACTGGGCTCCGGACGATTCAAGGCCGTTTGTCATCGCAAATTCACCTCGCAAAATTGCACGATCGCCTTTTTGTATACCTAGCAATTATTTCCTTTGCAAAGCGGCAGTCCGGGGCCGCGCCTGACGCAGGCGGACTGCCCGCATGCGTTTCCCGGGCGATTTCGGCCCGCGGCGCAATTCGAAGCTTGACGCTAATTTGAGAGACAATTTCGGCATCGCTTATCGAAGCTCCCTTTCGTCCGACACGACTAAATCCCCCTCTATCAATGCGCCTTCACGAACGTCCAGATAGCCATTTTCTCCGCCGCCCAATCGAACGCCGACCGGGGAAGCCACCCCGTCGCGTAGGACCCACACGAAAGTCCAGCCCTCGGGGAGTCGATCCAGCACGTGCTCTCGCGCCGCGCGTTTCGCCCCGTATTCTGCGGCGCTCGTTGTTATTCTAAGTCGTGCATCACCTGTTCCCGATGAAGCGACGGAGAAGACTGCTGGGCCGCGTCCGCTCACGACCTCGGCCCCCGTCTGAGCAGTCGATATAATCGTTCCCGCAATCGGCGCGGCCACATCCGTGCGAGCTAGGTCGCCTTCAGCTGCGGCTAGCGCCGCCCTAATGCGCTCGACGGCGGCGTGATCGCTCTCTGCACGCTCCTCGGAGCTCTTCGCCCTGGCTTCGACGTTGCGCAATTGCGCGCCGCCGGATTGCCGCCGCTGTAATTGTTCCGCGCTTTTTTTTGCCCTTGCGGCGGCCAGCGCGCTTCCCTCCTGCCGCGCTAGCGCCACTTCGAGCGCCGCCTTCTCGTTTGCGATCGCCTTTTCGAATGGAGAAGGATCGATTTTCGCACATAACTGGCCGGCTCGAACCGAGGCGCCTTTCTCACAAAGAATTGCGAAGACGCGGCCTGTAACCTGTGCGATCGCGTCTTGGCGCTCGAAGGCCGTCCTCTCGCCGGAGGCGTGCGTCGGACTCTTCACGACCGCCGTGGTGACGTATGGAGCGCCGCCTTGACGCCAGAAGACGAAGAGTTCCCCCGCGATGAGAGCCGCAACGGCCATCCCACCGAGCAGCGCTTGCCATCGTCCGGACGGCCGCGCAGACAGCGGTGAATCGGGCGTTCGCCCGGCAAGGGGCAAAATCTCTCCGATCCCCTGCCCGCTCGCGGTCGACGCACGCGATTGCAGGAGCCGTCGGATGAAGAATTTTTCGGTCTCGACGACGAGGAAAAAGATCAGGCCGCCGAGCAGCAACCACGGCCATATCTCCAAAGGCGCCGCCGCGGTGCCGAAAAGCCGCTGGAGGGGGCTGGCATAGGTAAAGAGCAGTTGCAGAACGATGACGGCGCCGATGCCCATCGGCAGGTAACGATTGCCGAGATGCGCTGAGAGCGACAGCGACGATTCGGTTTTAAATCGGCTGTTCAGAAGATAGAAAATCTGTCCGATGACAAGCGTGTTGACGGCGATCGTGCGCGCAAGTTCGTCAGAGGCGTCAAGCGACTTCATCCAGAAAAAGGCGACAAGCGTGAGGATGAGGAGGGCCACGCCGACGAAAACGACGCGCCACACGGCGAAGCCGTCGAGGATCGGCCGCGAGACGGCGCGCGGCAGACGCAACATCACGTCGCGTTCATGGGGCTCGAAGGAGATCACAAGGCCCAGGGCCACGGACGTCACCATATTGACCCACAAGATTTGCGGCGCGGTGATCGGCAGAGTGAAGCCCGCGACAATCGCAACGAGGATGACCAAGGCCTGCGCGACATTGGTCGGAAGCATGAACAGCAGCGCTTTTTCGATATTGTTGTATACCGTGCGCCCCTCGCGCACCGCCGCCGTGATCGAGGCGAAATTGTCGTCGGCGAGCACCATCGCCGCCGCTTCCTTCGTGACTTCGGTGCCCTTGATGCCCATCGCGACGCCGATGTCGGCGCGCTTCAGCGCCGGGGCGTCGTTCACGCCGTCGCCAGTCATCGCCACCACTTGGCCGTTGGCTTGTATCGCCTTCACGAGACGCAACTTGTGTTCGGGGCTGGCGCGCGCGAAGACATCGACGTTTCGTACGGTTTCCTGAAGGGCGCCGTCGTTCATCGCTTCGATCTCTACGCCGGCGACGGCGGTCTTGCCGTCGCCGATGCCGAGCATTTTCGCGATCGCGGCCGCGGTGATCTTGTGATCGCCCGTGATCATCGTGACGCGAATGCCGCCCTTGTGACACTCGGCGACCGCCTCCACGGCCTCTTTGCGCGGCGGATCCATCAATCCAACGAGGCCGATGAGGACAAGATTCTTGGGAAGATCGGCTGGGCCCAAATTCTTTGTTGCTAAGGTCGGATTTTGTAGCCACGCAAGCGCGAGCACGCGTTCGCCGTGGGCGGCCAACTTGTCTGACGCCTCCGTCCAATAGTCGCGCCGAAGCGGCTCGGCGCCGCTCTCCGTCTCCTGTCGGTCACAATTGACGAGGATGACCTCCGGCGCGCCTTTGACAAGGAGAAGGCGCCCGCCCCCTGGCTCCTCGTGCAAAGTCGCCATGAATTTATGTTCCGACTCGAAGGGGATCGCGTCGACGCGACGACGCCCCTCTCTTTCGCTGTTGCGATCCAGGCCTATTTTCGTGGCGAAGGGATACAAAGCCGCTTCGGTCGGGTCGCCCTCGACTTTCCAGACGGTGTCTTGCCACCTTAGCTCCGAGTCGTTGCAAAGCGCGGAAACGATGCCCATTCCCCTGAGCGCAGCGCTTGTTTCGCCGGGCTTGTCCCCGAGCAGAATTTGGCCTTCGCTCGCATAGCCGTCGCCAGTGACGCGATAGGTCGCATCGGCCGTGACCGCCGATGCGACCATCATTTCCATCAGCGTCAGCGTGCCGGTCTTATCGGAGCAAATGCGCGACACCGAACCCAGCGTCTCGACGGCCGGCAATCGGCGGATGATGGCGTTGCGTTGCGCCATACGCTGCACGCCGATGGCGAGCGTGATGGTGATCAACGCCGGCAAGCCCTCGGGAATAACCGACACCGCGATGCCGACCACCGCCTGAAACGCCTCGACAAAGGGCAGCTCGCGCACCCAGCGCGCATAGGCGAATACAGCGACGCTTACAAAGCCGATCACTTTCGCAATCGTGTGGCCGAATTCTTCGATCTGACGCAACAGCGGCGTTTCGAGCGTGTCGACGGAGGCCAGCATCTGATTGATGCGCCCGAGTTCGGTTTCGGCGCCCGTGGCGACGACGAGGCCTGTCGCGCGCCCGGACACGACTAGCGTGCCGGAGAAGGCCATGCCTTCGCGATCGCCTACGGTCGAATTCTCGGGAACCGGGTCGGTCGACTTGTCGGCAGGCACCGACTCTCCGGTCAGCGCCGCTTCGTCCGTGCGCAGGTTTTTGACGTCGATCAGTCTGAGATCGGCTGGAATTCGATCGCCGGATTCCAGCAGGACAACATCGCCCGGCACGAGATCCTCTGCCGCCACGATGCGCGTTTCGCCGTCGCGTAAGGCGCGCGCGTCCGCCGACAGCATGTTCCTGATCGAATCCAGCGCCTCCTCCGCTTTGCCTTCCTGCAGGAAGCCAAGCACACCATTGATGAGCACCACGCCCGTAATGATCGAGGCGTCGAGCCACAGCCCGAGCATAAGCTTGACAAAGCCGGCAGCCAGCAAAACATAGACGAGGATGTTGTCGAATTGCTGGAAAAATCGCACCCAGGGACCGCGTTTCGCGCCTTCTGGAAGCCGGTTGGGGCCGTAGGCGCCCAGACGGGTCGAGGCTTCTTGTCGAGAAAGTCCCTTCTCCGCATTGCTCTCGAGGCGCCGCACCGTCTCTTGCGCATCGAGCGCGTGCCAATTCGCCTTCGGATCTGCAAGCAAGCTCTTCATTGTCAGGCGCCTCCAAACCGACGCTATCTTGACGAGCTGCCGTCCTCCGGTAAAGATCAAATTCGCGTTACATCGCGCATAGTTAAATTCGCGGGTCGGAAGGCCCGGGTTTTCCTCGCAACAGCGTACGCGCGGGCAGAAACGCCGATGGATATTTCCGATGCGACGACTATCCTGGGCGGCCTCGGATTGTTTCTTCTCGGCATCCATCATCTCACGGACGGCCTGAAAGGACTCGCGGGGGACTCTCTACGCCAAGCTCTGCAAAGGCTCGTGCGCGGACGTCTGAGCGCAATTGCGTTCGGCGCAATTTTCACGGCTCTCATTCAATCGTCCAGCGCGACGATCCTTACCGTCATCGGCTTCGTGAGCGCCGGTCTCGTGACCTTTCCACAAGCTATCGGCGTCCTGATCGGCGCGACCTTCGGGACGACGACGACGCCCTGGATGGTCGCTTTCTTTGGGTTTCGCGTCCAGATCTCGTCCTTCGCCATGCCAATCCTCGGCATCGGAGCCTTTCTCTGGCTGGTGTCGAAAGGCAGGGTTCGCGCCGGCGGCGCCATTCTCGCCGGTTTTGGACTCATCTTCGTCGGCCTGGATTACCTCCAGCGCGGCATGGGGAACATTTCCTGGAATCTCGACGCCTTTGTTGGAGATGGATGGGCCGCCTCCTGGATCCTCGCCGGCATCGGCATCGTCATGACGATCGTCATGCAAAGCTCCAGCGCCGCGGCGGCGGCAACGCTCGTCGCCTTGGACGCCGGCAATCTGAATTTTCTGCAGGCCTGCGCACTAATCGTCGGACAGAGCGTCGGGACGGCCGCGACGAGCGCCGCCTTGGGCGCGACCGCCGGCGGCCTCGCCGTGCGTCGTACCGCCCTGGCTCATATGATCTTCAGCGTAATCGTCGGCGTGCTGGGCATGATCCTGCTTCAGCCGATCGCAAACGCCGCGACATGGGCGGTTTCCTCGCTCGACGATTATGACGGCGTCCTGGCGCTCGCCGCCTTCAGCAGCCTTTTCAAACTCATGGGCGTCGCCGTATTTTTCCCTTGGCTGGACTCCTTCGCCCGGCTCATTGAGCGACTCTCTGGCGCCGGCGCCGATACCGCAGTGGCGCGCTTGGACCCTGCGCTATCCGAGGCGGGGGGACCCGTCGCCCTCGAAGCCGCATGGCGCGCGACCGTCGAAGTCGCGCGCAACGCGATAGAGGCGGTCCGCAATCGCCTTGCGGGGGAACACGTCGATTTTCCATCCATCGATGACGCCATCCGCCAGATTGATCACTTTCTCGAATCGCTCTCACTCGAGACTCTCGACCTTGGCTCCATGGAGCCGCGGCTCGTTCGCCTTTGCCATGCGGTGGACCATCTCAAGCGGCTCAATGAGATTTTGAAAACCGGCCCCACAGTCGCCACCGGCTGGACGCCGCCCCCGAGCATTGGCGCGGGCGCACAAGCATTGATCGCGTGGCTCGACGCAATCGAGGACCCCGCAAGCCCTCTCCCGACGAGCGTTTTCGATGACGTCTCTTCAGCGTCGTCGCGGGTCGCGATGGATCGAAAGGCTGAACGTGAGGAGATTCTGGAGGCCGTCGCAAGGCAGCAATCGACGGTGGCGACGGCCGACCAACGAATGGAAGCGTTGTTGTTCGCAGATCGCGCGCTTTACCATTCCTGGCGATTGATCGACTCCCTGCGGATCGCATCGCAGGTCTAGGGCTTCGACGATCCCCCCTTGTCGCGCTCGATGCGAAGGCGACGGATCGGTTTCGAGAGGGTTACCAATGAGCGACAAGAAACTCGCGATGCCGCGGAAGGACTACGAAGCCGAGTTGCGCAAACTGCAGATCGAGCTTTGCGCTCTGCAGGAATGGGTGCGGACCAAGGGCCTGCGCGCGATCGTCGTATTCGAAGGACGCGACGCGGCCGGCAAAGGCGGGGTGATAAAAGCGATCACCGAAAGGGTGAGCCCGCGCGTGTTCCAGGTCGCCGCCTTGCCCGCGCCCTCCGACCGGGAAAAAACCCAGCTATATTTCCAGCGCTATATGTCGCGCTTTCCGTCCGCCGGAGAAATCGTCATTTTCGATCGAAGCTGGTACAATCGCGCCGGCGTTGAGTATGTGATGGGTTTCTGTACCGAAGCGCAGCACCGTCGATTTCTCGAAGTCTGCCCCGAATTCGAACTCTTCCTCGTCGATGAGGGCATAGTTCTCATCAAATATTGGCTCGAAGTCGGCGACGAGGAACAAAAGCGGCGATTTGAAGCGCGTATCCAAGATCCGCTGCGTCAGTGGAAGCTGAGCCCGACTGATCTGTGTTCGCGCAGCCGCTGGTATGAATATTCCCGCGCCCGCGACATGATGCTCAAAGCGACCGACACCAAATTCGCCCCGTGGCATATTATCCGCTCAGACGACAAGCGACGCGCAAGACTGAATTGCATCCGTCATCTGCTCGACGTCATTCCGCATGAAAAGATCGAGAAGGAGCAGGCAGTTCTTCCGAAGCGGTCGAAAGAATTTAAATATGATGACGTCGCGTCATTAGACGGCTGCCGCTTTGTGCCGGAGCACTATTGATTGCAACGCGATAGGACGCGAGCGGTCGGACGTGCTCCAATATTCCGCAGCGACGGCGACCGGACAGGACCGAAATGACGACCTACCAAGTCCCCGGCTTTCTTTCCTTTACAATGGCCATCCTCGTCTTCTTCGCCGGAGCGAGTCTGAACAGGCTCATTCCGCCGCTTGGTCGATGGACGATACCAGAGGCGGTGACCGGTGGCCTCATTGCGTCGGCGGCGACCTTGATCCTCCACGAGACGCTCGGGGTTGAAATTCTGTTCGATCTCGCAGCGCGTGACATGCTGCTTCTCTATTTTTTTACCGGCATCGGCCTCAATGCGCGGCTTTCCGATCTTTTGGCGGGAGGACGGCCGCTCGTGACGCTCCTCGTGATCACGCTTATCTATCTCCTAATTCAAAACATGATCGCCGCCGCGGCCGCGACGGCGCTCGGCCTCCCGCAAGGCATGGCGGTCTTGCTTGGTTCAGTCTCGCTGATCGGCGGGCACGGCACGGTGATCGCGTGGGCTCCGGTGATCATGGAGCGCTTCGGTCTCCCCAACGCCGCAGAGGTCGGTGTTGCTTCGGCGACTTTGGGCCTCGTCGTCGCGAGCCTCCTCGGCGGCCCGATCGGACGATTTCTCATCGCCCGAAACCATCTCTCGGGCCCCCAGGACGACCAACCGATCATCGGACTGCCGGACGAGGCTCCCGAAGACGATATCAATCACGTTGGATTGCTGCGCACCATATTGGTGCTGAATGTCGCCATACTGCTCGGATTCGGGCTCGACGAATTCCTCGAGCGGGCTGGCGTGAAGCTTCCGTTGTTCGTGGCCTGTCTCTTGTCCGCGATTGCCTTGACGAATATCGTTCCCCTTATATTTCCGAGACTCGAATGGCCGTCCCGCACGCGCGGGCTGGCTTTGATCTCTAATTTAGCGCTGAATATTTTTCTCGCGATGTCGCTCATGAGCATGCAGCTCTGGACGCTTGGCGGTCTTGGTCCGGCGCTTATCGCCGTGCTCGCGATCCAGTCCTTCGCCGCGCTGTTTTACATTGTCGTCATCGTATTCCCGGCGATGGGGGCGACCTATGAAGCCGCGGTCATTGCGGCAGGTTTCGGCGGTATCAGCCTTGGCGCCACGCCGACCGCAATCGCCAACATGACCGCTGTCACGAAAACTTTTGGCGCCGCTCCCACGGCCTTCATCATCCTGCCGCTCGTCTCGGCCTTTTTCATCGATCTGGCGAATGCGGCGGCGATTGGCCTGTTGATCCGTTGAAATTGAAATCTGGCGGAAGATGCTAACGTTCAGGCCTGCTCCCGGATCCCGAACGCGAGAACGTAGAGCGCCGGGGTGACGATCAAAGTCAACACCGTTGCGACAAGCAGTCCGCCCATGACGGCGAAGGCCATCGGGCCCCAGAAAACCGTCGGCGCGATCGGAATGAACCCCAATACGGTCGATATCGCCGTCAGCGTGATCGGTCGAAACCTCGAAATTGTCGCGTCGACGACGGCCTTCCATTGATCGCTTTGCTCCTGCCTTTCAATCTCGATTTGCTCGACGAGGATCACGGCGTTGCGGGCAATCATGCCGAGCAGCGACAAAATGCCGAGAATAGCCACGAAGCCAAGCGGCTTCCCGAAAATCAGCAAGGCCGCGATGATCCCGATAAGCCCCATGGGCACAATGGCCAGGACGAGAAACATTCGGCTGAAACTTTGAAGCTGGATCATCAGAAAGGTTGTCATCAAAAAGAGCATCAGAGGCACGCGCGCAAACACCGAACCCTGCGATTTTGCGCTTTCCTCGACGGTTCCAGCGGTCTCAATCCGATATTGCGCCGGCAGCTTCGCCGTCATTTCCGCGATGCTGGCGGCAAGCGAGGCGACAGTGGTCTCGGCGCTCAGTCCAGAAGCCGGATCGGCCTGGACGGTCAGCGTCGGGAGGCGATCCCGCCGCCAGACCAAGGGATTCTCCTGCGCGAATTCGAATGTCGCAAGCTGACTGAGCGGCGCGACACCGCCATTCGGCAATCCGATCTGCAGAGACTGCAGCGCTTCGAGCGACATGCGTTGTTCGTCGGTCGCACGCGCAACGACGTCGACGAGATATATGTCATCTCGGATCTGCGTGACCGTCTGGCCTGTCGCGACGCCCTGGAGGGCATTGGCGAGCGTGCGCGAACTCAGTCCGAGTAGACGCGCTTTATCCTGATCGATCTTCACGCGGACCTCGCGCGAAGGTTCTATCCAGTCGAAATTGATGCGCGTGGCGGAAGGATTTTCCCCGATTTTCGCTGCGAGCGCGAGCGCGATGTCCCGCACTTTTTCGACGTCCGGTCCGCTGACGCGATATTGAACAGGCCACCCGACCGGCGGACCGAGTTCGAGCGGCGCGATGCGGGTGACCAGTCCCGGAAAGCGGTCGAGGAAATCGGCTTCAAGCCTTTTATGGAGTCTGTCCCGCGCGGCGACGTCCTTCGCGATGACGACATATTGGGAGAAGAAATCATGTGCGAGCTGGACATTGAGAGGAAGATAAAAGCGGATCGCGCCCCTGCCGACATAGGCGCTCCAGCTGGCGACGTCGGGATCGTCCTTCAAAATCTTGTCGAGACGGTCGGCGACGTCCCGACTGGCTAAGATCGACGCATTCTGCCGCAATGACAAATCGATCACGAGTTCCGGGCGGTCTGAAGCCGGAAAGAATTGCCGCGGCACAAGCGGCGATGCGAGAAGCGCCAGAACGAAACAGGCGAGCGTTGCACCGATCGTCATCCAGCGAAAGCGCATGGCGGCGAGGAGCAGCCGGCGAAAGACCTGCAAGATGCGCCCCTCTCCCGCGGCGACCGGTCCTTCGGGCTTCTTCAACAAGAGCACGCCGATGAGCGGCGTAAAGAGCACGGCGACGAACCAGGAGACGATCAACGCGATGGAAACGACCGCAAAGATGGAGAAGGTATATTCGCCCGCCGAGCTTTTCGCGAGACCGATCGGCACGAAACCGGCCGCGGAAACGAAAGAACCGGTCAGCATCGCCATTGCGACGCTTTTGTAGGCGTAACTCGCCGCGGTCGTCTTGTCGTCGCCCGCCGCGAGGCGCGACGTCATCACGTCCACCGTGGTCATGGCGTCGTCTACAAGAAGACCGAGCGCAATGATGAGCGCCCCGAGCGAAATCCGCTGAAGATCGATGCCCATCGCCTGCATGATTGGAAAGACGATGGCGAGCGTCAGCGGAATCGAGATGGCGACGACGGCCCCGGCGCGCATCCCCAGGCTGAGGAAACTTACCGCCATGATGATGGCGATCGCCTGCCACAGGGACGTCATGAAGTCCCCAATCGCATGTTCGACAATGCTCGGCTGGTTCGCCACCAGTGTCGGCTCGATGCCGACCGGAAGCTCGGCCTTCAGCTCTTTCATCGCTTTCGCAATGTTGGACCCCAGGGCGAGAACGTCGCCTCCGGGCCGCATGGCGATGGCGAGGCCGATCGCCGGCCGACCATTGACGCGAAACAGGGGCTGAGGCGGATCGACCTGCGCGCGGCGGATCTCGGCGATGTCTCGCAGCCGAACGAGGCGGCCATTTGCAAAAATGGTGACGGCGAGAAGATCGCTTTCATTTTCGAAAGCGCCCGAAACGCGGAGCGAGAGTTTCTCGTCGCCCGTTTGGACGACGCCCGATGGCACAACTGCGTTCTGCTCTTGAAGGATAGCGATGATCTGGGCGCGATCTATCCCAAGTCCGGCCAAATTGCGCGTCGAGAATTCGATGAATATCCTTTCGTCCTGAGCCCCCAACACCTCGATTTTCGATACGTCCGAGACATTGAGCAAGCGCGATCGAGCGGTTTCGACGTAATCCCGGAGTTCGCGCTGCGTGAAGCCGTCGGCCGTAAATCCGTAAATAATCCCGTAGGTGTCGCCGAAATCGTCGTCGAAGCCGGGACCGATGACGCCCGACGGGAGCGTGTGCCGGATGTCGCCGATATTCTTACGCACCTGATACCAGATGTCCGAAACCTCGGACGGAGGCGTCGCGCCTTTGAGATTGACGAAGATGACTGCGGAGCCCGGCCGCGTGTAGCTGCGCAGAAAATCGAGGCTCCGCGTCTCCTGCAATTTGCGCTCAAGACGCTCCGTAACCTGTTTCATCGTTTCGTCGATGGTCGCGCCCGGCCAGGCCGCCTGCACGACCATCGTTCGAAAGGTGAAATTTGGATCTTCGTCGCGCCCGAGATTCAGATAGGAGGTCACTCCGGCGACGACCACCGCGATCATGCAGTAGATCATGAAGGAGCGGTGCTGGAGCGCCCAGGCGGAGAGATTGGGGCTGCTCATTGCCGAGCGCCCAGCAGGCGTACCTTTTGCCCCGGATGCAGCGCCTGAACCCCTGCCGTCACGACGACGTCTTCGGGTTTGAGGCCTTGAGAGACGAAGACAGCGTCGGCGGTGAAGCGCGACACGTTTATATGGCGCAACGAGACCGTCATGGCCGACGGATCGACGATCCACACGGCCGGCTTGCCGTCAGCCTCCGTCAAAGCGCTGGGCGGAATCGCAATTCCCGCAGACGGGGCAAGTCGAATGCGGCCGGAAATGCTTGCGCCGAGCCGCATCGCCGGCGGCGGCGAAAGGATTGTGACGCGCGCGCGAAAGGTTCGCGTGTTCGGATCCGCCGCCGGATCGATTTGCCGCACTCGGCCCGCTGCGGTGACCCCTAAATCGTCCGTGAGCGACAGCGCGACCGGCGTCTCTCTCGGCGTCATGTTCAAAACGCGCGCCGGCACATCGAAGACAGCGTCCCATCCGCCCTGCCGGGCGAGCCGGAAGATGACCTGGCTTGCCTGAACGACTTCCCCGGTCTCAGCACCGCGCGCGACAATGGTTCCCGCTGTGTCTGTCCTAAGTTCCGTATAACTGACGCGATCCTGGGCGATCTTGAGCTGAGCGGTAGCGTCTTCGATGTCAGACTGCGCGGTTTCAACGGCCGTCTGAGCCTGATCGAACCGCGTCTTCGTCGTGTAGCGACGGGAGAGCAGCGCTTGTTCGCGTGCGAAAATATTTCGAGCCTCGCGCAGACGACCTTGCGCCGCAGTCAATCGCGCCTGGGCCGAACGAAGCGCGTTCTGCTCGTTCTGCGGATCGAGCCGCGCCAATAATTGTCCGGCCTTGACGACGTCTCCGGTTCCGACGAAGCGTTCGATCATCCGCCCCCCGATGCGGAAGGAAAGCGCGACTTCGTTTTCCGGCTGTATGCTGCCGGTGAGCTCGACGATTTCGCCGAATTTGCCTTTTTCGATCGCCACAGCGCGAACGGGACGTGGCGCCTGCGCTTCGTCATCCGGGCCGCGCCCGCAACTGGCGAGAAACAACATTACGATCAGCGCGCCGATGAGGCTTCGCGCAATCTGGCTAGCTGCAATATGTCGAACCCGAACCAATGGACCTTCCCATCACTGCAAGGATCGCTTTCAATGGCGTAATTGGAAAAAGGCGCGGGGTCTGCAACGACAGGGCGTATGGATCGACTTTTCTGTGGAAAAACGCTGAAACTACGTTGCCCGATCCTCGGCTCGGCGCCGATTATCGCTAAGACTTCCCAAAGTAAGGCAGGTGTGAAACGCCCCGTGACCGAAGGCGCCCGGAGACCTCGGTCGTCTTTTCGAGCGGCTTTCCGAGCGCTGCTCCAAATAGATCAGGCGTTGATCGTCATTAACTCCAGTTACGCAGATGTGTTCTGCGCGCGGTGAGCTTTTCGGCACGGGGGAGGCCCTGGTTTGAAGGTCCGACGGTCGGAAGGGCTCCAATTGCGGGTTTGCGCGTCCATTGTGATCGCAGCGACCGGTCTCTCCGGTTGTAACCTGGATTGGGAAAAGCCGGATATGAGCACGCCGCCGCCAGGGCGGTTCGCGGAGGCCAAGCCGACTTCAGCGAAGCCGATCGAGGGCGGTTCCGGCTTCGCGTTGAAGTTTGGGTCCAAGGAACTTGCGGGCCTTGTCGAGATCTCTTTGCGAGACAACCTTGCGATCACCGCCGCTATGGCGCGCATCGACCAGGCCGACGCGACGGCCCGCATCGCCAGTTCAGCGTTGTGGCCATCGATCGGTCTCGGGGGAACGGCGCAACGAACGCAAACGCCCGGAACGCGCACGAGCGCAAACCCGAACTTCAATCCCGCGCAATCCTTCCTGCAAGCTGCGGGTCAGCGCCAAGCGGCGACCTTGCTCGAAAATCAGGCGACATTCAGCGCTACGCGCACCAATTTGTTCGCCCTTGGCCTGAACGCAGGCTACGAAATCGATTTCTGGGGCAAAAACCAGGACGCTTCGAATGCGGCGCGGCTCATCGCCAACGCGACCCGCTTCGATCGCGACGTGGTGGAGATCGCGACGGTCGCGGCGGTCATGAACGCCTATCTGCTGGTGGTGGCGGCTCAAGATCAGCTCCGGATCGCGGCGGAAAATGTCAGAATCGCAGAGCGCATGCTCGGCGCCATCAACGCCAGGCTCGAGAAAGGGGCGGCGACCATGCTGGACTATGGCCAGCAGGCGGCCGTTCTCGCCGGTCAGAAAGCCGCGATCCCGCCCCTCGAGCAGACATTGCGACAGACGAAGGTCGCGCTCGCGGTGCTGCTCGGCCAAACGCCCGAAACGCTCGAGATAAAAGGGGGGGCGCTCACCAAGCTGAGATTCCCTCACCTCGATCCCGGGCTCCCCTCCGAAGTTTTGTTGCGTCGACCGGACGTCGCCGAGGCCGAGGCGCTGCTCGCGTCACGGGAATTCTCCGTTTTGCGGGCGCGCGCCGCCTTTTTCCCTTCCATAACGTTGAACGGCCAATATGGCCTGCAAAGCATCGTGCTCAGCAATCTTTTGAGGCCGGAAGCCATCGCGTGGCAGCTTGGCTCGAATCTCGCCCAGCCGCTGTTCGACGGCTACGCGCTCCAGGGGCAGTATGAATTGGAAAAGGGGCGCTATGCCGAAACGGCCGCGTTCTATCGTCAACGCATTCTCACGGCGCTCGCGGATACGGAGAGCGCCCTCATCGCGATGAAAGAGACCGCCAAGAGCGTCAAGATCGGCGCGGAGGCTGTGGCTGCGTCGAGAATCGCCCTCGACGCTGCGCAAGCCCAGCTTCTCGAAGGCACGATCGACATCGTCACCCTCTCGACCGTTCAAACGACATTTTTCCAGTATGAATTCAGTCTGACGCTCGCGCGACTTGCACATATGCAATCCGCCGTAAGCCTCTATCAGGCGCTCGGCGGCGGCTGGTCGCCAACCACCCGCAACGCCGAACTCGCGCGGGCGAACGAAGCATACGAGGCGGACAAGGGACCCTGGCCTTGAGAGCGACGCCGCTACTGTGCGCCGGAACGCGCACTCCCCCAGGGAGACAAGAATTTGCGGGGGGCTTGTTGTTGGCTCGCAGCCCTACCGGGCGTGAAACGAGCGAGCATTTCGTCCCGGACCGTGGTTGAAAACGCGGCGTCCCCGTCGACTGCGACAACTCCGATATCCAACGCACGGCGGGCGTCGAGGCTTCCATCGATCAGTGCGGCCAAAACGAATTCGTTCGTAACGATGACGACATCGCCGGGCGCGGGACCTGTCGCATGCGCTTCGATCGCATAACCCGAAGCGTCGGCTCTCAGCCGTGTCCAGAGCCGCGAATCGATCAACAAGACTGAAATTTGCGGAAGCTTCTTCGGCGCGGCGACGGGCCGGGACAGCGCCTCCGCAAACTGTTGCAACCGCATCATCGCCCGCCAATAGCCTCTTTGGCCGGGCTCGATCGGCGCGAGCGCGCCTTTGCCGATCGCGCCCGCCGCCACCCCGTCGCTGATTGCAAAGGCGACGGACAGAGATTTGGCGTGTTGCGCGCTGAATTGGTCGCCTATAAGGCCATCGAAGCCGCAGGCGATAGCCATTGGCGCGAAGACAGCTTGAACAGCGACGAAAATTCCAGCCCAGCGCGTTTCTCGGCGGAGCATCCGAAATCCCGATCTCGTCACGGCGTCACGACGTTGAACCAGAACGGGAATCTGTCGAGCAGGCCGACAAACTCCACAAAAGCCTCCCGCTTGCCTTCCACCTTCAAGTCGCCGGACGCGATCGCCTGTTCGGGGGTGATCTCGCCGAGCTGTATGCGGTCGAGAGTCGGCTTGCTCAATGTCACCTTGGCGTCGGCGTCACTCGCAAGTCTTCGGGCATAATTTAGAACGCCATTTTCGACCATGATGGCGTAGGGGCGCTTGAGGTCGGTGAACTCCACGTTCAGCACGATTTTCTTGCCTGCCGCCCGAGGTCCGTTCAGCCGCACGGCAAAAAAGTCGAAGGTCATTTCGGGAGGCATGGCCTTGATCGTGTCGGGGCTGGCGGAATTTGCGCCGCCGGCAGCGGGAACGCCATTGCGGAGTTCAAACGCTCCCTGCAGGAAGATCGAACGCCAAGTTCCGCCCTCGGCCTGATAACCCATCTGCTCATAGGCGTCAGCGAGCAGTTCCTTGGCGTCCTTGTTGGACGGCTCTGCAAACACCACATGCTTGACCGCTTCGGCGACCCAGCGATATTCGCCCTTGTCGAAATCAGCTTTCGCCTTGGTCAGGATGGCCGGCGCGCCGCCCATATACTCGACATATTTCTTCGCCGCCTCCTCGGGCGGCAATGCATCGAGAGAGGATGGATTGCCGTCGTACCATCCCATGTAACGCTGGTAGACGGCGCGACTGTTGTGCTTCAGCGTCCCGTAATATCCGCGATTTGGCCAGAATTTCCCGAGCTCGTCGGGCAACTGGATCATGTTGGACAGTTCGGGCCCGGTGTAGCCCTTGTTGAGTAAATTCACCGACTGATCGTGCACATATTTGTAAAGGTCGCGCTGCTTCTTGAGATAGTCGACGACCTTGGTCTTTCCCCATATCGGCCAGTGATGACTCTGGAATTTGACGTCGGTCTTATCGCCGAACAAGTCGATCGTCTCGTCGAGATAGGCGGCCCATCGGAGTGGATCGCGAACCTGCGCGCCGCGGAGGGTCAAAATATTGTGCATCGTGTTGGTCGCATTCTCCGCCATCCACATCGCGCGGAACTGCGGGAAATAGGTGTTCATTTCCGCGGGCGCCTCGGTGCCCGGAGTCATCTGGAAAACCATTGCGACGCCATCGATCGTTACTTTCTCGCCGGTCTTCTTGATCTCGCGAGTCGGCAGGATCAGCGTCGGCGCCCCAACGGAATTCGTCTGGCCCAAACCGACGCTCACGCCCGCTCGGGCGTTTCTGGGAAGCAGAGCGCCGAACATGAAGACGGCGCGGCGACTCATCGCGTTGCCGGCGATGACGTTTTCGCTGATTGCATGTTCCGTGAAGTGCTCCGGCGCGAGGATCTGCACCTTTTTAGCCTTCACGTCCGCCTCGTTCACAATGCCGCGAACGCCGCCATAGTGATCGACATGCGAGTGGCTGTAGACCACGGCGACGATCGGACGCGGCCCGAGCGTCTTCGAGACCAGTTCATAAGCGGCTTTTGCAGTTTCGGCGGATATCAGCGGATCGAAGACGATCCACCCTTTCGCGCCCTGAATGAAGGTGATGTTGGAGAGATCATAGCCGCGGACCTGGTAAATCCTGTCCGTCACCTTGAAGAGGCCGTATTTCATATTGAGCTGTGCAATGCGCCACAGACTCGGGTTGACCGTGTCCGGCGCCTGCTTATCGTCGCCGATGAACGCCTTGTAGCTCTCCATGTCCCAAATGACGCGGCCGTTCGCATCCTTGACGGTCAACGTATCCGGTTTTGCGATCAGCCCGCGCGCCGCGTCTTCGAAGTCGGTTTTGTCGTCGAAATTCAGACTCTGCTTGACGCCCTGATTGGCGGCCCTCGTGGCTTCGGTCGCCGGCTTGGGGCCCGTCTGCGCACAGGCGAGGCCGGCCCAGACCGTTATAACTACCGTGACAATTGCCTGAATGCTTACTCGGCTATAACCTATCATCGGATAACAACCTTCTCGAGCAACCTTCCATCAAAAAACGTATATCACGATGCACTTAGACGCAAGAATCAGGAATCCTGTGTCACAGAAAGTAGCCTTGCTCGATATTTTTTGTTGATAGCTCCGACGCATTCATTGCGTCTTTTGATAATCGGATGCCATCACATGCGCCGATATTGGCGAGCGCGGGCGCATCCGTCGTAACGTGGCGATGCGCCGCCGCAAGAAGATCACCGCTGATTTCGACGGCGGGCCTATCACCTCGGACGCCGGCGTTATGTTTTGAGAGGGCCCCGCGCATTCGTGTTCCCAATGCGTTTCTTTCGATGGGCGATCGGCACATTTGGGACCCGTTGGAGTGGCCCGTCAGCGAGGCCGCTTTACCGCGATTTACTGCCCACGGTTAGCCGCCGATGGACACAACAGAACTGTTCATACGTGCATCTGCCTTTTACGGCGCGCTCTGGCGTGGTTTCGGATACCCTCGGATGGGCAAACATTATTCCCACTCTAGTGTTCTAAACCAAGACACGTAACTGATATCCTTTGTCTTTTTATTGTTCTCAGCGCGAAAAACCGGCTCTCGGGCCGTCAAAATCTTATGGTGTTGATTTGAAAGGGAAAATCGTACGAAAATTATTTCGTGCGATTTCGGTATCTATCGAGGTCGATCGCCTCTCAGGACCCATTTTCGGCGACGCGGATGGGTCGCCTTGCAATCCAAGAGGTACCGTCACGAACTCATAACACAGTGCAATCTGCGATGCGATCCGTCGAGGCTCGCGGCGTAGTCGCTTTACTTGGTGCTTCTGATGGGCGGATGACACGAACCAACGGCATGCCCCCACTTTCATTCCAACATCTCCCATCCATAAAGAGGACGGAGATCAGCGTCCGCGTAGTCGAGCGGCGATGGCGGGTTTGGCGTCAACGGATCGACGCGGTCCGCAATCCGCCGCGCTCGCAACACCCAGGCAGCCTTATCCCCGGGCAGAGTTCCGTCGGTTTGGCGAGCCTTCGCCTCAACCGCAGTAGCAAATCCGCGCAGGATCTCAGCGCGATGCCAATCTTTGGCGCAGGCCTCAAGTTGCGTGAAGAATTTCGCCTCGTTCTCGCGCTGGGCCCGGAGGGCGGCGCGGCGAGCGTTCTCGGCATTGATGCGCCGCTGACGCTCAGCTTTCTTCCGTTCCTTGATGTCGATGGCGTGAGCGGCTCGTTAGAGGCCGGCCATGACCTCATTGAGCCGATCCTCAATCCGCCGAGTTGACGTATCTCGCCACGAGGATTGTACGCCTGCCTGCCAGATATTCTCGATCTTGAGCGTCATGTTACCGCTTGGGCGGAAATCATAGTGCGGAGCAGAATTATAGCCACGCCGGCGGATTGCATCCTTTTCGGCTTCTGTCGCCCAATGGACTTGGCGAGACGAGGTTTCCTCGAGGCTAAGGCGCAGTAGTTGGCCGCCGACACGGACTGCAGCCGTGCCGCTTTCTGATCCTTTCTCAATGGCGAGGCCACGCGCGTCGAACGCGACAGCGAGCGCGTCGATGATGCCGAGCGCGCGATCAATTGACTCTCGCGGGACGCGCACGCGGAGCGCGGTGGGAATCGCACAGGTCATCGCGCCGTATTGATCCGCGCGCGCCTTTCCCAAGCGCTTGGCGACGGCCTTCGTCATCGGATGGCGCGGCTCTTGGTTCGGGACCACAGCAATCTGATTTTCGGGCAGGCTCTCGGCTGCGATCTGCGGCCCGAATTTCTCTTCCAGCTCGCTTTGTCCTTCTGACGTCGCCTGCAACGGAGTGATGAATTCAAGATCCCCGTCTTTGTCAGGTTGCGGAAGTGGTGTTCGCTTTGGTGACCGTCGTTCCGGAGATCTCGCCCAATAGCCTTGCGGCGGCAGCGGAATGTTGTGGCGTTTGCAGATCTTGCGCAGGCCGACGTCGGACAAGCCGAGTTTCGGCGCTAGCTTTGAAAGCGCCTCTTCCCAGACCATGCGATGCAGCTGGGACCGTTTGATTATCTTCCTTTGCTTCATGAGGCTTCACTTCGACGTTAGGAAAATCCGACAGGATTTCCGACCTTGCGTCTCCAGATCGAAAGCATTGAAGATCGCGCGCAGAACTCGCTGGAGGTGTGGTGCGGTGGCCACCATTATCAACCCGGTCGGTCGGACCGGGCCGTGGCGCCGAGAGCAGCACAGCGCGCGGCGGCGATGGCCTCCACCTTATCGCGCACGGACTTGGCGCCGTCGAACTCACCGGCGAATGCGGGGAGCTGAAGGGTCATAAGGCGCTCAGTGATCCGCGTTTCGAGGGCGTCGATCCCAGCTTCAGCATCTTCGACTGTCAGACCGATTGTGCGCGCTAGGCTAAGAAAATCCCGGCGCGTCAGGCGATCATCCTTGCCGTTGAGTTTCAGGGCCATTCGATCGCCGGCAAGGCCTGGGAAGACCCGCGTGGTTACGGCGTCGTAGAGGGGGGCAAAACGTACGGCCGTGAACGCTTTCGCCTCCGCATCCGCCGTCTTGAGGACTGCGAGATTCTTCAGGTGCATGTCGCCATCGGCGATCAACCAGGCGAACACCGCGCGTCGGAACAGGATGTTAAGGTCTGCGGCCGCATTGGTGGACAGCGGACGTAAGGCGCGGGCCATCCGTTCGATCGTTCCATCGTATTTCGCCGATGTCGGAAGATCCAGGATGGAGCAAAAATCCTCCATCGCGAGACGGCGCTGATCGTGCGGCCCCTGCCTGATATCGAATCGTTCGACGACCAGGGCCGGAGGCATGCCGTCAGGCATCGCAATCAACGCGGCGTCTGGCGTCTCGAAACCCGCGGCGCGCCCGAGTTCGAGGCACAGCCACTCGACAATTGGCAGCATGTCGAAGCCCGCTGTGCCGGCCGGCTTCAGAATGTGGGTGAAAGGCTGGTCGATTGCCGGCACAAGGTCGCCGTCCTGGGTCAGGTTCATCGGCGCCTTGATCTGGACCCCGGACAGACGTGGCGTTTCGGCGCGCGCAAAGATGCGCGCCAGGTTCTGCTCGAAGGTCTCTTCGATTTCGCCGCGTCCGGGGCCGGCATAAACCCCTGTGAAGCGACCGTCGGAGGAATAGCTGGAGAGTGGGGTCGACAGCACGTCAGTCGGCAGCTTCGCCAACTGATCGCGGACTTCGACGATGGCGATGTTTGACATGTAGCGTCGACCACGCCGCAGGGCGTCGCGCTCGTCGCGTTCATGCAGGACTTGGGCGAGCCAGCCCTCGGGCAGCAGCGATTCAATGAAAGCCGGCAATTTGCCGGGCGTCGTCTCGCGAATGAGCGCCGGACCTGAGCGCCGCTCGGATTTCCAACGCCACTCGAAGCCGTCATGGGTCAAACGACCGACTAGATCCCCGTGCCAGGCGACCAGAAGATTGAGCGCTGCCTTGTTCACCGGCGCGGCGCCGCCCGGCTTGACGAGGAGGAAGCGTTCGGCGCCCTCCCCCTCCCGATACCATCCGTTCTCGCGGGCAAGCGCCCATACGGCGTCAGCGGCCGCCTGGGGCGCGCCATATTCCGCTACCAGCCGGGCGGCCAACTGTGCGCGCATCTCCGCAGTGATGGCGCTGGCGTGCTCGCTCCTCAGCCGAAAGGCTTCGAGAAAGCGCTGGCGCGGCGACGACGCGGCGATGCGCAGTTCGCCGAGATCATCGCCAATGACGGCGATCGCCGTTGAGGGATGGGCGGGAGCCTCGTTTTGGATGATCTCCAGTGTCCGCAACCTTGTGCGCTGGTTGCGACGGCCACTGATAAAGAGACGCCCATCCGGCGTGGGCGCGAGCAGAGCCGCGCTGGCGGATGATAGGTAGGCGTTTGGGTAGAGGTAATGTGCGATGCGGACGGCGTGGCCCAGGATCGCCGCCTCGGCGTCGCCGTCTTGATCGACGTAGACGCCGCGAACGAGCGGGATCAACTCGCCGCTTTGGGCGCGCTGATGCGCGCGTTTGGCGTCTATCGTCTCTCCGACCAGGTGGATAGCCATTGGATTATCCCGCATCTTACATGCGGGATAATCCCTCACTTGACGCTCGGGAGCAAGAATTATCGCACATCTGAAATGCGCGATAATTCTTAGCGAAAGCTCGCGGATTCCAGCCCCAAAAAGGTCCGTCAGGCCCAGTCATGGATATTGACGGTCTATTCCGCAGACGGTGCGGCGCTTTCAAAGACCGCCAAAATGACCGTCAAATGTTCGCGCTGGGGGGCGAGCCGCCAACCTGCGACGATTATTTCTCAAAATAATTCACGTATTTAGCAATATTGAGGGCCGATTGATCTTTAATGTCCGATCATCAACGGGCGAAATAGTAAAACGTTGTTTTTTATACGATATTCGGCACCTTCCTACGCCAGACGACGCTAATCCCCTACTCCCACTCAATCGTCCCTGGCGGCTTGCTCGTCACGTCGTAAACAACCCGGTTCACCCCCTTCACCTCATTGATGATCCGGGTCGCCGCGCGGCCGAGAAACGCCATGTCGAAGGGGAAGAAATCCGCCGTCATGCCGTCGCTCGACGTCACGGCGCGCAGGGCCAGCACGTAATCATAGGTGCGGCCGTCGCCCATCACGCCGACGCTGCGCACCGGCAACAGCGCCGCGAAGGCCTGCCAGATGTCGTCGTAAAGCCCGGCATTGCGGATTTCGTCGAGATAGACGGCGTCGGCCTTGCGCAGAATATCCAGCTTCTCGCGCGTGATGAGGCCGGGGCAGCGGATCGCGAGGCCGGGGCCGGGAAAGGGATGGCGCCCGACAAAAGCTTCGGGCAATCCGAGTTCGCGCCCCAACGCGCGCACTTCGTCCTTGAACAATTCGCGCAGCGGCTCGACGAGCTTCATCTTCATGCGCTCGGGCAGGCCGCCGACATTGTGATGCGACTTGATCGTCACCGACGGGCCGCCGGTGAAGGAGACACTCTCGATCACGTCCGGATAGAGCGTTCCCTGCGCCAGAAATTGCGGCGCGCCGCGGCCGTCTTCAGCGATCTTCTTCGCTTCGGCATCGAAGGTCTCGATGAACAGGCGACCGATGGTCTTGCGCTTCACTTCCGGATCTTCGACGCCCTCCAGCGCGCCGAGAAACAGCGCCTCTGCTTCGACGTGATGCAGCGGGATGTTGTAGTGGTCGCGGAAAAGGCGCACGACCTCCTCCGCCTCTCCCAGCCGCAGCAAGCCGTGGTCGACGAAGACGCAGGTGAGCCGGTCGCCGATCGCCTCATGGATCAGCACCGCGGCCACGGCGCTGTCGACGCCGCCGGAGAGTCCGCAGAGCACGCGCCCGTCGCCAACCTGCTTGCGGATCGCGGCGATGGCCTCGCCGCGGAAGGCGGCCATCGTCCAGTCGGATTTCAGCCCCGCGACCTTGTGCACGAAATTGGCGAGCAGCTTGGCGCCGTCGGGCGTATGCACGACCTCGGGATGGAATTGCAGACCGTAATAGCGGCGCACTTCATCGGCGATCGCCGCCATGGGCGCATTCTCGGAGGCGGCGATGACGCGAAAGCCTTCCGGCAGGCGCGTCACGCGGTCGCCGTGGCTCATCCACACGGTGGCGCTGGCGCCCTTCGCCCACACGCCGTCGAAAAGCGCGCTTTGCTCCAGCGCGGTGATTTCGGCGCGGCCAAACTCGCGATGATGGCCGGCTTCCACCAGCCCGCCAAGCTGTGTCGCCATGGTCTGCTCGCCATAGCAGATGCCGAGCACCGGCACGCCGGAATCAAAGATCGCCTGCGGCGCGCGGGGCGAACCGTCCTCGGTCACCGAGCAAGGCCCGCCGGAGAGGATCACGGCCTTGGGGCGGATTTCGGCGAAAGCGCGGTCGGCGTTCTGGAAAGGCGCGATCTCGCAATAAACTCCCGCCTCGCGCACGCGCCGCGCGATGAGCTGCGTGACTTGCGAGCCGAAGTCGACGATGAGCACCTTGTCGTGGCGGTCGGCGATGTCATGGTGGAAGGCGTCGGTGGTGGTCATGCCCTGCCTTACGGGATGCATGGGCGTCGACGCAAGATCGCCCCACGCGAATTGGCGTCGCGGCCAGACGTTCAGTGAGCCTGGACCTTAATAAATTGGTAGCACGCGAATAAGAAGGCGCCTGCTGAAAGGAAGCCGAGTAATATTGATGCCCAAATCAACAGTGTGATTCTATGTCCAAGACATGTTATTTTGACCTGTGCAGACTGCGCCTCTGCCGCCCACTTCTGGCGAAACTCCTCTGGAGTTTCTGCTGCGGCAGAGTATATCGCTGCCCATTCTTGAACCGATTTTTGGTCGTGTAGTTCCGCAAGCGCTCCGAAATTCAAGTAGGCCGCGAAGGCACCGAGGAGCGCAGAGAAAAGACCACAAATAAAAAACAAGCCAGGCCATTTGATTATTTCATATTTTTCCGACCATTCAAGGCTGGCGATGCCAAGCATTTGGGTCGTAACGTGCAGAGTACCGATGCCCGCTGCGTTGACCCAAATTAAATTCGTGAAAATCAGTTTCCCATACTCTGTGGCCTGCTTTTCCGACTCAACTGCGCGCTTCGCATGATGATCCCTAAATTTCAGTGCCGACTCGGGCAGCTTGATTGGATCAATAAAATCATCAGCCATTTTGGACTACTTCTAAGTATTGCCTGTCTTTCTGAAATACAACATGCCGAACAGGATCCGCAACTCATCCCCGGCACATCACACAGACATAAAACCCGTCCGTCCCGCTCGTCGCAGGCGAAAGCCTGATCCCCGGCCCATGCCTTGACGCGAAGCGGGCGAGGTCGGGGAGGCCGGCATTCTCGGCGATCTGCGCGCCGGGAACGCCCGTGAACTCCGGATGCGCGACCAGAAACGCCGCAACCTGAGCCTCGTTCTCGTCGATGAGCAGCGAGCAGGTCACATAAGCCAGCCGCCCGCCCGGCTTCACGAAGCGGACCGCCTGCTCGAGCAGAGTCGCCTGCTCCTTCAGACGCAGCTCCAGCGCGCCGGGGGCAAGTCGCCATTTGGCGTCCGGGTGGCGCCGCCAGGTGCCGGTTCCCGTGCAGGGCGCGTCGATCAGCACAAGATTGCAGCGGCGCTCCAGATCTGCGAGCACGTCGGCCGCGCCTCTGGGCTGGCGCACCTGAATGTTGCGAGCGCCGGAGCGCTCCAGCCGCTCATGGATCGGCATGAGGCGGCGCCCGTCCGAAGTCAAAGGCGTAGAGCTGCCCCTTGTTGTGCATCTGCCCCGCGAGCGCCAGCGCCTTGCCGCCGCCGCCGGCGCAAAGGTCGAGAACCTGCTCGCCGGGCGCGGCGGCGCAAAGGAGCGCCGCAAGCTGGGAGGCCTCGTCCTGCGGCTCGACGAACCCCTTCACATAGGCGGTCTCGGCGGCGAGGGCCGGGCCTCTCCCCTGCCCAGCGTCGATGCGCAGGCCGAGCGGCGAGAGCGGCGTCGGCGCGGGGTCGAGATGGGAAAGCTTCGCCAGCGCCTGCTCGCGCGAGCCCTTCAGAATATTGACGCGCAGGTCGACGGGCGCACGGGCCGCGAGCGCCCTGCCCTCATCACCCGCGCGATCGCCGAAAGCGGCGCTGAAGCGCTCCGCGAGCCATTCGGGATAGTCGCCCCGAACATGATCGGGCGCGCCCTCCAGCGTCGCCGTCTCGAACCGCGCGCGTTCCTCGTCCGAGAGCGGCGCAGGCGCATGGCCGTCGCCCGTGCAGAGGGCGGAGATGGCCGCGACATCCATGCCGCGGGCTTCGCGCAGCGCGCCGAGCATCTGCGCTCTTGGCGTTTCGGCGCCCATCACCCAGGCGCCGGAAGAGGCCTTGCGCAGCGCGTCAAAGACAAGGCTCGCAATCGCCGCGCGGTCCTTGGAGCCAGCAAAGCGGTGCGACACGCCCCAATCCTTCAACGCGTCGGCGGCCGGACGGCGGCGCTGCGAGAGATCGCATAGAATCTCGATCGCGGCGGAAACATGGGCGGCGGGGATCATTTATGTGGGTGCTTTCCGGGGGAAATCGGGGCGGCGTGAGCCTGTTCACTTAAAGTTCACCCGACGGGGGGAACTCTCTCCCATGTGCGGCGATGGATTGCAACGGAGATGCGGGGAATGAAAAAATTGCGCTGGTTGATTTTGCTGCCGGCGGCGGGTCTCGCCGGGTGCGGACCGACAGCAGGCTATTATGGCGGCTATGGCCCCGGCTATTATGGGCCGGGCTACGGCTATCGCCCCGTCGTCGTGCGGCCCGGCTACGGCTACAATGGCTATGCCGGCTACAGTGGCTACGGCTACAATGGCTACGGCTACAACGGCGGCGGCCCCGGCTATCGGCCGCCGCCGCCGGGCTACGGTCCCAGGCCGGGCGGACCGCCGCCGGTCGGCTATCCGGGTGGCGGTCCCGGCGGCCCCCCGCGTCCGGTCGGCGTTGGGCCGCAGCAGGGGCTTTTCGCCGGCAGCCCGGGGCCACAGGCGCCGCCGCAAGGGCCGGCGGCCTACGGGCGCCCCGGCTTCAATGGCGGACCGCCCCAGGGAATGCCCACCGGACAGCCCCTCGGCGGCGGCCCACAGCCGTCTGGTGGTCCGCGCCCTCAGGGCGGGCCGGGACCGCGCGGAATATGGGACCCCAACCACTGAGCGCTCAAGGGAGGCGCCGCCGGCGCCTCTCGCCACATTTTCGTCCGTATGGCCAAGCTTATTTGGTTGCGGCGCAGCATAGCGTCTTCAACCACGGTGTTTCACATGAAGCTAAAGCGCGCCTTCACCGGCTTCGCGGCGCTCCTCGCCCTGTCCCTCGCGGCCTGCGCGACGCAGCCGCCCCCGCCGCCGGACATCCCGCCGCCCCCCAAGCGCAAGCTCGACGCGAAGACCCAGCTGGAGACGGGCCGGACCTATTAGCTGCGGCTCACGCCACTCCGCGCGGCGCCCGTCGCCGAGCGCCGATGCAACGCACCGTTCCGGTGGCCGAGCGATAGACGAGCGTCTGCGTATCGATCCGGCCCTTGTGGAAAACGACGCCATCGACCAGCGGTCCGTCGGTGACGCCCGTCACGCAGACGACGACATCGCCCGTCACCATATCCGTCACGCCGTATTTTTTGCGCGGATCGTTCAAGCCGTGGCGCAGGGCTCGTACCCGCTGCTCCGGGCTCTCCAGCACGAGCCGACCCTGCATCTGGCCGCCCGCGCAGCGAAGCACCGCCGCCGCGAGCACGCCCTCCGGCGCCCCGCCGCGGCCAAGATACATGTCGACGCCCGTCGCCCCGGGGTCGGTGACGAAAACCACGCCCGCCACGTCGCCGTCGGCGATCAGACGCACGCAGGCGCCCGCCTTCCGGCATTTCGAGATGATTTCCGCGTGGCGCGGGCGATCGAGGACGCAGACCGTAATTTCGCCCGGTCCGACCCCCTTGGCCTCGGCAAGCGCGCGGACATTCTCGGCCGGGTCGCGATCGAGATCGACGAGGCCTTCCGGGTAGCCGGGGCCGATGGCGATCTTGTCCATGTAGCTATCGGGCGCGTGCAGCAGCGCGCCGGACGATGCTGCGGCTGCGATGGCGATCGAGCCCTGCATGTCCTTGGCGCAGAGTGTCGCGCCCTCGAGCGGCGCCACCGCCAGTTCGACGGCGGGGCCGGAAGCGCCAATCTCCTCGCTCACGCGAAGCGGAGAAGCGCCGTTCTCCTCTTCGCCGATGACAATGCGTCCGCGAACGGGAAGGCGCGCCAGCTCCTCGCGCATGGCTTCGACCGCGGCGCGATCCGCCGACATTTCGTCGCCGCGCCCGCGCCAACGCGCCGCCGCGACGGCGGCCCGCTCGGTCGCGCGTGCGAGTTCAATTGTCAGCAGGCGTTCGATCGCCGCCGCGTCGAGTCGGGGCTCATGGGACATTTGCGCTCTCCGCGCTGTGCTATTCGCGCTCAATGCGGATCACCTGCGCCCGCGACACGATGGTGCCGTCCTGGAAGATGAGGTCGAGCGCCTCGCGCACGAGATGCTCGCTGGTGGCGTGCGTGATGAGGATCACGTCGACGCAAGCGCCGGGCGCGCCGCGCTGGCCGCGCTGCATGATGCTCTCGAGCGAGATCTTGCGCTCCGCCATGCGCGTCGCGATCGTGGCGAATGCGCCCGCCACGTCGCGCACGGACATGCGGATATAGTAGCCGCCCTCGTGCCGGCGCATCGGCGTGCGCTTCAATTCGGTCAGTCGATCGGACGGCAGGCCGAACGGCGCCGAACGAATGCCCTTGGCGATGTCTGCGATGTCGGCGACCACGGCGGAAGCCGTCGCGTCGCCGCCCGCGCCAGGCCCGACGAGCGTCAATTCATGCACCGCGTCGGCGTCGATCGTGACCGCGTTCAGCACGCCCATGACTTGCGCGATCGCGGAATTCTTGCTCACCATCGTCGGATGCACGCGCTGCTCGATGCCGTCCGCCGTGCGCTGCGCCACGCCGAGCAGCTTGATGCGAAAGCCGAGTTCATCGGCCGCTTCAATGTCGGCGAGCGAAACGCGCTCAATGCCCTCGATGTCGATCGACTCGGACGAAATGCGCGTGCCGAAGGCGAGAGACGTGAGGATCGAAAGCTTGTGGGCCGTGTCGAAGCCTCCGATGTCGAACGTCGGGTCGGCCTCGGCGTAGCCCAGCCGCTGCGCCTCCGTCAGGCACGCTTCGAAAGACAGCTTCTCTCGCTCCATGCGCGAGAGGATGTAATTGCAGGTTCCGTTGAGAATGCCATAGACGCGCTCGATCGAATTGCCGGCGAGCCCCTCGCGCAGCGTCTTGACGATTGGGATGCCGCCCGCGACCGAAGCCTCGAACGCGAGCGCGACGCGCTTCTCCTCCGCGAGTTGGGACAGATGCAGACCATGGGCGGCGAGCAGCGCCTTGTTGGCGGTGACGACGGACTTGCCATGCGCAAGCGCCGTCTCAACGCTGGCCCGCGCGGGGCCTTCCGAACCGCCGATGAGTTCGACGAAAAGGTCGATCGTTCCCGAGGCGGCGAGCGCGACCGGATCGGCGAAAAATTCGGCGCCGGAAAAATCTGCGTCGCGCTTCTTGCCCTGATCGCGCGCCGAAACGCCCGCGACCTCGATGCGGCGGCCGGTGCGGGCCGTGAGCGCTTCCGCCTGCCGATGGAGAAGGCGCGCCACCGCCGCGCCGACGGTGCCGAGCCCCGCGATGCCGACGCGCAAAATCTCCGACATTTCGACCTTTCCGGGAATAGTTGGAACTTCCGGCGCGCCGGGGTCGGGGAGCTTGTGCACGATTCCGGGAGGGCGATCAAGGAACGGCGAGGCCTCTGCGAAAACGCCTGAAAAACTGACTGAACGCAAACGAGACGAAATTCGTCAAACAACAATCGCAACTCGTGCGGGCGTTGATGATCGCGGAACAAATCAAGGGCTGCATCAGAATCTGAAAATCGGCTTAATTTGGTATAGTTACGCGAATTTTGGCTTGTTCTTGTCCGTAACGTGATGCAGCCTTCCGCCCGGCCAAGTCTGCTGGGGAGCGGACGCCAAGTTTTTTGGTATCAAGGGGCAACTTTCATGAAACACTACCTGCGCAAAGCTGCGTTGGCGCTGCCTTTGGCTGCGCTTTTTTCAACGCCTTCCATGGCCCAACCGGGTGACACAATCCCCGTTCAGTGGGCCGACTATATGCTGGAGATTATCCGCGTCACGCACCCGCTGCCGCCGGTTGCGGCGCGCAATCTGGCGATCATGGACAGCTGCATGTACGACGCCTGGGCGGCCTATGACAAGAAGGCCGTGCCGACCCAGGCGAACAACATTCCAAATCAGAGCAAGTTCTCGCAAGCGGATGTTGAAAAAGCCATAAGCTACGCCGCTTATCGCGCGATCCAGGACCTCATCCTGCCGATCGACCCGAGCGCGGTGGCGCCCGCTACGGCGTTCATGCAGACGCTCGGCTACGATCCCAATGACAACACGACGGCGCTGAACAAGCCCGCCGGAATCGGCAACGTCGCCTGTAAGGCGGTGCTCGACTTCCGCCACAAGGACGGCTCAAACCAGCTGGGCGACATCGCGGGGGGCAAACCTGGCGTGCCGTATAGCGATTACACCGGCTACGCGCCGGTCAACACGCCCGACCAGATCAACGACCCCAATCACTGGCAGCCGCTGCGCGTGCCGGACGGCAATGGCGGTTTCGTCGTGCAGAAATACGGCAACCCCTATTGGGGCAAGGTCGCGAAGTTCAATCCGAAGCTTCCGAACTTCGAGCCGCCGATCAAGCCAGACCTGTTCCCCAAATTTTCCTACGACGCCGGCGTCAAGGAAATCCTCGCCTACAGCGCCAATCTGACCGACCGCCAAAAGTCGATCGCCGAATATTGGGCCAACGGTCCCAAGTCCGAACTGCCGCCCGGCCACTGGCAGATCTTCGCGCAATGGGTCTCGCGCCGCGACCACAATTCGGTCGGGACGGACGTCAAGATGTTCTTCGCCCTCAGCAACGCGATTCTCGACGCCAGCATCGCCAGTTGGGGCATGAAGACGAAATCCGACTACATCCGTCCCGTATCCGCCGTGCATTTCCTGATGAAGGGCAAGAAGGTGCTCGCCTGGGCCGGCCCGAACCAGGGCACAAAGCTCATCAATGGCGAAGACTGGCAGCCCTACCAGGCCGCGACGGTCGTCACGCCGCCCTTCCCAGAATTCTATTCTGGCCACAGCGTCTTCAGCGCCGCCGGCGCCGAAGTCCTGCGCCGGGGCACGGGCTCGGCGAAGTTCGGCGGTTGCGTCACGATCCCGAAGGGCAGCTCCTTCGTCGAGAGCAACACGCCGGCGACGGACATCAAGCTTTGCTGGGACACTTTCAAGGACGCGGCCGACGAGGCGGGCATTTCCCGTCGCTACGGCGGCATCCACTTCATCCCGGGCGATCTCTCTGGTCGTGAGGTCGGCAAGCGGATTGGCGCAATTGATTACGAATACGCCAAAAAGCTTTTCAACGGCGAGCGCCGTCCGGGCGACCGTGACGGACTCGATCACGACGAGGATGATCGCGTCGCAAATAACGACCATTAATTCGACAGGAAACGCCGGGGTCTTTGCGACTCCGGCGTCTCACCGACTATTATAAGGAAAATCTCAATGTCACTTTACTCTCGCTTTGCGTTCGACTTCGCCAACGACTGATCGAAACGAAGCTGACCGAAATTCTCGCGGCGAGGGAGATTGCATCCTCCTCACCGCTTTTTTTACGGTTCTGATTTCCGGGGAGCCCAGCGCGGCTCACTGCGCCTCGTCGACACAATCTCGGCCGTGATCGCTGCTCCGTCGGGTCGGCGTGCATCTCGCCTCGCTCGACGTCCAATTTCTGCCGGACGCCGCGCGAACGTTTTCAGCGGCTCAATGCGCGACGTTCGACCAGATCTTGCGCTTGGTGAAATAAAGCAAGCCCGCAAAGACGATCAGGAAGGAGACGACGCCGAGACCTATGCGCTTGCGCGCCTCGAGGTGCGGCTCCGCGACCCACATCAGGAAGGCGGTGACGTCTTTGGCGTATTGGTCCACCGTCTGCGGCGCGCCGTCGTCATAGGTCACGGCGCCGTCCGAGAGCGGCGGCGGCATCCCGATGCGGCTCCCCGGCATATAGGCGTTGTAATACTGGCCGTCCGGAATCTTCATGTCGTGCGGCGCTTCGGAATAGCCTTTCAGCAGCGAGGCGACGTAATCCGCGCCATGCTCCTGGTAAGCGAAGCCAGGCAGCGCGTCGAAGAGGAAAGTCGGGAAGCCGCGGCCATAGCCGCGCGCCTTGACGAGAACCGACATGTCGGGCGGATAGGCGCCCGACATCGCCGCGCGGGCCGCCTGCTCATTGGCGAAAGGCGGCGGGAAGCGGTCGCTTGGACGCGCGGGACGGTCGTAATATTCGCCGCTGTCGTTCGGGCCGTCCTTGACCTTGTAGCTCGCGGCGAGAGCGGCGACTTCCGTCTCGGTGAATTCCGGCCCGCCTGGCTGGCCAAGGTTGCGGAAGGCGAGCATCTTGATCGAATGGCAGGTCGAGCAAACTTCCTTGTAAACTTTGAAGCCCCGCCGCAACTGCGCATTGTCGTAACGGCCGAAGACGCCGGCGAAACTCCAGGGGTGAACCTCCGGCTTCCGTTCGTGATGCACCTCGGCCTGCGCCGCAGGCGCGGCGATGAGGGAAAGCGCCAGCGCGGCGCCCGAGAGGCACGAGACCAACAAACGGCGCTTCATAGAAGAATCCTGCTGGGGAAAGATTTTCGGCGCGTCACGCATGGGATGCGCTCCCCGCCGCGACGGCGGCCTCGACCGATTCCGGGACCGGCTCCGGCTTCTCATATCTGCCGAGCCACGGCAGGATCACGAGATAATGCAGGAAGTAATAGGTCGAGCAGATGCGGGCGAGCCAGAGATAGACGCCCTCCGCCGGCTGTGCGCCGAGATAGCCGAGCGCAACGCAGACCGCGATGAAGACCCAGTAGAATTCTGCGGAACAGCGGGCGATAGCTCCCCGACTTTACCTTCGACGTGTCGAGCCAGGGCAAGGCGGCCATGATCAGGATCGACATGAAGAGCGCGATGACCCCGAGCAGCTTGTTGGGGATCGCGCGGAGGATGGCGTAGAAGGGCAGGAAATACCATTCCGGCACGATATGCGGCGGCGTCACCAGCGGATTCGCCTCGATGTAATTATCCGGATGGCCGAGATAGTTCGGCACGAAGAAGGTCATCCAGGCGAAGAGGACCAGGAAGGCCCCGATCGCAAAGCCGTCCTTCATCGTGGCGTAGGGCGTGAAGGGAACTGTCTCCTTCGCGATGTCCTTCACCTCGACGCCCGTCGGATTGCTCTGCCCCGTCACATGCAGCGCCCAGACATGCAGCGCGACGATCGCGACGATGATGAAGGGCAAGAGGTAATGCAGGGCGAAGAAGCGGTTCAGCGTCGCATTGTCGACCGAATATCCTCCGAGCAGCCATGTGGTGATCGACGTGCCGACCACCGGGATCGCCGAGAAGAGATTGGTGATGACCGTGGCCGCCCAGAAGGACATCTGCCCCCAGGGCAGGACGTAGCCGAGGAAGCCCGTCGCCATCATCGCCATGAAAATGACGACGCCGAGGATCCACAGCACTTCGCGCGGCTCCTTGTAGGAGCCGTAATACATGCCGCGGGCCATATGGAGATAGACGGCGAGGAAGAACATCGAGGCGCCGTTGGCGTGCGCATAGCGCAGCGCCCAGCCCCAGTTCACGTCGCGCATGATGTGCTCGACGGAGTTCGAAGGCCAGCGTCGTCTCGCCCGTGTAGTGCATGGCGAGGACGACGCCGGTCACGATCTGCGCGATCAGCATGAAAGACAGGATGGCGCCAAAGGTCCACATGTAATTCAGATTCTTCGGCGTCGGATAGGCGACGAAGGAATCATGCATGAAGCTGATGATCGGCAGCCGGCGCTCCAGCCAACGGGCGAAGCCGCTCTTGGGCGTGTATTGGGAATGTCCGCTCATGGAACTTTCTCGAATGCGTCGGTGTCGACAGGGAGGCGCGGAAAGCGGATCGGCGCAGGGCCTATCCGATCTTGATTTTCGTGTCGGAGAGGAAGGCGTATTTCGGCACTTCAAGATTGGAAGGCGCCGGGCCGCTCCGGATGCGCCCGGAAACGTCGTATGTCGAACCGTGGCAGGGGCAGAACCAGCCGTCAAATTCGCCGGCCTTGCCCGTCGGGATGCAGCCAAGATGGGTGCAGACGCCGATGATCACGAGCCATTCGGGCTTCTGGACGCGCTTCGAATCAGGCTCCGGATCGGGCAGTTCCGTAAGCGGCGTATCCTCGGCGGCCTTAATCTCTTCGGGCGTGCGATGGCGGACGAACACCGGCTTGCCGCGCCATTTGACAGTCACGATCTGCCCCGCCGCAATCGCGCCGAGGTCCACCTCGGTGGAGGCGAGCGCCAGAGTCGAGGCGTCCGGGTTCATCTGGGAGATCAGCGGCCAGACCATGGCCCCCGCCGCGACGGTCGCGGCCGACCCTGTCGCGATGTAGAGGATATCCCGACGGCTCGATGTTGCCGGCGTCGTTTCGGAGACGTTTTTGGTGCTCACGCCTGACCTCGTTAAACCGCTGCGAATAAAGAGCGCTCAACAGCCAAGCGCAAGCTCCAGTCGCAGCAATCGTCCCATTTTTTGGCGCCCCGCGCCAGCCTGTGCCGGGCCGCGCGCCCCGGACGATGGCTAAGCCTCGCCCTCGCGCGGCTTATGTGGCGCCAATCTCGCGGCATGTCCACAAGCCGAAGCCGGGATTCTTCGCCGTTCGACGCTCGTTTCCCGCCGCGTTGCAAAAACGCGGCGATTTGCCGCAAAGCCTTTAAGTCCACAAGGAATGACCACGCTCATGTCGCTGACCCTCGCGCTCTACCAACCAGATATTCCCCAGAATGCAGGGACCATGCTCCGCGCCTGCGCTTGCCTTGGCCTAGAAGCGACGATTATAGGCCCGGCGGCCTTTCCCGTAACCGACAGCGCCTTCCGGCGCGCCGGGATGGATTACCTCGATCAGGTGACAATTACCCGGCATGTCTCCTTCGAAGCTTTTCAAACCTGGCGGACCGAACGCGCGGCGGCAGGCGAGCCCAGACGTCTCGTTCTGCTCTCCACGCGCGCCAGCGTGTCCTATACCGCGTGCAAATATCGGTCCGGCGACATTCTGATGGTCGGGCGCGAGTCCGCCGGCGTCCCCGACGATGTCTTTGCCGCCGCGGAATTGGCCGTGAAAATCCCCATGCGCCCGCAGGCGCGCTCGCTCAATGTGGCGATCTCCGCCGGCATCGTGATGAGCGAGGCCCTGCGCCAGCTCGGCGCCTTCTGATCTCTCGCCAGGTGCGCCGGCGCACAGCGCGCGCGCAATTGCCCTTCTAGCGTGCGATGGACCGCCGGATTTTAGGGCGTCGTTCATAAATCATTGGGAGGGGCGGATGTTTCAGCAAAAACTGCAATCGACCCTGGACGTGTTCGACAGGGTTTTGAAATTTCTCAACGGGACCTGCATGACGCTTCTCTTCGGCGTCGGCGTCTATTTCCTTTTCGCCGAATTCTCGACGTTCAAGTCGGGCGTCGACGAGCTCGTCAGCAGATTCGGTCAGGTTCAGTCGGTGGAGATCGTCAATCTGAAGGTGGTGTTCGGCGCGCCGAAAGTGCTCGAGCAGCTGCCGATATTCAAGACGCTCGAGGAAGGCGCGCCCGAAGCGCTGGACGAGCTGAAACTCGACCTTCGCAATTTGAGGCCGGAGTGGTTCGCGCGTCTCCTCAATGTCGGCGCCCAGAACAAGATCTGCGACTTCGAGCGTCCGACGCCCGATATGCAGCAGTCGCGCGGCGTCGATCAGCAATTGGAGCGGATGAAGCTCGTCCAGTTCCAGCCCTCCGCCGACGACAGGGCCGAAGTCGTCCGCGACATGCAGGCGGCCAGGGCGGCGAGAAAGGACTGGACGATCGGCGCGCCCCGTTCCTGCTATCGCGCGGTCCTGACGGGCCGAGGCTGGAACATGCGAACGGCCGTCGTTGAATATCTCACCATCGGCCTGACCTCCGGGCTGCCCTCCCCGGCCGTCGAAGCGCAAGGCCCCAAGGCTCTGAGGGTGGCGGCGAAGAATAATTAAACGACCGGAAGCCGGGTCGCGCCCATTTGACAAGGCGCGGCCCGCGGCGTTGATGGCGCGCAAAAAAGGAGACGCCGATGGACGCCGCACAGGATCAGCTCGAAACGCGCAAGAGGGCTGCGAAGGACTGGTTCGAAGCGCTGCAGCTGCGCATCTGCTCCGCCTTCGAGGCGCTGGAAGACGAAGCGGCCGGCCCTTTCGCCGAAGCGCGCGCCTCGGGGCGGTTCGAGTTCACGCCCTGGGAGCGCCAGAACCATGACGGCGCGCCCGGCGGCGGCGGCCGGATGGGCATGATCCACGGCCGCGTGTTCGAGAAGGCCGGCGTCCATTGCTCGACCGTCTTTGGAACCTTCCAGCCGGAGTTCGCAAAGCAAATTCCGGGCGCGGCGGACGACCCGCAATTCTTCGCCACTGGCATCTCGCTGATCGCGCATCCTTGGAATCCAAACGTGCCAGCCGTGCATATGAACACCCGCTTCGTGGCGACGACCAAGGCCTGGTTCGGCGGGGGCGCGGACCTCACGCCCGTCCTCGACGCCCGGCGAACGCAAACGGACCCGGACACGATCGCCTTCCACGCCGCCATGCGCGGCGCCTGCGATCGCCACCCTGTCGCCGACTACGGGCGCTTCAAGGAATGGTGCGACGACTATTTCTTCTTGCCTCACCGCAAGGAACCGCGCGGGATCGGCGGGATTTTCTATGACTATTTCAACAGCGCAGGCGATCCGGCAAACAGCGCGTGGGACAAGGATTTCGACTTCACGCGCGACGTCGGCGAAAGCTTTCTTGCGGTCTACCCCGAGTTGGTGCGGCGGAATTTCGCGACGCCCTGGTCAGACGCCCATCGCGAAGAGCAGCTCGTGCGCCGGGGGCGCTACGTCGAATACAATCTTCTCTATGACCGCGGCACGATCTTTGGACTGAAGACCGGCGGGAACGTCAACTCGATACTCTCTTCCATGCCGCCCTCGGTGAAGTGGCCTTGAGGATCAGCCGAACGTCCACGCTCTGTTGAGCGCGAATGTCACGAACATCGCCAGCGCCGTCGTCACCATCTGCGCCGGGAGCGCGGGCGCGCCCCAGCGGTCGACAAAGAGGCTCATCAGGGCGAAAGTGACGCAGAAGCCCACGAAGGCGACCAGCCCGAAGCGCCACCCGGCCTCCTCATGCGACCTCGCGCTCGCGAACGTATGCCGGCGGTTGAGGAGATAGGCGACGACGCCTCCGGCGACATAGCCGCAAAGCGTCGCGGGCACCGCGGCCCAGCCGATCACATCCATGAGGAAAATGAAAATCGCGTAGTGAACGAACGTCGCCGCGACGCCGACCGAGGCATATGTCGAGAGTTGCCGCGCGAGCGTCATCAATGCGGAAGTTGGGAGTAATAGCGCGCGATGTCCAGCATCTCCTCGTCGGTGAGGTGGCGGCTCTCGTAGCTCATTTCCTTGTGCGGGCGCTTGCCAGATTTGAAGTGCTGAAGCTGCAGATAGATGTATCGGTCGTGCTGTCCCGCGAGGTTGGGAACTTCGACGTCATTGCCGACGCCATCGGGTCCGTGGCACGCGCCGCATTCGGCGATGACCTTGGCGAGGTCGTATTTCGGCTGCGCCTGCGTCGTCCCCGCGCAGGCGAGCGCCACGAACATGGCGAGCGGCAAAGGCTTCATCAAATCATCCTTGGTGACGGCGACGGGCGCAGCGCCGCCGCAAGCGCTTCCGGCTCGTCCGAACCAATGCGCAGCGTGCGGCCGCTTCGGCAGGCGATCTCGACGCCGCGAAGCCCGGCGACATTATACAGCCAGCCGCGCGGCGTGAAGTGGACGCCAAAACCCCACCACCATTTGTTTTCGACGCACGTCGCGCTGGCGATGGAGTCGCGATCGAGCGACTGCATCCAGACGCCGGGACCGAAATACCAGGTCAGGGATTCAGCAGTCACTTCGACCGTGAGCGCCGAAAACGCCCAGCCGGCGCCGGCCAAGATCAAAGCCACGGCGATCAAGCCGAACGCCGCCGGGCGGCCGACGACGGCGCCGGCGCCGCACATCCCGACCGCCGCCAGAAAGAACAAAGCGCGCATCCAGGAGCTGGTCTGCGTATGTCGATAAAAAGCGCGCACGCGGTTCTCCCTGTCGTGGATTCATGGCGCGCGCGCCCGAAGCCTGTCGGCGCCGGGCGTTATGCGTCCTTCTCGGCGGCCCCGAGGCGGGCGGCGATGATGGCGCCGAGCATCAGCGTCAGGTTGAGGATCAGCGCGAACACCGTCGCGCGGTTCGGCCGCATCTGCGTCGCGGAGAGAATTTCGGCCACGATGACCAACCAGACCCCTGTCCGCCCCTGCTTGAAGACGCTCACGGCCAGCCAGAGCAGAGCCACATAGGCGGCAAGGATGATGATGGTGATTTCGCTTTCCCGCATCATCAGGCTGGTGAGCAGCGTCGAGAACACGATCAGCCCGAGGGCGACGTGGTAACGCCGCACGAAGGCGCCGGCGATGGGCTTGGGGTCCTTGAGAAACGCCGCGAAGATCGACGACGCCATAATGACGAGACACTCCCTATGCGGGGACCGCCCGCGCGGTCTGTCGGCGTCATTAACGAGCCACCGAAGCAGCGGGACAGAAAATAGTCATTTTGCATTTTTTTGCAAGTGCGAAGCACAAATATTGGCCCGAATGGTCAACGACATTGCGCACCTATCCGATGTAATTGTCGCGCACAATTGATTACGTAATAAGAGGGAACTTCACTATGTGCTTACGCACACTTGCCACAACGAAATGAAAACTCGAAACGACACGCGTCAAAGCGGCGCTGTCCTATGCGACAGCCAGCAGCAATGGCGGCCCAAAAAAAATCCCCAGGATAGGAGGCGGAAGGCTCGCTCACCCGTCCACAGACGCGGCTTTGGCCCCTTCACACTGCGGGCATTCTCGTCTAGACAGACCTCAACTTTCGAGCCGGGCGCGCCCGCTCGCCGCCCGCACGACGGGCACACCGGGACGCGTGTCGGTCCAAAAGGCCGGATACGCGGCCTTTTTTTATGCGCGCGCCCTTAGCCCTCCGGGCCGCAACCGACAAACGACACAGCCCGTCCGGCAGCGGACGGGCGGCCGCTGAAGGACGCTTATGCCGAAAAGAACCGACATATCGACCATCCTGATCATCGGCGCCGGGCCCATCGTCATCGGCCAGGCGTGCGAATTCGATTATTCGGGAACGCAGGCCTGCAAGGCGCTCAAGGCCGAGGGCTACAGGATCGTGCTGGTGAACTCCAACCCGGCGACGATTATGACCGACCCGGATCTCGCGCATCGGACCTACGTAGAGCCTATCACGCCGGAATTCGTCGCCAAGATCATAGAGAAGGAGCGTTACGCGGTTCCGGGCGGCTTCGCCCTGCTGCCGACCATGGGCGGCCAGACGGCGCTCAACTGCGCGCTCTCCCTCGAGAAGATGGGCGTCCTGAAGAAGTTCGACGTCGAGATGATCGGCGCGACCGCGCACGCGATCGACAAGGCCGAGGACCGCGAACTCTTCCGCGAAGCGATGACCAAAATCGGCCTCGACACGCCACGCTCGCATCACATCAAGACCCTGCCCGCGGCCTTGAATGCGCTGGACGACATCGGCCTGCCCGCCATCATTCGTCCCTCCTTCACGCTTGGCGGCACCGGCGGCGGCATCGCCTACAACAAGGCGGAGTTCATCGAGATCGTGGAGCGCGGCATCGACGCGTCGCCGACGAATGAGGTTCTGGTCGAAGAGAGCGTGCTCGGCTGGAAAGAGTTCGAGATGGAAGTCGTCCGCGACAAGGCGGACAATTGCATCATCGTCTGCGCCATCGAGAACATCGACCCCATGGGCGTGCATACCGGCGACTCGATCACCGTCGCGCCGGCGCTGACGCTCACGGACAAGGAATATCAGATCATGCGCGACGCCTCTCTCGCCGTGCTGCGGGAGATCGGCGTCGAAACCGGCGGCTCGAACGTGCAGTTCGCCGTGAACCCCGCGAACGGCCGCATGATCGTCATCGAGATGAACCCGCGCGTGTCGCGTTCGTCGGCGCTCGCCTCGAAGGCGACGGGCTTTCCGATCGCCAAGGTCGCCGCGCGGCTCGCCGTCGGCTACACGCTCGACGAAATCGCCAACGACATCACCGGCGGCGCGACGCCGGCCTCGTTCGAACCGACGATCGACTACGTCGTCACCAAGATCCCGCGCTTCGCTTTCGAAAAGTTCCCCGGCGCCGAGCCGACGCTGACGACGGCGATGAAATCCGTCGGTGAAGCCATGGCCATCGGCCGCAACTTCGCCGAATCGCTGCAGAAGGCGCTGCGTTCGCTGGAGACGGGTCTTTCGGGTCTCGACGAAATCGAGATCGAGGGTCTCGGCAAGGGCGACGACATGAACGTGCTGCGCGGCGCGCTCGGCACGCCGACCCCGGATCGCCTTCTCATGGTCGGTCAGGCGCTGCGTCTCGGCATGAGCCAGGAAGAAGCGCACGAAGCGTGCAAGATCGACCCCTGGTTCATCGCGCGCATCGGCGAGATCGTCGCGCTCGAAGGGAAGGTCAAGAAATTCGGCCTGCCGAAGGACGCCGAAAACCTGCGCAAGCTGAAATTCGCCGGCTTCTCCGACATGCGCCTCGCGACGCTCACGGGCGTCGAGGAGAAAGACGTGCGCAAGGCGCGCCACGAGCTCGGCGTGCGGCCGGTCTATAAGCGCATCGACACCTGCGCGGCGGAATTCGCATCGCCCACCGCCTATATGTATTCGACCTATGAGACGCCTTTCGCCGGCACGCCCGCCAATGAAGCGAATCCCTCGGACGGCAGGAAGATCGTCATCCTTGGCGGCGGCCCGAACCGCATCGGCCAGGGCATCGAATTCGACTATTGCTGCTGTCACGCCTGTTTCGCGCTGGACGACGCCGGCTTCGAAACGATCATGATCAACTGCAATCCCGAGACGGTCTCGACCGACTACGACACCTCGGACCGTCTCTATTTCGAGCCGCTGACCAACGAGGACGTCTCGGAGATTCTCGACGTCGAGAAATCCAACGGCGAACTCGTCGGCCTCATCGTGCAATACGGCGGCCAGACGCCGCTGAAGCTCGCCCATGGGCTGGCCGCCGAAGGCGCGCCGATCCTCGGCACGCCGGTGGATTCGATCGACCTCGCGGAAGACCGCGACCGCTTCAAGCGGCTGCTCGACAAGCTCGGCCTGAAGCAGCCAAAAAACGGCATCGCCTATTCGGTCGAGCAGTCGCGCATCATCGCCGGCGAACTCGGTCTGCCGCTGGTCGTGCGCCCCTCCTATGTGCTGGGCGGCCGGGCCATGGCGATCATCCGCGACGCCAGCGATCTCGACAACTATCTGCTCGGAACGCTTCCGACCCTGGTCCCCTCCGAGATCAAGGCGCGCTACCCCAACGACAAAACCGGGCAGATCAATATGGTGCTCGGCAAGAATCCGCTCCTCTTCGACCGCTATCTGATCGACGCGATCGAAATCGACGTGGATTGCATCGCCGATGGCGAGACGGCGGCCATCGCCGGGGTCATGGAGCATATCGAGGAGGCCGGCATTCATTCGGGCAACTCGGCCTGCTCGCTGCCGCCGCGCTCGCTTTCGCCCGAGGTCGTCACGCAACTCGAGGAGCAGACGAAGAGCCTCGCGGTGGCGCTCGGCGTCGTGGGGCTCATGAATGTGCAGTTCGCACTCAAGGAAGGCGAGATTTACGTCCTTGAAGTGAATCCGCGCGCCTCGCGCACCGTTCCTTTCGTCGCCAAGGTGGTCGGAGCGCCCTTCGCCAAGATCGCCGCGCGCGTCATGGCGGGGGAAAAACTGTCGAGCTTCACGCTGCCGACGACCAGGCCAGATCACATCGGCGTGAAAGAAGCTGTCTTCCCCTTCGCGCGCTTCCCCGGCGTCGACACGGTGCTCGGCCCGGAGATGCGGTCGACGGGGGAGGTCATCGGCCTCGACACCTCCTTCGACGCTGCTTTCGTGAAGAGCCAACTCGGGGGCGGGACCAAGGCGCCGCGCGAGGGCGTTGTCTTCGTCTCGGTGCGCGACGTCGACAAGCCGCGGATCGTTCCCGCGATCCGGCTTCTGAAGGAAATCGGCTTCAGCGTCGTCGCGACCGGCGGCACCGCTCGAATTCCTGCAGGAGCAGGGCATCGCCACGCAGAAGATCAACAAGGTCTCCGAAGGCCGGCCGCATATCGTCGACGCCATCAAGAATGGCGCGATCCAGCTCGTCTTCAACACGACGGAAGGAGCCCAGGCGCTCGCCAACTCGCGTTCCTTGCGCCGGGCCGCGCTTCTGCATAAGGTTCCCTATTATACGACCCTCGCGGGCGCGGTCGCGGCGTCGCAGGGCGTTCGGGCTTATGTATCGGGCGATCTCGAGGCGCGGGCGTTGCAGGACTACTTCAAGCCGGCAACCGAATGAAAACAGGGAAGTTTGCAAGGGGCGCCACGACGCCTCAACTCAGCGCGGCGGCGTCTTGAAGGATCGAGCGCCGATCCCGCTTTAGCGGCGCTGCAAACCAAGCTGATGATTCGGGGTCTCCCCCGCGCCGGCGCGAGCCCGCGGGCGAGAAAAAAAATTTCCCCGTCCAACCGTCGAAGAAAGGCGAAGAGCGAGACAGATGGTTGAAAAGGTTCCCATGACAGGCCCCGGCTACGCCGCGCTCGCGGAGGAATTGCGCCGGCGGCAGCAGGATGATCGCCCACGCATCATCCAGCAGATTTCCGAAGCGCGCGCCCATGGCGATCTTTCTGAAAACGCTGAGTATCACGCGGCCAAGGAAGCCCAGTCGCTCAATGAGGGGCGCATCGCCGAGCTCGAGGACAAGCTCTCGCGCGCCGAAATCATCGACATCTCGAAGCTGATCGGCTCCACGACCATCAAATTCGGCGCGACGGTGACCGTCGTCGATGAGGACACCGAGGAAGAGAAGGCCTATCAGATCGTCGGCGAGTCGGAAGCCGACGTGAAGAGCGGCCGCGTTTCCGTCACGAGCCCCATCGCCCGCGCGCTCATCGGCAAGAAGGTTGGCGACACGGTGGAGGTGAAGACCCCGGGCGGCGGCAAGAGCTACGAGATTTTGAAGGTCGCATTTGTGTGATCGCTCTTCGCCTCTCCCTACGAGCGGGGAGAGGGAGTCGACCACGCGCCCTCCTGCCTCTGCCACCCTTCGCATCCTCGCCGACGGCCGCACGGGCCATGAGGCGCAGACGCTCGGGCTTGCCGAAGCGCTCGGCCTGATCCCGGACATCCGCCGCGTCGCGCCGCGCCATTTCTACGGCTGGCTCGCGCCCTTCGCGCCGCCCGACGCGCGCGACGCTGACGCTTTCGCGCCGCCCTATCCCGACATCGCCCTCGCCGCCGGACGGCGGACCATCCCGGCCCTGCGGCGCCTCAAGCAGGCATCCGGCGCCCAAACCTTCACTGTCTATGTGAACCGCCCGGCCTCGGGCCTCGATACGGCGGACCTGATCGTCGCGCCGCGCCATGACCGCCTTTCGGGGCCGAACGTGCTCACGCCGCTCACGCCGCCGAACCGCGCCACGCCCGCCCGCCTCGCCGCCGCCCGCGAGGCTCCCGACCCGCGCATCGCCGACCTGCCTCGTCCACGCGTCGCGATGCTGCTGGGGGACGCGAGCGGCATCGTGCAGGATCTCGACTATATCGCCGCGGTGCTCCTCGCAGCGGGCGCGAGCGTCATGGCGACGCCGTCGCGCCGGACGGCCGCCGACGTCCGAACCAAGATAGCCACCGCCCTCGCCGAGCCGCGGGGCTGGTTCTGGGATGGCGAGGGCGAGAACCCCTATTTTTCGATGCTGGCCAACGCCGACCGGATCATCGTCACCGGCGACAGCGTCAACATGGTCGGCGAGGCCGTGGCGACCGGCGTCCCGGTCCATGTGATCGAGCCTTATGTCACGCGCCGCAAGCTCACCGCCTATCTGACGGCGCTGGAGCGGGCGGGCGCCATCCGCATCTGGCGCGGCCGCTTCGACGACTGGGTTTATGAGCCGATCAATTCGACGCCTGCGATCGCACAGAAAATCGCGCGGGCCTATGCCGCCTTCCGCTCCTTGCAGCCAAGCCGATAATCGCTAGATTGCGGGCTCCTTCTTGGCCTTCGAGAGAGTCCCCCATGTCCGCCCCCCAGCATGCGCGCGTCATCATCATCGGCTCCGGGCCGGCCGGCTATACGGCGTCGATCTACGCCGCCCGCGCCATGCTGGAGCCCATGCTCATCGCCGGCTTCGACCAGGGCGGCCAGCTCATGATCACCACGGAAGTCGAGAATTATCCCGGTTTCGCCGAGCCCGTGCAGGGCCCGTGGCTGATGGAGCAGATGCGGCTGCAGGCGGAGCATGTCGGCACGAAGCTCGTCTCCGACCACATCGTCGAAGTGCGACTCGACAAGCGTCCCTTCACCCTCGTCGGCGACAGCGGCGCGACCTACACCTGCGACGCGCTGATCGTCGCGACGGGCGCAAAGGCGAAGTGGCTCGGCATTCCGAGCGAAGAGAAATTCAAGGGATTCGGCGTCTCCGCCTGCGCCACCTGCGACGGCTTCTTCTTCCGCGGCAGGAAGGTGCTCGTCGTCGGCGGCGGCAATACGGCGGTGGAGGAAGCGCTCTATCTCTCCAACCTCGCCTCGCATGTCACGCTCGTGCATCGGCGCGATACACTTCGCTCCGAGCGGGTTCTGCAGGAGCGCCTTCGCAAACAGACGAATGTCAGCGTCCTTTTCGACAGCGCGATCGACGAAATCGTCGGGACGGAGGGTCCGCTCTCCGTCACCGGCGCGCGCGTGAAGAACATCAAGACCGGGGAAACCAAGACGCTCGAGGCCGAAGGCGTCTTCATCGCCATCGGCCATGCGCCCGCATCCGCACTCTTCAAGGGCCAGCTGACGGTGAAGCCTTCCGGCTATATCGCAGTCGAGGCCGGCTCGACGCGCACCAACATCCCCGGCGTCTATGCCGCGGGGGACGTCGCGGACGAAGTCTACCGCCAGGCCGTGACCGCGGCCGGGCTCGGCTGCATGGCCGCGCTGGAGGTCGAGAAGTTCCTGTTCGACGCGCCCGCGGTTGCGACCGAACCTGTTTGAGGAGAACCAAATGAGCGAACGCGTCATCTTCCAGAAGAAAGCCATGCCGGTCGAGGTCGAGGCCGGTAAGACCTATTACTGGTGCGCCTGCGGCTTGAGCGCCGACCAGCCCTTCTGCGACGGCTCCCACGGCAGCACCGACATCATGCCCGTCGCCTATAAGGCCGAAGCCAACGGCAAGGCTTTCTTCTGCGGCTGCAAGCACTCCAAGAAAGAGCCGCTCTGCGACGGGTCACACAAGGAGCTGTGAGAAAAATCACCGCTCGCGGCCGCCATGAATTAAGAAAGATCCATGCCCGACCTTCTCCTTGAACTCTTTTCCGAAGAAATCCCGGCGCGGATGCAGCGGGCGGCGGCGGACGACCTGAAACGGCTCGTCACCAACGCCCTCGTTGAGCGCGGCCTGACCTATGAGGGCGCTAGCGCCTACGCCACGCCGCGGCGGCTTGCGCTTCAGGTCGTCGGCCTGCCCGGCCGCCAGCCGGACGTGCGCGAAGAGCGCAAGGGGCCGCGCGTCGGCGCGCCGGAGGCTGCGGTCGCGGGCTTTCTGAAAAGCGCCGGCCTTGCTTCGCTGGATGAGGCGAAGATTGAGAAGGACAAGAAGGGCGCGGAATTCTACCTCGCGGTCATCGAGCGCCCCGGCGCCGAGACGATCGCAGTGCTCGCCGACATCCTGCCCGGCATTGTGAAAAGCTTCCCCTGGCCCAAATCCATGCGCTGGGGCGCGGCCTCCGAGCGTAGCGACAGCCTGCGCTGGGTGCGCCCGCTGCATTCCATCGTCGCGACCTTCGGCCCCGAAACCGAGACGCCGGAAATCGTGCCTTTCGAGGTGGACGGCATCGTCGCGGGCGATATGACGCGCGGCCATCGCTTTCTGGCGCCGGCGCCGATCCGCATGAAGCGTTTCGAGGATTATGCCCTCGCGTTGGAAAAGGCCAAGGTCGTGATTGACCCCGAGCGGCGGCGCGACATCATCCTGCACGACGCGAAGGACCTCGCCTTCGCGCAGGGGCTGGAACTTGTCGAAGACGCGGGGCTTCTGGAGGAAGTCGCGGGCCTCGTCGAATGGCCGGTGACGCTGATGGGAGCGTTCGACGAGAGCTTCCTTGGCATTCCGCCGGAGGTCATTCGCGCAACGATCCGCGTGAACCAAAAATGCTTCGTGCTGAAGAAAGGCGACAGGCTGACGAACCGCTTCATTCTCGTCTCCAATATCGAGGCGAGCGATGACGGCGCGACGGTGGTCGCCGGCAATCAGCGCGTCATCGCCGCGCGCCTGTCGGATGCGAAATTCTTCTACGAGACGGACCTGAAGACGAAGCTCGAAGACCGGCTCGCGAAGCTCGACAACATCGTCTTTCATGAGAAGCTCGGCACGCAGGGGGAGCGCGTGAAGCGCATCGCCGCGCTGGCGCGGGAGCTGGCGCCGATCGTGGGCGCTGATCCCGAGAAGGCCGAACGCGCGGCGACGCTCTGCAAAGCCGATCTGGTGACGGAGATGGTTGGAGAGTTCCCCGAATTGCAGGGGCTGATGGGCAGCTATTACGCTAAGGCGCAAGGCGAAGAGCCCTCCGTCGCGGGCGCATGCTACGAGCATTACAAGCCGCAGGGCCAGGGCGATTACGTGCCGAAAGACCCGGTGTCGATCGCCGTGGCGCTGGCCGACAAGCTGGATACGCTTGTGGGCTTCTGGGCGATTGACGAGAAACCGACGGGGAGCAAGGACCCTTACGCGCTGCGCAGGGCGGCGCTGGGGGTGATTAGAATTGTGTTGGAGAATAAAAAGTCGATACGGCTTGAAGGAGCCTTTGATCTCTCCACGGTCGCATGGTGGGAGTTTTCAAAAGAGTCCATGTCGAAATACCTCACCGCCGAACTCGTCCCTGAAGGCGCCCGTTCGATAAAGTATCCGGGCCTCCTCGAATTCTTCATCGACCGCCTCAAAGTCTACCTCCGCGACAAGGGCGCCCGTTACGATTTGATCGATGCTGCGCTTGGGGCTGTTCCTCTCACCAAGGAAGAGATAGCCTTCGACGCCGCGACCGGCGGGACGCCGGAACAGGCATCGCAGGATAACTTTCCCGCCAGCGCGGGCGAAGAGGCTCCACCGCTACAGGATGACCTGCTCATGGTGACGAACAAAGTCGAAGCGCTCGATACGTTTTTCGCGACCGACGACGGAAAGAACCTGCTCGCCGGCTACAAGCGCGCCGTCAATATTCTCAAAGCCGAAGAAAAGAAGGACGGGCCGAACGCCTACTCCCACCGCCATGCGCCCAATCTGCGCATCGAGCCGCAGGAGCACAAGCTCGCCGCCGCCATCGCCCGCGCGCGCGAGGAGACCGCGGAAAAGCTGGAGAAGGAAGATTTCTCCGGCGCCATGCGCTCGCTCGCCAAGCTGCGCGAGCCGGTCGACGCCTTTTTCGACAAGGTGACCGTCAACGCCGACAACGCCGATCTGCGCCTCAATCGCCTGCGCCTGCTCGCGGAGTTGCGCCGGGTGATGATGGGCGTCGCCGACTTCGGGAAAGTGGCGGGAGAGGCGGGGGCCTGATAGCTGCGGATTTCCTCGCCCTTCGAGACGCGAGCTTCGCTCGCTCCTCAGGATGAGGAAAACATTGCATCCGCCGCCACGCCCCTCATCCTGCCAGCTTCCACACGCCTCATCCTGAGGAGCGCCTGAAAGGCGCGTCGCGAAGGATCGGCAGAAGAAAAGCTCTTAAGCCCCGTTCCCCGTAAAGGTCCGAGGCGCAGGCGAGATGATCTTGGCCGCGCCGCCGCCGATCTCCAGCACCGAGAGGCCGCGCTCATTGGTGCCGTCCGGCTTGAAGCGGAAGACGCCGTCGGCGCCGTTGAAGCCCGACGGATTGGTCAGCACGCCTTCCGAATAGCGCTGCGAACCCTGCGAGCGCGACAGCGCGATCGCGAGCGAGACGGCGTCATAGGCGAGCGTCGCGATGCGGGCGGGGTCCGAGCCGAACTTGGCCTTGTAGCGCTGGGCGAAGGCGTTGAAGCCGGCGTTCTCGGGCGCAGTGAACCAGGCGTTCTGCAACGCGGGCAGGTTCAGCGTGCGGGAGTCGTTCCACAGGCCGGTGCCGATGATCTGCACCTTTTTGGAGTCGAGGCCCGCGGCGACGAGCTCCTTGGAGACCGCCGGCATGGCGTCGGCCTGCTCGGGGATGAAGATGGCGTCGAACTGGTCGCGCGCCGCGGCGAGGCGTTGCACGGATTCTCCCGGCGCGCCCGGTTTGTAGCGCTCGATCACCGGAACGCGGAGGCCGTAATTGGCGGCGCTCTGCTGGAACTGCGCCATGGCGAGCGTGCCGTAGTCGTTCTCCGGCACGAGGGCGGCGATGGATTTCTTGCCGCGTTGCGAGGCGAAGTTCAGGCCGCGGTCGACGTGGCCCTCGACGAGGAAGGACAGAAGATACTGCCCCCGCCCTGCTGCGGAAGTGTCCGTCGAAAAGGCGATCACCGGTTTGCCGGCGGTGCGCGCGACGCGGCCGGCTTCCTTCACGTCGGTGGCGAAGACCGGCCCGAGGATGACCTCGGCGCCCTCGTTGATCGCAGCCTGCGTCGCGGCGGCAGAGCCGGCCGGCGAGGATTTATCGTCCTTGACGAGAATGGTGACGTCGCTCGAACCCGAGTCGGCGTAAGCGAGCTTGGCGGCGTTGCGCAACGACGCGCCGACGGCGGACGGGCCGTTGGGGCCGGTAAGCGGCACGATGAGCCCGATCCTAACGCCGCCATTGCCGATGGTTTCACCGGCGTCGGCGAGCGCCTGCTGATCCGCCGGCGAGGTGGGCGCGCCCATGCGCAAATCCCGTGCGCCCGGAATGCCCGGACCAGTCGCGGGATTGCAGGCGGCGAGCGCGAGGGCCGAGGCGCAGGCCAGAAGGCGGGCCGCGCCTCTCAGCCGCAAAGCGCCGCGACTGGCTGAAAAAATCATCCTCATATGATTCCAACCCCCTGCGCCGGGCGCTGATGGCCTCGCGCGCGTTATTTGGCATAGGGTCCGCCTCCCCGCCCGAAAGTCAATAGACGACTATCTGGCGAGCAAATGAGGCCTTGCCGAGACGGCCCTGATCGTTCCATATTCCGAACAATTGGACGACAAAAAGAACAGCAGTGGAGATTGCGCACATGGCCAGCGAGGAACCGCCTCCCCCCGCCGCCAGCTACACCGCTTTCGGCCTGCGCGCCGAAGCAGAGAAAATCGAGCGGGGACTGCATGTTGTCGCAACCCCTATCGGCAATCTCAAGGACATCTCCTTCCGCGCGCTGTCGACGCTCGCCGCCGCGGACGCGGTGATCGCGGAGGACACCCGCGTCACGAAGACGCTGCTGGCGCATTACGGCATCTCGACGCCGCTCGCCGCCTATCACGAACACAACGCCAAGGTGATTCGTCCGCATCTACTCGCGCGGCTCGAATCGGGGGCGACGCTGGCGCTCGTTTCCGACGCAGGCACGCCGCTCGTCTCGGACCCCGGCTTCAAGCTGGTGCAGGAAGCGCTTGAGAAGGGCGTGCACGTCACCTCCGTGCCCGGCCCTTCCGCCGTGCTGGCGGCGCTGGTCGTCGCGGGCCTGCCGACCGACCGCTTCTTTTTCGAGGGCTTCCTGCCGCACAAGAGCGGCCCGCGCCGCGCGCGGCTCGCGGAACTGGCGCAGGTGCCGGGCACGCTCGTGTTCTTCGAAAGCCCGAGACGGCTGGCCGAGACGCTCGCCGATTGCGCGGTCGTCCTCGGCCCCCGCGGCGCGGCCATCGCGCGGGAACTGACCAAGATGTACGAGTCGGTGCGGCGCGGCACGCTCGACGAATTGTCGGCGGCGCTGGCGACGGAGGAACCGCCAAGGGGCGAAATCGTGCTGCTCGTCGCGCCGCCGGAAGCCGGCGCCGCGGAAGTTGCAGAGGCTGATCTCGACGCCCGAACTCGCCGAGGCGCTCGGCGCCTATTCGGTGAAAGACGCCGCCAGCGTCGTGTCCGCCGCCACCGGCCAGCCCCGGCGGCAGGTCTATGCGCGGGCGCTGCAACTGGCGGCGGAAAAGGGAAAGTAGAACCTGCTTTCTTTCATGGCTAAGCTGGAGCCATGAACCGCGAACCCAAAGACGCCCGCCGCGCCGCCCGCGCCTATGGCCTGAAGGCTGAAACCCTCGCGATGCTGTGGCTGCGCGCGCGGCTCTACACGATCCTCGACCGAAACTACCGCGTGCAGGGCGGCGAGATCGACATTGTCGTCCGGCGCGGGCGCACCATCGCCTTTGTGGAAGTAAAGGCGCGCGCCACACTCGAAGAGGCGGCAATCGCCATCACGCCCCAGAAACAACGCCGCTGCGCCCGCGCCGCCAACCGCTGGGTCGCGACCCACCCCTTCGCGATGGCCTACACGCTGCGGGCCGACGCCATCTTCATCGCGCCGGGGAAACTGCCGTGGCATCTGGAGAACGCTTTCGAGCTGGGTGTGGGGTAAGGAAACATTATCCAAACTCTTTATCAACGGTTACCGCACTAAGCTTTCCGTCTCTGATTCGAGATCGCGAGACCCTATGCCCCTGCCCAGAAATTTCGACACGGTCGCGCTGGCCAAGCGCATCCGGCTCGACGTCGTCCGCATGACCAACCGCGGGAAAAGCTCGCATGTGGGCTCTGCGCTCTCCATCGCGGACATCGTCGCGGCGCTCTACGGCGCCGTGCTGAACGTCGATCCGTCCAACCCGCAAAAGCCCGACCGCGACCGCTTCCTGCTCTCCAAAGGCCATGCGGGAACCGCCGTCTATGCGGCGCTGGCCGAGACGGGCTTCTTCGACACGTCGCTGCTGGAGCAGCATTATCAAAACGGCTCGATCTTTTCGGGCCATGTCTCGCACAAGGGCGTGCCGGGCGTGGAGCTGTCGACCGGCGCGCTCGGCCATGGGCTGAATGTCGCGACCGGCATGGCGCTCGCCGCCAAGCGCGGGGGCGAAAAGTGGCGGGCGTTCGCCCTGCTCTCCGACGGCGAATGCGACGAAGGGTCGACCTGGGAGGCGGCCATGTTCGCTGCACATCACAAGCTCGACAATCTCGTCGCCGTCGTCGACTACAACAAGCTGCAGAGCCTCGCCTCCGTCGCCGAGACGCTGGGCCTCGAACCCTTCACCGACAAATGGCGCGCCTTCGGCTGGTCGATCGAGGAAGTCGACGGCCACAATCACGCGCAGCTTCTTTCCGCATTAGAGCGCCTCCCCTTCACCGAAGGGCGCCCCAGCGTCGTCATCGCACACACCACCAAAGGCAAAGGCGTATCCTACATGGAGGATCAGGTGGCCTGGCATTATCGCACGCCGCTCGGCGCGGATTTCGAGACGGCGATCGCCGAGCTGGAGGCCTCCAATGCGTGACGCATTTCTCGAAACGCTGACCGAACTCGCCGCACACGACCCGCGCGTCGTTCTCATCACGGGCGATCTGGGTTACGGCGTCCTCACCAAATTCGCCGAGCGCTTCCCCAACCAGTTCGTCAACGCCGGCGTCGCCGAGCAGAACATGACGTCGATCGCCGCGGGCATGGCGCTCTCGGGCTGGCGCGTCTACACCTACTCCATCGCGAATTTCCCGACGCTGCGCTGCCTCGAACAGGTGCGAAACGACATCTGCTATCACGACTGCGACGTGACCATCGTCGCCGTCGGCGGCGGTTTTTCTTACGGCCAGCTCGGCATGTCGCATTTCGCCACCGAAGACCTCGCCATCATGCGCGCGCTGCCGAACATGCGCGTCGTGGCGCCCACCGAAAAATGGGAGGCGCAGGATCTGACGCGCGACCTCGCGCAGCGCAAGGGCCCCGCCTATCTTCGCATCGATAAGGACGCTGGCGGCATGGCGCGGCGCGAGGACGAGCGCGCGGTTCTCGGCAAGGCGCGCCGCGTGCGCGACGGCGCCGACGCGACGATCATCGTCACGGGCGCCATTCTGCGGGAAGCGCTGATTGCGGCGGAACGCCTTGCGGCGCAGGGCGTGCAATGCCGCATCGAAGCCATGCATACGATCAAGCCGCTCGACGAAGCAGCAATCCTCGCCGCGGCGAAAGAGACTGGCGGCGTCGTGACGCTCGAAGAGCACAGCCGCATTGGCGGGCTCAAGGGGGCCGTGGCGGAGACGCTTCTGACGCATGGCGCTCGCGTGGGCTTCTTCAGGAGCGTCGCGCTCGACGATACTTTCCCGACGATCGTGGGCGATCAGTCCTATCTGCGCGGGCGCTACGGTATGGACGCGGCGGCGGTGGAGACGGCTGTGATTTCCGCGCTGTCTTGCGGGGCGCCGTTGGCGAAGATGGCGGAGTCGGCGTAACCCCCTTCCCCCAGCCCTCCCCGCTTCGCGGGAGAACGAGCAAGACGCGCTATCTCTCGCCACCATCCGTATCGATGAACCACCTCCCCTCTCCCTCCAGCACGACCGCCGTCAGGCGCCCGCTCTTGAAGGCGTGGGTGTCGAGATTGATGCGGTTTTCCAAATTCTCGACATGCGTCTGCGGCGTATGCCCGTGCACGACCACTTTGCCGAAACCGCCCCGATAATTCAGGAACTCGTAGCGTATCCACAAAAGGTCCGCCGGGTCCTGCCTTTCCAGCGGGACATGCGGCCGCACGCCTGCGTGGCAGAAGAAATAATCGCCATATTCCGCTGAATATTCTGTGGCCTCCAGAAAGCGGCGATGCGCTTGCGGAAAGCGCGCCATAAAGGCCGCATGCACGGCCGGCGCGCCGCCGCGTCGCATCTCCACCCCCGCGTCGACGCCGTAGGAAGCGAGCGCCGTCAGCCCGCCGAACATCGCCCATTGGTCGAGCATGGCGGGATCGTCGAGATAGCGCAGCATCGCATCCTCGTGATTGCCGCGAAGCGTCACGATCGGCGTCGGAAAATCTCGCCGCGCGAGGCGCTCGATCACGCCGCGCGAGTTGAGGCCGCGGTCGACATAATCGCCAAGGAAGACCGTGACGGTCTCGTCATAATCGCCCTGCGCAAGGTCGGCGCCGACGCGATCGGCCAGGCGACCGAGGAGATCCGCCCGGCCATGGATGTCGCCGACGGCGTAGATTCGCATGCCCTCTGGCGCCGCAGCATTCAAGATCAGTCGTCCGGTCATGGTCTAAATCAAATTCCTCATCTATCGTTCTCGCAGGCGGCGGCGAGCGGCGCCTTCAGATGAGAAAGCGGGGCTGGCGCCATTCGCGCCTGCGGCTGTGGTCCTTCCCTGCGCGTGCGCCGCTATCGACAATGCCGCCACGTGGGATTCTTTCGGGCGCCGAGGGGCAGATGTTCAATAACCATACTGATGCGGGCCGTCGCCTGCGGCTCGGCGCCTTTGCCTTTTTCTGCGCCCTCATCGCGTCGTTTGCGCCGCTCCGCGCCGAGACGCCCGACGAAACCTACAAGGCGCTGGGCCTCGACAAGACAGCTTCGCCCAAGGAGCTTTATGACGCGCTCGAGAAACGCTACCACGACGAAGCGCTGGGCGCCGGCAAGGGGTCGCTATCGAAATATTGGGAGCCGATCCCGATTTCGAAATATCTGAACCCGCACAGTTTCTACAAACCGCCGCAGACGGTGGACGTCGACGCCACGCGCGCGCAATGCGTCGAGTGCCACAGCCAGGCGACGCCCGGCTGGACGCATAGCTGGAAAGGCAGCGTGCACGGCAATCTCGACGAGATCCGCAACCTGCCCGACAGCGACTTCCGCGCCTACAAGAAGGCCATGATCAAGGAGGTCGAGACGAACCTCCAGTCGATGGGCAAGCTGAAAGCCGGCGAGAGCCTCCGGGAAGTCGGCTGCATCGACTGCCACATGGGAGTCGGACAGGAGCACGGCCAGCACAAGGCCGAGCTGAAAATGCCGGACGCCGCGGCCTGTGGCCAATGCCATGTGCAGCAATTCGCCGAGCGCGAGTCCGAGCGCGACACCTTCACCTGGCCGCAGGACCAATGGAAGCCCGGCCATCCCTCGCATGCGCTTTCCTACAAGGCGAATGTCGAGAATGCGATCTGGGCGGCGATGGAGCAGCGCGAAGTCGCGGAAGGCTGCACCTTCTGCCACACACCGCAGACGACCTGCAATTCCTGCCACACGCGCCACGAATTTTCGGCGGTCGAGGCCCGCAAGCCGCAGGCCTGCGCGCAGTGCCACAACGGCGTCGATCACAATGAATTCGAGGGCTATATGCTCTCCAAGCACGGCACGGTCTATCAGACGCGCGGCGACAGTTGGGACTGGAACGCGCAGCTTTCCGAAGCGCTCGACAAGGGCAAGATGACCGCGCCGACTTGCCAGTTCTGCCACATGGAATATGCAGGCAAGTTCACGCACAATATGGTGCGCAAGGCGCGCTGGGCTTTCGTGCCCATGCCGAAGATCGCCGACAATCTGAACCATCCCTGGTTCACGCAGCGCAAGGAGTTCCTGGGTCTCGACCTGCTCCAACTGCCACTCCGACAGTTTCGCGCGCGCCTATCTCGACGGCATGGACAAGGGAATCATCTCGGGCCTCGACATCACCGAGAAGACCCGCAGCGTGCTGGTGAAGCTTTACAACGACAAGCTGCTGCCGGGCCAGAAGACCAACCGCCCGGCGCCGCCCACGCCGGAGAAGGACGAGGCCGGCGGCTTCTTCCAGCTCTTCTGGCAGAAGGGCAACAACCCCTCGGCCGTCGAATATGAATTCGCCGAGATGTGGGAGCACCATCAGATCAAGCATTACAAGGCGCTCGCCCATATGAACCCCGGCGGCTACACCTATTCTGAAGGCTGGTCGCAACTCATCAAGAGCGCCGCCAAGGTCAACGATGAGGACACGCGCCTGCGCGAGGCGGCGGAAATCCGCGCCGAGGTCAAGCGCATCTCCGGCGAGAAGCACGGCGATCTCGAACTCGACACGCCGGCGCGACGCGCCTGGGCTGCGGGACTGGGCGCGCTCGCGGTTCTGGTGGGCGCGGGGTTGATGTTGAAGCGGGATCGGAAAAAGGTGTGAAGAAGTTCATCGGCGCCGGGCTCATTGCGCTCGGCGCCGTTCTCCTCGGCTGGGCCGCTCATTCCGCGCTGCATCCCTCGCCGCATTACGCGCTGACGCTCACGGCGGCGCCTGACGACGCCACTAAGGAAGTTGCGAGTTCTGGGGCCGACGCGCTGAGCCGCGTCGAGATCACGAGCCCCGCCGAACGCCGCCCGATCGCCTCTGGCCTCGTCGCACGCGACGGCGAGCGCCTCGCACCGCTTGTCTGGCGCAATGAGGTGACGGAGCCGATCCTGTTCTCGGACGTCTCCGCGTCCGACATCACGAAGGTGTTGGCGGCCATTCGCGAGCATGTCGAAGAGGGCGCCGTCGTCCTCGCATGGTGGGATCTTTCGCGCGCGATAACGGTCGCCGCGAAACGCGCCGCGCCGCTCGACGACAGCCGCGCCCGCGGCCTGCTGATTCCCGCCGCGTGGACTGAGGCGCGCGCGATCGAGGCGGCGCGCTGGGGCGCGGGCGTTCTCCCGCAATCGGCGGAGATCTTCGACCGCTTCATCGACGCGCTGCTCGCCGATGAGAAGCAGGGCGCCGACGCGCTCACTATGCTCGCGGGCGGCAAGCCCGCCTATGTGGCCGTACATATCTCGGATGTATGGAAGGCGGCGGCGGCGCGCCCCGAACGCCTGTCGATCGCCTACAAGGATTTCCCATCATCCGGCGTGTCGCATGGCGTCATCAAATCCGCCACGCAATGGATGCGGGAGCAGAAAGTCGAAGGCGCCTTCGCCGCAGAGCCGATCGGCGGCGCGACGCGGCTGCATTACTTCCAGCGTAAAAGCGACAGCGACGCGCTGATCGCCAGGCTCCTGCCCTTCTCGACGTCAAACCCGATGCAGCTCGAACGCTTCGAGCTCGTCTTTCAACACAAGGGCTGGTGGATATACCGGCTGAAGTAGCGCCGCTTATTGCGAGGCGCGCGCGCGTCGCTCGGCAAGGCGCGTCAGCGCCGCCCGGGCCACTTGATAAGCCCTCGCCTCCGCGCCCTTGAAGACGCCTTTTTCGAGCGGAAGCGCGTTGCCCGCCGCATAGACTTCCCATTGCCACATGGCGTTATGCCCGGCGCCGCCTCTGGAGCGCACCCTCACCGTATAGTCCAACTCGATGTTTTCTTTTGTCATGACTGATTATCGCATGCCAGGCCTGTGGATGAAAGCTAGCTGCGAAGCGCCGCCGCGAGTCGCGCGATTCCGTCCTCGATTTCTTTCTCGGTCAGCGCGACGAAACCGAGCATTAGCAGGCGGTCGCCATCGTCGCCAAAGCGCAACGCGGAGCCCGTCGCCAGCGAACAGACGCCGACGCCTGCGGCCAGTCCCTTGGCCTCCACTTCCGTCGCGCTGGGGAATCCTTCAGGCAGCTTCCAGACAAGATGCATGCCCGCCTGCTCGCCGTATATTTCGCACTCGCCAAAATGCTTCTTCAGCGCGCCGAGCAGCGCATCCCGGCGTTCGCGGTAAAGCTGGCGGATACGGCGCAGATGGCGGCCGAATTCGCCGCCGGACATGAAGTCGGCCATAGCCGCCTGCTCCAGCCAGCTCTGCCCGTTGTTCATCAGCATCTTCATGCGGCGGAAGCTCTCGACGAGCCGGCGCGGCGCCACGACATAGCCCAGACGCAGGCCCGGCCCCATGCATTTCGAGAAAGTGCCGAGGTAGATCACGCGCTCGTTTCGATCGAGGCCCTTGAGCGCGGTGAGCGGCGAGCCGACGAAGCGGAAGTCGCTGTCGTAATCGTCCTCCATGATATAGGCGTCGTATTGCGTCGCCCAGGACAGAAGCTCGATGCGGCGCTGCAGGCTCATCGTCACGCCCACCGGATATTGGTGCGACGGCGTAACATAGGCGAGCGCGCCCTTGACCTGCGGAAGCAGGCTGACGTCGAGCCCGTCGCGGTCAATGGGCACGGGATGGAGCTTTGCGCCCAGACTTTCGAGGACGAAGGCCGCGCCCTGATAACAGGGCGATTCGACCACAGCCGTCGAGCCGGGCGTCACGAGAAGGCGCCCGACAAGGTTGAACCCGTCCTGGCAGCCGCCGACGATGATGATCTGCTCCGCGTCGCAGACAACGCCGCGCGCCGGCGCCAGATGCTTGGCGATCGCCTGACGCAACTCCAGAAGGCCAGCCGGATCGCTATAGCTCGTCAGCCGTGCGCCGGCCGATTTGAGCCGACCCTTGATATGCTGCGACCAGGCCTTGAGCGGAAAGGTCCGCGCATCGGGCCGCCCGACCCAGAAATCGGCGGCGAGGCGGCGGCGATCCGGGCTCGCGAGACGATGGGTGCGCAAGTCACAAATTGGCTCCGAAGGGAAGGCGTCGGCGTCCAGGCCTGGCTGAGGCGGCGACTCGGCCGGACGCGCCGTCGACGAGGAAAGAAAGGCCGTGTCGGGGAGATCGGGCGAGACAAAGGTGCCGACGTAAGGCTTCGTGCGGATGTAACCCTCGGAAATCAGACGCTCATAAGCGAGCACCGCCGTGTTTCTGGAAATGCCGAGCTGCGCGCTCAATTCGCGGGTGGTGGGCAATGGATCGTCGCCGCGCAACTGTCCATTGAGGATCATGGTGCGGATCTGTTCGAAGATCTGGTTCTGAAGGGTCGCCTTCTCCGAGTCCCTCAAAATAATCGAGAGTTGCGCGTGTCCGCTCCGGACAACGGGAATTTGACGGCCGTCGGATGCAATGCTCGTCATTCGCAGTTTGCGCCCCGCAATTGTGCAGCACGTACGCACATAGCTTACGATTAAGGCGGGAAAAGGCGATCACATAGATCCACGGCGAGGCGCTTCACTGGCGCCACTGCATTTCTGCATGAGACCACTCGACGCGACCAAAGGCATTTTCCAAAAAAGCTTCATCTGGCCCCACCAACTGGTCTCGCTCTGGCGCTTTCGGGAAAACGCGGGGTGCGGGAATTTGCTCCTCAGAAAGAAGGACAAAACACCGGGAGGAAATAATGACCCTGACGGATTCGAAACTGGCGCCTGTCGCATTCTGGCTGGGCTTTCTCGCCCTTGGCTTTGTGACCAGCATCGGGGGGCCAGACAAACATCGCCTCCCAACGGCCCGTGTTCAGAAGGTTGTCACAACGCCCACGCATCCGCAGGATTCGGCGGCGGGGGACGCACTCGCCGAAGGCGCTATCCCCGCGTCTCTGAAATAGGCGGCCCGACCCCAGTGGAGGATCGGCGCAGATGAGCCTGCCGACGACCTTTATGATATTCCTCTTACTCGAACTCCTCAGCATCCTGACCCTGGTGAGCCTCGACCGCTGGATGTAGGAACGAGCGCCCCGGGGAGCGCCTTGCCGAAGCGCGAACCCGCCCCTATCTCCTCGTCAGGCGACGGTAAAGATGGATCGATGGGACGTATCTGTCGGAGGGAGACAGGGATGCCGAACGGGCTTGCGAGAATCATGATCCTCGGATCGTTCGGCTTTTTTGTCGGCGCGGCGCTTTTCGGCTGGGTCTACGGCTGATTGTCCCGATCCCCGCCCCCGTCAAGGGCCTGCTTTTCCGCGGTCAGACTGAGCAGACAGTGCGAGGGCCGAAACCGCAGCACCCTGCGCGACATGATTTCCGCCACGCCATCTGTCCCCGGAGGAGCGAGACGCCTTTCGCTCACTTTGAAGCTCCCGAACTTGTGGAGGCGGACGGTCTCGCCCGCGCACAGCGCCAGGATGATCTCCTCTAGAACCTCGTCGACGAGCTGCCCGGCCTGACGACGCGAGAATCTCGGGCAGATCGCGCCGACGGCATTGGCGAGATCGACGCGCACGAGCGTGCGTCGCGACCGCCCGCCCCGCGCGGGCGCAGAGGCGACCTCTTTCGTTGGCGAGCGACTGCGAGCAGCGCCTATTTTTCCCATTACCTCGCGCTTCTGCTTCTGGCGGATGATGGAGGCGGACACTCGAGCCTTGACGAGCGTCAACGACGCCGGGCCGCTCCAAAGCCGCCGCAGCAGAGGCAAAGTGCAGATATTCGCGATCACGCGCTATGCGGTTTTCGAAGGGGTGGAGGACTCGCTTTCTGCATAGCCTCCGCCAGAGCTGCCGCCGCCTCAGTGCTAAAGCTGTGCTATCACACGACTTCTTCAGGATCGGAGCGTCGCGACAAGGTTTGCGAGGGCGTCTCGCCGTATCGCGTGCGGTAGCGCTGTGAGAAGCGGCCCAGCTCGAAAATGCCGAGATCGGCGATGATCGAGGTGACGGTGGCTCCGGGCGGCGCCTGCATCAGGATTTCCCGCGCCCGCTCCAGCCGCCGCCGCAGGATCGCCTGCAGGGGCGAATACGCCCGCACACGCTGAAACGAGAGCTGCAACGAACGAACGCCGATCCCGATCGCCGCAGCGACTTCATCGACCCCGATCGGCTCGGTCAGATGCGCGTCGATCCACTCCTCGGCCCTGCGCACCTGCGCCTCGCTCGCTGGAAGAACCCGGTCGTCCTCGGCGGGCGCGATCTCGGCAAGGCACTCGACAAAAAGGCCCAGCAACAGCCGCTCGGCATGCAAGCGCGGCTTGCCTTCCCTTGCGAGTGGCGATCCGGGCCGATCGAACTCGGAGGCCAGCCACGCGACCGTCGACCGGAGCGCTTCACCGCCTTGCGATTGAGGGAGCGTGCGCACCCAATTCTCCACCGGCGAGAGGTTGTGAAACCGCTGCGCCAAAGCCCCTCGCACGAAGTCGCCGTCCAGACTGGCCGAAAGGAAGCTGAAGGGCCCCACATCCGCCGAAAACTCGACCCCCGGCACGTGAACTACCGCGCTTGCGGCGTCCGACACATAATCGTGGCCGTTGATGCGGTGCTCGACAATCCCCTCGAGGTGAAAATAGATGCGAAACTGATCGGAGAGCGGCCCTTCGGCAAGCAGGCCTCCCCAGGAATCATGCTCGACGTAAGACAGGCTTGAACGATCCAGATCGACCTGGTTCCAGAGCAGGCGATAGCTGCCAGCTTTGACGGCGCTAGTATGTCTTTCCCACATCTCGCTGACGAATTCCGTCGCTTCGTCGTGATTTGTGGTTTCGAACAATCGCGCGCGAGAAAGATATTCCAACAACGTTTCCTCCTGGCGCATTTCTACGCGCCGGAATCGACCAATCTGTTTTAAAACTGGCTCGAGTTTGTTTAGGCTTTGCAGCCTTTGAACGGCCAGTCGCTCAACCTTATTTTCCCAGCCGCGCGTCGAAAAAACGCGCGATGTCCCGGAAGACTTCGCGAGTCTCCGGCATGTCGGGTCCGGCGTATTGCGCGTGGCTCATCCCTTCATAAACGTTTAGCTCCGCGACGACACCGGCGCGCCGCAAGGCGCGATGCACGCGCACCGTGTTGGAGAGAAAGAGATCGCGCGTTCCGCTTGTGAGTATCGTTGGCGGAAAATCCTTGAAGTTGCCGTAGACGGGCGAAAGATACGGGTCTCTCAAGTCACGCCCGTTGGCGTAGAGCTTTGCGGCCGCCCCCAGCCAGCCGTCCCAGGTGACAAGCATGTTGTCGACGAATTCATTGGCGAAATAGCTGTCGCCGATCTTGTCGAGATCGGACCAGGGCGTGCCCGCGGAAACCGCCGCAGGCAATGGAAGCCCTTCGTCCCTGGCGCGCAGCACTATCGCGAGCGCAAGCCCGCCGCCGGAGGACGAGCCGAAGACCGCCATATTCGCCGGCTTCGTCGTCTGCGTGAGCGCGCGCCACACGGCTAGAGCATCGTCGAGCGCCGCCGGGAAAGGCGCGTCGGGCGGCATGCGGTAATCGATCGAGATCACCCTGTAGCCGCCCAGCCCCGCCATCATGATGGCTTCGTTGGTGGCCGCCTCCCCGCCTCCGAAGACATAGCCGCCGCCATGAACATGCACGAGAAGCCGGCTCTGATTCTCCGGCGGAAGATGGTTCGGCGTGACGAGATAGGCCTTTACGCCGGCGATCGTCTGCGGCTCGACGCGGACATCGAGCTGCTGGCGCAGGGCGGCGAGCGGCGCGGTCCACTGGGCCTCGAACCCTTTGTTCAGGCTGGCCCACTCCTCCCTGGTTTTCGGGGGCGCGACGCCGACGCCCGGCGGATAGGGCGCACCGATCAGCGCCTGTAGTTGGGGACTGACATCGGGCGGGACGGGGATTACGCGCGGCGGAACCCGCCGCGGCCCGGGCGCGGCGTTTGCGGCGGCTGCGGCGCTGGCGGCGGAGGGCGCACGCTGTTTCGCCCAGGCCGCCGGCGCGAGCGCGAGCAACATGCTGCAAGAAAGAACCGGAAGCCGTCGCGTGAACATGGATCCCCCTGATTCCGTCGCCGGGGCGCCTTGCAGGTGTGGCAAGGAGCGTTGCGCCGGCGCAACACTTCAACCATGTTTCCCGATAACAATGTTCGACGCAACGGCTCCGCTTGGCGGCAGAGAGCCGGGGGGTTAGCGTTTTTCCTGTTTCAGGATGATGTTTGAGGGGGAGTTGACGGCCTGTCCGGGCGCGCTTGGGCAGGCCGTCTTTTGCATGCGCCGCGATCCTCAGACCGCTAGCAGGAGTTGGTCGCCAGCCTCTGCACGCGCCTCCCCGAACGACGAGAGGGACAGCCCGAGGAGCCGCACGCCTTTGGCCGTCGGAAATACAGGTCCGAGCAGCGAAAACGCGATCTCTTCAAACGCCGCCTGCGTCTCGAAGACGCTTGCGGCGGTGCGCGAGCGCGTGATCTGGCGGAAGTCCGTGTATTTGACTTTCAGCGTGACGGTACGCCCGCAAATGCGCGCGCTTTCCGACCCGCGCCAGACCTTTTCGGCAATGGGCTTCAACGCAGCGCGGGCTTCCTGCGGCGTGAAGATGTCCTGCATGAAGGTGTTCTCGGCGCCGAGCGATTTGCGGGTGCGGTTGGCGTGGACCGGCCGATCGTCGACGCCGCGAGCGATCCAGTAGTAGTAGGCGCCCGCCTTGCCGAAATGCTGCTGAAGGAAGGCCAGCGAACGCCCTCTGAGATCGAGACCCGTTTCGATGCCGAGGCGGTTCATCTTCGCGGCTGTCGCCGGGCCGACGCCGTGGAACCGTGCAACCTCCAACGTCTCGACGAAGCGCGGACCCATTCCCGGCGTGATGACGAAGAGGCCGTCGGGCTTGTCGTAATCCGAGGCGATCTTGGCCAGGAACTTGTTGTAGGACACGCCTGCCGAAGCGGTGAGGCCGGTTTCCGCCTTTATGCTCGCGCGTATCTCTTCCGCGATCTGCGTGGCGGAGGCGACGCCCTTGAAATTCACCGTCACGTCCAGATAAGCCTCGTCCAGCGATAGTGGCTCGATGATCGGCGTATACTGCGCGAAAATTTCCCTGATCTGCGTCGAGACCTTGCGATAGACGTCGAACCTCGGCCGCACAAACATCAGCTCGGGACATTTGCGAAGCGCTGTCACAGAGGGCATCGCAGAGCGCACGCCGAATTTGCGCGCCTCATAGCTCGCGGCGGCCACTACACCCCTCTCGCGCGCGCCGCCGACGGCGACAGGCTTTCCGCGCAGGTCCGGATTGTCCCGCTGCTCCACAGACGCATAGAAAGCATCCATGTCGACATGGATGATCTTGCGCGGCCCCGCCGGCGCGGCGGGGCCGACAACGCGCTGCGTCTCGTCGGGCGTCATCATCGCACGACAATCTAGCGAAGAAGCGCCCGGCCTCAAGTGTCCTGCGACCGCCAGCGCGCGACGCGCGTCAGGCCTGCCGCCGAGCGCCCGTCGTAAGGGCGCGGCGTGAGATCAACGAGGAACGGAGAACCCCTGCTCCACAAAGATCGCCTTTGCCGCTTTGCTCTTGAGAAAAGCGAGAAGCTTGGCGGCGCCGTCCCCCTGGGCCGTCGACGTGGCGGCGACCGGATACACGATCGGAGGGTGCGAGTTCGCCGGGAAGGTCACGACGATCTTCACCTTCGGCTCGGATTTCGCGTCGGTGAGATAGACGATGCCCAGCAGCGCCTCATCGCGCGCAACGAACATCAGGGCGGAGCGGACGTTGTCGGTGAAAGCGAAGCTGGATTCCACCGAAGGCCAGAGGCCGAGCTTCTCCAACGCCGCCTTGGCGTATTTGCCGACAGGCACCGAGGCGGGGTCGCCCGTCGCGATCTTGCCCGAACCGATCGCCGCCGCGAAAGCTTCCTTGGTCAAGGGCAGCTTGTCGAGTTTCGAGGTTCTCGGCGCGACGACGACGAGCGCATTGCCGAGGAGGTCCGCACGCGTCTCGGTCTTGATCAGGTTTTTGCTGGCGAGATAGTCCATGGAGGCCTCATCCGCCGACAGGAAGACATCGGCCGGGGCCCCCGACTCGATCTGCTTGGCGAGCGCCATCGAGCCCGCATAGCTGATCTTGAGGTCGACGCCAGTCTTCGCCTTGTAGGCCGCCGCCGCGGCGTCGAGCGCGTTCTTGAGGCTGGCCGCCGCAAAAACAGTGATGGCCGGCGCTTGAGTCTGGGCGCCGGAAGGGGCGACCGGCGTGGGGGCTTCGGCCCGCACTTGTGCCGCGCCAAGCGCGAAGGTCAGCGCCGTGAGGATGGTGGACAGCCGAAGCATGGGGAAGGCTCCTGAAGATCGTCGACAGCGCGGAAAGCGCGCCCCCCATGCAATATTATGTTTCTTGTACTGTAAAGATCACCATATGCGCGGAAATTGTGCAGTTGCCCTCATCCCCATTCATTTACGGAGAAATCTCGGTATATGGAGTAAAATGAGCGTGGATAGCCATTTCAACATTGTTGCGTCTATGCAAAATTTCCGATGGACGGAAGAGGATCAGCCGATGTCGGATTACTTCACCACGCGAGAGCTCGCCGCCCTCCTGCGCGTGAAGGAACGCAAGGTCTACGACCTGGTCGCGGGCAAGGCGCTTCCGGTTCGGCGCGTGACGGGGAAGTTGCTCTTTCCGAGGAAAGAGATCGAAGACTGGATCGCCGCGAGCGGCGCCAGCGTGCGCGAGCCGGAAAAAAGCCCGGCCGCCGCCGCATCATTCCCCCCTGTAATGACGGGAGGCCACGATCCGCTTCTCGAATGGGCGCTGCGCGAATCGCGTTGCGGGATCGCCGCCCTGCTCGATGGCGCTCTCGATGGCCTCGCGCGCTTCCAGCGGCGCGATTGCCTCGCCGCAGGCTTGCACATTCCCACGCGCGGCTCGGACGAATGGAACGTAGCGGCGGTAAGGGAGACGGTGGGCCAGGAGCCCGTCGTCTTGATCGAATGGGCGAAGCGCACGCGCGGCCTCATGTATCGTCCATCGACAGGGCGCGAACTTTCCAGGCTTTTGGATATTGGCCAGCTGAGATTTCAGTCGCGGCAGCCTGAAGCCGGGAGCGAACTCGTGCTCACGGAGCTTCTTTCCAAAGAGGGACTTTCAAAGTCGGATCTCAACTGCATCGATGTGATCGAACGCTCCGAGACGGACCTCGCCCTTTCCGTCTCGGCCGGCCGGGCCGACGTCGGCCTGGGGATCGAGGCCGCTGCGCGGCAGCTCAAGCTGGAATTCACGCCACTCATCGTCGAGCGATTCGATCTCCTTGTCTGGCGCAAGGCGTATTTCGATCCATCTTTTCAGACGTTCATGCATTTTTGCGCAGGTAAGGCCTTTCAAGACCGCGCCCGCGGTCTCGGAGGCTATGACTGCTCGCACCTGGGAACCGTCGCGTTCAACGGTCCTTAAGAATCTTTCCGGAAGACGGCTACAACTAAAACGTGCTTTTCAACGCGGCATGAAGCGAATCTTCATGCTTGGCTATTACTTTTCATCGAAGCGCATTTTGAGAACAGGATCCGCAGTGCCCCGACACTTCCGAAAGATTGCACGTCAAACGCCCATGATTCCAAGTCTCATCAAGACCCACGGCTGGCTTCTCGGGGTGGCGTTGATCGGCGGCGGCCTGCTTCACCAGAATGTCGGGAAAGCCGCAGCCTTTTCGAAAAGCGCGGGGTCGTCGCCGTCTCCGACGAGCCGCGGTCCCTTCGTGATCATCGCGGAAGCGCTCGGCGGCGGTCGGCCGGGCAAATAGCGCCGGCGACGATCAGTAAAAAAGCCCGGCGCGAGGCCGGGCTTCTCTTTAGCGAACCAGCGATACCGGCTCGATCAATACTTGGCGACGACCGGAGCGGAAGCCCAGTTGAAGTGATAGTTCAGGCCCGCGCGGACGATATTGCCGCTGAAGTGGGTCGAGGACTGCGCGCCATAGGCCCAACCGAGCGGATTGCCGCCAGCCGGATTCGGGCCGGAAACGAGCGCGCCGGGCGTACGAACCGAGCCGAGATCGTAATAGAGATATTCGACCTTGGCGCTCCAGTTCGGCATGAACATCCACTCGACGCCGCCGCCGGCCGTCCAGCCTGCGAGCGTGTTCGCGAAGGTGCCGGCGCCAGCGCCGGGGCCGTAGAAAACGCCATCCGCGGAGGTGAAGTAGGTCGTGGAGAGATTCACGCCGCCATAGGCGAGACCGCCCGTGCCATAGATCAGCAGGGTGGGCGTGAACAGCCAGCCGAGACGGCCGCGGACCGTGCCGATGTAATCGACGCTGCGGCTGGTCTGGGTCGAGGTGAAGAAGTTCGTCGGGATACCCGGCTCAAGGCCCGCGCCCAGAGCGTTCGCCTTGCCGCCAGAACCGGCGATACCCTGGATGTCAGCTTCCGCGCCGATCAGGAAGTTGTTGTAGAACTGCCAGTTGTAGCCGATCTGGCCGCCGCCGATGAAGCCGCTGCCGCCGTTGCCCGAGATCCATTGGGTCGCGCTGCCGGCGCTGGCCACGCCGCTCGGATTGCCGGGAGCAAGATTGAAGAGCGGAACCGCGCTCAGCGTGGTCGAGGTGCTGCTGGCCCAGCCGCCGCCAGCGTTCAAACCGACGTAGAAGCCGGTCCACAACGGGGGCGGCGGAGGAGGAGGAAGCATAGGACCCTTGCGGGACGGAAGATCGGCAGCGACGGCCGATCCGGCCATCATCGCCAGCGCAGCAAGAGAGGGAACGATCTTTTTCATGTAGGGAGTCCATCCAAAAATGGTTGACGGGAAATCCAAGGATCAACCCGATACGCCAATCAGGCTTTGCTGTGGCTGCACAGTCAATTCGTTAGGGTGGATCAAAAACACATTCTGTATCGCTGTGGCGCTGGCGCCACAGTTACGAAGCCACGCTTATTGCGGCCACGACGACCCCGTCTTTCAAGAAAAAGTTATTAGTTGAAATGAGTTGGCCATGATCTCGCGTCAGACTTTGCCCGACAGCGCCCGCGCCAGCCCGTCGCGCGAGGCCTTGGGCATCAGGGCCTGATCATAGATCGTCGGACGCGGACAGGCCGGGCGCGGCCCGCAATTGGCCCAACGCCCCAGGGTCGGGAAAGTGGACTCGGATAATTCGTTGCCGCGATACCAGGAATAATTGTCCGAGAAGTCCCAATTGGTGACCATCGTCACCGCGCGTGAGGAAAGACACGTCGAGACGAAGGAGCGCATGTAGTCGGCGACGAGTTTATCCCGCTCGCCCATGTCCTCGATCATGCAGTCGTTGACGTCCAGCTCCGTGATGTAAACCGCAAGACCCAGCGCCGCGAGATCGTCGAGAAATTTCTTGAACGGCCTCCAGTCCGGGCGGCGCGGATCGTCCATCCACTGCGGCATCAGATGCGCTTCTAGGCCGACGGCGTCGATCTTGCGCCCGGCGCGCTTGAGGTTTTCGACGAGCTTCAGCAGCGCCGGGCGCATCACGCGTCCAAAGCGATCATTCTCGCAATTGGCCTCGTTGAGATAGAACGCCGTTTGCGTGGAGCGGCCGTACTTCTCGGCAAATTCGAACGCTTTGAAGATGTAGCCCGGCGCGCCGTCGGGCCCCGGATCGAAAGCCGAGAGCCAGGGACCGGTGCGCCATGGGCTGCCGCCGCCCGCGAGACTCCATGGCTCGAGCGGTTCGTTGACGAGGCCGCACCACGGCATCAGATGGCCGCCCTTTTTTCGGTCGAGCTGTGCAAAATGCGCGAAGACGTCGGCGAAGTGCTTCTCGAAGGCGTCCTGCAGACGGATGTGCGAACTTTTCCTGGGGGTCTTGGCGAGTTGCTTGACCCAATCCGGCAACCAGTCGTTCCAGATCAGAGCATCGCCCCGCACTTTGGCGTTGAGTCGAAGGGCGACGTTGACGATGTCGTCGCACTCCGTCCAGGTCGAATATTTCTTTCCGTCCGCTTCACGCTCGCAAGCGGGCGAGAGCGGATGGAGGCTGCCGTATTTCAGGCTGCTCCCGATTGCGATCACGCGTGGCTTTTCCCGGCCGAGCGCGGCGAGAAACGCGGGGTCGTAGACAGCGTCGCCTTCTATGTGCGCGCCCCAGAGAATGCGCGGATCAATGTCGCCGAGTGGGGTCTCTATCGCCTGCTCGTACGTCGCCCCGGAGGTCGCGTCGCGGCACATTTTCTCGGCGACAGACCGCGACGGCGCGAGCGTCAGCCCGCCGACGAGCGCCGCGCAAAGGTCGCGGCGCGAGATCAAGGGGGATCGGATCTCGCTTCTGGTTTTCGGGGCTGGCATCGGGCTTTCTTTCTACGCGCGCTGGTACGCGGGCGGAGCGAAGGACGCGCCATCTAGCAGCGCGGCGCGCCGACCCAGCCCCAAAACTCGATCCATTGTTAACGCGACGCGGGCGTTTCTTCGTCCGGCCTGAACAAGAAGAGCAGCAGCACGGCAAATTGCGTGAAAATGAGCGTTTTAGCGGCAAGGCCAATGGCCGAGCTGATGACGGCGATGAAGTAAAGAAAAAGGAGCGTGACGCCGCGCCGCCCCCGGCGCCAGAATTCGAAGAACAGCGCGAAAAGCCCGATGCTGAAAAAGCCGGCCATCCACGCCCCATATTGAAACAGCAGGGCCAGCCAGTTGTTTTCAATTCCGATTTCGATCCCGAGACTGTTGAGCGCCGAGTTGACGAGATCCTGACGGGGCCCGATGAGCAGGTCGCCCGGCTCGAATATGTCGAACAGTTGCAGCGCGATCATGCGCGCCTCGCCGGAGCCGTTGTCGTCGAGATAGCGCGCGATAAAGGCGTCGAAGGCGCCGGCCTGCGCGGCTCCGACCACGCCCCCCACCAGCAACGGGACCAACACGAAAGCTGCCAGAGCGCGGCCGATGTCGAAGCGTCCGCCGACCAATATCTCGGCGACTTTCTTGAGTGCGACGCCGAGGACGATGACCGACGAAGCGGCGATCGCGGTGCGGCCGCCAAAAGCGATCATGGCGATAGAGGTCAGGACCAGCGCCAGCGAGCGCCAGAGCGACGTCAATCTGCGATCGCCGCCCAGTATGAGACAGAGGATATAGGCGCCCGTCGTGCAGGCGTTCAGCAGCGGATGCCCCAGCAGCGCCGTCGAACGATAGTCGCCGTCGATCTCGACTCCGCCGATGACATACGGAAAAAGACGGTCGTGCGTGGCGTATTCGACGATGCCGATCACGGCGTTGAGACTGACCGCGAGATGCAGGAAGCGGCGGATGAAAGTTCGATGCCCGTCGCTTATTTCGTCGGCCATGAATAGGGCGACGAGCGAAAGAAGATAGGGCTCCACGAGGGCCGAGAACTGACTCTGCTGATTCAGGAGGCCGTGCATCAACAGAAGCGACCACATCAGGATGAAATACATCGCGCCGGGAAAAGACCCGATGATTATGCGGACGCGCTGCAACGGGCGCATACGCGCAAAGACGTCGACCAGAAGCGCAAGCGCCGCGACGAATGTCGAAGGATGCAGCTTCTGCCAGAAAGGGGCGTCAGGCTGGTCGTATCTTACGCCGACGACCCCCAGCGCCATAGGCGACAAGGTGAAAGCGAGGACCACGGCGACGATTAGCAGCCTCGCGGCCCAAATGGGCGCGCCCTCGGCCTCCCGAGCGGCCGCAGCCTCGGACGTCATGCGCTGGCCCGCCTGCGCGCGCCTCCGCTGGGCCGCGCGAAGCGGATCCTTTCGCGCAGCGCGACGAGACGCGCCGGCCGCCGGCCGTCCCGCGAACTCGTCGAGTTCGATCCCGACATCCATGGCCGCGTCGTCCGGAATGGCGCTCGCGCCGTAATCGAAGACGATGAGATCAAAGCGCGCCGCGAGCCACGCATTTGACGCAAAGAAGCGATCGCCGTCGTCAGCCGTGAGATAAATCCGGCCGCCGCTCTTGGCGTCGCGCCGGCAGGCGAAAACCCTCGGCTCCTTGCCGCTCGTCCGCCTCACGAGCGTCAGATGGGGAAGAAGGCTTGCAAGATTCGGGTGGTCGGCGTCCGAGTCGACAACCAGGACTCGCCCGCCCTTTTCGCAGGCCAGAATTGAAAGTGACAGCGCCAGCGTCGTTGCGCCCTGCCCGGACATGCGCGCGCCGATGGCGACGAGAAGCGGCGCATCGTCTGCCGCCTCCTCGCGCAAAGCCTCGTATAGCCGCTCAACGGCGCGGCGATAGGGGGTTCCGCGCGACTCCATGACGTCGATCGCAGTCGCGATCGTCGCGCTGCGACGGCGACTCCCCCTGGGCGGGGGGTCGTCAGACTCGAAATCCGGCACGAAGAAGCCCGGCCCGGAAGGATCGTCGTCCGCGCGCGCGGCAGGCGCGGCCAACTGCGGCGACGCCAGGGCCCCGCTCCTTGCGCGATATTCGGCGAGAAGCGCGACGATGATCCAGAGGTTCACGCCGCCCGCAAAGGCAATGATGATCGCCGGCAGCGTCTTTGGACTGACGCGGCCCTGCAGCGCCACGGGTTGGTTGATCAGGACCGGATTGGGGGACGACACAATTTCGCGCCGCGTGCTCTCGCGTGCGGCGAGCGCCTTCTGATAGTTGTCTCGCAGCGATTCCGCCTTGCGCTCGAGCTCATTGAGTTCGATACGCCCGCCGCCGGCGTCGGTGATTGCTTTCTTCAGTCGGTTGACCTGCCTCTCGGCGTCGCGCTCCACCTCGCGCGCGGCGTCGACCTCCCGGCGCTGCGTCTCCTGAACGCGGCGCAATTCGCGCTCAATCTGGGCGCGCTGCGTGGCGATCTGAGACTGCAGGGCGATGTAAGCCGGATGTCGCGGCCCGAGCGTCGTCTGCTGCTGCGCGGCGTCGCGAAGAAGCGCTGCATATTCTGCGCGCAATCTCTCCATGAGCGGCGATCGGACGGTCTCCGCCACGCCGCCGCGTTCCGCGGCGAGAAACTGCTGAAAGCGGGCCTCCGCTTCGGCGCGCTTGCCGCGAGCGTTCACGAGCGCGGCGTCGGCGTCTTTCAGCTGATCCTCGGACGGCGTCAGACCGTCGGTGACGACGATCGCATTCGAGGCGCGGTATTGATGAACGCGCGCTTCCGCGGCTTCGAGCCGCCGCCGCAGGTCGTCGATCCTCAGGTCAAGCCATTTCGTCTCCTGGTCGGAGATGGAATTCTGCAGATCCCCGTTCGCTTCCAGAAATGCTTTTGCGAGCGCCTCCGCCAGGCGCTCCGCCTTTTCCGGCTGCGAGGCGCGGACCTCGAGGTCGATCACGTAGCTCTTGTCCGCGCGCTTGACGGTGATGACTTTGGAAAGCGCCTCGGCGAGTTGTATCTCGCTAGGCGGCCTTTGAGGCGCGCCCCCAAAGAGACTTTTCAGGCGTCCGAACAAGCCTGGGGAACCCGCAAAATCAGGATCGTTGCGCAAATCCTCGCGCTCGACGACACGTTTCAACACCCGGGTGGACTGCAGCAGCCGCATCTGGTTCTCGACCAGCGCGACGTCGGGGCTTTGCGCCACGGGCGCGGCGTCAGAGCCGACCGGGGGGCGCTCTCTGGTGTCGACCATAAAGGACATCGATGCCGCGTAGCGCGCCGGCGTGAAAAGCACATAGGCGCCGGCCAGAGCGAGAGTCAGCGCAAGGCAGACCGGAAGCAGGCGCCAGCGCGACGCGAGAATGCGGTAGAAGTCGCCGATATCGAGATCGTTACGCTTCTGCGACGCCGGCGGGACGCCGGCGGCAAGCGGTTCCGACGCGTAGGAGGCGTTGCTCACGACGCCGCGGACCCCCAGCCGACGAGCCGGGCTTTCACGATGCTGCCTTTCCGCGCGAACGGATTGTCAACCACCTTTCCGTGAAATCTCCGGCACATGTCCGCCGTCGCCTTCCAAAGTTCATTCGTGGTGAACAATGGACTAATTATGCTTACGAATTCGTTAGCCCTTCCGCGGACTTCGGCGCGCGCTCTTCATAAAGCGACCTTGCGAATGATGGCGTCGTAAGCGTCCAAAGCGGCGTCGAGCGAGAAATCATGCGCGCGCCTTTGGCGCGGGGCCGGATTTCCGGGGGCGGCAAGGGCAGCTTCTATTTTTTCGGCCAGCCCCGCCGCATCGCCGAGGGGCGCGGGCGAACCAATCGCCGCGGGGCCGAGAACCTCGACGGGGCCTCCGCAATCCGTGACGACCACGGGCAGGCCGTGCGCCAACGCCTCCACGCAGGAAAGACCGAAAGTTTCGCGTCGGGACGAAACGACGAGGCATTTCGCGCGCGTAAGCTCCCGCCCGATATCGTTGAGAAACCCCGGCATGGCGACGCGCTCTCCGATCCCCGAATCCCGGATTTCCGCCTCGAGCCGCCCCCTTTCCGGCCCCTCGCCCAGGATGACAAGGCGCGCGTCCGCGTTTCTCACAAGCGCGAAGGCGCGAATCAGCGTGCTGAAATCCTTATCGGGAACGAGCCGGCCCATGGCGAGAATGATTGGCGATCGGGACGCGAGTTCCTCCTCCGCCACGTCCGCCGGAAAGGGATCGGGTGCGGCCGGGTTGTAGATGGTCGTGACGCATCGCTCGGGAACGTGGAAACGCTGCACAAGGTCCGCGCGCAGCGCGTTCGACACCGCGACCGTCGCGCCGGCGGCGCGCGAAAGCATCGGGGTCAGGCGATAACCGATGTTACTGAGCCGCTCCGGCTCGCTTTCGTAAAAGCCATGGTAGCTGAGGACCGCGCGGGAAAGCCGGCCGGCGAGCGCCGCTGCGGCGACATGCTTGAGGTTCGAGACGCTCAGGGCCGAGAGGCTGGCGTCGGCGCGCTCTCGACGCAAAATGCCAGCGAGCGCGCCCACCGCCCGCCCATGGCCGCGCGGCAGAATCACGAGATCGACGCCGCTCGAGAGCAATCCGAGATTTTCCTGCGCCTCGAAATCGACAGCGAACAACACTCGATCCCCGCGCGCGTGAAAACCCGACGCCAGACGCGCGAAAACCCGCTCGGCGCCGCCGCCCGCGAGCGCGTGCGTGTAAAACACTAATTTACGACCTCGCGTCATTCAGTCGTCCCGGTTGGCAAATCATCATGGAGTTTCGTGTTAGCGAGTCTCCTACAAGATTGCCTCAGGAGCGAGATAAATGACATTGGTGCGCATCCTGGCTCCGAAAGGCGAATTGCAGCGCTGGCATAGGAAGCTCTTCGACGCGCTCGCAGCGGACGGGGCTCGCGTGGAGATCGAATGGCGTCCGGGCGCCCGACGTTCGCCTTCTGTCGCCCTGCTCGACGAGCTGGAGCGCCTGCTGCTCGCGCGCCGGCACGACAGTCTCCTCGATCTGGCGACGCAGACCGACGATCTGCCGCCGCCGACCAAGCCCGCCGATCTGGTCTTTGATCTCACCGGACAGCCATCGCCCGCGGCCGGGGCGATCTTCCCGGTCTATTGCGGCGTCGCCGGCGATGATGCGCGCGACGCGATGCTGCTTGGCGGCGGCCCGCCGCGCATTGGCCTCGCCAGTAAGATAGAGGACGCGACCGTGATCGTCGCGGGCGGCCTGATCGCACTGGAGCAGCCCAATATGCTCAGGCGCGGACGCGAGGCCGTCGCAAGCCGCCTGACGACCCTCATCCGCGGGGTCGTGCGCTACGGGGCCCCGGAACCCCTCACAATCGCTGGACCCGCGCCGCAAGGCGTCGGCCGCCCCGCCGCCTTTCTTGTTGAATCCCTCGCTCAAAGAGTGCGTTCGCGGATCGCGCGCCTGATTGCGCATGAAGGCCACTGGCGCATCGGGTGGCGCCGTCTCGCTTCAGCACAGGATGCGACGCAGATGCGCCTCGCGTGGCCCGCCGAAACCGCCTGGACATGGCTTGAAGACGACAGGCGCCGCTATTTCGCCGACCCGTTCCTCTTCGAGAAAGACGGCGTCCTCCACGTCTTTTGCGAAGAATTTCCTTATGCGACAGGAAAGGCGGTGATTTCCTGGTTCCCGCTCGATGAGCGCGGCGCCCCGGCGCAGCCGCCGCGAGTCGTGCTGGAGACGCCCTGCCACCTGTCATATCCTTTCGTATTTCAGCATGGCGGCGAGATCTGGATGGCGCCTGAAAGCTCGGGCGACAGATCGCTCGCGCTTTATCGAGCCGATCCGTTCCCGCATAAATGGACGCTCGACCGCGTTCTCGTCGAGGAACTCGACATCTCGGACGCGACGATCTCCGAGCACGCGGGGCGCTGGTGGATGACCGCCGCGACGAGCGAAGACGGCGGCTCCTCCTGGGACTGTCTGTCGGTCTTCGTCGCGGATTCCCCGCTTGGACCCTGGCGCCGATGCGGCGACGGACCCGTGCTGATCGACGCAAGCGCCGCCCGGCCGGCCGGGGGGCTCTACCATCGCGACGATGGCCTATGGCGCCCGGCCCAGGATTGCACCGGCGGCTATGGATCCGGCCTCGCCCTGTGCCGCGTCGATCGGCTCGACGAGACGGGCGTCGATCAATCCGTTGAGTCCCGTCTCGCGCCGCCGCCTGGCGCGCAAGGCGTGCATACGATCAACGCCGGGGGCGGCTTCGAGACGATCGACGTCTGCGGTTGGCGACGCAAGCCCTTCAGCTGACGGGCGGCGACGTCATCTCGGCTGGAGGCGCACTCACGCGCCGCGGACGATCGCGGCCGACCTTCGATCGAACAAGCTGCGCAAAGCCAACGCGGTGAAGAATGTCCCGCAGCGCCAATAACGAAGACCGAGCCGCTTCGGTTGGCGGATGAAGCGCCAGAACCATTCAAGGCCCCATCGTTGCATCACCGCCGGGGCGCGCACGGCATGACCCGAGAGGAAATCCAACCCAGCGCCGATGCCGATGAAGCCGACCGAAGGACAAAGGTTTCGCAGACGGTAAGCGAGCAATTCCTGCTTCTGGGAGCCGAGCGCGAGAAAGCACAGGCTCGCGCCCGAGGCTCGAATACGCGTCGCAAGCTCCTCGATAACTTTCTGTTCGGATCGATCGGGCAGCCACGGGCTTTCGGCGCCGACGATCTTCAATCCCCGATTTCGCGCGCAAAGATTCGACAACGCTTTAGCCTGAGACCCAGCGCTGGGACCCACGACATAGACGCCAAAGCCCTCCCGGGCGACGGCGGCGCAGAGAGGATCAACCAGATCGGCGCCCGTGGTGCGCTCCACTGGCCTCCCCTGCCGGCGCATCATCCAGACGACCGGCCAGCCATCTGCCGAAACAAAATCCGCCGCTCGATATGCGGCCGAAAACTCCGGGTCTTCCTGCAGTTTCACGAGGTGGTCCAGATTCAGCGTGAAGAAGCAGTACCCTCGGCCCGCGCGCGTGCTGTCCATGATCCGTCGGATTGCGGCGTCGAGACTGCCGACATTGACCGTTATGGAGCTTGGAAAGGCGCGCGAGACCTTCGATGCCCTCAAGGCCGCATTCATATCTGTCACCGGGTTCGACTCCGCTCCAAGTCGGAGGCGGTTGATCGCTGCAATGGCCGAACCACAAACCAACGGGCCGCCACACAACTGATTTCGTTGTCGATGCGCCGGCGCTGACGTCAGCAGCGCTTCGCAAGGCGTCAATTTTGTACACATATCCGCTGGAAGACGTCTCGAATTGACACAGCGCATCCCAAACGGAACAGCGCTCCGCCGTCTTCAGCCTGCTGGGCGCACAACGCACTCTTGTCTATGCGAAAGCGATTGCGCGACGCGCAGGCCGAAGCGCCGGCCCGGTTCCTCCACGAGGGCATAAGTGAGCGAGGATGCCGCCAGCACGACGACGATCACGCCGGCAAACAGCAGATCGCCGACCCAGGGCGAAGCAATGTCGAGCATCTGTCCGTGTGGACCGCTTCGAAAAGGAACATGCGCGAGGCGTTTCAGCGCGATCGTGAAGACATATAATATCGGCATATGCGTCAGATAGATCGAATAGGAGACGCGCCCCAGAAACTGGGCGGAGCGCGTTGAGAGGACATTTGCGACGACGCCGCGGTCGTATTGGAGCGCAGCGACGAGAGCGACGAAGAGCGGAATGACCGCCACGATTCCGGCGCCGGCGACCGTCGCCTCGATGAGGACGGCGAGCGCCCCGGCGACCATCGCAACCGGCGCGGCGATCGTCCAATTGACCGGGGAGTAAAGCCAGACGGCGACGCCGAGCGAGAAACCCGCAAGGCATCGGACGAGGCCGAGCGTGAAAGTCACATCGAGCGTGCCCATCGCGCTGGCGATCGACAGATACGCGGCCAGCGAGCCGGCGCAGAGGGCGACGACTTTCCATCCCTTCCGGACCTCCCCCGCAAGAACGGCCAACCCGAAGAGCAGATAGGCGACGCATTCAGCGCCGATGCTCCAGGCGGGCGGGTTCCAACCCAGGCGACCTTCAAGCCCAACGCCCTGCAGCATCAAAAGATTTTCGAGAAGCAAGGACGGTGAATTGGGGCCCGTGAACGGCGCGACTTCCGACGCGCCGCCACCCTGCGCCGCCCATTTGACGGCCTCCAGTCCGACCAGAGCGAGCAAAATAGCGACGTGCAAGGGATAAAGCCTGAAGAAGCGCTTCGTCAAAAAACTGCGCAACGCACCAGCGTCATTGATCCTGCGCGCGTAGTTCGCGGCGATGACGAAGCCGGACAAGATGAAAAAAAAATCGACCGAGAGATAGGCGTTCCTGGCGAGTCCGATATCGGAGAAATGCGTCGTCCAGGGCGCATGGTAAAAGACGACCGAAAGCGCCGCGACGCCGCGCAGTCCGTCCAGTGCGATATAGCGGTGAGAGGCCATGGATAAACGCGCGCGCCCGATGCCAACCGCGCGCATTCGATAGCAACGGGTTTAATTTAACGTTGCAGTAATGTCAGAGTCGGTCGCGTAAACTTTAATTTGCATATTCTGTATCCAGCAGCGGCCAAAAAGTGGCAGAGAAGAGCTGTCGGAGCGCCCCTGCGGGCGGCTCGAAGTGCGGGAAAACGTCGGAAAGCGGCCGTCGCCAATGGCAGAGCATCTACGGAAACTCCTGCACAGCACTATGCTCTATCTGCCGGCGCAATTTGTGCCGCCATTCGTGCAGTTCGCCACGACGATCGTCTGGACCTATCTCCTCGATCCGGCGACCTTCGGCTTCGTGAATTTCGTCATCTCCCTGCAGGAGATGGTCGCCTTTGCGGGCCTGACCGGCTGGACTCTCTTCGTCCTTCGCTTCCGCGAACGTTTTCGCGAAAGCGGCAAGGAACGCTTTGTCGCCATGGACCAGCGCATGACGGCGCTCAGCTCTGTCCTGCAGATCGTCCTCACGCCCGCGGTTCTGCTGCTTCTCGAATTGCCCTGCGACGCGGCGACCATCGCGGGAACCGCCGCTTATCTCGTAACGCGGATGCTGGTCGCGCATTACAGCGACTGGGCGCGCGCGGAGCATGCGATCCGCGCATACACGGCGGCGCAACTGATCGGCGCCGTCTCCGGCTCGGTCCTGTCGATCGCGGCTATTCTGGCCTTCGGGCCGATCGCGTCGCTCGTGCTCGCCTCGCAGGCGCTCGGCCAGGCGCTCGCCCTCGGGGCGCTCTTCTCGATGAAGCAGTTCCGCTTCGGCGTCGGCGCATTCGACGCCGAGCTTTTCGGAGAGCTTCGCCGTTACGCGGCGCCCATCCTCATCGGCGGCGTGATCGGCTGGGGCGCCGGCAATTTCATTCGCGTGATCGTGCAGTATATGGACGGCCCCGTCGCTCTGGGTCTCATCTCGGTCGGCTGGGGCATCGGACAAAGGATCGCCAGCGTGCTCGCCATGCTGCTGACCGCCGCCGCCTATCCACTCGCAGTCAAGCATTACGAAGCCGGGGACCGCAACGGCGCGCTCGCCCAGGTTTCGTTCAACGGCCTGCTCCTGTTCGGCGTGCTCTTCCCCGCCGCCGTTGGCTTGGCGACGCTCGCGGAGCCCGTCGTGACGCTTCTCATCGCGCCGAATTTCCGCGAAACCACGATCGTCGTCCTGCCGATCGCCCTCTGCGCGGCAAGCCTGCGCTATCTGCGAATCCATACCGGCGAGCAGACGATGTATCTCATCGAGCGGCCCGGCCTCACCCTCTACGTCCTGATCACCGAGGCCGTGCTGAATATCGCGTTCTGCGCGATCGGATTGCATTTTGCAGGTTTCTTCGGCGCGGCGGCGGGCATGATGACTGGCACCGCAGTCGCGACAATAGGCTCGTTCGCTTATTGCTTTATGCGGCTGGGCCTGCCCGCTCCGGCGCCGGCCACGATCTTGAAGATATGCGCCGCCAGCGCGATCATGAGCCTCTGTCTGCGCCTCCTGCCCGTCACGCCCAACGCCCTTCCCGTCGTCGTCGCGATTTCCACGGGCGCCGCCGTCTATGCTCTGCTGATCATCGCGCTTTTCCCCGAAATCAGGGCGCTTCTCGCCGAGCGCTTTCAGCGTGTTTCCAGGGAGCCTGCCTGATGGTTTCGTCACGGCCCGCAACGCATCCGCGACTCGCGTTCTTCCATCAGAACGACGTGTTCGAAACGCAGGGCGGAATCGAACGCTATGTCGCGACGATTTTCGACGGCGCTCAAGAGCGCATAGTCCTCGTCGCGGCGCCCGGAACGCGCAAATCGCCGCGCCTTTTCGCCGTCGACGCGGCGCCGCTCGCGGCTCTGCCCCGATGGACGGGATTTCTGCGCGCCATCTTTGCGCAGCGCAAAGCCATCGGCGCCTTCCTGCGCGAGAACGAGGTGGAGGTGATGGAGTTCAGCCGCCCCGAATATATTTTCGCGGGTCTGCTGTTTCACGGAAAGCGCGTCGTCACCATTCACGGCACCGGCCCCGGTCCTGGTCACCGTCTGCATTATTTTATCCACCACGCCTGCTGCCTCCTGCTGCCCTTTCTCGCCGACCGGGTGCAGATCGTCGGACGCGATCCGTCCGGCGTTCCGGCTATCGCGCGTCGGCTGCTCGGCCCGCGCGTGGCCTATTTCGACGCCTGGCACGATGAATGTTTTGCGCCCGCGCCGCTTCCTCCCGTGAAGGAGGACGGCGCCTTGCGCGTGTTTTACGCGGGGCGCATCGCGCCGCAGAAAAATCCCAAGCTGCTGTTCGAGATCATCCGGACGGCTGGCCGCGACGCCCGAGGCAAATTCGAATTTCATTATTTTGGCTCCGATTACGACGCCTTCCTGCGAGAGGGGCTCGGGGACGCGGTCGTCAATCACGGCTTCCTCGGACCGGAGGCACTGGCCGAGGCCATGCGCTCCTGCCATCTCGGGATCATGTGCTCGGCCTTCGGCGAAGGCTCGCCCTATGTCGTCGTCGAGGCGTTGGCCTGCGGGCGCCCCTTCGTTCTCCCCACGCTGCCGACCCTGTCCGCAGCTTATGACGGAGTCTCGGGCGTACGTTTCGTCGAGCGCTACGCCGCAAGCGACTATGTGGCGGCGATGACGGCGGTCCGCAGCGCAATGCTGGCCGGTTCGATCGATCCACGGGTTATTGCCGCGCAGATGGGGCCGCGCGCAAAATCGCGGGCGGTCCCGCGACTTGTCGACGACCTCGCCCGACTTGCGCAAGAACACATGCGCGAGGAGCCAGCGGAATGCTGATCTTCGATCTCATCCTCGCGACGCGACGACCCGCCATGACCGGTGTCGAGCGCTATGGGATAAACCTCTTCGAAGCCGTCCGCCGGGCGCGCCCGGACTCGATCGCCTTCGTGCACGATGCGAGCTCCTTTGCCGACCAGCGCGGGATCATTGCGGTCCCCGACGTCTACCGCGGCTGGCTATCCTTGCCGGGCGCGATCCGCCGTGAGGGATTTTCGCCGGACGCAATCGTCTTCCCGACGGCCCCGGCGAGCCCGCTGTTTCTCTGGTCGGACGCGCGCCTCTGCCGTATCGTCCACGATGTCTTTCCATGGTCATGGGAGCGGGCCATGCCTTGGAAGGGCCGCCTGCTCTATCGCTATGGCGAAAATCTGATGATGCGCCGCTACAACCATCTGCTCGGGACCACCGAGCCTGTCGCCGAGGAGATGCGCGCCTTGTTCGGCCGCCCGGACATCGACTGGTGCGGAAATGCGCCCGGGCTCGATCTCGACGGACCCGAGCGGCGGCCGGAAGACGCGCCGGACGCATTCATCCTTGTGGTGGGCACAGTTGAGCCGCGCAAAGGCTATGGGCGCCTTGTCGAGCTCATCGACAAAGCGCCCGAGGGAGCGCCGCCTGTGATTCTGGTCGGTCGGCCGGGCTGGGGCGAGATCGTCGCGCGCATGGAAGACCTCGCGGCGCGCCACCCGGCGCGTTTCATCTGGTTACGCGACCTGCCGGACGACGGGCTGCGCTGGCTCAATCGCCGCGCCGCGTGCTTCCTCTCGGTGTCGCTGGCGGAGGGTTTCAACATGCCGCTGGTCGAAAGCGCCATCTGCGGCCGCCCGATCGTTTGCAGCGACATTCCGGTGCACCGGGCTGTGGCGCCGCCCTGGTCTCGCTTCATCGACGAGAACGCCGCGCCCGCATCCCTTTGGGAAGAACTGAGCGTCGCAGCGCCGCCCTCGCCGATCGAAGCCGGCGTCTATGGTCGCCGTTATGCGTGGGAAAGCGTCGCCCGCCGCCTTCTCGACATCGCGAAGACGGAAGCCGCCAAAGACGAGAGAGTTTGCTCATGCTGATCTCAGTCGTCATCACGAATTACAATTACGGACGCTTTCTCGGGGAGGCGATCGATTCCGTCCTCAAACAGACCTACCCCGACGTTGAATGCGTCGTGGTCGACGACGGCTCCACCGACAACTCCCGCGAGGTGATTGCGGCCCGCTCCGGCGTCGTCGCCATATTCAAGGAGAACGCCGGACAGGCGAAGGCGCTGCGGACGGGCTTAGAGGCCGCGCGCGGCGAGATCGTCATCAGCCTCGATGCGGATGACTGGCTGCTGGAAAACGCCTGCGCCCGGATCGCGCAAGCCTGGCGGCCGGGCGTCGTCTGTCTCAACTACCGGCTGAGTCTCAATGGAGATCCCGAACGCGTCTGGCCGACCGAGCCCTTCCTCGAGAAAGGCCATGCCGATTTCCTGGCGGCCAACGGCTATTATCCTTCACCGCCCATGAGCGGCAACGCCTTCGCTCGCTCTTACGCCACAGACCTGCTCGCCAAGGCCGAGGGGATGGATGGCGACGGCGTCGACGCCTACCTGCTTTATTCGGCGCCCGTCTTTGGCGACGTCGCGCATGTCGATGAAGTGCTCGGCGTCTATCGCACACACGGCGGCAATGTCTCGATGAGTTCTGGGCGCAAGACGGTGCGCAATCTCGGAGACCACGCCTATTATCAATATTGGGCGCAGCAGAACGCCCAGCGCTTCGCGCGAGAGAGAGGGGCCTCGTTGCCGCCGCGCAACCACCTCGTCGGCGCCTATCCGTCGCTGTGGCTGCTCCTCGCCAGGGACGGCGGATATAATCGTCGCCCCCTGCCGGATCAGAGCAGACTGACGACGACAGCGGCGGCGATCAGGGGGTTCCTCCGCCAGCCCGGGATTGACCCGCTCCGGCGGCTCAAAAACGTGGGTCTCCTCCTCGTCATGGCCGTGCTGCCGCTTACGCTCCGCCAACACCTCGCGGAACGGCTCATTTTAGGCGACGGGTAGCGGCCTTTAGAATTGGACGAGCATCGACACTGCGCCCAGACTTAAGAACCCGAGTAGCACGACGATCATGGAGTTTCTGTCCATTGTCTCCTCCTTGGGGCGCCTCTGCGGGCGCTACAAGAAGAACGCAACGAACAAGGTTTCGTTGCGTCAAAGCAAAGTTAAATCCTTGCAGCGCCCCACGGACGTCGGGCGCGTCGTTTCGGCCTCGCGGCGGGCCGACTCGATAAATGCTTGATTTAAATGGTGGGCGCGACAGGGATTGAACCTGTGACCCCTACGATGTCAACGTAGTGCTCTCCCGCTGAGCTACGCGCCCCTGCCAGGGTCCGCCTTGGCGGCGGCTCGGGTGGCGTGTGTATAGTGGCGGACGCGCCGGGGCGCAAGCGCCTTTCTGTTGAAATATTCTGCTCCCCCGAAGGCCCGTTAGCGCCTCCAGAAATTGAGGAATCGTTAATTTTTGACGTCGCGCCCACGAAAGATTTGTGACGGCTGCGTCATTTCTTGCCTTGCAGGCCTTTCCCGTTGTGGCATGCTTGGCGGTGCGCTCCTCGCCATCTGGAGGAGGGTTACAAAGGAGGTTCCGCATGTCCTTGCAGGGTCATCTCGTTGAACTCCAACGCCGCCACGAGGCGCTCGAGAAAGAAATCGAGAAAGAACAAATCCACCCCAATGCGGATGAGGTCAAGATTCTGGCGCTAAAGCGCAAAAAGCTGCAAATCAAGGACGAACTCGCCAAATTGGCGGTAAGCGAAACGCGGCACTGACGCAAAGACTGTTTCGGTTGGATGATCGAGGCCATGGCGTCTCGGGATAGGCGGAGAGAAGTCTCCGCCTTATTTTTTTTGGCGCCACCCTTGCTCGCTCTTTCGAGCGCCGCCCGACGAGACCCCGCACGATGCCCGTGACCGCCGCTTACCGCCCGGAGACTCTGCACGAGAGCCTTGGCGCCCCCTTTTACGACCCCGTTGAAGCCGCCCGCTTCCCCGAGACGATCCTTCGCTACCGAAATCAGCGCTGGGCTGCGCGGGTGGGTCTCGACGCCCTCTCCGACGATGAGTGGATTGCTCATTTCGGCCGGTTCGAGCCCCTGCCCGGCGGGCTGCCGCAACCGCTCGCCCTGCGCTATCACGGCCACCAGTTCCGCGTTTACAACGCCGAGCTCGGCGATGGCCGGGGCTTTCTCTTCGCGCAGCTGCGGGATCTGGCCGATGGCCGCCTGCTCGACCTTGGCACGAAGGGCAGCGGGCAGACGCCCTGGTCACGCCGCGGCGACGGGCGGCTGACGCTGAAAGGCGGCATGCGCGAGATTCTCGCGACCGAGATGCTGGAAGCGCTCGGCGTCGACACTTCCAAGACCTTCAGCCTGATCGAGACGGGCGAAGCGCTTAGTCGCGGCGACGAGCCATCGCCGACGCGCGCCAGCGTGCTGGTGCGGCTCTCCCATTCCCATATTCGCATCGGCACCTTCCAGCGCCTCGCTTTTCTCGACGACAAGGGCGCGATCGACCGGCTGCTCGATCATGTCTGCCGCCAGTATTTCCCCACGCTCGCGGATCTTCCCGCCGAGGCCCGAGCGCGCGCCTTTCTCGAAGAAGTCGCGGCGCGCGTGGCGAAGCTCGGGGCCGGCTACATGGCGACGGGTTTCGTCCATGGCGTGCTCAATTCCGACAATATCAACGTCACTGGCGAAAGCTTCGATTACGGGCCCTGGCGCTTCGCGCCGGTTTACGATCCGCAGTTCACGGCGGCCTATTTCGACGAAAGCGGGCTTTATGCATACGGCCGTCAGCCGAGCGCGCTGCATTGGAACCTCGCGCGTCTCGCGGAGTGTCTTCTGCATCTGACCGGACTCAACGCGGCGCAGAAGACTCTCGATAATTTCGCGGGCCAGATCCAACAAGCGTTTCGCGTGGCCCTGCTCGGTCGGCTCGCCCTGGCTTCCGCGAGCGAAGAGGCCGACGCGCGCCTCTCGAAAGCCTTCACTGATTTTCTGATGGCGACGCGCGCGCCTTTCGAGCAGGCGTTTTTCGACTGGCGCGGCGGCCTTGCGAGCGCCGGCCGCGCCAAGGCGAGCCCTTCCGCCGCTTTCTATGAGACGCCTGAATTCACAGCCGTACTCGCGGCCTTCGCCGAACATGAGACGACCGCCGATGCCCGGCTGGACCATTCCTATTTCCAGCGCCCGGAGCCCTGCGGGATGCTGATCGACGAAGTCGAGGCCTTATGGGCGCCCATCGCCGAAAAAGACGACTGGTCGGCGCTTGAACGAAAGATCGCGGACATCCGCGAACTCCGCGCCGCCTACGGCCTCGCCTCCACGTAACGGGCGGAGGACGCATTTCCTCCTTGAAGAGGGCTCTTGGGCGGCGCGATAATTGTCAAAACGATTCTTGACGCCTTGTGGGCGGGGTGTTTGCGGCGATGAATGACAATGCCAGCGAGGTCGAGGCGAGCGCCATTCGAGCGGAAGTCGAGCGCCTACGACTTGAGCACCAAGACCTCGAGGCGGCTATCGACGCCTTGATCGCGGTGGGCGCTTCCGATCAGCTTCAGATCCAGCGGCTGAAAAAGCGCAAGCTCATGCTGCGTGATCGCGTCGCGCTTCTGGAAGATCAACTGACGCCCGACATCATCGCCTGAACAGTAAGGCGCCCGCGGCCGCTTTGCGGCTGAGGCGGCACGCCGCTTGAAGCCCGTAGCGATAGGCCGTTCCACCGTCCCGTTTCGGGACAGATGCGAACCGCCTTCGGTCAATCAGCGGGAAGTGAACTCATGCCTCGTCTCGGTCTTTCGCTCAACGACGCCTTCGACAATCGCGCGAGGGCCCCAAAACCCGATCAATATGGCCGCCGGGTCCGCACCCTGGATGGGGTCAAGACCGTTGACGCGGAGAAAAACCCGATCTTCGCGTCGCTGTATGTCAAGATCGTGCTGGCGCTGACGCTGTTTGCGACGCTCGCCATGTCGCTTGCGATCCTGCGGCTGCTTACCTTCCGTCACTGAGCCAGTCTATCCTTCGGCAGCAAGCCGAGTCTTCGCATCAGCATGGGCATCGTCAACCCCTGCACGACGATGGAGAAGGCCACGACGCCGAATGTCGCGACGACGATAACGTCGCGCATCGGCAACGCATCGGGCAGCGACAGCGCGAGCGCGAGGCCGAGCGCGCCTCTCAATCCGCCCCACCACAAAACATGCTGCTCTCCAAAGCTGATGCGCCAGCGCGTCGGCAGGAACAGCGCGCTCAGCGGATAGACCGTGATGGCGCGGGCGAGGAGAACGATTGAAATCACGGAGACGATGAGCGTCGCGCCATATGCGGCGAATGGCGTGGCGGCGACATCGACGCCAATCATCAGGAACACCATGGAGTTCGCCAGAAAGGCGGCGTACTCCCAGAAACCGTGGACGAATTCCCGGCCCTTGTAGCTCAGATAGCTCCTCGCCTCCTCGCGCAAGAGGCCCAGATTGCCCATCATCAGCCCGGCTGTCACGCACGCGAGCACACCCGAGAGATGAAAATGCTCGGCGAGCAGGAACGAGCCGAAGGCGGCGATGGTGGTGAGCGCCACTTCAATGAGATAATCGGCTGTTCCCATCGCGAGCAGGATCGCCGCGCCGCCAGTGAGCGCGCCCACGGCGACGCCGCCAAGGACGATCCGCGCGAGCGTCATGAGAACCTCGCTGGCGCCGTCGCCAACCCCCCGCCCTTCGGCCCAGGCGAGCGCCATGACGAAGAGCACCGCCGCCGCGCCGTCATTGAGCAGACTTTCGCTCTCGACGAGAAGTCGCAAGCGGCCCTTGACGTTATTGTCCTTGAACATCGCGATGATCGCGACGGGATCCGTCGCGGCTATGAGCGCGCCGAACACGAGCGCAGAAGGCGTGGGCCAATGCAGCAAGGCGACGCAGGCAGTAGTGACGACAGTGGCAGAGATGACCGTGCCGAGCCCCGCCAGCATCAATAGCGGGACCGAGTCGCGCAAAAGCTCCCGCCAGGAGAGGGTCAAGGCGGCTTCGAACAGCAGCGGCGGCAGGATGAGATCAAAGATGAGTTCGTGGGTCAGATGCGGCCCGAAATCGGGCTTCGTCAGCGTCAGCGCCGCGCCCACGAAGACGAGACCTACCGTATAAGGCAGCTTCAGTCGGCGCGCGGCGACCGCCACAATCATCGCGATGGCGAGGGTCGCGACGGCTTTGGCGAGTTGTTCGTCCATTCAGCTCTCTCAGTCTGGCGTCGTCTCAGGCTGGTATAGCCGCGTTTAGCACTTTTGCCTTGCTGCAGTCACTCCGAGGATGCGCGCCAGCGACTGCGGGCGCGCGTGCGGATCGGGGAAGGCGCCGATCTGATCAGATGCGCGCTTCTCCATCTAGATCCGAGGTTTGTTCTTCTTGCTCATCCGGCTCGACGGCGGCGGCGTCGGCGTCTTCCTCCTCGTCCGCCAGCAAGACGGCTTCTTCTTCATCATCCGCCAGCAAAACGTTTTCTGTCTCGACGGGCGCCGCCGGCGCGGGCCGCTTGAAGTCGGGCCGACGCGCCGGCGAGTATTTGGTCGACGACCGCACGACCTCGATGACCTGAAAAACGGCGGCGCATTTGGGACAGACGATCGGCGTGCGATTGAGATCGAAAAAAGGTGCAGAGCAACTGAGGCAGCGGCGCTTTACGCCGAGTTCCGCTTTGGCCATGGTTTTGATCCCTTCAGCTCTGCGGAAGGAACAGAGCGTTTTCGAAAATGCGCGTTGTGACGCGCGCGGGGCCGCCCGCCTGCGGAACCAAATCCTGCGGCGGCGCGCGACCATCGATGTTCTGGAGAAGAGAAGTGCGCTGCAGGCGCAACGCCGGTAGAGTCCGAAACTCGATCACCATGACATGGAGACTCTAGCGCAAGAATGCAAGCCGTCGCGTGCGCCGATCCTTCGCGCAGAGGCCGAAAGCCGGGAATTTGTCATGGGGAAGAATTCTGATCGCGCATCTTGCGCCTTGCTCCCCCATCGTCTATGGGGCGTGGCTTCCCACGCTCGAGCCAATGGAATTGGAAGTGGCGAAGCCGAAAACGCCTGTCGCAGTCATCATGGGGTCCCAGTCGGACTGGGCGACCATGCGCCACACGGTTGAGACGCTCGAGGCGCTCGACGTCGGCTGCGAAGCCCGTATCGTCTCGGCGCACCGTACGCCCGAGAGGCTCGTGGCCTTCGCCAAGGGGGCGGCGGCGGAGGGCTTCGAGGTCATCATCGCAGGCGCCGGGGGCGCGGCGCATCTTCCCGGCATGACCGCCTCCATGACCAATCTCCCCGTTCTTGGCGTGCCGATCGAATCCGCCGCGCTCAAGGGCATGGATTCGCTGCTCTCGATCGTGCAGATGCCGGGCGGCGTGCCTGTGGGGACTCTCGCCATCGGCAAGGCGGGCGCCATAAACGCCGCCATTCTCGCCGCCTCGATCCTCGCGCTGAACGACAAGGCCCTCGCCGTGCGGCTCGCGCACCTTCGCGCCCGACAGACGGCCGCTGTGGCCGAAGCGCCGAAGGACGATGCGTAATGCTGAGGCCCGGCGCAACGATCGGCATTCTCGGCGGCGGGCAGCTCGCTCGCATGCTGGCGCTCGCCGGCGCGCGCCTTGGCCTCAAGACGCATATCTTCTCCCCCGTCCGCGACGATCCGGCCTTCGACGTCTGTGCTGCGCGCACTCTCGCCGAGTTTCACGACGAGGCGGCGCTGGCGGCATTCGCCGAATCCGTCGACGTCGTGACTTATGAATTCGAGAACGTTCCCGCCCGCACGGCGGAAGTACTGGAGGCCCATCGGCCCGTGCGGCCGAACCCGAAGGCGCTGGCGCTGACGCAAGACCGATTGATCGAGAAGCAGTTCATCCGGAGCCTCGGAATCGCCACCGCGGATTTTGCCGAAGTGTGCGATGTCGCTTCGTTGACCCGCGCCGTCTCGCAACTCGGGCGTCTGTCGATCCTCAAGACCCGCCGCCTTGGCTATGACGGCAAGGGTCAGACACGAATTGCCGATGGCGTCGATCTCGCGCAGGCGCTGGCGGCGCTCGGCGGCGCGCCTTCCATACTCGAAGGCTTCGTGCCTTTTTCAAAGGAAGTTTCCGTCGTCTCGGCGCGCGGCGTCGACGGCGAATTTCGCGCCTATGACATTTGCGAGAACGTCCACGAGCATCACATCCTCGCGACGACGACGGCGCCTGCCGCAGTGAGCGCAGCGACGGCGGCAGCGGCGATCGACATGGCGCACCGCATTGCCGAAGCCGCCGATTATGTCGGCGTCATCGCGGTCGAGATGTTCGTCGTGCCGGACGCGCAAGGCGAGCGCCTCGTCGTCAACGAGATCGCGCCCCGTGTCCACAACTCCGGCCATTGGACGTTGGACGGGGCCGTGACGTCCCAGTTCGAGCAGCATATGCGCGCTGTCGCGGGAATGCCCTTGGGCGCAACGCGCCGCCATGGCCGACAAGTAGTGATGCGCAATCTCATCGGTTCTGATGCCGACAATTGGGCTCAGATTCTGGCTGAAGACGGCGCCTGCCTGCACCTCTACGGCAAGACGGAGAGTCGCGCCGGCCGCAAGATGGGTCACGTGACGCGGATTCTCGCCTGACTTCGGCGCCGCGCTTTCGCGATGTCGTCGGCGCAACTGAGGCATTCATGACCAACTCGTTCGACGAGCAGCGCGACTTCACCTTTGTCCTGACGGACGACGTGCGTCTGTTGATCATCGATGACGACCCTATCCAGCGCGAGTTCGCCTGCGTTTATCTCTCGACGCCTACGGCGACGGTCGACACGGCTTCCGACGGCGCCGAAGGTCTGCAGAAACTCTCGCAGGCAAAATACGATCTCGTCGTCACCGACCTGGAAATGCCCGTCCTAGACGGGCTGGGAGTCATTCGACGCGTCCGCGCGGACTCGTCGCTGCGCAATTTGCCGATCGTGGTCGTCACCGGTCTGGAGGACATCGGCTCGATCGACCGCGCCTATGGCGCGGGTGCGACGTCCTTCGTGACGAAGCCGGTCAACTGGCGGCTTCTCAGTTATCAGCTGCGCTTCATCTTGCGGGCGCATCGTATGGCGTCCGCCCCCTGAGCCGCCGCCGAACTAGGTCGTGGCGCAGACGAGCGGCGCCGTCGGAGACCTCTTTTCGAGCAGCGCCGTGATTTCCGCCGGGCCGACCGGCCGAGAAAACAGATAGCCCTGCAGGTAATGGCAGCCCGCCGCTTTCAGGAAGCGTTGCTGTTCGGCTGTTTCCACGCCTTCCGCAGTCACTTTCATGCCAATCGCGCGAACGAGCACGATGGTGGCCTGAAGGATCGCGACGGAACGCGTCTTCGGGATGCCGTCGATGAAAGACTTGTCGATCTTGATCTTGTCGAAGGGCAGCTTCTGCAACAGCGAAAGGCTCGAATAACCGGTGCCGAAATCGTCCATGGAGACGCGGAACCCGAGCGCATGGAGGCGATCGATCTGCGTCTTCGCCAGATCGGGCTCGTCGAAGGCGGCGCTCTCGACAATTTCGATTTCGAGGCGCGTCGCCTCGAATCCCGTCGAGGAAAGTACGCAAGCGACATCTTCGAGAAAGGATGGCTTGATGAAGTGTGTCGGCGAGATGTTGACCGCAATCGTGAGCCCGGCCCAGGCGTGGGCGTCGCGACAGGCGCGCTCCAGGACGTAGCGCCCCAGCGCGTCGATCAGACCCTCGCGCTGCGCGAGCTCGATGAAATCCCCCGGGCCAACGAAGCCGAATTCCGGATGGTTCCAGCGCACGAGCGCTTCCACGCTCGCGACGCGGGCGCCGTCCGCGGTCACCTGAGGCTGGTAGACGACGCACAACTCTTGCCTGTCCAACGCGCGCGCAAGGGCGGAGGCTGTGATCTTTTTCGTAATGTGCGACAAAATTGCCTCGAACTCCCGAGCGTCACAAGCGGGTTCGGGCGCCGCCTGGCCTTAGGGAGCCTGGCTTTCTCGGCTTTCAGGAGCCATGCACGCAACTTGATGGCCAAGCCCGTCGACAATTGATATCGGCTAAAACTTTACTGATCGTTGCAGGATTCGCCGACTTGAGCGCGCGAGGCGCGATCGCCGCGCAAATTGCAGCGCGGCCGGGGCCTCGAAAGGCCGCGACGCCTATTCGCTGTCAGGGGCCGCTCAGGCGAATTCCATGATCACCGCGTCGACCGCGAGACTGTCGCCGGGCTTGGCCAGGATCTTCTTGACGGTCACGTCGCGCTCGGCGCGCAGAACGTTCTCCATCTTCATGGCCTCGACCATGCAGAGCGCTTCGCCCCCCTTGACCTCCTGCCCTTCCTTCACGTCGATGGTCTTCACGAGACCGGGCATGGGGCAGAGCAGATGCTTCGAGACGCCAGCGTCCTTCTTCTTGGGCATGAAGGCGACGAGTTCCGCCTCGCGCTGCGTATAAACTCGGGCCTGAACACTGACGCCCTGATGCGCGAGCTCATAGCCGTTGAGGATCGGTCGCACCTGGACGTAGACGGTGCGGCCGTCGACATCGCCCTTGAAGACGGGCTCGCCCGGACGCCAATGTGAGGAAATGCGATGGGCGCGATTGTCGCCCGCCGGGAAACGGACGACCAGCGCCCCGCCCTGCTCCTCGATCGCGACGTCATAGCGGGTATCGCCTAAGACGCAGACGCGTTCTCGAGCGAATTCCACGGGCCGACCGTTCGAGAGCTGGCCGCTGATCATGCGCTTGCGCGCATTGCCAATGTGATCGATCAAAGTCGCGACGGCGGCGAGCGTCAGCGCGAGATCGCCCTTCGGCTCCGGGACCGTAAAGCCTTCCGGGAATTCCTCCGCGATAAAACCCGTCGACAATATGCCGGAGCGCCACCGCTCCATCTGCATCAATGTCGCCAGGAACGGAATATTGTGGCGGATGCCGTCGATCACGAAGCGATCGAGCGCGTCGGCCTGCGCGACGATGGTGCCAAGGCGCTCCGGCGCATGGGTGACCAGCTTGGCGATCATCGGATCATAGTGGATCGAAATCTCGCGGCCCTCGGTGACGCCCGTGTCATTTCGCACCGTGACGCCGCCTTCCTTCTTTTCCTCCGGCGGGCGGTATTTCACGAGGCGGCCGATCGAGGGCAGGAAGTTGCGCGTCGGATCTTCGGCATAGATGCGGCTCTCGACCGCCCAGCCATTGATCTTGACCTGCGATTGCGTGAGCTGCAGCGGTTCGCCGGCGGCGACGCGGATCATCTGCTCCACGAGGTCGATGCCGGTGATGAGCTCCGTGACCGGATGCTCGACCTGCAGGCGGGTGTTCATCTCTAGGAAGTAGAAGCTCTTGTCCTGGCCCGCGACGAACTCCACCGTGCCGGCAAAGTCGTAATCCACTGCCTTGGCGAGCGCGATGGCCTGCGCGCCCATTTCAGCGCGCGTCGTTTCGTCGAGCAGCGGCGACGGCGCTTCCTCGATGACCTTCTGGTTGCGGCGCTGAATAGAACATTCGCGCTCGTTCAGGTGAATGACGTTGCCGTGCTTGTCGCCGAGCACCTGTATTTCGATGTGGCGCGGATTGACGATGAACTTCTCGATGAAGACGCGATCGTCGCCGAAGCTGGATGCAGCCTCGGATTTGGCGCGGGTGTACCCTTCCGCGACTTCATCGGCCTTGTAGGCGATACGCATGCCCTTGCCGCCGCCGCCGGCCGAGGCCTTCAGCATGACCGGATAACCGATGTCGTCGGCGATTTTGATCGCCTCTTCCGGCGTTTCGATCACGCCGAGATAGCCGGGCACGACGCTGACCTTGGCGGCCGAGGCGAATTTCTTCGATTCGATCTTGTCGCCCATCGCTTCGATCGCGCGCTGGTTCGGACCGATGAAGACGATGCCGGAGTTCTTCAGGACCTTCGCGAAAGCCGCGCGTTCGGAGAGAAAGCCATAGCCCGGATGCACCGCCTCGGCGCCGGTCTCCTTGCAGGCGGCGACGATTTTGTCGATCAGGAGATAAGATTGCGCGGCGGGCGGCGGGCCAATGTGAACCGCCTCGTCGGCCATTTCGACATGCAACGCATCGGCGTCGGCGTCGGAATAAACGGCGACGGTCGCGATGCCCATCTTCTTCGCGGTCTTGATGATGCGGCAGGCGATTTCGCCACGGTTGGCGATCAAAATCTTGCGAAACATGCGAGCCCCAATTGCCCTATTTCCTCGAGCGCGGGCGGCCGGCCCTTCTTCTGAGAGGGCTGCCGACCGCGAACCGCTTGAACCCTCAGCTCTTCGGCGCGCTCTCGTCGTCGGCGCGCTTCTCCTGCACGCTGTCGACGATGCCAAACGCCTTGGCCTCCTCCGCCGACATGAAATGGTCGCGGTCGAGGGTGCGCTCGATCGTTTCATAGTCCTTGCCGGAATGCCGGACATAGATGTCGTTCAGGCGCTTCTTGACTTTCAGAATGTCTTCGGCGTGGCGCTGGATATCCGAGGCCTGACCCTGGAAGCCGCCCGAAGGCTGATGCAGCATGACGCGGGCGTTGGGCAGAGCGTAGCGTTGGCCGGCTTCGCCAGCGCAGAGCAAGAGCGAGCCCATCGACGCGGCCTGACCGACGCACAACGTCGACACTTTCGGCTTGATGAACTGCATCGTGTCGTAAATCGCGAGGCCCGCCGTCACCACGCCGCCCGGCGAGTTGATGTAGAGCGAGATTTCCTTCTTCGGATTTTCCGATTCGAGGAAGAGCAGCTGCGCGATGATGACCGAGGCCATGTGATCTTCCACGGGGCCGGTCAGGAAGATGATCCGTTCGCGCAACAGACGCGAATAGATATCAAACCCGCGCTCGCCGCGCGAAGTGTTCTCGATCACCTGCGGAATGAGATACTGGTTATAGACCTCGATCGGATCACGCATAGCATCGCCTTCCCTGCGCGCCTTCGCGTCCCGAGAGGCGCGCGCTCTAGATCGGCACTGGAGCAATCACTGGAGCCTGCTCCAAGGCCTCGTGCAGACATGCCGGCGGAGGGGCCCTCCGCCGGGAAAATCATCGTACCGTCATATGCCGGAGCGCGCCGTGACGCAAACGAAGCTTACGCTTCGTCCTCTTCCTTGAGCAGCTCTTCCTTGGTCACGGTCTTGTCCGTGATCTTGATCAGCTTCGAGATATGGTCGACGACGCGCTCTTCATAGATCGGCGCGCGCAACTGGGCGAGCGCCTGCTCGTTGTTGCGGTAGAAGTCCCAGACCTGCTTTTCCTGGCCCGGGAACATGCGCGCGCGCTCCACGAGCGCGTCGGTGAGATCTTTTTCCTCGACCTTCACGCCAGCGCCCTGTCCGATTTCCGCCAGAACCAGGCCCAGACGGACGCGACGTTCGGCGATCCGGCGGAATTCCGCGCGGGTCTCGTCCTCCGTCTTGCCTTCTTCGGCGAGCGGCTGGCCCGTGCGCTGGCTCTCGGCCTCGTGCTGGCCCCAGATATTGTCGAATTCCTGCTGCACAAGGGTTTCCGGCAACTCGAAGGAATAGCGGCTGTCGAGGGCGTCGAGCAGGGCGCGCTTGAGCTTGTCGCGCGATATCTTGTGGAAGTCCGCTTCGATATTGCCCTTAACGGCCTCCCTCATGGCTTCGGTATTCTCGAAGCCGTATTTCTTGGCGAGTTCTTCGCCGATCTCGATCGGCCGCGCGGCGGCGACGGCCTTCACCGTCACTTCGAATTCGGCGTCCTTGCCGGCGAGATGCTGGGCGGAATAGTCCTCGGGGAACTTGACTTTGACGACGCGCTCTTCACCGGCGGCGGAGCCGGCGAGTTGCTCCTCGAAGCCCGGAATGAAGGTGTTGGAGCCGAGCACGAGGTCGACGTCGCCGCCCGTGCCGCCTTCGAAGGGCACGCCGTCGAGCTTGCCGGTGAAGTCGATCGTCAGCTTGTCGCCCGACTCGGCCTTGCCGCCTTCCTCGCGCGGCTCGAATTCCTGGACGCGATCGGCGAGGGTCTTGAGCGCCGCGTTAACTTCGTCGTCGCTGACCGCGGCCACCGGGCGCTCGAGAGCGATGTCGTCGAAGGACCCGATCTCGATTTTCGGCAGCGTCTCGAAAGTGACGGTGAAGGCGAGATCGCCCTCCGCCGCGAGCGCGCGCTCGACCTCATCCTGCCCGCCCGGAAAGTCGAGTTTCGGCTCGACGGCGATTCGCAGCTGGTGGTCCTCGACGATTTTGCGGTTGGCTTCGTTCACGGCCTCCTGCAGGACGTCGCCCATGATGCTCTTGCCGTAGAGCTTCTTGAGGTGGCCGATCGGCGCCTTGCCAGGGCGGAAGCCCTTGATCTGGGCCTTGGCCTGCACCTCGGCGAGCTGGGCGCCGAGCTTGGCGGCAAGATCAGCCGCGGGCAGCACGACCTTGAATTCCTGCTTCAAACCCTGCGAAGAGGTTTGCGTCACTTGCATGTCGATTGCCTTCTACAACTTCAAAGCCGCCGGCGCGCGCACGGGCGGATATTGCGAAATCTCCGCGAAACTGCGGGGCGTTTGGTGCGGGCGGAGGGAGTCGAACCCCCACGACTTTCGTCACCGGAACCTAAATCCGGCGCGTCTACCAGTTCCGCCACGCCCGCAAGAGCGGCCCCCTCGGACCGCCGCGAAACCTGAACCCGCGACCGCGGGCGCCGCTCTATAGCATGGCCCGCGCGGGATGCTCGAAAAAAATACGGCGCGATGACAAGGCCGCGGCGGCCCGTCATGCTGCGGGTTGCCCTCCCCCGCGCACTGCGCCATAGGGGATTCCCCGCCGCTTCGCCGCGGCCCCCGGAGCGACGCCGATGCCAACGCCCTCCCGCCGCGCCCTTCTTGCCGGCGTCGCCGCCAGCGTCGTGGCGCTCCCGACGCGTGGCGCTTCCCCCATGGGTCCGCGAATCATCGAGGCGCGCCCAGGCAAGGCGGCCATTGGCCCGAGCGGCGAGACGGAGATTCTCGGTTTCGACGGCGCCACGCCCGGGCCCGTCCTGCGCTACAGACAGGGGCAGGAAATCGCCGTCCGTTTCCTCAACAAAACCGAAACGCCCGCCTCGATTCACTGGCACGGAATGCGCGGCGAGAATGCGATGGACGGCGTCGCGCCCCTCACCCAGGCGGCCGTTGCGCCGGACGGCTCTTTTGACTATCGACGCAAACTCGCGGAGCCCGGCCTCTTCTGCTACCGGCCGAGCGTCTGGGGCCTGACGCCCGAACTCATGGGGCGCGGTCTCAAGGGCCTCCTCGTCGTCGACGAGCCCGAGCCCCTGCCCGCCGACCATGACCTCCTGCTCGTCCTCGATGACTGGCGACTCGACTCGCAAGGGAAGATTGAAGGCTTCGGCGACCCCGTCGAGGCGCGCGGCCCGGGGCGCATCGGCGCCATGGTGGCCGTCAACGGCAAGGCGGCGCCGGCGACCCACGCGTTCGAAGCCAATTCCCGCGTTCGGCTGCGCCTCGCCAACCTGGCCAATGCCCGCATCATGATCCTGACCTTCGAAGGCGTTCAGCCCTTCGTCGTCGCGATCGACAGCCAACCCTGCGAGGCCTTCGAGCCCGTGCGCCGGAGCATTCCGCTGGCGCCCGGCGCACGCTTTGAAGTGATCTTCGACATGCCCGCGACTGAAGCCGCCAAGGCGCGCCTCTTCCTTCGTGGCGCCGACGGCGGCGGGCCGGACCTGCTCGTCGCGACGTCCAAAGGCGCGAAAGCCGAAAAGCGCGGCCTCATCTACGCCTTGCCAAACAACCCGACGCTTCCCGCTGAAATAAAGCTGAACAACGCGAGGAAGGTTGATCTCGTCATCGAGTTGACAACCGAGGCCGCCGTTGGCGTTGGCTGGACCATCAATGGCGCGGCGACGAAGGGATACGAGGGACCGGCGCTGTTTCGCGTGAACCGCGGAACGCCTGTGACCCTTGGTTATGTCAACAAATCCAAGGGGCCGCTCGCCATGCATGTCCATGGCCACGCCATGCGTCTTCTGCACGATCTCGACGACGGTTGGGAGCCTTACTGGCGCAATGGCGTCATCGTTCCGGCGGGCCGGACGAAACATGTCGCCTTTATCGCCGAGAGTCCGGGCAAGTGGGCGATTCACGACGACATTCTTGAGCATGAAGCCGCCGGTCTCGCGACTTGGTTCGAGGTATTGTGAAGCCTAAGCCCTCATCTCACTGAAAAAAAAGAGTATCTGCATCCTATTGAAATAAAGAATGGATTTTTGCGCTTTTTTCAGATTTGCAGCTGATACTCGACGTAAATGACACAATCACAACCCTTGGTTAAGTTTTCCGCGAATCCGCTGCTCTTTCTGCGGCTTCGCCGCAACGCGGCCGCCGGACGAATAGATGCTCCTTTTTTGCTCATGTCGGTCGCCTGTTCTCCCATTCCGATCCTGTCGCAATCCGGGAGGCGGGCATGAGTGAGATTGTCTTTCGAGGGCCCAAAGAACCGGACGAGTTTCCCAACTGGCGTTTTGAGACGCTCGATATCGAGTATCAGCCCGAAGCGTGCGCGATCTGGATGAATTACCGGGCTGACGCCCCGCAGTGCTACACGCTGACGATGCTGGTGGAGTTGCTCCAGCTGCGTGATTCCCTCCGCGCCCTTCACGCGTCGAGCGCCATCTCCCGATTCCCGTTTCGCTATCTGGTTATGGCCGCCAAGCGCCCGGGGGTCTTTTCGCTCGGCGGCGATCTTGAGACTTTCGCGGGGGCGATTCGCCGGCAGGATCTGTCGACGCTTCTCGCCTACGCGCATGCTTGCGTCGACCTGGTTTACAGCTATTCTCAAAGCCTTGATTTGCCAATCGTGACCCTTTGCGCTGTGCAGGGCCAATGCCTCGGCGGCGCGCTGGAGGCGGCTTTGGCGTTCGATTTCATCATTGCGGAAGAAAGCGCGTCTTTCGGGCTTCCGGAAGTCGCCTTCAACACTTTCCCCGGCATGGGCGCCGTGACGACTTCTCACGCGTCGGGTCGGTCCCGCGCTGACCCAGCAGATTATCATGAGCGGGTGCACCTATACCGGCCGGGAGATGTACGAGCTCGAAGTCATCGACCATGTCGCGCCGGCCGGTGAAGCGCGGGCGGCCGCCATCGAGTGGATGCGCGAGGACGGAGACAAGCGCTGGCGGCGGCGGCGCGCCGTCGCCGAAGCGCGCCGTCGCAGCCATCCGATCACGCATGACGAACTCATCCGGATCACCGAGCTCTGGGTCGAGTGTTCCGCGCGGATTGAAGAGCGCGACCTGCGACATATGGAGCGGCTGGTCAGGGCCCAGCGGCGCCTGATCGCAGCGGCGGAAGCGTCCGCTCAAGGTCCGACATATTCACTAGCGCCCAGTTCTTCCTGACATTGGCGATGGGGCACACGAACAGGATGTCGAACTCGAAAGCCACCGCTGAGGGGGAAATCTACGCGGATCTCGTCGAGACCCTGTTCGATACGACGCACACGCTGGTCGCTGGGATTCTCGCCGGTCTGCTGACGCCGATGATCGCCTGGCTCTCCACGGGCGATGAATTCTATCTGGCGCTCGTGACTTTAATGGCCGGCATCGCGTCCTACCGCATCGAGGTTCTCATCGCGCATCAGCGCGCCCCGATCCTGGAACGCCGCCGCAACGCCGCCCACTGGGAGCGCCGCTATGCGGTGGGCGCGGTGGCCTTCATGGCCGCGCTCGGCGTCTCCACGGCCATTCTTTTCAGCCAGCATCACAACGAGATGGTCGGCTACTACGGCGTGATCATCATGACCGGGATCACCGGCAACCTCGCCAGCCGCAACGCGGCGCGACCGAACATCGTCTTTTGGCAGGTGATGGGCACCTGCATGCCGCTGGCGATTACCATACTGCTGAAGTTCTCCTTTTGGTACTGGGGAATATCCGCCTTTCTGATTTTCGGCGCCCTCTCCGTCTTCAAGACGACGAAGTTTCTGCACGGGCACCTGGAATTGGCGCTGCGCAACGGGCTGGACGCAATGCGTCAACGCCAGAAGTTCAGCATCGCGCTCAATTCGATGACCCATGGCTTGTGCATGGGCGACGCTGATCTGACGGTTACGGTCATGAACCGGCGCATCGTGGAGTTTTTCGGGATCGTGGCGGCCGCGACGCCGATTCCGCTCGAGGCGCTCGCCCATTCGATCGGGGGGAGCGTCGACCTGACGCCCGCCGAAATCTCCGCCTTCACGGAAAGATGGAAGCGACATGCCTCCATGCCGCACGCCAATGTCTTTTCGCACAAGCTGGGCAGCCGATATTTCGACTTCCATTGTGAGCGCGCGGACAAGGGCGCCTTCATCACGGTCATCGAGGACATCACCGCAAAGCAGCGCGCGCTGCAGGAAATCGAGCGCATCGCGCATTACGACGAACTTACCGGCCTGCCGAACCGCTACCAGTTCCAGGACACGCTCGGCGAAGATCTTGCGCTTTTGAAGCTGAACGGTCAGACGGCGGCGCTGCTCAATATCGATCTCGACCGCTTCAAGGAAGTCAACGACACGCTGGGACACGCGATCGGCGACCAGCTACTCGCCCATGTCGGCGCGCGGCTGAGCGCCTGCGCGCCGACGCCCAATCTCGTCGCCCGGCTCGGCGGCGATGAATTCTGCGTGCTGATCCGCGCTTCCCACGCGATTTCCCAGATCGATGCGATGGCGCAACGCATCCTCCTGGAAATGCGGCGGCCCTTCCACATCGACGGCCATCGAATCATGATTGGCGCCAGCCTCGGAATCGCCGTCGCGCCGAACGACGCTGAAACGCCGATCGGGCTGCTCAAATGCAGCGATCTCGCCTTATACAAGGCGAAAGCCGAGGTCCGCGGCGGGGCGGTCTGGTTCACGCGCGAGATGCAGCACGCTCTGGAAAACAAGCGGCGGATCGAGGACGAACTGCGGGAAGCGGTCGCCAGAGACGAACTTATCGTTTATTATCAGCCTATTGTGGATTCACGCAGAGGTGCCGTCGTGGCCATGGAGGCGCTGCTGCGCTGGCGGCATCCTGAGCGCGGACTGGTTTCTCCGGCCGAATTCATCCCGATTGCCGAGGAGACGGGCCTCATCGTCGAGATCGGCGCCTGGGCGTTGCGCCAGGCATGCAAAGACGCGGTAGCTTGGCCGTCGCGCATTCAATTGGCGGTCAACATCGCGCCCCTTCAATTCCAGCACCCGGACTTGGTGGACACGATCATCGGGGCGCTGACAGAGTTCGGGCCTCGCGGCGAACCGGCTCGAACTTGAAATCACGGAGACCGTACTCATCTCCAACACTCAAGATGTGACGGCGAAGATCGAGCGCATCGACTCCCTCGGCGTGCGTCTCTCGCTCGACGACTTTGGGACCGGCTACAGCAGCCTCGCCTATCTCAACCGCTTCCCCGTCAAAAAGCTTAAGATCGACCAAGCGTTCTCCCGCCAAGCGATCGGCTCCCCGAAAACGCAGGCGATCATCGGAGCGATTGCGGCCCTCGCCCGGGAGCTCGACATCGACCTGGTCGCCGAGGGCGTCGAAACCCACGCGCAACTCGCCTTCATGGCGAACAAAAACATCTTCCTGATACAGGGCTATCTCTACAGCAAGCCGCGCCCCATCGAGGAGCTTCTCCCGCTCCTCGATTACTGGCAGGACGCGCCGAAACTGGAAAGCGCCGCCTGACCCGCCAGTTCAGCGGGGTTCGAGCGCGTCGACCGGCCGGCGATCAATCGGCGGTTGCGCCATCCGCTGAGCCCGAAAGATTGCGTGGGACGCGTTGTAGCGCCTTTCGAACTGCGTGAGATAAGCGCTGATCCCCTCGTGCCCGGCTTGCGCCGGAACGACGTCCTTGACGATCATGAGGTCGCGCGCCTCTGCGGCGCCAAGCGCCGCGTCCCGTTCAATCAGACGCTCTGCCTTTACGAAGCCGATCCTGCGGCCGATCGCGGCGTAAAGGCCGAAAAGTTCGAAGGGCTCGCCCGCCAGCGAAAAACGCGCATCCGTCTCCGCCACGATCACCGAGCAGTTCATTGCGAAGTCGAAATCGAACCCGCTGAGGAACGAGCGGACCCAGGCGACGGCGATGACGGGCGTATCGACGATCAGCCCGGCGTTGAGGGCCACCATTTCAGCAAAGCCGTCCGCGGCCCGTGCGGATTCTCCGACGCCATGATTGAAATCGAACACCAGAAACTTCAGATCTGGAAACTCGCCTTTTTCGACGACCGTCAGAAGATCGGAGATGACTTCCACGGCGGCAGGCCCGAAACCCGGACGCGACTTGGAGACAACCAACGCGTCGCACTGTTTGAGCCAAGTGACCCTAACGCCGGCCCTGGGAACGACAATTTCTGCGTGCGTGCTCAAAATATCATAAAACGCGACACCCATGGCTTGCCTCTGTGTTGTCGACTTTAATTGATTTTTAACCTAATTCGATGCCTGCCGTTAAGCTGTTAAATTGTCGCGAGAGGCAGAGTCGCGTGACAAGGTTAATTGCGCCGCTTCTGTCTTGGGTTATGGGAGGTTGCAGGGCGGGCTCGCAGAGGCGGATAGAAGGCCGGCCGCGGCGTGTGGCCTAAGGTCGCGGGACACCCGACCTTGAATTGATATATGCTAACTGCAACATACAAAATGACGCCCCCTTCGTGGCCAGGCTGGGGGAGTTTTCGGGTCGTCCTGCGGACAGAGCCTTGGCTGGGGTCCGAGGAACAAACAACCCGCTCGGTAGAAGCGGCGATTTACAAATTGAGGGAGAAGCAAGGATGAAAATGCGCTTTCTTGTCGCCATGACCATGGCGACCGTCGGTTGGGTTGCACAAGCCCACGCCCATGGCGACGTCGGCTCCAATCAGGGTCAATGCCTGATGAAGATCGGGCCCGACACGATGAGCTTCACCGGCTATCAGCCACTGAAATCACGTGAGCAGTTCTGCGATGACATTCCAGACGCCGGCCCGACCATCATCACGCTCGACGCCCAGCAGGACGAATTGCGCGACATGAATCTCGAAATGCGCGTGCTTCGCGATGTCGGCCAGAGCAACGACAATGACAATCTGGAGGGCAACACCGAATATTACTCGCCCCCGAAGAAGTACAAGACCGGCACGCTGACCTTCGATCACAACTTCCCCGTCCAGGGCAAGTTCATCGGCCTCGTGAAGGCGCGCAGCGACGACGGCGCCAAGGAATATATCGCCCGCTTCCCCTTCTCCGTCGGCCTCACCGCCAATAAGGAAATGATGACCTTCCTCGTGCTCGGCGCGGCCGGCGCGGTGGCCTTCGGCCTCTATTACAAGCACTTCATCATCGACAAGAAGAACAAGAAGGCGGCCTGAGCCGCTTTCTCAAGGAAGCTCTTCGATAAGACCGTCGCGTAGCGTTACGCGGCGGTCCATTTGTTCCGCCAGATCAAGATTATGCGTCGCGATGAGCGCGGCAAGGCCCGAGTGCCGGGCGAGCGACATCAGCGTCGCGAAGACATGCTCGGCCGTGCGGGGATCGAGATTGCCGGTCGGTTCGTCGGCAAGCAGAAGATGCGGGGCGTTGGCGACCGCTCGGGCGATGGCGACGCGCTGCTGCTCGCCGCCCGACAGTTCAGCCGGCCGATGCGCGGCGCGCGGGCCCAGCCGTAGATAATCGAGCAATTGCTGCGCGCGGATCTGCGCTTCCCCGCGATCGAGCCCGTTGATCATCTGCGGCAGCGCGATGTTTTCGAGCGCTGAAAACTCCGGCAACAGGTGATGGAACTGATAGACGAAGCCGATCGTCGCGCGACGCAGGCGCGTTCGCTCGGCGTCGTTCATGCTCGAGGTTGGGGCGGCGTTGATGAAGGCTTCGCCGCTGTCGGCGCGCTCGAGCAGGCCGGCGATATGCAGCAGCGTCGATTTTCCCGCGCCCGAGGGCGCCACCAGCGCGACCGTCTCTCCAGGATAAATCGACAGATTAATATCGACGAGAATATCGAGGCGCGCCTCGCCCTCGCGATAGTGGCGGGCGATGTTGCGCAATTCGAGAACGGCTTCGCTCATGCGCGTGCTTTCTGCGCTCACTCGTGCCGCAGCGCTTCGATGGGATCGAGCGAAGCGGCCTTCCAGGCGGGATAGATCGAAGCGAGGATGGCGAGGACCAGCGTCATGACGACGATCATGGTGACCTCGCGAGAGTCGACGATCGCGGGCAGCCGGGAGAGGAAATAGAACTCTGCCGGAAAGAGATTGGCGTCGAACGCCTTGTTGAGAAAAACTCGGATCGAGTTCGAGATTCTCGGCGATCAGAAGCCCCGTTAGAAAGCCCGCGATCGTGCCGACGACTCCGATCGACGCGCCAATGATCAGGAAGACTCTCAGGACGGCGCCGCGCGAGGCGCCCATCGTCCGCAAGATGGCGATGTCGCGCGTCTTGTCCTTCACCAGCATGGTGAGTCCGGAGATGATATTGAAGGCGGCGACGATGACGATCAGCGTCAGGATGATGAAGAGGATGTTCTTCTCGACCTGGAGCGTATCGAAGAAGGTCTTGTTGCGTTGCCGCCAGTCCGTGACGATGGTCGGCCGAGACATTGCTTTTTCAAGGTTCAGGCGGAAGGCGTCCATCTTGTCGGGATCGTCGACAAATATTTCGATGACCGTCGCTTCGTTGTCCTTGTTGAAGAATGCCTGCGCCTCGGCGAGGGGCATATAGACGAAGACATTGTCGAACTCCGACATGCCGATCGAGAAGATCGCGGAGACCGTATAGGCCTTGATGCGCGGCGCGATACCGAAAGGCGTCTGCGCGCCCTTCGCGATGAGCAGGCTCACCTTGTCGCCTACGGAGACGCCGAGCGTCTCGGCGAGCCGCTGTCCGATCGCGACCCCCTCGCCCTTGTCGAAGCCCGCGAGCGCGCCGCTCTTCACATTTCCCGCGATGCCGGGCAGCCGAATGAGATCCTTCTCGCGCACGCCGCGCACCAGGACGCCGGACTGGCCGAACTGCGTGGAGATGCCCGCAGCCCCCTCGACCATCGGAATGGCGAGCTTCACGCCCGGCACGGAAGCCACTTTTGTCGCAACCGCGTCCCAGTCTGTGAAAGGCGTCTCGACGGCCTGCAGAAAGGCGTGGCCGTTGATGCCCATGATCTTGTCCATCAGTTCGCGATGGAAGCCGTTCATCACCGAGGTCACGACGATGAGCGTGGCGACGCCGAGCATGATGCCGAGGAAGGAGAACCCCGCGATGACGGAGACGAAACCGTCGGCGCGGCGGGCACGCAGATAACGCAGCGCCACCATCCATTCGAATGGCGAAAAGGCTCTGGCCCCCGCCGTCGGCGCCGAGACGACCCCGGTCTCGCTCATGCGCCCGCCTGCTTTACAGCGTCGACGATGCGGGCCACGGCGTCGGCCGGCGCCAGCAACTCGCGCTCGCCTGTCTTGCGACGCTTAACTTCAACCTTGCCATCGGCCAGGCCCTTCGGCCCGACGAGAATTTGCCAAGGCAGGCCAATGAGATCGAGCGTCGCGAATTTTGCGCCCGAGCGCTCGTCGCGATCGTCATGGAGCACGTCGAGGCCCGCATTTTCGAGTTGCTGGACGAGATCGCCGCAGACCTTGCCCGTCCCCGCGTCCCCGACCTTGAGATCAGCGACGCCGACATGGAACGGCGCGACCGCCTCCGGCCAAATAATGCCGTTGTCGTCGTGTCCCGCCTCGATGATGGCGGCGACGAGACGCGAGGGCCCGATGCCGTAGGAACCCATCTGCACGACGACCTCCTTGCCATCGGGGCCGTTGACCACGGCCTTCATCGGCTCGGAATACTTCGTGCCGAAGTAGAAAATATGGCCGACCTCGATGCCCCGAGCCGAAACTTTTGCGTCGTCCGGCACGGCGGCGAAGGCGGCGGCGTCATGCATCTCGCTGGTCGCGGCGTAGCGGCTCGTCCATTGGCCGACGATACTTTCCAGCGCCGCCGCGTCGTCGAAATCGACGCTTTCGGGGGGTGGCGGAAAGGAAAGGAAGTCCTTGTGGCAGTAAACCTCACTCTCGCCCGTGTCGGCGAGAATGATGAACTCATGGCTGAGATTGCCCCCGATCGGTCCGGATTCGGCCGCCATCGGAATGGCGGTGAGGCCCATGCGCGCGAAGGTGCGCAGGTAAGCCACGAACATCCTGTTGTAGGAGTGGCGCCCCGCCTCCGCGGTGAGGTCGAAGGAATAGGCGTCCTTCATGAGAAATTCGCGCGAGCGCATGACCCCGAAACGGGGGCGCACCTCGTCGCGGAACTTCCATTGGATGTGATAGAGATTGAGCGGAAGATCCTTGTAGGAGCGCACATAGGCGCGGAAGATCTCCGTAATCATTTCCTCATTCGTCGGCCCGAAGAGCATCTCGCGCTCATGGCGGTCCTGGATGCGCAGCATCTCCTTGCCATAGGCGTCATAGCGGCCCGATTCGCGCCAGAGGTCCGCCGACTGGATCACCGGCATAAGGCACTCGACCGCGCCGGCGCGGCTCTGCTCCTCGCGGATGATGCGGGTGATGTTGTTGAGCACTTTGAGGCCCAGCGGCAGCCAGGCGTAGATGCCCGCCGATTCCTGCCGGATCATGCCCGCCCGCAGCATCAGCCGGTGCGAGACGATCTCGGCTTCCTTCGGCGTCTCGCGCAGGATGGGCAGAAAATAACGGGACAGGCGCATGGGCTTCCACTCACGAATCGAAACAGAACGAGCATAGCGGCGGCTCGCAGGCGGTTGAAGCGCGCGGCGCGGGAAAAGGCAAGCGTCGTGGGTCCGACTTTCCTTTCGAACGACGCGGCTCCATGTCGAGGTGCGAACCAGGAGAATCGAAATGGATCAGGAAAACGTCGCAGTCCGGCACAACCCCGCGAGGAGCCGCTTTGAACTGGAAATGTATGGGTCGCTGGCGCTGGCCGAATACCGGCTGGAAGACGGGGTGATGACCTTTACCCACACGGAGTCGCCGCCGGCCCTGCAAGGCCGGGGCGCGGCGTCGAAGCTGATTCACGGGGCGCTGCTCGAGGCCCGGGCGCAGGGATTAAAAGTCAAGGCGACGTGTTCGTTCGTGGCGGCTTATCTGAAGCGGCACAGGGAGTTTGCCGATTTGGAGAGGTGACGGGAGCCCCGTAGGGACGGAAACATATCTGTCATAATCGTGTAACAATATTCTGCTCCACGGCCTTTTCAAAGGCACAGCACGTGATACTATCTCTCCAGGGGCTAACTTTTAATACGAGGAGAGACGCCATGAGGCTGATGCTGACATTTGCGCTGAGCGCGCTTCTGGGTTTGAGCATTCTCGGGCAGGCGAACGCGGGTTCCGGCTATTATGGCGACGGCAATCGCGACCACTACTCGTCAAATTGCGACACGCCTTCGAGATCGTGCTGATCTCTCAGTTGACCTAGATCAAACTTTGGCCGGCGGAAGACCCCGCCGGCCTCGTTAGTTTTCGGCCTCCGCCGCCAATTCCAGCCACTGCTCCTCAGCCACAGCCAGGGCCTTAGCCAACTCCGCCCGCTGCGCCGCCAGCTTGGCCGCCTCCTGCGGATTGCGCGAGAAAGCGTCAGGCGCGGCGAGCATCTCGTCGACGCGCGCCAGAAGCTGCGTCAATTTCTCCACCTTCGCCTCGGCCTCTGTGAGCTTGCGCCGGTAAAAGCCCGCGTCGCGCCGCTTTGGGGCCGCCTGCAGCGCGGGTGCGGCGGGCGCTTCGCGCTTCGGCTCCTCGCTCTTCGTCTTTGACAGCACCAGCTTGGCGTAATCGTCCATGTCGCCGTCGAAGAGCTTCACCGTCCCCTCCCCCACGAGCCATAGACGATCGGCGCAGGCCTCCAGCAGGTATCGGTCATGGGCGACGAGCACGACGGCGCCCGCATAGTCGTTGATCGCCTCGATCAGCGCCGCACGGCTGTCGATGTCGAGATGGTTCGTCGGCTCGTCGAGAATGAGGAGGTGCGGCGCATTGAAGGCGGTGACGCCGAGCAGCAACCGCGCCTTTTCGCCGCCCGAGAGATGCGCGATTTTTGTGTCGCCGCGCGCGCCCGAAAACCCTGTCTGCGCCGCCCTGGAGCGCACCCGCGCCTCCGGCGCGTCGGGCATCAGCCGCGCGAAGACAAGGAAAGGCGTGTCGTTCTCGTCGAGATCATCCACCTGGTGCTGAGCGAAAAAGCCCGCCTCCAGCTTCGCCGCGCGCACCATATTGCCGGCCATCGGGTCGAGACGCCCGCCGAGTAGCTTCGCGAAGGTGGATTTGCCATTGCCGTTCGCGCCGAGGAGGCCGATGCGGTCGTCGTTGGAAATGGAGAGCGTCAGTCGCGACAGCACGACGCGCTCGCCATAGCCGGCGCTCGCCCGCTCCAGCGCAATGATGGGCGGCGACAGCGGCTTTTCGGGCGAGGGCAGATGGATCGGCAGCACGCTGTCGTCGACGATGGCGGCGACCGGCTCCATGCGCTCCAACATCTTGAGCCGCGACTGCGCCTGCCGGGCCTTGGTGGCCTTGGCGCGGAAGCGGTCGACGAATTCCTGCAGGTGCTTGCGCTGCTCCTCCTGCTTCTTCGCGCCCTTGGCGGCAAGGAGTTGCGCCTCGCGCCGCTGCTTTTCGAAGGAGGTATAGTCGCCCTTGTAGAGCGTCAGCCTGCCGCGTTCGAGATGCAGAATATGCGTCGCGACGGCGTCGAGCAGGTCGCGGTCGTGGCTGATCACCAGCACGCTCGCGGGATAGCGCGCGAGATAATCGACGAGCCAGAGCGTGCCTTCGAGATCGAGATAGTTGGTCGGTTCGTCGAGCAACAACAGGTCCGGCGCGGAAAAGAGCACCGCGGCGAGGGCGACGCGCATCCGCCAGCCGCCCGAATACTCGGAGAGCGGCCGTTGCTGCGCCTCGGCGTCAAAGCCCAGGCCGTGGAGAATCGCCGCGGCGCGCGCCGGCGCGGAATGGGCGTCGATGTCAGCCAGCCGCGTCTGGATCTCGGCGATGTCGTGGGCGTCATGCGCGGTTTCGGCCCGGGCCAGCAGTTCGGCGCGCTCGACGTCCGCCGCGAGCACGAAATCGACAAGCTTCGTGGGGCCTCCGGGCGCCTCCTGCTCCACGCGCCCCAGACGCGTGCGGGCGGGTAGCGCGATATTGCCCGTCTCGGCGGCGATTTCCCCGGCGATCAGGCGAAACAGGGTCGTCTTGCCCGCGCCGTTGCGGCCGACGAAACCCGCGCGTGACCTGCCCGGCAGAAAGGCGCTCGCCTTGTCGAAGAGCAGCCGGTCCCCGAGGCGGAAGGTGAGATCATTGATGGTGAGCATGACTGCACGCCAGTAACAGGCTCGCAAAGGCGTCGCCAGTCAGTTTTTCCCGAGCCGCGCCCCCGCCGCGAGGCTGGCATATTGCTTGCTTATTTTTTGTGCGGCCAAGACGGAGGAGCACCCAAGGCGCACGAACCCCGAACGGAAAGGCGCCGATTATGCACCCGGACATGGAAGGATATCTGTGGATCACAGTAAAGGCCTGCGGCTATGCACTCGTCGGGATCTACGCGACGCGCATTGCGCTTTACGCATACGAAGCGCTCAAATGGGGCATATGAGCGCTTGACCGGGCGGCCCGGTCCAGCGGCCCAAAGGCTTGGAAGGAAAGCGCGCGCGGAGGCTTGTCTTGCGCCCCGCGCGCCTCTATACAGCCCTCGCCGCGTCGCTCAAAAACGGCGTGACCACAAGCGCCCATCGTCTAGCGGTCTAGGACGTCGCCCTTTCACGGCGAAAACAGGGGTTCGATTCCCCTTGGGCGCGCCAGGAAAATCGACGAACTCCGACCAAATACGACGCCCTTCCCTTCTCAGTAATGCGGGGGCGGCGGCTCGGGCGCGTCGCGTACAGGGCCGATATTCTGGAATTCGTCCCTCAGTTGAGCAACCTGTCGTTCGAGAGCGTCGATCTTGCGCCACTGCGTCGTGACGACGTCGTTCAGTTCGGCGATCATTCTGTCCTGATGCGCGACAAGCGTCTCCAGCGCGTCGAGACGGGAAGAAAAGTCCGGTAAGCCGTCGCTCATTTCTCGATCTCCATGCGTCCTGCCGTTTGAATCACGGCTTATCATGAGGCGCCCGAAAACTGCCGATGATCTCCCTGAGCACATTCAGGTCGATCGGCTTGACGAGGTGATGGTCCATCCCTGCCGCAGCGGATTTGGCGCGGTCTTCCTCCTGACCAAACCCGGTCGCGGCGATCAGCAGCGCCTTCGAGGTCGTATCCAGACTGCGCAGCCGCCGCGCCAGCTCATAGCCGTCCATATCCGGCATGCCGATATCGAGCACCACGATCTCGGGCGCTTCCTTTGCGGCGATGTCCAAGGCGCTCTGTCCATCGCAGGCGGTTGCGACGTGATGGCCTTCCATCTCCAGCAGCAGCTTCAGGCTGTCGAGCGCATCGCTATTATCGTCGACGAGTAGAATGCGTCGCGGAGCGACAGCCCTGCTCCCAAGCGCGTCGACGCCTAGCGTGACCGCGGGAGCCTTGGCCGATGCGGCCAAAGGCAACCGCACGATGAACTCCGCGCCTCTGCCCAAGCCGCCGCTACGCGCCTCGACCGAGCCGCCGTGCAATTCCGTGAGACGCCGCACCAAAGTGAGGCCGAGGCCCATTCCGCTGACCCGGTTTCGCCCTGTCGGATCGACCCGGGAAAAAACATCGAAGACGCTGTTCAGGGCCTCGGGCGAGAGGCCGATACCATTGTCCGCGACCGAGAGAATGGCGAGAGGACCTTCGCGTCGCAGGGAGATTCGGATGCAACCATTCTCAGGCGTGTATTTGGCCGCATTGTCGAGGAGATTCGAGACGATCTGAACAAGACGCACTTCATCGCCATCGAGCTCGAGCGGCTCGGGACCCTGCTCTACGCTGAAAGCGTGGCGCCGCTCCCTGATCGCGAGATCGGCGCCGGCGACCGCCTCGTTGACGACGTCACGCAGATCCACCCGCTTGATCTTCAGCTCCATGCGCTCCGAATTGATCCGGGCGACATCAAGTAATTCATCGACGAGCCGGACGAGATGCAGCACCTGCCGCTCGGAAATGTCGCGGATGCGCCGCAGTTCCGGATCGGAGGGAAGTCGCTTTTCGAAAATCATCATCGCACTGCGCAGCGGCGCCAGGGGGTTGCGCAACTCGTGGCCGAGCATGGCGAGAAATTCGTCCTTTCGGCGATTGGCTTCCCGAAGCGCTGCTTCCGCCTCGTGCTGAGCGATCTCCGTGGCCTTTCGCTCAGTCACATCGGCGCTCATCCCCACCCAGCCCCGCAGCACGCCGCGTTCGTTACGCAACGGCACCGCGCGCGCATGCGTCCAGCGCCATTGGCCGCTTATGTGATGAACGCGGTACTCCGTCTCGAAAGGGCTCTGCGTGGCGACGCACTGTCGCCAGAGCATCACCGTCGCGTCCCGATCCTCAGCGTGGATGGCGTCGATCCACCCTGTCCCAAGGCACTCCTGCACGGATTGGCCGGTGAAGGCGCGCCAGCTCGGAGAATCCTCCATGACGTTTCCATCGCTGTCGGTCGTCCAGACCATTTGTGCGGAAGCGGCGACGAGGGCGCGGAATTTTTCCTCGCTGTCGCGGGTGGAAAGCTCGGCGTTCTTGAGCTTAGTAATCTCGACCAGCGTGATCACCACTCCCTGAATCTGATCCGAGGAGGACCGGTAGGGATTGACGCGCGTCAGATACCACTCGCCGGATTCGCTCTGGACCTCACGCTCTACTGGCGTGAGCCGCTCGAGCACCCGAAATGCATCCTGTTTGAGCTGATCGTATCCGAGACGATGTCGTAGCTCTGTAATGGGACGGCCGCGGTCGCTCGCACGTATATTGAAGAGATCGCTCGTGCGAGGGGTGACGCGCATAATGCGCAGCTCGCGGTCGAGAAACAAGGTCGCGATATCCGTAGCTGCCATCAGGTTCTGCAGATCGCTCGTGAGCTGGCTTAGCTCCTCCACCTTGTGGCGGTTCTCCTGATTGACGGTTTGCAGCTCCTCGTTCGAAGCCCGCATCTCCTCCTGCGACGTCTCATATTGTTCGATGATGGCGCGCAGACGCTCTTTGGTCGCGTCCAGTTCCGCCCGCGACTCGGACACCTCGCGCCCCAGCGGAGTCAACTGCGCGCTTTCCGTCGCCTCATATTCGTCGAAAATGACAAGGTGGAGGCTGCCGAGTTCGGGATCCTTCGACGGCCTCACATGGAGAATGACCTCCTTCGGCTTACCGTCGAGCTCGACGAGGATGGGCCGCGAGCGGGTGCTTGCGCCATGCTCCACGGCGGCTTGCAGCGCCGTCCGCAACTCGACCCGCAACTCCTCTCGCGCAAGACGGAAGACGTTCGCCGAAGGTTCGCCCCCGGGGACCAGCAAATATCGTCCTGCGTGCTCCGAGGCGTGAACGAGATGAAAATCCTGGTCGACAAGCAGGCTCGGCGGCGCATAGCGCTCCACCATCTTCTGGTGCAACGCGCCGTAGCTGACGCCGGCGTCAGAACGTGGAGTCTGCCCACTGAAAGCGGCGAACCGTTGGAGGGTCTGCGGGAAAACCGGCAGTCTGGGAGAGGGCGGCGGCACGTTGCGACGCCGATAGACGCAATATTGCTTGCTCTCCGCCTGAAATAGAGCGGCGCGTTCGATCGACTCCGATGGTCCGAGCAGTAGCAATCCGTCCGGATTGAGGGCGTAGTGGAACAGTTCGATGACGTCGTTCTGCAGATCGCGCTGAAGATAGATCAGCAGATTCCGGCAGACGATCAGGTCAAGGCGGGAGAACGGAGGGTCGCGCAACAGGTTATGGTTCGCAAATACGACGATCTCTCGCAAATCCTTTCGGACATGATAGCTGTCGTCCCGCTTGACGAAAAATCGCTTGAGCCTCTCTTCGGAAACATCCGCTTCGATCGAATCCGGGTATTCGCCCTCACGCGCCCGGCGCAGAGAGGGCTCATGCAGATCGCTCGCGAAAATCTCGATGCGCGGCGGATTCGTCGTGCGCGCAGCTCGTTCGATCAACAACATCGCAATGCTATAGGCTTCTTCGCCCGTAGCGCAGCCGACGGACCACACGCGGATCGTGTCGGAATCCGTTTTCCCCTCGAACACGCGCGGAAGCATTTCCGTTTCGAGATGGTCGAAGATTTCCGGGTCCCGGAAAAACCGGGTGACGGTGATCAGGAATTCTTCAGCGAGCGCATGAGCCTCGGTGTCGCTGCTGCGAAGAAAATCCATATACTCGTCGAGCAGCTCGGTTTGGTTCAATTGCATGCGTCGGCGGATCCGGCGCAGCACCGTCGATTGCTTGTATTTGGAGAAGTCCATTTTGGTGCGCGCCTGCACCAGCGACAGTATATTCTGAAAAATCCGACGATCGTGCGAGGGCGACGCTTCCGGCGTCTCTGAGATCTCGATGCGGGGCTGCGTGCCGGCGAAGCGGATCATATACGCTGGCATCTCATGGATCGGCAGAACGAAGTCGACGGTCCCCGTGGCGATCGCGTTCTGGGGCATAGAGTCGAACTGCGCTTCCTTCGGGTCCTGCGCGATCGTCAGACCGCCGTGCTCCTTGATCCTTTTGAGGCCGACGCTTCCATCGGAGCCAGTGCCTGAAAGAATGACCCCGATGCAGCGTTGGCCGTGGGCTTTCGCCAGACTCTCGAAGAAATGATCGATCGCCCCGCGTTCCTCATGTTGCGCCTCGATCTTCGACAGTCGCAGCCGTGCGTCGATCACCGAGAGATTGTAGCCGGGCGGGATGACATAAACGTGGTTCGGTTCGATCTCGAGATCTTCCGCAACCTGCGTGACGGGCATCGTGGAAAACGGCTGCAATATATCGGCAAGCACGCTCGGTTGATCGGCAAGCAGATGTACGATGACGACGAACACGTAGTTGCTGTCACGCGGTAGCGCCGGCAAAAGGGTTTTGAGCGCTTCCAGACCTCCGGCGGAAGCGCCTATGCCGACAATTGGGAGGAGAAGCTTGGACTCAGGCATAGGGCCCCACGAATTCGCATGCTCCGGGGATTTACTCCCGCCCGCGTCATTCCGTAAAGGCTACAGGCGTGATGACGCGCCCGGCCCGTTACTTCTATCTGACAATCATCTGTTCGTCCGGGGCCGCGCGCCGCCGACGCGCGCGCGTGCGAATGTGTCGCATGTGTCGCATGCGCGAGCGCACTGCATCGCCTCCGCTGCCCTGTGATCAACGTCGGAGCCTCGATCAATTGGCACGCGCGCATTGTCGATCAACGTGTTGACGCCGTCCGTCGCGAGAAGGGCCCCTATCAAGCCTTCAACGGCTGCAACAGACCTGCGAGACTCCGGCGGCGAATGCCCCATACTAGTCTACCGAAATGGTTGACTATCTTTGCCGAGTGGCACAGAAGATCGGGGCGATATCCTCTTCACGCGGATTCTGACGCGGCATTTTGTGCAGGTGAACGTCGATGACAGCTGATCCATCGCCCACGGGCGACGCGCGGGCAATGAAGGCGCGGACGGGCGGGTTCGAAGCGTTGGCGGCCAAAACCGAGGAGGCGGAGCAGTTTCTCAAGGCGCTGGCGAATACGCATCGGCTCATGATCCTGTGCGAATTGCTCAAGGGGGAATCATGCGTCTCGGAATTGCAGCAGGCCGTTGGCCTGAGCCAGTCGTCGCTTTCGCAGCATCTCGCGAGACTTCGACAGGACTCACTTGTCGCGACCCGTCGGGAATCGCGAGAAATATATTATTCGCTCGCAGATGATCGCGTGAGGCGCGTGATCGCGCTTTTACACGACATCTTCTGTGGAAAGGCCTCGACGCCCTGACCTCGTCAAGCGATCCGCTCGACCGGCTTGATGTCCACGTCTGTTTCCGCCGGCCCCTGCAGGAGCCAGATCGCCGCGAAAGTCGCCTCGAGCCTCGCATCGATCTCGTCGATATCCGCCATCGAGAGATCCACCCTTTCGTTGGCCATGCGCTCCAATTGCTCGGCTTTCTCAACCACGCTGTCCGCGCCGATGTTGAGGCTCATCGATTTCAGCGCATGGGCGGCGCGCCCGACCGCCGCGACGTCCAAGGCCCTTATCGCGTGGCGCATTTCCGTGACATTCTTTGGCGCATGGTCGAGATAGAGGCTGAAGATGCGACGCAGGAAACCACTGGGGCCGTCGTCGGTGAGCAGTTTGAGCTGCCGCAAGGTCGCTTCATTGAGATAAGCGCGCGCGGGCGTGTCCGCGGGCTGCTGGGGAAACGCCGATTCCTCGGCTATCTCCGAAGGCGGCCGCTCTGGCAGGACGCTGGCGAGGCAATCCGCCAGCCCGAGGATTGTGTATGGCTTGTGCAGCACGGCGTCCATGCCGGCCGTTCGCCAAGCCTCCGCGGCGGCGCCCACGACATGCGCTGTAAGCGCGACAATGGGCATACGCGCACAACCAAGCCGCGCCTCGCTTTCACGAATCCGGCGCGTGGCTTCAAAACCATCGAGCTCGGGCATGCTCACATCCATCAATACGACATCGAATTGTTGCGTGTCGAGCGCCGCAATGGCTTCCAGGCCGTTCTCCGCCGTCGCGACCACGGCGCCAAGCTGCTGCAATGTCTCGATCGCAACTTCCCGATTGATCGCCGCATCGTCCGCCACAAGGACTCGCAGGCCGTCGTGGCGGGGGCGAGTTTCCTGAGCCCTGGAAGGCGCCTCGTCTTTCTGCGCGAGCTTCAGGCCTGCCTTGACCCGACGGAGCATCAGCGCGATTTCGGAGCGACGAAGCGGACGCGAGATCAATCCATCGGCGCGCCCGTCCCTCACCATCTGATGCGCGGAAGGATCGCCGAAGGTCGCAAGGCACAGAAGGCGGTTGTCTTCGGCACGCTCGACAAGAGACGCCTGCGCCGGATCAGCGATCACGATGTCGGCTTTGATCCGCCCTCCGTCGCGTGCGGCCGAGGCCTGATAGCCCGCCTCGTTCAGATAACGCAGAAGTGTGGCGCGGGTCGCTTCGCCGGCGACGGCGATAACGGCGGTCGATCCGGATTCCTTCGCCAGTGGCCAGCGTTCCGCTCCTTCGCTAGCGCCGAGGGGGATCGAAAAGGAGAAGGTGGAGCCTCTCCCGTAGACGCTTTTCACCTCCAATTCGCTGTCCATGGAGTCGATGAGCCGCCTGCTGATCGCAAGACCAAGCCCCGTGCCCCCGAAGCGTCGCGTCGTCGATTGATCGGCCTGGGTGAAAGCGCCGAAGACATGCTGAAGCTTGTGAGCGCGGATGCCTATACCCGTATCGGTGACCGCGAAGCGGATGCGCGAGGCGTTCTTCGGGTCCGGCCCTACTTTCAAAATAACGGAGCCCGTCTCGGTGAACTTCAACGCGTTGTTGACGAGATTGCCGATGACCTGATTGATGCGGACGGGGTCGCCTGTGATGAATTTCGGAGTCGCCGGAGACACGTAAGAGACGAGATCGACGCCCTTCTCGCGCGCACGCTCGCCGAATAGACTCGTGACGTCTTCCGCGATGGTCGCCGGATCGAGCGCAAGACTTTCGAGTTTCAGATTTCCAGACTCGATTTTCGAAAAGTCCAGAATATCGTTGATGATCGCGAGCAGGCTCTGGCCGGATTTGGAGATCACTTCCGCGTAACGTCGCTGACGTTCCGGCAAATCGGAGGCCACCAGAAGTTCCGCCATCACCATGACGCCATTCATGGGCGTGCGGATCTCATGGCTCATGGTCGCAACGAAGTCCGATTTGGCGGCGTTGGCCGTCTCTGCAGCCTCTTTTGCGGTGCTCAGATCATGCGTGCGATCGGCTACTTCCTTCTCGAGGTTGAGACGATGATGTTCCAATCGCTTGTCGCGCTCGTCGAGCTCCTCGAGCATCGCGTTGAATCCGTCGATCAGGAGACCGACCTCGTCATTGGTCTTCGCCCGCACACGATCGGCATAATCGTGATTGCGACGAATGCGCCAGATCGTTTCACTCAAGTCACGCATGGGCTGCGTGAAGCCCTTCTGAAGCTGGGAGGCGACGAGAAGGCCGATCAGCAAAGCTGCGACCGCGCCGATGGCCGTGCCCTGCAGAGAGGCGCGGAGCTGATCCACGAGATCGCTTGTGTCGGCGACGAGGACCAGTCGGCCGACATTCAACCCGCCGTCGACGATCGGCACCTCGACTTGAATACTGTGACTCGATAGCAGAGCCAGTGGCGATATCGTCGACGTATCGCTCTCCTTGATGCGGAGGTCGTCGTCGAGCTGCGTCGCGCCGCCCATCACAGCCAGCATTTTCCCGCGCGTATCCACGCGGGCGTAAATCAGGTCCGGTATCTGAGCGATCGCCTTGATCGCCTGGTAGACGCCCGCCTGATCCTGGGTCGCGGTCGCTCTCGCCGAAGCGGCGGCGAAGACATGCGCGGAACCAAAGAGCATCCGCGTCTTCATGTCGGCGTAGCGACCGATTTCCTGCCACATGAGTACGCCGCTCATCATCACCGCCGAAGTCACGACGGCGATGGCGACAAGGACCCCCAGCTTTCGCGCGATCGAGACGCGCGGCCTTCGGTTTGTCACGGCGCGGGAAGAATCAGCGTTCATCAAGCGATGCCCGGTTAAGGCGAGAAGGCGTTGCGTATGCGGATCACTTCGTCAGATAGCTGTAGCCCGGCGTCAAACCGCCGGGCACAGGCACCGCGGTCGCGCCGTAATCGGAGTTCAGCACCAGCGTGGGTCCGGCCATGAGCATCAATCTCCGCGCGACGATGATTGTGAAGGCGGACTGCTGCGCGATCGGACTGTTCGCATCGACGACCAGTATCCCCTCCGGGATGTAGATGGTGCCGAGAAGCAGCGGCGCATTGTCGCTCGTGAGCTTGTGAGTCTGATACCGTGTCGCTGCCCGGTCCTCGAAGAAGAGCATTCCGGCCAAAGGACCGGTAATCGGCGCGGTCATTTTAATCGTGCTGTTGGCGGCGAACTGGATCGTCGCCTTTGAGCCGGTAAGATAAACTCCCGCGTTCATGCCAGTCAGCGAAGCCCCGGCGTCGACCGTAAAAGGCCCATCCTTGATGACGTATTCGCCGGGCGAAAGCGTCACGATGGCCCCGTTGGTCGCCTTCAGACCGCCGCAGTATGTGCCGGGCGTCAAGGTGACCGTTCCGCCGTCGATGATCTCGTTATTATAACTGCAGGCCCCGACAGGCGGCGGCGCTCGGGCCGCGAGCGGGTCCGGCACAATCGGGCAATCGCTCTGCGGCGTGGGGCTGAAGTTGGCCTTGATCCCCAGCGTTCCCCCCGCGGAACAGATCTGGCCTGCCGTAAGCTTGGAGGCGCTCAAAGCCGTGATGCCAAGCGGCGATTTCGAGTTCGATTGAACGGCGCAGAACTGTGCCGTGACTTGCGCTTTGGCCTCGAGGTAAATGGTCGCGACGCCGAGGACCGACTCATCCAGTCCCAGCGCGCAAACCGGGAAGCCATTGGTGCGCGCGGTCGACTGCGCCGAGATCCTGATCGGACCGTTGTAAATGACCCGCAGGACCTTCGGCGTATAGCTTCCGGCGACGTTGACTTGCACGGCCGTATTGCCATCGACCAGCGTGGCCGTGACGCCTATCGAACTGAGCGATTGCGTGGCGCGCTGAAGAACGCTTTGCGCACCGCTTCTGGCGGAGGGCGTCAGATCGTAGCTGCCGCTTCTGGCCAACCGCAGCTCCCGGGCGGCGCGCAATGCGCCTGCGTCGGCCGCACTCTGGAGCTGGCTCTTGAGGTTGCCGAGCGACATGAAATCGAGGCCCGCTCCAGCGATGGCGACGAGGGGCAGCAGGGAGAGGGAGAAGAAAATCGCAACGCCGCCGCGCTTGTCGTGCAGCGCATCTCTGTGCCGAAGGAGAGCAGCGCAAGTTTCGACCAAACTTCTCAGGCTCTTCATCAGGCTGCCTTGCTGGGGTTGACGTGAGGCTCCAACAGCACACGCTGTGACGGCAGGCTGATTTCCATATCCGCCCCACCGTCCTCGCGTTCTCTTATCGTCAGTTGCCCCTGGTGCAGTTCAACAACGCATCGAGCAAAGGAAACGCTGAGGCCCTTGCCGTGGCCTGCAGCCACGGGAAGGAAAGGCTTTCGAGTCTCTCCGGTGGAGAGACCGCCTTCGGCGCCGATCGATATCGTGACCCCGCCATCGCTCATCTGTCGCATGTCGATAGCGATCCGTTCGACGCCGCCCTGGCCGATCGCCGCATCGAGCAGATGCTTCATCGCCCGCGTCAGCCACATCAGATCGCAGGTGAGGTAGAGATTTTCGCTTGGCTTGCCTACGAGGATATCGACGTTGCGCTCTTCGAATGCGATGCCCGAAACGGTCGCGTCCAGCAGCTTTCCCGCGGGATACTCGTCCTCCGACAGTTTGGCCGCTCCCGAGGTCAGCTGCGCATATTGGATGAGATCCATGAAATCGTCCTGCAGCCGCCGCGCGGCCGCGTCGATCTGTTCGGCGTAATTGAGATAGCTCGGCACGCCGATCGGGCCATCGATCTCACGCTTGATGCAGTCGCAGAAGCCGATGATCGAGCTCAGGGGCGTGCGCGCCTCAACGCGAATGAGCGAGAGAAGATTATTGGTGAGCTTCAGCAGCTCGTCCGAGCGCCGGCGCTCGCCAATCAGATCCCCTTCGATGCGGGTCGTGCGCAGAACATAACGCAACGCGTAGCTGAGCTGGCGCCAGTTGATCGGCTTGGGCACAAATGAATTTGCGCCCAGCTGGTACGCCCGGTCGATCGAGGTGATATCCTCGCGCCCCGTGAGCATCACAACCGGCAGTTGTGCGAACCGGGGATCGGCCCGGAGTCTCTTGAGGAGGTCGAACCCGTCCAGCACCGGCATCTCAATATCGAGCAGCACGAGGTCGAAGGTTTCCTGCCTGAGGCGCTCCCACGCCTCTTCGCTGTTGACGGCGGATACGACCGTGGTCGTGGGGGTGGAGAGGTGGACCTTGGCGAATTCGCTTAATATCAGATCATCATCGACGAGAAGAATTTTCGTTTCTTCGTCAAGTACGAAACTCCAGCGATCGACCGATGTGCCTGACACGTTTTGCTCCGCCTTTGAAGCCAAGACTTAGCGTGTGGGCTTTAAAATTGAGTTATATTGCTACGCGTGATTGCATTAAGAAAACCCTACCAGAAAAAGTTGAATGCAAGTGATTGCGCGCGGTTAGTCGTAGCCCAAAGCGTTTCAAATTTTATTAAGGACGTCTTCGGTCTGCATTCGATTTCATTTGCCTTAAGGCCTCGTCAGCGCAATGTTGTCAATTGCAACTATTGCGCGAGACCTGCTCATGCCCCCAATTCGCATGCCGGAACCCAGAGACGTCGACGAACTCGTAACCGATCTGCGTCACGCCATCCATGGAGGCGACCTTTACGTCCTCTATCAACCGATCTTCGACACGAGCGGCGAGACGATCCTGGGCGTCGAAGCCTTGTGCAGATGGCGGCATCCAAGCCTTGGAGAGATCACGCCCCTCACATTCATCCCGATCGCAGAGGCGAACGGCCTGATCGCGGCGCTCGGCGAATTCGTCCTCCGAAAGGCATGCCTTGACGCGAGACGCTGGGAGGGTGTGACGCTCGCCGTCAACGTTTCGCCATGGCAGTTCAAACAAGGCGATTTCGTCGAGACCATCCGCCATGTGCTTGCCGAAACGGGCCTGCAACCAAGCCGCCTCGAACTCGAGATCACGGAGAGTCTCCTCATCGAAGACATCGAGGACGCGCAACAGAAGATGCAGGCATTGCAACGCGACGGCGTGCGTCTCGCGCTCGACGACTTCGGCTCCGGCCATTCAAGTCTGAATTATCTGCTCTCGCTTCCCTTCGACAAGCTGAAAGTCGACAGAAGCTTCGTGCGCAAGATCCAGGCCGGAGTCGCAAGCACTGCTATCATTCACGCAATCGTCAGCATCGGACGCGCTCTGGGGATGCATGTCACGGCGGAAGGCGTCGAAACGGCCGAACAGCAGCAGTTTCTTCGCGTCGCAGGCGTGCATTCGTTTCAGGGCTTCCGTTTTAGCCGGCCCGTTTCGGCGGAAGCAATTTCGCAGATGGTCGACGCGCAAAACTGTTCGTTGGCGTGGCGCCAGAACCTGCGCGCAGGATAGGTCGCCAAGGCGCGCCGGCGACCTACTCAGGCCTCCTCCAACGTGCGCACCGTGTTCGGCATCGAATGCTGCGTCTTATCCCAGGAGAGCGGCTGCCTCTCGATCTTGTGCCGCCAGTAATAGACATATAGCGCACGCAGCGCGGCGCAGAAATTCAGGCAATTCGACCAGATCACGCGCGGAGCAGCCATCAGGCCCTGCGAGACGCCATAGACGTGCGCAGTAAAGACGGAGCGCTGGATCAGCCGGTTCACGAGCAGCAGGACGTTGATGAAGAAGACGGTTTGCAGCACCGGATGTAGCAGGACATAGGCGGCGATGCGCCAATCGTCGCTTACAAGCGTGAGCATCCCAATGACGACGGCGTTGAAGGTCAGAAAATAGCCTGTGATGGCGATGAGACCCGACGCGATTCCCTTCCGGTCGCGTAGGAAGAATATCCTCTCAAAGATCGTATCGCCCCATCCCAGGTTATTCGCGCCCTGAAAGCCGATGCCGAGAATCCAGCGTGCGCGCTGGCGATAGGCCGCACGGAAATCATCGGGAAAATACTCTCGCGTTGCAATCGCCAGCGGTTGCTCGATACGGGTCAGCTGCGTCGAGCCCTCTGGGATGTCCAGAGTGTAGGGGGCCTCGTTGCGCACGAAGGCGGACCTCAACCCCAGTTTCTTGATCCGGAAGGCGACGTCGTAGTCTTCCGTCAGGGCGGTGGGATCGAATGTTTCGCCGTTGCGGTCTTCATTCAGCGCCTCGAGCGCGCGACGGCTGAAACATGCCGCGACGCCCGCGCAAGGGATGAAGCCCGTGAGCCGCTCCCGGACAACGAGATCCTTGGTATGGAACTCAGCGAACTCGTCCATATATGCGCCAGCGACGACATCGTGCAGCGAACGGCTGAACGAAAAGACCGGGAGCTGGATGAAATCCGTCGTGTCCAGCAGGGCGTTGAACAGCGCGAACTCCAGCGGATGCACCACGTCCTCGCTGTCGTGGAGTACGCATCCGGCGAATTCCATGCCATAGTCTTTTTCATATTGCGCAATGTGCCTGAGCACTGAATTCAGGCAATCCGCCTTCGTTGTCGGTCCGTTTCGCGGGCCGACGACCAATTGGACGTTGTAGGGATATTCTGCGGCCGCGCGCAGCACCTCCCTCTGCGTCGCGGCGTCATTGGGGTAAGCGCCGACGAAGAAGACTACGGAGGGCGTGTGCCCAACGTTGACCCGCAACATGTCGTAAATGACATCTGACTCGTGCCATGCCGGCACCATCACGGCGATAGGCCGCATGGGAATGGCCAGCAGGCGCGCTTCAGGGATCGACGGATGCCGGTTGGCCTCCACCCCCATGAGCTTCATCGACCAGAAGACGACGTCGACGAAGAGATCGTCGAGGCTGTAGAGGATAATGGTCACGCCGGTGACCAGAAACAGCACGGCCACGGCGTCGACGTAGGCGATAACGGCGTCCGTCAGATCATTCATTTTGAGCCCCGCTCAATTCGGCAGGAAGTCGAGCGCAACCGGCGCTCGCTTGGCCAGGCGAAGACGCATCGCCTCGACAATTCGCTCTGCCGCGCGCCCGTCTCCATAGGGAAAGACCGGGATGGCCATTTCGGCGTATCGGCGAGAATCGTCGTGAAGCTTGCAGATCTCGTCCATGACGACGAGCGCATCTGTCCCGACGATGCGCACGGCGCCGGCCTCAACGGCCTCCGGACGCTCGGTTACGTCTCTGAGGACAAGGACAGGTTTGCCGAGCGCGGGCGCCTCCTCCTGCAAGCCGCCGCTGTCCGTCACGACGATCCAGCAGCGCTTCATCGCAGCAACGAGATCCGTGTAGCCGACCGCGTCCGTCACGGTGATGCGCGGGTGCCCCCCGAGAATGCGCTTTGCAGGTTCATGCGCTTGCGGATTGGGATGGGTGAGGAAGAAAAGGCCGACGTCGTCATACATATCGACCGCCGCACGCAAGCCGGTGAGCGCTTCCTCCAACGGCGCGCCAAAGCTTTCACGCCGATGGGCCGTGGCGAGGATGACTTTGGGCGACTCGGGGAAGCCGCGAGGCGAGGGAAGGCGGCGCGACGCCGTCTGCAATAGCGCGTCGATCACGGTATTACCCGTGACGAGACAGTCTGCCGGGTTGGCGCCTTCGCGCAGCAGATTGTCGCGAGACCGCTCCGTTGGCGCACAGTGCAGCGAAGACGTCAGTCCCGCGATTCTGCGGTTGAGCTCTTCCGGGAAAGGCTCTTCGAAATTTCCGGTGCGCAAGCCCGCCTCGACGTGAATAAAGGGTATGCGCTTGTGGAAAGCTGCGAGGGACGCCGCCGCAACGGAGCTCGTGTCCCCCTGGCCCACGACGCAGGCGGGGCGAACCAGATCGATCAGTCCGTCGATCTCCATGATCGCCTTGCCGAACAGTTCGTTGAGCGAGCCGCTGCTCCGATCGATCACCAGAGCGCGATTTGGGATGACGCCGAATTCCTTCAACGGCGCTTCGACCAGATCTCGCATGTTGGCCGGTCGTTACGACGTAGGGAAAAGCCCAGTCGGAAGCTTTCAGCGCCTGGATGACCGGGCCCATTTTGATCGCCTCCGGGCGCGTCCCGACGACGCAGAGGCAGCGCGCGCGACACGGCTCATGTAAATACTCGGCAGCAAGACGCAGTTCTTCTTGAGAATATGACATAGCACTCACTCTGTTACGCTTAAGCCAGTACACATAAGCATTACTATAATATAAAATGCCGTATTTGTCTATTGGCGCCCGACTGCGAATGCAATCTTGATGAATGATAAGCTCAATCCGAGCAGCAATGCGCATGAAGCTGTAACGGGACCGAACAGATACCCCGCCGCAAAGGCAAAGATGCAGGTAGCAACGAACAGAATAATCAGCATAATCAGGATTTTCATCGTATTTTGCTCCATGTTGCACTTTTGCTATATTTAAAATGATCGCGCTCCGGTATCAATTTGTCAGCACATTGGTGCGATAAAGGTTATCTGGTTCAACAGCTACGCTTCATCTGGCCGGGCAGCCAATTGTCTTTTTTGCGGGGTTGACGATGAGGGGTTTACTTCGGATGACCTTGGCCTCGACCGTGGTCATCCAGTTGATTGTGGCCGGAACGCCGTTCGTCCCGGCACTGGCGCAGCCGCAATCTCCTGGCCGCGACTCGCCCAAGGCGGGCGCGCCCGGTTTCGAGGAATTGGCTTATGCATATGATCGCCTTGCCAAGGGCGACACGGACGGCGCCATTCGCTTTGCGCGCCGGGCGCGTGAGCTTTCGCCGGAGTCCGAGGCGCCGGTGCGGGTTCTGGCGGACGCCCTGTCGAAGTCCGGCCGGTTCAAGGACGCGCTCGACGTCGCGAACGCCTACACATTATCTCACACACCGTCGAGCCAGCTGCTCGCACAGCGTGGCTATCTGCGCAGCCGCCTCAAGGATGCGGCGGGCGCGGAAGCGGACTTGCGCAGCGCGCAGCAGGCCGGCGGTCTGACCAAAGAACAGAGCGCGGCCGCGGCGGCCTCACTGTTCGAACTCGCACTCTCGCCCGCATACAAGGACCTCGAGACGGGCCGGTTCCAGGAAGCGATCAGCGCCGCCGAAAAGGCCCGGACGATGGATCCGGAGGCCGAGGCGCCAGTGCGCGTCATCGTCGAAGCCTATGGCCGCATGGGCAAGCCCGCACAGGCGCTCGCCGAGGCGGATCGCTACATCGCGACATACAAGGCGAGCGGAAAGCTCTATGCGCAGCGCGGCTACCTGCGTCGCGCGATGAAGGACGCAAAGGGCGCGCAAGCGGATTTTGAGGCCGCGCTCGCCAACCCCGATAATGAGGAAAGCGACAACGAAAGGCTGCGCGACGCGCTGGCGGAAGCGAAAAAGGCGGGGAGCCCGGGCTATGCGGAGATCGAGCGCGCCTACAAGGCGATCGAATCCGGCGAATACGGTCAGGCTGCCGCCGCCGCACGCGAAGCGCGGGCGATGGACCCGAAATCCGAACTCCCTGTCCTTGTCCTGATGAGCGCGCTCAACCGCCTCAAGCAGCCGCAGGCCGCCCTCGAAGAAGCTGACAAATTCATCGCGCAGAATCAGCCCAGCGCGACATTGCTGGCGCAGCGCGGCTATCTGCGTCGCGGAATGAAAAATCTCAAGGGCGCGGAGGAAGACTTCAAGGCCGCGCTGGCGCGCCCAGGCTTGCAAGCCGCGCAGCAGCGAAGGGTCCGGCTTGCCCTCGCCGAAGCCGAGCGGGCCCAGAAGCCCGGCGCCTCTTCCGCGGCAGGGTCGCCGTCCGGCCCTGCGGAGTCGACCGTCTCCCCACTCGATCAGGCCCTCAACCGCGCGTATGACGCCTTCAACGCAGGCAATATGAGCGAAGCCCTCCGTGCCGCGCATGAGGCGCGCGCCCTCGACCCCAAGGCTGCGGAGCCGACGCTGATCGCGATGAATGTGCTGACGCGGCTCGGCAAGAAGCGTGAAGCGCTCGCGGAAGCGAATTCATATCTGGCAAGAAACGACAGCGCCCAGGTGTTCGCGCAGCGTGGCTTCCTGCGCCGCCAGAGCAAGGACGTAAGCGGCGCAATATCCGACTTCGGCGCGGCGCTGAAGTCGGGCACGCTCCAGGGCAAGCAGCGAACGGTCGTCGCCGAAGCGCTGAACGAAGCGCGCTACTTCATGGTCGCCGACAAGGCCTTCAAGGCGTCTACCGCGCGAAACTGGTCGGCGGCGCTGCGCTATTCGCGCGAGGCGGAGGCGCTCGGCCGCGCGGATGAGGCGATGTATCGCGTGACGATCGAGGCCCTGGCGCAACTTGGCCGCATGGACGAGGCGCTCAAGGCGTCGGACGCCCTTATCGCGCGCGGCAAGGCGAGCGGACAGGCCTATGCACAGCGCGGCTATCTGCGCTCTCGCGCCGAAGACCACGCCGGCGCAGCTGCTGACTTCCAGGCGGCGCTGGCCAAAGGCGGCCTGCCCCCAGCGCAACGGCTCTCGGTCGCGCGCGGCCTCGCCGTCGAAAAAGCCAAGGTCTATGAAGCGAACGGTGAGCCGGATAGAGCGCTCGCGGAACTGGAGAACTTCTCCCGCGCCCATCCGCAGGACGCCGAAGGCTGGTCGACGCTCGGGCAGTTCTACCTCAAGCTCAGGCGCCACCCGCAAGCGGTGGCGGCCTTCGAAAACAGCCTCGCCATCGAGCGGCGGGGCGAAGTGCTGCTCAACGCCGGCTATGCGAGCGTCTATGTCGACCGCGCCAAGGAATTGCGCTTCTTCCGGGAGGCGATCGACCGCTGGTCGAGCGATCCGTCCTTGCGGATGCGGCCTGCGCTGGACCAGGAAGTGGTCAAGACCCAGATCACCGACGCGGAAATGAGCGTGCGCACCAATGTGGTGTTCAACGACATCGCGGGCCGTCCGAGACGGTGGGGCGGACATCAGCCTCAGCCGAGCTTCGAGACCGCAATGCGATTCGACGGCCGCTACCTGCCCTATCTTTTCGGGCTCGAGACTTTTGTGGGCGGCTACTGGTCGCAAGACCAGAACCGCTTTACCGAAGCTTATTCGCGCGTGGGCCTGCGCGTTCGGCCGTTCGACGGAATCAACTTCAGCGTCAGCGGCGAATATCAGCACCATTTTGCCGGCGGACCGCCCAACCAATTCGCTTTGTCATGGGGCTATGGCTACGGCGGCTTCGCCTATTCCAGCGCGCCGAGCGCGGGCGCGCAAGGCGCGACGCAGCCGACGATGATGGCTTTTCCGTTCCATACGGGCTGGCAGCCGCTCACGAGCTTTGCGTCCTATGGCACCTTCCGCACAGGCGAACATCGCTACCTGCAGAACGCGACCGGCTTGCTGGGCTATGCCTATTGGAACAGCCAGAACCGGTTTGTGATCGGTCCCACGGCGATGGTGATGGCCTCCTACGACAGCGCCGACACCCGCCGCTCCGCTTTCGGGGTCGGTCCCGCCATGGTCTTCCGCACATGGCTCGGCGGCGACGCGTATCGAGCGTTCGACGGCCTTGTCAGCCTGCAGATCGGCTACCTCTTTCCCTTTGGCGAAAGCCGGCGGCAGGGCGGGCTGAACACGACGCTCGGCATAACTTTCTGAGCGCTCTGCTCGAATTTTCGCTGTGGCGGAAAGGAAATGTTGTGGCGAATGAGACAGGCTCCGTTCAAGGAGTCCGTCCATGCGCAAAGACAGAAAGAACGAGATTGGCCCCAGGCAAATTGCTACGATCGCATCGGCATGGCTACTTCTCTATTTGTTCTGGAGCTACCCGGCGCTGCAACTCGTCCTGCCGCCGGCGATGTGGCTGATGTCGCGCGAGCGGTCTCGCCGACCTTCGCCGCAACTGCAGCCGGTCGTCGCCTCGGCTGGAAAGCGTCCAAGCTGAACTTGGCGCTTCTGGCGCTGGCCTGCTCCCTCCCGGGCGCGGCGAAGGCCGAAAACCAGATGCTCGTTCTCAGTCCCCTCGCCGCGCCCCGACTCGCGGAAACCCATGCGGCGCTCGCGCTGGCGCCGGGGGTTCATTACTCCCCTGTCCTCTACAGCGGACACGCGGCGACGCTGGCGCAATTGAGAACGGGAAGCCCGCCAAATCTCTGGGAATGCGCGTGGCTCGTATGGAATTACGCTGACCCGGACCATTTCTATTATCTCGCGCTCAAGCCCAGTGGCTGGGAACTGGGCAAGAGAGACCCCGCCTACCCCGGCGGCCAACGATTTCTCGCGACCGGCGCCCTCGCTTCGCCCGTCGGCTCCTGGCGGCGGTTCCGAATCGCCCAGAGGGGAAATGAGATCAAGGTCGCGCTCGACGGGAAGCCGCTCGTCTCTTTCGAAGACATGGTTCCGCCGATATACAAGTTCGGCAGGCTCGGCCTTTACACCGAAGACGCGCGGGTCGCCCTCGACGATGTGACCCACCCGATTATGGAGACCTTCGACGCCCTCGCGCCGCAATCGACGGTCGTCGATGGCGCGAGCCTTGGCGACTGGACTTTGCCCTTCCTCGGCTTCGGGACGGCGTCGATCGCGCCACGTCCCTAGATCGCCCATGTTTCTGTGCTGATGAAGGCGCGCTAGGCGCCGACGCTTCGTTCGATTGCTTCCATGTCGGCGTCCGACAGGCCGAAATGGTGCCCGATCTCATGGACGAGGACATGAGTGACGATCGCGCCGAGCGTATCTTCGCGCTCGGCCCAGAAGTCGAGGATCGGACGCCTGTAGAGCCAAACCATGTTGGGCTGATCCCCGGTCTGCGCGAGATGCTCGCCCTCGATGAGGCCGCGTCCGCGAAAGAGCCCGAGCAGGTCGAACTCCGTCTCGCAGTCCATCTCCTCGAGCGTCTCATCGTCGGGAAAATCTTCCACGCGAATGACGACGCCTTCGCACAGCTGTGTGAATTGTTTCGGCAGCGCCGCAAAAGCGGCGTCCGCAAGGGCTTCCAGGTCCGGAAGAGTTGGGGCGCCGATTTGGGCCCAATCACGTGATGTCTCGGCCATGAAACGAATATCCCCTCGGGATTCGAGCGTTGGGCTCCGTCTATTAGCATCGCGACGAAGCGGAATTCCAGACATTGGAAGAATCACTTGGGTTTTCACAGCGGCGCAACGATTGGTTAACCGCCTTTTTAACTAGCCACGGCGATCGCGGCGCAGTTGTGCGATCGTTTTGCGGCGCCATGATGCTCAATTCGATCAACAGCCTGAGGGAACCGACGTCGAAGCGCGAGGCGCTCCGCCTCGTCGCGCTCTACACGCTCGTCGCCGTCGCGATTTCGGCCGCAGTGACTTTTCTCTTTGCGACATCGAACGGCTGGCCGCCGGGACGCGCCCTCGTGCCCGCCGTCGTCATCCCCCTTCTCGTAGCGCCCTGGATGACCTGGACCGTCGCAAGCTACGCGCTGCGCCTGCATGAAATGCGCCTTGAGCTGGAACGCCTCTCCCGCACCGATCCGCTGAGCGGCGCGCTCAATCGGCGCGGCGTCAAGGAGTTTGCCGACAAGGCATTCGCAGATCGCGCAAAAGCGGGCGAACTCTCCGCCATCGTCATGGATATCGACCGCTTCAAAGCGGTGAACGACACCTACGGGCATTCTGCGGGCGACGCCGTCATCAAGCGCATCGTAGACGCGACGCGCCAGATTGTCGGCGCTGAGAATTGCGTCGTCGGCCGGCTCGGCGGCGACGAACTGGTCGCACTTTTCGTTGGCCCTTCGCTGGAAGACACGATGATCATCGCCGAACGCCTGCGCGGCGCGATCGAATATATGATCTTCATCCATGAGGAGCGCGCGCTGCGGGTGACGGCGAGCATAGGCGTCGCCGTAACCCGTGCCGAGGACGTGACCGCAGAAGACATCCTCAAGCGCGCCGACCGCTTGCTCTATGAAGCCAAGACGGCGGGCCGCAACCGGGTGCGCGTGGCGGCCTGAAAGCTACTTCGAGTTGCTGGGCGATAGCTGACAAAAAAGGGGACCGCAGAACAGTCCCCCTTTTTCGGAGTAGAACGCCTCGCAGACTTACCGCCAGTTGCGCACGTCGACGAAATGTCCCTCGATCGCCGCCGCCGCCGCCATGGCGGGCGAGACGAGATGGGTGCGGCCCTTGAAGCCCTGACGGCCCTCGAAATTGCGGTTCGAGGTCGAGGCGCAGCGCTCGCCCGGCGCGAGTCGGTCTGGGTTCATAGCCAGGCACATGGAGCAGCCCGGCTCACGCCATTCGAAACCGGCGGCAAGGAAAATCTTGTCCAGACCCTCGGCCTCGGCCTGCTCTTTCACGAGCCCGGAGCCCGGCACGACCATCGCGTTGACGCGCGCATTGACCTTCTTGCCCTCCACCACCTTGGCGGCGGCGCGCAGATCCTCGATGCGGCCATTCGTGCAGGAGCCGATGAAGACACGGTCGATCTCGATGTCCGTCATCTTCTCCCCGCCCTTGAGGCCCATATAGGCGAGCGCGCGCTCGATGGCGGCACGCTTCTGGGGCGTCTTGGCGGAATCGGGCGTCGGCGCCGCGCCGTCGATGCGCACGACATCTTCCGGGCTCGTGCCCCAAGTGACGATCGGCGGCAGACTGGCCGCGTCGAGCCTGATGATCTTGTCGAAATGCGCGCCTTCGTCGGTGTACAACGTCTCCCAATATCGGCGCGCCATGTCGAAGACCTCGCCCTTGGGCGCCTTCGGACGATCCTTGATATAGGCGAAGGTCTTCTCGTCCGGCGCGATGAGGCCGGCGCGGGCGCCGCCTTCGATCGACATGTTGCAGACCGTCATGCGGCCTTCCATCGACAAGTCTCGGATCGCCTCGCCCGCATATTCAATGACATAGCCGGTGCCGCCGGCGGTGCCGATCTCGCCGATGATGGCGAGGATGATGTCCTTCGCCGTGGCGCCTTCGGCGAGCTTGCCGTCGACCTGCACGAGCATGTTCTGGGCTTTTTTCTGGATCAGCGTCTGCGTTGCGAGCACATGCTCGACCTCCGACGTGCCGATCCCATGAGCCAGCGCGCCGAAGGCGCCATGCGTAGAGGTATGGCTGTCGCCGCAGACGATGGTCATGCCCGGCAGCGTGAAGCCCTGCTCCGGCCCGACGATATGGACGACGCCCTGGCGATGGTCGTGCTCGTCGAAATATTCGACGCCGAACTCCTTCGCGTTGATCGCAAGCTGCTCGACCTGCGCCTTGCTCTCGGGGTCTTCGATCGGCAGCGAACGGTCGGTCGTGGGCACGTTGTGATCAACGACGGCGAGCGTCTTTTCCGGCGCGCGGACTTTGCGGCCAGCCATGCGCAGCCCCTCGAAAGCCTGCGGACTCGTCACCTCGTGAATGAGATGCCGATCGATATAGAGCAGGCAGGCGCCGTCGTCCTGGCGGTCGACGATATGGTCGTCGAAGATCTTGTCGTAAAGCGTGCGCGGCCCAGTGGAATTGGCGGACATGACTCTTTTCCCTAAGCCGCAGGCGGCGGCCCTCTTGAATTGAGGGTCTTCTAAACGTAACGCAAGCGTCATGGAAGAGAGTTCGCGCCCCCGACCCGCCCCGAGGCCGCTTTGACCGGGCCATCACCCGCCTTGCCGGCGGGACTCGCGGCCGCGATCGCGGCGCAACTGGAAGGCCGGCCGCGCAAGGGGCTGGCGGAAAGCGCCCTGCGCCTCTCGGAAGACTACCGCGCCAGAAAGCCGACCCGCGACGCGATCCGCGACGAGACCGACGCGCTTGCCTACGCCCTGACCCGGATGCCGGCCACCTACGCCGCCGTCGTGTCGGTTCTGGGCCGCCTCGCTGAGGAGCAGCCCGGCTTCGCCCCCGACAGCCTCCTCGACGTCGGCTGCGGCCTCGGGGCCGCTGCTTATGCGGCGAGCGCCGTCTGGCCCGGAATGCGGACGGTGGAAATGATCGACCGCAGCCGGGCCTTTCTGAGCCTCGCCGCGACGCTGGCCCGCCAAAGCGATGTGGCCGCTGTCGCGGCGGCGAAGATAACGGCGGCGGACATGACGCGCCTTCCCGACGCAGATGGCGCGCCCGACCTTGTGGCCGTCGCCTATACGCTGACAGAGCTTGCCGAGGCGGACCTGGCCGGCGTCGCCGCCTCCTTATGGAACAGGACCGGCGGCGCGCTTGTCATTGTCGAGCCCGGCACGCCGCGCGACCACGAACGACTCATGCGCGTGCGCGCACGCCTTGCGGATCTCGGAGCCAGGATCATCGCCCCCTGCCCGCACGCCGCGCCCTGCCCGCTCGCTGCGCCCGACTGGTGCCATTTCGCGGTCCGCTTGCCCCGTTCGCGCGATCATAAGTTGCTCAAGCGCGCTGAGGCGCCTTTCGAGGACGAGAAATTTTCCTATCTGATTGCAGCGCGCGAGGGGGACGCCGCAGCCGCCCGCGTCCTTGCGCCGGCCCGCCACGGCAAGCCCGGCGTGAAGCTAAAGCTATGCGTCGCTGCGGGCTTAAGCGAAATTTTTCTGCCCAAGCGCGATAAGGCTCGCTATGAAAGGAATCGGAAAAAGGATTGGGGCGACGCATTTGCGGCCCTGCCGGAGGTTGCTGAATGACACGTCCCAGGGTTGCGCCTTATCTCACCGTCAGCCCTGCCGCAGCCGCCATCGCCTTTTACACGGCCGCTTTCGACGCCAAGCAGCGCGCGATCATGCCCTCGGTGGACGGACTGCGCATCGCGCATTGCGAGTTGGCCATCAATGGCGGCGCGGTAATGCTCGCCGATTTTTTCCCTGAATTCGGGCAGACTCGAATCCCCATGCCGGGCGACAACGCGACCGTTTCCATCAGTCTCGAATATGACTCGGCAAGAGAGGTCGACGACATCTGCGCCCGAGCGGCGAAGCTGGGCGCCAAGATCGAGACGCAGCCGATGAACTCCTTCTGGGGAACACGTTACGCCAGCCTGCGCGATCCCTTCGGCCATCGCTGGATCATGAACGGGCCGCTGGAAAAGTGAGCTTCTGAAACGAAACCGCCCGGAGCTTCGAGGCGCCGGGCGGAGGAATTCGTCGATTTGCGCCGGTTATTCGCCGGCGACCACTTTCGGTTTGTTGTCCACGCGTTCGGCGATGCGGGCCGATTTGCCGCGGCGGTCGCGCAGATAATAGAGCTTGGCCCGGCGGACCTTGCCGCGGCGGACCACCTTGATCGAATCGATCACCGGTCCATGAAGCGGGAAGACGCGCTCGACGCCCTCGCCATAGGAAATCTTGCGGACGGTGAAGCTTTCGTTGAGCCCGCCGCCGTTGCGGGCGATCACGACGCCCTCATAGGCCTGCACGCGCGAACGATCGCCTTCCTTCACCTTGACGTTCACGATGATCGTGTCGCCGGGACGGAAATCCGGAAGCTTCTTGCCTTCGATAAGCTTGGCGGCCTGTTCGGCCTCGAGCTGCTCGATGATGTTCATAATTGTAAACTCCTGCCGTTTCGTCTTGAGCCTTTCGGCCGACGAGCGTTTCGGAACGCTGTTTTAGTTGAGGCCGATCCCCATACAGGAGAAGCTCGCATTTGTCGAGTGCGCCGGAAGTTAGGGCTCCTCCCGCAGCGCAAGAAACGCCGCCCGCAGGGGGACCCATCGCGCGCGCGCGACCTATATAGCCTTGCCGGGGCGGCTGGCCATCTTAAACTCGCCAAGGGAACATAACATGACCCAGCAAGAGGAGCGCCAGGGAGAGCGCGGCGGAGCCGCCGCGCGTGCGTCGGAATTTGTCGCCGAAGGCCGGCATCGGTTGGAGGAATTCTCGGACGCTCAGTCTCAGTTTTGGGACAAGGTCCAGGATTCCAACCGCAGATGGATGGACCGCATCCAGAATGAGGCGTCCATGGCCGCCGATTTCGCCAATAAGTTGACTTCGGCCAAGACCCTGACGGAGACGGCAAATCTGTTCCAGACCTGGACCGTCAAGCACATGGAGCTCGCCGCCGACGATGCGCGCCGCATGCTCACCGAGACGCAGGAGATCATGGCCGCCGGGGCGCGTCTTTGGACCAACGTCGGCCCGGGCGGCGGAGCAAGTGGTGGAGACGGTCGGCGCCGGATGCAATAGCGTCAGCGCGCGGAGGCTCGCGAGGGCCTCCGCAGGGCCGGTCATACAGACGCTGACGTTGTCACTACTCTTCCCGATCGTGGGTAAAGCCAACTTTGACGGTCACCTGGAATTTCTCCACGTTCCCCTTATCGATGCGGCCGCGGATTTGAGTGACCTCGAACCACTGAAGATTGCGCAGCGTCAGCCCCGCGCGCTGAATGGCGGAGCCTATCGCATCCTCGATGCTGTCGGGGGAGGTACCGACGAGTTCGACAAGTTTGTAGACCGGATTTTCCAAGGCGCGCTCCCGCTTCGAACATGGCTCGCCAAACATGGCTTGCAAAGAATCTAGTGCGGCGCGGTCCCGTCACGATGGTTTTCGGCCATCGTTCATCTTGGCCGTCTTTCTGCGAGAACGACGCCGCCTCCCTAGAATTTCTTGACCTCAATGCCGTGCTTTTGCAGCGCATAGCCGATCTGCCGCGGGGTGAGCCCGAGGAGACGCGCGGCCTTCGCCTTGACCCAGCCCGCTCGCTCCATCGCGTCGACGAGTTTCTCGTAGTCCGTGCGCGGGTCTTTCTCGATCACCATGCAATTCTCCGCCCCGGGACAAGTGTCGCCGACGGAAGGCGCGAGCGCCTCCAAAGGCGCCGGAGGCGGCGCCGGCGGCGGGACCCGCACGGGAGGCGGCGCGACGATCGGCAAGGGCGTCACGCCCGCCGGCCATTTCGACGAGGACCCGCTCCACAGGATGGAGGAAAGACAGCCATCCTTGCGGCAGGAGAAATCCTTGTCGACGATGACGTCTCCATGCGCGAGCGTCGCCGTGCGATAGATGCAGTTCTCCAATTCGCGGATATTGCCCGGAAAACCGCATTCGTTGAGCACGCCGATCGCGGATTCCGAGAACTTCAGCTTGCCCTCGCCCTGTTCATTGTTGAACCGGCGGAGGAACTCAGTCGCGAGAAGCTCGAGATCGCCTTTGCGGTCGCGCAGCGCCGGCAGGAAAATCGGCACGACGCTGATCCGATAATACAGGTCCGCGCGAAACTCTCCTTTTTGCACAGCCTCTTCCAGGTTGCGGTTGGTCGCACAGACGAGGCGCACGTCTACCTTCAACGTCCGCGTGCCGCCCACACGCTCGAACTCGCCCTCTTGCAGGACACGGAGCAACTTGGCCTGAAACGCCGGCGTGATTTCCCCGATCTCGTCAAGGAACAGCGTGCCGCCGTCGGCAAGCTCAAACCGTCCCTTGCGCAGATTGGCCGCGCCGGTGAAGGCGCCTCTCTCATGTCCGAAAAGCTCGGACTCCAGTACGCTTTCGGGCAGCGCCGCACAATTCAGTTTGACGAACGGCTTGCTGCGCCGGGGCGACTGCTCATGGATCGCCGCAGCGAAAAGTTCTTTTCCCGTGCCGGACTCGCCGCGCAGCAGCACGGTCGATTTCGCCTTGGCGACGATGCGGATTTTCTCGATCACAGCCCGCACCGCCGGGCTGTCGCCGACAATGCCCCTGAGACCTTCCGCCTTGACCTCCGGCGGAACGGCGCGATCCGCCTTCTCCCGCCAGGCGCTTTCCTGCATCAGTCTTTCGCGATCACGCGCGATGAGCTTGTGAAGCCGCAGCGTCTGCCCGACGAGATTCGCGATCATGGTGAGAAAACGCACGTCATGGTCGAAGAGAACCGACGAACGCTTGTTGCGGGCGCGGTCGACCGTCAGCGTCCCAACGACCGTGTCCCCTTCCTTGATCGGAACCCCGATCATGGAGAAGGATTGGCCATCCTCCGGCCCCCAGCCCGAGAGATCCGTTCCCTCGAAGAGCGGGGAGGCGGCGACATCCTCGACGACGACGGGCATCTTTGTTGCGACGATTTGGCCGACCGCGCGCTCCGGCAAGCGATCGAAGAAGACCTTCGCGGCGCCCTCGCTCCAACCGGAGCCGACAACGACCTCCGGCGAACCTTTGGCGTCGAGAAGCGCAATGAGTCCGTGACGCATGTCGAGAAAACTCGACAACAGGGTCAATACGCCCGCAAGGACATTCTCCAGGCGGTTGGGAGAAGCGAGCAGTTTCGAGATTTCGTAGATGCCGACCAGCGCAGTTTCGCCGGAGACCATCGCGCGAGGCGGTGTGGCGCTAACAGAACCGCCGAGTTCAAGACCCATGTGGAGCCTCATGACAGGCGTTGCTTTGGACTCACCAACTGCAATTTACGCGCCATCCGTGGCAAAGGCGAAAATCCGCCAAGAGTCAGCACTTTGCGTTGATCGCTACGCTATTTGGAACAATTCAAAAAAAGCGCGGACTGGCGCTATTTTGTCCGAGGCGCCGATTTCGCTGGCGCCCCGTCGAAGGGCGTAAAACGACCCCTCTCGAATGTCGCGTTGCGAACACATCTCCGACCGCTTTACGACAACCGGCAGCGCGCCGGGACCGCGTTCCGTATCTCACGTTTATTATTAGTTACCAATTGCTTACGCGCACATCGCGGCCATGGCACGCTTGTTGCGGTCCCTCCGCCAACGCCGTCGCCAGACATTGGAATTGTTCCAGACGCCCTTTTCGCGGGGTCAAACAACAAAGCCTGAGAGGTTTACGCAATGGACGACTCTCGCTCTTTCGACACGTACGAAGCCGAGCCCGCATCGCCGCAGCTCGACGACGTCCTGCAAAAGATCGCCGAGCACAAGGGCTGTGGCACTTCCGGCGGCAGCGGCAAGGCAAGCTGCGGTTCGGGCGCCGGACCGGCGGACATGCCGACCGAGATTTGGGACAAGGTGAAGAACCATCCCTGCTACAGCGAAGAAGCGCATCATCACTATGCGCGCATGCATGTCGCCGTCGCGCCGGCCTGCAACATCCAGTGCAACTACTGCAATCGCAAATACGATTGCGCCAATGAATCCCGGCCTGGCGTCGTCTCCGAGAAGCTGACGCCCGAACAGGCCGCCAAAAAAGTGCTCGCGGTCGCCTCCGCCATTCCGCAGATGACGGTGCTCGGAATCGCCGGCCCCGGCGATCCGCTCGCCAACCCGGGCAAGACCTTCAAGACCTTCGAGCTGATCTCCGAGGCCGCTCCAGACATCAAGCTTTGTCTCTCGACAAATGGTCTGTCGCTGCCGGACCATGTGGAGACGATCAAGAAGTTCAACGTTGATCACGTCACGATCACGATCAACATGACCGATCCCGACATCGGCGCCGAAATCTACCCCTGGGTGTTCTGGAAGCATAAGCGCGTCACCGGCAAGGAGGCTGCAAAGATCCTCACCGACCGCCAATTGCAGGGCCTCGAGATGCTGACCGCGGCCGGCATCCTCTGCAAGGTCAACTCGGTGATGATCCCCGGAGTCAACGACTCCCACCTCGTGACGGTCAATCGCGAAGTGAAGTCGCGAGGCGCCTTCCTGCACAACATCATGCCGCTGATCTCCGCGCCCGAGCATGGCACGGTCTTCGGTCTCAACGGTCAGCGCGGCCCGTCGGCGCAGGAACTCAAAGCCCTGCAGGACAGCTGCGAAGGCGAGATGAACATGATGCGCCACTGCCGCCAGTGTCGCGCCGACGCGGTGGGCCTGCTCGGCGAAGACCGCAGCGCAGAGTTCACGACCGACAAGATCATGGAGATGGACGTCAACTACGATCTTTCGGCTCGTCAGGCTTATCAGGAGAAGGTCGAGGAAGAGCGCATGGCGAAGGTCGCCGCGCGCAATGCGGAGCTCGAAAGCCTCGCTGGCGAAAATGCGGATCTCAAGATCCTCGTCGCCGTCGCGACCAAGGGCTCGGGCCGCATCAACGAGCATTTTGGCCATGCGACGGAGTTTCAGATTTACGAACTATCCGCCGAAGGCGCAAAATTCGTCGGTCACCGCCGCGTCGATCTCTACTGCCAGGGCGGCTATGGCGAAGATGAATCGCTCGAAACGGTCATCCGCGCGATCAATGACTGCACCGCCGTGTTCGTCGCCAAGATCGGCCACTGCCCGAAGGACGATCTGACCAAGGCCGGCATCGATCCCGTTGATCAATACGCCTACGAGTTCATCGAACAATCGGCGATCGCCTACTTCAAGGATTATCTCGCGAAAGTGAAGAGCGGCGAGATCGCCCATGTCACGCGCGGCGACGCCGACATCCGTCAGGGCGCCTTCGTTCCCGTGAATGCGTAAAGCCAGCAAAGGAGCTTGAAACATGACCTATAAGATCGTCGCTTCTCAGTGCACGTCGTGCTCCGCCTGCGAGGCGGAATGCCCGAACGTCGCCATCTCGGAGAAGAACGGCACCTTCGTCATCAATCCGAAGAAGTGCACTGAGTGCATCGGCTACTTCGACATTCCGCAATGCGTCGCGGTGTGCCCGGTGGACGACACCTGCATCATCGACACCTCCCTCCCCCGCTATCAGCCGAGCGCCTAAATGAAGATCGAATTCACTCCCGCCGCCGAAAAGTTCATCCGCCGCCTTGTCATGTTTGACGGCGGACCGGGCTACGGCCTGCGCCTCTATGTGTCCCCGGGCGGCTGCTCGGGCATGTCGGCCGAATTCTCGGTCCAGCCAGCTCCGGCCGAGGGCGAACAAGTCTACTCGCACGAACAGTTCAAACTGTTTCTGCCGGCGCAGAGCCGTCTGCTCCTTGACGGCGCGACGATCGACTTCAAAGAAACGGCGACCTCGACGGGATTCGCCTTCATCGATCCGAAAGCGAAAGCCTGCGGTTGTTCAACGACAACCGCCGCTCCCGCCTTCGAGGAAACAGCGTGAGAGCGTAACAATGGCGCGTGACGCGGCGATGCAGACGGACGCTGTGGCGGAGCAGGATTTTCTCGCTTCCGTCATCCTCGGACAAGGCCTCCCCGAGGAAGCCGAGCGCCTTCTGCACGCCGCGGCCTCGTCATATGACCAGGACGATGTCGCCCTCCGTTATCTAATGGAGGCGCGGCTCCTGGCGCCGACCCATCCGGCGACGCTGATCGGACTCTACCGCTTTTACTTCTACAAGGGCAGACTCCAGGAGTGTCGCACAATTGCGGAGGCCTGCCTGACGCGCGCCGCGATCGACAATTCCCTGTCTCTGGATTGGCGACAGGTCGCGCCCGCCGACGCTTCCTTCGGCGACTTCGAATCCATCGCGCCGCGCTTCTTCATGTTCACCCTGAAAGGCTACGCCTATCTCAGCATGCGTCTTGGCGATTATGAAGAGAGCGCCGATGCGATCGACAAGCTCCTTGAGCTCGATCCCACCGACAAATCGGCGCCAAAGTCCTCCAGGACGTTCTCGAGCGCCGGGGTCTCGAAGATGTCGAATGACGACATCGACGAAGCCATCGACTGGGTCGGAAACGCCGTAGACTGCGGAGCCTGCTTGCATCAGGACCGGCTCGCCGCCGGCAAATGCAAGCCCTTGCGCGCCTGCGTATACGATCGCTACGCCCGGCGCATCGACCGCTTCTTCGACTGGAATCCGGACGTCGCGCGCGACTATGTCGCACACGACTATTTCGAAGTTCGCGCCTGCGCCGCCAAGGCGGCTGAGATCTTCCTGCTGCCCGCCATGCTCGACGACCCGGAAGAGGCTGTGCGCTGGAGTGCTGCGCGGAGGCTTCCCCGCCGGTACATCCTCAGGCTGCGTAATGATCCCCATCGCGAGGTGCGCATCCGCATCGCCGGACGGCTCGAGGGCACCGATCTCCTCCCCATGATGGCGGATGAGGATTACGCCGTTCGGCAGGCGGTCGCTAAAAAGCTTCCGCCCGAGCTTCTCGTGCTGATGATCGACGATGTCGATCCCGCCGTGCGCCGCGTCGTCGCCAGCCGCATCGCGCAGGCCGCGCTGATGCGCCTTGCGAAAGACCCCGATCCGGTCGTGCGGCTCGAAGCCGCAAAGCGTCTCGAGCCGGAAGATCTGAAAGCGCTGGTTAAAGACACAGATTGGCGGATTCGTTACGAAGTGGCGCAACGCGCCGACGAACGCGCCATCGACCCGCTCGCAAACGACCAGGATCCGCTTGTCCGCGAATGCGCGAAGGAGCGGCGCCTGGCGGCCGGTCTCGAAATCACCTCCAACGTCATCGTCGCGCAAAAACGGAGCGATCCATGACCAACATCAGTAGAGACGGCGACCATGTCGAAGTCGATGGCCCCCCCTACTTCGACTATGGCGACAAGGTGCGGGCAAAGCGCACGATCCGTAATGACGGCACCTTCCCGGGCAAGGACATCGGCGAAGTTCTCGCGAAAAAAGGCGAGATTGGCTACGTCGTCAACATCGGCACCTTCCTTCAGCAGTTTTACATTTATGGCGTCGAATTCGAGTCGACCGGCAATCGGGTCGGCATGAAATTCAAGGAACTCGAGATGGTCGAGATGGTTGGCGGGGAGGACGACTGATGAGCGAACCCTTGAGATTGGACTGGGGGATGCGCGTGCGCGCGACGACGGACCTCGTCAATGACGGCTCCTATCCGGATCGGGCCGACGACGAACTTCTGGTCAAGACTGGCGACACCGGCGAGATCGTCAATGTTGGCACGCATGTTGAAACAGAGACAGTTGTCTACCTCGTCGAGTTTTCGCAGCGACTCGTGGTCGGCTGTCTGGAAGATGAAATCGAGCCCGTCTGAAATCGTTCAACCGGGCAAATCAAAGAGGCGCAAAGTGAAAGTCATGATCCGCAGAGATTCAGAAGGCGCCCTTTCGGCCTATGTTCCAAAGAAGGATCTCGAAGAACCGATCGTCGAGGTGGAGACGCCGGAATTGTGGGGCGGCTCGGTAACGCTCGCCAATGGCTGGGTGCTGCAATTGCCGGAAATGGCGGCGGGGACCACGCTTCCCATCACCGTTGAAGCGAAAAAGTTGGCCTGAGGCGCTCATGACAATCGCTCCTGCGCAAGTTTCACAGATCGACACGGCGCTTGCGACGGCCGGCGCCGACTCGCAGACGCTCGCCTCCATCCGGAAACTTGCGCCGGGGCTGATGGTCACCCGCTGCGACACCATCGACATGCGTGACGAAACGCCCTTCCGCATCTATGCAAACTGTTCGCTTTTTCTCATCGACGGACGCGATCACTGCTGGAAGATCACACAGGATCCGGGTTGTGCGACCGGCATCGCCCTCGCTCCAAATGGAGGCGCAGCATGAAGACGACTCTTCTGCCCCTGAGCGATCCCGATCTCGTTCAAAGCGATCTGGAGAGCGTTCTGGAGGTTCTCCAGTCCCAACGCCTCTCGATGGGAAGCATGGTCGACGCTTTCGAAGAGGAGTTTGCGCGCTACCTGGGGCGCAAGCACGCGATCGCAACGTCGAGCGGCTCCCTTGCGCTTCTCCTGGCTTTGCGCGCGACGGGGATCAGCGTCGGCGATGAGGTCATCGCCTCGCCGTTTTCTTTCCGCGAGACGGCGCACGCCATCACCCTCGTTGGCGCGAAGCCGGTGTTCGCCGACATCGACTACTGGGCGGGGACGCTGGATCCCGAGAAGGCGCGCAAAGTCGTCACCGACAAGACGCGCGCCATCGTCGCGTCGAACACGAATGGCCATCCCGCGCCCTGGGAGCCGCTGCGTGCGCTCGCGAGCGAGTGTAAGCTGTCGCTCATCGAGGATTCCACCGAAGCGATCGGCTCTTCCTACAAGGGCAAGCTTGTTGGAACCTTCGGCGACTGCTCGGTCTTTGATTTCTCTCAGCCTGGAGCACTCGTCTGCGGCGAAGGCGCGATGATTGTCACCGACAATGACGACACCGCAACCATGCTGCGGCGTCTACGCAGCCGTAAGCTCGAAGAGCGCTCGTCGGTCGTGCTTGGCGCCTGGGCGCCGCTGCAAGCGACGTTGAGCGACATCGCCGCGGCGCTCGGCATTGCCCAATTGCGCCGGCTCGAACTTCTCCTTGCGCGACGCAAGCGCGTCGAGCGATGGTTCCTGGAATACGTCCGCTCGTTCGAAGGGATCAAAGATCCCTATATCGCGCCCGACGTCGACCACGTTCACTGGTTCCTCTATGTCGTGCATCTTGGAACGCGTTTCTCGCGCTCAAGCCGCGACGCGATCATCGATGATCTGCACCAGGAAAAAATCGAGGCGACCGCTTACGCATCGCCGCTGCATCTGCAGCGACACTATTTCGATCTTGGATATCGCAAGGGCGATTTCTTTGTCACCGAAAAGGTCGCCGACCGCGCCGTCGCCCTGCCCTTCCACGCTCACCTGACGGAAGAGCAAGTCGCGTTCCTCGTCGGCACGATGAAAGACGCCTCGATCAACATCGGCGCAGGAACAGCAATCTATCTTTAGCGCCGACAGCCCCTCGAAACCAAGGAGAAAGCCTATGCCGACCGTCACCATCCTGCCGTCGAACAAGACAGTTGAAGCTGCGACCGGCAGCCGGCTGCTCGACGCCATCCTCGCCGCCGGCGAGCCAATCGTCAGCAAATGCGGCGGCGAAGCGAAATGCGGCCAGTGTCATCTGTTCGTTCAGGAGGGCAGGAAGAGCCTCTCCAAGACGACGCGCATTGAAAACGAAAAGCTCGACTCGATTGTCGGAGTCAGCTCGAAATCGCGCCTCGCCTGTCAGGCCATGCTCGGCGCCGAAAATGTAACTGTCGAGCTGCTGGGCTTCGGCTCGGGCTTCTGAACCGACAAAGGAGACAAAAATGACCGACAAAATCGTTATCCACGTCCGCTTCAACAACGACGGCACCGTGCTCGAAATCGCCGAGCGCCCCACGAGCCTGAGCCCGCAGCAATGGTTCACCAAGCTGTCTGAAGCTGCCGGCGACGCATTCCAGGCGCTCACGGGCGGCCGCGGCGTCTTCCGCATTTCTCCCGATGAAATCACAGCGCTGAAAGCTTCCGCGCTCCAGTGACGGATGGGGATCTGCGTTTCACGGAAGGACTTGGAATGATCAGCGAAATCGCAACGGCCTTTCGTAAAGGCGCCATTGTTCCCTATCTCGGGCCGGGCGTCACCGGCCTCCTCGGGGAAGCGGCTCCGCCGTCGCTTCCCGAAAAGCTCGTGGTCGATCTGGTGGCCGGCGCGACCGTACCGCATAAAATTCGAAACAATCTGACGGCTGCGGCGCAATACATCGAGAATTTCAAACACCGCAAAACGCTGACGTGCCTGATGGCGAAGGCGTTCTCCGCCTCTCCGGACCCGAGCGCATTTCATGTGTGGATTGCGGCGCAGGAGCAACTGCCGCTGGTTGTGCACGCTTGGTACGACGATCTCGTCATCAAGGCCTTCGCTGCACGTTCCGATTGGGGCCTTGTACAAGGCGTGACGCAAAGCGAACATTTTGGCGAATGGGTGAACTGGTTTCGTCCCGATGGCTCGGTCGTGCCAGGCAAGGAATTCATTCGCGATGGCTCTGGAGCCAAGGCTCCGGCCGAAGCGCCCGCCGAGGCGTTGTCATGGCGCACGCTGGTTTACGAGCCTCTTGGCGGCGCGAAACCCGCATCCAACTTCATCGTGTCCGATTCGGATTACGTCGAAGTGCTGACGGAGATCGATATTCAGACCCCGATCCCGGACGTCGTGCAGAACATCCGGACGGGTCGAAGCTTCCTGTTCCTCGGTTGCCGCTTCACCAATCAGCTGGAGCGCAGCTTTGCACGCCAGATCATGAAGCGCTCGTCCGACAGACATTGGGCGGTGATCGAGGGCGTTCTCACCCGCAACGAAGAGAAGTTCTTGCGGGAACAGAACATCGAGCGCATCGACGCTAGTCTTTTGGACTTCGCCGCCGCTCTGACAGAGTCCGCGCTCGCCGCCGCCGCGGAGTGATTTTTCGGAAAGAGAGAGAATGATCGAGGACCTTCCCGTCGTCTTCAAGTATCACGTCTTCACCTGCTTCCAGCAAAGGCCGCCAGGCCACCCGCGCGGCAGCTGCATGACCGCCGGCGCAAAACCTTTATGGGATCGGCTACAGGCGAAGCTTGGCGCCCAACCGATGCCGGACGTTTCCGTCACGGCGACAGGCTGCCTCGGCTTCTGCCGCGCCGGCCCGCTGATGGTCGTTTATCCCGAGGGCGTCTGGTACGTTCCACGTACAGAAGCCGACATCGACGAAATCATCCAGTCGCATTTTGTCGAGGGGAACCCGGTGGAACGGCTCATCATCGTCCCACAGCTTTAGGCGGCGAGCGCGCGCCAAGAAAGAAGCCGCCGGGCCGCCGGCGGCTTTTGCGTTCCCCGTGATCAGGCAGGAGGCTCCTTCGAAGGTCGCCCCTCCGCGTCCTTGAAGGGATAGAGGCCGGACTGAAAGCACTGGGTCATGTGCTCGGCGCGCGCGATCGCTGCGGCGGCGAGCGCGTCGGGCAGCGTCTCCTTCGCCGTCTCAACGAAGAGTTCGAGCCATCTTGCAAAATGCCTGGGCTCGATCGGAAGATTCACATGAACGCCGAAGGGCGTGCCCTGGTAGCGCGTCGTGCCGAGCAGCGCGTGCGACCAGAAGTTCGCCACGATATCGAGATGAGGCTCGAGCTCGGGAATCGACTTGGCGAAGACAGGGCCGAGCAATGGATCGGCGTCGCCCCTTTCGTAAAATCGCTTGACGCAAGCGCGGATCGCCGCTTCTGCCGCCTCGTCGCTCACTGGCGCCTCCTTGATTGCAGCTTCCATCTCCGCCTCCCGATCGATCAGCTTATCGTGAGCACTGTCAGCGGGATTGTCACGCCGCCTGTCCTGCGACCAAGCATCGCGTCCACCTTTTGCCGGACAAATTCTATCTTGAGAGGCTTCGCCAGAAAGCCGTGCGCGCCCGCGCTGACGCATTCCTTGCCGTAGGCGGCGTTTGCAGCCTCCACGACGACCAGAATTTTTGCAGTCGGCATCTCCGAGCGGAATCTCTCAAACAGCCCGGAACCCTCGGCCTTTGGCAGGCTTTCCGCAAGGAGCACGAGATCCGGCGGCTGCGATTTCGCCTTCTCGAAGGCGATCGCCGTGCTGGCGACCTCATGGGCCTCAAATTCATCGTGCAGCATGAACTGAAGCGCGGCGCGAATGATCTCGTTGTCGTCGACAACGAACACCCGTTTGTTCTCCAGCGCTTTCGACATCTCGACGCCGATTTGCATCTCCTGACCTCGCCTCCGTTGCGTTCACGCGAGTAAAGCAAGCGACATGCCGCCTCTGGCGACGTAAGTCCACGAAAAGCCGGACGTCAGTTCGGTTGCGAACATCACTGTCGGCTTTGACACATGTGTCACTCGCCTCCACCCACACGGCGAATTCATTTATTTCCAATGCTTTATGCGCGCATGAAATCATTGGCACGCCCTTTGCGCAACAGCGCTCGCAAGGCATTTGGCTACCGGTTCTAACGGTCTCTTGGCAAACGCTCCGGTCGCCCGCGCCTCGTCGCAAAGTATGTGAACTTCGGCCTGCCTGTGGCGCGCGCCGATCAATACAACGGTCCAAACAAGGAGAATGCAATGTCGCTTCGACAGATCGCTTTCTACGGCAAGGGAGGCATCGGCAAATCGACGACCTCCCAGAACACCCTCGCGGCGCTCGCCGAGCTGGGCAAGAAGATCCTCATCGTTGGCTGCGACCCCAAGGCTGACTCGACGCGTCTGATCCTTCACGCCAAGGCCCAGGACACCATCCTGTCGCTCGCCGCTGAAGCCGGTTCGGTCGAGGACCTCGAGCTCGAAGACGTGATGAAGGTCGGCTACAAGGACATCCGTTGCGTCGAGTCCGGCGGTCCGGAGCCGGGAGTTGGCTGCGCTGGCCGCGGCGTCATCACCTCGATCAACTTCCTCGAGGAGAACGGCGCTTACGAAGGCGTTGACTATGTGTCCTACGACGTTCTCGGCGACGTGGTCTGCGGCGGCTTCGCCATGCCGATCCGTGAGAACAAGGCGCAGGAGATCTACATCGTTATGTCGGGCGAGATGATGGCCATGTATGCGGCCAACAACATCTCCAAGGGCATTCTCAAATACGCCAATTCCGGCGGCGTGCGCCTGGGCGGGCTCGTCTGCAACGAGCGCCAGACCGACAAGGAGCTCGAGCTTGCCGAGTCCCTCGCCAAGAAGCTCGGCTCCAAGCTCGTCTACTTCGTGCCGCGCGACAATATCGTTCAGCACGCCGAGCTTCGTCGCATGACCTGCATCGAGTACGCGCCGGATTCGGCTCAGTCGAACCACTACCGCGAACTCGCCAAGCGCGTCGACGCGAACGCCGGCAACGGGACGATCCCCTCGCCCATCACCATGGACGAGCTCGAAGACCTTCTCATGGAGCATGGCATCATGAAGGCGGTCGACGAGACGCAGATCGGCAAGACCGCTGCCGAACTCAACGTCGCCTAAAGCAATCACCGCCCGGCCCCCTGGGGGCCGGGCCTACCACCAATCATGAAAGGGCTCCGTCATGAGCGTGGCGCAAGCTGAATCCATCGAAGACATCAAGGCCCGCAACAAGGAACTTATTCAGGAAGTCCTGAAGGCCTACCCGGAAAAGACCGCCAAGCGTCGCGCGAAGCACCTCGGCAACTTCGAAGACGGTAAGCCGGATTGCGGCGTCAAATCGAACATCAAATCCATTCCCGGCGTCATGACCATTCGCGGTTGCGCTTACGCCGGCTCCAAGGGCGTTGTGTGGGGTCCGATCAAGGACATGATCCACATCTCCCACGGCCCGGTGGGCTGCGGCCAGTATTCCTGGGCTTCGCGCCGCAACTATTACATCGGCACGACCGGCATCGACACTTTCGGCACGATGCAGTTTACCTCGGACTTCCAGGAGAAGGACATCGTGTTCGGCGGCGACAAGAAGCTCGCCAAGATCATGGATGAAATTCAGGAATTGTTCCCGCTGAACAAGGGAATCACGGTTCAGTCCGAGTGCCCCATCGGTCTCATCGGCGACGACATCGAGGCGGTCTCCAAGGCCAAGTCGAAGGAATATGAAGGCAAGACGATCGTCCCCGTCCGTTGCGAAGGCTTCCGCGGCGTGTCGCAGTCGCTCGGCCATCACATCGCGAACGACGCCGTCCGGGATTGGGTGTTCGACAAGCAGGAAGGCAAACCGGCTCGGTTCGAAGTCGACGCCTTACGACGTTGCGATCATCGGTGACTACAACATCGGCGGCGATGCCTGGTCCTCGCGCATTCTGCTCGAAGAAATGGGCCTGCGCGTCGTGGCGCAGTGGTCGGGCGACGGCACGATCGCCGAACTCGAAGCGACGCCGAAGGCGAAGCTGAACGTTCTGCACTGCTACCGTTCGATGAACTACATCTCCCGCCACATGGAAGAGAAGTACGGCATTCCGTGGTGCGAATACAACTTCTTCGGCCCGTCCAAGATCGAAGAGTCGCTGCGCAAGATCGCTTCTCACTTCGATGACAAAATCAAGGAAGGCGCCGAGCGCGTCATCGCGAAATATCGTCCGCTGATGGACGCCGTCATCGCGAAATACCGCCCGCGCCTCGAAGGCAAGAAGGTGATGCTCTACGTCGGCGGCCTGCGTCCGCGCCATGTGATCGGCGCTTACGAAGACCTCGGCATGGAAGTCGTCGGCACCGGCTACGAGTTCGGCCACAACGACGACTATCAGCGCACGAGCCACTATGTGAAGGACGGCACGCTCATCTACGACGACGTCACGGGCTATGAGTTCGAGAAGTTCGTCGAGAAGATCCAGCCGGATCTCGTTGGTTCGGGCATCAAGGAAAAGTACGTCTTCCAGAAGATGGGCGTGCCGTTCCGCCAGATGCACAGCTGGGACTACTCGGGCCCCTACCACGGCTACGACGGCTTCGCGATCTTCGCACGCGACATGGACATGGCAATCAACGCGCCGGTCTGGAAAATGGCCAAGGCGCCCTGGGCCGCCTGATTACCCAACAAAGAGGTCTCGCCTCCACTCCGAGGCGAGACCGGCTCGCGGAAACATGAGGAATAGCCATGCCACAGAATGCTGACAACGTTCTCGACCACTTTAATCTGTTCCGCCAGCCGGAATACAAGGAGATGTTCGAGAACAAGAAGAAGAACTTCGAGAATCCGGTCGCCGACGAGAAGCTGGAAGCGGCTCGCGAATGGACCAAGACCGAAGAATACAAGGAAAAGAACTTCGCCCGCGAAGCTCTGACCGTCAATCCGGCCAAGGCCTGCCAGCCGCTCGGCGCCGTCTTCGCGGCGGTCGGCTTCGAGAGCACGATTCCTTTCGTGCATGGTTCGCAAGGCTGCGTCGCCTACTATCGCTCGCACTTCTCGCGTCACTTCAAGGAGCCGACGTCCTGCGTCTCCTCCTCGATGACGGAAGACGCGGCGGTGTTTGGCGGCCTCAACAACATGATCGACGGCCTCGCCAACACCTACAGCATGTACAAGCCGAAGATGATCGCGGTGTCGACGACCTGCATGGCCGAAGTCATCGGCGACGATTTGAACGCCTTTATCAAAACCGCGAAGGAAAAAGGCTCGGTCCCCGCGGAATACGACGTTCCCTTCGCGCACACCCCGGCCTTCGTCGGCAGCCATATCACCGGCTACGACAATGTCATGAAGGGCGTGCTGGAGCACTTCTGGGACGGCAAGGCGGGCACGGCGCCCAAACTCGATCGCGTGCCGAACAACAGCATCAACTTCCTCGGCGGCTTCGACGGCTATACAGTCGGCAACCTGCGTGAAGTGAAGCGCATCTTCGAATCGATGGGCGTCGAATACACGATCATCGGGGACAACAGCGACGTGTGGGATACGCCGACCGATGGCGAGTTCCGCATGTATGACGGTGGCACGAAGCTCGAAGACGTGGCTGCGGCGCTCAACGCCAAGGCGACGATCTCGATGCAGGAATTCTGCACCGAGAAGACCCTTCCCTACATCAAGACCAAGGGTCAGGAAGTTGTCGCCTTGAACCATCCGGTCGGCGTGCAGGCGACCGACCATTTCCTGATGGAGATCTCGCGCCTTTCCGGCAAGCCGATCTCCCCGGAGCTGACCAAGGAGCGCGGCCGTCTCGTCGACGCGATCGCCAACTCCTCGGCGCATATCCACGGGAAGAAGTTTGCGATCTACGGCGATCCGGACCTCTGCTATGGACTCGCCGCCTTCCTGCTGGAGCTTGGCGCCGAGCCCGTCCACATCCTCGCCACCAATGGCGGCAAGGCCTGGGCGGAGAAGGTGCAAAAGCTTCTCAACTCCTCGCCCTTCGGCAAGGGGTGCAAGGTCTATCCGAACCGGGACCTGTGGCACATGCGTTCGCTGCTCTTCACCGAGCCGGTCGACTTCCTCATCGGCAACACCTACGGGAAGTATCTCGACCGTGATACGGGCACGCCGCTCATCCGCATCGGCTTCCCGATCTTCGATCGCCATCACAAGCACCGCTATCCGGTGTGGGGCTATCAGGGCTCGATGAACATCCTGGTGTGGATCCTCGACGCAATCTTCGAGGACATCGACCGCAACACCAATGTCGTGGCGAAGTCGGACTACTCTTTCGACATCATTCGCTAAGCGAACAGCCTCGCCGGGCCGCGCTTGGCCCGGCGAATGCATCTTGTGCGCGACGAACGCGCAATGAACGCAGCAGGAGGCTTTTGATGGCGAGTCTATCGGAAAAGATCCAGGACGTCTTCAACGAGCCGGGTTGCGACAAGAACCAGGGAAAATCGGAAAAAGAGCGCAAGAAGGGCTGCACCAAGCAACTCGCGCCCGGAGCGGCCGCGGGCGGCTGCGCTTTCGACGGCGCCAAGATCGCCTTGCAGCCCATCACCGACGTCGCTCATCTCGTCCATGGACCGATCGCCTGCGAGGGCAACAGCTGGGACAATCGCGGCGCGAAGACATCGGCTTCGTCGCTTTATCGCACGGGCTTCACGACGGACATCTCCGAGAACGACGTCGTCTTCGGCGGCGAGAAGCGCCTCTATAAATCGATCAAGGAAATCATAGATAAATACGATCCGCCGGCGGTCTTCGTTTATCAGACCTGCGTGCCGGCAATGACGGGCGACGATATCCAGGCCGTCTGCAAGGCGGCGGCGGCAAAGTTCAGCAAGCCTGTGATCCCGGTCCTCTCGCCCGGCTTCGTCGGCCCGAAGAATCTCGGCAACAAGCTGGCCGGCGAAGCGATACTGGAGCATGTGATCGGCACGCAAGAGCCGGAATACAGCACCCCCTACGACATCAACATCATCGGCGAATACAATCTCGCCGGCGAATTGTGGCAGGTGAAACCGCTCCTCGACGAACTCGGCATCCGTATTCTCGCCTGCATCTCGGGCGACGCGAAATACCACGAGGTCGCCTCGTCGCATCGCGCCCGCGCTGCGATGATGGTCTGCTCCAAGGCGATGATCAACGTCGCCCGCAAGATGGAGGAGCGCTACGAGATTCCGTTCTTCGAGGGATCTTTCTATGGCATTGGCGACATGAGCGACAGCCTGCGTGAAATCGCGCGGCTTCTCATCGAACGTGGCGCGCCCGCAGAATTGATGGAACGTACAGAGGTCGTCATCGCGCGCGAAGAAGCGAGGGCCTGGGCTCGCATCGCGCCTTACCGCGAGCGCCTGCTGGGCAAGCGCGTTCTGCTCATCACCGGCGGCGTGAAGTCCTGGTCCGTCGTCGCGGCGCTTCAGGAGGCCGGGCTCGAAATCGCCGGCACGAGCGTCAAGAAATCGACGAAGGAAGACAAGGAAAAGATCAAGGAGCTCATGGGCCAGGACGCCCATATGATCGATGACATGACGCCGCGCGAAATGTACAAGATGTTGAAAGAAGCGCGCGCCGACATCATGCTCTCGGGCGGACGCTCGCAATTCATCGCCCTCAAGGCGAAAATGCCCTGGCTCGACATCAACCAGGAGCGACACCACGCCTATGCCGGCTACGAAGGCATGGTGGAGCTCGTTCACGAAATCGACAAGGCGCTCCACAATCCAGTGTGGGAGCAGGTTCGCCGCGCTGCGCCTTGGGAAGAGAAAAGCTGGGAAGATCGGGCTAACGAGGCCATCGCGGCCGAGGCGGCCGCCCTCGCCGCCGACCCTGTCGCGGCAGAAGCTGCGCGCCGCGACAAACAGGTCTGCTCCTGCAACCTCATTTCGGTCGGCGCGATCGAGGACGCCATCAATGACGGCGCCAACAGCGTAGCCGCTGTCGGAAAGGCGACGGCGGCGGGGACGGGTTGCGGCGGCTGCCAAGAAGGCATCGCCGCCATGATCGAAGCGGCCTCGATGGCGGGCGCGGTCGCCGCGCCGCAAGCGGCGTGAGGCGGACCATGGCGCGCGTCACCCACTCCAAGAAGGCCTGCACCGTCAATCCTCTGAAGATGAGCCAGCCGATCGGCGGCGCGCTCGCCTTCATGGGCGTCTCCGGCTGTATGCCGGTGCTGCATGGCTCGCAAGGCTGCACCTCTTTCGGACTGGTTCTCTTCGTCCGCCATTTCCGAGAGGCGATCCCGCTACAGACGACGGCGATGAACGAAGTCGCGACGATCCTCGGCGGACTCGAGAATATCGAGCAGGCGATCCTCAACATCGTCAAACGAGCCAAGCCCGCCGTCATCGGAATTTGCTCGACCGGCGTGACGGAAACCAAGGGCGACGACGTCGACGGCTATCTTCAGCTCGTGCGTAAGCGCCACCCTGAACTTGACGACCTCGGGATCATCTACGTCTCGACGCCGGACTTCAAGGACGCCTTCCAAGACGGGTTCGCAAAGACCGTCACGAAACTCATCGAGGCCTTCGTGCCCTCGGAAATCCCCTCGCGCCGCGCGCCGCAGCGGGTCAACGTCCTCGCCGGCTGCCATCTCACGCCGGGCGATATCGACGAACTGCGTGACATCATAGAATCCTTCGGGCTCGAGCCGACCTTTCTGCCCGACCTCTCGGGTTCGCTCGACGGACATATCCCTGAGGACTTCACGCCGACGACGCTCGGCGGGGTCACGAAGGAGGACATCGCAGCGATGGGCGGCGCTGCGTGGACCATCGCGATCGGCGAACAGATGCGGGCCGCCGCAAAAACGTTGGAGAACCGCGCCGGCGTTCCGTTCGAGCTCTTTGACCGACTCACCGGGCTGGCGCCGAACGACGACTTCGTCAGCTTCCTCTCGCGCATCAGCGGTCGACCGGTCCCAATCAAATTCCGTCGTCAACGAGGCCAGCTCGTCGACGCCATGCTGGACGGCCACTTCCAGTTTGGCGGCAAGCGGATCGCCATCGGCGCCGAGCCAGACCTATTGTTCGGAATCAGCCAATGGCTCACCGAGATGGGGGCGCAGGTCGTCGCCGCCGTCACCACAACATCGTCGCCGGTCCTCGAAAAGGTCATGACCGAGGAAGTGCTGATCGGCGATCTCGAGGATCTGGAGAACCGCGCGACCGGGTGCGATCTCATAATCACGCATTCGCACGGGCGCCAAACGTCGGAGCGCATGGGCATTCCGCTCTATCGCATGGGCCTCCCGATGTTCGATCGCCTGGGCGCAGCCCACGAGGTGTCCGTCGGCTATCGCGGGACGCGCGACCTCATCTTCAAAATGGGCAACGTCTTCATCGAACGGATGCCGGAGCCCACGCCCGACAGCTGGCGCGGCGAAACCGCCGACCATGGTACGCCGCTTGCGACGGACCCGGACATCGCGCTCACCAGCGCACACTGACGGCAAAGGAGGCGTTATGAAAGTCGCATTCGCCACTCAGGACCTCGAAAGAGTCGACGCTCATTTCGGCTGGGCGAAGAACATCGCCATTTACGACCTCACGCCCGAATCCTACACCTTCGTCGAGGCCGTCGCTTTCTCCGGCGACCTGCAGGAGGACGGAAATGAGGACAAGCTGCAGCCCAAGCTCGAAGCTCTGAAGGACTGCGCGATTCTCTATGTCGCGGCGATCGGTGGCTCCGGCGCCGCCCGCGTCGTGGCCGCGAACATTCATCCCATGAAGGTCACGCAGCCCGAGAAGATCACCGATCTCCTCGAAAAGCTGCAGGTCGTGCTGCGCGGCTCGCCCCCGCCATGGTTGCGCAAGATCATGTCGAAAAGCGGCGAGCGCACCTTCGACTTCGAAGAGGAAAAAGAAAATGCCTGAAGCCGTCGCCGAAGTCGAACAGAAGCCGGAAGACAGCCCCTTCATCAAGGAGCTGATCAAGATCTGGCGCGCTCAGGATACGCATGGGACGTGGGAACGGAAGAGCGACCTCAGCCTTCTCGATCCCTACATCGTGACGAAAGAGCAGCGGCGCGAAATTCCCATCATGGGCGACCCCGATCCCGAGCTTCTGTGGCGCCTCGAACTCTTCTACAACGCCATCGGCCTCGCGATCGAAGGCCGCACCGGCTGCATGGTGCAACCGATGATGAAGATGAGCCACGAAGGCTTTGGTCGTATGATCCTGACCACCGGTCGTCTCATCGTCGTCAACAAGCATCTGCGCGACGTGCACCGCTTCGGCTTTGAGTCGCTCGAGAAACTCGCCGCTGAGGGCGGGAAATTCGTCGACGCCGGCGTCGAGATGATCGAGAAATTTCCGGAAGTGGCCCGCTTTTGATGGAGGCGCGAAATGAGCAGCGTCGATGAACTGAAGGCCGAGATCAAGAAGCTTTCGGCCAAGGCCATGAACATGAAAATGAATCTGCACGACCTCTCCGAGGAGTTGCCGATTAACTGGACAACCGTCGTGACGGTCGCGCAAGACACTTATAACGCCTACGCGGCGTTGGAGGCGGCACGGCAGAAACTTAAAGAACTCGAGGCCGCGTGATGAGCGAGTTCAAGACGCGGGACGGCTCGCCTTATACGCCGCTCTACCTCACCGACATAAACGCGGAGACCTGCATCGGCTGCGGCCGCTGTTTCAAGGTGTGTCCCCAGGGCGTCATGGCGCTCTATGGAGTCAACGACGAGGGCGAAATCCTCGGCATCGTCACGGACGATGATGAAGATGATTTCGACGGCGATCTCAACCGAAAGATCATGAAGGTCGAGCAAGCCGGCGCCTGCATCGGCTGCAACGCCTGCGCGCGAGTCTGCCCGAAGAATTGCCAGACTCACGTCCCCGCGGACAAGGTTGCGGCGTAGTCGGCCATGACATTGCTCGCGCCCCCGCACGAGCTCATGGCGGGTGCCTATCCAGCGCCCGCCGCGGACACAATCTATCGGGCCATTCGCGCCGAACCTTCCGTGTTGGCGAAGGCGGAGCCTTTCACGGCGCATGTCCTGGCCTGCGTCCTCACCATCGGACTGGTGGAGGCGCACGGAGACGGCGGCGCTCTGTCGGATTCCCTTGGGCTCGATCGTGCAGGTCTCGACTCGCTCACGGCGCAATGGGCGCCGGGCGCGCGCCGCTTTTTCAAGATGGACGCCGAGCCCACGACAGTCCTTCTCGACGAGGAAGAAGCTCAGCTTCACGAGCTGCTCTCCCGGTTCAAATCGGATAACTCACCTCTTTGCGGCTGGATCGCCTCGATTGTCGTGCGGCGCTCCATGTCGCCGCGCCATCTTTGGCAGGATCTCGGGCTCCTGCAGCGCGATGAGCTGACGCGACTGATGAGCGAATGGTTCCCGGCCCTCGCCGCGGCCAACGCCGACAATATGAAGTGGAAGAAGTTTTTCTATCGCAAGCTCTGCGAACTCGAAGGCTTCTCCCTCTGCGCCGCGCCGACCTGCAAGGAATGCGGCGACTTCGACAACTGCTTCGGCGAGGAGAACGGTGCGAGCCTGCTCGCGCGCCTCTCTCACCGCTGAAGCGACGCCTCCCAAATCGTTTGAAAGGGCCTTTGTCAGTTCTCTGACAATGATGCATTGCGGACAAGCAGACGAAGGGAAATATCAAGATTTCCATGCCTTTCCACGCTGGCACATCGGTTGCTACTCCGCTGAAGAGACATCTTAACGAAGGAGCTGTCGAGATGATCCAGCTGACGGATAGCGCGGTGACCGCGGTGCGCACGGCGATGGCGGGGGCGGGCCAGGAGGTCGAGGGGCTGAGGATCATGGTGGAGGCCGGCGGCTGCGCGGGGCTCAAATATATGATGGGGCTCGTCAACGAGGCCGACCCCAACGACCACGTGTTCAGCACCGACGGCGTCAAGATCTTCGTCGAGGAGGGGTCGCTCACCTATCTCGACGGCACCAAGATCGACTTCGTGATCGGCCTTGAGGGGTCCGGTTTCACTTTCGACAATCCGCAAGCCAAATCGAGCTGTTCCTGCGGGAAATCATTCGGCTGAACGCAAGGAGACGGCGATGTGGGATTATTCTGACAAGGTCAAGGATTACTTTTTCAACCCCAAGAACGCGGGCGCGCTCGGCGAGGCGAACGCAGTCGGCGAGGTCGGAGCGATCTCCTGCGGCGACGCGCTCAAGCTGATGCTGAAGGTCGATCCGGAAACGGAAGTCATCCTTGAAGCGCGCTTCCAGACCTTCGGCTGCGGGTCCGCCATCGCCTCCTCTTCCGCGCTCACCGACATGATCATCGGCAAGACGCTTCAGGAAGCGATCACCATTACAAACCAGGATATTGCGGATTTCCTTGGCGGCCTGCCGCCGGAAAAGATGCATTGCTCGGTGATGGGCTATGAAGCGCTGCAGGCGGCGATCGCCAATTTCCGCGGCGAGGAATGGCATGACGACCATGAAGAAGGCGCGCTGCTGTGCAAATGCTTCGGCGTCGACGAAGGCATGATCGAACGCGCCATCCGCATGAACAAGCTGACCTCGATCGAGCAGATCACCGACTATACCAAGGCCGGCGGCGGCTGCCTCACCTGCTTCGACAAGCTTGAGGAAGTGCTCGCCAAGGTGAATGGCGAACTCGTCGCCGAAGGCGTTCTCGCCGCGCACGAGGCCTATAGCGTCGGCGCCGCCGATGCGGCCGAGATCAAGGCCAAAGCCAAAGCGAAAAAGGAAGCCGAGAAGGAAGTCGCGCCCCCGACGTCGCCGCTCGCACCCGCTTCGCCGCTCCCGCCGCCTTCCGCCGGCATGACAAACCTGAAGAAGATGCGTCTCATCGAGGAAGCGATCGAAGAGATCCGCCCGTATCTCAAGAAGGATGGCGGCGACTGCGAACTTATCGACGTCGACGGCTCGAATGTCATCGTCAGCCTCACCGGCGCCTGCACGGGCTGCCAGATGGCGGGCGTCACTGTCTCGGGCATTCAGGAGCGGCTGATCGCCAAACTCGGCATGTCGATCCGCGTCGTCCCCATCAAGACCCACGCTCACTAGAGGTAACGGCCATGCGTCCTGTCTATCTCGACAATAATGCGACGACGCGCGTCGATCCGACCGTCGTCGAGGCGATGCTTCCGTTCTTCACGGAGCAGTTCGGCAATCCTTCGTCGATCCACTCGTTTGGCGCGAGCGTTGGTCAGTCCGTGAAAAAGGCGCGCCAACAGCTCCAGCAGTTGCTCGGCGCCGAACATGATCACGAGATCATCTACACGGCGAGCGGAACAGAATCCGACAACACCGCGATCCTCTCGGCGCTCGAGGCCATGCCGGGCCGCGCCGAGATCGTCACCAGCGCCGTCGAACATCCCGCGGTCCTGGCGCTCTGCCAGCATCTCGAAAAGATTGGCCGCGCCAAGGTGCATTACATTGGCGTCGACTCGCTCGGCCGCCTTGATCTCGAAGCCTATCGCGCCGCGCTTTCCGACAAGGTTGCGCTCGTCACCCTGATGTGGGCGAACAACGAGACGGGAACGATCTTCCCTGTCGAAGCGCTCGCGGAACTCGCCAAGGAAGTCGGCGCGCTCTTTCACACCGACGCCGTGCAGGCCGTCGGCAAGGTTCCGATCGTGCTCAAGGGCAGCGCGATCGACATGCTGTCGCTCTCCGGCCACAAACTGCATGCCCCCAAGGGCATCGGCGCGCTTTACGTGAAACGCGGCGCGCGCTTCAAGCCCCTGCTGCGCGGCGGCCATCAGGAGCGCGGACGCCGCGCCGGCACCGAGAACGCCCCTGGCATCATCGGTCTCGGCAAGGCGGCGGAACTCGCCATCGCTCATATGGCCGACGAGCAGACCCGCGTGAAAGAGCTGCGCGATCGCCTGGAAAGCGCCATCCTGCAACGCGTCCCGAACTGCTTCGTTAACGGCGATCTGCGCGAGCGCCTGCCCAACACGACCAACATCGCCTTCGAATATGTCGAGGGAGAAGCGATCCTGCTGCATCTCACGCGCCAGGGCATCGCCGCGTCGTCCGGATCGGCCTGCACCTCGGGCTCGCTGGAGCCCTCGCATGTGATGCGCGCCATGAACGTGCCCTTCACGGCGGCGCATGGCTCCATCCGGTTCTCGCTTTCGCGCGACAATATTCCGGCGGACGTAGATCAAGTGATCGAGGTCTTGCCAAAGATCATGGAGAATTTGCGCGAGCTCTCGCCTTTCTGGGTGGGCGCAAACAAGGGTCCGACCGAATTCAAACCCGTCTATGCGTGAGTGAAGCCGTGAACGCCGACTGCCCCCGCATCTTCATTAACGACACGACGCTGCGTGACGGCGAACAGGCGCCGCGCGTCGCCTTCACGGCGCGGGACAAGGTCGCGATCGCGCGGGCGCTCGGCGCTGCGGGGGTGGATGAGATCGAGGCCGGCACGCCGGCCATGGGCCGCGACGAGATCGACGCCATCGGCCGCGTCGTCGCCGAAGGCCTCTCCTGCCGGGTCATGGCGTGGTGCCGGCTGAGTACGAGCGACGTCGACGCCGCGCTTTCCGCGGGCGTCTCGCATGTGAATATCTCGGCGCCGATGTCGCGGCTGCAGATTTCCGTCAAGCTCGGCGTCGACGTCGCGACCGTCGCGGCGCGCGTGCGCAGGATTGTTTCCTACGCACGCGAGCGCGGTTTGACCGTCGCGCTTGGCGGCGAGGATTCGTCCCGCGCCGATCCGCGCGACATCGGGATTGTCTTGCGGGCGGCGAAGGAAGCCGGCGCCTGGCGCTATCGCTTCGCCGATACGCTCGGCGTGCTCGACCCGTTCTCGACATTCGAAGCGATTTCCCATGTGCGCGAGGAAACCGATCTTCCGATCGAGTTTCACGGCCATGACGACGTCGGCCTCGCCACCGCCAATACGCTGGCGGCGATCCGCGCCGGTGCGACGCACGCTTCCGTCACCGTTCTCGGCCTTGGCGAGCGCGCCGGTAACGCGCCGCTCGAAGAGATCGCCGTCGCGCTTGGCCATGTGGCGCGGGGCCAAACGGGGGTGCGCATCGACGAACTCCATGCGCTTTCGAAGCTCGTCGCAAGAGCCGCGCGCCGTCGCATCGGCCGCGCCAAGGCGATCGTCGGCGCCGACGTCTTCACCCATGAATCCGGCATTCATGTCGCCGCGCTCCTCAAGGATGCGCGCACCTATCAGGGCATCGATCCCTCGCGGCTTGGCCGCCGCAACACGGTCGTCCTGGCCAAGCACTCGGGCGTCGCGGCGCTCAAGAGCAAATGCGCCGAACTCGGCTTCGACATCGACCGCGATCTCGCGACGGCGCTTCTGGCGCAGATCCGCCAGCGCGCCAACGAGAAGGCCGCGCCGATGACGCGGCGCGAACTCAAGAGCTTTTTCAAAAGCGCATGCGGGGGCGCCTCATGAGCTTCGTCGCTTCCGTGTCCTTGACTGATTCCGATCCGAAAGCCGGCCTTCTGACGAAGCTGCGCGGCGACGTCTCCTGCGTCCTGCAGCGTGATCCGGCGGCGCGCAATTATTTCGAAGTTGCGCTCCTCTATCCGGGCGTGCACGCCATCGTCGCCTATCGAGTCGCAAACGGACTTTGGCGGAGGAATATAAAATTCCCGGCCCGCTTCCTCTCCTGGTTCGCGCGTCTCGTCACCAATATCGACATTCATCCCGGCGCCACGATCGGCGAGCGGCTGTTCATCGACCATGGCGCCGGCGTCGTCATCGGCGAGACGGCCGTGATCCAGAACGACGTCACCCTGTATCACGGCGTCACCCTTGGCGGCACCTCTTGGGCGCATGGCAAGCGCCATCCCACCATCGAGAGCGGCGTCCTCGTCGGCGCCGGCGCCAAAATCCTTGGCCCGATCACGGTGGGCGCGCGCGCGCGCATCGGCGCCAACTCGGTCGTTATCGAGGACGTGCCGCCGGAGATGACTGTCGTCGGCATTCCCGGACGCATCGTGCGCGTCGAACGGCGCCGTTCAGGGTCGGATGGACGCCTCGATCTCGAACATCACCTCATCCCCGATCCGGTCGGCGACGCGATCTCGGTGCTGATCGACCGAATCGACTTTCTCGAAGCGCGGCTCGCGCATCTTCAAGCCCGCAAGAGCGAATCCCAATCGAAGAACATCGAACAGGAGACGAAACCATGAGCGTTTTCGACGAATTGCGGAAGCTCCACTCCGCCGAGGATTTCTTCGAAGCGCTCGGCGTCGAATATGACGCGTCCGTCGTGCGTGTCGCGCGCCTCCATATCCTGCGTCGCATGGGTGAATATCTCGCCAAGAACGACCTCGACGGCGTTAGCGATGAGGAAGCCCGCGCCGCCTGCAAGGAGACGCTGAGCAAGGCGTACGACGATTTTGTCGCCTCCTCGCCCATCGCGGAGCGCGTCTTCAAGGTTCACAAGGACGCGGTCAAGCCGAAGGTCGAGCCGGCCAAGCCCTTCGTCCCGTTGACGACGCTGACCGGCGGCGCCGGCTGATCGAGGAGTAAGAACATGAAAATCCTCGTCTGCATCAAGCAGGTTCCCGACAGCGCGCAGATCCGCGTGCATCCGGTGACGAACACGATCATGCGGCAGGGCGTGCCGACCATCATCAACCCCTATGATCTCTTCTCGCTGGAAGAGGCGCTTCGGCTGCGTGACAAGTTTGGGGGCGAGGTGACGGTGCTGACCATGGGTCCGCCCATGGCGTCGGAATCGCTACGTAAGGCGCTCGCGATCGGCGCCGATCGCGCGGTGCTGCTCACCGATCGTTTCTTCGCGGGCTCGGATACGCTGGCCACGACCTATGCGCTGGCGCAGGCGATCCGCAAGATCGAGCAGACTTTCGGCAAGCAGGACATCGTCTTCACCGGCAAGCAGACAATCGACGGCGACACCGCTCAGGTCGGCCCTGGCATCGCCAAGCGCCTCGGCCTGCTGCAGCTGACTTATATTTCCAAGATCGCCGAATGCGATCCGCAGAAAGGCGAGGTCGTGGTCGAGCGTCGGGCCGAGGGAGGCGTGCAGGTTCTCAAGACCGCGATGCCCTGCCTCATCACGATGATCGAGGGTTCAAATGAAGTGCGGCGCGGCGCGCTCACCGACACGCTGCGGGCCGCTCGCGCCGAGATCGTGACCTGGAGCGCAAAGGACGCGGAGATCGAAGATCTCACAAAATGCGGACTGAAAGGCTCGCCGACGATCGTGAAAAAGGTCTTCGCTCCTCCGCCGCGCTCGGAAAAGGCCGCCTTCGTCGAGCCCGGCAAGAACGCCGCGGACTCCTCCGAGGCTCTGATCGCCGCCCTTTTCGGGCGTCACCCGGCGCTTGAAGCCGACATGACCAAACTCGCCTCCGGTCTCTAAGGAGCAGACAATGTCCCCCACGCCGCCGCCTCCCACCCGCGCCGCCGCGAAGAAAGAACTGCCGGAGCATTTCCGCGATTACAAGCATGTCTGGGTTTTCATCGAGCTCGAGCGCGCCGACGTTCACCCGGTTTCCTGGGAGCTGCTCGGCGAAGGGCGCAAACTCGCGGACAAGCTCGGCGTGGAGCTTGCGGCTGTCGTGCTCGGCGGACCGGGCGACGCCACGAAGGAAGCGGCGGCCGAAGCCTTTCGCTATGGCGCGGACCTCGCCTATCTCGTCGAGCATCCTGTGTTGGCGGACTATCGAAACGAGTCCTACGCCAAGGCGGTGACTCAGCTCGTCAACACGCACAAGCCGGAAATTCTCCTGCTCGGCGCGACGAACCTCGGCCGCGATCTCGCGGGCTCGGTCGCGACGACGCTTCTTACGGGCCTCACCGCCGATTGCACGGAGCTTGCGGTCGACGCCGACGGCTCGCTCGCAGCGACGCGTCCGACCTTCGGCGGCTCGCTGCTGTGCACGATCTACACGCTCAACTATCGTCCGCAGATGGCGACGATCCGCCCCCGCGTCATGCCAATGCCCGAACGCCTCGCCGATCGGGTCGGCCGCATCGTCCCCTTCGCGCCGGACCTGACGGAAGACGACATCATCACCAAGCTTTTGCGCTTCGTGCCGGATCGCGATTCCAACAAGAGCAATCTCGCCTTCGCCGACGTCGTTGTCGCCGGCGGCATGGGCCTGCAGAGCGCCGAAAATTTCCAGCTCGTGAAGAATCTCGCTGCCGTGCTCGGCGCCGAATTCGGCTGCTCGCGACCCCTGGTGCAGAAGGGCTGGCTGGCATCCGACCGACAGATCGGCCAGACCGGCAAGACGATCCGGCCGAAACTTTATATCGCCGCCGGCATCTCCGGGGCGATCCAGCATCGCGTCGGCGTCGAGGGCGCCGATTGCATCGTCGCGATAAACACGGACAAGAACGCGCCGATCTTCGACTTCGCCCACATCGGCATCGTGACGGATGCGATAAGGCTTCTGCCGGCGCTTACCGAAGCGTTCCGGCAACGGCTCTCGCCGCATCAGCGCGATCGACTTGCAGGCTGAGCATACGGGTTCAACTCGCCTGGCGTAGCGCCGGCGAAACGTGAATGGAGACTGCCATGATCGAAGAACGGTTCGACGCGATCGTGATCGGCGCCGGGATGGCCGGCAACGCCGCGGCGCACACCATGGCGTCCCGCGGCCTGAAAGTCCTGCAGATCGAGCGCGGCGAATATCCGGGCTCGAAGAATGTCCAGGGCGCGATTCTTTACGCCGAGATGGTCGAGAAGATCATTCCGAACTTCCGCGAGGAGGCGCCGCTCGAGCGCCATCTCGTCGAGCAGCGCTTCTGGATGATGGGCGATCGCTCGCACACCGGCCTGCAATATCGCAACGACGATTTCAACGAAGACAGGCCGAACCGCTACACGATCATCCGTTCGCAGTTCGATCGGTGGTTTTCGAGAGAAGTCCAGTCGCAGGGCGCGATCGTCATTTGCGAGACGACGGTCACCGAACTCGTGAGCGACGCCTATGGCAAAGTGATCGGCGTGCGCACGGACCGCGCCGGCGGCACAATCTTCGCGGATGTCGTCGTGTTGTGCGAGGGCGTCAACGGCCTTCTTGGCACGCGCGCCGGACTGCGCGACTCGCCCAAGCCGGAACATGTCGCGCTTGCGGTGAAGGAAATGCATTTCATGCCGCGCGAGACGATCGACGCCCGCTTCAATCTGCATGGCGACGAAGGCGTGGTCATCGAGGCCGCGGGCGTCATCTCCAAAGGCATGACGGGCATGGGCTTCGTCTACACCAACAAGGAGAGCGTCTCTGTCGGCATGGGTTGTCTGGTTTCCGACTTCGCGGCGAACAATGACACGCCGAACGGACTGTTGGAGGCCTTCAAGAACCATCCCTCGATCAAGCCGCTGCTCGAAGGCTCGGAAGTGAAGGAATACGCCGCCCATCTCATTCCCGAGGGCGGATACAAGACAATTCCGGATCTTTTCGGCGACGGCTGGGTGGTTTGCGGCGACGCGGCGCAACTCAACAACGCCATTCACCGCGAGGGCTCCAACCTCGCGCTGACGTCCGGCCGCCTCGCCGGCGAAGCGATCTTCCAGATCAAATCGCGCAAGGAACCGGCGACCAAGCAGAATCTGGCGCTCTACAAGAAATTCCTCGACGACAGTTTCGTTATGAAGGACCTCAAGAAATACAAGGACATGCCTGCGCTTCTGCATGCCAATTCGCAGAACTATTTCCTCGCCTATCCGGCGCTCGTCTCGAAAGCGATGGAGAACTTCCTGCGCGTCGACGGCACGCCAAAGCTCGACAAGGAGAAGGCCACCATCGCCTCCTTCGTGAAGGAGCGCAAATGGACCGGCCTCGTCGGCGACGCGTTCAGATTGGCGCGCGCGTGGCGCTAGGGCGCCGATGAGTTGGCGCTGATTTTGCGTAAACGAGGAAAGAGAACGTAGCGACAGGAGAAATCCAATGTCCTTGGCCGCCCGAGTTGAAGAAAAGCTCTACCAGAACCGTTACCTCGTGGACGCTGGCAAACCACACATCGCCATTCGCCCGCATGAAAAGCCCTCCCAGAACCTGCTGGCGATGACCCGCATCTGTCCGGCGGGCTGCTATGCGGAAACAAGTTCGGGACAGGTCGAAATCACGCCGGACGGCTGTCTCGAATGCGGCACCTGCCGCGTGTTGTGCGAAGCGTCCGGCGACATCACCTGGAACTACCCGCGCGGCGGTTTCGGCGTGTTGTTCAAATTCGGATAAGGAAACGCCATGCCCAACGTCACTTTCGAGTTGCCCTTGCTGCACAAGAACGTCACCGTCTATGCGGTGGCGGGCGACACCTCAAGCATTCTGGCCGTCGCCGACGCCCATAAGATCCGGATCCCGCATGACTGCCGAGACGGCGAATGCGGCTCCTGCCTGATCGAAGTGGTGACGCTGTCCGGCAAGACGATGGGCTCGGCGCTCACCGAGAAAGAGAAGGCGCAATTGAAGTCGCTCGGCAAGATCACCGCCGAGGAAATTCGTCTGGCGGAAGTCGACGACATCGCGCCGAAATTCCGGCTCGCCTGTCAGTATGTCGTTCGTGACCAGGACATTCTCGTCAAATTCAGCGGCGAGCCGGGCGGGGCGTAACCCCGGCCGTTATCAGGCGTCAATAAAAGCGTTGACCGGCAGACCGGGTCTGCCGGTCCGTTCGGTGGAGAGCGCGTCATGCCGCACATCACCTTCTCTTCTCCCACGCTTCCGCACGCCGTAACGGTTTTCAAGGCGACCGACGACGCGGCGAGCATTCTGGCGGTCGCGGAAGAGCACAGGATTCCGCTGCCGCACGCCTGCGGAGAAGGCGATTGCGGAGTCTGCACTGTCGACGTTCTTACCCTCTCCGGCCGCACGCTCGGCTCGCAACTCACGCAGAAGGAGAAGCGGCGGCTCTTCGAAATCGGCAAGATCACGCCCGAGGAAATCCGCCGCGCTGAAGCAAGCGATATCGCGCCGCGTTATCGTCTGGCCTGCCAATACATCGTGCGGCACGAGGACCTTCTTGTGACGTTCTCGGGCAAGCCCGGCGACACGCGATCGTCAGGCTAGCTTGTCGCCCAAAAGGAACTCCATCGCACGGTCGAGGCGGATGTGCGGCAGCGGCAAGGGCTCCTGGTCCTTGCCGATCTTGGCGATGGGCGGCCGGAATTTCAAAAAGCGGAACTCGGCTTCCTCTTCGTCGAGCGCCAGCGCGTCGCCGCGAAACACCGCCTTCGGATCGTCGGGCAGTTCGCCCGGAAAAATCGCGCCCTCCACGATTCCGTCGAACACGTCACCGCCAATGCGCTCGCCGTTGATCGGCGTGCCGACGATGGCGGAAAGCTTTTCGCCTTCATGGCGGACGGTGGCTTCGCGGGTCGCGCGCACGGCGGCGAGAGCGATCACGTCGATCGTCGCGCCAACACCCTCCGCGCGCGCGATGGCCCGACTTGTGAGATGCCGCAGGATCGCTTCCAGCCGGTCGTGGCTCGTATGGTGGAGGTGATCCGCCTTCGTCGCCGCAAACAGGATGCGGTCGATCTTGGGCCGGAACATCGCCGAGATGAGATTTGAGCGGCCGGTGCGAAACGCCGTCAGCACATCGGCGAGCGCGGTTTCGAGATCGCGCACGGCGGCGGGGCCGGAGTTCAGCGCGGCGAGCGCATCGACGAGCACGATCTGACGATCGAGGCGCGCGAAGTGATCGCGGAAAAACGGCTTCACGACATGTGTCTTGTAGGCCTCGTAGCGCCGCTCCATTTCGCGCCCCAGGCTGCGGTAAGGCAGCTCCTCCCCCTCCTCCACCGGCAAAGGCGCGAATGTCAGCGCAGGCGAACCATCGAGATCCCCTGGCATGAGAAAACGGCCCGGCGGCAAGGTCGAGAGCGCAAAACGCTCTGTCTTGGCGCTGCGCAGATAGTCGGTGAAAAGCTTAGCGAGCTTCTGTGCCGTCTGCTCGGCGTAACGGCCCTTGGGATCGGCCATCGCGGTCGCGCCGCGCCAGTCCGCGGCGATGGGCGCGCGCGACGCCGCGCTCGCGGCATCCAGCGTCTCACGCGACCACTGCGCGTAGGTTTTGCCCAGCAAGGGCAGATCGAGCAGCCATTCGCCGGGATAGTCCACGATATCGATGTCGAGCCGGGAGCTTTCCTGGCCGATGTGGCGGAGCGAGAACGCCTTGGCGTTGAATTCGAGCGAGACCCGCAGTTCCGAGATGCGGTACGTCGACTGTGGCCAGTGCCGATCCGGGCCGCTGGTCAAGGCCTCGAGATGCTCCTCGTAGGAGAAGCGCGGCACGTTGAAATCGGGTTGTGGATCGAGGTGGGCGGAGACGATCCGTCCCTCCGCCAACGCTCGGAACACGGGCAGATTCGACTTGCGCCCCGCCGCGAGGGCTCGCGTCAGATGGTGCACGAGGGAGGTGATGAACACCGTCTTGCCGGCGCGCGAAAGGCCCGTGACCCCAAGGCGCAGGCGCGCGCCGCCCATGAAGTCGGCGAGACTCTCCGCGGCGACCCGCGTTTCAAACCAGATATCAGATAGTTGTGATGACACGGGGGCTCCGGACCTCGACGAGACTGAACTCATCTAATCCAAGAGCCGTCTTTTTGGGAGAGTGAACGGATGCGCGGCGTTTGGCAAACTCAGCGCTTCGACATCGGAATATAGTCGCGCCGTTTCTCGCCAGTGTAGAGCTGGCGCGGTCGGCCGATCTTGGAGCCCGTGTCCTCGATCATCTCCTTCCACTGGGCGATCCAGCCCACCGTGCGCGCCACCGCGAAGAGAACGGTAAACATGGCGACTGGGAAGTTCATCGCCTTGAGCGTGATGCCGGAATAGAAGTCGATGTTCGGATAGAGCTTCTTCTCGATGAAATATTCGTCGGAAAGCGCGATGCGCTCGAGTTCCAGCGCGACGTCGAGCAAATCGTCCTTCACGCCGAGCTCGTTCAAGACTTCGCGCGTCGTGCGCTGCATGATTTTGGCGCGCGGATCGTAGTTTTTATAAACACGGTGGCCGAAGCCCATCAGGCGGAAAGGATCGTTCTTGTCCTTGGCGCGGGCGATGAACTGCGGAATGCGGTCCGGCGTGCCGATCTCGGCGAGCATCTTGAGCACGGCCTCATTGGCGCCGCCATGCGCAGGTCCCCAGAGCGAGGCGATGCCGGCCGCGATGCAGGCGAAAGGATTGGCGCCCGAGGAGCCTGAGAGGCGGACGGTCGAGGTCGAGGCGTTCTGCTCGTGATCGGCGTGCAGGATGAAGATGCGGTCCAGCGCCCGCGAGAGCACCGGATTGACCTTGTATTCCTCGCAAGGCACAGCGAAGCACATGCGCAGGAAGTTCGACGTATAGTCGAGATCATTCTTGGGATAAACGAACGGCTGGCCGACCGAATATTTATAGGCCATCGCCGCCAGCGTCGGGATTTTCGCGATCATGCGCGTCGAGGCGACCATGCGCTCGACCGGATCAACGATATTGGTCGAGTCATGATAGAAGGCCGAAAGCGCGCCGACAGAGGCCACCATGACCGCCATCGGATGGGCGTCGCGGCGGAAACCCTGGAAGAAGCGCGCCATCTGCTCATGCACCATGGTGTGGCGCGTGATGCGGTAGTCGAAATTGGCTTTCTCTGCTCGCCGAGGGCAGTTCGCCATAGAGCAGCAGATAGCAGGTCTCGAGAAAGTCGCCATGCTCGGCGAGTTGTTCGATCGGATAGCCGCGATAGAGCAGAACGCCCTCATCGCCGTCGATGAAGGTGATCTTCGATTCGCAGGACGCGGTCGACGTGAAGCCGGGATCGAAGGTGAACATCTCCGTCTCGCCGTAGAGATTGCGGATGTCCACGACGGAGGGTCCCATCGTGCCTTCCATGACGGGAAGGTCGATGGTCTTGCCGTCGATCGCGAAAGAACCCTTGGTCTCGACCATTGCGCACCTCTTTGATCGGCCCGGCGCCGAAAGCGCCGCACTCAGTGTCTCCAACTGCTCTCATATGATTGCGTCGTGACGCTGGCAGGCCTGAAATTTTGCACCGCCAGGCCGGGGAAGCCGTCTTGTGCAGCGCAAAAAGGCTATATCAACCGCAAAGCCTGTCAAGCTTCAATGCATTGCGGAAAGCCTACAGCTAAGGCTGTGAAAGCGAAGCCGACGACGCTTTTTGCGGCGCCCAACCGAACCGGTTCAGGCGCTCTGATCGGCGATGCGCGCAAGGCTCTCGTCGCGCCCGAGAATTTCGAGCACGTCGAAAATGCCCGGCGAGGTCGAGCGGCCGGTAAGCGCGGCCCGCAGCGGCTGCGCGAGATCGCCCAGCTTCACGCCAAGCTCGACCGAAAGATCACGTACCGACGCCTTCCGTCTCCGCGGCGGTCCATTCGGAAAGCGCCGCGAGCTTCGGCCCGAGCGCGGAAAGCCGGGCCTTCGCCTCCGGCGAGAGCAGCTTCTGTGCTTTTTCGTCGAGCAGCAGCGGGCGCTCGACGAAAAGGAAACCCGCTCCGTCGACAAGCTCGTTGAGCGTCTTGGCGCGGGCCTTCAGACCCGGCAGCGCGGCCCGCAGCTGCGCGCGCTTCCTTTCGTCTAGCGTCTTGAGCACCGCCGCGCCGCTTTCTAGGTAAGGCAGCGTTGCGATCAGGGTGTCGAATAATTCGTCGTCGGGCGTATCGCGCAGATAGTGCCCGTTCATGTTTTCGAGCTTCGCGAAGTCGAAGCGCGCGGGGGAGCGATGCACCTGCGCGAGGTCGAAAGCCTCGATCATCTCGGGGAGCGTGAAAAACTCCTTGTCGCCCTGCGACCAGCCGAGCCGCACGAGGTAATTGCGCAGCGCCGACGCCAGATAACCCATGGCGCGGTAGGCGTCGACGCCGAGCGCGCCGTGGCGTTTGGAGAGCTTCGCGCCATCCGGCCCATGGATGAGCGGAATATGGGCGAAGGCCGGCGCCTCCCAGCCCATCGCCTCGTAGATGTGCGTCTGGCGCGCGGCGTTGGTCAGATGGTCGTCGCCGCGGATAATCTGGGTCACGCCCATGTCGTGATCGTCGACGACGACGGCGAGCATATAAGTCGGCGTTCCGTCGGAGCGCAGCAGGATGAAATCGTCGAGATCCTTGTTGGGGAACACGACCCGGCCCTGCACGGCGTCCTCGACGGCCGTCTCGCCGCTCTCGGGCGCCTTGATGCGCACGACGAAGGGCGCGCCCGCGGGCGCGTCCGAGGGATCGCGGTCGCGCCAGCGCCCGTCATAGCGCGGCGGGCGCTTTTCGGCCCGCGCCGTCTCACGCATCTCCTCGAGTTCCTGCTGAGTGGCGTAGCAACGATAGGCCTTGCCCTGCGCAAGCATCTCATGCGCCACCTCGGCGTGCCGCCCGGCGCGGGAAAACTGGTAGACGACTTCGCCGTCCCAATCGAGGCCGAGCCACTTCATGCCGTCGATGATGGCGTCGATCGCCGCCTGGGTGGAGCGCTCGCGGTCGGTGTCCTCGATCCGCAGCATCATCCGCCCGCCGTGGCGCCGGGCGTAGAGCCAGTTGAACAGCGCCGTGCGCGCCCCGCCGATATGGAGGAAACCTGTGGGAGACGGAGCGAAGCGGGTGACGACCTCGGACATGGGCGCGGCGTTGATCCTGATGATGGCGGGAGCGCCCGTCTAGCACGTGCGCCGCGGAGTGGGAATAAGTCAGGCCTGCTCCGTCTCCGCCGGCTCCCTCGCCTCTTCCGCCGCAGCGTTGGGCCGCGTGACGTCGCCAGACCCCAGCTGAACGATATCGGCTTCGATCGCCAGAGCGGTGGCCGCCGCGGCGGCGGCAAGCTTGTCCAGCTCCGGGAGCTGCAAAATCGTTTTTGCCGGCTCGCTCGCGGCGGCCATCCTGATTCCCGCCTCCGATAGCCTGCGGTACAGGTCGAAGTGCAGATCGCTACGCACGCGCGAGGATTTCTCGACGTCCTCGAGGTAGCACCAGAGTTCGAACTTGAAGTTCGACGCCTCCATGCCAAGGAACATCACCTGCGGCGCAGGGATGCGCAATACGCCCTCCTGCGCGCGGGCGGCGGCTAGCATGATGTCGCGCATTACTTCCGGGTCGACGCCGGAATGCGGCGCGAGAGCGACCTTGATGCGCCCCACCCGGTCGCCGCGCAGCCAGTTCTTGACGACGCCACTGACCAGATTGGAGTTGGGCACGATCATGGTGGCGCGGTCGAAGGTTTCGATCTCCGTCGAGCGGACATTGATCCGGCGCACATAGCCCTGCTCGTCGCCGACGACGACCCAGTCGCCGACACGGATCGCGCGCTCCCAGAGCAGGATCAGGCCGGAAACGAAATTTCCGACGATCGACTGCAGGCCGAAACCGATGCCCACAGAAAGCGCGCCCGCGACAATGGCGAGTTTTTCGACGCCGATGCCGACGCTGGACGCCGCCGTGAGCGCCGCGCCGAAGACGCCAAGCATAGCCAAGCGTCGAGTTGATCGAGCTGCGCAGACCGACGTCGAGCCGCGTCAGCGGCAGGAGGCGCGTATCCAGCCAGCGCCGAAGCCCCTGCGCCGCGGCAAGCACGAGGAAAAACAGGCCGACCGCGGTGATCGCGGAAGAGGGCGAGACTGTGACGTCGCCGATCTTGAAGGAAAAGAAAGCGCTACGGAAGTTGGCGAGAAGATCGTCCGAACTCATAGCCGAACGGCGCAAGCGCGAGGAGCGCCGCCGCGACCCAGGCGACAATGGTTACGAGGCCGGCCAGCAGCACGCCGATCGGCGCAAGCTGCTCGCGTTTGACACCAAGGCCGCTGATCAGGGTGCGGCCGAGAAGGCCATCCGCCGAAAACGCATGCTCGACGCAGGCCTCCCGAGAGCGCCACGACCAGATAAAGAAGGAAGGCGACCGCCGCTGTCCAAGCGGCTTGCAGGATGACGAAATTGGCGAAGGTGACGTAGCCCGCCAGACAGGCCCCGATGATCACGAGCAGCGCGAACGCCCCGAGGAGACGGGAGACGGCGAGCCAGTCCCGGCCCTCGCGCGTGGCGCCAGCCTCTCCCTGAGCCGCCGCCTTGTGCGGGGCGAGCGACGCCAGCGCCGCGAGCAGCAGCCCCGCGACGATCATCACTCCTACGCCGCGCGTCACGATGACCAGCGGCAAACTCGCCTGCACCGTTTCTTCGATCTGCTCGACGAGCCGCGTGACGGAGAGGACGATCGCCGCCGCGGTTATGAGCCGAACGAGGTGGCGCGCAAGCCAGTCGCCGGGATCGACGATGCGCCATTCGGGATGATTCGGGGCGAGGATCGCCCGCGTCGCGCCATAGGCGAAGGAGATGCGGGCGACCGCCTCGAATATCCGGCGCCAGACCGGCTCCAACCCCGAAATCCATGAGATCGAGGCTCTCCAGCGCCACCCCGAAGGCGGCGGCGGCGGCCACCGGCACGGAGGCGGCGACGAGCGCCGTCCAGCCCGCCGCAAGGGCGCGCCGGAACGGCGTCGGCTTGACGCCCCCATGATTGCGCCGCACGACGCGCCGCGCGACGATGAAGGCGGGCGGCAAGGCGAGCAGGATCGCGAGCACAATGAATGCGAATTCGACGCGGCGGCTCTGCAGGCGGCTCGAGAAATTCGCGGCGCGATCCAGCAGGAACGTCTCCGCGGCGCTCGTGACGGCGGGGGCGTCGGCAAGGGCCGCCCGCCACAATTCCGGCGAAAACAATCCGTCAGTGCGCAGGAAGAGCATCCTGGCGAAGAGCGCCCGTTGGCGCGCGACGATCTGCACAGATAATTGGCGCGTTTCGAGAAGCATGGCGCGGGCGCGCTTCAGCGTCGCGTCTATGGCGTCGAAGCTCTTGCGTTGCTCGTCGAGTTCGGCGCTGGCGCTCGCCTCGGCGGATGGACCCGGCGAAGCTGCGGCTGCTGGCGGCGCGGGAGACGCCGGCGCTTTTTGAGCGTCGGCTTTCGTCTCCGCCGTAGGCTTCGTCGGCCGCGACGGCGGCAGGGGCGCGGATTTCTGCGGAGCGGCCTGGGGCGGCGCGGGCGCTTGCGCGGGGGGTTGGGCTGCGGGTTGCGCCGCGGGTTTGGCTGCGGGTTTCTCGGGCTCGGCCGGCTTCGTCTCCGGCGGCTTTGCGTCCGGCGGCGCCAATTCCTTCAGTCGCGCGTCGATCGCCGCCAGCTTTGGCGTGAGCTGATCGATCGTCGCCTCGAGTTCGCTCTTGAGCGGATCGATGCGTTCACGCAGGAGCTTGAGCGATCGATCCGAAAGATTGGGGTCGTCGAGCGCCTTGTGCGCTTCGTCGAGCGTCGCGCGCGTGCGGTCGAGCCGGGCGTTGACCTGTTCGATCGGGGTCGGCGGCGCATCGGCTCGCGCGAACGGGGCCGCGAACGCGACGAGGCAGAGAACGAGAAAAAGCGACAATTGGCGCAAGCGCATCTGTCTCCTAAAAGGGAAGTACGCGAGAAAGCGGGGAATCACGTCAATCTTGCGGCGAGATTAGAGCGCATCGCGGTAGATATGCACACGTCCCGAGCGATCCCTCACGCGCCATCCCCCGGCGCCGTCTGGCTCCATCTGGGCGACGCTAGCCTTTCCATAGCCGCCCGGAATGTCGAGAACGTAGCGCGGGCAGGCCGATTCCCGTAATGCGGCGCGCGAGTTCCGCATAGATACGGCGGCCCGCCTCGATCCCAGAGTCGGAAATGGCTGGCGCCCGGCGCAAGGTCGGGATGATGAAGATAATAAGGTTTCACGCCAGCGCTCAGCAGATCGCGCATGAGCGCTTCGAGAACGTCCGGATCGTCGTTGACGCCTTTCAGCAGCACGGTCTGCGAGAGCAGCGTCGCGCCGGCCGCGCGAAGGCGGGCGATCGACGCCCGCGCGGCGCCCGAAAGCTCCCGCGCATGATTGACATGCAGCGCGACGTAAAGCGCTTTTTGGCTCTCGTGCAGCGCGGCGAGGCGCTCGGGCGTTACGAGCTCGGGCGTCGCGGTGGGCGCGCGGGTATGGACGCGCAGCAACGCGACATGCGGCATGTCCGCGAGACGCCGCGCGACGGCGGAAAGCCGCCGGGCCGAAAGCATCAGCGGATCGCCGCCTGTGAGGATAACCTCGAAAATCTGCGGGGTTGCGGCGATGTAATCGAGCGCCCTCTCGACTTGGGCGCCACCCAGAAGGTCGCCCTTGCCGCGTCCAACCGTCTCGCGCCGGAAGCAGAAGCGGCAATAGACGGGGCAGATGGTGAGTAGTTTCAGGAGCACGCGATCGGGATAGCGATGCACGATCCCCAGGACGGGGCTGTGCGCCTCGTCGCCAATGGGATCGGCGCGTTCTTCTGGAAGCGTGACGAGTTCGCGCGCGTCGGGCAGGAACTGGCGCGCGATCGGATCGAGGGGGTCATCGGGGTCGATAAGCCGCGCGATCTCCGGAGAGACGGCGACGCTGTAGCGCGTCTCGACGTCGCGCAGCGTCGCAGGGTCGGCGGAAAGAAGACCGGCCGCGGCGAGTTCGGAGACGGAGCGAAGGGGCTTCTGAGACATCGAACCTGGCGCGGAAACTGGAGGTGCTGCTTGTCCACAACGCTCCGTGCTTAGCGAGCGCTACGAGGTTAGACCACCCAAAAGAACCGGCCATATTCACGAGCGTAACATGTGCTATATACAATTAAGGACGTCACAAGGTCCCGTGCTCCGCCACCGGCGTCCAGAGCACCTGCTCGATGCGTTCCGCTCCCGTCGCGAGCATGACGAGGCGGTCGAAGCCGAGCGCCACCCCTGAGGCCGCCGGCATATTCGCCAGCGCCGCAAGGAAATCCTCATCGATCGGATAACTCTCCCCGTAAATCCGGTCCTTCTCAGCCATTTGCGCCTCGAAACGTCGGCGCTGCTCGGCCGGGTCCGTCAATTCCGCAAAGCCGTTCGCGACCTCCACCCCGCAGACATAGAGTTCGAAGCGATCGGCGAAACGCGGATCGTCCTGCTTCACGCACGCCAGCGCCGCCTCGCTCGCGGGGTAATCGACGAGGATCGTCGGCCGCCCGCTCCCAAGCCGCCCCTCGACCTTCTCCGACATGATCTTGCTGAACAGGTCGGACCAGGTGTCGTCCGCCGCGATGCGTATGCCGTCGCGCGCCGCCGCCTTCACGAGCCCGTCGCGGTCATCGAGGAGAGCCCCGAGATCGATGCCCGCGTGAGCCGCGAAGGCTTCGCAGACCGTGACGATCTCCGGCTCGGCGAAGGGATCGCACGCCAGCCCGCGCCAGGAAAAATCCGACGCGCCCGCCGCATGCGCCGCCGCCGCCATCAGCCCCGCGCAATCCTCGTAAATCCGGAAGGTGGGTTCGCCCGTCCGATACCACTCCAGCATGGTGAATTCAGGGTGATGCAGCGCCGAGCGCTCGCGATTTCGAAATACCCGCGCCAAAGTGAATATCCGCTCCTCCCCCGCCGCCAGCAGCTTCTTGCAGGCGAACTCCGGCGAGGTGTGCAGATGCAGGCGGCTCTCTCTCCCCCCGGCCCGATGAGCTCGGTCGAGAAGGCGGAGAGATGAATCTCGTTCCCGGGCGAGACCTGCAGCGCGGCTGTTTCAACCTCGGTGAAGCCCTCCCCTGCGAAAAATCGGCGTGTGGCTGCGGTTATGGCCCCGCGCGCCTTGAGAAAAGGCTTGCGATCGGCGTAAACATTCCGTGCCCACCAGGGCGAAGCGCGCGTCATGAACCCTCCCCGCGAGCCGCCATTGCCGACGCACGCGAAATATGGTCTTACCCCGTTCATAGACCAGGCTGGCAAGGGCCGGCAATGAACGCGAGCCGGCGCGCCGGCGTTGAAGGAACCGAACCTGTGAAAGTCATCGCCAGCTCGATTCGCAAGGGCAATATCATTGAGCGTGAAGACGGCAATCTTTATGTCGTTCTCACCGCCGAGAGCTTTTTCCCCGGCAAGGGCACGCCGACGACGCAGATCGACATGCGCCGCCTCTCCGATGGCGTGAAGACCACCGACCGCTACAAGACGACCGAGCAGGTCGAACGCGCCTTCGTCGAGGATCAGGACTACAGCTTCCTTTACAATGACGACGACGGCTATACCTTCATGAATCAGGCCAATTACGAGCAGGTGATTGTGCCGAAGGACGTCATCGGCGACCAGGCCCAGTGGCTGCAGGAAGGCATGGTCTGCATCCTGTCCATGTTCAACGGCCTCGCCGTCGCCATCCAGCTTCCCGCGCGCGTGACGCTCGAGATCGTCGAAACCGAGCCGGCGATGAAGGGCCAGACGGCCTCATCTTCCTACAAGCCCGCCAAAGCCTCAAACGGCGCCCGCGTGATGGTGCCGCCCCATATCCAGACCGGCACGCGCGTCGTCATTCAGACGGAAGACGGCTCTTACGTCGAGCGCGCAAAGGACTGAGGGCCTTCTGGACGGGGGCGTAAAGAAAAAGGCCGGGGTTCGACGCCCCGGCCTTTCTTTTGTCCTGAAGCGGGAAGCGTCAGCCCTTCGCGGCCGCCGCGACTTCCGCCGCGAAATCACTCGTCTGCTTCTCGATGCCCTCGCCGAGCGCATAGCGGACGAAGCCCTTGACGGCGATCGGCGCGCCGGCCTTGCCTTCCAGTTCCTTCACCGCCTGCGCAATGGTCTTGCCATTGTGCTCGGGATGGTTCGAGGGCTGATCGAGCAGGCAGACTTCCTTGGCGAAGGTCTTGATGCCGGAGTCGACGATCTTCTCGAGCACATTGGCGGGCTTGCCGGCGTTCTTCTCGCGCAGCAGGTTCGCCTCGCGCTCGACGACGGCCGGATCGAGGCCGGAGGCGTCCATCGCCTGCGGATTGGCCGAGGCAACATGCATGGCGATTTCGCGCGCGAGCTTGGCGAGCACTTCCTTGTCGCCGGTCGATTCGAGCGCGACGATCACCGCCATCTTGCCCTGGCCATCGACGACCTGGCCGTGAACATAACGGCCCACGACGCCGTCGCCGACGCTGAGCGAGGCGGCGCGGCGCAACGTGAGGTTCTCGCCGATGGTCGCAATCGCGGTGGTGACGGCTTCGGCCACCGTGCCGCCGCCCGGATAGGCCTGGGCGCCGAGTTCCGCCGCGTCCCTCTTGCCGGTCGCGAGCGCGACTTCGGCGATATTCTTCACGAGCGTCTGAAAGTCGCCGTTGCGCGAAACGAAGTCGGTCTCGGAGTTCACCTCGACGACGACGCCAGTCTTGCCGCCGGCGAGCGCGGCGACGAGGCCCTCGGCGGCGACGCGGTCGGCCTTCTTGGCGGCCTTGGAGAGGCCCTTCTTGCGCAGCCAGTCGATTGCGGCCTCGAACTCGCCCTCGGTGGCGGTGAGCGCGGCTTTGCAATCCATCATGCCGGCGCCGGTGCTCTCGCGCAGTTCCTTGACGAGAGCGGCGGTGATCGTTGCCATTGCGTGAGATCCTTCTGTTTCGGAAAGCGTGCAGCGCTTCAATAAAGCGGCTTGCCGGCTCTCGGGGCGTGTATTGCGTCGGGCGCCGACTCAGTTATGAGCCGGCGCCCGACGTAAAGACGAAAGGTGACAGTCCGGCGTTCGTTCAGGCGGAGAGAAGCCCGCGCGCCTGATCGACCCAGCCGTCGCGGCCGATGCGGCCGTTGAGCTTGAGGTCGGCGTCGACCTTCTCCATGTCGGCCGGCGTCATGGCGGCGAGCTGCCAATAGTGAAAGATGCCGGCGTCGTTGAGCTTCTTGACGAGCTGCGGGCCGACGCCATTGAGCTTGGCGAGATCGTCGGGCGCGCCGCGCGGGGCGGCAAGAAGCTCGAAAGCCTCGACCCGCTCGTAAGCCTCGCCGACGTCCGCCGCGGCGACGGCTACGGCCGGCTCGACGTCGGGCGTCTCGGCGGCGCCCATGTCTACTCCGACCGAACCCTGGCTGCGGGAGATGCCGTCGATGGCGGCGCGGGCGATGAGGTCGCAGTAGAGCGCGATCGCGCGGCCGGCGTCGTCGTTGCCCGGGATCGGATGGGTGACTCCGTCCGGATCGCAGTTCGTGTCGAGGATCGCCACAACCGGGATCTTGAGGCGGTTCGCCTCCTTGATCGCAAGCTGCTCCTTGTTGGTGTCGATGACGAAGATCAGGTCGGGCGTGCCGCCCATGTCCTTGATGCCGCCGAGCGCCTTCTCCAGCTTATCGCGCTCGCGCGTGAGGAGCAGGCGCTCCTTCTTCGTCACGCCCGAGGCGCCGGCGGAAAGCTGCTCATCGAGCTTGCGCAGGCGGTTGATAGAGCCGGAGATGGTCTTCCAGTTCGTCAGCGTGCCGCCGAGCCAGCGGGAATTGATGAAATACTGCGCGCTTCGCTTCGCCGAATCGGCGATCTGATCCTGAGCCTGACGCTTCGTGCCGACGAAGAGCACGCGGCCGCCCTTGGCGACCGTGTCGGAAACGGTCTTGAGCGCCTGATGCAGCAGGGGCACCGTCTGGGCGAGATCGATGATATGAATGTTGTTGCGGGCGCCGAAGATATAAGGAGCCATCTTCGGGTTCCAGCGATGCGACTGGTGGCCGAAATGAGCGCCAGCCTCGAGAAGGCTGCGCATAGAGAAGTCAGGAAGCGCCATGTTCGTTTCTCCGGTTATGCCTCGGCGAAAGGGATGGAAAGAGGCCGGAAGCCGGCCACCGGAAGCGACGTCTTGAGCAGACGCCGCATAAACCTTCGCCTGTGGGATGGCGGGCTTATATGCGAAGCGCCCGCCCGGAGCAATAGGCCACGCGCCATGCGTAGGCGTAGCCGCCGCGGCGCGCCTCCCGCGAATTAAGAAAAGGGCGCGGCGATCTCCCGAGCGCGGCGGACGAAGCAGGAATTCTTCTGATTTTGCGCTGCAAAAATAAATTTGTCCGCGACCTCTTGTCGCACTCTATGTAATTGTTTTTATGTATAAAACTATCAATTTTGGGTGGTTGAAAATAGGCGCCGTGCGCCGATTGCCAAGCGTTTTGAATTCGGGCTAGGGTTACCTCGATGCGGCAAGCATTCAGGTAAAAGAAACAACAGGGGGAAATCGCATGTCCGTCAACGTTCACAACACTGGCGATATCGGCAAGATGCTGGTCTGGGTTGCCGCCTTCCTCGGCTTCGTCATCGTCGCTCTTACGTGGGTTCCGGATTGGATCTCCCCCGAGGGCACGAACGGCACGGGCAACCGTAATGGCATGGAAGGCAATGGCGTGGGCTCGACGAGCCGCATGATCCAGTAATACCCCTGCCTATGGACATGTCGGGGGCTAAAACTCCCGACCTTGTCTTTTGGGGACAGATCCGCCGGATGAAGGCGCAGATCTTTTTGGAGCCGACGTTCTCGACTTGATCGAGCGTCGGCTTCCGCTTTTTTGGGCCGCTTCGCGCCACCAGACCCGGCGCAATCCGCGTCGCCCATGGCAAGATTCCAAGGATGATGATGACCCGCCTGCGTGCTGATCTGCTGTTGCTGCTGGTCGCATTCATTTGGGGAACAGCTTTCATCGCGCAGAAATACGCCAACGACAGCATGGGGCCGGTTACTTTTGTCGGCGCGCGTTTTCTGCTGTCTTGGATCGCGCTCGCCCCCCTCGCACTTTACGAACACAACAAGGCCGAGCGGTCCGCGCTGAACAAAGGAGATATGGGCTTCGCTGGCCTGATTGGCCTTTGCCTGTTCTCCGGCGCCAGCCTGCAGCAGGTCGGCCTCGTCACCACGACAGCGACCAACGGCGGTTTCCTGACGGCCCTCTACGTGATTTTTGTTCCCTTGATCGTCTGGATGACGACCGGGAGGAGACCGAGGGCCGCGGTCGTGATCGCGAGCCTGATATCCATCGCCGGAGCCTGGTTTCTGACGGAAGAAGGTCAGTTCCAGCGATGGACGTCGGGCGACGCGCTCGTCCTCATTGCGGATATCGCCTGGGCCGCCCTGATCGGCCTGGTTCCGGTCTTTCTCAGCCGCACCGACCGGCCATTTTTTCTCGCCTTTGCGCAGTTCGGCGTCACCGGCATTTTAGGCCTCGTCGGCGGACTCAGCGTCGAACCTTTTTCGACGGCGGGATTACGGCTGGCGCTTCCTTCAATCCTTTTCGCCGGCCTTTGCTCCGGCGGAATTGCGTACACGCTGCAGATATTCGCTCAGAAATACACGCCAGCGGCGGAAGCCGCCTTGATCATGTCGCTTGAAAGCGTTTTTGCGGCCCTGTCGGGAGCCGTGCTGCTGTCGGAGCGATTGACGGGCCTCGCCATCTTTGGCTGTGGCCTCATTCTGCTCGGCGCCGTTCTCGTCGAGGCCGCGCCAGCCCTGCCGAATATCGCGCTGACCATCGCCCGACGAAGGCGCGGTTAGCTCGCCCGCGACCGGGGAGCCGCGATTTGGGCGTAACCCTTGGCAACATCCTGCCGAGCGAATACGCTTTGCGCGCAATCCGTTCGAGCGCCCATCCCGAGTCATCGCCACCGAAAAACAAGCGCTTCAGTCCCGGCTAGAAAATAAAACTCTCGAGATCAGAAGCCTGCAATGGACCTGAACAACGCTGTCCGCTTTGCGGCAAAAAGGATCTCCGTCGAGCTGCTTTCCGCAGGCTCGATTTTATCGATCTATTCGCTGGCGTCATCGTTCTGCGTCGGGTTCTGCGCTTTGGCCTATCGCCAGAAGAAGCGCCGCGGGCGATCAAACTGGCGCGCGATCGCCCGCGCCATTTTCGCGAAAAACATTCTGATCAGCGAATCCTTTCACGCGGACGTGAAACTTTTTGTCCTGAGCGTCGTCTTCATGCCGGTCATCGTCGGCGGCCTGGTGATCTCGACGAGCAGCGTTGCGACGGCCGTTCACGCCATGCTCAGCAGCGCCTTCGGCTCGATCGAGCCCTTCGATTGCTGCAACCTTACGACAAAAATTGCCTCGACCGTCGTCCTCTTCCTGGCTTACGAAATCGGATTCTGGGTTGACCACTATTTCAAACACAGGATTGCGTTTCTGTGGGAGTTTCACAAACTCCACCATACTGCCGACGTTTTGACGCCTCTGACGAATTTCAGAAATCATCCCATCGACAGCATCGTTTTCGGATACATGCTCGCCGCGTTTATCGGAGCCGCCGCCGGACTGTTGGAGTGGCTGTTCGGCCGCAGCGCCGAATTTTTCTCCGTCGACGGCAAGAACATAATTTTCATTATCTTCCTCTGGACCATCGGCCATCTTCAGCATTCTCAGTTCTGGATTCCGTTCGGCGGCGTCTGGGGACGAACTCATCTTGAGTCCCGCGCATCATCAGATCCATCATTCGAGCGATCCGAGCCATTTCAATCGCAACCTCGGCAGCGTCCTCGCCGTGTGGGACTGGATGGCTGGAACGCTGGAAGTTCCATCGGAGACGAACCCTCGCCTTTCATATGGCGTCACTGAAGAAGGCCTGGCGCCGCACTCATCGACGGGGATGCTGATCACGCCGCTGGTCAGAGGCGCTTCGGCCCTCTGGCGCGCTCTCGTCTCACTCAGGCGATCTTTTTCCAGCGCATGGAGTCTCGCGACGGACAGGATGCAGCAGCGCCGACACGGTTGAGTTTGGCTCCAATCGACCCGACGTTATTCAGAATTCTATGCCTTCCTGCGCCTTCACGCCCGCGGCGAAATGGTGTTTCACAAGCGTCATCTCCGTCACGAGATCCGCCGCCGCAATGAGTTCCGGCTTGGCGTTGCGCCCCGTGACGACAATGTTCAGATCGTCCCTGCGCGCCGCAAAGGCGGTCAGAACTTGTGCGAGCGGCAGATGTTCGTAGCGCAGCGAAATATTCAGCTCATCGAGCACGAGAAGCCTGATGGCGGGGTCGTCCATCAATTCACGCGCCTTGTCCCAGGCGCGCCGGGCGGCCGCCTCGTCGCGGGCGCGGTCCTGCGTCTCCCAGGTGAAGCCCTCGCCTAGCGTGTGCCATGAGACGGAGCCGAGCTTCTCCAACATGTCGCGCTCGCCCGAGCGCCACGCGCCCTTGCCGAACTGCACGACGCCGACCTTCCAGCCATGACCCAGGGCGCGGAGCGCCAGACCGAAGGCTGCGGTCGATTTGCCCTTTCCCGGCCCGGTGTGGACCATCAGCAGGCCCTTATGCGCGATCGGCTTCGATTCCACTTCGGCGTCCTGAACGGCCTTGCGCTTCTCCATTTTCATGCGATGGCGGGCCTCATCTTTTTCCTGCTCGGCTTCCAAGAGGCGCTCCTTGCCGTTTGACGTTAAGGTGACGCGCGCATATGACTGACAGGGACGGTCCTTCGCAAGAAGGGGAAAAGGGAACGCGGTGCGGGCTTCGGCCCAATTCCCGCGGCTGCCCCCGCAACTGTAACCGGGAAGGCTGCGCCATCGGCCACTGAGCGGCAAGCTTGGGAAGGCGGCGCGGATGATGGACCCGGGAGCCAGGAGACCTGCCGTCGCTTGTCGCAATTTTTCGCCGCCGGTGGGGCGGCAGGGAGCCACGTATGATCAACACCGCCGCCGCCCGTTCGCTCTCGGCTACCAGGATCGAGACGCTGAAGGCCGCTTTTGTCGCGCTCGTCATCGGCTTCGGATTCGTCTATGGGGCGGGCTTCGCGAACTCCGATGCGGCGCATGACGCGGCGCATGATTCGCGCCACGCGCTTTCCTTTCCCTGCCACTGACCGCCGCGTGTGATCGCGCGCCTCCTGGCGGCCGGCCTCGTCGCCGGCCTCGTTGCGGGCCTCGCCGTCGCGGCCCTGCAGCATGTCACCACGACTCCGCTCATCCTCGCCGCCGAGGTCTATGAGGCGGCGCAACATGCGCATGACGCAACCGAGGCCGCCGCGGCCCCGGCGCTCGAAGGCCTGCGCCGTACGGCGGCGACGAGCGTTGCGACGATCGCCGTCTCCAGCGGCTACGCGCTCATCCTGCTCGCCTTCATGCTCGTTTCGGGCGACCGCATTGGCCCGCGCCGCGCCGCGCTCTGGGGCGCCTGCGCCTTCGCCGCGACCGGCCTCGCGACGAGCCTCGGCCTCGCGCCGCAACTGCCCGGCGCAGCGGAAACCGACCTCGTCGGGCGCCAGATCTGGTGGCTGGCCACAGCCGCTTCAACCGGCGCAGGACTTTATGCTCTGCTCCAGCTCGACCATGTGGGCGCAAAGGCCGCCGGCCTCGCGCTGATCCTCGCGCCGCATTTTTTCTGGCCGACGCCGGCTGCACCCGAAAGCACTGTCCCGGCGGAGCTCGCGGCCCGTTTCACTGCTTCGTCGCTCACGGCGCAGGCGATCGACTGGGTGCTCGCGGGCGCTTTCGCTGGCTTCTTCTGGCGCCTGATGAACGATGCGTCGGAGGCGGCATGAGCGGCGCAAAAATTCCTGTCACGATCATCACCGGCTTCCTTGGCGCCGGCAAAACGACGCTCATCCGCCACGTGCTCGAGAATGCGAAAGACCGCCGGCTCGCGCTCGTCATCAATGAATTCGGCGACGTCGGCGTCGACGGGGATATCCTGCGCGCCTGCGGCGTGGAGAACTGCCCGGAAGAGAACATCGTCGAACTCGCGAACGGCTGCCTCTGCTGCACCGTCGCCGACGATTTCGTCCCGGCGATCGAGGCGCTGCTCGCGCATGAGAAGCGGCCCGACCACATCATCGTCGAAACATCCGGCCTCGCGCTGCCCAAACCCCTGGTGAAGGCCTTCGACTGGCCGGCGATCCGCTCGAAGCTCACGGTCGACGGCGTCATCGCCGTCATCGACGGCAAGGCGGTGGCGGAGGGACGTTTCGCCGACGATCTCGACGCCATAACGCAGGAGCGCGAAGGGACGCAGACGATCGACCACGACAATCCGCTGGAGGAAGTCTTCGAGGATCAGCTCGCCTGCGCCGATCTCGTCATTCTCAACAAGACGGATCTGCTCGACGCCGTTGAAGAAGTGCGGGTCGCCGGGCAGCTTTCGCAAGGGGCCCGCGAGACCGTGAAGATCTTGCGCGCCCGCGACGGCCGCGTCGATCCGCTCATTCTCCTCGGCCTCGCCGCAGCGGCCGAAGACGATCTCGCGAGCCGCCCGTCGCATCATGACGCAGAGTCCGGCCACGACCACGACGATTTCGACAGTTTCGTCGTCAGCCTGCCAGCCGTGGCCGACGCTGCGGCGCTTGTCGCGAAGCTCGCCGACGTCGCGCGCGCGCATGACGTGCTTCGCGTGAAGGGATTCGTGGACGTCGTCGGAAAGCCGATGCGTCTTCTCGTGCAAGGCGTCGGCGCGCGCATCCAGCATCATTTCGACCGCGCATGGAAACCGGGCGAAGCGCGCGCAAGCCGGCTGGTCGTCATCGGCGAAAAGGGCCTCGATCGCGACGCGATCAGCGCCATGCTGGCGCAACCGTGACGCGCCATGCATCTCCTCCCGCGCGATCTTCATAGTCTCGACGACGCCGGCGCCGCAACGGACCTTGGCCAGACTCCGGCCGACATCGTCTTCCTGTCTTTCTCCGACTCGGAGCTGCGTCTGCTCGCGCGGCTCCACGGTAACGAGGCGCAAACGCTCCCCGCCCTTCGTTGTGCGCCGCTCACGCAATTGAAGCACCCCTACTCCGTCGATCTCTACCTCGACACGGTGGCGCGGCACGCGAAGCTCATCATCGTGCGCCTGCTCGGCGGCAAGGACTACTGGCCCTATGGCGTCGAGCAATTGGAGGCGCTGGCTCGCAGCGAGAAAATCGCCCTCGCCCTCGTTCCGGGCGACACAGTCGCCGACATGCGTCTGGCGCAAGCCTCGACGCTCGACGCGGAAACGCTTCATCGCATCTGGCGCTTCTTTCAGGACGGCGGGCCCGAGAATCTACGATCCTTTCTCGGCTATGCGGCAACGCTGGCGGGGCGCGCCGCGCAATGGCGCGAAAGCGTCTCGGTCGCAAATGCGGGACGCTTCGACGACGCCTGCCGCGCGGCCTCCGCTGAGTCGCCCCGTGCGACGATCGTCTTCTACCGCTCGCTGTTTCTGGCTGACGACGTCGCGCCGATCGTCGCGCTCGCCGACGCTTTGCACGGCCGCGGCTTCGCGGTCGAGGCGCTCTATGTAGCGAGCCTGAAGGAGCCCCTGAGCGAAGCCTTCGTCACGCGCGCACTCGACGCCTTCGCGCCGGACGTGATCCTCAATGCGACGGCCTTTTCCGCGCGGTGCGAAAGCGGCGCCGTTCTCGATCGCGCCGACGCGCCGGTGTTGCAAGTCGCATGCGCAACCTCGACTCGCCAAGCCTGGGAAGCTTCCGCGCGCGGCGCGAATGGCGCCGATCTCGCGATGAATGTCGTCCTCCCGGAAGTCGACGGCCGCATCTTCACCCGCGCCATTTCCTTCAAGGAAATCGCGCAGCGCGGCGCGGCTGAACTCGACGAACCGCACCATGCGCCGGAACCCTCGCGTATAGCTTTCGTCGCCGATCTCGCGACGAATTGGGCGCGGCTCCGCCACAAGACGAACGCCGACAAGAGCCTCGCGCTCATTCTTTCGGATTATCCCGCGCGTCGAGGCCGCGGCGGCTATGCGATCGGCCTCGACGCCGAAGCGAGCGCTGCGGAGATCATCGCGGCTCTGGATGACGCGGGCTATGACGTCGGCGTTGCCCCTTGTGGGAGAAATGCGCCTGCCTCTCTCATTCGCACGCTCGAAGATGCGACGCATACAGTCCGTATCCAGCTCGCCGATTACCACGCATGGCTCGCAGAGCTCCCGGGCGACTTCGTCTCAACCGTCAACGAGACATGGGGCGACGCGCGCGCCGACCCCGCCGTCATCAACGACGGATTCCACTTCTCCTGCATCATGCGCGGCAATCTCGTCATCGCCTTGCAGCCGGATCGCGGCGCGCGCGCGGAACGTTACGAGAGCTATCACGACATCCAGCGCCCGCCGCGACACGCGTATCTCGCTTTCTATCTGTGGCTGCGGCGCGCGCGGATGATCGACGCGCTCATCCATCTCGGCGCGCATGGCACGCTTGAATGGCTGCCGGGCAAATCGGTGATGCTCTCGCAATCCTGCGCGCCCGAGGTCGTCCTCGGTCCAACGCCGCTCGTCTATCCCTTCATCGTCAACGATCCCGGCGAAGCCGCGCAAGCGAAGCGCCGCACATGTGCGGTGACGATCGGTCACCTCACTCCGCCGCTCGCAGACGCCCAGCTTTTCGACGCCGCCGCGACGCTCGAAACACTGCTCGACGAATACGCCAATGCGTCCTCGCTCGATCCGCGCCGGGCGAGACTTGTCGCCGACGCCATTCTCGACGAGGCCGAGCGCAGCGGCCTGGCCCACGAATGTGGCGTGACGCGCGAGACCGGCATCGCCGACACGCTCGTGCGCCTCGACGCCTGGATGTGTGACCTCAAGGAGATGCGCATCGGCGACGGGCTGCATGTTTTCGGCCGCAAGGACGACGACGCGACGCGTAACGCCTGCGCAACAAGCGAACGCAACGCTCTCCTCGCCGCGCTCGCGGGACGATTCGTCGAGCCGGGACCCGCCGGCGCGCCCTCGCGCGGGCGCGCCGACGTGATCCCCACGGGCCGCAATCTTTTCTGCATCGATCCGCGCCATGCGCCGACGCAGACCGCTTACGACATCGGCCGCCGCGCCGCCGCCGAAGTCATGACGCGACACGCGCAGTCGTATGGCGACTATCCGCGCTACATCATGCTCGACCTTTGGGGCAGCGCGACGATCCGCACCGGCGGCGAGGATTTCGCGCAGGCGCTCGCGCTGCTCGGCGTTGCGCCGCAGTGGGATCACGCCAGCGCACGCATCATCGGCTTTGAGATTTTACCGCGGGCACGGCTGGACTTTCCGCGCGTCGACGTCACGCTGCACGTATCAGGCCTCTTCCGCGATATGTTTCCCGGTCTCATCACGCTTTTCGACGACGTCGTGCGCGCGGTTGCGGCACTCGACGAAGAGGGGAGCGTCAACCCACTGAAGGAGGCGAACGACCTTGCGCGCATCTTCGGCGCCGCGCAGGGAAACTATGGCCTCGGCGTCAGCGACAGAATTTCGCGTGGCGCATGGTCGTCTCAGGACGATCTGGCGCACGCCTATCTTGCGGCCGGCGGACATGCGCTCGATCGCGCCGGCGAGAGCGTACCGGCGATGGACGCCTTCGGCGCCCAAGTCGCGCGCGCCGACGCTCATGTGCATGTGCAGGACATGGCGGATGTCGACGTTCTCACAGGCCCCGCCTTCGCGGACTTCGAAGGCGGCTTTGCTGCAGCGAACAGAATGCTCGGCGGCGACGCCGCTCTGATGCATCTCGACGCGACGCGCCCCGAGCGGCTGCGCGCGCGGCCGTTGCAAGACGAAATTGCACGCGTGCTGCGCATGCGCCTCGCCAATCCGCGCTGGCTCGAGGGGCAGATGCGTCATGGGCACCGCGGCGGCGCGGAGATCGCGGAAGGCGTCGACAATCTTTACGCCTTCGCGGCGACGACCGGCCTCGTGAGCGACGGGCAATTCGATCTCGCTTTTTCCGCAACGCTCGGCGACGAAGCCGTGCGTGATTTTCTCGCCCGCGAGAATCCGCGCGCGCTGGAGGCGATGGCGCATGTCTTCAACGAGGCGCTGGCGCGGAAGCTCTGGCGCACGGGACGAAACGCCGTACACGATCTTCTGGCGAACGTCGGGGGGCCTCATGCCGGCGTTTGAAATCAAGGGCTGGTGCCCGAGCGTGCACCGACCGATGGCGAGCGGCGACGGCCTGCTGATCCGCGCCAGATCGAAACATCCGGCGCTCACCTCGCAGCAATTGCGCGCCGTGGCAGACATTGCGTGCGATTGCGGCAATGGGCTTGTCGATCTCACGCAGCGCGCGCAACTGCAGCTTCGCGGCGTGAGCACCTTGACGCTCGACGAGGCGCGCCAGCGGCTTGCGGACCACGAACTTTATTTTCCGGCGCAGGAATCCCTCGTCGATATTCTGTCGGCGGCCTTCGACGCGAAGGGACTGATACAGGCGCTGGCGAAGTCAGAGAGCGACGCCACCATTCACGGCCTGCCGCCGAAATTTCTCATCTCGATCGAGACGGGCTCCGAGATCACGCTAGCCGGCGCGCAAGCCGACATCCGGATCGAGGCGATCGACGCGACGCACTTCGCAATTGGCGTCGCGGGCGCGCCAGATCGCAGCGTCATCGTCGCCGAGGAGGACGTCGCGGCGACAGCTCGCGCGCTGATGCGCGCATTCATGAAGCTGCGGGCCGCTCGGCCAGCGGAATTGCGACGCATGCGGCACGTCGTGGCCGCGCTCGGCGTCGCTGCGGTCGCGCGGGAAGCGGGATTGACGATGCAGCCCTATGAATGGCGCGCGCCCATTTACGCGCGATCCGTTCTGGGCCTGAAGCAGGCGGAGACCGCCGCCGTTGCCGGCGTCGCAGCAAACTGTGGCCGTTGGCGCGCGTCTGAACTCGCGGCGCTCTCCGAGCTGGCGAAGGAATTCGGCGACAGCATCGTGGCGCCGACCCATTGGCGCGTTTTCTTCATCCCCGCGCGCAACCTTGAGGCCGCGCAGCGCATCCTCGACGCGGCGCATGCGCTCGGCCTCATTGTTTCGCCCGATGATCCACGTCTCGCCATCGTCGCCTGCCCGGGTGCGCCGGAGTGCGCGCAAGCGGCAGGCGAGACGAGAGCGCATCTTGCGCGACTCGCGCCGCTCGCGCAAAAGCTTGCGGGCGAGGACGGGGTCGGCCTTCATGTCTCCGGCTGCGCGAAAGGCTGCGCGCGGCCAGCTGCTTCGCCCGTGACGCTCGTCTGCAGTGGCGACGGCTTCAATCTCGTCGAGACAGGGCCGGCAAGCGACGCGCCGCATCTGGAGAGGCTGGACATCAACGCCGTCGAAAACGCGCTTACGATGCGCGCAAAGGAAAATCCATGTCCGACCCCCTGACTTACATCCGCGACGGCGCGACGATCTACAAGCGCTCCTTCGCGATCATTCGCGCGGAGGCCGATCTCGCACGCTTCACGCCGGAGCAGGAGAAGGTCGCCGTTCGCATGATCCATGCTTGCGGCATGGTGGAGCTTGCGGACGACATCGAATTCTCACCGACCTTCGTCGCGGATGCGAAGGCTGCGCTACACAAGGGAGCGCCCATTCTCTGCGACGCCAATATGGTCGCGCATGGCGTTACGCGCGCGCGTCTGCCCGCGAATAACGCCGTGGTCTGCACGCTTGCGGAACCCAATGTCGCGGCGCTCGCGGCGGAACTCGGCAGCACGCGCAGCACCGCCGCCATGGAGCTGTGGCGCAACCGGCTCGACGGCGCGCTCGTAGTCATCGGCAATGCGCCGACTTCTCTTTTTCGCCTGCTCGAAATGCTGGACGAAGGCGCGGGCCGCCCGGCCGCCGTCATCGGCATGCCGGTCGGCTTCGTCGGCGCGGCGGAATCGAAAGACGCGCTCGCGGCCGACGGGCGTGCGCCTTATGCGATCGTCAAAGGCCGCAAGGGCGGCAGCGCAATGGCGGCTGCGGCCGTTAACGCGCTCGCAAGCGAGGCGGAATGAACGCGCCTCCCTCCGCTGCGCAACAAAGGGCCGTCACGTTCGGAACGCTCTTCGGCGTCGGACTCGGACCGGGCGATCCCGAACTCGTGACCGTGAAGGCGGCGCGGCTCATCGGCGAAGCGAAGATCGTCGCTTTCTTTGCAAAAGCCGGACGGCCGAGCCATGCGCGACGGATCGCAGCGAGCTATCTCTCATCCGGTTGCGAGGAAGTGCCGCTGCTCTACCCGGTGACGACAGAAATTCCATTCGACAAGCCCGACTATGTTACGGCGCTCGCGAGATTTTATGAAGAAAGCGCGCAACGCCTCGGCGACGCGCTCTCGAAGGGTCGCGACGTCGCGCTGCTCTGTGAGGGGGATCCGCTGCTCTATGGCTCCTTCATGCATATGTTTGCGCGGCTCGAGGGGCGGTTTCGCGTCGAAATCTGCGCAGGCGTCTCAGGCATGTCGGGCTGTTTCGCCGCCGCACGCCAGCCGATGACCTGGGGCGACGACGTCCTCACGGTTCTGCCGGCGACGCTCGACGAAAAGACGCTCGCCGCACGCCTGGCGTCCACAGACGCGGCTGTCGTGATGAAGCTCGGCGGCAATTGTGCGAAGTTACGCCGCGCCATGACGATTGCAGGCGTCATCGATCGCGCACTCTATGTCGAACGCGGCACCATGGCGGGCGAGAAGATCATGCGCTTTGTGGAAAAAGGCGACGACGTCGCGCCCTATTTCTCCATGGCGCTCATTCCCGGACAGGGCCGCCGGCCGTGAGCGGGCGTCTCTATGTCGTCGGCCTTGGACCCGCGGATGAGCGTTGGCTGACGCAGGAAGCGACGCAGGCGCTCGCTGACGCGCAGGACATCATCGGTTATGAGCCCTATGTCGCGCGCCTGTCGCTTCGCGACGGACAGACGAGGCTGGCGAGCGACAATCGCGTGGAGATCGATCGCGCGCGGGAGGCGCTGGAGAGGACGGCCTCCGGCCGCAGCGTTGCGGTGGTGTCAGGCGGCGATCCGGGCGTTTTCGCCATGGCGGCGGCCGTGTTCGAAGCAGTGGATCACGGTCCGCCGGAGTGGCGCGATCTCGACATTCGCGTGGCGCCAGGCGTCTCCGCCATGCAGGCGGCCGCCGCTCGTCTCGGCGCGCCGCTTGGGCATGATTTCTGCGCCATTTCACTTTCGGACAACCTAAAGCCGTGGGACGTGATCGAGAAGCGGCTGGAACATGCGGCGCGCGGCGATTTTGTCATCGCGCTCTACAATCCCGCCTCCCGCGCGCGGCCGACGCGGATCGCGGACGCCTTCACGCTGCTGCGGCGCTTTCTTCCCGACGAGACATTTATCGGCCTCGCGAAATCCGTCGGGCGCGAGAAGGAGGAAATCATCCTTACGCAGCTCGGCGACGTCGACCCCTCGCAAGTCGATATGTCGACTCTCGTTTTGATCGGCGCGAGCGGCACGAGGCGGATCGAGCGTCAAAGCGCGCGCGACTGGGTCTACACGTCCCGGAAGGCGACATGAGCGCGCCCTGGCTGTCGATCATCGGCCTCGGAGAGGATGGCGTCGACGCGTTGTCTCCCGCCGCGCGCAGCCTTCTGGCGCAGGCGACGCTCGTCGTCGGCGGCGCGCGCCATCTGTCGATCGTCGGCGAAATCAAGGCCGAGCGGCTGGCTTGGCCGTCGCCCGTTACCGACGCCCTGCCCCGCATTCTGGCGCAACGGGGCGAACCCACTGTGGTTCTCGCCTCCGGCGATCCGTTCTTTTTCGGCGTCGGCGATCTTCTGTCGCGCCATGTGGCGCAGGGAGAGCTGTTCTGCATTCCTTCGCCGTCGGCCTTTTCGCTCGCGGCGGCGCGGCTGGGCTGGAGCCAGCAGGACTGCGCCCTCGTCTCGCTCCACGGCCGCGCCTTCGAGCGAATTACTCCTTATTTGCAGCCTCGCGCGCGTATCATCGCGCTCTCATGGGACGAGAGGACGCCCGCGCGTCTCGCCGAACATCTTGCCGCGCACGGCATGGGCGCCTCTCGCCTCATCGTGCTGGAGCGTCTCGGCGGCCCGCACGAACGCATCCGTGAGGCGCGCGCCGATTCCTTCGCGCTCGAGGACGTCGCCGCGCTCAATACGGTGGCGATCGTGATCGTCGCCGGGCAAGGCGCACGCGTTATCCCCCTTGCTCCTGGACTCCCGGACGAGTGGTTTGAAAGCGACGGTCAACTCACCAAGCGCGACATTCGCGCCGTTACGCTTTCCGCGCTTGCGCCGCGCAGAGGCGAGACCTTGTGGGACATTGGCGCCGGCAGCGGCTCCATCTCCGTCGAATGGATGCTCTGCGATCCAGCCAACCGCGCCATCGCCATTGAGCGCGACTCGGCGCGCGCGGCGCGCATCGCCCGTAACGCCCTCACACTCGGCGTTCCCGATCTCGAGGTCGTCACAGCCGCCGCGCCTCAGGCGCTCGACGCCTTACGCGCGCCGGACGCTATCTTTATTGGCGGCGGCGCCGGACCCGAGACGCTGGAGGCAGCCTGGCGCGCGCTTCCTCGAGGCGGCCGGATCGTCGTCAACGCAGTCACGCTCGAAACGCAGGCGCTACTGATGGAAACTTTCGAATCAAGGGAAGGCGATCTCGTCCATCTGCAGATTTCGCGCGCGCGGCCTGTCGGCCGCTTTCACGCGCTCGATCCAGGCATGGGGGTGTTGCAATGGCGCGGAGTGAAGCCATGAAATACGCTGCGGGTATCGGCGCGCGACGCGGGGTCGACGCACAGACGATCGTCGATCTCGTTCGCGAAGTCGCCAAACGCCATCAGGCGCCGCTATCGCAAGTGACGCTCTGCACATTGGAGAGCAAGGCGGACGAACCCGGCCTGCATGAGGCGGCGCGCGCGCTCGGCGTCGAGATCAACTTCCTGCCGCTGGAGGCGCTGAAAGCGCGCAAGGGCGCCGCCGCCACGCATTCGCCGCGCGTGCAGGCGATGCTTGGCGTCGGCAGCGTGGCGGAGACGGCGGCCCTCGTCGGCGCGGGACCCGGAAGCCGCCTTCTCGGTCCGCGCGTCGCGACGCCTTACGCCGCCTGCGCGCTGGCCATCCGCGCCGAGGAGACGCAATGACGGTGCATTTCATCGGCGCCGGCCCCGGCGCCGCGGACCTGCTGACGATCCGCGGGCGAGATCTGATCGCGCGCTCGCCCGTATGCCTTTATGCCGGATCGCTAGTGCCTGCCGGCATTCTCGCGCATTGCCCGAAGGGTGCGCGCATCGTCGACACGGCGCCCCTTTCTCTGAAGGATATCATCGACGAAATGAAAGCCGCGCATGAGGCGGGACTCGAGGTGGCGCGTCTGCACTCTGGCGACCTCTCGATCTGGAGCGCGGTCGGCGAGCAGACGCGGCGGCTGCGTGCGCTCGGGATTCCCTTCGACATGACTCCGGGCGTTCCCGCCTTCGCCGCCGCGGCGAGCGCGCTCGGGCGCGAGTTGACCCTTCCGGAGTTGGCGCAATCGCTCGTGCTTACGCGCACCTCGGGCCGCGCCTCCGCCATGCCGGAACGCGAAACGCTTGCGACCTTCGCGCAGTCCGGCGCGACGCTTGCGGTGCATCTGTCGATTCATGTTCTGGGAAAGGTTGTCGAGGAGCTGACGCCATTTTACGGTCCCGCCTGCCCCGTGGCGCTCGTCTATCGAGCCTCTTGGCCGGACGAAACGATCGTCCGCGGCGCGCTCTCGGACATATTGGCGCGCGCAGCCGAGACGTCGATGGAGCGCACGGCGCTCATTCTCGTCGGCCCCGCGCTCGGCGCTGAAGACTTCCGCGAGAGCGCCCTCTACGACGCGGGTTACGACCGTCGTTTCCGTCCGACCGGCGGCGCATGAGCCCGCCTGGCATTCTGATCGGCGCGGCGCGCTCAGGCTCGGGCAAAACCACTCTGACGCTTGGCCTCATGCGCGCGCTGAAGCGACGGGGGCTGCGCGTCGCGGCAGTGAAATGCGGCCCTGATTACATCGACCCCGCCTTCCATGCCGCCGCGACCGGGCGCGAGAGCCTCAATCTCAATTCCTGGGCGATGCCGGCGGAAGTCGTCACCCGCCTCGCCATGAGCGCGGGCGAAGGCGCCGACATCGTCGTCGCCGAAGGCGCCATGGGCGTTTTCGACGGGGCGCCGCGCGGCGCATCGGGAAATGGCGCGAGCGCGGATATCGCCGCGCTGCTCGGCTGGCCGATCGTTCTCGTTCATGACGTCTCGGGTCAGGCGCAGACCGCCGCGGCCGTGATCAGAGGCCTGGCGATGCACGACCCCAGGGTGACGGTCGCCGGCGTCGTTCTCAACCGTGTAGCGAGCGATCGCCACAAGCGGCTCGTCACGGACGGTCTTGCGACGGTCGGACTGCCTTGCTTTGGGGCCCTGCCGCGACGCGACGGCGCCGCTCTGCCCGAGCGGCATCTGGGCCTTGTGCAGGCCAGCGAGACGACGCAGCTCGACGCACGGCTAGAAGCGCTGGCTGATTTCGTCGAATCGCATGTGGAGGTCGGCGCCGTCATCAGCGCCGCGCGCGGGGTTTCGCTGGCCCCCGCCTCAGCGGCGCGCGCGGCCAAGCCGCCAGCGCAGCGCATTGCCGTCGCGCGGGACGACGCCTTCTCCTTCTTCTATCCGCACCTGGCGCAAGGCTGGCGCGCCGCCGGGGCGGAGTTGCGCTTCTTTTCGCCGCTTGCGGACGAAGCGCCGGGCGAAGACTGCGATCTCTGCTGGCTTCCCGGCGGCTATCCCGAACTCCATGCGGGCCGCCTCTCTCAGTCGCGCCGCTTCATGGACGGGCTGCGGCGCTTTGCACGCGCCAATCCCGTCCACGGCGAGTGCGGCGGCTATATGGTCCTCGGGCGATCGTTGATCGATTCTGAGGGCGTTCCTTGCGAGATGGCGGGCCTGCTCGGCCTCGAGACGAGTTTCGCAAGTCGAAAGCTACATCTCGGCTACCGGCGCGCCTCCCTCGTCCAGCATCACTTTCTCGGCGCTGCAGGGGGCGCGCTTCGCGGCCACGAATTCCATTACGCGAGCGTTCTCAAAGAGGAAGGCTCGCCCTTCGTCCTGGCGCGAGACGCCTACAGCGACGTGGACGCACCGGCCGGACTGCGCAGTGGCTTTGTTTCCGGCTCTTTCTTCCATCTGATCGACTGAGCCGACGCTAACGCTACCACTGCCCGTATCGGCAAAAAAAGGGGCCGCTGGAAAGCCAGCGGCCCAAGTCAAGGGAGGAAACGCCCAAGGAGGGCTACGAAGCGAGAGAACTCTCGCTGCGTCGCACTGTTATATTGCTGCATTGCACAAGTGTCAAGCCCGTTGACAGCCGAGTTAACCCCTCGAAGGCTGACAATTTGTCGCAGTTCAGTCAATAAGCGGCGCAACGGTTTGATAGTATAAGAAATAGCGATTGCGACAACAAACCGCAAAACCGTTCGCAGAGACTTCGATCTCGCATTCGCCAGAAGCAGGTCACGCAAGCAGCGGCGGACGTCTCTTATCATTGGGAGTTGCTTGGATGCGGGGGCAGGATTTGAACCTGCGACCTTCAGGTTATGAGCCTGACGAGCTACCGGGCTGCTCCACCCCGCGACAAGCAGCAGCGCCGCTTTTGGGGCGGCGCTTTTGGATGTTTGTTTTCGTGTGAGGCAATCATGTGTTTAGCAGGCCTGGCGACGACCTACTCTCCCAGGTCTTGAGACATCAGTACCATTGGCGCGGAAGCGTTTGACGGCCGAGTTCGGGATGGGATCGGGTCTGATCGCTTCGCCGAAGGCCACCAGGCCGGCGAAACACATGATGAAGCAAATGAGGGCTGCGCCCTTGCGTCTTTCGATCGCGCCATCTTTGCGCATGTCCTTATCCAAAAACCGCGACGCGCTTTTTGGGGACATGTGAGGTGATGGGCGTTGATAAATGAGAGCGATCAAGCCAATCGAGCTATTAGTACCGGTAAGCTCCATGCGTTGCCGCACTTCCACACCCGGCCTATCAACGTGGTCGTCTTCCACGGCTCTCAAGGGAGAACTCGTTTCGAGGTGGGTTTCCCGCTTAGATGCCTTCAGCGGTTATCCCGTCCATACATAGCTACCCTGCACTGCGGCTGGCGCCACAACAGGTCCACCAGAGGTATGTTCATCCCGGTCCTCTCGTACTAGGGACAAATCCTCTCAATTCTCCTACACCCACGGCAGATAGGGACCGAACTGTCTCACGACGTTCTGAACCCAGCTCACGTACCACTTTAATCGGCGAACAGCCGAACCCTTGGGACCTTCTCCAGCCCCAGGATGTGATGAGCCGACATCGAGGTGCCAAACAACCCCGTCGATATGGACTCTTGGGGGTTATCAGCCTGTTATCCCCGGCGTACCTTTTATCCGTTGAGCGATGGCCCTTCCACGAGGGACCACCGGATCACTATGACCGACTTTCGTCTCTGCTCGACTTGTCTGTCTCGCAGTCAGGCAGGCTTATGCCATTGCACTCGACGACCGATTTCCGACCGGTCTGAGCCCACCATCGCGCGCCTCCGTTACTCTTTGGGAGGCGACCGCCCCAGTCAAACTGCCTACCATGCATTGTCCCGACGCCGGATAACGGCGCGCGGTTAGACATCCATGACGATAAGGGTGGTATTTCAAGGGTGGCTCCACACGAGCTGGCGCCCATGCTTCAAAGCCTACCACCTATCCTACACATGCCGACACGAATGCCAATGCAAAGTTACAGTAAAGGTGCACGGGGTCTTTCCGTCTGACCGCAGGAACCCCGCATCTTCACGGGGAATTCAATTTCACTGAGCTGACGTTGGAGACAGCGGGGAAGTCATTACGCCATTCGTGCAGGTCGGAACTTACCCGACAAGGAATTTCGCTACCTTAGGACCGTTATATTTACGGCCGCCGTTTACCGGGGCTTCAATTCAGAGCTTGCACTCCTCCTCTTAACCTTCCGGCACCGGGCAGGCGTCAGACCCTATACGTCATCTTGCGATTTCGCAGAGCCCTGTGTTTTTGTTAAACAGTTGCCACCCCCTGGTCTGTGCCCCTCCCGCCCGCTTGCGCGAACGGAAGGCCTCCTTATCCCGAAGTTACGGAGGTAAATTGCCGAGTTCCTTCAACGTCATTCTCTCAAGCGCCTTGGTATACTCTACCTGTCCACCTGTGTCGGTTTAGGGTACGGACTGATGTGGAGGCTATTTCCTGGCGCCGCTAGGTTGCCCGAACAATCCAGTAAGTTCGAACAACTTCCGCAACGCGTCACCATCCACTGGCTCACGAATATTAACGTGATTCCCATCGACTACGCCTTTCGGCCTCGCCTTAGGGTCCGGCTAACCCTGCGAAGATTAACTTTACGCAGGAACCCTTGGACTTTCGGCGACACTGTCTTTCACAGTGTTTCTCGTTACTCATGTCAGCATTCGCACTTCCGATACCTCCAGAGCGCCTCACGGCTACTCCTTCAACGGCTTACGGAACGCTCCGCTACCGCTTGCCCTTGCGGACAAACCCAAAGCTTCGGCTCGTGGCTTGAGCCCCGGTACATCTTCGGCGCGAGAACCCTTATTTAGACCAGTGAGCTGTTACGCTTTCTTTAAAGGATGGCTGCTTCTAAGCCAACCTCCTGGTTGTTTTGGGATTCTTACATCCTTTCCCACTTAGCCACGAATTGGGGGCCTTAGCTGTTGGTCTGGGTTGTTTCCCTCTCCACAATGGA
>CAWDYM010000007.1:0-695000 GCA_963806665.1 uncultured Alphaproteobacteria bacterium | reverse complement strand
GCCAGCGCGTCAAGCTGCTCTTCGCCGACTTCGACGGATCGGGCAAGAACATGCAGCTCGCACGCATGTCGGTCTACAACGACGAGGAAATTGAATCGATCGTCGCCGCAAACGACAAGGGTAGCTTCGTGCAGGCCCCGACCGGGCCCGCGACCGTCGCCCGCCGCGCCTCGAAGAAGCCCGCCGCGCCCGCCATCGACGATTTTGCGGGCGACGAGGAAGACGACGCCGGCGCCATGCGCCTTTATGACTCGCTGTACGAGACCGGGCTGAAGCAGCAGATCCCGAAACCCGTCATCAATGAGCTGGTGCGCGTCTTCGCCAATGACGTCGACCTTCAGCGCGGCGTCGCGGGCGGCGACTCGCTCGACGTCTTTTACGACGAACCTGAGGACGGCTCGGGGGCCACGCGCGACTCTCTGCTCTTTGCATCGCTCACGACGCACAACGAGACCTATCGCTACTATCGCTTTCAAACGGCTGACGACGGCCTTGTCGATTATTACGACGAGAACGGCCGCTCGAGCCGCAAGTTCCTTGTGCGCAAGCCCATCTCCATCGGCGAAACGCGCTCGGGCTTCGGCATGCGCCGCCATCCCATCCTCGGCTATTACAAGATGCACACGGGCGTCGACTGGGCGGCGCCGATCGGCACGCCGATCCTCGCCGCCGGCAACGGCACGGTCATCAAGGCGCAATGGGACTCGGGCTACGGCCGCCGCGTCGAAATCCAGCACGCCAACGGCTACATCACCACCTACAACCACATGTCCGGCTTCGCGCGCGGCATCACCGAGGGCGTTCGCGTCAAGCAGGGACAGACCGTCGGCTTCCTCGGCTCGACGGGCCTCTCGACCGGCCCGCATCTGCACTATGAAGTGATGGTCAACGGCCATTTCGTCGATCCGATGCGCGTGAAACTCGCCCGCACCCGTGAGATCGAAGGCCGCATGCTGCTCGAGTTCAAGAGAGAGCGCGACCGCATCGACTCGCTGATGGCCAAAGCTCCGAACAGCAACAAGGTGGCGACGCGCGGAGCGGTCAATCCAACCGCGAGCCGGTAACCCGATCAGGCGGCGCTGAGACGATCCAGCGACTGCGCCTTGTGCAAGGCCTTCATGATGGCGTCGATCGAACGCATGGTCTCGCGCTCGAGAAGTTTGCGCGGGAACTCCACTTCGAATTCTCGCTCCAGCGTCAGCAGCAGGCGCACCGCAGAATATGGCGTAAGACCGAGCGCGTAGAGATCGGTATGCGGCGTCAGATCCGCGGCGGCGACTTGCAGCTTCGCGTCGCGATCGATGAGGCACTGGATGGTGGCGAGCATTTTCTTCTCCCCTGCCCGTTTCTTGATTTTCGTTCAGGCCGCCATGCGCCGCTCGTCGCGCGCCGGCTGAGCGGCCTCGATGGCCTTGGCGATCGATTCCAGGGTGGCGAGCGTCTCGCGCTTCAGCATGTCGCGCGGGAACTCCACCTTGAAGACGCGCTCGACGGCGACGAGCAGGCGGACGGCGTCGAAAGAGGTGAGGCCCAACTCATAGAGATCGGCGCGGGGCGTCAGATTTGCCGCCGGGATGGCGATGCCGGCTTCTTGGTCGATGAGGGTCTGGATCGTGGCGAACATTTTGTGTCTCCCTGCCGCTGTTCAAATTGCGATGATGGGAAGGTAGCGGAGGGGCCTCAGGACGTTTGTGCGGGGGCGCACGCGGGGAACGAGAGGCGGCGCCATTTTGACTGGAACGAACAGGCCGAGGTCGGCGTTTCTATCGGGCGACCTTTTTTGCGCTCGATTTCTCCAGTCGGAGGCTCAAATATGTTTCAAGTCGTTAGACACTCAGCGCATGATTACGCCGTTCTGCCGGAGATCGACGCTGACGACACCGGGACGCTGATCCCGGATGATCTGGCCTGTCTGGACGAGCTCGGGGACTTCCTCGTCGGGTCAGCGGTCTCACAGCGGTTCGGCGCGACGCTCCTTCACACGCATTTTTCCCTGCGGTCCAGCGAAGTGATGATCGAAACCGTCGACCGCGGCCTCGGTGAGATCCATCTGTCGCCTCGAGAAGTCCGAATCGAGGACATGCAGCCCATCCATTTCCGCTTCGCCGGCACAAGGGAGCGGCTCGTCGGACTCGAATATTCCGCAGACCTCGACGGCGTTGAGCCAGTCGGGCGGCAAGATGAAAGCGCGATCGGCGGAATCTTCGAGATTCTGAGCCGGCGGCGCATGACTGGCCGCTTTGGCGTCCGGCTTCTCCGCAATTCTCTGAATTTGCCGGATTCGCAGATGCTGGTCGAGAGTTGCGATACAGAGGCGCGCGTCCTGACCAATCGGGTGGTGGACGCCGGCGACGGATGCGTCGGCGACTCCATCCCGACCTGTTTTAGCTGGCGTTCAGTCAAGGATGCGGGCACGGGAGTGCGAACCCTGACGCGATCGACCATATCAGTCTGCAATGTCGTCACCGGTTGTTTGCGCCGACCTGACGGTGGCCACGAAACGCATTCGAGCCACGATCCGGGCTGAGGCGAGAGGCGGCGCGCCTAGCGGCGCGCCGACCGTGCTTCAATCCGTTTGCTGAAACGTCGAGAGATCGGCGGTACGCGCGCCCGCCTCGCGCAACGCCCGAAGCGTCTTCGAGCCCTGGCTCTTGGCGAGCTTCTCCCCGCTCGCGTCTCGAAGCAGATCGTGATGCCGATAACGCGGCTCGGGCAGATCGAGCAGGCGCTGCAACAGGCGGTGCAGACCGGTCGCGTGGAAAAGATCGCGCCCGCGCACGACGTCGGTCACGCCTTGCAGCGCATCGTCGACGACGACGGCGATATGGTAGCTCGCCGGCGTATCCTTGCGCGCGAGCACGACGTCGCCCCATTGCGCGGGGTCGGCGGGGATACGCGCAAACCCTTCGCCCTCCTCATATGCGGAGGGAGGGAAAGCGCCCCACTCCCGCCAGCTCAGCCCTTCGCTGGCCAGCGCCGCCGCTTTCTGTATATCGAGCCGCAGCGCGACGCCTCCCTGCGCGAGCGCCACGGCCGCAGGCCGGCGTGGTTTGTCGCGGCATGTTCCGGGATAGAGTGGCGCGCCATCGGGGTCGCGCGGCCATCCGGCATGGGAAGCGGCGACATTTGAAATGTCCGAGCGCTTGCAGTCGCAGGCATAGAGCAGCCCCATCGCGTCGAGCCGCTCCAGCGCGCGGGCGTATTCCCCGAAATGCTCGGACTGGCGGCGCACAGGCGCCTCCCATTCGAGCCCGAGCCAAGCCAGATCTTCGTAGATCGCCGCTTCGAATTGCGGACGCGCGCGGCCCGTGTCGATGTCCTCGATGCGCAGCAGAAAGCGCCCGCCGCAAGCGCGCGCGAGGCTGGCGTTCAGCAGGGCGGAATAAGCGTGGCCGAGATGCAGGAAGCCGTTCGGCGACGGCGCAAAGCGGAAGACGCGTCGTCCTTCGGTCAAACGGCGCGCGCCTTTTCTGCGATAGAGAGCGCCGCCGCAAAGGCTTCGTCGCGATCGAGTTCGCTCGTGTCCAGAAGCGCGGCGTCCTCCGCCGCCTTCAGCGGCGCGGCGCTGCGGCCGCTGTCGCGCGCGTCGCGCTTCTTCACGTCGTCTAGAATGGCGGCGTAATCCACATCCTCGCCGCGGCCCGCCAATTCCAGCGCGCGGCGTTGGGCCCGCGTTTCGGGCGAAGCGGTGACGAAAATCTTTACGTTCGCCAGCGGGCAGATCACCGTGCCAATGTCGCGGCCGTCGAGCACGGCGCCTTCGGGCCGCTCGGCGAAAGCGCGCTGCATGTCGATGAGCGCCGCGCGCACCGGCGGCATCGCGGCGACAAGCGAGGCCGCCTCGCCCATTTCGCGCGCACGCAGCCGCGCCTCGTCGAAGTCCACCAGCGACAATCCGCGGGCCGCCTCCACCGCCGCCTCGACGTCCTCGAGCGACAGGCCTTCGTCGAGCAGCGCGCAGGCGGTCGCGCGATACAGCAGTCCTGTATCGAGATGGGGGAGGCCGTAATGCGCCGCGAGCTTGCGCGCGAGCGTGCCCTTGCCCGACGCCGCGGGGCCGTCGATGGCGATGACGAAGGTCACGAGAAGCGCGCCCCAAGCCCTTCCATCAGCGGGCGGAAGGAGGGAAAACTCGTCGCGATCATGGTCTCGTCGTCGACTGTGACCTTTTTCTGCGCCGCGAGGCCCATGACAAGGAAGCTCATGGCGATGCGGTGATCGAGGTGCGTCTCGACCTTACCCCCGCCCGTTACGCCGCCGCGCACGATGAGGTCGTCGCCGACGATCTCGCAATCGACGCCATTGGCCTGCAGGCCCGCCGCGATGGCCGCGAGACGGTCCGATTCCTTCACGCGCAGCTCCGAGAGACCGCGCATGCGCGTCTCGCCTTTCGCAAAAGACGCCGCGACGGCAAGAATGGGATATTCATCGATCATCGATGGCGCCCGTTCGGCCGGCACGTCGACGCCCGTCAGAGACGAGAAGCGCGCACGCACGTCGGCGACTTCCTCGCCGCCTTCGTCGCGCTTATTGTCGAGCGTGATCTCGGCGCCCATTTCCTGCAGCGTCGTCAGAAGGCCGCTGCGCAAAGGGTTCGTCATCACGCCTTCGACGACGATTTCCGAACCCGGCACAATCAGCGCCGCGACCAGGGGGAACGCAGCGGAGGACGGGTCGGCAGGGACGCGTACCGGCCGCGCCACCAGTTCGGGGCGCCCTTCCAGCGTGATCTTGCGGCCATGGGCGCCGACCGGCTCACTTGTCACCTTCGCGCCGAAATGCGCGAGCATTTTCTCGGTGTGATCGCGCGAAGCCTCCGCCTCGACGACGACCGTGCGGCCGGGCGAATTGAGACCGCACAGCAGCACGGCGGACTTAATCTGCGCCGAGGCGACCGGCGTCTTGTATTCGACCGGCAGCGGCTCGGCCGAACCCTGCAGCACGAGCGGCAGGCGACCGCCCTCGGCCTGCTCCAGCACCTGCGCGCCCTGCAACGCCAGCGGATCGAGAATGCGCTTCATCGGGCGCTTGCGCAGCGAGGCGTCGCCATCGAAGCGCGCGACGATCGGATGACCGGCGACGACGCCCATCATCAGCCTCGAGCCGGTGCCCGCGTTGCCGAAATCCAGCGTCTCGACAGGTTGCAGCAGAGACCCCAGTCCCACGCCCCAGACGCTCCACGAACCCGGCGCATGGCGCACGATTTTGGCGCCGAGCTGGCGGGCGGCCTGCGCCGTGCGCAGCACGTCCTCGCCCTCCAGCAGCCCCTCGACTTTCGTTTCGCCGACGGCCAGCAGGCCGAAGATCATGGAGCGGTGCGAAACGGACTTATCCCCTGGCGGCCGCACGCGGCCCGTCAGCGGGCCGGAGGCTTGAGCGCTCAGCGGCGCGGCGGGGGCGTGAGTGGCGACGTCCAAATTAGACCCTTTTTCGTTCGGCCTGGGCGGCGGCTCCGGCGGCGCGGTCCTACACAATTAATATCGTCACATCAAATGCCGCCAGACCTCAAGGCTTGATTCCGCCTCAAACGGAGCGCAGTCAGAGCCTCGGGGACGAACGTCGGCGGCTGGGGCCCCGCGACGGACAACAGATGAAGCCATGCGCAAGACGCACTCCATTCTCCTGACGATCGCCTCAGCGCTCTGCTGGGCGGCGATCCCAACTCAGACATTGGCCCTCGATGACGCGGCGCCCACGCCCGCAGCGCACAAGCCCGCGGCGCATACTGCGCATCGCCGCACAGTCTCGAAGCCCGCCGAGAAGAACCCCAAGGACGCCGCTCTTCCCTGCGCGCGGGCGCAATGGAAGCACGATCCGGTCTGTTTCGGCGCGAACGATGGCGGAGACTTGCCTGTTCCCGACGCCCGCAGCGGCGAAAAGGGCGAACATCACAGCGGCGACATTTCGATCGAGCCGAAGGTGGGCGTGAATCAACTCGCCAAGCAGCCGGTCTACATCAACAGCCCGAACCCCAATCCGTCGGGAACGCAATTTGGCGGCGGCCTGGGGCTGAAGCTGCCCTTCTAGCCGGCGCGCCCAGGGCGCGGGAAGGGCTGGAGCGGGCGATGGGAATCGAACCCACGACATACAGCTTGGGAAGCTGTCGTTCTACCACTGAACTACGCCCGCAATCGCATGGGTTTTGTACCGCGAGACCGCGTCGGGCGCAAGGGAGAGGCCTCACTTCCCGCTCGCTTACGCTACTCACTTCCGCCGCGCATTTCCAAACTCAAACATCCACGCCCGCCTTGCGGAGCAGGAACACGAGCGCGCCATAGGTGGCCGCCGTCGCCGCGATCGAGGCTGAAAGGCTCAGCCAGAAGCCGAAACCGTTGCGCAGCATCCAGGGGAGTAGCAAGAAGAGCACGAGCGAGGGCAGGATCAGCCAGAAAATCTGCCCCGACAGATCGGCGATTTTGAGGTCCGGCTCGCCGTCCACATTGAGCCAGACGAAGGCGAGCAGAGACGTCAGCGGCAATGAGGCGACGAGCGCCGCAAAACCTGTCGAGCGCTTGGCGATTTCCGAGACCGAGACGACGATCAGCGCGGAAAGGGCGATCTTCAGGGCGTAAGAGAGCATGTTTCGTGTCTACTCCGCCTTGAAATGCTTCGACAGCTTCAGCCCCTGGCCCTGGTAGTTCGAGACGCCCTCCTCGCCATAAAGCGCGTGTGGCTCCTCGGCCATGCGCTCATAGACGAGCCGGCCGATGAACTGGCCATCCTCGAGGATGAATGGGACCTCGCGCGAGCGCACCTCGAGCACGCCGCGGGCGCAGGGCCGTCCATCCGGGCCGGCGCCGAAGCCGGGATCGAAGAAGCCTGCATAATGCACGCGGAACTCGCCGATCGCGGCGTCCATCGGCGCCATTTCGACGGCGAGGCGGCAGGGAATGGCGAGCCGCTCGCGCGAGGCGAGAATATAAAAATCGCCCGGATCGAGAATGAGCCGCCCGTCCCGCGCCGGAAGCCGGTCCCAATAATCGTCGATGGCGTAGGCGCCGATGCGGTCGACGTCGATGACGTCCGTGTGCTTCTGCGCGCGATAGCCCACGATTTCCGCCAAAGGCCTCGGCGCCGAGCGCCACGCGCAGCACGACGCCGTCCCGCAGATTCAGCGCGCCATCGACGAGCGGCGTCCCGGCGTGCAATTCGGCCAGCGCCGCGTCGGACAAAGTGAGGCCTGCCTGCCCCGCGCCTTCAGGCCGGATGCGGAAACGCAGCTGGTTCAGCCGCGAGCCCATACGGACGCGGATCGAAAAGCTTTTCGGGGACACTTCGGCGTAGAGCGGCCCGGCATAACCGGGCTCCACCTCGTCGAAGCGGTCGCCGCGATCGGTGATGAGGCGCGTGAAGATATCGAGCCGCCCGGTCGAGCTCTTTGGGTTGGCGGCGCCCGAGACATCGGGCTCCAGAGCGAGGCTCTCCATCAGCGGCACGACATAGACGCAGCCGCGCTCCAGAATGGCGCCCTCGCCCTGCAGTGACATCTCGTCATAGGCGAGCGCCGAGAGGATGTCGGAGACGCCGCGGGTCCTGCCTGGCAGAAAACTGGCGCGCACGCGATAGGCCTTGGCGCCGAGCCGCAGATCGAGGCTCGCGGGCTGGATCTGCCCTGCCGTCAGCGGCGCGGCGACGCGGATCGCGCCGGCGTCGACCATCGCCTGTATCTGCCTGCTGGAAAGAACGCCCCCTCCGGCGCTGTTCCCTGTCGACGCGGGCGTCGTGCCCATCGCGGCCCCCGCTCTGATCCACGCCCGAGCCTTCGTGCCGAGCCTCGCCGGTCTGTGCGCCGGGGCACGAATTGTCAAGCAATCTTCACCTCCGACATCGCCGGTTCGCTGACCAAGATTGAGGACGGCGGCCCTTGCCGCCATCGTCAATGGCTCGTGCCGCCATCGTCAATCAGCAGAGTAATTTCTTCTCCGCCTCCGGCGAGGGATAGTGCGGCCGCGGGTCCATCTCAGGGCTCGCAAGAAAAGCCGCGGCGTCCCGGCGAATCTCCTCCCGCCGCGCCTCGCTCATGGCCGCCAGCGTCTTCAGCGGCATGGCGAGACGAGGCGTGACGGGCAGCCGCTTCCCGTTCTCCAAGAAGAAATTCCAGTAGAGGTAATTGAAAGGACAGGCCTTTGGACCGCTCTTGGCTTTCACTTGGTAGTCGCAATTTTTGCAGTAATCCGACATGCGGTCGATATAGGCCCCGGACGCCGCATAGGGCTTCGAGGCCAGCGCGCCGCCGTCGGCGAAGATGGCCATGCCGTGGACGTTAGGCAGTTCCACCCACTCGTAGGCGTCGGCATAGACGACGAGATACCATTCCTCGATCTCCCTCGGCGCGACACCCGCGAGCAGAGCGAAATTGCCCGTCACCATCAAGCGCTGGATATGATGCGCATAGGCGTTGCGCTTCGTCTCGCCAACGACCTGCCGAATGCAATTCATTCGCGTCTCCCCGGACCAGTAGAACCACGGCAAGGGGCGTGTCGCGTTCAGCGCGTTCGTTTCTCCGTATTCCGGCATCTTCAGCCAGTAGACGCCGCGGATGAATTCCCGCCAGCCAAGAATCTGCCGAATAAAGCCCTCGACGGCGTTGAGCGGCGCAGCGCCTGCAAGAAATGCGCGCTCGGCGGCGACGCAGACCTCGTGCGGCGTCAACAGACCAATGTTGAGATAGGGCGAAAGAGTCGCATGATAGAGGAAGGGGGCGCCAGCTTTTCATCGCGTCTTGATAATCGCCGAAATGCGGCAGGCAAATTTCGATGAAGTCGTCGAGGGCTGCGAGCGCGTCGGACCGCCTGACAGCCCAGCCAAACGAGTCTAAATCGCCGAAATGTTCGGCGAAGCGCACCGCGACGAGCGACATGACCTCGCGCGTGACCGCGTCTGGCGCAAAGCGCATCCGTTCAGGCGGCCGGCGCTTCGCCGGCAGGGGCTTGCGGTTTTCGGGATCGAAATTCCACTTGCCCCCGACCGGCGCGTCGCCCGCCATCAGGAATCCGGTCCGACGCCGCAGCTCACGGTAGAAAAACTCCATGCGCGGCGTCTCACGCTCCTTCGCCCAGCGCGCGAAGTCCCCGTGCGAGCATAAGAATCGGTCGTCCGCCCGGATATCGACCGGCACGCCAAGCGCCGATGACCACACGAGCATCATCTCGCGCACCCGCCACTCGCCCGGCTCAGTGACAACCACGCGATGGGGACGATGCCGCGCGACAGCGCGCGCGAGCTCTCCCGAAAAGGAGCCGCTATTGTCGGGATCGTCGAGCCGAACGTAGTCGACCACGACTCCCTCCTCCCGGAGTTCTTGCGCAAAGTGCCGCATCGCGGCGAGAACGAGTGCAATTTTCTGCTTATGGTGGCGGACATAGCGCGTCTCGGCCTCGACCTCGGCCATGAGTACGACGTCGCCCGCCGCCAAGCCGTCCAGCGTCGCAATGGCGCGGGTGAGCTGGTCGCCTAGGATGAACCGCAGGGTCTTGGGCATCCTGTTCGAGATATGGCCGGACGCTGCGAAGTCAAAGAGACGATTGACAGGCAAGCCCGCTTCTCGGATTAGTGCTCGACGTGGTTATTTGAGCCGGCCGGCTTGCCGCCACGAAAAACAAAGCGCTAAAAGGCCGGGTCTCCCGAAGGAAGCCCGCTTTTTCTACGCAGCGCGACCGGTGCGCGCATTCGAGACTGGCGCCTGCGCGCCCGAGGGAGAGGAAGATGCCGAACGACGCCCCGCGCAAACTCAAGCCGGCGACGCTGCTTGTCCATGGCGGGACGACGCGCTCGCCCTTCGGCGAGATGTCCGAGGCTCTATTCCTCACACAAAGCTTCGCCTATCCCACGATGGAGGCAGCCGAGGCGCGCTTCAAGGGCGACGATCCGGGCTTTATCTATTCGCGCTTCTCCAACCCCACCGTCGCAATGTTCGAACAGCGCATGTGCCTGCTGGAGGGCGCCGAGGCGGCGCGCGCGACCGCGAGCGGCATGGCCGCCGTGTCCGCCGCCATGCTGGCGCAGGTGAAGGCCGGCGACCATGTGGTGGCGGCGCGGGCGCTTTTCGGCTCCTGTCTTTACGTCGTCGAGGATCTGCTGCCGCGCTTTGGCGTGACCTCGACGCTCGTCGACGGCGCCGACATCGCCCAATGGAAGGCGGCGGTCCGGCCGGAGACGAAGCTTTTCTTCCTCGAGAGCCCGACCAATCCGGGCCTCGAGGTCTATGATCTCAAGGCCATCGCCGACCTCGCCCACAACGCCGGCGCCAAGCTCGTCGTCGACAATGTGTTCGCGACGCCCCTCCTGCAGAAACCCTTCGATTTCGGCGCTGACGTCGTCGTCTATTCCGCGACCAAGCACATCGACGGCCAGGGCCGCTGTCTGGGTGGGATCATCCTGGCCTCGCAGGCGCTGATCGAGGAGAGCATCCATAATTTCCTGCGCCAGACCGGCCCCGCCATGTCGCCCTTCAACGCCTGGGTGATGCTGAAGGGACTGGAGACGCTGCCGCTGCGAGTTGGCCAGCAGACCGCGAGCGCCGCCAAGCTCGCGGATTTCCTCGCCGAGCAGAAGGGCGTGACACGAGTGCTCTACCCCTTCCGCAAGGATCATCCGCAGGCGGCGCTGGCGCGCCGGCAGATGCTCGGGGGCGGCACGCTGGTGAGCTTCTTCCTGGAAAGCAAGGCTGCGGCGTTCAAGCTCGCCAACGAGCTTCAGGTGATCAAGATTTCCAACAATCTTGGCGACGCCAAGAGCCTCATCACCCATCCGGCGACGACGACGCATCAGCGTCTGACGCCTGAGGCCCGCGCGACGCTGGGCATTACGGACGGCATGCTGCGCCTGTCCGTGGGCCTCGAAGACGTGGACGATCTGATCGAGGATCTCGCCGGCGGCCTCACCGCGGCCGGGCGGGGCTGAGGGCTCAGTCGGCGGGAGCCTTGCGGACGTCGGCTACGCTGAGGATCGCGTCTGCTTCCTCTCGCAGGCTGTCCACGACAAAGACCGTCGCGGCGATTACGGCCCCGACCACTTCCAGACCGACCAAAAATACGGCTTCCGACATTTTGCATCCTCCCGCGACGCCCGACGGCGTCCATTGTTCCGAGATTCGCGTCAGCGCCGTAAGGAGGTGACCGGCGCCGACGCAAATCCATATGGCGGCTTCAAGCCGAAGCCTCGGTCGGGGGCGCGCGCGGGCGGTGGGCCAAACGGGGCTTGTGCGTCGACGCTGCGCAGTCCGCCACCATCCAGCGGAGGGAGTCGCTATGGATGGGCGCGGCGTCGACTGGACCGGGCCTGCCCGCGGGGGGCAAAGCGCCGCAGCAGAGCGTCTGACACAGGACGCAATCAATGCCACGGTCGCTGGCGGGGGCCGGTCGCCCCGTCTGCGCATCGGGCAAGGGCGCGCCCGATGCGAAACACACAAAGATCGACGCGACGGCGTCCGTCCCTCCTGCCCACGCGGCCGCCACGAGCCGCACCGCGAAGGGCGCGCCCGAGGAAAGCGCGGCAGCCAGCAGCAAGGCGAGACCAAAGCGGCCCGCCGCGCCGGGGCGCAGGGATTGATGAGACGCGCGCATCATCGAGGCGATCGATCTTCCTTACGAGGCGAGACGCGCGAAACGCGCGCGCCGTTCGAGGTCGATGAGGCGGATCACGCCCTGATGGGCGTCTCGCCACTTGGCCGCGACTGGCCCAACGCCCGGCGACGCCGAGATCACAAGTTCCTGCTCGCGCTGTTCACGCTCGCTCAGGGTCGCGAGGGCGGACTGCGCCAAGGCGCAGTCGCGACCGCTCGGCCGTTTCTTTCTCATCATTGAAAATTCTCCCGCATCGCCGCACTGCGCTGCTCGTCGAACAAGGGGGGTGGGCGTTCAAACGCCGCACGACATCCCGATGACACGTTTCGCTTAGGTCAGGAGAAGCTGGGGGGCGCTCGGGCCTGGCGCGCAAAGTCGCGCCAATTTCCAGGGAGGGCGCGTTCCGCGAACGTCCAACGAACCTCGGTCCACTGAACGGGCGATCGGCCAAAGTTGACAAACCTCGACGCAACCGGCGCAACGCCGTCGCAGAAGGCCTGGCAAAGCGCACAATCGTGATGACTGTGGGCGCGACCGGGGGACTGGCGATCGTGCCCCGCACCGCCGGCATTCAGGCAGATTTCGCTCAGGCCGTGGATGTCCACGCCACGTGAGGCCGCGACGCCATTCGCGACCGGCGTGAAGACCTGCACGGTCAGCGCCAGTACGAAAAGCAGCGAGGTCAACCACCTACGGGGCATGAAGAGATACGCCTGAGACTAGGGCCGCACGCAGCGGTTCGGCAACAATTGCGATTGAAGCAAAATCCGGCCGGCTCGGCAAGCGCAACCTTCTCCAGCCGCCACCGCCGCGCCTCGCCAACGCACGGAACGCGCGCCTCCTTTGGAAAGGCGCGCGTTCCAGGGGGTCATCTGCCGGCCGTCGAAGGCGAGCTCGGGGCCGACGCGCCGACGCCGCCGCCCAGACCTGCGACGGTCGTGTTGCCGCCCGGACCGCCGAGGTCGTATTTCAGGCCGAAGAAGAAGGTCCGCTGGTTGTAGGGGTTCGGATTGACGTAATATTTCCAGCGCCCAATGTTGTCGACGCCCACCGTCGCGGTCCAATTTTGCGCGACCTTGTAGTTCACCTTGGCGTCGAAGACGAGATATTCGCTGTCCACGCTGCCATAGATGTTGTGATTGAAGTCGACGTTGTTGAGCGTCACGAAGGCCGCCGACGCGTAACGGGCGCCGAAAGAAAGCGACCAGTCCCTCGTCGGGCTGTAGCTGAGCACCGAGCGGATGCGGATGCGCGGCACGCGCGGATATTGCATGCCGTTCAGCAGAATGCCGCCGGCGGTCGGGAACGGGGAGCCGGAGGCGCCGCCCGTCAAGCTCGACGCGCTGCCGTTCGAGAGGATCCTCGAGTCGACGAAGGTCGCGCTGCCCGAATAATCCAGCCCCGGGGTCAGGATATCCTTCATGACGATCGCGCCCTCGATGCCCCGGAAGCGCGCTTTGTCGAGATTGGCGTTCTGCGAGACGAGCTGCCCCGTCGGGGCAAGCGTGGTTTGGCTGACGATGGCGTTCCAGCGATCGTCCTGGAACAGGCTGACGCGCGGATTGAACAGGCCGACCTTTCCGTTGAAGGCGTCGACCTTTCGGTACTCGCCGGTCAAATCCCAGGAGGTCGAAATTTCGGGCTGCAGATTCGGATTGTTCACGAGGACGCTGCTGGTCGTCGCGATCGACTGGAAAAGCTCGTTGACGGTCGGGAAACGGTAGGCCCGTCCCATCGACCCACGCGTCACAAACTCGGGCGTCACTTGATATTCGAGCGACGCCTTCGGCGAAAACGCGTTCTTATACGTGTCGGGGAAGTTGCCATAGGTCGCCGCCTTTCCGGTGACGGGCACGATGGGCGACGAGCCGGCCGTTCCCGCCGTCAGGCCGCCAGCGACGTTGGAGCCGTCGTAAGCACGCCAGAATTCGCCGCGGCCGCCGCCGATAAATTTCCATTGCGGCAGGAATTTCCAAGCATCCTGGATGTAGATGCCCTTGGTTTCGGTCTTGCCGTAGTTCACCGCAGTGAGCGCCAGGGGCGCATTGTTGCCCGCGAAAGGCGTCAACGTCTGCACCGTGTTCAGCGAATACTGATCCATATGCGCGCCGAAGGACACTTCGTGCTTGCCCTGTAGCGTCTGCTCCGGCCGCCAGATGAAGCGCGCGTCGCCGGTGCGCCAATAGGTGCCGGTGCCCACCGTGTTCTGCCCGGTCGTGTTGATATTGTACGACGTCGCCCCTGCGTTGGGGCGGAAGCCGTAAGAGGTGGCGCTCTGCGAGAAATCGCGCAGATAGTTGTACGACGTTCCCGAGAAGTCGAAGTCGAACACGCCGCCCGTATCGCGCTTGAGCGAGAAGGCCTGCATGAGATGGGTCGACCCGCCCCAGCCCGGATTCACGCCGCCCGGCGTCACGTTGTAGGGCCCGATTGAGATGTTGCCGTTCTGCGTATTGTAGATCGGCACGCCGTTTTTGTCGTAAATGAAGCTCTGGACCGTCGTATTGTTCTGCAGGTTCCAGACGCCCACCGTATAGGTTGCGCGCACGAGCGGCGCGATGTCGTAGGACACTTTCAGCTTGCCAGTGTCCTGCGAGGTGCGGTCGGCGCCCGCCGCGGCGGTGATGATGGTCGGATTGCCGTTCTGATTGTTCTGCTCGAAGCCGCCAAAGAAGCGCGTGCCGCCGGTCCCCGGCGCGAGGTAGTTGCCCGGGAAGGTCTGCGCCTGACCCTGCGCCCCAAGGTGGTCATAGGCGAAGAAGTATCGGAAATCGCCCATGCGGTCACCGATAAGCAGATTGGCGTTGCCCGCGAGATTCGTTTCGTTACGCGCGTAGAGGCTGAACGGCTGCACCGATCCCGTCGTCGAAACGTGCATCTCGAACTTGTCGGGCATGCGCGTGGTGATCGCCAGCACGCCGCCAATCGAATTGCCCGGAAAGAGCGCGGAGAACGGTCCATAGATCACGTCGACGCGGTCGATCTCGGCCGGCGAGACCATGCCCCAGCGCGGCGGGAAGTTGAAGCTGTTGCCGAGAAGGTTCGAGAGAAGGACGTTGTCGGCGTAGACCAGCGTCTTGGCGCTCTCGATCGTGCCAGTCGTACGGCCGGAGACGATGGCGTTGCGGTCGCCGATGTAGCGCTCGCGGATGAGAAGCGACGGCATGTATTTGAACGCCTCCGCAGAGCTCATCAGATTGACCGTCTTGTCGATCTCCTGCCGCGTGCGAGATTCGACGACGGCCGGGACATTCGCCGGGAAGGTGCGGCTGAAGGGCGCCGGCTTCGGCGGCGCGTAGCGGTCGACGCCCAAATCGAGCGCGGGAGCCGGCGCGACGACGTGGACCGGCGCGGTCGAGCGCGCCGAGACCCGCGACGGGCCAGCGCTGCGCGCCGGGCCAGACGGACCCGGCCGCGCGGGGGCGCGGGCGCCGCCGACATCGATGGTCGGCAGAGACTGCTGCGCGGCGGCGGCGGTCGCGACAATCAGGGCGAGCGCGCTGACCGAGGCGGCGCCAAGGAGACGGGAACGGTGGATCATTTTCTTGAATCCTGTGAGGTTCGCAGCCGCGCGGGCGCCGAACGAGATCGACGCGGCAGAGCGGGACGCGGGCGAACGCGAATGACGAAGCGGCGGAGCCGCGCTCGGATGGGATTTTACTCAGGCGCGCTCAGGCGCGCGGTCAGGCGCCGAAAGCAGGCGGGCCGCGTGCGAATCGAACCGCCGCCACACGCGAAAGGCCGCAGGTCTCCTGCGGCGACCTGATCCCGATGCGGGCACAATGGCGCGTCGCGAAGACGATGGTCGGCGCAGCGCTCGTGATCGACGCCGCGGCCGGCGCCGAGCACAGGCAGCAGGATTGGCAATCGTGGCGATGACTGTCTCGATGCGCGTCAGCGGAGCCAACCGCGGCGAGTTTCTCGCAATGCGCTGAAACGGCCTGCCCGGAAAACTCCGTCGCGCGTGCGACGCCCCAGCCGCCGGCGACGGTCTGGAAGACCATGGCCAACGCTAGAAAGAGGGCGCGGAGGGACGACGGAGACATAGTAAAGTAAATCCGATCGCTATAGCGTTCACTTTAAATGGCAGAGTCTGAGCCTTTGACACAAGCGCAGGATCGGCGCGGCCGCAGAAATTATGAACGACGTGCCATAATTGCCACATAGTTCTTGCGCTGCCTATGAAACCGTCATCGTTGCGCGCCCGGCGCCGCAACAAAGAGATTTCCCTGCGCGCGAACCCGTTCTAATCTCCGCGCCATGTACATCGCCATCACTCGAGATATCCAGATCACCGCGCTTCCGGATTTCCTGCCGGACCGTTCCGATCCCACCCAAGGGCGCTATTTCTGGTCCTACACGATCGAAATCGCGAACCTCGGACGCGTGCGCGTACAACTTCTGTCACGTCACTGGATCATCATTGACGCGGACGGGCGGCGCGAAGAGGTTCGTGGACCCGGAGTCATCGGCGAGCAGCCGGTGCTGGAGCCTGGCGAAACCTTCCGCTACGCCTCCGGCTGCCCGCTCCCGACGCCCTCGGGGCTCATGCAGGGGAGTTTCAGAATGGTCACGGATACGGGCGACACGTTCGACGTGGAAGTTCCCGCCTTTTCGTTGGACAGCCCCATGTCCAACCCGACGTTGAACTGATGGACGCGCTCGAACGCGCCATCGAGATGACCGCGCGGCTGGTGGCCTTCGACACCGAAAGCTCCAAATCGAACCTCGCCCTCATAGACTTCATCGAATCCTATCTACGCGAACAGGAGATCCCCTTCACCCGCGCGCTCAACGCCGCCGGCGACAAGGCGGCGATCTTCGCGACCATCGGACCGGCGGTCGATGGCGGCGTCGTGCTCTCGGGCCACACTGACGTCGTCCCCGTGGAAGGGCAGGAATGGCGCGCGGACCCCTTCATCCTGCGTCGTGAGGACGGACGGCTCTTTGGACGCGGCGCCGTGGATATGAAGGGATTCGGCGCGGTGGCGCTCGCCATGATCCCCGAGTTCAAGAAAGCCGCCCTGAAACGGCCCATCCATCTCTTCCTCACCTATGACGAGGAGACGACGTGCCTCGGCCCCCTCGATCTTATCTCGCGGCTGGGAACCGACCTGCCGCGCCCCGGCGCCGTCATCGTCGGCGAACCGACGTCCATGCAGGTCGCTGACTCACACAAGGGCATCACGACGCATGTGACGCGGGTCAAAGGCTTCGAGATACATTCGGCCAACATGCATCGCGGCGTCAGCGCGGTGCATGTCGCCAGCCGGCTGGTGGTGGAGCTCGACCGCATCAATGAGGAACTGCGCAAGGCGGGCGACCCCTCGGGCCGTTTCGATCCGCCCTACTCCACCATTCACGTCGGCGTGATCCGAGGCGGCACGGCGCGTAACATCGTCGCCAAGGACTGCGAATTCGACTGGGAGTTCCGGGCGCTGCCCGGCGATCCGCCGCTGCTCGCCCACGAACTGCTGGAGCCAGTCGCCGAAGCGCTGCGCCGCACAGTGTTTGCGCCTTTCCCGGGGGCCGGAATCGTGACGGACACCGAAGTCGAGATACCCGGCCTCTCGCCGCAGCCCGGTTCGCTCGCCGAGACCCTCGCGCTGCGCCTCGCCCGGCGCAACAACACGATCGCGGTGCCCTATGGCACCGAGGCTGGCCAATTCCAGAAGGCCGGACTGCCGACCGTCGTCTGCGGTCCCGGTCGCATCGACCAGGCCCACCAGCCGGAGGAATACATCGAGATCTCCGAACTGGCGGCCTGCGTCGATTTCATGCGGGGGCTCGCGCGCGAACTGGAGGCGTGAAAATCAGCGCCCCGCGCCCGGCCGCCCCAGCGTCACATCAGCAAGCCCAGACCCAACGGCCGTACCACCAACGCCAGCAAGCGCCGCCATAGCCCCCATAACCCCCATAGCCGCCCCAACCGCCGTAGCCGCCGCGCCATCCCCCGCGTCCGCCCCAGCCGCCGCCGCGCCACCCGCCGCCGCCATGCCAGCCGCCCCCGTGCCAGCCGCTCCCGTGCCAGCCGCCGCCGCGCCAACCCTGGGCCTGCGCGGCCGGCGCCGTGGCAAGGGGGACGGTGACGAGGGCGACGCTGACGAGGGCGGAGCAAGCAATCTTCCTGATCATCGTGTTTCTCCCGGATTGTCGCCAACCCCGCACAGAGGCCGGATCTGAAAAGCGAAACAACCGGCGCAGGGGCGCGGTTCCCCGGCCCCTTGCGCGCGGCCCTTCCTGCGCCACGCAGGCCGACTGCCGGTTACAGACACAGCCCGCGTCGCAAATGCCGAGACCGCGGGGAACCGCGCCATCTGGCATTGCTTTCGTAAGTTGAGCGGCTATAGTCCGCGCCCATTCCACGCCCGCCGCGCGCGTCGCGCCGCTACAAGAGACGCTTCGATGAAATTGATCCCGGACGCCATGGCGCAGACCGAACAGCCTGCGGCTCCCACCGAGACGGCTCCCGCGCCGGCGGCCCCCCATCCGCAGCCGTCGCCAACGCCGACGCAGACCGGAACTGCGGCGACGACCGGAGCCGCGGCGGATCAGGCGCAGCCGCCGACCCTGCCGGAGCTCTTCGCACAGCTCATCCCGATTTTCGTGGTGATGGGCATCGTCTATATCCTGGTCATCCGCCCCCGCGCGCGTCGCGAAAAGGAGCAAGTCGCCGCGCTGCGCAATGTGCGCCGGGGCGATACGCTCGTGACGACGGGCGGGCTGGTCGGAAAGGTCGCCCGGGCGATCGACGACAATGAGATCGAACTCGAGATCGCGCCGAACGTGAAGATCCGCCTGCTGCGCACGGCGATCCTTGAGGTGCGGGCCAAGGGCGAGCCGGTTAAAGATGCGCCTGCGACGCCCGCTAAGCTCGCCCCTGAGCCGAAAGCCCCCGCCAGGAAGGGCGGCGCGCCCGAGACAAAAGCCAAATCCTGACGAGGCGTCCCGACTGCCTTGGGCGAGCGCCCGATCTCTCTGACAGACAAGCGACACGATGCTGCAATTCTCGACCTGGAAGATGTTTGCGATCGTGGCGATGACCCTCGCCGCCGTCCTTGTGGTGGCGCCGAGCATGTTGTCGCCGTCACATTACGCGGCGCTTGCTTCGCGCCTGCCGAGCTGGCTCATGCCGCCGACGATCGTGCTCGGCCTTGACCTGCAGGGCGGCTCGCATGTCATGCTGGAGGTCGATCAGGGCGACCTCGTCACGACTCAGGTCAAGAACCTGCGCGACGACGTGCGCCGCATTCTCCGCGAGGAGAAGGTGGCGATCACCGGCGGCATCGGAACGACGGCGCGCGGCGTGCAGGTGCGCGTCGCAGATGCGGCGGACCGGGAAAAGATCCTTCCCAAGTTCCGCCTGCTGCGCAACGCGTTCAGCTCCAACATCGGCGGACAGCCGCCGCTCGAAGTCGACACGACGCCGGAGGGCCTGATTCGCATCACGGTCACCGACACCGGCTTGCGCGACAAGGCGCGCAAAGCCGTCGAGCAGTCGATCGAAGTCATCCGCCGTCGCGTCGACGCCCTCGGCACGCGCGAACCCAGCATCCAGCGGCAGGGCGACGACCGCCTGCTGGTGCAGGTGCCGGGGCTTCAGGACCCCGAGCGGCTGAAGGAAATTCTGAAGACCACCGCGAAACTCGAATTTCGCCTCGTCGCCGAGCCGGGTCAGAACCCGTCCGAGATCGAGGAACTCGACCAGGCGGAAGAGCAAGGCAAGCTGCCGATCGAAAAGACGGTGATGGTTCAAGGCGAAGACCTGACCGACGCGCAGCCGGGATTCGACCAGCAGCGCAGCGGCGAGCCGGTCGTGAACTTCCGCTTCAACATCCGCGGCGCTCAAAAGTTTGGCGACGTGACCTCCAAGAACGTCGGCCGCCTCTTCGCCATCGTCCTCGACAACAAGGTGATTTCGGCGCCGCGCATCCTAACGCCGATCACGGGCGGCTCGGGCCAGATTTCGGGTCACTTCACCGTCGAACAGGCCAATAATCTAGCGATCCTGCTGCGCGCCGGCGCCCTGCCGGCCAAGCTCAACATCGTCGAGGAGCGCACGGTCGGCCCCGGCCTCGGCCAAGACTCGATCGACGCCGGAAAGCGCGCCGCCTATGTCGGCGCGGGTCTTGTCGTCTTCTATATGCTGATCACCTACGGCGTCTTCGGCGTCTTCGCCAATCTCGCGCTCTTCGTGCACATCGCCTTCATCTTCGCGGGCCTCGTGCTGCTTGGCTCGACGCTGACGCTGCCCGGCATCGCCGGCATTGTGCTGACAATCGGCATGGCGGTGGACTCGAACGTGCTGATCTATGAGCGCATTCGTGAAGAGAACCATGCGGGCCGCTCGATCCTCGCCTCGCTTGACGCCGGCTTCAACCGCGCCTTCGCGACGATCGTCGATTCGAACGTCACAATGTTTGTCGCCGCGGCGATCCTCTACTTCCTTGGCACCGGACCGGTGCGCGGCTTCGCCGTGTCGCTCGCGCTCGGCATTCTCACGACCATCGTCACCGCCGTGACCATGACCCGCATGATGATTGCGATCTGGTATCACTATGCGCGTCCGACGAAGCTGCCGATCTAAGAGGCGAAACATCCGATGAAACTTCTGCGCCTCGCTCCGGAGAACACGAAATTCCCGTTCATGCGCTTTCGGCGCGTGAGCTATCCCTTCTCCGCCGTTCTTTCGCTCATCGCCGTCGCGCTCTTCGTCTTCAAGGGCATGAATTTCGGCATCGACTTCGCCGGCGGCACGGTCATCGAGCTGCGCGCCAAGTCGGGCGCGGCGGAAGTCGGCACGCTGCGCACCATCAGTGAAGACCTCAAGCTCGGCGACATCGAGGTTCAGGGCTTCGGCAATGCAGCGGATGCGACGCTGCGATTTGGACTGCAGCCGGGCGGGGACGCCGCGCAGCAGGCCGCGGTCGAAAAGGTGCGCAGCTCCGTTGGCGCCGATTACGACGTGCGCCGCGTGGAAGTGGTGGGTCCGCGCGTTTCGAACGAACTCGTGCAGTCCGGCACGCTTGGCGTCGTGCTCTCGATCCTCGCGGTGCTCACCTATCTCTGGTTCCGCTTCGAATGGCAGTTTGCCATCGGCGCCGTCATCGCGACGATGCACGATCTGCTGCTGACGGTGGGCTTTTTCTCGATCACGCAGCTCGAATTCAACACGACCTCGATCGCCGCGATTCTCACCATCGTCGGCTATTCACTCAACGAAACAGTCGTCGTTCTCGACCGTATCCGCGAGAACATGCGCAAATACAAGAAAATGCCGACCGCTCAGATGGTCGACATGTCGATCAACGCCGTGCTGCCGCGCACGATCATGACCGCGACCACGGTGATGCTGGCGCTTTTTGCGCTCGTCGCCTTCGGCGGCCAGGTGATCCGCTCCTTCTCGCTTGCGATGATCTGGGGCATTTTCGTCGCGACCTATTCGTCGATCTTCATCTGTTCGCCCATGCTGATTTACCTCGGCCTGCGCAACGACGACAGCGAACGAAAGGGCGAGCAGAAGTCCGCCGCTGACGCCGAGTCCGAATTGGAGGGGGAGCCGGAGGCCTTCGCTTCCATGTATGACGATGTGGGCGATACGCCTGTCCCCGCTGCGCCGGCGCAAAAACGAGCCCCCGCCAAACAGGCCTCGAAGCCGAAGTCGGGCGCCCGGCGCAACCGGCCCAAATAGACGCGAAGTAGACGCATGACCGCCCTGCAGGGCTACGTCCCGGGCCGCCACAAGATCGACGACTATGGCAACGGCGGGTTCCGCTTCGCCGACATGTCGCATCGCGGCTCGATTCTTGCCCTGCCGACAGGCGTGCGCGCCATCGCGCCGACGGCCTGGAACAATATCGACGCTGCAACCCTCGACCTCGCGTTGTCCGACTCCGGAGGGCTCGATCTGTTTCTCGTCGGCACGGGCAAGGATCTCATGCCGCTCCCTTCGGCGCTGCGCGCGAGACTGCGCGACGCTGGTGTCGGCTCCGAGGTCATGGCCACGGGAAGCGCCGTCCGCACCTACAATATGTTGATCGACGAAGGCCGGCGCGTCGGCGCACTGTTGATCGCGGTCTGATGGCCGAGGCGGCCCCCGAGCATTACGCCCACTGCGAGGCGCTGCTGCGCGAGGCCGACCGCGATGTCTGGCTCGCATGCCTCTATGCGCCGCGACAGGCGCGCAAACATATCCACGCCATCTACGCCTATGCGCTGGAAGCGGCGCAGGTGAGCCGAAAAGTCAGCGAACCCCTGCTTGGCGAAATGCGCCTGCGATGGTGGACCGACGCGCTCGCGGGCGAGGCGACGGACGGGGTGCGCGCACACCCCGTAGCTGACGCGCTCATCGACACCGCAGAACAATTCAGCCTGCCGCGAGAGGAACTCATCGCGCTGGCCGACGCGCATGTCGCCGATCTCTATGACGACCAGACGCCGGACCTCGCGACGCTGGAATATTATTGCAGCGCGACGAGCGCCGCTCCCATGCGCTGGGCGGCGCGAATCCTCGGCGCGCCGCGCTCGAGCGCCTTCGACGACGCCGGACTCGCGCTTGGCCTGACGAAAATCCTGCGCGCCCCGCCCGGCCCTTTTCTGCCCGCCGATCTCCTTGCGCAGACGCAGGCGGACCCCCATGCCGACACGCCCGGCTTGCGCGCGGTCCTTCAGATCCTGCGCAACCTGGCGCAAGAGCGCCATGGGGCCGCTCGCCGCGCCGCGGCGGATCTGCCGGCGGGCCGCGAGGCCCTGTTGCCTGCGGCCGTCGTTCCTGTCTATCTGGAGCGCTTGGCGCGGAGGGACTACGATCCTTGGCGGGGCCTGGCCGAGCCTTCGCCGTTGCGCCGCCAATGGGCCTTGTGGCGCGCGGCGCACGGCGTCGGCCTTTGAACCTTGCGCGCCGGCGCGCGGGCGCGACAGGAAGATGGCGATGAACCCGGATATCTACGACGAAGACAGCCGCCGCCTGCGGGTCGGAACTCTGATTTTCCTCAGATGGGTCGCTATCGTCGGACAGGCGATCGCCTGCGTCTTCGTCTATTTCTTCTTTGGCTTCGATTTTCCCGTCGGCCTCTGCTTCGTCTTCATCGTCGCTTCGGCGACCCTCAATGTCGGCCTGCGCTTCGGCACCTCCGGCACCTTCCGGTTGAGCGACCTCGAGGCGACGGTGCTGTTGTGCTACGACCTCGTGCAGCTGGGCTTCCTGCTCTACCTCACCGGCGGCGTCACGAACCCCTTTGTCATGCTGCTGCTGGCGCCCGTGACAATCTCGGCGGTGTCGCTGCCGCGCAATCTGACGCTCTTTCTCGGCATCATCATGCTCGTCGCGGCGACGTTTCTGTGCGTCGAGTTCGAACCCCTGCCCTGGTACGAGAACGAAACGCTCAAATTTCCCGTGCTCTACCGCGCCAGCATCTGGGCCTCGCTGGCGCTTTCGGCCGCCTTTATTGCGCTTTATGCCGCAAGGGTTTCCGACGAAGGGCGCCTCCTCGCCACGGCGCTCGCCGCAACCGAGCTCGTGCTGGAGCGTGAGCAGCATCTTTCCCAGCTCGATGGTCTCGCGGCGGCGGCGGCGCATGAACTCGGCACGCCGCTCGCCACCATCACCCTCATCATTCGCGAATTGCAGAAGATGTCGTCCAGCTGCCCTGCCGATGGACTGCAGGACGATCTCAATCTCCTCGCGCAGGAAGCCGGTCGCTGCCGTGAGATTCTGGGGAAGCTCGCCTCTCTCGGCGCCGATCAGGGCACCATGATGAATGTGCTGTCGCTCGACACGCTCATCGAAGAGGTCGTCGAGCCGCAGCGCGAGTTCGGCGTGAAGATGGAAATCTCCAAGCGTGGCAACGGCTCTGCCGCCCCGCCAGCGCTCGCGCGCAATCCGGGCATCATCTACGGCCTCGGCAATCTCGTTGAAAACGCGATCGATTTTGCCGAATCCCGCGTGCGGGTGGACACTTGGTGGTCGCGCGACCTCGTCGTGATCACCATCGAGGACGATGGGCCTGGCTTCGCCGGCGCCATACTGGACAAGCTTGGCGATCCCTATCTTCGGGGCAGGCCCACGGATCGCCGCACCAAGAACGACAGCGAGTCCGGCCTCGGGCTCGGCCTCTTCATCGCCAAAACGCTTCTGGAGCGCTCGGGCGCGACCGTGGAGACGCTCAACGTCTCGCCACCGCGAACCGGCGCCGTCGTGCGGGTCACCTGGCCCAGAAAAGCGCTCGAAATTGCGACGGCGAAGTTGGAGTCGATGGCCCATTGAACGGCTGCGGCAGGGTCGACGGGGCGAAATTCGTAGAGTAGATTTGATAAAAATCAGACTGGGGGAGCGTCGTAGATGAACCGCGAAGACATGAGCGAGCTGGATCGCGCGGCCGCCGAGGCGGCTCAATCCGAAGCTGCCGCCGACGCCATGCTGCCGGATGACCGCTCCCTGCTCATTCTCGATGACGACAAGCCCTTCCTGCACCGCCTCGCCCGCGCGATGGAGGCGCGAGGCTTTGTCGTCACCCAATGCGAGACCGTCGCCGAAGGTCTCGCCGCGCTTGACGATGTGCCCCCGGCCTTCGCCATCATCGATATGCGTCTTGGCGACGGCAACGGCCTCGACGTCATACAAAAACTCAAGGAGACGCGCCCCGACGCGCGAGGAATCATCCTGACGGGTTACGGGAACATCGCCACGGCGGTCACCGCCGTGAAGCTCGGCGCCTTCGACTATCTCGCCAAGCCCGCGGACGCCGACGAGATCTATCACGCGCTGATGGCGACGACGATCGACAAGCCGGACGCGCAAGAGAATCCGATGTCGGCCGACCGCGTGCGATGGGAGCATATCCAGCGCGTGTTCGAATCCTGCGACCGCAACGTCTCCGAGACTGCTCGCCGGCTCAATATGCACCGCCGCACGCTTCAGCGCATTCTCGCCAAGCGGGCGCCGCGCTAAAAGGTCGGGAAGTCATAGCCAAGGCCGTGTGCGTAACGGTCCGCCGCGAACACGCCGAACCGCACGAGCATGGCGCGGCGGCGCGCGGGCGCAAGCTTCACGTCCGGCGCGTCCTGCAGCAACATCCCGCCATGCGGGTCGGCGATGATCAGCCCCGCATCACGGGGAAAGAGCGCCGGATCGAGGTCCTGCGGAATCGCAAAATAAAAGCGATCGCAATAATCGCGGTAGGCCATCCATTTCCGATCGGCGCGAAAATCGGCGAGGGACGACTTGACCTCGATGATCCGCACCGCGCCATCCTGCGCCAGGGCGACGAGGTCGGCCCGCCCGCCATTCGGCAGGGGAAGCTCGTTCACGACCGCGAAGCCGCAGGCGCGCAGGAACCGCCATGCGCCGCGCGTGACGCCTCGCGTCGCCTCCGGCCGTCCGCCTTCGCCTGCCTCCATGCTGGAGAAAATGCGCGCCATCGCCGCTCCCCACGCGTCGCCATATGGCGACCAGGCGTGATAATCTGCCGTAATTCTTTCGCGGCGCAAGCTGCGCCCCCGCTCTGGCAGGCCGATGAAGACACTCTTCGCCGCTCTTGTGATTCTCCTCTGCTGCGCGCCCGCGCTCGCCGCCGAGCGCGTCGTCAACATCTTCAACTGGAGCGACTACATCGATCCGGGGGTTCTCGAGGACTTTACCCGCGAGACCGGGATCAAGGTCGTTTATGATACCTATGATTCCAACGAAATGCTCGAGTCGCGGCTCCTCGCCGGATCGACCGGATACGACATCGTGGTCCCCTCCGCGACTTTCCTGCAACGCCAGATTCAGGCGGGCGTTCTGCAACGGATCGACCGCAAGAAGCTCGCCAATGCTGGGAACATCTGGTCCGAAATCGACGGACGCCTCTCGATCTACGATCCGGGCAGCGCGCACGCCGTCAATTACATGTGGTACACGACCGGCGTGGCCTTCAACGTTGCAAAGGTGAAGGAGCGCATCGGCAAGCCGATTACGAGCTGGGACCAGGTGCTGCGGCCCGAGGCGTTAAAGAAGCTCGCCGATTGCGGCGTCTATGCGCTCGACAGTCCCGAAGACATGTTCGCCATCACGCTCAACTTCCTGAAGCTCGATCCCAACTCCAAGAACGAAGCCGAACTGAAACGCGCGGCGGACCACCTCGCCGGGCTGCGCCGATCAATCAAGAAATTTCACTCGTCGGAATATATCAACGCCCTCGCCAACGGCGACATCTGCGTGGCTATCGGCTGGGCGGGCGACAGCCTTCAGGCGCGCAACCGCGCGCGCGAAGCGGGAGCGGACGTCGACATCGCTTATGCGATTCCGGTCGAGGGCACGCTCATGTCGCTCGACAATCTCGCCATTCCGGTCGACGCGCCGCATGTCGCCGAAGCTTATCAGTTCATTGACTATCTGCTGCGGCCGGACGTCGCCGCGCGCAACACCCGCGCGACGAATTTCGCCAATGGCGTCGCAATGTCGCGCCCCTTGACCGGCGCGTCCATCGCCGACGACCCGTCCATCTATCCAAGTGAAGCCACCATGCGGCGGCTCTTCACGGTCACGACCGCGGACCAGCAGAAACAAAAGCTGATCACGCGCCTCTGGACGATGGTGAAGACAGGGCGGTGACGGCGGCGGCGCCGTTCACTGCTCGCTGAGAATGCGCTTCAACAGATCGACCACTTCGGCAAGGCTCTTGTCCTTGGACACGAGCTCTTCGATCTTGCGCACGGCGTGAAGAACGGTCGTGTGATCCCGCCCGCCAAAACGCCGGCCGATTTCCGGCAGGGACCGAAGCGTCAGCGTCTTCGAAAGATACATGGCGATCTGTCGCGGGCGAACCACATTGGCTGTGCGGCGCGATGACAGGATGTCGGCGCGCGAAATGTTGTAATGCGACGCGACGAGTTTCTGGATGTCGTCGATTTTGACGCGCCTGGGTTCCTGCGAGCGTACGAGATCGCGTATCGCCGTCTCCGTGGTTTCAACGGTGAGCGGCGCGTTGTTCAGCGTCACATGCGCGAGCAGGCGATTGATCGCCCCTTCGAGATCGCGGCCATTCGTGACGATCGTGCGCGCCACATAGGATACGACCTCCGGCGGCACGTGGAAGCCCGGCTGCGCTTCCTGCGCCGCGGCGATGCGAGCAGTCAGGATCTTGATGCGCAACGCCTCGTCGAGCGGGCCGATGTCGACGCACAAGCCGCCTTTGAGCCGCGACAGCACGCGCTCGTCGAGAGTCTCGAGCTCGGACGGCGGACGGTCGGCCGCAACGACGACCTGGCGGCCGGCGTCGATCAGCGCATTCAAAGTGTGACAGAACTCCTGCTGGATCGACTTGCCCTGAAGAAACTGCACGTCGTCGATGATCAGCATGTCGATGGCGCGAAGCCGCTCCTTGAAAGCGAGCGACGTCTGCGTCGTGAGGGATGAGACGAAGCCGCTCATGAATCGCTCAGCGGTGAGATAGACGGCGCGACGCCGATTGTCGTTCGTCGCATGGGCGAGCGCTTGCAGAAGATGGGTTTTGCCAAGGCCCACGGCCGCATGCGTATAGAGCGGATTGAACATCGGCGTATCGCCCGGCCGCGCCTCGGAGACGCGGCACGCAGCGGCATAGGCTAGCTGGTTCGAAGGGCCGACGAGGAATGTCGAGAAAGACAGGCGCCGATCGAGCGGCGAACCGAGGAAAACATCGCCGTCCGAACGCGGGGCGGGCCGCGTGTTGCGGCGTGGCGTGGCGCCGGAGTTCGCTCTCTCCGGCGCGCCGGTAGAAGCGGACGACGCGGGCTCGGCGGAGGGCGGCGCCGGGGCGTAGGTCTCTCGTTCGGAACCTGCCTCGCGCGTCTTCAATTTGCGCGCAGATGATCTGACGTCGATCGTCACGCGATCGACTTTGACGAACTCCGTCGCGGCCCGCAGCTTTATCAGCGAAGCGTAACGAGACTGAACCCAGCTCTTGAGAAACTTGGTCGGGACGGTCAAGCACAGTGACGGCCCCTCGACGCGCTCAAGTTCGAGACGCGTAAACCAAGAGTTATAGACGGCGTCTCCCAACTCCGCGCGCAAACGATGGCGCACGCGTTCCCAACGCTTCTGCTCCTCGGCGGAAGCTGCATCCTTAGGCGGTTCGCGATGTTGTTCGAGCATCTGAGACCTTTTCGAGAAATGCGCACGACAGCTCCCGCCCGCGAAATACGCGGGCGTCGCACTCACTATTTCTTCAGCTAGATGTTCCGGTGGCGGTGAAGCCGCCTGCATGCCACGGCGTTACCGCGGCGGGCTCAACGCAAAGCCCATCAAATCCAAAAACGCGCCGTAATCCATCTTACTTCTAACGTTCACTGTAAGCTCTGCGAATTCGCAGAGGCTGGCGTCTTCTCCGATGGTTCTGGTTCGCCGCTCATTCGTCATGACAAAACCCCCGGATGCCCAGACTTTACAAGTCTCGGACATTGCGCTTCTCGCCAAGCTTCACGCCGTACGTCACGCCAGCGCGAACTGATCGCTTGAATTTGCGCCGAACTATAAGGAAAGCGTCCGATCGTCAGAAGCTGTGACGTTCAGAGCAGGATATCGACATTGCATCGCTCCTCTCAAACGCTCAGCCATGAACTCTTGTTTCGACATCGACCGCTTTCGTTCGACAAAAACGAAACTACACGCGCCATCCTTTTCACGCAATCGTCCTCGTCACCGCAGGGTCACGGTTTTGGCGCGGATGTGGCGGGCTTGCATCGGCTTAGCCACGGCCGGAACTGTAAACTCATGATTCAGCGCCGCTAAAAATTCACGTGAGTCAGAAGGGTCTGCATGTCGCCCTGAGTGCGTCTGGACGCGCGTTGACGTCGCAAGAGCCTGTCAAGAGGGCCCGCGCGCCAAGCCTTGTGACAGCTTAGTTGCAAGAGGTTGAATCGCGGAACGTTTGGTTGCGCGCAACTTTCGGCTGAGAAAAAAATTTATGGCCGTGTCGTGTCTGCGTCATGCGACAATTCGGCAACAAAGAAGAAAAAGAAAAAGCCCGGCGAGACCGGGCTTTTCGTCACTTGACTTGCGACCTTCCGTCGGAGCGCAAATTGCACGTCACAAGGGCAATCTGCTTCAGGCTTTGGCCGAAAGCGCCTTCACGGCCGCGCTGAGACGCGACACTTTGCGCGAAGCGGTGTTTTTGTGCACGACGCCTTTCTGCGCTGCGCGCATCATCTCCGGCACGGCGTTATGAAGCGCCGTGGAAGCGAGCGCGGCGTCGCCGGCGGCGATCGCCTCCTCAACCTTGCGAACGAAGGTGCGCATGCGGCTGCGGCGCGCGCGATTGACCTCGGTGCGACGCTCGATTTTGCGAACGGCTTTCTTGGCCGAAGCGGTATTGGCCATTGTGTGTCTGTCCTCGAAGCTGCAGGGCGATAGGGTCGCCAAAAACGATGCGGCCGCGAAATCGCGGCCACGTGGCGCGGTTTATAAGCGCGGCGCGGGCCTTTCGTCAATGGCGGCGGTCATCGGTTCTGGAAAGCCGGCTTCCGCTTCTCGACGAATGCGGCCATGCCCTCTTTCTGATCATGGGTCGCAAAAAGGGAATAGAAGAGCCGGCGCTCGAATCTGACGCCCTCGGCGAGGGTGGTCTCGAAAGCGGCGTTAACCGCCTCCTTGGCCATCAGCGCGGCGGGAAGCGACATGGCGGCGATGGCGGCGGCGGCCTTCAGCGCCTCGGAGACGAGGTCGGCGGCCGGAACGACCCGTGCGACGAGCCCGGCGCGCTCGGCCTCCTCCGCCCCCATCATGCGGCCCGTGAGCACGAGGTCCATGGCCTTGGCCTTGCCGACCGCCCGGGTCAGACGCTGGGTCCCGCCCGCGCCGGGAATGACGCCGAGCCTGATTTCCGGCTGGCCGAACTGGGCCGTGTCCGCGGCGATGATGAAGTCGCACATCATGGCGACCTCGGAGCCCCCGCCGAGCGCGAAGCCGGCGACCGCGGCGACGATGGGCTTTCGGATGCGCGTCACGGCGTCCCAGCGGCCAATGAAATCGCCGAGAAAGGCCTCAGAAAAGGTTTTCTCCGCCATCTCCTTGATGTCGGCGCCGGCGGCGAAGGCCTTTTCGGAGCCGGTCAGGACAATGCAGCCGATACCGGCGTCGGCCTCGAAGCCGCTCAGGGCGCAATCCAGCTCGCCGATCAGCTTGGCGTTGAGGGCGTTGAGCGCCTGCGGGCGGTTGAGCCGCACCAGCGCGACGCGGCCATGCGTTTCGATTTCGATCGTCTCGTAGCTCATGCGGGGCCTCCTTATTCGGGGATCAGATATCGAAGTCGCTGGCGCTCTGCTTTTCGCCGAAGCCCTGCGCGATGGCGCGGGCGTAGAGATCTTCGAGGGTGATGTCGTCGAGCCGCGCCAGCGCCGCCTCTTCGGTCTCGGCGATCAGGGGCTCCAGAACCGCAACGAGCAGCGCAGGCGATTGATCCTCCTCATCCGCCTCCGCCCGCAAGGCGACGCGCACGATCTCGCCGACGCAAAGACGGCGCCGCTCCCTGGCGAGTTCATAGCCGCCCGCCGGCCCTCGGACGCTCTTTAGTATCCCCGCGCGGACCAGCCCCTGCAGAAGCGTCTCGAGGCGGCGGGGCGGCAATTCGTGCCGCGCGGCGAGTTCCTTGGACGATACCGGCCTCCCGCGCGCGTGAAGCGCGACGTCGAGCGCCGCCATGAGGGCGAATCGCGCAGGCCGGGGCAGAAGCTTCATGCGCCTTCTTCCCCGACAAGGCCGGTAGACCCGAAGCCGCCGGCGCCGCGTGTCGTCTCGTCGAGATCGTCCGCTTCGATCAATGTGGCATGGCTGACCGGCGCAATCACGAGCTGCGCAATGCGCATGCCGCGCGTGATCTCGAAAGGCTGTCCGCCGTGATTGACAAGCAGCGCCTTGACCTCCCCGCGGTAATCGCTGTCGATCGTGCCGGGCGCGTTGAGCACGGTCACGCCGTGATTGACCGCCAGTCCCGAGCGCGGCCGCACCTGCGCTTCGAAGCCTTTCGGAAGCGCGATCTGCAACCCCGTGGGGATGAGATCGCGCGCGCCCGGCTCCAGCACCAGCTTCTGCCCCGCGGGAAGCGCGGCATAGAGATCGAGCCCGGCGGCGCCTTCGCTCGCATAGGCGGGCGTGGGGAGACCCTCGCCATTGACCAGACGTCGGAACGAGACGTTCATTCGGCAGCCTCGCTCTTTGAAAGATGATCGCAGAGGCGCGCGATCAGCCGCTCGGCCACGGCCTCCTTGCCCATGCTCGGCCAGCTCTCGACGCCGCTGCGCGAGACGAGATGCGCCTCGTTGGCGTCGCCGCCGAACACGCCCGATCCTTGCGAAACGTCATTTGCGACGATGAGGTCGCAGCCCTTGCGGATCAGCTTCTCTTTCGCATGATCGATGACGTCCTGCGTTTCAGCCGCAAAGCCGACGACGAGGCGCGGGCGTTTCGGCGAGCGTGCGACGCTGGCGAGAATGTCGGGGTTCTCGACAAGAGAAAAAGAAGGCGACGAAGCCCCCTGCTGTTTCTTTATCTTCTGATCCGACGCCTCGACGCGCCAATCGGCCACCGCCGCCGCGCCAATGAAGACATCCGCCGGCAGCGCAGCTTCGACGGCCGCGAACATCTCACGGGCGCTCTCTATATGAATCACGTCGCAGCCCCGCGGATCGGCGATCGTTACGGGACCGGAAACGAGCGTCACCTTCCCGCCGGCTGCGGCCGCCGCTGCGGCAATGGCGTGGCCCTGCTTGCCCGAGGAGCGGTTGGCGATATAGCGCACCGGATCGATCGCCTCATGCGTTGGGCCGGAGGTGACGACGACATGGCGTCCCGTCAGCGGCCCGCGCGTCACAGCGACCGGCAAGGGCCCCCGCGCATCAGCCTTCAACGCCGCTTCGATCGCCACGACGATCTCCAGCGGCTCACTCATCCGCCCGGGCCCATATTCGCCGCAGGCCATATCCCCGTCGTTGGGTCCGACGAACAGCGCGCCGTCCTGCTTCAGCGTCACGACATTTCGCTGGGTCGCGGGCGCAAGCCACATGCGCAGATTCATGGCGGGCGCAAACAGCGCGCGCTTGTCCGTTGCGAGCAGAAGGGTTGTGGCGAGATCGTCGCAGAGCCCATGCGCCGCGCGGGCGAGAAGATGCGCCGTCGCAGGCGCAATGACGATGAGATCCGCCTCCCGCGAGAGCTGGATATGTCCGATCTCCTGCTCGTCAGTTGCGGAGAAGAGGTCGTCGAAGACTTTCTCATTGGTCAGGCTGGTAAAGGCGAGCGGCGTGACGAATTCCCTAGCCGCGGCGGTCATGACGACTCGCACGCGAGCGCCGCGTTCGCGCAGCCGCCGCACGAGATCGAGCGACTTGTAAGCCGCGATCCCGCCGCCGACGACAAGCAAAATCCGTTTGCCTTCAAGGATTTGCGCCATTGCCGACCCCGCCAAACCGTCGCTCCCTCGCTCGTTGCGCGCGGAGAATACAGATTTTGGGCGCAAGGCCAAAGCGGCCATCGGCATGGACCTTTCACAGCGAGGCCGGTAGGTTCGAATCATCCCTCTCGCCGGGCGAATCCATGACCCTCCTCTCCGATAAGTCTCTCGCACTTGGCGTCGTGCTTGCCCTTTTGGCGATTGCCCCCGCCGCCGCCAAGGACCGCGACGCCGTCATTGTCAACCCCGAGGCGCAGACGCCTGCGCCCGAGCAGAAGTTGGGCACTCGCGGCCGCACCTTCGTGCCGCTGCATTCGACCCTCATCGGCCAGGGCGGCGTCACGCGGCTCAATTTCTCGGGTGCACTCTCGATCCACAACGCCTCCGCGACCAATGTGCTCGCTGTCGACAAGGTGGAATATCGCAGCGGTTCCGGCGAGGTCGTCGAGACCTATGTCGCCGCACCCATATATCTTAAGCCCTACGCCTCCATGCAAATCGCAATTGCGCAGGAGGATGTGCGCGCCGGCGTCGGCGCGAGTTTCACGGTCGACTGGTCGACGCCGGCGGGCGCGGACGATCCGATCATCGAAGCGATGATGGCCTCCTTCGTCGGCACGCACAGCTATAGTTTTTTGACGCCGGGCCGCCGGGTGTCGCGACCGCAATGAGCCAGCCCGCGCCGCGCGTGCGGCGCCTCACGCTATCGGATTATCGCTCCTATGCGACGGCGCGCTGTGAAATCGGCGCGAAGCTCGTCGCGCTGACGGGCGAGAACGGCGCCGGCAAGACCAATGTGCTGGAGGCGCTTTCACTCTTTTCGCCGGGCCGCGGCCTTCGGCGCGCCGACCTTGCCGAATGCGCAAGGCGCGACGGCGGCGGCGGCTTCGCCGTCTCCGTTGAAATCGAGGGCGACGGGGCGACGACGCAGCTCGGCCACGGGCTCACCCCTGACGGCGAGCGGCAATTCCGCATCGAACGCGCGCCCGTCTCCTCCGCCCGCGCCTTTGCGGATCACATCCGAGTGCTGTGGCTCACGCCGGCGATGGACGGGCTTTTCATGGGATCGGCCGGCGAACGCCGCCGCTTTCTCGATCGCCTCGCGCTCGGGGTCGACGCCGATCACGGCGCACGCGTCAACAAGCTCGAGCGCGCGCTGCGCAACCGCAACCGTTTGCTCGAGGAAGGCGTTTCCGACCGCCGTTGGCTGGACGCCGCCGAGCATGAGATCGCCGCGCTCGGCGTCGCTGTGGCGGCGGCGCGGCGCGAGACGGTGACACGCCTTGCCGCGCTGATCGTCGCGGGAGAGAGCATCTTTCCCTGGGCGGAAATCTCTATCGAGGGCGACATCGAGCGGCGCCTCGGCGAGGCTCCCGCGCTTATCGTCGAGGAATGGATGCGCGGCGAACTCGCGGCGACACGACGCCGCGACGCCGCCGCCGGCCGCACGCTCACCGGCCCGCAGACGAGCGACCTCGCCGTGCGCCATGGCCCGAAAGACGAAGCCGCGCGCGACTGCTCCACCGGCGAGCAGAAGGCGCTGTTGATGGGCCTGACCTTGGCGCACGCCCGCCTCGTCGGCGAGATGACCGGAAGAGCCCCGCTGCTGCTCCTCGACGAAGTCGCGGCGCATTTCGATCCGAAGCGGCGAGAGGCGTTGTTTGGCGAACTGGAGACGCTCGGCGGTCAAGTATGGATGACCGGCGCGGACCCGCTGCTGTTTGCGTCATTGCAAGGGCGCGCGGAGATGTTGCTGGTGACGCCGGGCCGCATCGAGCAAAGCTGAAGGGAAACGAAAATGACATGGCAGTGGTATGCGGTCGTCGTTGGCGTTGCGGCGCCGTGGATCATCCTCGGCGCGAGCCTGCGTAACACATTCAGGGAAGGCGGCGCCGTCACGGGCGCTTCCGTCTGGGCCGGCATGTCCGTCTTCACGACGCTTGTCGCGCTGTTGATCGGCTGGATCATCCACAAGCTGATCAGCTAAGGCTGCATCACCGCCTTGACGCAGCCGTCCTTGCGGTTGCGGAAAGTCTTGTAGAGTTCCGGCCCATCATCGAGCGTGCCGCGATGCGTCACGACGAAGGAAGGGTCGATGTCGCCGCGCTCTATGCGCTCGAGAAGCTTCGGCATGTAGCGTTGCACCGGCGTTTGCGCCATGCGGAAGGTAAGCCCGCGATTGAGCGCCGAACCCATCGGGATCTTGTCGACATAGCCGCCATAAACGCCGACGATCGACACCGTGCCGAAGTTGCGGCAGCAGTGAATCGCCTGCCGCAGCACATGCGGCTGATCGGTGCCCAGATACACAGCGACCTTGGCGCGATCAATGAAGGAATCCAGGCTTCCTGTCGGGTCCGGCTCCGTGCCCACCGCGTCGATGCAGGCGTCGGCGCCGCGGCCTTTGGTCATGCTCTGGATCGCCTCATAGACATCCACCTCGTGAAAATCCAGCGTCTCGGCGCCCGCCTTCTCCGCGAGCGCCAGGCGTTCGGGAATGTGATCGACGGCGATGACGCGCTCGGCGCCGAGCATGAAGGCGCTGCGGATCGCAAATTGCCCGACCGGCCCGCAGCCCCACACCGCTATAACATCGCCCGGTTTGATGTCACAGAACTCCGCCGCCATGTAGCCGGTCGGAAAAATGTCCGAGAGAAACAGCGCCTGATCGTCAGTAAGGTTGTCGGGAACCTTGATCGGACCCGCGTCGGCGTGCGGCACGCGTAGATATTCCGCCTGCCCACCACGATAACCGCCGAGAAGATGCGAATAGCCGAAAAGCCCCGCCGGCGAATGGCCCCAGAGCGCTTCCGCCTTTGCATGGTCCGGATTCGTGCGCTCGCAGGCGGAATAGAAGCCGCGCTGGCAGAACCAGCATTCGCCGCAGGAAATGGTGAAGGGCACGACGACGCGGTCGCCCACCTTCAAATTCTTCACGGCCGCGCCAACCTCGACGACCTCCCCCATCGTTTCATGGCCGAGGACGTCGCCATGCTGCATCTGTGGAATGACGCCGTCGTAGATGTGAACATCCGAGCCGCAGATCGCGCAGGCCGTGACCTTTACGACGACGTCGCGCGGATCTTCGATTCGCGGATCGGGAACACTCTCGCAGCGAATATCGCCTTTGCCGTGATAGGTAAGCGCTTTCATCAGCAATGCCTCTGGTTACGCGACAGCCCTGCAGCCCAACGTCGGCGCCGCGCATTGGTTCCGGCTCGATTCTCATCTGGGACGCGCTTCCCTCGCTCTACCCCCTGCAGACGGCTGGCTGCGTTCATGCTAATCCCGCACCATGCTCTCCCTTCCCCCGCAGGCGCGCGCGCTGCTCAAATCCGTCTTCGGCTATGATGACTTCCGCCCCGGTCAGGCGAACATCATCGCCGCCGTGCTCGCGGGCGGGCCTGTGCTTGCGGTCATGCCGACGGGCAGCGGCAAGTCCATGTGCTACCAGCTCCCCGCGATCATGGAAGACGCGCTGACCGTCGTGGTCTCGCCGCTGATCGCGCTGATGCGCGATCAGGTGCAACAGATGCGCGCACTCGGAATCAACGCCGCGACGCTGAACTCCATGAACAGCGCTCGGGAGAATGACGATGCGCGCCGCGTCATGCGTGAGGGCGACCTGCGGTTGCTGTTCGTCTCGCCCGAGCGCCTTGCGCTCGAGGGACTCATCTCCGAACTGCGCCGCGCAAATCCGCGCCGCCTCGCGATCGACGAAGCCCATTGCGTATCCGAATGGGGCCATGACTTCCGTCCCGAATATCGCGAGATATTTCGCGCGGCCGAGGCGCTGGGGAACATTCAGGTCATCGGCCTCACCGCCACTGCCGACGCCGCGACGCGCGACGACATCGCTCGCCGCCTTTTCCCCGCGCCGCCTGAGCTTTTTCTGCACAGTTTCGACCGGCCGAACATTGCGCTGAACTTCGCGCTGAAGGATCAGCCTCGCCGGCAGTTGTCCCGCTTTCTCGAACGCCACAAGGGCGAGAGCGGCATCATTTATTGCTCCTCGCGCAAGCGCACGGAAGAGCTCGCCGCCTATTTTTCCGAGCAAGGCTACGACGCGCTCCCCTATCACGCAGGCCTCGATCAGGAGGTTCGCAACCGCAACGGCGACCGCTTCCTGCGTGAGGATGGCGTGATCGCCGTCGCCACCATCGCCTTCGGCATGGGCGTCAACAAGCCGGACGTGCGCTTCGTGGCGCACGCCGACATGCCGGGATCGGTGGAGAGCTATTATCAGGAGATCGGCCGCGCCGGCCGCGACGGTCTCCCGGCCGATACGTTGACGCTCTACAGTCTTGACGATATGGCCTTCCGGTGCCGCCAGATCGACTCGAAGGAGATTCCCGAGGAGCGGCGCCGCATCGAGCACGACCGCTTCTCCGCGCTCGCGACACTCTGCGAAACGCCGCGCTGCCGGCGCCAGACGCTGCTCGCTTACTTTGCCGAAGAGGCGCCCGCCTGCGGGCGTTGCGACGTCTGTCAGGGTAAGGTCGCGGTCTTCGACGGCGCCATCCCCGCGCAGAAGGCGCTTTCCGCGGTCTATCGCACGGGGCAGCGTTTCGGCGCCGGCCACCTTGCCGACGTGCTTATCGGCGAAGCCAGCGACGCCGTGCGCCGTCACGGCCACGACGCCATCAAGACCTTCGGCGTCGGCAAGGAACATTCCAAGCAGGAATGGGCCTCAATCCTGCGCCAGCTGTTCGCGGCCGGCGCCTTGCAGACAGCCAGCGTGGAGCATGGCGGCTTCGCGCTGACCGCAAAGGGCGAGGACATTCTCTTTAGCCGCGAGACGATCCTGCTGCGCAGCGATCCACTGGCGAAGCGCGAGCGCCGCAAAAAGGAGACAGCGGACCTCGATGATGCGACTGACCATATCCTTGCCGTGCTGAAGCGCAAGCGCCGCGACCTCGCTCAAAACGAAGGCGTGCCCGCTTACGTCATCTTCGCCGACCGCACGCTGATCGACATGGCCGAGAAGCGCCCGGCGACGCTGGACGAGATGCTCGCCGTGCATGGCGTCGGCGAGCGCAAGCTCGCGCAATATGGCGACGCCTTTCTGGAGGCTCTGGAGGCGGCGCTGAGATAGGCCATCCTCTGGCGCCCTGGTTGCACCGGCCCACCAACCGAAAGGCGGCGACCCCATGAAGTTCTACATGACGCCGGGCTCCTGCTCGACCGGCATACACATTCTGCTCGAGGAAATCGGCCTCGTTTTCGAGGCCTACGTCCTCAATCTGCCGCGCGGCGACCACCTCAAGCCCGAATATCTCGCCATCAACCCGCAGGGCACGATCCCGACGCTGGTGCGCGACGACGGGACCGCGCTGACGGATTTCGTCAGCATTGCGACATGGCTGGCGCAAAGCTACCCGCGCCGCAAGCTCCTGCCCGACGACCCCGTCCTCGCCGACGAGGCGCGCGCCATGCTCGACTTCTGCACGCGCCATATCCACGGCGAGGCCTTCCGCCGTGTTTTCACGCCGGACCGCTATGGCCCCAACCCGGACGCGACCATCGCCGAGGGCCACGCCATCGCAGCCTCGGCCTTCGAGGCGGTCGACCGCGAGATCGCCGGACGGGAATATGCGGCAGGCAAATTCTCCATCGCCGACGCCGCGCTATTCTACGTCGAGTTCTGGGCCGACAAGGTCGGGATGAGCCTGCCGCCGAACTGCGCCGCGCACTATCAGCGCATGAAATCCCGGGCCGCCGTGCGCCAGGTGCTGGCGGAAGAAGGCTATCGCTGAGCTTATTTGATTTTCCTACCGTCGACGCCGCCCTGACTCGCCTTTCACTAACGCGCTCGCCGACATCGTGCGAGCGCGCGTTGAAAACCCCTGCCCAGATGCGTAATCTCACCTGGATTTGGGGGGAATTATGAAAGACGTCTTGCGCCGATATGGCTGGCTCATCGCCGCGTTGCTCCTCATTTTCGGCGCGGCAGGGGTTTGGACCGTCGCGGCCACCCACGATATTTCGCTTAGCGAAAGCGAACGCCAAAGCCGCATCGACAGTCAACTCCCCAAGGAGATTGCGCTGAAGGGGCCCGCGCAGGCGCTCGTTCAGTCCGCGACGGTCAAGAGTGCGACAGTCGATCTGAAAGGCGGCAAGGTTGCGCTCGCCATCAAACTGGAAGGCTTGTTGCGCAGCGGCAAGGGCTTCGAACTCGAAGCCACAACGATCGGCGTCCCGAAATATGTCGATGGCGCGCTTTACTTCGAGCCCGAAAAGGTCGACGTCAGCCGCCTCGCCTATGAAGGCCAAAGCGCAAGCGATCTCGTCGGCCGCCTTGCCGGCAAGCTCGGCGACGGCAAGTTCCGCGACGCTATCGAGGCGAAAGCCCAAAAGCTCGACGATTGGGCGGCGAAAGCGGCGGACGCCGCCATTCGCAAATTCCTCGAAGAGCGGCCCGTTTACCGCCTGAAAGACGATATCAAAGGCGCCGTGATGAAGGGGGCGCTGGACAACATCTCCGTCGCGGACGAGCGCCTGAACGTCACATTTTCGCTGTGGCGGCTCACGACCGCGGCGGTCGGCGGGCTGGTGAGCCTCCTTCTGGGGATCATCGTCGCCCTTCTTGTCATCCGAATGATTTGGGTGGGAGAAGACATCAATATTTCAGTCTGTTAGCACGGAGGAAAAACCCCTCTAAACGCGTGCAATCGCTCCCTGTTCCGGGGTAGTATGGACTTTACGAATCAAAGGCCCGGAATCCCCCGCAAAAGCGAGCGAAATGACCGACACCGACAAGCCGACCGACCCCGCCGAATATGGCGCCGACTCCATCAAGGTGCTGCGCGGCCTGGACGCCGTCCGCAAGCGCCCGGGCATGTATATCGGCGACACGGACGACGGCACCGGCCTGCACCACATGGTTTACGAGGTCGTCGACAACGCGATCGACGAAGCCCTCGCCGGCCATGCGACGCGCGTCACGGTCACACTCAACGCCGACGGCTCCTGCACCGTCACCGACAACGGCCGCGGCATCCCCACCGACATCCACCACGAAGAGGGCGTGTCGGCGGCGGAAGTCATCATGACGCAGCTGCACGCCGGCGGTAAGTTCGACCAGAATTCCTACAAGGTCTCCGGCGGCCTGCACGGCGTCGGCGTCTCCGTCGTGAACGCCCTCTCCGTGTGGCTGAAGCTGCGCATCTGGCGGGGCGGCAAAGAGCACGCGATGACCTTCGCCAATGGCGACGCCGTCGAGAAGCTCGCCGTCGCCGGCGACGCGCCGATCGAGGATGGCAAGCCCAAACGCGGCACGGAAGTCACCTTCCTGCCCTCGACGGCGACCTTCACCATGGTCGAGTTCGACTATGCGACGATCGAGCACCGCCTGCGCGAACTTGCCTTCCTGAACTCGGGCGTGCGCATCATCCTCACCGACGCGCGCCATGCAGAGGTGAAGCAGGAAGAATTGTTCTATGAAGGTGGTCTCGAGGCTTTCGTGCGCTGGCTCGACCGCGCCAAGTCGCCCCTCGTCGCCGCGCCGATCCTCATCAAGGGCCAGCGCGAGCACATCAACGTCGAAGTCGCGTTGTGGTGGAACGACAGTTATCACGAGAACGTGCTGGTCTTCACCAACAACATTCCCCAGCGCGACGGCGGCACGCATCTCGCCGGCTTCCGCGCGGCGCTGACGCGTCAGATCACCGGCTATGCCGATTCGTCGGGCCTCACCAAGCGGGAGAAGGTCGACCTCACCGGCGACGACTGCCGCGAGGGGCTTACCTGCGTTCTGTCCGTGAAAGTGCCCGACCCGAAATTCTCGTCGCAGACGAAGGACAAGCTCGTCTCGTCCGAAGTGCGTCCCGCGGTCGAGAATGTCGTCAACGAATTGCTCGGCCAGTGGCTCGAGGAGCATCCGGCCGAAGCCAAGACCGTCGTCTCGAAGGTCTGCGAAGCGGCGGCCGCGCGCGAGGCCGCCCGCAAGGCGCGTGAACTCACCCGCCGCAAGGGCGCGCTCGACGTCGCCAATCTCCCCGGCAAGCTCGCCGACTGCCAGGAACGCGATCCGGCCAAGGCCGAACTCTTCATCGTCGAGGGCGACTCCGCCGGCGGCACCGCCAAGCAGGGGCGCAACCGCGCCTTCCAGGCGGTGCTCCCCCTGCGCGGCAAGATTCTCAACGTCGAGCGCGCGCGCTTCGACAAGATGCTCGGCTCCGAGCAGATCGGCACGCTGATCACGGCGCTGGGCACGGGCGTCGGGCGCGACGAATTCAATGCCGACAAGCTGCGCTACCACAAGATCATCATCATGACCGACGCCGACGTCGACGGCGCCCATATCCGCACGCTGATCCTGACCTTCTTCTACCGGCAGATGCCAGAGCTGATCGATCGCGGCCATATCTTCATCGCGCAGGCGCCGCTCTACAAGGTGAGCAAGGGCAAGTCGACGCAATATCTGAAAGACGAGCGCGCGCTCGAGGATTATCTCATCGACAGCCTTCTCGACGGCGCGCTGCTGCGCACGGGAACAGAAGACCGCGCCGGCGGCGATCTGCGCCGCGTGCTCGAAGACGCGCGCGCCTTCCGCACCGTGATGGCGAGCCTGCATTCGCGCTACGACCGTAATGTGGTGGAGCAGGCGGCGATGGCCGGGGCGCTCAAGCCGCACGGCGAAAACGGCGAGGCGGAAAAGCTCGCGGCCGACATCGCCCGCCGCCTCGACGCCATCGCGGACGAGACCGAACGCGGCTGGTCGGGCGAGCCGCGCGACGGGGGCTATGTCTTCAAGCGCACGCTGCGGGGCGTCGCGCAGGCGATTGTCCTCGACGCGGCAATGCTGAATTCTTCCGAGGCGCGCAAGCTCTATGAACGCGCCGAGAGCCTGCGCGAGGTGTTTTCCGCCCCCGCGGCGCTCATCCGTCGCGGCGACGAGGCGCAGCTTTCGGGTCCCATCGCGCTCTATGACGCGATGAACCAGATCGGCCGCAAGGGCCTGTCCGTCCAGCGCTACAAGGGCCTCGGCGAGATGAACGCCGAGCAGCTGTGGGAGACGACGCTCGACCGCGACGCGCGCTCGCTGCTGCAGGTGAAGGTGAAGGAAGCCGCCGAAGCCGACGACATTTTCGTGAAGCTGATGGGCGACGTGGTGGAGCCGCGGAGGGAGTTCATTCAGGACAATGCGCTGAATGTGGCGAATCTCGACGTCTAGCGCTTGGCAGAGCCGCACCCCATCCGCCTCCTCGTCTGCGTCGGCCCGCGCTGCGACGCGGAGGGACGCGGTCGCGCTCTGCTCTGGGAGGTTCAGAAGGCGCTCGCCGCCACTTTCCCGGGCGCACTCGCGGATGGCCGGCTGAAAATCTCGACGCGCGATTGCCTGCGTCTCTGCACGCGCGATCCTGTCGTGCGGCTCGAGCCCTCGGGCGACGCGTTTTCCGATCCGAACCTTGATGAGTTGATGCGGGAGATTGACGCGGCGCTGAAATAGCGATCGTTAGAAATCCGGCTTCGCCACCATCAGCCAGAAGATCCCCAGCATGGCCGTGAACGCTGGCCAGCCGAGCGCGAACCACCATCGGAAGTAGCGCCTGTAGAGCGGCGGCAGCGGCTCCCCTCGCTCGAGGGAGCTTTCTGCGATGCGCGCCATCTTCATCTGCAGCCAAACCACCGGCAGCCAGCAGGCGCCGACGAAAATGTAGAGCGCCACCGACGCCAATATCCAATGCGTGTCCAGCGGCCAGCCTTCTTTCAAAACAAGCGCAACGCCCGTCACAGGCTGCACGATCACCGCAGGCGTCGTGAATATCCAGTCGGCCAGCACGACATTCCTGTTGCCGGCGACGATGGCGCGAAGATCGCCCCGCAGATTGGTCGCGAGGCCATGGAAAGCCGTCCCGAGCCCCGTGCCGAACAATACAGTCGAACTCAGTATGTGAATCCATTTGAGAAAAGTGACGTCGAACATCTATCCGGACTCCAGCGCCATCATCACGAGGATCGCCGCGGCGATCGGGATGTTTTTCAAAATCGGCGCGAATGGATGCAGCCAGACTTCCTCAGGCAGCCCGATCGCAAGCAGGGTGAAAGCCGCCATGCTGGCGAGTTGCAGTCCGCCCACGAGGACCGGCCGCCAGCGCCGCAGAAGCAATACGCCCAGCGTCAGGTCGATCGCCGCGCCGCCATAAAGCGCCGCCGTCGCAAGCGCGCCCGTCAGGCCGATGAGGTCGAGCATGTGAAAGCTTCGCTCGATCGGATAAATCCCGAAGGAGAGTAGCCCCGTGGCGATCCACAGCAGGGCGAGGCTCCAGCGCAGCACGGGGCGAATAAAAAACAGCCGCGCCGCGAGACGATCCGACTCGGAGGCCGGTTCCTGCGCGAGGGCGAGGCGCAAATCGCGCGGCGGGCGACCCAGAACCGTCGCGAGAGGACCGGAATCGGAAACATTGCCGCGCGCGAGCATCTTGATGACGTCCGGATTGAGTGGCCCGTTGGCGAAACGGCCGCCGATCTCCGTCGCCCATCGAAAGAGCCAATCGGGAATACGCACGAAACGGGTTGGCGGCAGCCCGAGCCAGTTGCGCAGGATGCGCGTCAATTCGTAGGCGCTCATCGGCTCCGGTCCAACAACGTCGATCCGGCGCGGCAACTCCGCCGCCGCCGCGAGCCGGGCGACAAGCTCGGCGACGTCGTCGACGTGAACCGGCTGGAAGCGCCACTCGTCGCGTCCGATGCGGGGCAGGACCGGCAAGGCCGCGGACGCAAGCAGCCAGGCGGTGCTCGCGCCGCCCCGCCCCACCACCACGGAGGGGCGCAGCACGCGCCAGTCGAGCCGGGCGCCGCGCGGATCCGCATCGGTAAAGAAAGCCTCCGCGGAGCCCTTGCTGCGCTGATAGTCGGTTTCCCCCTGCGGCGCTGCGCCCAGCGCCGAGATGTGGATGAAACGTCCGACGCCCGCCGCGATGCAGGCGGAGAAGAGCCGCATCGCCCCCTCGGCATGCACGGCGTCCATCGTGTTGGGTCCATCGTCGCGCACGAGGCCGGCGCAATTCACGACGATCTGGAAACCCGCGGCTTTTTCCTCCAGTTGCGCGGCGTCGGCGCGGGCGATGTCGATCTCCCTGCGGCCCGCAGCAATGACTTCGTGGCCGTCAGCCGCGAGCCGGCCGGCAATATGGCGGCCGATGAAACCGGTTCCGCCGACAATAAGAATGCGGAGAACGCCGGCCAAAAACCCCTCCATCCCTGCGCGGACAACCCGCGCAAACATATAGGCCTCGCCGGCGCGTACGCCCTGCGCTTTCGGCCATTTCGTGCGATAAGGGATTATGGCGACGATTCGGAATGCTTTCGACCCGGGCTTCGGCGTTTACGTCCACTGGCCGTTCTGCCTCTCGAAATGCCCTTACTGCGACTTCAACAGCCACGTCCGCCGGGGCGACGTCGACGAAGACCGCTTCGTCGAGGCTTTCGGCGTGGAGCTGGCACATCGCGCGAAGCTCGCGCCGGGCCGGGAAGTGCGCTCGGTGTTTTTCGGCGGGGGCACGCCCTCGCTCATGTCCCCCTCGACGGTTGAGTCCATCCTCGGCCAGATCGCGAGCCACTGGACGGTCGCCAAAGACGTCGAGGTGACGCTGGAGGCCAATCCGACGAGCGTCGAGGCCTCGCGCTTCAAGGGCTTCAAGGCGGCTGGCGTCAATCGCGTCTCGCTGGGTCTGCAGGCGCTCAACGACATCGACCTCAAGGCGCTCGGCCGCCAGCATTCGGTCGCCGAGTCGCTGATGGCGCTCGACGTGGCGAACTCCGTCTTCGAGCGCACCTCTTTCGATCTCATTTACGGCCGCACCGGCCAGACGCCCGCCGCCTGGAAGAAGGAGCTGGACCTCGCCCTCACCCGTGCGCCGGAGCATGTCTCGCTCTACCAACTGACGATCGAGCCCGACACCATGTTCGAGCGCATGGTCAACGCCGGCAAGATGAGTATCCCCGACGTCGAAACCCAGCGCGCGCTCTGGGACGTGACGCAGGAGATCATCGCGCGTCACGGCCTCCCGTCCTATGAGGTCTCCAACCACGCGCGGCCCGGCTCGGAATGCCGGCACAATCTCGTCTACTGGCGCTATGGCGAATATGCGGGCGTCGGCCCCGGCGCGCATGGGCGCATCGTGACGACGCGCGGGCGCCGGGCGCAGGCCTGCGAGCGCCACCCCGAAATGTGGCTCACCTGCGTGGAAACTGAGGGGCACGGCATCGTCGAAGACGAGTTGCTGAACTCGGAGCAGGAGGGCGACGAGTTTCTCCTCATGGGCCTGCGCCTGCGCGAAGGAATCGATCCGCAACGTTACTTCCTGCTCACCGGCAAGAAGCTGTCGCCGTCGCGCATCAGCGAATTGATCGGCGACGGTCTCGTGGAGGTCACGCGCGAAAACCGTCTGCGGGTGAGTTCGGAGGGCTTTCCGGTCCTCGACGCGGTCGTGGCCGATCTGGCGGCGTAGAGGGAACCAAACTCCTCCTCATGCATCTACGTGGCGGGACCTTTCACCACGGAGTTTATGCATGTCCATTCTAACTGACATTCTGGTGCAGGCGGTCGCGGGCGCACTGGGCGGCAAAGCGGCCGGCAAGGCGTCAAAAAGCGACAACGCGATCGGCGATCTGATCAGCGGCGCGCTGGGCGGCGGCATCGGCGGCCAGTTGATCAGCGCCATCATCCCCTCTCTCGCCAGTGCGGCGAGCGGCGGCGGCGGCTTTGATCTTGGGGTTCTGCTTGGACAGGCGGTCGGAGGCGGCGTGACGGGAGCGGTCGTCACGATGCTTTACAATCTTGTCAAAAAGCGGTTCCTCGGCTGATCTTCGAGCCGGAAACAAACCGGACATACGAGTTTCGCAGGCCGGAGCTAAGTTCCGCGCCCTGACGTCGGCCAAGCGAACGCGATCTGGCGCCGCCCGCACGACGCAGACGAGTGATCTGCACGGGCGCATCCAATGCAACGCATGCCGCCGATGAAGGGGTTCTCCAAACTCTCCTTCCGGACACCACGCAAGAACGCGGAGACGAAAAGCAAGGGCGGAATCTGGGGCGCGGCCCTGATCATGTGCGTCCTCATCGCGATCGGACTGTGCGCTCTCGCCTATAGTCATCACCGGGCCGTCTGGCGCCTTGGCTGGCTTCCGGCGCCGCAACCTTTCCTCACGCTCGCTCTGCGCGAATGAATGCGAGGGCGCCGTGCGAAATCGTCTGGCGCACGTCAAAAAACCCACTCCAGCCGTCTTCGACCATCGGGGCCGTGTGGATGTCGTAGGCGCCGGCGCCGTCCACCGCCGCGAGCGCATTCCAGGAAAGCGGCGTCGCTACTGTCGCGCCGGGCCGCGCGCGCAGGGACCATGGGAGGATCGCCGTCGCAGTCTTCTTATTTCGCAGCCAGTCGATGTAGATGCGCCCTGCCCGGCGGCGTTTGCTCATATTGGCGACGAAGCGTTTCGGCTCCTGCCTCGCGAGGCCCCGCGCGAAACCCGCCGCAAAGACTTCGGTATCCGCGTAGGCGAGCGAACCGTCGAGCGGCGCTACGATATGCACGCCCTTGCCGCCCGTGATCAGCGGCCATGCGCGAAGGCCGATCGATTCCAGAAAATCGCGAATGTCGGCGGCGGCCCTCACCACCTGCGCAAACGGCAGGTCTTCGTCGGGGTCGAGGTCGAAGACCATCCGGTCCGGGCGGTCGAGATCGCGCGCAAGCGACATCCAGCCGTGAATCTCGATGGCCCCGAACTGCGCGGCGGTGTGCAACCCCGTTGCGCCGTCGAGCGCAATGTAGGGCGCGCCGTCGTCCGGCACTTTGATGATCCCCTTCGTCATGCCCTTGAGCGGATGGCGCTGGAAGAACAGCTCCTCGATCGTGTCGGGCGCACGCAGCAGGCTGATCGGGCGCCCCGCGAGATGGGGGATCATGCGCGGCGCGATGGCGGCGTAATAGTCAGCGATCTCGCCCTTGGTGACGCCATCGGCCGGGAAGACCACACGGTCGGCATGTGTCACGCGCGCGGGCTTGGGCGGATTTGCGCCCGCCATTGGCTCTGCGCGTTTGCGCATGTCCTCCCGCACGCCAAGGAAGCGCGCCTGCCGCATCTGTCCGTCCATCGTCCAGCCGCCGAAGCGCACTTCGGCCGGGAAAGGCTCCGCGAGGAAGATGGCGCCTTTCGGCGCCTTGTCGAGCACGGCGACGTCGGGCCGCCCGGCGGCGCGCCTCGCGAGAAGCGGCTCCAGCGCTTTACGGGTCTGCGCGCCATAGCCCGTGCCGATGCGGCCGACATAACGCAGGCCTTGGGGCGTCTCCTTCGCGGCGATGAGCGAGGCGAACGACTCTGCCTTTTCCGAGGATCGGTAGCCGATGATCACGACATCCTCACGGAAGTCGCCCTTGATTTTCAGCCAATCCGCGAAGCGCCCGCTGCGGTAGGGCCTGTCGCCGCGCTTGGCGATGATCCCCTCGGCGCCTGCGTCGGTCGCCTCACGAAAAACTTCGCGCGCCGTCGCCTTCGATGAAGTCGCCATAGCGGATCGCGCCGCCGCCTTTTTCAAGTAACTTCCTCAGCCGCTCCTTGCGTTTGCGCAGCGGCTCCGCCCGAATATCCTGCTCATCGATGGTCAAAAGGTCGAAGGCGACGAATTCAACGCCTTCGCTGCGCCCCGCCTCCAGCGCGGAGACGAGCATGGCGAAATCGGAAAGCCCCTTGTCGTTGAAGACCACAGCCTCGCCGTCGAGCAGGGCGTTGCGACAGGGCAGCGCGAAGGCGGCGCGCGCGAGCCCCGGAAAACGCCTGGTCCAGTCAAGCCCGGTGCGCGTATAGACGGCGGCGCCGTCAGCGCCTGTTGCAAGCTCCAGTCGATAGCCGTCATATTTCAGCTCGAAGAGCCAGTCGGCGCCCAGTGGCGGACGCTCGGCGGTTTCGCACAGTTGCGGAGGGACGAATTTTGGCGTCGGTCCGCTGGCGATGGGCTTGTCGGACCAATAGGCGGCCTTGGCGCGCGCAGCCGGCGCGCGGCGGCGCCTGGCCTTGGCGCCGCGCTCGATTTCTTCGCGCGTAAGCCCCGTCGCGACGCTCGTATCGAACCGCGCGACAAGATTTTCCTCCTTCTGCGCGAAGGCGTCGCGCTCCTTGATCAGCAGCCAGTTCTCGTTCCTGTCACGCGGCGTCATGCGCACGAGAACCCAGCCGCCGCGCATGCGCTCGCCCTGCGCCTCGAATTTGATCTCGCCCTTCTCCAACGCCGTCAGCGGGTCGCCATTTTTCGGCGCATAGGTCGCGTCCTCCCACAACATCACGGCGCCGCCGCCGTACTCGCCCTTGGGGATCAGCCCTTCGAAATCGCCATAGTCGAGCGGATGATCTTCCGTGCGCACGGCCAGACGCTTGTCGGCGGGATTGGCGGAGGGGCCACGCGTGACCGCCCAGCTTTTCAGGACGCCGTCCATTTCCAGCCGCAGATCGAAATGTTCGCGCCTTGCAAAATGCCGCTGCACGACGAGGCGCGGTTCGGACCCGCGCGCGCGGCCGCCCTGCGGCTCAGGCGTTACGGAAAAATCGCGCTTGGCGCGGTAGGCGGCAAGCGCTTGCCCGCTCGTCTTTTTCTGCGCGCCCATGGCTTAGGCCCGGCGGCGCGCGGGCGCTTTCGGGGTTTTCGCCGCCTTGCCGGCGACCTTGCCGGCAACCTTGCCGGGGGCAGTCTTCCCGGTCGGCGACCTTCCCTTTTTCGGAGGCTCGGGCGGGGCTTCTCCGCCACTCGAAGCCACCGAGCGCTTCAACGCCTCCATGAAATCGAGCACCTTTGCGCCTGACTCGACCTGCTCTTCAACGGGCACCGTCTCGCCGCGGCCCAGTTTCGCCTTCACGAGATCGCGCAAGGCCTCGGCGTAATGGTTGCGGAAGCGCGCAGGGTCGAAGGGTTCGCTGCGCCGCTCGATCAGATCTTCCGCCATCCGCACCATGTCTTCGCGCGGCTTCTCGCGGCCGATCGAGGAGAAAATATCGTCGGCGCTCTTCAGCTCGCTCTCATAGCGCAACGTGTCGAGCACGAGCCCCTGGCCCTCGCCGATCGGGAAAAGCGCGACGAGATGTTCTCGCCCGCGCAAGGCGAGTTGGCCAATTCCGGCCTTGTGCCGGGCCCAGAGCGCGTCGCGCAGCACCCGATAGCCTTCCTCGGCGACCTCGCCATCCGGCAGCACGTAATAAGGCCTGTTGAAATACAGCGGTTCGATTTCGTCCGCGTCGACAAACTGAGACAGTTCGATGGTGTGGCGGGAGGAAAGCTTGAGCGAGTCGAGCTCCTCGTCCTCCATGAACACATAATTGCCCGGCTCGACTTCATAGCCGAGTGACGATGTCCTCTTTCTTCACTTCGCCCTTGCCCGCCGCGACCTTCAGGTAGCGGATGCGTTGCTTGGAGTTGCGGTCGAGCTGATGAAAGCGGATCTCTGATTCCGCCTTCTCAGCCGCGACGAGCCTGACGGGGATCGAAACCAGGGCCAGACGCAGATGGCCCTTCCAGAAGGTGCGCGCCGACTCGGCCATTACTCGCTCCCGCACGCGCTAGACGACAAGCCTTCATACATAATGCGGGAACGCAGACCGGGCAGAGGGGCCCTTTGGGCAACTAGGCTGCAAAAACAAACGCCCGCTTCGTCGACGAAGCGGGCGTTACAAAAGTCGGCACGCCATCCGCAGTCAGGCGGAAACTCTGCGGCTCGACAGCGGCGCGCGCAGGATATTGCGCTTGGTCGGCTCCGAATCCGCAGCGAGGTAGAGCGGATTCTTGCCGGCGCCGTTCTTGGCGGCCCGAACCGCGTCGTTCAGCCGGTCGAGAGAGCCGGACTTGGCGGCGTGCGAGGGAGCCGGCTCGGCGGCGGCGCTCTTGGCCTGGGCCCCGGGCTTCGCGACGGCGCGGTAGTCGTCGGTCGCGGAAAGGTCGCCGGTCACGACCGCGCCCTTCTCCAGCTCGATTTCGCCATACATGACCCGGCCTTCGACGCGGCCCGTGGCGCGGACGATCAGAAGCTGCTTGATCTCGATATGGTCGGTGATCCAGCCGCTGATGTCGGCCTCCGTGGCCGCGATGTTGCCGCGGATGACGCCCGTCTGGCCCACACAGACGACGCGAGCCGTGACGTCGCCTTCAACAGTCCCATCAACGACGATGAGATCAGGGACGGAAATCTCGCCCTTGAGGGTGACGCCAGCGCCGATATAAACGACGTTTTCCTGGTCCGGCCTAAAACTTGATGCTGTATTCATTACCATCTTCTCAATCCCCTGCCCTATTAGGATATCGGCCACTCGCACCATACGTTAACGAATTCGTAACCGCAACTAATCATGCGCTTATCGACAGTCGAGGACAGAATAGAAAATCAAAACAGAGGGATTCAGCCACGCGCCTCGGAGGAAGCGGCTCGAATGCTCGCAATTTCTCGATATGAAACAGAGTTCTCTCAATTGGAAAATCCGACTGAAACCGATTTATCGACTGCGCCCTGACGCACCCTAGAGGAAGGACGCCGCCGCCTGCGAAGGAATACTCGAAATCGCACAACTCTTCTTAAGCGAGAAATTCGAAAATCTACTCGCGCTCTGCGCGAGAATCCGACAAAGGGTGCAGATCACGCACCATGGCCTGCATCCGCTCGTCGAGCACATGCGTATAAATTTGGGTCGTTGAAATATCGGCGTGGCCGAGCAACTCCTGAACCACGCGCAGATCAGCGCCGTTCTGCAGCAGATGGCTGGCGAAAGCGTGGCGCAGGGCATGGGGATGGACCTGGGCGGCGGGGAGCCTCGCGGCCGCCGCAAGCGACTTCAACTCGCGCGCGAAAGCCTGCCGGGTCAGATGCCCGCTTTCGCTGTCGGCCGGAAAAAGGCAGGTGCTCCGGGCCAGCCCCGGCGCACCTGCCTCCAGCAGCTTGCAATAGTCGCCGATGGCGCGCTTGGCGCGCTCGGTCAGTGGCGCCAGACGCTCCCGCCCGCCCTTTCCCTTGATGGCGAGGAAAGCGTCGCGCGTTCGCGCCGTGCTCCTTGGCAAGGACACCAGCTCCGAGACGCGAAGCCCGGTCGCGTAAAGCGTCTCCAGCAGCGCGTAAAGGCGCGCGGCGCGGAGCCGCTCGCGCAGCGGTCGCTTCTCGTCGTCGACGCCCTCCCGCGCGATGGCGAGCAGGCGGTCGACCTCGTCCATGGACATCACCCCGGGCGCGCTTCTCGCCCGGCGCGGCCCGTCAAGGGCGGCGGCGGGATCCTCGCCGCGGTGACGATCGACGAACAGGAACTTGTGGAACTGCCTGATCGCGGAAACGCGCCGGGCCGTCGTCGCCGACGAGAGGCCCCGCGCATCGAGCGTGGCGAGATAGGCGCGCACGCCTTCGGTCGTGACGCCGCAGGGATCGTCGCCCTGCGCCTTGAGAAATGCAAGGTAGTCCGTGAGATCGCGTCGATAGGCGTCCTGCGTGTTTCGCGCGGCGCCGCGTTCGGCCGCCAGCATATCGAGAAAAGCGTCGAGCAGCCGCGCGGCCGGGACGCTCACGGCGCGGGACCTCACTTGTTGAGGCGTTGCGGCGCGATCGCGTAGGTCATTTGCCGCGGCTCCGGCGTCACGAAGGAAACGACGGCGACCATCACGCCGTAAACCAGCGCGACGATGACACGCGACGATAGCCAGAAGGCGCAGAAGGCTCGGCAAGGAAAGAACTCTTCGTCAAGGACCGCACCCAGCTATTGCGCGAAGCGCCTGCGATTGCAACCGCCGCCGTCAGCGCACGATTACCCGCGTACCGACGGGAACGCGATTGTAAAGATCGACCACGTCGTCGTTCATCATGCGGATGCAGCCCGACGACACGTTCTGGCCGATGGTATGCGGCTCATTGGTGCCGTGGATGCGATAGAGCGACGAACCCAGATACATCGCGCGGGCGCCGAGCGGATTGGCCGGGCCGCCTTCCATGTGGCGCGGCAGGTCGGGTCGGCGGGCGAGCATCTCCGACGGCGGCGTCCACGCCGGCCACTCGGCCTTGCGGCTGATGGTCTTCACGCCCGACCATTCGAAACCGGGGCGGCCGACGCCGATGCCGTAGCGGGTGGCGTGGCCGCGGCCATGAACATAGTAGAGGTATTTGTTGGGCGTATCGACGACGACCGTGCCGGGCGCCTCCGAGCCGCTGTAGTCGACTTCTGCCCGCATATACATCGGGTCGACGGCGCGCTGGACGTCCATCTGCTGCGGCGCGTAAGCCGCCGTCTGCCGAGCGCCCGGATAGGCGCGCGCCGCCGGCGGCGTCGCATAACGCACGGGGCCGGGATCGTCGCCAACGAGCGCCTCGATCAGGCCGCCGCCGAGCGGGCTCTGCTGCGGATAGTAACCGCCGCCATAGGCCGGCGCGCCGTAGAGCACGGGATTGGCCGGGCGGCGCCCGCGACCGGGCTGAAAAGAAGCGCCGCAAGGGAGGCCGACGCCACGAGGGAGAAAAGCTTGGGTGCTTTGAACATGACGAAAACCATTGCGGACGCGCGGGTTGCTTGGCACTGGCGCGATTGACGATGGCAATCATCATATACGGTAGATTTTTACGGTAAATCCTAAGCATTCATCGTGGTTATCAATAAGGAAAGCTGTCGAATACCTGGTTATCCGGCGGTGAATATTAATGATGAAAAATGCGTATACCGGCAGAGTCTCCTAGAAATGCGACTTCGCGGTCCTCTTCCTCCGGCCGGGATCTCATGCTTCATGATCAGCGGCGCCTGCGCAATGGCGAAGAGCAGCGTCAGCGGCAGAATGCCGAAGACCTTGAAATTCACCCACGTCGTCCGTGGTCGAGGACGCGCCGCACGACCTCGTTGAGGCCAGCGAGAGAAAAGAAGAACAGGCCCCAGCGCCAGGTGAGCTTGCGCCACCCTGCTTCGTCGATGTGGATCGCCATGTCGAAGACGATCGGCAGCAGCAGCTTGCCGAAATACAGCGCGCCGATGAGCGCCGCGCCGAACATGCGAGTAAAGGATCGTCACCTTCAGCTTGATGAAAGTTTCATCGTGCAGAAAGTAGGTCAGCGAGCCGAAGATCAGCACCAGGATCGCCGTGACCACCGGCATGGCCGGCAGATGCTTCGTGACCGCCCAGGACACCGCGAGCGTGAGAACCACGCCGGCCATCAGCACGCCCGTGGCGGCGAAGATGCCATATCTGCCGTTGACGATGAAGAAGACGATCAGCGGCCCCAGTTCGAGCGCGACCTTCAGCCAGGGATCGAGCTTCTTTTTGCGGCGCCGGCTCGGCTTTTTCTCTGCGCAAATTCAGGCCGGTTCGTCGTTTCCTGCGTCATCTGACCTAGCTTTCCGGCGCCGCCTCGGGCGCGTCTTCTTCTTTCAGGCCGGCGATCGCGCGGGCGAAATCACGGGCGGTGAAGGGTTCGAGGTCATCGGCGCCTTCGCCGACGCCGATGAAGTGGATCGGCAGGCCATAGGCCTCGGCGATGGCGACGAGAATGCCGCCGCGCGCCGTGCCGTCGAGCTTGGTCATCACGAGCCCGGTGACGCCGGCGATGCGCTCGAATACCTCGACCTGCTGGAGCGCATTCTGGCCGACCGTGGCGTCGAGCACGAGCAGCACCGCATGCGGCGCCTCGGCGTCCGCCTTTTTCATCACGCGGACGATTTTTTCGAGCTCGGCCATCAGCTCGGCGCGGTTCTGGAGGCGGCCCGGCCGTGTCCATCAGCAGAATGTCGGCGTCGCTCTCCCGGGCGCGCTTGATGGCGTCGAAGGCGAGGCCGGCGGCGTCCGCCCCCTCATTGCCGGAACAACCTCGGCGCCGAGCCGCGCGCCCCAGATCTTGAGCTGATCCACGGCCGCGGCGCGGAATGTGTCGCCAGCGGCGAGCACGACCTTCTTGCCCTCGCCCGTCCATTTGGAGGCGAGTTTGGCGATGGTCGTCGTCTTGCCGGAGCCGTTGACGCCGACGACGAGAATGATGAAGGGCTTCTTGCGTCTCGTCGATCTCGAAGGGCTGCGCGACGGGCGTCGAGAACCGCCTCGACTTCGCTGGCGAGAATGGCGCGCACTTCGTCGGGCGCGATGTCCTTCTCGTAGCGCGCCTTGCCGACGGCCTTGGTGATGCGCGTCGCGGCGCCGACGCCAAGATCGGCGCGCAGCAGCACGTCCTCAAGCTCCTCGAGCGTCAGCGCGTCGAGCTTGCGTTTGGTGAAGATGTCGGCGACGCCCTGGGAGATCGCCTGCGACGTGCGGGAAAGGCCGCCGGAAAGGCGCTGCCACCAGGAGCGCGTTCGGCGCCTCTGGCGCTTCGGCGGGCGGCGGCGGGCGTCTCGCGTCTTCGGCTCCTCGCCGCCTTTGCCGAAGAGGCGCGCGAACATGCCGCGCTTCTTCGCCCCGTCTGCGTCCGTGCTCATGCATCCCTCGATCAGGTCAATTGCCTACACCAGTCGCGCATAAAGGGCCAGTCGGCGCGGCGAGGCTCGCGCCGCCACGGTAACTAAGCCGCACAATTATTGTTAGGCCAAGCTTTTCGCAGTGCGAAGAACCACTAATCTCTTGTCGGGACCGCGTTGCGGCGGCGTGTTGCCGTATAGGGCCCAGGGGCGGGCCGCGTCGAGCGGCTCGCCTTTCCTTTTTTACCAGCGCAGGACTGCGCCACCCCAGGTCATGCCCGCGCCGATCGCCATCATGGCGATGACGTCGCCGCTTCTTCAGCTTGCCGGCCCGGTTGGCCTCGTCGAGCGATGATCGGCATCGAGGCGCTCGAGGTGTTGCCGTAGCGGTCGATGTTGACCCAGCATTTCTCACGCGGCACGCCGAGATTGTCGAGCGCCGGACTCGATGATGCGCAGATTGGCCTGATGGGCAGATGACATGGTCGACGTCGCCTGCCGCCAGCCCGGCCTTCGCCAGCGTCTCGCGCCACGACCTCGGGCAGCAGCCGGGACGCGACCTTGTAAACCTCGCGGCCGCGCATCTTGATCTTGTCGTCCGTTGTCGGCGAGCAGCTCCGGCGAGATCGGCCGGCGGCTGCCGCCGCCGGAGATGCCGAGGATGCCGGTCATCGAGCCGTCGGTGCGCAGCGTCGCGGCGAGGAGGCCGCGCCCCTCCTCCTCGCGTCGCGCCGAGCAGGATCGCGCCGGCGGCGTCGCCAAAGAGCACGCAGGTCTCGCGATTGGTCCAGTCGACGACGCGGCTCAGCGTCTCGGCGCCGATGACCAGCGCCCGCCTCACCATGCCCGAGCGGATGAACTGGTCGGCGATCACGAGCCCGTAGAGCGAGCCGGCGCAGGCGGCGCCGACGTCGAAGGCGAAGGCGTTGCGCGCGCCGATCTTGGCCTGCACATAGGCCGCGCAGGAGGGCGTCGGCGTATCGCCGGTCACGGTGCAGACGACGATCATGTCGACGTCTTCCGGCGTCACGCCGGCGAATCCAGCGCCTGGCGCGCCGCGGCGGCGGCGAGGTCCGACGTCGCCTCGTGATCGGCGGCGACATGCCGCTCCCTGATGCCGGTGCGGCTGACGATCCACTCGCTGTTGGTGGCGACCATTTTCTCGAGATCGGCGTTGGTGAGCACGCGCTCAGCGGCGCATAGGATCCGGTTCCGAGAACGATCGAATTCGGCAAGGCGAGGGTCTTTCTGATGGCGACGTCGGCTTCGAAGAAGCTTGGCGTTAACCCGCCCAGCGCTTGGGACGCGAGCGACGGACTGCGGCGCGGCTATTCATAGTGGCGGGGCGCGCGAAGCGCAAACAGGTTTTTGATCGCTCGCTGTAAACCTATGAATTATCAGCACATACTCCCCATCACGGGTGCGTTCGCAAAGGCAGCGCCACCATTTTGAGCGGACGAATCTACGTTCCTGAAACCTTTTTTTAAGAGGCTGAAATTTATTAACGGGGACCGAGGCGCCCGTCGCCTTCTCCACTTATCGAAAATATTTCCCGTCGCGTCGCGCGCCTCCGCCCGCGCTATTGGAGTTTGCGTCCATGATTCACGCCATCGTCCTCGCCCTCGTCGCCGCTTTACGCCCTCGTCGGCGCCATGACGGTCTGAGGCTCGAGCACTGTCCTGATTGCGTTCCGCGCCGGGCCATGGCAATCGGGCGCGATGCAGGAAGACATCAAGCCACGCGCCGCCCCGCGCGTCTCCTTCGTTTCGCTTGGATGCCCCAAGGCGCTCGTCGACAGCGAGCGCATCGTCACCCGGCTGCGCGCGGAGGGCTATGAGCTCGCGCGTCAGCCACGCCGGCGCCGATGTCGTCGTCGTCAATACCTGCGGCTTTCTCGACAGCGCCAAGGCCGAGTCGCTCGACGCCATCGGCGCGGCGCTCGCCGAAAACGGCAAGGTCATCGTCACCGGCTGCATGGGCGCGGAGCCCGAGGCGATCACCGAACGCTTTCCCGACGTCCTCGCCATCACAGGCCCGCAGCAATATGAGAGCGTCGTCGAGGCCGTGCACCGGCGCCGCCGCGCCGGCGCATGATCCCTTCTTCGATCTCGTGCCCGAGCAGGGCGTGAAGCTCACGCCGCGCCATTACGCCTATCTCAAGATTTCCGAGGGCTGCGACAACAGCTGCTCCTTCTGCATCATCCCGCATCTGCGCGGCCGCCTCGTCTCGCGCCCCGCCGGCGACGTGCTGCGCGAAGCCGAGAAGCTCGCGCGCGCCGGGGTCAAGGAACTGCTCGTCATCTCGCAGGACACGAGCGCCTATGGCCGCGACATGCGCTATGCCGAAAGCATGTTCGGCGACCGCACGGTGCGCGCGCGCTTCCTCGATCTGGCAAGGGAACTCGGCGATTTCGGCGTCTGGGTGCGACTGCATTACGTCTACCCCTACCCACATGTCGACGAGGTCATCGGCCTGATGGCCGACGGGCAAATCCTCCCCTATCTCGACATCCCGTTCCAGCACGCCGCGCCCGATGTGCTGAAAGCCATGAAGCGCCCGGCCAATGAGGAAAAAACGCTCGCGCGCATCAAAGCCTGGCGCGCCGCCTGCCCCGACCTCGCTTTGCGCTCGACCTTCATCGTCGGCTTCCCCGGCGAGACGGAGGAGGACTTCACAACACTGCTCGACTGGCTGGACGAAACGGAGATCGACCGCGCCGGCGCCTTCAAATATGAGCCCGTCGCCGGCGCGCCGGCAAATGACCTCGGCCTCGCGCCCGTGCCCGAAGAGGTAAAGGAAAGCCGCTGGAAGCGCTTCATGGAGAAACAGCAGGCCGTCAGCGCCCGTCTCATGAAACGCAAGATCGGCAAGCGCCTGCAGGTCATCGTCGACGAAGCCGGCGGCGGCCCGACGGGCGGCCTCGCCAAAGGCCGCACAAAGGCCGACGCGCCGCAGATCGACGGGACGGCGCATATCCAGTCGCGCCGGCCCCTGCGTCCCGGCGACATCGTGACCATGAAGGTCGAACGCGCAGACGCCTATGACGTCTACGGCGACGCGGTCTGACCGGCGGCCGAGGCGCTGCCGGCCGCGTCCCGCTTTGCATGGCTTTTGGCGAAAAGATGCACGCCGTCGGCGCAATTTCTGAGTTAAAAGTTTCCTAGGGCGCGAGCTCCATTGCCGCTTTCTATGGCGCGACAATGGACGCGGACCCATATTAAGCGCCGAGGAAACCGGCTCAGGAGCTCAAAAAAATGGTCGACGATCCGAATGCCCCGCGGCGCCAATCCCAAGAAGATCAGAAGCCTGCACAAAACCAGCCGCCGACGATCCCCATTCCCAAGAGCGTCTTCTACATCGTCGGGCGCGATTGTCGTCGGCTCCTTCCTGCTGACCCTCTTCGTGCGCAATCCCTATACCCAGGCGGTCCACGAAGGCGGCTCCTTTTACGAAAACAGCATGGATAACTCGCTGATGCTGTGGGTCGCCATCTTCATCGGCATTCCGGCGAGTTTTTGGGCATATAAGCGCTGGATACTGCCGCTGTTCGACAGGAAGTGATCAGCGGCCGGACCGGCGGCGCAATTCCGTAGAGGAGAGACCGCTTCGCGGACCGTGCAGATAGACAAGCGCGGGAGGGCTGGCTGCGGCGAGCAGACAGGCTTCCCGCTCCTCGATCCAGGCCTGCGGGAAACGCTGCGCGGCCTTCGCGCTCGACGCTTTGAGGGTCGCGCCCGGCCGGTCGATGACCGCAATCGGCGTCGTGCGCATGATCTCCTCCCAATCCCGCCAGCGGTGGAATTGGAGGAGGTTGTCCGCGCCCATGATCCACACGAAGCGCACGCCGACACAGCGCCTGTGCAGAAAGCGCAGTGTGTCCGCCGTGTAGCGCGCGCCGATCTGCGCCTCGAGGCCCGTGACGGCGATGCGCGGATCGTCGGCCATTGCCCGCGCCGCCGCGACGCGGGCCTCGAGAGACGTGAGGTCGCTCAAGTCCTTCAGCGGATTGCCCGGAGAAACCAGCCACCAGACGCGATCGAGCCGCAGCCGCGTCAGCGCGAGGCGCGAGACGAGCGCGTGGCCCTCATGCGGCGGATCAAAGGAGCCGCCGAAAAGCCCGATGCGCATGCCGGGAGCAAAGGGCGGGAGGCGGAGGGCGGACCCTGACCCCGCGCGGAAGCTCACCCGCCGCACCTGCCCCTCGCCGTAAACGCGATATTTGAACGACGTCAGCTGCTCGACGCCCACCGGCCCGCGCGCATGCATCCGCCCCGTCGCGATGCCGATTTCGGCGCCGAAGCCGAATTCGCCGCCATCGGCGAATTGCGTCGAGGCGTTGTGCAGCACGATGGCGGAGTCCACTTCGTTCATGAAACGCCGCGCGACGGCGTCGTCTTTCGTGATGATGCAGTCGGTGTGATGCGAGCCGATAGGTTTCGATATGCTCGATCGCCGCTTCAACGCCGTCGACCACGCGCGCCGCGATGATCGCGTCGAGATATTCGGCGCGCCAATCCTCCTCCACGGCGGGGCTCACGCGCGCGTCGGCGTCCTGCACAGCCGCGTCGCCGCGCACCTCGCAGCCCGAGTCGATCAGCATCGAGACGAGCGGCGCAAGATGCGTCTCCGCGCAGGCGCGATCGACGAGCAGCGTCTCGGCCGCGCCGCAAATGCCGGTGCGCCGCATCTTGGCGTTGAGCAGCACTGCGCTTCGCCATCTCGAGATCCGCGTCCTTATGGACGAAGACATGCACGATGCCTTCAAGATGCGCGAAGACCGGAACGCGCGCCTCCTGCTGCACGCGCGCGACCAGGCTCTTGCCGCCGCGCGGCACGATGACGTCGATATTGCCCTCCAGCCCGGCGAGCATGGAGCCGACGGCGGCGCGGTCCGCCGTGTCGACGAGCGAAATCGCCGCCTCCGGCAATCCCGCCGCCTTCAGGCCCGCGACGAGGCAGGCATGGATTGCGCGTGAGGAACGCAGACTTTCCGATCCGCCGCGCAGGATGGCAGGCGTTGCCGGCCTTCAGACACAGCGCGCCGGCGTCGGCGGTGACATTGGGCCGGCTTTCGTAGATGACGCCGATGACGCCGAGCGGCGTCGAGACGCGCTCGATGACGAGCCCGTTGGGCCGCTCGAAGCGCGCCAGCAGCGGCCGACCGGATCGGGGAGCTCGCGCGATCTCCTCGACGCCCGCGCGCGATCGCCTCGACCCGCGCCGGGATCGAGCGTCAGCCGGTCGATGAAGGAGCCCGCCGTGCCGCGCGCCCGGGCGTCCGCGACGTCGAGAGCGTTGGCCGCGAGAATCGCGCCGCACTGCCGGCGGATCTCGGCGGCCGCAGCGCTTCAGCGCCGCGTCCTTGACGTGGCCGGCGCGCAAGCGCGACCGCACGGGCGGCCTTGCGCGCCGCGCGGCCGAGCAGGGAAAGCGCGGCGTCGAGATCGCTGGTCGCGGGCGTTTCCTTGGTCATGGGCTGCGTCATGTTTTTGTTCCAAAGGGTAAGCCTGATGGCTATCACGATGAGAAAAAGCGCGAAAGCCGCCGCGCCGAGCCCTTGCCGAGCGGCGCCGGCCAGTCTATAGAACGCCCTCCCCGCTCCCTTCGTCTAGCGGTCTAGGACGTCGCCCTCTCACGGCGAAAACAGGGGTTCGAGTCCCCTAGGGAGCGCCAGGAAAATCAAATACTCCCCCGATATTGCGACCGCAACGGACCTTGGCGCCGCTCGCGCCTGATGGAATGCTGCGGCTGACGCTTTGATTGCGCGACACGCCAGCTGGTTTACTTTCGGGCTTCAGCCTCAGGAGAATTCATGCTGACGTTTCTCGTCGAGCGGGCGGCCGAACTTGCGAGAGCCTACGGCGTCGTCGTTGGGAATTTTCTTCTCGCCTGCTTCGCGTTCACCCTGCTCGAACGCTTCTTTTCCGGTCAGGCCCTCGATCCGGCGCGCAGATGGTGGAACAACCGGGGCGCGGTCATCGACCTGCTTTTTCTCGGCGTCAACCCCCTGCTCGGGTCCGTTCTTCGCTTTGTGCCCTTCGCCCTCATCCTGCTCGTAGTCTCATTCTGGATGTCGCCGATGCAGCTTCGCGATTTCATCGCCGAGGTTCGGGGACCGCTCGCCCAGGCGCCCTTCGCCCTTCAATGTCTCATCGTTCTCGTGGCGCTGGACTTCTATCACTACTGGATGCACAGGCTCTCGCATAAGAGGCCGCTCTGGCGGCTGCACATTGTCCATCACGCCGCTGAGGACGTGCAGTGGACGACCGCCTATCGCGTGCACCCTCTGAGCCTGATGATCGAAGCGACCTTCCCGATCACCATGCTGCTGCTCGCGGGCGCCTCGCCGGGCGCCGCCGCTCTGGCCGTGCAGACGATGACGCTGTGGTCCTTCTTCGTTCACGCGAATTTGAACTGGACCCTTGGGCCGCTGCGCTATGTTCTCACATCCCCCGTCTTCCATCGGCGACACCATGCCGCCAATGGTCAACGGGTCAATTTCGGCGCGGTTTTCTCGGTCTGGGACGCGGCCTTCAAGACCGGCGCGCTTCCGCACGACGCTCCGGCGCGCTTCGGGATCGACGACGCAACTTTCCCCGCCGGCTTTTTGGGGCAGCTTGTCTTCCCTTTCAAGATCTGAACGCGCCCGCTGGGAACGACGACCCTATTTGCGTGACAGAGGATTGGGCGTGGGCGCACCAATCTTCACCAGACAACTCGTATCCCTATGTTCGAACGCCGTCTCGCCACGGATCATCAGCAGCGTCGTTTGCTCGTAAGACCAGCTTTCGTCGTCGTGAATGGTGACCTTGATGCGGTAACTGTCCGTGCGAAATGCCTCTTCGAGAAATGGATTGGAGCAGATGCCGTTGACGGTCGAACCGCGCGTCGCTTCGAGTTCGAAAACCTTCGCGCCCGGCGCGGCCTTGCCCATCGCCATCGCGGTCTGGCCACGCGGAATGGCGAGCGTCTGAATGATCGTTCCCGTCGCCGGCTCCCATAACCAGTAGCCGATCTGATCGTGGAAAGTTTCGACTTCTCCCGGCTTCACGATGTGCTGGTGATAGCGCAGACCGTAGAGCAGTTGCGGGCCGTTGGTCTGCGGATCGATCGGCTGGAGTTCGACGCGATCGAGATAGGCTTCGGTCCGCGGACCCTCGGGCTTGGGATTGACGTCGACGCCAGCGGCGCCGCGCCAGAGCCCGGCCATCGGACGCAGCGGCCCGAGATTGCGCAGCGTATCGGGATCAGCCTGCGGCTCGCCGTAGATATCCTTCAGCATGGAACCTCCGCGGCGTAGCGGGCGGCCTGCCTTTTTTGCATTCACAGCAACCCGGATCACGACCGTGCGGCGACTTTAGCCGGGGTTCGCGGCGCCGTCCACGCTGACCGGCCGCGCGCTTTCACTTGCGCGACGAGACGCGCCCCGACAGCTCAAGCGGACGGGGCGCGATTGGCGCGATTTTGCGAATGCAGTCTGAGAACGGCTAGATCACCATCCCCAACCGCCGCCGTAACCGCCATAGCCACCATAGCCGCCGTAGCCGCCGTAGCCGTTATAACCGCAGACATTCATCCAACTGCGGGCCCATCCCCACCCGGACCAGACCCAGCGTGGGCGATAGCAGCCGTAGCCGCCGTAGCCGACGGCGCGGTAGTAGGGACGGTAATAAGAGCGATAGCCGCCGTAGCCGCCCCAGCCGCCGAAGCGGGCGCGGCCATAGCCGCCGCCCCAGCCGCCACCGCCCCAGCCACCGCGGCCGAAACCGCCGCCGCCAAAGCCACCGCCGCCCCAGCCGCCGCGGCCGAAGCCACCGCCACCGAAACCGCCGCCGCCAAAGCCATGGCCAAAACCGCCGCCGCCAAAGCCGCCGCCGCCGAAGTGACCGCCTCCGAAACCGCCGCCGCCGTGGCCCCAGGCGAAGGCCTCACCCGGCAGGATCAGCGAAGCTGTCAAAGCGCCTATAAGAGCGATCTTGCGAAGCATTTGCTGCGCTCCCCTTGTCGATTGGACGCCCCTCTTCGCCAACCTTAGCATTCTCGCGCGCGCTTATGTTTCGCAAATATTTCCGCCCTGGCGCGTCAGAAAGCCGCGCGCATGCGAAGGCCGAAGATATTCACCGGCCCGCGCGAGGCGTTATACGCAGGGTTGGCGATAAGCTGATAATCGAACGTCGCGTCGAGATTCTTGCCAAAGCCCAGCTTGTAATAGGTCTCCAAATTCTTTTCCCCGGCGTAGGAAAGCGCGCCGTCGTTGATGAAGACGCCGGGCCCGCCAAGGGCGAGATAGCGCACATGATTCCCGGAAATCCCGCTGAGCGCGCCCGCGACGCCGATCTCGTCGTCCTCTCGCCCCCAGGCGGCGCCGTCGGCGACAAGGCCCAGGGAGAGTTGTCGGTCAACGTCCGTGTAGTCGACGATCTCGTAACGTCCGTCGGATGCGCTGGCGCGCAGGAAGAAGCCGAGGTTTTCGGCGATCTGCTGCTTGATGTTGATACCGCCGCCCGCCTTGAAGTGTCGCTGCCGCAACGTGGTCACGTCCGGCGGCAGATTGCCGGTTTCCAGAGCGAGGTTGATGACGTCCTGATATTTCGCAAACCGGCCATTGTCGCCGAAAACGAGAAACTTGACCGCGCCCGGCTGCCCGAGGATCTCATAGCGCGCCTCGAGCTCCGTTACGCCCATATATTGGCGAAACAACTCCTGCTCGATGAGAGGACCGTTCGGAACGGCCGAAAGCTGGAATACGCCGCTCCTCAGCGTCCACCAGTCCTTCTTCCACTCGACCGCGAGCCCATGCGTGTAGCCCCAGGCGTCTGCCGCGTAATCAAACGCGCCCATGCTGTTGAAGGCGAAGTTCAGAAAGCCCGTCGTCGGATCATGCGCGTAAACGTTGTCGTCGAAGACGTCGCCCACCGCGAACTTGCCCACCGTAATGACGATGCGGTCCTTGTCCACTTTGCCGGAGACCTGGTTCTGGACCGACTCCAGCACCTCGCTCCGCGAACCTTCGTCGGGATCGCTCGCCCTATCGCTTTGCGTATCGAGCCCGATGATCTGTCGAACGAAATAACGCTGGAAACGCATGTAAGGTGCCGCATGCCCGATTTTTTGGGCAATTCCGTCGGGGTAGGCTGCAGCGCCTAGAGCGTTGTGCAATCCATATCCTTCGTCCACTTCGGGATTCAGATAAACCGCCCCGCCCTCCCAGACACGGAGCCCCATAAAGATGTTGTTCTGCGAGAGCGCGTTGCCGAACCCTCCCGAAGGAAAGCTTCCCGGCCCGTCAAATTTGGCGGGAAATCTCGGATAGGCCTGCACGACATTCGTCGTCTGCGCATGAACGCTGTAGCGCTCCGTCTTCACCTCGTCCTTGCCGCCATTCTCGCCCTCCGCGTTTCTATGCGCGCCATATTCCAGCGCGCCCGGAATGATTTCGTTTTCGCCGAAGTGATAGTTGAGACCGAAGCGAAGGATATGATTCTCGTTGCGCATGCGCGAGTAATAGACGAAGCCAGAGCCATCACTGAAGCTTTGCGTATTCAGAGACTGACTGAGGAAGAGATATTCCGCCCGAGCCGACCAATCGGCCGCGAAGGCATACTCGAAGCCTCCGCCCACTGCATATTTCATCCGAGACGACTGTGACCAATCTGCAGAGAAGTCAGCACCCTTTCCGAAAGAAAGCGTCGCAGGTCCCCGCGCGCCGCCTGAGGCGACGCCGCCGGTGAGATAGACGAGAGCACGGTCCAATGCGACGCCGGCTCGCCCGCGCACCGTCGCAAAATAATTCGCGCTCGCATTCGTCCCGAGCGTGAAGACGGGGAGCCCCAGATAGGAAGGCGGCGCCACGAACATTCCATTGGGCCCGCGTCGTCCGTCCAGGAAAGCGAAATCTGTCTCGAAGCCCCAAACCCACGGGCCCGACTGCCAATTGTAGCCCGCCTGCAAGCCCGTCGTGACGCCCATTCGCGTCGCCGACGCGGGATAGAGGTCGTAAGCGGAGGAAGTGAAGCCGCTCCCCGCCTGCAGCCGTTCGCCCGGATGCAAAGGAAAACCCGCGCCGAGACTCATGCCGAGGTACATGCCCGCCCAGTTGTAGGCGGGCGAAGCCTTTTCCGCGGCTTGCACAGGCGTCGGCGCGGCAAGCATCGCCAGCGAGACCAACGCGCCGAGGCGTGCTTCGCAGGCCAGCGAGCGCGTAATGGGTCGATGCATGAACACGATCTCAGGCTATCAAACCAAACGGCGCGAGCGCGTGGCGCCAACGACACAGGAGTGCGTAATATAACCGTCACTTCGTAAGCGCTGTGGCGCCAACGCCACAGAACGGCCAAAACCACCCCTCGCCCGAAATATCTTTTGACTACACTGACTTGCCCATGATTAAGCTGCGCTTGATCATCATTTATAGAATTGTGGTTCGATATGCTTGGAGCTGCGCCGCGGAAAGGTTTTAAAGTGATCAGACAGTCGGACAAGGGCCGTCCGACCACAATTCATTATGGAGACCGTGGCCGCAAGGCGATCCTTGGCTCTCAAGCCGGGGTCAGCTATGCCGTTGTGGAGGAAAGCCGGCCCGAGGGTCGCCCGACGATTTTTCTCACGCCGCGTTAGCTGCGTCGCGAAGTCGGTTGCCAGCGCATCGCATTTGCCGGAGCGCTTACGGAGCGAACTCCATCGCCCGCTGGAAGATAAAAAGCAAAAAGAGAATGATGCCCCCCGCCACGACAATCGTACCGGCTGATTTCTTGAGAGTGCGGTAAGCGTCGGTTCCAAGCCATTTTTGCAGTTTGCCGCGGTGCTTCTTACCCCGCCTCCTCGCGTGACGAGGCTCTTGCGACTGAGACATTACAACACCGCTCCAAGTGAACAGCAATACCTTGGCTATGCATATAAGCGTAGCAGATAGCTAAGGTTTTCGGCAACATTGGGGCTTCTTCACCGCGATGATCCCTCGCCGTGGGCCTCGATACATCTATGACCCGTTCCGGCGGACCGACCGATCCCACAAAGACAGGCGCACATGGCGCGCCTTCTCCGGCGTTACGCTAACGATCGACAAATCGACGCAACCATAGCTCGTTCATCGCGATGGCGAACAGGAGATAAGCGTGGTCGCCTTGCCCTTCTCGCGTTTCCCGCAGAGCTCCGTCGACTTGCTGCGGGTCAAACAGACCGCGCTGGCGAAATCGCGTCGAAGCAAAGAGATCATTGATCAACTCTCCCGTTGATCCCGTCATCCAAAGGCGGACCGGCCCGCCAAAGCCGGTCTTGCGACGGGTGAGCACGCTGTTTGGCAACCGTGCGCCGACGCCTCGCTTCAGCGCCCATTTCTCTGATAGCCATCGCACTTTCGCTTGCCAGGGAATGCGGCGCGCGTAGGCTAGCAGGTTTTCGTCTAGGAAAGGCACGCGCACCTCGACGCCGTGCAGCATTGAGGCCTTATCCGTGTAATTCAGGTTGTGGTCGGGCAAAAAGCCGTGCATTTCGAGATCGAGCATCCGTTCGACAAGCGGCCAGTCTTTCGTTCTGACCAACGCCTGCTCGAGCCAGGTCGCCGGGTTCTTTTCAGCCTCGAGTCGCGCCTCCGCGCTGAGGCAGGACAAGGCCTCCTGTCGACGCACGAACTCCATCGATCGAATGAGAAAGTCTTCGTCCGAGCGCGCGAACATGTAACGCAGTTTCGCGATTCGACGCTCCGCGCCATTGCCCTGAACCAGCGGTCCGGCTTCGAGAAGCGCGCGGAAAACGGTCCGCATGACCGGATTCAGCCTTGCGCGAAAGGCCGCCACCCTGTGCCGCCTGTATCCGGAAAAGACGTCGTCGCCACCCGTGCCGCTGAGAAGAACTTTGATCCCATCGGCCCTTGCCGCTTGCGCGATGGCCCCGACGTAGAGTGGCGCCGGGTCCGCCTCCGGCTCATCGAGCGTATAGACCAGAGCTTCGAGTTCGCTCGCCGATGGCGCTTCAACCAACAACTCCTTGAGCGGGACGCCGAGGGAAGTCGCAACCTCGCGCGCGTGAGCGAGATCATCGCTAAAGCCCTCCTCCGCCAAATTCGGACCCTTGAAGCCGATGCAATAAGTGACTTTCGGCGCGTGGCCCATGGCGACCATCGCCGCTACGATCGCGCTCGAATCCACGCCGCCGGAGAGAAATGCGCCGATCGGCACGTCGCTGACGCACTGGTCGGCGACAACCCGGTCAAAGATCGGACCTAGCTCTGCTTCGATGTCGGGACCGGCGACCTGATCTAGACGGGCCGCGGGAGCAGGCGCCTCGCGCCATCTCGAAACCTCTATGCCGCCTGCCCGAGCGATCAAATGAAAACCTGGGGGAAGCTTGGAAACGCCTCGCAAGGGCGTTCTCTCGCCAGGGCTCCACAGATAGGTCAGGTAATCGCTGACAGCGGCGACATCTATCGTGCGATCGAGCTCCTGGTGAACATTGAGGGCCTTGAGCTCCGACGCGAAGATCAGCCCCTTCCCGACCTTGGCGTAGTACAGGGGCTTTACCCCGAAGGAGTCGCGCGCGACGAACAGCTCCCTCTTCTCACGATCCCACAGCGCAAATGCGAACATTCCGCGAAGCGAATCGAGCATCTGAGGGCCCTTGAGATCGTACAAGGGCGCGAGGACGGCAGTATCGGAATGCTCGTTGAATTGATAGCCGCGCGCTCTCAGCTCGGCTCCCAATTCTCTAAAATTGTAGATTTCACCGTTGAAGATGACCACGTAGCGCCCGTCGCACCCGAGCATCGGTTGAGCGGCGGCCGCGCTGGTGTCGATGATCGAGAGGCGACGATGCGCCAATCCGACCATTGCCTCGTCGTCAGACCAGAGGCCGTCGCCATCCGGCCCGCGATGCGCAATGGCCTGCGACATCGCTGCAAGAAGCGGAAACCCGTCAATTCCATGATAACCTGCAATGCCGCACACGATCTGCAATGCCCTATAAGGAGAAGCCGGTCACGATAGATGCCCGATTGAAATCGGCACACGATGGATCCCGGCCACGCAGCCTCCCTGATCAGGGCGCGCCCGTTGCCCCCTCTTTCCAGAGACATGAACCAGAAACATAGCGCCCCGATTATACATATGGCTTTACGTGATCTCTGTAGCTTATCTGATCTCTATATATTGAGACACTTGTTCTTGAAGCATATCAATGTGTCAAGGTTACGGTCGCGCGACAAGAAAACATAAACTAGCTCCATGGATTAGGGTGTGCGACGCCTTAGCGTTCCGGCAAACAAGCCGTGCGAAAAAGCCAATCCGCCAGAGGTCGAATCAGCTCGAGCGTCGGGGCGCGGCGACTTCCACCGAAAACTTGCGTCCTCAGTGGCCATCCGTTCCGCCGCATGCATCCATCGACCATCGATGATTACGACATCCACGCACCGTTACGTCGCTGAAGTGCGGATCTGGCTTCGAGAAAGCTTCCTCAACAAGTCGATCTGCTGTGCGAGTTTCGCATCGGGAGTGGTGTACTGGGTATCGAGCCGCTGCGTTCCGCGGTGGACGAGTTGCCTGGCAAGCTCCGGGCTTTGGGCGAGACGTAGCACGGTTCTAGCGATCGCCTCGGGCTCGAAAGGAGGAACATACAAGGCCGCGTCGCCGCAGAGCTCACGGGCAAAGTCCATATCGGAGGTCACGAGCGGGCGACGGAAATAGAAGCTTTCAGGATAGACAGCCGTGGATGCCTCGCGCAGCGTCGGCAGGAAAACGATCGAAGCGGATCGATATGCGACCGCTAATTCGGCAAGCGTGAGAGATCCAAGCGACACCACACGATCGCCGACGCCGAGCCTCTCAGCCTCTTGTGCGATGGCGCGCCAATTCCCATTCTCCCGCGGAAGCGTCAAGCGGAATTCAAAATCGAGATCGGGGCGCTCTTTCGCCATCAGCGCTGCAACCGGCGGAATGATCTCCAAATTCTTATGCCGATAGTACGCTGAGGGGACGAAAACGCCGACGCGCGGTCCAGCAGGCAGCGGCGTCTGGGCATGTTGCTTCAAGAGCGGATTGACACATTGCCTGATGACGGAGATCCGGTCCGCGGGATAGACGAGCCGCTGAGCGAGACGCGTCCGTACTGTCTCCGTCTCGACGACGATGTGATCGGCCTTCCGGAACAAGGCCACCCGGAGCCGATCCAGCAGCCAATCAAACGACCATATCGGCCGCACCAAGGGCCCGTCATAGTCATAGATCAGATTTGGAAGTGCGAAACCGACGAGATGCGTCGTCCGAGCGCGAAAATAAGCTGTGCCAAAAACTGTAAAAACGACATCAGGCTTAAAGCGTCGTTCAGTTTGGGCCAGGACGAAACCGGCGCGAACCATGTCCAGCCGTGAAAGCTTCGGCAACGCGATGACCCGCCCATCGCCCCAATTTATCTGCTCCAGCATCGGCCACAACGACTGCGGCACGACGGCAAGCCAGTCGATATCATCTTGCCTGCGCAACCCCTCGAGCAGAGCGATCGCCACCTGAACGCCGCCGCCGGAATGGAGCGGAGTGCAATCCACGAGCAGCTTCACTTCGGCGACGCCCACGCGCGGTTGCGACCTTGAACGGGAGCCGCTCTGGAATAACCGCCTTGCGTCGCCCTAGCAGCCCCGAGACTGGAGCGCGCTCGCTTCCCCTCGCCGAGATAAAGCACGAATAGCGGGGCAAAGAGAAACAGCCCGTCCGAGAGCACCTGGAAGAAGTAGCCGCGGGTCTGCATATAAAAGCCGAAAAACGCCGGGACGAGTGAAAAACCCGCAACCCGAGATTCGCGGCCGAGACCGTCGAGTTTCTTTACAATCAGACCGGCGACGTAGAAGTAAAGGAAAGCCAGCACGGGCAGGCCGATCCAGCCAAATTGGAGCAGCATCTCGACGTGTTGCGGCGCGGCGACCCCGGCAGCCTTCGCGTTCTCGACGCTGAACCCTCCAAAATAATAATCCAGATAATCGGGCATCGGCTTGTCCTTCCACAGGAAACTCGGAACAAGGCGCGACGCAGCCACGACCCACGGCGTGGCGTAGACAGGATCTGGCAAGGGATTCGAGGCGACATATGAGAATGAGAAGAGAGGACCGATCTCGCCGCCGAAGGATTGGAGTAGGTCTGCCACGCTAAACCCGTCGAGCTTGGTGAGATCCACACCGCGACCATAGGTGCGCGACGTGACCATAAGATTGCCGCCAAGCATGCCGAACAATGTTCCAGCGACCACGTAAACAATTCTGACCTTTATGCCGCGAACGAGCATGTAGCTTGAGGCGACGCCGAAAGCCATCAAGATCAGCCGGTAGCGAAATCCGGTCTGGAGCAAGATGACGCTCACGACGAGGAGAAGAATCCATGAAGGCAGGCTGAAATCGACACGGATCATATAAACAAGCGTCAAGGGCACCATCATCGTGAAAAAGAGATTGATGAACGCCAGATAGCCAGCGTCCGCCGCTTCGACATAAGAATCGGAAAAGGACAAGCGGCCTAACGAGATTTGCGCGACAAGCCCGCCGACAGCCAGCGCTGCGAGCGCAACCATTATTATAAAATTGAGCTGGCGGTCCTCTTCGCGCGGCGCCGCCGGATTGGTCGTGAGATATTTGCGCATGACCAGTGACGCGAACACGACGCCGACGATATAAAGAAAAACTGCGACATGCGGCCACTCGAGCGTGAGCAGATACATGCCGAGGAATTCGGCTTCTCCCTTGCCGCTGAATGCAAGAGCCGGCATCAGATAAAAATAAACAATACTCGTAAGAATTGTAACGCACGGCAGCGACAGCGGTCCCAAAGTAAAGAACCGCGCAGCCGCGACATAGGTCATAGCAAATGCGGCTAGGGTCAGCAGACTTATATCGCTGGTAATCAGCTCCATCGCTAGTTCCCTTGGGTCGTCGCCCGTTCAGGGGCGCTGCGCTGATCGAGCAACTCCCTAATAACGGCGACAAATCTGTCTCCGCACGCCTCGTCGCTATACCGTATAGCAGCCTCCCGACCGGCTTTGGACATCGCGTCCCTCAGCTCTCGGTTCTCGACAATACGCTGAATGGCGTCTGCAAGCGCCTCGGGCGCCCGCTCCGGAACGACAAATCCCTCCACGCCGTCCTCGACAACGGAGCCGCTCGAAGCCGTCGTCACCACGGGCAACCCGTTGGCCAGCGCCTCGAACACCGACGTCGCCGAACCTTCCGCCAAGGAAGGAAGGCAATAGACATCCGCGCAGGCAAATTCATTCGCGATGCGATCTTTGTCAAGCTCTCCGAGGAACGTCAGATGACGCGTTTCCTCTTTGCCGCGAATGATCGGCGTGACCGCTCCGGCAACGACGATTTCGATCGGCGCTCCCCTCTCTCGCAAGATTTCAGCCGCCTGCGCCAGATATGGAATACCTTTGCGCAACCCGGCGGCGCCCGCAAAAAGGACGCGTCCGCGCACCGGCTCGCCCGGTCGTAGCAGGACGCCGCTGACGCCATAGGGCGCGATGCGAACGCGGGCGGAGTCGAATCCGTCAAAATCGGCAAGATCGCGCGCGACCGTCTGAGACGGACAAAGATAAACGCCCGATATTTTAAGCAAATGCGTCATGCGCCTCCGATAGAAGGCTATCACGGCCGGCGTCGCAGTTGCGGGCTCCCAGCCTGACCACCGCTGACGCTCGGCATGCTCGATTTCCAGATACTTCGGGGTCACGACAAAATCGGTGACGATGGTTGCGCCCGCGCGCCTGGCGCGATCCAGATATGAGCCTCCATTGCCGTGGTAGTTCACGACCACCGAAGCGTCGCGCAGCCCGCGCAGGCTGGCGGAGAACGCCAACGCCTCGTCGGCGAGCGCATACGCTCTTTCTTCGTGCATGAAGAATCTGGCGACGGCGGCGAGGTTTGGCAGAACGCTTGAATAAACGCGAGAAGCCTCAACGCCCCCGATGGTGCGACGGCGCGCGGGCCCTGCGAGGCGCGGCACGAATTTAGCCGCCAAGTCCAGAATGGAGCCGTCGCCCGCATTTGCGCGCGCCGCGTCGCACAAGACGCTGTGCAAGAGACCAGCCTGCGCGAGCTGCCGCGCATAAACATAGTTGCGACGCGCGCCCTGCTGTATGAGCATCACCTCGCCTGGCATCACTGCCCCTTGGAGCCAACTGCCGGTTTGACCGCAAGCGCTTCAATCTGGAACCATCTGCGATCAAGCCGACCCCAGATGCGCGCGCAGAAATTGAAGGCGCCGCGCCCGAGCTTGGCGATCATGCGGCTGCCCGGCGGCCATTTGTGGATATAAGGGCGCGAGTAAAGGACATCGAAGCCGGCGACCTTCAGGAGATTCCCGAAGCTCTGGGGGCTCCAGCTGTAGAGATGCTGATTGATGTCGTTGGCGTCATATATCCAGCTGATGTTCTCGCATGGCACGACAATGTGCAGCTTGCCGCCGGTTTTCAGAAGCGGCAACAGAGACTGAAGCTCCCGCCACGGCTCGATCGCATGTTCGAGCGCATTATCCGAAATGATGACGTCCAGCGCTTCGGGCCCAAGAGCCGCAAGGGCCTCCCGGGCGTTGGCAAAGACGGTCACGCCGTTGCTCTTGGCCATTTCACGCGCGGCGGCGTTCGGTTCGATCCCGAAGCGTTCGGCGCATGCGAGATTGGCGACGAGAAACCCCCCGCCGCAGCCGAAATCGAGCACACGCGCTGACGGACCAATCGTATCGCGATATTTATCGACGTTCGCCCAGCCCCCGAAGCGGCCCGATTCGCGCTGCCATTCGAAATAATCAGCGCCGTAATGCGCCGATCGGTTGATGTCGTTGGGTGGTGTTGTGTGACTCAAGATCTTGCTTCCCTCGTATCGAAGAGCGATCTCTTCGTATGCTCACTTCAGGAGCAACCCGCGCTTAAAATCCACCCGCTTCGGCGTCCTTGACGGCGATAAAGCCAAGCTCATATTGCTTGTTGACCTCGCCGCCGTCCCGCGCGCCAAAAACCCGGCGCGAGCGCGCGAAATGTGTCTCGTAGAAAACCTCGTCGAGATAGTTGGGGTGAACGGCCCCCCACATGTTGCTCCAGGCGCGCCGATTATAATCGCGGAATCCCAAGTTCCCGTTGGGAGTGAAGGCGACGAAGGCGCCCCCCGGCTTCAGCAACCGCCAAGCCAGATCGAAAATCCGGGAAGGCGCCGGCACATGCTCGAGCACATGCGCTGAGAAGAAGCAATCGAAGCTGTTGAAGAGCGGGTGCCCCTCTCCAATCTCGAAGAGATCGTCGACGTGCCGGACGCCGAGTTTGTCGATTCCATAGTTGCGTCGGTCGACCGCGAGTTCATAGGAATAGACGTCGTACCCCGCGTTGGCGAACTGATAGCTCCCGTAACCCCATGAGCATCCGAAATCCAGAAGCCGCGCCCCCGGCTCGACGCCATGCCGTCGCAAAAATGAGACGTAGCCCGTGAAATCTCGGTCCGTCCCGGCGAAATTCGTGGCCTTGAGGCCCTCGATCTCGCTGTCGGAGGGACAGATCATCGCGACGCCCTCGACATAGTCCAGGTTGTAGAAGCGATGGCTGAAACTCTCACTGTCAGTCGGTCCGCGATACATCATCCCGCAGCCGTCGCAGCGAATGAGGCGCGTCACGAAAAACTTGCGATCAATTTCGTGGCCGCCGCTCGCGCCGCAATTTGGGCAGAGCCAAGCTGACGGAACCCCAAACTTCAGGCTGGCGCGAATAAGATACCTAAGCTTGTTCATCATCACAGCGATCCTTGCACATCTGATCGGGTTGCGAAAACCGCGATCGTTTGCGCCGAGCGATAGAGATTGGCGCCGCTGGGGCGCGTGCTCATGAACTGCGTAGCCGGAAACTTCGACTCCAGAATTGGCAGATCCTCGAAGAGCGAGTAGGAGTAGAAGATCCCGTCCCCTTCGCTGTAGTGATAGCCCTTGAAGCCGGTTCGCACATAATCGAACGCCCGCCAGAGTCCCAGAGCGCGGAGCGTCTGCTTCAGGAGGCGATTTAGGGCCGATCCCTGGCCGTAATTGTTCGCGTCGGAGATAAAGATCGCGCGTTTGGCGACCCGGCGCATCTCGGCCACGGCGCGACCATGATCGCCTATGTGATGCAGAACGCCAAAGGCGCAAACCAGATCGAAGCTGTCGTCCTGATAAGCGAGAGCCAGCGCATCGCCCCCGACCAATTCCGTTTCCGAAAGCCCTTTTCCGTGGCCAATCTTTCGTAAATCCTCCGACGGCTCGACGCCCACGAGCGTGATCGGCGATCGCTGCTTGAGGTAAAGCAAGGCGCGCCCTGTGCCGGAACCGACATCGAGTACGCTTGCATAGCCGCGCGTTTCAATGAGCCAGGCCACCCACGCGAGCGCCATCGCATGTTCGTCGCCAGCGTCGATCTGCAGATCGTCGTATTGGCGAGCGGTGCGGCTGTAATATTCCCGCTGCGCCACAATGTCCGCCGAAGGCGTATCACCTCCGCTCATGATGCGGAGCTCTCTTCATCGGGGCGCCCTCGCCGGCGCTTATAGGCTTCCAACCCGATGCAAAACGGCTGTACGCCGGTAATTTTAGTCAGCAACGGATCCAGCAGGGGAGGAAACGGCCGCAGCGGCAGCGCCACGAGCCAGCCGAGCAAAACGCTTTTCGCGCCGAACTTCGTCTGAAGATAGGCTCCAAACTGGCTGATCGGACCCGACACGAAGGAAAATTCCTCAATCTCGAGATCTGCATGGCGACACAATTCGGCAAGCATCGCACGATTGTAGCCGCGCCTGACATGGCGACCGTCCTCGAAATCGGGGAATGGCCCGTAGTCCATGAAGCTCCATGCAATGCGCGGGATGTAGGGGCTGGTCAGGAGCAGGCGGCCGCCCGGTTTGAGGCAACGCGCCATGGCCTTCATGAGACGAAAATCATCCAGGATATGTTCAATGTTCTCGCAACAAAGAACGATATCGAAGGCGCCGACGAGATCTTCACGCGCGTCGAGTTCGCGCACGTCGCATATTTGGAACTTGGCGCTCTTTGCGCCGGCTGCGACCGCGCGCCCCTCCGCGACTCCCTTGTTGCGCTCGTCCCACGAAAGGCCGAGCGACTCATATCCCAGCAAAGCCGTGCCGATCGTGAAGGCCCCCGAACCGCATCCGACGTCGAGGAGCTTTTCGTCATCGCGCGTGACAGGCACATGCCGCTTGATCCAGCGCCACCGGTCCCAAACCAGAGGATCGCCGAAATGCAGCGTGGCTTTCCAACCCAGTAGCCGTACGACAAGGTCTTTCATCAAATTACCCGCTCGAGATTTGCCGCGTGGATCGCGGAAGGTCCGTCCATTCGCCGCAGTTCGGCGACGATCGACGCGATCTCCGTCGCAAATCGCGCTGGGCCGAATTGCTTTGCGAGAGCGCGCGAGCGAGCCTCTGCGGCATTCAATCGGGCCGCGTCGAAGTCGGCCGCCGCGTGAAGGGCCGCAAGCAGAGCATCTTCCGAGCCGGCCTTGAATTGCACCGCATTTTCGGGCGCGGCGAGATCGTCGGCGCTGCCGATCGCGTCGCTGAGCGCCAGGGCGCATCCGCACAGCGTCGCCTCGTGCACCACGAGCCCCCAGGCTTCGACAAGCGAGGGCAGAACGAAAAAGCGCGCCGCGTGAAAGCGCTGAGCCAGGACTTCAGGCTGCACGAAATCCTCGACGACGATCGCGGGATCGGCCGGAATCTCGTTGCGCTGCGCTCCGCTTCCGCAAATTCGCAGCGTCCAGCCCGGGCGCTCGCGAGAGAAGCGCTGGAAGGCCCTCGCAAGCCCAAGAACGTCCTTTCGGGGAATGAATTGCCCGACGAAAAGAAACGTCTTGGGCCTTTCCGCGAGAGGCGGGCCACCATGGAAAATGCTGGAATCAGCGCCATACATGCCTTCGCGGACGCGGTCCGCGGGCATGCCGAAATAGCGCATCAGCCGCGCGCCGCTGCGGCCGGCCGTCAACACGAAATCGAAATGGCGACGGTGCATGACGCGGAAGGCGACTGGACCAAGCAGCAGCTGACGCAGATCCCCGCGCCAGTTTGCGTCGCTCAGTCCGATCACACGGCCGCCGCGCTGCTTCACCTCCCGGCCCAGACTATTGAAGGAAGGGTAGGACCAGCCAGACTGTACCAAAATCCTGGGGGTCTCGAGCCCGAGCTTTTCCCACGAGGTTGGCTCCTCGCCGTCTACCCAGACGACAGGACGCCCCAGCGCCTCTTCCATTCCGCGCACGGGCACGCTCGGCTTCGAGCCGATGACGGGCGCCTCTTCGCCCAGCTCTTCGATCGCCGCGCGAATGAGGCGCGCCGCATATTGCGGGAGCCCATACCAGGAGAACGCGACGCCGCTCGAGGGCCTTTCGTCGAGACCGCTCATGGCTTGCGCGCCACTACCAGCATTTTGTTGCGGACCGGGAAAATTGCGAGCCCCGCCTTGACGAGGGGGAGCGCCAGCGCCGTTATCTTGTCAGACTTCGTGAGCTTCTTGAGGTAGAAGTCCACCGGAAACGACAGTTCGTGGAACTTCTTCAACGTCAGCACCTCGAGCCCCATCGCCTCCAGCAGAGCGCGCATTTCGGATGTCGAGAAAATCTGCTTGTGGCCGAACCGGTGAGCCGAATACATCGTGTTGAGGAAGGTGGGATATTTGCCGCGCGAAAGCCGATACGTCGCTTCGCCGACTCGGTGGTAAAAACTGTCCCGGCAGGGCGTATCGATGAACATCAGCCCGCCACGCCGCAGGACGCGCGACGCCGCCTGCACGGTCGAGGCCGGAAAGTTAACGTGTTCGATCACGTCCCACATCGAAACGATGTCGAAACTCTCCGTATATTGAGACCAGTACGCGTCTTCGATGGGACGTTTGACAATCTCTGCGTTGTAACGGGTCTTCGCATATTGCGCGCGGCTGTCGGAGAGTTCGACGCCCGTAACGGTGGCGCCCTCTTCAGCCAACAGCCCCATGAACAATCCGCCGCCGCAGCCGATGTCGAGAGCAGCCCTGCCCGCGATCGCGCCATGCTGCTTCACGATCTCCACCTGACTGGCGAAACGCTCCCGGTTGGATTGCAGTTGCGTCTCGATATAAGCAATTTCAGCATCCGTAAGCGCTTCGGCCGCAATTTCAGGCGAAACGTCTTCGACGGGATCGAGATAGTCGATGTAATGAAACCCACGAGGCGATACGAAGACATTTGCATTCGAGAGGCGATAGGCCGGAGCGCCGCGCCCGGCCCGCTTGAGCGCGTCCAGATCCTCGATCGAGATGCGAGCGGCAGGAGGGGCGATCCGAGCGTTGGCGGTCGTCACGGCTTTCGCGCCTCCATCGCAAGCTCCGGCTCTCCTTCATCGAAGAAGCGCCCCTGCTCTTCAACGCGACCAAACATCGGATCGCCGCTGTCGTTGAAATGACAGCGACGGATACTGACGAAACCAGCCTCGCCCAGCAATCGCGTCATGAGCGGCTCGTCGTACATCCACGCGTGCCCATGATGGCCGAAGGCGGAACGCAGCAGGCCCATGGGGCCGCGCGGGCTCTCCAATTCGCCGATATTGCAGCTCTTGATGAAATCGTCCGCGGCCGTCTCGACGCCTGCTTGGTGAGCGCGCAAATAACGCGTCGCGCGCGTTTGAAGATCCGGCACGACCATCCGAAACAAACCGCCCGGCTGAAGGACACGCAACGTGTTCGACAGCGCCCGGGCGACGTCGGCGCGACTGAGATGCTCGAGAACATGACTGGCGTAGATTCCACGCACGCCGGAATCCGGGACCGGCAAACCTTCGACAATGTCGCCATAGGCTACATTCGGCGGGAAAAGACGAAGCCCCGCGACGCCGACCACAGCGCCAACTCCCGGCAGGCGCTCGAACCGAAGACGCAGTGACGCGTCGAAATTCTCCCAGCCCTCTGGCGCACAGAGTCCGCACCCATACTGAACGTAAATGCCTTCGCTCATCGTACTAGGTCGCTCTTTCTGGTTGGCTCCAACAGACGCGGACGAAAACGAACGTCTTCACTGCCTCAGCAATTCGCTGAAGTAAGCGATTGTCTTTTCCAATCCCCCTCCAGCGCGACCGTCGGACTCCAATCGAGACGACTTTTTGCAAGGGTTATATCGGGACGGCGTTGCGTCGGGTCGTCCGGCGGTAACGGCATGGCGATAAATTTTGACGACGATTTCGTCATCTCCAAAATCTTGAGCGCCAGCTCCTTGATCGTGAACTCGCCAGGATTCCCCAGATTTACCGGGCCAGTAAAGTCGCTCGGCGAATTCATTAGCCGGACAAGCCCATCAACAAGATCGTCAACGTAGCAGAAGGCTCGCGTCTGTTGGCCGTCACCATATATAGTGATCGGCTCGCCTTTGAGCGCTTGCACGATGAAGTTCGATACGACGCGTCCGTCGTTGGGGTGCATGCGCGGACCATATGTATTGAAAATCCGAGCGACCTTGATTTCGAGCCTATGCTGGCGGTGGTAGTCGAAAAACAGCGTTTCGGCGCAGCGCTTGCCTTCGTCGTAGCAGGAGCGAAATCCTACGGGGTTCACATTGCCCCAATAATCCTCGCGTTGGGGATGGACGGACGGGTCTCCATAGACCTCCGACGTCGACGCTTGCAGGATTCGGCATTTGAGGCGCTTTGCGAGGCCAAGCATGTTGATGGCCCCGTGCACGCTCGTCTTGGTGGTCTGCACCGGATCGTGCTGGTAATGCACCGGGGACGCGGGGCACGCGAGATTATATATCTCGTCCACCTCGATGTACAAGGGAAACGTTACGTCGTGGCGGATCATCTCGAATCGAGGATGACCCAGCAAGTGCTCAATGTTGCGTTTGTCGCCGGTGAAATAATTGTCAATGCATATGACGTCATGACCATCATGGACCAGCCGGTCACACAAATGCGAGCCGACGAAGCCCGCCCCTCCGGTAACCAATATCGACTTGCGATGATGCATAAATCTGATCCGCTGAATGACGAAAAGTCGGCCCTTTTCACTGTGATGGACCCTGTCTCGCCGACCTTAGTCAGGCTTAAGCCATCTTGCCCAGCGCGTAAAGGGAGTCAATGGCTCCGTCTGCGTGCTCACTCCAATTTCTGCAACAATTACTTGGCGATGGACGGCCGTTCACAACGTTTCAGAGCGCGGCGCTCGTGCGTCGAACGCCTTACGAGTCCATGACCAGCACTTCGAGGATCTTCGGTCCTTAGACTGAAGTCGGCTTTTCTAAAGTATGACAAAGCCCCTGCTCGTATCGGCCGTCAGAAGAGGCTTGCCCCGCGCTGCAACGCGGCTCGCGAAAAAAAGCACGCCGGTCCATGGGCCGAAGCGGCGATCCACCGCCGCGGCAACGGAAATCGTCCGCGCGGTGATCGCTTGGCGAATGCCGACTACACTTTATTTCCAGCCGGGTGTATCGAGCTATCAGCGCCAATGCGCTCGCCGCGGGGCGACGGAAACGCATCGAGAGAATGAGAGGCATATCTATGTCAAAATCTTTCCGGCACTGGACGCCGCGTTACATCGTCAATCGCATTGCCGAACGCATCGATCATAATCTGAACCCGAACAACCCCTGGTTGACCAAGCAGTCGGTCGGACTCCTCGATCAACTTTTGCGCGCGGACGACACGGCAATCGAATTTGGCAGCGGCCGAAGCACCCTCTGGATCGCCAAGCGCGTGAAGCGCCTTTATAGCGTCGAGGAAAACGCAGAGTGGCTCGAGATTGTCCGCAAGAAGCTCGAGGCGGCGAAGGTCGACAACGTCGAGCAGCTTTACTGTCCGCGGGAGGTTTCGGAGGAAGACGGCGACAAGGCGGCCTATGTGCGCAGCCTCGACCGGATTCCAGACGGATCGCTCGGTTTCTGCCTCGTGGACGGAGCCTACAGGGGAAAATGCGCCGTGACGGCCATTCCCAAGATGAAGAGCGGCGGTCTGCTCGTCGTCGATAATTCGAACTGGTTCCTGCCGTCTCATTCCCTCACGCCAGGCGCGCGCTCGATGAGCGCCGGGACGATGAACGCCGATTGGGATCGCTTTGTCGCGGAAACGGCTTCCTGGCGTCGAATTTGGACGGACAACGGCGTATCGACGACGACGCTGTTTTTCAAACCATGAGCGGAGTCGCCCGCACCCGGACGGTCTTTCTCACGGCGCTCACCTCCATCTTCGTCCGGGGTTTTTCCGCCCTCGTCAATATCGTCACCGTCCCGATGATGCTGAGCCATCTCGGGCGTGAACGCTTCGGCGTGTGGTCGGCGACGCTCGCCATTGCGGCGTTTTTCACGCTTGCGGATGGCGGCGTCACCAACGGTCTCATTCAGAAGGTCGCCAACGCTCACGGCGCCAGCAACCGCGTTCGCATCCGGGCGTTGATCGCATCCGCGCTGGCGACCACCGCGCTGTTTGTCCTGGCGTTCCTGATCGGCGCGGTGATCATCGCCGCCGTGACGGATTGGCGCTGGGTCTTCAACGTCAGTGATCAAGGCATCGCCGACGAAGCCAAATTCGCGGTCATCGCGCTCTGCGTGGGCTATGCGTTTTCTTTCCCACCAACCGTCGTGCGGCAAGCGCGCATGGGCTTGATGGAAGGCGCACAGGTGAATCTTTGGGATATGGCCGGGAATTTCCTGTCCCTCGCCTCGATCCTCCTGGCCGTCCACTTCAACTTGGGCCTCGTCGGCATCGCCGTGGCCTGGTCGTTCCCGCCAGCCCTCGTGCGAGCCGCCGCAGCGCTCGTCTATCTTGCCGGAAAGGGACGCGACATCATCCCGCGCTGGAGCGATGTCACAACAAGGGAGATGCGCGCCCTGGTCGTCGGAGGCAGCGCTTTCATGGGTTATTCCATTGCTCAGATATTGGTCATGCAATCCGATCAGATAATGATCGCGCGCCTGCTCGGCCCCGACGCGGTGGCCGATTACGCCGTCGTCCAGCGCATCTTCATCCAGATCCAGGTGGTCGCGTCCCTGGTGCTGGCCGCCCAACTCGGCGCCTATGGGGAAGCGCTGACTCGCAGCGACGACGTCTGGATCAAGCGACAATTACTTTGGACGCTCGGGGGAACCGCTCTGATCTCCTCCGTCGGGAGTGGTTTGATCGCGCTCTTCATCACGCCAATTCTGCAGCTCTGGATCGGCGGTCAGATCGAGCCCAACCCGCTGCTCGTCGACGCCATGGCCGCATATATTGTGATCACCTCCATCGCCAACGTATTCACCTATTTTTTCCTCGCGCTGGGACAATTCCAGCGAGTGATGATTCCGCTTGCGGCTATGATTTTCATCAATATTCCTCTGTCGTTATTCCTGATCGGGAAAGTTGGAAACGCGGGCGCCATCATCGCGACGAGTTGCAGTTATGTGATCACAATGCTCATCCCCGGCGCCTTTGCGGCGAGAGCGGTGCTCAACCGCCTCCCCGCCGTGCGCGAGAAGGTCATGACTGCCTCCAAGGCCGCTGCCGGCCAAGTCGGCGCGGCTTAGTGACCTCAGCCTCGGTGGGGCGCATAGCCCATGTCTCGAGGAATGACATGATATCCCGGCGTCAGTAGCGGCAGCGCCACAAGTAATGAAGAGCCCGCTTCGGCGATCGGCAATCCGCAGGAAGAGCCGGTCATTCTCGTCACACCGACATCGAAGCTCGACTGCACATGCCGCCACCGGGCGGTCGGCGTCAGCGCAGCGGAGAGATAGACGCCGGTCGACATCCCGGGGTCCTCGACGCCGTCGATCATACCGCGCAGGCAACCCGGCGCGGCGCGCGTTCGTGCGACGCCGCGCTCCACGAAAAGATAATAGGCGAAAGTAAAGCGACGGGTGACTGGCCCGGAAGAAAGCGCAAGGCACGGGTATAGCGCGTTCTTGCCTATCCTGACCGCCTTCGCTCCATTTGCGCCCGCGACGACGCGCATGACGTACCATTCGGGCGCGTCTTCGGACGCGCCGGTCAGACCCAACTCGTCGAGCAGCGCGCGCGCTTCGTCTCCTTCCGCGCGGCGCCCCTGTCCCGCCTTGGCGGGAAAGCTTGCGACCGCCGCATCGGGAACATGGAAATAAGACGGCGCGACGGGTGCGGCCAGGGTCGCGCCAGCGGGCTCCTTCCCGCCAAACCGGCCGCCGTCGTCGAGGAGATTGACGTGACAATATGCGTCGTCGCCCGAGATTTCCGCGCCGTCGCGATCCAGGGCGGGCGCGCCCGACTTGGCGCGCAAAGCGCCGCCGCTATCGATCCACAACGCATAATCGCCGAGATAAAGCGGCGCGCGCCAACCCTCGCTGCCGCCCGCGTTGGTGAGCGTGAGGCTTCCCTCGATCACTGCATTGCCAGTCGAATTGCTTCCAGGCGTCGTCGGGCCCGGAACAGCCGAACCATCGTCAACCCACCATGGCGGGGTACGGTTGACGATCGCCGTGTCCCCCAGAAGGTCGTCCCACCTAACAGTGGCGAGAAGCCGTTCGTCGCCGGATTCACGCCCGTAAATGCGGTACCCTTGCGCGCCTTTCAGCGCCGTCCAGCTGATCCTGTTTTCTGCAAGGCCCGGCGCCAGCTTCGCCGCATTATTGACGGCGCCGGGCTTGCTTGCTTCCGTCTCCCCATCCGAGCGCAAAGCGGTGATACGGTAGCTATAGGCGGTGGATCCAGCGCCAGCCTTCGCCGTTACGATCGGCGCATAGGGTTGCTGCGGAAGCCGTCGAACATTCAAAGGGCCTCCAAAAATATTGACCCCGCCATCAAAATCATTGCGCCACGCATCGAAGACCCGATCTCCGGGATTGCCGAAATCGAAGCTGAGGGCCGCCCTGGGAGCATGTCCCTGCGAAATCTCCTGGCCGGGCTCGAAGATGATGCATCTTGCATCATGTTGACCGAGCAGCGTTCCACACTCCAGATTTTTCTGCGTCAACCCTCGTCCGCCTCGCCACAAGAACGCGCCATTGGTAAGGCCGCCCGCGGTATTGTAGAGACGGAACAACACTGTCGGCTCGTCACCGAAACTGCCATTGTACTGCATCCCGAAGTCTTCCATGTGGATGTGCCACATGGTCGATTTCCCAACGTCGACGATACGGCCGTCAGGAAAGATGCTCCCGGCCTGCACCTGCCAGTCACCGTTGCGAATGACGCATCTCGTGACGTCGCCGGCGACCTTCAGGAGCCCTCCCGAACCTTCGCAGGCGATTGTGTCGACGTAGATCTTCCCGCCCGTCTCGAGAACGAAAGTGTGCTCGGAAACGTGGGCATAAAAGTTCCGGATCGTAACGGTCGCATGCGTCCGGATCGCATTTCTGCACTTGCCGATCCGCAGCGTGTCGAAAGACGTGCCGCTGGCGTTCGGATTCTTTAGAAAGATGGCTTCTTCGTCGCAGCCATAGATGAAAACATTGCGGAACGAGTTGGTATCGCCGTTGACGAAGCCGGAAAAAAACAGTCCGCGCTGAAACTGAGGCTGCTGATCGGTGTCCATATGGAACATCTGACCGATCCAGATATTGTCGCCGCCATTGAAATCCACGTCACCCGTGCCGGAGGTCGAGGCGTAATATTCGATGGCGGCCGATGGTTTCGCCGAACTATCGCCGATGAAGCGCAGATCGTTAACGCGAAATCCGAAGTTGTTGATGACTTTCAGCATGGGCCGACCCGCGGGGCCGCGCCATTTAAGATAGGATTGCGGTCGTGCCGGATTGCTCGATCGCCCCAGCCCTATGCCCTGAATCGTGACGCCATTGTCGATCACGATCGTGTCGTCGATCGGCATGGCGCCGATCTCGATCACTCCTGGATTGTCCCGTCCGAAATAAGCCACGGCGGCGCGCAACGCCGCAACGTTCTGCGCAGCGGCCGAGGGGGTTTCCGCCGCGCTACAGGCGCCGAACATCTCCGGCCGCACGCGATGACCGGTGATTTCGTACCATGTCGTTCGGGCGTGACCGGTCGAAAGTGGAAACTTGCCGGCGTGCGACGGCTCTTGTTCGGTCCTGACGTAAAGGGCGCCGCCGCCGTCGCCCGGAGTGGCGAATCCTGTCGTCGTTATGGCGTCCGGCGCGCGCTCGTGCACCAGCGAGATGACTTCCGCGCGCGTCAACCCCTGAATGCCGCCTCCGCCTGACGAACGTTCGGCGGAGTGCGCGACGCCGGCCATTCCAGCCAGCGCCGCGGATGCGGGAGTCATTGCGAGAAACTGGCGCCGCCGCAAGCTGGAAGGTTTTGCCGAGTCGGTCACGATCGTCCCCCGCGTCAGGATTCGGCCAGATGCTTCCGTGAGGCCGGAAGCCGCCAGCGCAGTTTACACTTTTATCGGATCCGCCTCCGCCGCGGGAACTGCGTCGCTCGCAGCCGCCGAGCGGTCTCCCAGAACAACGATCGCCCCGCTACGCGCGGCCTCCTCGATCGCGAAAGTCGTCTCCGTCACGGCCGCAAGTTGATCATAGGGAACCGGCGCCGCCCCGCCCTCTCGCGCCGCTTTGAGGAAAGCCGCGACGAGCTGCGATTGTCCTTTGTCCTGGGCCTGCTTTGCGGTTTTCTGGCGGCCGTTTTGCGTGAGAGTGAGACGGCAATAGTCATCGAGCTGGGCGACGCGGCCCGCCCCGAACACTTCGAGATATTCCTTCGGCACGGCCGAGTCGCCCAGCGCCGAATAAACGATGACGCCGGTCGAGCCGTCGGCGAATTTGATCAGGATCGACACGGCGTCGTCATGATCGCGCGCCGCTTGTGCGGAGACCTCGATTGGCAGACTGTCGGCGAGGTAGATCAGGGCGTCGACGAAATGACAGACTTCGCCGACGATGCGGCCGCCGCCCTCCGACCGCTGCACCCAGCTGTCGCCTGGAATGGCGCCCGCGTTGATGCGGTAGAGCATCACCAACGGAGTCGTGCGCGGCGTGACCGCCTCCTTGAGCTGCACGAGCAGAGGCGAGAAGCGGCGATTGAAGCCCACCGTCAGCAGCCCCTTCGACGCGGCCGCCGCCTCGAGCGTCTCTTGAAGCTCGGCGTCATTCATCGCCAGCGGCTTCTCGAGGAAAACATGTTTGCCGGCGTTCAGCGCAGCGGTCGCGAGGCGCGCATGCGTATCATGGCGCGTTGCGATGAACACAGTATCGGTCGCCGGGTCTTCATAGGCTGCGGCAGGGTCGGTGGCGGCGACGGCGAAACCGTATTTTTCACCCGAATGGCCTGCGCTGATTCCCGTCGAGGTGACCACAGTCGTCAGCTTGACGCCCTTGGTCTTCTTGAGCGCCGGCAGCAACATCCCCTTCGCATAATTCCCAACGCCAATGAACGCGATATTCGAGCCGCCGCGGGCGGTCTCTTTATCCTTCGTGCCCAGAGAAAAGCGGCGCGCGATATTTTTGGCGTTGGCCTCCGCGTCGAAGGTCAGGAGCATGGCGAGATGGGGTTCTCCGCGCTCCATCAAATCATAGGCCTGCACTGCGTCGGCGATGGCGAACCGATGCGTGACGAGCTTCTGCGGCGTGATCTTGCCCGTCGCGATGAGATCGAGAAAAGCCGACATGTTGCGCTGCTCGGTCCAGCGGACGTAAGGCAACGGATAGTCGTGACCGGCGATCTCATACGATGGATCGCTACGGCCCGGTCCGTAGGACATCGAAAGCTTCAGATCGAGTTCGCGCTTGTAGAAGGGCTCGCGGTCGATCGTCATGCCGACGAGGCCGACGAGAACAATGCGCCCTTTGAGACGACTGATTTCAGCGGCAAGGTTGATGGGCTCATTGGACTTCGTCGAGGCGGTCAGAAGCACGGCGTCCGCACCATAGCCCCCTGTGAAGCCCGCAACAGCCTCGGGCAGACCATCGCTGACGGCGAAATCAGCGCCAAGCTCCATCGCGAGCTTCGCGCGTTCCGCGTTCGGATCGAAGCCCAGAACACGGCACCCGTTCGCCTTGAGCAATTGCACGGTAAGAAGACCGATAAGACCGAGACCCATCACCACCACAGCTTCGCCCAGCGTGGGAGCCGCCTGCCGCACGCCTTGCAAAGCGATGGCGCCGAGCGTGACGAAGCTCGCATCCTCATCGCTCACGCCGTCAGGCGTCCGAACGGTGAGGTTTTTCGGCACGACATTGATTTCGGCGTGACTGGCCATTCCTGCGCCAGCGCAGGCGACGTGATCGCCGACCGTAAACCCGCTGACGTCACGTCCGACCTCCACGACGACGCCGGAAATGCTGTAACCGAGGGAAATCGGGGTATCGAGTTTCGACGTCACCTTCTCGAAAGTCGGCGCGAAGCCGTCGCGCTGCACGTTCCGGATCACGCGGCGAACGAGGTCCGGCCGGGCGACCGCCTTGCCGACGAGCGACGCCTTGGCGAGTTCCATCGACTGCCGCTCCGTACCCGAACTGATGAGAGAATACCGGGTGGCGATGAGCAGGCTTCCCGACCCCACGCGGGGCGCCGGAACGTCCGCGACTTTCAATTCGCCGGAGCGGTAATTCTGCTGGACTTGTTTCATGCGCGGCTATCTCCGGAAATAATGCGAAAGGATGTGCGAATCTCGTCGTGGCCCGCGGGCACCCGGACGACAATTCGCGTGGAGTCCCGCTCTTCGCCCATGTCCGGCCACCAGACGGCTGGCTCCAGGTTGCAGGGCGATGAGGATGAGAAGGCGATCTTAAGGCCCGATCGCGACAGTTCGATTTCTTCGTCCCGTCGGGTCGCGAAGACATCCGGGTGCAAGAGAAAGTTCAGGCGCGTGGCGTCATTCGTTCGGCCTTCGATACGGTCGACGATGTCGATTGAGCTGCACCTGGCTTCGAACCGGCGAATGTGCCTTGGTGCGCCCGCGAGGTACGAAAAGCCATCGTGCGCGCCCTCGAGCACGAAGCCCTCGGGGCAAGGCTCCCAGCGTCGCACCTCGACGTTCGGCCGGCGCCCGCAACGGAAAGAGCCGAAGAAATCCGCCTGATCGGCGCCCTCGAAACAGAGCGTGTTGTGGCTCATGGCGGCGCGCGACGCCGCACGCTTCTCACTGGTTATATATTCGAAAACGCCCTGGTCGACGACGATTTGCTCGCCGGCGACGGACCATTCGAAGGACAATACGTCGCCGTGGCCATGCGCCGGCAGATCGTCTGGCGCGATGCGACCGCAGTCTACGAGAAGATAAGCCCCGTCATCGCCGCGCAAGCCGAAATAACCTGCGTCTCTAAATGCAAAGACGCGGCGGGACGAGGGCCTTTCACCGTAAATCCGCGCATAGGCGCCGAGGCATTCGCCGGGGCCGTAGGCCATCCGCACGCCCGCGTCGTTGAACAGCGCGACGCCGCCGTCGGGATGCGCGAAGTCGATGGTCGCCTGCGCCATGCGGCGCAACGCATCGTCGAGCGCGCCATTGAGAGGATCTGCGCCGAGCGCATGTCGGCACTCGAGCAAGTCCGCGAAAACCTGACAGTGATAGGACGGCGAGCGCTCATAATGCGCGCCGTCCGCAAGAATCTGCGCGTCAAGCTCCCGTTCGAGCAGGTTCAGGCCGAGGCGGCGCCAGCGCTCGGCGTCCGACCCCTCGAAACAGGCGGAGGCCCAGAGCAGGGCCTTGATGTTCTTGATGAGATGATTGCCGCCAAGATCGGTCTCGAGATTGTCCTCGAGAAAGAGAAGCTGGGACGCCACGCTCGACTCGATGTGCAGCCGCACGTTTTCCAAGAGCGCCGGTGCACGCCGCGCCATCTCCTGCAGCCAGACGACGACGCGCAGCGACAACGCGTAACTGTTCCAGCTGTCGCGCCAGACGCCAGGGCGCTCAGGCGGGTTCGCCGCAATCCAGTCCTCGACGCATGCGACACAGGCGTTATCGTCGAGACCTTCGAGATACTCCATGTAATGGAGGTTCATCCGCCAAAGCTGATTGGCCGCGCCGGGTCCGGGCGCCTGCCAATCTATGCCAGGGCCGGACATCTCCACCGCGAGATGAAGGAATTCGAATCGCCACCCCGCAGCGGCGCGCGTCGGCGCCAGCGCCGCGCGAGGCGCGAAAAGCGGCGAAGGTAGAACGGCCTTGCGCGTCGGCGTGACGGCGGAAAGCCGCGCCAGACCCGGCATCCTATCGCGAAGCCGGCGGCGAAGATCGAGCTCGAGCCGCCGCAGCAGTTTTGATAGAGGCACATGACGCGCGAAGGCCGCAGCGCGCCAGCTCCGCTCAAAAAGCGAGGCCGCCATCATGATGACCGCCCTGATCGCGCAACTGCGTCCTCCAGCAGATCGAGGTAACGCGCAGCGAGCTTGGCGCGATCGTAGTGCTCGCGCACATGAGCGAGACCCCGCCGGCCATAAGAAGCGCAAAGCTCCGGATCGGCCGCAAGCTTTTTCACCGCGGCTGCCAGTTCCTCGGCGCTCTCCGGCTCGATGGCCATCCCGGCGTCGGCGCTTTCCAGCAGCTCTCTCGCCTCGCCCTCGACGCCGAGCACAATCGGGCGCTCCATCGCCATGGCTTCAAACATTTTGGATGGAATGACTTTCTTGAACGCGTCACTCTTGCGCAGAAGAATGAGGCTCGCGTCCGTCGCCGCCCATACCGCCGGCATGTCGGATTTCGGCAACTGGCCGACAACGCGAATGTTGTCGAGCTTCAATGTCTCGACGCGCTCCTGAAGTCGCTTGCGCTCAGCTCCGTCGCCCACGAGCAGGAGGCCGATGCGCGGATCGTCCTTCAGCAGTTGCGCGGCGTCGAGAATCGTGTCGAGGCCATGAGCCATGCCGTGGGTGCCGACATAAGCGGCGACGAAACGGCCTTCAAGATCGAAACGCTTCTTGATGTCCTCGCCGGACGCAGCGCTGGTAAAGAGCGTGAGATCGACACCATTCTTGATGACCGCGACCTTGCCGGCGCCGCCGCGCGCTTCGATATGCGGCACGAAGGAATTGGTGACGGAGACCATCCGGTCAGCCTGACGATAGGCAAAAGCCTCGACGGCTTCGAGCGCGCTGATCGTCGCGCCTCTCTTCATCACGCCGACCGTCGCGATGCTCTCCGGCCAGAGGTCGCGGATTTCGAGCACCCAGGGCGCGCGCTTGACGAGGCGCGCGGCGAATCCTGTCAGGCCGCAGAAGAATTGCGGAGACGTCGAGACGACGACGTCTGCCTTGGGTAGGAAGGGCAGAGCGAGCGTCGCAACGACCATGTAGGCGACGTAGTTGAGCGTACGAAACAGGAACCCTTCGTTCGCCGCGAGAAACGTCCACAGTCGCACGACCTTCACGCCATCGCGCATCTCGGTCTGATAGAGCTTGTTGTTGTAGCCCGGATAGATCTTGCCGGCCGGGTGGTTGGGCACACAGGTGACGACCGTCGGCTCATGTCCGCGCCTCACCCATTCGCGGCAATGTTCAGAGGTGCGCGACGCCGGCGCATTCACCTCCGGGGGATAATAATGCGTGAAGAAGAGAATTCGCATGCTGCGTCCTCTCTATCGCGCGCTTTCAAACGGCGCCGCCGGACGGCGCGATTTGAGGTAACCGATCGTCTCCGCAGCGACACGCACCGCGGCATTGCCATCCCATAATTCAGGCACGCGTCCGCGTTTGCCGCCCGTGCGCAAGACCTCCTCGACGGCGCCGCGTAACACTGCGGGCGAACTGCCGATCAGGGTATTGGTCCCCTCCTCGATCGTGATCGGCCGTTCGGTGTTGTCGCGGATCGTCAGGCAGGGCACGCCGAGCGCCGTCGTCTCTTCCTGCACGCCGCCGCTGTCGGTCAGAACGATCGGCGCCTGACGCATGACTCCGAGCGAGCGAAGATAACTCAACGGCGGGGTGACGTGGATGCGGCCCTTCGCCAGCAAAGGCGCGAGGCCCGCCGCTTCAACCTTGCCTCGCGTGCGCGGATGCATGGCGAATAGTAGCGGCACATCGCCGGAGACATCGACCAGTGCGCTGATCAGCCCGCCGAGTTGCGCGGGGTCGTCGACGTTGGAAGGACGATGAAGCGTCACGAAGCCCAGCCCCTTCTTCGCGGCCTCGCAGAAGTCGGCCCCGGCGCCCGTTTCGGCGAGCGTCGCCTCCACGGACTGCGCGCGCTCAAGGCAGGCGTGAAGCGTGTCGATCATTACATTGCCGACAAATCGGATCGCGTCCGGCGCCACGCCTTCGCGCAGGAGATTCTCCTCCGCGGCGCGCTCGGTCGTCAGCAGCAGAGCGGAAAGCCGGTCTGTCACCAAACGATTGATCTCCTCGGGCATGGCGAGATCGTTGCTGCGCAGCCCCGCCTCGACATGGACGACAGGAATGAGCAGCTTCGCGGCGACAAGAGCCGTCGCCATTGTCGAATTCACGTCGCCGACCACAAGCAGGATGTCCGGACGGTTCGCGAGCAACTCGGGTTCGAGGCCGAGCATGATTCGCGCGGTCTGCTCCGTATTGCTTCCCGAGCCGACTTCGAGATTGACGTCGGGCTCGGGAATGGAAAGCTCCTCGAAAAACGCGTGATTCATCGCGACGTCATAGTGCTGCCCGGTGTGGATCAGCCGGGTCGCGACGCCCTCCATCGCCCTCAGCGCCCGCATGATCGGCGCGATTTTGACGAAATTCGGCCGCGCCCCAACGACGCAGTGAACGCTCCACGTTCCGCTCATCAATCGCTCCATTAGGTTTCGCATCCGGCGCTCAATGCAAAACGCCGGGACTTCCCGCACGGCTCCGCGCGCCACGAAGAGGCCCCGGCTCGCGCCGCTCTATCGGACCGGGCGCGTCGCCTTGCACGTCGAAAGAATCGGCATGGCGAGCGATCACGCGTCAAGCCAACACGATGTTTGCGCTTTCCACGCCCGCTCGGCGGCAGGCGTTTCGGGTGTCGACGACGAGCTTCGCGTGCTTGCAAAGCGCTGCATAATCGACATCGTCGTGATCCGTGACAATGAGCGCCGCATCATAGTCGGCCAACTCCGCAGGCTCCCATTTCTCCGATACGCGCCCCGAGAGCGACTTGTGCTCGCGCGTCTCCGGTATGACGGAGATGAATGGATCGTAGAACTTGACCTCGGCGCCGCGCGCTTCGAGCATTTCCATCAGCCGCAGCGAGGGACTCTCGCGCGTATCGTCGACGTTCTTCTTGTAGGCGACGCCGAGCACGAGGATGCGCGCCTTATTCAGGCCGCGCGAAGTGCGTGCGTCCAGCGCGCGCGCCAGCATGTTCACGACATGCTCCGGCATGCTCGAGTTGATCTGGCCGGCAAGCTCGATGAAGCGCGTCGTGATGCCGAAGGCGCGCGCCTTCCAGGTGAGATAGAAGGGATCGATCGGAATGCAGTGCCCGCCAAGGCCTGGGCCGGGATAGAAGGCCATGTAGCCGAAGGGCTTCGATTTCGCAGCATCGATGACTTCCCAGACGTCGATGCCCATCGCCGCGTAGACGAGCTTCAACTCGTTGACGAGCGCGATATTGACGGCGCGGAAGATGTTCTCGGTGAGCTTCGCGGCTTCGGCTGCGGCGCTTGAAGAAACCTTCACGGTCGACGGCACGAAGTGATCGTAAAGGGTCGCAGCGAGTTCGACGGCCTCAGGGCTGTCGGCGCCGACCACCTTTGGAATCTGCGACGTAGAGAAGTGCAGATTGCCCGGGTCCTCGCGCTCAGGAGAGAAGGCGAGGAAGAAGTCCTTATTGCAGACGAGGCCGCTCTCTTCGAGGATCGGCCGCAGCACTTCCGTCGTGGTGCCCGGATAGGTCGTCGACTCCAAAATGACGATCTGCCCAGGGCGCAAGCGCTTGGCGATCTCGCGCCCGGTGATCTCGACGAAGGACAAATCCGGATCGAGGTGCTCCGTGAGCGGCGTCGGTACGCAGATCAGCAACGCATCCGGCTCGGCGAGCCGATCGAAATCGGTCGTCGCTTTCAACCGGCCGCTTTCGACGAGCGGCGTAATGCTCTTGTCTTCGATATGCTTGAGATAGCTCTTGCCCTTCTCGAGGAACTCGATCTTCGACGGATCGATGTCGAACCCTAGGACATTCGAGCCGGAGTCGCCCGCGGCGATGCAGATAGGAAGGCCCACATAGCCCAGACCAACGATGCCGATCAGCGCTTCCTTGCGCTTCAGGCCATCCAACAGACGCTGCGCAACCTCGTTGTTCGTCATGTTCGTTGAATCCATCAGAAAGGGCGGTTGATTTTGGCGTCAGTCCATCGCGTCGGCGAAAATGCGTTGAACCGATTACGTTTTGCGAGCGACCACAGGGAGTTCGCAGCGCATCCTCATAACACAAACAAACTTGTTCTGAACAGTGCGCTTATGCGTTGCAAAAGCCCGCCGCGCCGCGCGCACTTGCCGTCAACTTCGACAACGCGCGGCGTCCGCGCGGCTTCACTGGCGCTCCAGCGCTAGGCCGACATAATACAATGTGCCAGTGACCAATTGATCCGACGCCGAGCGCGCGGGAAGGAACAGTTTGATTCTCTGCGCCGAACAACCGGTTTCAGGAACGGCGAACGCAAATTCGACGGGCTTCCATTCAGGAAAATCGCCGAGCGCCATCGGACTCTCCCCGAGTGGAGGGCTGTTCGCCGCAGCCTCCATGCAGGATGCCGTCCAGCGCAGCCCGCGCGGCCCGATAATGTCGCCTCGCAGCAATCCTTTGAAGCGATAGGCCCCGGGCGCAAGCGCCACGATCTGCGAGACGTCGAGCGCCTCGGTGCGGCCGGGGCCCATCACGATCTGCAAAGCTGATTTTCCGACGTCTACCTCGTGCGCGATCGTCGCGCTGACGTCGCCTCGCGTCTGGAATATCCAGTCGAACGGCGCGCCTGAAGGGGCCGTTTTGAAGTCTCCGTTGAAGAGAAAACCTGCATTTTGCTGCTCCTCCGGCGTGAGGAACTGCAGCCAGACCTCATAGGCGAAAGCATATAATTTATGCTGGATCAGAAAGGTCAGATAGGCGCTGATTTCCTTGGCCGTCGGAGGAACCGGCGAATCGTTGAGCGCAAGCAGAAGTTTGAGGGGCGTGCGGGCGTCGGCGAAGCCCCCGCTGATCTGAGTAAAGAAAATGGAGCGCCAATAGGGATCGGCCAGAAGGAGCTTGACGACGAGAGGCCGCGTCTTCTCGTCTTCGGCCATCGGCCACAGCACCGGCGCTGCAAAACTCATCATATTCGGGCGCACGCGGAGGAAGACGTCCGCATAATATGCCGCGGCCGAGAAGTTCTTACGCGCGAAGCTGCGGCGCATCATCCACTCGACGGCGATCGTCTCGTTCAACGACAACCGCGTTGCTTCCCGCATGAATTTTTCCGCGCCGACCAGATCGCTTTCAGCTTCCGCAAATTGGCCGAGGAGACGAAAAGCGCGCGCATCAAGCGGGTTGGCGAGGATGGCCTCTACGACGCCGGGCCTCAGGCTGGCGGCTGCGGACCGCAGCTGCTCCTCGCCCGCCTTTTTGAGTTCCGGATCGTTGAATTGGAGGTCGGCGAGCGCGACGAGCGCCGCCGGCTGGCCGGACCTGAGGCGCAGGGCGGATAACGGGGCGACGTCGGCAAGATAGGCGACGAAACTATGTCTGACGATCATCCACACAAGAAACAGCGAGAGCGTGGAAAGCGCGAGCGCGCGAGACCAATATTGAAACGCGACTGGCTTCGCGCTCCGCTTGTGATCGGAGTTGAATTCTTCCGTCATACAGCGCCTTCGTGACGACCGTTCGCCGACAACCGCTCACGCGCGAACGACGCGGTTTGCGGGCTCCCGTTACTTCTTGGGCTCGAGGACCTTCTTGATTTGCTGAAAGCCTGCTTCCAGCGTTTTGGTGAAGTTGTCGCGCGCCGGCTCGTCGGTCTCCCGCCCGTAATTCTCGCCATAGCCATAGCCATAGCCATAGCCGTATCCATAACCGTACCCGTAGCTCGCCGTGCGCGCGTCGAATTTGCTCACGACCGTCCCGATGATGGGCGCGCGCGCCATTTCCAGACGCTTCAACGCATTTCTGACGGCCCCCGTGCGGGACTGTCCGGCGCAGACGACGAAAACCGTCGCCGCCGCCGCATTCGAGAGAATAGGCGCGTCGGCAAGGCCCATGACCGGGGGGCCGTCGATGACCACGAGATCGAACACCTGCGTGCCCAGCGCGAGGAGATTCCCGAGCTTCGGGCCGCTGAGAAGATCCGCGGCGTTCGGCGGAAGCGGGCCCGAAGCCATGAATAAAAGATTGGGAAGCTCAGTTCGCTGGATAACGTCGGAGGGAGAGCCGCTGCCCGTCAGATAGTTGCTTAGACCGGCGGTGTTGCTGAGGAGGAGCTTCTTATGCAACGAGGCGTTGCGCAGATCAGCGTCGACGATGAGGACCTTGAGGCCCATGATCGAGAAGTGGCGCGCAATCGCAAGTGAAGTGACCGATTTTCCTTCGCTCGGCCCGGAACTCGTCACCAGCAAGGTTCTCGGCAAGCCCGATGCGGTGGAAAACTGCAATGAGGTGCAAAGCGATCGATAGGCTTCCGCCAACGCGGAACGTGGATCGGCGAGTTCCTCCTCGGCCGTCTTCGGAGGCGTAATCTTCGGAATCACGCCGAGCGTCGCGAGGCCCGAAATACGCTCCGCCTCGTCGGGCGAATGAACCACGTCATCGAGTCGCTCGAACAGATACGCGGTCCCCAAACCGGCCAATAGCCCGAGCAACAGACCGAAGGCGCCCGCGCGCACTTTGCTGGGCCAAGACGGCGAGCGAGGGAGTTCCGCATCGTCCACGACGAAGACGTTGTTGGTTCCAGCCCCTCCGGCGACGTCAACTTCCTTGAATCGCTGAAGTAGCCCCTCGTACAGAGAGCGGGTCGTGTCAACTTCTCGCTTGAGAATATTATACTGGATGCTGCGTTTCTGGATATCGAGAACCTCGGAGCGCAGAGTTTCGATCCGGCTCTTCATCTCGTTTTCTTGGTTCACGGAGGCCTCAAAGGCCGCCTTGAGCGAAGATTTGATCGTCTTCACTTCGAATGCAAGCTGACGGTCCAGTTCTTTGATCTTATTGTTGAGCTGGATCATCGCGGGATAATCGGCGCGAAACGTCTCCGACTTCTCTTCGTAATCGGCCATGAGTTCATTGCGCTTCCCTCGCAAATCCTCGATGACCTTGTTCGACAGCAACTGCGGGAGGTTGATGGCCGTGGCGTTCTCGACCTGCTTCCAGAGTTGCTCGTTCTTGATGCGGTCGGCCACCAGGCCGCCGAGAGCGGCGTTGGCCGCCGCCAGATTGCTCTCCCCGATAGACTCCTTGTCCGTCGTTTGGACGATCTGTTCCTTCTCGGCGAAGCTGAGCAGGACCTTTTCGGAATCCTCCAGCCGCACCTTCAACTGGCTGATCTGGTCCTCGAGAAACGCCTTTGCATAGGCATTCGCCTGGAAACGCTTGTCCAGATTGGAGGCGATAAACGCCTTGCCATAGGCGGATGCGACCGCCTTGGCACGGTGCGGGTCAGGATCGGAATAAGAGACGTCGACAAGCCGGGCGCCGGGGACTGCCTTGACGACCCTGTTATCGAGGATCTTCTCCACGATCGCGCGGTCGACGTCAGCCTGATTTTGTTCGTGGCTCTTCGAGCCAAACAAGGAGCGAAAGAAGCTGGGCTTGGGCGGCTCTGATTTCACAATGGACTTTGTCGCCGCGAGGACACGCTCGGCGAGGCTTCGACTTCTGAAGCAACTCATACTGCGTCTTCAAAAACTCGACGTCACCCATCTCCGTTGGCGTGACATTCCCGCTTTCCACGATCTTAGAGACGTTGCGCTCGATCTGAAGCCGCACTGTCGCCGTGTAAAGGGGAGTCTGCACCAGCGCCCAGATGAAAGCGATGATCGTGAACGCCGAGGCGATGCTTGCGATCAGGCGCCAGCGCTTCCGAAGAAGCCGCAGCACCTCGCGAATATTCAGACCGGAATCTTCGTCCATCTCCTGCTGCTGCTGAGGCAGCATGATCTGCGTGTTTCTCTCTGCCGGGGCGACAAGCGTCGTGCGCGCGCGCTCGTCGAGGAAGACATCCGCGGGAACCTCGTCAGGATCGTGTGGGATTTCGTTGTCTTTCACATAATCACCGGAGTGGCGAACGAAACGACGTCACAGGGTCGTCGCAAGGATGGCGGCGGTGCTTCCCAGCGGCACCAACGCCTTAAGGTATTGGAAAGCGTTCTTCATTGAGGAGTCCTCGACCACCACGACGTCCCCCATCCGCACCTCCGGGTCGGGAACGGCTCCCGAACGAATCTGATCGATATCATATCGGGCAACCTGGCGGCCGCTTTCGCGGAAGATCACGACGTTGGTGGACGATATCTCCCGATCGAGCCCCTCGGCGCGCGCAATCACGCCCATAAGAGTGTCGTTTCCACGCATCGGATACACGCCGGCTTTTTTGACCGCGCCTTCGACCGTTACCCTCTGGCTATTGTACTCCTTCACGAAAACGGTGACCTGCGGCCCCTTCATATATTTCGCGCCGAGCCGCCCCTCTATATCGCGCTCCAGGCCGCTCGGCGTTTTGCCGGCAGCCGACATCTCCCCGATGAGGGGGAGATTGATCGTCCCGACTTCGGCGACCTGCACGGTCTTGGAAAGATCGGGCGCTTTGAAGACAGTTATGTCCAGAACGTCCTGGGGTCCGATTCTGTAGCCGGCGCTCCCCTGCGTCGACGCCGTACCATATTTATCTGCGAAGCGCGTCAGTTCTTCACGATTTCGATCCCGTCGCCGGCTGACGGGCATCGTCACCGGAAAAGCCGTTGCAGCCGCTCAGAAAAACTGACAGCGCCAGGAGCGCCGCTGGGCCGACCGCCCGCACGGCTGCGGCGAGCGGGCGGCGGAGAATGCGATTCATCATCGGTCACCTTGATCGTGCGTTCTTGAGCCGTCGGCGACGGCAGACTCGACGGAGGGAGATTTTGGAGGATGCCCAGAGGCCTGGTCCAAACGAGGTGGCCCGCCTCGGCCTCCCCGACTTTCCTCGCCGCCGCCTCGCGGCCTTCTCCCAGGATCGGAGGGCGGGAAACCTCATTGTGCGCGTCCGTCGCCAGAATATGGACGCACCCGTCGTCGAGCATTTTTTCCGCCCAATACCGCGGACGCCTGCCGAACGACCCGGTGAGGGAACCCGCCGTAATCTGCATCCAGGCGCCAGACCTAACAAGATCTTTGAAAGTTTTATATTCCGAATCGATCCAGGTCAGCCGCTCCGGATGGGTGAGGATTGGCACATAGCCGGCGACAAGAATACTGAAAAAGAATTCTTCGATCTTTGGGGGCGCCACATGATGCGGCGGCTCGACCAGAACATATCGCGTGTCGGCAAGCGACAGGATGTGTCCCGTTTTGAGACCGGGCACGAAATCCTGAACGATGTGGGCGTCTGCTCCGGAGACCAGACGGAGGGGGAGGCCCTCCTGGTTCAGGACTTCCTGCAGCGATGCGACGGCGGCGCGAATCTGCGGGCCGGTGTTATGGAAGAGCCCCGGCAGGATATGGGGGGTGCAGGCGACCACCTTCACGCCGTCGGCGACAAAGGCGCGCGCCATCTGCAAGGAGACCGTCAGGTCTTTCGCACCGTCGTCGATGCCGGGCAAGATATGGCAGTGCAAGTCGATCATCGCGCTTTCTACGCCCATTCGCCGCCATGCCTCTCGTTTCGGAACGCCTAATAGCATCCATATGAAAAATTCATTTCACCAAGATAACGATTGATCGGCAAAAAATCCATGCTGATGCAAAGCTGCAACACCTGCGGCGAACCATATGAAAAGAAAAAAGGGATTCGACTTTCTACCAGGGCGATGGCCCGAGCCCCTCGGCGGAATGACGCCCTGAGGCGTGCTTTGCGGCCTTGCAATATCGGAGGTTATCGATTAGCCCTAACTGAGAACGGCGAAGGTTCAGTGCACCTCGTTGCCCTGAGAGATCGCTTTGCATTGGGCATTCCCGGTTTGGAGACGGCTATGAAAAAGATTTTTGTCACTTTGGGCGTGGTTGCGTCGATCGTAGCGAGCACCGCGGCGAACGCTGCCATGCTCGAAAACATCGCTGGCGGCGTCAAGGTCAACCACGGAGAAGGCTTTTCCTCCCTGAAGGGGTCGACCGACCTCGCGCCGGGGGACCGCGTCATGGTTGGCAAGGGCGGGTCCGCGAGCCTCGTTTACGCCGATGGCTGCCGCGTGAAACTGACGTCCGGCGTCACGACGATCCCGGCCACCTCGCCTTGCGCCTGGCGCGCTCAGGCCGGCGGCATCGACAATCCGCTGGGCGGCATCAATCCCTATTACGCGGCGGGTGCATTGGCTGTCGTCGGCGGCACTGCAGCGGCTCTTGCGCTCAGCAACAACAGCAGCGGCTGCACCAACAAGCTGCTTCCGATCAGCGGCGGCGCCGTCGCGGTCTGCAACTAAACGCAGCGGGCCGACCATCAAATGGTCGACGTCATTGATAAAAGAGAGCGGGTCAGCCCGCTCTTTTATTTTTGCGCCTTCGCACTTCTGGCCTGTCTGACCCTCGGCGGCGGGGCGGGCCCCGGATATCTTTCCGAAACGCTACTCGAACTTCTCTGCATTCCCGTTCTGTTTGCGGCGCTCTGGCGCCTGCTCGACGCCGATTCCCCAGGCGTGGCCCGAGGTCCGCTGATTTTCTGCGCGCTCGTCGGCATTTTCGCGCTTCTTCAACTCGCGCCGCTCCCGCCGTCGGTCTGGACACATCTGCCCGGCCGGGAACTCGGTCATTTCCGCCTACAAGCTCCTCGGTGTCCCAATGCCTTGGGGCGGACTCAGCATGGCCCCGGACGCCAGTTGGCTCAGCGTCTTATCGCTTTTGCCCGCTCTGTCGGTTTTTCTCTGCGCCCTTTCCCTTGGCGCAAGGGAGCGGAGACTTCTGACGCTGGTCGCGCTCGGCGGCGCTATCGTCAGCGCCCTTCTCGGCCTCGCCCAGATCAGCCAGGGTCCGGGAAGCCCGCTGCGTTTCTATGAGGGGAACGACCTTGAGGCGGTCGGCTTCTTTGGGAATCGTAACCATCTCGCCGCCTTGCTCTATGCGGCGATGCCTTTTGCGGCGGCTTGGGCGGCCGCCGGCGGGCGAGTAGAGTCGCGCGGCGAAACGTCGGATTTCCAACTCGCGTCCCTCACGATCCCGCTGATCGGCCTCTGCGTATTCGTGATATTGATGGCGGGGGAAGTGATGGCGCGCTCGCGCGCCGGTATCGGGCTGACGATCGTCGCCCTCATCGCCTCCTTCGCTCTTGCCCGGCTCGGTCAGCGGTCCTCGGCCTCGACGGCCGCGGGACGCGTCATTCTCGCCGGCGCTCTGGCTGCGCTTCTCCTCTCGAATTTCGCGCTTTATCGACTTGCGGAACGCTTCGAGGCGCAGAAGGATTTGCCGATGCGCCCGGTCATCGCGGAAACGACTTCTCAGGGCGGCGGCGGCGGTCGCTCCCGTTGGGGCGGGCCTTGGCTCCTTCGTCCAGCTCTATCCGACGTTTGAAAAGCCGCGCGGCTTGATGATTGGCTCCTATGTCAATCGCGCGCATGACGATTATCTCGAACTCTGGCTCGAGGCCGGCGTCGTGGGCGCAACATTTGGCGCCATCGGTTTGATTTGGATCGGGCGCAACGCGATTTCGCCCTGGCGGCGCGCCGACGCCGGATCTGCGGACAATCTCCTCGCGCGCGCCGCCACGATCTCCATCGCGCTGCTGCTCCTCCACTCATTCGTCGACTATCCGCTGAGAACCAGCGCGATGCTGGCGTTTTTCGCGGTCGCCTGCGCTCTCTTGACGAAGGCTCCGATGGGCGCGGGCGGCGCGCTCGTCGAAGATCGCCGTCGCGAGCACAGCGGGGACAGGTCCGCGCATCGGCGACGCAGGCGCGCGCCGCAGGAGCAGCCGGCTTGATGGGCTGCATTGCAAACGCTTGCAGAAACTTAGCAATTTACACCGCAGCCTTCGGCGCTTAATAACGACGTGATCGGTGCGTCATTCGTTTGGACTGAACGTCTTCGAGGCCACGTATATGCGCCAGATGCTTTTGTTGATCGTCGATCTGGGCCTTGTTTTCTGCGCAACGATCGGCGCCTTCCTCCTTTGGGGCAATCTTGAATTCTCATTCGAGCGGCTGGCCCCTTTGGCGCCCTACACCGCTGCGACGCTCGTCCTCAGCCTCGCGATTCTCCCCACGATCGGCGCCAACCGGGCCGTCTGGCGCTTTTCCGCCGTCACCGACTATCTGAAGATTCTCGCCGCGACGGCGCTCGTTGTCGGCGGGGCCGTCGCCTTCGCCTTCAGTTTCAATCGCCTCGAAGGCGTGCCGCGCTCCTTGCCGATTCTTCAGGCGATGTTGATCCCCTTCGCGCTGATCGGCGTGCGGATGATCCGCCGCGTCTCGCGGTCGGTGGGAGAGCGCCGGACGGAAGAGCCTCATCTCCCGCACGCCGCCCCTGGCTACAACAACGTGCTTGTGATCGGGCTCGGCGGAGTCACCAATCTCTACCTCCGGGCGGCGTCGCAATACGCGCGGCATCGCGTCCGAATTGCCGGCCTCGTTTCCGAAGACCCCCGTCTCGTCGGCCATGTCGTGAGCGGAAAGAAAATCCTCGGCCTCCTCGCCGACCTTTCGAGCCTCCTGCGCGATCTCGAAATTCACGGGGTCGTCATCAATCGGATCGTCGTCGCCGAGCCCTTCGACAAAATGTCCGAACCAGGGCGGGAGGCGTTGCGGGAAATCGAGAGCTCTTCCAATATCCAGGTCGAATTTCTCCTCGACCAGCTCGGTCTCGCCCCGCAATCCGCCTCGGAGGCCGCGGGCGATGCAGTGGAGGAGGCGTTCCGCTTCGACGCCGAAGGCCGCCAGCAACTCGTCAATCGCCCGTATTGGCGCTTCAGACGCGCGCTCGACATCATCGGCGCAATGACGCTTCTCATCCTGCTTGCGCCCATCATGCCCATCCTGGCCGTCTTGATCGCGGTCGACGTCGGCGCGCCGGTGACATTCTGGCAGCAGCGGCCAGGATTGAACGGGCGGCCGTTCCGTCTGACCAAGTTCCGGACGATGATTCCCGCCCATGACGAGGAGGGCGAGCGCGTCCCCGACGAACAGCGCTCGTCGCCGATCGGGCGGTTTTTGCGCCTGACGCGGCTGGATGAACTGCCGCAGCTTGCCAACATCCTGACCGGCGAAATGTCATTCATCGGGCCAAGGCCCCTGCTCCCGATCGATCAACCTGCCGAATACGCCGCGCGGCTTCTTATCCGGCCGGGACTGACCGGCTGGGCGCAGGTCATCGGCGGGAGGGAAATCTCTGCGGTCGACAAGGCGGCCCTGGACGTCTGGTATGTGAGAAACGCATCTCTTGTGCTGGATATGGAAATCGTCGTTCGGACCATCCAGATGGTGATCGTGGGCGAGCGGATTGATCACGGCGCCATTCGCCGCGCGTGGGACGACCTGCATCGCGAAGGCGTCTGCGCGCCCTCCGACGCTTCCCCGGCGGACGCACCGCAGGCGGCGCCCTTCGCGGACCGACAGAAAACGAAAGCGGCGGTCTAATCGCGCCGCCATCGGCTGCGCCCCCGCATCATCCCTCGTCAAACGCCCTCAGCGCGTTCGCCAGCGCCCGCGTCTGCGTCCAATCGAGCGGGGCCGGAGGGCGCCGGGGCGCGGATATGACGATTCCCTCCGCTCCCACGGCCGCCTCGAAATCGACATCGCTGGCGATGGGGCTCATGAAAATCTCACGCTCCAGGCTCGCGCCGGTCGCAACGGCGTCGAGCGCGCGCGACACGATCAGCGCCTCCTGCTGTGTGAAGCGACGCGGGGGCTGGCCGGTCACGGTCAGCGTCCCCAATGCGCCAAAGGCCTTGTGCGGCGCAATGACAAGAGTGAACTTTTCCGACAATCGCGGCTCCCCCGAACGGATGCGTGAATCATAATCATCTGAATTCAAAGCCATTCGCAGCGCCATGCTCGCCGGGCGCGTTTCTTGAATGGCCCACCGCGGCACCACACGCGCCACCAGCTTCAAAATCTGTGCCTTACCGAGGGACCCGTGCCGCTGAACGCTCATTCGGATACCCTCCCCTCGGACATCCGCGGCTATCACACGCGCACCAAGCACGCGCCGACGCGCTATGCGCTCGGCCCCGCCTTCCTCGACTGGACCTCACAGCCATCGCCCTACCGGCGCTTCACTGGCGCCCGGCTGATCGAACTGCCCCTCGGCGAGGGGCCGACGCCAGCCTTCCCCGGACCCGCGCGCGAACCGGCACGGATCAACCCCGCGTCGCTCGGGCTGTTTCTCGAACTCGCCTTCGGCCTCAGCGCCTGGAAGAGCGTCGAAGGATCGACCTGGGCGCTGCGCAACAACCCTTCCTCGGGCAATCTGCATCCGACCGAAGCCTATCTCCTTTTCGACGCGGCGGTGGGCGTCAACGACGCGGCGGCGCTCTATCATTATGCGCCCTTGGAACATGGCCTCGAAGAGCGCGCGCGATATGAGTCGCCGCATGTGCTTCCCGAAGGCGGCTTCCTCCTCGCTCTCAGCTCGATCCCCTGGCGCGAGACTTGGAAATATGGCGAGCGCGCTTTTCGCTACTGCCAGCATGACGCCGGCCACGCTATCGGCGCCGCGGCGCAGGCGGCGGCGGCGCTCGGATGGCGCGCCCATGCGCTGTCCGCCCCCTCGGACGACGACATCGCCGCGCTCATCGGCCTCGACCGCCCCGACGCCTTTCGTCGGCGCGAGGAGGAGCATCCCGATCTTTTGATATGGATCGCCGCCAACGACGCTCCGCCGCCGCATCTCGATCTCTCCGCCCTCCGTGGCGCTCCCCGCGCGTTCTTCGGCGCCGCCAATCCCCTCAGCGAGGACCACGACGGCTGGCCGCTCGTCGATCGCGCCGTCCGCTTCTGCCACAAGGCGCAAACGCCGGAGGCCGGGAGGCCGGCGCAGCGTGAAGCGCCGTCGCTGGAGCGAGCCGGCATCGGCGACGTCGTCCGCGCACGCCGCAGCGCGCAGCGCCTCGACGGCGTGGCGACCCTGCCGCAGGAGGCTTTCCGCCTCATGCTCGCCGCGACGCTGCCGGGCGCCGCCCCGCTCATAAGCGCCTTTGCCTTCCCGCCGCGCGTCGCGCTCGTCCTTTATGTGCACCGCGTCGCGGGCGTGGAGCCGGGCCTCTATCTGCTCCAACGCGACGAGGGGAGCGCCGAACGGCTGCGCGCCGCGCTCTCCCCCACATTCGACTGGACGCCGACCAATCTGTGCGGCGAGCGGCTTTTCCGCCTTCGCATGGGCTCGCACGAGCGGGAAGCGACGCGCATGTCCTGCCTTCAGCCGATCGCCGGCAAGGGCTGTTTCAGCGTCGCGATGATCGCGGATTTCGATCGCCCGCTCGAAGAGGATGGCGCCTTCGCCTATCGCCGCCTGCATTGGGAGGCAGGGCTCATCGGGCAGGTTTTCTATCTCTGGGCGACGGCCTTCGGCCTCGCGGGCACCGGCATCGGCTGTTTCTTTGACGACGAAGTTCACATGATGCTCGGCCTTCCGCCCGGCGACATGCAGTTCCAGGACATCTACCACTTCACGGTCGGCGCGCCGGTGGAAGATCCGCGCATCCTGACGCTGCCGGCCTATCCAGAGGAAAGGCGGCGGCGCCCATGAACATCGAAATCGAACGACCGCATGTCGAAGCGCTGATGGCGCAATTTCCCGCCCGTGCGGGACTCTCGGCGCAATTGCGTTTCAGCGATACGGTAGAAGTCGATCTGTCGCATCTATCGAGCGACGAGCTCGATTTCCTCGAAGACTGCTATCGCCAGTCGGGCCCGGAGTTGCGCACGCGCGCGGCGCAACTGTCGACATTGCGCGAAGCGCTGAAAAGCGAAGGCGCGCGGTTCGAGGCCGGCGATCTCGAGGACGTCCTGCCCGCGCTGGTGCGCTATCTCACCTCGGCTCCGATCCGTGGGTGGCTTTTCACCGCCAGCGTCACCACGAAGCCCCTGCCCTATGTCATCACAAGGTTCGACTACGTGCCGGCCTCGAACGACGAAGCCGGCAAGATCCTCATCGAACTGAAGTCGAACGCCAAGGGCACGCTGCAATCCAGTCTGATCCGCATCGCCGCGGCCGACGTCGCCGGACGCACGGTGAGCGAAATTCTCGCCGCCAAAGGCTTTCTGCGCGAAACGCCGGAGCTGATCTCCGCCTTCGACGCCGCCAACGACACCTATTTCGAGTGGCGCGGGCGCTATGGCTCACAGTTCTCCGGCAAGGGCGTCGGCTTTCACGCGGAAGACCCCAACGCCACCCATCGCGACACGGATTGGGCGCGCAAGGACATCATCGTGCTCTCGACGAGCGGCGGCGAGGCGCGGCTCGTCAATGACGAAGGCGTGCTCTCGGCGCGCAGCCTCACGCTGGAGGCGCCGGGCGACGTGCTCGGCCACTTCCTGCGCAAGGCGGGCAAGAGCAACCGCTTTGCGGCCGAAGACGAACTCGCCGAACTGAAAGCGCTGATCCCGGACGGACTCTTCACCCAGATCCCGGTTCATCCCTATGTCCTGATGTTCCATCTCGATCTGCACCATCATCTGTGGGTGCATGTCGATCAGATGAAGCCCTATCGCTATCAGCCGGAGTTGAAGGACAAGCTCGTCCTTCCCGAGGCGCAGACGGACCTCATCGACATTCTCACCGCCGAGATGGACGTGCTGATGGACGACATCGTGCAGGGCAAATCCGGCGGCACGACCGTGCTCTGCGCCGGCCCGCCCGGCGTCGGCAAGACACTCACTGCGGAAGTTTACGCCGAGATTATCCAGCGCCCGCTCTATCGCGTGCATTCCGGCCAGCTGGGCCTCAATGTTGCGGCGATGGAGACGGCGCTCAAGGAGATTCTCACGCGTGCGCAACGCTGGGGCGCGGTGATGCTGATCGACGAAGCCGACGTCTACATCAAGCGGCGCGACGACAATATCGCGATGAACGCGGTCGTCGGCGTCTTCCTGCGCGTGCTGGAATATTTCAACGGCCTGCTGTTCCTCACGACCAACCGCGTCGACGATATCGACGAGGCGATCGTCTCCCGCTGCATCGCGCTCATCCGTTACCATCCGCCGGACGCGGAAGCGAAGCGCCGCATCTGGCGCGTGATGGCGGATCAGTTCGGCCTGGCCCTCGGCGACGCCCTCATCGACGATCTCGTCGCGATCTTCCCGCAGGCGAGCGGCCGCGACATCAAGGGCCTCGCCAAGCTCGTCGCAAAATTCTGCCACCAGAAAAGCGTTGCGCCGGACATGAGCGTGTTTCGACGTTGCGCGGTGTTCCGAGGGCTGGACCCGGCTGTGTCCTGAGGCCAGGTTGATCCTCGCCAGGCGAAGCGTCACAGTTCCCGCTTAATCGAGAGATTCGGGCGAAGGGGATTGGCTGTGGCGGCGATTGATCGCAATGAAATGACCGTGATGGCCGTGGCCGCGGCGCTCGTTGGCGCTGCGGGCGCCACGCATTTCCTGCACGCCGGGCCGATCGTGAGCTTCCTTGCCTGCGCTGTAGCGCTCGCGGGCGTCGCGCATGTGATCGGCGAGGCGACGGATCAGGTGGGCAACCATCTCAGCCCTTCGGCGACCGGCCTCATTCAGTCTGCGGTCGGCAGCCTGCCTGAACTTTTCGTCTGCATCTTCTCGCTGCAGGCGGGCCTCGTCGCGGTCGTTCAGGCCTCGCTCATCGGCTCCATCCTCGCCAATGTCCTGCTCGTGCTCGGCTTGGCCTTCATCGTCGGCGGCACGAAGCACGGCGTCCTGTATTTCCAGAATCAGACCGCGCGAATGATCGCGTCGCTGCTGCTTCTCGCCGCCGCGGCGCTCGTGCTGCCGACGCTCGCCGCCGAACTGCATCTTCCGGCGAGCGCCCATGAGCAGCAACTCGCCGTGATCTGCGCGATCGTGCTGCTCCTCGTGTTCGCCGTGCTCACAAAGGCGATGTTGTCGCAAGGACAGCGCGCCGTGCCGGCCGAGGCGCATCTGCGCGCGCACGCCTGGCCTCTGCCCGTCGGCATCGGCGTTCTTGTCGCCTGCGCCGGCGGCGCGGTCCTCGTTTCGGACTGGTTCGTCGAGGCGCTCGAGCCCGCCATCGAGGCGGCGGGCGTCAACCAGACATTCGCCGGCCTCGTCATCGTCGCCATCGCCGGAAATGCGATCGAAAATGTGGTCGGCATCAGGCTCGCTGCGGAAGGCAAGGCCGATCTCGCCATCAGCGTGGTGCTCACCAGCGCGCTTCAGGTCGCCGTCGTGATCGTGCCCGTGCTCATTCTCACCAGTTACTTCATGGGCGGCGCGCCCTTCACGCTCGTCATTCCGCCGATTCTCGCCGCGGCGCTGTTCCTCTCCGTATTGGTCGTCACCGTGGTGACGGTCGACGGCGAGGCCGACATGGTGGACGGCGCCGCGCTGATCGGCCTTTACGTCATCATCGCGACCATCTTCTGGTGGGGATGAGCCTCAACCGGTCGAACGCCCCACCGTATCGGCCATGACCGCGCCGCGCGCGCCCAAGGGGCGCGGTTGGCCTTCGGTCGTGTCCTTCTCCGTCTGATGCTCCATCTCGGCGTTGAATTGCGCGCCGATGAGCAGAACGATCGACGACACCCACATCCAGAGCATGAAGCCGATAATGGCACCAAGCGACCCGTAGGTTTCATTGAACTTGCCGAGATTGGTCGCATACCAGGAGAACAGCAGCGACGCGATCAGCCAGGCGACCGCCGCGAAGCCGCCGCCCCAGCTCACCCAGCCCCATTGCGCCTCGTCGCGGCTCGGCCCGTAACGATAGACGACCGAGATCATGAAGGCGACGACCAGAAGGAGCGCCGGCCAGCGCAGGACCGCGATCGCCTTCTCGATGCCGGAGGGAAGATGCACGGCCGCAAGCAGCCCCGGCACGGCCACCATCACCGCGAGCGCCAGCGCGACGAAGAGAACGCCCGCAAGCGTGAAAAAAAGCGACACGGCGTTCAGCTTGAAAAATCCGCGCTTCTCGCACTCGCCATAGACGACGTTGAGCGCATCGAAGATCGCCTTCATGCCGGCGTTCGCGCTCCAGAGCGACACGAGGAGGCCGACGAAGGACGCGAGCCCGAGCTTCGTTGCGCCCTGCGCCGCCACACGGCTGATCTGGTCGCCGACGATGGAGAGCGCTTCCGGGGGCAGCACGCCCGAGAGACTGTCGAAATGCTCCCTGATCCTGCTCGGATCGGCAAAGAGCGAATAGAGCGCGACCAGCGCGGCGACGCCCGGAAAAATCGCCAGCAGCGCGTAGAAGGTGACGCCCGCGGCGATGGCGAGGACACGGTTTTCAGCAACGTTACGATAGACGCGGGTGACGATGTCCTTCCAGCCCCGGGCCGGTATCTGCGCAGGCGTCGCCGCCGCGCGGCCGCGTTCCTCCACGCCGCCCGCCGCAGGGGCCCCGCGCGCGGATTCTCCTTGCGTGCTCATAGCCGGCTTCTCCCGCGTTCAATTCGCGGAAAGAACGGCGCCGATCCGTGTCGGTTCCTTATCGGGTGAAGAACGTGGATCAGAACTCGACTTCGAGTTCCTCGATCTCTTCCTTTTCTTCCTGAGCCTGCGCAATCCATTCCTGCACGGCGGGCCAGGCGAATATCTGGTCGCAATAAGCCTGGGCCACGTCGTCGATCTTCACGTCATAGGTGCGAAAGCGCGTCGCGACGGGCGCATACATGGCGTCGGCGATCGAGAGCTCGCCGAACAGCCAGGGTCCGCCATATTGCGCGAGACAGTCGCGCCAGATTTCCGTGACGCGCGCGATGTCGCCCTGCGCCTTGGACCAGATCTTGAAGTCGGGAAACTGGCTCTTGAGGTTCATCGGCAGCGCCGAGCGCAGCGCATTGAAGCCCGAGTGCATCTCGCCGCAGATCGAGCGGCAATGCGCGCGGCGCAGGCGGTCCGCCGGCAGAAGCTTCGCCTCGGGGGCGATCTCGTTCAGAAACTCGCCGATCGCCAGCGTGTCCCAAATGCGCAGCCCCTCATAGTCGAGGCAGGGAACGAGGATCGAGGGCGACAGCAGCAGGATTTCCGCACGCGCCGCGGCGTCGTCTGGATCGACGACGACCTCCTCGAAATCCACACCCGAAAGCCTCATCATCAGCCAGCCGCGCAGCGACCAGGAAGAGTAGTTCTTGCTGCTGATGGTAAGCGTGACGGCCATCTTTGCTCCCCTTTTGTTCAGAGTGCCGCAGCAAAGGGCGTGCCATTTCTTTAGGCGCATGGCATGGGGCTTGCTGGCTTCCACTCAACCCAACCGGAGTTCGTCCCCCGCGCATGTATGACGCCTATCAAGCCTATGCTGATCTGAGCGACCAGGTGCGCCAGACGGCGGCGAACAGCGAACGCATCCTGAACCTCTGGGGCGCGATGCGGTTTACCTCGCCGCTGCGCGCGCTCCAGGCCTACCAGGAGCTCGTCTCGCTGGCCGGCTTCACGCATGCGCGGCCGGATTACGGGATAATCGACGTCGAAGTCCGCAAGGGTGAGAGCGTTCCCGTACTGGAAGAGGCCGTGCTTGCGACGCCCTTCTGTACTTTGCAGCGTTTCTCGCGCGCCGACAGCGCCGGCGAGCCGCGCGTCCTGCTCGTCGCGCCCATGTCGGGGCATTTCGCAACGCTGTTGCGCGGGACGATCCGCACGCTGCTTCGCGACCACGAGGTCTATGTGACGGACTGGCGCAATCCCCGCGACGTCCCGCTGGAACAAGGCGCTTTCGGCTTCGATGACTTCGTTCAGCACATCATCGACTTCCTCAAATTCATGGGGCCCCAGTCGCATCTGGTCGCCGTCTGCCAGCCGACCGTGCCGGCGCTCGCCGCCGTCGCGCGGATGGCCGAAGACAACGATCCCGATCAACCGGCGAGCCTGACGCTGATGGCGGGGCCGATCGACACGCGCGTCTCGCCGACGAAGGTGAACGAGTTCGCGACCTCCAAGCCGATCGAATGGTTCGAGAAGAATTTGATCAGCACCGTCCCCCGCGCCCTGCCCGGCGCCGGGCGGCGCGTCTATCCGGGTTTCGTGCAGCTCTCGGCCTTCATGAGCATGAACATTGATCGGCACAGGAAGGCCTTTCAGGACCTCTTCAAGAGCCGGGTCGAAGGGGACATCGAGAAGGCGAACCAGATCCGGACCTTCTACGAGGAATATTTCGCGATCATGGACCTAGACGCGTCCTTCTATCTGCACACGATCGAGACTGTGTTCCAGAAATATGCCCTTCCCGAAGGCAAGCTGCTTTTCAGAGGGCGGCCCGTCATCCCGCGTGCAATCAAGAAGACGTTCCTGCTCACCGTCGAAGGCGAGAAGGACGACATCTGCGCAATCGGCCAGACGCTCGCCGCCCAGGACATCTGCTCAGGCCTGCGACCCTATATGAAATCCCACCACATGCAGGCGGGCGTCGGTCATTACGGCGTCTTCAACGGTCGCCGATGGGACAATCAGATTTACCCTGTGGTGCGCGAGCACATTCAGAACAGCGTCTGAACAACGCCTGCCTCACCAATAGCGCCCGTAGGGCCCCCAGCCATAGAAACGCGGGCCGCTATAAAGCATGAGATCACTGCGACGCGATCGCTGGTCGGCGGAGCGGTCGAGATCAATGTCGAGCAGGCATCTGGAAAACGCGTCGGCGCCGCGCCGGAAGCCATATGACTTGCAGCGTGTCTCGTCGGCGACGCGCTGCTGCGCCGGGGAGGTCGTCTCGCATCCTCCCGCAAGAACGCCCGCGGCCATCACCAGGAAAATGCCCTTGAAGCGCATCTGAGGATTTCCTCGCAAATCACCAAGTGAAGATTGCGCCGAAGATCGGAGAAAAAGATGTCGACTTCGCGGCGACCGGTGCGCGCCCGTCCTGCCCGCAGGCCGAACCGGGAGTTGAGCGCATTGCGCCGCCGCCGCAACGCTCATAATCTGCGCCGCAAATCTGCCGAGGAAACCCATGTCCGCTCGCCACCAGGAAACGCTTCAAGACAATCTCTTCACGGGCAGGATCGGCGCGGAATATGACTTCCTGCGCCTCATGTGCCCCAATCATGTGCTGCTCGCAAAGCGCCTTGGCGAGACCGTCGGCGGCTTCCGCCCGGGGGAGCCGCTTGTTGGTTTCGAGATCGGCTGCGGCACGGGGATCAGCACGCTGGCGCTCCTCGCCGCACGCGACGCTCTCACGGTCAACGCTATCGACGCCGCGCCGGCGATGCTGGATCAGGCGCGCGAACATCTCGCCGACTATGTGCAGTCCGGCCGCGTGACTTTCGCGCAGGCCGACGCGCTCGACGCGCTGAAGGCGCTGCCCGCCGCGAGCATCGACGTCGTCGCCTCGAACTACGCCATTCACAACTTCCTCGACGGCTATCGCGATCTCGTGCTCGCGGAGGCGCATCGGGTGCTGAAGTCCGGCGGAATCTTCGTCAACGGCGACCGCTACGCCATGGACGACCGCGCCGCGCATCTTGCCGATACGCAGGAGACGGTGCGCCGCTGGTTCAAGCTGTTCAGGGAAATCGACCGTCTCGATCTCCTCGAAGATTGGGTCGTGCATTTCTACAGCGACGAGTTGCCCGAACACGTCATGTATTTTGCGCCGTCGATGAAGAAGCTCGAAGCGCTCGGTTTTTCGGTGAGGATCGATTACCGCGAGGGCGTCGACACGCTGGTCGTGGCGACCAAAGCCTGAATTGCAAAGTTACGCCGGCCGGCTATAGCGCTGCGATGGACCTCGCGTTTCTCGCCCTCCTCGCCGCCCTGCTCACGGCGGTCTGCCAATCCGTCACTGACCTTGGCACCAAGGCCGCGACGCGGCAGGCCGACGACCGCGCCATTCTCGCCGCGCAATGGACGATTGGCGCGGGGGCGCTCGTCATCGCCTGCCTCGTCGTCTATCCGGGCCTGCGCACGGCCCCCGTCGCGACGCTGGCGGCGCTGACGCGGCCGGGTTTCGGCGCGCTCCTCGCCTGGTCGGGCGCGCTCAACGCGATCGCTTATTTTTTCTACATCCGCGGCTTCCGCCTCTCGGACGCCTCGCTCGTCGCACCGCTGGTGCTGCTGACGCCGGTGCTGATGCTCATCACCTCCCCTCTCATGACCGGCGAGCAGGTGCCGCCCATGGGCATGATCGGCGTGCTCCTGACCGTGCTCGGCGTCGGGCTCCTCGACGCCAATGAAGAGACCGGCCGGCGCTTCAACTTCGCGGTCTTCGTGAAGGACGTCGGCGCGCGCTACATGCTCGCCACGGCGGCGATCTGGAGCGTCACCGCCAATCTCGACAAGCTCGGCGTGAAGGCCTCGACGCCGCTGATCTGGATCGCCGCGCTGACGAGCCTTATCGCCCTCTGCTCGCTTTTCTATTGGGCCACGGGTCCGCGCGCCACGGCGCGATTCTCGGCGCTGCGCTACGCGCTGCTCGCGGGCTCGGCCATGGCCTTTGGCAATACGGTGCAGATGTGGGCGCTGACCGTGCTCTTCACGCCCTACGTCATCGCCATCAAGCGCCTCTCCGCGCTCTTCACCGTGCTCGCGAGCGGGCATGTGTTGAAGGAGGAGACCGGTGGGCGGCTGCTCGGCGCGGGAGTGATGCTGGCGGGGGCGGTGATGATCGCGATGGCGCGGGGGTGAGGCCGCTCTTGCCGCCTGCGGGAGATGGCCGTCAGTAGTGATACCTGCATTGGGCGAAAAACAAGCTCTCACCCTCTACCGATACGCCAGTCGATGCTCAAGCGTAATCCGCCGCGACCACCGTCCGCGCAGACCGCCGCGTAACGGCTCCGACTTCCCTGTCCCTGAAAACGGCGTGCGCTGACAACCGACGTCGCGCTCGCCTTGGAAGATTGCCGCAGCCCTGTCGCGCGGATGCCCGGCACAAGGCTGGGCATGACGGCGGAGAGGCGCGGGGCAAACGCCCCTCAATCCTCCATCTTCAGCGCCGCGATAAACGCCTCCTGCGGAATCTCCACGCGCCCGAACTGGCGCATCTTCTTCTTGCCTTCCTTCTGCTTTTCCAAGAGCTTGCGCTTGCGGGTCGCGTCGCCGCCGTAGCATTTGGCGGTCACGTCCTTGCGGAAGGCGCGCACGGTTTCGCGGGCGATGATCTTGCCGCCCAGCGCCGCCTGAATCGGCACCTGGAACATGTGCGGCGGGATCAGCTCCTTCAGCTTCTCGACCATCTGCCGGCCGCGCCCCTCGGCGCGGGTGCGATGCACGAGCATGGAGAGCGCGTCCACCGGCTCGGCGTTGACGAGAATGCTCATCTTTACGAGATCGCCGGCGCGGTAATCGGTGAGCGTGTAGTCGAAGCTCGCATAGCCCTTCGAGATCGACTTCAGCCGATCATAAAAATCGAAAACGACTTCATTGAGCGGCAGATCGTAGACCGCCATGGCGCGCTTGCCGACGTAGTTGAGGTCGACCTGCGCGCCGCGCCTGTCCTGACAGAGCTTGAGCACCGAGCCGAGATAATCGTCGGGCGTCAGGATCGTCGCCCTGATCCAGGGCTCCCTGATCTCCTCGATCTTCACCACGTCCGGCATGTCGGCCGGATTATGCAGTTCGATCTCCTCGCCATTGGTCAACAGGATTTTGTAGACGACCGAGGGCGCCGTCGCGATGAGGTCGAGGTTGAACTCGCGTGAGAGGCGCTCCTGAATGATCTCGAGATGCAGCAGCCCCAAAAAGCCGCAGCGGAAGCCGAAGCCGAGCGCGGCGGAAGTCTCCATCTCATAGGAGAAGCTCGCGTCATTGAGGCGCAGCTTGCCGATCGCGGCGCGCAAATCCTCGAAGTCCGCGGCATCGACCGGGAAGAGGCCGCAGAAAACCACCGGCTGCGCCGGCTTGAAGCCCGGCAGCGGCTCGGCGGTGGGCTTGCGCTCGTCGGTGATGGTGTCGCCGACGCGTGTGTCGGCCACCTGCTTGATCTGCGCGGTGATGAAGCCGACTTCCCCGGGGCCGAGCTGCGCGACGTCCTGCATCTTGGGACGGAAGACGCCGATCTTGTCGACGTCGTAATGTGCGCCCGTCCCGATCATCTGGACCTTCTGGCCCTTTTTCAGCGTGCCGTCGAAGACGCGCACCAGCACGACGACGCCGAGATAGGCGTCGTACCAGCTGTCGACCAGCAGCGCCTTGAGCGGCGCCTTTTCATCGCCCTGGGGCGGCGGCAGGCGGGTGACGATCGCCTCCAGCACGTCGGGGATGCCGATGCCGGTCTTGGCGGAGATGAGTCACGGCGTTGGAGGCGTCGAGGCCGATGACCTCCTCGATCTGCTCCTTGATGCGGTCGGGCTCGGCCGCCGGCAGGTCGATCTTGTTCAGCACGGGCACAATCTCGTGGCCGGCGTCGATCGCCTGATAAACGTTCGCCAGCGTCTGAGCCTCGACGCCCTGGCTCGCGTCGACCACCAGCAGCGAGCCTTCGCAAGCCTTCAGGGAGCGCGACACCTCATAGGCGAAATCGACGTGGCCGGGCGTGTCCATCAGGTTGAGGATGTAATCCTTGCCGTCCTGCGCCCGGTAATGCAGGCGCACGGTCTGCGCCTTGATGGTGATGCCGCGTTCGCGCTCGATATCCATCGAGTCGAGCACCTGCTCGACCATCTCGCGCGCCTTGAGCGTCCCGGTCTCCTGGATCAGCCGGTCCGCGAGCGTCGACTTGCCGTGGTCGATATGCGCGACGATCGAGAAGTTGCGGATATTGTCGAATTTGTGGGGGTTGCTCATGGCGCCGGGGATAGCAGCGCCGCGCCCCAAAAGAAAGGGCGCGGTTAACGGCGACGCCTCCGGGAGGCGGAACCGTCACAAAGATGTCAGGGAGGCGCTATTCTCTGTTGGGAGATTTCAAACTGAGGTTTTTCCATGAAATTAGCCGTCATTGTGAGGCCGGGGGCGGACGACGCCTTCATCGCCTGGGAAGCTCCTTTCATCCCCAACTGCCGCGGCTTCGCGCTCTACCGCCGGGTAAAGCGCGGCAAGGGCAGCGCGCCCAGCCCTCATCCGGTGGGCCCCGCCAAAGACGGCTTCGTCGAAGAGATCGTTTCGAGCTGGGTGGGCTTCGCTGACGGCGTCGGAGCCGATCCTGGAACCCGGAAGCCGACGACCGTATGGCCGGTCCAGAAATATATCTGGTCGGATTTTGCCGTTAATGCGGGTGACGTCGTCGCCTATCGCGTCGCTCCCATGATCGGAACGAAAGACGCCCTGGCGCCTAGCGAGGGTTTCACGTCCGACTGGAGCGAGACCGTGACCATCGGCGACACGGGCAACCGCCTCTCGTGCTATTTCAATCGGGGCGTCGTCGCGACGCAATGGCTGTCCCGCCTCCTGCCGAAGAGCGCCGACCCCAAGGTCGACACCCGCCTCAAGGACGCGAAGCTTCACCAGATCATCGGCACGCCCGGCGACCCGGTGCGCAACTTCCTCGCCGGCGCGATCCGCGAAAAGATGCTTTCCCTTCTCGATGACGCCAACGCCAGGAAACGGCACATCTACGCCGCGCTCTTTGAACTCAACGACCCCGAGCTCATCGAGCGGCTCAAGGCCTTCAAGAAGCGGGCGCATATCGTTCTCGGCAACGGTAGCGCGAAACGCAAGAACGACGATCCCAACGCCGACGCGCGCGCGGCCCTTGTCGACGTTTGCGACATGCACGACCGAATGTCGGCGCCGCGCGCCCTCGCGCACAATAAATTTCTTGTGATTTGCGACGACGACCGCAAGGCCGCCATGGTCTGGACGGGCAGCACCAACTGGTCGGAGACCGGGCTCTGTACTCAGGCCAACAATGGCGTTCTCGTCAATAGCGCCAGCCTCGCCGGCGAATATCTCGCGCAATGGAAATCGCTCGCCAAATCCGAGGACGCGACGCCGGACTGGTTGCGGGAGGCGAACGATGAATCGCGCAGCGCAAAGAACGTCACGCTGTGGTTCACCCCCCTGGACGGCCAGGAAGATCTGCTCCAGGCAGGCAATCTGATATCACAGGCGAAACAAGGCATTCTTTTCGTCATGTTCAATCCGGGCCCGCGCGGCTCGCTCTTGAACGACATCATCGAATTGGCCTCGCCCACAGGGCGACATTACAATCCTGAGCTTTATATTCAGGGCGTCGTCAACCAGAACCCGGGAACAGAAAAGAACCCGGTGACGCTTTTCAACCGCGGGGCGCGCATCGACGCCAACGCCGACGTAGTCCTGCCGGCGGCCATCGACGAGCCGAGCAAGTTCTTCGTGAGGGAATTGAAGAAGCTTGGGGGAACCCACGCGATGGTCCATTCGAAGGTCGTCGTCATAGATCCCTTCGGCGATCATCCCGTCGTCATCACCGGCTCGCACAACCTCGGGCCGAAGGCCTCGGGAGTGAACGACGAGAATCTCCTGATCATCGAAAATGAGCCCCTGCTCGCCAGCCAGTATGCGACGAAGATCATGGAGCTCTACAACCAGTACCGCTGGCGCGCGTCGCTGCAGGATACGCCGCAGGAGAAGCGCTGGGCCGGCCTTGCCGACGACGATCATTGGCAGATCGGTCGGCCGGGCGCTGACGAAAAAAGCGCCGCTTATGACAAGCGGCGCTTGCGTGAGCTCGATTTCTGGTTCGGACGCTGACGCTGCCCGTCACTTCTTGGCCAGAAGCTCCTCGACCTTGGTCAGGCCCTGCTTCGAGAGCTCGATCACTTTGGGCGTGAGCCAGAGAACGAGATCCTCAAACAGCCGGGCCGCCTTGCAGCCAACTGTGGCCACGGTCTCGACCGTCTTGTCGTAATAGTGGAGAATCGGGCTGTCCGCGGGAATCTTCCCGCGCACCCAGGCGACGGCGGCCTTGGTCTTGTCGGTCGCGAGCTTCAAGAGCACTTCGACCGGGTCGGCCGTGGGGGCGGCCGCGAGAGCTTTGCGCAGGCGAGCGATCTCGGCCCCGGCTTCCTCTGAGCGGCGGGAGGCGTCGTCGGCCCGGCGGGTCGCTTCCTGAAGCGAAGCAGCGATGGCGGCCTTTTCGTGGGCCAGCTGGTCGCGCTCGGAGGCGACGTCCGCAATCTTTTTGTCATGGTCGGCCACGACGTCGCCGATGATCTGGTCGCGCTCTTTCAGAACCGAGGCGAGCTGTTCCTTCAGACCGTCGCGCTCCTGCGCATAGACGTTGGCTTTGGAGACGATCTCGGATTTTTCGAAAACCTGACGGTCTCGCTCGGCCTTGGCGGCTTTAAGCTGCTCCTGCAGCGCCTCATGCTCGGCGCGGGATACGTAGTCTTCGTGCTGCGAAATGGGTTCGTCGGACATCACTGCCTCCTGAAAGCGGCGAATAGGCGGGAGCGTGCAACGGGCGTTGCTCGGGACGGATCGCGGGTGGCCTCGCAGCGCGAATGAGCCGAATCCACCAATAAAGTTAATTCTTCGATAAGGCAAAACCGTCCGCTTCGGAAACCGCCGATTTAGCGGCGCTCATGCTCGGCGGCGTTCAGGCGCTGTATGGCGGCGGCGCAATCGCGCGGCGCGGCGAGGCACTTGTCGCGCGCGGCGGCGAGAAGCGCATCGGCGCCGGCCTGGACCAGCCCATGAGCGGCCTCGCCCAGCTGCGGCTGCGCCGGGCGATGCGCAAGCGGGGCGCGGCCATGCGGATGCGATGGTCGGGAGGGTCCATCCCCGGACCACTGCAACGCGACAATGACCAGCGCGATGCAGACGAAACATTTGAACAGAAAGAACACCGGCATCCTCTCGCGCGGCGACGACGCTCCTGGCGTTTTCGCGCCTTGCGGTTGAGGACGCGTAAACGGGAGCGAAGGATTCCATCTGCCCCATGGCAACCATTCAGCAACCATCATCGCTCTGCCTTGCAACGAAAATGCAGCGCGTGCTTGCCCGTTTAGCAGTCACTTAAGATAGCTCTGCGAGGCTCCCTGAAATTAGGAGCGTGTGATTTGCGTACCCTTGCAACCCTCGACCGGCCCGCGCCATGGATCGACAGCCTCATTCATGAGTTGGTCGCCGGGCATCCGCTGGAAATGGCCCGCCACCGGTTCTTCATCCTGCCCCGGCTTGTGGTCGCCGCCTGCGTGCTGCTTGGCGCGCCGGCATGGCTCTTCCTCTATGGCGCGCCGACCGCCTATCAGGGCCTTCTGTTCCTGCTTGCGCAAATCCCGCTGGTTTCCGTCGCCATCCTCGCGCGCAGCGGCAAGCTGCGGATCGCCCAGAGCGTGTCGATCTTCGGCTGGCTCGCCCTGGCGCTCGCAATCCATGGGCTCACCATGGGCTTCGAGACCATCTCGATCACGCTGCTCGCGATTGCGCTCGTGGAGGCGGCGCTGACGCCCGAAATCGTCATGATCTTCGTGATCGAAGCCGCGATTATCGACGTTATCGCGCTGACGGCCGGGCTCGACATCCGGCCGGACATCGACGCCCTGGGGCGCTCGGCAAGTCTCGCCATTTTCGCCGCGCCGCTTCTGCTCTACATCGCTTTCGTCGCGGTCTGCGCAATCCGCGCGGAGAATGCGCGCATGCGCGCCAATTCCGCCAACGCGCGGGATCTGCGCCTGCTTACCGAAGCGATCGGCGACATCGTCCTGCATCTGGACCGCACCGGCGCGGTCTCCATGATCGTCGGCGACACGCACAAGGTTTACGGGCTGGATCAGAGAGACCTCATCGGCCGCGGTTTTTTTCAGCGCGTGCATATCGCCGACCGTCCGGCCTTCCTCAAGCTTGTCTCCGACGCCTCCGAAAAAAGCGCGCCTCTCACGGCGCTGCTGCGCGTGCAGGTCGGCCTCGCGCCCTCCGCATCGGGTCATTATGTCGAGCCGGTCTTCAATCATTTCGACGCGCGCATGTGCCGCGCCCGCCCTGTCGTGGACGAGCTGGACGACGGCGCAGCTCTCGACGCGCCCATCCCGGTCGTCTGCATTCTACGTGACGTGACCGCGGCGAAGCGCGCCGAAGACGCCGTCGCCACGGCCCGCGCCGAGAGCGAGCGCGCAACCGCGAGCAAGACGCGTTTCCTCGCCAATGTCAGCCATGAGCTGCGCACGCCGCTCAACGCCATCATCGGCTTTTCGGAAATGCTGGCGAATCCCGCGCTGGCGCCCACCGACGCAAACAAGCAGCGCGAATACGCTGAAATCATCTCCACCTCCGGCCATCATCTCCTCGAGGTCGTGAATACGATCCTCGACATGTCGAAGATCGAATCGGGCTCGATGCAGATTTTCCCCGAGCCTTTCCCCCTTTCCGCACTCGTCGACCAATGCTGCGACATGGTGCAGCTGAAGGCCGACGCAGGGGCGGTGAATCTCATGCGGGATTATGGGGACGACCTCGAAGAGCTCATTGCCGACAAGCGCGCCTGCAAGCAGATTCTTCTCAATCTGCTCTCCAACGCCGTGAAATTCACGCCCGCCGGCGGCAGGGTGCGCGTTCGACTCGACCCCGACGGCAACCAGCTTGCGATCGTCGTCGCCGACACCGGCATCGGCATCGCCGCGACGGACCTCACGCGCCTCGGCGATCCCTTCTTCCAGGCTAGCTCCTCCCATGACCGCGCCTATGAAGGCACGGGCCTCGGCCTCTCGGTCGTGCGCGGCCTCGTCGGCCTGCATGGCGGCAGCATCACGGTTGAGAGCGCGCCGAGAAAAGGCACCTGCGTGACGGTACGCCTCCCGCTCGACTGCCGCGACCCGCAGACGATTTCGGGCGCCGGCGCCAAGATCGAAACCATTCCGCGCCATGGGGCCGCCTTTGGCGCAGACGTCGGCCACGAAAAAGAAACGGTGAAGAAAATTGCGTGACGCTTCGTTCAGCGCCTCGAAGCTCCAGAGCTTCCCAGACGAACGCGCGGCTCCCCGGCGCCGCGCCGCCCCCGCCACGCCGGCCCCCGACCCGGGCCGCGCCCAGAAGAAAAAGAAATCCGTCATCGCCCGCGTCTTCGCTCCGCAGCGGATGGGCGTGCTTCTCCTGCTCGGCATCGGCGGGCTCGCCTTTGTCGGCGTGCCCATGAACGCGCTTTTCTTCCAGGAAGGCCGGCACCCGGCCCCGCTCTTTACGACGCATCTGCTTGCGCCCGAAAAGAGCGAGACCGCGTCGGCGGCTCCGACGCCGCCCGAGCGCCCGGCGCAGATCGACCACGCCGAGGCCGCGAAGCCCGACGCCGCGCCAGCCGCCGCGCCCAAGACCATCGCCAAGAAGGACGCCGCCGCGCTCAAGGAAATCCTCAAATCCGACGCCGCGCCTGCCCAGAAACCCGAGAAAAAGAAGGCGCAGGCGGCAAGCCGCGACGCGATCGGCGCCCTGCTTGGGGGCGGCCAGGCCGCGCATCCCGCAGCCGCCGCGGGCCCGGAGAAAGGCCTTCTCTCTGCGCAGCGCACGCTTCAGCGCCTTGGCTATATCGTGAAGCCCGACGGAAAGCCCGGCGTCGGCACCCGGCAGGCGATCGAGAAATTCGAGCGCGACAACGGCCTGCCCGCGAAAGGCGACCCCTCGCCCAAGATTCTCAAGCTGATCGCCGCCCGCGGGGCTCAGTGAATGAAGAAGACTTAGACCGCAGCCGCATTTCGCCCTAGATTGAGGCCATGCGTCTTCGATCAGACATTTTCGCCGCCGCCCTCATTCGCCGGGCCGAAGTGCAGGGAGCCGTCGCCATGCTGCGGCGGCGCGGCGCGGCGGAAGCCGGCGCGCTCTTCATCAAGCTCGATCGTCTCGACGGCCGGGCCGCCATTTACGGCCCCGCGCCGCAGAGCGAGGAGTTGCCGGACGGCGTCGATCGATTGTTCTCGAAAATCCACCCCGCCGACTGGCTCGAACCCCATGAGGCGGAAGCCCGCCTCAAGCGCGAGATCATGTTCGATCCCGACCTCTGGATCGTCGAGATCGAGGACCGTGACGGCCGGGTGTTCGTGGATCTTGCGGCCTAGGATCGGGCCGATTGCTCGAGTTTGCGGTCTGAATCCGCAGAACCGCGCGCGACGCGGCGCCAGCCTGGCGCTGAGTCTTCGCGGCCAGGACGCGGCAGAGATGGACGCTCGGATTTCGCCGCGCCTGTGATGGCGGCGACCACTCGTCCCGCCGCCCGCTGCGGGGTCGAGCTGACAAGAGCGACGAGCGCGCGCACGCGATCCGTATCGAAAGCGATCGCCGCGTCGGCGCACAGGAAAATGCGCGTCGCCGCTTCTGGAGTAAAACCAAGCGCGGCCAAAACGAGCGCGAGCGCCTCGCCGTTGCTGTCGGCAAGCAGCGCCGCAGCCCGGTCCCGGCGGCACTCCAGCGCGGCGGCGACGAGGCCCGCCATCGCGTCACGATCCCGGCGGATGGCCGCGCCTTCGAGACGCGCCGCGAGATCGGGATCGACGGTGCGCTGATCCAGTTCGTCGGCCAGAACCGCCTTTCGGCAAGCGTCGAGTATGATGCCGACGCGCTCGAGGCGCGTCGCGGCGAGGAAGAGCGGTCCGGGCTCAAGGTCGAGATCGTCACGGTCGAGCAGCATGCGCGCCAGAACGAGGTCGTCGCGTCCGGCCTGCGTCAAGGCGCGGCGCGCCGCGGCGTCGAGATGCGCCGAGCGATTCGCTGCAAGCTCCCGCAGTATGTCGCGCTCGCTGCGATGCGCCAGCGCGTCGACCATCTCGCGGTCCAGATCCATGCGGCAGGCGACGGCGCGGGCGAGCGGGGCCGCGCCGTGGCGGGCCGTTTCCAGCATGTCCGAGCGCGCGGGCGCGGGCGTGAAGGCGTAGGCGAGTTCGGCGCAGGGACCGCCCTTTTCCTGCAGGCGCTGGAAGATGGAGAGCGGCGTCTCGGGATGAAAACAGAGCGGCCGGGCGGCGGCGGCGACCTTTTCCGCCTCGACAATGTCGATCAGCCCGAGCGCGAGCTGCTCGAACTGCCTGATGTCGGCGACCGGATGCGTCGGCCGGGCGACAAACTGGTCGACGATCGCCCTCAGCAGCGAAGCGTCGACGATTCGGCGGCTACTCTTGTCGGGAAGCATGTCTGGGCCACTCACGCAAACTCATACGCGTCTTTCGATTTCAAACTAGCAGTCGGACGTTGACGGAACATTAACCCTCCCCGACCCCTAATCGCCGTAACGGTCGGTTCACCAAATGACCGTCGCGGATGCGGAGAGGTCGAAATGGGCGAGGTCGTCGCCTTCCAAACGCGCCGGAAACCGGCGCGCCAAACGAACGAGCCGCCCACGGGCGACGCGCAAATCCTGTTTTTTCTCGGCGTACGCTACATGCGCGCCGACGAATCGCCGGAAACCTGTTCGACTCTGACCCCCGACCACGGCCATGGGCCGCGCGGCGGCAAAAAGCGCAAGAGCCGCGCCCGCGCCTGAAATTTCTTTCTGGGCCGGACTCGTTTCGGTCTCGAGCGCGGCCGTGGCGTCCCCGACCGATCCCCGTTAATCTCGACCCGGCAGTCAGTAGCCGGGAGCTAGCAAGTGAGCGACGCGTCGCGCGCGGTGGAGGGAGACGAACGCGGGGGCCGCGCCCTTGCGCTGCGGATCGCGCCGCGCGCCCGGAAGCTCGCCGAACGGCTACGCCTCGCCTATGCTGAAGAAGTCGACCTGCGCCGGCCCTTTCTGTGGCTCGCGGTCTCCGCCGGCGCGGGCGTCGTCCTCTACTTCGCCGCCGAACGGGAGCCGCCGCTCGCCCTCTGCATGGGGGCCTTCGCCGTCGCCGCCCTCCTTGCCTTCATCACGCGCGGTCATGGAAAGGCGCATTCGCTTTTTCTCGTCGCCGTTTTCGTCGCGGCCGGATTTTCCTCCGCCGCCTGGCGCGCCGCACGCGTCGCCGCGCCGATTGTTCCCCGCGTCGGAGTCGGCGAGCTGACAGGCTTCGTCGAGGAGGTCGATCTGCGACCCGCCGGCGCGCGCTTCATAATTCGGGTCGCGAGCGCCGAAGGGTTTCCCGACGACGTCTTTCCCGCGCGCGTGCGGTTGACGACGCGAGGAGACCCAAGTTTCGCGGCCGGCGATTTCATCGGGCTGAAAGCGCGGCTCATGCCGCCTGCGCACGCCGCGCTGCCCGGCGGCTATGACTTCGCGCGCGACGCCTATTTCGCGCGCCTCGGCGGCGTCGGCAACGCCCTTGGACGCATCGACACGATGCCGCCGCCGGACCCCGCACCGTTGTCGCTGCGGTTTTTCGCGCAGATCGACCGGCTCCGCAACGCTCTGGCGCTGCGGGTCTACAAGACGATAGACGGCGACGCCGGCGCCATCGCCGCCGCCATGGTGACCGGCAAGCGCGATTTCCTTTCGGAAAGCGCCAAGGATCTCATCCGCCGCGCCGGAATCTTCCACATCGTCACCATCTCCGGCATGCAGATGACGCTCGTCGCCGGCATTTTCTTCGTCGGCCTGCGACGCATGCTCGCCATGTCGCAAAGCTTCGCGCTCAACTACCCCATCAAGAAATGGGCGGCGGCGCTCGCGATGCTCGGCGCGATACTCTACGATATCGGCACGGGATCGCGCGTCGGCACGGAGCGGGCGCTGGTGATGACCCTGATCATGCTCGCCGCGGCGCTGTTCGACCGGCCGTCTCTTTCCATGCGCAATCTCGCGCTCGCCGCTTTCTTCGTCGTCGCTTTCGAGCCCGAAGCCATTCTCGGTGCGAGCTTCCAGCTCTCTTTTGCGGCGGTCGCGGCGCTCATCGCGATCTACGAATGGCGCAGCGATTATCTCGCGCGCGGCGTTCCGGGCGTCGATGGCGTTTCTGAGCACGGAACGATCTCGCAATGGAAGGAGGCCCTCGCGGAGCGGCTGCTGCACGGGCCCGGCGCCGCGATTGCCGCGACCTTCTGCGCGACGTCGGCCACCGCGTCCTTCATGGCCTATGACTTCCACGAACTCAGCCCCTATGTGCTCATCGGCAATCCGTTGACGCTCGCGGTCATCGAATTCTTCGCGGTGCCCTGCGCGCTGCTCGGCGCGGCGCTTTATCCCTTCGGACTCGACGGCTTCGTCTGGCGCTATCTCAAGCTCGGCATCGATCTCGTCACTTATCTCGCCGGGCTCATCGCGAGCGCGCCGGGCGCTAGCCTGCATGTGAAGGCCTTCGCGCCCTGGGCCGTCGTCTGTCTCGCGCTCGCCGTTCTCTCGGCGGTGCTGTGGCGGACCTGGCCGATGCGCGCATGGGCCATCCCCTTCGCCATTCTCGGCCTGATGGGGGCCTCGAACGGCAGGGGCTTCGACATCGCCGTGCCGCCGACCGGCGACGCCGCAGCGCTGCGGCTGCCCTCGGGCGCCCTTGCGATCCTGGGTAAAAATCCGAGCGCATTCGCCGCCGAGCAATGGCTGCGCGCCGACGCCGATGCGCGCGCCGCCGCCGATGCTCGAAGTGGCGCCGACTGCGACGAATCCGGCTGCGTCGCACGCGCGCTCGACGGAAGGCTCGTCGCGCTCGTCGCGACTCACGGCGCGCTCGTCGAAGACTGCGCGCGCGCCGCGATCGTCATCACGCCGCTGCAAGCGCCCGAAGGCTGCGCCGCGCCCATCGTGATCGACCGCCGCAAGCTTGCCGAAACCGGCGCCGTCGCCTTGCTGCTGACGAGGGATGGAGGCGCGCAATGGACGGCGGCGCGCGGCGCGGAGGAAAACCGCCCGTGGTCGCAAGCGCCGCCCCACCGCAACGCGCGTCCCTCGCCGACCGACGCCGACGGGCGCAGCGACGCGGGCGTGAACGATCCCTTGGAGTGAAACGCCTCACATCCTTGCGGGCGGGCGGGCTAGACTGACCTCGCGGGCGCGTCGCCTGCCCGCGCATTTGCCCTGAGCGCAGGCCGAGCCGTCAATATTTGCGCAGGAGGCTGACGAGCTTGCCCTGGATGCGCACCTTGTCGGGCCCGAAAATCCGCGTCTCATAGGCGGGGTTCGCCGCTTCGAGCGCGATCGAGGCGCCGCGTTTGCGCAGCCGCTTCAAGGTCGCCTCTTCGTCTTCGATGAGCGCGACCACGATGTCGCCCGTGTCGGCATGGTCCTGCTTCTTGATGACGACGGTGTCGCCGTCGAGTATGCCCGCCTCGATCATCGAATTGCCCCGCACTTCGAGCGCGAAATGCTCGCCGGCGGACAGCATCTCGGGCGGCAGGCTGATCGTGTGGCTTCGGCTCTGGATCGCGGAGATCGGCGTTCCGGCGGCAATGCGCCCCATGACGGGGATCGCGACCTGCTGGCTGCTTTCCTCGTCGCCACGCTCCTGCAACGGGCGGACGCGGCCGAGATTGCCCTGGATGACGGAAGGCGCGAATTTGCCGCCGCGGGCGCCGCCGCCGCCCCGCGGAGTCGCGGATTCGGGCAGGCGCAGCACTTCGAGCGCACGCGCGCGGTTCGGCAGCCGGCGAATGAAGCCGCGCTCCTCGAGCGCGAGGATCAGCCGGTGAATGCCCGATTTCGACCTCAGGTCCAGCGCGTCCTTCATCTCGTCGAAGGAGGGTGGAACGCCGGATTCCTTTAGACGCTCGTGAATGAAACGCAGCAGGTCGCTCTGCTTCTTCGTCAACATGATTCAGCCCCCGCGCTGTGGACGCCATTGGCCCGCAGCGCCGCCCGCCTGTTATAAACAAATCATGAACGATTTATATACGTTCGTGATGCGTTCCGCAAGCACTATCGCCGAGTCGCGGTTAACGGAAGGCTGCCAACGCGAAGGGCCGCGTCCCTGGGGAGGCGGCCCTTCGGCGCTCTGCGCGGAGACGCGATCTCCCAGCCTATTTCTTGACGTTGAGCGCCCTTCGGATCGACGCCGTAGGACTCTCGTCGGAGGCGAGGGCCGACATTTCGCGGCGCTCGTCCGGCGCCAGCGCCTGGGCGACGGCGGAGGCGCCCTCCGCCTCCTTGGACTGCGCGGCGGCCTTGGCGGCCGCCATGGTGACGACGGGCGATTTGCTGGCGAGTTGCGTCGTCTTGGCGGCGGGGTGGACGGGTTTCTCCTCCAGCGCGATTTCGACAGGCGCAGTCAGCGTCTCGGGGCGGCTCGTCTCCGCGACCCGAGACAGAAAGCTCGGATGCATGCCGCCGTCCTGGTAGACGACGCGGACGGGCTTCACGCTCTGCGAGAGTTCGGCGACCTTCTCGTCGTCCTTCGCCGCCTTGGCGGAGACGCTCGCGACGAGCTGCGGATCGTGCTTCAGCGTCGGGCAGGCCGAGGACGCGTCCATATGGCCGCTCGCCTCGGCGTTGAAGACATAGCGCCGGCTGCAGAAGGCGACCTGCGGCTCTTCTCGCGTCACCTCGAAATTGTCGTTGCCTTCCTTGAGGTTCTTCCAGAAGCCGATATTGGGGTCCAGCCGGTGCTTGGCGAGGTTTTCAGCCGTCATGCGGAAGGGATAGGACTGCATCTGGATCGCGCGCTGGCCGCCGTTGAAGGACGAGCGGGCGATGGCGTAGATCTCGGCGATCTGGGCGTCGGTCATGGAGAAGCAGCCTGCCGAGGAGCAGGCGCCGTGCACCATGATGGTGCCGCCGCTGTGGCCCAGCGCGCGGTCGAGCTGGTTCGGATAGCCGACGTTGAAGGAGAGATAATAGGCGGAATTGGGGTTCATCTGCGCCGGGGTGATCGAATAGAAGCCCTCCGGCACCTGACGGTCGCCTTCACGCGTCTTGGGGCCGAGCTGGCCCGACCAGCGGCACATGGGGAAGGTCTTGAGATGGGTGTATTTGCCGTCCGAACCCATCTTCCAGATTTCGAATTCGGCCTCTTTCTTATAGGCGCGGATCAGCATCGGCGCCTCTTTGGTCGTGCCGATCTGCTCCATTTTCGCCAGCGTCTCCGGGGGGACGGGCGCCAATGCGCGCTGCGAGAGCCCGGTGTCCTGGCAGGCCGAAAGCGACAATGCGGCGAAGGCGGCGACGGCCGCGGCCGGCTTCAACACTCCGAATTTCATGCGCCTGCTCCCCTCCGGACCACAACTGTAACCTGTGACAAATTAAGCACAGTTGCGTAACGCAATCCTTACCGGGACGCCGAAAGCCGTTCCCGACGCCTCGCACTAAATCCTTCGATTGGGACGAGAAAGTGGCCTTGACGCCGCGAAAGGGGTCAAAAGCCGCGGATTTGCCTAATTCTGGTTAACGCATTTTGAACGGAGCCGCGCCGCTCCGGCGCGGCGTCCCCGCAACGGCGCGGGCGAGGAAAACCTTCAGATTTTCCGGCCCATCGCCAGGAATTTCTCGGCGCGGGCGTTACGCAGCTGCTCGCGCGACAGATTGGCCAGTCCCGAGAGTTCCTTGGCGACGGCCTCGCCAACCGCGGCGATGGCGGCCTGGGGATCGCGATGCGCGCCGCCGGCCGGCTCGCTGACGATCAGGTCGATGATGCCGAACTTCAGGAGATCCTGCGCGGTGATCTTCATATTAGTGGCGGCGTCCTGCGCCTTGCCGGAATCGCGCCACAGGATCGAGGCCGAGGCCTCCGGCGAGGCGACCGTATAAACGGCGTGCTCCAGCATCAGCACCTTGTTGGCGGCGGCGATGGCGATGGCGCCCCCGGATCCGCCCTCCCCCACCACGACCGCGACATTGGGGACGCCCAGCGCGAGTGAAGTGTCGGTCGAGCGGGCGATGGCCTCGGCCTGGCCGCGCTCCTCGGCGTCGATGCCGGGGAAGGCGCCTGCCGTGTCGACGAGCGAGACGACCGGCAGGCCGAAGCGGTCGGCGAGCTCCATGAGGCGGACGGCCTTGCGATAGCCCTCGGGCCGCGCCATGCCGAAATTATGATGCAGTCGGCTCGCCGTGTCGGAGCCCTTCTCCTGGCCGATGACGCAGATCGGCTCGCCCTTGAAGCGGCCGAACCCGCCGACGATTGCGTGATCCTCGCCAAATAGGCGGTCGCCCGCCAGCGGCGTGAATTCCTCGACGAGCTGCTTCAGATAGTCGGAGAAATGCGGCCGCTGCGGATGCCGCGCGACCTGTATCTTCTGCCAGGGCGTGAGGCCGGCGTAGAGGTCGGCGAGGGCCTTGGCGGCCTTGGACTCGAGCTTCGCGAGCTCTTCGGTGATCGAAACGCCCTCGCCATTCTCGGCCAGCGCGCGCAGCTCCTCAACCTTGGTTTCGAGTTCGGCGACGGGCTTTTCAAAGTCGAGATAGGAGCGCATGGGCGAAGCGTTTTTCCTCGGCGAAATCAGAATGCGCCCGGCGGCCTTTCGGGCGCGCGCAAACTCGCTGCTGCCGGGCGGGAAGTCAAGGAAGGCCGAACGCCGCGAGGACTGGATTTTGACGACGGATTGTCGCAATCCAGATTGAGGAGAAAAAGGAGCCGCCCTTGACCTCGTCGCCGCCGCCGCCCGAAAGCCGCTTCGTCGCCGCACGTGACGGGCTTCGCCTGCATTATCTCGACTACGCCAGCCCCGCCGCGACGCGGTTGCCGCTCGTCTGCCTGCCAGGACTGGCGCGCACCGCCGACGACTTCTTTCTCTTGGCGGAAGCGGCGCAGCAGGCCGGCCGCCGCGCGCTCGCGCTCGACTATCGCGGCCGCGGGCGCTCCGAATGGGACAAGAACTGGAGTCATTACGATCCGGACGTCGAGGAGGACGACATTTTCACAGCCCTCGCCGACGCGGGCGTGGGCGAAGCGGTCTTCTTCGGCACCTCGCGCGGCGGCCTGCATACGATGCGCATTGCGAAGGCGCGGCCCGGCGTCATCCGCGCGGCGGTGTTGAACGACATCGGACCGGTGATCGAAAAAAGCGGGCTTTTGCGCATCAAGGGCTATGTCGGCAAAATGCCGCCGCTGCAGAGCATGAGAGACGCCGCCGCGCTGATGCGCTTCACGGCAAGCGCGAGCTTTCCGGCGGTTTCGCCCGAGCAATGGGCGATCTTTGCGCGACAGACCTTCGAGGAGAAGGACGGCAAGGTGCAGCTGCGCTACGATCCCGAACTCAGCCACACGCTCGACAGCATCATCGCTGACGCGGAAATCGAGGATTTCTGGGCGCAGTTTGCCGCGCTGGCCCGCGTTCCCATTCTCGCGATACGCGGCGAGACGTCGGACATTCTGTCGGTCGAGACTTTCGACGAAATGGCGCGCCGCGCGCCGGGCCTCGAACGATTCACCGTCCCCGGCCAAGGCCACGCGCCGCTGCTGCTGGATCGCCCGACGATCGACCGCGTCGTGGAATTTCTCCGCGCCTGTCCCTGACGTTCAGGGTGCATAGCCCTGCGCCTGATTCACCCGCGAAAGCGCCGCCCCGACATTCACCGCGGTCGCCGCCTGCATGCGCTGCGCCTCGAGCTGCAACTGCCGCACGCGATAAAGATCGAAGGCGTTGATCTCGCCGAGGGCGAAGGATTTACGCGAGAGATCGAACTGCTCATTCGCCACCGCGAGCCTCTTGTCGGCGAGCCCCGCGGCCTTTTGCGCCGCCGCAAGATTGATGCGCGCCGCCTTCACTTCCGCGAGGACGACGCGCTTCGCCTTCTCATATTCCGCCTTGGCCCGCGCCATCTCGGCCATCGCCTCCGCCCGGCGCGGCTCCTGGCGGCCTTCTGTCGGCAAGGGAATGCGGACACGTACGCCGACCGTCGTCGCATTCGTCAGCTGATCAGTGATCTGCGCCGAAGGATCGGTCGAATATTGCCGGTTGTGCTCCTGCCGCCCGAAGACGCCGACGTCGGGACTGTCGATCGGGGTCGCCTCGACAAGCTGCAATTGCGCCTCGGCCCTGCGCAGCGCGGCGAGCGGCGTGCGCAGCGCGGGATGTTCGTCGACATCTGCGGCGGGCCGCGCGGATTCGAGCGTTCCGTCCGGCGGAAGTCCGCCCGTCAGCGCGCCATAAGCGACGCGCGCGACTTTCTCTGCGCCTTCCGCCTGCGCAAGTTCCGTTTCGGCGGCGAGCAGCTCGTTCTTCCCAAGCAGCCCATCCGCCGGCGCGGCGTCGCCCAATTCGACGCGGCGCGTCATGTCCGCGCCGATCTCGCGCGCGGCGGCGACGCGGCTGCGCGCCACAGCGGCTTCGCGCGCGGCGCGCTGCGCATTCCACCACGCGTCGCGCAGCAGGCTTGCGACTTCGAGCCGGCGGAGCGCGATCTTTTCCTCGATCTCGATGACGCCGCTCGAAACGGTCGCCTCCATCGCGTCGCGCTGGCCGGGGAGCCAGAGCGGCATGCCGGCGTCGACCTCTGTCTCATTGTAGTGACGCAGATTGCCCGCGGGCGCATTGCGCTGCTCGCCGCCGACATAGGGCGAGCCCGGCGTGATCGAGCGCGTCGTGGCGTAGCGCGCCGACACGGCGCCAAACTGCGCCTCGAGCGTCTTGCTCGGCGCATCTATCGCAACCGCCGTGTCGAGGTGGCGCGCCAGCTGGTGGCCCAAAGGCTTCTTGCCGCGCTTCTCGATCGCCTGCTCGCGCTTGACCGTAATTTGGCCGCTGGGCTTTGGCCCCGCGGATGACGGACCGACCGCGAGCGCGGCGAGAAGGAACGGCGCGAGCATGTGGCGCAAGCTCATGCCGGCGCAATCCGGTCTGCGGCGAGACGGTCGCGCTTTTTCTGCAGCCGGCGGCCCATGGCCCGGTCGTAGAGGATCGGCAGGAGAACGAGCGTCAGCACCGTCGCCGAGATGAGTCCCCCGATGACGACGACAGCCAGCGGCCGCTGTATTTCGGCGCCCGGACCCGAGGCGAAAAGGAAGGGAATGAGGCCGAAGGCGGCGATGGTCGCCGTCAGCAGCACGGGGCGCATGCGGCGACGCGCGCCTTCCAGCACCGCTTCGCGCGTCGTGCGCGTTCCCTCCGCGACAAGCTTGTTGATATAGGAGATGAGCACAACGCCGTTCAGTACCGCGATGCCGACGAGCGCGATGAAGCCGACGGAAGCCGGCACCGACAGAAATTCGCCGGAGAGCCAGAGACCCAGAACGCCGCCGATCGCCGCGAAGGGCACGTTGCAAAAGACGAGCGTCGCCTGCAAGGCGGAGTTGAACGTGAAATAGAGCAGGAGAAAGATCATCGCCAGCGCGATGGGCACGACAATAGCGAGCCGCGCGGAAGCGCGCTGCTGGTTCTCGAACTGCCCGCCCCACCGATAGGAGTAGCCCTTCGGCGTCTTCACGTGATGCGCGACTGCCGCCTTGGCTTCGTCCACGAAACCCACGAGATCGCGCCCCTGCACATTGGCGAGGACAGTGGCGAAACGCCGCCCCTCCTCGCGTATGATCTGGATCGGCCCGTTCTCCACCTGCACCTCGGCGAGCTGCGACAGCTCGACGACCTTGCCGTCGTTCGAGACCATCGGCAGCCGCGCGAAATCGACGGACGAGCGGCGCGACGTCTCGGAGCCGCGGATGACGAGCGGCGTGCGAATCGGCCCTTCGAGCACGATGCCGACCTGCTGGCCGTCGACCCAGATGCGCAGCGCCTCCTGTATGTCGCCAGCGCTGAGGCCAAAGCGACCGGCCGCCAGCCGGTCGACGCGCGCGGTGAGATAGCGCATGCCGTCGTTCTGGAGGCCGAAGACGTCGCGCGCCCCGGGAATCTTTTTGATCTCCGCGGAGACCTCGCGCGTGAGCCGGTTCAGTTCGTTGATGTCGTCGCCGAAGATCTTGACCACGACATCGCCGCGCGCGCCGATGATCATTTCCTGAACGCGCATGTCGATCGGCTGCGAGAAGGCGTAGGAGATGCCGGGAATGGCGTCCAGCGCGTTGCGGATCTCGCCCATCAGCCAGTCCATGCCGTGGCCGCGCCACTCCTTCTGCGGCGCAAGGGTGAGGAAGTTGTCAGTTTCGTTGAGCCCCACGGGATCGATCCCGAGTTCGTCGGCGCCGGCGCGGGCCATCATGCCCTTCACCTCCGGCACTTTCTCCATGACCTCGCTCTGGATGCGCCGGTCGGTTTCCGCCGCGACGGCCACGCTGATCGTCGGATGTTTGCGCACGGTGATGACGGGCGTGCCCTCGTCCATCACCGGCATGAAGGTCTGGCCGATCCGCGTGTAGGCGACGCCCGCGGCAAGCAGGCCGAGAATGGCGACGCTGGCGACGACGAGCGGTCGCGCCAGCGCGCGCTCGAGCAACGGTTCATAGACGGCGCCGATCCTGCGCACGAGCCAGGGCTCGTCCGGGTGGCCGGGAAGCAGGAGAGTCGCGCTCAAGGCCGGCACGACGGTGAGCGACAGAACGAGCGCGGCGCTCAACGCGAAAGCGATCGTCAGCGCGACAGGCGCGAAGAGCCGGCCCTCGAGACCCTCGAGCGACAGCAGCGGCAGAAACACCGTCACGATGATGACGACGCCGGAGACGAGCGGCGCCGCGACCTCGCTGGTCGCTTCGAAGGTCATATAGACTCGGTCGGCGAGCGTCGCATCCTGCGCCTCGCCCATCCGGTGCTCGACATTCTCGACAACGACCACGGCGCAATCGACGAGGAGGCCGATGGCGATGGCGAGGCCGCCGAGCGACATGATGTTCGCCGAAAGCCCCCAGATTTTCATGACTCCGAAGGTCGCCAGCGCGGCGAGCGGCAGAATGACGGAGACGACCAGCGCCGCGCGCAGATTGCCCAGAAAGACGGCGAGCAGAATGACGACGAGAACAATGGCTTCGATGAGGACCTTCTGAACCGTCCAGACGGCCTTTCCAATGAGTTCGCTGCGATCGTAGAAGATTTCGAACTTCGCGCCCCTGGGCAGCTGCAGCTCGATCTCGGCGAGCCGCGCCTTGACGGCAGTCACGACGGTGCGCGCGTCGGCGCCGCGCAGGCCGAGCACCAGGCCCCATACCGCTTCGTCCCGCCCGTTACGCGTGACGACGCCATTTCGCGGCAAGGCGCCGTACCGCACCTCGGCGACGTCGCCGACGCGCACGACGCCCGCGGCCCGCGCCGTGATGACGACGGAGCGGATGTCTTCGAGCGAACGCAGCCGGCCCTCGGCGCGCACGATCAGCGCCTCCTCGCCGTCACGCACGCGGCCGGCGCCGTCGTTCTTGTTGTTGTTGGCGAGGGCGAATTCGAGCATCGCCACCGTCACGCCGCGCGCGGCCATGGCCGAAGGCGACGGCGCAACCTCGAAGGTGCGCACGAAACCGCCCATGACGTTGACGTCCGCCACGCCCGGCAGGCCGCGTATCGAGGGGCGGATGGTGAAGTCGAGAAGGCTGCGCTGTTCCGTCAGCGTGAGATTGCCGCCGACGATGGTGAACATCAGCATTTCGCCGAGCGGCGTGACGATGGGCGCAAGCCCGCCCGAGGCGCCCGCCGGCAGCTGGTCCTGCACCTGCGACAGGCGCTCGTTGACCTGCGCGCGCGCCCAGTAGACGTCGGTGCCCTCGGCGAATTCGAAAGTGATCAACCCCACCGAGTAGCGCGTAGTCGAGCGCATGTGCACCAGCGAGGGGATGCCTTTGGCGACGATCTCGATCGGCGCCGTCACCCGCGCTTCCAGCTCCTCGGGCGTCAGGCCCGGGGCCCGCATGGCGACAAGCACCTGCACGGGCGCGACGTCGGGAAAGGCGTCGATCGGCAGTTTGAGATAGCTGATGGCGCCCCAGGCCGCGACGAAGAGCGCGCAGAGCATGGTCAGGAGCCGCTGCCGAAGCGAGAAATGGATGAGTCGCTCAAGCATCGTTCACTTGCTCTCCGCCTCCGCAAGTTCGGCGAGGAGGGTCAGAAGGCCGCGCGTCGCGACGCGTTCGCCGGCCGCCAGCTTCCCTTGCACCGAGGCGAATTGCGGCGTCTCCGAGACGAGCGTGACGGGGATGGCGTGGAACCCTTGCGGCACGCGCACGAAGAGCCAGCTGCGATTGAGATGGCTGACTACCGCATCCGCCGGCACCCGCCATTGCGACGAGTCGGCGCCCCTGACCCTCAGGATCGCCTGCACAGCCTGACCCGGGCGCAGCGGGCTGCGCCCGGGCCGGAACTCGGCGACCGCCGTCACGGACTGCGTCGATGAGTCGACGGTCCGGCCGACGCGGATCAGCCGGCCGGTGAGATCCGCCGACGGGAGATGGACGCGCTCGACGCTGTCGAGGGAAACGACGCGGCTCAGCGGCACCTGCAGATTGACCCATATCGGATCGAGCCTGGCGATGGTCACGAGCGGCGCGGAGGCGGCGACGCGTTCGCCGATCGTGCCATGACGCTGGAGGATCGTCCCGGCGATCGGCGCGCGCACAAGGAGCGAGCTGGCAAGTTTGCGCTCCTGGCGCAAGGCGGCGATCTCCGCTTCCGTCATGCCCGCGAGGCTGAGGATCTGCGCGCGCTCGTCCAGGGTCGCCCGCGCTTGCGAAGCTTCGGCGCGCGTGACGATGAGCCGCCGCTCGGCGATGATGCGCTCCCTGAAAAGCTGCTCGTCGCGGCGCAGTTTTTCGGCGGCGAGGCCCGCGTCCGAGAGCGCGTGAAGAAAGGCCCGCTGGTCCTCGATCAGTTCGGAAGATTTCAAAGTGGCGATCGGGTCGCCTTCCTTCACATCCTCGTCCGGGGAGACGAGAAGCGTTTCGACGAGCCCGGCCGCCGGCGCGGCCACGATGCGCAGCTGCTGCGGGGGGACGGCGACGACGCCCGGCACGACCAGCTCCCCGACGCCCGCCTCGGTCTCGACCGGCTGCGTCTCCACCCCGGCGGCGCGAATCTGCTCTTCCGTCAGGGGCAGCACCACGTCGTGGCCGGGCGCCGTTTTGCCCTCCGTCGGCTTGCCCTCGGTCAGCTTGCCCTGCGGGGCGCCCCTGGCCTGATATCCACCGAACCCGAAGACGCCGAACCCGAAAACAAGGAAGCAGATGAGAAACGTTCGGCGCATGAGGGGCGTTACTCGGAACTGGAAGCGCGCACGGCTCCGCTTTGGCCTCGGGTCCATGTCGGACGGGCTGATTGGAATGCGCGGGGCGCCGTCCCGTCGATTTTTACTGTGTTCGGCCGCCGGCTCAAGGCGAATATCGCACATAATCGGAGTTTCCCACGCATCGTTGCGCCCGGCGCGGGCGCGGCCGGTCGCAATTCGGCGGGCGGGGCCTATATTCGTTCTGCCGATTCTTCCGCCTGAGGATGTCATGCGCCACCCGTCGAATGTCCCTGTTCACCTTGTCGATTACCGCCCCGCCGACTTCCTCGTCGACGCCGTGGATCTGGACTTTTCGCTTGACCGGACGGCGACGAAAGTGGTCGCGAGACTTTCCCTCCGCCGCAATCCGGCGGGCGCACCCGGCGCGCCGCTGTCCCTCGACGGCGACGGCCTCTCGCTGCTCGGCGTCAAGCTGGACGGGCGCATTCTCGGGCCGCAGGACTATACGGCGTCGCCCGACGAATTGCTCATCCCCGGCGTTCCGGAGGCCCCCTTCGCACTCGAGATCGAAACCGCGTCGATCCGACCGCCAACACCCAGCTCTCCGGCCTCTATCGCTCCGGCTCGGCTTATTGCACGCAATGCGAGGCCGAGGGCTTCCGCCGCATCACCTATTTCCTCGACCGGCCCGACGTGCTGAGCGTCTACACGACCCGCATCGAAGCGGAGAAGAGCGAAGCGCCGATCCTCCTTTCCAACGGCAACCCGCTGGAAACCGGAGACATTCCCGGAACGACCCGGCATTACGCCGTGTGGCACGACCCCTTCCCCAAGCCGTCCTATCTCTTCGCGCTCGTCGGCGGCGATCTGGGCGTCGTTGCGCGACATCTTCACGACCATGTCCGGCCGCGAGATCGACCTTGCGATCTATGTCGAGCACGGCAAGGAGGCGCGGGCCGAATACGCGATGGACGCGCTGAAGCGCTCGATGCGCTGGGACGAGGAGAGGTTCGGCCGCGAGTATGACCTCGAAGTCTTCAACATTGTCGCCGTCTCCGACTTCAACATGGGCGCGATGGAGAACAAGGGCCTCAATATCTTCAACGACAAATACGTCCTGGCCTCGCCGGAGACGGCGACCGACGCCGATTACGCCGGCATCGAAGCCGTCATCGCCCACGAGTATTTCCATAACTGGACCGGCAACCGCATCACCTGCCGCGACTGGTTCCAGCTGTGCCTGAAGGAAGGCCTGACCGTTTTCCGCGACCAGGAGTTTTCCGCCGACATGCGATCGCGCGCCGTGGAGCGCATCAGCGACGTGCGCGGGCTGAGGCTTGCGCAGTTTCCCGAGGACGGCGGGCCGCTGGCTCATCCGGTGCGCCCGGAAGTCTATCACGAGATCAACAACTTCTATACGTCTACCGTCTATGAGAAGGGCGCCGAGATCGTGCGCATGTTACGCACGCTGATCGGCGACGGCGCCTTTCGCCGCGGCATGGACATTTATTTCGAGCAGTTTCGACGGGACCGCCGCGACGGTCGAGGACTTCCTGTCCTGCTTCGCCGAGGCGTCGGGTCGCGACCTTTCGCATTTCGCCCTGTGGTACAGCCAGGCCGGGACGCCGATCGTCGCGAGCGAAGGGGCCTATAATCCGGACACGAAAACCTACTCCCTGACCTTGCGTCAGGAGACGCGCCCCACCCCCGGCCAGAGCGAAAAGAAGCCGCTCGTCATCCCGGTGGCGCTGGCGCTCTTTGGCGAGAACGGCGAAAGGCTCGACCTCGCGAGCGACGACGCCAGCCCCGAAGAGCTGGCGCGAGGACTGTTCGAACTTTCCGACGCGTCGCGCGCCATCGCCTTTCGCGGCGTCCCTTCGCGTCCCGTCGTCTCCCTACTGCGCGGCTTCTCGGCGCCGGTACGTCTCGAGCCCGCGCCGCAGAGCGCCGATCTCGAACGCCTGCTCGCCTTTGACGATGACCCGTTCAACCGTTGGCAGGCGGCGCAGAGCCTCGCCCTGCGAGCCATTTTCGGGCGCGTCGAGGCCGCCGCCGAGGGCGCGCCGTCACCCGAGGCGCCGGGTTACGTCACGGCGCTGCGGACCATCCTCGCCAACGCCGGCGCGGACCCCGCCTTCGCCGCGCAGGCCTTGTCCCTGCCCTCTGAAATCGACCTCGCGCGCGAGGCCGGCGACAATGTCGACCCCGACGTGCTCTTCGCCGCCCGCATGGGTCTGCGCGAAGAAATCGGGCGGGCGCTCTGCGTCGACGCCGAAGCGGCTTATGCGCGCCTTGCGGAGGCTGGCCCCTTCCGGCCCGACGCGGCGGGCGCCGGGCGCCGCGCGCTCAAGGCGGCGGCGCTCGACCTCATCGCGGCTGGCGACGCAAAAAAAGGCGTCGCCTGCGCGCAGAGCCAATTCGTCGCAGCGGGCAACATGACCGACCGGCTCGCCGCTCTGTCGACGCTCGCGCTCCTTGGTGGCGATGCGCGCGAGAACGCCTTCGCCGACTTCTACGCGACGTTCGCGGGCGACGCGCTCGTCATCGACAAATGGTTCGCGCTGCAGGCCATGATCCCGGAGCCGGAGACGACGTCGCGAGTCCTCAAGCTCATGTCACACCCCGATTTTTCGCTCGCGAATCCGAACCGCGTCCGCTCGCTCGTCGCCGCATTCGCCAATGGCAATCCCACCCGCTTCCATGCCCTCGACGGCTCCGGATACGACCTCCTCACGCAGGTCGTGCTGGCGCTCGACTCCCGGAACGCGCAGCTGGCCGCCCGGCTCCTTTCTTCCCTGCGCTCCTGGCGTACGCTGGAGCCGCGGCGGCGCGCGCTGGTCGAGGAAAGGCTTCGCCTGATTATTGAAAAGGAAGAGCTTTCCGCCGACGTGAAGGACATCGCCACGCGTGCTTTGGCGTAGCCGCGCGCGGACGTTCACGGAGAATTAAGGTCTGGACAATTCCGGCTTGAGAGATTCGAATGAAGGTGATTTGGGCGTGCCCCCGGCCCCTCGAACGATCGCCTGATTTCGGAGATTAATTAATGGCGCGCATCACCGCAGCTCGTGCGATGAGTCACGCCGAAACCGTCTGGGGCGCCTATCGCTTCGACGGCGATGGAGACAAGACCGCCAAGGAAGGCCAGTGGCTGCGGCGGCTCGCCTTCGTCGCTTCGGGCATCTGCCTCCTGCGCTGGCCGCCTTCGCGGTTTCGCTTCACGAGCACGATGCAGGACCAACTCGTCGCGGAAGCGACCGACGACCTCGAGGTCTTCGCCCGCGCGGTCAAGCACGACATTTACGACCGCATCCAGGCCGACGCCCAGAAGCCGCTCCCCGAGCCGCTGAACAAGCTCGTGCCCGGACGCGCAACGGCCGCGCGGCCGCCGAATCCTCGTCACCGACGACCATGGCCATGTCGCCGCGGCCTTTCCGCCGCATCGACGCCAAGGATGCGACGCTGCACGACGTGCTGGGCGCCGATCAGCCGCTCAGCGACTTCGCCGACAAGGCCGGCGTGATGCGGCTCACTCTGCCGGACGGAACGGCCGCCCTCGCCACGGTGCAGAAACTGCCCCCGCCCTATGGGCAGGTCGCGATGATCTATCCACTCGACAATGTGCTCGGCGAGTGGCGGACCATCGCGGCGCAATATGCTCTCGTTTTCGCCTTCACCACCTTGATGCTGCTCGTCATCGTCTTCGCCTACTTCCGTCAGTCGCGGCGCCGGCAGGCGGCCGAGCAGGTGAACGCCTGCATTCGCAGGCGCCTCGACGCTGCGCTCTCGCGCGGCCGCTGCGGCCTGTGGGACTGGGACATCGGCCGCGGCCGCATCTACTGGTCCGACTCGATGTATGAAATGCTCGGCCTTCCCGCCGAGGAAGGCCGCTGTCTTTCATTCGACGAGCTCAATGCGCTGATCCACCGCGAGGACGGCGATCTCACCGCCATCGCCGAAAAGGTCGCGAGCGCGAAATCAAAGGCGCTCGATCACGAATTTCGCGCCCGGCACGCGGACGGCCGATGGATATGGCTGCGGGCACGCGCCCAGCTCATCGAGGACGACCAGGACGCGAGCCCGCATCTTGTCGGCATCGCGGTGGACATTTCCGAGCAACATGCGCTCGCCGAGCACACGGCCATCGCCAACATCCGCCTGCGCGACGCGATCGAAGCAATCTCCGAAGCCTTCGTTCTTTGGGATGCACAGAACAAGCTCGTCACCTGCAATTCGAAATTTCTCGATCTTCACGGGCTCTCGCCGATCGCCGCCGTCGCGGGCGGGAACTACGCGAAGATCATGCAGCACGCGAAGGCCCCGACCATCCGAACCGAAATCTCCTCTGCGGAGCTGCGCGCGGCCGACGCCCGCACGTATGAAGCCTGTCTCGCCGACGGCCGCTGGCTGCAGATCAACGAACGGCGCACGAAGGACGGCGGCTATGTTTCCGTCGGCGCCGACATCACCGCGCTCAAGCACAACGAGGAAAAGCTGCTTGAATCCGAGCGGCGCCTCACCGCGAGCGTCGACGATCTCACGCATTCCCGCCAAACGCTCGAAATGCAGGCTCAGCAGCTCGCGACGCTCGCGGAGCAATATCATCACCAAAAGGCCGAAGCTGAGGCCGCCTATCTCGCGAAATCGGAATTTCTCGCGAATATGAGCCACGAGTTGCGCACGCCGCTCAACGCCATCATCGGTTTTTCCGAAATGATGCTCGCCGAACCCTTCGGCGCGCTGGGTTCGCCCAAATATGTCGAGTACTGCAACAACGTCCGCCAGGGCGGAACCTATCTCAACGAAGTCATCTCCGACATTCTGGACATGTCCCGGCTCGAGGCCGGCCTCGTGCGCCTCGCCGAGCGCGAAGTGAATGTCGCCGACGCCGCGCGCCGCGCCGCGAACCTGTGGCGCGAGCGGGCGGAAGACAAGCGGATCAGCCTGCTCGTCGAAGTCGATGAAAAGCTGCGCTGCGTGGGCGACGAGGCGGCGATCGTCAAGGCGCTCGCGGTTCTGCTGTCGAACAGCGTCAAATTCACGGACGCCGGCGGCTTCGTTCGCCTGCGCGTGCGCCATCACGGGGACTCGATCGCCTTCTTCGTCGAGGACACGGGCCAGGGCATCGACCCGCGCGCCCTTCCCAAGCTCGGCCGGCCCTTCGAACAAAGCGCGGGCGTCATGGAAAACGGCATGAAAGGCTCGGGGCTCGGCCTCGCCATCGCCCGCGCGCTCGTCGATCTTCACGGCGGCGCGCTGCGCATCCGTTCACGCGTCGGTCGCGGCACAGTGGCGATGATACGCCTCGCCTGCGCGCATTGCGCCGGCGCCAATGTCACGCCGCTCATGACGCGCGCCGCCGAAAGGCCGCCGGCGCCCGAAAGGCCTTCGGTCGCTGTTCTCGCGCCCGCCTATGCGCGCTCGCGCGAGACCGCGGCGCGGATCGCCGGAAGCGACAGCACGACGCGCAACCCCGGCGCATTGTCCTCGATCCGCAGGGCGCCGTGATGAAGGCGGGCGACAGCCGCGGTCATTGACAAGCCAAGGCCCGACCCCGGCCGGGACCGCGAATTTTCGAGCCGCACAAAACGCCCGATCACCCTCTCGCGATCGGCCGGCGAAATGCCGGGGCCGCGATCCGCGACAGTGATCTCGATGCGGTCGCAAACACGTTTCGCGCTCACGTCGATCTTCGGATCGTCGCCCGAGGCGCCGTATTTGAGCGCATTGTCGACGAGATTCACGACGGCCTGCCCCAGAAGCTCGCGGCTCCCGATGACGGTCAGTCCCGCGTCGGTCGAAACGTCCAGCCGCACCCCCTGCTCTTCGGCGACCGGCTCGTACATCTCGACGATGTCGCTGACCACCACATCCGCGTCATAAGTGACGAGGTTGTCGCTCGAATAGCCGGCCTCCGCCCGCGCGATCATCAACAGCGCGTTGAAGACCCGGATGAGCGCGTCCGACTCCTCGATGACCGCCGTGAGCGCCTCGCGATGCTCGCCATTGTCGCCGCCGCCGCGCAAGGCCGCCTCGGCGCGATTGCGCAAGCGCGTCAGCGGAGTCTTGAGGTCATGCGCGATATTGTCGGAGACGTCGCGCAGGCCCGTCATGAGTTCCGAGATGCGCTCGAGCATGGCGTTGAAATTTTCGGCGAGACGATCCAGCTCGTCGCCCGCGCCCGAGACCGCCAGGCGCTCGTGCAGGTCGCCGGCCATGATGCGCCGCGCCGAGGCGGACATGACGTCGACGCGCTCCAGCATCCGATGCGCCACGAAGAGGCCTCCCAGCGCGCCGACGAGCGCGAGCCAGAACAGCGAGACGCCCAGCGCCCGGCGCAGGATGTCCCGCAGTACCTGATGGTCCTCGATATCGTGGCCGACGAGGAGCCGGAACCCGCCGGGAATGAGAAACAGGCGCAGCAGCGCCGGATGCTCGACCCCCGGCTCGCCGCGGCGCTGATAGGACGTCTCGACAAGCGCCGTACCGCCCGACGGCGCCACCGTCGGCGGTTCGATATTGCCGACGATGACCTCCCCGGAATGAGTGGTGAGGAGATAGAGCGAACCGCCCGGCGCGCGCACGCGGCGCTCCAACGCATTGGTGAGCTGATGGAGCCCGCCCTGCGCATATTGCTCCGACAGCGCGCGAATCTCCGCGTCCACCGTCTGCTCGATCTGCTCGTCGAGCACTTCCTTCACGCGTGCGCCGACGCGCGTGAGCACGAGACCGGCGCCGATGGAGAAAAGTACGAGATAGGCGAGCGACAGCTTGAAGGCGGTCGTTCGAAAGAGCTTGCCGACTTTTCCCGTTGTCACATCGCGCTTCCTGTTGCGGCCGCGGGCCGAGCGTGCTGCAAAGATATGGGCATTCGCGCCGCTTGTCGCAGGGGCGGCCAGACCGCCGCCCGGCCGGGAACGATCCGCAACTGTCGACGTTCATTCGCCGAGGGGCTAGCGGAGGTCGCACGCCGATGAAAAACACACTCAAATCCGCCCTGCTGAGCGTTCTTTGCGGTGCGACGACGCTGAGCGCCTTGCCGCCCGAAGCCTTGGCGATGAGCGTGGCGCCCCCGTCGGTCGTCGGCCTGACGACGCCCGTGACGCAGATCCGCTATTATGGGCGCCACTGGCGGCGCCATCACTGGGGATATTGGCGACCGCATTACCGGCATTGGGGCTACCACCGCCATCATTATCGCCACTGGGGCTATTACCGCCCGCATTATCGACGGGCCTATTACTACCGCCGCTACGACCCTGCGGGCGCGATGTTCGCTGGCGCCGCCCTCGGGCTGATGGGCGCCGGGATCGCGGCGGCGACCGCCCCGCGCTGGGGCTATGCCTGGGGCGGTTACGGCTGGGGTCCCGGCTGGGGATGGGGCGGCTGGTGGTGATCGCCTAACGCATTCCGTCCCTGATCATGTAGCCAGCGCCGCGTACCGTATGCAGCAAGGGGTTCTCGCGCCCCTTGTCGATCTTGGCGCGCAGGCGTGAAATGTGCACGTCAATGACGTTCGTCTGCGGATCGAAGTGATAGTCCCAGACGTTCTCGAGCAGCATTGTGCGCGTCACGACCTGCCCGGCATGCTTCATGAGATATTCGAGCAGCCGGAACTCGCGCGGCTGCAAAACGATCTCCTGCCCGCCGACCGTCACCTTGTGCGACAGGCGATCGAGTTCGAGATCGCCGACGCGATAATGCGTCTCCTCGCCGCGCGGCCCGATGCGGCGGCGCACCAGCGCCTCGATGCGGGCCAGCAGCTCGGAGAAGGCGTAGGGCTTGGGCAGATAGTCGTCGCCGCCGGCGCGCAGGCCCTTCACGCGATCGTCCACCTGCCCGAGCGCCGAAAGGATCAGGACCGGGGTCTCGACCTTTTGCTCGCGCAGGCTCGAGATGAGCGAGAGCCCGTCCATCTTCGGCAGCATGCGGTCGACGATCAGCACGTCGTATTCGCCCTCGCGGGCGCTCGCATAGCCGCTGAGGCCGTCCGCCGCGTGATCGGCGACGTGACCCTGCTCGCGGAACGCCTTGACGAGATAATCGCTCGCCTCTTTGTCATCTTCGATAAGGAGTATGCGCATCACCGTCATAATAGCCGACCTTGCAAAAAAACGGCAGGCCGGCACATCATGCGCCGGCCTGCCCACGACGGAGCCAGGAGGGGGCTGGCAAAACTTCCGTCGCTCTTCCTTGCGAGGACCACCTGCGGGCGGGTGCAGTCTGGCGGCCCCAATCGCAAGAAACTCCATCTTTTACATTGCATTAGCCGGCGTTTGACTTCACCGGCACGGCGATGAATTTCGCGCCGTCGGCGGATTTCAACCGCAGCAGGACCGAGCGGCGGCCCTCCTTGCGGGCGCCATCCACTGCGTTGGAGAGATCCGCCCGCGAGTTCACCGGTTGACCGCCAGCCTCGACGATCAGGTCGCCGCGACGAATGCCCTTCTGCGCCGCGACGCCGTCCGGATCGACATTGGTGACATAGAGGCCTTCGCCGCCGCCACGCACTTCCGAAGCTGGAGCGACGTCGATCCCGAGGCTCGCCAGAGACGAGCTGCCGGTCGGTACCGCCCGTATCCTCGTCATCCGCGCGCGCCTCCTTTTCCTCGGGCAATTTGCCGAGGGTTATCTTGGCGTTCTTCTCCGAGCCATTGCGCAGATAAGCGATGTCGACCGACTTGCCAGGCCCCATGGCGGCGATCTTGCGCGCCAGTTCGCGCGGGTTCTCGATCTTCTCGCCATTGACGGCGATGATCACGTCGCCGGCCTTCAGGCCCGCGGCCTCGGCGGGGCGCCCTTCTGCGGCTGCGCGATGAGCGCGCCCTTGGCCGACTTCAGCCCCAGGCTGTCGGCGATCTCGGGCGTGACCTGCTGAATTTTGACGCCGATCCATCCGCGCGCCACGATGCCCTTGTCCTTGAGCGAGGCGACCACGTCCTTGGCGACTTCCGCCGGAATGGCGAAGCCGATGCCGACCGAGCCGCCGGAGGGCGAATAGATCGCCGTATTCACGCCGATGACGGCGCCATGCGAGTCGAAAGCTGGACCGCCCGAGTTGCCGCGATTCACCGGCGCGTCGATCTGGAGGAAATCGTCATAGGGACCGGCGCCGATGTCGCGCCCGCGCGCCGAGACGATACCCGCGGTGACCGATCCACCGAGGCCGAATGGATTGCCGACCGCAATCACCCAGTCGCCGACGCGCGGCGGCGTATTCGACCATTCGACATAGGGAAGCTTGTTCCCGTCAGTGACCTTGAGCAGCGCGAGATCGGTGCGCTTGTCGGTGCCGATCACTTTGGCGGGCAAGGTCCGCCCGTCTTCGAGCGCCACCTCGACGTCGCTCGAATGGTCGACGACGTGATTGTTCGTGACGACATAGCCGTCGGGGCTGATGATGAAGCCCGAGCCCTGCGACATGGTCATGCGCTTTTGCGGCGTCTCGCCGAAACGCTTGAAGAAGCGATACATCGGATCGTCGGGCGACATGTCCTGCCCTTCGAAAGGATTATGCGATTCCTCGACGGACTTGACCTTCATGGCGACGACCGCGCCTTTCACGCGCTCGACGATGTCGGCGAAGGAAGCGGGGCCGGTCGCCGGCGCCACGGTGACGGAAGGGGCTTCGGCGAAGGCGGGGCCAATGGGAGCGCCAAACGCGCCGCCAAACGCCAGCGCCGCAGCGGCGCCCATCAGCGCAAGGCGCGAGGCGCTACGGCGACGCGGCGGCGCCAAGCGGGAGCTGCGCTCGAAAATCAGATGATGCATTTCAATTCGTCTCCATGGTCGCGGCGACGGAGAGGAGGGTAAAAGCCCGGGGGAGCTTCAACTGGGAGGCTCCGTCGCCGCCTGCATGAGGAAGATGGAGACGCGCCGCTTGCAGTCCAATGGCCGGCGGATGAAACTTTCGTAAGGCGAAAGGCGCTGGCGGCGCTCATCGCCGTGCGCAACGCGACGAGGTCACTCGATGAAAGGCCAGTCCATCCGCCTGCTCGTGTTCGTGCTGCTAGCGCAGACGCGCACGGCGTTCGGCGAGGAGAACGCAGTCGAAGCCGGCCGCGCATTGGCGCAGGAGATTTGCTCGGCCTGTCATAGCATCGGCGCCGACCAGGGCGTTCCGCCGATCATGAACCCGCCGGCTCCGGCCTTCAGGCTTCTCGCTCAACGCCATAAACTCGACGAAACCAATCTTCGCCGCCTGCTCTCGTCACCGCATGGCCGCGCGGCGGGCGATACGAAAATGCCGAACCCGATGCTCGCCGATTATCAGATCGACACTCTCGTCGACTATCTGCGCGCGCGGCGCCTTAGTCGTTGAGCGCATAAGCGCTTCAGAGCCAACCCGACCTGCGGAAACGTGAGTACAGCACGGCGCAAATCGTGACCGTGACGCCGAGCACAGCGTAGTAACCATATTGCCACTTGAGTTCGGGCATATGCTCGAAATTCATGCCGTAGATGCCGGCGATGGCGGTCGGCACGGCGAGGATCGCGGCCCAGGCGGCGAGACGACGCGAGATGTTGGTCTGCGCCATCTGCGCATTCATCAGGCTCGCTTCGAAGGCGAAGGCAAGCGTCTCGCGCAGCGTGTCGATGCGCTCCTGCGCACGGCGCAGATGATCGCGCACGTCGCGGAAATGCGGTTTCATCACGGGATCAATGAAAACGACGCTGGTGCGCTCCAGAGCGCGGCAGACGTCGGCAAGCGGCAGCACGGCGTTGCGCAGCCGCAGAAGATCGCGGCGCAGCATGTAAAGCAGCTCGATCTCCTCCTCCCCGACCGTCGTGGCGAGCACATGGTCCTCGATGTCCTCGACTTGATCGTTGATGCTGTCGAGAACCGGAGAGTAATTGTCCACGATGAAATCGAGGAGCGCGTAAACGATGAAATCCTCGCCCTCCGAAAGACGCTGCGCGCGCGCTTCGCAGCGCTGGCGCACGGCGGCGTAGCTTTGCGAGGGGCCGTGGCGCACGCTGACGACATAGCCCGCGCCGACGAAGAAATGCGTCTCGCCGAAGGCGACGCGGCCATCCTGCCGCTGCGCCGTTCGCGCGACGATGAAGAGGCTGTCGTCGAACTCCTCGAGCTTGGGAAACTGATGCGCCTCGGCTGCGTCCTCGATGGCCAGCGGGTGCAGCGAGAACTGCTTGCGCACCCGCTCGAGCAAGGCGATGTCGGGCTCATAGAGCCCGATCCAGACGACATGACCGTCACGCTGGGCCCACGCGCCCGCCTCGTCTATGTCGATGTCGGCGATCTTCACGCCCTTGTGATAGACGACGGCGTTCACCACGCCAGGGCTGATCGCCCTTTCGGGATCGGCCATGACGTCCATTGGCCCGCTCAGGCCTTGGGGCCGCCGCGCGTCACGCCGACTTTCGCCGGGCGAAGCACGCGGTCGCCAATCGTGTAGCCCAGCTCCATGACCTGCGCGACCGTACCAGCCGGCTGCGCCTCGTCAGGGATTTCGTAGAGCGCTTCATGGAGATTGGGATCGAACTTTGCGCCGAGCGCCTCGATAGGCTTCACCCCGAAACGGGCAAGGCGGGCGAGAAAATCCCGTTCCGTCACGGCCAGTCCGTCCATCAGCGCGGCGGCGACCGGGTCGAGACGTCCGCGCGCCTCTACTGGGACGCTTTCCGCAGCGCGGCGCAGATTATCGGCGAATGGCAGCATCTCTCGCGCAAAATTCGTTATGCCGTAGAGCTTCCCGTCTGCGATCTCCTTCTCGGCGCGGCGGCGGATGTTCTCCGCCTCCGCCATGGCGCGCAGAAGCTTGTCCTTGAGGGCGGCGTTCTCGGCATAGAGGTTGTCGAGCTCGGTGAAGGGCTCGGGTTCGTTGACGCTCGATTCGGCGGAGGGCTGCGACAGCGAAGACGCCTGCGCCGGATCCTCTCCCGCGCCCGGGGGCGTCTCGGGGCTGTTTCCGTCGTTGCTCTGTTGGCTCATGTCAAGTCCATCGTTTCAGTGGAGCGCCTTAAAGGCCTCGATATCTGCGCTACGGCGGTCAAAATCAAGTCGCCACGACATTCAGCGGCTTCGCGGGCCGCTTCTCGGCGGCCGGTGCGAATATGTCCAGAAGCTGGCGCTTGATGGCGGCCTGGCGCAGCGGCGCCACGATTTTCGCGCCCGTAATGTCGGTGACGTAGAAGGCGTCGACCGCCCGCTCGCCAAAGGTCGTGATATGGGCCGAGGCGATGTTGAGGTTCAACTTCGAGATCGCGTTGGTGAGGTCGAAGAGAAGCCCCTCGCGGTCGAGGCCGGAAACCTCGATGACCGTATAGACGTTCGACAGGCTGTTATCGACCACCACCTCAGGCGCCACAGTGAAGGCGGCGAGCTGTTGGTTCTGCCGGGCGCGCGCCTTCACTGCGTCGGACACGAAGACGTCGCCTTTCAAAGCCTTGGCGATGAAATCCGCGATACGCCGAGCCCGGCGCATTTCATCTTCGTCGAAGTCAAAAGCGCGCGAGACGAAGATCGTGTCGAGCGCCAGTCCGTCGACCGTGGTGAAAATATGCGCGTCGACGATATTGGCGCCGCTGGCGGCGCAACCGCCCGCGATGATCGAGAGCAGGCGACGATGGTCGGGCGCGATCACGGTCAGCTCTACGGCGCCGCGCGCGCGGTCGAGCTCCACGGCGGTTGCGAGCGGGGTCTCCGCCCCGGTGAGCTTCGCGAGCATATGCGCATGATGGAGCTTGCGCGCGAGATCGACCTTGAGCCAATAGGCGGGATAGTGACGCCGGGCGTAAGCCTCGAACTCCTCGTCGCTCCATTCCGGAAGCGCGGCGCGTAATTCGTCGACCGCGGCCGCGACGCGGCTCTTGCGGTCCACGGAGGAATGCCCGCCGCCGAGCACGACCTCGGTCTCCCAATAGAGCACGCGCAGAAGCTGCGACTTCCAGGCGTCGAGAACGCCGGGGCCGACCGCATTGATGTCGCAGACTGTGAGGACGAAGAGCATCTTGAGACGCTCGATGGTCTGCACGATGGCGGCGAAGCTCTCGATCGTCACGCGGTCGGAGAGATCGCGGCTCTGGGCAAAGCTCGACATTGTGAGGTGATGCTCGACGAGCCAGGCCACCGTCTCCGTCTCGCCGGGCGTGAAGCCGAGGCGCGGGCAGACGGAGCGCGCGACATCCATGCCGGCGACGGAGTGGTCCTCCTTGCGGCCCTTGGCGATGTCGTGAAGGAAAAGCCCCAGATAGAGCACCTTGCGATTGACGATCGTGGGGAGGATTTCGCCGACGAGTTGCTGATGCTCCGGCAAACGTCCCGCTTCGAGATCGGAAAGGCCGCCGACCGCGCGCAGCAGATGCTCGTCGACCGTATAGTGGTGATACATGTTGAATTGCATCAAGGCGACGATGCGGCCGAAATCGGGGACGAAGCGCCCCAGCACGCCGGTCTCGTTCATGCGCCGCAGGATGATCTCGGTCATATTCCGCGACAGCAGGATTTCGAGGAAGAGGCGGTTCGCCTCCTTGTCCGCGCGCAGATCGGGGTCGATCTCGCGCAAGGAGAGCGTCACCGCCCGCAGCGCGTCGGGATGCAGCGGCAATCCATGGTGATCGGCCATCCAGAACAGGCGGATGATGTTGACCGGATCACGATGGAAGACATTTTCGTCCGCGACGCTGATGCGGTCCTGAGCGATCACGAAGTCGCCATGCGGGGCCTTTCGCCGGCGCCGGAACGGCTGGATGAATCGGTCGAAGATCGCGCGCGGCTTCGCCTGCTTCTCTTCCAGCGCCGCGCAAACGATCGCAGTGAGATCGCCGACTTCCTTTGCGACCAGGAAGTAATGCTTCATGAAACGCTCGACGCGAGAAAGGCCGCCACGATTGTGATAGCCGAGGCGCGCCGCCATCGCCGGCTGAACATCGAAAGAAAGCCGCTCTTCGGCGCGCCCGGTCGCGAAATGCAGATGACAGCGCACGCGCCACAGGAATTCGTCGCAGCGCTCAAAGAGGGACAGCTCGGCGGAGGTGAAGAGGCCCGCCGCGACCAGCTCCTTCACGTCGCGCACGCGATAGACATATTTGGAAATCCAGAAGAGCGTGTTGAGGTCGCGCAGGCCGCCCTTGCCCTCCTTCACATTCGGCTCGACGAGATAGCGCGAGGCGCCGGCGCGCCGCACGCGCGTTTCGCGCTCAGCCAGTTTCGCCGCGACGAACTCGCGCGCGTCGGAGCGCGCGACTTCCCGGTCGAAGGCGTCCTGCAACTCGGTGAAAAGCTCCGTGCTGCCGAGAATGAAACGCGCCTCCAGCAGCGTGGTGCGGATGGTCATGTCGGCGCGCGCCTGACGCATGCATTCGGCCACCGAGCGCGTGGCGTGTCCGACTTTCTGCCGCAGATCCCACAGGACGTAGAGAATGGCTTCGACGACGCTCTCGCCCCAGGGCGTCTGCTTGTAGGGCAGCAGGAACAGCAGATCGATGTCGGAGCCCGGCGCCAGCATGCCGCGCCCGTAACCGCCGACGGCGACGACGGTCAGACGCTCCGCAAAGGTCGGATTGTCCGCGGGATAGACAAAATTGACGACATAGTCGTAGATCGCGCCGATCAGCTCGTCCTGAAGCTGCGAGATGAGCTGGGCGCACGCCAGTCCGGAGCCACGCGCCTCCAGCCGCGCGCGGGCGCGGGCGCGGCCCTCGGCGAGGGTTGAGCGGAAGAGATCGACGGCCGCCGTGCGGCGCGCGTGGCCCTTCTCCCTCCTGCACAATTCGGCAAGGGGCGCCGCGAGCGCCTTTCTCAGACCGAGAAAGCCTTGCGCCGGGTCGAGACTGTCGAAGACGCTAGTGGAAACCGTCTGATCCATCTTCGTCATCCTGCCGCGCGCAGCGCCGCGAGCCGACGCTCGATGGCGTCGAAAAGCGGGACCGTGAGGTCTGGCCCGCCCACGCGTTTTAGCGCGCGCAGGCCCGTCGGCGAAGTCACGTTGATCTCAGTCAGGCGCCCGTCGATGACGTCGATGCCGACGAAGAGCAGCCCGCGCTTTTTCAGCTCCGGGCCGAGGCGTGCGCAGATTTCCTGCTCGCGGGCGTCGAGCTCGGTGGCGGCGGCCGCGCCTCCGCGCACCATGTTGGAGCGGATGTCGTCCTGCGCCGGAACCCGGTTGATCGCGCCCAGCGCCTCGCCGTCCACGAGGATGATGCGCTTGTCGCCTTTCACCACCTCCGGCAGGAACTGTTGCACCACCCAGGGCTCGCGAAAGCTGGCGCTGAACATGTCGAAGAGCGAGCCGAAATTGGGATCGCGCGGGGTCACTTTGAAGACCGCCGCGCCGCCATGGCCATAGAGCGGCTTCATGACGACGTCACCATGCGTGGCCCGGAATCGCTCGATCGCCGCGCGGTCGCGGGTGATGAGCGTCGGCGGCATGAGGTCGGCGAACTCCATCACGAAGACCTTTTCCGGCGCGTTGCGGACATGGCCGGGGTCGTTGACGACGAGCACGCGCGACTGGATGCGCTCCAGGAAATGGGTCGAGGTGATATAAGCAAGATCGAAGGGCGGGTCCTGGCGCAGCAGCACAACATCCATGTCGACGAGGTCGATTTCCCTTGCTTCGCCAAGCGCGTAATAGCGGGACGGATCGTCGAAAACGTCGATGTGATGGGCGCGCGCGAAGAGCCGCCCGCCCTCGAGCGACAATTGGTCCGGCGTATAGAACCAGAGCCGGTGGCTGCGGCGCCCGGCTTCCAGCATCAACGCGAAAGTCGAGTCGCCGGCGAAGTTGATTCGCTCCAGGGGGTCCATCTGGACCGCAATTTCAAGCATTTTCGCTCCTGCTCCACCCGCGAATCGACCGCCCCGACCTTCACCGTTAACCAAACGTGAAAGACTGCTGCTTACCTTGTGCCCGATCCAATAGCAGGACAACTGAGCATATGCGCAATTTATCCATCGGCGCCGGCCTCGTCTTTCGCCAATTTCTATTTCTTGCGCTGCTCCTGCTGATGGGGGCCGCCGCTTATTTCGGCACAATCAACGTCCGAGACCTCAGCGCCGCCGCGGCCGCATCGGCTGACCCGGCCCAGACCGCGAAATTCGCCCGGGCGGCGTATGAGGCGGCGAGCTCCCTCTCTATCCAGCTCTTCGTCGGCACGCTCGTCGCCGGCTTCCTCGTCGTCGGCGTCTCGGTGCCCACCATGCACCGGACGATCACCATCCCGATCAAGACCATCGCCCGGCAGATGACCGACCTCGCGGCTGGGGACACGGGCATCAACGTCAGCGACACCGAGCGCATGGACGAGATCGGCGACATCTCCCGCGCCCTCGTCATTCTGCGCGACGCCGTGCGGGCCAACAACGCCATGACCGCCGAAATCAAGGCCCGCGACGACCGCGAGGAGCGGCTGCGCCGCGAGGCAGCGATTCGCGACAAGGTGGAACATTACTCGGTCGATCTCTCCGCCACCACGGCCAAGCTCGGCGAGATGACGCGGCGCATGGCCGCCTCCTCGGAGGAAATGATCGTCCACGAGCGCCGCGCCCGCGCCGACAGCGACTTCGCCCGCACCGCCTCCACACAGGCCGCGACAGACGTCGCCTCGGTCGCCACCGCCTCCGAGCAGCTCCTCGCCGCCATCGGCGAGATCAGCAAGCAGGCTGTCGAATCGACCACCGTCGTGCGTCAGGCCGTGATCGAGACCAACGGCTCTTCGGCCGAGATGCTGCGCCTCGCGGCCGCCGCCAATCGCGTCGGCGACGTCGTCAACCTCATCTCCCGCATCGCCGCCCAGACCAATCTGCTGGCGCTGAACGCCACAATCGAAGCCGCCCGCGCGGGCGAAGCCGGCCGCGGCTTCGCCGTCGTCGCGCAGGAGGTGAAGAGCCTCGCCACCCAGACCGGCAAGGCGACGCAGGACATCGCCGACCAGATTGCCGAAATCCAGGCCGCGACCGACCAGTCTGTCGCCTCGATCGGCAAGATCAAGGCCAAGATTGCCGAGGTGGAACATATTTCGGCGATCATCACCCAGGCCGTCCACGAGCAGGACGCCGCCACCAAGGAAATCGCCCGCAGCGTGCGCTCGGCCGCGACCAGCGCCGGCTCCATGTCCTCTCACGCCGATCAGGTGGCCAACGCCATGGCCCAGACCGGCGCCGGAGTGGAGGCCATGGTCAGTATGGCCCGCGAGATCGACGTGATGGCCCGCCGGATGCACGCCCATACGGACGAGCTGGCGAGAAGTCTGGCGAGCTAAGGGCGGCTCCGGACGTCATGAAAAAAGGCGGGGGCCCAGAAGGCGCCCGCCTTTTTCTTTTGCTGTCATGGGGGCGGGCGCCGTTCAGAACCTTCCCCAATGCGGCGTCGGGCCGGCATAGTCGCCACCGCCTCTTGGCCAACCGCCGCCTCTTGGCCATGCTCTCGGCCATGCGCCGCCTTGCGGGCCCTGCGGATAACGCCCCCCGCCCCACGGCCCGGGCAAACGTGATCCTCCCCACGGTCCGGGAAGGCGCAGCCCGCCGCCGAATACGACTGGGGGCGGCGTCGGCGAGCGTCTGATCCGCACGGGATAATCCGGCCCGTCATCCGCTTCGGCGTCGTCGTCCCGCCCGCGCATCCGGCGGTGCGGCCAGCGCGGGCGAACCGGCTCGTAAGATACGTCGCGCGGGCGCGGCGGCCTTGTCTGCATGACCTCCGGCCGCAGGATTTCCGTCTGGCGGGGTTCAACGTGAACGACCTGCGCCCTCGGCGGCGGCGCCTCTCGTTCAGTCGACGTAAGCCGCTGAGGCGCCTCTCGCGCCGGCGCCGCCGCGCGCCGCGGCGCAACGGTCGGCGGATTGGCGGGGGGCGGGTTCGAGGGCGGCGGAGCGATCGGCGAGTCGGCGCCGTGGCGGCGGTTCGGTTCGCGTCCCGGCTCGGGCTTCGGCGCATGAGCCGGCCGGCATGCCTCGTCGAATGTCCAGTCCTTCACGGCGACGTCGCGCGTCTCGGTGAAGCCGGCGTCGGTGACCGTGACCGTCGTGCACGGCTTGTCCAGCGTGCGGCACCGGCCGCCATTGGGCAGGCAGACCTCGATGGCGCCCTGGTACAGGACTGCATCGGTGCGAAGCTCGGTCGAACGCACTGCGAAGGACGTGCCGCGAACGCCGACGGACGCCTTGCTGGTGCGCACCTCATAGGGCTTGTGGTCCGCGCCCGCGCTCATGAAGCGGAAGGCGCCCTTCGTCACGTTGAAGGCTACGGCCGGCGCGCTGGCCTGGTTGTTCGCGTAGACAAAATTGTCGAGCCGCACCTGCGATTGCGGCCCCATCTGCAGAGTGGCGCGATCGTCGAAAATGAATCGGCCCCGGCTCGCGGCGCCCGTCGACAGCAGTTCGTTGAAATAAACGGCGTCGCCGACCTTGAGCGCCATGCTGCGCTCGCCCGCGAGGCCCTCGACGGTTTTCTCGATGGTCGTCGCGCTGCCAATGGTCTGCGCGGCCGGCGTCTGCTCTGCCATCGCCGGCGCAGTGAGCGCCAGCACGGCGGAAACGGAAATCGTGAAATTGCGCATAGGCGCCGTCCATCTTGTCGCGGCGCCCGCGCGGCATCGCGCGGGTCGGCCGCCATCAAACCGCGCCGCGCGACGCAACGATGTGCGCTGGCGCATCTCGAGCGGTCCGCACTGACGCGCAGGCGGAGTGCAGCCCTCAACGGCTGGCGTAGTGAGCGCCGCGCGGCGAGCCCATGATCGAGATGCTCGCACCTTCGCGCTGGACCATTTCGTAGAGCATCTGCGCGTGTTGCGGCGAGAGGCGCACGCAGCCGTGCGAAGCGGGCGTGCCGAGCGCTGAAGTCGCGTAGGTGCCGTGGATCGCATAGCCGCCGCGAAAGAAGATCGAATAGGGCATCGGCGAATTGTGGTATTTTTTGGAGTAATGCATGCGCTCGAGACCCGTCGGCGCGAAATGGCCGCGCGGCGTCGAGAAGCCGGCCCGCGCCGTCGAAACTGGCCAGCTGTAGGAGCCCTCGGCAGATGCGACATGCATGGTCTGCGACGTCAGATCGACATCGATGACGACTTCGGCGCGGGCCGCTGCAGTGCAGGCGAAAACCGAAATCGCGCCGGCGACAAAGGTCTGAGACAGGCGGCGCGCAAAGCGCTTTTCATTGGAAAAAATTGCGAACATCTTGCTCTCCCCCGATTGACGGCTCGCTTCGAACCGCATGCCGTCAATCTAGAGAAAGCCCCGCGGGCTGCTGTGCGCGAATGCACAAGGCGGAATGCGCTTAACGAGATGGGAATAATTTTATGCATTGGCGTTCGGCGGGATTCGGCGGGCGGGTCACCTCTCCGCCGTCGCCTCCACCTCGACGCTTTCCAGGATCTCGCCCGGCTTTTTCCCCAGCACGTCGAGCGCGCCGACGCCGCTGGGAGATGAAAGCCGCAGATGAAGCCGCCTGGGTTTCATGATGTAGGCGGCGACGGCGCCGGATATCATGCGCGCCTTCTCTCCCCCGCCGGCGAGCGTCGCTATCATTGTCGAGGCTGATTTCGCATAATCCGCCCGCGCCTTTTCCAGTGGGATTTTCTGCTCTTTCGCTTCGAGCGCCAGCAGCCGGTCGATGAGCCCGCCGCCCTCAACCGTCGCCTCTACGCCCTTCACCGAGGCCGCAAGCGCCGCCGCCCTGGAGACCAGCGGGATGGTGGAGAACACCGCGCTCGAGACGCTCCCGAAAGTCACCCTCAAGGTCGCGGCGCCCATGTCCTTGCCCTCGAAGCGCAGGGGCGCAAAGGTCGCCTCCTGCGTCTTCTCGCTCCATTCGCCGGCGAGCGCGGCGGAAACATCGAGATCGCGATAGCCGAGCGCCAGAAATTGCGCGCTCGAGGGCGCCTCCCCGCGCGCGGCGAGATCGACGATGAAGCGATCCATGCGCGCGACAAATTTCGTCGGCGCGATTTCGCGAAAATCCATGAAATCCGCCTCGACGCCGGCAAGGCTGAATTTCATCCGCGACGATTCGTCCATATGCGCGTCGGGCAGATCTGCCTCGAACCCCCTGACCTCGATGTGGCCGATCTGCGGATAGGAGACGTCGATGAGCGAACCGATGCGCACGTCGCGCATAGCGAAGCGTTTGAGGGACGCCTTGCCGCCATCCGAGGAGACGAGGGTGAAATTCTCTATCGCGCAATCGCCGACGGCCGCGTTGGCGATCCTGTTCGCGGCGAAACGGCCGATCCTGACAGAATAGGGCTTCTCCGCCGGCTCCCCCTTGCCGGCCGCGACAATGTCGCGAATGTCGAAAGAGCCGATCTCGAGCGAGGCGAGCGCGTCAACGAAATCCTTCAGGAAAGTCGGGTCCGAGTCCGCCTTGGCGGAGTCGAATTTTTCGAGCCGCTCCATCAGTTTCGACGGCGCCGTCGCGAGCGAGCGGCCCTTGACCCCCGTGAAGCGGATCGGCCCTGTCGTGACCACCAGCCTTTCGCGTTTGTCCTCGATGGTGAGCGTTTCGACGCTTTCCTCGTCGATGAGCGGATTGAGGGCTTCGCCGGGGTCGGTGCGCAAGGCGAGCGCCATATGCGCAAATTGGCGAAGATCGACGCCTTTCGCGACGCTGGCGCCGAACAGATATTTCTCGGACCCGCCATCGGCCGTTTCGACGATCTCCTCGGTTGAAGCCGTCCGCATGACGGCGACCCGGCCCGCGACGAGGCCCTCGGCGGTAAGGTCGCGATAGGCGAAGCGCTCGATGTCGCCGCCGGAGCGGCTTTCGGACGTCATCGCGGCGATGACAAGGCTTTTCGCCGAGAAGCGCGCGAGGCGGGCGTCGATCGCCTTCTCGTCGCCCGAAAAAAGCGCGGTCAGTTCGGTCGCCGGAAGCGAGGCGCCTTTGATTACAAGATGCGGGATGCGGTAGGTGGTCTGGCCAAGAGTGAGAACCAGATTATCGACGGAGACGTCGCCATCGGCGGCCCGCAGAAGCGAGAGAGGGGCCAGAGCCGCGGCGAGCGCGAGCGCGGCGGCCACCGTATATCGGTGGATAAGTTTCGACATATGCACAATTTTCCGCATCGGAGCCAGCAAGGTGCGGTGCGAACTTGCACGGGACCGCCAGCCGGGTAAAGACCCATGGTCTTTTAGCCGAGGCCGGACCAATCTCACGCGCTGCCGATAGCGCAATTTTCGGTTTGCATGTTACAGAGGCGCCCATGCGACGACTTCTCCTTCTGCGTCATGGCAAGGCGGACCGCCATTCCGCTGGCGGCGACCGCGAACGCCCGCTCACGCGCCGCGGCGAAGAGGACGCGCGCCGGATGGGCCAATTCCTCCGCGACGAGGGGATGATCCCCGATCTCGCCGTCGCCTCCAATGCGCGGCGCGCCAAGCAGACGCTCGAGCGCACGCTCGAGGCGTTCCCGGGCCACGTCACCCATTTGATTGAAAACACAATCTATCTGGCGACCGCCGAGCATCTCGTGGACGTGCTGCGACAGACGCCCGACAAGGCGCACACATTGCTCGCCGTCGGCCACAACCCCGGCTTCGCCGACCTCGCCGACTGGCTGGCCGGAAGCGGCGACGCAGACGAGCTCGATCACATGCGCTCGAGCTATCCGACGGCCGCCCTCGCCGTGCTGGATATCGACGCCGATCACTGGGCCGAAGTGCGCAAAGGCGCCGCGCGGCTGCGCCGTTTCGCAACCCCCGCGGCGCTGCGCGGCGAGCCTGTCGACGATCCCGACTGAAGCCGGAGGGGCGCGACGTCATGCTGGTCGAAACGCTCGTGATGCTGCTCTCGGCCGCCGCGCCCGCGAGGCCGCCCGTTGCGGTCGTCGCGCCCGCTTCGCTCCTGTGGCGGGCGCAGGCGCCGGAATACGCCCCCGAAAAGCGCGCCGTCGGCAATTGGCGCATGGAAAGCGCGCTCTGGCTCGACATGAACCCGCTCGCCGCCGCCCGCCGCGCCTTCGACATCGAGGATACGGACCCGGCCCGCTGCGTGAAGCTGAACAATTACTGGTGCGTCAAGCGGGCGGGCTGGAACGGCGAGATCGCGGCCGACGCCGATGGCCATGTCGCCTTCGCCTCCGCCGAGGAGGGCGCCGCAGTCGCCGCCCTCCTGCTGCGCCGTTACTACGTCGATTACAAGCGCCACACGGCGCGCGCCATCGTAGAGCGCTGGGCGCCGGCGCAATGTTCCCCCATGCTCACGCGCGCCGTCCCCGGGGCCCCCGTCTCCCGCGCCGGCATGGCGCAGATGCTGCCGCAGCGCGTGGTGCCGATGGGGCTCGCCCCGCGCGGATTGCAGAACACCTTGCGCGCGCGCTGGCTGGCGGCGCATGGGCGCGGCGGCGTCGGCTCCGCGCCCGCGAGGCGCATCCTGTCCGAGTCGCTGGATCTCATGCCCGCGCCCTCGATCATGGAAGGCGGCGGCGAGCCCCGCGCCGCGCGGCGCATGAAATCGCCCTCCGCCAAACCGGCGCCGGACCTCGATGCGGACAACGCTATCGCCGCCCTGCCCGCGCCCGCGCTGCCGCCGCCGCTAACCGGCATGGTCGATTGCTCCGGGGAGATCGCGCGCATCAACAATTACGCGGCCCATGTGGCGGAAGGGGTCGCCCCGTCGCCCGACGCCGATCTGCTGCTCTTCACCGTGTCGGGCGCGCCCACCGGCAACCTCGCCAAGGCGCTCGCCAATATGGCCGCCGTCGAGATCGGACCCTCGCGCCCGCGCCGCGCGCTCGTCACGATGGCCGTCGCCCAGCTCAGGCGTCTGCTCGAGAATCCCGAAACGGCCGCAACCGCCGCCGCGCCGCCGCCGCCGTAAAAGGATGATCCCCCGGGCGTGGCGGCCGTTTGACCGGCGACGCGGTGCGGCCTAGAAGGCGCGCATGTCCCACAACAGCTTCGGCCATCTCTTCCGCGTCACGACCTTCGGCGAGAGCCATGGGATCGCGCTCGGCGCCATCGTGGACGGCTGCCCGCCCGGAATCCCGCTGACGGAAGCGGACATTCAGGGATTTCTCGACAAGCGGAAGCCCGGCCAATCACGCTTCACCACGCAGCGACGCGAGGCGGACGAGGTCAAGATTCTCTCCGGCGTTTTCACCCGCCCCGACGGCGTGCAGGTGACGACCGGAACGCCCATCGCGCTGGTCATAGAGAACACCGACCAGCGCTCGAAGGATTACGGCGAGATCGCCAACGCATACCGGCCAGGCCACGCCGATTACGTATATGACGCCAAATACGGCGTTCGCGACTATCGCGGCGGCGGGCGCTCGTCGGCGCGGGAGACGGCCGCGCGCGTCGCTGCCGGCGCTGTCGCCCGCAAGGTGGTCCCCGAAGTGACGATCCGCGGGGCGCTCGTGCAGATCGGCCCGCACAAGATCGACCGTGCGCGTTTCGACTGGGCGGAGACGGAACGCAATCCGCTCTTTTGCCCCGACGCCGTCATGGCCGAACAATGGGCCGATTATCTCGACGGCGTGCGAAAGGGCGGCTCATCCATCGGCGCCGTCGTGGAAGTCGTCGCCGAAGGCGCGCCGCCCGGCTGGGGCGCGCCGCTCTATGGCAAGCTCGACGCCGAACTCGCCGCCGCGATGATGTCGATCAACGCCGTGAAGGGCGTCGAGATCGGCGAGGGTTTCGCCGCCGCCGAGCTCTCGGGCGAAGAAAACGCCGACGAGATGCGCGCAGGAGAAGATCATCGCCCGACCTTTCTCTCGAACCACGCCGGCGGCGTGCTCGGCGGCCTGTCGACCGGCCAGCCGATCGTCGTGCGTTTCGCGGTGAAGCCGACGTCCTCGATCCTGACGCCCCGCCGCACCATCAACCGCGACGGCCGTGAGACCGACATCGTCACCAAGGGCCGTCACGACCCCTGCGTCGGCATCCGCGCCGTGCCGGTCGGCGAAGCCATGATGGCCTGCGTGCTGGCGGATCACTTTCTGCGGCACCGGGGGCAGGTGGGGTGATCACGCGCCGCGCGCTTTTCGCCGGCGCCGCGACTTTCGTCGCCGCCGGCGCGCCGGCGGCGCCGACGCTCTTCGTCTCCCACCCCGCGACGCTGCAACACGACCCAGGCCCCGGTTGGCCCGACAGTCCGGAGAGATTGCGCGCGATTTTTATTGCGCTCGAAGACCCGCGTTTCACGGCGCTCGTGCGCATGGACGCCCCCGCCGTCTCGCGCGAGGCGCTGCTGCGGGTCCATTCCCCCGCACATGTCGCGCGGCTCGAGCAATCCGCGCCGAAAGAGGGCCGCGTCCATCTTTGGGCCGACGCCATCATGAGCGCCGGGACGCTGGAGGCGGCGTTCCGCGCGGCGGGAGGCGCGACGGCGGCGGTCGACGCCGTGATGCAAGGTCGAGCCCGCAACGCCTTCGTCGCGTCGCGCCCGCCGGGCCATCATGCGCGCCAAGAGGCCGCGATGGGGTTCTGCTATCTCAACAACGCCGCCATCGCCGCGCGTCACGCCGTCGCCGCCCATGGGGCCGAGCGCGTCGCCATCGTCGACTTTGACGTGCATCACGGCAATGGCGTGCAGGAAATCTTCTGGAACGAGAGGCGCGTCCTCTATTGCTCGACGCATCAGGCGCCGCATTACCCCGGCACGGGGTCCGTGACGGAAACGGGCGCCCACGACAACATCGTCAACGCGCCGCTGCGCAAGGGCGACGGGGGCGAGGCTTTCCGCGAGGCGCTAAAGGCGCGCGTTCTGCCCCGCCTCGACGCCTTCGCGCCCGACCTCGTCATCCTCTGCGCAGGCTTCGACGCGCATATTCACGACCCGCTCGGCGGCCTGCGTTTCGTGGCGGAGGATTTCCGCGACGTCACGCTGCGAGTGATGGAGACCGCGACGCGCCGTTGCGGCGGGCGCGTCGTGTCCGTGCTCGAAGGCGGCTATGCCCCCGACAAGCTCGCCGCCAGCGCCGCCGCACATGTCGGCGCCCTGATGGAGGCCTGAGAGGCGAAGGGGGACGGGCCTATCGTTTTTCGACGACCCCAATAATCGGCCCGATCGGGTGGAACATGTCGCGCCGCGACAACGAGGGCGCATAGAGGGCCGAGGCCGATCCGCCGTCGAGAAAAAGCGCATCCGCGCATTTCAGCCTGTCCCGGAAAAGCCTCGCGAACCGATGGAAGGTCACCGGCTGATTGGAGATGGCGAAGCGGATGATGCCCCCGTCGGCGACCCCGACGCCGTTCCGGAATTTTTCGGACGTCCCCGTCTCGTGGATATGCGGATTGACCCGCCCGCCGACGAGCAACATGGGCCCCGATTGCGTGGCGTAGGCGGGATGCATGTGCGATCGGACGAAGCGTCCGGTCTCCGTCACGCCCGCCCGCGCGCCCGTCACCCAGAAGACGCCATTGGGCTTCATGTGGAAATTGCCTTGCCCCGCCGCAGTGTTCGCGGCATGCGCCTCGACGCCGGCCTCCACATAAAGCCCGACGGGCGAGAAATCGGCGTCGTACATGCCCGCATTCATCGCGAAGACGAGCGTCTCGCCTTTTGCCTCGACATCGCTTGCAAGCCTCGAGAAGTCGCCGTAGAGCGCGCCCTTTTCGTCGCGCAGAAACAGCCGTGGCGACGCGTTGCGCACGTCAAATTCGCAGACCGCGTAAGAGACGCCGGCCTCCTCGAGGCTGTGACAGGGCGGCGCGCCCGCGGCGCCCGCTTCCTCCCCCGCCAGAAGCGGAGCCCACAAAAGAAGCGACGCCGTTAGCCAACTGTTAGCCTTACCCATCTAGCCTCAACCTCGGCGTGTGGCGTGGCGGACCCACCCCGCGCGGCTTCTACGCGCTCCGGATCGATTTGTCCGGATCAATTAGAATTGAAACGAAATGACCGCTCCAATTGGCAACAAATTCGGCGTAACTCTCGCAGTGAGGCATGGCCTCGGCGTAGGAGGTTAGGTTGCTCGGCTTTGAAATCTGGAAGAACGGCAAGAAGTTGGCGGTGACGGGTCTGACCGAGGGCGGAGCCATGTCGCTCATGCTCACCTGGGTCGGAAAAGGCGCCGGCGCTTCATCGCGGATCGCGGACGGCGTCGAAATCGAGGGCCTCGATCTTCGCGTCGGCGGAATCGACTCCTCCGATCCCGTGAGCGAACAGAGCGTCGAATGGATCGAAGACACCGCTCTTCAACTCGATGACGACATCCGGATCCGGATCGTCTCGACAAACGAGATCGACGCGCCGATCCGCCGCGAGCCAACGACGGGCCTGACGCCGACCGGCGCCGGCTTGCGTTTCGCGACTTGCGGCACTTGCGGCGCGCCGCGCCTGCAGGCCGCCCCGCCGGTCGAATGATTTGAATCGGCGGGCCGGCGCAGCTAGATAGGCGGGACGCGCGCTGATCGCGCCTCCCGGAGAGCCGCTTGCCCCATTCCATCCTAGAAGCCATCGAGGCGTTCGCCCGCGGAGATATCGTCGTGGTCACGGACGACGACGACCGTGAGAACGAGGGTGACCTCGTCATCGCCGCCTCCCTCTGCACGCCGGAGAAGATGGCCTTCATCATCCGCCATTGCTGCGGCATCGTTTGCGCGCCCCTGACGATGGAGGAAGCGCGCCGCCTGCACCTTGCGCCCATGGTCGCCGAAAACGACGCGCCGCTCGGCACGGCCTTCACCGTCTCCGTCGATGCGCGCCACGGGCTCACCACCGGCATCTCCGCCGAGCAGCGCTGCAATACGGTGCGGGCGCTGGCCAATGGCAACATGGGCGCGACCGACTTCGTGCGGCCCGGCCATGTGTTCCCGCTCATCGCCCGGGACGGCGGCGTGCTGATGCGTTCCGGGCATACCGAAGCCGCGGTCGATCTGTGCAAACTTGCCGGCCTCCCGCCCGTCGGCGTCATTTGCGAACTCGCCAATGACGACGGCACGGTGATGACGGGCGCGCAGATCGTCGAATTCGCCCGGGCGCATGAACTCAAGCTCGTCTCGGTCGCAGATCTCATCGCCCACAGGCAGGCGCGCGAGAAACTCGTCGAGCGGGTCGCGACTTTTCCCGTCGCGACGGAATTCGGCGAGTTCACCGGGCACGCCTATGTCACGCCTTTCGACAGCGTGCAGCATTTCGCTTTCGTGCTGGGTTCGGTGGGCGACGGGCGCGACGTGCCGACGAGACTGCACCGCGCCGACATTCTCTCCGACGTGATGGGCGGCGCGCCGACCGTCAAGAAGACGCTCGCTCGCTTCGCCCGCGAGGGCCGCGGCGTGCTTGTCTATCTGCGCGACGGCGCAGCGGGCGTGCCCGCCAATGTCATCGGCCGCCAGCCCGAGAACGCGGAAGAGACCCGCATGCGGCAATGGCTAGACGTCGGCCTTGGCGCGCAGATCCTGAAAGACCTCGGCGTCTCGTCGATCCGCCTGCGCTCCTCCTCCGCCAAGCCGCGCGCTTTTGTCGGGCTGTCGGGCTTCGGCATCGAGATCACGGCGGTGGAGCCGGTGGAGTAGCTGCGGTTCCCCCATTTGCTGACCGTCGTGCTTTGACGACGCTCAATCCGCCCGCGGGTGCGCTGACCGGTAGGCGTCGAGCAATCGCTTTTTGTCGACGGCGGTATAGACCTGCGTCGTCGAGAGCGAGGCGTGGCCGAGCAATTCCTGAATGGTCCGCAGATCGCCGCCGCGCCCCAGCAGATGCGTCGCGAAGGAGTGGCGCAGCGCATGCGGCGTGGCGCTATCGGGAAGGCCCAGCGCCCCCCGCAGCCGCTCGACCGCAAGCTGCACGATCCTCGGCGAGAGCGGTCCCCCCCGGGCGCCGAGAAAAAGCGGCCCGCCGCTCAGTTCGTAAGGACAGCTGGCGATATAGGCCTCGATGGCGTCCCGCACCGGCGCGATCACCGGCAGGGTGCGCGTCTTGCCGCCCTTGCCCGTGATGGTGATCCGATCGACGCGGCCGATCGGCGCATCCGCCCGGGCGATGGACAGCGCTTCGGATATGCGCAGGCCGGCGCCATAGAGGAGCGCCAGCACGGCGGCGTCGCGCGCCAGAACCCACGGTTCGCGGGCCTCGCCGGCGCGCTGCTGTGGATCGATGAGGTCGCGCGCGTCTCGCACGGTCAGCGCCTTGGGCAGGCTATGCGGCTTTTTCGGCGGACGCACGGCGGAAAAGAAGTCCGTCCTGGCGAGATTCTTTTTCTCGAGAAAGCGCAGGAAATTGCGAATGGCGGCGAGCGCCCGCAGGAGCGACCGGCTCTCGAGCCCCGCGTTGCGCCGGCTGGCGAGAAAGGCGCGCAAATCCGCCGGCTGCAGGGCGATCAGCGCGCCAGAGTCGGGCCGCGCGCCAAGATGCTCCGTGAGAAAGCCGAGGAAGCCCGAGACGTCGCGGGCATAGCCGTCGATCGTATGGTGGGACGCCCGCTTCTGGCCCGCCAACGCCCGGAGCCAGAGCGCCGCTTCTTCGGCGATCTGCGGCGCCGCGCAAAAAAAAGCGGCGTCCGGAATCGACTTCGACGCAGGCCCGGCCGCCCGACGCGGCGTCTTTGGAGGCGAATTGCGCATGAACCGAGCATGGCGCGGAAAGCTTAAGGGAAAACCGCCCGCGCCTGTTCGCCTTGACGACTTAGGAGCCGGCCTGAATCTCGGCCTTCGCCTTGGCGAGCATCTCGTCCATCGTGCGGCGGATCTGATGCTCGGACTGGTCGACGCCCGCCGCCGAGAAATCTTTTTTCACGATCGCCACGACGCGCTCATCGGCGTCAGCCGAGACTTCCGCTGCGACGAGGGCGTCGGCGTAGGCCTGCGCGTCGGCGCCTGTCTTGCCCAGCTTTTCCGCGGCCCAGAACCCGATCAGCTTGTTGCGGCGCGCCTCAGCGCGGAACCGCAGCTCTTCGTCGTGGACGTAGCGTTTCTCGAACGAATCTTCGCGTTGGTCGAAAGTGCTCATGTCCATCCTCGGCCGGGTTGCTGTCTTATGGGAAATGGGGGGGCGAATCCTCTTCGCGCCGCACGCATATATGCGCATTCTCGCCTGATGCCAATGCCAAGCCGCCCCATCGGACCGCGCCGAAGGTCCGGCCGTCCGCTCGAAGCTGAAACGCGACCGAAAAGAGCGAGTTGTGCCCCATTTGCGTTTCGGATAGGGTAGGATACGACTTCTGATCGGGGGCGCCGACTTGTAACTGGCCCCCAAAGGCGCTACGACCGCCGCATCGCGGTCGATCACTCTGCTCCCGCACGCTGGACGAAGGTCGGGCGTGGGACCATATCGGAAGGAGCCGCGGCCGCCCCATGGACTTTCTCAAGCCCCGGTTGATCCCCATGAACCGCCGTCGCCGCATCTACGAGGGCAAGGCCAAGGTCCTTTATGAAGGCCCTGAGCCAGGCACGTTGATTCAGCACTTCAAGGACGACGCCACCGCCTTCAACGCCAAGAAGCACGAGGTGATCGACGGCAAGGGCGTGCTGAACAACCGCATCTCGGAATATATTTTCCAGCACCTCAACAATATCGGGGTGCCGACGCACTTCATCCGGCGGTTGAACATGCGCGAGCAGCTCATCCGCGAGGTGGAGATCGTTCCGCTCGAGGTCGTGGTGCGCAATGTCGCCGCGGGCTCGCTCGCCAAGCGCCTCGGGCTCGAGGAAGGCACGCAACTGCCGCGCTCGATCATCGAATTCTACTACAAGAACGATGCGCTCGACGACCCGATGGTCTCCGAAGAACACATCACCGCCTTCGGCTGGGCCACGCCGCAGGAGATCGACGACATCATGGCGCTCGCCATTCGCGTCAACGATTTCCTGTCGGGCCTGTTCCTGGGCGTCGGCATCCGTCTTGTCGACTTCAAGATGGAATGCGGCCGCCTGTGGGAAGGCGACATGATGCGCATCGTCGTCGCCGACGAGATTTCCCCCGACAGCTGCCGGCTCTGGGACATCAAGTCCAACGACAAGCTGGACAAGGACCGTTTCCGCCGCGACATGGGCGGGCTCGTGGAGGCCTATACGGAGGTCGCCCGCCGGCTCGGCGTGATGCAGGAAGGCGAAACCGTCCGCGTCGGCGCCCCGAAGCTGGTGCAGTAAGCCCGGCCTCCGCCTATCCACCCACGAAAAGCCCGCTTGATGCGGGCTTTTTTCTTATGGCGACGTCGGCGCGGTTGGCGGGCGCGTTTTGCTTGCCCTTTGGGCGCAAGGCCGCTAACCGTGTCGCCATCCCAATTGGAACGAAGCTCATGAAAGCACGTGTCGTCGTCACCCTGAAAAACGGCGTTCTCGATCCGCAAGGCAAGGCGATCGAAGGCGCGCTGAAGTCGCTCGGCGTCGAGGGGATCGCGAGCGTGCGCCAGGGCAAGGTGTTCGACATCGAGATCGCAGGCGCGGACGCCGCGGGCGCCAGGGCGCAACTCACCGCCGCCTGCGAGAAGCTGCTCGCCAACACCGTCATCGAAAACTACGCCATCGACCTCTGAGAGCGCTCATGAAAGCCGCCGTCATCGTCTTCCCCGGCTCCAATCGCGAAGGCGATATGGCGCGCGCGCTCGAGCAGGCGACGGGCCAGAAGCCCGCCATGCTGTGGCACGCCGACCGCGATCTTCCGGCGGGCACGGACCTCGTCGTGTTGCCGGGCGGCTTCTCTTACGGCGACTATCTGCGCTGCGGCGCCATCGCCGGCCGCGCCGCCATCATGGACGCGGTGCGCGCGCATGCGGCGCGAGGCGGACTCGTGCTCGGCGTCTGCAACGGCTTCCAGATTCTCTGCGAGAGCGGGCTGCTGCCGGGCGTCCTGATGCGCAATGCGAACCTGCGCTTCGTGTGTAAGATGCAGCATCTCAGGGTCGAACGGAATGACGCCGTCTTCACGCGACAATACGCCAAGGGCCAGGTGATCGAGGTCGCCATCGCCCATGGCGAGGGCAATTACGAGGCCGACGACGCGACGATCGAACGGCTCGAGGGCGAGGGGCTCGTCGCCTTCCGCTATTGCGACGGGAATGGCGGCCTTGGCGGCGCGGCCAATCCGAACGGCTCGCGCAACGACATCGCCGGCATTTATTCCGACAAGCGCAATGTGCTGGGGCTGATGCCCCACCCCGAAAATCTCATCGACCCGCTGGTCGGCGGGATCGACGGCCGCGCGCTGTTTGCGAGCATCGCCAGCGCGGCGTGAGGCGCAGATGGGCGCAGGCCGGCGGCGCGCTGCCCCATGCCTCCGCAGATTTTTCGAATTCGCGTTCGTGTATGGCTGGCCCCAGCTTCGGACCTCGACGGCCATATATGCGAGACTATGTGGTTTGATCTCGGGCGGCGACGAAAGCCTGTGCGCAGCAAGGAGCCTGGCCATGAGTTATATCGACGGCTTCGTCATTCCCGTGCCGAATGACAAGAAGGACGATTACCGCAACGTGGCTCAGAAATTCTGGTCCATGCTGAAGGAATTCGGCGCGTTGCGGGTTGTCGAATGCTGGGGCGACGACGTGCCCGACGGCAAGGTCACCGACTTCAAGCGCGCCGTCGCGGCGCAACCTGAGGAGAATGTCGTCTTCTCCTGGGTCGAATGGCCCTCGAAAGCGGTGCGCGACGCGGCGCATAAGAAGATGCAGGAAGACACGCGCATGAAAGACATGCCGATGCCTTTCGATGGCAAGCGCATGATTTTCGGCGGCTTCATGCCGATGCTCGATCTCGGCGCGGATTAGCTAGCGCCGCCCCGCCGCCGCCGCGACCCGCCACAACGCCCGTTCGGCCTCCATCCGCCCACTCGCCCCATTGGCCCGGGCGCGGGTTTGCGCCTCCCGCAGCGGCTCGATCAGCGCTTCCAGCCGCGCGGCGGTCCAGGCCTTGAGCTGCTGCCCCATCAGCCCGCGATGCATGAAGCCGAAGCCGGCGCGAAAGAGCGCGTTGATCCCGACGTCCGGGCGGCCGCCTTCCTTCTCCATCGCGACCCGCGCGCGATGCAACGCCACGGCGTAGCGCAGCGCGCCAAAAAGCACAGTCCCGGCATCGCCGCCCTGGGCGAAATAAGCGTCGAGAGTCTGGCCCGCATCGCCTGCGAAAGCCGCCGCCACCACGCGGTCCGAGGCGATGCTCGAGGCATGCGCGACGATCGCCTCCACATCCGCCGCTTCGATATGCTCGCGGCCGCGCACATAAAGAATGAGCTTGGAGAGTTCGGCGCGGCTCATCAGCCGGTCTTCGCCGAGCGCGGCCAGCAGCAGCGCCCGCGCCTCCGGGCTCGCGACGAGACCCGCCTCCTTCAGGCTGCGGTCCACAAGCGCGTGAATGTCCTGCTCCGTGTCGGGCAGACATTCGACGCCGGCGCCCTGCTTCGCGCCCTCGACCAGCTTGCGCAGCGGCGCGTCCTTCTTCAGCGCGCCGGCCGTCAGCACCACAGTGCAGGCGGCGGGCGGCGCGGAGACGAGGGAGGTGACGGCGGGAACCACCGATTTGGCGCCCGTCTCGACGAGCAGGGCGCGTTTTCCGCCAAAGAGCGGCGTCGTATTGGCTTCGTCCAGCAGTGTCAGCGGATCGGCGGAAACCGCGTCGCCAGAGAGCTCCACGAATTGGAACGGATCGCGCCGGTCGTCGATGCGTTTCGCGATGATCGCGAGCGCGCGCTCGCGCACCATGCCGGCGTCCGCGCCATGCACGAGGAACAGAAAGACGCCCTCCGGCGGTGAGGCGACGAAGCGTTCGGCGTCCTTGTGCGGGACAGCGACCAAGGTTCAGCCCCCTCCCTGTCCCTCCCCCGCTGCGCAGGAGAGGGGATGAACGCCAAGATGCAATCCCCTTAATCGAAGAAGGTCCGCGCCGGCCTTCTCCCGCGTCAACGGGGGACGGCTGGGGCGGGCGTCGGCGCCCGCGCCGCCATCTCTGTCGAGACGCGCGTGCGAATCGAGTCCGCGATCACTTTTGCGTCCCGGATTTCCGCGTCGCGCGCCGCGCGGACATTGGCGAAGCGGTTCGAAAAGCGGTCATAGCTCGCGATATTGAGCGCGGAGCCCTTGGTCACCTCCACCTTCTGGGGCCAAGTGACGAGGACGTAATCGGCGTCGACGATAACGGTCGCCGAAGTCGCGCGACCGGTCACCGTATCGAGGATCGGCGTCTGCACGCGCTCGCGCAGAATGACGCTCAGCCGGTAGCGCGGCTGCACAGTGGAGCCCGTGCCATTGAAGCCGTAAATCAGTTCGTTGTGGACGTAATGCCCCATGCGCCCGGGGATTTCCTCGACCTCGATCGCCTGCAGCTCCGTAGCCAGCGGCGAGGTGTCGAACCCGCCGCTCACGCCGTAAAGCGGTTCGATGCAGCCGGAGAGGGGGAGCGGCGCCAAAAGGGCGAGAATCGCGCCGAAGAAGCGGGCCTTGCTAAACGACCACATTGACGATCCTCTTCGGCACGTAAATGAATTTCTTCACCGGCTTTCCTTCCAGGGCGCGGACCACGCCATCCTGCGCCAAGGCTTCTTTGCGAATCGTTTCCTCGTCGGCGTCATGCGCCACGACGATCTCCGCCCGCTTCTTGCCGTTGACCTGCACCGGCAGGGTTATCGTCTCCTGCGCGACCAGCTCCGGGTCGGCGACGGGCCACGCCGCCTCGGATACCAGCCCTTTGTGGCCAAGATCGGCCCAGCATTCTTCCGCCACATGCGGCGTCATCGGCGCGACGAGGCGGATCAGCGCGTCGGCCGCCTCGCGAAAGGCGAAAGCGAGATCGGCGCCGACCGGGGTCTCGGTCACCGCGTCCAGCGCCGCGGTCAGCTCATTGGCGTATTCGCGGATGCGGGCGATGGCGCTGTTGAAACGCAGCCGCTCGATGTTCTCGCTCACCTGCGCGACGGTCTTGTGCGTGGCCTTGCGCAGCCTCAGCGCCTCGGCGCCGATCTCCGTCGGCGCCGGCGCGCCGACGGGCGCGGCGACGTGGCCGAGTTCTCCGGTCGTGCGCCACAGCCGCTGCACGAAGCGCCAGGCGCCCTGCGCGCCTTCGTCCGACCAAATGACGTCGCGGTCCGGCGGGCTGTCGGAGAGCACGAAGAGGCGGGCCGTGTCCGCGCCATAGCTGGCGACGATGTCGTCGGGGTCGACCGTGTTCTTCTTCGACTTCGACATTTTCTCGATCGGGCCGATCTCGACCTCGGCCCCGCTGTCCAGCAGGAAGGCGCGGCGACCGCCCTCCCCGCCCTCGACGCGGATCGCGGCGGGCGAGACCCACTGCCCGTCGGCGCGGTAGGTCTCGTGCACCACCATACCCTGCGTAAAGAGGCCGGCGAAGGGCTCCGCCGCCGCCGCATGGCCGCTGTCGCGCATGGCGCGGGCGAAGAAGCGGGAATAGAGCAGATGCAGGATCGCGTGCTCGATGCCGCCGATATATTGGTCGACCGGCAGCCAGCGCTTCAGCGCTTCCGGGCTCGCCGGGGCGTTTTCGTTCTTTGGATCGGTGAACCGCGCGTAATACCAGGACGAATCGACGAAAGTGTCCATCGTGTCCGTCTCGCGGCGGGCGGGCTTGCCGCAGGAGGGACAGGGGACGTTCTTCCAAGTGGGATGCCGGTCGAGCGGATTGCCGGGCTGGTCGAAGGTCACGTCCTCGGGCAGCCTCACCGGCAGGTCGGCGTCCGGCACGGGCACGGGGCCGCAGGTGTCGCAATGGACGATGGGGATCGGGCAGCCCCAGTAGCGCTGGCGCGAAATGCCCCAGTCGCGCAGCTTGTAATTGACCTTGCGAACGCCCTGCGGCGCGTTGAACAGCGCCGTTGTTTCGAGGCGGTTGGCGATCTCGTTCTTCGCGGCCTCCACGGTGAGATTGTCCAGGAAGGACGAATTCACAAGCTTGCCGTCGGCGTCGAAAGCCTCGCCGCTCTCGGCGATCTTCGCTTCCAGCTCGGCAGGATCGACGCCCTCGGGGCTGACGACCACTTTGAAGCCGAGCCCGTATTTCGTCGCAAAATCCAGATCGCGCTGGTCATGCGCCGGGCAGCCGAAGATCGCGCCCGTGCCGTAATCCATCAAAATGAAATTCGCGACATAGACCGGCAGCTCCCACGACGGATCGAAGGGGTGGACGACGCGCAGGCCTGTGTCGAAACCCTGTTTCTCGGCGGTCTCGATGGCCTCCGCCGATGTGCCGCCGCGCCGGCATTCGTCCGCGAAGGCCGCGAGCGCGGGGTTGTTCTCGGCCGCGGCCTTGGCCAGCGGATGATCGGCGGCGAGCGCCACGAATTTCGCGCCAAAGAGCGTGTCGGCGCGGGTCGTGAAGACCTCGATCTCGCGCGCCTCTCCCAGCGGCTCGGCCAGCGCGAAACGCACCAGCATGCCCTCGCTGCGGCCGATCCAGTTGCGCTGCATCAGGCGCACCTTGTCGGGCCAGCGTTCGAGCGTCTCCAGCGCGTCGAGCAGCTCGACGGAATAGCTCGTGATCTTGAAGAACCACTGAGTCAGCTCGCGCTGCTCGACGAGCGCGCCCGAGCGCCAGCCGCGACCGTCGATCACCTGCTCATTGGCGAGCACGGTGTGATCCACCGGGTCCCAGTTCACCTTGGATTTCTTGCGATCGACGATACCGGCTTTGAGGAAATCCAGAAACAGCTTCTGCTGGCGCCCGTAGTATTCGGGATCGCAGGTCGCGATCTCGCGCGACCAGTCGAGCGAAAGTCCGAGCGTCTTCAGCTGCGCGCGCATAGCGGCGATGTTGGCGTAGGTCCATTTGGCCGGATGCGCGCCGGTCTGCGCCGCGGCGTTTTCGGCCGGCAGGCCGAAGGCGTCCCATCCCATGGGATGCAGAACGTCGAAGCCGCGCGCGCGCTGAAAGCGGGCGATGACGTCGCCCATGGAATAATTGCGCACATGCCCCATGTGGAGGCGCCCCGACGGATAGGGGAACATCTCCAGCACGTAATATTTCGGCGCCTCGGGTTTGGACCCCGCCTTGAAGACTTCCGCCGCCTCCCAGATTTTCTGCCATTTCGGCTCGGATTCGGCGAAATTATAGCGGTCGGGTCTCATGGAGGGCGGCTGTCCGGTGGGGCATCGAGGAATTGCGCCCTTAAATGCCGGTCAGGCGGGGGGATGTCAAAGGGAGCCCCCCGCCCTGCCACACCGACCCTTACGCCGTGACCATGCGCTCGCGCCGCGCCGCCAGCCCCATCGCCACCCAGCTGACGCCCTCAAAGAGCAGATTCACGCCCAGGAACAACCCCAGAACATAAAGGCCCGACATCGGCCATTCGGCGACGACCATCAAGCCGAGCAGCAAGCTCAGCACCCCCGCCACGGCGATCATCTGCCAGCGCGAAAGGTCCCGAAGCTGATAGGCGAGGACCAGTTTGAACACGCCGCCCGCGACCAGCAACGCGCCGACAAGCGCCGTGAGCGAGACGGCGGCCAGAACGGGAAATCGCACTGTGGCGAAGCCCGCAAAGACCGTGAGCGCCCCGACGACGCCCCAAAGAACCGCGCGCCCCCGTGGCCGCATCTGGAAGGCGGTGACGATTTCCCAGGCTCCCGCGACGACCATGGCCGCCGCGATGTAGAAGACGGCGACGATCGTCGCCACGAAGGTGTTGAACAGCGCGACGACGCCGCCAAGGATGAACAGCGCGCCGAGCGCGACAATCCAGCCCCATTTTCTTTGGCAGTGGGCGGTGTGGCGCTCGGAGGGTTGCGTTGGAAAAGCTTCGCTGTTGCTCATGGCCCTGGCTCCCGCCCCCTGCCCGCGAGCCTCTGCTGGAGTCACGCATCGCTAACCGTTTCGGCGGTGAGCGGGTTCCACCCCGCGCCTTTTCATATACGAGGCCGCCAAGTCCGAGCCCGGGGACCGCGGATCCATCAAGTTGAGAAGGGACGCCCGAACTCCGTCGCCCGGTGCGGAGCCGGCCTTTCTTCGCGTGCAACCCGATCGACCGCCGCCACGACCTTGTCGGGCGCCGTGTGATGGACCATGTGGCCCGCTCCCGGGACGACGATCAGTTCGCTCTGCGGGACGTCTTCGTGGAACCGCCTCGACTGACGGTCGAAGTCGACCATCTTGTCTCCATCCCCCGCCATGATGACGATGGGCAGCTTAAGCTCGCGGTAGCGATCCTGAAGCTTCATCGCGGAGGCGACCATCAAGACGCTGTCCTCCGCTTCGGCTCCGATCTGCTTGGGTCGGGCCGCAAAACTGTCTGGGAAGCCCTGCTCGAACCTCTGCGTCACCGGGGCCGGGGAAAACAGCCAGCGCACAACCCCGGGCAGGAAAAGCCGCGTCATCGGCGGGGAGATCGTGTAGCGCATGAGATCGCCAAGACCCGGAACCGCCGTGAAGGACATCATGAACACATCGGCGCGCGCCGTCGGATAGAAATAGCCTCCGATCAAAACGAGCCCTTCCACCAGCGACGGATGCTGGAGCGCAAGGTCCAGGGCGATCAGCGAAGCAAGGGAATGGCTGACGACGGTCAGACGATCGACGTCGAGCTGTAAGAAGGCCTTTTGCAGCAGCTCCGCATAGGCGCTCGGGGACCAGACGCGGTGGGGCCGCTCGCTATAGCCAAAGCCCGGTCGGTCGAAGACGATGACCCGATAGCGCTCCGCCAGTTTGTCGACAATGCCGCTCAGCAGGAAATCCTCCGCAAGCGTCAGGTTCCCATGGATGAGCGTCACGACGTCGCCCTTGCCCTTGTCGATGTAATGGAGGCGCACGCCGTCTACGGTGATGAAACGCCCGATTGGGGGATGCTCGCTTTCGTCCTGCCGCGTGCGACGGACGTTGTAATAGGCGAGCGCACCCAGCGCCGCGACGCCGAGCGCCGCCATTATTCCAAAAGCAGCCGAGCCGTTCTTGAGTGGCTTGGGCGCTTCCGTGAGCGCATCGCGGACTCGCGACGCCGCGTTCTCCATCGGCCTTTCCCCATCGAGCCAGCGCGCCGCGCTCGTCCGGACGGCGCCAGCCGACTCGGCAAGGGTTTTTTGAATCGAATTCGTCAAGCTCATGACGGTCTCCCATTTGCGAAAGTCTCAACGCGGGGGGCCGTTCACTGTTTCAACCTTCGCCAAGGATAGATTTCTTCGACTGGAGCGCCTATCAGCAGCAGCTCCGCCCAGTTTGGACACGCGCCCTTGTCAATTCTCGACCGCCTGAACGACACCAAAGTTGCGATCGCCCGCGCGGCCGCGGATTGCGATCGAGATCCCGCGAGCGTCACCCTCGTTTGCGTGACCAAGACCTTTCCGGCCGAGGACGTCGTTCCCCTTCTGGACGCCGGGCATCGGGTCTATGGCGAGAACCGCGTGCAGGAAGCCATCGGCAAATGGTCGGCGCTGCGCGAGCAGTTTTCTGGCGTCGAGCTGCATCTCATCGGCCCGCTGCAGTCGAACAAGGCGCGCGAGGCGGTCGAGACCTTCGACGTGATCCAGAGCGTCGACCGCGAGAAAATCGCCGCTGCTTTGGCGGATGAAATGAGAAAGCAGGGCAAGCGCCCGCGGCTTTTCGTGCAGGTCAACACCGGCGCCGAGCCGCAGAAGGCTGGCGTCTTGCCGCAGGACGCCGACGCTTTCATCGCGTCTTGCCGCGAGACATACGGCCTCGAAATTTCGGGACTGATGTGCGTGCCGCCGGTCGGCGAACAGGCCGCGCCGCATTTCGCGCTGCTCGCGGATATCGCCGCGCGCAACGGCTTGCCGGAGTTATCGATGGGCATGAGCTCCGATTACGAAATCGCGATCCAGCTCGGCGCCACTTATGTGCGCGTCGGATCCGCGATCATGGGGGCGAGGGATTATTCCACATAGATGAAGGCCGCCCGCCCGAGCCTCGGTGCCAGCCGTCTCATGTCCCGCGCGCGCAGCGCCACGCATCCCGCGGTCGGGCCGAGGTCCTCGGTTGCGATGTGGAAGAAAATCGCGCTCCCCCTGCCGAGCCGGCGGGGCATGATGTTGTAGTCCATCACGCCGACGACGTCGTAGAGCCCGTCCTTGCGCCACATCTCTTCATGCGAGAGCCGCAAAGGCGCACGCAACGGGCGGTTATAGAGAAAGCTCGGCGCATCGTCGCACCAGATGTCGTCCCTGCGCGTCAGCCGCCACGGCGCGCGCAACGGCGCCGCCGTGCGGAGGTAGAATCGCGACAGCCGCCAGCGTCCCGACGGCGTCGCCCCGTCGCCCTCGCGCTTGACGTGCGTGATTCCGGCGCGGCCGATGGCGCAGGGCAGCACGAGGGCTCCCGCAATCAGCCGCGCCTCGTGCGGCTTGCCGCCAATCCGCCGCGAGACGCGCAAACGCGTGACATTTTTCCCATGTGGGATCGCCATGGTAAAAACCTCGATGACCTTCCCCGCCTATAGCAGAAATCGCGACGCCACGTGACACGAAGGCTCATCATCGCCGCCGGGCCCGCGCTTTCGGCGAGCCTCGCCGAGCAGAGCGACGCGCTTGGCTCGGTTGATCTTCGCCGGCTCGCGCCTGGCGAGGAGCCGGCGGCGCCCTGGCCGGACGCGGTGCTCCTCGACGCCGCCTGTTGCGACGCGGGAGCACTTGCGGAAAAAGTGCGGGAACGTGGTTTCCTTGGCCCACTGGTCATCATCGCTGACGGCGACGCGAACATCCCCGAAGCCGATGCGATCCTCGTCCGGCCCTTCCGCCTCGCCGACCTCATCGACGCCCTCGAATGCCCCGGCCCGCGACCGCATGACGATTGCGACGGCGCTCGCCTCACCGAAAAGGAGGCGGCGATCGTGAACCGCCTCGCCGAAGCTGAGGGCGCGGTCATCTCGAAAGCCGCGCTGCTCGCCGACGTCTGGGGTTACGGCCCCGCCGTCTCGACCCGCACGCTCGAAACCCATATTCACCGCCTGCGGCGCAAGATCGAGACCGACCCCGCCTGCCCGCGCAGGTTGCTGACCGACGAAGGCGGCTACCGGCTCGTGAAGTTGGAGAGCGAGGGGCAATTCGTGCTTTCCGCGGCACAAAAAAGCGGTAAGACTTCTACTTAGCTGGAAGCCCCATGACCATTGACGACGATATCGACAATCTCACCCGCATTCCCCTCTTTGCCATTTTCGAGACCGGCGCGCTGCGCATGCTCGCCTTCACCTCGGAAACCAAGCTGCTGCGGGCGGGAGACGCGCTCTTTCGGCGCGGCGAGGAATCGGACTGCGGCTACATTCTGACGATGGGCGCGATCGCCCTCTCGACCCATGAGGACGGGCGCGCGCCCGCGCATGTCCTGCGCCCTTGGGCGCTCATCGGCGAAACGGCGCTCGTCGCGCCGTCGCTGCGTCCGGTGACCGCGCGGGCGCTCGAACCCTCGACGGCGCTCAAAATCGGCCGCACGCTGTTTCATCAGATCCTTGAGCAACATCCTGCGACTGCCATGCGCACGCGAGATTTTTTCCGCGAGCGGCTCGTCGATTTCGCCCGCAACGCCGCCGCGGGGCTCGCCGTCGGCGAGTGACCAGGGATTCACGCTGTGCAGCGAAAAGTCGCGCGCGCCCCTCTCGACGCAGTTATAATCCGGCTTAAATTTATCTGTATTGTGCGTGAGCTCGGCGGGCCTTGCGTAGCGTTCATGTGTCGCCCGCATATGGAGGAGAGATATGCGTAAAGGCCTTAAGATGGCGCTTTCCGGCGCGCTGTGCGGCGCAATTCTGGCGATCGCCCTGCCAGCTGAAGTTTTCGCGGCGCCGATGGCGGCTCCGCCCTCCGCGGTCGGCCTCTCGACCTCGGTCGACAAGGTCTGGTATCGCCGCTGGGGCGGCGGGGGATATGGTCGCGGTTATGGCTATCGCCCCTACTACGGCGGGGGCTATTATCGCCGCGGCAATCCGGGGGCGGCCGTTGCGGCGGGCGTCGGCCTTGGCCTTCTGGGCGCCGGCCTCGCCGCCTCCAGCAGCGGCTATTACGGCGGCTACTACCCCTACTACAACCAGGGCTATTATCCGGCCTATGGCTATGGCGGTTACGGCAACTATTACGGCTGGTGATCATCCCGGAAGGGCTTGAGCGGCGGCGCGACCTTGCGCCGCCGTTTTTTTAACGCCTGCCGTCTATAGACTGCGCCCTTGATCCGGGCGCCTCTCGCGGGCGCCGCTCGCGCGCAGAGGCAGGAATGGCGAAGACAATCGCGACAACCCCCTACACCGACCAGCGCCCCGGCACCTCGGGCCTGCGCAAGAAGGTTCCGGTTTTCCAGCAGCGCCATTACATCGAGAATTTCGTTCAGTCGATCTTCGACAGTCTTGAGGGCTTCGAAGGCCAGACCCTCGTCGTCGGCGGCGACGGGCGCTACTACAATCGCGAGGCCATTCAGACGATCCTGAAGATGGCCGCCGCCAACGGCTTCGGCCGCGCCGTCGTGGGGCGCGGCGGCGTGCTCTCGACCCCCGCGGTCTCTGCGCTCATCCGCTCGATCAGGGCTTTCGGCGGGATCGTCCTTTCCGCGAGCCATAATCCCGGCGGACCGGAGGGGGATTTCGGCATCAAATACAATGTCGCCAACGGCGGGCCCGCGCCCGAGAAGGTGACGGACGCCATCTACGCCCGCACAAAGGAAATCACGTCTTTCAGAATCGAGGAGGCGGCGGACGTCGACATCGACACGCTCGGCGCGACCCAACTTGGCGGACTGCGCGTCGAAATCGTCGACAGCGTCGAGAATTACGCCGCGCTCATGCAGACGCTCTTCGACTTCGACCGCATCCGGGACGCTTTCCGGGCCGGCTTCACCATGAAGTTCGACGCCATGTCGGCCGTTACGGGCCCTTACGCGCACGCCATTCTCGAGGGGATGCTCGGCGCCGCGCCGGGGAGCGTTCTGAACGGCGAACCCCTTCCGGATTTCGGCGGGCACCATCCCGACCCAAATCTTGTTCACGCCAAGCACCTCTACGATCTCGCCATGTCGCCGAACGCGCCCGACCTCTGCGCGGCGTCCGATGGCGACGGCGATCGCAACCTCATCATCGGGCGCAACCGCTTCGTCACGCCCTCCGACAGTCTCGCCATCCTGGCTGCGAACGCGCATCTGGCTCCGGGCTACAAGCACGGAATCGCCGGCGTCGCCCGCTCCATGCCGACGAGCGGCGCGGCCGACCGCGTGGCGGAAAAGCTCGGCGTCGGCATGTACGAGACGCCGACAGGCTGGAAGTTCTTCGGCAATCTGCTCGACGCGGGCCTCGTCACGATCTGCGGCGAGGAGAGCGCGGGAACGGGCTCGAGCCATGTGCGCGAGAAGGACGGGCTCTGGGCCGTGCTGCTGTGGCTCGATGTGCTCGCGGCCCGCAGGCAGAGCGTCGATTCGATCGTGCGCGAACACTGGGCGACCTATGGCCGCAATTATTATTCGCGTCACGACTATGAGGAGGTCGACAGCGATGGGGCCAACACACTGATCAAGACGCTGCGCGACGGACTGCCAGCGCTCAAGGGCAGGCGTTTCGGCGCGCTGGAGGTGGAGGACGCGGACGACTTCGCCTATCACGACCCGGTGGACGGTTCAGATTCGGCCAATCAGGGCCTTCGTGTCATGTTCGCGGACGGTTCGCGCATCGTCTATCGCCTTTCCGGCACCGGCACCGCAGGCGCGACGCTGCGCGTCTATATCGAACGCTACGAGGCCGATCCGGCGAAACAGTTCGTCGAGACGCAGGCGGCGCTCGCCGACCTGATTGCGTTTTCACGCGAAATCGCGGAGATCGAGCGCTTCACGCAGCGCACGGCGCCGAGCGTCATCACCTGAGCCCTCAACCTCAAGTTGACGCTTGCCGTCCTGGGTCGCGGGAGTCTACAAGCAAGACATGACCTTATCTCGTAAGCTGCTGCTGAGCGCCGCCATTCTCGCCTCTTTTGCCGCCGCTGGCGCCGCTCGGGCCGAAGACCGGCCCGCGGGGGCCCCATCGGGCCGCGTGAAGATTGAGCAACTGCAGGTCGCGTTCATCGCGTCCGGGGCCTTGGGCGGCGGCTCGCTGACCTACAAGGGCAAGACCTATCCGCTGAAAATCGCGGGGCTCGGCGTCGGCGGCATCGGCGCCTCGCGCATGCGCGCTTCCGGAAACGTCTATGGTTTGCAACAGCTCTCCGACTTCCCAGGCGCGTATGCGGAAATCCGCACGGGCTGGGCGCTCGGCGACCGCGGCAAGGGCAAGGTCTGGCTGCGCAACGCCAAGGGCGTCGCAATCAATCTTCAGGGAAAGCGCCAGGGTCTTCAGACCGCGCTCGGCGCGGAAGGCGTCGTCATCGATTTGAAGTAGGCGGCCTATTCCACATCGAGCGGCGCGACGCCCTTGGGCGCGCCGTTCTCGCCGATCGATATCTTCTCGACGCGCGCTTCCGCTTCCGTCAGCAGCTTTTCGCATCGCTCCTGCAGCGCCTTGCCGCGCGCATAGAGACGCACCGAGTTCGTCGAGCGGGACCGCTCCCTTCTCAAGATCGCCGACGATGCGCTCCAGCTCCTGCATCGCCTTCTCGAAAGGCATGGCGCCGATGTCGGCCGCGGCGTCTGATTTTTCGCTTGTCATGCCGCTTTTCTTAGCCCAGCCGGGCGCGGTTGGCTACGCCGCCCGCTATTAGTCGCTGACGACGACGAAATGCTGCGGGAAAGGCGGCGTATCCCCGCCGTCGATCTCGCCCGCCGGTCCTTCCGCGCGACGCAGATTTTCGCGCGCGAGGACAGGCCGTAACATGACCGGCAGGACGGCATAATTAATATGGGCGCCGAAACATTCGTGAAAGCCGTAGCCCCAGAGAAGGTAGTTATCCCACGGCCGATCGATCCGGAAATCGCGCGGATTGTCGATCTTCAGCGGATCGAACATGGCCGAGAGATTGGCCGCGAAGACCATCGTTCCCTTGCTTATACGGCGCGCGCGCAGCGTCGAGGCGGCGATAGTGGCGTCGTGATTGGCGCGGCGATAGATCACGGGATTGATCGGGTTGAAACGCAGAGCCTCGAAGATGTAGGCGCCGAGCGTCGCATCGTCGCTCGACTTGGCCGCCGCCCGCGCGCCGGCGAGCGCCTCCGGCCTCGATAGCAGAACGTCGAGCGCGAAGACCGAGGCTTTGGACAGAGTCGGGATCGCGCCGATGATGATGCCGACGAGATTGTTGCGGATGGCGAGATCGGAAAACTCCGGCCGGCTGGCCTGCAGCGCAAGCGCGCGACCCACGAGATCGTCTTTTTTCTCGCCGCTCGCCTTGCGGCGGGCAATTGTCTCGTCGACGCTGGCGCAGAGCTCGTGCGCGCAGTCCCTTGCGCGCGCCTCGACGGCGGGATCGCCCGCGAGTTCCTGGAAAAGCCACCAGAACAGCAGCGTCGCCCAAGCGATGAGTTGATCCTCGTCCGGGCCCGGCGTGCCGAAATAGTCGCGCACGATCGCGGCCGGAACGCGCGTCGCCAGATGGTGAGGCAGATCGATACTGTGCGGGTGTACGGCCGCAAGCCGCTCGGCCTCGCGCCGCGCCAGCGGCACGATGATCTTGCTGACGTCGTCGCGCGCCATGGTGAGCCGCATGATGGAGACGTCGTGCTGATATTCGGCGCTGTTCTGCATGCCGAGAAAGAAGTTTTCTCCGTTGGAGAAGTTTTCCTTGTCGGTGAGCTTGCACATCCGCGATCCGTAGACGACGGCGAAGTCCGCCTCGCGGTCGAGCACCTCGATCACATCCTCGGCGCGGGTGACGAAAGCTGTGCCGCTGTTCTCATAGGCTTGGACCAGCACCTTCGATAGCGCGAGGTTCGGCAGGACGGCGCGCAGCACGGCGAAGACGTGCCCCGCCGTCGCATTTTTCGTGAGTTCGGGCGCGAGACGGGCCTTCAGCGGCCCCTTCCCCGTCATCAGCGCATTCGAAAAAATCTTGACGAGCGCCACGAACGAGATCGCCGCGTGGCCCCAAAGCAGCGCGTGATTTTTGACGAGCGCGAAAAGGTTCGCAAAGAAGATCATGAGACGCTCCTCAAGTCGGATCGACGGCCCCTTGGGCGATCAGGCGCAGGGAGGTGAGACTCGGCACGAAGAAGTAATCGCCGCCACGCGTCTCCACCAATTGCGGAAGACCCTCGACGATGAAGGGCGGTCGGTCGCCCTCCGGATCGGCCGGCACGACGAATTTGGCCTTTGGTCCATTGCGCTTGCGCGCTTCAGGATCAAGCGTTTCCGCGCCTTGCGAATGATTGCCGACAATCGGGCATGTGTCGCTGCCGGCCCGCGCATCGAGCCCGTAATTGACCCACTGCTGCTGCACGAATTCGAACTGCCGGAAGAGATCGGCGCAGAGCGTGAGCATGACGATGCCATGCTCGTCCTGATCCATGGTGTCGGGGCCGGAATCGCCATAGGGGAGGCCGCGGCGCAGAATGCGGCGACGGTTGTTCAGGATTGATCCACCTTTGCGCACGGGCTCGCTCTTGGCGAGCGGATGATTGGCGCGCGGGTCGAGCCCGTCGCGCGTGTTCACGCGGCGTACATGCGACGTCAGGGGACATTTGCCGCCCTTCGGGTCGTCTGAAAACGAGAAGTCCGAATAGGCGAGTTGGAGTTCCTTCTCCAGTTCGCGCCGGCGGGTCGGATCGCCGAACTCGCTCTTCTTCAGCTCTCTCAGTTCAGCTCTTTTGGGACCATAAATCCCATCGAATTTGCGCTTTTCATCGGGCGTGGGCGCCTTGGAGAGCGGCACGCCGTCGCGCCAGCGGCCGACCATTTTCGCGACAAGCAGTTCCATCGCGTCGTGAGGATCGGAGATGCCTGAAATCTTTTGGAAGTCGGCGGCGGCTTTCGTAATGAAGTTACGCCAGCTCGTCACATTTTCATGAATCTTGCGATAGGCCATGAAGGTGCCGTTGCGGAAGAACGGAATGGGCGTGATCGGCCCGGAGCTCTCCTGCGCCTCGTCTGGATAGCCCAGAAGAAACTCGCCGGTCGCGAGCGGACGCCATTTTCCCTCACCGTCGACGGCGCCGTTGCCGCGCGCCTGCAGTTCCTCCTCTCCGAAGGTATATTGCCCCTCGAAAACGGGATCGCTGATGCCGTCGGCGAACCCGAAATGCTCAGTCGGCAGCGGCGCGCCGTCGGGACCGAAAACGGCCTTCAATTCCTGATAGGCTTCCCGCTTCTTGCCCTTCTGATTGTGGCCGTCGAGAAGCGTCACGCTGCACGCGCGCGCGGCCGCGGTCACTTTCTCGGTCAGCGCATCCATCTGAGCGCGCGTTCCGCTTTGCGCGTTGAGAGAGACGAGCACATGCGCCGGCTTTGCGTCCGCCTGCCAGATTTCGTCCCACTTGTCGCGCCAGCCAGCGCCAGCAAAGTCATCGCCGAGCAGTCGCGCGCGCTTCGCCATGCCGTCGATGAAAGGATCGGGCATGACCCGCAGCGTGCGCGTCGAGACGCCGAGCGCGGCGAGTCCGGAGAAAGTCAAGGCGATGTTGAGCGTGACATCGGGTTTGGGGACGACCCTTTCGCCGGGCTTCGTCGGCCTCCCCTCCCAGAGAAGCGCGCTCGTCACATAGGGACGCAACGCCTCGATGAATTTTTGCCCATTCGCGGCGCGACGATCCGGGTCGCCGACATCGTCGATATGGAAGAGGATGAGGCGGCCGTACGGAAAGCCCTGCTTGCCGTAGCCTGCGAGAATATTGCCTTGAATGTCGGCGCGTTCGAGCGTCACAGTCATATTCACGCTCCCATCCCGATCGACCCGGCAGCCTGTGTCGGACCGGCGATGTTCTTTGGATCATGCGTCGCGGCGAACGCCTGAAAGCGCGCCTGCAGTTCGCTCGCCGAGGATTTGTCGTCTCCCGCCGCGAGCATCTGATTGTCTATCGCGAAGCGCGTGAAGTGATCGCGCAGATGCAGCGCCTTCAGCACATCAGGCAAAGTCGCGTCGGGCGCGGCGGGATAGGAATTCTCGCCGGCGCGCTTCGCCATCATGATGATGACCGCGAGACCTGCGGCGACCGCGAGAAGCACATGCAAAAGCCAGAGCAGGTGCGAAGAGGAGCCGCCGATCGCCTGCAGCAGGAAATAAACCGCCGCAGCAATCGCGAGAAAGACGCCCGTATATCTCCAGATGCTGATCTCGGGAAGGGCTCCCGCCTCCGGATGCAGACCATCGGGATTCTTCTTGATCGGTATGCCGTCTAGAAAATAATCGTGGAACGGCATGGTGGTCTTGAGTTGGCAAAGCGCGATATAGCGCGCGAAGCCTTCGGCGTCCGTCACTTCGTCGAAGCGCTCGCAATGCCGAAACACATCCCGCAAATCGTCGCCCGCACTCGTCCACAACTCCATGAGATAGGCGTCGCGCTCACTATCTTCGCCGCTTTTCGCGTCGAAATCGGCCGAGAAGAACAGGAATGGATTGGAGAGATGATCCTGCGCCTGCGCGTTGACGGGGTTGATGTGGAAACGCGCCGGAAGCAGAAGTTCGCTTAGGACGGTGATGAGAGCGTTGATCGGTTTGCGCCCGACATAGGCGACGTCCTCGATGACGACCAAGCGCACGAAATGGTTGCGAAGATTTTTGGCGAAGGGGCTGACGCCGGTCGCCTCCGGCGTTTGCTGCGCGGTCTTCAGGTTCGCCAGCGCAGCGCGGAGCACATGCGTCGGCGAAGTCTGCGCCCCTGTCTTCGGGTCTTCGACGGCGGCGGTTTTCACCGGGATCAGCGTCGAGAGAAATAAGCTCCACAATCGAAATTTGGCATAACGTTTCCTGCAAAAAAGAGAAAAACCGGATCGCCCGGCGACTCACGCGACGCCGTTGCGTTTTCTCTCGGAAAAGAAAGTGTCGTTGCTCGCAACAGGCGCATAACCTTGAGCGCCCAGATCATGCTGCACTTTCAGGAGCCGCGCGACATAGGACTTGCGGAAATCAGCTGGCGAAAGCTCGCGACTTTCCTGCGTGAGCGCAAGCAGTTCGCGCCGTACCCGCAGGGCGGCCTTCACATCCCACTGCGCCGCGCCGGGCGTCGCGTTGTAATAGTAATCCGTATCCGCCTGATTGACGCGGATATACTGCTTGAAGGGCGTGATCGGCACCGACTGCGGATATTTCGTGCTCGTCGTCCAGAAGAAATCCAGCCCGCTCGGGAACCCGTCTGCGAACGCGTCGATATACTGGTCCCACGTTCCATTGAAATTGCTGCAGAAGAAAAGATAGTCGTTTTTCAGATCCTGCTTCCCCTGACCAAGATCGGTCCAATCGTCCCGACGCACGATTACCCAGCGGGCGAAATGGATGAAGGAAAGGCCGAGCAGCGACACGAGCGTCGACGGCTTCGTGCGCGCGAACATGAAGCTGAAATCGTTGAGCCAGGTGAGATAACGCCGCATGGGCGTAATGGCGTTGATGGCGTATGCTTTGCCAGCGACATTCGACATTGGAAGCGCCTCGAAAAAAATTATCCAATCGATAGCGGAGCCTAAGGCGAAACGCGCAAAAAGACAATACGTCGCGCAAGTTACATTACAGGTTCGTGATCCACCGGTTCGGCATGGCCGACAATGCGCATGATTTGAGGAAACTCCTCACGCACGCGCCGCTCCAGTTCATCCACCGCAGCGTGCATCGTCTCGACCGACACTGCCGCATCGATGCGGCAGTGGTAGTTGACGACAAGTCCCCCGGAGGTCTCACGCACACGCAGATCATGAACGTCGGCGATATAGCCGACCGTCTCGCTGTAGCGTTCGAGCGCTTCGACGATCTCTCCCGCGAGTGCGCCGCCGACGTCCCGCCCGGTCAGGACATGCGGCGACAGAGGCTCGATATGCGTCTCGATTTCGACGTCCGAGCCGAACTCGTCCCGCATAGCGCTTTCGAAACCCGTGGCGATCGCATGGGCGCGACCCACGGGCATCGGCGCCGTCCAGTTCGAGATCGATGCCGATGCAAAGCCGCCCTTCTATTTCCTGCGCGATGACATGGTGCGCCGTGACATGGCGACGCGCGGCGACGAGCATGATGCGCTCCACGACGGTTTCGTCATCGAGCGCGCGGGCGCTCGTCGCCACCGTGACGCGGGCGTGGGGGGCGACCTCAGGATCGCGCCCGAAACCCCCTCCTTGATTTTCGCCGCCTGCTCGACGCGAAGGCTGCGCGCGACGCCAATCACGGCTTCCCCAATCACTTCGGCGCCCATGCTGCGCAATCGCAGCGAGTCGAGAGAAATGACGCCGGGAACGTCGCGGATCGCCCTCTCGACCTGCGGAGCGAGATCGCCGGGGGCGGCGTCGAGCAAGGTGTCGATCGGTCCGGCGCCCGAGGCGGTAACCCGCGACGGCGATGAAACCCGCGACGCCAAAGGACGCGAGAGCGTCGCCCTGCGGAAAGCCGTAATGGACGGCGGCGACGCCGATCAGCGCCAGGATGGAGGAAACAAGATCGGACGCGAAATGGAGTGCGTCGGCCGCGAGGGCCTCGCTACGCTCCTCGCGCGCAATCGCGCCCAACTGCCGGGCGCGCACGAAGTCGATCAAAATCGAGGCCATGAGCACGCCATAGGCGGGCCAACCGGCGTCGATCCGCACATTGGCTTCGCCGAGACGCCGCACGGCCTCGCCGACCACGACAAGGGCGAGGCCGAAGAGAAGGCCGGTTTCGACGAGAGCGGCGAGCGCCTCATATTTACCATGTCCGTAATGATGTTCGGCGTCCGCCGGCTTCTCCGCCTCGCGCACGGCGTAAAACGTCAGCGCCGTCGCGCCAGTGTCGACAAAGGAGTGACCGGCTTCCGAGAGAAGAGCGAGCGAGCCGGACCACAGTCCGGCGGCAAGCTTGGCGGCGGTCAACACCGCGCTCGCAGCGATCGAAGCCCTCGCGGCGGTGAGCTTACGGCTGGCGGCCCCGGAAGTGAGCGCTCTCGTCTCGGTCATGGCGTTTTCCGGTGGGCGGGCGGAGGCCTTTCCTACCAAGGCGGCGGCGGCGCGGCAAATACGCCGCAGCGGCGCATGCGCCCGGCAGATGTTATGATGCGAACGCCAACAGGGAGCGAGGCATGAAAATTTCTGCATACGATGATCCGGGTAGGCGATCTCAACAGGTCCATGCATTTTTTTTGCGACATTCTGGGACTGGTTGAGGTGCGCCGCATCGAGAACGAAATGGGCCGCTTTACGCTCGTCTATCTTGCGGCGCCCGCTGATCTGGAGGAAGCCCGCCGCACGGGCGCGCCCACGATCGAGCTTACCTTCAACTGGGACGAGCGCGACTATGCGGGCGGTCGGAATTTCGGCCACCTGGCCTTCGCCGTGGACGATATTTACGACGCTTGCGCCAAGCTGCAGAAGGCAGGCGTGACGATCAACCGGCCGCCGCGCGACGGCCACATGGCCTTCGTGCGCACGCCAGACGCCATTTCGATCGAGCTTCTCCAGAAGGGCGAGGCCCTCTCGCCCGCCGAGCCATGGGCGTCGGCGGCGAATATTGGAGTCTGGTGAAATCACGAAGGGTTGCTGCGCCGCACAAGCTTCGCTGGGCTGAACGTGGTGAGCGGATGCAGCGCAGAAATTTTGCCCTGCCGATGAAACTTGGGCCGATCTGACGCGTTGAACGAATATGGAGGCGCGTTGTGGGCGTGGGCGCCTCCTTAGTCGCAATTGTAAAGCCGTTTCGTCGCGCAATGTTCACGGGCGTGGCGTAATTCGGCGTAAGGCGGTCTTCGACGCCTCTTCGCGTGGAGTTTCGGCGTCGCAGCCGTCTCCCCTTCCCTCGGCGACAGCCGCGGCGCGAACGAGTTGGTCAATGAGACCCTGACATTCAAATTGGTCAGAGCCAAGTTGAATCAAGAAACCGGTGTTTTAGAGGCCGGTGTTTTTCAGAACTCGCCATTCGTAGCGTTTCAGGAAGCGAATGACGCACACAAGAAGAGGCACGGACTGAAACAAGAAAGCAAAGTGGAGGAACCCATGCTGGTGACGGATCTGATCCATTCCTGCTCCAATGAGAAGGTCGCACAGGCTGCGCTTATGTGCATCGGCGGCCGTTTCGCGGAACGCGTTCGGGCGGCCGCGCATGACAAGGGGGTAAGCGTCGGCAGATTCGTTGTCGCGGCTGTCCGTGACTTTGCGCGGCGTGCCGACGATGGCGTCCGGGAATCGCTGCGCGAAAGAATTTCCGGCTCGGACCAGCCGCTTCTCAAGGGCCTGCGCGCCGTACTTGAGCCGGCGCTGGAGGATGGCGCCCTCTTCGTCGATGAAGAGGTATCGGTAGCACGTCTCTCCATGGACGCGGCGGTCGCGGGGCTTCATTACCAATAGCAGCCGGCGACGGCTGAACGGCAAAGCGGCATCGCCTCAGCGGTGTCGCTTTTTGCGTATTCGGGGCGATCGACATGGCGCTATTTCTGGAACAGAGCCATATCGCGTCGATCCTTTCCGCTTACGGTTACTGGGCCATCTTCGTCGTGGTCGCGCTGGAGAGCGCGGGCATTCCTTTGCCGGGTGAGACGATACTGGTCGGCGCGTCGATTTACGCGCGCCTTTCGGGAGCTCTCGCGATCGACGCCGTCGTTTTGTCCGCCGCCGCGGGGGCGATTGTCGGGGACAACATCGGCTACTGGGTGGGCCGGGAGTTCGGCTATAAATTCCTCGAGCGCCACGGCTGGCGAGTGGGGCTTGGGCCCGAGAAACTGCGGCTCGGCCAATATCTTTTTTACAAATGGGGCGGCGCGATCGTTTTCTTTGGGCGCTTCATCGCGCTCCTGCGGATCCTCGCCGCACTGCTGGCCGGGGCCAATCGCCTGCCGGCCGGACGCTTTTTTCTCTACAATGCGACGGGCGGCGTGGTCTGGGCGATGGTGTTTGGCTTCGGCGCTTATTTTCTCACCGCAAGCTTCGAGAAGGTTCGGGGACCGATCGCGACCCTTGGCGCCGCAGCGGCGCTGGTCGGACTCTTCGTGCTCTGGCGCTACTACAAGGCGAATGAAGAACGCCTGATCCGCGACGCCGACGCCCTGCTCTCCCAGCGCAAGGAATAATCAACCGAACCGCGGCCCCAGACGCGCGGTCGCGAGGGCGCGCCCGAGATTGCGGGCAAGCTCCGCCTTCTGGCTTGGCCCCAGAAAGGAGCCGATCTCCACGGTCTGGCCGCGCGAGACGAGCGCGACGCTGAGCGTGCCGAATTCCTCGTGCACCTGTTGCTCGAGCCGCACCCAGGAGGGATTGAAGCGCCATTCGCGCCTCCTTCCGCCAACGCCGACCTTCGCGAAAACGAGTTCGATCGCTGTGAGATCGAGCGTCTCGTAAGCGCGCGCGTCACGGAAGCTGAGCCGAAAGGCGATCCACAGCGCGAGCGCATCGAGACCAATGAAGCCAGCGACGGGCCAGGCGCCCATGAAGAGGAAAGGCACCGCGAAAACGCCCTGCGCGACGCAGAAGGTGGCGATAAAGATATAGAAGGCGCGCGGCGTCATCGACCGGTGGGGAGACAGTCGCGTGGCGTAAATTGGCGCGTCAAAGGGGTCGACCATGGGCTGAACAGCGCTTTCGTCCCTGCGATACAGGAGATATAACGCCGCGATGGCGGGAAAAAACAGCGAAAAATCCGGAAAGCCGCGCCGGCGCCTTCCGGCAGCCGAGGCGGCGCGGATCGAGGCGATTTTCGCGCGGCTCGCCGCCGCCAATCCCGAGCCCAGAGGCGAACTCCACTACACCAACCCCTTCACTCTCCTCGTCGCCGTTGTGCTCTCGGCGCAGGCCACTGACGCCGGAGTCAACAAGGCGACGCCCGCCCTTTTTGCACTGGCCGACACGCCGGAAAAAATGGCCGCTCTCGGCGAGGACCGGGTGCGCGAGGCGATAAAAACCATCGGCCTCTTCCGCACCAAGGCAAAAAACGTCGTCGCACTCTCGCAATTGCTGATCGAGCGACATGGCGGCGACGTGCCGCAGAATCTCGACGCGTTGACGGCGTTGCCGGGCGTCGGCAGGAAGACGGCGAATGTCGTGCTCAACATCGCCTTTCATCATCCGACCATCGCGGTGGACACGCATATTTTCCGCATCTCGAACCGTTTGCCGCTCGCCAAAGGCGCGACGCCGGAGGCGGTCGAGAAGGGGCTGGCCGCCATCGTGCCGGAGGAATACCTCCTGCACGCGCATCACTGGCTCATCCTGCACGGCCGCTATGTCTGCAAGGCCCGCAAGCCGGAGTGCGCGCGCTGCATATTGTTCGATCTGTGCCGGTTCAAGGCGAAGACTGCCGATGAAGGTGCGTGACTTCGTCCCTTACGACGCTCCCCAGACGCGCTAAGCTGGCCGAAGACGCAAAAAAGGACACCCCGATGTTGAAGAAAGCCGCCGGCCTCGCCCTCACCTGCCTCCTCGCCGCAAGCGCCGCCCACGCCGATGGCGTCGATCTGCAGGGCTTCCACGCCAAGGTGAAAGCGGAGCTGACCGACCTCGGTCATCTTTCCGAGCTCGCCGGCAAATACCGCATCCGCGTCACGGAAGTAACGATGGACCCCGGCGGGTATATGCATGCGCATCACCATCTCGGCCCCGGCCTGCGCTGCATCCAGTCGGGCGAAATGAAATATGAAGTCGCCGGCAAGGCCACGCTCTACAAGGCTGGCGACTGTTTCACCGAGTTGGGCGCCGTCACGCATGAGTCGAGCAATATGGGCCCCGCTCCTGTCGTTCTCCTCAACTTCGAATTGCTCCCGGCGGCGATGCCCGAAGGCAAGGGCTCGATCATCCCGGCGCCGGAGGGCGAAGGCCACACGCACCCCGAACACTGAGCGTCAATCTGCGGGCGCGATCCTCGCCGGATCGAGCCCGTTCCATGTGCAGGTCAAACCGTCGCGCCGCGCCTCGAAGACGGAAACGAAAGCGGCGACCCCGCTCTCCGCCTCTGTCGTCTCTAGCCGGGCGGATATGTCCTCCGGCGCGAACCGCATCGTCCGGCCGGAAGCCTCTGCGGCCTGATTGCAGGCGGCGACGAGATCGAGCCGCGCCCGACGCTGGATGTGCACGACGACGTCGCTCTCGCCTTTCGACAAGAAAAACCAGACCAGCAACAGCGCCGCGGCGACGCCGAACGCCAGCAGGACGCCCCGCGCCGTCACAGCGTCCTTCCCAGCCGCCCCGCGAGATCGGTCACAAATTGCCAGGCGACGCGCCCCGAACGTGCGCCGCGCGTCATGGACCATTCCAGCGCCTGCGCGCGAATGTCGACTTCGGGCGCCTCGAGGGCGAAATGGCGGGCGTAGCCGAAGACCATCGCGAGATAATCGTCCTGGCTGCAATTGTGAAAGCCGATCCAGAGGCCGAAACGGTCGGAGAGCGAAACCTTCTCCTCCACGGCCTCCTTGCCGTGGATCGCGTTGGCGCTCTCATTCTCCATCATATCGCGCGGCATGAGATGGCGCCGGTTGGAGGTGGCGTAGAAAATCACATTGGCGGGCCGCCCCTCCACGCCGCCTTCGAGCGCGGTCTTGAGCGCCTTGTAGCTCGTCTCGGGCCCATCGAAGGAGAGATCGTCGCAAAAAACGATGAACTGAAAGGGCAGGCCCCCAAGCGCGCCGAGAAGATCGGGCAGCGCCTCTATGTCCTCGCGGTGGATTTCCACGAGCTTGAGCCGCCCCTCCCCTGCCAGCGCGCCATGCACCGCCTTCACGAGCGAAGACTTGCCCATGCCCCGCGCGCCCCAGAGCAACGCATTGTTGGCGGGCAGGCCTTTGGCGAAGCGCGCCGTGTTGGAGAAGAGAATGTCGCGCTGGAGGTCGATGCCCTCCAGCAGGGAAAGGTCGACGCGATTGACCTTCGCCACGGGGTGAAAGACCGATCCAGCCGCGCGCCAGACGAACGCCTCGGCGGCGGAAAAATCCGGCGCGGGCGGGGCTGCGGGCGCAAGGCGCTCCAGCGCCTCCGCGATGCGGGAGAGATGGGAGGCCGTCGTAGATTTGTTCATTACGCCAATCAGTCCTCTGCTTCGTCGACAGCATAAATCGATAGCTCCAGAGTAATACCAAGGCGGCTAATGGCCGACAGAAGCTCTGGAGGAAATCTCGCAAACGTAGCTGCGCTATCACGTCCGATAGCGATCGCAAAGTCGAGCGTTAGGCTTTCCAAGCCGTCGACCTCAGAAAGAGCTGAAAGCTCCGCCGCGTGACGAGCCAAAAACGAGCTTGCATCGCCGATCTGTCCTTCGACGAAATCCGCCGCGCTCACCTCAAAATTCGCTCCCGCCCCACGCCGGAACACGGAAGCCGGCTCGAGCGTGAACCCTGCGAGTAAACGATCAACTGCCTCACCGTCCCGTACCTGAAACTCTCAACAACGCCGCCATATCGTCAGTCTCCGTGTGCGACCATCCGTTTGATGCGCCGTTTTGTCGGATGAATTATACCGATGCCGCAAGTCCGTCGGGACAGGGGAGCCGCGTGTCAGACCAATTGATCGAGCGGGCGAAGACCATGATCGTCCCCGCAGACCCCGAGAAGGCGCAAAAAGCGCTCGACCGTGTTCTGGAGAAGGACGCCTCCGGCGCCCTCGCCGCTTTCCTCGGCGAGAACCCCAAGGCGTGCGCTCTGCTTTTCGGCGCTTTCGGCTGCTCGCCTTATCTCGCCGACCTTTCCGCGCGGAACCCGGCACGCCTTGCGGCGGCGCTCGCAACCGATCCACAAGCGCGCGTCGATGCGCTGATCGACGAGACCAGAGCCATCGAGACCGATGACGAAGCCGACCTCATGCGGCGCCTGCGTCTCGTCAAGCAGGAGGCGGCGCTCGTCATCGCGCTCGCGGACCTTTCCAAGGTTTGGGAAACGCTGCAAGCCACGGAAGCGCTCACCCGCATCGCCGACGCCACGCTTTCCGCCGCCATCCGCTTCACGCTGCGGCAGGCGCAGCACTCGGGCAAGCTCGAACTCGCCGACCAGCGCGACCCCGAGCGCGGCTCGGGCTGGATATTCCTCGGCATGGGCAAGGGCGGCGCCTATGAGCTGAACTATTCCTCCGACATCGACCTTATCGTTTTCTTCGATCGCGCCCGCACGCGCGTCGCGGACCCTCCCGAAGACGTCGATCTCTTCGTGAAGCTCACTAAACGTATCGTGAAGATCATGAGTGACCGCACCGTCGACGGCTATGTGTTCCGCACCGATCTGCGGCTGCGGCCGGACCCCGGCGCGACGCCCATCGCTATTCCGCTCGAAGCGGCCCTTTCGTATTACGAAAGCATGGGCCAGAACTGGGAGCGCGCCGCCTATATCAAGGCGCGCCCCATCGCCGGCGACATTTACGCAGGTGAGCTGTTCTTAAAGGAGCTCGCGCCCTTCGTCTGGCGCAAATATTTCGACTTCGCCGCCATCGCCGACGTGCATTCGATCAAGCGGCAGATTCACGCGCATAAGGGCCACGGCAAGATCGCGGTTGTGGGCCACAACATCAAGCTGGGGCGCGGCGGCATTCGCGAGATTGAATTCTTCACGCAGACGCAACAGCTCATCACCGGCGGACGCGACAGGCGCCTGCGGGGCCGCGCGACGCTGGAGATGCTGGACCAGCTTGTCGAGAGCGGCTGGGTGCAGCCGCAGACGCGGGATGAACTGCGCGAATGCTATCTGTTCCTGCGCGACGTCGAACACCGCATCCAGATGGTCGCCGACGAACAGAAGCACACGCTGCCGGAGACGGAGGAAGGCGTCGACACGATCGCCCGCATGATGGGTTTCGCTGGCCATGCGGAATTCGCTGAAGCGCTGACGGCGCGAACTCGAGATCGTGCAGGGCCATTACGCCGAGCTTTTCGAGAGTGCGCTGGAGCTTTCATCGACCGGCGGCAATCTCGTCTTCACCGGCGGCGACGACGACCCCGGCACCATCGAAACGCTTGCGAAGATGGGCTACAAGGACCCGAAAATGGTCACCGCGACGATCCGCGGCTGGCATTTCGGCCGCTACGCCGCCACGCGCTCGACGATCGCGCGCGAACGCCTCACCGAACTCACGCCCATCGTGCTCGAAGCGCTCGCCGCGACCGATAACGCCGATCATGCCTTCCTCGCCTTCGACAAGCTCATCCAGAAGCTGCCGGCGGGCGTGCAGCTTTTCGCGCTGCTCGTCTCGCATCCGCGCCTGCTCACCCTCCTTGCCGCGATCATGGGCGCGGCGCCCAAGCTCTCCGCCACAATCTCGCGCCGGCCGCGCGTGCTGGGCGCTTTGCTGGAGCCTGCCTTCTTCGAGACCATGCCGAGCAGAGGAGAATTGCGGGAGCGCCTCGCCGCGCAATTTTCCGAGGCGCGCTCTTATGAAGACGCGCTCGATCGCGCCCGCATCTTCGGGCAGGAGCAGAAATTCCTCATCGGCGTTCGCGTGCTCACCGACTCGGTCTCCGTATCGGAAGCGGGCGCCGCCTATACGCGCCTTGCCGAAGCGCTCATCGCCGGTCTCTTCGACAAGGTCCGCGACGAATTCGAGAAAGCGCACGGCGTCATCAAGGGCGGCGCGGCGGCGGTCATCGCCATGGGCAAGCTCGGCGGGCGCGAAATGACGGCGGCTTCGGACCTCGATCTGATGCTCCTCTATGAAGCGGACCCGCTCGCCGAATCGGTCGGCGGCGAGCGCTCGATTTCGACGTTGCAATATTACGCGCGCCTTACGCAACGCCTGATCGCCGCGCTCTCGGCGCAGACGGCCGAGGGCGTCCTTTATGAGACCGATTTTCGCCTGCGCCCCTCCGGCAACATGGGGCCGATCGCCATCAGTCTTTCAGGCTTTGAGCATTATCAGGCGGAGGAGGCGTGGACGTGGGAGCACATGGCCTTGACGCGCGCCCGCGTCGTCGCGGGGCCTCCGGATTTCGCACAAAGGGTCGAAGCCGCGATACGCCGGGCGCTGACCCGTCCGCGCGACCCGCAGAAGCTGACGGACGATGTGCGCGCGATGCGCAGGCGCCTGGAGGAAGCCAAGCCGTCAGACAGCCCCTTTGAGGTTAAGCAGGTTCCCGGCGGGCTGGTCGACATCGAGTTCATCGCGCAATATCTCATGCTGCGCCACGGCCCGGAGCGGCCAAAGATCTTCTCGACCACCACGCCCCTCGCCCTTCGCAACCTGCGCGACGCCGGCGTCCTCGATCCCGGCGCGGCGGAGGCGCTGGAGACCGCTTCGAGCCTCTATCAGGGTTTGACCCAGGTGCTGCGTCTTGCCGTCGACGGCCAGTTCCGCCCGAAGGACTCGCCGCGCGGCCTCTCGGAACTCCTGCTGCGCGTCGGCGATTCGCCCGATCTTTCGCATCTGGAGGCCCTGCTCGTCGAATCCCAGAGGAAAACACGTGACATTTTCAGGACAATCGTCGGGCTTTAAGGCAAGCGTTTTAAGGGCCAGGGAGTTGTCAGAGACGCCCCCTCAGGCATAGATACGCCCCATTCGTCACGCAGGGACTTCTCGCGCCGGCTGTGGCGGCGGCTTTTTCTGGGGCCTTTCAGCCCCGCTTTCTGGAGCATATCATGTCAAATGCCCCCAAAAATGCGCGTTTTTCAACTCGCGCCGCGCTCGGGACAATCGGCCTCGTCGCCCTGATGACAGCCGGGCTCGGCGGCGGCGCACAGGCCAAGGTGCTCGCCAAGGTCAATGGCGTCGAGATTACCGACGACGATCTCAAGATCGCGATGGAAGACCTCGGCCCAGGCATTCCGCGCCAGCTCGAGGGCAAGGCGCGCGAGACCTATGTCATCGACTTCCTCGTCGACGAGCAGCTGGTCGTCCAGAAAGCGCAGGCCGACAAGCTCGCTGAGAGCCCTGATTTCGCAAAGAAAATGGCCTATCTGCGCGACAAGGCGCTGATGGAGACGCTGCTGGGCAATGTGGCTAAGCAGGCCGCAACCGACGCCGCCATCAAGGCCACCTATGACGAAGCGGCGAAGAACCAGAAGCCCGAGACGGAATATCACGCCCACCATATTCTCGTCCCGACCGAGGAAGAGGCGAAGAAGGCGCTGGCGCGCGTGAAGGGCGGCGAGGATTTCGCCAAGGTCGCGGGCGAAGTCTCCAAGGACCCGGGCTCCAAGGGCGGCGACCTCGGCTGGTTCACCAAGGACCGCATGGTGCCCGAATTCGGCGAGGCGGCCTCTAAGCTGAAGCCGGGTGAAATCTCCGAGCCGGTGAAGACCCAGTTCGGCTGGCACGTCATCAAGCTCGACGAAACGCGCCCGAAGACCTTCCCGCCGCTCGACCAGATCAAGGATCAGGTCGCGCGCTACGTCGTGCAGAAGGCGCAGAGCGAACTGGTGATGAAGCTGCGCGAAGGCGCCAAGATCGAGCGCACGGACGCCCCGGCTGACGGCGCCAAGGCGCCGCCCGCAGGTGCGGCGCCGGCCGGCAAACCCGGCGAAAAGAAGTAAGCGCATAGCGCCGGCGCGCTAACGAAAGCGCGCCGGCCGCCGCTTCGCTCACGCGGGCGAAGTCTTTGAGTAAGGCATCAAAAAATGACGGGCGTATAAAGCCGGCGCGCGATGCGCGATCGCATCCCGCTTGGCGCAACGCTCAGCTTTTCCCCGCTTGACGGCGCGCCCGCGCCCGGTCAAACCGCCTCTGCCCGCACTGCTCAGCACGGATGGTTTGCCATGGCCCATGACGCTCCGATTTCTCCCCTGGCGCCGACCTCGACGCCCGACGTCCCGCCGCTCGAGGGCGTTCGCTTCGCCGCCGGCGCCGCTGGCGTCCGCTATGCCGGACGCACCGATGTGATGCTTGGCCTTCTCGACGAAGGCACGACCGTCGCGGGCGTCTTCACAAAATCCAAATGCCCTTCCGCGCCGGTCGACTGGTGCCGCGCGAAACTCAAAGGCGGCAAGGCGCGCGCGCTGCTCGTGAATTCCGGCAACGCCAACGCCTTCACCGGCAAGACCGGCGCCGACGCTGTGAAAGTCTCGGCGAAACTTGCCGCGCAGGCGACAGGCGCGAACGAGCGGCAGATATTCCTCGCCTCCACCGGCGTCATCGGCGAGCCTCTCGACGCTTCGAAATTCGACGGCGTTCTGGAGAAGCTGGCGCAGGAGGCGCTGCCCGACGGATGGACCGAGGCCGCACGCGCCATCATGACCACCGACACTTTCCCCAAGCTCGCGACGCGCGCCGCGACCATCGGCGGCGTGGAAGTGACGATCAGCGGCATGGCCAAGGGCGCCGGCATGATCGCGCCCGACATGGCGACCATGCTTTCCTTCGTCTTCACCGACGCGCCCATCGCCGCGGAGGCGCTGCAGGCGATGCTGTCCAAATCCGTGCAGCGCTCCTTCAACGCCATTACGGTCGACAGCGACACCTCGACATCCGACACGCTGCTGCTCTTCGCCACCGGCGCCGCTAAGAAGCGCGGCGCGCCGAAGATCGAGAAGGCGACGGACAAGCGCCTCGCTGAATTCAAGAAGGCGCTCGACGCCGTTCTGCTCGATCTCGCGCATCAAGTGGTGAAGGACGGCGAAGGCGCGCGCAAATTCGTCGAAGTCACCGTGACGGGCGCCGAAAGCGCCAAAGCCGCCAAGCGCATCGCGCTCTCCATCGCTAATTCGCCGCTCGTGAAGACGGCGATCGCTGGCGAAGACGCCAATTGGGGCCGCATCGTCATGGCAGTGGGTAAGGCTGGCGAAAAGGCGGATCGCGACAAACTCGCGATCTGGTTTGGCGGCGTGCGCGTCGCCCACAAGGGCCTGCGCGATCCCGCCTATAGCGAGGAGGAAGTCTCGCAGATCATGAAGCGGCAGGAGATCGTCATCAACGTCGACATCGGCCTTGGCGAAGGCGCCGCGACGGTCTGGACCTGCGACCTGACCAAGGAATATGTCGCGATCAACGGCGATTACCGCAGCTGAGCGACGCAATGAAGCTCCTCCTCGTCGTCGCCGCCGCGCTGGTCGATCCCGACAATCGTGTGCTCATCGCGCAGCGCCCCGCGGGAAAGCAACTCGCCGGGCTTTGGGAGTTTCCCGGCGGCAAGGTCGATCCCGGCGAGCGGCCGGAGGACGCGCTCATTCGCGAATTGCACGAGGAGCTTGGCATAAGGGTGAAGGCGCCGTGCCTGGCGCCGCTCACTTTTGCAAGTCATGCCTATGACGAATTTCATCTCCTCATGCCGCTTTTTGTCTGCCGCAAATGGGAGGGCTTCGTCGCGCCTGCGGAGGGCCAGGCGATCAAATGGACGTCCGCGCGTGATTTGCGCAATTACGCCATGCCGCCGGCCGACGGACCCTTGATCGCGCCGCTGATAGACCTCCTCGGTTAGGTTTCGACGGCTTCCCGCTTTCCATTGGACCCGGAGGACTGTACAGTTTCCGATTATGGCGACGATCGAATCCTCAGGCGACAACCACCCCGACGACAGACGCCTCGGACGGCGAGATTGCTATGCCGTGGGCAAGCGTCTGCGTGACGCCTTTCCGCGTGAGGCGCTCGCTGATTTCGATCCGCCTGCGGCGCGCGACCCGAACGCCATAATAGAAATGACCGTCAGCGGCCGATTGAAGTCTTTGCGCCCGATGCGCCGGCAACTGATGATGGAATCGCCGTTCGCCTTCCTGCGCGGGGCAGCGGACGTCATGGCTTTCGATCTCTTTCATCAGTCCGCGACGGGCGTCAGAGCGCAGGCCTGCGGCGATTGCCATCTCATGAATTTCGGCGCCTACGCATCGCCGGAAGGCAATGTCCTGTTCGACGTCAATGATTTCGACGAAACGCTGCCGCAGGTGGACATTGCTTTCGACGTGCGCCGCCTCGCTGCGAGCATCGCGGTCGCAGCGCTCGAGATGAGTTACTCGAAATCGCAGGCGCGCCAGTTTGCGCGCCAAGTCGCCAGGACTTACCGCGAGCGGATGCTGGAGCTCGCCGTCATGTCTCCGATCGAGGTGTGGAACGTCCGCGTCCATTTGCGGGACGTCGTCGACAGGTTGCGGGACCGCGTGCTGCACGACCGGTTGAGCCAGGCGATCTACGAGGGGAAAGGCCCGGAAGACAGGATCGACGGGCTCCCCAAAATCGAGAAATCCGCGGCAGGCTGGCGTTTCGTCGACAAGCCGCCAAAGCTTGTGCATCTCCCCGCGATACCGGATGCGGAGGCGCAGGTTGATCTGCCGGAACTTTTCGAGCGCCTCGTCGCGGAGGGCCTGCAGGTTCCGGTGACGACGCTCTTCGACCGCTACCGCCTGTGCGACACGGCGTTCAAGGCCGTCGGCGTCGGCAGCGTCGGCGTCTTCTGCGCCATCGGTCTCTTCATGTCGGAGGACGATCATCCGCTCGCGTTGCAGATAAAGGAAGCCGGCCCCTCCGTTCTGGAGCGTTTCGGCGCCGGAAAATGGGAAGGATCGCAGGGCAAGCGCGTCACCTCGGGGCAGCGGGTCATGCAGGCGGCGTCCGATGTCTTTCTCGCGAGCGTCGACGACCCTGCCTGCGAAAGGCGCTTCTATATGCGCCACCTCAAGACACGGCGCCTCGGTTCGATATCCGAGCTGTTGAAGAACGAGGCTTTTCCCCGTTACGTCACGCTTTGCGGCGCTGCGCTCGCGCGCGCCCATGCACGGTCGTCCCGACCCGCCATACTTGCAGGCTATATGGGCAAGGGTGAAGCCTTCGATGACGCAGTGGGCTCTTTCGCCATGCTCTACGCCAAGCAGACGGACAAGGACCACGACGCTTTCTGCGCGGATGGGCAGGCGATCTAGCGCCTAATCCCGGACCATCGCAAAGCTGGCGGGAATCGACAGCGTCCAGATGAGCCCGTCGGGCGGGAAGCTTAAAGTGGCTTCGCCGTCGAGCGCCTGCGCCACGAGCTTCTTGACGACCTTGTGGCCGAAGCCTTCCTTCGGCGGCATGGCGAGCGCCGGCCCGCCACTCTCGCGCCATTCGATGTTGAGTTTGCCGTCGACGAAGCCCCAGGCGAGCGAAATGCTCCCCTCGGGCCGGGAGAGCGCGCCATAGCTCAGCGCATTGGTCGCGAGTTCATGCAATGCGAGCCCGATGTTCTGCGCGGCCTCCGGCTTCAGCATGATTTTGGGGCCCTCGATTTTTGCATGCTCGCTCAGGCTGTCCTTGGCGATGTCGAGGCAATAGGCCATTTGCGCACGCACGAGGTCATGCATGGAGGCGCCGCGCCAGTCTTGCGAGACAAGCAGATCGTGCGCCATGGAGAGCGCCTGGAGCCTCGCGCCGAATTTGCGCTGGAACGCCTCGACGGAAGGCGAGCCCGCCGCCGTCTGGCGCGACATGGCCTGCACGACCGCGAGCAGATTTTTCGACCGATGCACCAATTCGCGCAGCAAGACCCTGACATGCTGCTCGCGCATCTTGCGCTCGGTGATGTCGCGCGCCGTGCCGAGAATGCGTACGGCGCGCCCATCCTCGAAAAACGTCCGGCCGCGGATCGACACCCAGCGCTCGACGCGATCGGTTACGCCGACGACTCGATATTCGATTTCGTAATCGCCTTCGTAGGTCGGATCGAGGGCAAGGCCGACGGCCTCCTTGCTGCGACGCCTGTCCTGCGGGTGCAAGGCGTTGCGGAACACCTCGAAGCTCGGCTCGGCATTCTCGGCCAGGCCCCAAAGCTTGCGCACGCGCGCATCGAGATGCACCGCGCCGGTCACGAGGTTCCAGTCCCAGACGCCGGTGCGGCCGGCGTCGAGCGCGAGTTGCATGCGCTCGAGCGCATAAGCCTGATCCTGAATCGCGTCACATCCCGAAGGAGGCGCACGCTCTCCATCGGCGCCGGAAAGAGTATCCGTATCGCTCACGCATCACCTTTAAATGGACGTGACACTATAAGCCGAGACCGCAGCAAGCGCGAGGCCAATCAGATATCCAGAAGGTCGGCGGAGAAAGCCGCCTTTTCCTGGATGAAGGCAAAGCGCGCTTCCGGCTTGTTGCCCATCAGCCGCTCGACGCAATCGGCAGTTTCCTCGCGCTCCTCGCCTTCGAGCACGACTTTGAGCAGCGTGCGCTTCGACGGGTCCATCGTTGTCTCCTTGAGCTGGCGCGCGCTCATTTCGCCAAGCCCCTTGAAGCGGTTCGTCTCCACCTTGCCCTTACCGTTGAGCACAGTGCGGATCAGTTCGTCGCGATGGTCGTCGTCGCGCGCATAGGCGGTCTTCGCGCCCTGCGTGAGTTTGTAGAGCGGCGGCTGCGCGAGATAGAGATGGCCCCTCTCGATAAGGCGCGGCATCTGCCGGTAGAAGAAAGTGATGAGCAGCGAGGCGATGTGAGCGCCGTCGACGTCGGCGTCCGTCATCACAATCACTTTCTCGTAGCGCAGATCTTCATCGCGGTAATGCCCGCCGAGTCCGCAGCCGAGCGCTTGAGCCAGATCGGAAAGTTGCTGATTGGCGTGGAGCTTGTCCTTGGTCGCCGACGCCACGTTCAGGATCTTGCCGCGCAGGGGCAGAACCGCCTGCGTCACGCGATTGCGCGCTTCTTTTGCCGATCCCCCGGCAGAATCGCCTTCAACGATGAACAGTTCCGACCCTTGCGCCGAATTATTCGTGCAGTCGACAAGCTTGCCCGGCAGCCGCAACTTGCGCGTCGCCGTCTTGCGAGCGACGTCCTTCTCGGCGCGGCGGCGGAGGCGTTCCTCAGCGCGTTGTATCGCGAAGTCGAGAAGCTTGTTGGCCTGCGTCGGCGCGGCCGCGAGCCAATGATCAAATGCGTCGCGCACCGTGTTTTCGACGATACGTGAGGCTTCTGCGCTCATCAGGCGGCTCTTGTTCTGGCCCTGAAACTCCGGCTCGCGGATGAAGACCGAAATCATCGCCGCCGCCTGGCCCATGACGTCGTCGCCCGCCACATCCTTGGCGCGCTTCGTCTGGTTCGTTCGCTCGGCATGATCCTTCAGCGCTTTCAGCAGCGCGCTGCGAAACCCCGCCTCATGCGTGCCGCCGTCCGGCGTCGGCACGGTGTTGCAGTAGGAGTGAACGAAGCCATCGTCCTCGGCGAGCCACGCCACCGCCCATTCGAGCGTGCCATGCCCGCCCTCCCGCGTCACTTTCCCGACGAAAGGCTGGTCAGTGACGAGTTCCTTCTCGTGGGTCTCGCGGACAAGATAGTCCTTTAGACCCCCTGGGAAACGCAGCACCGCCTCGGCGGGCGTATCGGAGCCGGCCTCGGTCAGCGACGGGTCGCACCGCCAGCGGATTTCGACGCCGCCAAAGAGATAGGCCTTGGAGCGCGACATGCGGAATAGCCGCGCCGGCTTCCAATGCGCATTCTCTCCAAAAATCTGAGCGTCCGGCTTGAAGCGCACGCGCGTGCCGCGACGGTTGTTGATCTTGCCGAGTTTCTGCAGCTTGCCGAGGGGAACGCCGCGCGAGAAGTCCATGCGGTAGAGCTGCTGCTCGATCGCGACCTCGACCTCGACTTTTTCGGAAAGCGCATTGACCACCGAGACGCCGACGCCGTGCAGACCGCCCGAGGTCTGGTAGGCGCCCGAATCGAATTTGCCGCCGGCGTGGAGCACCGTCATCACCACTTCCAGCGCGGACTTGTCCTTCATCTTGGGGTGCGGGCCAACGGGAATGCCGCGACCGTTGTCGGAGACGGTCAGCCAGCCGTCTTTCTCAAGCGTCACCTCGATGAAGGTGGCGTGGCCGGCGACGGCCTCGTCCATAGCGTTGTCCAGCACCTCGGCGAAGAGATGGTGCATCGCCGCCTCGTCGGTGCCGCCGATATACATGCCGGGGCGCCGGCGAACGGGCTCGAGCCCCTCCAACACCTCGATGGAGGCGGCGGAATATTCGACAGGACCGCTCTTTGCTGCGGGTTTGGGCGCGGGCGCCTTGCGGGGCGCGCCGCCGAAGAGATCAGGTTTCGTGGCCATGGCCGGATATTAGCGCGATTCGAACGTCGGCGCCGAACCGGCCACGCCTTCCCTGCGCTCGCGTCAGAACGCCGCGGCTACCGCAACCGAATCCGTCTCGCGCGGATGTGACGTGTTTTCATCGGAAAACAGACCGAGCGAAAATCTGGCGTAAAGCGCCAGTTCGCGCGCGATATACCTCATAAAGAGCTCGCACAAGGGGTCGACGTTGTCGATCGCCCCCTCTGGTCCCAGATCGATCAATCCCATGCGCTCCATTTCCTTCAGCACCACCCATTTTTGAGACTTCGAGGTTCCGTACTGCCCGTCGAGGTCACGAAAGGTCGCAGTCTGCCGGCCGATGAGCCGCGCCTTCACCAGCGACGCGGCCACGGTGAAGCCGCCCTCCAACGAGAAAATGCGGGAAATCTCGGGAAAGTGGTTCACCAACGCAATGTCCTGCTCAGTGTAGGGCTTGCCAAAGGCGATGATAACGGCGGGGAGAAAGCCCGGATCGTCTGTGATCCGCGCGGCATATCGGGCGCCGGGCCGCAGAACGTCGAAACAGCCGAAGGTTTGCGCATACCACTCCCGAACGAACGCCATCATCCGCGACGTCGGTCGGTAGAACCGTATCCGACGGTCCTCCTTCCCGCGCGACAGGGTGATGAAGCCGGCAAGCCGCATCAGACCGAGCACTGTCTTCAGGACGCGGGGCGAACCTTGCTTTCGGCGCTCGCATAGCGCGAGTATATTGGCGAAAGTCGGCCCTTCCTCCACCGCGATCCGCCCTGCCTCCTGCGCAAAATGAAGATAAAGCACGAAGCCGATGATCTGGCTGCGCGTATGGGAGGACGACAATTTGTTGAGGAGGCGCGGTCCGTCGCGCCATTGCAGAAGGCCGTCGACATAATGGAGGGCGGCTGCCGGAAAATCTTCCTGCCGCAAAATATTTCGGCTCGTCGCCGCCAGAGGATCGCCGTCCATGGTCACGCCCGAATCGGTGCCGCCGCCCGTTCCGAGTGTTTATCGAGGAAGGCGGCGCCGGCAAGAGGGGCTAAGCTGTGCAAAAGCGTACCTGAATCAAACGGCCGATAGTCTGACTGGCGCTCGGAATGATAGGCTTTTATCGACTGATCCAAAACTTCGTGAAGCGTGATATGACCTACGCGACAAGCGGACTGACCCCTCTCGTCTTCTCGGTTTCGACGCGCACGCGGGGAGGCTACCCCGCGCTGCTGCTCGCTGTGGACGCGAAGGCGAACCCGATCAATTTTCATGGTCAGGTCGTGAAGGACGGCAAGACGATCGGCGTGATCTGGCGCTTCGACGGGCGCCGCACCGAAGATCGGGCCGACGTTTTCGACCTCGACGACGCGGCGCCGGAATTGAGCGGGGTCCTGCATAGCGATGCGAACGCGGGGTAACGCGCGTCGAGCGCCCTCCACCAGTTGCATTGCGACTTATGTCCGAGGCCGCCAAATTTACTCTGCGGCAAGCAGGCGTCGCTTACGCTATCGGCTCCCCTCCCAGCAGGAGCCCCCATGCCTCTCCCCACGGTCGTCATCTGCGTCGATCACGCTTTTGTCAGCGGCGGCCAGTCGAAGGTCGCCATAGAGAGCGCCATCGGGCTCAAGGCCGCCGGCGCCCGGGTGATTTTCTTTTCCGCCTGCGGGCCGGTCGACGGGCGCCTGAAGACGGCGGGGGTGGAGACGGTCTGCCTCGGCCAGCACGACATTCTCGACAATCCCTCGCGCCTCGACGCCGCCCGCCAGGGAATCTGGAACAGCCGCGCCGCGGACGCGCTCGGCAAGACCCTCAACGAACTTTCCTATGATCGGACAATCGTCCATGTGCACGGCTGGGCCAAGGCGCTGTCGCCCGCCATCGCCAGGGCGATACAGGCCGCGGGGCTTCCCGCCGTCTACACGATGCACGAATTCTTCCTGCATTGCCCCAACGGCGGCTTTTACAACTTCCAGAAAAACGAGGTCTGCGCGCTCAAGCCCATGTCCGCCGCCTGCTGGGCCACGAATTGCGACTCGCGCAACTATCCCTTCAAGCTCTGGCGCAACGCCCGGCTTTTCGTCGCCGAACATGTCGCGCATCTGGCCGAGACATTCTCGGACATTCTGCTGCTTTCGGATTTGCAGGAGCAGGTTTTGCAGACCAGCCTCCCCAAGGGCGCCGCCATCCACCGCGTCACGAACCCGGTCGAGGCGGAGCCGCTCGGGCCGAAGCCCGATCCGGCGAGCGGCGACTTCCTGTTCGTGGGGCGCCTTTCCGCCGAGAAAGGCGCTTTCCTCTTCGCCGAGGCCGCGCAACGCTCCGGCGTGAGGCCGGTCTTCATCGGCGACGGGCCGATCGCGGGAGAACTTGCCGCGCGCTTCCCGCAGGCGCAGCTGCTCGGGTGGCGGACGCCCGCGCAGGTGCGCGAAGCGATGCGGGCGGCGCGGGCGCTGGTCTTCCCCTCCCTCTGGTACGAGACCTTCGGCCTTACCGCGCTGGAGGCGAAGGCGATGGGCACGCCGACGATCGTCGCCGACGGCTGCGCCGCGCGCGAGGCGGTGGAGAATGGCGTGACCGGTCTCTGGTTCAGGAGCGGCGAGGCCGACGCCCTCGCCTCCGCGATCCGGGAAGCGAATAACGACGCTGTGATCGCGCAGATGGCGAAGGCCGCCTATGACGCCTATTGGGCGGCCCCCGCGACGCTGGAGCGCCATGTCGCGGAGACGCTGGCGGTTTATGAGGGAATGCTTGCGCGGGAGGCGGTGGAGCATTGAACCCGCCCGATAGGCGCTGGTCGAGGGCACGCTAGTCGCCGCTTTGGAGAAGCGTTTGCATTGAGTAATTTGTATCATGCGCCGTAGTTCTGACGAGTTCAATCATGACGAAGCTGGGCATATTTTTCGGTCTTATGGTCGCCGGACGGATCTCTTTTGAGGCAATAGGATGGGCTGGCAATCCTTATCGAACACTCGGATTTCCGCCCCGCGGGTCGGAGGATCGACGTTACGGCGCCGAACAATTGCGTACGCTTGGCCTGGCGCCGGGGATGACGCGTGACGCGGTGATGACTCGCGTAGCCGCGCTTGGCTTTCGGTCGTGTTTTTCGCCGGATGACAAGCATGTCCTTCACCGCCGATGGGACTATCGGGAATTCATGAACCTCTACGAAATCTCATGGATTGTTGAAACGCAGTTCTCCGGCGACGTTGCAACTGACATAGCTTCAGTTTCAGGTTACGGCTATTCCGATCGCTAACGTCAGGCGCCAGCCGCATGACGCCGTCCGATCCTCCCCGCCCCCGACACAATCGACGCGTGCCCCGACCTGCGGTATGACGTCCCAAAAATCCGCAGGATCAAAAATGCAACGCCGCCTCGCCCTCCTCGCCGCCCTCCTCTTCGCCACGCCCGCGAGCGCCGAGACGCTGCGCCTCGCCTTGCAGAAGACCGGCACGACCGGCTGGGAAATGGCCGTCGTCAAGGCCTTCGGCCTCGACAAGGAGGCGGGACTGGCGCTGGACATCACCGAACTCGCGTCGCCTGAAGCCGGCAAGATCGCCATTCAGGGCGGGGTCGCCGACATCATCGTCTCGGACTGGCTGTGGGTCGCGCGCGAACGGGCGCAGGGCGGCAAGCTCACGCTCTATCCCTATTCCACCGCCGTCGGCGCCGTGATGACGAAGAACGCCGCCATCAGGAGCGTCAAGGACCTCACCGGCAAGAAGCTCGGCGTCGCGGGCGGACCGCTCGACAAGAGCTGGCTTATGCTAAAAGCGCACGCGCTTGCACAGGGCGTCGACATCGAGAAGAGCGCGACCATACTCTATGGCGCGCCGCCCCTCATCGCCGAAAAGGCGCGGCAGGGCGAGCTCGACGCGGCGCTGGAATTCTGGAATTTCGCCGCCGATCTCGAAGGCGACGGGTTCACGCGCGCCATAGAAATCGCCGATATCGAAAAGGCGCTCGGCGCCAAGGGAAACGTCGTCGTCACCGGCTACGTCTTCGACGAAGGCTTCGCGGCGAAGAACAAGGATGCTTTATCGCGCTTTTTCGCCATGACGGCCAAAGCCAAGGCGCTCATCGCGACAAACGACAAAGCCTGGGCCGCCGCCGCGCAACGCATCGGCGCGAAGAACGCCGGGACGCTCGACATCTACCGCAAGCGCTACGTCGCTGGCGCTCCCAATCGCAACGTGACGAAGGAGGAGACCGACGCCGCCGCGCTCTACAAGGTTCTCTGGGAGATCGGCGGCGAGAAACTCGTCGGCCCGAGCAGGACGCTGGCTCCCGGAACTTTCTACAAAGGCGGCGAGGACGCCAGGCGTTGATCCGCGTCGCCTCGCTCGCGGCGCTTCTCTGCCTGTGGCAGATCGGCGCGTGGCTCTCCGAGCCGCGTCGTCTGCCGGGGCCGGCGCTCGTCTTCGAGGCGATCCTCGATGAGGCGCGCTCCGGCGCGCTCTTCTCCAATCTCGCGATCACGCTCGCGCGCGTCGCCGCCGCCTTCATCATCGCAATGAGTCTCGGGCGCCGCGATCGGCTATCTCATGGGCCGCAGCAGATTGGCCGACAGGCTGCTCGATCCCTGGCTCGTCGTTCTGCTCAATCTGCCGGCGCTGGTCGTCATCGTAATCGCTTATGTTTGGGCCGGATTGACGGAGATCGCCGCCATCGGAGCCGTTGCGCTCAACAAGCTGCCTAACGCCGTCGTCGTCATTCGCGAAGGCGCGCGCGCGCTCGATCCGCAACTCGAGGAGATGGCGCAGGCCTTCCGCTTCTCGCGCGGGGCGCGGTTGCGGCATCTGGTTCTGCCGCAGCTTGCGCCTTATTTTGCGGCGGCGACGCGCTCTGGCCTGTCGCTGGTGTGGAAAGTCGTGCTCGTCGTCGAGCTTCTCGGTCGCTCCAACGGAGTCGGCTTCGAAATCAACATGGCGTTCCAGCAGTTCGACATGAAACTTCTGTTCGCCTACGCTCTTCCCTTCGTCGCCCTCATGCTCGGCGTCGAAAGCCTTCTGGTGCAGCCCCTTGAACGATATGTCGCCCGCTGGCGCGGCGTCGCTGGACATCGCGATCGCCTATAAGGATCATCGCCGCGCCGACGGGCGCCCGCTGCGCGCGCTCGAAGATCTGCGCCTCACGCTCCCGGCCGGACAGGCGGGAGCCGTCGTCGGCCCTTCGGGTTGCGGCAAGACGACTTTGCTGCGTCTCATCGCCGGCCTCGATCGCGACTATGCCGGCCGGCTGGCCCTGCCCGCGCATGGGCGGCTCAGCATGGTGTTCCAGGAGCCGCGCCTCCTGCCATGGCGCAATGTCGCCGACAATGTCCGCATCGCCGCGCCAGAGGCGCGCGAGGAAGAAATTGCGGCGCTTCTTGAAGAGCTTGGGCTCGCCGATCATGCGACGCACTTCCCCGGCGAGCTCTCGCTCGGCCTCGCTCGCCGCGTATCGCTCGCGCGCGCGCTGGCCGTAAAGCCCGATCTGCTGCTGCTGGACGAACCGCTCGTCTCGCTCGACGCCGCGCTGGCGCGCGAACTGCGAGACAGGATCGCTGCGCTGATCGAGGAAAAGCGGATTACGACTTTGATCGTAACGCATGACCTTTCTGAAGCCATTGCGCTGGCGGACAGGATTTTCCTGCTGTCGCCCCGCCCGGCCAAAGTCATGGCGACGCTCGAGATTCCCGCGCCGCGTCGGCTTCTCACGACCGAGGCCGCCGAAGCGCTGGAAGCGCAGGCGCGTTCGGCTCTGCTCCATACGCGTCGCCCCGCGCAGCCGTAGAACCGGCCATCATCTCGCCGGACGCGCTTGCGAAGCTCTCGTACGCGATCGGACCCGAGAGCCCCGATCGCGACCCCGGAATAGTCGATAGTATTGCCGAGGAATTAATACTTTGTTAAGGTTTCGTCGATTTCGGTATGACGGATGCTACAGATGAACGCGAATATTGAAAAAAAGATTTGGCTATCTCCCGGTAATATCATGCATATTGCGGATAGCTTACTCTTCATGGCCGTTGTGACGATTCTCGCGATCGTCGAAGGCTAAGAGTCTGTCCGATGACTTCAGGCGGGATTACAAAGTTTTCTGAGCATGAGGCGGATTGAAGCGAGGCGCAGGAAGGCGAGCGCTTTGCGATTGAAGTTCTCCCAGTCCTTGGCCAATCTTCGACAGCGACCGAGCCAAGCAAAAGTTCTCTGACCACCCAGCGCCTTGGCAAGACCTCGAAGCCTTTGGCCGCATCGGAACGCTTGACGATTTCAGTCGCGAGGCAGGGCAACGCCTTCTTCTGCGCCATCGAGAAATTGCGGGCCTTGATAGCCGCCGTCCGCGAATAGCTTTTGCAGGAACGGAAACTTCCCGAACAGCGTTTGCAGGACGAGAACGCCGCCGTCGCGATCTTGAACGTCGGCGGAGTGGACGATGGCGTGCAGCAGCAGGCCTAGCGTGTCGACGAGAATGTGCCGCTTCTTGCCTTTGATCTTTTTGCCCGCATCATAGCCGTGCGGGTCGATGCAGGCCCCCCTTTTTCGGCGCTCTTCACGCTCTGGCTGTCGATGACGGCGGCGGTCGGACTGGCCTCGCGTCCGGCGGCTTCGCGACACTTCACATACAACGCGTGATGAATGCGATCCAACGTGCCGTCGTAGGTCCAAAGATCGAAGTAGCCATGAACCGTGCTTCTCGGCGGCAAATCCTTCGGGATCGCCCGCCACTGACAGCCCGTCGAGAGAACATACATCAGGCCATTCACCACTTCGCGCACGCTCACCGTGCGCTTGCCGCCGCCGCGCTTTGCAGGCGGGATCAAGGGAGCGAGCAGCGCCCATTCGGCGTCCGTCACGTCACTGGGATAGCGCAACTTGCTGCGATCATAACGCGCACGATTTTCGTTCGTCCACATCGGCGACCTCCCCGCGAATCAGGCCGCCTCTTTGAATCACAAACGATTCATCCGATTCAATATCCCTTCGGACAGACACTAAGGCGCAACGTGCCCCTCAACATGAGTGGCCTTGCCGTTTTCCAAGCTATGCCACCGCTTTCCCGAATGAGAGTCGGGACTCGCGCCTTTCGCCCGAGCGCGCCGCCCGCTCAATAATGATGATGGTGCAAGCTCTCGACGCCCGTCATCTTGCCAAGCACGCTTGCTAGGCTGTCCGGGACGATCTGCTCCGCTTTCCCGAGCGGCCGCGCGACAAATCCGTCGAGGCGCATCGGGCCGAAACATTCCATGTCATAGAGGCCGTTGCCGCGCATCCGGATCACGACCGAGCGAACGCCCCGCGGGTTCGGATGGACGAGGCTCAGGCTGACATGGGCGCCGTCGTCGGCGGCGACCCGGGCGCCGATGTCCTTCAGGCGCGCTTCCCCCCCGAGATGCCGGATCACGTCGGAATAGAGCGGGTTGCACGTGTTCATTTTTTTCACCATTCTGCGTGGCTTATTCGCCGCCACTTAGAAACAGTGAGGCTGGCGCCAATCCGCAAATTTTCCGTTGTTCGATTGTCCGACGCAGCGTCTTTTTTGTTCGAAGTCTCACCAGTCGATCTCCGCGCCGCGATAGTCGAGGTAGCGCCTCGTGTCGGAGAGCGTCAGTCCGTCAATGACGCGAATGAGACCGGCCGCGCTTTCCTCGACCCCGATCGTGGCGTTTGGGCCGCCCATGTCCGTCTTGACCCATCCCGGGTGCATAGAAACGACGGCGATTCCTTCCGGCTCGAGATCGTCGGCGAGGCACTGCACGATCTTGTTGAGACCAGCTTTCGATACGCGATAGCCGACGTTGAAAGTTCCTTCGAGCGCCATGGAGCCGAGAACGCTCGATATCAGCGCGATGCGCGGCTGACCGCTCCGCCTCAGTTGCGGCAGAAAGGCCTGCGCGACCCGAAGGGGACCAAGGGTGTTGATGTTCAGGAGATCGAGAACGCCCGCAAAATCCATGTCGAGGCTCGATTGTCGCTGCGGCCCATAAGCGCCGGCGTTGGCGATGAGCACGTCAATCGGCTCCTCGATCTTCGAGGCCGCGGCGCGGATCTGGGCTTCGTCACGGGTGTCGAAATACACCATCCGCGCGCTCGCCCGGGCGGAGGCCAGCGCAGCCGCAAGCGCCGTCCGGCCGCTTTCGCCGCGCACGCTGGCTGTGACGCGCTCGCCGCGCTCGGCGAGCTGGCGCGCCAGCTCCAATCCAATGCCCCGGCTCGCGCCGGCGATGAGCCAATGCGACATCGCGATTCCTCTCCCCGATAAGCTACGCCTTCATATAGCGCGGGCGCTTGTCTTTGACGCATTGGATGCTAGCGTGAGCGCGGAGCGTAAGGAGACGTTCATGGCGCCCCAGGAAGGCGAAAGCGGCAAAGCCAGCTATTTCGACGGCTATGTCGACAAACGGCGGGCAGTCGACCTGTTTTTCGGTCCCGCGCTCGAAATTGTCGACGGCGGCCTTCTTCTCGCCGCCTGGCCCTACGCCGAAGTGCGCCGTTTTCCGCCGCCGGGAGGCACGATGCGGCTGAGGGCGCTCAGCGCGCCCAAGGGCGCCTGGCTTGAGATCGACGACCCTCGGACGCAGGCGGGAATCATGAAATCCTGTCCGTTGCTTGCGGGCGAAAGGGAAGCGGCCGATCCGGAAGGGCGCAGACGGCTCGCCTACGGGGCGGCCGCAGCTGTGGTTTTCGGCGCGTTTCTCTGGGGCGGCGTGCCCCGCATGGCCGGCATCATTGCGCCTGTTATCCCCGTCGAATGGGAAAGGAAGCTTGGCGACGCAACGGACGCGCAAGTCCACAAGACCTTCCCCGGCAAAAGCTGCGGCGCGCCGGACGGCGTCGCGGCGCTGAACAAGGTCTCGGGACGCCTGCAGGAGGCCTCGCATCTGCGCCTGCCCGCAACGATCGACGCGATTTCCTCCAAAACGCCCAACGCTTTCGCCTTGCCTGGCGGCAAGGTCTACCTGCTGTCGGGCCTGCTCGATAAAGCCCAGTCACAAGATGAAGTGATCGGAGTGCTGGCCCATGAGCTCGGCCATCTGGAGCATCGCGACCATCTGCGCGGCGTGATCGCGACAGGCGGGACGGCGCTGCTTGTCGGCCTTGTCTTCGGCGACCTGACCGGCGGCGGAGCCATGGTCGTGATCGGCAATTCCCTTCTCAACGCCGCGTATTCCCGCGAAAACGAAGCGCAGGCCGACGCCTTCGCCGCCACGACCCTGGGCGAACTCGGACGCCCGGCGAAGCCTCTGGGCGAACTGCTCGTGAGGATCTCCGGCGACGACGAAACGGGGTCCCTGACGATCCTGCATGATCATCCGCTGAGCGGGGACCGCCTCGCCAAACTCGCCACCGCCGACTTGGGGACGCGAGCGCCGCCGCTGCTCAGCGACGGCGAATGGAGGGCGCTCAAGGCGATCTGCGACTGAAGGCGCCCGCTCGAAGCCGCGGCGATTACATCGCCGCCGCGTGCGCCTCTTCCATCCGGGCGACGCCGGTCTTGACGGCCGCCTGAACCTTCTCGAAGGCGCGCACCTCGATCTGGCGCACGCGCTCGCGGGAAACCCCGAATTCTTCGGAGAGCTGCTCGAGCGTGACGGGATCGTCGGCGAGGCGGCGCGCCTCGAAGATGCGCCGCTCGCGGGCGTTCAGAACCCCGAGCGCGCCAAGCAGCGCCGTGTGCCGATTGCTGCTTTCCTCTTGCGTCGCAAGAATGTGTTCCTGACTGTCGCTATCGTCGACGAGCCAGTCCTGCCACTCTCCCTCGCCCTCTTCGCGCAGCGGCGCGTTGAGCGAGGCGTCGCCGTTCATACGGCGATTCATTTCGATGACGTCCTGCTGCGAGACGCCGAGGCGCGTCGCGATCTTTTCGACGTTCTCGGGCCGCAGATCGCCTTCTTCGTAAGCGGAGATGCGGCTCTTGGCCTTGCGCAGGTTGAAGAACAGCTTCTTCTGGCTCGCGGTGGTGCCCATTTTCACGAGCGACCAGGAGCGCAGGATGTATTCTTGAATCGACGCGCGGATCCACCACATCGCATATGTGGCGAGACGGAAGCCGCGGTCGGGCTCGAAGCGCTTCACGGCCTGCATGAGGCCGACGTTGCCTTCCGAGACGATCTCGCCGATCGGCAGGCCGTAGCCGCGATAACCCATCGCGATCTTGGCGACGAGGCGCAGATGCGAGGTCACGAGCTCATGCGCAGCCTTCGGGTCTTCGTGCTCGCGCCAGCGCTTGGCGAGCATATATTCCTGCTGGGGCTCCAGCATGGGGAAACGACGGATTTCGGCGAGGTAGTGGGCGAGGCCCCCTTCCGCGACAATAGGCAAGGATTTCGCCATATCTCGTCCCTCCTGGCGGGCTCCCGGGCGGCGGCAAGTCCGCGATGGTCGATCGCGCATTCGCCGATCGCAACGACAATAGTATAGGCCCGAAACGGCCGGCGGGAAAATGACCGCTGCGTGACAAGTTGCTAAAGTCGGGATTAAGATTCTGTAATAAACGCCGGACGGAACCGTGAAATGCTAAGGCCGCGTCTCAAGTCAAAGAGGATTCTCGCCAATTCGACTCCGAAAATTGCGCGAACCGCTTATTTGCTCATATTGCCGAGCACGCCCCGCATGATCTGCCTGGCGATCTGCGTGCCGGCGGAGCGCGCAGCGCTCTGAACCGCGGAGCGCATCGCCATCTCGGCCGGAGAGAGCCTCTTGCCGCGCGCTGAACCGAACAGCGTTCCAAGGACGCCGCCTAGGGTGCCGCCGAGCAGGCCGCCGCCCAGCAGGCCGCCGCTGCCAGCCCCCTCCTTCGCGCCCTCGGCGCGGCCCTGAAGGGTCTCGAAGGCGGATTCACGATCCACCGCCGTATCGTATTTTCCGGAGAATTTGCTTGCGGACATCATCGCCGCGCGCTCTTGCGGCGTGACCGGGCCGACGCGCGCTGCGGGCGGCGCAATGAGCAGCCGATCGACCATCTCCGGCGCGCCGCCATCGCCAAGCATGGAGACGAGCGCTTCGCCCACCGCAAGATGCATGATGGCGTCGGCGGTGTCGAAATCGGGGTTTTTCCGGAATGTGTCCGCGGCGGCGCGCACCGCCTTCTGATCGCGTGGTGTGAAAGCGCGAAGCGCGTGCTGAACCCTGTTGCCGAGCTGGCCCAGGACCGTGTCGGGAACGTCGAGCGGATTCTGCGTAACGAAGTATACGCCGACGCCCTTGGACCGGATCAGTCGCACGACCTGCTCGATCGCCGAGAGCAAGGCCTTGGGGGCATCGTCGAACAGGAGATGCGCCTCGTCGAAGAAGAACACGAGCTTGGGCTTGTCGAGATCGCCGACCTCCGGAAGAATCTCGAAAAGTTCAGACAGCATCCAAAGCAGGAACGTGGCGTAAAGCTGTGGCGCACGCATCAACTTGTCCGCCGCAAGGATGTTGATCACGCCGCGGCCGTCGCGGTCGGTGCGGATGAAATCCTGAATGTCGAGCGCCGGTTCGCCGAAGAATTTGTCGCCGCCCTGCGTCTCGAGCACAAGCAATTGCCGCTGGATGGCGCCGACGCTCGCCGAGGTTACGTTGCCGTATTTCGTCTTGAATTCGGCTGCATTGTCGCTGACATGCGTGAGCGCGGCCCGCAGGTCTTTCAAATCGAGCAACAGGAGGCTTTGATCGTCGGCCACCTTGAACACGATGTTGAGCACGCCCTCCTGAGTCTCGTTGAGGCCGAGCAGGCGCGACAGCAGAAGCGGCCCCATCTCCGAGACTGTCGCTCGCACCATATGGCCCTGCTCGCCGAATACGTCCCAGAAGACCACCGGGAAGCTGTCCGGCTGATAGTTGACGCCGATCTCCTCCCCGCGCTTGACGAAGGCGGGCTTGCTGTCGCCCGGCTGAGAGAGTCCGGCGAGGTCGCCTTTCACGTCGGCGAGAAACACCGCGGTTCCCGCATTGGCGAAGCCCTCCGCGAGAAGTTGCAGCGAGACGGTCTTGCCGCCGCCCGTAGCGCCCGAGATGAGCCCGTGCCTGTTGCCGAGGGCGAGAGCAAGGTAGCGGTAAGCTCGCGGACCTGCGCCATGCGTCGCGCCGACAAGGATTTTTCCGGGGACGGCGTTGGGACTGTCGCTCATGTCGGCGCTCTCAGTGGAATCATCGATCGAAGCCGAAGCTACATCATTCTCGCCAGCGTGGCATCTCGGCGGCGGCCATCCTCGCTTGCGGAACATGGAGACCCTCCCGGCGGGGCGCCAGCGCCGGCTTGGCGAATACCGCGAGCCGGGCTAAGTTTCGGCCCGAGAGGACAAGCATGAGGGCAAATCTGTCGATCGTGGCTTTGGTGGTCGTCTGCGGCGTCGCGCCTGCAAACGGCGCTCTGAAGGCGCGGCTGAGCGCCCCCAAACTTGCAGCAGCCGTCAATCTGGAGAATAAGCGTCCGGTGTCGCTGCTGAATTTCGAGATTGTCGCGCGAGCGAAAGACAAAACCCCCGAGTTTGTCGTCGGCAAGCTGGAAAAGCCGCTCGTCGCCGGCGGCGCGGCAAGCTTTCCGCTCACCGGCGGCGATGGTTGCCTTTTCGAGGCCCGATGGTCCTTCGAGGACATCAAGGACTCCGGCGAGGTGGACCTGTGCAACGACGCCCATATCGTCCTCGTCGACTAGAGCGGGCGGCAATTTCAAGAAAAGTCCAAAAGCAAACGAACCGCTCTCAACGGCGGCGTAGCAAAACGGGAAACGCAGAATGTCCAGGGCGTCAGTGAAAAACGGCGGCAAGGCGCGCAAGCGAGGAGACAAGAACGGTCCGACCGCATCGACGGCCCTGCTGATCGGCGCCGGCGTGGTCTTTGCGCTGATCTTCGGCGCCTTCGTCGCCTTGACCGGCAACAAGCCGCCCGCCCCGCCGCCCTCTGCCATCGGCGGGCCGTTCCAGCTTACGGCGCATACGGGACAGCCGGTGAGCGAGCGAGATTTGCTCGGCAGGCCGTTTCTCGTTTTCTTCGGCTATACCCATTGCCCCGACGTCTGTCATACGACGCTCTTTGAGATGTCGGAAATCATGCGCGCGATGGGTCCGAACGCGAAAATCGGCGGCCTTTTCGTCACCGTCGACCCGGAACGCGACACGCCTGAAACGCTGCGGGACTATCTTTCCAATTTCGACTCGCGCATCATCGGCCTTACGGGACCGCGCGCGCAGCTCGAGCCGATGCTGCGCGGATACCGCATCTACGCAAAGCGAGCGCCAGGCAAGGACGAGGACTACGCCGTGGATCACACGACCGTCGTCTATCTGATGGACAAGAATGGCCGCTTCGTCACGTCTTTCAATGTCGGGCGCAAGCCGGAAGCGGCGGCGAAGGAACTCGAGCGCTATCTGTGACGCGCGCGGCCTAGCGCCTTCGCGCCACACACAAAAAAAAATTGCACGTGTTGCGTTTTTCGAACTCGCGACTCGCGCCGCCTTTCGCTAGCATGTGGACATGCTTCGACTTCTGCGTGACGGACCGCGCCACGGTTCGCCCCTCATCACTCTCGAGCACGCCGGCGAGACGATTGTCGTCTCCTTGCGTCGCGCGCCGACGGCGCGACGCTTCACCTTGCGTGTGCGCTTTGCGGCGCGCGACGCGGTTCTCACCATGCCGCAACGCGCTTCGCTGCGAGACGCGCGCGCCTTCGCCGAACGTCATGCGGCATGGATCGCCGCGCGTCTCGACCGCCTGCCGGCAACAATCCCTTTTGCGCACGGCTCCGTCATCCCCTTGCGCGGCGTCGAACACACGCTCGTCCATTTTCCCGAACGCCGCGGCACCGTCTGGAGCGAAGAGCGCGACGACGCCGAGGCCCGCTTCGCGCTTTGCGTCGCCGGCAAAGAGGAACATGTGCATCGCCGCGTGCAGGATCATTTCAAGCGCGAGGCGCGGCGCGATCTGGAAAACGCGGTCGCGCGCCACACTTCGGCGCTGGGCTTGCCGCCGCGCGGCGTGGGGTTGCGCGATCCGGTAAGCCGCTGGGGCTCCTGCTCGGCGACGGGCTCGCTCAATTTTTCATGGCGACTGATCATGGCGCCGTCCTTCGTTCTGGATTATCTTGCGGCGCATGAGGTGGCCCATCTCGTCCATCTCGACCATTCGCCGCGGTTCTGGTCGCTCGCGCACCGGCTCTGCTCCGAGACCGATCGCGCTGAAGCCTGGCTTTCGGCGCATGGCGCGCATCTGCACAAATATGGAGCAAAGGGATGAGGTTCGACCGACGCCGCCTTCTTGCCGCGGCGGCGCTCGCGCCATTTGCGTCCCGCGCCGAACCCGTCTTGGCGACCGGCCGAACGTTGCTGGTCCTCGATTTCGAGATCGTCGACACGTCCAACGAGCCCGTCGATCAGCGCGCGGACCATACGCGCCGCCTCGCGCAGGCGCGCGACGGTATCGCATCCGGACTGGCCGCGCGCGGGACGTATATTGTCGTCGACCGCGCCGCCATACGGGCTGATCTCGATCGAATTCTGAACCAGACCTACATCCGCACCTGCAACGGCTGCGAGGTTTCGCTCGCCAGAAAAGCCGGAGCCGATCTCGTGATGACGGGCGTGGTCAACAAGGTCAGCACACTCATTTTGAGCATGGGCGTCTCCATCACACGCACGTCATCCGGACAGCTCATCTACCATCAGGGCTTCGATTTTCGGGGCGACAGCGACCAGTCTTACATGCGCGCCGCAAAATTTTTCAGTGAGCGGATAGCGCGCGATCCGGTCGTCTGACAGGAAATGGAATGACTCAGGGCATGAGCCATACGAGTTCTCCGCCGTGGTCCGGCGTCTTTTCGCGGCCCCGCGGATCCCTGCTCGCCGCGTTGATTACACGCGCGCAAGCGCTCCCGCCGATCCGCATGGGCGTCGTACATCCTTGCGACCTTCCATCACTCGAGGGCGCGCTGGCCGCGCGCGACAAGGGTCTCATCGTCCCCACCCTCATCGGCCCCTGCAAGAAGATGGAGGCCGCCGCACGCGAGGCCGGCGTCTCTCTCGAAGACATCGACACAGTGGAGGCGCCCCACAGCCATGCCGCCGCGGATCAGGCCGTGGAGCTGGTGCGGCGCGGCAAGCTGCACGCAATCATGAAAGGCGCGTTGCATACGGATGAACTCATGGCCGCCGTGGTGCGCGACGGCACGGGGCTGCGCACCGACCGGCGCATCAGCCATGTTTTCGTCATTGACGCGCCGACCTATCACAAGCTGCTGCTTGTCACCGACGCAGCGATCAACATCGCCCCGACGCTCGACATCAAGCGCGACATCATCCGCAACGCCGTCGATCTTGCCCACGCTATCGGCCTCGAGCGCCCCAAGGTTGCGATCCTCTCGGCGGTCGAAACTGTGGAGGCGAAAATCCCGTCGACGGTCGAAGCCGCGGCGCTCTGCAAGATGGCGGACCGCGGCCAGATCGCCGGGGCGATACTCGACGGCCCTCTCGCCTTTGACAACGCCATCTCGCGCGACGCAGCGCAATCCAAGCACATCGACTCCGAAGTGGCGGGAGATCCGGACATCCTTGTGGCTCCCGATCTCGAGTCCGGGAATATCCTCGCCAAGCAGCTCGTTTTCCTCGCCGGGGCGGATACGGCCGGCATCGTGCTCGGCGCCCGCGTCCCCATCGTGCTCACCAGCCGCGCGGACGACGTCTCCTCCCGCGTGGCCTCCTCGGCGCTCGCGCAGCTCTTCGCCCATCGGCCAAGAGTAGCGCCCTAGCCTCGACAGACGCCCCCGCGCGTGGCAGAACCCCGGCCGAATAACCAATTGGCCGGACAATGACCGACATCGCAAAACTCGAAGATGATACGCTGCGCCAGATCGCCGAAGCCGGCGACGAACCGGCTCTGGAGGCGGTGCGCCTCGCCGCGCTCGGCAAGAAGGGCGCGATTTCGGCGCTGCTCTCGACCCTGGGGAAAATGTCGCCCGAGGAGCGCAAGACCGAAGGCGCCAAGATCAACGCGCTGAAGGACAAGGCGACCGAGGCCCTCGCCGCCCGCCGCGCCGAGCTTGCCGAGGCGGCGCTCGAGGCGCGGCTGAAAGCCGAAACCCTCGACGTGACGCTCCCCGCGGCCACGAGCCCGCTGGAGCGCGGCCGCATCCACCCGATCTCGCAAGTGATGGACGAGCTTTCGGTCATCTTCGCGGACATGGGCTTCGCCGTCGCCGAAGGCCCCGACATCGAGAACGACGATTATAATTTCACGCGGCTGAACTTCCCCGAAGGCCACCCCGCCCGCGAGATGCAGGACACGTTCTTCCTTGCGCCCGAAGCCGGCGAGAAGAGACTGCTGCGCACCCATACCAGCCCGGTGCAGGTCCGCACGATGCTGACGCAAAAGCCGCCGATCCGCGTGATCTGCCCCGGTCGCGTCTATCGCTGCGACTTTGACCAGACGCATACGCCGATGTTCCATCAGGTCGAGGGCCTCGTCATCGACCAGTCGACGCATATGGGCCATCTCAAATGGGTGCTCGAGGAGTTTCTCAAGAGCTTCTTCGAGGTGAAGGGCGTGAAGCTGCGCATGCGGCCTTCCTTCTTCCCCTTCACCGAGCCGTCGATGGAAGTTGACGTGCAGTGCCGGCGCCAGGGCGGCGAAATCCGCTTTGGCGAGGGCGACGACTGGATGGAGATTCTGGGCTGCGGCATGGTGCATCCCAATGTACTGCGCAATTGCGGCCACGACCCCGACGTCTATCAGGGCTTCGCCTTCGGCGTCGGCATCGACCGCCTCGCCATGCTGAAATACGGGATGTCGGACCTGCGCGCCTTCTTCGACGCCGACACGCGATGGCTGGAGCATTACGGATTCAGGCCGCTGGATTTCCCGACGCTTGCGGGCGGGTTGAGCAGTTGAGAAGGAGAGGAGAAGCGGGATGACTGTCTCAGCCTCAACGAGATGCGCTATAGAAGACGCCCTAATTCGGACACTCGGCACTTCCGCGATCGATCACGTCGTCATTCGGGAGGGGGTCGATCATGCAGATGAAGAAGCGCTGTTTTTGGAAGTGGTTATGAAGCAAGGCGACGAGCCGTTGACTCCTCACAAGTCGATCGACGCGAGGGTCGCGGTTAGTGACGCGCTACTGGGAATCAGGGACCTGCGCTTTCCTTATATGAGGTTCACACATCCCGACGACGTCTCGGTGGATGACGGCGCGCCTGAGCCTTTTTCCAAGCGTTCTCACTGATGATCGACGACCTGCTCGACATAGCGGACCAACTGACCGGAAGAGACAAAGGTAAACCGCGACAAGCCAGTCTGCGGCGCGCGATGTCGTCGGCTTACTACGCCGTCTTTAACGCACTCGCGTGGATGTGCGCTGACACCCTTGTCGGAACCAGGATCGATTGGCAGACTTCCCGCATAATTTACAGATCGCTTGACCACGAGGCGTTGCGCCGCGTCTTTCAGCAGGCCCGCGACGAAAAAGCATTCGGGCCTGTCGCAAAGCAGCTCAGCCCCGTCCTTCTTGAGCTTCAAGAGGCGCGCGAGAGAGCGGATTACGACCCGGAGTGGTCTGGCCATTCCAGAGACGAAGTACGCAGATTGATTGCGGGAGCCAGAGACGCCGTAGATAATATCCGCACGCTCGACGAAGCAAGCAAACGATTGCTCTCCGTCCACCTTATCAGCAAACCCCGGCGCGGAAACAAGATGCAGCCTCGGAATTCAGGACAATGAAACTCACCCTCTCCTGGCTCAAAGAGCATCTCGACACTTCCGCCACGCTCGACGAAATCGTCGAGACGCTGACGCGCATCGGCCTCGAGGTCGAGCATGTGCACGACCCCGCCGCGCAGCTTAAAGATTTTAGGATCGCGGAGATCGTCGAGGCGACGCAGCATCCCAACGCCGATCGCCTGCGCGTCTGCAAGGTGAACACCGGCGCTGGCGATCTCGTGCAGGTCGTCTGCGGCGCGCCCAATGCGCGCACGGGATTGAAGAGCGTCTTTTCGGCGCCGGGAACCTATATCCCCGGCAAGAAGATCACGCTCGGCAAGGGCAATATCCGCGGCGTCGACTCGCTCGGCATGATGTGCTCCTTTGAGGAGCTGGAGCTGGCGACGCAAAGCGACGGCATCATCGAGCTTCCCGAGGACGCCCCGGTCGGCGCGATTTACGCGCGATGGGCAGGGCTCGACGATCCGGTGATCGACATCAATCTCACGCCGAACCGTCCTGACGCCGCCGGCGTCTACGGCATCGCGCGAGATCTCACGGCGGCGGGCCTCGGCCGCCTGAAAGAGAAAGACATTCTTCCCGTCGACGGCAAATTCCCCTGCCCCGTCGGCGTCACGCTCGATTTCGCGGAAGGCGAGAGACAGCTTGCGCCCTTCTTCGGCTTGCGTCTCGTGCGCGGCGTCAAGAACGGCCCAAGCCCGGCGTGGCTGCAGAGACGCTTGCGCGAGATCGGCCTTCGACCCATCAATGCGCTTGTCGACGTCACCAATTATCTCACCTTCGATCGCGCCCGTCCGCTGCATGTCTTCGACGCGAAGTCGGTGAAGGGAAACCTTGTCGTGCGTCACGCCAAACAAGGCGAGACGCTGCTCGCGCTCGACGGCAAGACGCATGAACTCGACGGAACAATGGTCGTCATCTGCGACGACAACGGCGTCGAATCCATTGCTGGCGTGATGGGCGGCGAAGCCTCGGGCTGCAATGACGACACGACCGACGTGCTGATCGAGACGGCGCTGTGGGACCCGCAGAACATCGCGCATACGGGCCGCAAGCTCGGCATCGTAACCGATGCGCGCTATCGTTTCGAGCGCGGCGTCGATCCGGCCTTCGCCCTGCCGGGCGGCGAATTCGCAACGCAGCTCGTCATGGAGCTTTGCGGCGGCGCGCCGTCCGAGTGGATCATCGCCGGCGCCGTCCCGCGCGAGACCCGCGCCGTCGACTTCCCCTGGAGCGAGACCCAGCGCCTCGCCGGCGTCGACGTCTCGCAGGCGGAGGCGACCGCCATTCTCGAACGCCTCGGATTCACGGTCGAAAAGACGAGCGAGGATCGCGCGACGATCGCCGCCCCGACATGGCGTCCCGACATCGAGGGCAAGGCCGACATCGTCGAAGAGATCGTCCGCATTCTCGGCGTCGATCATGTGCCGTCAACGCCGCTGCCACGCGCAGAGGGAGTCGCGCCCGTAGTGCTGACCCTGATGCAGAAGCGCGCCCGCAACGCGCGTCGTGCGCTGGCGACTCAGGGGCTCGTGGAGGCCGTCACCTGGTCCTTTATCGCCAGAGAGCAGGCGGAAGCCTTCGGAGGCGGCGCACCGGGCCTTGCTCTCGCCAACCCCATCGCAGCCGAACTTTCCGATATGCGCCCGAGCCTGCTGCCGGGCCTCGTCGCCGCAGCCGGCCGCAACGCAGCGCGCGGACTCGGCGATCAGGACCTTTTCGAAGTCGGGCAGATATTCGTCGATCCGAGCGAGAAGGGCCAGCGCCTCGCCGCCACCGGCATCCGCCGCGGGCTCGCCGGCGCCGGCCGACATTGGTCGGGCGCGGCCCAGCGCGCCAACGCTTTCGACGCCAAAGCCGACGTCTTCGCGCTGCTCGGCGCGCTTGGCGTCGCCACCGGCGGCCTGCAGGTCATCCCGGGCGGCCCGGCGTGGTTCCACCCCGGACGCTCGGCGACGCTGCAATTTGGTCCCAAAGCCATCGTCGGCTATTTCGGCGAACTGCATCCGCGCGCGCTGAAAGCGATGGATGTCGAAGGCCCTGTCGCCGCGTTTGAGATCGTGCTCGACAATCTGCCCGCGCCCAAGGCGAAGCCGACGAAAATCAAGCCGAAGCTCGAGCTCTCCGATCTTCAGCCGCTGTCGCGCGACTTCGCGTTTATTGTCGATCGCGCCGCCCCGGCAGGCGATCTGACGAAAGCCGTCGCGGGCGCCGACAAGGCGCTCATCACGAGCGTCAGCGTCTTCGACGTCTATGAAGGCGTCGGCGTGCCCGATGGAATGAAGTCGATCGGCATCGCCGTGACTCTTCAACCGCGCGAGAAGACGCTGACCGACGCCGAGATCGAGGCGGTCTCGCAGAAGATCGTCGCAGAGGCGGGCAAGAAGTGTGGGGCGGCGCTGCGGTGATCAAGGCAGTAGCGATGAATCGCCTCCCCCAGCCCCGCTTCACAAGGAAGAGACGAGCGCGACTCGCGCCGAAATTCGCTTTCGCAGCCCTCCTCTTCGCCGGACCCGCGCTCGCCGCCCCCCGCGCCATCGACGACTGCGAAGCCATCAAGGACCCGAGCGCCTATAACCTGTGCCTTGCGTCTTTTGGCCCGGTGCGCGGCCAGCATGGCGCGAGCTATCCCGGCGTTGCGGCCGAGGGGGAGAGGGGCGGCGGGGGCGCTGCGGCCAAAGTCCACGGCAGTTCGAGCGCCGCTCGCCACGCCAGCGCCGGGCTCGGCCGTGGAGCCGCCGTCTCGCACGGTCACGCTGGAAGGGTGCGGATGGAGTTCACGCCCGGTCGACGATGAAGTTTGAATAGAACATCGATCAAAGTCGCACAGACAAACCCGGAAACCCCGAATTTACCTCTTGGCAAACGAGCGCGGCCCCATTAAATAGGCCGTTCCGGGGTTGGCCTAGCAATTCGCAGCCCCGATTTCAGATTTGAAGCTTCCGCCCGAACCCAAGCGCTGTCAAGGGCTTGAGAGAGGGCGGCGGATAGGCCGGCGGACCCGGGGGTAAAACCTCGCGTCCCGTCCGGCCATGTCCTGTCCGAGACTGCCGGCGCATGCGACGGGTTTTCACAACCTCGAGCGGCTCAATCGGCTGGAGGACGACACGAGAAATCTGTCGTCCGATAGCGGCCTGCACAGACGGGGAAACCGTAATTTTTTGGCCGCTGGCCCGGGGTCAGCGTCCTTCGAATTTGGTTCACGCCCCTTCAACCATGGCCGCAAGGCCCTGGGGACAGGATCTACGGCGCCGCTTGCAATCCGCAGGCGGCATGTCGCAACCGGCGGGGTTTCCCGCTAGTTAGAAGAGAGCAACCGTGGATAGAGCGGAGAAAAAGGAAGCCGTGGCGGCTTTGCACCAGGTCTTTTCGAAGGCCGGCGCGATTGTCGTTGCGCACTACTCCGGCTTGACGGTCGCCCAGATGCAGGCCCTGCGCAAGCAGGCCCGCGACGCGGGCGCCTCCGTTCAGGTCGCAAAGAACCGCCTCGCCAAGATCGCTCTGGATGGCTCGAACGTCGCCGACATCGGCCCCTTCCTCAAGGGGCCGACCCTGATCGCCTATTCGGACGATCCGGTGGCGGCGCCGAAGGTCGCCGTGGCCTTCGCCAAGGACAACGACAAGTTCGTGATCCTGGGCGGCGCCATGGGGGCCACGCTGCTGAACACCGACGGCGTCAAGTCGCTTGCGACCCTGCCGTCTCTCGACGAACTGCGCGCCAAGCTCGTGGGCCTCATCCAGGCTCCCGCGACCAAGATCGCCCAGCTCTCGACCGCGCCTGCCGCCAAGCTCGCGCGCGTGTTCGGCGCCTACGCCAACAAAGACGCGGCCTAAGAGGCACGCCTAAAGAACCGAACCAAATTCAAAGGACGCAACGTAATGGCTAATCTCGAAAAGATCGTCGACGACCTCTCGGCTCTCACCGTCCTCGAGGCGGCTGAGCTCGCCAAGCTGCTGGAAGAGAAGTGGGGCGTTTCCGCCGCCGCCGCGGTGGCTGTCGCCGCTGCGCCGGGCGCCGCCGCCGCTCCGGCCGCAGAGGAGAAGACCGAGTTCAACGTGATCCTGGCTGCGGCCGGCGACAAGAAGATCGAGGTCATCAAGGAGGTCCGCGCGATCACCGGCCTCGGCCTCAAGGAAGCCAAGGACCTCGTCGAAGGCGCGCCGAAGCCTGTCAAGGAAGGCGCCTCGAAGGACGAAGCCGAGAAGATCAAGGCGACCCTCGAGAAGGTCGGCGCCAAGGTCGAACTCAAGTAATTACGCTGGCCGCTTTTTCAGCGGCTGCGTGACGAGATTCGCGGTCCCGGCTCAGGCCGGGGCCGCGCGCGGTTGAGAGGGGGCGCTCGGCAAGCGCCCGGCAGGGCGAGAGCGGCTCGCAGCGAGCCGCCCGGCCCTTACGAGAAGAGGCTCGAAAAGCGACATGGCTCAGACGATGGCCCGCAAGTTCACCGGTCGCAAACGCACCCGCAAGTTTTTCGGTCACATCCGGGAAGCGGCGGCGATGCCCAACCTGATCGAGGTTCAGAAGGCCTCCTACGATCAATTTCTGCTTGTCGACGAGCCCAAGGGCGGCCGTCCCGAAGAGGGCCTGCAGTCGGTCTTCAAATCCGTCTTCCCGATCTCGGATTTTTCCGGCGTCGCCCTGCTTGAATTCGTGCGCTATGAGTTCGAGCAGCCGAAATATGACGTCGATGAATGCCGCCAGCGCGGCATGACCTTCGCGGCCCCGCTGAAAGTCACTCTCCGACTCATCGTGTTCGATGTCGATCCCGACACACAGGCGAAGTCGGTCAAGGACATCAAGGAGCAGGACGTCTACATGGGCGACATGCCCTTCATGACGTCGAACGGCACCTTCGTCGTCAACGGCACCGAGCGCGTCATCGTCTCCCAGATGCACCGCTCGCCGGGCGTGTTCTTCGATCACGACAAGGGCAAGAGCCACTCCTCGGGCAAGCTGCTTTTCGCCGCCCGCATCATCCCCTATCGCGGCTCCTGGCTCGACATTGAATTCGACGCCAAGGATATCGTCTATGCGCGCATCGACCGTCGCCGCAAGATCCCGGTGACGTCGCTGCTCTTCGCGCTCGGCCTCGACGGCGAGGCGATCCTGTCGACATTCTACAAGACCATCATCTACAAGGCGGATGGCGAAAACTGGCGCATGCCCTTCGACGCCGACCGCATCAGGGGCGTGAAGGCCATCGCCGACATGGTCGACGCCGACACCGGCCAGGTCATTCTCGAAGCCGGCAAGAAGCTCGCCGTGCGCGCCGCCCGCCAGCTCGCCGAGAACGGCGTGAAGGCGATCCGCGTGGCGCCGGAAGAACTCTACGGCCAGTATCTTGCGGAAGACCTCTTCGATCCCGCCACCGGCGAGATCTTCGCCGAAGCCGGCGACGAGATCACCGTCAAGACGCTGCCGACGCTGATCGAAAAGGGCTTCGACGAACTGCCGGTCCTCGACATCGATCACATCAACATCGGTCCCTACATCCGCAACACGCTTGCGGTCGACAAGAATTCGACCCGCGAGGAAGCGCTGTTCGACATCTACCGCGTCATGCGTCCCGGCGAACCGCCGACGATGGACACGGCGGAGAACATGTTTCATTCGCTGTTCTTCGATGCGGAGCGCTATGACCTCTCGGCCGTCGGCCGCGTGAAGATGAACATGCGCCTCGATCTCGACGCGCCGGACACCACCCGCACGCTCCGCCGCGAGGACATTCTCGCCGTGGTGAAGGCGCTCGTGGACCTGCGTGACGGCCGCGGCGAAATCGACGACATCGACCATCTCGGCAACCGCCGCGTCCGTTCGGTCGGCGAACTGATGGAGAACCAGTATCGTCTGGGCCTCCTGCGCATGGAGCGCGCCATCAAGGAGCGCATGTCCTCGGTCGACATCGACACGGTCATGCCGCAGGATCTCATCAACGCGAAGCCCGCCGCCGCCGCCGTGCGTGAATTCTTCGGCTCTTCCCAGCTTTCGCAGTTCATGGATCAGACCAACCCGCTCTCCGAGATCACGCACAAGCGTCGTCTCTCGGCGCTTGGCCCGGGCGGTTTGACGCGCGAGCGCGCCGGCTTCGAGGTGCGCGACGTGCACCCGACGCATTATGGCCGCATCTGCCCGATCGAGACGCCGGAAGGTCCGAATATCGGACTCATCAATTCGCTCGCCACCTTCGCGCGCGTCAACAAATACGGCTTCATCGAAGCGCCCTACCGCCGCGTGCGCGACGGCAAGGTGACCGACGAGGTCGCCTATCTCTCGGCCATGGAAGAGGCGAAATATCACGTCGCCCAGGCCAATGCGCTGATCGACAAGAACGGCAATCTGACGGAAGACCTCGTGCTCTGCCGTCACGCCGGCGACGTGATGCTGGTGCCCCGCGAGAAGGTCGACGCGATGGACGTGTCGCCCAAGCAGCTTGTCTCGGTCGCCGCGGCGCTCATCCCGTTCCTCGAGAACGATGACGCCAACCGCGCGCTCATGGGCTCGAACATGCAGCGCCAGGCTGTCCCGCTGGTGAAGGCCGACGCGCCGCTCGTCGGCACCGGCATGGAGCCGATCGTGGCCCGCGACTCCGGGGCCGCCATCGCCGCGCGCCGCACGGGCGTCGTCGACCAGATCGACGCGACGCGTATCGTCATCCGCGCAACGGAAGAGCAGGACCCGGCCAAGCCCGGCGTCGACATCTACCGGCTGATGAAGTTCCAGCGTTCGAACCAGTCGACCTGCATCAACCAGAAGCCGCTGGTGCGGGTTGGCGATCAGGTGCTCAAGGGCGACATCATCGCCGACGGTCCATCGACGGATCTGGGCGATCTCGCGCTGGGCCGCAACGTGCTCGTCGCCTTCATGCCCTGGAACGGCTACAACTTCGAAGATTCGATCCTGCTCAATGAGCGGATCGTCAAGGAGGACGTGTTCACCTCCATCCACATCGACGAATTCGAGGTGATGGCGCGCGACACGAAGCTCGGTCCGGAGGAAATCACTCGCGACATTCCCAACGTCTCCGAAGAGACGCTGAAGAATCTCGACGAAGCGGGCATCGTCTACATCGGCGCCGAAGTGCAGGCCGGCGACATTCTCGTCGGCAAGATCACGCCCAAGGGCGAAAGCCCGATGACGCCGGAAGAAAAGCTTCTGCGCGCCATCTTTGGCGAGAAGGCCTCCGACGTGCGCGACACCAGCTTGCGCGTCCCGCCGGGCGTTCAGGGCACGATCGTTGAAGTGCGCGTCTTCAACCGCCACGGAGTCGAGAAGGACGAACGCGCTCAGGCGATCGAGCGCGAGGAGATCGAGCGTCTCGCCAAGGACCGCGACGACGAACTCGCGATCCTCGACCGTAACGTCTACGCCCGCCTCGCCGAAACGCTGAACGGTAAGAAGGCGATCGCCGGCCCGAAGAGCTTCAAAAAGGAAAAGCCACTCACGCAGGCGATCCTTGAGGAGTATCCCCGCTCGCAATGGTGGACCTTCGTCGTCGAAGACGATGCCCTGATGTCCTCGATCGAGGCGGTTCGCAAGCAATACGACGAGTTGAAAAAGGGCCTCGAAAACCGCTTCCTCGACAAGGTCGAGAAGTTGCAGCGCGGCGACGAGCTGCCGCCCGGCGTGATGAAGATGGTCAAGGTCTTCGTCGCAGTGAAGCGCAAGATCCAGCCCGGCGACAAGATGGCCGGCCGTCACGGCAACAAGGGCGTCGTCTCGCGCATCGTGCCGCAGGAAGACATGCCCTTCCTCGAAGACGGCACGCCCGTCGACATCGTGCTGAACCCGCTCGGCGTGCCGAGCCGCATGAACGTCGGGCAGATTCTGGAGACGCATCTGGGCTGGGCCTGCGCGGGACTCGGCAAACAGGTCGGCAAGGCGGTCGACGCCTATTTGCGCGGCAAGGACGTCAAGCTGCTCCGCAATGCGCTGACGGATGTCTACGGGCCCGACGAAGAGATCGACAATCTCGATGAGAGCACCCTCCTCGAGATCAGCAAGGATCTCAAGCGCGGCGTGCCGATTGCGACGCCGGTGTTCGACGGCGCGCGCGAAAAGGACATCGTCGAAATGTTGGCCAAGGCGGGCCTCGCCTCGTCCGGTCAGGTGACGCTCTACGACGGGCGCACGGGCGAGCCCTTCGACCGCAAGGTGACCGTGGGCTACATCTATATGCTGAAGCTCCATCACCTTGTGGATGACAAGATCCACGCGCGCTCGATCGGCCCCTACTCGCTCGTCACCCAACAGCCGCTGGGCGGCAAGGCGCAGTTCGGCGGTCAGCGCTTCGGCGAGATGGAGGTGTGGGCGCTCGAAGCCTATGGCGCCGCCTACACGCTGCAGGAAATGCTGACCGTGAAGTCGGACGACGTCGCAGGCCGCACCAAGGTCTATGAGTCGATCGTGCGCGGCGACGACACTTTCGAATCCGGCATTCCGGAGAGCTTCAACGTGCTCATCAAGGAAATGCGGTCGCTGGCGCTCAATGTCGAGCTGACCAATGCGGCGCCGGAAGACGAAGAGGTTGCGCCGACCACGGCGGAGGCCGCGGAGTAAGGCGAAGCCCCGCACGTCTCCATCTTTCCGCGAGCGGGAGATGGAGCAGCGCCTTTGGATTTTCGACCGGCGGGCGGCGCGCAGCACAGGCGCTCCCGACCGCGTCCAGGAGAAGACCATGAATCAGCAAGAGGTCATGAATCTCTTCAATCCGGTCGTGGCGACCCAGGCCTTCGACCAGATTCAGATTTCGATCGCGAGCCCGGAGAAAATCCTCTCCTGGTCCTTCGGCGAGATCAAAAAGCCCGAGACGATCAATTACCGCACGTTCAAGCCCGAGCGCGACGGCCTGTTCTGCGCGCGCATCTTCGGTCCGATCAAGGACTACGAATGCTTGTGCGGCAAGTACAAGCGCATGAAGTACAAGGGCGTGATCTGTGAGAAGTGCGGCGTCGAAGTGACGCTTGCGCGCGTGCGGCGCGACCGCATGGGCCACATCTCTCTCGCCGCGCCCGTCGCGCATATCTGGTTCCTGAAGTCGCTGCCCTCGCGCATCGGCCTTCTGCTCGACATGACGCTGAAGGATCTCGAGCGCATCCTTTACTTCGAGTCATACATCGTCATCGATCCGGGCCTCACCCCCCTCAAGGAGCGCCAGCTCCTGTCGGAAGAGGAATATCTTTCGGCGCAGGACGAATATGGCCAGGATCACTTCACGGCCATGATCGGCGCGGAGGCGATCCGCCGCCTGCTCGAGTTCGATGGACCTCGAGGGGATCGCCGCGTCGCTGCGCATCGAGATCTCTGAGGCGAAGACCGAGCTGAAGCCCAAGAAGCTCGCCAAGCGCCTGAAGATCATCGAGGCCTTCATCCAGTCCGGCAACAAGCCTGAATGGATGATCCTCAAGGAAGTCCCGGTCATTCCGCCGGACCTGCGCCCGCTCGTGCCGCTCGACGGCGGCCGTTTCGCGACGTCCGACCTCAATGATCTCTACCGCCGCGTCATCAACCGCAACAACCGCCTGAAGCGGCTGATCGAACTGCGCGCGCCGGACATCATCATCCGCAACGAGAAGCGCATGCTTCAGGAGGCCGTCGACGCGTTGTTCGACAACGGCCGCCGCGGCCGCGTCATCACGGGCGCCAACAAGCGCCCGCTGAAGTCGCTCGCCGACATGCTGAAGGGCAAGCAGGGCCGTTTCCGCCAGAACCTGCTCGGCAAGCGCGTCGACTATTCCGGCCGTTCGGTCATCGTCGTCGGTCCGGAGCTGAAGCTGCATCAATGCGGCCTGCCGAAAAAGATGGCGCTCGAGCTGTTCAAGCCCTTCATCTATTCGCGCCTCGACGCGAAGGGTTATTCTGCGACCGTGAAGCAGGCCAAGAAGCTTGTCGAAAAGGAAAAGCCCGAGGTCTGGGACATCCTCGACGAGGTCATCCGCGAGCATCCGGTTCTGCTGAATCGTGCGCCGACGCTGCACCGTCTCGGCATTCAGGCTTTCGAGCCCGTGCTGATCGAGGGCAAGGCGATCCAGCTGCATCCGCTGGTCTGCGCAGCGTTCAACGCCGACTTCGACGGCGATCAGATGGCGGTGCACGTGCCGCTGTCGCTCGAGGCGCAGCTCGAAGCGCGCGTGCTGATGATGTCGACAAACAACATCCTGCACCCCGCCAACGGGCAGCCGATCATCGTGCCGTCGCAGGACATCGTTCTTGGCTTGTATTATCTGACGCAGGAGCGCGACGGTGATCCGGGCCAGGGCATGTGCTTCGCCAATCAGGGCGAGATCGAGCACGCGCTCGCGGCCAAGGCGATCACCCTGCACACTAAGATCAAGGGCCGCGGCTGGACGTACAGACACGACCGGCAAGCGCGTGTCGAAGATCTTCGACACGACGCCGGGCCGCATGATACTCGGCCAGCTGATGCCCAGGCACACGAAGATTCCTTACGACGTCGTCAACAAACTGATGACCAAGAAGGAAATCTCCAACATGATCGACACCGTCTACCGCAACTGCGGTCAGAAGGAGACGGTCATTTTCTGCGACCGCATCATGTCGCTCGGGTTCCGCGAGGCCTTCAAGGCCGGCATCTCCTTCGGCAAGGACGACATGGTCGTGCCGGAGACGAAGGAGAAGATCGTCTCCGAGACGCGCGCCGCCGCGAAGGAATATGAGCAGCAGTACAACGACGGCCTCATCACTCAGGGCGAAAAATACAACAAGGTCGTCGACGCCTGGATGAAGTGCACGGACAAGCTCGCCGAAGAGATGATGATCCGCATCTCGTCGGTGAAGAAGGACGAGCACGGCCGCGACATGCCAATCAACTCAATCTATATGATGTCGCATTCGGGCGCCCGCGGCTCGCCGCAGCAGATGAAGCAGCTCGCGGCGATGCGCGGCCTGATGGCCAAGCCCTCCGGCGAAATCATCGAGAGCCCGATCATCTCGAACTTCAAGGAAGGCCTGACGGTTCTCGAATACTTCAACTCGACCCACGGCGCCCGCAAGGGTCTCGCCGACACGGCGTTGAAGACCGCGAACTCCGGCTATCTCACGCGTCGTCTCGTCGACGTCGCGCAGGATTCGATCATCTCCTCGGTGGATTGCGGTTCGACGAACGGCATCCGCATGCGCGCGATCATCGACGCCGGCCAGATCGTCGCCTCGCTCGCGACGCGCATCCTCGGCCGAACGGCCGCCGAAGATCTCAAGGCGCAGGACGGCAAGATCATCGTGCCGGCCGGCGAGATGATCCAGGAGTGGCACATCGAGCCGATCAACGCCGCCGGCATTCAGGAGGTGAAGATCCGTTCGGTCCTCACCTGCGAATCCAAGAACGGCGTCTGCGGCAAGTGCTACGGTCGCGACCTCGCGCGCGGCACGCCCGTCAATATGGGCGAGGCCGTGGGCGTCATCGCGGCGCAGTCGATCGGCGAGCCGGGCACGCAGCTCACCATGCGCACGTTCCACATCGGCGGCGCGGCGCAGCTGGCGGACCAGTCCTTCATCGAGTCGAATTTCGAGGGCGCGGTCCACATCCGGAACCGGCATCTGGCCCGCAACTCGGACGGCGATCTGATCGTCATGGCGCGTAACGTCGCCATCGTGATCATGGGGCCGGGCGGCGAGGAGCGCGCGGTCAACCGCATCCAGTACGGCGCCAAGCTGAAGGTCGACGAGGGCGACAAGGTGAAGCGCGGCCAGCGCCTCGCCGAGTGGGATCCCTATACGCGTCCAATCATCAGCGAGATCGACGGCTCGATCGGCTTCGAAGACCTCGTCGAAGGCCAGTCGATGTCGGAAACGGTCGACGAGTCGACCGGCATCGCGAAGCGCATGGTCATGGACTACCGCCTCAATCTGCGGTCGGCGAGCCTCAAGCCCTCGATCGTGATCAAGGGGCCGGACGGAAAGATCGGCAAGCTGCAGCGCGGCGGCGACGCCCGCTACCTGCTGCCCGTCAACTCGATCATCGCGATCGAGCCCGGCGGCACGGTGAAGGCCGGCGACATCGTCGCGCGTATTTCGGTGGAGAGCGCCAAGACGCGCGACATCACCGGCGGTCTGCCGCGCGTCGCCGAGCTCTTCGAGGCGCGTCGCCCCAAGGATCACGCCATCATCGCGGAGATTTCGGGCACGGTGCAGTTCGGCAAGGACTACAAGAACAAGCAACGCCTCTCGATCATCCCGAGCGACGAAGGCGCGGAGCCGGTCGAGTATCTGATCCCGAAGGGCAAGCACATCCATCTTCAGGACGGCGACGTCGTGGAGAAGGGCGACTACATCGTCGACGGCAACCCGGCGCCGCACGACATTCTGGCGATCAAGGGCGTGGAGGAGCTTGCAGCTTACCTCGTCAATGAAATCCAGGAAGTCTACCGGCTGCAGGGCGTCAACATCAACGACAAGCACATCGAAGTGATCGTGCGTCAGATGTTGCAAAAGGTCGACATCGTCGACTCCGGCGACACGCCGTTCCTCGACGGCGAACAGGTCGATCAGACGGACCTCGAAGAGGCGAACGCCTTGGCGATCGAGAATGGCGGCAAGCCCGCGACGGGCACGCCCGTTCTTCTCGGCATCACCAAGGCGTCGCTGCAAACGCGGTCGTTCTTCTCCGCCGCCTCCTTCCAGGAGACGACGCGCGTCCTCACCGAGGCCGCCGTCAACGGCAAGATCGACCCGCTGGTCGGCCTCAAGGAGAACGTCATCGTCGGTCGTCTTATCCCCGCGGGCACCGGCGCGGCGATGGCCAAGTTCCGCGGCATCGCGGGCGGGCGCGACGATCTCATCATCGAACAGCGCGCCGAGACGGCCGAGCCCGCCCCGGCCCTGCCGCCGGCGGAGTGATCTCCGGAAACTGCAAAGAAAAGGCCGCCCTCCGGGGCGGCCTTTTTGTTTTCAGGCCTATCGGAATCGGGCGAAGATCTAATTGTCTTTCCCGACCGACTCCGTCGCCATGTCCTCGATCGCGCGCCGGATCAGCTCTTCCTCATGCGCCTTGAAGTATCGCCATCCAAAGAGCGCGCAACCAGCGGCGATCGCCAGACCCGCGATCCCGATCGGCCCCGTCGCCTTTTCGATCGCCGAGCCGAGCGCATAGGCGCCGTAACCGAAGATATGCGACCAGACCAGCGCGCCCGCGGCGTTGAAGAAAAAGAAGGTCGTCGCCGGCAGGCGGTTCACGCCGGCAAGAAACGCGGCGAGGACGCGCAGCAATGCGATGAAGCGGCCGATGAAAACCACATAGCCGCCCCAGCGCCGGAAGAAATACTGGCCGAGCTGAATTCTGTCCGGCGTCGCGCCGATGCGCGGGCCGAAGCGATAGAGCAAGGGCGCGCCCATTTCGCGGCCCAGCCAATAGCCGACATTGTCGCCCAGAATCGCGCCCGCAGCGGCGGCGAGCACGACGCCCTCGATCGACAGTTCATGTGTGCGACCGGCGTAGAGCGACGCCGCAACAAGAATCGTTTCGCCAGGCAGCGGTATGCCGGCGCTTTCCAGCATCACGATGAGCGCCACCACCCCATAGCCATAATGCTGGAGGAGCGAGATGAAATGCGCGGCGTCGAACATTGCAGGAGATCCCGGATTAAGCCTTCGGCGCAACCGTAGCCGCGGCGCTCACGCGCGGCAAACGGGCGCCCGGCCCAATGCGCTTCATATTCGCGCGCGATCATCATAGATTGTCGCGGTGCCGTCACTCCTCGCCACGCTGCAAAGCCTCCCCGCGCGCGCTGTTCGCGCCGTCATCCTCTTATATCGCGTCACCTTCTCAGCCTTAGCCGGGAGAAGCTGCCGCTATGCGCCGACATGTTCGGAATATGCCGACGACGCGATTGCGCGTCACGGTCTCTGGGCCGGCGGCTGGATGGGTTTTGCGCGCATCTGCCGCTGCCGGCCGGGCGGCGGAGAGGGGTTCGATCCCGTGCCCGACGCCGCAAACCCAACCGCCAGCGCATTGACGCCGTGGCGCTATGCGCGCTGGCGCGGGCCGTTTCGCTGCGAGGAAGTGAACGACGGCCCCGAACGCGGCTAGGACCGCGCCATCAGTTCCAGCGCCAATCCGTAGATGCGTGCGCGCGAGGCCTCGGGCAGCGTGGGCAGCACTTCAAGATAAGTCTGACCCAGCGCGCAGGAGCGCGCATCCTCCAGGGGCGGATCAGGCATTTTACCGTCCAGCAGCGAGTCGATCTCCGCGCCGCTCAATCCGCGGTCGCGGAGGGCCTTCTCAAGCACCTTGAAATCCGCCTCGGTCGGTTGCGGACGCTCGATCTTCTTTTCCTGGCCGTTCACCATCGCCTCAAGACCGGCCGACGCCATATCCGCGACGAGCTGGCGCCGCGACGCGGCGAAGCGCTGAAAGTCGAGATTTGTCGCGCCATAGAGGAAAGCGACGCATGTCCTCTTGTCCTGCTGCGCCACGGCCCGCAGCACGTCGAGTTGTCTGGCGAAGACCTGCGCCATCTTGTCGGGTTCGGCCTTGGCGGCGAGTCCGCCACGCGCCAGACGCATCCGGCGCACCGCCTCCGAAAGGTAGTAGTCTGCGCTCTGCTCCATCCTCGTGTCCGAAAGGCGCGTGGCGAATTCCTCGATCGTCGCCTCATAGTCGGCGGTGAACGTCTCCCGAAGCCGCGCGAAATAGCGGGCATATTCCGGTGTCTGCGCAATCGCCGTCTCGACCATCTGCTGCGCCGCGCCCTTGTCCAGCGGCGCGGAAACGGCGCCAAGCGGCCCGCCGGGGCGCGAAGGGGTAAAAGCCAGCATGATGAGGCCCACGCCCAGACAGATCGCGACGACGGCGGCGGTGACGAGCGCCAGAATTCTTTCAACCAATGTTAGACGCCTTATCTTCGGCTGACGGACCAACGGAATTTATGCAATGCCCACGAGACTGCAAATTAAAAGCGATTGCGCCGCCGCAGATCAGCGAGGCCAGCCGGGCGCGCTCGGCGCGATGCGCGACCGTCAAGGCGATATGACGATTGAGGTCATAAGTCCAATGGCCGCATCGCGCACGCTCGGCGCGTAACGCCCGTTCGATCTCTCGGATGACCTGGCGCGCCGCATCCGGCGTTTCGCGCAGGATCGTGCCTCTCGACAGCCGATGAAATCGCGTGAGCGCCGCCTCGCGGTCGTAGACGGCGATGGTCGCGGCGAGCGCCGCCTCCACGGCGGGCCGCGCGGCGGTCGACAGGCGTTCGAAAGTCCTCATTTTCGCCGCGGAGCGGCAATCTGGTTTCTGCATGGCTCATCCTCCAGGACGGGCGACTATGCGGCGCGCCGGCGCCCTGGGGATAAGACACTTGTCCCTTGTATAGGATTATTTTCCTAATTATGTCGTTGACACCACAAAATTGATTCGGTATGTTCGGGCAAATAGGAACTGAAGCCCATGACCGATATCTTTTCAGCCGAACACTTCCGCGACGACGAAGCGGCCCGCAAATATCTTGAGCGCATCCTATGGCCGGAAGGCCCGGCTTGCCCTCACTGCGGCGTCGTCAACCACGCTTATGCGACCAAGCGCGCGGGGGTTTATCGCTGCGCCGAGAAGGAATGCCGCAAGGACTTCTCTGTGACCATGAAGACGGTCATGGAGCGCTCGCATATCGCCCTCCATAAGTGGCTGCTGGCGTTCCACCTTATGACGTCCTCAAAGAAGGGCATTTCCGCCCACCAGCTCCACCGCACGCTTGGGATTAGCTACAAGGCCGCGTGGTTCATGTGCCACCGCATCCGCGAGGCTATGCGCGCTGGCGGCCTCGCTGCGCCCATGGGCGGCCCCGGCGGCATCGTTGAAGCGGACGAGACCTATTACGGACGCGCCGACGAAAACCGGAAGGTCAAGAAGCGCCACACGCCCTACACCAAGGGCGGATGGAAGAACAAAGGCTCGTCGCGTCCGATCGTTTCCCTTGTGGAGCGCGGCGGCCGTGTCCGCTCATTCCATGTCGAAGTCGCGACCAAGGATAAAGTTGCGAAGATCGTTCGTGAGAACGTCGCCAAGGAGTTGCGACTGCATACCGACGAAAGCCGCCTCTATACGGAAGTCGGCAAGGGCTTCGAGGCTCACGAAACGACCAAGCACAGCGCTGGCGAATATGTGCGCGGCGACGTGCATTCGAACAGCGTGGAAGGCTTCTTTGGCCTGTTTAAGCGCGGCATGAAGGGTGTCTATCACAAGTGCGACGAGAAGCACCTTCACCGCTATCTGGCGGAATTCGACTTTCGCTATAACCACCGCGTGAAACTCGGCTGTGACGATCTCACCCGCGCGGCGCTCGCAGTCGAAGGCGCGGCGAACAAGCGCCTCACCTATAACCAGTCTAACAGCGGCCGTATGGCGGTTTAAGGCCGCCCGCTTCCTTCGCTGGAGGAGGAAGAATTGGAAGAAGGGGGGGCCTTAGCGGGGTTCCCTTTTGCTTTTTTCGCATTGATGTTCTTGGCTGGCGCACCGACCATTCTGGCACCCCGAAGCGCCGCCTCCATCCTCTTCGCCGCGACTTTTGGGCTAAATTTTTCATTCTCCATCGCGCTCACCAGGCCTGTTGAATGGCAGGGCACCTTGCTGCTCGGCTGCGACAAACTCAAGCACCTCAATGATCTTATACTCATACTTCAGCACGCCGGTCTTTGTCGTATGAGTTCGGATTGTCATTTTCACTTTATATAGATCAAGAACGGCAACATAGCCTCTGGTTATGGCGTCACGAAGAATATCCGTATCCGATATATCTACATTTATCCTCTTCCCAAGATAAAAGAACGCCCAAATAATTTTGTTTTCGTCAAAATCAGGCGATACAGGCCTTAACCAAGCGACAACAGGCGGATCATCGACATCATCATGTAGTAACGCTGGAGCTTCTTCAAAAATTTCGAACGATCTTATTATCGATATGGCATCGTTGCTGCTAAACGTCTCTTTTTTATCGCTATCACGGCTGGGCATGAAAGATATGTTTTGTATCCCACTAGTTCCGATCGGGGTAAGCATTCCTTCGACGGAATTTCTGACCTTATTATTCTTCGAAAGGTCGTAAGCATTTCTATTTACGTTCGCCGTCGCTCCATCCGCCATCTGTATAATAACAATGCCAGAGTCAGCGACGTTCTGAACTGAAACAACATGCCTTCCGTTTTTCCATTTGAGATATGCAAGCAACCCTAGAACGCCCGGTGGTCCAAATAAAACTCCTAGGTCTTGCAAAATCTCCTTCGCGGTCCTTACCTCTTCACTTTTCAAGAACGTTGATAAGTGCTGAAAGATGTCTTGCACGACTTCAAAAGAAATATTGAAGCATTTCCTTTCGAAATCGGATTGAACCATAACATTTACTTTTGATTTCTTTTTATTTATTGAAGCATTCGCTTCCCTTATCAGTTTACCAAATGCCAAAAGAGCAGGGGCGAGCAACTCAACATTCATCGCATGAACGTCGCCGTTCTCTCCATCATATGCCACCGCAAAGCTTTGCTTGTTAACGCTCTGTTTTTCTTCAGAATCCACGTCTACAACCCTCCGAAAATATGAATGAAGGATGCCACAAACCTCATTCTTAGCCAATCGGGCAGCTATCTCGAATATTATCGTGGATTACCCCTCGGGAGGATCGACCATGGCGCAAAAAAATTCCCTCTACGACTTTTCGAGGGAGCTGCCCCCGGCAGACGACTTTGATGCGTTGATAAGCTCTCTCAGTGAAATGGACGCCAGAGGCGCAGCGCTGATTATCGCGTCTATCCTGGATAATTATCTAGAGCACGCAATTTCCACGTCTTTCATTGAGATCGGAGCGACAAAATTCAACGCACTGTTTCGAGATCGCCAGGCTCCGTTTTCGTCGTTCGGCAATAAAATAAGAGTCGCCCACGCCTTAGGTGTATTCAACGACGAAATCCGCGCACAGCTTGATCGCATCCGGTCAATTCGAAATGCCTTCGCTCACACCGTGCAGGCAATTGACTTCAACCATCCAGTTGTGGCCATTGAGTGCAATAAGTTAAATCCAAGCAAAATAAGCGGTCTGCCCTTTAAGGCAAACTCTCCACGAGAGAAGTTTTTAGGAAGCGCCACTCTTATTGGGATCGCGATTATTTTTTACCTAAAAGATAAAGAAGCGGCCATGGAGAACGGGTTGCTTCCACGGCCAGCAACATACGAATACAAATTCGCTCAGCCGCATCCTCATAACTCTCAAAATCAAGATTGAGTTCTGAAATTGCCTCAGCAACATCGGCGATGAGTTTCGGCGTGATTTCAAACTCAATGCCGCTTACGCCTCGAACGAGGGTCTTTTCGTCAGCCCTAAGGCCAAGGCAAATTTTCCTATCTTTGCTGTCGCTCATGACAGCATTCTATCAGCCCCGAATCGCCATGAAAACCCACAAATCGCCGGCCTGTCGCGATTTCAATAGCTTCCGTCGTTTGTGGTGTCAACGACATAATTAGGATTATTTTCCGTATTAGCTTCATCATGACAGTAACAGTCAACCGGAGGCGCTTGTGTCATCGTCAGTGGATTGCCAGAAATCTGCATTTCCAATCAGTGGGTTGAGCGTCGCCGCCGTGGCGGCCGCGGCCCGCGTTTCTCCCCGCGCCATCGCGTCCCCGTCACGCTCCCGCGCGCCCGTCGCCCGGGCTCGTCAGTTCGCGGTCTATCTCCACCATGTCGCGTTGGGCGCGAGCCTTTCGGCCTGTGCGCGGCACTTTGGACGCGACCGCGCCACGGTCCGGCGCGCCTGCGCCGTGATCGAAGATCTGCGAGACGATCCCCCGCTTCGACCGTTGCGCCGAGCGGCTCGAAAGCTCCCTGGCGGCGCAGAGCGTCATGGTGGCGGGCCTGATCGCCAACGCCGAAGGAGCCGGACGATGAGCCGGACTTCAGCGCCTGGACGTGATTCCGCACGCGCTTTGCGCCGTTTGCTCGAAGCCCTGCAGGAGTCGGGCGCACGCGCTGCACCCGGCGGCCTCGATGACGGGATGCTCGTCGTCGTTGCGCCCAAAAACGGCGTCACGGTCGTGCGAGCGCGGCTGCCGGCCGCCGTTGGCGAGACCGCGCTGTCCGAAGGGCTCGTGGAAAGGGAACGCGCGGGCGACTCGCCCCGCCTGCGTCTCACCGAAGCCGGCCGGGCCTATCTGCGCCGGCTGACGAACGGCGCGGCGCTTGATCCTTTTCGGGCGCAGCACGGGGACTTCGAGACCCGGGCCGGCGAGAAGGGCGCACGGCCGACGCTCGTCAACGAGGCCGAAAGCCCGCTCGCCTGGCTGGCGCGGCGCAAGGGTGCGGACGGGAAAACATTCCTTGAGCCGGCCCAAGTCGAGGCGGGGGAGCGCTTTCGCCGCGACATCGAGCAAGCGCAAATCCTGCAGCGGGTCACGGCCAGTTGGGAGGCCTCGACCGCCTCCTCACGCCGCGGCGCGGACGCCGGCGTCGCCGTCACCGAGATCGCCATGGACGCGCGCCGCCGGGTTTCCCGCGCCTGCGAGGCCGTGGGGCCGGAGCTCGCCGGGCTCGTCACCGACGTCTGCGGCTATCTCAAGGGGCTGGAGGTCGTGGAATCCGAACGCGGCTGGCCGGCGCGTTCCGGCAAGGTGGTGTTGCGAATCGCGCTCGAAAGGCTGGCGCGCCATTATGGCGTTGCGAGCCAGGCGACGGGACCCGCACGCGCGAAGGGGGTCGTGCACTGGGGCGCGGAGGACTATCGGCCGAATATGTGAGCTAAGGCGCCCTCCCCCCGAGGGAGGGCGTCACGCCACGAGCGCTTCCTTGGCTTCCCGCTTGATCCGCTCCACCATGGCGCGCAGGCCATTGGCGCGCTGGGGGGTCAGATGCTCGGCCAGCCCAAGCTGCTTGAACAAGGGCGCGGCGTCGGTCTCCCCGATCTCCTGCGCCCGACGCCCGGAGTAGAGCGCCAACACCAGAGCGACCAGTCCGCGCACGATATGGGCGTCACTGTCGCCGCGAAAGGTCAGGACCGGCGCGCCGGAGGCGTCCTGCCCCCGCGTCGTCTCCAACCACACCTGGCTCGCACAGCCGCGCACCTTGTTTTCATCGCTATAAGCATCCTTCGGCAGCGGTTCGAGCGTGCGGCCGAGCTCGATGAGATAGCGGTAACGATCTTCCCACTCGTCGAGCAGTTCAAAATTGCCGATGATGTCGTCGATGGTCATCTTCTTCCCCTTTTCCGCCATTCTAGTGCATGCGCCCGCTCTTTTCATGCGAATGGCGAGCGCTTAAGTTCGGCTGCGTTCTAACCTGCCGGCCGAGAGTCGCGCACCGTTCCATGGAGATGCATATGAGCCTCATGTCCCGCTGGCGCGTCTTCGCCGTCGCGATTGTCGCCGCACTGTCGCTTTCGGGCTGCGGCTACAACACAATTCCGACGCTCGAGGAAAACGCCAAGGCCAAATGGGCGGACGTGCAATCCCAGTACCAGCGCCGCGCCGACCTCATCCCCAATCTGGTCGCCACGGTGCAAGGGTACGCCAAACAGGAGAAAGAGGTGCTCACCTCCGTCGTTGAAGCGCGCGCCAAGGCGACCTCGGTCAAGGTCGACGCCTCGACCCTCACCGACCCTGAGAAAATGAAGCAGTTCCAGGAGGCGCAGGCCCAGCTCACCGGGGCGCTCGGGCGGTTGATGATGGTCACCGAGGCCTATCCGGACCTGAAGTCGAACCAGAACTTCCTTGCGCTCCAATCGCAGCTCGAGGGAACGGAGAACCGCATCAACGTGGCGCGTCGCGACTACATCGACGCCGTTCGCGAGTTCAACACCTCGCTGCGCACATTCCCGACCCTACTTTGGGCCAAGACCTTCTTCTCGGGGACAGCGCCCATGGCCGAATTCACCGCGAGCGAAGCGGCGCAGCAGGCGCCGCAGGTGAAGTTCTGATGCTCGGCGAACGCCCCCGGGAGGAGCTCTCCGCGCTTTGCGCAAGGAGCGACGCCATGTGGGCGCATATGCGACAGGAGGCCGAGGGCGCGCTCGCCCTCGACCCGACGCTCGCCCCGCTTTTCGTCGGCGAACTCCTGAACCGGCGCAGTCTCGAAGAAGCGGTGATCCATCGTGTGAGCGGGCGACTCGGGACTTCGGCGATGGACGCCGCCGCCATCGCCGACGCTTTTCTCGCAGCGCTCGAGAGCGAGCCCGCGCTGAGCGAAGCCTTTCGCGCCGACGCCGCCGCCTATGTAGAGCGCGACCCCGCCTGCCGCAGGCTCGTCGAGCCCCTGCTCTATTTCAAGGGCTATCACGCGATACAGGCGTCGCGGCTGGCGCACGCCTTGTGGCGCGGGGGCAAGCGCGACTTCGCTTTCTATATCCAGAGTCGGACGTCGGACGCTTTCGCGGCCGATATTCATCCCGCGGCGCGCTTCGGCAAGGGCGTCTTCCTCGATCACGCCACCGGCTTCGTCGTCGGCGAGACGGCCGAGGTGGAAGACGAGGTGTCGATCCTGCACGGCGTGACGCTCGGGGGCACGGGCAAGGCCGCGGGCGATCGGCACCCGAAGGTGCGGCGCGGCGTGATGATCGGCGCAGGCTCCAAGATTCTCGGCAATATCGAGATTGGCGCCTATTCCCGCATCGCGGCCGGGTCGGTCGTTCTGCACGCGGTGCCGCCGCATTCGATCGTCGCCGGCGTTCCGGCGAAGGTCGTCGGCGTCGAGACCTCGGCGCAACCCGCTCGCGACATGGATCAGATACTGCGCGGGCTGGCCTATGAACTCGTTCGATTACGTGATCTAACGCCCGCTGAATTTCGGCGCGCGCTTCTCCAGGAACGCCGCGCGCCCTTCCATATAATCGGCGCTGTCGAAACAGGCCTTGACCAGCCCTTCGCATTCCGCGAGCGTCGGCGCATTCGGAAATTGGGCGGCGGCGCGGATGGCGGCCTTGGCGGCGCGCAGAGTGAGCGGCGCATTGGCGGCGATGGTCGCGGCGAGTTCGTCGACCCCGCCGATGAATGTCTCTTCGTCGAGAAGGCGCGAGAGGAGGCCGATGTCGAGCGCTTCGCTTGCGCTCACCCGCCGCGCGGTGAGGAACATTTCCATTGCCCGCTGCGGGCCAACCGCCGCCACCACATAGCGCATCGCTGAAGGAGGATAGCCGACGCCGAGGCGCCCGGCCGGGATGCCGAAGACGGCGCCGTCCTGCGCGACCCGCAGATCGCACGCCGAGGCGATCCCCACACCGCCGCCCATGCAGAAGCCCGAGATGGCCGCGAGCGTCGGCTTGGGACAGGATGAAATGGCGTCGAAGGCCTCGACATTGGCCTGCTCATAGGCGCGCCCTCCCTCGCTCGTCGCCCGCACCGTCGCAAATTCTGAGATATCCGCACCCGAACAGAAGGGCAGCCCCGGCGCGCCGCTTAGGACGACAACCCGGGCTTCCGGCTCGGCGCCGAGCGCCGCCATCAAATTCGGCAGGGCGCGCCACATCTCGAGATCGAAAGCGTTGCGCCTGGCGCCATTGTCGATGAGGAGCCGCGCGACGCCATGCGCGAGTTCGATCCGAAGCTTGGGAGAGGGGGAGGTGATGGCCATGGAAGCTTGGTAGCAAAAACCTGCGCCCGCCGCATAGGCAGAAACCCGGCAATTCAGCACGCAGGGCGCGACGACTGGTCACAGGCGCCGGGCCCCGTTCGCGACCTCATGCCACAGCGCTCAGGAAAGATGAGCGGGTATTGTCTGAAAATTAATTTTCCAAGCCGGAAGCGCCAGAGCATCGGGAGATGTCATGCCCACTACCTCGGACCGTCTCGCTTCGCCCGGAGCGCTCCGCATGGTTCTGGCCTTCGCGGTCTTCGTGCATCATACGACCAACTATAACCTTGGCATGTCAGCCGTGCTGATCTTCTTCGTCCTCAGCGGCTATTGGGTCGCGACCATGTGGACGCAGACCTACTCGAAGACGACGGCGGCCTACGCGACCTTCATCGTCTCGAGGGCATGGCGCATCGTGCCTGTCTTCGCGCTCTGCTCGGCCATCGCCTGGGGGCTGCTCCTCATGCGCGGCGGCGCGCCCGACAACGTCGGCGGGCTCGGCCGCCAGATATTCTCCAATGTCATGATCCTCGGCTATAATTCTCTGCCGTTCCAAGCCAATATTCCTGGCTGGTCGCTCGACATGGAGATGCAGTTCTACCTCATCGCGCCTTTGTTTATCTTTCTCGTGTCGAGAAACGTCTACGTCCTGCTCGCCTGCGTGCTTATCTCCATCGTCTCGCATTCGCTGGGCGGCGCGGCCACCGTCGCGCCCTTCCTGCTCTTCTTTGGCCTCGGCGTCGCTTCGGCGAGCCATGATCTCGCCCCGAGCCGCAGCCTCGCCTATGGCTCGCTCTTCGCCACGCTCGGCGTGCTGTTCCTGTGCGGCCTGCTTCTGGTCAAGGATTTTGCGCTCGGCGAAACGCAAGGGACGCTGCTCGCCTTCGGGGCCAAGACCAATCTGCTCATCGCCATGCTGATGACGCCCTGGGCGCTCTACACCACGCGGCAAAAAAGTGGCGCTACCGACCGCATGTTCGGCGACCTCTCCTACATCTTTTACCTACTGCATTGGTCGGTGATCGGCGCGATCGGAACGGGCGAAGGCGCTTACGCCCATCGCTTCCTTCTGTGCTCTGAGGCGGTCGTCGTGATTTTCGCGGCCTCCTGGTTGATCTGGCGGCTCTTCGACCGCCCCATTGGCAAGTTGCGCTCGGCCTGGGTCGCAAGCCGCCGCATCGGGGCGGACCCCGCCGACGCCATGCAGGCGCTCGCCGCCTGAGGAACGCCGAATAGGTCTGGCGAGGACGGCTTCTTTGCATGTCGTCGAATGTGGAAGTCTAAGGGCGGCGATGGGCTGAAGCCGTCGCCGCCACCTCCGTCGCGGGAACATGGCCGCGGGCCGCCGAAACTGCTAAGGAAGCGCCGTGGTTTCAACGCCGTGGTGAGACCGCAGGGAGCCGGGGCGTCACTTTGATCAAGCAAGGATTCGAAATCCTTCTGCCGCATCTGCGGCGCGCCTTCTTCGTCCTCTTCGTGACGACCGGCCTGACCCTGCTCACGCTCAAACGGACCGACCCGCCCACGGTCGCCTGCTCCACCGTCAACAGCGGGCCAAATGACTACCGAGTTCTCGTCGTCGGCGAATCATGGGCCTCGGACGGCAAGGTGTTGCCCGAACTGCCAAGAGCCGTGTCGCAAAGGTTGGGCGGGCGCGGCGTTCAAGCCTGCAGCGTCGGCTTCAACGGCCGCAATTCGCGGTTGCTCTACTCGGAGCTTCTGGACAAGTTTCCCAATTATAAGCTCTACGCGCTCTTTGGTGGAAAGACGCCCGATAAGGTCATTCTCATGACGGGCGTCAACGACGCGATCCAGCACGTCGGCGCGTCGACCTATGTGGAGTTCACCAAGAAGCTCGTTGAACGTTTTTCGGACGCCGGCGACGTGGAGGCGATCTCGATCCCGCGCGTGAATGAACGCTGGTTCAAGCCGCCCAATCTCTTCAGCCACATGAAGCGCAATATCCTGCGCTGTCTCCACGACAGCTGCGACTTTCAGGTCAACGACATTTATCGTGTTGCGCTATGGCGCGACCACCCGGAACTGCATGTGCTCGAATTCGACAGTTTCATCGACAAATTCGAGGGGCATGAGGAATATTTCGCCTTCGACGGGGTGCATCTGACGGATGAATACTACCATAAATACGGAACGTTCATCGGTCGGGCCATGAGCCTCGCGGCAAATGAAAGCCAGCGCAAATAGACCCGTCCTGCTATAAGCCCGCCATGGACCTTCTTCCCCGCCTTCTACACCGGGACGGGCTGATGCTCGTCATCGACAAGCCCGCCGGCGCGCCCGTTCATCGCGGCCCCAAGGGTGGCCCGAGCCTCGAAGACGCCTTCGACCAATTGCGTTTCGGATTGCCCCGCGCGCCGGCGCTGGCGCATCGGCTCGACAAAGACACCTCCGGCTGCCTCGTTCTTGGACGCCATCGCAAGGCGCTGGAACGGCTGGGCAAGCTCTTCAAGGAGGGCCGCATCTCCAAGACCTATTGGGCCGTTGTGGAAGGCGCGCCCGAGGCGGAGCACGGCGAAATCGACCTCGCGCTCGGACGGCTGGACGCGACGCGCGGCTGGTGGATGCAGCCAGATCCGATGGGCCTGCCCTCGCGCACGGGCTGGCGCGTCCTCGGCCGTTCGTCCGACTCATCGCTGGCCTTTATCGAGTTCACGCCGCACACAGGCCGCACGCATCAGATCCGCGTCCATGCGCAGGCGATGGGCTGGCCGATTCTGGGCGACCCCATCTATGGGAGCGGCCGCCGCGAGGGTTCCCCGCCACTGCACCTTCACGCGCGTGCGATCGTCATCCCCATGCAGGACAGCAAGGAACCGGTGCGGGCCGAGGCGCCGGCGCCGTCACATATGCGCGCCGCGATTGCGGCCTGCGGCTGGCGCGCATTGGCGCCGGATTTGCCAAATGTGGCCGAAGCGCTCAAATTGGCCGACACAATCGAGGGAGAAGCTTGAGTGGCGCCCAAATCCGCGCCCGTCATGGACGCACCCGAACGTTCCTCGGCAGCCGGAGGCGGCCGCTTCGCACTCGACCGGGCCCTGCTCGACGATCTTGCCGACATCGCGATCCGTGCGGCGACACGCGGCGGCGCAGGATACGCCGACATTCGGCTCGGCGAGACCTTGCGGGAATATTGCTACGCCAAGGATGAACGGCTGGAGCTTTTCGACGAGCGTTCGTCGCGCGGGTTCGGCCTGCGCGTGCTGCTTGACGGCTCCTGGGGCTTTTATGGCGCGCGCCGTCTCGACGCCGCCAGCGTCCGCGAAGGCGTCGAGCGCGCGCTGGAGAACGCCCGCGCCGTTCACTCTATCCAGGGACGCCCCATCGCGCTCGAGGAGCTTCCCGCGCATCAGGCGGAATGGATCATGCCCATGGGCGTCGATCCCTTCGCCGTTTCGACGCGCGAGAAAGCCGATCTGCTGCTCGGGATATGTGCAGCGGCGCGAGACAATGGCGCGGATTTCTGCTCGGCGTCGCTCTCGCTTGCGCGCGAGGAGCGGCTTTTCGCCAACAGCCTCGGCGCGCGCGTTCTGCAGACGCGCACCCGCGTTCATCCGTCTTTCACCGCCACGGCGATTGATCGCGCCGCTGGCCGCATTGCCTCGCGCGACAGCCTTACGCCCGCGCGCGGGGCCGGCTGGGAATATGTGACGGGCGCCGACCTTCTCGAAGAAGCCGCGCTCGCCGGACGCCAGGCCCGCGAGAAGATCGCGGCGAAGCCCGTCGTCTCGGGCGAAGCCGACATCATCATCGACCCCACCAATCTCTGGCTCACCATCCACGAGACCGTCGGCCACTCCACCGAGCTTGATCGCGTGCTCGGCTGGGAGGCGAATTTCGCCGGCACGAGTTTCGTGAAGCCAGCGATGCTGAACAATCTGCGTTTCGGTTCGGAATTGATGACCATCGTCGCCGACCGCTCGCAGCCCGGCGCGCTCTCGACGATCGGCTTCGACGACGACGGCGCGCCCGCGGACGCGGCCGAGTTCAAGATCATCGAGCAGGGCGTGTTGAAGAATTTCCAGATGGCGCTCGGGCAAGCGCATTACATCGGGCTCTCCGCCTCGAACGGCTGCGCCTACGCCGACAGCCCCACATCCTTCCCGATCCAGCGCATGCCCAATATTTCGCTCGCGCCGAACCCTGATAAATGTTCGCTCGACGATCTCGTCGGCGGCGTCGAGAACGGCGTTTACGTCGTCGGCGCGGGGAGCTGGAGCATCGACCAGCAGCGCGACAATTTCCAGTTCGGCGGCCAGCTCTTCTATGAGATCAAGAACGGCAAGCTCGGCGAGATGCTGCGCGACGGCGCCTATCAAGGCCGCACGATCCCTTTCTGGAATTCGCTCGACGGGCTTGGCGACGCCAGCACCTATCACCTCGACGGCACCTTCACCTGCGGCAAGGCGGAGCCCGTGCAGGTTGCCCCCGTCTCGCACGGAAGCCCGCCCGCGCGGTTTCGCAATGTGCGCATCCTGAACACAAGCGGCGGCGCATAGACGAATGTTTCTTTCTTCTGACGACGCCAAGGCCGTCGCCGAAAAAATCATCGCGCGATCCGGCGCCGACGCCTGCGTCGTGAAAATCGACGGCGGCGAGGAGCACAGCCTGCGCTTCGCGCGCGGCGGCGCCACGACCAATATCACGACATCGGAAGCGAGCGTGCGCATCTCGTCTCACATCGGCGGACGTGTCGGCTCGGTGACGACGGGAAGGCTCGATGAAGCGGCGCTCGACGCCGCCCGCGCGCGCTCGGAGGAAATCGCGCGCCTGCTGCCGGTCGATCCCGATTATGTCGCGCCGCTCGGGCCCCAGCGCTACGACGCTTCCGCGCGCTACGATGACAACGCCGAGTTGCTCAAGCTGAACGCGCTCGCGGCGCAGGCGGCCCGCGTCATCGAGGAAGGCGCGCGCAAGAACGTCGACACTTTCGGCTGCGCCTCGAGCGCACGGCGTTTCGAGTCGATGGCGACGAGCAACGGGCTTTTCGCCTATGAGCGCCGCAGCGAAATCGACCTCTCCGCCACCGCGCGCAACAAGGCGGACAACTGGTCGGGATGGGCGGGCGCACATGAATTTTTCGGCGCGCGCCTCGATACGGACGCGATCGCGCGGCGCGCCTGCGAGAAAGCCGCCCATGATGTGGAGCCGGTCGATCTCGAACCCGGCGACTACACGGTGATCCTTGAACCTGTGGCCGTCGCGGAACTCGCCTTCTGGGTAATGAACGCGATGGACGCCCGCGCAGCCGACGAAGGCCGCAGCTTCTTTGCGCGGCCGGGCGGCGGCGCGCTTCTTGGCGAAAAGCTTTTCGACGAGAAGCTGACGATCCGCGTCGACCCCGCCGATCCGCTTGCGCCCGAAGCCGGCGTCGGCTGGGAGGGCGTTCCGCATCGCGCCCGCGCCTTCATCGACAACGGCGTGGCGACGGCGCTCTATCGCTCGCGCGCATGGGCGCAGAAGACAGACGCCGAGCCCGTCCCCTTTGCGCGCAATTTCGTAGTCGAAGGCGGCGACGCCGCGCTCGACGACATGATCCGCTCGGTGAAGCGCGGCGTGCTCGTCACGCGCATCTGGTACGAGAATATCGTGGAGCCAAAGAGCCTCCTGCTCACCGGCCTCACGCGCGACGGCAATTTTCTCATCGAGAACGGCCGCGTAACGGCGCCCGTGCGCAATATGCGCTTCAACCAGCGGCTCGGCGAACTCTTCGCCAACGTCGTCGCCTTCGGCAAGACCGAGCGCACCTGGCGGACCGCAGGTTCGGGAGGCGCCGCGGCGGCGCCGCCGATGCTGGCCGAGAAGTTTCACTTTTCGTCCAAATCCAGCGGCATCTGAGCAAGGATTTCGTGTATGCTGCCGGCGCTGCAACGGAGCGCGCGACGCATGTCACTTCGGCTCGTAATCGCTTTATTCACCCTGCTTTGCGCCCTGCCCGCCTGCGCGCTGGACAAGGTGACTTTCGCGACAAACTGGCGCGCGCAGGCCGAGCACGGCGGCTTCTACCAGGCGCTCGTCGACGGCGCTTACGCGCGCTATGGACTCGATGTGACGATCCAGCAGGGTGGACCGCAGATCAACGCCCGCCTGCTGCTCGCGGCGGGCCGCGTGGATTTCGCCATGGGCGCGAACACCATCCAGATGTTCGAGTCCGTGCGGCAAAACGTGCCGCTCGTGACCGTGGCCAGCATGTTTCAGATCGAGCCGGCGATCTTCATGTCGCATCCGGGGGAAGGGCTGGAGCATTTCGAAGATCTGCCGAGCGCGACGGTGTTCATCGCCAGCGATTTTCGCGCCTCCGTCTGGCAATGGCTGAAACAGGCCTATGGCTTCAAGGACGAAAAGGCGAAGCCATACGGCTTCAACGCAGCACCCTTCATCGCCGACACGAAATCCGTTCAGGAAGGCATATTGACCTCCGAGCCCTTCGCGGTCGAAAAGGCCGGCGGCTTCAAGCCCAATGTCTTCCTGTTGGCTGACTACGGCTATGACAGCTATTCGACGACGATCGAAACGCGCGCCGGGACGATCGAGAAGAAGCCTGATCTCGTGCAGCGCTTCGTCGACGCCTCGATCACAGGTTGGTACAATTACGTCTATGGCGACGGCGCCGCCGCCAACGCTGCCATCAAACGCGACAATCCAGAGATGACCGACGCACAGATCGCGTTTTCTCGCGCGAAAATGAGAGAACGCGGCGTCGTGGATTCCGGCGACTCGCTGACGCTCGGCATCGGCGTCATGACCGACGCGCGCATGAAGAGCTTCTTCGACAAGATGGCGAAGGCCGGCGTCGTTCCCGCCGACCTCGATTACAGGCGAGGCTACACGCTGCGGTTTGTCGGCAAGAAGGTGGGCATGGAGTTGCGGTCGAAGCAATGACTGGCCCCCTCCTCTCCCTTCATGCCATCGGCAAGACCTTTCCCAATGGCGTCACGGCGCTAAAGGGTTTTGATCTCGACGTGCGAAGAGGCGAAACGCTGACGCTGCTCGGACCTTCCGGTTGCGGCAAGTCCACTGTGCTACGCCTCATCGCCGGGCTCACGCCCCCGAGCGTCGGCGCGATCGGATGGACAGATTCGCGCGCTCGGGAAAATCTCGGCGTAGTGTTTCAGGAGCCGACGCTGCTCCCCTGGGCGAGCGTCTTGGACAATATGTATCTGCCCCTCAAGCTTGCGGGAGTGAGCAGAGGGGCCGCGCTGCCGCGTATTTTGGAAGCGCTTGCACGCGTCGGACTCGCTCATTTCGCCGAGGCGCTGCCGCGGGAACTCTCTGGCGGCATGAAGATGCGCTGCGCCATCGCGCGCGCGCTCGTCACGAAGCCCTCACTCATCCTTATGGACGAGCCTTTCGCCGCGCTCGACGAAGTCACGCGCTTCAAGCTCAACGACGATCTCGTCGCGCTGAAGAACGATCTCGGCGCGACGATCGTTTTCGTCACCCATTCGGTTTTCGAAAGCGCCTTCCTCTCCACACGCGTCGTCGTAATGTCCACGCCGCACGGCAGAATCGTCGAGGAGATCGAAATCGACCCGGCGCTCGGACGCAACGCGGACTTCCGGCTGAGCGAGCGCTACGCCGACATCTGCCGCCGCGCCTCGGGCGCATTGCGCCACGCAATGGGAGAGGCGGCGTGAATAGGTTGCGCGACATCGCGATCCCGCTGGCGGTGTTCGCGGCGACGCTGATAGCCTGGGAAGGCGTCGTCGCGTGGAAGGCGATTCCGCCATACATTCTCCCGGCGCCCAGCGCGATCGTCGCCAAGCTCATCGAGGATCGCGCGCTGCTCTGCTCGTCGCTCCTCGTCACGCTCGGCGTGACGCTGAAGGCGCTACTCATCGCAACCATCTGCGGCGTCGCGCTCGCTCTGCTGCTGGCGCAGTCGAAGTGGCTGGAGCGCGCGCTGCTGCCCTTCGCCATCGTGCTGCAGGTGACGCCGATCATCGCCATCGCGCCGCTGCTGCTCGTCTATATGGAGCCCGAGAACGCGGTGCTGGTCTGCGCCTTTCTCGTCGCCTTCTTTCCAATCCTCTCGAATACCGCGCTCGGCCTCGCCTCGGTGGATCACGGGCTGCAAGACCTCTTCGATCTCTGTCACGCCTCGTCGTGGCAGAAACTGATCTATCTGCGCCTGCCGGCCGCGCTGCCGCAGTTTCTTGCGGGACTTCGCATTGGCGGCGGGCTGTCGCTCATCGGCGCCATCGTCGCGGAGCTGGCGGCGGGCGCCTCGGGACAGGGAACGGGCCTTGCCTATCGCATCGTGGAAGCGGGGTTTCGGCTCGACATCCCCCGCATGTTCGCGGCGCTGGCGCTGATCTCGCTCACCGGGCTGGCGATCTACGGCGCGCTCGCGGCGCTATCGCATCATCTGCTGCGCGGCTGGCACGAGAGCGCAAGGGAGCGGGGGGAGTAGCGCCTACTGCTCCACGTCCCCGCCCACCTCATCGAGATGATACACATCATCCCGAAAATGCACCGTGCCATCCGCAGACGCCCAGCCGGTCATATAGACCCACACCACCGGAACGATGCGCGAGAGCTTCACTTCCTCGCGCTCGCCGGTTGCGATCTTGGCGTCGATTTGCTCCTTGGAAAGCTCCGGCCCGCTGGCGCCGTCGAGAATCCACGCCGCGAGATCGACGACGCCCTGCACGCGCACGCAGCCATGCGAGAGGAAGCGATAGTCGTTGGCGAACAAATTCCGTGACGGCGTGTCGTGCATATAGACCGAATGCGGGTTCGGCATGGAGATGCGGATGGAGCCCAGCGAATTGCCGGCGCCTGAATCCTGCCGCAGCGTATAATTCGCCGCGCGTTCGCTCGACCAGTCGATCGAGCGCGGATTGACTTCTTCGCCCTTGTTGTTGAGCACGCGAATGCGCTGGCGAGTCAGATAGCTCGGATCGCGCAGCATATGCGGCGCGATTTCGTTTTTGATGATCGAAGCCGGCACGGTCCATGTCGGATTGATGTTCACCGCGACGATCTTCGCCTGCACTTCCGGCGAATGATGGTCGGGGTCGCCGACGATCGCCGCATAACGATGTACGACGCGGTCGTTTTCCACGGCGTCGACCGCGGTCGAGGGAATATTCACGACGATGTAGCGATCGCCGAAGGGGAAATCCACGCCCGCGAGGCGCTGCGCCGATGACGCCAGCTGCCGGAAACGCACCGTCGCGGGCACGTCGAGCGCCTTGAGCGTCGCGCCGGCGACGACGCCGGTCTGTTTCAGACCCATGCGGAACTGAAAGCGTTTCACGGCGGCGGTGAGATCCGCGTCCCAGCTCTGCTTGCGGGTTTCCTCGAGCGCGTCATCCTCCGCCGTAAGGCGGCGGCGCAGCGTCGCGACCGCGGGACCCTTCGCGCCGGGACGCAGCGAGACGCCGACCGTCGGCCAGCCGCCGAGATCGACGATATGGGCGTAGCGCTCCGAGGCCTTCGAGGTGGTGAAGAAGGTCTCCGGCTGCAAGACCGGCGTCGGATCGTCCGAGAGCGCCGTCTCGCGCGGCGGGGCTGGCGGGCGGGGCTTGGGTTTCGGCTTGGGGGCGGCCTCGGCGGTCGGCGCCGACGTCGAGCCGTCGGCGGGCGCCAGAGTCGGCGCGGGAGCGGGAGCCGCCGGGGGGGCGGCGGGAGTAGCCGGGGGAGCCGCCGGGGGAGCCGCCGGCGCCTGAGGGAAGGCGGCGTCGGGCGCCGAGCAGGCGAAGGCCGCCGCGAGGAGGAACGCTCGTGTCGTCGAGGATTTTTTCGTCAGCCGTGTCATCTCGGTCTCTTTGCGCCATTGGCGCGGCGAACGTTGATCTTTCCCGCTTTTGGGCCGCGCCGCCCGCGCGGTCAAGGTCGCGCGCTGATGCGCCCCTTGCCTTTTGTGCCGCAGCCCCGCATACCGCGCGCAAAGCGAACTCTCCAATCAAGCGGGACGAATATGGGCTTCAAATGCGGCATTGTCGGTCTGCCGAACGTCGGCAAATCGACTCTCTTCAACGCGCTCACGCAGACGGCGGCGGCGCAGGCCGCAAACTACCCCTTCTGCACCATCGAGCCCAATGTCGGCGCGGTCGCGGTGCCTGACCCGCGCCTCGACGAACTTTCAAAAATCGCCGGCTCCAAGCAGATCATCCCGACGCAACTCACCTTTGTCGACATCGCCGGCCTCGTGCGCGGCGCCTCCAAGGGCGAAGGACTCGGCAACCAGTTCCTCGCCAACATCCGCGAATGCGACGCCATTGCCCATGTGGTGCGCTGCTTTGAAGACGGCGACGTGACCCACGTCGAGGGCGGCGTCGATCCGATCCGAGACATCGAGACAATCGAAACCGAGCTGATGCTCTCCGATCTCGAAAGTCTCGAAAAGCGCGTTGTGGCCCTCGAAAAGAAAGCCAAGGGCGGCGACAAGGAATCGAAGGAGCTCGCCGACCTGATGAACCGCTGCCTCGTGCTGCTGCGCGAGGGCAAGCCGGCGCGGCTCGCCAAGGTGAGCGACGACGAGCGCATAGCCTTCAACGGACTGGGGCTGCTGTCGTCGAAGCCGGTTCTCTACGTCTGCAATGTCGAGGAAGAGTCGGCCGCCGAGGGGAACGGCAATTCAGAAAAGGTCGCCGCATGGGCGAAGGAAGAGGGCGCGGCGTCGGTCGTCGTCTCGGCCAAGATCGAGAGCGAGATCGCGGTGATGCCGGTCGAGGAGCAGAAGGACTTTCTGGAGGCCGTCGGTCTTATCGAACCCGGCCTCAACCGCGTGATCCGCGCGGGCTACGACCTGCTGCATCTCATCACTTATTTCACCGTCGGCCCGAAGGAAGCGCGCGCCTGGACCATCGAAAAAGGCACAAAGGCCCCGGCGGCGGCGGGCGTGATCCATACGGATTTCGAAAAAGGGTTCATCCGCGCCGAGACCATCGCCTATGACGACTACGTCGCGCTTAAGGGCGAAGCCGGCGCGCGCGACGGCGGCCGGCTAAGGCTGGAAGGCAAGGAATATGTCGTCGCGGACGGGGATGTGATGCATTTCAGGTTTAATAACTAGACCTGCCGCCTCACTCCGGCTTGGCCAGACTGTCGATCCGTTTCGTCAGATCATCGAGCTGCTTCTTCAGCTCCGCGACGTCCCCGCCCTCCTTGCCGGGCGCCACGCCCTCGTGCTCGTCCAGAGACGGCCCCGTGGTTCCGGTCACGCCTTCGGCGGCAAGGCCAAAGGGGTTGAACATGGTGAGCGCCTGACGGAAGACCTGCATGTTCTTGCGGGTCTGCTCCTCCATCGCCTGGAACGCGGCGCGGGTCGGCTCGGCGAAGGGGCCCGCGGGGAGCGCGGTCGTGAATTGATCGCGGAACTTCTGCTGTTCCTTGGTCAGCTTGTCGATTGAAAACTCGAGATAGCTTGGCACCAGCATCTGCATCGAGTCGCCGTAAAAACGGATGAGTTGTCGCAGAAAGGCGATCGGCAGCAGGCTCTGGCCGTCCTTGCCCTCCTGCTCGAAGATGATCTGCGTGAGCACCGGGCGGGTGATGTCCTCCCCGGATTTCGCGTCGCAGACGACGAAGTCCTCACCCTTTTTGACCATCGAGGCCAAATCTTCGAGGGTAACGTAAGTGCTTGTTCCCGTGTCGTACAGACGACGGTTGGCGTATTTCTTGATCACGGTCGGTTTCTTCTCGCTCGCCATACGTCTGATCCGTTCCCACGCCGCGGACCGCCGCCCAAAAAAACGCCAAGCCCACCCTGTTGGACGATAAGCTGATTTTGGCGCCTGCGGCAATATTTTCCTCGTCAACGGCTTTCACTTGGGCTCAATTCCGTGCAAAACGGGGCGTGGCTTGCCGGACGCAAGCGCGAAGCGCTCAATCAAATTCGCCCCGGCCGGGCGTTCGGGGGCTCATCAGGAGCCCGATCAATCTTTATGAGGGAGACAGACATGACGACCGATATCGTGATCGTTTCCGCGGCGCGCACCGCCGTCGGATCGTTCAACGGAGCCTTCGCAACGGTTCCGGCCCACGAGCTCGGCGCCGCTGCTGTCAAGGCCGCCTTGGAGCGCGCCAAGATCGAGGCCGGCTCGGTGGACGAAGTCATTCTCGGCCAGGTGCTCACCGCCGCCCATGGCCAGAACCCCGCGCGCCAGGCCGCAATCAAGGCCGGCATCCCCGACAGCAAGACCGCCTTCGGCGTCAATCAGGTCTGCGGCTCGGGCCTGCGCGCCGTGGCGCTCGCCGCCCAGCAGATCCAGGCGGGCGACGCGTCAATTGTCGTCGCGGGCGGGCAGGAGTCCATGTCTCTGTCGACCCACGCCGCGCAGCTGCGCACCGGCACGAAAATGGGCGACGTGAAATTCGTCGACACGATGATCGTCGACGGCCTCACCGACGCCTTCAACAATTATCACATGGGCATCACCGCGGAGAACGTCGCCAAGAAGTGGCAGATCACCCGCGAGGAACAGGACGCCTTCGCCGTCGCCTCGCAGAACAAGGCCGAGGCCGCGCAGAAGGCCGGCAAGTTCAAGGACGAGATCGTCCCCTACATCATCTCTTCCAAAAAGGGCGACGTGACTGTCGACGCCGACGAATACGTCAAGCACGGCGTGACGCTCGAGGGCGTCGCGAAGCTGCGCCCGGCCTTCATCAAGGACGGCACGGTGACGGCGGCGAACGCCTCTGGCATCAATGACGGCGGCGCGGCGCTCGTCGTGATGAGCGCGGCCGAAGCGGCCAAGCGCGGCCTGACGCCGCTTGCCCGCATCGCCTCCTGGGCGACCGCCGGCGTCGATCCGACGGTGATGGGCTCAGGCCCGATCCCTGCCTCGCGCAAGGCGCTGGAGAAGGCCGGCTGGAAGGTCGCCGACCTCGATCTGATCGAGGCGAACGAGGCTTTCGCGGCGCAGGCGATCGCCGTCAACAAGGACATGGGCTGGGACCTCGCCAAGGTGAACGTCAATGGCGGCGCGATCGCCATCGGTCATCCCATCGGCGCCTCGGGCGCGCGCGTGCTGACGACGCTTCTGTTCGAAATGGCGCGCCGCAACGCCAGGAAGGGCCTTGCGACGCTGTGCATCGGCGGCGGCATGGGCATCGCCATGACTGTCGAGCGCTGAGAGACTTCGCCGGATTAATCAAGAAACAAGAAAAGGAGCTGCGCGCCAGTCTGCGCGCAGCTTTGACGTTTTCGAAGGAAGGAGAGAAACGTGGCAAGAACAGCAGTTGTGACGGGTGGCACCCGTGGTATCGGCGAGGCGATTTCCAAAGCGCTGAAGGCCGCTGGCTACAATGTCGCCGCGACCTACGCCGGCAACGACGAAGCCGCCAACAAGTTCAAGGCGGAAACGGGCATTCCTGTTTTCAAATTTGACGTTTCCGATTACGACGCCTGCGCCGCCGGCATTGCCGCCATCGAGAAGGAAGTCGGCCCGATCGACGTTCTCGTCAACAACGCCGGCATCACCAAGGACCGCCTGTTCCACAAGATGGAGCTCGCGCAATGGCAGGCGGTGATCAACACCAATCTGAACTCGCTCTTCAACGTCACGCGCCCGGTCATCAACGGCATGCGCGACCGCAGCTTCGGCCGCATCATCGTCATCTCGTCGATCAACGGCCAGAAGGGCCAGGCCGGCCAGACCAACTACTCGGCCTCTAAGGCGGGCGACATCGGCTTCGTTAAGGCGTTGGCGCAGGAAAGCGCGTCGAAGGGCATCACCGTCAACGCCATCGCGCCGGGCTATATCGCGACCGAGATGGTTAAGGCTGTGCCGCAGGATGTACTCGACAAGCACATCCTCCCCTACATCGCCGTCGGCCGCCTCGGGGAGCCGGAGGAGATCGCCCGCGCCGTGGTGTTCCTCGCCGCTGACGAAGCCGGCTTCATCACCGGCTCGACGCTGACCATCAACGGCGGTCAGTATCTGCACTGAGGCGCCTCCGCGCGCGATCGAACGAATGCAAATGGCCGGCCGCAGCGCCGGCCATTTTCTTTTCCATGTCGCATGGCGTCCCGCTCTCTCCCAAGCTCGCCGATGCGGCAGGCTGATCAGGCGTGACCCTTTCGTTTCTGCATGAGGCAGGCCGTTTCATTCGACCCGGGCAGGACGATTTTTTTGGCGCATCGAGAATTTGAAACCGTCTCTTCGCGCTGCGCCTCGGGTTTTGCCGAAACGCCACGGGAATCTTCAGCGCTCGCGAAGAAGCTCAATGCAGCGGCGGAAATCAAGACGATCAGGGAAATAAAAAAACGCATCTCAGCGCTCCAACAATCATGCAGCTACATCGCCGCGCACCAAACCACGCGACAATCCATCCAAAGCACATAAGGCGCTGCGCGCCAACGCACATCCGTCCAACGGACGACGAAGAAAAAACAGCAGCGAGCTTGAGCCCGCTGCATCGTTGCAGATGTTCCGTTCAGCCCACAGCAGCCCTCGCGGGATGGCCCGCATGGGCGGCGACGATGTCCCGGGCCTGCTTGCCGACAACTTCAGCGAGATGGTCGAAACGGGCATGAAAAAAGCCGGCGCCCGCCGTCGCCGAACGAAGTTCGACGATGAGATTGTCCATTTCCGCCTCCGGGATCAGCGCCTCCAGCTTGTCCCAGCCGTCCCAGCCTTCGCGCGGGCCAAAGCCCATGATCTGCCCGCGCCGCCCGGACACGAGTCCTGTCGCGCGCGACAAGGCTTCGCTCGGAACGAAGATATCGACCGCCAGCACCGGCTCGAGCAGGATTGGCTCCGCCTTGCCGAGCGCTTCGCTCATGCCGATGCGCGCGGCGGTGCGGAACGCCATGTCGGATGAATCGACGGTATGGGACGAGCCGTCCGTCAATGCCGCCTCGACGTCTACGACCGGGAAACCGAGCGGCCCATGCGTCAGCGCGTCCTGGCAGCCGGCTTCGACCGATGAGAAATACTGCTTCGGCACGGCGCCGCCATGAACGCGCTCCGAGAAGGCGAAGCCCTCCCCGCGTTCGCGCGGCCCGACCTCGATCACCACGTCGCCGAACTGGCCATGGCCGCCGGATTGTTTCTTGTGCCGTCCGCGCACGGTGACCCTGTGCCGGATCGTCTCGCGATAGGCGACGGTCGGCTTCGTCACTTCTACGCTGACGCCGAAGCGCGATTGCAACCGCTCCAGCGCGACGCGCAGATGCATTTCGCCCTGGCCATAGAGCTTGATCTGCGACATCTCCTGATCGTGAACGTAGACGAGGGACGGGTCTTCATCGACGAGCTTCGCCATTGCGGCTGCAAGGCGCATCTCGTCCTTGCGATCTTTTACCGTGAGCGCCAGAGCATGTACCGGATCGGGGATCGGCGCACGTGTGATGAGCTTCGAGCCGTCCGCCTTGCCGTCGGCGACGACCGTGTCGCCCGTATGCGCATGTTCGAGCCGCCCCAGCGCGACAACGTCGCCTTCCCTGGCCTCGTTGACCTTGGAAATATTGGCGCCGAGCAGGCGAGAGACTCCGGACACGCGATCCTCGCCATGCGCCGACACCACGGTCTGCCCGTCGACGAAGACGCCGCGCAAAATGCGCGCGACCGCGAGCTTGCCGCCGTGAGACGTGTGCACCGTGCGCAGGATGCGCGCCATGGGCGGCCCGCTTTCCGTGACGCTGAGACGCGCGCGCGTCTCGGTGATCCCGGGCGCCTCGTGACGCAACGCCTTTAGCAGCCGCGTGACGCCGGCGCCGCGCTCGGCCGAGCCAATGAAAACGGGCACGACGAGCCCGGCGCGCAATTCCTTCGTCAAATCGTCGAAAATCTGGTCACGTGGCGGTTCAATGTCCGAGATCAGCTCTTCCATCAGCGCGTCGTCGTAATCCGCGAGACGCTCCAGCATGGAATAGCGCGCCTCCTTCTCCAGCACGTCATCGCCCTGTGGAACCTCGATCACTTCGGACGGCGCGTGTTCGCGGTAGACATAGGCGCGCTCGAGCGCGAGATCGATGAAGCCGACGGCGACGCCGTTGTTCCAGATCGGTATCTGCCGCAACAGCAGCGGCGTGCGGGACGCCGGCTGCAGGATGCTCAGCGCGTTGCGCACGTCGATCGTCGCCACGTCGATCTTGTTGAGAAACAGGAAATGCGGGACGCCAAGCTCCTCAAGCCGCCGCAGCGTCAGTTGCAGCGCCGGGGCCTTGCGTTCGTCCGCTTCGCACACGACGACGGCCGCGTCGACCGCTGGAAGAATGTTCTGCGCTTCATGCGCGAACTCTACGGAACCGGGAAGATCGATGAAAGTATAACGATCGCCCATATAGTCGATCGTCGCGACATTGGATTCGACGCTCATCTTGTGGGCGCGCGCCTCGGCATTCGCGTCGCCCACGCTCGCGCCCGCCGCGACCGAGCCTTGCTTCTGGATCGCGCCTGAATGCGCCAATATCGCTTCGAGAAGAGTGGTCTTGCCGCATTGGAAGGGACCGGCCAGCGCGATCAGCCGGGGACCCCGCGCTCTCGCGTCATGGGAAGAGGTCGACTCGCCCATTGTATCCTCCCTTATCTGCCGGAGCCTGTTTTTTCGACTCCGTTGGGTCATGCTCCCACCATGTCTGAAATAGCGCAAGGGATGAAAGCCGCAGACGCTTCCACCCAAAGCCAAAGCGCGTTAGAACGACTCTAATTCAAAAAAAGGAGCCTACATGCGTCCCAGCAAGCGCGCGCCAGACGAGATGCGCCCGGTGAGTTTCGAGCGCGGCGTCGCCCGCTACGCCGAAGGCTCATGCCTCGTGAAATTCGGCAATACGCAGGTCTTGTGCGCCGCGTCCCTGGAGGACAAGCCGCCGCCGTGGCTGCGCGGACAGGGGCGGGGCTGGGTTACGGCGGAATATTCCATGCTGCCGCGCGCGACGCACACGCGTACGCGGCGCGAGGCTTCCGCCGGAAAATTGTCCGGGCGCACGCAGGAAATCCAGCGCCTTATCGGCCGCTCGCTACGCGCGGTGACGAATCTACCGTCGATCGGCGAGCGACAGATCGTCCTCGACTGCGACGTGATTCAGGCGGACGGCGGCACCCGCACGGCTTCCATCACCGGCGCCTGGCTGGCGCTGCGCGATTGCCTCGAATGGATGCGCTCGCGCTCGATCATCAAGGAAAATCCGCTGCGCGACCATGTGGCGGCGGTCTCCTGCGGCATCTTCAACGGCACGCCCGTCATCGATCTCGATTACGCTGAGGACTTCAACCGCGCAGACCGACGCCAATTTCGTCATCACCGGCTCCGGCGGACTCGTTGAAATTCAGGCGACCGCGGAAGTCGCCGTGTTTTCGCCCGATGAATTGACGACAATGCTGACGCTCGCGCAGAAGGGCGTCGCAGATCTCGTGGCTTTGCAAAAGGCGGCTTTGGCGTCATGAGTTCGTCGCAAGATCGCCGGCAAGCTCGTCATCGCGACGCATAATCCCGGCAAGCTCTGGGAGTTGCAGCAACTCCTCGCGCCGCATGGCGTGGACGCGGTTTCGGCGGGCGACATGGGCCTGCCTGAGCCGGAGGAAACGGAAACGACGTTCCGCGGCAATGCGGCGCTGAAGGCGCGCGCGGCTGCGATGGCGTCGGGTCTCCCGGCCTTCGCCGACGACTCGGGACTCTGCGTCGACGCGCTCGACGGCGCCCCGGGCATCTATTCGGCGCGCTGGGCGGGCGAGAGCAGAGACTTCAAAGCCGCCTGTGAACTTGTGCGTCAAAGGCTCGAAGAGCGCGGCGCGGCGCCGCCCTTCCGCGCCAATTTCACCTGCGCGCTCGCTGTGGTCTGGCCCGACGGCCATACGGAAGAATTCGAGGGCCGCGTCGACGGCATTCTGGTCTTCCCGCCCAAGGGCGACAAGGGGTTCGGCTACGATCCGATTTTCAAGCCCGACGAACTCGACAAGACCTTCGGCGAGATGATGTCGGCGGAAAAGCACGCCCTGCCGGGCGACGGCTCGCGCGCGCTGTCCCATCGCGCAAGGGCCTTTCAGGCGCTGGCGAAGGCGTGTCTGGACTGAAACGCCTTTCGAGATAGCCGCGCGCGAAGGCCTTTCCCTTGGCGGAGGCCTGTGCGTTACTATCTTCCTCACATCAAGAGAAGCGCGGTAAACGCGCGGGACGAGGAAACCCGAAGGAAGCCCCAATGACCAGGCACGAGACTTTCGCGGCGGCGAAGCCGCCCTTCAAGGCGCGCTACGGCAATTTCATCAATGGCGCATGGGCGGAGGCCAGATCGGGTCGCACCTTCGATAATATCTCGCCGATCACCGGCCGGAAGGTCTGCGAAATCGCCCGCTCCGACAAGGATGACATCGAGGCCGCGCTGGATGCGGCGCACGCCGCGAAGGACGCCTGGGGCAAGACCAGCACGACCGAGCGCGCGCGTATTCTCAACAGGATCGCCGACCGCATGGAGGACAACCTCGCGCTGCTGGCGACCGCCGAGACATGGGACAACGGCAAGCCGATCCGCGAGACGATGGCCGCCGACATTCCGCTCGCGATCGACCATTTCCGCTATTTCGCCAGCGCCATCCGCGCGCAGGAAGGCGGCATTTCGGAGATCGATCACGACACCGTCGCCTATCACTTCCATGAACCGCTCGGCGTCGTCGGGCAGATTATTCCATGGAACTTTCCGCTGCTGATGGCGGCCTGGAAAATGGCCCCGGCGCTCGCCGCCGGCAATTGCATCGTGCTGAAGCCCGCGGAACAGACGCCCGCAAGCATTCTCGTCTGGGCCGAGATCGTCGGCGATCTCCTGCCTGCGGGCGTGCTCAACATCGTCAACGGCTTTGGCCTTGAAGCCGGCAAGCCGCTGGCTTCGTCCAACCGCATCGCCAAGATCGCCTTCACCGGCGAGACGACGACGGGCCGCCTCATCATGCAATACGCCTCGCAGACGCTCATTCCGGTGACGCTGGAGCTCGGCGGCAAATCTCCCAACATCTTCTTTGAGGACGTAGCGCGCGAGGATGACGACTATTTCGACAAGGCCGTCGAAGGCTTCGTGATGTTCGCGCTCAATCAGGGCGAGGTCTGCACCTGCCCCAGCCGCGCGCTGATCCACGAGAAGATCTACGATCGCTTCATGGAGCGCGCGCTCGCACGCGTCGGCGCCATCAAGCAGGGCAATCCGCTCGATCCCGAAACGATGATCGGCGCGCAGGCGTCCTCCGAACAGCTCGAGAAAATCCTGAGCTATATCGACATCGGCAGGCAGGAGGGCGCCAAGGTGCTCGCTGGCGGCGAACGCAACACGCTGGAAGGCGACCTCGCCGCCGGCTTCTATGTGAAGCCGACCGTTCTCGCGGGACACAACAAGATGCGTGTGTTTCAGGAGGAAATCTTCGGTCCCGTCGTGTCGGTCACGACCTTCAAGGACGACGCGGAGGCGCTCGCCATCGCCAACGATACGCTCTATGGCCTTGGCGCGGGCGTGTGGAGCCGCGACGTCAATCGCTGCTACCGCTTCGGCCGCGCGATTCAGGCGGGCCGTGTCTGGACAAACTGCTACCACGCCTATCCGGCCCATGCGGCTTTCGGGGGCTACAAGCAGTCCGGCATCGGCCGAGAGAACCACAAGATGATGCTGGACCATTACCAGCAGACGAAAAACATGCTGGTGAGCTACAGCGCGAAGAAGCTTGGCTTCTTTTGATGGCGGCGCCGCCCCGCGTCGTCGCCACGCCCGCGGCGCTCGATCTCATCGAGCGCCTACGCGGGGAGCACGGCGACGTGCTCTTTCACCAATCGGGCGGCTGCTGCGACGGCTCGTCGCCAATGTGTTATCCGCTGGGAGAGTTTCTCGTCGGCGACAATGACGTGAAGCTGGGGGAGATCGGCGTCGCGCCTTTTTTCATCGGCCTTGCGCAGTTCGATTACTGGAAGCACACGCAGCTCATCATCGACGTCGTTCCCGGCCAGGGCGGCATGTTCTCGCTGGAAAATGGCACGGGGAGCAGGTTCCTGACCCGCTCGCGCCTGTTTTCTGATGCGGAGCTGGCCGCGCTTGCAACCTGAGGATGCGAGGCTTGAAGAGACATTATTGACGCACCGCACACATAGCGTAACCTCGCGCTACAGTTAGCGGGTCGAATTTTCGGCCCAAGAAGGCGGGAGTTGAATAATGCTTCAGGATTTCAAAAATTTCGCGTTGCGCGGCAATGTGGTGGACCTCGCCGTCGGCGTCATCATTGGCGCGGCCTTCGGGAAAATTATCGACTCGATGGTAAGCGACATCATCATGCCGATCATCGGGGCCATAACGGGCGGGCTCGATTTCTCCAACTACTTCGTTCCTCTCTCGAAGGCCGGCCACTCTGACATGACTTATGAGGAGGCCAAGAAAGTCGGCGCCGCCATCGGCTACGGCCAATTCGTCACCGTCGCGGTGAATTTCATCATCATCGCCTTCGTCCTGTTCCTGGTGATCCAGGCGTTCGAGCGCATGAAGAAGCAGCCCGCCGAGGAGCCCGCAGCGGTGCCGGAGCCGACGAAGACCGAAGCGCTGCTGACGGAAATCCGCGACGCGCTGCGCTCCCGCCAGGCATAGCGATAAGGAGGAAGGCCGATGACCCTGATCCAGAGCTCCCCCGCGAAGCAGGCCCGACTCGCCGGCATGGGCTTCAGTGAAATTATCGGCCGCTCGATCCATCGCACGGAGCTCGGCTGCGCGTTGATCGCCGTCAGCGCGCAAGGAGTCTGCGCCATTCTCCTCGGGGACGAACGCGCCGTCCTCGAAGCGGATTTTCACCGTCGCTTCCCGAACGTGGCGGGATCGGGACTCAGCGCGGACCGTGATCGTCTCGTCGATGATGTACTTGCGGTCATCGACGCGCCCGCGGCTCCCGTGACCTTTCCTCTCGACGCGCGCGGCACGCCGTTCCGGCGCCGCGTCTGGGCGGCGTTGCGAGAGATTCCGCCCGGCGAAACGGCAAATTATGCCGACATCGCCCGGCGCATTGGCGCGCCAACCGCGATACGGGCCGTCGCGGGCGCCTGCGCCGCCAACCCTGTCGCCATTGCGATCCCCTGCCACCGCGTCGTGCGCAGCGACGGCGCACTCTCCGGCTATCGCTGGGGCATAGAGCGCAAACGCGCTCTTCTGGAAAAGGAAGGCGTTCGCGTCGCGGCCTGACGCGCGCCCCCGCCTCCAGCCCGACACAAGCGGCGCCCGCTACTTTTCCTCCTCGTTAACCATGCGAGGGCGGAAATGGAGCCAGTGCGTCTGTTTACACTCATCGATCAGCAGAAGAGCTGGCTGTCGACGCGGCAGTCGCTCGTCGCCCAGAACATCGCGAACGTCAGCACGCCCGGCTACAAGGCGCAAGACGTGCCGCCGTTCGAAAAAGCGATGGCGCACAGCGCGTTGGAAATGGCCGGAGCCGATCCTCTGCATATGCGCCCCTCGCCGACGGAGACGCTCACGGCCTCGGTCCGGACTGACGACGGTTGGGAGACGGCGATCTCCGGCAATTCCGTTTCGCCGGAGCAGGAGATGATCAAGGCCGGGCAGATCCACGGCGCCTTCACGCTCGGCGCCAACCTCATGCGCGCTTTCCACGGGATGTATATGTCGACGGTGCGCGCGTGATCGATCCGCTCGAAGCTTCACTGAAAATCGCCGGCGCCGGCCTCGCCGCACAGTCGGAACGACTGCGCGTCGTCTCCGAAAACATGGCGAACGCCCAATCGACCGGCAAGACGGCGGGCGCAGACCCCTATGCCCGCAAGACCATCTCTTTCGTCGACGAGCTCGATCGCGCAAGCGGCGCGCGGCTGGTGCGCGTCAACGCCATCGGCGTCGATCGTTCGCCGTTTTCGATCGAACATGATCCGGGCAATCCGGCCGCGGACGCCAATGGAAATGTCAAGCGGCCGAACGTAAATCCGCTTCTCGAGATGGGCGATATGCGCGAAGCGAACCGCGCCTATGAGGCCAACCTCCAGATCATGAAGCAGACAGACTCTCTCGTCGCGATGACGATCGACTTACTGAAGAGTGCATGATGATCCCAATTGCCCCCATCGCCGCATCCGTGATCGGCTCGCTTGCAGAAGCTGCGGTGACGAGCCTCGCCCCCGCGGCGCCCGCCGCCGCGTCGGGCCCCGCCGAGGCCTCCTTCGGGGAGGTTCTTCAGGGCTTCGCCGCCAAGACCCTCGACTCCGTCAGGACCGGCGAAGCAGCGGCCATCGCCGGCGTCGAAGGCAAGGCGTCTGCGCAGCAGGTCGTGAGCGCGGTGATGCAAGCCGAGCGTGATCTGCAGACGGCCATAGCCCTGCGCGACAAGGCTGTCGCCGCCTATCAAGAAATCAGCCGCATGGCGATTTGAGGAGTAAGGATCGTGAGGGCACTCGCCATCGCCGCGACGGGTATGAGCGCGCAGCAGCACAATATCGAAGTCATCTCGAATAATATCGCCAACATCAACACCACCGGCTTCAAGCGGTCGCGGGCGGAATTCACGGACCTCCTGTACCAGACCGAGCGCTTGCAGGGCGTCTCGAACCGCGGGCGGGACGCAACAGTCCCCCAAGGGGCGCAATTCGGTCTTGGCGTACGCGCCGCCGCCGTGCGCAGCCTGCAACAGCAGGGCGCCATGACGCAGACCGGCAACAGCTACGACCTGAGCCTCAACGGCCGCGGCTGGTTCCAGATCCTCGGGCCCGACAATGAAACCGTCTACACGCGTGCGGGCTCATTCAGCACGAATGAGAACGGCCAGCTCGTAACCGTCGACGGTTATCAGCTTTCGCCGACCATCACCGCGCCCGCCAATGCGCTTGCGGTCACCGTCAGTCAGACCGGCCTCGTCACCGCCAGCATCCCAGGCCAGACGCAGCCTCAACAGATCGGGCAGCTGACGATCGCCACCTTCCCCAATGACGCGGGGCTGGAAGCGCTCGGCGGTAATCTCTTCCGTCAAACCTTCGCGTCTGGCCAGCCGGTCGTCGGCGTCCCGGGCGATCCCGGTTTCGCGGTCGTCAATCAAGGCTATCTGGAAAGCTCGAACGTCGATCCGGTCAAGGAGCTCGTCAATCTCATCGCCGCGCAGCGCGCCTTCGAACTCAATTCCAAAGTCATCCAGGCGGCCGACGAGATGGCGGGCACGGTTTCGAAAGGCATCAGATGAAAAAGCGCCTTGCTGCGGTCATCTGTATCGCGTTCGTCCTCTTCACCGCCGCCAGGGCGCAGACGACAGGCTGGGCGCAGGACTTTCCGGTCGCGCGCGTGACAATCTATCCCGGGGACATGATCTCGGACACGATGCTGGAAGAGCGCGCCTATGCTTTTCCGACCGGCTCGGAGGCGCATTATGCGCGCCCGCGCGAAGCGGTCATCGGCAAGGTCGCGCGCCGCACCCTGCTTCCTGGCCAGCCCATTCCCGTCATGGCGCTCGACAATCCGCGCATCATTTCCGTCGGCGCACAGATCAGGATCATCTATCTCGAAGGCGGCCTCCAAATCGTCGCCTACGGTGTCGCGCAACAATCCGGAGGGGTCGGCGATCTCATCCGTGTGCGCAATCTGGACAGCGGGCTTTTCGTCGTCGGCCGCGTCCAGTCTGACGGTTCGATCCGCGTGGATCAGGGTTGATGCGGCGCGCCTTACTGATTGCGCTTATCGTCCTTTTTCCGCCGCCGGCGTCCGCCCTGGTGCGGATCAAGGACATCACCTCGCCGCTCGGCCCGCGCGACTATCAGCTGATCGGCTACGGGCTGGTGATCGGTCTGCAAGGCACCGGCGACACCATGCGCAATGCGCCGTTCACGGAACAATCGACGTCCGCAATGCTCGATCGCATGGGCGTCAACGTGCGCCCCAACAACAGCATGCGCACGCGCAACGTCGCGGCGGTGATGGTGACGGCGACGCTACCTCCCTTCGCCAATTGGGGCGCGACGGTCGATGTGACGGTTTCCTCGATCGGCGACGCCACCTCGCTCATGGGCGGCACTTTAGTGCTCACCTCGCTCTCGGGCGTCGACGGCGCCGTTTACGCCATCGCGCAGGGACCGATCGCCGTGTCGGGCTTCGCCGCACAGGGACAAAACGAATCTCTGACGCATGGAGTCGCGACCGTCGGCCGCATCCCCAACGGCGCCAGCATCGAGCGCGAGCCGCCGCGCCCCAGCGCCGGGGACGATCGCTCCGTCGTTCTCGAACTCCGCAATCCCGACTATGCCACGTCGGTCCGCATTGCAGATGCGGTGAACAACTTCACGCGCCAGCGTTATAGATCGACTCTCGCACGCGAGCGCGACGACCGCAGCGTCCTCCTCACACTGCCCAATGGCGCCCACGCCACGCGCTTTATCGCCGAGGTCGGGGAGCTCAAGATCAAGGTCGAAACGCCCGCACGAGTCATCATCGACGAGCGCACCGGCACGGTCGTCATCGGCGCGGATGTGCAGATTTCGCCCGTCGCGGTGACACATGGCGGGCTCACTTTGCGCATTACCGAGACGCCGGAAGTCTCACAGCCCGCGCCGCTGTCCAACGGACAGACAACCGTGACAAAGCAGACAACCGTCTCCGCCGCAGAGTCGTCGGGTCAGGTCGCCATGCTGGCCGGCCCCACGCTGAAGCAGCTTGTGAAAGGGCTCAATCAAATCGGGCTGAAGCCGACCGGCATCATTTCCATCCTTCAAGCGATTAAGAGCGCCGGAGCGCTGCAGGCCGATCTCATCGTTCAATGAACGCCGCGCTTGCCCGCGTCCTGAAGAAAATGGATGAGCTCGGCGACAGGTCGGTAAAGGTCCGGCGGAATCATCTTGTCGACGTCCACGAGATCGAACATCGCCCGCGCCAGTTCCCTGCGCTCGAGAACGGGCACATTGTTCATTTCGGCGATTTCCCTGATTTTCAGCGCGACGAGTCCCTTGCCTTTGGCCAGAACCAGCGGCGCTCCGCCCTCCTCCCGCACATAGCGCAAAGCGATCGCGTAATGCGTGGGATTGGCGACGACGAAGCTCGCCTTCGGGACAGACGCCATCATGCGGCGACGGGCGCGATCCATCGCCAGCGAGCGCATCCTCGCCTTCACCAAAGGATCGCCCTGCGCCTGCTTCATCTCCTCCTTGAGCTCCTGCCGGCTCATGCGCAGATCGCGCCGCCATTTGAACCTGGTCCAGGCAAAATCCGCGAAGGCGAGAACGGCTACAGCGCACGCCACGACGCTCGCCAGATGAACAAGAAGGTGGAGCATGAGCGAGGGCAATCGAACTCGGCTCCGCGCGCATCGCGTCGACATAGGCGCCGCCGTCGCTCAATCCCGCAAGCGTAACCGCACCGCCGACAATTATGATTTTTCCCGCCGCTTTCACGACTTCCAGAATGCCGGCGACGCTGAAAATCCGCCGCCAGCCTTCAAAGGGCGAAATCCGAGAAGCGTCAGGCTCGATGCGATTGAAAGCGATCTGCGGGAGGCCCTGAACGAAGGAACCTGAAATTCCGGCGACGATGAAAGACAGCAGGAGCGGGGTCAAAAAGCCGACGGCTTCGACGAGGGCGGCGCCAAAATAATTGAGCGCATCCGTCCCGGAACGAAGCGGCAGAGCGCCAGCGTTGCCAAGTAACAAGCTCAAGGCTTCGACCAGTCTTGGCGTGCGTCCTTCGACGAGAAAGGCCAGCGCGCCGAGAAGCGCGAAGGCGCCGAACGCGGCGCTGACGTCGCGCGAGACCGCCGTCTTGCCCTCTTCGAGAGCGTCCTGGATTTTCTTTTCTGTCGCTTCTTCCGTTTTGGATTCGGCGTCTTCAGCCTCTGACAAAGTCGTCGCCCCTAGCTCGCAGACTCTTCGTCCTGGACAAAAAGCTCGATCAACCCCTGCTCGGCGAGTCTCAAGACGAGGTTGGCGATCTCTCGCTGGGCGGCCATAATCTCCTTGCGCGGTGGACTGGCGGGCGACGACAGTTCCGCCTCGACCATCCGTCGCGTGCGCGCCGAGAGACAGGGGAGGACCAGTTCGCGCAGCGCCATGTCGGCGCCGCGAAGCGCGAGGATGACACGATCCGTCGGCGCCTGATCAAAGACAATCATCCGCGCCCGCTGGCCGAGCCTGACGATATCCTCGAAGCCGAACACGAGCGTTCGCAGATGCGCCGCAAGCGCAGGTTCGCTTTCATCGAGACCGAGCAGGATCTCGTTGACCTGTTCGGCCTCAAGCTGATTGATGATCCCGGCGACGCGGGCGCCGACGTCCGCGGAGGACGCTACGCTGCTTGTCGCAAATAATTCCTCTTGCAGAACCTCCTCGATGACGCGCAGGACCGACTCCGAAGCGGGCCGCGTCGTCAGCATCCGCCGCATGGTTTGCGCGCGCGCCGCCCCCGGCAAATGCGAGAGAACCTGCGCGGCGACTACCGGATCGAGCTTGCCGATCACGACCGCGATTGTCTGGGGGCGCTCCTTCGCCAACGCATCGGCGAGGACCTTGCCGGGCAGAGTTCCCAGGCGACGCCAGAAGAAGGCGTTCGAATTGCCGCGCAGTTCCGACATGATGTCGGCGACCTTCTCCTCGGGAAGCGCGCTGGCCAGAAGCGATTCCGCCTGCGCGGCTCCGCCGACGAGATCGACGTCCCCTAGGGCGATCTCCTCGATCAGCGCATCGTAGATTTCTGCGAGAGCTGATGCAGGAACCGCCCCGAGGCGAGACGCCACGAATGCGATCTGACGAAGCTCATCCTGATTGAAATGCTTGAGCACGCGACTGGCCGCGTCGGCGCCGAGCGCGAGCAACGCCACAGCAACCTTCTCAACGCCGTCGAGCGATCTGACCAAAGCGTGTTCATCGAGAGTCATCATGCTCTCTAGAAATCAGCTCAGCGGGCCAGCTGGCGGCTCGCATATTTCCGTAAGCGAAACGCCGAAGCGGGCGCCGTCCTCCTCGACCACGACCACCTCTCCCCGTGCGATCGTGCGCCCGTTCACGACGACGTCGACAGGGTCGCCGACGCGATGATCGAGCTGGATCACGGCGCCCCTGCCAAGCTTCATGAGACTAGAGACGGGAAGGGTCGCCGACCCCACGACAACCTGCACCGTTATCGGAATACGCATGATCGCGTCGATCCGCGACGATGGCGTCACTTGAACGCCTTCGCCCGCGTCGGACTCCGAAGTGCGCCGCGCCTGCCCGCCAGTTTGTTCTTCGCCAGTCATCATGTCCCAACGCTCTCCTTGCCGGCCTTCAGACGCCCAGAACGCGCTCGATGAAAGATTGACGTTCATCCGGAAACGCTTCGAGACGCACGGTGTAATGACCGTCCTTCTGTCCCAGCGAGCACCAGAAGAGCGTCCGCTCCTCCGACGACGCACGGATGAGGCTTGTCGGCGAGACGGGAAGACGAAGCACGTCTCCGGGTCTCATATGCGCGACGTCCTGGAGCGTATATCCTGGCGCTTCCATCCGGACGTCGACGCGAATCTCTGTTCGCACGACATTGGCGTAGAGATACTCTGTCCATTGTTCGTCGCGCGCCTTGCTGTCCGAACCGGGGAGGTGAGAGAGCGCCTCCCGAAATGGGTCAAAAGCCGAACGCGGCGCGACGATCTGAAGCGCGCCGTCGCCGAGCTGCGTCTGGAAGTGAAAGTGCGCGAGTATCGCGACGGACGCCTTGGGACCGAGGGCGGCGCAGGGCGTTTCCTCCGCAAGGAAGCTTCGCTCGAAAGATATCGTCGTGAGGGACGCCGCGGCGGTCGCTAACTCAGCCAGCAGCTTCTCGGCGAAAAAGACGAGCAGGCGATCCTCAATGCGCGTCCGTTGACGCTTCGGCCCATGCTCCGCCAGATTCGAGCCAAGCATCGCCTCCAGCGCCAGCTCCTGCAGATTTTCATCCAGCGAAACCAGCAGATCGGCTTCGAGCCCATATGCATGGAAAACCAGAACGGCCATCGTCGGCGCGAACATCGCCGGAAGATCGGCGGCGCGCAACGCTTCGAGTGACTCGAATGAAAGCGCCGCCGGCGAATCCGTATATTGCGCCAGCGAACGCCCGAACGCCGCAGCCGCCTGTTCGAAGATGAGCCCAAGCGCAGGCATCCGCTCAAGAGCCGCTTCGCCAATCGAGACAAGCGGTTCTTCCGTACTCGGGCCAGGCCTTCGGCTTTCAGTGTCGAAGGCCATCACGCCGCCTCCGAAGCGGCGGCGCCGCCGTTCAATGTCTCGTTCTCTACCTCGTCGATCGACGGGCGCTCATAGGCTGGGATGGATTTTCGCCCATGCTCGACCGCGACCTGCGGTAGAGCCCCGTTCATGAAAGCCAGAAGAGTCTGCTTGATGATCAGGTAGACATGGCATTCCTTGCTGCGCGCCACCTTCACTTTGTAAGCGAGAGGCGTCATGATTCCGTATGAGACGAAAATGCCCGCGAATGTTCCGACCATCGCAGCGCCGATCAGACCCCCCAGCAATTCGGGCGACTGATCGAGCGCGCCCATCGCTTTGATCACCCCGAGCACCGCCGCGACGATGCCGAGCGCAGGGAGGCCGTCGCCAATCGCAGTGAGCGCATGATAGGGCTTGAGCTTGTCGTGCTTGATGGCGGACATCTCCTCGTCCATCAGGCTTTCGATCTCGTACGTCTTCACGTTTCCAATGATGTAGAGTTGGCAGTAATCGCAGATGAAGGTCGTGATTTCGAGGTTCTTGAGAACATTCGGGAACGCGGCAAAGAGCGCGGACTCATTCGGCTGATCGATATGCGCCTCGACCTCGTTGCGCGACTTGGAGCGCAGTTCGCGCATGAGAACGTGAAGCAGGCCGAGGATGTCGAGATAGTCCCGGCGCTTCGGAGTCTTCTCCAGAACGGCCTGAGCGATCGCCTTACCGGTGTCCTTGATCACCTTCGTCGGGTTTGCGACGATGAAGGTGCCAAGGGCCGATCCCATGATGATGACGAATTCCCAAGGCTGCCAGAGCACAATCAGGTGGCCGCCCAGCGCGGAAAATCCCCCGAGCATGCAACCCATCGTCACAATCAATCCAATGATGAAGCTCATTTCATCGCGCTCGTTCATTCACATCGACAAGCTCTGCATAAAGAGCCGGACTTACCCGAGCCTGATTTACTATCGGCACAACTCATCCGCTTCGGGCGTCCAAGCCCCAAACCCGCTTGCGACCATATTACGGATGACGGCGCAGACGTAACTGCGCTGCGCGGGCGCGTTTCCCGGACCCGCGTGATATCTGGCGACGGCCGACGTCCAGGTTCCTTCGGTTTTGTACAAGGCCCGAAGGAATCTTGCGGCGTAATCGACGTTTCGGCTGGGATCGAACATCGCCTCCACGGAGGCGAACCGCGCGCCATGATAGTGATGATTAATCTGCATGCAGCCGACATCGATCAATTTGGCGCCGCGCGCCTGAGCCATATGGAAGGCAGATAGCGCCTCCGACAGACTGCCGCTGAACAGCGGGCGTCCCTCGACGTTCATTGCGTAAGGGTGCAGCGCGCCGCGTTGGCCGGTTTCTGTCAGCGCAACGGCGTAAAGCACCGCTAGCGGAACATCGCTGCCCCGCGCCGCGCGCGCCATCTCCGCTTCGCATAGCCTCTCGCCGCTCCAGGCCGTTCTACAGAAAGAGCCCAGAAAAGCGAGAACGAGCAACGCCTTGATCAGGAGGCCGACTTTCGTTCGGTGAGTTTGCTTGTCTCTGACGTCGATCCGCCGGTTCCCCATCCGCGTAACCCCGTTCGCCGGAAGATCCGCCGCCGCCACGGCTGGCGCTTTCGTCATTCACCGACGCTGCATTCTGCGCTTGGCTCACCTTGATGTCGCCGACATCGAGCGAGAGACCTTGGCGACTAATCGCCTCTGCGAGCTTCTCCCGCGTTCCGGAAAGCAAAGCCGCCGTCGCCGGAGTCTGCGCTTCGATCTCGATTTCGACATGCGTTTTCGAGACGCGCATTTTGATCGACAACGAACCAAGTGATGCAGGTTCAATCTGCATCCGCAGCATCTTGAGTGGCGACGACGCGGGCAAGGCGTCGGCGTCGACTTGGGGCGCATGTGCGGGCGTTAATTGAGAGTGCGCCGGCGCCGCCGTCAGCGCCTGGGAAATCACGACCGGCAGGAAGGTCTGGAGCGATTCAACCCGAACGAGCAACGTCGACTGTTCGACTTCGGCCGCAGGCTGAGCTGAAGCGACGGTATAGGGCGCGGCGCTCTCGCGTGAGGGCGCACGAGGCGGGTTCGCGTTGGAGCGCCCCTGTGTGATCTGATCCCCGACCAATGCGAGCGTCTTGATCTTCGAGGCGAGTTCGTTCGCGTCGCCTTCGGTCGTTCCGACAGGCGAACGATCTCCCGGAATAGCGGCGGCGGAAGCGTCTTTCACGCTGGACATCGCCTGAGCGACGGGAATTGCGACGCTCGGAATTTGTTGCATCGACGTGTTCGGCGCGTCGGCCTGGCGGTCGTCATTTCGACTTTTCCTATATTTCGAAATAACCAGTAGCGCCGAAGTGAAGTCCTCCGTGATCGCAGCGCTCCCAGTCGCCGGCGCGGATCGTCCGGATGCATCCGGTGAGGCGATGATGAGGCGCGAGGCGCCTTCGCCGACGTTCATTGCGAACCTGCACGCTTCAGCGACGCGTCGCTCGCATCGATTGCGCGGCGCGCTTCCGCAACGATCGGGAGGTCATGGGCTGGCGGACTTGCGCCGGCTGGAACATCATGTGCGGGTGGCCTGAGCGCAGCGGCGACTCTTGCGGCGATGCCTGCGAGACGACGCTCCTGCGGGCCAAAAGCTTCGGCTTGCCGCGTAAGAGAAATGGCGGAAGCATCTGTCCCCGTCAGCATGTCGAGCGCTCTTTTGTAGAAAACAAACCTTGCGCGCCCCTGCCCGTCCGGCCCCGCTTTTTCCGCCCTTGTCAGATGTGTCCTGGCCTCGTCGAAACGTCCAGCGAAAATGGCGCTTCGGCACAATTCGAAATAGAATTCCCTCTGCTCGGCAGGCCGAGCCTTATCGTAGATCGACTCGACGCGTGCCAGAAGAGACGCATCGCTCCCTTTCTGCAAAACAGCGTCCGAAATCCGCTTGAAGGAATCCCAGAACTGCGGCGCGAAAGGCGAAGCCAGATAGCGAGCCGCGTAGCGATCTGCGACCACGCCGACTTTCGGGCCGTCATTTGCTGGATCGAGGAATGAAATCGCGCGGCGCAACGAAGCCTCCTCAACGAGCGACGCCGGCATCAGCAACACAGCCAAGTCGAGCAGGTCTGCGGCGAGATGATCGTCGACGCCAATTGCTGAGCCGCCTTGTACCAACGCTAGGTGGCCGCCGAGTATCGGCGAGAAGGTCCGCGCGTCAAAAGCCATCAGCTTCTTTGCTCCCTCGCTGCGCCCTTCGGCGTAGGCGAGCGCCGCATCAAGCAATGGGACAACCGACTGTGACACGAAACCCGCGTCGCGCATCTCCCGCAACGCCCGTGGCGAGCCGCCGCTGAGAAGGTAGACGACACCGGCGCGCACGTTGCGTTCGTCTTCCCAAAGGCTAGGGTCGGCGGACGCGATCCATTTTTCCGCTTCGCCGAAGCGGTGCGCGACCGTATCCCCGGCCGCCTGGCCGAGCGCCATCCTGTTCTGCAGCGCATTGAGATCCTGCACCATCGCGACGAATTCGGCGGCGCCGACGTCGTTCTCAAAGAGGAAAAGCAACGCCGCACTAAAAGCTATGCGCAGGAGGCGTTTCAATTGCCGTCACCCCGCAGGAGAATTTCGATCCGCCGATTCATCGGCGATAGGGGATCCCCCGGGATCTTCAGGCGTCGCTCGGCATAGCCGACGATTCTGGCGACGCGGGAAGCAGGCAGCCCACCGCGCACCAGCATGTAGTTGACCATCGTCGCGCGGTCGGCGGACAGGCGCCAGTTGTCGTAGCTTCTGCTGATATACGATCGCCCGTCGGTATGCCCCCCGATCTCTACTTTCCCTTGCTTCGCCGCAAGAATCTTTCCGACCTGCGCGATGATGCGTACGAGTTGCGGCCGCGGTTCAATGGAGCCAACCGCGAACATCGAGAAATTCGCGTCGTCGGTGAGGCTGATGAGAACTCCCTCCTCCACGCGCGCAATCTCGATCCTCGGCGCATGCGATTCCTGGTGGGAAATTCTCTCCAGTTCCGCCTGCAACGCTCCAAGCCCCTCGGCCTTGTCTTTTGGCGCGAGACTTTTTGGCGCCTCGGGAGGAGCATTCATCGGGGCGCGATCAAAGGGGTCACGAACCGCTTTGGCTGGAGACGGGGGCGTTGGATCCTGTTTCTCACGCTTTGCGATCTCATCAAGCGCTTTGATCGGCTCTTTGTGGAGAGCCACCTCCGGTCCGTCTGCGCCATCGGCAGCGCTGTCAGACGGCCTCACGCTCTTGCCAAGTCCCGTCTGTCCGGGATCGCGCAGCCCTTTGTGCGCAGGGTTGGCGTCGATGAGCTGTACAGGATTGAAATACTGGACGATCGCCGCCTTTGTCTCTTTCGACGTCGAATTGATGAGCCACATCACGAGAAAGAACGCCATCATCGCGGTCATGAAATCAGCAAAGGCGAGCTTCCAGACGCCGCCGTGGTGCTCCTCCTCAGCCTCGACTTGCTTCTTGCGGACAATTATAGGCGGCCCACGATCTTCGCTCATCGGTCGTCGCCTGCTTCAGTCGCAAGGCGCCGCATCCAGTCGTCGAGCCGCGTTTCGATGACTGTCGATCCCAACGCGATTCGCACGTCCATCGCCTCTTCTACAAAGCAATCGATCGCGACGCCTTTGTCTGCGAGCGCCGAGCGCAACTTCTCGAGAAGATCGCGCGGACCTTTCATGCTGATGATCGACGCGTCGCCGATTTCGATCGCCGTGCGAAGCGATTGGACAAGCTCGTCAAGCGCGTGCGCAGCAATTCTGTCTGAAACGAAAGGGGTCATGATGCGTGCAAGATCACGGCGAAGATTGCCGAATCCTTCATCGAAGGCGGTGGAAATCGCTGTGCTGAGGACTTCGAGCTTGCTCCTGCGTCCATCTCTCGCGGGCGTTGCTTAGCTCCTCGGCGTGAGCCCGCCGCTCCTCATGCAGCGCTTCGGCAAAGCTTGCCTCAAGCTCCATGCGCATCTGCAGGGGATCGATCGACGGCTCTTCAGATTCGGGCGGAGGAATTTCGATGGAATTGCTTGGCGAGTTCGCTTCCGGCGCTAAGATCGGCGGCGCATCGAAGCGGAGAAGATAGGCGGCGGCGTCATGTACGTTCATGCCGTCACCTTGGATTTCATCCATTGTTTCATGACCGCGGCGGCGTGAGCGTCGTCCTTCTCGATCAATGCCTCCAATCGGCGACGCGAGGTTTCACGCGCATTCTCGGGCGCTTCTAGAACAAGGTCGGCCGAGCGAAGCATGGGAGCGATCTGCTGCGCGTCCGCATTCGCTCCGCCAAGCGCGATCGGCTGCTCGACGCCGATCAGCGGAGGAGGCTCGCGCCGCGTCTCGAGGGCGTCGGCCAAAAGCGCGCGCCGCGCCGGCGCGAGTCCGAAAATCACCACGAGCCCCGCGATTGCGAGCGCTGTCAGCATATTAATGATCGCGCCGAGATGGCCGCCAAGGATTGTCATAAACCCCGGACTCTCGACAGGACCGATCTCATGTTCGTTGAACATGAAATCGACGGCGGTGACTTTAAGCGCGTCGCCGCGCTCCTTCTTGAGCCCCGCCGCCGAAGAGACGAGTTGCTCGATTTCCTTGAGTTGGCGGTCGATCGCCTCCGCCTTTGGCGGCTCCTTGTTGGGCTCTGCAAAAGCCGCACGATTGACCAGAACCGCGATCGAAAGATGCTCGATATTGTAGCCGCCGCTGACGGTCGTGACGATCTTCGAGGACAGCTCGTAATTCGTCAGCTCCTCGCTTTTCTTGCTCTCGTCGGTGGATTGCTTGCCGTCGGGGTTCGCCGGAGGTGGCTGCGGGATGTTGCGCTCGACGCTCGTCGTCTGTGGGCTGCTATTGTTCTGTGATTGCGCGTTTTCCTTCAGGGTGCGCACAGAGCGCTCGACGCGCGTCTCAGGATCGTAGATCGTCTCGTTGGTCTGCTTGCGATCGGTATTGACGCGCGCACGCACGCTGACCTGGAAGTTCGGCAATCGCAGATAGGGCGTGAGCGTGCGACGGATATTGTCCTGTATGTCTTTCGCGATATTCTTTTCGAGCGTGAGTGTCTTGACCGGCACGGCGTCGCTCGCTTCGCCGTCGGAGGACGAAAGTATGGCGCCGTCCGTGTTGAGAACGGTCACCTGATCCACATTCATGCCCGGCAGGGAGGAGGCGACGAGATGGCGGATGGCCTGCGCCGCGCCCGAGTTGTCGGGACCTTCGGTTCGAATGATGACCGAAGCGGACGGGGGCTGCTTTGCGCGGCGGAAAGTGCCTTCGTCCGGCATGACGATATGGACGCGGGCCGCCTTTACGCCGCGAATAAGCTGAATCGTGCGCGCAAGCTCTCCCTCCAGCGCACGCACGCGCGTCACCTCCTGCATGAAGGAGGTGAGTCCAAGAGCGCCTACTTTGTCGAAGAGTTCATAGCCGGCGTTGGCGCTTTGCGGCAGTCCGCGCTCGGCGAGCATCATGCGCGCCTGCGCCGTCTGTCCATAAGAGACAGAGACAGCGTTGCCCTCCGGGTTCACGTCGAAGGCGATGCCGGCCGTCTTCAGCGCTGCGCCGATCCGGCTGACGTCCTCGCGATCGAGGCCCGCGTAAAGCACCTCGAATGTCGGCCTGGAAAGATAATAGGCGCTGACGGAGATGAGCGCGACGACGAGGGTGAAGATCAACCCCAGCGCTGCGAGCTTCCTGCCGCCGAGCGACTTGAGGTTCTCGAACACGAGCGTGATGCGATCCATTGCCGGCCTGGGCTCCGATTGCCTCTTTCGCCTTACACTGGGCGCCGCGGCTTGCGCGAACGTTGCGCGGCGGCGCGGGATCGCATTTCTTAACAAATAGTTAACGAAAGAAGCGGCCGCGCCTCTTTGGACGCGGCCGATCCGCAAATCGGATTACTGGAAGAGCTTCAGGATCATCTGCGCGTTCTGGTTCGCGATGGACAACGACTGAACGCCGAGTTGCTGCTGTGTCTGCAACGCCTGCAAGCGGGTCGACGCTTCGTTCATGTCGGCGTCGACCAGAGAGGAAACGCCGGTCGTGAGCGCGTCGTTCATCGTCGTAACGAAGTCGTTCTGCTCGCTGACCCGCGTCTGCGTCGCGCCGATTTCAGCGGCGTAGGACGTGAGATCGGCGATCGCCTTGTCGGCGTTCGACAACGTGTCGGCGATCGTGCCCGAGGCGAGATCGGCGCTCGTCAGATTGGTGAAGTCGGTCGGACCGCCGGCGCCCGTCGCCGTTGCCGCCTGCAGAATGCCGGTGCCGCCGGTATTCGACAGATCTCTCACGGTCAGGTCGATCGTGCCGACGGTGGAAGCCGCGGCGCCGCCGCCGTCATTGTAGGAAGCGATGAATTTCAGCGGGCTCGTCTGCGAACCATCGGTGACATTGAGACCGGTGAAGGTCGCGGAGCCGACGACGCTGTTGAGCTGCGCGCCGAGTTGCTGAAGGCTGGTGAGGATCTTCGCCTGATCCGCGCCGGGCTGCTGAGCCTGCGCAACGGCGCTCTTGATGTCGTTCATCACCGTGATCGCGCTCTTGACGGCGGCGGTGGCGACATTGAGCACGGACTGCGCGCCCGACAGCGAGTTGCTGATCGTCGACAGCACGCCCTTGTCGGATTTCATCGCCTCGGCGATGGACTAGGTGGAGGCGTTGTCGGCGGCGCTCGAAATCTTGAGGCCGGTCGAGATTTCCTTCTGCGTCGTGGTGAGCGAAGACTGGGTCATGCGCAGCGACTGCAGCGCGGTGACGGCGGAGGCGTTCACAAGAATGCTAGACATGATTCGTCGATCCCTTGCTGGACTTTGGATGTGTAAGGGACATACCGGAATTGCACCGGTCCGACGGAAGTGGCGTCATGCCACGGGCTTTGGCCCGTCCGAAGCTTTGGTCGCCGCTGCGCGTGCGCTGGAGCGGCGACCCCGCAAACCTACATGAAGCCGCGGCGTTGCGAAGGACAATGACGCAACGCGCTTAATGTTCGCTTAATGCGGCCGCGCTTCAGGCGGAGGCGCCGCAGCACTTTTTGAATTTCTTGCCGGAGCCGCAGGGGCACGGATCGTTGCGGCCCGGCTGAGGGCCCTTCACAACCGGCTCGTTCTTGCGATTGGCTTCTTCCTGGAAATACCAGCGACCATCTATCTTGCGGAAGAGCGAACGCTCTCGGTGGTCATGGCGTTGACCTTCATTCGAAAAGCTTGCGACAAATTCCACATGGCCGCTGTCGTCGCTCGCCTGCCCGGCTTCGGTCGAGAGGATTTCGAGGCCGAGCCACTGCGATTGCTTCGCCCAATGCGTGATCGCCTTGCGATCGAAATCATCGCGCGTGCCGGGCGCGAGCGTCTCTTCGAGATATTGGATATCCCCATGCACGAAGGCCGTGTAGCGCGACCGCATCAGCGCCTCGGCGGTCGGCGGCGCCTTGCCTTCCTCGAGATAGGGCTTGCAGCAGTCGGCGTAGGCGCGCTTGTCGGCGTCGGTTACGCGGCAGGGGCAGGTTGCGTCGGTCATGCTCGGCTCTTGTATGAAAGAAAATAGCGGCCCGGCATTGCCCGCGCGCCGCCTGTCGCCAATTTGTCGAACGCTCTTTTGCGCCCGCTATTTTCCCGCGTCGAGAAGCTTCACCGCTTCGACAGCGATCGGCGCGAGCCCGGCGCCGCCGTGCTTGACGTGCTCGGAAATCGCAGCGCGCATATGGGGAGCCCAGAACTTGCGCAGATGGTCGGCCATGCCCGCGGCCGCGCCAACCTTCTGCGGGGCAAAAAACGCGCCGATCTGGTTGGCCATTTTCACGAGCTTCTCAACTGAATCATGCGACATGGGCAGAAACCTGTTCGAGGATGCGTCCTGGATGGGTGAAAATTTCGAAGTCGCGGCCCCGCATCACGGCCACGAGCGTCATACCGCATTTTTCCGCGCTGCGAACCGCCAAAGCGGTCGGCGCCGACACAGCGGCGATGATCGGCGCGCCGATGCGCGCGGCCTTCTGCACGAGTTCGACGGAGACGCGGCTGGTCATCAGCACCACGCCTTGCGTCGCTGCGAAGCCTTGACGCGCCAGCGCGCCGGCAAGCTTGTCGAGAGCATTGTGGCGACCGACGTCTTCTCGCACCAGTAAGGCGCCGGAAGTTGGGTTCCAGAAGGCCGCCGCATGGACCGCGCGCGTCTCCTGATTGATCGTCTGCAGGCCGGGCATGCGCTCCATTGCTTCGATCAGGCCTTCGGCGCGGACGGTCAGCAGATTTTCGAGCGTGGGCAGTTCGCGCGTTGCGGCCTCGAGGCTCTCGATTCCGCACAGACCGCAGCCCGTCGGACCGGCCATCGAGCGCTTGCGCGCCGCATAGGCGTCCTGCCGTCCACCGGCGAGCCATGTGCGCAGTTCGATGCCGGCGCTGGATACGACGACTTCCACTTCGCCGACGTCCTGCGACTCGTCGACAAGGCCTTCGGTGATGGCGAAGCCGACGGCGAAATCCTCGAGGTCGGCGGGAGTCGCCATCATCACGGCATGGGTGGAGCCGCCGTAGGTGAAGGCGATCGGCGTCTCTTCGGGGATCACGCGAGAAGAACGCGCCGTCACATCGTGACGGCGCGCCTGGCATTCCACTCGAAGAGTTGGCGACGTTTCTATCATTCCGCCGCGTCGATCGTGCTCGCAATCCGCCGAGCCTGATCGGAGAGTTCGCGATACTTCTCCTGGAACTCGGAGGGGCCGTTGCTCTTGGAAATCTGCACGGCCGTCACCTTGTATTCAGGACAGTTCGTCGCCCAGTCCGAGTTGTCGGTGGTCACGACATTGGTGTTGCAGAGCGGGTGATGGAAGGTGGTGTAGACGACGCCCGGCGCCACGCGGTCGGTGATTTGCGCGCGCAAAGTCGTTTCGCCGGCGCGGCTCGCCAACCTGACCCAATCGCCATGTACGACGCCACGCTCCTCCGCGTCATGCGGATGAATCTCCAGCACGTCTTCCTCGTGCCAGCGGCTGTTCTCGGTGCGGCGGGTCTGAGCGCCGACGTTGTACTGAGACAGAATGCGGCCTGTCGTCAGCAGCAGCGGGAAGCGCGGCCCGACCTTTTCGTCCGTGGGCACATATTCGGTGATGACGAATTTGCCCTTGCCACGCGCAAAGCCGTCGATGTGCATGATGGGCATGCCGTCGGGCGACTGCTCATTACAGGGCCACTGAACCGAGCCGATCTCGGCGAGACGCTCGAAGGAGACCCCCGCGAAGGACGGGGTCAGCCGCGCGATCTCGTCCATGATCTCGCTGGCGTGCTGGTAATTCCAGTCGAGGCCGATCTTGCGCGCCAGAAGCTGCGTCACTTCCCAGTCGGCGTAGCCGTTCTTCGGCGACATCACCTTGGTGACGCGCTGAATGCGGCGCTCGGCGTTGGTGAAGGTGCCGTCCTTCTCGAGAAAGGTCGCGCCCGGCAGGAAGACATGAGCGTAGTGCGCCGTCTCCACCAGGAAGAGATCCTGCACGATGACGATGTCCATATTCGCCAGCGCGCGCGACACGTGGTTCGTGTCCGGATCGGACTGCAGAATGTCCTCGCCCTGCACATAAAGGCCCTTAAAGCGACCTTCGATCGCCGCGTCGAACATGTTGGGAATGCGCAGGCCCGGCTCCGGGTCGAGCTCTACGCCCCAGTCGCGCTCGAAACTCTTGCGCGCTTCCTCGTTAGAGATGTGGCGATAGCCCGGCAGCTCATGGGGAAACGAGCCCATGTCGCAGGAGCCCTGCACATTGTTCTGGCCGCGCAACGGATTCACGCCGACGCCGCGGCGGCCGAGATTGCCGGTCGCCATCGCGAGATTGGCGATGCCCATGACGGTCGTCGAGCCCTGGCTATGTTCGGTGACGCCGAGGCCGTAATAAATCGCCCCATTGCCGCCCGTGGCGTAAAGCCGCGCCGCGCCGCGCACGTCCGCCGCCGGCACGCCGAGCGTCTGCTCGAGCGCTTCGGGGCTGTATTGCGGCTGAGACACGAAGGCCGCCCAATCCTGATATTCGTCCCAGTCGCAGCGCGCCTTGACGAAATCGATATCGGCCAGACCCTCCGTCACGATGACATGCGCCAGCGCCGTCACCATCGCGACGTTGGTGCCGGGCTTCAGCGGCAGATGGTAGTCGGCCTGGATATGGGGCGAACGCACAAGGTCGATGCGCCGCGGATCGATGACAATCAGTCTGGCGCCGTCGCGCAGACGCGCCTTCATGCGCGAACCGAAGACCGGATGCGCGTCGGTCGGATTGGCCCCGATGACGAGAATGACGTCGGAGTTGTCGACCGAGTTCGAAATCCTGCGTGCCGGCGGAGGTGCCGAAGGCCTGCGACAGGCCGTAGCCGGTCGGCGAATGGCACACGCGGGCGCAGGTGTCGGTGTTGTTGTTGCGGAAGCCCTGGCGCGCGAGCTTCTGAACGAGATAGCTTTCCTCATTGGTGCAGCGCGACGACGTGATCACGCCCACCGAGTTCTTGCCGTATTTCTCCTGCGTCGCCTTCAGGCGATCGGCGGCGAAGGTCAGCGCCTCGTCCCAGGACACTTCACGCCACGGCTCCGAGATCTTCTCGCGGATCATCGGGTTCAGGATACGGTCGCCATGCATGGCGTATCCGTACGCGAAGCGGCCCTTGATGCAGCTGTGGCCATGGTTGGCCTTGCCGTCTTTCCAGGGGACCATGCGCACGACTTCCTCGCCGCGCATCTCGGCCTTGAAGGTGCAGCCGACGCCGCAATAGGCGCAGGTGGTGATCTCGCTGTGCTCCGGCTGACCGACTTCGATGACGGACTTTTCCGTTAGCGTCGCGGTCGGGCAGGCCTGGACACAGGCGCCGCAGGAGACGCATTCCGACTCCATGAAGGCTTCACCCATGCCCGGCGAGACGCGGCTGTCGAAGCCGCGGCCGGAGATGGTCAACGCGAAGGTGCCCTGCACTTCTTCGCAAGCGCGCACGCAGCGATTGCAGACGATACACTTCGACGGATCATAGGTGAAATACGGGTTCGATTCGTCCTTCGGCTTCCAGTCGAAGTTGGCGTCGCCGCCGTTGCGGGCGAAGACGTGGTTGGCCCCGTCATAACCGTAACGCACGTCGCGCAGACCCACGGCGCCCGCCATGTCCTGCAGCTCGCAGTCCCCATTTGCTGCGCAGGTGAGGCAGTCGAGCGGGTGATCGGAGATATAGAGTTCCATGACGCCGCGGCGGATGGCGGCGAGGCGGGGGGTCTGGGTCTTGACCGCAATGCCCGGCGCGACCGGCGTGGTGCACGAGGCCGGCGTGCCGTTGCGGCCCTCGACTTCGATCACGCAGAGGCGGCAGGAGCCGAACGCCTTGATGCTGTCCGTGGCGCAGAGCTTGGGGATTTCGGTCCCCGCATCCATCGCCGCGCGCATGATGGAGGTGCCCTCCGGAACCGTGACGCTCTTTCCGTCGATGGTCAGCGTGACCAGCTTTGCGGATTTGGATTCTGGCGTCCCGTAATCTGTCTCTTTGATAAGCGTCATGGCGGCTACCTCACTCGGCGGCTTCAAGGGCCGGCTTGCGGAAGTCCTCGGGAAAATGACGAAGAGCGCTTTCGACCGGATATGGCGCGAAACCGCCCAGTGCGCACAGCGAACCAAACTTCATCGTATGGCACAGGTCCTTGAGAAGCTCGATGTTCTTCTCGACGTCCTGACCTGCGCGAATCTTGTCGATCGTTTCGACGCCGCGCGTCGAACCGATGCGGCAAGGCGTGCACTTGCCGCAGCTTTCGATGGCGCAGAACTCCATGCCGAAGCGCGCCATCCAGGCCATGTCGACAGTGTCGTCGAAAAGGACGAGCCCGCCGTGGCCGATGAGGCTGTCCTTCGCAGCGAAAGCTTCATAATCGAACGGTAGATCGAAGAGCGACTGAGGCAAATAGGCCCCGAGCGGACCGCCAACCTGCACCGCCTTCACGGGGCGTCCGGAGCGAGTGCCGCCCGCGATGTCGTTGACGATCGTGCCGAGTGGAATGCCGAAATCCGTTTCGAATAGACCGCCGTATTTCACATTGCCGGCGATCTGCAGCGGCATGGTGCCGCGCGAACGGCCGACGCCGAGATCGGCGTAATGCTTGGCGCCCTTCTCCATGATCATGGGGATCGTCGCCATGGATAGAACATTGTTGACGACCGTAGGCTTGCCGAAAAGACCGACATGCGCCGGAAGAGGCGGCTTGGCCCGCACGATCCCGCGTTTGCCCTCGAGGCTCTCCAGCAGCGAGGTCTCCTCGCCGCAGACATAGGCGCCCGCGCCGATGCGCAGCTCGACATCGAAGTCGAAGCCCGAACCCTTGATGTTCTGGCCGAGCCAGCCGGCCGCGCGCGCCGCCTCGATCGCCGCCTGAAAAACTTTCGCGACGACCGGATATTCGGAGCGCAGATAGACGTAGCCCTTCGAGCCGCCGATGGCGTATCCGCAAATGATCATGCCTTCGATCAGCGAGAGCGGATCGCCCTCCATGATCATGCGATCCGCGAAAGTGCCGGAGTCGCCTTCGTCGGCATTCACGACAACGTATTTCTGGCCCGGCGCGCAGTCCGCCACGGTCTTCCACTTGATGCCGGTCGGAAAGCCTGCGCCGCCGCGGCCGCGCAGGCCCGACCTGGTGACCTCGTCGACGACAGCGGCGGAGCCGACTTCAAAAGCGTGCTTGAGCCCGAGGAATCCCCCATGCGCCTCAAAATCGGGGACAGACACGGGGTCGATGACGCCGCATCGCACGAAGGTCACGCGATTCTGGCGCTTCATCCAGGGATGTTCGTCGACGACCCCGATACCGAGCGGATGCGCGCCGCCGGTGAGGAAGCCTGCGTCGAAGAGCCCCGCGACGTCCTTGACCTTGGCCGGCCCATAACCGACGCGGCCCGCGGGAGTCTCCACCTCGATCAGGGGCTCGAGCCAGAGCATTCCACGCGAGCCGTTTCTGACGATCTCGACTTCAAGGCCGCGCGCGGCGGCCTCCTTGGCGACGGCGGCGGCGAGGCGATCGGCGCCCATCGCCACGGCGGCCATATCCAGCGGGATGTAGATTCTGGTCATTTGCCCTTCGCCTCCTCGACGAGCGCGTCGAGCGTCTCGGCGTCGACCATTCCTATGGGCTCTCCGTCATATAGAGCGGAGGGGCTGTGAGCGCAGAGGCCCAGGCAGTAGACTGGCTCGACCGTCAGGGAGCCGTCCGGGGTGGTCTGATGCCATTCGAGCTTGTGGCGGGCCAGGAAAGCGTTGGCCTGCTTCTCCGCGCCCATCGACTGGCAGGATTCGGCGCGGCAGATCTTCAGGGCGTGGCGGCCATGCGGAGCGCTGTGGAAGTCGTGGTAGAAAGTGACGACGCCATGCATCTCGGCGCGGCTGACGTTCAACGCGCTCGCCATTTCCTTCACGGCGGACTCCGGGACGCAGCCGAATTCTGCTTGAAGCGCATGCAATATGGGCAAGGCAGGACCTTCGAGGCCCATATGGGCCGCAATAATTTCCCGCGCCCGCTCGTCGCTATAAGGAGCAGCGCCAGCCATTTCTTCCCTCGCTTTGGGGCGTCGAGCTCAAGACTAGCGCCCTTCATTGGTTTTGTTCCAATGACAGTGCCGGAAATCCCGGTTCTGATCAATACCGTCCAAGCCGTCAGGTCATAGGGCTTGCCTATCAATCGGCCAGAGTGCCGCTTTCGGCGAGCGCTTTTGCCTCTGCAACGAGCGCGCCAACAAGCGGGATCACGGGTTCGCGCTGCGGCGCGACGAGGCCGATTTGATGCCCCGCCTCCGGCTCGACAATCGGGATCGATCTCAGCTTTCCCTCTGTTCCCATTGTTTTAGCGAGCTTTTCTGGAAGGATCGTGGCCCAGCGGCCTGATCTCACATGGTCGTAGAGGAGAATGACGGAGTTCGACTCGAGAATCGGCGCCAACTCCGCGTCCCCCGCGCCAATTAGCCGCTCGACGATCCGGCGGTTCTGCATGTCAGGCGTCAGAAGGCACAAATCGATCCGCCCGACCTCCGCCCAGGTGACGCGCTCGCGGTCGCCCAGGGGATTTCCGGCGGTCGTGAGCAGTCGGTATCGTTCCGAACAGAGCGGCACGGTTCTGACACGGCCGAGCGGTTCATTGTCGAGATAGGTGATTCCCGCGTCGATTTCGAGATTGTCCAGCATGGCCAGAACTTCGGTCGAAGACGCCGAGACGACTTTGAAGCGGACATGCGGATGCTTGTCGCGGTAAGGCGTCGTCAGCGCCGAGACAATTCCCTCCGCCGTGGGGATGACGGCGATCTTGAGCTGGCCGCAGAGGCCCTCCCGCAGGGTCCGCACCTCCTGCCGCATGGCGCGGGCGTCGCCCACGATGCGCTTGGCCCAGTCCAGCACGCGCTCGCCCTCGGCGGTGAGGCCGTGGAAACGTGACGAGCGGTTGACGAGCAGGACGCCGAGAGAGTCCTCGAGCTGCTTGATGCCCGCCGAGAGCGTCGGCTGCGTGACGCCGCATAGCTCGGCCGCGCGGGAGAAGCTCTTTTCGCTGGCGACGGTGATGAGAAATTCGAGTTTATCGATCACTTCAGCGTTCCGTTGCGCGCGAGCGGCGCGCAGGCGCGCCCCCCGTTTCGCAGGCACGTGCTTTAGCACGTCCGTGGCGGGAACGCCCGTAGAATTAACGCATAAGAGCCTGCCACCCGATGCTCGGCGCGGTGCGCCGCCCAAGCCGCAACACCGCCTCGTGGCGGCAAGTCTGGCGATGGCCACAATTTGCCCATATTTGAACCGTTTCGGGAAGGTCAGTATGGTTTTTGCAGCGCCTTGTTCCCATGGGCGTGACCTCGAGAGACATTGCCAATGACGACAATGAAAAAATTGACGCGTCTTGGCGCGCTTGCGTCATTTCTGTCGGCCACGCTGGCCGCTTCGGGCGTCGACGCGACGCCTTCGCTGGTGATCGACGTCGCCTCGGGACAGGTGCTGTCGGCGGATCAGCCGACGGTTTCCTGGTATCCGGCCTCGCTCACCAAGCTGATGACCGCCTATGTCGCGCTCGACGCCGTGCGCGCGGGCCGCATCACCATGGAAACGCCCTTGATGGTCTCGCCGCGCGCAACCCATATGGCGCCCTCCAAAATGGGCTTCAGGCCCGGCACGGAAGTGACGCTGCAAAACGCCCTCGTCATGCTGATGGTGAAGTCGGCGAACGATATCGCCGTCACCATCGCCGAGGGCGTCGCCGGCTCGGTCGAAGCCTTCGCCGACGAAATGAACGCCGCGTCCGCCAAGCTCGGCATGACAAGCTCCCAGTGGGTCAATCCCAATGGTCTGCCCGATTCTCGGCAGGTGACATCGGCCCGCGACCTCGCGATTCTGGGACGCGCGCTATATCTGCAGTTTCCCGAATACGCCAATCTGTGGAACATCGGCGCCATGCAGGTCGGCGGCAAGATTCATCCGACTCACAACGGCCTCCTCGGCCGCTATCCGGGCGCCGACGGCATGAAGACCGGCTTCACCTGCCCCGCCGGCTTCAATCTGGTCGCCTCGGCGACGCATGGCGGCCAGCGCCTCATCGCCGTCATCCTCGGCGCACCGTCCGCCAACGCCCGCACCGCCAAGGCCGCCGCGATTCTCGACCGCGCCTTCCAGACCGGCGGCGCGATCGGCTCGCTCGGCACGCTGGCGAGTTCGGGCCCCACCGCCGCCCCGGACATGCGCGACAGCGTGTGCCGCAACCGCGGCGCGGCGACCGCCGAATTCATGAACGAGGTCGAGGATCTGTCGATCCCGGTCGGCTCCGCGCCGACCGGCATTCCGGTCCTCGACGCCGTCGGCGGCGGACAGCATCAGATCAGCGTGAAGGACATCGCCCGCCTGCCGCGTCCGCAATTCCAGCCGGTGTCGGTCTATGTCGGCCGGGCGCCGGGCTATGCCGGTCCGGTCGCCCGCGCCCGCGCGCCCGGCGCGCCCATCGGCGAACAGACGGACCTCGCCGCCTACGCCAATTCCGACCCCGCGGGCTCCGACGCCTCCCCCATCAGCCGCGCCGCGCCGGACGCGACCAATATGCGCAAGGGCAAGCGCGCCAGACGCGGCGCGGCCACGGCCGCCGTCGCAATGCCTGCGGCGGCCGAGAACATCACGCAGGACGACAACGCCGCGGAGACGAAGCCGGAGAAGAGCAAGACCGCTTCGGCAAAAGCCGGCAAGAGCGCGGCCAAAACAGGAAAGGCCGCCGAAAAGACAGCCGTCGGCAAGACAGCCTCGAAGACCACAGCGCCCAAGGCCTCGGCTGAGAAAAGCAAGGCGCCGAAAAAGGTTCAGGCCGCAGCCAAGCCCCAGGGCAAGGTGCAGTGAGCGACGTCCCCTCGGTTGCGGCCCGCCGGCCGCAGCCCCCCATTCCGCTAACCGTCCTCACCGGCTTTCTTGGCGCAGGCAAAACCACCCTGCTGAACCGTCTGCTCGCGAGCCCAGAGCTCTCCGATACGCTTGTGCTCATCAACGAGTTCGGCGAGATCGGCCTCGACCATCTTTTCATCGAGAAGGTCGAGGGCGACATGGTGATGATGAGTTCGGGCTGCGTTTGCTGCACGATCCGCGGCGAGCTTGTCAGCACGCTGGAAGACCTGCTGCGCCGGCTCGACAATGGCCGCATGAAGCCGTTTCGCCGCGTGGTGCTGGAGACCACCGGCCTCGCCGATCCGGCGCCCATTCTCCACACGATCATGAATCACCCCTATCTCGTCCTGCGCTTCCGACTGGACGGCGTGGTGACGGTGATCGACGCCGTGAACGGCGAGGCGACGCTCGATTCGCATGAGGAGGCGGTGAAGCAGGCCGCTGTCGCGGACCGGCTCGTCATCACAAAAACCGACCTGCCCGAGGGCGCGGCGAAATTCGCGGGGCTGACGGCGCGGCTCGCGGCGCTCAATCCCGGCGCGCGCATTCTCGACACCGCCACAGGCGAGGCGACGCCGGCGGCGATGCTCGATTGCGGCCTTTATGATCCCGCGACCAAGACCCCGCGGGTGCGCGACTGGCTCAACGCCGAGGCCGTCGACACTGCGCACGACCATGACCATGGGCATCATCACGATCACGGGCGCCACGACCAACACCATCACGACGTCAATCGCCACGACAGTCACATTCAGGCCTTCTGCCTGACGGGCGACATCCCGTTCACGCCTCCGTCCTTCGACATCTTCATCGACCTGCTGCGCCATACTCACGGACCGCGCCTGCTGCGCGTGAAGGGAATCGTCGCGCTTTCGGACGCGCCCGAGCGGCCGGTCGTCATCCACGGCGTGCAGCATGTCTTCCATCCGCCGCACCGGCTCGACGCCTGGCCGGACGACGACCGGCGCACGCGCATCGTCTTCATCGTGAAGGACCTCGACCGTAAATTCGTCGAAGGCCTCTACGCCGCCCTGATTCACATGCCGGCGCTCGATATGCCGGACGCCGAGGCGCTGACCAACAATCCGCTGTCGACGGCAAGGGGCGGGCTGCTCGGATGAGGCCGGCGCTCGCGGCGCTCCCGGCCTATGCCCGCCGCGCGGGCGCCGCTCTGCTCGATCTCGTCTATCCGCCCTCCTGCCTTGTCTGCCGCAAGGCGGTGGCGCAGCACGGAGCGCTCTGCGCCGCCTGCTGGCGTGACATCGCCTTCATCGAGCGGCCCTACTGCGAGCGGCTCGGCACGCCCTTCGAGCGAGACCTCGACCAGCCCGGGCTGATTTCCCCGGAGGCGGCCAGCAATCCCCCGGTTTTTCGCCGCGCGCGCGCCGTCGCGCGCTATGACAGCGAGAAGGCGCGTTCACTGGCGCATCGGCTGAAATACCACGACCGGCTCGAACTCGCAGAGCCGATGGGCCGCTGGATGGCGCGCGCAGGAGCCGAAATTCTGGCCGAGGCCGACCTTCTGATTCCCATCCCGCTGCACCGTCTGCGACTCGTCGCCCGGCGCTTCAATCAATCGGCGGCGCTCGCCCGAATCATTTCGGATGAATGCGGCGCGCCCGTCGACGCCATGACGCTGCAGCGCGTGAAGGCGACAACGCCGCAGGTGGGCCTCTCCCGGGCCCAGCGCACGGCGAATCTGGCGGGCGCTTTCCGGACCGATCCGGAACGAGCCGTCCTTCTGAAAGGCATGAGTATCGTGCTTGTCGACGACGTGCTGACCACCGGCGCGACGGCCAACGCAGCCGCCCGCGCCCTGCTCAAAGCCGGAGCTGCGCAAGTCGACCTGCTCGTCTTTGCGCGGGCGGTGACAAGCGCGTGACATCCGGCGTATAAGCGGCGCAACGAAAGTGTCGATCAAGGTCCTCCGCCAAAATGGCCCGCATCGAAATCTACACGACGCCGACCTGCCCTTACTGCATCGCCGCAAAGCGGCTGCTCACCCAGAAGGGCGCGGCGTTCGAGGAAATAAGCGTCGCCGGGGATCCTGAGGGACGCCGGGCGATGAGCGCGCGCGCGCGGGGCCGCACCTCCGTGCCGCAGATTTTCATCGACGCACGGCACATCGGCGGCTGCGACGACCTCTACGAGCTTGACGGCAGCGGCGGCCTCGACCCACTTCTCGCTTCCGAGGCCTGAGATGATCCATTACGCGCTCGTCTGCGACGAGGGGCATAGTTTCGACGGCTGGTTCAAAGACAGCGAGGCCTTCGACGCTCAGTGCGAGCAGAAGCTCGTCTCCTGCCCTATCTGCGCCTCGACAAATGTCTCGCGCGGCATGATGGCTCCCAGCATCGCCCGCGGCGATCGCAACGACGACGCGCACCGGTTGCGCGAGATTGTCCGCGAATTGCGGGACAAGGTTGTGATCGGGACCGAGGACGTCGGCGAACGTTTCCCGCAGGAGGTGCGCGACATAGAGGACGGCGCCGCGGAGCGCCGGCCCATACGCGGCCGCGCCACCTTCGAGGAGGCGAAAGCGCTGCTCGAGGACGGCATCGAAATTCTGCCTGTTCCCGAGCTGCCGAACGAAGGCAACTGAACGCCCGCTCCGTTCGCAACGAAGCGGGCGCTACGGTTGCCCTGTTGGATTACATCACGCCAGACGGTTTCTTCAGCTCCTGAGCGCGCAGGAGATGCCGCTCCAGAACCGGCACTGCATTCTCGGCGAACCGCTTGAGATCCGTGTTGTCGGCTTTTGCCGCGTAGTTCTGAAACAGGCGCAGCGCTTCCTGGTGCCCCTTGATCTGCTGGGTACGGAAGGTCTCCTCGAAGTTCTGACCCGAGGCCGAGGTGAGCTGCTGAAGTTTCTGCTCATGCTTTTTGTCGAGGCTCGACGGCAACTGCACGCCCTGCGTTTGGCCAGCAGCGGATTTGAGCTCGTCGTCCAACTTCGTGTGGTCGTCGACGATCATGGAGGCGTAGTTCCTGTATCCCGCGTCCTTGGCTTGAGCCTGCGCCGCGCGTCCCGCCTGAATTTCGAAGTTGTCGATATTCCAGGCCTCGTTCACAAACTCCTGCGCCGTTACGCGCTGGCTTTGCGATTGCTCCGCAGAAGAGGGCCTTTCCCGGGTCTGCATCTGCGCCGGCGCCTGGAACGTGGTGGCAAGCAATAGGCTTGCGGCGATGGCCAGTCTCATTTGTGGTGCTCCTCGATCCGGCCCCGCCTGTCCAACCCGCCGTTCGCGCATTGGTTCCGGATCAGGCCACGAGGCGATGCGCGCCAGCTATTCCTTTGGCGGCTCGAAGCGCTCGCAAGTCACCGTCGCCAGCCGGTCGCGCGCACGGGTCTGATCGGAGGGCCGCCTGGCGAAGGACCGCACCAGAACAAATCCCCGTTTCGTTGGCGCGGCGAGGCGCACTTCCTGGGGCGGCGCTTCTTCCGTCGCCGCTTGAAGCGCCTCGATCTGGCGCGCGTCTCCGATGACGATGTCGATCTTGCCCTTGATCGCCGCACGATCGGTGACGGCGTGATAGATTCGCCCCGCGAGCGCGTGGAAAGAGATGGCGAGATAATCCTCGCCGTCAGCCGGGGCGGAAACGCGCAGCAGACCCTTGGAAAGGTCGTAGACGCAGACGCCTTCGGCAAAGGCCGGATCTTCAAAGGGCAGCGTCTCCACGCCGGGGCGCATGGGCGCTAAGGCGACAAGGCTGTTCGTGGCCGCGCCGCCGACGGCCTCCAGCGCGCGCGCATAGGCGTCTCGCGGCGCGACCGCGGGCATCAGCAGAACCGAAACGATGTGAACGACGCCTGCAATCAGCAACGTCGCCGCCGCCCATGGCAGATAATCGAGATAGCGGTCTGGCAGGTTCAGTCGCACTGCAATTTCACAATTTTAGGGAAGGAATCGGGGGCGACATGCGCGCCGACGTCGAGCGGCGTGTCATAGAGGCGCAGGAACACGACAAAGTCTCGCGTCTCGCCGGGCGAAAGCCAATTGCCGGCGCGCGCGCGCCGCGCAACGGCGATCTCGAAGGCGCCGCCCTCCCGTCGCAGCACGTCGGACGAGGAAAAGCCGTAGCGCCCGGCTGGATTTTTCAGCAGCGCGCCGCTCGGGCTCGCCAACGAAATGCTCCAGAAGCGCGCGGTCGGCGTCGGATCGACGATCCTGTATTCGCAAGCGCCGTCGAGCGGCTTGCCCGATGAGTCCTCCTTCGCGACGAAGGCGAGGCCCTGGTCGCGTCCAAGCGGCGCCTCGCCGGTGCGGGCGACGACAGCGCGGGCGTAGGGATCGATGCCGGCGCCGCCGACGGCGGGCCATGCCGTCCACGGCCCCGCGCGCAACGGATCGAAGCCGTAGCCGGAATCGAGAGACAGCGCCGTCGCTCCGAGGCCGAGCGCGAGGCCTCCGATCATTGCGGCGGCGGCGCTCAGATATTTTGCGTAAGGTCGCGTCACGGTTGGCCCGCTTACTCGGCTGCGCCGATGGTCGGGAAGTCGTCGCGCCGCGTCTGCAGAACCGCGGCGGGTCGCTGGAGCGCGCTTTGTTTGCCCGCGGCGGTCGCCTTGGCTTTCCTCTCGATCGATTCGAGCGCGTCGACTGCGCCCTTCGACAAGGTCGCCGGACGCTGGGGCGCGCCAAGATCGAGCGCCTTCACCGCAGCGCCGTTCGCCGAGGCGACCTCGGGCCGGGGCTCGGGCTTCAGGCCAGCGATCGGCTTCATCGGAACGCCCTGCAGCGCATAGGCCATCACGTCGTGCCAGGTGCCGGCCGGCAGCGTGCCGCCCGTCATGTTGTTCATCGGCTCATTGTCGTCGTTGCCATACCATACGCAGCCGCCCATCGCGCCGGTGTAGCCGCAGAACCAGGCGTCCTTGTAGCCGTTGGTCGTTCCGGTCTTGCCGATCACGTCGATGTCGCCGAGCTGCGCGCGCCTCGCGGTTCCTTCGACGACGACGCGCTTCATCATCGAGGCGAGGTCCGCGACTTTCTCGAAAGGCAGCACTTGCTGCTGTGGCGGGGCGTCCCGGTCGTGCCGATAAAGGAGATCGCCCTGGCGCGTGCGGATTTCGATGGCGGCGTAAGGCGTCGTCCGCTTGCCGCCATTCGCGAAGGCGGCGTAGGCGGCCGAATGTTCGAGGAGAATGACGTCGCTCTGGCCCACGGGAAGCGACGGCGTATCCTCGAGCGGCGTCGTGATGCCGAGCCTGCGGCAGGTGTCGATGATCTTGGCGCGGCCCACGCGCGAATCCCCGTTGCCGATGGCGATCGACAGCTGAATCGCGACCGTATTGAGCGACTTTGCGAGCGCGAGCGAGAGCGGCAGGGAACCGGCATAGCCGCCGCTGTAGTTCTTCACGCAATAATTGCCGATGCAGGTCGGTCTGTCGGTGACAATGGTCGTCGGCTTGTATTTGCCGGTCATCAGCGCCGTCAGATAGACGTAAGGCTTGAAGGACGAGCCCGGCTGGCGCGAACCATCCGTCGCGCGGTTGAACTGGCTTGCCCCGTAGTCGCGCCCGCCGACGATGGCGCGCACCGCGCCGTCCGTCTCCATGACGACCATCGCGGCCTGCTTGGCGTGATAGGAACGGCCCTGCTCGCGCAGGTTCTTTTCGATTACTTCTTCCGCATGTTTCTGCGCATTCGAATCGAGCGCCGTGCGCACCGTGAGCACGCGGTTCTCGCCGAGCTTGCCGCTCGCCGCGAGCTTGCGGATCTCGCCATACGCATAATCGAGATACCAGTCTGGGCTCTCCTGCCGCTGTCTGTCCACCGGCGTCGCCGGGCTTCGCTGGGCGGCGATGATCTGGCTTTGACGTCATGAAGCCGGCGTCGACGAGATTGTTCAGCACGTCGTTGGCGCGGGCGCGCGCGGCCGGCAGATTATTGTGGGGGGCGTATTTGGTCGGCGCCTTGAAGAGGCCCGCGAGCATGGCGGCCTCGGCAAGCGTGACGTCCTTGACGGACTTTCCGAAGTAGAATTCGGCCGCCGCCTGAATGCCGAAGGCGCCGCCGCCCATGTAGACGCGATCGAGATAAAGCTGGAGGATCTGCCGCTTTGTGAGATGGTGCTCCAGCCACAGAGCCAGAAAGGCCTCGTTGATCTTGCGGGTGACGGTGCGCTCGTTGGAGAGGAACAGGTTTTTCGCAAGTTGCTGCGTGATCGAGGAACCGCCCTGCACCACGCCGGACGAGCGGGCGTTGACGGTCAGCGCGCGCGCCGTGCCGATCACGTCGATGCCGAAATGTTCATAGAACCGACGGTCCTCCGTCGCGAGCACCGCCTTCACCAGATAGTCGGGATATTCATCGAGCGGCACGGCGTCGTCATGCTTGATTCCGCGCTGGCCCACTTCCGTCCCGTAGCGGTCGAGGAATGTCACCGAGAGGTCCGTCTGCTTGAGCCAGTCGCCCTCGCTGGTCATCTTGAAGGCCGAGCCCGCGAGCGCCATCATGCCGATTAGACCGACAAGGCCCCAGGTCAGCGTCTCGCAGGCGACCTCCACGCCAAGCCGGGCAAAGCCGGAGACATGGAATCGCTCCATGAAGGTGGAGAAATTCTCGTAAAGCTCGCGCGAGCGTCGGCCGCTGTCGAAGACGCTCGAGTCGATCAAAGCGTCGGTTGACAGAAGGATGCGCCTGACGCGCTTGACAAAGGGCGAGGACCAAAGACGCTCGAACACGGCTCAAAAACTCCCGCGCCGGAAATTAACCGGCGGCCGCCGACGTTAGCACTTTTTCAACCATCTTGACGACGGCCGCCCGGCCCCTCATTGCGGTTATGGTTTCCGTCAGGCGGCGGAAAAGCCGGGCGGGAGCACAATGGCGGGCGAAAAAGGCGAAAAAGGCGCGCAGGTCCCTTTTTGGGAGAAACCGCTTCCTGAGTTGACCCGGCCCCAGTGGGAGAAGCTCTGCGACGGCTGCGGGCGCTGCTGTCTGGTCAAGCTCGAGGATGAGGATACCGGCGCCGTCTACCACACGAGCGTCTCCTGCAAGATGCTCGATCACGGAAGCTGCCTTTGCAGCGACTACAAGAATCGCCGGGATCACGTGCCCGATTGCGTGCGGCTGACGTTGACAAAGCTTCAGGAGATCGACTGGCTGCCGCCGACCTGCGCCTATGTGCTCAGAAACGAAGGCAAGCCCCTTCCTCCCTGGCACCCGCTGATTTCGGGCGACCCCGATAGCGTGCATCGCGCCGGCGTTTCCGTCCGTGGCCGGGTCGAGGTCAGCGAGGCGGAGATCGACGAGGAGGACACGCCCGACTACATCCGCGTCTGGCCGAAGCGCTGGCCGAAGAAGGCGCGGTATTGAGTCGCTGCGACCTCGGGCGTGCGCGAGGGCTAGTCGCCCCCGCAGCCGCCGCAACTGCCGCCGCAATCGCCCCCGCCATCCCCGCAATCGCCGGAGTCCCACCATCCGCCGCTGTCCGCGGAGTCGGCGGCGACGCCGCGCCCAACGATGCGCCATAACAGGGCGATGGCCGTAAAGCCTGCGACAAAGGCGATTTCCAACATGGCCGTCCTCGATTTTCCGGGCGAAGCCTATGGCGAGGAGACTAACAAAACGCTGCAACGGACCCCGCGGTGAGGATCATTTTCTCTTAGATATGATTTTATTCCCAATATTATATTTCACGTACCCAGGTGCTAAAATGTCTATAGAGAATCACGTGTGGGGGAACCGCGCCTGAGCAAGACAGGGTTTGGGGTCTTGTGGCTGGCCTTGACCCTGTCACTAGACAGAATAGGCGCTTTGCTGTGCTCCAAGCGTATCTTGACGATAGCGGCGGTACTCACCCGCGATTTAGATATTTTGTGTTGGCCGGCTTTATGGCAGACGCCGGGGTGTGGGTCCGATTTTCGTCGGATTGGAAAAGCGTCTTAGACGCCGATCCAAAAATAGAATACTTTAAAAACAGCGAGTCTTTGTCGCGCAAAGGTCAATTCAATAATTGGAAATGGATAGCCGTTCAGAAGAAAGTTTCAAAGCTTCTAGATGTTATTTTATCACACAAACTTCACAGAATAAGCTGCCATATCAACCATGCAGATTTCGACCATTTCTTACGCGTTAATAATATCGAAATTTTATCTAATCCATATCACTTGCTATTTTTCAATGTAATAGTTCATCTAAACAAATACGCATCTGATTACTGCGCAGGGTCATGTGTGAAATTCATTTTTGACGAGCAGGGCAAGCTTGGTTACGACGCTGTAAGAATATTTAAGAGCTGCGTGGACAAAAGTGACGATGACTTAAGGTCAAAATACTCTGGGTTACCTAATTTTGAGGACGATAAGAAATTACTTCCGATACAGGCATCTGACATGTTTGCGGGAAGATTACGCCGTCTACTATTTGAGAATTATAGACTATACGCCCCAATGGGACCGCAAATAAGAGCTTTTGCCGGGATGAATGGCGTCAATATTGCCCTTGATGCGCGTGAAATCTCTAAGAAACTACCATTTTATCTAGCTAACGAGCTGGTTGCTAGCGGGCGCGCTTCGGCTTCTGAGATGGAGGAAGCCCTTCGTCTCGCGCAATCGCTTTGAAGGCAGACTCAAATCTACCTTCACAGTCGTCTCCAATGCCAAGCTCCCGGGCGGTCTGGATAAACCGCTCGGACTGCTCCCCGTCCTCTAGCTTTTGCTCTTTGGCTTTGCGCGGAGCGCTGCCAGCTTTGGGCTTCTTACCCATTGTGCCTCACTATGCACGAGCCGTTTGATAGGTGAGCCGCTTCCCAACGACGCCCTTGATAGCGTGATCAACCCGCTCCACGTCATCGCAACCGAGCTTCACGCGATTGTTATAGCGGAAATCGAATTCCGCAAGATAGCGATGCAGGTGCTTTTCCTTGCAGTATTGATAGGTGCCGCGCATGCCGCGCTTGAACACAGAGAAGTAGCCCTCGACGCTGTTGGTGTTCACGTCGCCGCGCGCATATTCGCCGCGTGAATGGTTGACGGTTTCGCGCGAGGCGACGTGGTTGGTGGCGTCCCCGTAGATGCGGCTCTCGTCAGTCTGGAGGCGAGTTTCGCGGTCAAGGTTATCAGAGATGATCTTGTTGACGGTGAGCTTGTCCGCGTGCTCGGCGTGGAAGGAGCGGACGGAACCGCCGCGCTCGACAAGCGAGATAATCACGCGCTTGTTCGCGGGGCCGCATTTGCGGCCCTTCACCGGCTCGTTCTTGTTGCGGCCGAGTCGCGGCTTCGGTTGCTCGGTCGACCAGAGATAGGTTTCGTCCGCCTCGACAATGCCGCCAGCGCCGCCCATGGGCGCAAGGCCACCGTCGCGCATCGCTTCGCGAATGCGATGGCTCATGAACCACGCGGTTTTGAGGGTGACGCCCAAAGTGCGGTGGAGCTGGTTGGAGCTAATGCCCTTCTTAGACGAACACATCAAGAATATCGCCTGCAGCCAAATCCGCATCGAAACGTGGCTGGATTCGAAGATGGTCCCGACCTTCAAAGTGAAGGGCTTGCGGCACTGGTAGCACTTGTAGGCGCCGATCCGGGTACTCTTGCCCTGCATCTTGGAAATGCGCTCAACGCCGCCGCAATGGGGACAAATAGGATTGTTTCCCCAAATCCGAGCCTCAACCCAGGCGTAAGCGGCCTCTTCGTTGTGGAAGTGTGGGGCGTTCAAAACCGACATGACTAATCTCCTATGAGATTCAAGCTACATAGGGGACATGGGTATGTCAAGTATAACGTTCGGCGCCTGGGCGCTGGGTCCCGGCCCGCTCGACCAGTTCGGAACGGGCGCAGGCGGCGGCGGCTCTTCCTTGACGACGCCAGGCGCGGGCGGCGCGGGCGGAGCGCCCGGCGGCGGCGGCGGCGGCGGCGGCGGCGGCGCCTCGCAGAACGGGGCCAACTCCGGCGCGGGCGGCCCCGGCGGAGCGGGCTTCGCCCTGGTCATCGAATATTTCTGAAACGGAGGCACGTAAATGCGGATCGCTCTCATTCGCGACGGCGTCGTCATCAATGTCATCGAAGCGGACGCGGATTTCGTCCCCGACGACGGCCTGCGCGCAATTCTCTGCGAGACGGCGGGACCCGGCTGGTCATATGCGGACGACGCTTTCTCCGCGCCGCCCGAATCCCCTTGCGTCCCCGACTCTGTCTCCATGTTTCAGGCGCGCGAGGCGCTGAGGCGCACAAGCAACGGAAGCGGCGGGACGCTGCTGGACGACGTGGGCGCTTTCATCGAGGCGCAGCGGCTCGATCAGCCCACTCTCGCGCTCGCCTTCGAATACGCGACCGAGGTCGAACGCGACGGCGACTTCGTCACGACGCTCGCCGCGCAATTCCATCTCGACGACGCCAGGCTCGACGCTCTCTTCCGTCTCGCGGCGACGATCCAGGCCTGACCGAAGGCGCAGACCGACCACTCTCTGCAACAGGGCAAATCTCATGAAATGGCCAAACGAAATCGCCGCGGAACTCACCGAGTTCTACGGCGACCCGGTGCTGCACAGCTCCATCAACCCGAAATGGGAACGCGAGAATATCGTGGATCTCATCCCGCCCTACGACATGCGCTACTCCTGGGGGCCGCCAGCGACAAAGCTGCGGTTTCACAAAAAATGCCGTGACGCTTTTGGCGAAGCGCTGCTCGCGATCAAGCGTCTTTACGGGACGCAACAGGATATCGAAGCGCATCGAATGCATCTGACCGGCGGGTCGCTGATGGTGCGCCTGAAACGCGGCTCCACGAAATCCTGGTCGACGCACAGTTACGGGGCGGCCATCGACATCGATCCCCAACACAATCCGTTCCGATCGAAATGGCGCCCCGGATTTATACCGATCGAAGCCGCGAAGGCCTTCGAGAGCTGCGGCCTGATCTGGCGCGGCGCGAACGGCGATCGCGATCCCATGCATTTTCAGGCGGTCGACCGCCACTGACGCGACTTCAAAAAGGAGATGACGATGTCCTCGCTCGATAATCTGACGGCCGCCTTCAACGACGTGCAATCCGCGGTGGCGCTCGGGGTCGAAAAAATCGCGCAGCTCGCGCATGACCTTGGCGTCGCCCGCGCCCAGGCTGCGGACTCCGCGGTCATCGACCAGATCACCACCAACCTCCACGCCGCGGCGGATCAGTTACGCGTCGCGCTCGCGACCATCGACCAGAATGCCGCCGCCTGAACCCTATGCCGCAAGGAGACTCTTCATGACTGGTTATCGCACTTATCTCGCCGCTATCCTCGTCGCCGCTTTCGGCGTCCTCGCCTCGACGGATTGGATCGCCTTCCTCAATGACCCCAAGGCCGGCGCGGTCGCCTTGGGTTCCGCGCTCCTGATGGCGGGGATGCGGGCGCTCACCACCACGCCGGCGGGGCAGATCGCCTCCCTCCTGAGGCGGACGGACTGAATTGCGCCGGGCTCCGAAGCCCGGCATGATCATGAGCCGAGGGGGCAGAGTTCGACGCCGTTCAGACGCCGTTCATGAGAAATCGGGCGGGATAAACAAGGAGAAGGAATGTCGGTCGCCCTATTCAGTTTCTGCAGCGCCCTCGCCGCCGCGACCGCGGCGGCGCTCGGCTGCGCGCATGCGGAAGAAACAGCCGAGCGGTCGGCATTGGAGCGCCCCCCCCCCCCCGGCGCCAATGTTTCTCCACAGCCCAGACGCGCGAGAAGATCGAGGCGCACAAGCTCGCCGATCCTTTCGCCTGCATGCATGCCGCCGCGCGCGAACTGAATGGAGAAGCGCTCGGCGCCAGACTCTGCCGCCTCGAGGAAATGCTCATTTACGAGATCAGCGTGTTGCGTTCGGACGGGCGCGTCGTCAAACTCCTTTTCGACGCCGTAACAGGAAAGCCGCATTTCGACCGCAAGAGTGATTGATTCGGGCAAAGGCTACGGGCGGAGGGGTGGAGTTGCGGCTTCTCGTCATCGAGGACGACAAGGATCTCAATCGCCAGATCGCGGAGGCGCTTGAGCAGTCCGGCTATGCGGTCGACCGCGCCTTCGACGGCGAGGAAGGACAATATCTCGGCGAGACCGAGACCTACGACGCTGTCGTGCTCGACATCGGCCTGCCGAAGAAAGACGGAATCACGGTTCTGGAGCAGTGGCGCGCCGACGGACGCGCGATGCCGGTGCTGATCCTCACCGCGCGCGACCGCTGGAGCGAGAAGGTCCAGGGGTTCGACGCCGGCGCCGACGACTATGTCGCCAAGCCCTTCCATATGGAGGAAGTGCTCGCCCGCATCCGCGCGCTTTTACGCCGCGCCACCGGCCATGCGACAAATGAAATCGTCTGCGGTCCCGTAAGGCTGGACACCAAGGCCGGGCGCGTCGTCGTGGACGGGGCGCCGGTGAAGCTCACCTCGCATGAATACAGGCTGCTCGCCTATCTGATGCACCACGGCGGACGCGTCGTCTCGCGCAGCGAGATCATCGAACACATCTACGATCAGGATTTCGATCGCGACTCCAACACGATCGAAGTCTTTGTCGGTCGGCTCCGCAAAAAACTCGGCGTCGATCTGATACAGACGGTCCGCGGCCTCGGCTATATGGCGGCGCCGCCTGCGGAGGAGGCCGGCGGGAAACGCTGAAAGCCGCCATGCGCCTTCCAACCTTCACGACGCGCTCGATCGCAACGCGCCTCTTCCTGACGGCGGCGGCGCTGAGCTCCGTCGTGCTGCTTGTCGCAAGCATTTTCTTCACGGCCTATTACCGGCGCGAAGCGGAGGGCGTCTTCGAGCGGCGCCTCGACGTCTATCTGCGCGCGATCGTCGCCGACGTCGCGGAATCCGGACAGGAGGGCCACACCGGCCCCGGACAGTTGGGCGACCCGCAATTCGAACTGCCGGGTTCGGGCTGGTACTGGCAGATTACGCGCCTCGATGACGCCGCGCATGAAATCAAGGCGTCTCGCTCGCTTTTTGCAAAGCAATTGCCGAAGCTCTCCGACCTTGGCATCGCCGCCGAAGTCGGCGGCTTTCGCCATGGGTATGCGCTCGGGCCGGACGGGCGGCGCCTGCGTATCGTCGAGCGCGTGATCGACGTCGGCGACACGGGCATCTATCTCGTGCAGGTCGCGGCGATCACCGAGGAAATGGACGAGCAGATCGCGCGTTTCCGGTTCGAGCTGATGGTCGCCTTTGCGGCGCTCGCGATCGCCCTCGCCATCGTCGCGGCCTTTCAGGTGCGCTTCGGCTTGCGGCCGCTGCGTCTGCTGCAGGACGAACTCGTCTCGATCCGGCGCGGCGAACGCGACCACATCGAAGGCGAATATCCAAGCGAAGTCGCGCCCCTCGCCGACGAACTCAATCTGCTCATCGGCGCCAATCGCGACATTCTGGACCGCGCGCGCACACAGGTCGGCAATCTGGCCCATGCGCTGAAGACGCCCTTGAGCGTCATGGTGAACGAGGCGGACGCCGCGCCCTCGCCGCTGGCTGACAAGGTCAGCGAACAGGCGCGCATCATGCGCGACCAGATTTCATTTTATCTCGACCGCGCCCGCGCCGCGGCGCGCGGCGGCGCCCTCGGCGCCTCGACTCAGATTCAGCCGAGCGTCGACGCGCTGCTGCGCGCCTTCACGAAAATCTACAGCGACAGAGGCGTCGAGTTCTCCGGCGCGGCGGCGCCCGAGCTGCGCTTTCTCGGCGAGCGCCAGGACCTCGAGGAAATGATCGGCAACCTGCTCGACAACGCCGGCAAATGGGCCGCGAGCGGCGTCACGATCTCTGTCGTGGCCGAGGTCGAGGCTGCGGGCGCGAACCGAAGCGCATTGCGCGTTACGATCGACGACGATGGCCCGGGCCTCGCGCCGCATCTGCGCACGCAGGTGACCGAGCGCGGCCGCCGTCTCGATGAAACAAAGCCGGGCTCTGGACTTGGCCTCTCCATCGTCGTCGATCTCGCGGCAGCCTATGGCGGAGCGCTGGACCTTGGCGACAGCCCCTGCGGCGGCCTGCGGGCGACGTTGCGCCTGCCGGGATTTTGACAGCCGACTTGCGATCCTGCATGAGGTGGCCGTTACGAATGGAAGTCATGGGAGCAAAGATGTCGACGCGCGCCAGAGCGAGCTTGGCTTTGACCCTCTTCTTCGCAGCCATCGGCGTCACCGGCTGCAGTTCGACGTCGGAGCCGCCGCGGGCGGTTGCCGCCGTCCCAGTCGTCACGGCCCCCGCGCCGCCCGCGCCCGGAGCCGTTGGCGGGCCGATCGGCCAGTCCCTCGACGAAAAGGATCGCGCCACGGCCATCGCCGCACAGCAGGACGCCGTCTCCTCCGGCGTGCGCAAAAGCTGGCGCGGCGAGAAAGGGACTTACGGATTCGTGACGCTGGGACCCGAGAACGGCGCCTGCCGCGATTACACGCATAAAATCTACGTCAACGGCCGCCCGCAGGAGGCGAAAGGCCAAGCTTGCCGCGAAAATGGCGAATGGCGGATCACAAGTTGAGCCGAGCCCGCTAGAGTGCGGTCCATGAAGCTGATTTTCGCCTCCTTGCTGCTGGTCGTTCTCGTTGCAGTTGGCGCGGGCCTGTTGCTCTTATCGCGCCAAGATGCGCACGACGCCGTGATCCAGGCGGAGCTCGCCGGCGCGAGATTCGTTTATGCCCGCGCCTATGCGCGCGATGAAGTCACCGCAGCCGGCGGCCTTTCGGATCGCCTGAGTTTCATCGCCGCTTTCCCGGGCTTTTCGCCGCTCGCGGCGAGGGATCGCGCTGCGAAGAACCGCGTTGCGCTCACCATCACGCCCAAAGACGACACGCTTGATCCGGCGGAGCGGCCGGCGAGGCTCTATGCGCGCTTCCTGACGCCGGAAACGAAAGACGGCCCCGGCGGGCTTGTCCTTCGGGACTTCGAGCCGGCTTCGCCTTATGACTTCGAGCGCCTGTATGTGGCGCCGCCCGATGGGAGAGCCTTCTTCGCGCGCTGTCCCAAATCCGAGAACGGCGCGCCGGACGAAGGCTGTCTGACGGTCTTTCGCACGGGCGGCGTCGACGTCGAACTGCGCTACGCCCCCGAGTTGCTCGAGCAATGGGACGCGCTCATCGACGGAGCCCGCAACTTCGTCGCTCGCCTGACGGCGCCGCCGGGGAGAAAAAAGCGAGGCTGACGCGTCGGCGTCTTACTCCTCCTCGAGATCGTAATCGAGGATCGCGATCTGCAGCGTGAAGCTCGACAATTTGGGATCGTCCGCCGAAATCACGCCAAGGAATTCGCCGTCGCTGTTGAGTTCGACCGAGTCAGTCTTGCGGCCGCGCGCGACGATCGTGAGCCGATCGTTTTCGAAGAGCTTGCGCAGGTAGGACTGCACGACCTCCCGGCCGACTGGAATTTTCATGTCGAAAGCGAATGAGCGGTCGCCGTCCTCGTCGTCGACGGCAATCGACCCGAGCTTGCGCTCGCCGAGGTGCACGGCGGCGTTGTCGGGATCCTTGGGGTCGAGCGCCACGCGAATGTCGTCGCTGCCGAAGGAACGGCGTAGGAAAGCTTGCAGTTTCCGAATTTCGATCTTGTCCAAGCCGGCCTCCGACGGTTTTTCGTCCTGTGACATGAACCAGCGCGACGGGCAAGATGCGCAAGGCTGAGCCCGCGCAAAAAGCGACGCCCGGCGAACGGTTCGCCGGGCGATCAGATCAGATGACGACGGCGTTTATTCGCCGGCTTCTTTCAGGCGCTTGTTGCAGGCGCTCCAGAACTTCGGCCAGGTGAGCTTCTTGTCCGCCTTCAGCAGTTCCGCCTTCTGCGCCTTCCACTCGACGGCGCATTTCTTCTGACGGCTCTGGACGGTGGTTTTCGTCTCCTTGGCCTCGGTCTTCGGCGCCTCCGCAGCCGGCGCAGCGGCTGTCGGGGCCGCAGGGGCGGCTTCGGCAGGCTTGGCCGTCTCGGCCGGCTTGGCGGGCTCCGCAGGCGTCGCCGCTTCTGCGGGCTTGGCGGCTTCAGTCGGGGCCGCGGCCGGCTCGGCGAGGCTCGTGCGGCAATCCTTCAGAAAATCCTGCCAACTCTGACCGGCGAGTTCGTTGGCGGCCTTTTTGGTCTGATAGCGAGATCCGCATTCCTTGAGCACGTTTTGCTGGGCGAAAGCTGTGCCCGAGACGGCCACGCCGAGGCCCATGGCGACAAGGCCGACCGTGGCGCGGGAAACAACGAGACGGATCACCATATAAAATCTCCCTTATGAAAGCCGCTTGAGGTTCGATCAGCGACTTGCGACGGCGCGAACAAGCACACGGCGCGCCATGAGCCGGCGGCGACGCGTCTGCGGCGGCGCAACGATAGTCCGAACCCGGTTGTGAACGCAATCTGAACGCGCGATAAAGCGCCGGTTGCGGCCGGAAGCCGCAGTCTCGAGGAGAACCAGCGACTTGGCGACCGCCCGTGAACAACCCGCCAGATGGGGCGAGGCTTCCGTCCTGCAGCACGCGGACGGCCTTCGGCGTTGCCCCTGGGCCGGGCTCGATCCGCTCTACGTCGGCTATCACGACGATGAGTGGGGCAAACCCGAACGGGACGGCCGCGCGCTCTTTGAAAAGCTCGTGCTCGACGGGTTTCAGGCTGGTCTTTCCTGGATCACGATCCTGCGCAAGCGGGAGGCCTTTCGCGCCGCTTTCGACGGCTTCGAGCCCTCCGCCGTCGCCCGTTTCGACGACAGGCGCGTGCACGAATTGATGCAGAACGTCGGCATTGTGCGCAATAGAGCCAAAATAGAAGGCGCCGTGCTTTCGGCCCGCGCCTGGCTCTTAATCGAGGCCGAGCAGGGCTTTTCCGACTACCTTTGGGATTTCGTCGACGGAACGCCGGTCGTTAACCATCCAAAAAGGATCAGCGACCTCCCGACGCAAAGCCCGGTTTCCGAGCGGCTTTCGAAGGAATTGAAAGCGCGCGGCTTCAAATTCTGCGGCCCGACCATCGTCTATGCCTTCATGCAGGCGGTCGGCATGGTCGACGACCATCTCGTCGACTGCCATGTGCGAAAGAAAGCCGGACATGTCTGATATGGCCGACACGCCCGCCCGCAAGCGCCTGGCCACCAAGGACGCGCCGCCGCGCGCCTGGCAGCGGATGCTCTCAGGTCGCCGTCTGGACCTTCTCGATCCCTCGCCGCTCGACGTTGAAATCGAGGACATCGCTCACGGTCTCGCCCGCGTCGCCCGCTGGAACGGACAGACGATTGGGCCGCACATCTTCTCCGTCGCGCAGCACAGTCTGCTCGTTGAGAAAATCGCGGCCGAGTTCGAACCCGCGATCGGCCGGACCGAACGGCTCTTCATGCTGCTGCACGACGCTCCTGAATATGTGATTGGCGATATGATCTCGCCCTTCAAGGCGGTCATCGGAGATGCCTATAAATCTGTTGAAAACCGCATTTTAAGCGCCATCCTCCTGCGTTTCTCCCTGCCGGCGGCGCCCACGCCGGCCGTGCTGAAACTCGCCAAGCAGGCCGACCGGGCGGCCGCCTTTTTCGAGGCGGTGGCGCTTGCCGGCTTTACACGACGCGAAGCCGAGCGCATCTTCGGTCGCCCTGCAATCTCGCCGCAGGCCTTTACGGACGAGATCGCGCCCGCCGCCATCGAAGCGTCGCAGGCGCGCTTTCTCGCCCGTTTTCATGCGATCGACCGCAGCTAGCGGAAGACGAGAGGATTTCGATGTCGAACGGGCGCCTCTACGTCTGTTCCATGACCAAGGTGGTGGAGACGGTGCGGGCGAGCGGCGCGCGCTCTCTCGTGACGATTCTGACGGCCGGCGCCTCGCTCGTTCGCCCTTGCGAGATCACGCGCGATCGCCATCTGCGGATCGCGGTCTCGGATATCGACACGGCCATCGACGGCCACATCCTGCCGAGCGAGGAGCATATCGACCGCCTGCTCGCCTTCATCGAGGGTTGGGATCAGACCAATCCTCTGGTGATCCATTGCTACGCCGGCGTCAGCCGCTCGCCGGCTGCGGCCTTTGTCGCCGCCTGCGCGCTGGCGCCGCATCGGTGCGAATTCGAGCTTGCGCAGGATTTGCGACGCATTTCTCCTACCGCGACGCCGAACCGCCGCCTCGTCGCGCTCGCGGACAGGCGGCTTGGGCGCGAAGGCCGGATGGTTGCCGCCATCGCCGCCATCGGACGCGGCGCGGACTGTTATGAGGGGGCGCCCTTCGCGCTCGAATTTGCCTGAAAAGCACGGACTTGAGTTCCGCGTCCCTGACGCTCTCGCCGCCTGTCGAAATCGGACTGACCGCCGCAATCGTGGCCGTGCGCGACGACGAGCCGCTCATCCTGACGACGGCGTCGGAGGGCGCCGTCGCCGCCCTGCCCTCGGGTCCGTTCGATCCGATTCGTCACCGCACATTCGAAATAGGCCTTCGGTCCTGGGTCGCCGAACAGACGGGCGCGCCCCTCGGCTATGTCGAGCAGCTTTACACCTTCGGCGACCGTGGCCGGCACGCGCGCGCCGGCGATCGCGACCCCCATGTTGTGTCGGTCGGCTATCTCGCGCTCACCCGGATCGGGGATGAAACTCAACGGCCCGCGATCGGCGCGTGGCGCAGCTGGCACGACTTCTTCCCTTGGGAGGACTGGCGAAACGGCCGGCCGGAGATCATCGAAACGACGATCGCGCCCGGTCTGCGCGTCTGGGTCGACGAAGCGCCGAACGCCATTTCGTCGTCGGGCCTCTCCCGCCGCCACCGCGTCAATCTTCTTTTTGGCGCAGAGGGGCGCGGGTTCAACGAGGAGAACGCGCTCGAGCGCTATGAATTGCTCTATGAAGCCGGACTTCTGGAAGAGGCGCTGCGCGACGGGCGCGAGGCGGCTGCCCGGCGCGGGAAGCTCGACCCGCTGGGCCTATCGATGCGCCACGACCATCGCAGGATATTGGCGACGGCGATGGGTCGATTGCGGGCCAAGATGAAATATCGGCCCGTGATTTTCGAGCTGATGCCGGCGGCGTTCACACTGACTGAACTGCAGCGGACAGTAGAAGCGATCGCGGGCCGCCACCTGCACAAACAGAATTTCCGCCGGCTGGTCGAAACCTCGGCGATCGTCGAGCCCACCGGCGAAATGTCCCTGAAGACAGGCGGACGCCCCGCCGCCCTCTTCCATTTTCGCCGCAATGTACTGCAAGAACGTCCTTCGCCGGGTCTGCGCGTCGGCATAAAGAGCTGATTTTGCTCTTTTTAACAGGATGTTTACCGTGCCGCGGCGACCATCCCCCACATGTAGACCCCGTAAAGCGTAGAGGTGCGTCTTGGGCTATCTTTCGCCGCCGCCGGCGCCGGCGCCCGTCATCGTCTATAAGGATGTCGGGGGTCTGGTCACCGATTACGAAGCGCAAACCGAGCAATATCGTCGCGAAAACCGCGAGGTGCGGCTGCATGAATGCCGCTCGGCGTGCACGCTCGCGCTCAGCCTGCCCAATGTCTGCGTCTACCCCGACGCACAGGTCAAATTCCACCAAGCCTATAACGCGGTCACCCGTGAAACGGATCTTGGAATATCCTCCAAGCTGTTCTCCTCCTATCCCGCGGCGGTGCAGGCGCGGCTGGGCTATCTCACGCGCGAATACCGGATCTTGAGCGGCCGCGATCTGATCGCGCTCGGGATGCGCAACTGCAATGGCGACGAAAATCCGGTGCTGATCGCCAGCCGCAGGCAACGGCAGCCGGCCGCCCTCGCTGTGGCGCGGCCGCAGGACAATCCAAATCCCTGGGGCGATATCGCGGGCAAGGTGCAGACCGCGGTCGCCAGCGCGCTGTCGAGCACGGGAGACCAGCCGAAAGGTTCGATCCGGGTCGCCGTGGCGGATCGCCAGCGCATCCCCGAGGGACGCATATCCTCCGACGCGGGCCGGACGGACGGCGTCGAGGCGTTTGCGCGCGGCCCGGCGCCGGCTGTCTTCGCCGACGTGCCCCTGCCGCCGCGCCGGCCGCCCTCCGAGGCCTTCACCTCCCAGGACGCGGCGTCGCAGCGGCTGGCGCTGATACCGGGCGCGCATCCCATTCTGGGCGCGCAATTCGTGCCGAACGCTCGCTGACCCGGCGCGGAACCCTCGCGGCCGCCGTAGTCTTGAGCACTTTTTCGCCATGATGTTCCCCTACGCCTGAAGGGATGTTGGGGAGTGTGCGGGTCGGCTTGCCGGCCCTTGGGTATTCAAAAGGGCGTTTCAGACAGATAGGCCCGTGACTCCCACGTCCTCGACGACAAGCGGCTCAAGCCGTAATGCATCGAGCCTTCCGCGCGCAAAAAGCGCGCAAGAAGGAAGCCTCTGAAGAGCGGGTTCAACCGGTTCTCGGGGCAAGGGATGGAGCAGCCTTGGAACAGGCCCTTCGGGACCGATTCCGAGCCAGACGGGGAAGCGAACCTCTTGACGACTTCTCGCGACAGCGACCACCGCAAATCCCGCTCGCCTTTTTCCGTCGCGCTCGGCGTTTTCTTCACCGGCCTGACCGTCCTGACGCCCAGCATCACGGAGACCGCCATCGCCAATGGCGACACGCGGACCATCTATCTCCATCACGCCCACACGGGCGAGGACATCGCGGCGACCTATCTCGTCAACGGCCAATACGACAGCCGCGTTCTGCAACAGCTCAACTGGTTTTTGCGCGACTGGCGCCGGGACGAGCCGACCAATATGGACCCCCGCCTCTTCGACGTCGTCTGGGAGGCCTATCGGTCCGCCGGGGCGGGCGATCAGGTCATCAACGTCGTCTCCGCCTATCGGTCGCCGGAGACCAACGCCATGCTGCGCGCGCGCTCGCGCGCCGTCGCCAAATATTCCCAGCACATGCTCGGCAAGGCGATGGACACGACCATGCCCGGCATGCCGATGTCCCACGTTCGCGAAGTCGGGATGCGCATGCAGCGCGGCGGCGTCGGCTATTATCCCACCGCCAACACGCCTTTCGTGCATCTCGACGTCGGCAGCGTCCGCGCCTGGCCGCGCATGACATACGATCAGCTCGCGCGCCTCTTCCCGGACGGCAAGACCGTGCATCTGCCCACGAACGGCCAGCCGCTCGCGCGCTATGAGGAGGCCAAGGCGGAAATCGAGGCGCGCGCCGATGGCGCCTATGTCGTCGCCCCGCGCCGCACCGGCTTCGGCGGCTTCCTTGCCTCGCTTTTTGGCGGCGGAGGCGGCGAGGACGAGGACGCCGAGGTCGCCGCGCCGCCGCCGAGCACCCGCAAACAATGGGCGTCGCTTGCGCCGCGCAAGGGTCGTGGCGGGGAAGCCGAGGTCTCGAGCGAAAGCGACGAAGGCGGCGCAGCGCCGGAGCCGACCAGCCGTCGCAGCCGCAGCCAGATCGCGCGCGCGGAAGCGGATTTGCCGCGCGGCGAAACCACGATGAGCGCGACAGGCGCCGTGGCCGTCGCGCCGCCCGCCGCGCGTCGAGCGCCATTGACGGCGGCCCCGCCCGTGCAGGACGGCGAACCGGCGCCGGAAGCCGCCGCCCAGGAAGAGAAGCGGCCTCGGCTCGCCCACGTGCCGCTGCCGCCGCCGGGGCGCCCCGCCTCGCTGGACAAGCCGACCCCGCTCGACATCGAAAAGCCCGCGGAAGTCGCAAGCGCCGAGGCCGGCGGCGCGCAAGAGTTGCGCAGCTCCACGGAGCCCTCCGAGGAACCGGCCACGGAGCCGGCCGCCCGCCATTTCGTAAAGGCGCCGACCCCGCCCCGCCGGCCGGCCGGGCTCGTCGCCGCGCGCGCGGCGGAGCCTGCCGAGCCCGCGAGCCCGGATGACAAGGACAATGCACCGCTCGCCTATTCGGCGGCGGACCGTAGCTCCGCCGAGACCAAAGACGCCACTGGCGAAAAGCCGGAGGCGCACACTGTCGCGCAAAAAGGCGAATTCGTTCCCGCGCGTCTCGACCGCTCGAACTTCAACGCGTTGACGGCGGCGACCCCCGCGAGCCGCGCCTCTGCGAAATCCATGATGGGAGCGCCGATCGGCGCGGTCCGTTCGGCCGCGCGAGCGTCGGAGCCGAGCGTGTTGCTGCCACCCGCGCGCCCTGCCCATCTCGTCGGATTCGCCACGACTGATTCCCCGCCGACGGACAAATTCGCGCACGGCGCTTCCCGCCCCCGCACGGCGCCGCCGAAGACGGACCCCGCCGACAAGAAGTGACGACCCGCGTCATCGCGCCCGGTGGATCGGCGTAACATACGCCGCCATATCGGGAATCAGGCGAACGAAGTAACGGGCGCCGCTGCAATTCAAAACCCACGCCTGCTCGTCCGGCCTCGACCTCGCCGGCTCGCGCATCGCGCCTTTGGGCGAAACGCAGGCGTAGCCTTGGCTACGGATATGCGCGGCGAGAATGTCGTCCGCGCTCTCCTGCTCCGCAGCCGGCGCGGCTGCAAGCTGGGCTGATAAAGCGATAACCGCGAAGGCCCACGCCCTCATGCAACTCTCCAGATCCGCGCCTCGGCGCGCCGCGAAGATTCAAACTCTACGCGTCGTTGAATGCTTTTGGTAGCGCTGGTTCCAGGCGGACGCTTTGCGGTGGCCGCGCCGACCCTAGTTCAAGAGGCAGGGATTCGTGTTTTGGGGGCTCACATGTCGCAGCACTTTCTCGCGCTCGTCTTCTGGCTTCTAGGTATCTACGCCATGTTGCGCGTGATGCTGAACGCCAGGCCCTGACGGAGGGCGCCACAGCAGGGCGGCGCGCGAGAAACAAGCGAGAAACACGGCGCCAAGCGTTTCTGATACGAAGGCGACAAGAAGCATTCGTTTTCGATCGCCCCCCGCTCTGGAGGGGGAGCAATCCGATCGTGTCTGGTCCATCGAAAGGATGATTATGAAAGGCTATCTTATCGCCGCCGCCGGACTTTGCGTCGTCGCATTCGCCATGAACGCCGGCTTGCTGCCGAGACCCGGGCAAGTCGAGACCGCCGCCAAGCCGCCGGCCGCCGCACCCGCCGCCATCGTCATTCCCGCTCCCGAACCGGCGGACCCAGCGCCCGCACCCGCCGCCGCCGTTGCGCCCGAAAGCGTGAAGCAGGCCGAGGACGCCGCGGTCCCGCCGCCGCCTGCGGAGCCAGCGGCCGCGACGCCCGCGCCCGAGCCCGCCAAAAGCGCCCTGGCGACGACGCCCGCCGAAGCCCCGCACCACGCAAAGCGCCACGGCAAAACCCGGTAACAGGGAAGTTTCCCGGGAGTATCGGAAAGCGCCACTAGTTCGCGGCCGACCAGGCCGCGAGCGCCGCCGGCACAGCCTCCATGGCTATCCTGGTGACGAAATAAGTGACAGATGCGGCCGCCATGGCCCTCAGAAGTATCTCGCCGTAGGGGTTCATCTTCGTGCTCGCGACGGTTGTCCCGAGAGCAAATGGCGCAGCGGCGCGAACGGGGAAGCCTTCCGGAGCCGGCCGGGAACGGCAAACCGGCTGAGCGGTTAGTCTCTTCGTCACCCAGAGGAGACACACGCATGAAGATACGCATATTGGGCTATGCCGGCGCCGCGACTCTGTGGTGCACGGTCGTGCTGGCGCAGCCTAGGCCGCCACCAGGCGGCCCTCACCATCCGCCACCGCCGCCGCCGGAAAGAGGCGCGCATATCCGGGTCAGGCAAGGCGACAACGCCGTGGACGTCGCATGTCCAGGCGACACGTCGCTGCGCGATTGCTCCGAAACCGCTATGCGCTTCTTCGACCGAGTGATCGGGACGTCTCCCGCAAAGCCGCCAGAGCCTGCCGCGCCCCGCTAAACTGCAGTCATTTCCGGTGTGACGCCTTGGCGCCTTTGCGGCCGGCTTCTGCGGCAAGGGCGTGATCCAATGAGAAAGCCCGCTTGGATGGAGCGAGAGAGCCGCCTCCCTTCCTGCCGGCGGCCGCCGCCAGATCAGGGCTTTTCGAGAAACTGCGCTTGTCTTTGGGGACGCTTTTGCCGCCCTTACTCGCGATCTCGCGCTGCCTCTCCGGGGACATGGAGGCGAAGCCGCGCTTTGATTTTTTCGTTTCGCTCATATCGACGCGGCGGAACCGAGGCTAGGGTCAAAAAGTCATAAACCCGCCTGCGCCAAGGATTATGTCTGCTGAGTTAATCACCCGTTTCCGACAGTGGCGCGACAGAAACGGTAAGGCACTGGGTGCGCGCGCGGTCGAGCTGGGCCAGCGCGAAGCCTCAGGGATTTTTGTGACTGGCCGACGTGCGGCGTGGTGGTGGACGCAGTCGGCCGCGAACCCGTCTCCGCACACCCTCCCTGCCAACAGGGAGAAAAACTGGGGAATTTGCGTTTCTGATGCTGTTTTCTTCTTAAGATAGACGATTACATGACGAAATTTCAACACGTTCCCCCGGGTCGGCCCCCGAGGCGAAACAGGGAGCGCAACAGGGCGGTATCAGGTAGCTGAACGATCGTTTCAGCGTGACGCGCGGCGGAGGCGCGCGTCACGCCCGCAGGCATTCCATGGGCGCATGGCTGACCACGTCCGCGCGTTGCGCCAGCGGCGTTTTATCGGCAGATCGTTCAGCCAGAGATATTCCCGCCGGGTGACCCCGCTCGTATCCGTCTCGGCGATGATGTGGTCGTTGACGTCGTGCACATAGAGCGTCGTCGTCGTCGTCCCGCCGTTCAGCGCCACGCGCGAGGCGAGACGGTCCTGCGCGTCATAGGCATAGGTTCCCGAGGAGGCGGCCGAGGTCGCCTTGGAGAGCCGCCCCTCCGGATCATACTGGAAGGTCTGAGCCAGCGTCCCCGTGCGCGAGTCGGTGAGGATGTTCCCCGACGCGTCATAGGTGAAGCTGCGCGCCGACCCGCCCGCGGGCGTCACCGAGCTCAGCCGGTTCGACCCCGCCGGATAGGCGTAGCTCGAGAGGACGCCATTCGCCGTCTCGCTGGCGGCTTAATTACGCAATTGGTATCCTGTCACCGTAATTCCGGTAATTGCCTGTCACGGTAATTGCTAACTCCCCTGCTCATTCAGTATCATGTCCGTGATCCGGAATTCCAGTTGGCGCTTTATTTTCCAACAATCGCGCTCCGAAATCCTTCACGCAAATATCGCAAATATTGCAATTGTCTTGGGAGAAACATGCCAAATATTCCCAATCCCATCTGCGACAAAACGAACAGCGCATGTCGCCTCGTTCGGCATCAAGGTATCTTTGAAACTCGGCATCGCTATATGGGGAACTCACCCATTTCGCCGTTATGCCTTGGTACCATCGTTCTGCTCTCGATATCAGGCTAGAGACGCTGTCTCCTCCTACGGCAGCAATAACGTCCCAGCGCTCGTTGCACAAATACAAATAAAAGACTGCATCGGACATTTGCTTGCATATGGCAAGTCGTGGCACCGGACCAATAAGCTCTCCGCCCACATACACTGATTGAATGCCGGTGAACAACACTGGCGGGCCCACGTCAGCAAATTGTATCAACTTTGCTGACCCAATCATTGGTTGCGGCACTTTGTCCATGTGTTTCTCTGTATTTACATTGATCGTACGGTAGTTAAATAACTATTCGTTACAGGAACAGCTAACCGGTGCGTCCTTTCGCGTATAGATTTTCAACCTGCCGTCGCCTGCCGTTCCGGTAACTCTCGATCTATACCCTACAGAACAGGATTCCACTCCACGTGGACCACATTGCTCCTCGCATGCCGCATATTCAGCACTGGTGCATTCACGGAAACCTTCAGGCTTATTCCACCTGCTCGCACACCAATTAATCGCCCACGCGCCGGCTGCAACTGCCCCCGTCCCCATAACAGCGCCTATCGCTGTGCCCGGCCCTGGCCAAACAATCGTTCCGATCTCGGCACCAGCTATCGTGCCAGCGTTATGGCCGTCCCGGTCGACATACGCGAACGGGCTCTGCCCGACATACCCATACAGGCTCCGCCCACCGTTCAACCCGATCGGATCCGGCTGCACATATCTCCCAATCGTCGCGTCGTAATGCCTGTGCCAGTTATACGCCAGCCCCGACTCCAGCTGGAACCACTGACCCGGGAAACGCATGTCGAGCTTGCTGGTTCCGTCCCAGATCGAGCTGACCGCCCCGAAGGGCATGTAGACCACGTCCCACGCCCAGGCCCAGTTCTGCGCCAGCATCCGCACCGGGCGGCCGAGATGGTCGGTGTGGACGTAATAGAGCGTCGGCGACGCCGTGTTGACGTTGTCGACCACGGCGATCGCAAGATCGTTCAGCCAGAGATATTCCCGCCGGGTGACCCCGCTCGTATCCGTCTCGGCGATGATGTGGTCGTTGACGTCGTGCACATAGAGCGTCGTCGTCGTCGTCCCGCCGTTCAGCGCCACGCGCGAGGCGAGACGGTCCTGCGCGTCATAGGCGTAGGTCCCCGACGAAGAGGCGGAGGTCGCCCTGGAGAGCCGCCCTTCCGGATCATACTGGAAGGTCTGCGCCAGCGTCCCCGTGCGCGAGTCAGTGAGGATGTTCCCCGCCGCGTCATAGGTGAAGCTGCGCGCCGACCCGCCCGCTGGCGTCACCGAACTCAGCCGGCTCGACCCCGCCGGATAGGCGTAGCTCGAGAGGACGCCATTCGCCGTCTCGCTGATGCGGTTGCCATTGGCGTCATAGGTCCAGCCCAGCGCCCCGTAATAGCCCGCCGCCGAGGACAGCCGCCGCGTCGGCGTATAGGCGAAGCTCTGCGTCTGCGCCGCGTAGGTGTAGAGCGGGCTGGGCGGAACCGTGCCGGGGTTCAGATTGTCGACGATGGCCGTGACGATGTCGCCCGTCCAGGTCAGAGCGCGCCGGGAACTCGGCCGACTCGCGAAAACGGGCGCAGGGAAAGGAGGACCAAGCGGATCACCATGTCCAGGCGGAATAACGCATCGCGAATTGTTACGGGCGGGGACCCTGCTCACTCGGGAATGGGCTGGCGTCATCCATCGCGTCCTCGCGACCGAGGATGGGTTCATGTGGGATGACAAGATTTATCCCAGCCTGTCAAAAGTCGCCACGGCGATCACGGGGACCAGGTGGAATGGCCCGCGATTTTTCGGACTGCGCGCAATGCGAAATACAAAACGTTCAAACACGGGCACTGGCCGGAATGGCGACGATGATCGGGTATGCGATCCATGAAGCACGCCCGGCCACACCGAAATGGGGATCCAATTGATAAGGTCCGCCGTTGCGCGATCTACACCCGCGTTTCAACTGACCACGGGCTTGAACAGGACTTCAACTCGCTCGACGCCCAGCGGGAGGCTTGCGAAGCCTATATCAGGAGCCAGGCTAGCGAAGGCTGGATCTTGGTCGAAACCCACTATGACGACGGCGGCTTTTCTGGCGGCAGTATCGAGCGCCCCGCACTGCAGCGGCTTCTCGGCTCCGTCCGGATGAATGAGCTTGACGTCATCGTCGTCTATAAGGTCGACTGCCTCACTCGTTCGCTGGCTGACTTCGCCAAGCTTGTCGACCTGTTCGACGCTCAAGGCGTCTCCTTCGTGTCGGGGACGCAGTCTTTCAATACGACGACCAGTATGGGGCGACTGACTCTGAACGTGCTGTTGTCCTTCGCCCAGTTCGAGCGCGAGGTCACCGGCGAGCGCATCCGCGACAAAATCGCCGCGTCAAAAAGGAAAGGCATTTGGGTCGGGGGCGTCGTGCCGCTCGGCTATCGGGTAGAGGAACGCAAGCTCCTTGTCGAGGAAGCGGAAGCTGAGGTCGTACGCTTGATCTTCGAGCGTTATCTCGCCCTCGGGTCGATGCTGACGCTGATGGCCGAACTGCGGGAGCGTGACATCCGGACGAGACATCGAATGCTGGCCACCGGGCGCGCTCTTGGCGGCGTGTTCTTCACCAAGGGGCCGCTCGCCTATTTATTGAAAAACCGCATGTACATCGGCGAACTCAATCACCGCGGTCAAAGCTATCCAGCCGATCATGCGCCAATCGTCGAACGGCATGTTTTCGACGCGGTCCAGGCTCGGCTTACTCAAAATCTTGCCGCCTATCGCCAGACTCGCACGCCGTCGAAGGCGCTGTTGCTAGGTAAGCTTTTCGATGACCGGGGCAATCTGATGACGCCGAGTTATGCGGTGAAGTCGGGCGTCAGATACCGCTACTACGTGTCGCGCGCCATCACCGAGGGACGCAAGGACCAGACCGGATCCGTCGGGCGGGTCGCGGCCGACGATGTCGAAGTCGCAGTTGGAAAAGCGTTGCAATCGGTGAGCGATGATAACGTCTTGGCGAGAATTGTATCGCATGTGGCGCGTGTGATGATCCGCAATGACGCCATCGTGATCGATCTCACTGACGAGGGCAAACACTCGATCGGTCAAGCTTCAATCAACGTCCCATGGCGACGTCGCCCCAGTCGACCTCTCCGCGAGATCATTGTTCCGGTCGCCCCCGCCAACGCCGATGGGCGACCTGTCGACTCAAAGACAAAGGCGACCCTGCGCCGCGCCATGGCCAATGGTCACGCCTGGCTTGACGAAATTGTCAGCGGCCCAGCAGATGGCGTTGATGTAATCGCGCGGCGCGAAGATCGCAGCAAGCGTTCAATCATGATGACGATCTCGCTGGCGTTCCTCGCCCCCGATATTGTTGAGGGGGCTGTCGATGGCCGACTGCCCCGCGGGATTGGCGTCCGACGGCTCTTCGAGCTGCCATCGGACTGGGCCGAGCAACGCCAGATTTTGGGATTGCCGGCGCCGCGTCGACGACCATAATCGCCTTCCAGGAAGCAAAATCGGCTGCGACCCTTAGGGGACGAGGCGTCCCGCACGCAAGCCTCAAGTTCAAGCTTCGCCGAGAACTTACTTGCCGACGACTGGCGAAAACAGGAGACCGCGAAACAGTCTCCCCCAAACGCGAACCGGTCTCCAAACGGCGGCGTGCGGACCGTCTGGAAACAGCTTCCAAGGGGCGGAGACAAAGCCCCGCCCTGGAGCCCGATTGCGGCGGACCTCGATCTCCAATGTCGCGGAGACACACCTCTTGTCTCGCAAGACTTTGAATTGCCGCTAGATTGGCTAAGACACGAAATACGTGGAAAAACAAAGATTTATTTGGTGGGGGAAGTAGGACTCGAACCTACGAAGGCTTAGCCAGCGGATTTACAGTCCGCCCCCTTTGCCGCTCGGGACATTCCCCCAACCGTCTCGCTCGCGCGAGACTGGCGGGCAAACGCCCCGCCAATTGGTAGCGGCTTATGCGGGTTTCGCCGGGCTGCTGTCAACCTCAAATTCCTTGATCTCAGCCGCAAATACCTCAGCCATATCTCCGGCTCACATCCTGGCGCGCACCCGCTCGGCGAGCGGCGCGGTCAGGCGCTGCAAGGCGGGCGATCTGTCGTCGGTGTCGACCACCGCCTGGATCCGCGACGCACAGGAACGGCGCAGCTGGAACATCCACAGACGTAACGGCGTTTCTTGATCTTTCTCCGTTGGCGGGAAGGACGAGGATGACTGTCCAGTCGAGGATATTGCCGCAGGACGCCTCGGAGCTTGGCCTGAAGACTTTTGACAATCTTGGAGCGCCTCTGCTTTACGAGGAGGCCATCCGCCGCGGCGAGGGTCGCGTCGCCGCCCATGGGGCGCTCGTCGTCGAGACCGGCCCTCATACGGGTCGATCCGCGCAGGACAAATTCATCGTCCGCGACAGGCTGACCGAAAGCGCCGTCTGGTGGGACGCTAATCAATCGATGTCGCGAGAGGACTTCGACCGGCTTCACGCCGACATGCGCGCCCATGCCGAGGCCCGGGAAATCTTCTCTCAGGATCTTCACGCATGCGCCGACCCGGAGCACCGCCTGAACATCCGCGTCTACGCCGAACTTGCCTGGCACGCGCTGTTCATCCGCCATCTGCTTATCCGTCCACGAGAACTCCGCGAGCTGGCCGCCCGACTTCACGATCATCGACCTACCTTCCTTCAAGGCGGACCCGGCGAGACATGGCTGCCGTTCCGAGACGGTGATAGCGCTTGATTTCTCGCGTCGCCTCGCGCTCATCGGGGGGACGCGCTACGCGGGAGAGATCAAAAAGTCCGCCTTCACCTTCCTCAATTTTTTGATGCCGGAGGTCGGCGTCCTGCCGATGCACTGCGCCGCCAATGATCACGAGAGCGGCGCGGCGATTTTCTTCGGCCTCTCGGGGACGGGAAAGACGACGCTGTCGGCCGACTCGCGGCGGGCGCTCATCGGCGACGACGAACATGGCTGGAGCGCGAACGGCGTCTTCAACTTCGAAGGCGGCTGCTATGCGAAAGCGATCCGCCTCTCGCGCGAACTGGAGCCGGAGATTCATGCGGCTTCGCAGCGCTTCGGGGCTGTACTCGAGAATGTGACGCTCGACCCAATGACGCGGCAAGTTGACTTCGACGACGAGACGAAAACCGAAAATACGCGGATCGCCTATCCGTTGGATTTCATCTCCAACGCTTCCGGCTCTGGTCTTGCGGACCACCCGAAGAACGTCGTGATGCTCACCTGCGACGCCTTCGGCGTTTTGCCGCCCATCTCGAAGCTCGATCCGGCGCAGGCCATCTATCATTTTCTCTCCGGCTATACAGCGCGCGTCGCCGGGACAGAGACCGGCCTTCGCGAGCCGCAGGCGATTTTCTCGACCTGCTTCGGCGCGCCTTTCATGCCGCGCCGGCCGTCGGAATATGGCGCAATGCTGCGCCGGCTGATTGAAACTCACAAGGTGGACTGCTGGCTTCTCAACACGGGCTGGACAGGCGGCAGATATGGCGACGGGCGACGAATGCCGCTCGGCGTCACCCGCGCGCTGCTGCGGGCCGCATTGGACGGCTCTCTTGCGACGGGACAGTTCCGCCGCGATCCCTATTTCAATCTCGCGATCCCGCTCGCCGCTCCGAACGTCGATGCGCATCTGCTGGATCCGTCGTCGACGTGGTCGTCACGCTGCGAATATTCCGCGACCGCGACGAAGCTCGTCGACATGTTCAGATCAAACTCTTCGGCTTTCGCTTCACTGGTCCCGCGCGATATCGCAGAAGCGGCGCCGCAGCTCGCCTAGACGGGTTCGAGACGCGCAGGCTCCAACTGCGGCGGCGTGAAATTCCGGGCCGCCGTTGCGAGGAGCGCGTCGAGCAACGCCGTCGCGGTCGGATCCATACCGGGCGCATCACGCAGCAGGCGGAAGGTCGAGATCACGATATGGCCTTCGCCATAGTTGCGTTCGACGGCGAGGCCGACCGGCTTGTGAATCCACCCCACCGCGAGCGCGGCATGAACGCGTGCGTGGAAGTCGAGCAGATTGCAGCCGGAGATGACGTGCCTTGGGATGACGCGGTCGAACGTCCCGTCGATGAGCGGCCCCCCGGGCAACCGACGGAAGGCCCCGTTGCGCCGCAACCACGCAAAAGACGAAGCCCAATCGCCGCGCCAGAGCGTTTCGTCGCGTGCGACGATTTTGACATTCTGCCAGTGGGGAAAAAAAGGCGTGAGCGTGACTTCTTCTTCGGCCAGAAGCAGCGCCCGTCCACCTGTTCGCACATAATCCGCCAGCTCCTGACTGATGCGCAGCGCAATCCGAACCTCGGCGTCCTGCGGGTTGTCGGCGAGGCGATAGCCAAGCGCCTTCAGCCGCGCACGCACGTCCGGCTCATCCGACCAGAGCGACGCTTCGGCCCGCTCGGGTATTTTCGGATGCAGCGCGAATTCGATCTCGTTACAAGCGATCAGACGCCCGTCCGCGTTTCGCAACCGCAACGATAGAGCGCGCATGCAGGGTCGGTCGACTTCCGGGAGAGGGACGGCGATGACGCCGAGATCGGCGACGCTCAACGGCTCGATGCGCGGCGTCGGCAGAGTTTGGGGCCAGTCAAAGACAACCTCGAGCGTCGCAGCTTCGAGCGGCTTCCCTCCGCCATGGGCGACAAGTAAAGAGAGCTCCAGGGTTTCGCCGGACCAATAGGCGGCCCGTCGCAGACGCGGCACGAAGACCGTGTCGGCGTTGACGGTATGAAAGACGTCATGGAAGGCGCGCGGGTTGGAGCGCATGTCCAGAAGTCCGTTGGACTCCCAATGACAGTCAGTCAATTCCGTGACGACATAGCCAGCGATTTCGGCGCGGCCGCGCATCGCCTCGATCTGATATTTGAGGGCGCGAAACTGCTGCCACTGCGTCGCCTCGATGAAGGACGCAAAGCTTCCAAAAACGCGGTCGAGGCTCCAGTCGTGAAAGCGGTTCTGCACGCCATGCGGATACATGACGCCCTCGCCCCAATCGTGGCCGGTCTCGAACCACCAGGGCTCGCGGCCGGACGCGTCGTTGAGCTTTTCGGGATCCGGCAAACCCCAATTGCCGAATTCGGAGCACAGCAGCGGCTCGTCTCCGGTAATCACCGCATCGCCTTCGGGACTGAACAGCCACTCGCCGCGATCCGCAAGCGCATCGACGAAACGATCCCAGTCGTGACGGCTGTCCGGGACGGCGGCGTAGAAGTGATAGTCTGCGAGGTCGCTCTGCACATGGAAGCTCGGCGCGAGCGGCGAATTGTCGACGACGAGCCGCGTCGGATCATAATCCTTCAGCCAGCGATAGAGACGCTTGAGCCAGGCGCGATGCTTGGCGTCATGCACGAGATCGACGCCCCAGTTCTCGTTGATGAGCGTCCAGCAGAAAATCGAAGGATGGTTCCCATCCCGATCGATGATGCCCTTGAGCGTCGTCTCCTTGCGCTCGCGCGAGCGCTCGGTCGAATAGCCGCCGTTCGGGAGTTCCGCCCAGATCAGAAGGCCGAGGCGATCCGCCGCCTCGTAGTAACGCGGGTCCGGCGCCTTGATGTGGCAGCGCAGGGCGTTCAGGCCCAGCGCCTTCGCTTTGCGGAACCGGTCCTCGATGAATTCGAGCGAGGGCGGCGTGCAGATGGTGTCCGGATAATAGTCCTGATCGAGCGCGGCGCGCAGGTAGAAGGGCTCTCCGTTCAAGAACAGCTTGCCGCCGCGGGTCTCGATGGTGCGGAAGCCGAAGGTCGCTTCCCGTTCATCGACAACCTCGCCGTCACGCGCCATCGCGACCCGAAGGCGGTAGATATTGGGCGCATCCGGCGACCAGGCTCGCGGCGCCGGGATTTGCGCGCGCAGGGCGGCGTGCTCCGCGCCCATCGCCAGCTCTGCGATCGCGCGCGCGACGGGCTGGCCGTCCGGGTCGATGACCTCGAGGTTTATTTCCGTGCGGGCGCAGATCGCGCGCTCAAACCTGAGCTGCGCACAGATCTCGCCGCTCGTAAGATCGGCGCCGACGCGGACACAGGCGAGATGATCGGCGATCCGCGCCTCGAGACGCACGGACTGCCATATGCCCGACAGCGGGCCGTACCAGCTCTGCTTGCCGAATGGAATTTCAGCAAAGGGCGTATGCGGAAATTCCGACGGGTCGTCGGTCGGGCTTTCGACGCGCACCTCTATGAGCATCCGCTCCGAACGCGAATGATCGGTGACGTCGAAATGGAACGGGAGGAAGCCCCCGACATGGCTGCCGACCAGCGCGCCATTCACAAAGACGTGCGCTATATGAAAAACGGCGCCGAAACGCAGGAAGATGCGCTTGTCGAGCCAATCGGCCGGAACCTCGATCTCCCGGCGATAGATCGCGACCCCGCCCCGCATGCCCAGCTCCGGAAACTGAGCCTGCCACGGACTTGGAACAAGAATGCTCCGTCTCTCGTTGGGCGCAGAGGCGCCGTTGCCGAGGTGCTGGAACTCCCACTGGCCATCAAGGCTGATACGCGCTTCATTCACCATCGTCGTCCCCGGCCAAAAGCTGGCCCGCCTCAGGGTCGATTAAAGATGATAGCGTTTAAGAATATTGCGATCAGCGAAAGAGGGGATTTTTCTACGCGAAACTACGTAACGGCGCCAGCGAATTCGCGCATCGGCCCCCAGTCCTGTCGTGATTTTTTCACATGGTGCAGCTTATGCCTGAGATCATGACGACACTCGCACAGCACGGCCTCCGCGAATTTTCCCTTGCCTTCGCGCGGCGCTACAACGCGCAGCCGCGCCTTTTTCGCGCGCCGGGACGTGTGAATTTGATCGGCGAGCACACCGATTACAATGACGGCTTCGTGCTGCCCGCCGCGCTCGAGCTTGCGACATTCGTCGCAATCGCGCCGCGGCCCGACCGAGTGATCCGCGTTCACTCGTTGAACCTCGATCAGAGCTTTACCTTCGATCTGGATATCGCTCAGCACCGCCGCAGCGACTGGAGCGACTACATCCGGGGCGTCGCAATGGAGCTTGAAGCGGCGGGCCATCGTCTGGTTGGCGCCGACATCGAGATATCGAGCACGCTACCGATGGGCGCCGGCCTTTCGGCTTCGGCTGCGCTGGAGGTGGCCGTCGGCTATGCGCTGTTGAGCGTCGCGCGAACGCCTATCGACCGCCTCGAGCTCGCAAAGGTCTGCCAGAATGCCGAAAATGAGTTCGTCGGCATGCGATGCGGGATCATGGACCAGTTTATTTCCTGCCATGGCGTCGAAGGCTGCGCCTTGCTGCTTGACTGCCGCAGCCTCGATGCGAAGCCGGTCCGGATCGACCCGAGCGTCCGCATCGTCATCGCAAACACGATGGTCCGCCATCAGCTCGCGGGCAGCGCTTTCAACGAGCGCCGGCGCGATTGCGAAGAGGCCACGGCCCTGCTGTCAAGCGTCATCCGCGGCGTGGTGACGCTGAGGGACGTCGAGCCTGCGCAGCTCGAGCTGCACGCGTACCTGCTGCCGGAGCGGATCGCCCGGCGCGCGCGCCACGTCGTCGCCGAAAATGCGCGCACCCTCGCCATGGCGGCCGCCCTCGAAGCAGGCGACTTCAATACGTGCGGGCGCCTGATGAACGCATCGCATTCGAGCCTGCGCGACGATTACGACGTCAGCTGCCCGGAACTCGATCTCATGGCGCAGCTGGCCCGCGACGTCCCCGGCGTCTTTGGCGCACGCATGACCGGCGGGGGCTTTGGCGGCTGCGTCGTCAGTCTTGTCGAGGCGAAGGCCGTGGAGGGCTTTGCAGAGAACGTCGCGCCCGCCTATGAGAAGGAGACCGGCCGCGCGCCCGTCATTTTTTCATGTTCTCCGGCAGCTGGCGCCGGCCCAGTGGATCTTTGAAGGAGCGGATATGCTGCGGCTTCAGCACGACTCTCATCGTCGCCTCAATCCACTCACCGGCGAATGGGTGCTCGTGTCGCCGCATCGAACGAGCCGCCCCTGGCAAGGGCAGGTTGAACCTGCCGCCGATACCGCCATTCCAGCGTATGATCCCAATTGCTACCTATGCCCCGGCAATCGTCGGGCCAATGACGAAACCAATCCGTCCTATAAAGACGTCTTCGTCTTCGATAATGATTATGCGGCGCTGCAGGCCGGCGCCTCGACCGGGGAACTCGACGAAGGTGGATTGATCGTTGCAAAGAGCGAACCGGGGATCTGCCGCGTCGTCTGCTTTTCGCCTCGCCATGATCTAACCCTGTCGCAAATGAGCGTTGCGGCGATCGAGAAAATTATATGGACGTGGCGCGAAGAGTTCATCCGGCTCGATGCCAGGGAGGACGTCAGCGCCGTTCAGATTTTCGAAAACCGCGGCGCAATGATGGGCGCCAGCAATCCGCATCCGCATTGTCAGATTTGGGCGACGCAGAGCGAACCGAACGAGCTGGTGAAGGAATCGATGCGCCAAAGCGCCTATATGGCGCAGCGGGGCTCCTGCCTGCTTTGCGATTATCTCGCGCTGGAAGAGAAATCAGGCGAGCGCGTCGTCTACGCCAACGACGGCTTTGTCGCACTCGTCCCTTTCTGGGCGGCATGGCCCTTCGAAACGCTGCTACTGGCGCGGCGTCACATCGGCGCGCTGGACGCCTTCGACGAGAAAGATATCCGCGCCCTCGCCGACGCTTTGAAAAATGTCACTGTCGGATATGACAGGCTGTTCGAGACGCCCTTTCCCTATTCCATGGGCTTACATCAACGACCGAGCGATGGCGCATCGCATCCGCACTGGCATTTCCATGGCCATTTCTATCCCCCCCTCCTGCGCTCGGCGACGGTGCGGAAATTCATGGTGGGCTTTGAACTGCTGGGTTCGCCCCAGCGGGACATCACGCCGGAAGCCGCCGCTGAACGCCTGCGCGACGCGCTGCGCAGGTAGAGAGGGCTATCGCGCGGAGAGTTGCAAGACCAGCGCGCAGGTCAGTTCGTCGACGGCTGTCGCGACAGCGTCGGACATCGGCGCGCCCACGTCGAATTGCGCGCCTTCGATCGCATAGACGAAGCAATCTCGCGGCAGGACGCCGAGCGTCCGCGCAAGCTCGATGGCTGCGGCGAGGCCGAATCCGTGGGAGGAAAAGCCGCTCCGATGGCTCGGCAGCGACGCTTGACCGGCATCGAAGCAATGGACGGCTCCCGGGGCCGCGCCAGAAACGCAGGCGTCGATCAGATAGACGGCTCCCGCTCCCTCGATATGCGCCAGCAGAGACGCCGCTTCGCCATCGTGCTCGATCGCTTCGATATGCGGCAGCGCGGAGCGAAGCCGCCGCACGACCTCACGCCCAGCGACGTCGTCGCCACGATCCGGATTGCCGACGCCGATGACGACGACCGGCGCCGCGTTGGTCATCCCCGGTCCATCTCGAGACGAAGAAAATGCGTCGCGCAGGAAATGCAGGGATCGTAATTGCGCACGGTCTGCTCGCAGCGGTGCTGCAGTTCTTCGTCCGGCATATCGAGAAAACTGCCGACGAAATCGACGAGATCCTCTTCGACGCTCGCCTGGTTCTGAGACGTCGGCGGCACGATCTGTGCGTCAGTGATGATTCCGGCTTCGTCGAGATGGTAGCGATGATACAGCATGCCGCGCGGCGCCTCCGTGGCGGCGTAGCCAACGCCGGCGCGCGGCTCGAAAGCGACGTAGGGTCTGTCAGGCTCTTCATAGGCCGCGATGACCCGCAGGGCTTCGTCGCAGGCGTAGACGACTTCGACGGCGCGCACCATGATGCTGCGATAGGGGTTGCAACATTGCGGACCCAGTCCGATTTCGCCGGCAATCTGCCGTGCGAGCGGCGACAACGTGTCGAAGTTCAGATTGTAGCGGGCGAGCGGCCCGGTGAGATAGGCGCCGCCGCCGCTGCGAAAGCGCGAGTGAAGCGCCGTGGAATGCTCAACATGCAGTTCCTCGAAATGCGCATCATAGTCGGTCGCGGAGATATCGAGTCCGCGGTTCGAGACGATGCGACCCTCGTTGAAGGGATATTCCTGCGTGTGTTGCAGCGTGACAAATGTGTAATCACGCTCGCGATCTGGAAATTCGAAAGTTGACACCCAGCGCGCCGCTTCGATCGCGATGTCGCGCGCCAGTTTCAACCGCTCGGCAAGCTCCTTGAACTCACGCTTGCGCGGGACGCGATGAAAACCGCCGACGCGGACGTTGATCGGATGGATTTCGCGTCCGCCGAGGAGTTGAAGGATTTCATTGCCTATTTTTTTCAGTTCGAGCCCGCGCCTGACGACGTCGGCATGGTCGCGCGCCATGTCGATCCCGCCGTCATAGCCCAGGAAATCCGGCGCATGCAGCATATAGATGTGGAGCGTGTGGGACTCGATCCACTCGCCGCAGTAAAGCAGCCGGCGCAATGCCCGCAGCTGACCGCCGACCGTGACGCCATGCAGGTTTTCCAGCGCATGTACGCCGCTCATCTGATAGGCGACGGGGCAGATGCCGCAGATGCGCGCGACGATGTCGGGCGTCTCGGTGAAATGGCGGCCGCGCATGAACGCCTCGAAGAAACGCGGCGGCTCGAAGATGTTGAGTTCGGCGCTCTGAACCGCACCGTCGCGCACGACGACCTTGAACGCCCCCTCCCCTTCTACGCGGGCGAGGTAATCAACCTTGATGGTCTTGCGCGCCATGGCGTTCGCTCTCGTTGCGGAAGGGTTCGGCGTTGGCGTTGAATGTCCGGTAGACGCGCGCCAACGCCTTGGCGTCCATTCCGAGTTCGCCGAGCCAGGCGCTGAGCGACGCCGCATTCGGCGTTTCCTTCGGGCCGAAGCAGCCATAGCATCCGCGATCGTACGACGGGCAGAGCGCCCCGCAGCCTGCATGCGTCACGGGGCCCAGACAGGGCGTCGCGCCGGCGACCATAACGCACACATTGCCTTTCAGCTTGCATTCAAGGCAAACGCTGTGGGCGGGCGTGTTGGGTCGTCGTCCGGCGAGGAAGGCCGCGATGACGTCGACGAGTTGTCCCTTGTTGATGGGGCAGCCGCGCAGTTCGAAATCGACCGGCACATGATCGGAAATGGCCGTCGATGTCGCGAGCGTATGGATATATTCCGGATGAGCGTAGACGATCGAGGCATATTCGCGCACATCGGCGAAATTGCGCAGCGCCTGGATACCCCCGGCCGTGGCGCAGGCGCCGATGGTGACGAGTTTCCTGGAACGCTTTCGCACGTCTAGAATGCGCTCGGCGTCATGCGCCGTGGTGACCGATCCTTCGACGAGCGACAGATCATAGACGCCGCTGATCGTCCCGCGCGTCGCCTCGGGAAAATAGGCGATGTCGAGAGCGCCGGCGATCGCGAGAAGTTCGTCCTCGCAATCGAGAATGCTGAGCTGGCAGCCGTCGCAGGATGCGAATTTCCATACGCCGAGCCGCGGCTTCCTTTTCGCTTCCATGTCACAGTTCCTTGATGGAAAGGAAGCGCTTCAGGCGCGCATAAGTGAAGACGGGACCGTCTCGGCAGATGAAGGTCGGCCCGAACTGGCAATGGCCGCAGTGGCCGATAGCGCATTTCATGTTGCGCTCCATCGAGAGATAGACCGCGTCTTCGCGAAAGCCTCGCTCGCAAAGCGCCGTCGCGACGAAACGCATCATCACTTCCGGCCCGCAGACCATGGCGATGGCGTTGGCCGGGTTGAAATCGGCGCGCGAGATTAGGTTCGTTACGACGCCCACGTGCCCATGCCACTCGGAGGCGGCGTGGTCGACGGTCACGTCGACGTCAATATCGAAACGCGCGCGCCAGGCTTCGACTTCGCGCCTGAAGACGATGTCCTCCGGCGTTCGCGCGCCAAAGAGCAGCGCCACGCGGCCATAGCGGTCGCGATCGCCGAGCAGGCGATAGAGCGCGGGCCGCAGCGGCGCGAGGCCGAGACCGCCGGCGACCAGCAGCACGTCCTTGCCTTCAGCTTCCGCCATCGGCCAACCCACGCCGAAAGGGCCGCGCACGCCGATCGGTTCGCCCGGCTCGAGCGCCGCGAGCGCGCCCGATACGGGGCCGACGGCGCGGATGGTGTGGATAAGCGGCCCCTCGAAAGGGTCGCCTGAGACACTGATCGCCGCCTCGCCGACGCCGAAGGCGGTGAGCATGTTGAACTGACCGGGCGCATAAGCCAGTCGCGCGCCATGCGCCATCTCGAGTTCCAGCGTCCAGACGTCCGGCGCGTCGCGGCGGCGCCCGCGCACATGCGCCACCCGGGGGATCATCGGCTCGGCAAGCCTCCCATCTGCGAAGGACGCCTCGGAAATGGGAGCCTCAGACATGGGAGCCGTATAGATCGAGCATCTGCAGCCGCGCCGTATGCAGCCGCTCGATGAGTACCGGCAGAAGGCGCTTCATCACGTCGAAGCCGAGGCTGTGGTTGGCTTCGCATTTGTTGCGCAGACACGTCCCGTCCATCGAAACGGCGCGCGTGACCTCCAGCGCCTTGACGTCGTAGGTCCAGAGATAAGGCGAAACGAGCCAGTTGACGCCAAAGACCTCTCCGGGGCCGAGCGTGAGAAAGGTCGAGGCCCCCCGGCCTGGCGCGGAAACCTGCAGGGCGACACGCCCCTGGCGGACGAGGAAAAACTGATCCGCGCGCTCGCCTTCGTGACTGATGAATTGCCCGGCCGCGAAACGCACGTTCTTCGCGCAGCCAGCGGCGAGCTTGCAGAATTCGTCGTCCAACCCCGAGAAGAAGGGGTGCTCCGAAAGGATGCGCTCAAGATTCTCCATGTGCCGCTTCCAAAGCCTTTTCGCTGTCGCTGATCGCCCACGTTTCCTGCGTGATGTCTATGCCCACCGGACACCAGGTGACGCAGCGCCCACAGCCGACGCAGCCCGAGGTCCCGAACTGATCGAACCAGGTCGAGAGCTTGTGCGTCATCCATTGGCGGTAGCGCGACGAAACGCTTGACCGCACCGATCCGCCGTGAATGTAAGAGTAGTCCATGGTGAAGCAGGAGTCCCAGCGGCGCGTGCGCGACGATTCGACGCCTGCAAGGTCATTGTGGTCTTCCACGCTGGTGCAGAAGCAGGTGGGGCAGACCATGGTGCAATTGGCGCAGGAGAGGCAGCGTTGGGCCACCTCCTCCCAGCGGCTATGCTGCAGGTTACGCATCAGCAGCGCGTGAATGTCCTCGCCCGGCATCGTGCGGCCCATGGACGCGGCGGCGTGCGCGACGACTTGCGCCGCGGCGTCGAGATGTTCAGGAGCGGCTGGTCTGCGCGGCAATTCTGCGAGGATTTCCGCGCCGGCGGGCGAACCGGCTTCGATCAGGAAAGAGTGCTCAGTCGCGGACAGAAGTTCGGTCAGCGCGAGATCGAAATTGTTCGTGACTTGTGGCCCAGCTCCCATCGACACGCAGAAGCACGTGCCGCCAGCCTCGCCACAGTTCACCGCAACGATAAAAGCGCCCTCGCGCCTCGCCTCGTAATGCGGATCGACATATTCCCCGCCCATGAGCACGCGATCCTGAATCGCGATCGCGTGCAATTCGCAGGCGCGCACGCCAAGGAAAGCGAGCTTCTCGGCGGCTGGCGGCTCGGCCTCCACGGCGACGTCGAGACCCTTTCGCTCGGCGCGCCACAGGCGCAGCATCGGCTGATGCAGAAATTTCTTCCACGACTGCGGGCCAACGGCATAGCCAAAGAGCGCGGCGTCGCTACGCCGCACGAGCTTGTAGCGACCCGCCTCCTGTTCGTCGGCGAAGCCGCGAGGCAGATCGCCAAGCTCGTCGATGTCGTCATAGACGATCGCGCCGCCGCCGACCGTCGGGCCGATCACGCGATAGCCGCGATGGCGAAGCGCCTCGATCAACGCTTGCAAGCCTTTTTCATCGATGACGTGGCGTTGATTCATTTTTCGGTCTCGACATTAACGCAACGACTATAGCGCGAATGTGAAGGCCGCGCGTCGGTCGCTTTGCTTCAGCCGGCTTTATGACGATGCGCGCGATGGGCATGTCCTCTCGTACGGCCGCGCCGAAATCGCCCGCTCCAGCCGCTCGAAAAAACGCGTCCCGCCGCGCAATGTGGGGTTGGCCAGGCCGAGCGCCAGGGTCGGAAAGACGGAGGCAGGTTGAAGGCGGCCCATCTCGCCGCTGCGCCTTTTCCGCGGCGGCCTCGAGCAGCGGGATGGCGGAAGAGAGCCCCGCGGCCTGCACCCGGGAGCTGCGATTATAGCCGGCGCCGGCTTCCATGGACGCAGGCGGGTTTGGAATATCCGGCATCGCTCCGCTCGCCCGCTCTCGTCGCTTCCGACAAGACGTTAGGCGGCGGCGCGCCAGATTCAAGCGTGTTCTCGCGCGAGCCCGAGGCGGCCGCCGCAGCGCATCGCTGGCGGCGTCGCCTGTCCGTGGGTCGACTTACTTCGTTGCCGCGGTTTTCAGCTTGGAGAGCGCGCGAATCTTCACGCGGACGCTCGCCGGCTTGGCCGCGGCCTTGACCATCTCGCCGGTGGCGGGATTGCGCACCAGCGTTCCGGCCTTGCGCGCCGGCACCTTGCGCAGCGTCACTTTCAGCAGGCCGGGAAGGGTGAATTCGCCGACGCCCCTCGGGTGGATGGAGCCAAGAAACGCGCCTTCGAGCGTGGCGTAGACCGCCGCCGCCGTCTTGCGCGGGAGGTCGTTTTCCTGCGCCAACAGGTTGATGAGCGCCGATTTCGTCATGGTTTCCTTCACCGGACGAATGGCGGGCGCCTCAGTTTTACTGACTCTTTTGGTCGCAGCAGCCTTGGTCGTTTTTGCCTTGGCCATATGAGATCTCCCTGGTCGCGATTGGCCGCCGCATGCTGGATGCCCGCGCCAAACAGAGAGATTGCTAACGATTTGCTTGGTGATTCGCAATCTGGCGCAATCACGCCCTAAGAAAAACGCCTACCACCATGCCGTCCTCGAACCAGCTTGCAAGAAATTGCGCAAGGCGCTCCGGAGCGATGTCGCCCGACTGCTGGAAGGCCGCCATCTGGCAGATGTCGCCAAAGGCGCGTCCCGCTCTGGCTTCGCTCAACGCGACATATTCGTCCGGATCAAGCTCGCGAAAGGCCGACTCCTCATCGCAGCGCCAGACCGCGATCGTCTCCGTTTCGCCGTGGGGCGCCGGCGCATCGTCCATGCGCGCGCCCGCATCCGCCGCCTCATCGGCCGCTTCATAAGCGGCGAAGGTTCCTGCGGAAAGCTCGAGCACGACGAGGCTTGGATGGAAGGCGAAAGCAAGATGCGGGGAATCCTCCGGCGCAAATTCGGAAAGTGCGCGGATCGTCAGCGCCTCGGCGTTCGGCGCGTCGAAGGCGTCGACGATCGCACGCTCGAAGACAGCCATCGACAGCCCGGCTTTGTCGTCCCGCCAGGGGGAAGTGACGCGCATGTAATCGGGAAGCCCGGTCGTATACCAACGGGCGTTGCGGTTGCGCGGCGGATTAGCCTCCACATATGCGCCGATGAGCTCTTCGAAGGATTCGTTCCCGAGCAGCGCGCGCAGGCCTGGGTGATCCTCATGGAGAAAGCTCTCCAGTCTCGCGCGATAGCCGTTCTGATAGACGCCGAGAAGTTCCGCGCGCGCGGCGCCGCGATGGGAATCGCGCAATGATTCGATGAGCGGGGCGTCTCCCTCTCCCGGCCCGGCGAGCAGGCTGGCCTGAAAGAGCGATTGAAATTCGGAGAGCTTCATGCCGCGCTCAAGGCTCGCCCTTCGGCGAGGCGCGCGTCGATGTCGCGCATCTTCTGCAATTCATCGAGCAGTTCCTGGAAGGGCGGGAAATTGTCATCGCGCTCGATCATCGCCGAGACGTCTCCGAAGCGCCGGCGCGCATGTTCGTAAAGGCCCCAGACTTCGTCGCACACGGGCTGGTCGTGCGTATCGACACGGTGCGTCCCCTTGTCCGTATGGCCGGCCATATGGAACTGCACGACGCGCTCCACCGGCACGGCGTCGATGAAGGCCACGGGATCGAAGCCGTGGTTGAAACCGGATACGAAGACGTTATTGACGTCGAGCAGCAGAAGGCAATCGGCGCGCTCGGCCATTTCACGCACGAAGTTCTGCTCGCTCATCTCGGACGCGCTGAAAGAGACATAGGTCGACGCGTTCTCCACGACGAGTTGGCGATCGAGATAGTCCTGCACGCGGCGAATGCGATCCACGATATGGTCCAGCGATTCGCGCGTATAGGGAATTGGCAGAAGGTCGTGCAACGACAGCCCGTGCACGCCTGTCCAGGCGACGTGATCCGAGACCCAGGCAGGCTGGACCCTTTCGGCGAGCGCCTTGAGCTGCGCGAGATAGTCGAAGTCGAGGGGATCGGTCGACGCCAGAGACATCGAGACGCCGTGCATGACGACCGGATAGTCCGCGCGGATGCGATCCAGCATCGACAGCGGGCGCCCGCCTTCGACCATATAGTTTTCCGAGATGATTTCGAACCAGTCGACCGACGGACGGGTCGACATTATTTCCTCGAAATAAATGGGCCGCAGCCCAAGGCCATAGCCCAGCGGCGCAGGCTTCTGCATTCAGAGATTCCCTACCCTTGAAAGGCGCTTGCTCCGCCAAGCGCAGGCGAGTGCGCGCCGGACCCCGAGCGGGACCCGGCGCCCTGTCCTTACTTCGTGTGGCACTTGCCCTTGTGGTTGCATGCGCCTTTGTGATGATGGCAGGACGACTTGTGGTGGCACTTCGCCTTATGATGGCAGGTGGCCTTGCCGCCGCAATGGGCCTTGGCGGACGTCGACGCTTGATGCGCATGCGCCGGAGCGACCGCCGCGCCGTTGAGAGCGAGCGCGATGGCGGCGGCGGCGAGCGCCGAGCCGGAAACGATCTTCGTCTTCATATGGTTCTCCTCGATAAAACGCCCCCGCAAGGGGCGGAAGACGGCGCGCCGCCCCCGCGATGGGAGGGGGCGCGCCGAATGGGCTACTTGGCTTCTGCCGGCTTTTCCGCGCCGGGAGCAGCCATCGGCGCCGCAGCCCCACCGGGCGCAGCGGCCTTGTCGTCGGCGCCGGTCTTTGCCGCGCAGCTGCTCTTGGCCGCGCAGTTTCCCTTGGCGGCGCAATTGCCCTTGGCGGCGCAGCTCTGCTTCTCGGCGGACGCTTTGGGGTGATGCGCCTTGTGCTTGGCTTGCGCCGGAGAAGCGGCGAGCGCGAGCGAAATGGCGGCGGCGGCGATGGCGGCTCCGGAAATGACGCGCGTGTCCATAATTCTCATATCTCCCAGAAGCGTGCGGTTTCGCCCGATCGCCGCGCTTCAGCCTAGAAGATTATCATCGGGCGCCGCTTTCGCTAGCAGAATTCCGGTCATTTGGCGAACATCGGTCGCCAGGCGGGACAGGCTGACGCCGAAATCTGAGCATTGCTGCAATGCAATAACTCATCTTTGGCGGCGCAGCAACAAAGTCGCGGCCGCCGCGCTTGCCCCGGAAGCGGTCGACTGATAGAAAGCGGCCGCGTCGACCGGTTCGCCGGAGCGCAAAATCACATGGTTTTCGACTTTCGGGCCGCGCCGGCCAGTTCGGTTACGAACTTTTCGTCTCTTCGTGCGCTCTACGCCAAGAGACGTTCCGATCGCCGGGATCCGACCCGCAACGCCAACCCATGCCGGCGCCGCCCCGACCGGGGTTCTCAGGAGAACAAATGTCCGCCACGACCGATCGCGCGCCGACGCGCGAAGATTTTGCCGCCCTGCTCGAGCAGAGCTACGGCGATAACGAGGCCTTCGAAGGTTCCGTCATCAAAGGGCGCGTCGTCGCCATCGAGAAGGACGTCGCCGTCATCGACATCGGCCTGAAGACCGAAGGCCGCGTCGCCCTCAAGGAATTCACCGGCTACGGCCGCGACCCCGCCCCGCAGGTCGGCGAAGAGGTCGAGGTCTATCTCGAGCGCGTCGAGAACGCGCTCGGCGAGGCCGTCATCTCGCGCGACAAAGCGCGCCGCGAGGAGAGCTGGGTCAAGCTCGAAAAAGCTTTCGAGACCAACGAGAAGGTCGAAGGCGTCATCTTCAATCAGGTCAAGGGCGGCTTTACCGTCGACCTCGACGGCGCCGTGGCCTTCCTGCCGCGCTCGCAGGTGGACATCCGTCCGATCCGCGACGTCGCGCCGCTGATGAACGTCCCGCAGCCGTTCCATATCCTGAAGATGGATCGCCGCCGCGGCAATATCGTCGTCTCGCGCCGCACCGTGCTCGAGGAGAGCCGCGCCGAGCAGCGCCATGAGATCGTCGCCAACCTCGAAGAGGGTCAGGTGATCGACGGCGTCGTGAAGAACATCACCGACTACGGCGCCTTCGTCGACCTCGGCGGCATCGACGGCCTGCTGCATGTCACCGACATCGCCTGGCGCCGCGTCAATCATCCGTCCGAGGTGCTGACAATCGGTCAGACCGTCAAGGTGAAGATCATCAAGATCAATCACGAGACGCACCGCATCTCGCTCGGCATGAAGCAGCTGCTCGAGGATCCGTGGCAGGGCATCGAGGCCAAATATCCGATCGGCGCCAAGTTCCACGGCCGCGTGACCAACATCACCGACTACGGCGCTTTCGTAGAGCTGGAGCCGGGCATCGAGGGCCTCGTCCACGTCTCGGAAATGAGCTGGACCAAGAAGAACGTCCACCCCGGCAAAATCGTCTCGACGAGCCAGGAAGTCGACGTTCAGGTGCTCGAAGTCGATCCGGTCAAGCGCCGCATTTCGCTGGGCCTCAAGCAAACACTGCAGAATCCGTGGGAGGCCTTCGCCGAGAAGCATCCGGTGGGTTCGACCGTCACCGGCGAAGTCAAGAACAAGACCGAGTTCGGCCTGTTCATCGGCCTCGACGGCGATGTGGACGGCATGGTCCATCTCTCCGATCTCGACTGGAACCGTCCGGGCGAGCAGGTGATCGAGGAATACAAGAAGGGCGACGAGATCAACGCTCAGGTTCTCGACGTCGACGTCGAGAAGGAGCGCATCTCGCTCGGCGTGAAGCAGCTTGCCGGCGACCCCTTCGCCTCCGTTGGCGGCGGCGATGAAGGCAGCGCCGGCGGCGACGTCAAGAAGGGCGCCGTCGTCACCTGCGAGGTGATCGAGGTCAAGGAAGCTGGGATCGACGTGAAGATCTCCGGCACCGATCTGACCACCTTCATCAAGCGCAGCGAGCTCGCCCGCGACCGCGCCGACCAGCGCCCCGAGCGCTTCGCCGTCGGCGAGAAGGTCGACGCCCGCGTCACCCTGTTCGACCGCAAGGCCCGCAAGGTCGCCGTCTCGATCAAGGCGCTCGAAGTCGCTGAAGAGAAGGAAGCCATCGCGCAGTTCGGCTCCGCCGACTCCGGCGCGTCGCTCGGCGACATTCTCGGCGCGGCCCTGAAGGCCCGCGAAGCCGGCGCGCCCAAGAAGGGCAAGAAGGACGACGAGGAGGAAGAGGAGGAGTAATCCTCCCCGACCTTCCGTCCACAAAGCATCGAAGCCCGCGCCCTCCGGCGCGGGCTTTTTTATGCCGCCTCCCCCGTTCGCACGCGTCAACCTTCTGTTCACCATGAATAAATCGGCCTGTTCGCGTTAACCTTAGTTTTCTGCAAACCCGGCATGATCCGGCGCATGATGAATTTCGCGCAGTATGCGCCAGGCGCCGGAGTTGCGTGATGAGTGCCAACGCTTTCGATCACCGTGAATATGAGCCCGCGGCCCGTGGGACGCCTCTCCGCGCGCGGCAGACCGGCGCCCGCGTGGCGCTCGGCATGGGCGTCGGCGCCTCGGTCATCCTCGCCGCCGCCGCACTTCTGACGCATCGTGCGGCCGACCCCCATTCCGCCATCGCCGACGCGGGCGCCCCGGCGGTCGTCGCAGGCCCGGCCAAGATCACGACCAAGGCCGGAACCGAGCTGGAGACGGCCCTTGGCGCGCCGACGACCCCGTCCCTCGACATCGCCGCGCCGGAATTCGAGCGCGAGAAGAAGATCGTCGCGGTCGGCGAGACCGGGGACGGCGAGCCCCGCGTCGACAGTCTGACGATCGGCCAGTTCACGCTCGGCGCGCCCTTCCTGCGCGTCGACATTCACCCCGATCTCGATCCCAAGGCCACGAACGCCGATTTCTTCCTGGACATGACGCGGCACGCCAAGGCCGTGGGTCTCAGCGTCGCCAAGATTGGCCCCCCGACGTCGCTTTCGACCCGCTTCGGCGCCTTCGAGACGGCTGACATCCGTCTCTCGCATCCGGGCGGCGAGGGCGTCGAGGCGAGCGAGCGCGCCTGCGTCGCTACCCGCCTTCTCGACGTCAAGGTTCCGCTGGAGATCGCGGGAATCGCCTGCGGCGCGGCCGCAACGCCCATCGATCGCGTCAGCCTTGGCTGCATATTGGACAAACTCAGCTATTCGGCCGGCGGCGACAACAAGCCGCTCAACAGCTTTTTCCTCAACGCGGAGCTCGCCCGCGCCAAGGGATGCGGCGCCGTCTCCCGCGACGACGTCACGGCCTCGATCCCGCCGCACCGGACCGCGCACGCCAAGCCCCCGGCCCGAAAGGGACATGCCGTCGCGCGCTCGGCTCCCGTTCACTCTGAAGCCGCGAAAAACTAACGCTCGCTGCGAGGCCGTCTCGCTTTTGCGAGACGTTCCTATATGATGAGCTCATAGCGTCGAGCCTGAGAGGATGGAGATGCGCAAGGGATTGAAATTGTCGGTGGGCCTCGCCTGCCTCGTCGCGGTGGTCGCGGGCGGCGACGCGCTCGCCAAGTCGCATCGCCACCCCGCCTACTCAGTGTCGCACCACGATGAGGAGGCCGCCACGGCCCGCGCCGTCGCCGGCCGTGGGCCGATCGACGTTGAACGCCGCAGCTGGCTCGATCCCGGCACGCAGGTTCCGGTCGGCAGCACCAATCGTTACATGCTGCAGCAGACCTATTACAATCACGACCCGGTCGAAGCCAATCAGCGCAGCTGGTACATGCAGGAAACCCTTCCGCAGCGGCCGCCCCACAATACGGAAGTGATTGCGCCCTACACTGAGGGCCTCCCCTTCTGAGATCGAAAAAGCCCGGTATTTCCGGGCTTTTTTCTTGACTGGGGCCTCGGCTTGCTTTAGCTCCCCCTCATCCCGACGCGGACAACCGCGCCGGGAGTGCACCCGTGGCGTTTCTAAAGAACGCCTGTCAGCCGGTCTTCCGGCAGAGGAGGGCGCGTTCCTAAAGCCCCGGCGCAGCCGGGCGCGCGCGGGAAACGCGATTACGGCGTCAGCGCCTCGGGCCACGGCTCCAGGCGCTCTTTCGTCTTTTCGCTCTCGCGCGTGAAACGCGGCCATGAGAGGACGAAAGTAAAGTGACGAAGCGCGCAGAAGCCAAATACAAGCTCGACCGCCGTCTGGGCCAGAACATCTGGGGCCGCCCGAAGAGCCCCGTGAACCGCCGTGAATACGGCCCCGGCCAGCATGGCCAGCGCCGCAAGGGCAAGCTCTCCGACTACGGAACGCAGCTCAAGGCGAAGCAGAAGCTCAAGGGCTACTACGGCAACATCTCCGAGAAGCAGTTCCGCAAATATTACGCGGAAGCGATCCGCATGAAGGGCGACTCGGGCGACAATCTGATCGGCCTGTTGGAGCGTCGCCTCGATGCGGTCGTGTATCGCTCGAAATTTGTGCCGACGGTTTTCGCCGCGCGCCAGTTCGTCAACCACGGTCACATTCGCGTCAACGGCAAGCGGGTCAACGTCCCGTCCTATCTGGTGAAGGCCGGCGACGTGATCGAGGTGAAGGAAGCCTCGAAGCAGGCTGTCACGGTTCTCGAATCCGTGTCGCTCGCCGAGCGCGACGTGCCGGAATATTACGACGTCGACCACGCCAAGATGACCGCGAAGATGACGCGCGTCCCGCACGCGACGGAGGTCCCCTACCCGGTTCAGATGGAGCCGAACCTCGTCATCGAATTCTACTCGCGCTAATCGGTCGCCGAGACTGGAACGAGCGGCAACCAGGCCCAAAGGCCTGGTTGCTTTTTTTTCGCGGCGCCCGTGACCGCGCGGCCCTTTCGCCTTTCCCCGCCCGCCGCGATATGATCCCGGCGGAACTAGGGGGAGAACGACAATGTCTCAGCCTGTCAACAAACGCCCGCAACCGCCGCAGGAACGCAGCCAGACGCCACTCTGGTTCGCCATCGCAGGGCTGGCGATCAGCGTTTTCAGCTTCGCCATGCAGAATACGATGCTGGGCGACGTCGTCTTGTGGTTCGGGGGCGTTTTCGCGGTCGTCGCAATGGTCTATTATTTCATTCAGCCGACCCACGGACTGCGGAAGTAACGCGGGCCGAAATTCCATTTGCCTCGATCGGCGGAGCGACTATGTTCGCTCCGCTCGCAATCCTGACCATGGACCGCACATGTCCTTTCGTTCTTTCGAACTCTCGCGCCGCAACCTCCTCGCCGCCGCCGCCGCGCTCGCCTTTGCGAGCAACCCCGCGCAGGCTGAAAAAGCCGCCGCCGGCAAGGTCGCGGTGGAGGAGTTAATGGCGCCGAATGCGCTTCCCGACATCGTCGAGGGCGACGCCAACGCGCCGGTGACAATCGTCGAATACGCCTCAATGACCTGCAGCCATTGCGCGGCGTTTCATCACGAAGTCTATCCGGCGCTCAAGAAAAACTTCATCGATACCGGCAAGGCGAAATTCATCCTGCGCGAGTTTCCGCTCGATCAGCTCGCCATCGCCGCCTTCATGCTGGCGCGGGACCTGGGGCCGGACAAGCGCGACGCCGTGGTCGACCTGCTCTTTGCGCAGCAGAAGAACTGGGCCTTCGCCGACAAGCCGCTCGACGGGCTCGCCAATGTGCTCAAGCAGGCGGGACTCGGTCAGGAGAAGTTCGAGGCGGTTCTGAAGGACCAGGATCTCTACAAGAAGGTCGTGGATGTGCGGACCCGCGCCTCCGAGAAATTCGGGGTGAACTCCACGCCGACCTTCTTCATCAACGGCGAAAAATATACGGGCGAGATGGGCGTCGACGATTTCAGCAAATTCATCGCAAGCAAGACGACCGCGAAGTAAGACGGTCTTAGAAAATCGTGCGTCGTTCCAGCGCGGCCGCGAGCGTGCCTTCGTCGAGATAATCCAGTTCGCCGCCGACGGGCACGCCATGAGCGAGTCGCGTCACCTTGACGCCCGTCGGCGCGAGAAGATCGGCGATGTAATGCGCGGTCGTCTGGCCGTCGACAGTGGCGTTGACCGCAAGCAGGATCTCGCGCGTTTCCCCGCCCCGCACGCGCTCCGATCAGGCTCGCGATCGTCAGATCGTCCGGGCCAACGCCGTCGAGCGGCGACAGCACGCCGCCGAGCACGTGATAACGCGCGTTAAGAAGCCGGGCGCGCTCCAGCGCCCACAGATCCGCGACCGTCTCGACGACGACGAGGATCGAAGGGTCGCGCCGCGCGTCCCGGCAGATGGTGCAGGGATCGCTCGTATCGACATTGCCGCAGACCGAGCAGGACACGATTCTTTCCTGCGCGACGCGCATGGCGTCGGCGAGGGGGCTCAGCAGTTCCTCGCGCTTGCGGATAAGGTGCAGGACGGCGCGCCGCGCCGAGCGCGGCCCAAGCCCGGGCAGCCGCGCGAGAAGCTGCACGAGCCGTTCGATTTCGGGACCGGCGACGCGTTCCGCCATCGGAACGCTAGAAAGGCATCTTGAAGCCCGGCGGCAGTTGCAGACCGCCGGTCATCGCCTTCATCTTCTCAGCCATGGCTTCGTCCGCCTTGACCCGCGCCTGCATGTGGGCGGTGAGGATGAGGTCCTCGAGTATCTCTTTCTCGCCCACCTTCACGAGGCTCGGGTCGATGAAGAGGGACTTCATGGCGCCCTTGGCTGTGAGCTTCACCTTCACAAGGCCGCCTCCCGCTTCTCCTTCGACTTCGGTGTTTTCAAGTTCGAGCTGCGCTTCGGCCATCTTGGCCTGCATCTGCTGCGCCTGCTTCATCAGGCCCATGAAATCCATCATTGGCGCTTCTCCTCAGTCTTCTTCGGGGGGCGAGAGGTCGTCATACTGCACTTCCGGCGCCTCGTCCTCATTGGGCGGCGCGATTGCCCCTTCCCGGCTGCGCACGGCGATGATCTGCGCCCCGGGGAAATGCGCGAGCACGCTTGCGACGACCGGATCGGCTTCCAGGCCGGAGCGCTGTTCGCGCTCCTGCGCCTCGCGCTTTTCCTTCAGCGTCGGCGCGCCGCCGGAGGCGACGATCGACACCATCCAGCGTCCATCGGTCCACAGCTGCAGTTTCTGCATCAGCGTCGACGCGAGGTCGCGCGACCCGCCGGGCGCAAGCTCGAATTCGATGCGCCCCTGCTCGAAACGCAGGAGGCGAACGTCGGATTCGAGCGCGATCTTGAGACGTATCTCGCGCTTTTCCTCCGCCATCGCAACAAGCGCCTCGAAGCTCTCGAGGGCGACGCGCGCGGCGACTGCGCTTGGCGTCGCCGGGGCGGGTTTGGCGAAGGCAGGTTTGGCGAAGGCGGTTTTGGCCACGCTCTGCGGGCGCAAGGCTGGCGCGGGCGCGCTCGTCGCCACAGGCGCGCTGCGGGAGGGCGGGGTCGCGGACGCGGGCTTTTGGGGCGTCCCGGCGCCCGGCCCGCCGAAACCCAATCGCTTCAGCGCGTCGCCCGGCGTCGGCATATCGGCCGCATAGGCAAGACGCACCAGCACCATGTCGGCGGCCTGCAGCGGGCGCTGCGAGCCACGCAATTCGTCGACGCCCTTCATCAATATCTGCCAGGCGCGCGTGAGCGCGGGAATAGTCAGGCCTTCGGCCGCCGCCAGTCCGCGCCGCTTTTCCTCCGGCGTCAGCGCCGCCGAATGCGCCGTCTCGGGCGCGAGTTTGAGCCGCGTCGCAAGATGAGTGAACTCGGCCATCTCCAGCAGCACCTGCGCCGGATCGGCGCCGCCGTTGTATTGGTCTTCGAGCAGCGCGATCGACGTCGCCGACATCGCCGGCCATCACGGCCTCGAACAGGTCGATGACGCGCGCCTTGTCGGCGACGCCGAGCATCAGCCGCAAATCGTCGGCGGCGATCGCGCCGCCCGCGCTATGCGCTGCGCCATAGGCGATCGCCTGATCGAGCAGCGAGAGCGCATCTCGAACCGAGCCCTCGGCCGCCCGCGCGATCATGGCCAGCGCATCGGGCTCGATTTCCACGCGCTCTTTCTTGCAGATCTTGCGCAGATGTTCGGCCAGCAGTCCGGCGTCGATGCGGCGCAGATCGAAGCGCTGACAGCGCGAGCGCACCGTCACCGGCACTTTCTCGATTTCGGTCGTCGCGAAGATGAATTTCACATGCTCGGGCGGCTCTTCGAGCGTCTTGAGCAGGCCGTTGAAGGCCGCCTTGGACAGCATGTGCACTTCGTCGATGATGTAGACCTTCGTGCGCGCCATCACCGGACGATAGCGGGCGTTGTCGATGATCTCACGAACGTCGTCGATGCCGGTGTGGGAAGCCGCGTCCATCTCCAGCACGTCGACATGGCGCGAGTCGATGATGGCCTGGCAATGAACCCCGAGCGCGCCCATGTGGATCGTCGGCTGGTTGACGGCGGGATGGCCGTCTCCGGCCGGCAGCTCGTAATTGAAAGCGCGGGCGAGAATGCGCGCGGTTGTCGTCTTGCCGACGCCGCGCACGCCGGTCAGCAGATAGGCCTGATGGATGCGGCCGAGGTCGAAGGCGTTCTCGAGCGTGCGCACCATCGGCTCCTGGCCGATGAGGTCCGCGAAGGTCGAGGGGCGGTATTTGCGGGCAAGAACGCGATAGGCCGCCGCGGGCGCCTCCTCCACGCCGAAAAGCGAGGGGCCAGCGTCCTCGAGCGATGGCGTCGGCGGGTCGCGCTCGTGGTCCATCTTCGTCCGCAAAAACGAAAGGCGCGCCGGCACGAAAGCCCCATGGCCCTAACCCATGGCCCTGAAGCCTTATGGCCCTGCGCCGCGCGCCTGTCGGAAAGGTAGGAGGCTGAACGAAGACCCGCTCAAGCTCGTTAGGGCTGCTTCCTTCCGGACCTGACCCAGTTGGCGAGTGAAACGTCCAACGCCAACCTCCCGCGCCTTATTTGGCAGAGGATGCGCGGAGACGCAAGAGGGTCCGCACGCCGATCCGGCGGCGCCTTTGATCGGACGTGCTATGGCGTTTGTCCACATATCGATTCGCGGAGAGGGTGGCATGCTGGCTCACATCGGGATCCTCCATCTGTGGCTGTCCCAATCGACCGAAGTCATGGCGCTGACGCTCGCCGCCGCCTTCGCCGCCTTCGCCTGGTTCGTGTGCTGGCTGACTTTCGCGTCGCCGCTCGCCCCCTCCGTACAGAACTGGAAAGGCGTCGTGCCGCCCTTCGTCGGAGTCCCGGCGACGCTTTTCGGCCTGCTGATGACCTTCATGTCCCAGGATGTGTGGGAAGCCAATCGCCGCGCTTACGCCGCCCTCGGATTGGAGCGTGAACAGCTCGTCACTCTGTCGGCGCTGACCGAGAACCATGGCGCCGTGGAGTCCGGGATGCCGGCGGCCATCCGCAACTATCTGGAGGCCGTCGTGGGCCTCGAATGGAAGGCGATGGAAAACGGCGAGGAGGCGCCCGAGGCCGAGGCGGCGCTCGATGCGCTCACACGCGTCGCGAGCAGCGCCAAAATCGAGCCCGCTTTCCAGCGCGTCGTCATCGACACCGTGATGAAACTGCGAGCAGCGCGCGAGCAGCGGCTCACGATCGCCGAGGTCTATCCCGACGACCGCAAATGGGCGGCGGTGATCCTGATCGCTTTCATCACCCAGGCGAGCCTCGCGGTCGTGCACCTCGACCGGGCGCGGCCACAGCTTCTGGCGCAGACGATCTTCGGCGCGGCCGCCATTGTGGCGATCGCGCTCGTCGCTTCGGTCAGCGAGCCGTTTTCGCCGCCAAAGGCGGTGAGCCCCGAGCCCCTGGAGCAATTGTTGAAGCGATTGCCTGACGGCTGATTCAAAGGGAACACGAACGAAGATGCTCGCGTTACGGGCTCGACCGGCGGAGGGGCGAGCGAGGGTATGGTCATGGCCAGACAAAGCGAAAGAAGCGAAGGACGCGACAACAAGATGGGGGCGATGCAAGGCGCCACGCGGGGGAAGGCGCCGGTCAACGGGCAGCAGACGGATGCGATCGACATGCTGAAGGCCGATCACCGCCGCGTCGAAGAACTTTTCGAGCGGTTCGAAAGCGCCACGCGGCGCGCTGAAAAAGCCAAGATCGCCCAACAGATCTGCCTTGAACTCACGGTTCACGCCGAAATCGAGGAGGAGCTGTTTTACCCCGCCTGCCGTGAGCACATCGACGACCCCTTGCTGGACCAGGCGCAGGTCGAGCACGACAGCGCCAAGGTGCTCGTCTACGACATCGCCATCAACACGCCGACCTCGGACCCCTTCTTCGACGCCAAGGTGAAAGTGCTCGCAGAACAGATGCGTCACCATATCGACGAGGAAGAGCGCATCCCCGACAGCATTTTCTCCAAGGCCCTCGAGGCTGAGGTCGACACCGCGGCGCTCGGCGAACAGATGCAGGCCCGCCGCGCCGAACTCATGGAGGAGAACGCCGAAAGCCTGTTCCTCCCCGAGCCCACGACTCTCCATGTCGCCATGGAGGACCGCGAGACCGCCGTTCCCGAATCGCGTGGCCGCGGCGGCAGAGGCCGTCAGCCCGAGGCGGAAGAACGCGGCGCCTGGGGCGAGGAGCGCGGCGGCGAATATGACGAGCGCCGAGCCGCGCGCGGGGGCGAAGAACACAGCAGCTGGGAGGAGCGTGAAGGCGGCGGCGGCGCGCGCGCCCCCCGCGGACGCCCCGACGAGCGCGGCGGTCCTCAGGCCCACCGAGGCTGGCACGGCGACCCCAAGCGCCACGCAGAAGCCTCCCGCCGCGGGTGGGAACATCGACGCTGAATTCCCCCCGGTAACAAGTGATCCGTCGAGCCGCAGCCACAGAGCCGCGGCTCTTCTTTTTTGCAGGGTGGAGAATGTCGGGAAAATTCCGGGCGTCATTCACCTTCCGCGCTGAAAGGTGATGCGCCGCCGCGGGCCGATTGCTAAACAAAGCGCAAAATCGAGAGGAATCCCGCAGCGTGACCGACGCGACCGCCAATGCTCCCGACCGCCGGCCATCCGAGAGACTGGCGGCCATTCTCGCCCACTTCGAGAGGGCGGGCTTTGCGCGCCAGGAGCCTCGGCTGCTGCAACCCGCCGGGGTCTTCCTTGATCGCGCCGGCGAGGATTTCCGCGGCCATCTCTATCTGACGACAGACGCCTCGGGCGCCGAACTCTGCCTGCGGCCTGAATACACGATCCCGGTCTGCCTGGACTATCTGCGCGCCCCGGGCGTCGGGCGGCCTTCGTGCTTCGCTTACGGGGGCTCGATCTTCCGGGCGCCGCTGCAGAGCGGGCCGGGCGCCGGCGAGTTCCTGCAGGCCGGCATCGAGAGCTTCGGCCGGGACGATCGCGAAGCCGCCGACGCTGAGATCCTGGGCGCAGCGCTTGATGCGGCGCAGGCCGCCGGGGCGGCGGATCTGCGCGTTTACATGGGCGACGCAGGGCTGGTGGGCGCCTTTCTCGACGGGCTGGGCCTTCCACCGGTCTGGCGCCGGCGCGTCGAGGCCGGCCACATGCGCGGCCAGTCCGTCGCCCGGATGTTTGCGCCGCCCCGCCCCAACGGCGCCGAACAATCCGGCGTGCTCGCGGCGCTGACCCGAGTGGATCCCGCCGACGCCCGTCGCCTTGTCGAAGACCTTCTCTCCATGGCCGGCATCACGCCGGTGGGCGGCCGCAGCGCGGCGGAGGTTGCCGAGCGTTTCCTGGATCAGGCGACGCTCGCCGAGGGCGCCGGCGTTTCGGTCGAGAAGCGCGCCCTCGCCGAGGCCTTTTTCGCCATCGAAGGCGCGCCCGACATCGCTTCGGCCGCCTTGCGAAAGCTCTCGGACGACGCGAAGCTCAACCTCGCCCCCGCGCTCGACTCCTTCGACACGCGCGCGGGCTTCATCGCGGCGCGCGGGCTCAATCTCGACGACATGGCGTTTTCGGCAAGCTTCGCCCGCCGTCTCGACTATTACTCGGGCTTCGTCTTCGAGGCGCGCCACAAAGCCCGCGATGCGGCCGAATCCGCCCCCGTCGTCGGCGGCGGACGCTATGACCGGCTGCTCAGGACGCTCGGGGCCAGCGCCGACATTCCCGCGGTGGGCGCCGCCATTTGGATCGACAGATTAGCGAGCGCCCCGCGCGCGGGAGGCGCAGCATGACGCGGAAACTCATCGTCGCCACGCCCTCAAAGGGCCGCCTGCAGGAAAACGCCAACGCCTTCTTCGCCCGCGCCGGCCTCGAACTGACGCAGGGGCGCGGCGCGCGCGATTATCGGGGCGCGATCGGGGGACTGGACGGCGTCGAAGTCGCCTATCTCTCAGCGTCCGAAATTACCGGCCGCCTCGCCCGCGGCGAAGTTCATTTTGGCGTGACCGGCGAAGACCTCGTGCGTGAAGAGATCGCCGATCCCGAAAGCAAGGTGGAGCTTCTGGCGCCGCTCGGTTTCGGCCACGCCAATGTCGTCGTCGCCGTGCCTCAGGCCTGGATCGACGTGCGCGCCATGGCCGATCTCGCCGACATCGCCGACGGTTTTCGCGCGCGCCACGGCCGCGGGCTGCGCGTCGCGACGAAATACATCAACACCACGCGCCGCTTCTTCGCGCAGCATGGCGTCGGCGACTATCGCATCGTCGAGAGTTCCGGCGCCACGGAAGGCGCGCCCGCCGCGGGTTCGGCCGATCTCATCATCGACATCACTTCGACCGGCGCGACCCTCACCGCCAATGCCCTGAAGGTGCTGGAGGACGGCGTGATCCTGCGCTCGCAGGCCAATCTCGTCGCCTCGCTCGCAGCGCCCTGGAGCGAGACGGCGAAGGAAGCGGCGCGCGTCATTCTCTCCCGCATCGCCGCAGAGGAAGAGGCGCGCACGACGCGCGACGTGCGCGCCGTCATCGCCTTGAGCAGCGAGGCCGCGTCGGAGGCGCAGACCAAGTTCAACGTCGCCTTGCGCGAGCGCAACGGGGAGACGCTGACCTTCTCCTGCCCCACGAAGCAGGTCGCGGCGCTCGCCGACTGGCTCATCGTCAAGGGCGCGAAAAGCGTGACGAGCGCGAAGCTCGATTACGTCTTTCACGCGGATAATGGACTGTGGCGGCGGCTGGCGGGACGCATCGGCTGAGGCGATGCGCGGCGCGTCGCTATCTGACGCGCGACGCGCCCGACCTACTGCGTGAGCGTCAGCAGCAGAAGGATTGCGACGGGGTTGGTCGTCAGATAGCGCCTGAAAAGCCTCTTTGGCTCCAGTCCCAGTCTGAACGCCCACTCGAGGCCGGCGTCCTGCATCTTCTGGGGCGCGCGCTTCTTGACGCCCGCGACGAAGTCGAACAGACCGCCGGACGTCTTGATCATCTTCACGTTTTTGAGGCGATGCGCATGATCGCGCACGAAATGCTGTTCCAGCGGCACGCCCATGGCGAGCCAGAGAATGTCGGGCGCGAGCGCGTTGATCTCGTCGAGCTTGGCTTCAAGCTCGGCCCCTTTGAGATAACCATGCGAACGGCCGAGAATATTGAGGCGCGGCGCCATGCGCTTCGTCGCGTCATAAGCGGCGCGGTTCACGTCCTCGCTTGCGCCGAGCAGATAGCAGCTCGCGCCCGTGTCCTGCGCCAGGCGTGCGACGATGGGATAGAGATCGGTCGTCGCGACCCGCTCCGGCAACGGCTTTTTCGACAGCAGACGCGACGCGACGACGAGCGGCTGGCCATCGGCGGAAATTGAATTGGCGGTGTCGACGAGCGCGGCGAAGTCCCTGTCGAAGGCCCGGCGCGCGAGCACTTCGCCGTTAACGGAGGTTAAGTAATAGGGCCCCTCCTCCCGCGCCGGACGCTCCGCGAGTTCAAGCATCATGCGCGCGGTTTCTTGGAGGCCGAGGCGCGTGACGGCGGCGCCGCCGATGATCGTCGATTTCAACACCGCTGATGCTCACGGTTTACCCCGGGCTAGACAGAAACTGCGCGCAATTTACGCGATGTTTCGCCAAAGCTCAGCCGTCGCTTCACATCATGGTCAACGCGATCTTCAAACGTTGGAACAAGGCTTGCCCGGCGGCGTCGGGTCCGTCTCGAGAAGCGCGAAGAGGAGGTGATCGCGCCACTGTCCGTTAATATTCAGATAAGAGCGCGCATAGCCTTCCTGCTTGAAGCCGACGCGCTCCAGCAGCCGCTTCGAAGGTTCGTTCGTCGGCAAGCACGCCGCCTCGACGCGATGCAATCCCTGCTTTTCGAAAGCATAGACGCAGGCGGCCTTCACAGCGCGGGTCATATATCCTTTTCCGGCGTAGGGTTCGCCCATCCAATAGCCTAGAGTCGCCGCCTGAGAGACGCCGCGCCGGACATGGCCGAAGGAGAGGCCGCCCAGAAGCGCGTCGTCGTCTTCACGGAACACGAAGAAGGAATAGGCCTCGTCGCGCGCCATTTCCTCGGCGTGGCGGCGCACGCGATAGCGAAAGCTCGGGCGGGTGAGGTCGTCGACGGGCCAGAGGGGCTCCCATGGCGTGAGAAAAGCCCGGCTCTTGTCACGCAGCGACGCCCATTCGACATAATCGCGCATCTCGGAGGGGCGCATATAAACCCCCTCGCCCCGAATTGGCATCTCACGCCGGCCGATGACGCCAAAGAGAGCCATTGTCATGCCTTCGCCGCGCGGGCGCGCTCTGCGATGAAGGCGGCTATCCGCGCTTCGTCATTCTCCAATATGGTGAAACGCTCTGCGCCTTCGAGACGCGCGGCGATCCAGTCCGGGAGACGCGGCCGGTAGCCGATGGCGCGCTCGATGGCGTCCGGGAACTTCGCCGGATGCGCAGTGGCGAGCGCGACGACCGGCGTCGAAGGATCTTGCGCGAGACGGGCGCGCGCGGCGCGCACGCCGGTCGCCGTGTGCGGGTCCAGCACATAATCCGCGGCGCGCCAGGTGCGCGCGATCTCAGCCGTGGTCTCCGCCTCGCCAACGGAGAACGCGTCGAATTCAGCGCGGATCGCGGTGAGCGCCGCGGGCGCAATGTCGAAACCGCCCGACTGGTCGAGCGAGGCGAAAGCGGCGCGCACGGCAGGGTGATCGCGGCCCGTCGCGTCGAACAGCAGACGCTCGAAATTTGAGGAGACCTGTATGTCCATCGACGGCGACTGTGTCGGCGTCACGCCGCGCGGCTCATAGCGCCCCGTGGCGAGCGCCCGGGCGAGAATGTCGTTGGCGTTGGTCGCGACGATCAGGCGCTCGATCGGCAGACCCATATGCTTGGCGATATAACCGGCGAGCACGTCGCCGAAGTTGCCGGTCGGCACGGCGAAGGAAACACGCCGGTGCGGCGCGCCAATCGAGACGGAGCTGGTGAAGTAATACACCATCTGCGCAACGACGCGCGCCCAGTTGATGGAGTTGACGCCCGCGAGCCCCACGCGCTCGCGGAACGGCGCGTTGCGGAAGAGACGCTTGAGAATGTTCTGCGCGTCGTCGAACGTTCCCTGCAGCGCAATCGTGTGGATGTTGTCGTCCGCGACGCAGGTCATCTGGCGGCGCTGCACGTCGGAAACGCGGCCGTGCGGATAAAGAATGAAGACGTCGACCCGCGGCAGACCGCGAAAAGCCTCGATCGCGGCGGCGCCGGTGTCGCCGGAGGTGGCGCCGACGATCGTGGCGCGCAAATTTCGCTTCTCGAGCACGTCATTCATCATGCGGCCAAGAAGCTGCATCGCCAGATCCTTGAAGGCGAGCGTCGGACCATGGAAAAGTTCGAGCACGAAGAGATTGTCGGCGATCTGCGTGAGCGGCGCGATGGCGCGATGACGGAAGCTCGCATAGGCCGCCTCCGTCTGCCCGGGCAAGGCCGCGCGCGCCGAGTCATCGCTCAGGAAGGGCGAAACAAGCCGGGTCGCGGCCGCCGCATACGGAAGGCCCGCGAGCGCGGCGATGTCCGTGGGCGCGAGATGCGGATAGGCGAAAGGCGCGTACAGCCCGCCGTCCGTCGCGAGACCGGCGAGCAGGACGTCGTCAAATGCAAGCTGCGGGGCTTCCCCGCGCGTGGAGAGATAGCGCAACGTTCAGTCCATAATGGGCGACAGACGCAATCGGCGACGCGTCGAGGCCTTTTCATAACATATTCGCGCCCGCCGCAAGCGCTCAGCCCGTCTCGCCGCGCTTCAGCCGCCCCCGCGCGAAAACGCCGAAGACCGCGAGCAGCGCCAGAGCGAGCGAAAACCAGGTGAAGGCATAGGAGAGATGGTTGTTGACGATTTCCGGCGTGACGGGGACGAGGCGCGGAAAGCCGTTTGGTCCGGCGCTCTCCGGCGTTTCGAGCGCCAGCGTGAAAGGCGCGGCGTTGGGCAAGCCCAGCCTTGCCGCAATCGCGCCGGGGTCGCGCGTGAACCAGATGAAGCGAGCCGGATCGTCTGCCGGCGTGAAGGCGTTGCGTGACTGCGGGGCGCGCATGAGGCCGGTGACCACCGTTTCGCCGGAAGGCGGCGCACGGCCCGCCGCGTCCGCGGCTTTCGAGACCGGAACGAAACCGCGCTCGACCAGAAGGATCGGGCCGTCGGAAAGCGCAAACCCAGTCACCACCATATAGCCCGGCTCGCTGCCAAGGCCCTCCGGCGGCTTCATGAAGATGAGCGCTTCCGGCCCTTGGAGATAATGGCCGCTCGCGCGCACATGGGTGAAGTCATAGCCCGCCGGCTGCGACCATCGACCGGGAGGCGGCAATTCCTGTGGCGCAACGTGCACACGGCTCTCGATGCGGGCGATCAGCGCCTCTTTCTCGCCGAGGCGTCGGAATTGCCAGAAGCCGAGGGTAAGCAGCAGGGCGACGCCCAGAGCGGTCGCGACCGCGGGCCACAGCAGCGCCCGCGCGCCGGGGCTCATGATTCGCGCTGACCCTCTTCCGCCTTGTTGAAATATTGAAGGGCGATCAGCAGGCCCTTTGCCGGCCTCAGCAGGCCGATGCAGACAAACGCCGAAAAAGGCAGGAAGAAAGCGGCGTGAACCCAATAGGGCGGCTGGTAGACGACCTCGATATACCAGGCGAGGCCGACGATGATGAATCCAGCGATCGTCATCACGAAGATGGCGGGGCCGTCGCCGGTGTCGGCGAATGAAAAATCGAGGCCGCAGACCTCGCATTTCGGGGCGACCGTCAGCAGGCCTTTGATCATATGGCCTTTGCTGCAGCGCGGACACCTCCCCAGCAGACCGTCGATGTAGACTTGCGCCGGAGGATAGGTCTGCTCTTCAGCCATTTTCTGCTCGCTTCCAAATGAAAACGGCCACGGCGGCGCCGTGACCGTCGATACGCGACGATGTGCTGGCGCGCAGGGTACGCGCCAAACGCTTACTCCATCGCCCCACCCCAGTTGCCCCACACATATATGCAGCAGAACAGGAACAGCCAGACCACGTCGACGAAGTGCCAATACCAGGCGGCGAATTCGAAGCCGAGGTGATGATCGGCGGTAAAATGGCCCTTGAAGGTACGCACCAGACACACGATCAGGAACAGCGTGCCGACGATGACGTGGAAGCCGTGGAAGCCCGTCGCCATGAAAAAGGTCGAGCCGTAATTCGTCGCCGCAGGATGCGCCGGGTCGAACGAGAAGGCGAAGGGCGCGTGGGCGTATTCATAGGCCTGGATCGCGGTGAACAGCAGGCCGAGGCCGATCGTCGCCATCAAGCCCTTCTTGAGCTGCTCGCGGTTGTCGTGCAGCAGGCCGTGATGCGCCCAGGTGAGCGTCGCGCCGGAGCTCAGCAGAATGAGCGTATTGAGCAGCGGCAGCTTCCAGGGGCTCAGCACTTCAATGCCCCTGGGCGGCCAGACGCCCTGGAAGAGCTCGGTGCGCGTCACTTGCCAGACGTCGCCCGGGAAGATGCTGGAATTGAAGAAGGCCCAGAACCAGGCGACGAAGAACATCACCTCGGAGAGAATGAAAAGGATCATGCCGTAGCGGTGATGAAGCTGCACGACCGGGGTGTGATGGCCCTCGACCTGCGCCTCGCGAACGATATCGCTCCACCAGGCGTACATGACCGCAAGAATGGCGGCGAAGCCCAGGAAGAACAGCGTGCCGCCGAACTTCATGCCGTAGATCGGCGCGCCCTTGTGCTGCGCCATCCACATGATGGCGCCGATCGCGGTCGTCAAAGCGGAGAAGGCGCCGACGATCGGCCACGGACTGGGATCGACGAGGTGATAGTCGTGTTGGGGTTTCGCGTGTCCGTCGGCCATTTTCGGTCTTCCTCGTCATTCGCCGGTCGCCCGGCGTGTTCCAGGTTCAATGTCCCCCCGGCGTCGCCGGGGTCAGGATTTCGGCTTCAGCCCGACCGCGTCGCTGGTCCGGGCTTTCGCCGGCCCCTTGGTCGGGTAGAAGGAATAGGAAAGCGTGATCTCTTCGACGCGACGCATCGATTCTTCTTTCTCGAGCGCGGGATCGAGATAGAAAACAACCGCCCATTCGGCCGTTTCATGCGGCCCGAGGCGCTTCTCCTCGAAGCAGAAACAGGCGACTTTCACGAAGAAGGCGCCGGCCTGATCCGGGCTGACGTTATAGGCCGCCTGCCCACTCGTTTCCTTGTCGGAGAGATTGGCGACTTTGTAATAGACCGTCGTCGTTTCGCCGGTGCGCAGAGAGATCTTCGAAACCTCGGGCTCGAATCGCCAGGGCAGATCGCGCGCGACATTGGCGTCGAAGCCGACGCTGAGGCGGCGCTCGCCCTGCGTCGCCGGCGCGGCCTTCGAAATCTGCGGCGTGCCGCCGAAGCCAGTCGCGGCGCAGAAGGCGCGATAAAGCGGGACGGAAGCAAACGAGAGCGCCAGCATCGCGACGGAGCCGACAATGAGAGCGGCGGCGATGTTACGCGGACGGCGGGGCGTCTGGCGGGCGGGCTCCGTCATGATCAGAGCGCCCTTTGCGCCACGGCGCCGCCCAGGCGCACGATCGTCACGGCGTAGAACAGCACGGCGAGCAGCGCCACCATCACGCCGATCGCGAGATTGCGGGCGCGGCGGCTGCGCGCCTGTTCCGGCGTCAGAACGATTCCGTCCTCTGGCCCCATCTGGTCGCTCGTCTGCTCGTTGCTCATGCCGTCTTGTCCCTTTTCCTTGCGCTCACATGAGCCTGGAGAGATGCAGCGCCCGCTCCGCGACGAGAACCAGGAACAGAAGGAAGAGATAGGAGATCGAGAACAAAAAAAGCTTCAGCGAGGCGCGGCGCGCCGCATCCCCCTCGCGCTTGCGATAAACCTGAACGGCGAGCCAGGCGAGATAGGCGCCCGAGAGGATCGCGATCACGCCATAAACCGGGCTTGCGAAGCCGCACAGCCAAGGCGCGACGCCGAGCGGCGCGAGAAGAAGCGAATAAACGAGGATTTCTAGCCGCGTGCGATCGGTCCCGAGCACATTCGGCATCATGGGGATGCCGGCGCGGTCGTAATCGTCATGTTTCATGAGCGCCAGCGCCCAGAAGTGAGGCGGCGTCCATATGAAGATGATCGCAAAGAGCACGATGCTGGCGAAGCCGATCTCGCCGGAGGCGGCGGCATAGCCGACCATGGGCGGCAGCGCGCCGGCGGCGCCGCCGATCACGATGTTCTGCGGCGTCGAGCGCTTCAGCCACATCGTGTAGATCGCGACATAGAAGAAGATGGTGAAAGCGAGCAACGCGGCGGCGAGCCAGTTCGTGGCGAAACCGAGGACGAAGACCGAGAGCATCGACAGAACGAGCCCGAAGGCGAGCGCCGACTCGGCCTCGAGTTTTCCAGCGGGGATCGGACGCAGCGCCGTACGCGTCATGACGGCGTCGATATCGGCGTCGTACCACATGTTGAGCGCGCCGGATGCGCCCGCGCCGACGGCGATCGCCAGGATCGAGACGAAGCCGATGAACGGGTGCGGCGGAACCGGAGCGACCAACATGCCGGCGAGCGCGGTGAGCACCACGAGCGACATCACGCGCGGCTTCAGGAGCTGGAAATAGTCCGAAGGCGCGGCGACGGGTATGCGCGGCTGCAGGCGCTGACCGTCGTCGAGATAGGAAGCGTCGCTCATCGCTCCTCCGATTGCTCCTGAACTGACCGAAACGCAGCGCCCGCCCGGATAGGGCGCGGCCGGCGCAGGCGATACCCGCGCCGGCCTGGCGTCGATTACTGGTGGCCGGAACCCGTGATCCGCGGCAGGACCTCGAATTGATGGAACGGCGGCGGCGACGGGAGCGTCCACTCCAGCGTCGTGGCGCCGGCGCCCCACGGATTGGCGCCCGCTTCACGCTTCTTCATGAAGGCCTCGTAGACCGTGTAAAAGAAGACCAGGATGCTGATGCCGCCGATGAACGCGCCGATCGACGAGATGTAATTCCAGATCGCGAAAGCGTCCGGATAGTCGATGTAGCGGCGCGGCATGCCGGCGAGGCCGAGAAAGTGCTGCGGGAAGAAGGTGAGGTTGACGCCGATGAAGAGCACGATGAAGTGAAACTTCGACAGCGTCTCATTGTAGAGATAGCCGGTCATCTTCGGGAACCAGTAGTAGAATCCCGCGAAGACGCCGAAGACCGCGCCGAGCGACATCGTGTAGTGGAAGTGCGCCACGACGAAGTAGGTCTCGTGCAGCTGGCGGTCCGCCGAGGCGTTCGCGAGAACGACGCCGGTGACGCCGCCCATGGTGAACACGAAGATGAAGCCGATCGCCCACACCATCGGGGCCCTGAACGAGATCGAGCCGCCCCACATCGTCGCGATCCAGGAGAATATCTTGATGCCGGTCGGCACCGCGATCACCATGGTGGCGAAAACGAAGTAGCGCTGCGCGTTCAGCGACAGGCCGACCGTATACATGTGGTGCGCCCACACGATGCAGCCGAGAAAGCCGATCGCGACCATGGCGTAGGCCATGCCGAGATAACCGAACACAGGCTTTTTGGAGAAGGTCGAGACGATGTGGCTGATCAGGCCGAAGGCCGGCAGGATCAGCACATAGACTTCCGGATGGCCGAAGAACCAGAAGAGATGCTGGAACAGCAGCGGATCGCCGCCGCCGGCCGGATCGTAGAACATCGTGCCGAAGTTGCGATCCGTCAGCAGCATGGTGATCGCGCCGGCGAGAACCGGAAGCGTCAACACGAGCAGGAAGGCCGTGACCAGCATGGACCAGGCGAAAAGCGGCATCTTGTGCAGCGTCATGCCCGGGGCGCGCATGTTGAAGATCGTGGTGATGATGTTGATGGAACCCAGGATCGACGAAGCGCCGGCGAGATGCAGGGCCAGGATCACGAAGTCCATCGCCGGACCGGGGTGCCCGGTGTTCGACGACAGCGGCGGATAGAACACCCAGCCGCCGCCAAAGCCCATCATGCCCGGCGCGCCTTCGACGAACATCGAGAGGACCAGCAGGATCAAAGAAACGGCAAGGAACCAGAACGATATGTTGTTGAGGCGCGGGAAAGCCATGTCCGGCGCGCCGATCATGATCGGGACGAACCAGTTGGCGTAGCCGCCCATCAGCGCCGGCATGACCATGTAGAAGATCATGAGCACGCCATGGGCGGTGATGAAGACGTTGTAGAGGTTCTTCGCCGGATCGAGCCCCATGGAGGGATCGGCGTGATTGATCAGCGACGCGAGGCCGGGGAACACGCCGATGCCCGGATACATGAGCTCCGCGCGGATCGCGATCGACATCAGCAGACCCACCATCCCGCCGATGACGGCGAGAATCAGGTAGAGCGTGCCGATGTCCTTGTGGTTCGTGGAGAAGAGAAAGCGGCGCACTCCCGTAGGATGATCGTGCGCTCCGGCAGTCGAACTCGCCATCGTTTTTTCCTCAGAGTCGTATGGTGTCTTGCGTCTTTCTTCAGCGAGCCGGCTCGCTCGAGGCGAGCCGGGCCGGCGACTCGGCGGCCGCGAACTTCTTCTTCGCCTCAGCCAGCCACTCGTCGTATTTCTCGCGGCTCACCACGCGGATCGCCATGGGCATGAAGGCGTGGTCTTTGCCGCAGATTTTCGAACACTGACCGTAGTAGACGCCTTCCTTCTCAGCCTTGAACCAGGTCTCGTTCAGACGGCCGGGAACCGCGTCCATACGGACGCCGAAGGCGGGAATGACGAAGGAGTGGATGACGTCATTGGCGGTGATCTGAAGCTTCACGACCTCGTTGACCGGAACATAGGCCTCATTGTCGACGGCGAGCAGGCGCGGCTCGCCTTCCTTGAGTTCGGCGTCCGGCTTCAGCATCTGGTCGAAACCGAAGCCGCCGCCCTGATCTTCTGGATATTTGTAGGACCAGTACCACTGGTTGCCGGCCACCTTGATTGTGATCTTCGATTCCGGAATCTCGACCTGATGCGCCAGAATCCGGAAAGATGGAATGGCGATCGCGACGAGGATGAGGATCGGGACCAGCGTCCAGACGATCTCGAGACCCGTATGGTGGGTGAGTTTCGAGGGGACCGGGTTCGTCTGCTCGTTAAAGCGCCATGCGACATAGAGCAGCAGGCCCAGAACGGACAGCGCGATGAAGGTGATGATCGGGAGCAGGAGCCCGTTGTAGAACGCCTGGGTCTCACGGCCAACCTCGGTGACCGTCGCCGGCAGGCCGATGCCTCCGGGGGTCGGCTGCCCCTCGACCTGAGCATAGGCAAGGCCCGCGAAGAGGACGATCGGAAGCGCGACTGCGGCCGTAAGCGTTCCGAGGGAAAGGATGTTTCTTTTGCCCATAGACATGCAGGTCGCCTCTCGCACCTTCTCGTCAGCCCGTTTGGGTTCTTTTATGCAATTTTCGAGCGAGCTTTCCGCTCAATGGCGGAAACCCGGCATGGCCCCGGTTCAATCACAAACGCTGGCCCCGCGCAATTGCTGCGACGCCGAATTTTAGCCGACAAATCGTCGCGCTCGAAAGGTTTCCGCAAGCTTGCGGCGTCCCTGTGGTCGCCTGCTTGACACCACGGGTCCATTTGCTACGCAACGCATGCCTTACGCGCCCATTGGCGCGACGCCGCGAAGCGGCCCGCTTTTCCTCGCAGGATGGCCTGGGGGAACGGAACTACTGCTGCTGGAGCAATCATGAATCCTTTCGGCGCTGCCACAACCCGGACGCCCTTGCGACAGTTGGTCGCGGGCGCCTTCGCGATGGCGATGCTGGCCGCGGGCGGCGGCGCGGGATTGGCGCAGGGCGTCGTGAAATCCAAGTTCGGGGATTGGGAGATCCGCTGCGAGACGCCGGCCGGCGCCAGCGCCGAGCAATGCGCGCTCATTCAAAGCGTGGTCGCCGAGGACAAGAGCAACGTCAATCTCGTCGTCATCGTCCTGAAGACGAGCGACGGCAAAAACCGTTTGTTGCGCGTCATCGCGCCGCTCGGCGTACTGCTTCCTAACGGGCTTGGGCTCAAAGTCGACGAAACGGACATCGGACGCGCCGGCTTTGTCAAATGCCTGCCAACCGGGTGCGTCGCCGAAGTCGTGATGGACGAAAAGCTGCTGGAGCAACTTAGAACCGGCAAGACGGCGACCTTCATCATCCATCAGGTTCCCGAAGAGGGCATCGGCCTGCCGCTGACGTTGCGTGGCTTCAAGGAAGGCTTCGCGAAACTCCCCTGAACTGTCCCTCGAGGTTAAGATGGCGATCTGCAGAATTTCGGCCCTCTCTTTGGCGGCGGCGCTCGTCGCGCAGCCTGCCGCGGCTCTCGATTTGCCCAAGCTCGGCATGCCCAGTCTCTTCGGCGGCGGCGACAGCAAGGACGCGCCTCTGACTCCGGGCGCCACGGCGGACTGTCCGCTCATCGTGGTCGAACCCGGCGCGGAAATGCTGCGCACGCCCGCCGGCGCCGAGGCGTCGGCCGTCAAATATCAGATCTCCATCAAGTCGACGGCGCGCGAATGCGTGGTCGAAGGAGACCATCTCACGATCAAGGTCGGGATCGAGGGCGACGCCATCCTCGGGCCGGCGGGAAGTCCGGGCTCTTACGGCGCAGCCGTGAAGGTGGCGCTGCGGCGCACCAAGGACGATTCTGGTGGTTTCATCGAAGAACTATCGGGTCAACGCGCCGATTCCTGCCGGGGCTGCCCGCGCGGATTTCCGCCTTCTGGCCGACCCCATCGTCGCGCCGACAGTCGCGAAAGCGCAGCAGGATTATGAGGTCGTGATCGGCTTTGCGCAGGGCGGCGCCGACGTCGCCGAGGAGAAGCCCGCACAAAAAAAGAAAAAGGGTCGGCGCTGACGGCGCCGACCCTTCGAATTCTGTCTGCTCTCGGCCTGGATCAGTTCGAGACGTAGCGGGTGCGGTCGCCGAGCGACTTCACCTCGTTGATGCCGGCGGCGACGAAGTCGCCTCCCGCGGCGCCCTTGGCGAGGACGCGTTCGGCGACCTTCACCGCGGCGTCGGCGGCGGCGGCGCGCACTTCGGCCGTGGCCTGCGTTTCGGCCTGCGTAATCTTCTGCTCGACCTGCTTCACGCTGCGCGCCATAAATTCCTCGAGGCGACGCTTGCCTTCCGCGGCGACGAGCTCCGCCTCTTCCTTCGCCTGAGCGACGATCGCCCTGGCTTCGGCTTCCGCCTCCTCGCGCTTCTTCTCGAAAGAAGCGAGTAGCGATTCAGCTTCCGAACGGAGGCGCTCTGCCTCCGCGAGTTCGCTCTTGATGCGGTTGATCCGCGCGTCGATCAGCGCCGCGAATTTGGAGTGGGCGCCGGCCCACAGCAGCACGAGGACGAACATCGTGAAACCGACGGCGACGTAGAATTCCGCGTCGAAATGCATGGAACGCGTCTCCCTCAGCTTACGGATTTGTATTCGGCGGCAAGCTTCGAGCGGTCCGCGGGAGCGCCGGTGAGCTTCTCGATGATCGAGGCGGCCGCGTCGAGGGCGATTCCCTCGACGTTGGCCAGCGCCGCGTTCTTGGCGGCGGCGATGCGCGCCTCGGCGGCGCGAATCTTTTCGCCGGACTCGGTCTCCGCGAGGGTGCGCTGCGCAGCGGTCTCATTGGCGATTTTCTGCTGCGCGTCCCTGCCGATGCCCTGGGCTTCCTCGCGACGCTGACGCAGATTCTCGTCATTGGCCGCGGCGGCGGCCTGCGCCTTCGCCTGCATTTCGCGCGAGGCGTCGAGATCGGCCGCGATCTTGCCCTCGCGATTCTCGATGATGCCGCCGACGCGCGGCAGCGCAAGACGCGACATGAGGACGTAAAGGCAACCGAAGATCAGCAGCAGCCACACGAGCTGCGGCGCGAAATTCTCGATCTGGAAAGGCGGAAAGCCGCCTTCGTGATGGGCTTCGCCGCCCGGCGCGCCCATGGACTCGTGAGTTGCTTGCTCATGAGAGCCCGGGGCTTCCTGCTCGGCCTCGGCGGCGTAGGCGGAAGAGATGATCGCCATGGACATGATCCAAAGTCTTCGACGCGGCGCGTAGCTGAAACGCGAGGCGCCTCTACGAGGGGCGTACGGCTGCAAGGCGCGCTCAAAAAAGAGGCGCGCCTCGCAAGTTTGCTTGAAAGCCTCAGGCCTTCAGATACAGGAGCAGCGCGATGACGAAGGCGAAAATGCCCAGGCCTTCGGCAAGCGCCGCGCCGATGATCGCGTTGGTGAACTGCGAGGCGGCCGCCGACGGGTTGCGCAGGGCGCCGTTGACGAAGTTGCCGAAAATGATGCCGACGCCGATCGCCGCAGCGCCGGTGCCGATTGCGGCGAGACCCGCGCCAACCAGGTTCATTTCAGTAGCCATGATTTTCTCCTGCTTTGTTCGAAAGGGCGACTTTTATTGTTGAATTTTTATTAGTGGCCCGGATGAATCGCGTCGTTGAGATAGACGCAAGTGAGCACGCTGAACACGAAAGCCTGCAGACAAGCCACGAGCAGTTCCAGCGCATAGAGCGCGACGATCGCGAGGAGCGGCACCGGCGCGAGCGCCTGATAGACGCCGCCGGCCGCGAGCAGCAGCACGACGAAACCGCCGAACACCGCCAGCGTCACGTGGCCGGCGAGAATGTTGGCGAAAAGACGAATGGAGAGCGACACGGGGCGCGACAGGAAGGAGATGATCTCGATCGGCACGAGGATGACCAGGACCGGCAGCGGCACGCCATGGGGAACGAAGAGCCTCAGGAAGCCGAAGCCGTTCCGGTAGAAGCCGTAAGCGGTCACGAGCAGGATCACCACCAGCGCGAAGGCGCCCGTCACGACGATCTGGCTGGTCACCGAGTAGGTGTAGGGAATGAGCCCGATCAGGTTCGAGATCAGGATGAAGGAGAAGAGCGAGAAAACGAAGGGGAAGAACTTCATCCCCTCCTTGCCCGCCGTCTGGCGCACCGTGTTCGCCACGAACTCGTAGAGCATCTCGGCGAGCGCCTGGAAGCGGCCCGGCACGAGCGCCTTGCGCGAGGTCGCGAGCACCATCAGCAACACCACGCCGAGCGCAGCGAGCAGCATATAGAGCGCGGCGTTGGTGAAGGAGGTTTCGACGCCCGCGATCTGATGCGGGAAATAGCGATGAAGCTCAAATTGCTCGATCGGATTGGGCGCTTCCGCAACCATCGTCGTCTTCCCGAACGTTTCCGCCCGGCCCTTGATTAGCGACGCGCCGCGCGCGTCTTTAGGTCTCGCCAGTCTCGCCTGGGTCCGCCTTCGGCTTCGCCACGCGATAGATATTCCAAAAACCCGCCGCGATGCCGAGACCGAGCAAGACGATCATCAGCCAAGGCCTGGTGTCGAGCCATTCGTCCAGCTTCCAGCCGACGAAGCCTCCCACCAGCACCGCGCCCACAAACTCCGAAAAAGCGTTGAGCCCGACGCTCAACGCCCGCGACAGGCCCACTCTCTGCGGCGGCGGCGCTTTCCTGGCGAGTTGCTCTTCCTGACGCTGACGCAGCGCCTCGTTGAGCTTCTCGAGCCGCGCATTGAGCGCGTCCTGTTCGGCGTCCCGCTTGTCGTCCTCATTCATCGGCTCTCTCCTCGCGCGCAAAGCGGCGCGCAAAATTGAACGATGGCCGAGGCGGCTTGTTCGGGGGTCTATCGTCGGTTCTGGGAACGGCGGATCGAAAAAACCCCGCCTTGCAGCAGCGCCCTTTCGAACCGGGCGCAACATATTGACGGGCCACGGTGAAGTCAAGAAGCGCCCGTCTCCTGCAAACGCCATGATTTCAAAGGAAATCACGCTCTTGCGACGATTTGCGCCGATTAAATTTTGTGCGCCTGCGAACAGCGCCCCATAAACGCGCGCAAGAAGGGCCTGCGCCAATTATGACGAAAAAATCGCTTGGAGAGTTCGCCGGCATGAATATGTTACATGGTTATGACGTTTGCGCGCGACATAAGGCCGGACATGCGGCCGATAGCGGCGGCCTTCGCCTTCTCGCTCCTCTTGCTCCTGCCGGGGCTTGCGTTGCGCAGCGGGCTGCTGTCCTTCGACCTGCGCTTCGAGGCGCTGCTGACCGTTTCGCTCGTCTGCATCGGGGGCAGCGTCGTGGCGGGCTTTACCCGCGCCGAACTCGGGCTCGGCGTCGCCCTTTCGTGGCGCGCCATTGGGCGGGCGGCGCCGCGCTCACGATTCTGCTCGCGTCGCTGATCGTGCTGGAGGCGCATTTCGTCGTCACCTCTCGCGCCCAGCCTGAATGGCTCGCCTTCGCGCCGTTCTATGTGCTCGTCTCCAGCCCTTGCCAGGAAGTCGTTTGCCGCGCGATCCCGATGCTGATCGCGGAGCGGCTTCAGATGACCGGCCGCAGCTATGTGCTTTTCTCCGCCGTCGTTTTTTCGCTGATGCATTCGGGCTACGGCGATCCGCTGCTGCTGGCCAACACCTTCTTTGCGGGCATCGCCTGGGCGGGCGCCTACTTCATCACGCGCAACATCTGGCCGCTCGTCTTCTCCCATGCCGCCGTCGGCACATTCGCCTTCTGGCTCGGCGTCGCCTGAGCTATCTGGGCCCGGCGAGAAGCGCCGTGCGCAGCAAAATCCACAGCGCCGCCGCATTGAGCAGGTGCCATAGGAAATGCGCGCCGAGCGGAAACGCGGAGCAGATCGCCCGGTCCATGGTGCGAAAACACACCGAGACGAAAAATATTCCCGCCGCCGTCGCGAGCCCGAGCGCCGCGGCCTGCCGCCGGGCCGTCCGCGCCTTGTCCTCGGTTGGCGCGCGCAGCAGCGCCGCGAAGGCGATCAGGGCGCCGAGCGCGGGCAGATAGGCGGCGGAGCCGTTGAGGCCGCTAATCGCCGCGTTGACGCCATAGGAGAAGGCGCCGAAAGCCAAAGTGATCGCCGCCGCGGCGACGCCGTCGGCGCCAAACAGGCGGCGCAGCGTGAGGAAGAAATAGCCGTAAATGAAAACCGCGATGGGGATGACGTCGAGCAGCATCGCGCCCTTCGTCGCCACCGTGTGAAAAATGAAACTGCCGACCCCGACGCTGGCCGTGACGAGAATGAGCGCCAGCGCCGGGTAATCCTTGGCGCCAATGCGTCGCCACAACAGAAAGGCCGCGCCCGCCGCGACGAGGAAGGCCGCATTGGTGAGCGCATTCAGCGGCTCGGCCCAGAAGGCGGCGCTCTGGCGCTCGCAATAGTCGAAGACGGGTTCGCGCCAGTTCATGGCCGGGCCTTAGCACGGCCTATATGTCCTTTGCGTGAATGTGCTTCGCGCCCGCGCGAACCCGGCGTCAAAGAAGGCGAGGCCGCGCGATCCGGGGCGATCAACTCGCCAGCGCGAATTTCTCGGCCTGCTCGAGATCGACGGAGACGAGCTGCGAGATGCCGCGCTCGGCCTGCGTGACGCCGAAGAGCCGATCCATGCGCGCCATTGTGATCGGGTTGTGCGTGATCGTCACGAAGCGCGTGTCGGTCTTCTTGCGCATCTCGTCGACGAGATCGCAGAAACGCTCGACGTTGGAATCGTCGAGCGGCGCGTCGACCTCGTCGAGTACGCAGATCGGCGACGGATTGGTGAGGAACACTGCGAAAATGAGCGACATGGCGGTGAGCGCCTGCTCGCCGCCCGAGAGCAGCGACATGGCCGCCGGCTTCTTGCCTGGCGGGCGCGCGAGAATGTCGAGCCCCGCCTCCAGCGGATCGTCGCTCTCCACAAGCTGCAATTCCGCCGAGCCGCCGTCGAAGAGCAGCGTGAACAGCTCCTTGAAATGCGCGTTGACCTTGTCGAAGGCGGCGAGGAGACGCTCGCGGCCTTCCTTGTTGAGGCTGGCGATCGCGGCGCGCAGTTTCTTGATCGCCTCGGCGAGATCGTCGCGCTCGGCGGCCATCCTCTCGCGCTGCGAATCGATTTCGGCGAGCTCGGCCTCGGCGCGCAGATTTACGGCGCCAAGGCGCTCGCGGTCGGCGCGCAGGATGTCGAGCCGATCCTCGATCTCGGCGATCTGCGGAAGCTCGTCGCCCTCCTTCAGCCCCGCGAGATCGGCGAGCGCGGCGGGCGTCGATTTCGAGATCGTTCTGAATGGCGCGCTCGATGTCGGCGGCGCGCTGTCTCGCGGCCTCCAGCTGCGCTTCGCTGCGCGCCTTCTCCTCGCGCGCGGCGCTCATCGCGTCGAGCGCGGCGCGGGCGGCGCGGTCGGCTTCCGCGAGCCGCGTTTCGGCGCTCGCCCGGGCGTCGGAGGCGTCGCGGCGGGCGCCCTCGGCCTCTTCCATCGCGTTCATCAAGGCGCGGCGCTGATCGAGGAAAGCATCGGGCGATTCGGCGAGGCGCTCCTGCTCCTCGCGCGCGGATTCGAGCCGCTCCTCCATTTCGCCCAGCCGGTCCTGCGCGCGGTCGCGCCGTTCCGCCCAGGAGGCGATTTCGCGAAGAATTGCGTTGACGCGGGACGCGCGGGCGCTCGCCTCGTTGCGCAGGCTCGCCAAGGCGGCGCGGGCTTCGCCCGCCTGCGCGCGCTCCACCATGGCGCGACCGCGAAGGCTCTCCAGCGCGCCGGCGAGCGAGGCCGGCTCGTCGAGCGCGTCGAGTTCGACCACGAGCGTTTCGCGCTTCTGTGCAGCCTCGTCGCGATTGGCGAGGGTCTGCGCCTTCGCGGCTTCGAGCCCCGACAGGCGCTGGCCGATCTGCGCGAGGCGCCGCTCCGCCGCCGCGTGACGCTCGCGCGCCTCCTCCAGACAAACGCGGGCGCGGCGTTGGTCGTCACGCGCCTGCGTGTCCGCCAAGGCGGCGAGGCGCGTCGCCTCGCGGGCGGCGTCGAGCTCCTCGGCGAGCGCATCGGCCTGGGCGCGGGCGCGTTCGGCCTCGATGCGCAGGTCGGCGAGGCGGTTCTTTTCGGCGAGGCGACGGGCGGCCGGGGTCGGCGCTTCAGCCGCCTGGGTGAAGCCGTCCCACCGCCACAGATCGCCCTCCTTGGAGACAAGGCGCTGGCCGGGCTTGAGAAGCTTGCGCAAGTTCTCGCCTTCGGCCCGCAGCACGACGCCGATCTGCGCCAGACGGCGCCGCAGGGCCGGCGGCGCTTCGACCATCTCATCGAGCGCGCGCACGCCGCCGGGCAATGACGGGTCGCCGGCGCCGGGCGTGACGGCCCAATGGGCGGGCGCCGAGGTTTCGGCAGAGGCGTCGAGGTCGTCGCCGAGCGCGGCGCCGAGCGCCGTCTCATAGCCCTTCTCGACTGTCATGCTTTCGACCACCGGCGCCCAAAGGCCGCCGGCGCCCGATTGCAGCAAATTCTCCAGCGTGCGGACTTCGGTCTCCAGCCGCTGCGCCTTCAGCGCCGCCTGCTCGACGGGGTGGCGGGCGGCGGCTTCGGCGTCGCGGGATTGGCGCTGCGCCTCGTCGGCCATTTGCGCGGCTTCCTCCGCCGCGCGGGCTTCCTCCACCGCCATGTCAAAGGCTTCGGCGAGGCGCGCCGCTTCCTCGGCGCCGCCGCCCTGCCCGGCGATGAGCGCGAATTCCGTGTCGAGCCGGGTCAGTTCCGCCTCGAAACGAGCGAGCCGGTTGTTCTCGTCGCGCAGCGCCGATTCGATGGCGTTGCGGCGCGCGTTTACGCCGGCGACCTGCTCCTGCGCATCCGAGAGCATGGCCTCGGTTTCAGCGAGCGCCGCCTCGATCTCGACAAGGCGTTCCTTCGTCTCGTTTTCGCGGTCTCCCTCAAAGCTGTTTGCGCCGATGAGTTCGGCGCGCTCCTCCTCAAGGCGCTCGGCGACCTGCGCCGCGTCCTCGATCAGCGCGCGCTCGCGCTCAAGGTCGCGCATGAATTGCTCGATCTGGCGGGAAAGCTCCAGGATGCGCTGCTTCGCTCGCTCTTCGTCGGCCTCCAGCGCCTGCCGTGCGGCGACAAGACGGTGCACGGCGGCGCCGGTCTCCGCCTCTTTTTCACGCAGCTTCGGCAATTCGTGCGCGGCGATCGCCTGCAGCTTGGCGGCCTCGGCCTGCTCCAGCGTGCGGGCCTGGACGGCTCCGATGTCGGCTTCGAGCTTCTGCGCGGCGTCGCGCAGGCTGTCCGCGGCGATCTGATAGGAAACCAGCGCGACGAGCGCTTCGTTCTGGCGGATCCTGCCGGCGAGTTCGCGATAGCGCGACGCCTGACGCGCCTGTCGGCGCAGGCTGTCGCCCTGGCTCTCGACCTGCTTCAGCACGTCCTCGAGCCGGGTGAGATTTTCAGACGCTGCATTCAGCCGCAACTCAGCCTCGTGGCGGCGCGAATGAAGCCCGGCGACGCCGGCGGCGTCCTCCAGAATGCGGCGGCGCGCCTGCGGCTTGGCGGAGATGATCTCCCCGATCTGGCCCTGGCGCACGAGCGAGGGCGAGCGCGCTCCGGTTGCGGCGTCGGCGAAGAGAAGCTGCACGTCGCGGGCGCGGACTTCCTTGCCGTTGACTCGATAGGTCGAACCCTGCTCGCGCTCGATGCGGCGGGTCACCTCGATGGTGTCGGCGTCGTTGAACGCGGCCGGCGCGAGGCGCGCGGAATTGTCGAGAACGAGGCCGACTTCCGCGAAATTACGGGCCGCGCGCGAGCCGCCGCCAGCGAAGATCACGTCGTCCATGCCGGAAGCGCGCATGTTCTTGTATGAGTTCTCGCCCATGACCCAGCGAAGGGCCTCGACAAGGTTCGATTTGCCGCAGCCGTTGGGCCCGACCACGCCGGTCAGCCCGGAATGGATCAGGAAGTCGGTGGGTTCGCAGAAGCTCTTGAAGCCCAATAGTCGCAGGCGTTCGAATTTCATGGGGTAAGACCGCCACAAAAGGATGGGGAAGGCAAGAAAGGCGTCGCAATATGTTGTGGGAAGCGCGCGCCGAAACGGCGCCGAGCCCATTTGACAGGCGCGCCGGCGCCGCGGATTTTCTATTGCATTGCGGCAGTTGCGCCGGAACAATGTGATGCGTTCGCGCCTCGGCGAACCGCCCATACAGAGGTTGTAGAAAAGCTTGCTGGCGACGGCTTCCCGCGATGAAGATCTCTGGGTTTTCGGCTACGGCTCCCTGATGTGGCGGCCGGGTTTCGATTTCGTCGACTGCGCCCTCGCCTGGGTGCACGGCTATCATCGCTCCCTTTGCATTTTCTCGCATGTCCACCGCGGAACGCCGGATCGTCCCGGCTTGGTGCTGGGCCTCGATCGCGGCGGCTCCTGCCAGGGGGTGGCGTTTCGCGTCGCGGCGAAAAATCGCGTAAAGACAATCGAATATCTGCGCGAGCGGGAACTCGTGACGGCAGTCTATCTCGAAAAGACGGTGGGCCTGCGCTTTGCGGAGGGCGGCGGCGTCGATGCGCTGGCCTATGTCGTCGACCGCAGCCATCGCCAATATGCCGGCCGGCTTCCCTATGACGAGATGACCCGCCTCGTCGCCGAGGGCGTAGGGGTCAATGGCGACAACCCCGCCTATGTGCGCAACACCTACGAGCATCTGCTGCAGCTCGACATCCACGACGCGGAACTCCGGGAGATCGTGAAGCGGCTCGACCAATGCTCGTGCCGGGCGGCCCCGACGGCGCCGCAAGCGCTATAAAAAAGGCCGGGGCGAACCCCGGCCGTCAGAAAACGCTGAGCACGCGACGCTGCTTAAGCAACAACTCAACGCACGCACACGCTCCACAAGCGCACTCTCACGCCACGCTGCAACTGACGCTTACGCACAACCACCTCACAGACGCGACGCCACGAACGCGACACTCAACTCAACAAAGACCCGGCGAGGTCGCGCACCGTCTCTTCGTCGGCGCAAAAGTGCACATGCCACTCAACAATGCACAGCTCCCGCGCGAGTTCCCTCAGCGCCTGGCGCTCCCCGTCTTTGCGGGCCTGGAAAACGCAGACCGGGCGCACCATCGCCCCCTCGCGCGTCACGCCGATGACGATGCCGGACTCGACGCCGGCGACGAAGCCCTCCTCGCCGCCCTGGAACACGGAGCAGACGTAGCGCCGCGCCGAGAGCCCCCGCCATGAGAAAAAGCGGCTCCGAAGCGTGTCGGATTCGACCAGAGAATCGAGCTCCCGCCCACGGGGATTGAGCGCCTGTCCGGCGCGGCTCAAAGACGGGATCGAGTAATGATAGCGTTGCATGACAGCCCTGCCCTGAGGGATCGAAACTGGAACATAGTTAGAACAAACACGATACAAAGTCAAGGCGCGCGTCCGCCGCGACTCCGGGTTCCTGGCAAGAGCCCGGCGGGCGCGCTCCGCGTCGGTCAAGACGCAAGACGGCTGGCCGTCTCGACTGTCCATATGGACGCGTTGCGCCGCAGAAACTGTGCGCTGGCGCACGACGGGCGTGGAACGGCGTCCGCCGAACCGCCATATTCGAGATGGGATTCAAGGCAATCAGGCGCAAGACGGGCTGCGCCATAAGTAGAACGTTTACCGTCCGCCGCTACTCATCGCACGACATTGGAGAGCGGCGCGACGTGACCCTTACCGCCCGGCGGCGCGAGCCCGCAGCGATGATCCGGCCGATCGAGAATTTCGTCATCGTGGTCAACCCCGATGCGGGCGGCGCGCATATGCGGCTTGTCCCGGACATCGCCGCGCGGCTGGCGGCGCGCGGCCGCACGGTCTTCATCGAAGACGCCGCACGGCCCGGCCACATCCGCCATATCGCGCAGACGACCAACGCCGACGCCCTGCTTGTCGCGGGCGGCGACGGCTCCATCAACGAGGCGGTGTGCGGACTTCTCGCGCGATCCTCCGAGCGCCCGGCGCTGGGCCTCATCGCCCAGGGCACGGTCAACGTCCTCGCGCAGGAACTCGCCCTGCCGACGAAACCAGATGCCCTCGCCGAGATATTTCTGCGCGGCGAGACGCGGCCGCTCCACGCGGGCCTCGCGAACGGTCGGCCCTTCGTCCTGATGGCCTCGGCCGGGCTCGACGCCGCGGTTGTCGCGGCAGTCGACCTTGGAATGAAGAGGCTGAAGAAACGAATCGGACAATTCGCCTACGCCCTCGCCGCTGCGAAGATTCTGGCGCGCGGCGATTTTCCCGACGTGCTGGCGGAGACCGACGCGGGCATCCTGCGCGCCAAATGCGTCGTCGTCGCGAAATCGAAATTCTACGGGGGGCGCCTCGTCATCGACGCGGCGGCCGACGCCACGCAGCCGGGGCTGCGCCTCGTCGCGCTCACGGAAGTCTCCCCGCGGGCGACCTTTGCGCTCGCGCGTTATTTTGCGACAGGGCGACTGGACGAGAACGGGCGCCTTCGCAAACTCGCCGTCCGCCGCATCACGCTGCATGGCGACGCCGCCACGCAGATCGACGGCGATTATCTCGGGCGCGCGCCGCTGGAGATTTTCGAGGCGGAAGAGGCGCTGGAGGTGCTGACTTAGGCGGGCATTGCAAACGGGCCAATGCCCGGTGGGCGGGGGGGAGACGCGCGATTGGGTGATTGATAATTACGGTGACAGTATGCCAATTGCAGAAATAGCGCCCCGCCACCCGCAACGTGCTCTTCCCCTCAAGCATTCGCCCCGCCGCCCGCCGTCTTCAACCACGCGGCGCCGCAGGCTTTCGCCAGCTCTCTCACACGTAAGATATAGCTCTGCCGCTCCGTCACCGAGATCACGCCGCGCGCGTCGAGCAGGTTGAAGGCGTGGCTGGCCTTGATGCATTGGTCATAGGCCGGGAGCGCCATCAGATGCCGCTCGTCGCCCGAGCCCGCGCCGAACTCCAGCAGGCGCTGGCATTCGGCCTCGGCGTCCTTGAAATCCTCGAAGAGCTTGCCCGTATCGGCCGCCTCGAAATTATGGCGCGAATATTCCTGCTCCGCCTGCAGAAAGACGTCGGCGTAGGTCACCTTCTCGGCGCCGTCGCGGCCGTTGAAGTTCAGCTCCATGATGCTGTCGACGCCCTGCAGATAGCAGGCGAGGCGCTCCAGGCCGTAGGTGAGTTCGCCCGCGACCGGCGCGCATTCGAAGCCCGCCACCTGCTGGAAGTACGTGAATTGCGAGACCTCCATGCCGTCGCACCAGCATTCCCAGCCGAGCCCCCAGGCGCCGAGCGTCGGGCTCTCCCAATCGTCTTCGACGAAGCGGATGTCGTGCACCTTCGGGTCGATCCCGATCGCGGCGAGCGACGCGAGATAGAGCTCCTGCAGATCGGGCGGCGAAGGCTTCAGGATCACCTGAAACTGGTAATAATGCTGCAGACGGTTGGGGTTCTCGCCATAGCGGCCGTCCTTGGGGCGCCGGCAGGGCTGCGCATAGGCGGCGCGCCACGCTTTGGGTCCGAGCGCGCGCAGCGTCGTCGCCGGATGAAAGGTGCCCGCGCCCATCTCCATGTCATAGGGCTGCAGGATCACGCAGCCCTGCGCCGCCCAGTAATTCTGCAGGGTGAGAATCAATCCCTGGAAGGAGCGCGTGGGCGAGAGATAGGCGATGTCGGCGGTCATGCTGTTCCTCGAAGACGTCATTAGCTCCTACGGGACGCGCGGCGCGCGGGTCAACGGCAATCGGAAATGGGGCGGGAGCGTTAATCGCGCGCTAACCATCCGACAAACGCGTCACAACGCCGCGACGGAACCGATACGCGTAAAGTTTTCAGCGCTTTCCAGGCGAATGTCGGCGTTTCGATCAATCCCTTGTAAACCATTCGCTAATTCCACGGCGCTAGCGTCGGGACATGCGTACCATTCCTTATTCTCGCGTTCTTGCGTCCAGCGCCCCCCGGATCGTCCCGGCTCTCGGCGCCCTTGCGCTCGCCCTCGCGGCCGGCGCCTGGCTTCTCCCGCACGCCGCGGGTCCCGACGTCGCTGAAGCCGCTCCGAGCGCGCAGGGCGCCGCCCCGCTCCTCGCCGACATCGGGCCGCACGCCGCGGTCGCCTTCGCGCCCCGCAGCGCGCGCATGAAGCCGCACAATTTATTTGTCGCGCAAGCCGAGGCTGCGACGCCGGCGTCCGAGCCGCGCGTCGCGGTCATCCCCATGCCGCCGCTGCGCCCCTCCGACCTGCCGGAGGCGAGGCCGGTCGCCGAGACGATCCATATCGCGGCGGATGTTCCGTTGCCGCCGCGCCGGCCGGCCGAACTCTCTGCGGCGCTCAAGCCGGAGGCGCCCAAGGAGGCGCCGATCGCCATGGCTCCTTCCGAGCCGCAGCCTGCGCCCCGTCAGATCGCCCGCGTCGAACGCCCCGAGCGCACCACGGTCGTTCCCGCCGCCCCGGCCGACAACCGCGGCTTCTTCGAGCGCCTTTTTGGCGGCTCGCCCCAGGCCGCCGCGCCGCAGGCGACAAGCCGCCGCGAGTCCATGGCCTATGCCGCGCCCGATTCGGGCGGCCTCTTCGGCGGGTTGCGCAGCGCGGTGGCCCCGGCGAATCCGGCGGCGCGCTTCGACCGCTACACGGCCATCTACGACATCTCCGCGCGCATGGTTTACCTACCGAACGGCCAGCGGCTCGAGGCGCATTCCGGCCTTCGGGAGCACCTGGACGACCCGCGCTATGTGCATCTGCGGATGCGCGGCCCGACGCCGCCGCATCTATATGACCTCACGCCGCGCGAGGCGCTGTTCCATGGCGTCGAGGCGCTGCGGCTCAACCCTGTGGGCGGCGGCGGCGGCAAGATCTACAATCGCGCCGGCCTGCTGGCGCACACTTATATGCTCGGGCCCAACGGCGATTCGAACGGTTGCGTCTCCTTTCGGGACTACCATTCCTTTCTGAACGCCTATAAGCGCGGGGAAATCCGTCGCTTGGCCGTCGTCGCTCATCTCTAGAGCGGCCCGCCGCAAGGGGGCGACCCGGCGACCAGACGCACGCCAGCCGGCCCAATGGGCGCGCATTCATGTCGCCGGCATGATGCGGCTCTTGGGACGGACGTCATAAGATACTGCGTAGAATAGCTTTTCCGGCACAGAGCGCCCCGCCGCCGTTCACGCAAGCGCCCACTCACAGCCAAGAATTCGCCCGAATCCAGCCCAAGCAAGGCCGCGATGCTTTTCCAAAGTGTTGCTGCGGCGAACTTGCGCGCGGCTTTTTCTGCTGAAGCAGGCTTTTGATTCGCACCAAAAGCCTGCGCAGGAGACTTCAAAGGCGCGGAGGGAATTCATACCGGGGCGGATTAATGCAAAATATCCACACGCTACATGGTTTCTTTTCCGGTAAACGGCGTCAGCTCTCTCACACTGTCCTCGCAGCGGGCGCGCTTTCATTGACTGTCCTTGCCGGCGCGTGGATCTACAATCCGCAGCACGGGCATCAGCCGTCGCCACAGCGGACGGCGCAGGGCCCCGAGGCGGACGGCAAGGTCGCGGACGCCGCGCCCACAGACGGCACGCCCTTGGGACCGCTCGTCGCCGGGATGGCGCCCTGGAAGCGCGCAGCCGCGGCGGAGCCCGCGCCAACGTCGGCCCCGCAGCAGACGGCCGCGCTCGACGCCAAGGTCGAGACGGCTGACGCAGAGCCTTCGTCGCCGGAGCCGTCCGTGGCGAGCGCCGAGCCCGCCCCCCATTATCCGACCGTGGACGTTCCGCTGCCGCCGCGTCGCCCGCCCGAGCTGAAAACGCTCGCAAGCCGCACGCCCGCGCCGCTCCCGGCTCCGCTACGCCAGGCCGCGCTGCCGCAACAGCCCGCCCCTGCCCCGACTCCGGCCGAGAGCGGCTTCTTCGAAAAGATTTTCGGCCCCGCCCAGCAGCAGCCCGCCGCCGCGCCACCGCCCGCGCCCATGGGTCGCAACGCCCGCCGCCAGCAACAGCAGGCGCCCGTGCAGCAGGCCATGGCCTACGCCCCGCAGGAATCGACCGGCGGCCTCTTCGGCGGCCTGACCAGCGCTGTGGCGCCTTCCGCGCCGGCGCCATCGGTCGCGCCGTCGGCATCATCCGCGCGCGCAGGCGCCGGGACCGCCGTCTACAATATCGCCGCCCATACGGTTTACATGCCGGACGGCACGAGGCTCGAGGCGCATTCAGGCCTCCACGAGCACCTCGACAATCCGCGCTTCGTCCATGTGCGGATGAGGGGCCCGACGCCGCCGACCGTCTATGCGCTCTCGCCGCGCGAGGCGTTGTTCCATGGCGTGGAGGCGCTGCGCCTCACGCCCGTTGGCGGCGACAACATCTACGGCCGCGCCGGCCTTCTCGCCCACACCTATATGCTAGGTCCGAACGGCGACTCCAACGGCTGCGTCTCCTTCCGCGACTACAACGCCTTCCTGCAGGCCTACAAGCGCGGCGACGTCAGGCGCCTGGTCGTGGTCGCCGGAATGTGACGCGCCGCTGAAGGCCTTCTCCAGTTCCGCCCTGAAGCCGGCCTCGCGCCGGCTTCAGCATGTCTGAAAGATGAAGCCGGCCTCGCGCCGGCTTCAGCTTGTTCGAAAGAGGAGCCCGCTTCGGCCTTTGCAGGCAGTGAAGACGGGGGGCTGGACGGAGGCGCTCGACGGCGCGGCCGACACGCATATGTAGAAGGAGGCGCCCAGGCGAATCGCCCTCCCCCGCCTCGGCGCGCGTGAGGTCCGTATGCGTTTCCGGCTCCGTCTTTTTCCCTTGGCGATTCCCCTCTTTCCTTTGGCGGTCGCCCTTGCGGCGCAGCCCGTGGCGGCGGCCGTGCGTATCCAGATCGACCTTGCGACCCAGCGCATGCATGTGACGTCTTCGTCCGGCGGCTACAGCTGGCCGGTTTCGACGGCGCGGCCGGGCTACCGCACCCCGCGCGGAACCTTCTCGGCCAAGGCGCTGCAGCCCATGCATTACTCACGCAAATACGACAATTCCCCCATGCCGCATTCAATCTTCTTTTCTGGCGGCTATGCGATCCACGGCACTTATGCGACCGGGGCTTTGGGACGCCCGGCGTCGCATGGCTGCGTGCGCCTCTCGCCCGGTCATGCGGCGCAGCTTTACGCAATGGTGAAGCATGAGGGCGCGCGCATTTCCATCAGCGGCGGCTTCCGTCGCTAAAGCCAAGCAAAAGCTTGCCTTATTTTTCCCTAACGCCCCGCGCCGCCTTCGCGCTAATGAGCGGCCGAGGAAACGACGTCCGATGCATCTGGCACAGTTGAAGCTCTTTATTGAAGAAGCGCCCATCGGCGCGGCCACGTTCGATCGCGAAATGCGCTATATCGCCTTCAGCCCGCACTGGCTGTCCAATCACCGTCTCGACGGCATCGAGCTCGGTCGATCGCATTACGAGGTCTTCCCCGATTTCCCCGAGCGCTGGAAGGACGTTCATCGCCGCGCGCTTGCGGGCGAAACGATCCGCGAATCCGACGATATTTTCGAGCGCGCCGACGGCTCGACAATTTGGCTCAAATGGGAGACCCGGCCCTGGCGCAACGCCGAAGGCGAGATCGGCGGCATCATCATCTTCGCAGACGACATCACACCGCAAAAGCGCGCCGAGGAAGCGTTGCGGCAAGCGCTCGCGCGGCAACGTCTGGCGCAGTCCGCGGGGCGTATCGGCATATGGGACTGGGAGATCCAATCCAACCGCACCTACCTCAGCGACGAGTATTATGATCTCTTCGGCCTGCCAAATGGAACGCGGCTCGTCTATGAAGACTTTCTCGAGCGCGTGCATTGCGACGATCGTTGCGCCGTCGACGCCGCGATGCAGACGGCCCTTGCCGGCAAATGGGAAATCGACATGGATTTCCGCATCATTCGCGCCAGCGACGGCGCAATCCGGTGGGTCTCCACGAAAGGCGAGGTTCATTTCGACCCCGACGGGCGGCCGATGCGCGCCATGGGCGCGATCTACGACATCACGGAGCGCAAGCAGATGGAAGCCGCGCTGAGGGAATCGGACAGTCGCAAGACAGAGTTTCTCGCGACGATGGCGCATGAGCTGCGCAACCCCCTCACCCCCATCAGTAATGCGATCGCGGTGCTTCAACGCCTGCCGCAGAACCGCGACCCCGATGTGGCCGAGAAAAAACGGTCGGTCATCAAGATGGCGCGCCGGCAAATCGACCATCTCTCCCGCCTCGTCGACGACCTTCTCGACATGACGCGCATCAACCTCGGCAAGATCGCCCTGGAGCGAAAGCTTTCGAACGTCGCCGATCTCATCGCCCATGCCGTGGAGCTGAGCCAGCCGATGCTCGAAACGAAGCGGCAATCCCTCGTGCTCGACATGCCCCACGCGCCTTTGCCGATCTTCGGCGACCCCGTGCGCCTCACGCAGGTCTTCGCCAACATCCTCAACAACGCCGCGCGCTATACGGATCACGGCGGGCGCATCGAACTGACGGCGAGAGGCGAATCCGACGACGTCGTTGTGACGGTGCGAGACAATGGGCAGGGCATTCCGCCGGATATGCTCGGGTCGATATTCGAGATGTTTTCGCAGGGCGGCTCTCCGGAAACCGCCTCCCAACGCGGCCTTGGCGTCGGCCTCGCTCTGGCGCGCAGCCTCGTCGAGATGCATGGCGGATGCATTCTGGCGCAGAGCGAAGGATTAGGGCGCGGCAGCGCGTTTACAGTGCGCCTCCCGTTGGCGGGCGGGGCCACGGGTCAGACAGGGGCGGGGCCGGCGACGAATGGCGCGCCCTGAATGCGGGATTTCCGTCCCTCACACCCTTCGCCCCTCCAGCACTGTCAGCGGCGCCCGCGACCCCTTCACCCCTTTCAGTAGAATCCGCGTCGCCGGCGCGCCGGCCTTCGAGAAGACCGGCTCGATCATGACCCCCCCGAGCCTGCCCTCAATCGCTGCGAGGCACGCGTAGAGGGCGTCGGCGCGGTGGATCATGGCGAAGGTTCCGCCGGGCGCCAGCAGCGCAAGCGCCCCGCGCGTCCATTCGACAAGCGGAACCGCGGCGACATGGGCGCGGGCTTTGTCCGGGTCGGGGGTCACGCGGACGCGGCCCGGCTCATGGAAAGGCGGGTTGGTCAGAATCAGCGCCGCCTGCTCGTCCACGAGCCCCGCCGCGCGGCGGGCCTTTGCGGAGGTCACGTCTGCCTCGTGCACGCAGACCCGCCCTGCGAGCCCGTTCGCCGCCGCATTCTCCCGCGCCAGCGCGCAGGCGCCGGGATCGATCTCGACGAGCCCTACCCGCGCGCCCGGCGCCAGAGCTGCGGCCATTAGCCCCACCGCCCCTGCGCCGGCCCCGATATCGAGGATGAGCCCGGTTTCGCCCGGCGGCGTAAGAGAGGCGAGCAGGACGGCGTCATGGCCGGCGCGGTGGCCCCGCCCCTGCCGCAATCGCAGTCGGCCTTCGAGAAAATCGTCCCAATCGTCGCCGTTCATGGGCGCTCACTCCCACGCCGCCGCGCCCCGCACAAGGCGGCAGGCGCGCGCCTGTCCGCTCCCCGCTTGCCGCCTCGCCCACAAGGACGTAAATTCCGCCCCTTAACAGGTTTGGCCGTAGGGGGGTCCGTGGGTATCGTTATTCCGCTCGAAGAGAAGAAGGCCGCAGGCCTCGAGAACCTCCTCGACCTCATCGGCCCGGACCTCGAGCGCACCAATCAGCTCATCATCCAGCGCACCGGCTCGGACGTCACCACCATCCCCGAGGTGGCGAACCACCTCATCTCTGCAGGCGGCAAGCGCCTGCGGCCGATGCTCGTTCTCGCGACCGCCGGCATGTGCGGATACAAGGGCGACGGGCACCTCAAGTTCGCCGCGGGCATCGAATTCATGCATACGGCGACGTTGCTGCACGACGACGTCGTGGACGAATCCAACATGCGCCGCGGCAAGATCGCCGCGCGGATGCTCTGGGGCAACCAGACCTGCGTGCTCGTCGGCGACTTCCTGCTCGGCCACGCCTTCAAGATGATGGTCGAGCCGGGGCAGATCCCGCCGCTCAGCGTCGTCTCGCAGGCCGCCGCCGTCATCGCCGAGGGCGAGATCCTGCAGCTCAACGCCGCCAAGGACACGACGACGACCGAGGACGCCTATATGGCCGTTATCCGCCGCAAGACCGCGGAACTCTTCGCCGCGGCGGCGGAAGTCGGCGTCATGCTCGCGAACAAGCCCAAGGCGGACGAAGCCGCCGCGCGCAGCTACGGAATGAATCTCGGCATCGCCTTCCAGCTCATCGACGACGCGCTGGATTACGGCGGCACCTCCGCCAAGCTCGGCAAGAATGTCGGCGACGATTTCCGCGAAGGCAAGATCACGCTGCCCGTCGTGCTCGCGTTTCGCCGCGGCAATGAAAAGGAGCGCGAGTTCTGGCGGCGCACGCTGGAGAAGGGCGAAATCAACGACGGCGACGTCGAAACCGCCTGCGGCCTGATGAAGAAACACAAGACGCTCGACGACACGATCGAGCGCGCCGCCCATTACGGCGCCATTGCGCGCGACGCGATGGAGATTTTCCCGGCCTCGCCGTGGAAGGACGCGCTGCTCGAAGTCGTGGATTTCTGCATCGAGCGCGTCTACTGAAGAATCGCCTGAAAAAAGAAAAACGCCGGCCGAGCAACGCTCGCGCCGGCGTTTTTTGATTTCAGGACTTCAGGCACTCGGCTTTCGCCTGACGTTTCGCCTTGCCCTTGAGGCCTTTGGCCGCGACTTGCTCGTTGCAGCTCTTTTCCTTGTCGACCTTGGATGCCGGAGCTGTGGGCGTCGCGGCGGCCGGAGTGGCGGCGTCAGCTGGCGTTGCGCCGGCGGTCGTCGGGGCGATCTCCGCCGGCGGCTTCCAGGCGGTTTCGGCAAAGGCGCCGCCGGTCAGCAATGCGGCGCAGGCGGTGGCCGCGAGAATGCTTTTGATGCTCTTGTGCATGACGTCTCTTTATCGTTGCAGAAACCGGCCGCGCGGCTTCGTGTGACTCTCCCTCGGCCGGCGTTACTCGAACGTGGCCGTAGCGGAGATTATGACATTTATAAGAAAAAGTCTTGAGCCACGACGGCGCCCGTAAGGCGCGGCGCTACCGCCCTCCGCCCTGTCGCCAGAAGTGAACCGCGAGCACGGCTGCAAGCGTCGAGAAAAGAAGTTTGACGAAAATCCGCGTCGGCATAAGCCCGCGCAGAAGTTGCGGTTTTCGAACGGAGGCGCTCGCGCCGCCGCGCCGCGCCGAGGGGCCTTTCAGATCAAGGTTCATATAGGTCATTGACCGTTCCTTCCCTCGTGACGCGGGTCCAAACGGCAAGCCTAACGCGCGCAATATTGCCAATTTCTTGCGCAACTCGTCGAAATGACGGGCACAATCGCGCCCTTGGCGTCCGGCCGCGAGCGTCTATAAGCGGCCGGACAGGATGAGGGTCACAATGGCTGAGGCAGGAAAGTTGAAAGACGCGCGTTTCGATCTCACCGGCGCCACGCCAGCTACGCAGCGGCGCCCCTCACAGAAAGTCACGCGTGGGCGCGTTCTCGACGACTCTTACGCCTGGCTCGCCGCCGAGAACTGGCGCGATGTGCTGCGCGACCCGAAAGCCCTGCCAAGAGACATCGCCGCGCTTGTGAAGGCCGAGAACGCCTATTGCGCGCAAACCGTGGCGCCGCTGAAGGAGTTGCGCAAAGCGCTCGTCGAGGAGATGCGCGGACGCATCAAGGAAGACGACGCCGACGTCCCCGACAAAGACGGCCCCTTCGCCTATTACGGCCGCTTTCGCGAAGGCGACGAGCATCCGCTCTATTGCCGCACGCCACGAAACGGCGGGTCCGAGACGCTGCTGCTCGATGGCGAGGCGCTGGCGAAAGGCCATGACTTCTTCGACATCGGCGAGACGGCCCATTCGCCCGATCACGCGCAACTTGCCTGGAGCGTCGACGACAAGGGCTCCGAACTCTATGCCATCCGCACCCGCGCATTGGTGGACGGCGTGGATCGCGACGACATCGTCGTCGAGACCGACGGGTCTATCGTGTGGAGTGCGGATTCGATGGCCTTCTACTACGTGCACGTCGATGAAAATCACCGCACGGCGCAAGTGTTGCGGCATCAGGTCGGCGCCGACCCAAAGAGCGACCGCCTCATCGTCGAGGAGCCGGACGGCGCCTGGTTTGTCGGACTGGACGAAAGCTGCTGCCGACGCTTCGCCATCGTCACCATCCGAGGCCACGACGCGTCCGAATGCTGGCTCATAGACCTGCGCGACGCGAGCGCTGCGCCGCAACTCGTCGCAAGGCGCGAACCGAAGCTGCGCTACGACGTCGAACCGCACGGCGATCTCGTCTACATCCACAACAACGCGGACGGCGCCGACGACTTTCGCATATCGGTCGCGCCGCTCTCCGCGCCAGGACGCGCCAATTGGCGCGACGTCGTTCCGCACCACGCCGGCGCAATGATCGTCACCTTCGCGATCTTCGCGCGCTATCTCGTTTGGGCGGCGCGCGAGAACTGCCTGCCGCGCATCCTCGTGCGCGACCTTGCCACGGGCGACGATCACGCGATCAGCTTCGAGGAAGAAGCCTATGCGCTCGGCCTCGATCCCGGTCTCGAATTTGATACGGATGCGTTGCGCTTCGTCTATTCGTCCATGACGACGCCGGAGGAAACCTACGACTACGACATGGCCGCGCGCACCCGCGCGCTGCGCAAACGGCAGGAAATTCCCTCGGGCCACGACCCGAGGGATTACGTCACGCGCCGCCTCTTCGCGCCTGCGCCGGATGGCGAAAGCGTGCCGATCACTCTTCTGCATCGCGCCGACTTCACGCCCGGCGGCGACGGCGCGCCGCTTCTGCTTTACGGCTACGGCGCTTATGGCCATTCGCTTGCGGCGGATTTTGACGAAGACGCGCTCTCGCTCGTCGATCGCGGCTTCGTTTATGCGCTCGCCCATGTGCGCGGCGGAACCGACAAGGGCTGGGCCTGGTACGAAAACGGCAAGCTCGAAAAGAAGGCCAATACTTTTTCCGACTTCATCGCCTGCGCGCGCCATCTCGTCGCGACCGGCTATACGCGCGAAGGCGCCATCGTCGCGCAAGGGGCCTCGGCGGGCGGGATGCTGATGGGCGCCATCGCCAACATGGCGCCCGAACTCTTTGCCGGAATCATCGCCGGCGTGCCCTTCGTCGACGTGCTCAACACCATGCTGCGCGACGACCTGCCTTTGACCCCGCCCGAATGGCTCGAATGGGGCAATCCGATCGAAAGCGCCGAAGTCTATGACCGCATCGCCTCCTACTCCCCTTATGACAATGTTTGCCCGCAGAGCTATCCGCCGATTCTCTCGATCGCCGGCGTCACCGATCCGCGCGTGACCTATTGGGAGCCTCTGAAGTGGGTCGCCAAGCTGCGGGCGACCATGACCGGCGGCGGGCCCGTCCTTTTGTATACGCACATGGGCGCGGGCCACGGCGGAGCGTCAGGGCGCTTCGAGGCGCTGGAAGACACAGGACTGGAATACGCCTTCGCCATCGCCTGCTGCGCGGGAGTTCGCCCGGCATGAAGCGGAGAGGATGAAATGCCGGATCTCGACAGGCGCGTCCGCGAATTCGGCGACCTGCTGCATCGCTACTTCATCTGGCTGCTCCTCGCCTCGCTGAGCGCGGCCGCGCTGGCGCCGCAGATCGGTCTTCACTTGCAGCGCACGCGCCTGTTCGAGATCGAAGTCGGCCCGGCGCGCGTGACCGCGACCACGACGACTCTTCTTTTGTCGACTTTGTTGTTCAATGCAGGCCTTGTCACGAATCTCGATGAAGTGAGGCGCATCGTCGGGCGGCCGATCATGATGATCGGCGGCGCCCTCGGAAATTTCCTGGTCCCCCTGCTTTTCGTCGCCGTCTTCAGCCTGTTGTCGAGCATTTGGCACGACGCCGACGAATGGCAGCAGATTCTCACCGGCCTCGCCTTCATCGCAGCCATGCCGGTCGCCGGCGCCTCTACAGCCTGGACGCAATCAGCCAATGGCAACGTGTCGCTGAGCGTCGGCCTCGTTCTGGTCACGACGCTGATCAGCCCCCTCGTCACCCCGTTCGTCATACACGGCGCAGCCGCCGTGACGACGGGCGACTATGGGGAGGACCTGCGCGAACTTGCGGCCGCCGGCTCGATGAGTTTCCTCGGAGCGTGGATCCTCGCGCCCTCATTGCTCGGCGCACTTGCGGGGCGCTTGCCGAGCGCCGACCGAGTGGCCCGCGCCAAGCCCTATCTGAAGTTAGCCAACAGCGTCATCATTCTCGCCCTCAATTATGCAAATGCGTCGCTTTCGCTACCAGACGCGGTGGCGCGGCCGGACGTGGACTTTCTCGGCGCAATGATCGCGGTTGCTTTCTCCCTGTGCGTCGTTTCCTTCGCGACAGGCCATCTGTTCGCACGCCTCGTCAGCGCCAATCGCGAGGAAATGGCCGCGCTGATGTACGCGCTTGGACTGAGCAACAGCAGCGCGGGGCTGGCTCTCGCATCGACGGCGATGCCCGACCACATGGGCGTCATGCTCACCGTCATCATTTACAATCTCGTGCAGTATTTCGTCGCGGCGCTGGTCGATAAGCGGCTCTTTCAAAGCGGCCGGCCGGGCGACGGCTGACACGGCCCGACGCGCCGATCCTGTCAAAATTCTCCCGGTCCGTCAGCTCCCCGGCCTCCTGCGTCTCAGTTCTTCGGGCGGGAGCCATTCCTTGCCCGCCTGGGTGCCCTTCTTCCCTTCGATGCCCGGCGCGCCGGCGGCCGTGCCGCTCGGGCCCGAGACGCCGGGCGGCGTGATGTCGGGGATGAGCGGGTTGTCTTTCTGCACGACGGTCGGCGGCGTGACCGGCGTGCCGGCCGCGGGGCCGGAAGTATCCCCGGGTTCGGGGGTCGTCGCGGCCGGCGGCGGCGGGGCGGACTCCTGCGTGACGGCGGGCGGCGTAGATTCGGAGTCTTGCGCAATGGCCGGCTTGCTGGGCGATGCGGGCTGTTGCAGCGCAGGCGGATTGGGATCCCCCTGATCCTGCGCGACAGCGGGCGCAACCGCGCCCGCCGACAGAAGAGCTGAAATCAGTAACAGTTTTTTCATGGCGGCGCTCCCGTTCGTCGCGCCCGCGACGGCCCTGCCCAGTGTACCGGGCTAGATGGGAGAGCACTTGACGTTGGCAAGAAGATATCGCCTCGCGCACGCTTTTCGTTTACTCAGCGCGGCGGGAGGTAAAGGTCATGACAATCGAATCAAAACATGCGGAGACGCTCGCGCTGCACGCCGGATGGCGCGCGGATGAGACCAATGGCGCCGTCGCCGTGCCGATTTATCAGACGACGTCCTATCAGTTTCGCGACACGGAGCATGCGGCCAATCTTTTTGCGCTTAAAGAACTAGGCCACATTTACACCCGCATCGGCAACCCGACGACGGGCGTGCTGGAGGCGCGCCTCGCCGCGTTGGAAGGCGGCGCCGCGGCGCTCGCGCTGGCTTCGGGACAGGCGGCCTCGGCCTTTGCGATCCAGAACCTCGCCAAGGTCGGCGACAATGTCGTCTCCTCCACCGACCTCTATGGCGGAACCTGGAATCTCTTCGCCAATACGCTCAAGGACCAGGGCGTCGAGGTGCGTTTCGTCGATCCTGCGGACCCGGAGAATTTCCGCCGCGCGACGGACGATCGCACGCGCGCCTATTACGCGGAGACGCTGCCCAATCCAAAGCTCGCTGTCTTCCCGATTTCCGAAGTCGCTGCGATCGGCCGTGAGTTCGGCATTCCGCTCATCATCGACAATACGGCGGCGCCGATCCTCGCGCGCCCGCTCGACCATGGCGCGGCGATCGTCGTTTACTCCACCACGAAATATCTCGGCGGACATGGCACGTCGATCGGCGGCGCCATCATCGACGGCGGCAATTTCGATTGGGAGAAGTTCCCGGCGCGCCAGCCGGCGCTGAATACGCCGGACCCCAGCTATCACGGCGCCGTGTGGGTGGAGGCCGTGAAGCCGATTGGTCCCGTCGCCTATATCATCAAGGCGCGCACGACGCTTCTGCGCGATCTGGGCGCCGCGCCCTCGCCCTTCAACGCCTTCCTGACGTTGCAGGGAATTGAAACCGTGACGCTGCGCATGGAGCGCCATGTGAGCAACGCGCAGAAGGTTGTGGACTTTCTCGCGAAACGCAACGAAGTGACGAAGGTGATCCATCCCTCGCAACAAAGCGGCGAAGCGCGCGCCCGCGCCGACAAATATCTCAAGGGCGGCTATGGCGCGCTCATCGGCTTCGAGCTGAAAGGCGGATCGGAGGCTGGCCGGCGCTTTATCGACGCGCTCGAGATGTTTTATCACGTCGCCAATATCGGCGACGCGCGCAGCCTCGCGATCCATCCCGCGACGACGACGCATTCGCAGCTTGCAGAAGAAGCGCAGCTCGCCAGCGGCGTGACGCCGGGCTATGTGCGACTGTCGATCGGTCTCGAACATATCGACGATATCATCATCGATCTCGAGCGCGGTCTGAAAGCCGCCGGAGCTTAAGCCCCGTTGACGGACGCCTCTTCCCGCACGCGGGGAGAGGCTTACTTCACCTTCACCGGATAACCCGCGACGATCAGCGCCACATGCGCGGCGATTTTCGCGACGTCCTGATGCAGCAGGCCCGCCGCGTCGCGAAACGCACGGGCGAGCGCGTTTTCCGGAACGATCGACAATCCCACCTCCGGCGAGACGACAACAGTGGGCGCGCGCCTTTGCCGCAGCGCGGCAAGCAGCGCCGCGCGATCCGCAATGAGGTCCGCCTCGACGAACATCCGGTTCGAAAGCCAGATGGCGAGGCAATCGATCAGCAAGGGCGCATCCGGCGCCGCGTCGCGGATCGCTTCCGGCAGTCCCTGCGGCGCCTCGATGGTGCGCCAGCCTTCGCCGCGCCGCGACTGATGAAGGTCGATCCGCGTGCGCATCTCATCGTCGAAGGCCTGCGCCGTGGCGATGTAGGTCCATGGAGCGGCATGCGCCATGATCAGCCGCTCCGCATAGGCGCTCTTGCCCGAACGCGCGCCGCCGAGAACGAAGGTGAGATGCGGATTTTCGGTCATTTCGTAATCATCCGGCAGATCGCGGTGCGCGCCAGAAGCGCGCCGTCGCGATCGAAGACGACGACGTCGATATCCATTTCCGTCTCCGGCGCGACGCCGACGGCATGTTGGAGGGCAAGCTTTGCGATCTCCCCCGCAAGATCGACATGCGCGCCCTGCGCGATCTGCAATGCTTCAAGAGCGCTGTTCGCCGCTTCGATCTTTCCCGCGACCGCGTTGGTCGCGCCGGCTTTCTGCGCGCTCTGCGCCAGCCGCGCGAAATCCACGCTGGAGCGCCCCGAATGCAGATCGAGCCGCCCCTGCGCCAGCTTGGTCATCTTTGCGAAACCGCCGCCGATGGTGACGCGCCGGACCGGATGCTTGCGCAAATATTTCAGGAAACCGCCGACGAAATCTCCCATCTCGATGAGCGCCGCCTCCGGCAGACCATATAGCTTCTGCACCGCCGCCTCCGACGTCGAACCCGTCGTCCCCGCAATATGCGTCAGCCCACTCGCGCGCGCGACGTCGACGCCGCGGTGAATGCTGTCGATCCAGGCGGCGCAGGAAAAGGGCGTGACGATTCCCGTGGTGCCGAGAATTGAGAGACCGCCGACAATGCCGAGGCGGCCGTTGAGCGTATGTTTCGCCATCTCCGCGCCGCCGGGAATGGAAATCTCGATTTCTGCATCCGGCGAAACGCCGAGCGCCGCCGCCGCTTCCCCGATCGTCTGGCGCATCATCGCGCGGGGCACGGGATTGATCGCGGGTTCGCCCGGCGCCAATGGCAGGCCGGGCCGCGTCACAGTGCCGACGCCCTCGCCGGCCTTGAAGGTCACGCCCGAGCCCGGCGCCGCAAGGCGCACGGTTGACCGAATGAGCGCGCCATGGGTCACGTCCGGATCGTCGCCCGCATCCTTCACCACGCCCGCGTAGGTGCAACCGTCGCCGCGCACGAACTCGGCGAGGGAAAAGGCGACGCGCTGGCCGGAGGGCAGCGATATCTCCACAGGGTCCGGTGGCGGCGCGCCGGTGACAAGCGCCTGATAAGCCGCGCGCGCGGCCGCCGTGGCGCAGGCCCCGGTAGTCCAGCCCCGTCGCAGCGGGCGATCTTTGTGCGCGTTCGTCATTGCAACTTCCATAGCAATCCGTCGTGCGGCGCGACACAGGCCGCATCATCCGCTACAAGGGGCGCCTATTTCCACAACAAGGAGCTTGGCCCATGAAGCGCAGCCTTTCGTCCTTCCTCGTTCTTGCGGCGCTGGCCGCAGTCGACGCCTCCGGCGCGCAGGCTTTCGAACTGAAGAGCCCCGATATCGCTGAGGGCAAGACCATCGACATGAAGCATGTCTACAACTCTTTCGGCTGCACGGGCGGCAATCTCTCGCCGGAGCTGATCTGGAGCGACCCGCCAGCCGGCGCGAAGAGCTTCGCCGTGCTGGCGCATGACCCCGACGCGCCCACCGGCGGCGCCGGTTTCTGGCACTGGCTCGTCGTCGACATTCCGCCGGATGTGCGCACGCTGAAACAAGGCGCGGGCGATCCGTCCGGCAAGAGCCTGCCCCCCGGCGCACATCAGCTCGAAACCGACTTCGGCGAGAAATCCTATGGCGGCCCCTGCCCGCCGCCTGGCAAGCCGCATCGCTATGTCTTCACGGTCTATGCGCTGAAGATCGACAAGCTCGGCGACGCCGCGCATGGCCGCACCGCCGCCGCGGGATTCACGATCAACCAGAACGCACTGGCGAAAGCGTCGATCACGGGGCTGTTCGGGCGGTGAGGACGGCTTGCGCTGCTTCTCCCTTCCCAGACGCGTCAACCTCCCTCCCTGACCCTCCCCCACAAAGGGGGCGGGAATCACGCGCCGCCCGATGAGCTTTGGAGGCGCGCTCGCAGCGCTCGCCATCGAGGCGGGGGCCGGTTATCCCGGGTGGGTCTTTGCGCGCATCGGCCATCCGGTCACCTGGTTCGGCGCGCTGATCGACGCGCTCGACAGGCGGCTGAACCTTCAAAGCGATTCCCTTCCCGGCGCGCCGCGGAAATGGCGTTGCGGCGCTGGTCGCGCTTTTGGGCGCGGCGCTTTTTTCGGGCGCGCTGATCGAAGCGATCGCCCGCGTCCTGCCCTTCGGCTCGATCGCGCTGGCGCTCATCGCCTCGTCGCTCATCGCCCAAAGGAGCCTCTACGAACACGTCGTCGCTGTCGCGCGCGGCCTTGCGGTCTCGCTCGACGATGGCCGCCGGGAGGTCGGCAAAATTGTCGGCCGCGACGTTTCGGAGCTCGATGAGGCCGGCGTCGCCCGCGCAGCGATCGAGAAGTCTCGGCGAGAATTTCTCCGACGGCGTCGTGGCGCCCGCGCTGTTCCTCGCGCTGTTCGGCCTGCCGGGCGCGGTTCTCTACAAGGCGGTCAACACCGCCGACAGCATGATCGGCCACAAGTCCGATCGTTACCTCGCCTTCGGCTGGGCGGCGGCGCGATGCGACGACCTGCTCAACGCCGTTCCCGCACGCGTCGCGGCCGCTCTGCTGGTCGCGGCCGCCTGGGCGGCGGGGGCCGATGCGCGCGCGGCGCGTGAGGCCGCCCTTCGGGACGCGCGCAAGCACGCTTCTCCAAACGCGGGCTGGCCAGAGGCCGCGATGGCCGGCGCACTCGGCCTCGCGCTCGGCGGCGCTCGGGCCTATCACGGCGTCGAGGTTGAAGGCGCAACGCTCGGCTCGGGCCGCCGGACCGCGACGGCGGACGACATTATCCGCGCGCTGGCGCTCTACCGGCTGGCCTGCGCGGCCCTTTGGCTATCGATGCTCGCCGGCGCGCTCATGCGCATTAGTTAAGTAGCTTTTTCACACCTTACGCGCTGCATTTATCGATTATTGGCGCTCGTCGCAGCTCGGTCTTCCCATTTCCCTCGAATTTGAATATCTTAATGGGAGATTGTGCATTGCAACATGAGGCGTTGAGGGCAGGCGTCGGGAGACACGTCAGTATGGACCGGATGTCGTACCACGTTTATGAGATGCTGCATCTGGCCTTTGCGCCCGCGCGCGCTGCGACCGACGCCCTGCTTCACACGATCAAGAGCCCGCTCAACCCGCTCCATCACACGTCGATGGGCCGCAGCATCGCCGCATATGCCGAGCTCTTCGAGCGCATGACGCGCCGGTACGGCAAGCCGATGTTCGGCTTCGACACGGCCAAGGTCGACGGCGTCGATGTCGACCTCGTCGAGGAGCACGTCTGGACTAAGCCCTTCTGCGGCCTGCTGCATTTCAAACGGCAGTTCGATGGCGAGGCCCCGCGGCAATCGAAGCTGCTGATCGTCGCTCCCATGTCTGGTCATTACGCGACCCTTCTGCGCGGCACCGTGGAGGCCTTTCTGCCGAGCCACGACGTCTACATCACCGACTGGGCCGACGCCCGCACGGTCCCGATGATCGACGGCGCCTTCGATCTCGACGACTACATCGACTATCTCGAAGAGATGATGACCCATCTCGCGCAGGACGGCGTTCCCGTGCACACCCTCGGCGTCTGCCAGGCCTCCGTACCGCTGATCTGCGCCATCGCCTCGATGGGAGCCCGCAACGACCCCGCGGCGCCGGAGTCGATGATTCTGATGGGCGGCCCCATTGATCCGCGCGTCAATCCCACCGCTGTGAACAAGCTCGCGGAGAAGCGCGGGATCGAGTGGTTTCGGCGTCACTGCATCCATACCGTGCCCTTCCCCCATGCGGGCATGGGGCGCGACGTCTATCCGGGGTTCTTGCAGCTCTCCGGCTTCATGGCGATGAACATCGAGCGTCACGTCACAGCGCATATGGAGATGTTCAACCATCTGATCGAGGGCGACGGCGATTCCGCTGAGAAGCACCGCGATTTCTACGACGAATATCTCGCGGTGATGGACCTCACGGCGGAATTCTACCTGCAGACCGTCGAGCGCGTTTTCATCCGGCACGAGGTGCCGCTCGGGCTGCTGCAGCACCGCGGCGAACGGATCGATCTTGCGGCGATAAAGCGCACGGCGCTGCTCACCGTCGAGGGTGAGAAGGACGACATTTCGGGCGTGGGCCAGACCCTTGCGGCGCAGGAGCTTTGCGCCGGCATTCCGGCCGAGCGCAAGGCGCATCACCTGCAGCTCGGCGTCGGGCATTACGGCGTCTTCAACGGCTCGCGCTTTCGCGCCGACATCGCGCCGCGCATCCGCGATTTCACGCGCGCGATGGAGAAGGTCGAGGCCTGAGGCCTCGACGTTTTTCGCCGGCGCGCCGATCAGAGCGTCGGCGTCAGTCCCGCTTTCAGGTTCTCGCGCGCAAGGCGGACGAGAAGCCCCTTGGTCTTCTCGTCGGCGAGCCAACCGTCGACTCGTGGATTCCCCAGTCTTTCGCCGCCCACCTTCTCATATGTCCTGTAACAGGCGGCAAGATATTGCGGCAGCGTGAGGAAGTCGCCCGGGCCGGAGGCGAGATGGTGGTTTTCGAGCTTGAAGAGATACCCGCCCTGAACCCCGAACGTCCTGGCGATCGGCGGATAGATCGGGAAAATCTCGGAGCGCGCCAGATCGTGGATCTGGTAATAATTGAAATTGACGTCGCGCGGCTTCAGCCCGACCTTCTCCCACAGTCGCCTGGCGACGTCGAACAAGACGAAGCTCATCGGATGCACGAGGCTGTACATGAAGACGCCGCGGCGCGCCCAGTTCAGGAGGTCGGCGGAGAGATCGACGCCGTAGCGCGCCTTCGATCCCTCGACAAGCTCTCGCGAAGCGTCGTTCCAGACGTCGAGATAGCCGAGCGCCTGGAAAACATTCTCGTTGAAAAGCGCCCTTGCCTCCTCGAGCGACAGTCCGGCGCGAAAAGCGAAAAGGCCGACCGCGGAATGATAAGGTCCGACGGGGCCGAAGACGAAGCCGTGCAGGGGCTGCGACGCGTCCTGGATATAGATGAGGTCCGGATGGAAGGCGGCGAAAGTGATCGCCGGGAACAGCATCGTCTTGGGCACGAGGCGGCGCAACTCTTCTGAATTGCCGCCCTGCACATGCCCGTCCAGGAAATCGTGCGAGAACACGTAGTCGTACGTTTCGAGCGTCTTGACGAAGAGGCTCATATTGGCGCGCGAGCGGCCGATCGCCGCATAATGATCGACCGTGGCGCTCGGGTCCATGACCTTCATGGCGTAGGCGACGCCGAAAGCCTGGCAGTTGCCGATGACGGCGATTCGCGGGCCGGTGTTGCGCAGCGTGCGCCCGGTCAGCTTTGCGATCCGGGGGACGACGAGATAATCCCGCCAGGTCCGGAAGATCTGCTTGTCGATCTGCGAAAACATGTTGGCGTTCACCAGAAAAGCCGTTGCAGCGGCGACAGGATCGCCGCCGGCTCGTGACAAGCGGCAGCGCCCCGTCTATGGTCCGCTCACAAGCAACGGCGCGCCGGAAACGCGGCTGAGGGCCGTTTAGCGAGTGATCGATTCCAACTCGACAAGGAGTTTGCCCGTGGCGGACAACCCCTATAGCTCCCTACCCGACCATCGCTTCTGGCGCAAGGCTGTGACGGGGCTGCCCCCCTTCGCCATCGATCCGGTGATTTCGACGCCTTTCAGGATCGCGCGCGAGGATCGGGTGGCGACCGCGGGCAGCTGTTTCGCGCAGGAGATCGCCCATCGCCTGCAGACCAGCGGCTATACCTATTATCTTGCGGAAAAGCCGCCGGAGGGCATGTCTCCCGACGAAGCGCTGAACCGCAATTATTCGATGTATTCCTGCCGCTACGGCAATCTCTACACCACGGCGCAACTGCGTCAGCTTCTCGACCGCGCCTATGGCGATTTCTCTCCGACGCTGGATTATTGGAACCGCCCCGAAGACGGCCGTTTCGTCGACCCCTTCCGTCCGCGCATCGAGCCCGACGGCTACGCCACGCTGGAGGAGATGCGCGCCGACCGCGAGAAGCATCTCGCCTCCGTCCGTCATATGGTCGAGACGATGGACGTCTTCGTCTTCACCTTCGGCCATACGGAAACCTGGCGTCACAAGCCGGACGGCGCGATTCTGCAGCTTGCGCCGGGCGTCGCCGGCGGCGAATGGGACGACAACGTCTACGAGTTCTACAACATGACCGTGAGCGAGGTGGTGCGCGACTTTCTCGCCTCCGTCGACCGCATCCGGGGAATCAATCCGAAGGTCCGGATCATTTTGAGCGTTTCGCCGGTCGGCATCATCGCAACCTACGAAGACCGCCATGTCGTGGTCTCGAACACCGCGGTGAAGTCAATCCTGCGCGCCGCCGCCGACGAAGTGGTTCGCGCGCGGCCGAACATCGCCTATTTCCCCTCCTACGACCTCGTGAACGTCTCGCCGAACGCGGGGCGCTTCTACAGGGAAGACACGCGGCGAATCAATCCTTACGGAATCGATCGCACGATGAAGATGTTCTTCGACCACTTCACCGACCGCGCGCGCGAGGAGGAGGCGATCAGAGCCCTCAAATTCGACGTCGCCGCGGAGGCCGAAGCCAGCGCCCGCGTCGTCTGCGACGAGGAAGCGATCGAATCGGCGTGACCGACGCCGCACATAAATGCAGGGACAATCAAAATGATCATTGGTTCGCTTGCGCTCGCGGCCGCGGGCGCTTTCACGGGCGCTTCTTTGTATGTGAACTATGTTGAACAGCCGGCGCGCCTCGCGCTGAGCGACGACGCGCTGATCAAGGAATGGGAGCCGTCCGACCATCGCGGCTTCATCGTGCTCGCCGGACTTGCAGCGATCGCCGCGCTTTTCGGCTTCATCGCCTTCCGCGAACTCGACGACGTGCGCTGGGCGCTGGGCGCCCTCGTCATCCTCGCGTCGTGGCCCTACAGCTATCTGGCCATCGTGCCTCTGAACAATCGCATTCTAGCGTTGATCGGCGCCGACGCCGCGCATGATGCGCGCAATGTGATCGACCTTTGGGGCAAGCTGGAGCTGGGTCTGACCGCACTTGGCCTTCTGGCGCTCGCGATTTTTATCTGGGCGGCAGGCTGAAGCTTCCGGCGCCATTCTTGAAGAGCGGCCTTCATGACTTATGATCTCGTGGTGATCGGTACCGGACCGGGCGGCTATGTCTGCGCGATCCGAGCGGCGCAATTGGGCTTGAAAACGGCGGTCGTGGAGAAAGACCCCACGTACGGCGGTACATGCCTCAACGTCGGCTGCATACCCTCCAAGGCGCTGCTGCACGCCTCGCATATGTTCGACGAGGCGGGACACGGTCTTGCGCCGCTCGGCGTCATGGTCGATCCGCCGAGGCTCGATCTCCCGGCGATGATGGCCCACAAGACCGACACCGTGAGCGCCAATGTCAACGGCGTCGCCTTTCTGTTCAAGAAGAACAAGATCGACGCCTATCGCGGCGTGGCGAAGCTCGCTGGCGCCGGCAGGCTCGAGGTCGCCGGCGTCGACGGCGCGATCCAGACCATCGAAGCGAAGAACATCGTCATCGCCACCGGCTCCGCCGTGGCCCCGCTGCGCGACGCCGACGGCGCAGAGATCGCGATCGACGAGAAGATCGTCGTCTCCTCGACCGGCGCGCTCGCGTTGGAAAAGGTTCCAAAAAAGCTCGTCGTGATCGGCGCGGGGGTCATCGGGCTCGAACTCGGCTCCGTGTGGCGCCGTCTCGGCGCGCAGGTGACGGCGATCGAATACCTCGATCGCGTGCTGCCGGGCTTCGACCTCGAAATCGCGCATCGTTTCCAGAAAATCATGGAGAAGCAGGGCTTCGCGTTCAAGCTTGCGTCGAAGGTGACGGGCGTCACGCGCGCGGGCGCGGGGGCGGTCGTGGCCTATTCCTCGGTGGACGGCGCCACCTCCGACAAAATCGACGCCGACGTGGTGCTCATCGCCACGGGGCGCGTCCCCTATACGCAGGGTCTCGGGCTCGAAGAGGCGGGCGTCGCGATGGAGCGCGGACGAATTGTCATCGACGCGCATTTCGCGACCAATGTCCCGGGCGTTTATGCGATCGGCGACGTCGTGCGTGGGCCGATGCTCGCCCACAAGGCGGAGGACGAAGGCGTCGCCGTCGCGGAAATCCTCGCCGGCCAGGCGGGCCATGTGAATTACAACGTGATTCCAGGAGTGGTTTACACCTCCCCGGAGGTGGCGTCGGTTGGCGTGACGGAGGAGGAGGCCAGGGCGAAGGGCGTCGAGATCGCCGTCGGCAAATTCCCCTTTTCCGCAAATGGCCGCGCGCGCTCCATGCGGGAGACCGAGGGTTTCGTGAAATTCATCGCCGACGCCACGACCGACCGCGTGCTGGGCGTCCATATTCTGGGCGCCGGCGCCGGAGAATTGATCGCCGAAGCCGCCGTTCTGATGGAGTTCTCCGGATCGTCGGAAGACCTCGCCCGGACCTGCCACGCGCATCCGACCATGTCGGAGGCGATGAAGGAGGCGGCGCTCGCCGTCGCCAAGCGCGCCATTCACATCTGAGCGCCTCCGGCGCTGAAGAGTTCCGCCAAGGGTTCTGCGCAGGTCGTTTCTGCGCAGGTCGTATCTGCGCAGGTCTTGGCGTTTTCGCGCCAGCGCCTAGATCATGGTCACCACTTCGGATCAGGAAGCTCTCATGGAACAGGCGACTTCACTGCTGGATCGGCTGAAGCCGGCGCTCGAGACGCTGCGACGGGAGGGCGCCCGGGCCTTCTGGTTCACGCTCGCCGTCCTTTTTCTGGTCGAGAGCTGGCTTTGGGACAATGTGAAAGAGTGGCTGCGCGCGCTTGAGCGGCGCCTTGGCCTCGAGCGCTTCGAGGCCTGGCTGACGACGGTCGTCGCCGACTTCTCGCCGCAAAGGACGCTCGCGCTCTTTGCTGTCCCCATCATCGCCATCCTGCCGCTCAAGCTCGTCGCGCTATCGGTCTTCGCCCACGGCCATTTCCTGACCGGCGTCGCGCTGATCCTCGGCGCCAAGACTCTCGCGCTCGGCGTTGAAGCCTTTCTGTTCGACATCTGCCGCGAGAAGCTGTTGCAGATGGATTGGTTCGCACGTTTTTACTCGATCGTGCTGGACATCCGGGCCTGGGCGTCGCTGCTCGTGCGCCCCTATAAGGCGCGCCTGTCCGCGATCCTCACTAAATTCCGCGCAACCGCGCGATCGCTCCTGGGCGCGAAGGGCGGCGAATTCGCCCGGCGTGTGGCGCGCCTGCGCGCGTTCACCCGCCCCAGGCGCTCGACCTAGTGCCCGCTCACTCGCAGATCGCATAACCGAAACAGAAATTTTCGGCCTCGGATGCGCCTCCGGTCGTGAAGATCGTCGTGGCGCTAGCAACGCTTGCGGCGAGCAGAAGGACGATTGTCGCGGCCAAGGCTGCCTTGCTCATGTTTTGCCCCCATCTTTTTTTTAAATCGATAGCGTGAAAACAAACGCCGGAGGCCAACTGAACCTCCGCATCTTTCTAACGCCGCGCATTCGCTACGGTTCCAGAGAAAATACAAGATCAGCGGCAGCGGACCTCGTCTTCGCTAACTCCCAAACGAAAAACGCCCCCTCCCCGCGAGGGGAAAGGGCGATTTCTGGAAGTTGCGGAAAATGTCAGATAACGACGACCTTGGTCCCGACCTTCACGCGGCCATAGAGGTCGATGGCGTCGATGTCGCGCATGCGGATGCAGCCCGAGGACACGCCCTGCCCGATCTTCTCCGGCTCGTTGGTGCCGTGTATGCGGTACAGCGAATCCTTGCCGTCCTGGTAGAGATAGAGGGCACGCGAGCCGAGGGGGTTGTCGGGCCCGCCCGGCAGACCGCCGGCGTCGGCCGTCGGCTGCAGATGCGGCCAGCGCTCGAGCATGTCCTTTGGCGGAATCCAGCGCGGCCATTCCTGCATGGCGCCGACATAGGCGCGGCCGGTCCAGCCCATCGCGTCCTGACCCGTGGCGACTCCGTAGCGCACGGCCTTGCCGCCGGGCATCACGTAATAGAGGTGGTGCGACTTCGAGTCGACGATGATCGTGCCGACCGGTTCGCTGGTCTTGTAATCGACAAGATAACGGTCGAACTCCGAGCCGATTTCGGCTTTGGGCGCCAAGGCCATGAATTCCGCATCCCGGCCGCTGAGCTTGGGATCGGGCAGGCGCGCGCCGGCGTAGTTGCAACCCGCGAGAGCGAGCGCCGAAAATGCCGCTAGAAACACAAGCCTTGAATTCATGAAACGCTCCCTTCCGCCGCAGGACAGATCACTGGTGGAAGACTTAACACGAACTTGCCCGCGGCAATCCGCCTGAACGCCCCACGAACGCCAATAATTCGCCTGTGTTGCCCTGGCGCCACGGATTGTCCGCGGGTGAAAATCACCGACTGCATCCGTGGGGCGCTTGACGTCTTTCATTTTTCATAGACATGGGCCACTGATCGTCCCAAACTTGTGAAAAAGTGGGCCAACTCGTGGCCCCCGCGAGCGGCGTGGCGGTGAAAACCCTTCTTTACACACATTCCAGCGGTCTCGACCACGACATGGGCCCGGGACATCCCGAGCGCGCTGATCGTCTGCGCGCGATCGAGCGCGGTCTGGAAGCGGAGCGGTTCCAGTCGCTCCAACGCGTCGAAGCGCCTCGCGCGTCGCTCGAGGCGCTGTTGAGGGTGCATCCGGAAGGGTACATCGCCGCGCTGGAGGAGGCGCAACCCCGCGAAGGCTATGCGGCGCTCGACAGCGACACGCTGATGTGCGCCCACACGATGGAGGCGATCTGGCGCGCAGCCGGCGGCGCCGTCGCAGCCGTGGACGAAGTGATGACCGGCGCCGCCGACACCGCCTTCGTCGCCGCGCGACCGCCTGGCCACCACGCCGGCGTGCGCAACCCGATGGGCTTCTGCTTCGTCAATAATGTGGCCGTCGCCGCGCGCCACGCGCGGGCCTCCCATGGCGCCGAGCGCATCGCCATCGTCGATTTCGACGTGCATCACGGCAACGGCACGCAGGAAATTTTCTGGGCCGACGGATCGGTCCTCTTCTGCTCCACCCATCAGGCGCCGTTCTACCCCGGTACGGGCGGACCCAACGAAACCGGCGAACACGGCACCATCGTCAACGCCCCGCTGCTGGCGGGCTCGACCGGCGACGTGTTCGCGGAGGCGCTCGCCGACCGTATCCTCCCGCGCCTGCGCAATTTCGGTCCGGACCTGATCCTCGTCTCTGCCGGCTTCGACGCCCATGAACGCGACCCGCTCGGCGGGCTGCGCTTCACCGAGGCGGATTTCAGCGAAGCGACCAAGCGGCTGATGGACGTCGCGGACAAGCTCTGCAAGGGACGCATCGTGTCGCTTCTCGAGGGCGGCTACGACCTAGAAGGCCTGAGCCGCAGCGTGTCGGCCCATGTTCTGGCGTTGATGGGCGCCTGAGCTAGATCCGCGCCGCGCCATAAGCCGCGGCCGCCTCGGCGGCCTGGTGCGCTTCCTCGGCGCGCGCGAGAACATCGGCGAGCTTCACCTCCACATGCGCGTCGTCGTGCCGGGTCTGCATCCGACCCTGCCGCGCGGCCTCCAGTGCTCCAGCGGTCACCTTGCTCGCCGCGCGCTCCTTTTCCAACTGTTCGATGAGATCGCGCACGCCCTGCTCCATCTGCGCCTTCTGCGCTTCGAAGCGGTTCGTTTCCGCCGTAAGCCGCTCGCCCGCGAGCATGGCCTTCTGTTCGGATTTTTCGAGCCGACCCGAGAGATCGCGCATGCTGCGGATCAGGCCCCTGGCCCGTTTGGCGAGCCGGGCGCGCGCGCGTTCCCGAGCCTCGTGCGTCTCCCTGAGCTTAGCCATGTCGGCGGCCGCGGCTTCCAACTCGTCGCAGAGGCGGTGCAGACGCTGCTCCATCTCGTGATGGCGTCGATCGCCGGCGCGGCATTGATCGACGCGAGACTGCAGCTCGGCCCGCAACTCGACAAGCAGGCGGTCCGTCGCCTCGATACGCGTGGCGCGTTCTGCGGCCCTCGTCTCCAATTCGTCGATGCGGCGGCGATCCTCCTCCTTTTCGGCGCGCCACCGGGCCTCGGTCTTCTGGGTCTCGGCATGGTTGGCGGCGAGCATCTCTTCAAGGCTTGCCAGCCGCCGTCGATCCGCGTCCAGCGCAATCCCCAGTTCGCGCACCTTTTCGGCCAGGCCGGCGGCATAGGCCTGGCTCGCCGCATATTCGGTCTCGAGCCGCGCCGCGCGCTGCTGCGCGTCGGCATGGGAAGTCTGCAGGGCGTCGGCGTGCTGGCGCATGAAGACGCGTTCGTCGCGGGCGGCGGCAAGCTCCAGCTGCAGCTGCGAGATCAGCGCGTCGCTGCGTTCGGCCGCCTCCTGCAGATCGTCCAGCTCGCCTTTGAGATGGCGCAATTGCGCGCGCTCGATTTCAAGCTCGCCCTCCTGCTGCGCGGCAAGGGCCAGCGCGTCGCGCAGCTCCGACTCGAGCGTCTCGACACGCGCCTCATGCGCGCGCAACGTCGTCCTGAGCCTTTCGTTGTCGGCCAAATGAAGGCTGTTCTCGGCGAGGGTCGCCTCCCGGCTCTCGTAAAGCGCCCGGCATTCCGCTTTGAGGTCGCTCAAAGCGCCTTCGGTCAACGCGATCATCATGCCGCGCTCGACGAGCGCCGAAGTCGTCTGCTCGCGCAATTCGAGCACATGACCGATCCAGTTGGAGATTTCGATGAAATGGTCTTTGACGGCGGAGAGTTCGTCGATCTTGCGGACGACGTCGATGCACTGATTCTTGATCTCTTCGCTTTCCGCCCCGATCTGATCGAGCGTCCAATCGGAAAGAGACGGCTCATGAGCGGCGGGCGCCTGCTGCGCGGGTCGGCCATGCCCGGCCCATGCGGCGAGGCGACTGAGCGCCGTGCCAGGTTCATGCTGCGTCATGGCGGTCGAGACAAGGACGTCGGTCATTGGAATTCCCGGGCTGCGCCGCTTGCGCAGCATCCGCGAACGCAACACGACGGGCTGAAAGTTATTTGGCTGAAATCACCCTATTCGGGAACGGCCGCGCGGCGGAACATGGCCTTTCGGACATCGTCCGGAGCAGCCGGCCGGCTGCATCGCGGCTTGCCGGGCGCAAAAAAAACCGCCGGACCGGAGCCCCGCGGTTTCAGAATTCATCCTAAGCCGAAGGCTCAGCCCTGACGCGCCTTGTAGCGCTTCTGGGTCTTGTTGATGACGTAGACGCGGCCCTTGCGGCGCACGATCTGGTTGTCGCGGTGGCGCGAACGCAGGGATTTCAGAGAGTTGCGGACTTTCATCGTGCTATCCTCGGCAATAGAACATTGGCCGGGATAACGCCCAGCGGCTCGTTGGAAGGGGGTATGCCAAATTTCGCGCCGGCGATCAAGTCGAAAGCGCCGCGCAGATCGGCTTGCGGGCGCGGACCCCGCAAATTCGTCGCTTCGCCTGAGACGTCTCAGGATCCGGCGACGAACTTCTCCCACCCCGCCGCGCGCAGCCTGCAGGCCGGACATTCTCCGCAGCCATAGCCCCAGGCGAACCGCGTGCCGCGCTCGCCGAGGTAGCAGGTGTGCGTCTCCTCCACGATGAGGCGGATCAGAGGCTCCCCGCCGAGCTCCTGCGCCAGGCGCCAGGTTGCCGCCTTGTCGATCCACATCAGCGGCGTATGGATCTCAAAGTCATGCGCCATGCCGAGCTGCAGCGCCCGCGTCATGGCGCGGATCGTCTCGTGCCGGCAATCGGGATAGCCGGAGAAATCCGTCTCGCACATGCCGCCGACGAGATCGGAAATGGAGCGGCGGTAAGCGAGCGCGGCCGCGAAATTGAGAAAGATGAGATTGCGCCCCGGCACGAAGGTGTTGGGCAGGCCATCTTCGTTCAGCGCGATCTCGGCGTCGCGGGTCAACGCCGTCTCGGAAATCGCGCCGAGCGCCTCGATGGCGACCGTGTGATCTTCGCCGAGCCGCTCGCGCCAGAGCGGCGAGAGCGCCGCGAGACCCTCGCGCAGCGCCGCGCGTTGCTCGAGTTCGACCCTGTGACGTTGGCCGTAATCGAAGCCGATTGTTTCGACGCGCGCAAATTTTGACACCGCCCAGGCGAGGCAGGTCGTCGAGTCCTGCCCGCCGGAAAAAAGGACGAGGGCGGCAGCGCTCTTGGAGGGATCGGGCGCCATGAAGGCTCACACGGGGTTGGGAGGTCGAGCGCGCGCGCAGGAAGCCTCCATCTTACGGCGGGGAATGAAAGCTTCAAGCGCGGCGCCGTCTCATTCGCCGCGAGCTCTCTACGCCGCCGTGCGGCGCTGGCGCAACTCAGCGGCGGGCGTGTCGAATTTCGGCAGCGCGTTCATCACGCGCTGAGGCGGGAAGATCACGATCGCCTCGGTCCCCTCGCGCACCTTCGACTTCAGCATGAACTGGCCGCCATGCAGTTCGACGAGGCCCTTGACGATCGGCAGGCCGAGGCCGGTGCCCTCATCCGCATTTTTCTGCGCAAGCGTGCCGCGGCCGAACGAAGACATCACGACCGCGATCTCCTCCTCGGGGATGCCGGGGCCGGTGTCCTTGATCGCGATATACTGCCCGCCCGCGCTGGTCCAGCCGACCTTCAACGTCACCTGACCGCCCTGCGGGGTGAATTTGATGGCGTTGGTGAGCAGATTGAGCACGACCTGCCGCACGGCGCGCTCATCCGCCCAGATGCGCGGCAGGCTCGGCTCCAGGGCCTCGATCATGTTGATGTCGCGCTTCTGTGCGCGGATCGTCAGCAGATGGCGGCACTCCTGCGCGACATTGACGAGCGAGACGCTCTCTTCCTTGAGTTCGTAACGCCCGGCCTCTACCCGCGAGAGGTCGAGAATTTCGTTTATGAGCATCAGCAGATGCTGGCCGCTGGAGTGAATGTCGGCCGAATAATCGCGATAGGCCGGATTGGCGTGCGCCCCGAAGAGCTCGCCTTTCAGCACCTCCGAAAAACCAAGAATGGCGTTGAGCGGCGTCCGCAGCTCATGGCTCATCGTGGCGAGGAACCGGGACTTGGCGAGATTGGCCTCCTCGGCGCGTCGGCGCGCTTCGTCCGAATTGGCGTTAGCCTGTTCGAGCTCGGTGATCAGCTCGTCCTTCTCCGCCCGGAAAAACAGGGTTTGAGACGCAAGTTGATGAAACCGCTTTGCAAGCACGTAGAAAAACACCTGCGTCGCCGCGACGATCGCGAGAAGCGCATTCAGCGTCTCCCCGCCGCTGCGATTGGCGTAGGCGATATAGCCGACGGCGGTCAGCGAGATGGGGATGATGGCGGCGTAGACGGCCGCCGGTACCGTCGCCGTCACCATGGTGTTGAAGGCCGAGGACAAGAGCAGCATCACGATGACGAGCGTGCGCGCATTCGGGTCGTTGGCGCTTAGAAGCATCGCCGCGACGCCGGCCCAGACAAGGCCGTGGATCAGCTCCGTGACGACGAATTTGGTGCGCCACTGCTTGACATTGATCCTGGAATCCTCATGCGATCCCAGGTTTTTGGCGACCCCGTAACAGAGAATGAGGCTCGAGAAAGCCAGAACCGACCAGATGATGATCGCCTGCATCGGGACCCAGTAGAGGGCGAGGAGCGACATCATTAGAATGAGCGCCACGGCGGAAACCGCGGAGTCGACGCGCGTTTCCGCATAAGCCCGCAGCAGTTCGAGATCGGCGCCGCGATGTCCCGTGTCGGATGTGGTGAGGCGCTCGCGGGCCTGCCGGACCCTCGCGCCGAGCCGACGTTTCTGGATCGCTGTCTGCGGATCGATGCCTCGGCCGCGCTCGATCATTTCCGCGGTGACTTCACGCATCACTTCACACGCACGCAGGACGAAAAAGGAACGAATTGACCTAATAATTACCGGGAAACATTAACAGCCCCCTCACAAATCGCGCGCAATTCGATCATATGTCGACGCGCTGCAGGCAAAGGACGTGGACAAAATGTTGCTTTACGACGCCCCGCGCGCCCCCAATCCCAAACAAGTCCGGATGTTTATCGCCGAGAAGGGCCTGTCGATACCGACCCGGAACGTCGATCTCATGTCGCTCGAGCACAAAAGTGCGGATTACGTCAGGATTAACCCTATGCGGGCCGTGCCGGCCCTCGTCCTCGACGACGGAGAGACGCTCACGGAAAGCGTCACGATCTGCCGCTATCTGGAAAGCCTCTTCCCGGACCCGCCGCTCCTTGGCCGGGGCAGCCGCGAACAGGCGTTTGTCGAGATGTGGCAGCGGCGGATGGAGTTTAATCTCTTCATGCCAATCGCCCTGGCCTTTCGGCACAGCCACCCGAGGCTGGCCGTGCTCGAGCAGCCGCAGTTCCCCGAATTCGCGGCGGCCCAGAGGCCGCGGGCCGTCGCCGCGATGCGTTTTCTCGACGGCGAACTCGCCGGGCGACGTTTCGTGGCGGGCGACGATTTCACCATCGCCGACATCACGGCTTTCGTTGCGCTCGAACTGACCGAGCTGGCGCGGATCGACGTTCCGGATGATCTGCCGCATCTCGCCCGCTGGCGAAACGAGGTCGCGGCGCGTCCGAGCGCGGCGGCCTGAATGGCTCGCGGCGGCGGAGAGGACCTCGACGCATTGGCGGCGCAGATCAGCGCCTGCCGCCACTGCGCGCAAGCGTCCCGGCCGCTCCCGCACGCACCGCGCCCCGTGTTCCGGATCTCGTCGACCGCGCGCCTTCTGCTCGCGAGCCAGGCCCCGGGCAATCTGGTCAACCAGACCGGAATTCCCTTCAACGACCCCTCGGGGGAGCGGCTGCGCGACTGGATGGGCGTCGGCCGCGAGACGTTCTACGACGTCTCGCGCATCGCCATCGCGCCCATGGGCTTCTGCTTTCCGGGCAATGACGCGGCCGGCGGCGATCTGCCGCCGCGCCCCGAATGTCGCGAGCTCTGGCACGACCGGCTCTTCGCGGCGCTGCCGCAGGTCGAAACCGTGCTCGCCATCGGCCGCTATGCGCAGGAATATCACTTCGCCCGGCTCGGGCATGCGCTGCAGAAGGGCGCGAGCGTTTCGCAGACCGTCGCGCGCTGGCGGGAGTTTCAGGGCGCGACGCCGCTGATCGTCCCCCTTCCCCACCCATCCTGGCGTAACAGCGGCTGGCTGAAGAAAAATCCGTGGTTTGAGACAGACGTGCTGCCCGCGCTGCGCGCCGAGGTCGCGCGGCTCGTCGAAAAGGGAGCGAGAGGGCCATGAGCATCGCCATCGGAGAAGGCCGCCGGGCTGTCGCCTTCGGCAATCAGCGGCCGCTGGCGCTGATCGCGGGCCCCTGCGCGCTGGAGAGCCGCGAAATGGCGCTGGAAGTGGCGCAGGAGCTGGCGCGCGTCTCCGAGCGCCTCGGAATCGGCGTCGTCTTCAAGGCCTCTTTCGACAAGGCGAACCGCACGGGCGCCGCCGCTCCCCGAGGGCTGGGCCTCGACGCGGCGCTGCCGATCCTCGCGGAAATCAGGGAAAGGACGGGCCTGCCCGTCACGACCGACGTTCACGAGAGCGGACAATGCGCCAGCGTCGCAGAAGTCGTCGACCTGCTGCAAATCCCAGCCTTCCTGTGCCGCCAGACGGATCTCATCGTCGCGGCGGCCCGCACGGGGCGGCCCGTAAACATCAAGAAGGGCCAGTTTCTGGCCCCCTGGGACATGGTTCACCCGGTCGAGAAGGCGCGCGCTGCGGGAGCTGCGGGCGTGCTCGTGACCGAGCGCGGCGCGAGCTTTGGTTACAACAGGCTCGTCGCGGACATGACGTCTTTGCCTATTCTCGCCGAGACCGGCGCGCCGGTGATTTTCGACGCCACACACAGCGTTCAGCAGCCGGGCGGGCGCGCGGCGGCGTCGGGGGGCGAAAGGCGCTTCGTGACGACATTGGCCCGCGCCGCCGTGGCTGTGGGCGTCGCGGGGCTTTTCGTCGAAACCCATCCCGACCCGGACGCCGCGATCTCCGACGGCGAGACGCAAATTCCGCTGCGGCGACTGGCTGCGCTGGTCGAGCCGCTGCTCGCTCTCGACAGGCTGGCGAAATCGTTCACGGGCAGTTCATGAGGTGGCGCCGATGATCCATATGGTCCTCGTCACAGTGTCGGCGCGTCTCGCCGCAACCCTTGCGAGGAGACGACCGCCATGAAAAAGGGAAGTCCCAGATGGACATGAAAACACTCGGCCTCGTCAGCGTCGTTTCGTTGACGCCTCTGATGGCCGCGGCGGCGCCGGCGGAGAAGACCCTTGCGCAGGTTCTGGCGCCGACGTCATACGCCGAGTTGCTGCAGCCGATCCCCAACGCCTCCGCGCTGCTGAAAGAAGCGGCCACCGAGCCGCCAACTGGGGCGAAAATCGAAACGGCGCAATACTATGGCGGCGGATATGGTGGCGGCTACGGCGGCGGCTACGGACCCGGGCCCGGCTACGGCAACGGATATGGCAACGGCTATGGGAATGGTTACGGGCGTCGGCGCCGCTATCACCACCATAACAATTATTACGGCGGCGGGGGCGGATACGGCGGCGGCTATGGCGGCGGCGGCTACGGCCGGGGCTGGTGAGGCGGCGGTCATCGCCTTAAGAAACCAAGGCGCGTCCGTCGGGGCGCGCCAACTCGCTCAACTCCCCGAGGGTTTGCGCGCCGCGCCATGAATGCACCGATACGTGCCATCGAAGACGGTGTTTGTTTTCGAGACCCATCGGGAGTCGGCGCCGAGCGTTTCGCGGCTCGCGTAAATCCGGCGTGATTGCAGCTCCCGCTCGGCCGCTTCGTCCGGCGTCATTGGCGCGAGTTCAAAGTCCGCCTCGGCGGGGATCATCGAAAACTGCGCGATGGGATCGCCCGGCCGAAAGACGTGCGTTTGCCCCTCGGCGGGCGATTTGAAGACGATGAAAAAGAGCATCGGCCACCAGTCGCGAATCAACGCGGGCACGGCGATGGGCGCGGTGCCGCTCGCGTCCGTGTAAAAGCTCGGATGGGTTTCCACCTTGATCGCGAAGCCGGGCTCCGGCTTCAGATCGAGCAGGATCTGGTATGTGTAATAGGCGTCCCCGAAATCCCTGAACGGCGGCCAGTCGCGACCCGGCGCGGGCGGCGGGCCGAAATCGCCCTCGAATTTGAGCCTGCCGTTCGCGGTGGTCACCCGGAATTCGTTTGCATAGGGGTAGAAGACCTCGACGCCATAGGTCGCGGCCTCCGAAAAAGGCACGCAATGCCATGCGTATTCCTGGGCGCCGTCGACACGCTTTTCGGGCTGCCCCGCCCAGCCCGGTATCTCGAGCCGTGTGCGACGCGGACACAGATCCTCGCCGTTCATCCGGTATCTGATCTTGCGCATTCGCCCCTCCCTGAAGACGCAACGGGCCGCCTAGCCGCGTCCGCGATAGGGCGGCACGCCCTGATCCGGCAGCCAAAGCCCCTCAGGCGGCGCGCTGGTCTGCCAGAAGACGTCGATCGGAATGCCGCCGCGCGGATACCAATAGCCGCCGATGCGCAGCCATTTGGGTTTCATCGCTGCGACAAGGTCGCGCGCAATGCGTATCGTGCAGTCTTCGTGAAAGGCGCCGTGGTTGCGGAAGCTCCCCAGATAAAGCTTTAGCGACTTCGACTCGACGAGCGTCTCGCAGGGCGCGTAGTCGATGACGATATGGGCGAAGTCGGGCTGACCGGTCACCGGACACAGCGAGGTGAACTCGGGCGCGGTGAAGCGCACGAGGTAGGTCGCGTCCTTGTGCGGATTGGGCACGAGGTCGAGTTCGGCTTCGTCTGGCGAAGCCGGCACCGCCGCCTTCTGGCCGAGCAGCGCCGCGCCTTCATGGGTCTTGGTCATGGGGCGTAAAGATAACGCTCCGCGCGGTCCGTCAAGCCGCTTACGGGTCCCGGTCGTCCGCGCATTCATCCGCGCGCAGCGTGATGGGATGCGCGGTCATCCAGCCGGAGAGGAGACGACTGCCGTCGGTTTTGAGCGTCGCCAGCATTTCGGCGCGGACAGTTTCGAGCCATTGCTGGCGGCGCTCGGGCGTATTCATCTCGGCAGGAACGCCAAGCTCGATGGCCTTGACCGCGAACTGATAGGGCATCGTATGCCAGAAGGCGACGGCGCCGCCGCCCTGCATGGCCTCGACCGCGGTTTCGGGCGTCCTCGCCAGTTTCTCCTGCTCGGCCGCCGGCACGGATTCCGTCTTCCCGTTCTGCGGCGCGGCGATGACAACGCCGTTGCGGTAGAACATATTGGTGACGACGCCCTTGCGCTCGGCGACGAGATTGCCGCCGATCACGAAAGCGGCGTGCGATTTCTCGACGGCGCATCTCCCCATACGGTTGAAACAGGCCGCGACGCCGGACATGTGCGCGTTGCAGCCGGTCTCCAGCCATTTGGCGAAGGTTTCAGGCTTCACGTCGAGCACATAGGCGACGCCCTCGAGAGCGCCCTGCTTATATGCGCAGCGCTGCACGAGCGCCGCCGGCCAGCCCATGAAATCTTCCGCGACGGGAGCGCAGGCGCCCGTCCGCACCGGGGATTTGTCCAGGATTGCCTTGGCGGCGGCGACATGCTCCGCCGACTGGGCCCTCGCCCTCGGCGCGCCCAAAGGGAGAGCGCCGATCAGGACCGCCGCCGCGACGGCGCTCGCTCTTCCGCCCGAAGCCATGTGGAACCTCCCCGCGTTTCTCTTGTGATGCGGCGTTCTGACGCGCCTTGTGTTTGATATCGCTCAAGGTAGCGACCACCACGCGCCAGTCAACCGCCTTCCCATCCGGCTCCCTTCGAGCTGCGCCTCGCTTCCGCTTGGCCCGGTAACAGAACCCTCGAAGGTGGAACGAGGCTTTCCCGCGCCCGCTAATAAGGCTAAAAGGCGGCGCTGCATCGCGGCGCATCAATAAGAGGCCCATAAATGACCGAGATCATCGACATCCACGCCCGTGAAATTCTCAATTCGCGCGGGAATCCGACCGTCGAGGTCGACGTGACGCTCGAGGATGGGTCATCGGGCCGCGCGGCGGTGCCCTCGGGCGCCTCGACGGGCGCGCATGAGGCGGTCGAAAAACGCGACGGCGACAAATCCCGCTATCTCGGCAAGGGTGTGCTGCAGGCGGTCGACAACGTCAACGACGAGATCGCCGGCGCCCTGCTCGGCCTCGACGCCGAGGATCAGGTCGGCATCGATCAGACCATGATCAAGCTCGACGGCACGCCGAACAAGGCGCGGCTCGGCGCCAACGCCATTCTCGGCGTCTCGCTCGCCGTCGCCAAGGCCGCGGCCGAAGCCTCCGCGCTGCAGCTATATCGTTACGTCGGCGGGACGCAGGCGCGCGTACTGCCGACGCCGATGATGAACATCGTCAATGGCGGCGTCCATGCGGACAACCCCATCGACTTCCAGGAATTCATGATCATGCCGACGGGTGCGGAAAATGTCCGCGACGGCATTCGCTGGGGCGCGGAAATCTTCCATACGCTGAAGAGCGCGCTCAAGAAGGCCGGTCTTTCCACCTCCGTCGGCGACGAAGGCGGCTTTGCGCCGAACCTTCCCTCCGCCGAAGCCGCGCTCGACTTCATCATGAAGGCGATCGAAGACGCGGGCTTCAAGCCCGGCGTCGACGTGCATCTCGCATCCGATTGCGCCGCGACGGAATTCTTCAAGAACGGCAAATATGTCTATGAAGGCGAAGGCGTGACCCGCACCGTCGACGAGCAGGTCGCCTATCTCGCCAAGCTCGCCGCGTCCTATCCCATCGTCTCCATCGAAGACGGCATGGCCGAGGACGATTGGGAAGGCTGGAAGAAGCTCACCGCCGCGATCGGCAAGAAGGTGCAGATCGTCGGCGACGATCTTTTCGTGACCAATGTGACGCGCCTCTCGCAGGGCATCAAGGATGGCGCGGCGAACTCCATTCTGGTGAAGGTCAATCAGATCGGCTCGCTCACCGAGACGATCTCCGCCGTCGATATGGCGCATCGCGCCGGCTACACCAGCGTCATGTCGCATCGCTCGGGTGAAACGGAAGACAGCACGATCGCCGATCTCGCCGTCGCGCTGAACTGCGGGCAGATCAAGACCGGCTCGCTCGCCCGCTCTGACCGCACCGCCAAATACAATCAGCTCATCCGTATCGAGGAAGAGCTGGGCGACGCGGCGATCTACGCCGGCAAGAGCGCGATCAAACAGCTGGCGTAACGCCAGCCCCGCTATTACCGACCGAGCCGCCTCAAATCCCTCCCGACCGGGAGGGATTTTCTCTTACAGATGTCCCGCCGATGACGATGGAAAAAACCTTCGACCCCCGCTCCATCGAGAGCCGCATTCGCCAGCGCTGGGAAGAGGCTCAGGCCTTCCGCGCCGGGCGCCCCGAACGCGCGGGCGCGGCCCCCTATTCCATCGTCATCCCGCCGCCCAACGTCACCGGCAGCCTGCATATGGGCCATGCGCTCAACAATACGCTGCAGGATATTCTGGTGCGCTATCACCGAATGAAGGGCGAGGATGTGCTGTGGCAGCCGGGCACGGATCACGCCGGCATCGCCACGCAGATGGTGGTGGAGCGGCAGCTTGCCGAGCGCAACGAGCCCGGCCGCCGCGAGATGGGCCGTGAGAAATTTCTGGAACGCGTGTGGGAATGGAAAGCCGAATCCGGCGGCAAGATCGTCGAGCAGTTGAAGCGCCTCGGCGCCTCCTGCGACTGGTCGCGCGAGCGCTTCACGCTTGATGAGGGCCTGTCGCGCGCGGTGGCGAAAGTCTTCGTGCAGCTCTATCGCGACGGACTGCTCTACAAGGACAAGCGCCTCGTCAATTGGGACCCGGTGCTGCACACGGCGATCTCCGATCTCGAAGTGCAACAGCTCGAGTGCCGCGGCTCGTTTAAATGGGAGCGCGGCGGAGAATCGCCCTTTGACGCGGCGGCGCTGACGAAGGTTCTCGACAAGAATCCGAACGGCCACCTTTATTATTTCGACTATCCGCTCGAAGGTCGCGAAGGCGTGATCACTGTCGCGACCACTCGTCCCGAGACCTTGCTGGGCGATACGGGCGTGGCCGTGCACCCGGAAAATGAGAAGCTGAAGCATCTTATCGGCAAGTACGTCATCTTGCCGCTCGTCGGCCGACGCATTCCAATCGTCGCCGACGAATATGCGGACTCGGAAAAAGGCACGGGCGCCGTGAAGATTACGCCGGCGCACGACTTCAACGATTTTGAAGTCGGCAAACGGCATGACCTGCCGAAGATCAACGTTCTCGATGCGGAAGGGCGCCTTTCCCTGCGCGGCGACGACTTCGCCGAAAATCTTGAAGCCTCTTTCGATCTCGACGAGACTCTGGCGCAGCACGAAATGGACCGCTTCAAGGCGCGCGCCCGCATCGTCGCGCGGATGGAGGCGCGCGGCCTGCTGGCGAAGATCGAGCCACATACGCATCAAGTCCCGCACGGCGACCGCTCGCAGGCGGTCGTCGAGCCCTGGCTCACGGACCAATGGTACGTGGACGCCAAGACGCTCGCGCAACCAGCGCTCGCCGCCGTGCGCGAGGGGCGCACGACATTTGTGCCGAAGAACTGGGAAAAGACCTATTTCGAGTGGCTCGAAAACATCCAGCCCTGGTGCGTGTCGCGCCAGCTCTGGTGGGGCCATCGCATTCCGGCGTGGTACGGTCTAAAAGAAGAAACGAGTGGCGACCTTGCTTCTGGACGTCTTGTTGTCGAGGGAAACGCCTTTGCGGTCAGGATCGGCCCCAGTTCTCAGTTAGCATCCGCAGTCCATGACTTTGCGACCTTTGTTGCAGAGACCGAAGAAGAGGCGCTCGCCCAAGCCCAAGAATACTACGGTGTTCCGGCGCGTGTTTCGGATGGTTTCCCTTTCGGTCAGACCGAAGGCCGTTTCCATATGAACATCTGGCGAGACGAAGACGTCCTCGACACCTGGTTCTCTTCCGCGCTCTGGTCCTTCTCGACTCTCGGCTGGCCGGACGAGACGCCGGAGCTTGCGCGCTTCTATCCGACCAACGTCCTCGTCACCGGATTCGACATCATCTTCTTCTGGGTCGCCCGTATGATGATGATGGGCCTGCACTTCAAGAAAGATATCCCCTTCAAGGACGTCTATATCCACGCGCTCGTCCGCGACGAGAAGGGCGCGAAGATGTCGAAGTCGAAGGGCAATGTCATCGATCCGCTGCATCTCATCGACGACTACGGCGCGGACGCGTTGCGCTTCACGCTGGCGGCGATGGCGGCGCAGGGGCGCGACATCAAGCTTTCAACGCAGCGCGTTGAGGGCTACCGCAATTTCGCGACGAAACTCTGGAACTCGTCGCGCTTTGCTGAAATGAACGGCTGCGCGCGCCTCAAAGGTTACGATCCGCGCGCCAACAAGATCACGCTCAATCGGTGGATTGTCGGCGAAGCGGCGCGCGCCGTCGCCGACGTGTCGGCGGCGATCGACGCCTATCGCTTCAACGACGCGGCGAATGGCGCCTATCGGTTCGTCTGGAACATTTTCTGCGACTGGTATGTCGAACTCGCCAAGCCCCTGCTGCTCGGCGACGACGAGACCGCCAAAGCCGAAACGCGCGCGACGACCGCTTTCGTGCTCGACCAGATTTACGCGCTGCTGCATCCCTTCATGCCCTTCATCACCGAAGAGCTGTGGGCGATCAAAGGCGCGGAAGGGCCGCCGCGCGAGAGCCTGCTGGCGCTGGCGCAATGGCCGGCGTTGCAGGGGCTGGAAGACGCAGAGGCGGAAAGCGAAATCGGCTGGGTGGTCGAACTCGTTTCGGAAATCCGGTCGCTACGCGCCGAGATGAACCTGACGAGCGAGACGGAGCTGCTGCTGATCGGCGCCGACGCTGCGCTGCAATCACGCGCGCAGCGCTGGGACGAAACCATCCGCAAGCTCGCGCGCCAGTCGAAGATCGGCTTCGCCGACGCCGCGCCGAAATCCTCGGCGCAAATCATCGTGCGCGGGAGCGTCGTCGCCCTTCCGCTGGAAGGCGTGATCGACCTTTCCGCCGAGAAGGCGCGTCTCGCCAAGGAAATCGCCAAACTCGACGGCGAAGCCCGGAAGCTCGACGCCAAGCTCGCAAATCCCGGCTTCCTCGCCAAGGCGGAGGAGGAAGTGATCGAGGAGCACAAGGAGCGCCGCGACGAGGCGCTGGCGCGGGTCGAGAAGCTCAACGCGGCGCTGGGGCGGCTGGGGTAAGGCGCGGATGGCCGGGCAAGCCCGGCCATGACGGCCAATAGTGCAGACGTCAAGACAAGTCGGCGCTACAATGCGCTCATGACCCTCACGCGCAAACCCGTCGGCCCCGGCAGCCACGTCTTCCTCGTCGACGGCTCGTCCTTCGTCTTCCGCGCCTATTTCCAGTCGATCCGGCAGGACGCGAAATACAACTATCGCAGCGACCGCCTGCCGACCGGCGCCGTGCGGCTCTTCTGCACCAAGCTGCTGCAATTCGTGCGCGAGGGCGCCGCGGGCGTGACGCCCACCCATCTCGCCATCATCTTCGACAAGAGCGAAAACAGTTTCCGCAAGGAGCTCTACCCCGAATACAAGGCGCATCGCTCCGAGCCGCCGGAAGACCTCCTCCCGCAGTTCCCGCTGATGCGCTCGGCCGTGCGCGCCTTCGGCCTCACGCCGATCGAACAAGACGTCTATGAGGCCGACGACCTCATCGCCACCTATGTCGCGCAGGCGCGCGCGAAAGGCGCCGATGTGCTCATCGTCTCCGCCGACAAGGATCTGATGCAGCTCATCGGCCCCGGCGTGACGATGTACGATCCCGCCTCCGGCGTCGCCGGCGCCAAGGGCGCGCGCGAGGAGCGGCTGATCAACGAGGCGGAGGTCGTCGACTATTTCGGCGTGACGCCCGACAAGGTCGTCGATGTGCAGGCGCTCGCGGGCGACTCGACGGACAATGTTCCGGGCGCCAAGGGCATCGGCGTGAAAACCGCCGCGCAACTCATCAACGAATATGGCGATCTCGACACGCTGCTGGAGAAGGCGTCCGGCATCAAGCAACCCAAACGCCGCGAGGCGCTGACCGACCCCGACGCCGTGAAGCTCATTCGCCTCTCCAAAAAGCTCGTGGAGCTCGTGCGCGACGCGCCGGTGGAGACCAGCCTCGACGATCTCGGCCTGCACCAGCCGGACGCCAGAAAACTCGTCGCCTTCCTTCAGGCGATGGAGTTCACGACGATCACACGCCGCGTCGGCGAGCTTTATGGCGTCGATATCCACGACATCGCGCCCGATCCCCATTTCGCCGGCCCGGCCGGCTGGCGCGCGCGCAATGGCGAGGCGAAGGAATCGTCCGCCGCAACGCCGCAAGCGCCTGTGCGCGCTGTGGAAGGACGGCGCTCCGCCGGACTGACGCCAGCTGCGCTCGCAGCGGCAAGAAGCACACAAGCGCTCGCCTCGCCGATCGACCGCACGACATATGAGACGGTGATGTCGGTCGAACGGCTGGCGCAGTGGATCGCGGACGCATATGCGGGCGGCGGCGTCGCACTCGACACCGAAACGACGTCGCTCGATCCGATGAGCTGCGAGCTTGTCGGCGTGTCGCTCGCGCTCGGGCCGGATCAAAATCGGCCGCACCGCGCCTGCTATATCCCGGTCGGCCATCGCGAGGGCGGAAACGGAGACCTCTTCGGCGGCGCCGATCTCGTGCCGGGGCAGATTGCGCTCGATACGGCCATCGGATTGCTCAAGCCGCTTTTCGAGGACCCCGCCACCCTCAAAATCGCGCACAACATGAAATATGATCTGGAAGTGCTGTCGCGCTATGGGATCGACGTCGCGCCCATCGAAGACACGATGCTGATCTCCTACGCGCTCGATACGGGCCGCAACAATCACGGGCTCGACGAGCTTGCGAAAAAGCATCTCGGCCACGAGAACATCACTTTCGCGCAGGTGGCCGGCTCCGGGCGCAGCTTCATCGGCTTTGCGCGTGTGCCGCTCGACAAGGCGACCGAATATGCCGCCGAAGATTCCGATGTCGCGCTGCGCCTGTGGCGCGCGCTGAAGCCTCGTCTCGCCGCCGAGCGGAAGGCCGCAGTTTACGAGACGCTGGAGCGGCCCATGGTCGCGACGCTCGCGCATATGGAACGTCGCGGGATCATGATCGACCGCCAGATGCTTTCGCGCCTCTCCGGCGAATTCGCGCAGGATATGGCGCGGCTCGAAGCTGATATTTTCGAGCTCGCAGGCGAGAGCTTCAATCTCGGCTCGCCCAAGCAATTGGGCGATATTCTCTTTGGCAGGATGGGTCTGCCTGGCGCGAAGAAAACCGCGACCGGCGCCTGGTCGACCTCGGCGAGCGTGCTTGAAGATCTCGCAACGGAGGGCAATGCTTTCGCGCGCCGCATTCTCGATTGGCGCCAACTTGCAAAGCTCAAGAGCACCTACGCCGACGCCCTGCCCGGCTTCGTGAACAAGGAAACGGGGCGGGTACATACCTGCTATTCCCTCGCCGCGACGACCACCGGGCGACTCTCCTCGTCCGAACCTAATCTGCAGAACATCCCGGTGCGCAACGAGGCGGGCCGCAAGATCCGCAAGGCCTTCATCGCCGCGCCGGGCCATGCGCTGATCAGCGCAGATTACTCGCAGATCGAGTTGCGGCTTCTTGCGCATATCGCCGATATCCCACAGCTTAAAAAAGCCTTCGCCGACGACATCGACATTCACGCCATGACGGCCTCCGAAATGTTTGGCGTGCCCGTCAAGGACATGCCGTCCGACGTGCGCCGGCGCGCCAAGGCGATCAATTTCGGCATCATCTACGGCATCTCGGCCTTCGGCCTCGCCAACCAGCTTTCCATCCCGCGGGAGGAGGCCGGCGCCTACATCCGGAAATATTTCGAGCGCTTCCCCGGCATTAAAGAATATATGGAAGCGACGAAGAAGACCGTCCGCGAGAAGATGTGCGTCACGACGATCTTCGGCCGCTCGCTGCATTTCCCGCGCATCGCTTCCGCCAACCCCTCCGATCGCGCCTTCTATGAGCGCGCGGCGATCAATGCGCCGATACAGGGCGCCGCGGCCGACATCATCCGCCGTGCGATGGTGCGCATGGACGAGGCGCTGCTGGAGGCCGGCCTCTCGGCGCAGATGCTGCTGCAGGTGCATGACGAACTGGTGTTCGAGGCGCCGGAGACGGAAGCGCAGGCGACGATCGACGTTGCGCGCCGCGTCATGGAGCAGGCGCCGGCGCCCGCCGTGCATCTGACTGTGCCGCTTAAAGTCGACGCGCGCGCCGCCAAGAACTGGGACGAAGCGCATTAGAAAAGGCGCTTCCCAAGGGAAGCGCCTTTCAATTTTCTAAAGCCCCGGATCGCCCGCCGACGGCTCGCCCTTGCGGCTCTCCAGCCCGTAGGTGTAGCGCAACCAGAAGCGCTCGTGGAAATAATAAAGCGCGAAGATCGCGACCATTTCGACGCCGGTGATCTCCGCGGCGCGCGCGGCGTCGTGCAGAAAGGCGTAGATGATAAGGAAGGTCGAGACGCTCGCCGGCGCCAGCCAGGAAACCGCCTTTGCGAGGCTGCGCTGCCGCGACGGCCGGTAGCTGTCGCGGTCGATGGCGACGCCCTCCATCGAGGCGTAACTCAAATCCACGAGCGGCGCTTCGATGCGGCGCTCCGAGGCGGCAATGGTCTTCACCATGCCAACCGCCACCGTTTCATTGGTGATGCGGTCGATGAGAATGAAGCCGCCCGTCTCGCGGTTCTCGACGTATGGGTCGCAGGCGACAAACGTCTCGAGCGCCAGATCAGCCTCGCCGATCTCGTTGAACGCGAGCGTTTCGCCCGCCGCGATCGGCGCCGCGAGGCCGGACTCGATCTCGATGCGCGACACGACGGCGCTGACGCTTGCGGGCGTCGTCTTGGCGCCGATCTTGAGCAAGTAGCTCTTGCCCGGAACGAGAGGCTCGCGCACAAGCCACAGCAGCCGCGCTTCCAGCCGGTCGCCGACCTTCGCCGGAGAAACCGGCGAACTCAGAAGATCGCCGCGCGAACAGTCGATCTCTTCGGTCAGCGTGATCGTCACGGACTGGCCGGAAACCGCGCTATCGAGCGCGCCGTCATAGGTGACAATGCTCGAAACGCGCGTGTCGCGGCCCGATGGCAGGATACGGAGGATGTCACCGGGGCGAACGTTGCCGCCGCTGATGAAGCCGGAGAAGCCGCGAAAATCGAGATTGGGACGGTTGACCCATTGCACCGGCATGCGGAAGGGCGCAATGCGCATCACGTCCTCGACCGCGACGCCTTCGAGATAGTTCAGCAAAGGCGGACCGTCGTGCCAGGGCATTTTCGCGCTGCCATGCACGAGATTGTCGCCGTCCTTGGCGACAAGCGGCGCGACGTAGACCGAGGCGAAGCGCAGATGCTTGGCGAAGTCCCGGAAATCCGCCTCGATCCTGCGAAACACCGCCTCGTCGTAGCCGACAAGGTCCATCTTGTTGACCGCGACGACGACATGGCGCACGCCGAACATGGACGTGATGACGCTGTGGCGCCGCGTCTGCGGCAGAATGCCCTTGCGCGCGTCGACGAGCAGGATGGCGAGATCGGCGGTCGAGGCGCCGACCGCCATGTTGCGCGTATATTGCTCGTGCCCGGGCGTGTCGGCGACGATGAACTTGCGCTTGTCGGTGGCGAAATAGCGATAGGCGACATCGATGGTGATGCCCTGCTCGCGTTCCGCCGCGAGGCCGTCGACGAGCAGCGCGAAATCGAGATCGTCGCCCTGAGTGCCGTGTTTCTTCGAATCGGCTTCGAGCGCCGCGATGAGATCGTCCGGCGCGAGGTCCGCGTCATAGAGCAGACGTCCGATCAGCGTCGACTTGCCGTCGTCGACCGAACCGCAGGTGATGAAGCGCAGCAGCGGCTTGTCCGCCGCAAGTCGCGTCGTCCCCGCGTGGGGCGCCGCTTCGGTCACAACCGCTCCATGCATGTCAGAAATACCCTTCCTGCTTTTTCTGCTCCATGGAGCTGGAGCCGTCGTGATCGATCAGACGCCCCTGGCGCTCGGAGGAGCGGCTCTCGCGCATCTCCGTGATGATCTCGTCGAGCGTGGCCGCGCTGCTCTCGATGCCGCCGGTGAGCGGATAGCAACCGAGCGTGCGGAAGCGCACCATCTTGTGTTCGATCGTCTCGCCGGGCTCGAGCGTCATGCGCGCGTCGTCGACCATGATCAGCGTGCCGCTGCGGCGAACGACCGGGCGCTCCTTGGCGAAATAGAGCGGAACGACGGGAATGTTCTCGCGCGCGATATAGTCCCAGATGTCCGCTTCGGTCCAATTGGACATGGGGAAGATGCGCAGGCTCTCGCCCGGCGCCTTGCGCGCATTGTAGAGGCGCCAGAATTCGGGACGCTGGTTCTTTGGATCCCAGCGATGCTGCGCGGTGCGGAAGGAAAGCACACGCTCCTTGGCGCGCGACTTCTCTTCGTCGCGGCGCGCGCCGCCGAAGGCCGCGTCGAACTTGTAGGTGTCGAGCGCCTGCTTGAGCGCTTCGGTCTTCATGACCTCTGTGTGGAGCTTCGACCCGTGCGTGAAAGGGCCGATGCCCATCTCGACGCCGCGCGGATTGATGTATTCGATGAGGTCCAGCCCCCATTCTTTGACGATGTTGTCGCGAAATTCGATCATCTCGCGGAACTTCCATGTCGTGTTGACATGAAGCAACTGGAAAGGCAGCTTCGACGGATAGAAGGCCTTCCGGGCGACATGCAGCATCGCCATGGAATCCTTGCCGATCGAGAACAGCATGACCGGTCGCTCGCATTCCGCGACGACCTCACGCATGATGTGGATGCTTTCGGCCTCCAACCGATCGAGATGGCCGAGCGAACGTGTGGGAAGCGCGCTCATTCGAAGGCCTCCGGCGCATTGGGGGACGGCGGCCCGCGACGCAGAACGCCGTCGTCGCCGACATGAAGGCCGCATTCCTTTTTGTCGTCCTGCTCCCACCACCAGCGGCCCGCGCGCTCGTCCTCGCCGGGCTCGACTGCGCGCGTGCAGGGGGCGCAGCCGATGGAGAGGAATCCCCTGGCGTGGAGATCGTTCACGGGCACGGAAAATTCCTGCGTGGCTTCGACCAGCGCATCGCGCGTATAGTCCAGAACGGGATTGATCTTGAGCACCTTGTGTCCAGCATCGAAAGCGATGATCGGAACATCGGCGCGCGCGGCTGACTGATCGGCGCGCAGCCCCGTGATCCAGGCGGAAACGCCGGCGAGCAAGCGGCCGAGCGGTTCGACCTTGCGCACATGGCAACATGCCTTGCGCGCCTCGACGGATTTGTAAAAGCCGTTGACGCCCTGCTCTTCGACGAGCGCTTCGAGCGGCCCCGCCTGCGGATAGGCGGCGCGGATGCGGCGGGCGTAACGCGCCTCGGTGCGCTCCCAGAGATCATAGGTTTCAGGAAACAGCCGGCCCGTGTCGATCGTCACGACGTCGATGTCGAGCCCCTGGGTGAAGATGGAATGCGTGATGAGTTGATCCTCGACGCCGAAGCTCGTCGTGAAGACGATGCGGCCGGGGATGAACTCGCGCACGAGCTGGAGGCGGTGATCGAGGTCGAGCGGCGCGAGGCGCGGCCCGAGAATGTCTGGAACTGACGGATTCATTGCGCCGCCGCCTTCCGCCGCGCGTCGAGGATCGAGCCGCGTGAAACATAGCCGCGCTGATAGGTGCGGGCGTGCGCGTCGCGCGCCGCACGCCATTGCGATTCATCCTGCCGCTCGGCGAGATCTTCGGGGATCTCGACCGTGTCGAAGCCGCAGCCGAGCGCATGGCCGTATTGATCGGCGAGCAGCCGGCCGCTGGCGCGCAGCTCGCCCGTGAAGCCCGCGCGGCGGATGAGCCGCGCGAGTGAGAAGCCGCGTCCGTCGGTGAAGGCCGGAAAGGCGATCTCGATGAGCTCCAGGCGCGGCAGGGCCGCGGCGAGCGCAGATGGTTCGGTCGTATTCGGCGCGTTCACGCCGAGAGAGACGCCCTCGGGAAGATGGGAGAGCGCGTGCTCCAGCCGCCCAAGCGACACGACGACCTTGCCGCTCTTCGGCAATGCCTCTTCCTCCGCGAGCCGGCGCCAGCCGTCCTCGATGAAGCGGCCATCAGATATCAGCGCCATCTTCGCCCTCCCGACGCAGCACGTCCTTGAAGCGGGCGTGACCGATGCGCCGCCATGTCTGGATGAAGGTCTCGCCCTCCTGGCGCTCGGCCAGGTAGAAATCGACGATATGTTCGATCACGTCGGGCACCTGCTCTGCCGTGACGCCGGGCCCGAGGAGTTCGCCGATCGCGGCCGAGAAGGTCGGATCGCCGCCGAGCGTGATCTGGTAGGATTCCTGCCCCTTCTTTTCGAGGCCCAGAATGCCGATCGCGCCGACGTGGTGATGTCCGCAGGCGTTGATGCAGCCCGAAATCTTGATGCCCAGCTTACCGATGCGGCGCTGGCGGGAGAGGTCAGAGAAGCGCTTCGAAATGGCCTGCGCGACCGGGATCGAGCGCGCTGTGGCGAGCGCGCAGTAATCGAGCCCCGGGCAGGAGATGATGTCGGAAACGAGTCCGGCGTTCGCGGTGGCGAGCGCTGCGCCGTCGAGCAGCTTCCACAGATCGAGGAGGTCATCCAGCTTCACATGCGGCAGAATCACGTTCTGCTCGTGGCTGATGCGCAATTCGCCGAAGCCGAAGCGCTCGCTGGCGTCGGCGAGAACGCGCATCTGCTCGGAAGTCGCATCCCCCGGGATGCCGCCGATGGGCTTCAGCGAGACGGTGACAATGGCGTAGCCCGGCGCCTTGTGAGGCGCGACGTTCACGTCGACGAAGTTGCCGAAGGCGGGAAATTCGACGCGCGCGGCGCGAAGCCCCTCGGACTGCCCGGGCAGAGCTTCGTAAGGCGGCGGCGTGAAATAAGCGGCGATGCGCTCGAATTCGGCCGGATCATAGGAGAAGTCGGCGCGGTCCATCGCGGCGAACTCCGCCTCGACGGCGCTCCGCACCTCGTCGATCCCCTTCTCGTGAACGAGGATCTTTATGCGCGCCTTGTATTTGTTGTCGCGGCGTCCAAAGCGGTTGTAGACGCGCATGATCGCTTCGAGAAAAGCGAGAAGATCGGCGCGGGGCACGAAGTCGCGGATGACCTTGCCGACGAAAGGCGAGCGCCCGAGGCCGCCGCCGACGACGACCTGATAGCCGATTTCGCCTTTGTCGTTCTTGGCGATCGCCAGGCCGATGTCGTGCACCTTGATCGCCGCGCGGTCATGCTCGGCGCCTGTCACCGCGATCTTGAACTTGCGCGGCAGGAAAGAGAATTCCGGATGTGCGCTCGACCATTGACGCAGGAATTCGGCGGTCGGACGCGGATCCTCGATCTCATCCGGCGCGACGCCGGCGAAATGGTCGGCGGTGACGTTGCGAATGCAATTGCCGGAGGTCTGGATGGCGTGCATCTCGACGTCGGCGAGCGCCTCGAGAATGTCCGGCGTATCGACGAGCTTGGGCCAGTTGTACTGCAGGTTCTGGCGCGTCGTGAAATGGCCGTAGCCGCGATCGTATTTGTCCGCGATGTCGGCGAGCGCGCGCATCTGCGGCGCGGTGAGCGTGCCGTAGGGAATGGCGACGCGCAGCATATAGGCGTGCAGCTGCAGATAGAGCCCGTTCATGAGGCGGAACGGGCGAAATTCGTCTTCGGTCAGCGAGCCGCCCAGCCGCCGGCGCACCTGCTCGCGAAATTCCGCGACGCGCTCGCGCACGAAAGCCGCGTCGAATTCGTCGTAACGGTAGGTCGTCGTCGGGGCGTTCGGGCGCGCGAGGCTCGGATCATGTGCGGTCATTTACGCGGCTCCTCGCGCCTGCTTGCCAAGGTCGAGGCGTACGCTCGGTCCCTTGATGCGCATCTTCTCACGATAGTGCAGCGGCGCCGGGACGCCGTCCGCGCCGATGTCGACATCGGCGAGGTAGACGTCGACTACGCGATTGGCGGCGATTTCGGCCTTGCCGAAGGCTTCGAGCGCGCTCGCCTCTTCTTTGTCGCGGGCGACGCGGGCGCGCCGGTGGTCGCGCTCCCAGCCCGAGGCGCCAAGAAAGAGGACCTCGCCGTCGGCCAAGCTCGAAGCCAACAGGATCTGCGGGTGTTTCAGCGGGGTCATCACGTCTCCTGCGCCAGTTTGAGCGACAGCCCGCTCATGTCGTCCGACCAGATGATCTGGCAGCAGAGGCGCGAATGCTCATAGAGCATGGGCAATTCGTCGAGCTTTTCCAGCTCTTCGTCGCGCGGCGGCGGCACGCGCGAGGCCGAATCGGCGTCGAGCACGACATGGCATTCCGCGCAGGCGAGCGCGCCGCCGCAAGTGTTCTCCATACCCACGCCATGATCACGGATGATCTCCATCAGTCGCCAGCCCTCGACGGCCGCGAGTTCATGTATGACCCCATCCCGGTCTTCGACCTGGAGGTAGGTCGTCTCTGGCGCCGTCGGCTCGACGGGCGGATTGGCGGAGATATCCAATGCAATACTCATGCGATCATTTCGGTTTGGCCGCGCAAGGACGCCTTCCAGGCTATGCCGGGTGGCGTTCTGTATTTCGAACGGTTAGATACTCTAAATCGCACCCATGTCAATTCACCTCCAAATTCGGCAGAATGAAAAAGTATCACATATCATTCTTGTTGAATCGAGAATTGCTTGAATTCACAGCTGGGACATGACAAGCGCCCACAAACTATGTTTGGTAAGAATTGGGTGACCAATCCGCGCGGCGGAACGCTAGAGGGCTATAGGAGACCGCATGGTTAAGAAGCCGACGATCAGAACCGTAAAAGACGCGCCGCCTCCCAAGAAGGAGCCGGAACCGCGTCGCGAGGTGCGCGAAGTCGCGCCGCCGCAGCAATTTTCGGGTGCAGGGATGAAGCCGACCGTCATCGTCGTCGGCGCCGACAAGGGCGGCGTGGGCAAGACGACGATTGCAAGAGCCGTTCTCGACTTCCTGTCCCTGAACAACATTGAGGCCCGCGCCTTCGATACGGAGACGCCGCGGGGTACGCTTTACCGCTTCCATCCGGACGAGACGATGATTGTCGACCTGACGTCGACGGCCGACCAGATGAAGATCATCGACACGCTGAATTCGTCGCAAGCGAAGGTCAGCATCATCGACGTGCGCGCCGGCGGTCTGAGCCCCGCGCTTGAGGCGCTCGACGAGATCGCCTTCTTCGATGCGGTGAAGGCGGGCGAGTTTCACTTCATTCTGCTGCACGTCATCGGTCCGTCGATCGCCTCACTCGAGGAGATCGCCGAAATCGCGCCCTATATGACCGACGCCCACTACTTCATGGTTAAGAACCACGTGAATGACACGACGTTCTTCGAGTGGGACCCGCAGACTCACGCGAAATATTTTGAAGACGTGAACACCACAGGCGAAATCACAATCCCCAAGCTTGGCGAACTGGCCTATGAACAGGTCGAACTCGCAGGCACGCCCTATTCCACCTTCATCGGCAATCTGACGGCGGACGGCGAGCCGGCAGATCACTCCTTCGTCCTGCGCGGCTATGTGCGCACCTGGCTTGCGCGGGTCGCCGACGAGTTTGAACGGGTCGGTCTGCTCGACCTCGTCACCGGCGCGGGGAAAAGGCATTAAGACGGGGGCGGCGTCCCCCTCGCCTGCGAGGAACAAATGAGGCGCCGCACCCCCGTCTACTTCGTCTGTTCGCCCCATTCGCGCACCGGCGTCACGACGGCTGCGCGCCTGGTGACCGACTACTACCTCTCGCGCGGCGTCGCGGCGGAAGGATTCGACACCGATTCCCGCGAACCGCGTTACGCCGTGCTGTTTCCCGGCATGTCTCAGGTCGTCGACCTCGGCGACGTGAAGGGGCAAATCTCGCTTTTTGACCGGCTGCTGGTCCCCGACGACGTCCCCAAGATCGTGGATGTCTGGAGCCGCTCCTTCGACCAGCTCTTCGCCACCATCGCCGAAATTGGCTTTCTCGAAGAAGCCGAATATGCGGGGGTCGAGCCGTTCATCCTCTTTCAGAGCGACAGCACGCAGAGCGCCGCGAGCAACGCCCGGCTGCTGAACACCACATGGCCGGGTTTGTGGATGAGCGTCATCCACAACGAGGGCGCGGCGCCGCTCGGTCCGGAGGCGCTGGACATCCTTTCGCAATATCCGGCGCGGGGGAAGCTTGTGATCCCACGTCTGGAGGGCCCCATTGCACGGTCCCTCGACGACGCCGATCTCTCGCTTTCCCGCTTTCTGCAGGATCCGCCGGCGCATATGTCGATCGTCGTGCGCGCCGCCCTGAAGGCCTGGCTTATTCCGATCGTCACGCAGCTGCAAAGCTTCGAACTGCGGCTCGACCTCCTCTCGAGCGAATTCCTGCGCTAGGTTTGACTCCATGGAATACAGAAAGCTTGGCGGCACGGACCTCTCCGTCTCCGCAATCTGCCTTGGCTCCATGACATGGGGCCAGCAGAACACGGAAGCCGAGGGCCACGCGCAACTCGACTACGCGCTCGAACGGGGCGTCAATTTCGTCGACACGGCGGAGATCTATTCCATTCCGCCGCGGCCGGAGACGCAGGGCTCAACCGAGCGCATCATCGGCAGCTGGCTCGCGGCCCGCAGGAACCGCGACAAGGTGATTATCGCCACGAAGGTCGCAGGCCGGGGCGACGCAGGCTGGCTTCGCGAGGGCGACGAAACGCCCGTCCTCGATCGAAAGAACATCCTCTACGCCATCGAGGGTTCGCTGAAACGGTTGCAGACCGACTACGTCGATCTTTACCAACTGCATTGGCCCGACCGCTCGCTGCCGCTCTGGGGCGCGGGAGGCACGACCTATCGAAAGCCCAGCAAGCGCTCGGAGGTTCCGATCGAAGAAACGCTCGACGCGCTGAATGCGCTGGTGACGGCCGGCAAGGTCCGCCACATCGGGCTTTCGAACGAAACGCCCTGGGGCGTCGCGAACTTCCTGCGCGCCGCGGAGCTTGGCCACGGTCCGCGCGTGGTTTCGATCCAGAACGCCTACAATCTCATCAACCGCACCTTCGAGATCGGCCTCGCCGAATTCGCCGAGCGTGACGGCGTTGGCCTGCTCGCCTATTCGCCGCTGGCGCAGGGCTATCTCACCGGCAAATACATGGGCGGCGCACGCCCGCCCGGCGCGCGCACGACGCTCTTCGAACGCGCCTGGCGCTACGAAAAGCCGGGCGTGGAGGCCGCCATCGCCGCCTATCTCACGCTCGCGAAGGACGTAGGGGTCGATCCCGCGGCGCTCGCCATCGCCTTTGTTACGTCGCGGCCCTTCGTGACCTCGAACATCATCGGAGCGACGACCATGGCTCAGCTGAAAACGGACATGAACTCATTGGACGTGAACATCACGCCGGAAATCGAGGCGCGGATCGACGATATCCATCAGCTGCACAGCAATCCGGCGCCCTGAACGAGCGTCTCGGCGAGAACTGAGAATCAGCGCTAGGCGTGCCCCGCGCTTGACGACAGCCGCTCCAGATCGACGCCCATGGAGCGCAATGCGCGCATATATTTGCCGCCGAGATCGTGATCGAAAAGCAGCGCGGGGTCGGCCGCGCAATGCAGCCAGCCATTGTGCTGGATTTCGTCCTCGAGCTGTCCCGGCTCCCAGCCCGCATAACCCAAAGCGAGCAGCGCGCGATCCGGTCCCTCGCCCGCGGCGATGGCGCGCAGAATGTCGATCGTCGCGGTGAGCGAGACGTCGTCGTCGATCGGCAGCGTGGAATTGTCGAGGAAGAAATCCGGCGAATGCAGCACGAAGCCGCGGTCGGTCTGCACCGGCCCGCCGGAGAGCACCTGAATGCCTTCGGCGCCGGGCGGCAGGCTGATGCGCTCCTGCGGCGCGATGACCTGCAGTTGCACGAGAAGATCGGGAAAGTTCTTGGTGCGCGCCGCTTGATTGACGATGATCCCCATCGCGCCGTCATCCGAATGCGCGCAAAGATAAATCACCGAGCGGGAGAAGCGTTGATCCGTCATGCCGGGCATGGCGACGAGCAACTGCCCATCCAGAAATCGGCGATCCGGGCCGCGGAGGCCGCCGCCGGGTGTCCGATCCGAAACTTGCTTCCTTTCCCGCGCGCTCATAGGGTCCATGCTAACCTCGCCGCGGCCCCTCTACAAGCGGCCTCTCCCGAGAAGGCCGTGAAAACAACGCAGATGATAACGTCAAAAATGATAAAGCGCGCCCTTTCCGTCTCGAGCTTCGCGGTGCTTTTAAGTCTGGCCGCCAGCCTCGCTCTGGCAGGCGACGCGGAATTTGCGACAGCTCCGGCCAAGGGGACCGTCTCGGCGGCGCGGCTTCTCTCGGCGGGGCCGATACAGGGCGGCGCCTATCGCGCCGGAATCGAGATCACGCTCGCCCCCGGCACGATCACCTATTGGCGCCAGCCGGGCGAAGCAGGATCAGCGCCCGTCTTCGACTTCTCGAAATCCGTCAATGTCGCCAGAGTTGAGACGGCTTTCCCCGCGCCCAAACATATCGACGAGGCGGGGACGATGGTGGCGGGCTATGACGAGGCGGTGGTTTTCCCTCTCAAGGTGACGCCCAAAGACCGCAATGCGCCGGTGACGCTCGCGCTGCAACTCGACTACGCCGCCTGCGGAAAAGTCTGCCTGCCCGCCAGGGCGGAACTGTCGCTCGCGCTGCCGCAATCGGGCGCTTCTCCCTTCGCCGCCGCCATCGCCGCCGCGGAAAAGCGCGTGCCGGTCGTGATCGGCGCGGCGGAGGCGCAAAAGCGCCTCGCCTTGAAGAAGGAGGGGGAAGGCTGGCGCCTCACCGTCGCCGGTCCCGGCAAGGCCCGCGATGTCTTCGCCGAGGTCGCGGAGCCGTTGTTCGTCGAGAGCAAGCCCGAGGGTCGGGATTTTTCGCTGACGCTCTTTTCCACAGGCGCCAAGCCCATAGGCGCGAACGCGACGCTGACTGTCGTCACCGACAAAGAAGCCTTCGAGGCGCCGGCGCGTCTCGAGTAATTACTCCGCTTCGACGTCCACCGGCGCGGCGTCCCCTGCGGACGCCGTCTCCTGCTTGGGCGTGCGCTTGAACGTCGATTTGCGGCCGCGGAGCGTCTGCAGAATTTTCGCGCCATTGGCGAAGGCGAGATAGATGAACAGCGGCGGCACGGAGCCCACAGTCTTCGCGTAATCGACGACCGTGCCGCGCTTCAGCGCGAGATAGGGCGCGAGCGTGATGCCCAGCGCGACCATCAAGGTCATGACGAAGATGAGCTGCAGCAGCCCGCTAAAAGGCGCGAGCGAACCGTGCAGGATCGCGCCCAGAACGAAAGCGATGAGGCCGACCGCCGCGGCTGGAAAGAAGATCTGATGGGCAACGAGCGAGATCGCCATCACGCGCTTCATCAGCGGCCATGGCGCTTCCCAGATCGGCAGGATGGTCTTTTGCGCCACCTGAACGAAGCCGTTGGACCAGCGCCTTTGCTGACGGCGGAAATCGCGGATTCCGTCCGGCACCTGCCCGGGAATCGGCGGCTCCGACACGAAGACCCCGTGCCAGCCCTTGAGTTCCGAGCGAACCGTCAGATCGAGGTCTTCGCAGAGTGAATAATCCGACCAGCCGCCGGCGTCCTCGACAGTCGCTCGCCTCCATATGCCGCCAGTGCCGTTGAACTGGAACAGCCAGCCGGCGAGCGCGCGCGAGCGCTGCTCCACCATGTAATGCCCGTCCTGGATGAGGCCCTGCGCGCGCGTGAGCCAGTTCGTTTCATAATTCTGGAACTCGCAGCGTGATTGCACGAAGCCGGCGCGGTTGTCCGTCAGGAACAGCGGCACGGTCCGCTTCAGCCAATGCGCCGGCGGGCGGAAGTCGGCGTCGAGCATGGCGATGAAGGGCTCGCTCGTCAGCTTCAGGCCATGGGCGCAGGCGCCCGCCTTGAAGCCGGAGCGATCCGAGCGGCGCACATGGTCGATGACCGCGCCGCACGCGCGCAGCTCTTCCGCGACCTTTTCGGCGCGCTCGCTCGTCTCGTCGGTCGAATCGTCGAGGAGCTGGATACGCAGCTTTTCCCTGGGCCAGTCGAGCTGGGCGACGCAGCGCAGCGACTGCTCGGTTACGAGCGGCTCGTTGAAAACCGGAATCTGCAGCAGGACGTGCGGCAGATCGGCGTCGGCGGGGATCGGCGCCTCAGGATCGCGCGCGCCTCGGAACCAGTCATACAGGAAGCGACCGATCACGACGAGATAGCCGAGCCCGATGGCGACGAGGATCAGGGCGCAGACATAGGCGACCGAATCGACGAGGAACTGGAGGAGTCCGAGCAGCAAAAGGTTATCCTTCTTCATGCGCGGTGGGCGCTGGCTGCGCCGCCACGCGCGCGTGGACCTTGTCCCTCGCCCAGACCACCCGGTCCGTCATCCAGGCGTTCCCCCAGACCGCAAGCATTACCGCTTCGCGAACCACGAAAATTGCCGGCGCCCCCCAAGATAACTGCCATCCTTTGGCCAAGGAAAGCAACGTCTCGAGGGAAAACCAGAGTCCAAAGGTCGCAGCGAGCCCCCAAAGGGGCGGGATCCCGACGAGCGGCGCGGCGACAGCTCCTGCGACAAGCGCTGGAAAGGCTTGGCAAATCGGCTCGGCGAGGAAGGAAAGAAGCTCGTCGTTGCGCCGGATGACGCTCCAGCGCAATTGTCGTTGATAAATGTCCTGGAAGGCCCTAGCGCCAAGCTCCTGCCGGACAGGGCGGTGTGAGAAAACAGGACGTTGGCCGATTCGCCGCATGGCCTTGGCGAGCGCGTTGTCCTCGCCCACCGTATGCGAGATGGCGTCGAACCCCCCTGCGCGCAGGAAATCCGACCGCCGGAAGAGCATGATCTTCCCCACGCCATGCCCCTGGCCGAGGCAGGAGGCGAGGAACAGCATCCGCGCATGCGGTCCGTTGATGACCGCCGCCTCCACATGCGACCAGAAATTATCGAGCCGCGCGCAATAAGGGATCGCGCAGACGAGCCCGACGTCGTCGTTCAGTTGTCGGACATGCTCGCGAATTGCGTCCGGCTCGAGCAGGACATTGGCGTCCTTCATGAAGATCACGTCCTGCGGGGCCTGCATGAAGGGCGCATAGAGATTGTCGACCTTGGGGCTCGCCGCGAATCTGGCCGTCGATGCGAGAATCCGGCCGGGAACCTCAGGGTGTTGCGCGCAGAGCTCGCGCATTTTGCGAACCGCGGGGGAGTCGACGTCGACGGCGGAGATGGTCACGTCGAGACGGGGATAGTCCTGCGTGAACGCCGATTCCTGCGTGCGCTCGAAACCGTCCTCCAGAAGCTTCACCGGCAGGACGATCGAGACCGGCGGCTGGTCGCGCCTATGCGCGCGTCGCCCGGCGACGAGGGGTTGCAGCAGGGTCGCGACGACGGAGATCACCAGAAGAGCGACGGCGACGACCCAATAGGCCGCGGCCGCCCAGCTCAGGAGCGCGTCGAAGGTCACGAGCCCTCGCGCTCGTGCGTTTCGGGCACTTCCACCTGGAAGCGCCGCATCACGCCATCGACGAGACCAGGCGGCAGGATGCTGAAGAAGCGCATGGCCGCATACATGTACTGCGGGAAGGCGATGACCGGTTTGCCGCGCTCCAGTCCCCGCTTGATGATCGAGGCGGCTCGCTCGTCCGAAATTGCGCCCGGCTGCCAGGATTTGGTGCGCGCCGACATGGGCGTCTCCACGAAACCTGGGACGATCAGGCTCACCTTCACGCGAAGCGGCGCGAGCTGACCGCGCAGGCAGTCCGCCCACATGTGAACGCTCGCCTTGGCCGCGCAATAGGACGGCGAATAAGGAAGGCTCCGCACGCCGGCCATGGAGCCGACGATGGCGATCTGCCCCTGCCTCCGTGCCGCCATCTGCGGAATGACCGGTTCCACGGTGTTGAAAACGCCCGCCACATTGATGGCCATCATAGCGCGAACGGCTTCCGGCGTTTCGACAATTTGACCCGGCGACAGGCCCGTCGCGACGCCGGCGTTGGCGACGAGAATGTCGAGCGGGCGGGCGGCATGGGCGGCCTCGACGATCGCCGTCATGGCTTCGCGGTCGCGCACATCGGCGACGCGCGTCTCGACGTCGGAAGCGCCAGCGGCCCGGCAGGCCTCGGCGGTCGCGTCGAGCCGCGCCTGATCGCGGCCGAGGAGATAAAGGCTCGCGCCGTCTTTGGCGTAGGCGATGGCCAGCGCGCGGCCGATGCCGGAGGACGCGCCGGTGATGAGAAGGCGCTGCGTCACGGCGCCACCCGCCGCAACGTCGCCTCGCCGATGACTCCCGGCGTGCGCGCCGAACCGTGCGCGAAAAGCCGCAGGAAGATCTCCGTCTCCGACGCCCGCAGCACGCGGCCCGAGAGCGTCACCGCCTCCCCGCGCAGGATCGGCTGGATGAATTTCGCCGCAAGACCGACGAGCATGAAGTCGCTGCGCCACGCGCTCAGCATCGGCTCGAAGGACGCGAGCAGCTTCATGCCATGCACCGGCGGGGCCGCAAGACCGATCTTCGCCGCGAGCGCGTCATCGAGATGCAGCGGATTGTCGTCGCCCGACACTTCCGCATAGCGCGCGAGCGCCTGCGCGTCGAAGGGGCCGACGACGGTCTCCGGCAGCTTGTCGCCGACCTTGACGGGCGCGCTCATGACGCCGCTCCAAATCCGGCGCGCGGCACGAGGCGCAGCATGGTTTCGCTCCTTGCCACTGTAGACCCGTCGAGCGCGGAAATCGTCGCGTCGATCACGAGACGCGGCGGCGTCTCCTCCCGCCGCATGGCGACGCGGACGTCATAGGTTCCGCCCGCGACGAGCGGCGACTCATAGGCGAAACTTTGGGACTCCTGCACCGGCACGACGGCGAGCTTCTCGCAGATGTCCCGCACGGGATCGAACAACGTCGGATCGGTGAGCCACACGGCCGGAAAGGAAAGCGGCACGCGCGCGCCATCTCCCCCGGTCTCCCGCGAATAGGCGGCCGCGCGCTCGGGATCGACCCGCAGCCGGAAGGGCCCGAGGCTCGTCAGCGGCTCAGGCCGCATGGCGCACCGCCAGCACGGCGTTGATGCCGCCGAAAGCGAAGGAGTTCGAAATGGCGGTCTCGATCCTGTGCGGCCGCGCGACATTGGGCACGGCGTCGATCGGACAGCGCGGATCGAATTCGAGGAAGTTGATCGTCGGCGGCGCGATCTGTTCGCGCAGCGCGTGGATGACGATTGAAAGCTCGAGGCCGCCGCTGGCGCCGAGCGCATGGCCGTGAATCGGCTTTGTCGAGGACACCGGAACCTCGCGCCCATAATCGCCGAAGACGCGCAGAATCGCCTCCGACTCGGTGATGTCGTTGGCGTGCGTCGCGGTGCCGTGGGCGTTGACGTAATGGACGTCCTTCGGCGCAAGCCCGGCGTCTTCGAGCGCCAGCGCGATGCAGCTCGACGCGCCGTCGAGATCGGGCCGCACGGGATCCTTGGCGTCGCTCGTCGTACCGTAGCCCGCGAGTTCGCACAAAGGTTCATGGCCGCGCGCGCGCGCCGCCTCCATCGTCTCGAGAACGAAGACGGCCGCGCCCTCGCCGAGCGCCATGCCGTTGCGGCCCTTGGAGAAGGGGCGGCAGTAATTGGGGGTCATCACCCGCAGCCCCTCCCACGCGCGAATAGTGGCGTTGATAACGCAGGCTTCCGCGCCGCCGACGATCGCGCGGTCGACCATGCCGGAGCGAATCATCTGCATCCCGAGCCCGACGGACTGACTGGCGGAGGAGCAGGCGCTCCCGACCGCGAAGGTGGGCCCGAGCGCCTTGAAGCGCGCGCCGATCGTCGTGGGCATCGCGCTCGGAATGAGCTTGGGCACGCTCAGCGTTTCAGGGCGCGTGCGCTCGACGTAATATTTGTAGATGCCGTCCTCGATCGTCGTCATCCCGCCGATGCCGGTGCCGAGGATGACCGCCGTGCGCGGCCCGGCGATGTCCAGGCGGCCAAAACCGGCCTGCGCCATCGCCTCGTCGGCCGCGACGACGGCGAATTGCGTGAAGGGATCGCAGAAGGGAAGGACTTCCGGCTCGATATAAGCCGTCGGATCGAAATCCGGCACCTGCCCGGCAATCTTGATGCGCCCGTCATAAGGGCGCGCGGTCTTCAACTCGCGAATCTGGGCGACTCCGTCGCGCGCAGCCTCCCAAAGCTTGCGCGCGCCAACGCCCGAGGCGCAGACGGCGCCCATGCCGGAGACGACGACGCGGCGTCCTCCGTCTCCCCTTCGCGAAGCCGCCATTTACTGGGTCTCGCGCTCTTTCTGAATGTGCTCGGCGATCGCGTCGATGAGGGCCTCGACCGTCTTGGCCTCCTGCAAGGAACCGTCCATCGGGATGTAGACGTTAAACTTCTCTTCGAGCGCAGTGAGGATCATGACGATGTCGACCGACTTGAGGTCGAGGCTCTCGATCGTCGCGTCCGGGGTCACCTTACTGCGGTCGACCATGCCTTCGGAAGCGATGACTTCAATGATCTCTTCCTTGAGCTTGGCGATGTCCTGCGGATTATCTGTCACGAAATCCCTCCGTTAAGGGTCTGTCCGTCGTGCAAACCAGCGACGGCCTTCGCGCGGCGCATTGACGCAGGCGCGTCCGACGCGGCGACGGGCGCGGAAGCGCCGAGCCGCCCCTCCCCCGCCCAAAGCGGGCGAGCCGAGCCTTGGTTACGGGTTTTGGTTAGGAAAATAAAGCCCGGCTCGAACCGGTCGGCGCCGAGGCGCTTCCCCAAGGCGGCGCTTCATGGCAAAAGTCCCCGCAAACATGAGGGGTCATGACCAAATGAGCGCCACTGAGACGGCAATCGCCGGGGTTTTTCCACAGCCGACCGAGGATCAGTGGCGCAAGCTCGTCGACAAAGCGCTGAAGGGCGGCTCTTTCGACTCACTGGTCTCGAAGACCTATGACGGCGTCGCCATCGCGCCCCTCTATCCCCGTGCGGCCGTCCAGACGCCGCGCGCCCTGCGCCGCACGCCCGGCCGCTGGTCTATTCTGGGCCGCGTCGATCTCGCGGACGCCGAGACCGCCAACAAGCTGGCGCTCGAAGATCTCGAAGGCGGGGCCGACGGCGTCCATATCGTCTTCGCCGGCTCGCAAGGCGCTTATGGCGCGGGGCTGACGAGCGACGGCGATGAGACAATCGCCCATCTCCTCGCGAACGTCCGCCTCGATTACGGCATCCCGGTTCTTCTGGAAGCCTCGCCCCGCGCGCCGGGCGCCGCCGCCGCCGTGATGCGCCATGTCGACAGCCATCACATCGAGCCCTCGATCACCCGCATCTCTCTGGGCCTCGACCCGCTCGGCCTGAAGGCGCTGCACGGCTTCGCCCCCGCGCCCTGGGCGCAAGGCTCCAGGACCTTCGCGCAAGAGGCCATGACCATCGCAAGGGCGGGGTTCGCCAATGGCGCCGTCGTCGCCGACGCGCGCGTGGTCCACGCCGCCGGCGGCTCGGAGACGCAGGAGCTCGCCTTCGCGCTCGCCGCCGCCGTCGCCTATCTGCGCGCGCTGACGGACAACGGGCTCGACGCCGACGCCGCCCGCTCCCTGATTGCGCTGCGCTTCGCCGCCGACGCGGACGAATTCCTCGGCGTCGCCAAATTCCGCGCGGCGCGCCGCCTCTGGGCGCGCATCGAAGAGGCCTGTGGCATTGCGCCGAAGCCGGCCCTGATTTTCGCCGAGACGGCATGGCGCACGATGTCGCGCCGCGACCCCTGGAACAACATTCTGCGCGGCACGCTCGCGACCTTCTCCGCCGCGATCGGCGGCGCCGATACGATCACCGTCCTGCCCTTCACGCAGGCGCTCGGCGCGCCGGACAGCTTCGCCCATCGCCTCGCCCGCGACACGCAGCTCGTGCTGCAGGACGAGTCGCATATCGATGTCGTCGACGACCCGACGAGCGGCGCGGGCGGCTTCGAGACCCTCACCGAGGCGCTCTGCGAGCGCGCCTGGGCGGCTTTCCAGCAGATCGAAGCGGAAGGCGGACTGCCCGCCGCGCTGGAGAAGGGAAGTTTCCAGAGCCGCGTGGCGGAAACCACCGGCGAGCGCGCCAAAAAAATCGCCCGCGCGAGGGAAAAGATCATCGGCGCCAACGAATTCCCCGATATCAACGAGAAGGCGCTGGACGTTGTGGCTCCCTTCGACGCCGCGCGCCAGATCGCCGAATCGCCCGCCGGAGCGTTGAAGACCGCGCCCCTCACGCCGCGGCGCCTCTCCGAGCCCTTTGAGCGGCTGCGCGACGACTCAGATGCGCATGCCCAGAAAACGGGCAGCCGTGCGAAAGTCTTTCTCGCCAACCTCGGTTCTGTCGCCGCCTTCACCGTGCGGGCCAATTTCGCCAAGAACTTCTTCGAAGCCGGTGGCGTCGAAGCGGTTTTCGGTCCGGAGACGGAGTCGACCGCGGACCTCGTCGCCGCCTTCAGGGCCTCTGGCGCGAAACTCGCTTGCCTGTGCTCGTCCGATCGCATCTACGCAGATGTCGCCGCGCCGGCTGCGATCGCCCTCAAGGGCGCGGGGGCCAAGCTCTACTCCGCCGGCCGACCCGGCGAGATGGAGGAAGCCCTGCGGGGTGCGGGCGTCACAGATTTCATATTTGTCGGCTGCGATATGTACGACGTTCTTCAACGGGCTTTGGGGGATGCTAAATGAGGTTCTGGGTAATCGTCGTCGCGGCGTCGCTCGCGGCGAGCGGCGCCTTGGCGAAGGGTCATAAGCAACACGCAAAGCCCAAGGAGGCTGTCGCGAGCACAGCCCCGGTCCACTCCGCGGACCCCAACGGCGCCTGGAGCGTCGAGGCGACGACAAGCGTTGGCGCCTGTCCGTCGCTGATCCCCAATCGCCTGCAGATCGCCGACAAGAAAGTCACGTCGGCCGAGGGCGCCCCGGTCGACACCTGGGGCTATGTCGACGACGACGGCAACATCGTCGCCCGCTTCACCGGCGCAGGCGAACATGTCGCCCGCTTCCACGGCGTGCTGAAGGGCGGCAAAGGCACGGGCGCCTGGTCCTCCTCCACAGACATGTGCGGCGGCACCTGGAAAGCGGCGCAGCAATAGCGTCCGGCGGCGCTTTCCGCGCCGCTTCCACGGGCTAGGTGATGCGGCACGCTCGCCGGAGCCGCGCGATGGAAAAGAGCCAAGCCGATGGGAGAGGGCCGCCGCGAGTCATCATCGTGGGCGGAGGTTTTGCGGGCGTTTCCGCCGCGCAGGGCCTGGCGGGAAGCGGCGCGATCATCCTGCTCCTCGACAGCCAGAACCACCACTGCTTCCAGCCCCTGCTCTATCAGGTGGCGACGGCGGCGCTCGCCGCGCCCGACGTCGCCTGGCCGATCCGCTACGTCATGCGCGGGCGCGACGACGTCACCGTCCTGATGCTCGCCGTGGAGGGGGTTGATCCGGCGCGCAAAGTCGTGAAGACGCGCGTGGGCGAGATCGCCTACGATTTTCTCATTGTCGCCACCGGCGCCACCCATTCCTATTTCGGGCATGAGGAGTGGGCGAAAGCGGCGCCGGGCCTCAAATCAATTGACGACGCCACGCTGATCCGCCGCAAGCTGCTGCTCGCCTTCGAGCGCGCCGAGGCGAGCGTCGATCCGCAGGAGCGCGCGCGGCAACTCACCTTCGTCATCGTCGGCGGCGGCCCGACGGGCGTCGAACTCGCCGGCGCCATCTCCGAACTCGCGAGGCGGACGCTGCCGCCGGAATTTCACCGCGCCGATCCCGCTAGGGCGCGCATCCTGCTGCTCGAAGCGGGACCGCGCATCCTCGCCACTTTCCCCGAACGCCTGTCCGACTATGCCCGCCGCGCGCTCGAACGCATGGGCGTCGAGGTGCAGACCGATACGGCGGTGGAAGACGTCTTCGAGGACAGGGTCGTCGCCGGCGATGCGGACATCACCGCGGGCACCATCCTCTGGGCCGCGGGCGTACGCGCGTCGCCGGCGGCAAATTGGCTCGGCGTCGAGGCCGACAAGACGGGGCGCATCGCGGTTGCGCCGGACCTCACGATTCCCACTTTGCCCGAGATCTATGTCGTCGGCGATCTCGCGCTCGCAAAGGGCCCGGACGGCGCTACCGTCCCGGCGCTCGCGGCCTCCGCCAAACAGATGGGCTCGTATGCGGGCCGGGCCATCCGCAGGCGGCTACGCGGAGAAGCGCCGCGCAAGCCGTTTCGTTATCGCGATCATGGCAGCCTCGCGACGATCGGCCGGAAATCGGCGATCGTGAAGCTTGGCCGGCTGGAGCTGACGGGATTCGTCGGCTGGCTCTTCTGGAGCGTCGCCCACGTGTATTTTCTCATCAATCTGCGCAGCAGGCTTTTTGTCGCGATGAGCTGGATCGCCGCCTATTTCACCCATCATCGCGGCGCGCGGCTGATTACGCGCTAACCATGCCGAACCTTGAGATACAGGATCGAACCCTGCAGGGCGATGTTGACGACATTCGAGGCGATCACCGGCGCCGCCTCGGTCATCACGCCATAAGCGAGCCAGAGCGCCGTGCCGGCGACCAGCAGCAGATACATCCCGAGCGAAATGTCGGCGGTCGAGCGCGTCCTCCAGGCTCGCAACACTTGCGGCACGAAGGCGACGGTCGTTGAAAGCGCCGCCACATAGCCAACGAAGCTGGCCTCGAGCGCCAAGACGGCGGTCTTACTGATCGTCGCGCGGCAAAAGCGGTTCGCTGCGCAGGGGGCGCGGCGCGGCGGCCTGCTGCGCCACAGGCGCCGGCGCCGCCTCCGCCGCGCGCGCGCCGTTGAGCCCGTCGCGCTGATAAATGTCGTCGCGGAACTGGGTGATCCCGTCCGGCGTGCCCCAGGCGGTGATATAGACCCAGTACACCGGGACGGCGGGATTGATCTTCACATCGACGCGTTCGCCGGAAGCGATGGCCTGATCGATGTGATCGCGGTCCCAGCCGGGCGTTTCGCGCAGCAGGAAGGCGACGTAGTCGCGCACATTCTGCAGGCGGATGCAGCCCGAGGAGACGAAGCGGTAATCGTCGCCGAAGACGCCCTTCGCCGGCGTGTCGTGCATATAGACGCCGTAAGGGTTGGCGATGTCGATGCGCACGACGCCGAGCGAATTGAAGTCGCCGCCGATGTCCTGGCGGAACTTGTAGTTCATCGCGTCGAGCGAACGCCAGTTGATCTGCTCGGGCTGCAGCTCCTGGTCCGCCTTGTCATAGACGCGGATGTGATTGTCGTGCAGGTAATTCGGGTCGGCCTGCATCTTCGGAATGAGATCCTTGCGGATGACCGAGGCGGGAACCGTCCAGAACGGATTGAAATTGACCTGATAGGCCTTGGTCTGCATCACCGGCGACTGGCGGTCGATCTTGCCGACGCCCGCGATATGATGCGTGACGACCTGGCCGCCCTCGACGGTCTCGACCTGCGCCGCAGGAATATTGGCGGTGACGTAACGGTTGCCGAGATCGTGCGAAAAGCTGCGCAGGCGGACGAGATTGGTCTCGAGCTGCCGCAGGCGCGTTTCCGCCGGGACGTTGAGCGCCGTGAGCGTCTGCTGGTTGACGACGCCGGTCTCGATGATGCCGTGGCGCGCCTGGAAGCGACGCACGCCAGCCTCGACATAGGAGTCGAAGATCGGGCTCGTGCCGGTCTCCGAGCCGATGTCGCCGGACACGACGAGACGGCGGCGCAGGGCCGAGACCGCGTTATTGTTCGTCCCCAGACGCATCTGCTGTCCCGGCACCGACGGCCAGCCGCCATTGGCGACGATCTCGCGGATGCGTTCGATCGCGGCTTCGGTCGCCGCGACGGTCGCCTCCGACAGGATGGGCGTCGTCGAACGGGAGACGGTCAGACGCGCGTCGGCGTCATAGCGCTGGGCCCATTCGGCCTGCCCGGTTTCGGCGCGCGCAGAAAGCCCCACGCCGAACGCAAGCCCGAGGGACAGCGGAAAGATCGCTATTTTTCGCACCAATCGCTCCAGTCGCAGTCAGCTCCGCGGCCGCGGAAGGGAAACCTTGCACAGCACCGCCGCCCCGAGGCCGCCGGCTAAGGTTCTAGATGATGTGCAGCTTGGGGCCTAACAAGGCGCGAATTGGCGGCGAATTTGTGGCCGCCGTCCCGCCGCGCCTGACGCCGTCAAGCGGCAAACTCCTCTGCGAAGCTGCGCTCGCCCCCGATATCATAGAAGGCGCGGGGCGTTAGACGCATGCGCATCGCGAGGATTTTCAGCGGGAAGCGATTCAAGGCGACATTAAAGGCGTCGACCGCGACGGCGAGCCCGCGGCGCGCGGCGGCCAGGCGACGCTCGCTGTCCTCCAGCGCAACGCGCAATTCGCGGAATTCGTCGAGACGGACGAGCCGCTGGGAGGTCTCGCCGCTCGCCACGAGCTGACGGACGCCGTCGCCGAGGCGCGTTTCGGCGAAGAGTCTCGCCTGCGGGCTCCCGGCCCGCGTCGCGGCCGCATGCGCCTTCACCACCACCTCGACGGCGTCGCGCTCCTCTGCCGCAAAAGCGCGCATGACGCCGACGAGCGCGGGAAGCATCGCGTGGCGGCTCGCGGTTTCCGCGTCCACGGCGGCGGCGGCGGCTTCGCATCCGGCGTCGAGCGCGAGCAACTGTCGATAGGCCCGCAGCAAGAGCACGGCGCCGGCGAATGCGCAGATCAATGCAATCCAGAACAGCGTCATCACGAGCCTCTCTGAAGCGACTATGGCCCGGCCGGATTTTAGTAACCGTTACGCGTCACAGGTGTTTAGAGATATGGTTGACGTTGCGTAAACGGCGGCGTCGAAAGAAGGGCCGCTCATGCGCCGCCGCGATCAGCCGGAGAAGGTCGCGGATGCGAAGGCCTGTCCCCTCCGCCTGCCGCGCATTCGGTCTCGGGCCTCTTAACCGACGCGCACCCAGCCCTCCGGCCCCAGCCGCTCCTGCGGCAGGAAGCGGGCCTTGTAATCCATCTTGCGGGAGCCCTCGACCCAATAGCCGAGGTAAAGATGCGGCAGGCCCGCGGTTTGCGCCCTCCGCATATGGTCGAGAATCATGAAAGCGCCGAGCGAGCGGTCGATGAACGCCGGCTCGTAGAAGGAATAGACCATGGAAAGGCCGTCGGCGAGCCGGTCCGTCAGGCAGCAGGCGACGAGGCGGTCCGCGTCGCTCGCCGCGGCGTCCGGCGACAGGCGGTATTCGATGAGCCGCGTGTCGACATGGCTGTCCTCGATCATCATCTGGTAATCGACCATGCTCATGTCGGCCATGCCGCCGTCCGAATGGCGCGCGCCGACGTAGCGCCGGAACAGCGCGTACTGCTCCGGCGTCGCGCGCGGCGGGCGTCCCTCCCCGACAATGTCCGCATTGCGGCGCGCAAGGCGGCGGTGCGTGCGGGAGGGCTCGAACTCCGCCACCTTCACGCGCACGGAGACGCAGGCGCGGCACTGCTCGCAAGCGGGACGGTAGGCGATGGTCTGCGAGCGGCGAAATCCCGATTGCGTCAGCGTGTCGTTGAGCGCCGGCGCCCTGAGGCCGATAAGGTGCGTGAACACCTTGCGCTCCGCCCGGCCCGGGAGATAAGGACACGGCGCCGGCGAGGTGAGATAGAATTGTGGCGCGTCGCGAGGCTCTTTGGTCACGCTCGTCTTCGTCCGTGGCTCACTTCACAGGATAGGGCGGGAAAAGCCCCCGCGCCAACGTGAAAATCAGGCCGATCGCCGCAAAACGACGACGTCCGCGAGGATGTCGTGCAGGCAGCGCTTGTCGCGCGTCACCATGGAGACAAGGAAAAGCGGCGGGAACAACGACGTTATATAGAACAGCACCGCATGGACGGCCGCCTGGAGGAAGACAACGGGCTCGCCCTGCATATTGCGCATCTCGAGGTCCATGAACGCCATGCCCGGCGTCGCCATGCGCCAGCCGGAAACCGTCAAGCCGTTGTAGAAGAAGGCGACGAGCGGAAAGAGCGGCGGCAGCAGGACCGCCGACATGCCGAAGCTCAGGATGAGGAGCCCGAAGAACAGCGCCGCCGAAAGGCCCGTGACGAGGAGGAGATCCAGTCCGAACGCCATGATCCGGCGGGTGCGCACGCCCTCGAGCGCGCGCGGCGGAATATAAGGGGGCGGGGCCGCCGCCCGCATGTCGGGCGCGCCTCTGGCGTCGTCACTGCGAAAATCGCCGTCGGTCATGTCGTTGGCTCCCCGGCGCAGCGGCGCGCGACCCGCAATGTCGGACGCGCGGCCCTTATTTTCAAGGCGCCGCCGCCGCGAAGCGACCCATTGCACGGCCGGCCCGCCCTGCGGATTATGGGGATTAAACCCGGCGACGCCTTGACGAGGTCAAGAAGCTGTCGCAAGCCTCCGTGGAAACAGCTGGTGAACAAATGGTTCACGCGGCCCCACCACTCTTGCGGGACATCGACATGGACACGAACGCCGTCGACGGCGGCCATCTGCGCGCCTTCATCGAGCGAATCGAGAAGCTCGAGGAAGAGAAACGCGCCATCGCCGACGACATCAAGGATGTCTACGCCGAAGCCAAAGGCACGGGCTTCGATCCCAAGGTGATGCGCAAGATCATCTCGCTGCGTCGGCTGGACAAGCATAAGCGGCAGGAAGAAGAAGAGATTCTAGACCTTTATCTCTCCGCGCTCGGCATGGAGTGAAAGCGCCGATAAGCTCGCGTTAACCATATTTCCCTAAGGCTGGGCGGGCGTGCCTCCGCGCTTTCGTGCGGCCGTCTGGCGCGCGGGCGAGGGATATGGTGTCGGGAAGCCTGGAGAGCCGCGTCGCGCTTGTCGCGCTCTGCATCGCACTGGCGGCGCTCGCTTCGACGCCGGCCGCCGCCCAATCGGCCTCGCAGCCCCGCCGCACGCCCGCCAGGCCGACGACCCCCTCGGCGCTGCGGCCGCTGACTCAATCGAACGACGACGCCTCTCCGCTCGACGCCGGGATTCCGCCGGAACCGGCGCCGCTGATGCGCGGGGCGATTCCGGAGAAGGGTCAGACGGTTTCCTTGTCCGCCAATTACGGCGCGCCGATCAAGCGCGAGAAGCTGCCGAGGCCCTATCCGCCCCGGCGCGCGCCCTATCCGCCGCCGCTGGCGTCCAGAAACCCGCTGCCTCCGCTCGAGCCCTACAAGAGCTCGTATCTGGCCAGGCGCGCCCTGCGGCAACAACATGGCATGCCGGCGAATGCGCAGCTTCCCGCGCCGCCGCCCCCCGTGACCGTCGCCATGGAGCCGACGATCAAGCAGAAACCCAAGCCGAAGGTGGAGCGCAATCCATACGATCCGCTTGGGGTCGCGGTCGGCTCAACGCTGCTCTTCCCCTATCTGCAGGCGAGCGGGGGCTATGACGATAACCCGAACCGCCTGGCGCCGAGCTACAAACCGCGCCCCTCGAAATTCTTTCGCGGCGAAGGCGGGCTGAAAGTCAAATCGGATTGGGATCGCCACAGCCTGCAGGGCGAGTTGCGCGGCGGCTATTCGGAATATTTCGACAATCCGGCAGCGAACCGACCGGACGCACAGGGGCAGATGACCGCCCGCTACGACGTTACCCGGGATACGGCCCTCGACCTTCGCGGCCGCCTGTCGCTCGACACGCAGCGACCGGGCGCGCCGGCTATTCAGCCCGGCCAATCGACCGTTTACGTCGTCAACCGGCCCGTCGTTTTCGGGGTCGGCACGCAGGCTGGCGTCTCGCAGAAATTTAGCCGGCTTACCGTCGATCTGCGGGGCACTTACGACCGTGTCTGGTATCAGGACGCCTATTATTCGAATGGAACGACGCTCAATCTCGCGGAGACGAGCTACAACGACTACGGCGTGCTGCTGCGGACGACCTATGAAGTGACGCCGGATTTCAAGCCGTTCGTCGAAGGCACGTTCGACAGGCGCGTTCACGACTTGCCGACGGACTTCAACGGCTTCTATCGCGACAGCACGGGCTATATCGCGCGCGGCGGCGCGGACATCAACATCACCGAACTCGTGAGGGGCGAGGTTTCCGGCGGCTACGGGCAGCGCAATTACGCCGACGTGCGTCTGCCGCCCTTGCGCGGCCCCGTGATCGACGCCGCGCTGATTTACACGCCATCGGCTCTGACGACGCTCACCCTGCGGGGCACGACGTCGATGAACGAGACGACGCTCGCAAATGCAAGCGGCGTTCTTACGCGCTCGATCACCGCAACGCTTTCGCACGATCTGATGCGAAATTTGAACGTCACGGTTACAGGAAATTTCTTCACCAACGACTATCAGGGCGCGAACGTCCACGAGCGGGGCGGCTATGCCAGCGTCGCGCTGGATTACAAAGTCACGCGCACGGTCTCGCTACGCGGCAGTTATCGGTTCGAAAAACTCAATACGACCTACCCCAACGCCGATTATACGGCGAATGTGTTTCTCGTAGGCTTGAGATTCCAGCTTTGAGGACACCCCCGCCTGTTGGCCTGGAGAGTGCGCGTCGATGTGGATGATGGTTCCCTTCCTCCTCAACAGCCTGCTCAATTTCGTCGTCAGCCTGCTCGTCGCGAAATTTCTCGGGCCGGCTGAATATGGCCGCTTCGTCCTCGCGCTTTCGGTCGGCATCGTTCTGCAGACGCTGCTCTTCGACTGGCTGCGGCTCGCCGCGACCCGTTTCTATTCCGAACACGATCGACATGCCCGGCCCGAAATCCGTTCGACTCTGGACGCCGCTTTCGCTGTGCTCGCCGCCCTCGCGATCTTCGCGGCTTTTGCGCTCTGGGCGCTGCGCCTCGATCTTCCCTTGAGCCACGATCTTGCGGCGCTTGCTGTCGGCGTCTCGCTCTCGAACGGCCTGTTCGACTTTGCGAGCGCATTGGTGCGCGCCCGCTTCCACGACAGGGCCTATGGCGCGCTGGTCATCGCGAAAAACATTGTCGCCCTGGTGCTCACCGTCGGCGGCGCCTTTCTCTTCCGTTCGGCGAATGTCGCGCTCGTCGGCATGATGGTTTCGGTCGCCGGCGCGCTCATCTTCGCGCGCGGCGAACTCTCCGATCCGGACACCGGCTTTCGCGCCGCCGAACGCCCGCTCATCGTGCGCTTTTTGGCTTACGGCCTGCCGATCGTGCTCGCCAATTTCCTCTATCAGACCATCCCGCTCGTCAACCGCACGCTAGCCGCGCAGACATACGGTTTCGCGGAAGTCGGGCAGATTTCGCTGGCCTTCGAAACCGGCATCCGCATCGTCGGCGCGATCGGTTCGGCGGTCGACGTCATCCTTTTCCAGATCGCGGTGCATATGGAAAAGAGCGAAGGCGAACACGCGGCGCGCGCGCAAATCTCGCATAACCTCGGCGTCGTCTTCGCCGTCGTCGCGCCCTCTGTCGCGGGCTGCTGGCTGATCCTTCCGAGCTTCGAGGCGATCCTGGTGCCGGAGAATTTCCGCGGCCCCTTCGCCCATTATTTCGCCCTGATGACGCCGGCGCTTTTCGCCTTCGCGATGATGAACTACGGCGTGAACACCGCGTTCCAGCTTGCACACAAGCTGTCGCCGCTCGTCATCGCGGCGCTCGTCGCCTCGCTCGCCAATTCGCTCGCCGTGATGCTGTTGCCGATGACGGCGGACGCTACGCGCTTCGCCTATGCGCAGTCCATCGCCTCTATGAGCGGATTGATTGCGCTGGTTTCGATGCTCTTCCTGCTCGAACCGATGTGGCCGCGTCCGCGCGACATCTTCGGGGCGCTCGCCGCGAGCCTCGCGATGCTCGCCGCCGTCGCGCCGATGCGCGGCTTGCCGCCGGGCGCCTTCACAATGGTTGCGCAGATCGCCGCGGGCGGCGTTGTCTATTGCGCCGTCGCCTATGGCCTGGACGTCGTCGGCATGCGCAGCGTCCTCGTGCCGAAGGTTCGCGCGCGATTTCGCCAGCCACAACTTCAATAAATCAGAGATCCAACACGCGGCGCGGATCGGAGCGGCCGCGCGCCACGTCGAAAAGCGCAATGAGATTGCCGCGCAAACGTCCTCGCCGATCGACCGAGGGCTCCGGGCGCAGGGATCTCACCGCATTGGCGAGCATATTGCGGACGGCGAGCGTCAAGGCGAAGCGCGGAGACACCGTGCCCTTGCGCATGAGGTACAGCGGATTGGCGATTTGTGAATAGCCAAGCCGCAGGCCGGAGGTGCGGCCGGACTTCACCCCAAGATGGACGCCCGCGAAATGATTGGTGCGCACGATGCGCCCTGCATGCGCATATTGGGCGGAGAAATCCGTGTCCTCGAGCCAGGCGTAAAGTGGAAGATTTGCGTCGAAGCGCACCTGTGGGGCCGCGGCGATACGATAAGCCATGTTGCAGCCGTAAGTTCCGCTCTCGTCTGACAACGCGAATCCGCTCTGCGCGGGCGCGCGATAGTCAGCGATGAGCGCGTCCGCCTCTTCGAATGTGTAGCCAGCGTTGTGGATGCCGTCCGCAATAAGATGACCCGAGGCGGCGACGACCTCCGGATACTCGACGAAGAGGCGCTCGATTCCCTCGACGAATCCTGGCGCCGGCGCGTAGTCGTCATCGACGAAGACGACGATGTCCGCCTCGGCGCCGACGAGATCGAGCGCGTGATTGCGCTGCGAACCGGATCCCTTCACCGGCGCGACGACGAAGCGCGCCAAGCCGAGCGTATCCGGGGCGTCGGCCGGCGCCGCGCCCACGATCAGTATCTCATGCGGCGCGCGCGCCTGACCCTGAAGACGCGCGAGCGCCTGCCCGACCACCGCCGGGCGGCCCGTCGTTGCGATGGCGACGACGATCCTCATGCGACGCTCCTCGCCTTCAGGAAAAAGCTTCGGCCGGCACGTCCGCGCACCGCGCGCCGCGCCGATCAGCTTGCACTTTCTCATAAACTTCGGCGACGGCGTCGAGATGCCGATCGAGCGTCAGAGGATCGCGCCAATAGGCGGCGTGCGCCGCCCGCCCCATACGCCGTGCGACGTCGTCGTTCGACAGCGTGGCGATGGCCTCTGCAAGCGAAAGGGCGTCGGACGACTTGAACCAGAGGCCGGTTTCGCCATCCTTCACGGCCTCCCGGCCCGCGCAAAGATCGCTGACGATCACCGGCGTGCCGAGTGCGAGAGATTCGTAGACGGTGAGGGGTTGTCCTTCATACCAGACCGAGGGAAAGACGAGGGCGCGCGCGGATCGCAGAAGCGCGCGCACTTCCGCCGGCGTGCGCCACCCGAGGAACGTCGCCTCGGGAAACTCCCGCTCCAACGCGGCCCGCTCCGGCCCCTCGCCGATGAAGACAGGCGCAACGCCCGCAATTCGCGCCGCCTGCGCGAAATAGCGCGGCCCCTTTTCCGCCGAAAGCCGCCCGACGAAGACCACATCGCCGAGCAGAGCATCGTCCTTGGGGCCAAGATCGGCGACGTCGATGGGATTGCCCACCTCATAGAAAGTTGCGTCCGTCGGCATGTAGGGCGCGATGACGTCGCGCTGTAGCCTGGAGATGGTGATCAGATGGCGCGCGGTGTCGTAAAGGCCGCTGCCATAGCGCATCAGCGCATGGCGGGCGACGCGCATGAGCTTGCGGTGATAGCCGCGCGAGTCGCAGTTGTGCGCGATGCAGCCGGGCGACATCGCCCTGTAATCGCAATTGCGCGCCGCGCCATAGTCGTAGAAACCGCCGTTCGGGCAGGCAAGATAATATTCGTGCAGCGTATGCACGACAGGCGCGCCCGCGCGTTTCAACGCCCCGCCGATCGAAGGCGAGAGCGCTTTGGCCCATCCGTGCACGTGGACGATCGTCTCGGCTGGATCGCAGGAGGCGAGCAGCAGCGTGAGCGAGGCCTCCGCCGAAGCGTTCCAGAGCCACTGGACGCCAAAGCGCGTCAGAGAAGAGGTCGACAGCACGTCAGGTTGATCGAGCAGAGTCACCGTGACGCCCGCCTCCGCGAGGCTTGGCTCCGCAGGGCCGACAGCAGCAAAATAATCGACCCTGTATCCGCGCCGCGCAAAGCCCCTGGCGCTGTCGATGGCGACCTTTGCGAGGCCGCCGTTGATATGTGCGTGGTCGCTGACGATGACGATGCGCATCGTCACTTCATCGCGATGACGTAGGCGAAGCTCGAAACCGCGCGCCATTTGCGCTCACGCGCGACACGCGTGAAAGCCGCGTCGAGCTGCTTGATCCCGGGAAACTTCCAGAAATAACTGTAACCCCAGAAAGGCAGCACCACGACGTCCGAGAAGCCCGCGCGCTTCAGCATGGGAACGATCTTTTCTTCCTCACTGAAGCAATAGTCGTAATAGGCCGGAAACTTCGGATTGTCGCCGTCCTCCTTGCGGTCGGGGAAGACCGTCTCGAGCATCCAGCGCGACATTTTCTCCGGAATGAGGCGGTTGAGCACATAGGGCGGCGCATAGAGCGTGGGGAAGAAGCTGAAGGCGACGCCGCCGGGCGCGAGCGTATAGGCGATATTCTCCCACATGCCCGCCACATCCGGCACATGCTCCATCACCATGCGGCTATAAGCGATGTCGTAACGCGCGGCCCCGAGAACGCCTTTGGCGTCCTTGCCCGCGATGTCGCACTGGACGGTGGCATAACCGGCCGGCGCGAGGGAAAGCTCATGTGCAGAGATGTCGTTGAGCGTGACGTCGAACCCGTGGGCGGCGACCTCGGGCGGCAGGAAGAGCGGATCGCGGCCGCCGCCGATCTCGAGATGGCGCGTTAACCCTTTCTGGCGGGCGATCTCCACAATCGTCCGCTTGTAATTCTCCCAGGCCCAGTTGAAGTCGGAGTCATAGTCGAGACGGGCGACGATGTCGTGGATATGCAACGGCTTGTGTTCCGTGGCCCCCGCGGGGGGCGTCGGCTGAGCGTTCATCTGTCGAGCTTTCGTCGCAATAAAAGGCGCTATATCCTGCCCCATGGGGGTTACGCGATGATGAATGGGACGGCGCGCCCCGCCAGCCGGGGAAGCAAACGCGATGAAATTCGGCCCGGAAGGGGATGACCTCCCCCGCGAGACTCTCGCGCAGGCGTCGCGGCGGGACGTTTCCGCACTCCTGCGCGACCTCGACTCCTCCGCCGATGGGCTTTCCGTTTCCGAAGCCGCGCTTCGTCGGGAACGGTTCGGGCCGAACCGCGTGGCGGGCGAGGCGCACGCCGGCGTCCTGCGCGAACTCGCCCGGCATGTCTTCAACCCGCTCAACGGACTTTTGCTTTCGCTGGCGGGCGCCTCCTGGGCGCTGAGCGACCGTCGCGCTGCGATCGTCATCTCCTCCATGGTGGCGCTGAGCGTCCTGCTCGCCTTCGTGCAGGAGCATCGCTCCAACGCCGCCGCGGCCAGCCTGCGCGCCATGGTGCGCACCCACGCCTCGGCGCGCCGGCCCGAACGCGCCGGGGAAGACGACCCCTACGAAGAGACCTTTCTCGAGGAGCTCGTGCCCGGCGACGTCGTGCGCCTCTCCGCCGGCGACATGATTCCCGCCGATGTGCGCCTGATGGAGACGAAGGATCTTTTCGTCAATGAATCCACGCTCACCGGCGAGTCCATGCCGGTCGAAAAGTTCGCAAGGACCCTCGCCCGCGACTGCGCGCCCCTCGACGCCGAGAACCTCGCCTTCATGGGCTCCAACGTCGTAAGCGGCTATGGCCGAGCGCTGATCATCGCGACGGGACGGCGCACCGTGTTCGGCGAGATCGCGGACCGCATCACGCAGGACGACGGCGAAACCGCATTCGACGAAAGCGTCAGGAAATTCACCTGGCTGATGATCAGCTTCATGGCGGTCATGGCGCCGGCTGTCTTCTTCATCAACGGCTATCTGAAGGGAAACTGGCTGGAGGCCTTCCTTTTCGGCGTCTCCGTCGCGGTGGGCCTCACGCCGGAAATGCTGCCGATGATCGTGACGGTCAATCTGGCTAAGGGCGCGATTGCGATCTCGCGCGAAAAGGTGATCGTCAAGCGCCTCAACGCCATTCAGAATTTCGGCGCCATGGACGTGCTGTGCACTGACAAGACCGGCACACTCACGCAGGACCGCATCATTCTCAAGCGCCACCTCGACATCTATGGCGCGGACTCCGAGCGCGTGCTGGAGTTCGCCTATCTCAACAGCCATTTCCAGTCCGGCCTGAGAAATCTGCTCGACGTCGCCGTGTTGCAACACGCTGAAATAGAGGCGCGGCTGAAGCCGCAGCACAGCTTCACAAAGATCGACGAAGTGCCTTTCGACTTCGAACGGCGCCGTCTTTCCGTCGTCGTTCAGCGCGATGACGGCCAGCGTCTCCTGATCTGCAAGGGCGCCGTCGAGGAGATTTTCTCGGTCGCCACGCGCTACGAGGCGGCCGAAAGCTGCGGCGACCTCGATCCTTCGCATCTCGAGAGCGCGCAGCAGGAAACCGCCGAGCTCAACGCCGATGGATTCCGGGTGATCGCCGTCGCATACAAAGAGCTGTCCACGGCGCAAGCCGCCTATTCCCCGGCGGACGAAGCCGACCTGACGCTTCTGGGCTACATCGCTTTCCTCGATCCGCCCAAGGACAGCGCCGCGCAGGCGATCGCGGACCTTGAGAACGGGGGGATCGCGGTCAAGATTCTCACCGGCGACAATGACATCGTGACGCGCAAGATCTGTCGGGACGTCAGCCTGAAGATCGAACGCCTCGTGCTTGGCGCGGAGCTCGACGCCATGGAAGATGCTGCGCTTGCGGAAATCGTGTCGTCCGTCACCGTCTTCGCCAAGCTCTCGCCGCCCCAGAAGGCGCGCGTCGTGGGGGCGCTGCGCAAGTCGGGCCATGTCGTCGGCTACCTTGGCGACGGCATCAACGACGGACCCGCGCTGAAGGCCGCCGACGTGGGGATTTCGGTCGACGGCGCTGTCGACATCGCGCGAGAGTCGGCAGACATCATTCTGCTGGAGAAAAGTCTCGCCGTTCTCAACGATGGCGTGATTGAAGGGCGCAAGGTCTTCGCCAATATCCTCAAATATGTCCGCATGGGTTCAAGCTCGAATTTCGGCAATATGTTCAGCGTGCTGGGCGCCAGCGTGTTTCTGCCCTTCCTCCCGATGACGCCCATTCAGATTCTCACGAACAATCTGCTTTATGATTTCTCGCAGACAACGATTCCCACGGACAATGTGGACGAGGAATTCATCTCCCGCCCACGCAAATGGGAAATCGGTCAGATCGCGAAATTCATGCTCTATGTCGGGCCCGTCAGTTCGATTTTCGATTATGCGACCTTCATTCTGATGCTCGCCGTCTACGACGCCTGGGACAAGCCGGACCTTTTTCAGACCGGCTGGTTTGTCGAATCGCTCTTCACCCAGACGCTCATTATCCATGTCATACGGACCAACAAGCTTCCCTTCGTGGAAAGCCGGGCCAGCGGCGCGCTCCTGCTGACGACTGTCGTCGTCTGCCTCATCGGCGCGGCCCTGCCCTATTCGCCGCTGGCGCCGGTCTTTGGGTTCACCCCGCTGCCTTGGACATATTGGCCCGCGATCGCACTCTTTCTCTTCTGCTATGCGATCCTCGCGCATCTCGCCAAGACGGCTTTCGTCCAACGATATGAAGCCGGGGATGACGCATGAGCGACCCGGCGGAGGGTGAACGCGTAACCTTTCTCTCCGAGCTGATCGGCGCGAACGCGATTGTGCGAACCCATATCTCGGTGGTGATCCTCGGGCCGGAGCGCGTCTTCAAGCTCAAACGCGCGGTCAGGCTGCCCTATCTCGATTTTTCGACTCCGGAACGGCGGTTGCAGATGTGCCGGCGCGAAGTCGCGCTCAATCGGCGATTCGCTCCGCGGCTCTATCTCGGCGTCCGGCGCCTGACCCGCGACGCCGACGGACGCCTGGCGCTCGACGGCGCGGGCGACGACGTCGACGCGGTGGTGGAGATGCGCCGCTTCGACGCCGATGCGCTTTTCGACACCATGGCGCGCGCGGGTCGGCTTACGAAGGAGCTGATCGAAAAGCTCGCGGGCCGCATCGCCGCGGCGCATGACGCCGCGCCGCCCGATCCGGCGCACGGCGGCCGGGCCGCGATGGACGCCATCGTCAACGCCATGCAGTCGAGCCTGCGCGAAGCGGCGCCGGCGCCGATGAACGAAGTCGACGCGCATCTCGCCGATCTGCGCGAAGCGCTGACGGGGCTCGGCGCCCGGATTGATGAGCGGCGCGCGCATGGCAAGGTGCGAGCCTGCCACGGCGATCTCAATCTGCGCAACATCTGCCTGTACGAGAACGAGCCCACGCCGTTCGATTGCATCGAATTCTCGGAGGAGATTTCAACGATCGACGTTCTTTATGACGTCGCTTTCCTGCTGATGGATCTATGGCGCTTCGACCTGCGAGACTTCGCCGGCCTCGCATTGAACCGCTATCTCGATGCGCGGCTCGAGAGCGAAGACGCAGGGCTGGCGCTCCTGCCCTTCTTCATGTCGCTGCGCGCGACGATCCGCGCCCATGTCGAGGCCTCGCAGGGCCACGCGCAAATCGCGCGCGTCTATTTCGATCTTGCGCATGCATTGCTCGCGCCCGCGAGCGCTTGCGTCATCGCCATCGGCGGCTTCAGCGGCGCGGGGAAGTCGAGCGTCGCCGGCGACCTCGCGACGCGTCTCCCGCCCGCCCCCGGCGCACGCATCTTCAACAGCGACCGCATCCGCAAGCGCATGTTCGGCGCGGCGCCGTCCGACCGCCTGTCGCCCGAGGCCTACAAGAGCGACGTGTCGCAGAAGGTCTACGCCGAGCTCTTCGCCTCGGCGGCGCGCGTCGCTTGCGCCGGATGGCCGGTGATCGTCGACGCCGTCTTCGACCGTCCGCAGGACCGCGCCGCAATCGAGGACGCGGCGCGGCAGGCTGGCGCGCCTTTCTTCGGCGTCTGGCTCGACATCGATCTCGCGCAACGTCTCGCTCGCGTGGACAAGCGCGTGAATGACGTCTCGGACGCAACACGCGAGGTGCTGCAAGCGCAGATGGCCAGGGAGACCGGCGACATTGCATGGCTTCGCATCGACGCGGGACGTGCCCTCAACGCGATTGTCGAGGAGATCGCCGACGCAGTTTCGCTCGCGGGGGAGCATTCGCCCTGAAGCGCTTTTGACGCCCTTTACGACGAGGGAGGCGTCAGCACCGCCGCGCCTTGCAGCCGGCCTTCGCGCAAGTCGGCAAGCGCCTCGTTCGCCTGCGACAACGGATAGAGCGTCGCATGCATCTTCAGCGGCAGAGTGGGCGCAAGCGACAAAAACTCCCGCGCATCCTCGCGGGTGAGATTGGCGACCGAAAGGAGCCGCCGCTCCTCCCACAGGAGGCGATAGGGAAAACTCGGAATATCGCTCATATGGATGCCGCCGCAGACGACGGCGCCGCCCTTCTTCACCGCCGCCAGCGCCTGCGGAACGAGCGCGCCGACGGGCGCGAAGATCAGCGCGGCGTCGAGTTTCTCCGGCGACGGCGCGTCCGAACCCTGCGCGCTCACGGAGCCGAGCGCCAGCGCGAAATCCGCCGCCGCCCGATCGCCCGGGCGCACGAAGGCGTGCACGCGCCTGCCCTGGAGGATCGCAACCTGCGCAATGATATGAGCGGCGGCGCCGAAACCGTAGACGCCGATGACCTGCGCCGGCCCCGCCATCTTCAGGGTGCGCCAGCCGATGAGCCCCGCGCAAAGGAGCGGCGCGAGCGTTGCGGTTTCGCCCGATTCCGGCAGTGCGAAACTGAACGAGGCGTCCGCCACAGCGTGGGTGGCGTAGCCGCCGTCACGCGTGTAGCCGGTGAAGAGCGGATCGTCGCAAAGATTCTCGTGCGCGCTGGCGCAGTAAGGGCAGTGGCCGCAGGTGTGGCCGAGCCAGGGCACGCCGACGCGCTGACCGAGAGCAAATCCGCAGACCCCCGCGCCGATCGCCTGCACGCGCCCGACGATCTCATGGCCGGGCACGATGGGCAGGCTTGGCTTCGTCAGCTCCCCGTCGACGACGTGAAGATCCGTGCGGCAGACGCCGCATGCCTCGACACGCAGGAGGAGTTCTCCGGGGCCGGGCGCGGGAAGCGGACGCTCCGCCATCACAAGCGGCGTTCCCGGCCGTCGCAGCACCATCGCCTTCATCATGCGGAGAGCCGTTTGCTCAGATAGATCCGCTGCCCGCCGGGCGGGAAGTCGGCGATCTCGCCGACGCGGCCAAACCCCAGGCGCTCATAGAAGGCGGCGACGCGCGGATCGAAGGTGTCGATATAGGCGCCGATGGCCCCGCGGGCGAGCGCCGCGCGCTCGGCGGCTTCCAGCAGCTTCGTCGCAAGGCCGCGCCCGCGCTGCGGTTCGGCCACCCATACGTGCCGGATGTAGAGCCAGCGCCAATGGGTGACGCCGTTCAGCCCGCAAAGCAGCGTCCCCGCCCCGTCGCGCATGGTGATGGAAAGAGGCGCCTCCTCGCGCAGACCAAAGCGCGCGGCGATCTCTGCGCCCAGTCGCGCCGCGACGTCGAGCGATTCCATGGGCTCGATTTCGAAGCCGGGGTTTTCAATCGGAGTCTTTCTGGTAAACATCGCGCCCGTGAAACTGGCCCTTCCCGCCATCCTATTCTGCGCAAGCCTCGCGGCCGCCGCAATGGCGCGGGCGGACGACGATTGCGGCCCCGCCGCCATCGCGCCCATGACGGGGGCGACCGGCGCGCGGGTGCACGACTATGCGCCCCTTTTCGACAGCTGCGCAAAGGACGGCGAAACCCGCCTCGCCACGAGGCGCATGCGCGTCGACGGCGAGAAGCTGCTGCTCATGGTCGATCCGAAGACGCTCAAGACCTCGCTCGAACGCGCCGCCTGCTGGCGCTGCGCCGAGACGAGCGACGAAGCGCAGGCCGATACGCGCCTCATGCAGGCGGTGCGTCCGCCCGCCGACCCCGACCGCGCCCCCGCGCTCGTCAACGCCGGGCTCATCCATGGCAAGGGCGGCGGCTCCTACGTCACCGGCGATCTCTGCCCCAGCCAGAAGCCGCTCGATCGCGCCTTTATCGAGGAAGTGGCGGCGCAGGGGCCGGGAACGCCGCTCACGCTCGCGGTCTCGGGCGCCTGGATCGCGCATCACGGCGCGGATTTCGCCTGGCTGCAGGAAAAGGCGCGCTCCGGCGCGCTGGACATCACCTGGGCCGACCACTCTTATTCCCACCCTTACGTCGTGGGGCTGAAGGACGCGCAGAATTATCTGCTGCGCCCGGGCGTCGATCTCGACCGCGAGATTTTCGAGACCGAGAAAATCCTCATCGCCCATGGCGAAACGCCCTCCGTTTTCTTCCGCTTTCCGGGGCTCGTGGCCGATGGGGAGTTGCTGGAAAAGCTGAAGGAGCGCCATCTCGTGGCGCTCGGCGCGGATTCATGGCTGGCGCTCGGCCCGCCGCCAAAGGCCGGCTCGATCGTGCTGGTGCATCCCAATGGCAATGAGCCGGGCGGGCTGGCGATTTTCTCGCGGCTGGTGAAGAGCGGGCGGATGCCGACGCCGTTCAGGGGGATTACGGAGGCGCCGTGAGGGGGCGCCCTCAACTAAGCAACCACCTGAACGTTTTGATTTCCTCCAAGGACGCCCTCGGACAATCCAGTTGGCCGCGCCCCGCGCCCAAAACCGCCCGGACCACGAATTCACTACGTTACCCTTACATTGACAAGGGTTCCCCCGCCTCTTATCTCTCCGGCGGAAATGCCGCGTCGGCCCTGACGCCGGGAGTCCCGGTCGCTGTCGCAAGCGGTTGCTTTTCCAAAGCTTTGTGATGCTCCGCCCTGCCCGCTCGCCTCCTTGGCGCACGCCCGGGCGGCGGCGCGCCATCGTTAGAAAGGTCAAGAGGCATGCTCGGCGCCATCGCCAAGAAGATTTTCGGCACGGCCAATGACCGCCGCCTCAAGACCTATGCGCCGAAGGTCAACGCGATCAATGCGCTGGAGCCACAGATTGCGGCGCTCTCCGACGACGAGCTGCGCGCCCGCACCGTCATGTTCCGCGAGCAGATCGCCGCCGGAGCGTCGCTCGACGACCTTCTCGTTCCCGCCTTCGCCACCGTGCGCGAAGCCGCCAAGCGCACGCTCGGCCAGCGCCACTTCGACGTGCAGCTGATCGGCGGCATGGTGCTGCACGAGGGCTCCATCGCCGAAATGCGCACGGGCGAGGGCAAGACCCTCGTGGCGACGCTTGCGGTCTATCTCAACGCGCTCTCCGGCAAGGGCGTGCATGTCGTCACGGTGAACGATTATCTGGCCAAGCGCGACAGCGAGTGGATGGGCCAGATCTATCGCTTCCTCGGCATGAGCGTCGGCTGCGTCGTCCACGATCTCCCGGACGGCGAGCGGGCGGCGGCCTATGCCGCCGACATCACCTACGGCACGAACAACGAGTTCGGCTTCGATTATCTTCGCGACAACATGAAATTCGAATTCGCGCAGATGGTGCAGCGCGGACACAATTACGCGATCGTCGACGAAGTGGACTCGATCCTTATCGACGAGGCGCGCACGCCGCTCATCATCTCCGGCGCCGTGGACGATAAGTCGGACCTCTACAACACCGTCGACAAGCTCATTCCCAAGCTCCTCGCCGAGGACTTCGACCTCGACGAGAAGCAGCGCTCGATCAGCCTCACGGACGCCGGCAACGAGCATATGGAGGAGTTGCTGACCGAATCGGGCGCGCTGACCGAAGGCGCGCTCTATGAGGCGCACAACGTCACGCTGGTCCACCACATCAACCAGGCGCTGCGCGCGCACAAGCTGTTCCAGAAGGACAAGGACTATATCGTCCGCAAGGGCGAGGTGGTCATCATCGACGAGTTCACAGGCCGCATGATGCCCGGCCGCCGCTATTCGGAAGGCCTGCATCAGGCGCTCGAAGCCAAAGAGCGCGTGCAGGTGCAGCCTGAGAACGTGACGCTCGCCTCGATCACCTTCCAGAACTATTTCCGCCTCTATGAAAAGCTCGCCGGCATGACCGGCACCGCCGCGACGGAGGCGAACGAATTCGCCGAAATCTATCGGCTCGACGTCGTCGAAATCCCGACGAACCGTCCCGTGCAGCGCCTCGATTTCGATGACGAGGTTTACCGCACGGCGAAGGAAAAGCTCGGCGCCATCCTCGAAGAGGTCAAGGACGCGAGTTCGCGCCTCCAGCCGCTCCTCGTCGGCACGACCTCGATCGAGAAATCCGAGCAACTCGCCGAGTTTCTCGTCGGCCAGGGCTACAAGATGATCGACTTCGCCGATCCCAAGGGGTTGTCGAAGCTCTATGAGGCGGCGCGCTCCGGCCAGCCGTCGAGAATGTTCGCCGTGCTCAACGCCCGCTTCCACGAACAGGAAGCCTATATCGTCGCCGAGGCTGGCGTGCCCGGCGCGATCACCATCGCCACCAACATGGCCGGCCGCGGCACCGACATTCAGCTCGGCGGCAATGTCGAGATGCGCGTGGCGCATGAGTGCGACGGCCTCGAGGGCGACGCCCGCGCCGCGAAGGAAGCGGAAATCCGCGACGAAGTCGCCGCTTTCAAGGAGAAGGCGCTGGCGGCGGGCGGCCTCTACATCATCGGCACCGAGCGCCACGAGAGCCGCCGCATCGACAACCAGCTGCGCGGCCGTTCCGGCCGCCAGGGCGATCCCGGCCGCTCCAAGTTCTTCCTGTCGCTGCAGGACGACCTCATGCGCATCTTCGGCTCCGAGCGCATGGACACGATGCTCGTGAAGCTCGGCCTGCAGGAGGGCGAGGCGATCGTCCATCCCTGGATCAACAAGGCGATCGAGAAGGCGCAGCACAAGGTCGAAGCGCGCAACTTCGACATCCGCAAAAACATCCTGAAGTTCGACAACGTCATGAACGACCAGCGCAAGGTCATCTTCGAGCGTCGGCGCGAGATCATGGGCGAGGAGAGCGTCGAGGAGCAGGTTTCCGACATGCGGGCGGAAGTGGTCGACGCGCTCGTCGCGCGCCACATTCCGCCGGACGCCTATGCGGAAGCCTGGGACGTCGAGGGCCTCGCGGAAGACGTCCGGGCGAAGCTCAACCTCGACGAGCCGGTCGCCGACTGGGCGAAGGAAGAAGGCATCGCCGACGAGGAGATCAAGGAGCGTCTGCTGGAGGCCGCTGACGGCGCCTACGCCGGTCGCGTGGAGCGCAACACCGAACCGCTGATGCGCATGATCGAGAAGCAGGTGGTGCTGCAGTCGCTCGACACGCTGTGGCGCGAGCATCTCGTCGCGCTCGATCATCTGCGACAGGTCATCGGCTGGCGCGGCTTGGCGCAGCGCGACCCGCTCAACGAATATAAGTCGGAGGCGCTGGACCTCTTCCGCAGCCTGATGAGCCATTGGGACGAGACCGTCACCGCGCAGCTGATGCGCGTCGAGGTGAGCTTCGAGGCGCCGCCCTCCGCGCCGCCGGAATTGCCGCCGATGGAGATGTCGCACCCCAACCCCGTCCCGCTATCCGGCGGCGGCAGCCCTGAACTGACGGCGCTCGAAGATCTTAACGCGCGACTGGCGGCTGTCGATTTCTCGGCGCAGACGATGACGTCGGCGCCGGAGGCGGCGCGCGACCCGGCCGATCCCGACACATGGGGCAAGGTCGGACGCAATGAGGCCTGCCCATGCGGCTCGGGCAAGAAATATAAGCACTGCCACGGCCAACTTGTGTGACGACGTGGGCCTTCGCAGAATGGCGCGGGCTTCATGCGCAAGTAGTCCAATCGTCGCAAAAGCGTATCTGGCCGCCGCTATTCCTTCAGTCGCCCGGGTAAACCCATGGAGGCGGCAATGAATGGTTTCCTGATTCCGGCGGTCATGATTCTGATGGTGGTTATCGCGGCCGTGTATCTCGTCCGCACCAGCCGCGACGTCAACTCCTGATCGTGTGATTTCCCCTCCGGTTCAGCCGGAGGGGATTTCCTTTTCAGGCGCCCCGAGGGCCGGCGCCTTGAGCCGATAGAGCCGCTCGTTCAGCAGATTTATTTTTCGAAACGCCGGATCGTGCGTGACCTCGGCTCCGATCCATGCGGGCAAGGAGGGTTCTTCGTTCGCGTCGTCGAGCTCGACTTCCGCGATCACCACGCCTTCGAGCAGGCCGGCATATTCATCGACATGCCACTCGAAGCCCTCATGCGCAACGTAATGGCGCGTCTTGACCACGACACGCTCGCCGCAGTGATTTTCTATCAGGTCAAGGGCGTCCGCCTTGGGGATCTCATATTCGAACTCTGATCGGGTCCGCCCGTCTCTCGCCCCTTTGATGGTCAGCGTCGCCCGGTCCTCATAGATCCGGACCCGGAGTTTCCTGCCCTCGCAGGCGATGACCAGACCGTCGACGAGCCTTTCGCGCCTGTGGCAGGCTCTTCGCCAGGCATCGCCGACGACGAGGAATTTCCTTTCGATTTCGACGGACATGGCTCCGACTGTTCGATTTGCGAAGACGGGCGAGACTAGCCGGTCGGTAGATCCCTTTCCAGCGCGCTTTCATGCTGCGGCGCGGAAGAAACTTAATCGGATGTTTGCCGTCCGGCCGCTCGGAGGTATGGAATCAGCGCTTCCCTGATATAAGGGTGTCGCTCGCCGAACCCGCGTTACGCGTCGCGAAAGAGATGGCGGGTCATCAGAGCGGGCGGCGGGCGATTTCGCCGCCGCGCCATGCGTCGCCGGGCGGGCCGGATGACGCTGCAGTCGGACAGGAGCCTCGCGTGTCGTCCATCGATTTCTCCAAGATCGTCGTCGCTCAGGGCGGCGGCCCCACCGCCGTCATCAACCAGTCGCTTGTCGGCGCGGTGCTGGAATCGCGCAAATTCCGCGAAGTCGAGCGGATCTACGGCGCGTTCCACGGCGTGAAGGGCATCGTCAACGAGGACTTCGTCGATCTGACGCAGGAGACAACGCATAATCTCGAGATGGTGGCCAACACCCCCTCGTCGGCGCTGGGCTCGACGCGCGACAAGCCCGATCTGAAATATTGCCAGGAAATCTTCAGGGTGCTGCGCGCCCATGGCGTCGGCTGCTTCTTCTACATCGGCGGCAACGACTCCTCGGACACGGTCCGCATCGTCTCGGAGGAGGCCAAGAAATCCGGCTATCCGCTGCGCGCAGTGCACATTCCCAAGACGATCGACAATGACCTGATGGTCAACGACCACACGCCCGGCTTCCCCTCCGCCGCGCGCTGGGTGGCGCAGGCCTTCGCGGGCGCCAATCTCGACAATTGGGCGCTGCCCGGCGTCTATATCGCGGTCGTCATGGGCCGCCACGCCGGCTTCCTCACGGCCGCGTCCGCGCTCGGCAAGAAATTCCCCGACGACGGGCCCCATCTGATCTACGTGCCCGAGCGGGCCTTCGTCATCGAGAAGTTCCTCGCCGACGTGAAGGCCGCCATGAACAAATACGGCCGATGCGTCATCGCCGTCTCCGAAGGAGTCAGCGACGAGAATCACCTGCCGATCGCCGAAAAGCTTGCAAAAAACGTGGAGCGCGACGCTCACGGCAACGTGCATCTTGGCGGCGGCGGCCTCGCGGACGAGCTGACGCAATTGGTCAAGGACAAGCTTGGCTTCAAGCGTGTGCGCGCCGACACCTTCGGCTATGTGCAGCGCAGCTTCGTCGGCTGCGTCTCGGACGTGGATCAGCGCGAAGCGCGGGAGGTCGGGGAAAAGGCGGTCCAATACGCCATCTGGGGCGACCGGGACGGCTCGGTCACAATCCACAGGACCGGCTTTTATTCCGTCGATTACCAGCTCACGCCGCTTGAACAGATCGCCGCGAAAACAAAAGTAATGCCCGATGAGTTCATCAGCCCCTGCGGGACCGACGTCACCGACGCCTTCCGCATGTATCTTCGGCCCCTGCTTGGGAGCGGGATGCCGGACGCCTACCGGCTGCGGCTCAATCGCGTCCCCAAGATCCTCGCCTGAGCGGCCTTGGTCTGGGCAGCTCGGATCGAGCGGGCGCCGTTCTTGCTACCCCCCTGATTCGCAGGACGGTTGCAAAGTCGGGCGCGCCTCAAATAAAGTAGACCCGCGCGGGAAGCCGCCCGCGCGGTTCAAGGGGGCGCCAGGAGCGCGCCGACAGGCCGGACCGGCAAGGGTTGTGAAGACGCATTGCGGCTTCCACGATTTGTTAGGCGTAAGCCGGTATCACATGCTTGGCTCGATTCGCGGGGCGGATTGATCCATCAGGAGAAAATCATGAGCAAAGTTGGCGGCGGCGATTCGAAGAATACGCTTTACTGCTCGTTTTGCGGCAAAAGCCAGCATGAAGTCCGCAAGCTCATCGCCGGCCCCACGGTCTTCATCTGCGACGAATGCGTCGAACTCTGCATGGACATCATCCGTGAAGAGAATAAGAACGTCATCGGCAAACAGCGCGATGGCATTCCGACGCCGCGGGAAATCTGCAAGGTTCTGGACGACTACGTCATCGGCCAGGCCCAGGCCAAGCGCGTGCTCTCGGTCGCGGTCCACAATCATTACAAGCGCTTCAATCACGCCACCAAGCATGGCGACGTCGAGCTCGCGAAGTCCAACATCCTGCTGATCGGCCCCACCGGCGTCGGCAAGACCATGCTCGCGCAGACGCTGGCCCGCATCCTGGACGTGCCCTTCACCATGGCTGACGCCACGACCCTCACCGAGGCGGGCTATGTCGGCGAGGACGTTGAGAACATCATCCTGAAACTGCTGCAGGCGTCCGACTACAATGTCGAGCGCGCCCAGCGCGGCATCGTCTATGTCGACGAAATCGACAAAATCTCACGCAAAAGCGACAATCCTTCCATCACCCGGGACGTGTCGGGCGAAGGCGTCCAGCAGGCGCTGCTCAAGATCATGGAGGGCACGGTCGCCTCCGTGCCGCCGCAGGGCGGGCGCAAGCATCCGCAGCAGGAGTTCCTGCAGGTCGACACGACAAACATTCTCTTCATTTGCGGCGGCGCCTTCGCCGGACTGGAAAAGATCATCTCGGCGCGCGGTCGCTCGACCTCGATCGGCTTCGGCGCGAGCGTCCAGGCCCCCGACGAACGCCGCACCGGCGACATCTTCCGCCAGGTGCAGCCGGAAGATCTGCTGAAATTCGGCCTGATCCCCGAATTCGTCGGTCGTCTGCCCGTGATCGCGACGCTCGAAGACCTCGACGAGGACGCGCTCAAGAGAATTCTCACCGAGCCCAAGAACGCTCTGGTCAAGCAGTATCAGCGCCTGTTCGAGATGGAGAACGTCGAACTGACCTTCCAGGACGACGCGCTCTCCTCCGTCGCCCGCAAGGCCATCGAGCGCCACACCGGCGCGCGCGGCCTGCGCTCGATCATGGAGGGCATACTACTCGACACGATGTTCGACCTGCCCGGACTGGAAGGCGTCGAGCAGGTTGTGATCGGCCCCGAAGTAGTTGAAGGCAAAGCGCGACCGCTGTATATCTACGCGGAGCGCAGCGAGAAAAGCGGCGCAAGCGCTTAAGGCAGCGCGCGCCGTCGCGGATTTCAGGACGGCTCCAGCCGGGCGCGCGCCCGCCACTTTCAAGCCGTCCTTGAATCCCGAGTTCGCGTATCCCATTTCATGCGTTAACGAGGCCGTTTGGGCTGTTGAGCCGGGCCTCGACCGGCGCGTGGGCGAGTGAGCGAACGCCTCCGCGGCCTGGGTCTGGTTTCGAGGCGGAGGGTCGACCGATACGGCCCAAGTCTTGCTAGTTCCCCAATTTACTGAAACGCTCGTTCTTAACGCATTGCCGCCGGGCGGGGTGCGTAAACGAAAGCAGGACGCCAAGATGAGCAACGAAAAGCGCGACGCCATCACGCCGGGAGCGATTGAAAGCTACCCTGTCCTTCCTTTGCGCGACATCGTCGTCTTTCCGCATATGATCGTGCCGCTCTTCGTTGCGCGGGAGAAATCCATCCGCGCGCTGGAGGAGGTCACGAAAAGCGATCGTCTGATCCTGCTCGCGACGCAGAAAAACGCCGGCGACGACGATCCGGCGACCGACGCCATTTATCCCATCGGCACCCTCGCCTCGGTGCTGCAATTGCTCAAGCTGCCCGACGGCACCGTCAAGGTCCTGGTCGAGGGCGTCGCCCGCGCCTCCGTGCGCAACTATTCCCGCGCCGACGATTTCTATGAGGCGGACGCCGAGGCGCTCGCCGATGAAGTGGGCTCGCCGGTGGAAGTCGAGGCGCTCGGCCGCTCCGTGGTCTCGGAATTCGAAAGCTATGTGAAGCTGAACAAGCGCGTCTCTTCGGAGATTGTCGGCGCGGTGACGCAGATCGACGACTTCTCGAAGCTCGCCGACACGGTCGCCTCGCATCTGTCGGTCAAGATCGCCGACAAGCAGGACGTGCTGGAGACTCTCAACGTCGGCAAGCGCCTCGAAAAGTGCCTCTCGCTGATGGAGAGCGAAATCTCGGTCCTTCAGGTCGAGAAGCGCATCCGCACGCGCGTCAAGCGCCAGATGGAGAAGACGCAGCGCGAGTACCATCTCAACGAGCAGATGAAGGCGATCCAGAAGGAGCTGGGCGACGAGGACGGCAAGGACGATCTCGCCGAGCTCGAGGAGCGCATCAAGAACACCAAACTCTCGAAGGAGGCGCGCGACAAGGCCGTCGCCGAATTTAAGAAGCTCCGCCAGATGTCCCCCATGTCGGCCGAAGCCACGGTCGTGCGCAATTATCTCGACTGGATTCTCTCGATCCCGTGGGGCAAGCGCTCGAAGGTCAAGCGCGATCTCAACGCCGCTCAGGAGGTGCTCGACGCCGAGCATTTCGGCCTCGAAAAGGTCAAGGAGCGCATCCTCGAATATCTCGCCGTGCAGAGCCGCGCCAACAAGCTGACGGGTCCGATCCTGTGCCTCGTCGGCCCGCCCGGCGTCGGCAAGACCTCGCTCGGCAAGTCGATCGCCAAGGCCACGGGCCGCGAGTTCGTGCGCATGTCGCTCGGCGGCGTGCGCGACGAGGCGGAAATCCGCGGCCATCGCCGCACCTATATCGGCTCGATGCCCGGCAAGATCATCCAGTCGATGCGCAAGGCCAAGACGTCCAACCCGCTCTTCCTGCTCGACGAGATCGACAAGATGGGGATGGACTTCCGCGGCGATCCGTCGTCGGCGCTGCTCGAGGTGCTGGACCCCGAGCAGAACCAGTCGTTCAACGACCATTACCTCGAGGTCGACTACGATCTGTCCAATGTGATGTTCGTGACGACGGCCAACACGCTGAACATCCCCGCGCCGCTGATGGACCGCATGGAGATCATCCGCATCGCCGGCTACACGGAAGCCGAGAAGGCGGAGATTGCGCGCAAGCATCTCATTCCGAGCGCCGTTCACAAGCACGGCCTCGCGCCGGAAGAGTGGATGGTCACGGAAGACGGCCTCATGGAGCTCATTCGGCGCTATACGCGCGAAGCGGGCGTGCGCAACCTCGAGCGTGAAATCTCCAACCTCGCCCGTAAGGCCGTGAAGGAGATCCTGCTCAAGAAGACGCAGAAGATCGTCGTGACGGCGGAGAACATCTCCGACTATCTTGGCGTGCAGAAGTTCCGCTACGGCCAGGCCGAGCTCGAGGATCAGGTCGGCGTCGTCACGGGCCTCGCCTGGACCGAGGTCGGCGGCGAGCTGCTGACCATCGAAGGCGTCATGATGCCCGGCAAGGGCAAGATGACCGTCACCGGCAATCTGCGCGACGTGATGAAGGAATTGATCTCGGCTGCGGCGTCCTACGTCCGCTCCCGCGCGGTCGATTTCGGCGTCGAGCCGCCGCTCTTCGACCGCCGCGACATCCATGTGCACGTGCCGGAAGGCGCGACGCCCAAGGATGGCCCCTCGGCTGGCGTCGCCATGGCGACGGCGATCGTCTCGGTCATCACCGGCATCCCGGTGCGCAGCGACCTCGCCATGACCGGCGAGATCACGCTACGCGGCCGCGTGCTGCCGATCGGCGGCCTGAAGGAGAAGCTCCTGGCGGCGCTGCGCGGCGGCATCAAGAAGGTGCTGATCCCCGAGGAGAACGCCAAGGATCTGGCGGATATCCCGGACGCGGTGAAGAACGGGCTCGAAATCGTGCCGGTTTCGCGCATGGAGGAAGTGCTGCCGCATGCCCTCATCTCCCAGCCGACCCCGATCGTCTGGGAAGAGGATACGGCGGCGCTTTCCAAACACGCCGCGCTGACCGAAGACGACGCGGGCGTCCGCGCGCACTGAACCTCGCTTTACGCGACGCGTGAAAGAGCCCCGCCCTCGCGCGGGGCCCTTTTCGCTTCCGCTGCAACCGGCGATTTTCCTTCGTTTTCGCATCAGCCAACCGATGAAGTCCGCCGGTTTGCGTGGATTTTTGGCATTGCAGCGGCTATTTCCCCCGGTTTTCCGGCAATTCTTGCGAGCGTCCGGCGCCAATCCCTTGCCTTTCGGGCGATTCGGACCCAACACTCGCATCGCTACGCGCCGTCGATTCGAGACCGCCGCCAAAGTTGCGCGGGCTCATCGACCCGCAGCCCGATAAGAGAAGGAAATGGCCATGAACAAGTTGGAACTGGTCGAGCACGTCGCGACCGAGACGGAGTGCTCGAAGGCTGCGGCGGCCGCGGCGATTGACGCCATCATCGACGGAATCACCAAGGCGCTGAAGAAAGGCGACGAAGTCCGTCTCGTCGGTTTTGGCACCTTCTCCGTGAAGAAGCGCGCCGCCGGCAAGGGCCGCAATCCCGCCACCGGCGAGGAAATCAAGATTCCGGCCTCCAAGAGCGCCCGCTTCAAGCCCGGCGCGACCCTGAAGGGCGCGCTGAACAAAGCGAAGTAAGCCTTTTCCGGACCAGCTTTCCCATGCACGGCCGTCGGAGCCTCCTCCGGCGGCCGTTCGAACATGCGACGCAAGCGCCTTGCCACTCGTCCGCCCGGTCTTTAAAACCCGGCCGTCGCCTCAACGCGGCGCGGGCGGTTAGCTCAGCTGGCAGAGCATCTCGTTTACACCGAGAATGTCGGGAGTTCGATCCTCTCACCGCCCACCAAAAAAGTGTTTTAATTCAAATACTTAATCAACCAATGAACTGCTTCCATGAGTGAATGGTCCGGTTATAGGAAGTCAGAGACGCTGAAAAACGGACTATAACCGGACTAAAAGTCACAAACTCCGAGATCAAGCTTACGCATTATATTGTTTTCGTTGGTCTTTATCATAGTCGAAAGTTCCCGGCGTTCTCGGCTCCAGCGAGAGTGCCACGGACCATTTGCATCCGGCGGGAAGTCTCGGTCTCAGAAATTTATTCGTCGCATCGCACGACGAGACACGCACTGACATCGAGCCGTCATTCTTCCGCAGGCGCTCAGTCGACGCACGCAAAGGCAGTCAGTTGACGCAAACCGCAATCCTGCTAACAATCGGCTCAGCTTACGCGAAAGCGCCGTAAGGCGCTGGCCCGGCGTTTCGCCAGGTCTCATTTTATTGTTGGCACTTGGCGGACTCGGCACACGGCTTCGGCCCATCGTCCCGGCTCTCGCCGGGACCACGCTGTTCGACGGGCCAAACCCGTATCCCGAGTCCTCAAAGGTAAGCGATTGCTCCCCTTCGTCGAAGACATTGATGCGCAAAAGATCCATGTGAGGGAACCATTCGAAGTCGTCCTTTTATGTGGAGGCCAATTTGGGAGTGTCTCAGACCCAACGCCCAAATCGCTTCGCGACGCGTTCCTTAAAGCGATCCTTCCGAAGCCGCTTCAAAATCGCCACTTAATCCAAGCGGAAGAAATTACGCGCGAATTCGATTTTTTCAGGAGCTACGATGACATACTTGTCTTCGAGACTGATCTTGCACAAATCGTCGAACTGATAATTTTATTTTGCGAAAGCGAGGGCAGCCTAGCTGAGCTTGGCGCTTTTGCCGTAATCGATGAAATTATGAAACGCCTGTTTGTCGTGGTCCGCGAGAAGGACTGGAATTAGACTTCGTTTATTAAGCTTGGTCCGCTTCGTCGTATCGAGCGCGAAGTGGGACGAGAAGCAATCCACGTTTTAGCGGACGAAGACGTTGGTCTGAAAGATCGTTCGGCAGCACATGTAGACAAGAGCAAGCTTGTTGAAATGTTAGCGGGTCCACTCGAAGCGCGACTAAAAATCGCGCGTGAGCCCACTTCTTTTGACCCGCAGCGTTCTGGGCACGTAATCAAATTAGTCGTGGGGCTAGTGCAAGAGTATGGCGCATTAACAATGGCGGAGATTTCCTGGCTCTTAAAATCGTTGGGAGCGGAGAGAACCGAAGATCAAATAAAGGGCTATTTGCGTTGTGCCATCGCGGTCGAATGGTTGATGGTCGTCTCAAAGGGAGCGAACGATTATTATGTTCAGACCGCAAGTAGTCTCCGAAATGGCCAAGACGCTGCAACGTTGGCGATAAAGGCCGGAACAACAGAGACAAACAAGCCACGCCGCCGAGCGGCGATCCGCGAGCACTGGAAGGAAAAAGACAAGCTGAGATTTGCAGCGATCCAGCAAGCTGGTCAGGCCTAAATAGTGTCTAAGCTCATTCGCATCCTCTCAAATACGTCTGGACTCGGTGAAAACGATGTCCGCTCGATCATCAAAACCGCGCCAGTTCGCTACAAAACTTACCCGATCCCAAAGCGAAACGGCGGGACTAGGATTATCTCTCAGCCGGCGCGCGAAGTGAAATTCCTCCAACGCATTTTTGTCGAAGAGATATTATCAAACCTTCCAGTCCACCACTCTGCAATGGCTTACCGGGAGGGAAAATCTATTCGAGATAATGCGGCTGTGCATGCGGGAACAGGAGCGATTTTCAAGTTCGATTTCGAGAACTTTTTCCCGTCGATAGTCGCAAACGATTGGCGTTCGTATTGCGCGAAACACGGCATATTCGAGGATGACGAGGATATTCACTTAAGTTCGCTTTTGCTATTCAACCGGACAAAATTTGGCTCTGTCCTAAGACTAGCGATCGGAGCCCCGTCATCTCCCTTGTTGTCGAACGTGTTGATGTTTGAATTCAACTCGCGCATAGCCGAGGCCGTCGCAAAGGATAAAGTGATATATTCCCGCTACGCTGATGATCTAACATTTTCTGCCGCTCGTGCCGGAAACCTCGCTGGCATCGAACGGACGCTCCGCAAAATAATCCGTGAGACCGTTTCTCCGCGCTTACGTGTCAATGAAAATAAAACGGTCCTAGCAACGACGAAATACCGGCGAGTCGTGACGGGTCTCGTTCTATCCGACGACGGGGCAGTCTCGCTGGGGCGTGACCGCAAACGCGAAATACGTGCGGCGCTCCACCACTACACATTGGGTCGGTTGGATCGATCGGAGATCATCCGCCTCGCCGGACTACTTGCATTCGTGAACGCAGTCGAACCAGACTTTCTCGCCCGCCTGTCAACAAAATTCGGGGTCGACACGATCAAGCGCATCAAAAAGGGCTTGTCTGCCTAACAAGACCTATTTCCGACTTTGAACGTCACGACTGTTCCTCACTCAGGGCCTTCCAATTGTCCTGTTGCCGCCGTAGCGATTGTCTCATTGCCGTTTATCGGGACGCCAAGCGTTAGATGCCGGCCTCAGTGCATTCGCGGTATCCACCAAATGCCCTGGGGAATGGTGCCCGTAATGGGCCTCGATCATGTGCGTGCTCATCCCCACAAACCCTCCGACTTCCCACGCGGGTCGTCCTCGTTGCATGAGCCAGGTCACACAGGTATGTCTCAAGATATGAGGAGTTACGTCTGAGCCGAGCCCAGCGTGCGCTACGGCCCGCATGAAGGCGTTCCCAACATCGCGCATGCGCCGCTTCGAATACCCAGGGGCAGAGACGACATAGAGGCTAGCAGAAAGACGTTTCCAGCGAGGCAGGTGCCTCATAAGTATTCGAGGAATCGGGGCTGGCGTCTGGCGCTTTTTCGTTTGGCGAAAACCAGAAGGCGCACGAAACATCAATTGCTCGTCGAGATCGAAGAACCCTCCCTGAGGGTGCGGATACCATCCGAGCCCCAGGATCGCATCGTGCCGTGTCCCAGTGCGCAGGCCTATCAGAATGAACCGGGCGAGATGGCGACTGATGGCGTGTGGCTCACGCCGCCAAACCCGCCAGTGCTCAGCTTTCGTAGCAACGTCGCAGGCAGGCACTAGGATGTAGCCAAGCGCCCCCATTAGTAACCGAGCCGCTTCGCTGGTCGTCAGCCATCGCTCCCTCCTTGCCCCTTGCTCCGGGAGCGTGACTGGGATCAGCGAGGCTAGTTTTCGTGATTTCCATGCATGGCGTAGCGCTGCGCTGAGATGTTCAAGTTCACGCCTCGCAGTTACGCCCTTCACCGGCTTTCTTACCCTGAGTGGCTCACCCGGTATCGGCTTTCCAGAGTGCGTGCGCCAGCGCGTGTAGGCGGCGGTCGTCGATGGCGTGATGTCGTCGCAGACCATCCGACCGAAGAACTCGGTCAGGCGCTCCATACGGTCTTCGGCGTCGTCCTGACGTTTTTGGTGAGGGACACAATCGATGGCGTAAAGGGTTAGAACCTCTGCGACAGTTACGTCTCTCGCGGAACGTTCCCCATAATTCGCTTTGGCAATCGCGAGGATAAGGTAGTCCGCCAGGGCTTGACGAGCGCCTTCCCGATCCTCTGCCAAGCAGAGGGTAGTGATGCGGCTGTCTCCATCATGGATATACCAGATTGGCTTTGCGCCCGCGCGCTTTCGAAGTTTGAGGTAGGGGCCCCTCGAATGACGTGGCATATTCCCGCAGCGTATCTAGAGAGTGATGCACAGATTTAATTTAGAGAATCTCTCTTATCAAAATATTTGTATTTGAACAATACACCGCATAACCGTTGCATATGGTGTAACTATTCTTAACAATACATGCACAAATGATACTTTTTATGACGTTGATTGATATGATTACTGACACGCACACTAATCTCTGGCGGCATTGAGGGGCCTTTGCCTAGGCTCGCGACCGGCGATTGCCTCTGCATCATCGCTCAGGTAAGACGCCTAAATTCGGCAAAAGATCGTGGTCCGGCTATGGCCCGCTCTCAAGCGAACGAATGGGGAAAAATAGGTAATGAAACGCACGAATCGTTCGCTTTATCTGGCTGATTTCATTGAAATTAGGTAGAATGGAGAAGATTTACACCGAGAGGGTCGGCGGTTCGATCCCGTCACCGCCCACCACGCGTGCGGGCGCGCCATGCAAATGCCCGTTTGCCGGTCGCAAATTCCGAAATAGGCTGCTATCAATCCGCAAGGACAGCGAAGCGAGCGGCGATGCAGATGATAAGAACATTCATTCTTTGCGCTCTTGGCCTTCTCACACCGTTTGTTTTCACCGCGGAGGCCGCGTCCGCGGAAATGAATTTTCGGGTGGTGGGGCTCGGCTCAGAGAGCTGCGGCGCTCATTGCCCGCAGATCATCGCTGCCCAGGGCGAGATCGCGGAGGGAACGCCGGACGCCTTCCTGGATTTCGTGAGCCAGAACGTCAGCGCCGGCAACCTGCGCAGCATCGTCCTGCTCAATTCGCCCGGCGGCAAGGTCGTCGCGTCGATGGAGTTCGGCCAGGCGATTCGCAAGCTCGGCATGGCGGTGATCATCGCGCGCCCGGCCGCCGACCAATCCACCTCCCTCGTCTCCGGCCGCTGCTATTCAGCCTGCGTCTATGCGCTGATGGGCGGCAAGAAGCGGGTCATCCCGCCTCAGAGCCGGGTCGGCATCCACCGCATGTTCAACTTCTCGACGAGCTTCGATTTCTCCGAAGGGCTCGTGCGCGAACGCAATTATGACGACGGGGGCATGAGAGCCATGCTCGCCCGTTACGCGAGCGGCATGGGCGTCAGCGCCGACCTCGTCAATTTTGCCGAGCGCACCTCGCCGGATCAACTCTATATGCTGACCACCGGCGACATCGCCCGCTGGCGGCTGGGAACGCGCAAGCTTTGAGGCGGCGCTCGAACGAAAATCAGAAGAAGAAGCAGGGCTGACATGAAACATATTCTCGACGGGCTTGAGCAGCGCCGCGCGTCGGCGCGCCTGGGCGGCGGCAAGAAGCGAATCGAAGCGCAACATGCGCGCGGCAAGCTGACCGCCCGCGAGCGTATCGAACTGCTGCTGGACCAGGGCTCGTTCGAAGAGTTCGACATGTTCGTCACGCATCGCTGCACGGACTTTGGCATGGACCAGGGCGAGAAGACGTCCGGCGATGGCGTCGTCACCGGCTGGGGCACGGTGAACGGCCGCGCCGTCTTCGTCTTCGCGAAGGATTTTACCGTATTCGGCGGCTCGCTATCGGAGACCCACGCCCAGAAGATCATCAAGCTGCAGGACATGGCGCTGAAGAACCGCGCCCCCATCATCGGCATTTTCGACGCCGGCGGCGCGCGCATTCAGGAAGGCGTCGCGGCGCTTGGCGGCTATGGCGAGGTGTTCCAGCGCAATGTTCTGGCCTCGGGGGTGATCCCTCAGATTTCCGTCATCATGGGCCCCTGCGCGGGCGGCGACGTCTATTCGCCTTCCATGACCGACTTCATCTTCATGGTGCGGGACACGAGCTACATGTTCGTCACCGGACCGGATGTCGTGAAGACCGTGACCAACGAGACCGTGACGGCGGAAGAACTCGGCGGCGCGTCCGTGCACACGACCAAAAGCTCGATCGCCGACCGGGCTTACGACAATGACGTCGAGGCGCTGCTGCAGATGCGCCGCCTCATCGACTTCCTGCCGGCGAACAATCGGGAAGAGCCACCGGAATGGCCGAGCTTTGACGACGCCGACCGTTTCGACGCGTCGCTCGACACGCTGATCCCTGACAATCCCAACAAGCCTTACGACATCAAGGAACTGATCACGAAAGTCGTCGACGAAGGCGATTTCTTCGAGATCCAGGACGCGCACGCCAAGAACATCGTGGTCGGCTTCGGCCGCATCGAGGGCCGCACCGTCGGCTTCGTCGCCAATCAGCCGATGGTGCTCGCGGGCGTGCTGGACATTGACGCCTCGAAGAAGGCCGCGCGTTTCGTGCGCTTCTGCGACTGCTTCAACATCCCGATCGTCACATTCGTCGACGTCCCGGGCTTCCTGCCGGGCACCGCGCAGGAATATGGCGGCCTCATCAAGCACGGCGCCAAGCTGCTCTTCGCCTATGCGGAGGCGACCGTGCCGAAAGTGACCGTCATCACGCGCAAGGCCTTCGGCGGCGCCTATGACGTCATGTCGTCCAAGCATTTGCGCGGCGACGTCAACTACGCCTGGCCCACGGCGCAAATCGCCGTAATGGGCGCGAAGGGCGCCGTCGAGATCATCTTCCGCGCCGACATCGGCGACCCGGAAAAAATCTCGCAACGCACGAAGGAATATGAAGACCGCTTCCTGTCGCCCTTCGTCGCCGCCGAGCGCGGCTATATCGACGAAGTGGTCATGCCGCATTCGACGCGCAAGCGAATCGCGCGCGCGCTGGCGCTGCTCCGCCACAAGGAGCTAGAAAACCCCTGGAAGAAGCACGACAACATCCCTCTGTAAGCATCGACCTTATTCTGCAACTTCTAAGAGGCGTGGCCGTTGGCGACGCCTTTCTCTTGCGTATCGTTTTGGAACGACTTGGCGCATAGTATTGCTTAAATGCAGGGCGCCGAACTCGAAATTTCGACAGAGTGCACAATTTCGAGTGACAGCTTCTTCATTTTCGAATAATGTCCCTCTCGCCAAGTTGGTTGGGTAAGCCTAAGCGTTTAAAGCGTTTACGCTATTTGTATCCCAGCAACGGTCCAAGTCGGGGAGGACGCCGGAGGAAACGCAGCCCGCGTATGGCTCGAAAAACGAGCCGCTGCAGGCGGTTTATCGAAGCGCACAAAAGACTTCGAGACCATGCGTTTATTCCGGTTAAAGGACAGGGTGCCAAAGAGTGGGGACCGGCCGGGCCGTCCCCGCTCTTTGTGTTTGAGGGGGCATTATAGAGATTCTCTCTCGACCCATAGACGAACTGCTTAGTTGAAGCTTCCATGACTTCCCCAAAGCCACCAGTATTACTGCTCGACGTCAAAAAGACTGCTGCTTGACGCCAAAGCGGCGCCTTCCTACGTTCCTAGCGGATTCACTTTTTGGCCCGCGATGAAAGGCCCCTCATGTCGACGCAAAAAATCACCGACGCCACTTTCGAGCAGGAAGTTTTGAAATCCTCCGAGCCCGTCGTCGTCGACTTCTGGGCCGAGTGGTGTGGCCCCTGCCGTATGATCGCGCCCGCGCTCGAAGAAATCGCCGCGGAGATGAAGGGCAAGATCAAGGTCGTGAAGCTCAACATCGACGAAAACCCCGCCGTCGCCAGCAAGCTCGGCATTCGCTCGATCCCCACGCTGATCCTTTTCAAGGACGGCAAGGCGGCGGCGCAGAAAGTCGGCGCGGCCCCCAAGGGCGAGCTGGCCCGCTGGATCACCGCCGCGGTCTGACGTCGCCGACGTAACGAGTCCGCAACTGCCCGGAGGGCGCAGAGCCTCATGTCGCCCCTGCGCCCTTCCCGCCGCTCGGACGTCGCGCCTTTCATGGCGATGGACGCGCTGCGGGAGGCGAAATCCCTCGAGCGCGCCGGACGGCATATCGTTCACATGGAGCTTGGCGAGCCGGGCGCGGCCGCCCCGCGCCTCGTGCGGGAAGCCGCCGCCGCCGCACTGCAGGACGGGCGCCTTGGTTATGGCGAAGCGCTTGGCGACGCCGCGCTGCGATCCCGAATCGCCGCGCATTATGGCATGCGCTACGGCGTCGACGTCGCGCCCGAGCGCGTGATCGTCACGACGGGATCGTCGGGCGGGTTTCTGCTCGCGCTCGTTGCGGCTTTCGATGCAGGCGCCCGCATCGCCGTGACGTCGCCGGGCTATCCGGCCTACGCCAACATCCTCGCTTCCCTCGGCCTCGTGGCCGTCCCGCTGGAAGTGGGGCCCCAGACGCGTTTTGCGCCGACCGCCGCCATGCTCGAAGCCGCGCATCGCGAGAAGAAGCTTGACGGCGCGCTGTTCATGAGCCCCGCGAACCCGACCGGCTCGATGATCGGCGCAGACGAACTCGCCGCGATCTGCGCTTTTTGCGATGAAGCGGGGATCGTCTTCGTCTCGGACGAAATCTACCACGGTCTCGAATATGAAAGGCGAGCCGAATCGGCGCTGCGCTTTACGCAGCGCGCCATCGTGGTCAACTCCTTCTCGAAATATTACGCCATGACCGGGTGGCGGCTCGGCTGGCTGGTTGCGCCGCAGGAGCTGATGCGACCGCTAGAGCGGCTGCAGCAGTCGCTCGCCATCTGCGCGCCGACGCTCTCGCAGCGCGCGGCGCTCGCAGCTTTCGACGCGACTCCGGAACTGGAGGAAAACCGCGCCGCCTATGCGCGCAACCGTGCGCTTCTGACGCAGCGTCTTCCCGCGATCGGGCTGGGCGACATCGCGCCGCCGGACGGCGCTTTCTACATCTACGCGGACGTTACGCGTCTCACGTCGGATTCGATGCTCTTCTGCAAGCGCATGCTCGTCGAAGCCGGCGTCGCGGCGACGCCGGGCCTCGATTTCGATCGCACCCGCGGCGGCGGGACGATCCGCCTCTCATACGCCGGGCCGGAATCGGAAGTAGCGGAAGGCGTCGCGCGGCTCGGGGCGTGGCTGGGAATCCAGCCGCGCCCCTGAGCGGCTTTACGGACCGAACGGCGTCTTCACGCGCTGCCACCAGCCGCCCTTCTTGGGCGCGGCCGGGTCGGCCTCGGTGATCACCACCTCTGTCGGCTTGCGCGGCGCAGCGGGCTCGGGGGCCGGGATCAGCGCGGCGGCTTCCGGCGCGGCGGTGGGCGCGGCCGGCTCGTCGGCGGGTAAATCACCCGCGACTTCCGGAGCTCGATATTCCGTCACGGGCGATGCAGCGACAGGCGCCGGGAGAGCGGCGTCCATCTGCGCAGACCCGCCGGGCTCCGGCGCAAACGCCGGCATATGCGCCTCGCCAGCAGCGGAGACGCCGTCGGCGCCCTGGGCGCTCTCGTCGGTCGGGAAAAGCTCGGAAGGATCGCGGAATTCGTCCGGCAGCGGGGCCGAGCGGCGCCAGCGGCCAGGGCCGCGCGTGCGGCCGGGACGCTCCTGGCGCGGCTCGCGTGGGGCCGGCTGACCCTCGATCGCAGCCATGAAGGCGAGCCCCTCGTCCGACGGCTGTTCGGCCCCCGGCGCCATCGTCTCGCCATTGCCGTTCTGCCCGCCACGTCCACGGCGCCGACGCCGGCGGCGTGAACGCGATGCGCCGTCTTCGCCTTCGTCACCATTGAAGCGGCGCGCTTCGCGGCCCTCGTGGCGCCCGTTCGCGCGGACGTCCTCTTCGCCCTCCGCATCCTCTTCCTCAACGAGCGCTTCTTCCTCGATGACCTCTTCTTCGAGCGGCTCGGCGCGGATCGAGTCGACCCGCAGCGGCGCCGGCGCCGCGGAGACGCGCGGCCCGGAGGCCGGCTCGCCGCGCTCGAGCGCGTGATAATTGGCGCCCGTCAGCGTGTCGTCGGCCGCGACCGTGATATGCACCCCGAAGCGGCTTTCCAGCGCATGGAGATGCGCGCGCTTCTGGTTGAGGATGTAGAGCGCGACGACGGCGCGGGTGCGCAGCGTCACGTCATGCGAGGCGCTCTTGATGAGAGCTTCCTCCAGCACGCGGAGCACATGCAGGGCGACCGAAGCCGTCGAGCGCACATGGCCCGCGCCAAGGCAGTGCGGGCATTGCACCGTCGAGCCTTCGACGACGCCGGCGCGGATGCGCTGGCGCGACATCTCGAGGAGGCCGAAATGCGAGATGCGGCCGACCTGGATGCGGGCGCGGTCATTCTTCAGCGCGTCCTTCAGGCGGCGTTCGACCGAGCGGTTGTTGCGACTCTCCTCCATGTCGATGAAATCGACGACGATGAGGCCGGCGAGGTCGCGCAGGCGCAGCTGGCGGGCGACTTCGTCCGCCGCCTCCAGATTGGTGCGCAGCGCCGTGTCTTCGATATTATGTTCGCGCGTCGAGCGGCCGGAATTCACGTCGATCGCGACGAGCGCCTCGGTCTGGTTGATGACCAGATAGCCGCCGGACTTCAGCGTGACATTGTTCGAGAACATCGCGTCGAGTTGCGCCTCGACCCCGCTGTCGGCGAAGATCGGGACGGGCTCGCGGTGCTGTTTCACGTTCTTCGCATGGCTCGGCATGAGCATGCGCATGAAGTCCTTGGCCTCGCGATAGGCGTCGTCGCCCGAGACGACGATTTCCTCGACGTCGCGGCCATAGAGGTCGCGGATGGCGCGCTTGATGAGCGAGCCTTCCTCATAGACGAGGGTCGGCGCGCTGGAGCGCAAAGTGAGTTCGCGCACGCTCTCCCACAGGCGCAGGAGATATTCGAAGTCGCGCTTGACCTCTGCCTTGGTGCGGGTCGCGCCGGCCGTGCGCAGGATGACGCCCATCCCTTCCGGGACTTCGAGGTCGTGGACGATCTCCTTGAGGCGCTTACGGTCGGCGCCGTCTGTGATTTTGCGTGAGATGCCGCCGCCGCGCGCGGTATTGGGCATCAGCACCGAATAGCGCCCGGCGAGCGAGAGATAGGTGGTGAGCGCCGCGCCCTTGTTGCCGCGCTCTTCCTTTACGACCTGGACGAGCAGCACCTGCCGGCGCTTGATGACTTCCTGTATCTTGTACTGGCGACGCGGACGCACCACGCGGAAAGGCGCCTCGTCCATGGCGTCGCCGCCGATGTGCTCGACGTGCTCTTCCTCGTCGTGATCCTCGTCGTCATGATCTTCGTCGCGCGACGGCCGACGCGAGCGCTTTTCCCGCGCTTCGTGCTGAGGCTCCATCTCTTCGCCGGCGTCATCGTCGCCTTCCTCGCCGTCGCCAGCTTCCTCGCGGGCGCGCTCACGCTCTTCGTCACGCTCGTCCTGGCGGCGGGCCTTCATTTCATGGTCGGGCGCGGGAGCCTCGTCGGCATATTCGTCCGGCTGCCCTTCCTCGACGAAGCCGAAGCCCGACGGGTCGACGGAAATCGTATGATGCGTCTCGTCCTCGCGTGGCCCGGCGATATCCTCTCCGGCGGCCTCGACCGCTTCCGACTCGACCTCGATGTCGGTCGGCGCCAGCGCTTCCTCGGCGAGCGGAGCGTCGTCATGCCCTTGGGCGACGGACGCTTCCCCGGAAGCTTCGATTGCGCTCTCGTCGTGGGGCGTCATGCTTTCCGACGCCTCGATCAGCGCGCCGACGTCAACCGCTTCGCTGACGACGGCTTCGTCCGCTTGCGCGCGTTTCTCGGCGCCCTCATGCTGGCGGCGGCGGGAGCGCCGCCCGCGGCCCTGCTGCGGGCGTTGCTCTTCCTCGTCGTGCTCGCGGTGGGCGCGGCTCTCTTCCTCGAGCAGCGCCTGACGGTCGGCGACGGGGATCTGATAATAGTCAGGATGGATTTCGGCGAAGGCGAGAAAGCCGTGCCGGTTGCCGCCGTAGTCGATGAAAGCGGCCTGGAGCGAGGGCTCCACGCGCGTCACCTTCGCCAGATAGATATTGCCGCGGAGCGGTTTCTTGTCGGCAGCCTCGAAGTCGAATTCCTGAACGCGGTTACCGCGAAGCACCACCACCCGTGTTTCCTCCGGGTGGGAGGCGTCGATAAGCATTTTGTTGGCCATGGGGGACTCTTTGGAGCGCTGCGCGCGCGGCGGCCGGTGGGGCGCGCCGGGGTCCCTTCGGGGACGCGGCGGCCGCTGTTCGGTCCAGCGCGTAGGCGCGAACGCATGTTGTCGGAGAAAGGGGGAAAGGCCTGAGGCCTCGAACACTCTGACCGGCGCGAGGGCCGGCGGACAGATCGCCTGTGATAGCCGCCGCCCGCCGGCGCAAGCCCGGCCATGCGGCGTTCAGTCGAACGCGCTGACGATCAAAATCCCGACCGCCCGCATTTCGGCGGACGTCGGAGGCGCCGAGACAGACGCTGCAAACGCGCATCCGCGTCGCACGGATAAACCGGGCGAGGCCGACCTTCGCTGCTGCGCTTATCATGGTCCTGGCCATGAGATCGTCAAAAAACCTTTCGCGGCGCCGATTGGGGGCGCGAGTATACGTCGCAGCCAGCCTTGCGCAGCGCGACGGAAGAGGTCCGCCCGTCCTGAAAATCCACTGTCTGATTTCGAGACGCCTGCGCGCCTCGATGCGCCAGCGGATTCCCACAGAGCGCTTTTCCTTCATAGCGGGCGCCCGGCGAACGCGCAAGCGCCGCCGAAGCCGATATTCGCGTCCTGGCTGCAATCGGGGGCCGTTGGGGGGCGAAAAGCTGGGGAACTAACGGTCCGTTAAGGAACGCGCTTTCAGAATCGTCTATATAGCCTGTGCGCGTTGATGAAATTTTGCGAGATTCGAGCCATGCCGCCGTCGCTTCGCCGCCTCAATCGGACGGGCCCACGCTTCGCCGGGGCGCTGGGGGTTGCGCTTATGGCCGTCGGCCTGGCCTTGGCGGAGACGCCCGGCCTCCCGGTTTCGGCGGTCGCGAGCCGCGTCGAGACCCTGCCCGATCGCGCGCGGCTCGTCTTCGAAATGACGGGGCCGGCGGCGGTGCGCGCTCACGCCGTGGCCAATCCGCAGCGCGTCATCGTCGATCTTCCGGAGGTCGCCTTCCGGATCGACCCGCAGGAGGGCCGCGCGCCGGCGGGCTCGAAGCTCATCAAATCCTATCGATACGGGCAGTTCGCGCCGGGTCGCTCGCGCATTGTGGTCGACCTCGCCGCGCCGGCGCGGATCCTGCGGGCCGAGAGCGAAGCGGCAGGGGACGGCGCGCGCCTGATCCTGGAGCTGGCGCCGACCAGCGAGGCCAAATTCATCGCCGCGGCCGCGGAAAGCGCCGCAGCGCCCCCCGAGACGTCCACGCCGTTCGCCCCCGCGGCAGCGCCGGTCGCGTCCGACAAGCCGGTCGTCGTCATCGATCCCGGCCATGGCGGCGTCGACATGGGCGCAACCGGAAAGCACGGCGAGCAGGAAAAGGCGATCGTCTTCGAGTTTGCGCGGGCGCTCGCCGCAAAGATCGAGGCCGGCGGGCGGCTGAAGCCGGTCCTCACCCGGTCGGAGGACGTCTTCCTGCCGCTCGGCGAGCGCGTGCGCCTTGCGCGGCGCAACAACGCCGCGCTTTTCCTCTCGATACACGCCGACACGCTGGCGGAGGCCCATGTCCAGGGCGCGACCGTCTACACCGTCTCGGCCAAGGCTTCGGACGCGGAAGCGGCGCGGATCGCCGAAAGGGAGAACCTCGCCGACCAGGCCGCAGGCCTGGAGCGCAAGGAAGACGTCGAGCAGGTCGGCGACATCCTCTTTGAACTGACCCAGCGCGAAACCCGCGCCTACAGCGCCCAGTTTTCGCAGGCGCTTATCAACCGCTGGAAAGAGGCGGGCAGCCTCAACAAGAATCCAAGCCGCTCGGCCGGCTTTGTCGTTCTCAAGGCCTATGACGTGCCCTCGGTCCTGCTGGAGCTGGGCTACCTCTCGAGCGAAAAGGACGTCGCCCGGCTCACCTCTCCAGAGTGGCGGGACCGCGCCTCGGCCAAGACGGCGGAGGCGATCGAGGCCTTCTTCGCCTCGCGCTCCCGCGAAGCGCGGGTTCCGCCTTCCGCATCGCCGGCGGAACGCCCACATTAAGGCCACAAAATCGCGTCATTCGATACAGGGGCCTGTGCGCCCGGTACGATTATCGCGTCCCGCCGAGCGAAACATGGGGCGAGCTAAAATCGGGGCGTGTCGCATCCCATGCCGTTGCGGAGGGGCGACTTTGGGCCAAATGTCACTGGATCGCGCCGCTCTTGCGATGCTAAAGCAGGGCTCAGACATAAGAACGGACAGAATGGCTTTCCGTTTCATTTTGACCCATCCCGGCAAGATCTGCCCACGGGCGGCGTCATTCCCGCCCGCAGGAAGATGAGCTGCGCGCAATCGAACCCGCTGGCGGCCGTAGAATGAACCGCGATGCGATACGGGCCTCCCAAGCCCGATAAGAGGAAGATTTTCATGCGGCTTCTCGCAAGGTTTCTGGGCTTCGTCTTCGCGACCGGCACGATCGTCTTCCTGATCGGCGCCGTCGGGGCCGCCGGGCTGATCTTCTACTACTCCAAGGATCTCCCGGACACGGATCAGCTGCGGACCTATGAACCGCCGGTCACGACGCGCCTGCACGCCAACGACGGCTCGATCCTCGCCGAATATTCCCGCGAGCGCCGCCTCTTCCTGCCGAGCTCCGCCATCCCTCCGCTGGTCAAGCAGGCCTTCATCTCGGCGGAAGACAAGAATTTCTACACGCACAACGGCATCGACCCCGAAGGCGTTCTGCGCGCGCTCTCCGTGCTTGCGGCCGGCGGCCGCCATGTGCAAGGCGCCTCGACCATCACGCAGCAGGTGGCCAAGAACTTCCTCGTCGGCAACGAGCGCTCGATCGACCGCAAGATCCGTGAGGCGTTGATCTCGTTCCGCATCGAGGCCGCCTACTCCAAGGAGCGCATTCTCGAGCTCTACCTCAACGAGATCTACCTCGGCCTCGGCAACTACGGCGTTGCGGCGGCCGCGCTTAATTATTTCAACAAGTCGGTGAACGAGCTGACGATCGCCGAATTGGCCTATCTCGCCGCCCTCCCCAAGGGCCCCAACAACTATCATCCCTTCCAGCACCGCGAGCGCGCCGTCGAGCGCCGCAACTACGTCATCGACCGCATGGAGGCGGACGGCTTCGTCTCGCACGACGAGGCGGAGAAGGCCAAGGCCGAGCCGCTCGGCGTCAATCCGCGCGCGCTCTCGCCGAACACTTATGTGGCCGGATATTTCGCCGAGGACGTGCGCCGCGAATTGCTCGATCGCTACAAGGAGAAGGGCCTCTATGAGGGCGGCCTCTCCGTGCGCACCACGCTCGACCCCAAGATGCAGGCCTGGACCCGCAAGGCGCTCGCCGACGGCCTGGTGCGCTTCGACGAGGCGCATGGCTTCCGTGGGGCGATGAACCACATCGATATCTCGTCCGACTGGGGCGTGCCGCTCGCGGGCATCCCCTCGCTCGGCGACATCAAGCCCTGGCGTCTCGCCGTCGTTCTCGACGTCGGCGACGGCGGCGCGCGAATCGGCCTGCAGCCGGGCCGCGAGGCCTCCGGCGAAGTGGCGCGCGAACGCGAGACGGGTCTGCTGACCGCCGAAGGCATGCGCTGGACCGGCCGCAGCCCGCGAAGCGCGCTCACCGCTGGCGACGTGATCTACGCCGAGCCCATGGCCGGCAATCCGGGACGCTACCGCCTGCGCCAGATTCCGGAAATCTCCGGCGCGATGGTGGCGATGGACCCCTATACGGGTCGCGTTTTCTCCATGGTGGGCGGCTTCTCCTTCGACCAGTCGGAGTTCAACCGCGCGACGCAGGCGCTGCGCCAGCCGGGCTCCTCGTTCAAGCCCTTCGTCTACGCCACCGCGCTCGACAACGGCTATACGCCGTCCTCTTCGATCCTCGACGAGCCGATCTCGATCCAGCAGGCCGACGGCAGCTACTGGACGCCGGAAAACTTTGAAGGCGGCCACGGCACGGGCGCGCATCCGCTGAATTACGGCGTCGTGCACTCGAAGAACATGATGACCGTGCGTCTCGCCAAGGATGTCGGCATGCCGCTGATCGCCGAATACGCCAAGCGCTTCGGCATATACGACGACATGGGCCCTTATCTCTCGCTGTCGCTGGGCGCCGGCGAGACGACGCTGCTCAAGATGGTCACCGGCTATTCCATGCTCGCCAATGGCGGCAAGCGCATCAAGCCGACCCTGATCGACCGCGTGCAGGACCGCTGGGGCAAGACGATCTTCCGCCACGACGAACGCCAGTGCCTGGGTTGCGACGCGGCGAAATGGGACAGCCAGAACGAGCCCAAGCTCATCGACAAGCGCGAGCAGGTGCTCGATCCGCTCACCGCCTACCAGATCACCAACATCATGGAAGGCGTCATTCAGCGCGGCACCGGCGTCTCGATCAAGTCGGTCGGCAAGCATCTGGCCGGCAAGACCGGCACGACGAACGAAGCCAAGGACCTTTGGTTCGTCGGCTATTCGCCGGACCTCTGCGTCGGCGTCTACATCGGTTTCGACCGCCCGCGCTCCATGGGCACCCACGCCCAGGCAGCCCTCTTCGCGGCGCCGATCTTCCGCGACTTCATGACCGTCGCCTTGAAAGACAAGCCGGATACGCCCTTCCGCGTGCCGCCGGGAATCAAGCTGATTTCGGTGAACCCCGCCTCCGGCCTGCGCGCCGCCAATGGCGAGCTCTGGCCGTTCAAGCCGGGCACGGCCCCACCGGACTCCTATTCCAGCGGCGGCGGGAGCAGCGGTCCCCGCCAGCTCAATACGCCCCATGACGTCGACCAGCAGGTCGGCAGCGGCACCGGCGGACTTTACTGATCCGATGAACCAGACGGCCGGGGCCAGCGCTCCGGCCGTGTGCTTTTAGAGCGGCCCATGATCTCCAACGCCACCCCTGCAGGGCTCGCGCGCGTCGAGGAAACGGATGGAATCGCGATCCTCACGCTCGCGAACCCCTGGTCCCGCAACGCTCTCTCCCGCGCCATGATCGAAGCGCTGACGCTGCGACTGAGCGGGCTCGCGTCCCGCGACGACATCCGCGTCGTCGTGCTGCAGGCCGACGGCCCCGCCTTCTGCGCCGGCCACGATCTCAAGGAACTCACGGCGCATCGCAACGACCCGGACCGCGGCCACGCCTTCTTCGAAGAGACGATGCGCGCCTGCTCCGCGCTGATGCAGCAGATCGTGGCCCTGCCCCAGCCCGTCATCGCCGCCGTGGATGAAATGGCCACCGCCGCCGGCTGCCAGCTGGTCGCCTCCTGCGACCTCGCCGTCGCGGGTCCGCGCGCCCGCTTCTGCACGCCCGGCGTCGACATCGGCCTCTTCTGCTCGACGCCGGCGGTCGCGCTCGCGCGGAGCGTCGCGCCGAAACACGCGATGGAGATGCTGCTGACGGGGGTTCCCATCGAGGCGGAGGCGGCGCTGCGCATCGGCCTCGTCAACCGCATCTCGCAGGACGGCGCGCGCGCTGGCGCCTTGGCGCTGGCGGCGCTGATCGCGCGCAAATCGCCGCAGGCCATCCGCTTCGGCAAGAAGGCGTTCCACGCCCAGCGCGAGAAGCCGCTGGCCGAAGCTTATGAGCTGGCGAGCGCCGTGATGGTGGAGAACATGCTGGCGGAAGACGCGAAGGAAGGCGTCGCGGCGTTTCTGGAGAAGCGGGCGGCGGGGTGGGCCGGGGGATGAAGAGGGCGTAGCCGGCGCGCTGGGCTTTGACATAGGGCGTCCCCTGCCCTTACTCGCTATTAGCGCGAGGAGGCGGTTGCGGCGTTTGCTGATTGCCGCGGGACGCATACTTATCTCGCAATGTTTCACGCATTACGATTTCGAGGCATCGAAATGGACGACCAACTACAACAACATAACCTAAGAATTGGCTCCTTAGAGCAAGCGATGCGCAGCGCTGCACAACAATCGCAGGAGAAGCTACAAAAGGACAATCAGGAAAAAGTCTTGAAGTTCATTATGGAGCTTAATGCAAAAGCATTTGACAAGGCGCAGGCGTATACAAACGTGATCATAATCGCTGGATATGCAAGCGCATTCTCGCTTTGGTCATCAACGAAGGCGTCACTTCCCCAAAACGCGAACATTCTTTTTGCGCTACTGATCGGTATTTCTATAGCATGTTTTATCCTGTACGAAATTTACGGGATGATAGAACGAGCGAAATTGCTAAAACTGAATCGCGCTTTAATTTTAGAAGGGCTGCCGCCAGACGCATTCTTGAGAAAGCTTGAAGAAGTCAAGAACGCCGAGAACAAATCTATAGCAGTCGGTACAAAGGTATGGACTATAGCCATAGCTTTAACGGTGCCGCCCGCACTGCTTTCTATATTCTTGTTGTTTTACAACTATATGGCAATTTTAATTGGATTTACCTTGTGGCCACAATAGAGCGAAGTGGAAAAGTCAAGCCGAATTGGGCGAAAGTACTTTGTCGGCTGGAAAGGTAGCCTTTCTAAGGGCGCGGGAGCCTTTCTCGCCCAGCAATGAACATGAAAACCAACCTACTCCCCCAAATTCCGCAGCGCCGCCGCCGCCGCGAAGGGACACAGCGCCAGCGCCACCAGCGTGATGGCGCAGAGGATCGAGAAGGGCGCATAGAAGGGCGCCGCGCCCCCTGTCGCCGCTTCGCACGCCGAGACGCCGAAGATCAGCACCGGGATCGTCAGCGGCAGGACCAGCAGCGCCATCAAGAGGCCGCCGCGCCGCACGGTGACCGTCGCCGCCGCGCCGATGGCGCCGATCAGGGTGAGCGCCGGCGTGCCGACGAGGAGCGTGGCGACGACGCCGAGAAGCGCCATCGTCTCCTGCTGCAGCATGAGGCCCAGGAAGGGCGCGGCGATAACGAGCGGCAGGCCTGTGGCGGCCCAATGCGCTGCGCATTTCACCAGCACGGCCAGTTCCAGCGGCGCATCGGAGAGATGCAGCAGATCGAGAGAACCATCCTCGGCGTCGGCCTGAAACAGCCGGTCGAAGGCGAGAAGGCTCGCCAGCAGCGCGGCGATCCACAGGATGGCCGGGCCGATCCTCGCAAGGAGATTGGGGTCCGGCCCCACCGCGAAGGGCACGATCGTCACGAGGGTGAGGAAAAACACCACCCCCATGGCCCCCGAGCCGCCGACGCGGCGGGCGATGCGCCATTCGCGCAGGAAGAGTGCGGCGAGCGGCGAGGTCATTGGGCGGCTCCGAGCGCCAGCTCCCCGGCCTCTTCGAGCCCCAGCGGCTCATGGGTGGCGGCCACGATGATCCCGCCGCGCGCGCAATGCTCGCGCATGGCGGCGGCGAATTTCTCGCGCGAGCCCCGGTCCAGGGCCGTGAGCGGCTCGTCGAGAAGCCAGAGCGGGCGGAAGGCCACAAGAAGGCGCGCCAGGGCGGCCCGCCGTTTCTGGCCCGCCGAGAGCGCCCCGAAAGGAGCCCGCAGGGCATGGGAGAGTCCGACGGCGGCGAGCGCCTGCCCGGCCGTGCGGCTGCGCGCGTCCATCGTCCGGGAGAGATAGCTCGCCCAGAAGACGAGGTTTTCCTCGACGGTGAGCGCCGCCTTCATGCCGTCCGCATGGGCGAGGTAATGCGTCTCCTGCGTAAGCTCCCCCTCTGCCGCCCCCTCCAGCGCCACGGCTCCGCCGGCGGTGGGCAGCAAGCCGGCGATCGCCCGCAGCAGCGTGGATTTACCCGCGCCGTTGCGGCCCGTCACCACCAGCGCCTCGCCACTCGAAAGCGCAAAGTTCACGCCGTCCAGCACCCGCCGGCCGCCGCGCGCGACGGCGAGATCCTCGACCCGCAGGCGCAGGGCGGGACCGATGGCGGCATGGGGGCGTTGCGCGTTATCTTCCATGGGACGAAGCCAATAGAGAAAGCCGGGCCCAAGCGCCATAGGCCCGGCGTGGGCCCTTTCCTGCCTTGCTGCCCTGCACACTGGCGCGGACGAGGCTCAGATGGTAAGGGACGCGATCAATCCGCGGGCGCCCAAAGGGCGCCCTGATTCTTCGTGAACCATGCGCGCGCGGCGCGCGCCGCACTCAGGGACGGCGAAATTAAAGTGACGAGACACAGAAGCCTCTCGGATTATGCAGCCCGGCGCTTCCGCTTCGCGGGCAACGCCCTGCTCGAGTTCAGCGATCCGTTCTTCGCCCAGATCGACAAGTTGCGCGCGGACTTCGAGGCGCAGGGCAAGCATTTCGTCAGCTTCGCCAATTACGACTATCTCGGCCTCGCCGGCCATCCACGCATCCGCGAGGAAGCCAAGCGCGAAGTCGATGGGCTGGGAGTCGGCGCGCTGGCGTCGCGGCTCGTGGGCGGCGAGCGAACGCCCCACAAGCAGTTCGAGGCCGAGATCGCCGAATTCATCGGCATGGAGAGCGCACTCACCCTGGTGTCCGGCTATCTCGCCAATGTCACCACCATCTCCTGGCTGATGAGCGGCAAACGCGACGCGCTCTTCATTGACGAACTCGCGCACAACAGCATTGTCGCCGGCGCCGACGGCGCACAGGCGCAGGTCGTCAAGTTCCGCCACAACGACTTCGACCACCTCGACCACCTTCTGCACCGCCATCGCGAGGAATATCGCAATGTGCTGGTCGTGGTGGAGGGCGTCTACAGCATGGACGGCGACACCGCCGACCTGCCGCGCCTGCTCGAAATCAAGGACAAACACAAAGTCTGGCTGATGGTCGACGAGGCCCATTCGCTCGGCGTGCTGGGCAAGACCGGCCGCGGCCTGGCTGAACATCAGGGCGTCGATCCGCAGCGGATCGACCTCATCGTCGGCACCATGTCCAAGACGCTCGCGTCCTGCGGCGGTTACATCTGCGCCAAAAAGGGCGTGATAGACTGGCTCCGCTATACGCTGCCCGGCTTCGTCTACAGCGTGGGCTTTTCCCCGGTGATTCTCGCGGCGGCCCGCACCGCCCTGCGGTTGATGCAGGAAGAAACCTGGCGCATCGAGAAACTGGCGCAGAACGCCGAACTCTTCCGAACTGTCGCGCATGAGAACGGTTTCTCCACCGGCCCGGCGATCGGCCGCGGCGTCGTGCCCATCCTGTTCGAGAGCGACCTGCTGACCATGTGGGCCTCGCAGCATCTGCTCGAAAAGGGCTTCTATGTGCCCCCCGTGGTGCGCATCGGGGTGCCGAAGGATGGGCCCCGGCTGCGCTTCTTCTTTTCGGCCAACCACTCCGAGGCGGAAATCCGAGGCGTTATCCACGCGTTGCGGGAAATGCCGCCGGTCTCGGAAGAGGCGCAGCGCATCGTCGCCGCGGCCATGGCCGGCGCCGCCGCCTGATACTGCGCGACCGCGTCAACGTGACGCTTTCGCGCGCCCCGCATGACGCGTAGGAATTTGAACATGGCGCGAATCGAGATCGTACCGGTCGCAGGGCTGTCGCGCTTCATGACGTTCTGCAGGCTGCCCCGCCTCCTCTACAAGGGTGCGCCGGGATTCGCCCCGCCGCTCGACGTCGAGCGCTGGACGCTCTTCGCCAAAATGCTCAACCCGCATTACAAGCTGGTGGATGACCAGAAATTTCTGGCCCGCCGCGACGGCGAATGGGTCGGGCGCATATCCGCGCATGTCTACAAGGACGGGATTACGCCCGTCGGCGCGAGCCCGGCGCAGTTCGGCGCGCTCGACGCCATCGACGACCTCGAGGTCGTGCGCGGGCTGACGCAGGCCGCGGAGGACTGGCTGAAGGCGAAAGGCGCGACGCGCATCGACGGCCCCTTTTCGCCGACGATCAACGGCGAATGCGGCATGCTGGTCGAAGGCTTCGCGGCGACGCCCATGATCTTCATGCCCTGGCATCCGCCCTATCTCTCGCGCCATCTGGAGGCGCTCGGTTACGCGAAAGCGAAGGACCTCATTTCCTATCGGTTTGAAGTGTCGGACGACCTCCTCACAGAGAAACCGCGCATTTCCAACCGCAAGGAATGGCGCGACCGCCTGAAGCTCCGCCCGCTCGACATCAAAAATCTGAAGACGGGCGAGACCGCGCTGATGGAGGAGCTGTTCAACGACGGCTGGAGCGGCAATTGGGGGTTCGTGCCCTTCACCAAGGCCGAGTTCGAACTCGACCGCCGACGCGCTCAAGCTCGTAATGCCCCCCGAATTCGGCATCGTCGTCGAACTCGACGGCAAACCGCAGAGCTTCGTCATCGCGCTGCCCAATCTCTTCGAGATCGTCTCGGACTTCGACGGGAAAATCTTCCCCTTCGGCCTGCCCAAACTCATCTCGCGCATGCGCGGTCACAAATTCAACGCCGCGCGCATCGTGCTGCTCGGCACGCGCAAGGCGCTGCAGAACAGCGCCACGGGCGGCGCCATCCTGCTTGCGATGATCGAGGAAATGCGCCGTCGCGGCGCGAGCGCCTCGATCAAGCATCTCGAAGCCGGCTGGGTGCTGGAAGACAATATGTCGATGCGTCGGCCAATCGAGATGTTCGGCGGCGCGATCGACAAGGTTCACCGCGTTTACGAGAAGCGTTTCGACAATTCCGATCCAAAGGACGCGACGTCATGAACGGCATTTCGGTCACCGCACAGGGCGCGGACCGCTCGCATGTCGAGCGCCGCCAGATGATTCTCGAAAGACACCCGCATGTGCGCGATCTCTTCGGCAAGGACCCGGTGACTTTCAAGATCACCGCCGGCATTTTCGTCGGCCAGCTCCTCATCGCAGCCTGGATGGGTTATCTCGGCCTCTCCTATTGGTGGCTGTCGCTTCTTCTCGCGATCTGCATCGGCGCCTTCGCCAATCACGCCAATTTCGTCATCATCCACGACGCCATCCACAATTGCGTCTTCGAGAACCCTCTCGCCAACAAATGGACCGCCATTCTCGCAGACCTGCCTAACGCCTTCCCCACTGCGATGGGCTTCCGCTGCTATCACATCAAGCACCACTCGCATCTTTCGGCCTATGACTACGACGCCGACGTCCCGAGCCACTGGGAAGTGGAGTGGGTCGGCAACAGCACGTGGCGCAAGGCGGCGTGGCTCTTCGGCTTCCCCGCTATCCAGCTCGCGCGCCTGTCGCGACTGAAGGGCACCGTGCCGATCATGGGCAAATGGACCTATATCAACATCGCGGTGATCGCGGCCTTCGATCTTTTCGTGCTCTGGGCCTTCGGCGCCAACGCGCTGCTCTATCTCTTCTTCTCGTTCTGGTTTTCGGTGGGCGGTCTGCATCCGCTCTCCGCGCGCTGGGTGCAGGAGCACTTCGCCTTCGCGCCGGATCAGGGCACCTTTGATTACTACGGGCCGCTGAACACGCTCGCACTCAACATCGGCTATCACAACGAGCATCACGACTTTCACGAAATTCCGTGGACAAAGCTGCCGGAGCTGAAGGCTATGGCGCCGGAGTTCTACGATACGCTGCGCTGCCATCGTTCATGGGTGGCGTTGCTCGCGACCTTCATCTTCGACCCGACCTATTCTCTCGGCACGCGTTCCGAGAATATCGTGCAGGCCGCGCGCTCGGCGCCGGTCGCGGCGGCTGCGGAGTAAAGCGAATGACTCAGGAAACGAGAACCGAAGCGCTCGACGCCTCGCCGCGCCTCTTCGAGAATGAACTTCTCGACAAGCTGTCGCGCGTGCATCACCTCACGCCCGTCATCGTCTATGCGCCGATCATTCTCGGGCTTCTCTTCTACTCTCTGCCGCTCGTTGGCGCGGGGCTCGTCTTCGTGGGCCTCGTCATCGGTTATCTCGGCTGGACGCTGACCGAATATTTCGGCCACCGCTATCTGTTCCACACGGTGTTCCCGCTCCCCTTCGGGCTCGGCCCCCGCTTCCAGTTCCTCATCCACGGCGTACACCACATCTATCCCAACGATCCGCTGCGCCTCGTCATGCCGCCACTGCTGTCGGCGCCGATCATGCTGATCGCCCTGTCGATCATCCGCCTCATCTTCGGCGCGACCTTCGCGTGGCCGGTGCTTGCCGGTTTCATGGTCGGCTATGTGATCTACGACGGCGTGCATTACTGGACGCATCATGGCCAGCCGACGTCGGAGTTCGGTAAACTAGTGAAGCGCCTGCACATGCTCCACCACTTCCGCGACGCGGAGAAGGGCTTCGGCGTGCACGCGATCTGGTGGGATTATGTGTTCGGCACGGCCTATCAGAAGGGCGATACGCCGGGGTCGAGAGCGGTCTGATCCGCCGCCTCTCAACCGTTCTGCCCGGCCTTGCGCCGGGCATCCACGCGGTGCCGCAATGAACTCGTTGATCGCTTGCAGCGGTCTCGAAGCGTCTTGGCGTGGATGGCCGGGACGAGCCCGGCCATGACGGGAGCTGGCGAGTCACCCCTGCCCCGTCCTCACAAACCACTCGTCTTCCGTAATCACCTCGATCCCGAGCTCAGCCGCTTTTGCGAGCTTTGATCCCGCGCCGGGACCCGCCACGACAAGGTCCGTCTTCTTCGAAACCGAACCCGCGACCTTGGCGCCGAAACGTTCAGCCTGCGCCTTGGCTTCGTCGCGCGTGAGCCGTACGAGAGCGCCGGTGAAGACGACCGTCTTGCCGGCGACGGGCGAAGACGAGGCGATCTCGGGCATCGGCTCCAGCGTCACCTGCTGCAAGAGCGCGTCGATCTCTTTCTCATTATGCCGCTCGGCGAAGAAGTCGTGCAGCGCCTCCGCCACCACCGGCCCGACCCCATCGATGCAATCGATGCGGGCGCGCGCCTCTGTTCCCGGCGCGGCTTCGCGCGCGGTCTCACGCAGGCTCGCAAAGTCCCCGAAATGGCGTGCGAGTTGGCGGGCGTTGGTCTCGCCGATGTGGCGGATCCCCAGCGCATAGAGGAAGCGGTTGACTGGGATCGTTCTGCGCTCATCGATCGCCGCGAAGAGATTGCGAACCGAAGTCTCGCCGAAGCCCTCGCGGTTCTTGATTCTCGTCAGGCTCGCGCGGTCACGCGCTTCCAGCGTGAAGATGTCGGACGGCGTCTTGATAAGCCCTTCCGCGAAGAAATATTCGATCTGCTTGTCGCCGAGGCCTTCGATGTCGAAGGCGTTACGCGAGGCGAAATGTTTGAGCCGCTCCACCGCCTGCGCCGGGCAGACCAGCGAGCCCGTGCACCGGCGCACGACATCGGCCTCGCCGGTCTTTTCGTCTATCTCGCGCAGAGCGGCCGAGCCGCAGCGCGGGCAGACATGCGGGAATTCATACGGCCTCGCGCCATGCGGCCGCTTCGCCAGGATCACCTCCACGATCTGCGGAATGACGTCGCCGGCGCGCTGCACGACAACCGTGTCGCCGATGCGGATATCCTTGCGCGCGATCTCGTCTTCATTGTGCAGCGTGGCGTTCGACACGACGACGCCGCCGACGGTGACCGGCTCCAGCCGCGCGACCGGCGTCAGCGCGCCGGTGCGTCCGACCTGAATCTCGATGTCGCGCATAATCGTCGTCGCGCGCTCGGCAGGGAATTTATGCGCGACGGCCCAGCGCGGCGCGCGCGAGACGAAGCCGAGGCGTTCCTGCAGCGCAATGTCTTCGACCTTGTAGACGACGCCGTCGATGTCATAGCCGAGTGTCGCGCGCTCGGCCTCGATCGCTCGATAATGCGCCAACATCTCCGTAACGCTCGTGCAGAGCCGCGTACGTGGATTGACCGGCAGGCCGTAATGCTTGAACGCCTCCAGCACGCCCCATTGCGTCGTCGCGGGAAGCGCGTCGACTTCGCCCCAACCGTAGGCGAAGAAGTGCAGCGGCCGTTCGGCGGTGATGTTCGGATCGAGCTGACGCAGCGAGCCCGCTGCGGCGTTGCGTGGATTGGCGAAGATCGGCTTTCCGGCCGCCGCCTGCCGCGCGTTGAGCGCTGCGAAATCCGCGTGCGTCATATAAACCTCGCCGCGAACCTCCAAAATTTTCGGCGCGCCGTCATGCAGACGACGGGGGATTTCCTTCAGCCTGCGGATGTTCGCGGTAACGTCCTCGCCTTCATATCCATCGCCGCGCGTCGCCGCCTGCACGAGGCGGCCCTGTTCATAGCGCAGGGAACATGAGAGCCCGTCGATCTTCGGCTCCGCCGTGCAGGCGACCGTCGCGCTTTCGGGAAGTCCGAGAAAGCGGCGCACACGCGCGACGAACTCGTGGACGTCCTCATCCGAAAATACGTTGCCGAGCGAAAGCATCGGTACGGCGTGCTTCACCTTGGCGAATTTTTCGCTGGGTTTCGCGCCGACTTTTTTTGTCAGCGATTCTTCGGTGACGAGTTCGGGAAAAGCTCTTTCGAGCGCCTCATAGCGGCGGCGCAGCGCGTCATATTCGGCGTCGGAGACGCTCGGCGCGTCATCTTGATAATAAGCGCGGTCGTAACGCGCGATCTCGTCGCCGAGCCGCGCATGTTCTGCCCGAGCCTCGAGGGGCGTCATGCCGTCGACGTCGGAGATGGGAGGAGGAGACTTTTTTGTCATGAAACGGCGAGGTTCGGGCGCTTGTTCGGAGCTCTACTCGTCGGAACCTAACTCTTTCCGAACGCCTCTGCGAGCGGCTCCTACGCCGCCGCTTCCGGCGCGGCGCCCACAAGCCTTCTGGCTTCCTGCGAACTGATCGGCCGCCCGAAAGCGTAGCCCTGCGCATAGCCGCAGCCGAGCTGGTAAAGTTCGATCGCGTCGGCCTCGGTCTCGGCGCCTTCGGCCACGACGTCCATGCCGAGATCCTGCGCCAGCGCAATGATCGAGCGCAGGATCACGGGACGCGCGCCCTTGCCGCTTTGCTTGACGAAAGAGCGGTCGATCTTGATCGTGTCGAAGGGGAAGCGCTGCAGATAGGCGAGCGACGAATAGCCGGTGCCGAAATCGTCGAGCGAGAGGCCGGCCCCGAGGTCCTTGATGCGGGACAGCATCTGGGCGGCGTATTCGGGGTTCTCCATCACGAGACTCTCGGTGAGTTCGAGCTTGAGGCTTCCCTTCGTCACGTCGTGGCGCATCAGCACGCTTTTGACGTCGCGCAGGAGGTCGTGCCGCAGCAATTGCCGCGAGGAAACATTGACCGAGGCGAAGATCGGCGGATCGACGGCGAGCGCCCGCTGCCAGGCGGCGAGTTCGCGCGCGGTGCGCTCCAGCACGAGCAGGCCGAAGTCGATGATGAGCCCGGTCTGTTCGGCGATGGGGATGAATTGCGCCGGCTCGAGCCGGCCAAGGCGCGGATGGTCCCAGCGCATCAGCGCCTCGAAGCCGGCGATGGTGCGGTCTTCGAGCCGCACGATCGGCTGGAAGAAGACCTTCACTTCGTTTCGCTCGAGCGCGCGGCGCATGTCGGCCTCGAGCGTCAGCCGGTCGGAACGCTGCGCGCGCATCGCCGGGCGGAAGACCTCGATGCGGTTGCCGCCGGTGCGCTTGGCGTGGCGCATCGCGATCTCGGCGTCCTCGAGCATGTCGTCGGCGCCCGGATGCATCTGCTGATCATAGAGCGCGATGCCGATGGAGGCGAAGAGCGCGATCTCACGGTCGGTGAAACGTACCGGCGTCGCGAGTTGCCGGCGCACCGAATCGGCGAGCGTTATGACGTGGTCGGCATGCGTCTCGGAAACGAGGATGATTGCGAAAGTGTCGCCGTTGAGACGCGCGAGCGTGTCCTGCGGCTGCAGAAGACGCGTCAGACGATGCGCCACGGTGAGCAGGATGCTGTCGCCCATGGCGATGCCGACCTGCTCGTTGATCTGCTTGAAACGGTCGATGTCGATGACGAGCACCGTGGGGCGCACGTCCTTTTCCATCCGGGCAAAAACCAGCGCGGCCTCGAGGCGGTCGAAGAAGAGTTCGCGGTTCGGCAGACCCGTCAGATTGTCGTGCACCGCGTCGTGCAGCAGGCGCTCCTGCGCATTGCGCTCGTCGGTGACGTCGGTGAGCGTGCCGACGACGCGGACGACTTCGCCGTCCGGCCCGACCACGGGACGCGCCCGCAGGCGGTAGCTGAGATAATGGCCGTCGGCGGCGCGCAGACGGAACTCCTGATTGATGCGGCCGCGACGCTGCTCGAGCAGCGCGTCGAGGCACGCCCGATAGCGATCCTGCTCGAAGGGGTGGAGCAGATCGAGCCAGGAAGAGGCCGCGCCTTCCAGCCCACCGCGATCGAGGCCGAGGGCGGCTTCCGCCTCCGGGCTCACATAGATGTGGTCGGAAGGCACGTCCCAGTCGAAGACGATCTCATTGGCGCCGGTCATCGCCAGCGCCTTGCGCTCGACGTCGCTGATCGCGCCGTGAGAGAGTCCGCCTGTGGCGAATGCGTTCTGCATCACCGTGAAGCCGATAAGCATGACAATGAGCACGAGACCGCCGACAAGCGCCGGGGAGACGAGGTCGTTCGTCATCCAGCCGGCGACCGCAAAGCCCGCCGTCGCCACCCAGACGACGAGCAGGAACCACGTCGGGATCAGCATGATCGCGCGGTCGAAACCATGCGACGCGAGGTAGAGCACCAGCACGAAGCCGATGACGGCGATCGTGGCGAGCGAGATGCGCGCGACGCCCGCCGCGACTGGCGCGTCGAACATTGCGAGGCCGACGAGATCGAGCAGGATGAGCAGCCACAGCACCGCAACATGCCAGGCCCGCACATGCCAGCGATTGAGGTTGAGATAAGCAAAAAGGAAAACGACGAGCGTCGCCGACAGAACCGTCTCGGCGCCCGCGCGCCAGATGCGGTCGGCGTTGGCGTCCGAGCCGAAAATCTTGTCCCAGAAACCGAAATCGATGCAGACATAGGCCAGCACGGCCCAGGCGAGCGCCGCCGCCGCCGGAAATATGACCGCGCCCTTCACGACAAAGACGATGGTAAGGAAGAGGGCGAGGAGACCGGCGATGCCGATGACGATGCCCTTATAGAGCGTGAGGCTCGTCACCTTGTCCTTGTAGGCCTCGGGCTCCCACAGATAGAGCTGCGGCAGATTGGGCGTGCGCAGCTCCGCGACGTAAGTAATCGTGGTGCCGGGGTCGAGCGTCAGCCGGAAGACGTCGGCGTCGGCCGAATCCTCGGCTTCGGGCGGGAAGCCTTGGCTCGCCGTGATCGCCGAAATGCGCGTCGATCCCAGATCCGGCCAGATGACGCCGGAGCCCTGCAGCCGGAAATGAGGGGCGACGATCAGACGCTCGATCTGCTCGTCGGTGTCGTTGGTGAGGGCGAAGACGATCCAATTGGGGCGGCTCCCTGCCTCCCTGGCGCCCACCTCGATACGACGAACGATGCCGTCGGAGCCTGGCGCGGTCGAGACCTGCAGCCGGTCGCTTTGCGAGGAATGCTTTTCCACCACATGCGTGAGGTCGATCGCGCGCGCGCCTTGCGGCACGCGCACCGATTTAACCGAGCGGGCGACGGTCGTCGAAACGACGATCAGAAAAAGGGCGATCAGAAGGCTCGGGAAACGCACATTCTTTTCTCGACGGCTCTTTCTTATTAGCGCATTTTTAGTGACGGACTGTCGAATATTCTGCGATCGCGGCGGCTGCGCGACAATTGCGCGGCGAAAAATTGCAGGGCATGGTCGCGCTTCGTCGTATTTTGCAAGAAGCGGCGGCCGACCCCTTCCCCGGGCGAGGCCCGGCCGCTCGAAGGGAGCCACAACACGCCAAGCCATAGCCTCAAGCAGTAGAGACTCCGGGAACGATCCGCAAGACGATTCAGCCCGGCGAAAATGCGGTATGGTCTTTGCGTAGGGGATTCGGCAGCGCTTGCGGACGGCGATGGCCGCCAATATACGCTTGGGGACGTCAGAGCGCCGAGGGCGCTGATTTCCAAAAAGGGCGAACGTCAGTTTTCACGACGGCCGGGCCGCCGGCGTCGTCGCGGCGAATGGGAATGGATTAGGAATGCGTAGCGCTCTTGGCGGCCCCCGCCTGTTGCTGCGCCGGCTGCGTGAGATCAGCGCGGAGCCGGTGAGCGCGCAGACGCGCCTCGACAAAATCGTCGTTCAGATCGCCGCGAACATGGTCGCCGAGGTCTGTTCCGTTTATGTCCTGCGGGCCGATCAGCGGCTCGAGCTCTACGCGACGGAAGGCCTCAACCGCGAGGCGGTCCATCAAACGACCATGCACGCGGGCGAGGGTCTTGTAGGCCTCATCGCGCGCAGCGCCGAGCCGCTGGCGCTCTCCGAGGCGCAGGATCACCCGGCCTTCGCCTATAAGCCGGAGACGGGCGAAGAGGCCTACCATTCCTTCCTCGGCGTGCCGATTCTGCGCGGCGGCTCGACGCTCGGCGTCCTCGTCGTGCAGAACAAGGTCCGCCGGGTCTATTCGGAGGAGGAGGTCGAGGCCCTCCAGACGACGGCGATGCTGCTCGCGGAGCTCATTGCCTCGGGCGAACTGCAGGCGATCGAAGATCCGCGCGACCTCGCCCTCTATCGCCCGGCGACCCTCAAGGGGGCGCCCATGTGCGACGGCGTCGGGCTCGGACATGTCCTGCTGCACGAGCCTCGCGTCGTCGTGAAGCAACTGGTCGCGGAAGACCTGCCGCGCGAACTCGTCCGCCTCGAACAGGCCGTCGACGCCATGCGCGCGTCGATCGACGAGCTCGTGGCCCATGGCGACCGCATGGGCGTCGGCGAACACCGTGAAATTCTGGAAACCGTTCGCATGGTCGCGCACGACCGCGGCTGGGTGCGCCGGCTGCGTGAGGCGGTGATGTCGGGGCTCACTGCAGAGGCCGCTGTCGAGCGCGTGCAGAACGAAGCCCGCGCCCGCATGCAGCGCCAGACGGACCCTTATCTGCGCGACCGTCTCCACGACCTCGACGACATCGCCAACCGCCTGCTGCATCAGCTCACCGGCCAAAGCTATGTCGCCGACCGCGACAGCGTGCCGGAAAACGCCATCATCGTCGCGCGGACCATGGGGCCGGCGGCGCTGCTCGATTACGACCGCGGGCGGCTGCGCGGACTGGTGCTGGAGGAAGGCGGGCCCTCGAGCCATGTCGCGATCGTCGCACGCGCGCTCGGCGTCCCGACCGTCGGCCTCGTGGCCGGCCTCATCGATCTCGTCGACACCGGCGATCCGATCATCATCGACGGCTCGACCGGGGAAGTGCATGTGCGCCCCCAGCCCGACGTGCAGAGCGCCTATGCCGAGAAGGCCAAACTTCGCGCCCGCCGTCAGGAACAATACGCCAAGCTGCGCGATGTCGCGGCCGTCACCAAGGACGGAGTCGAGGTCGCATTGCACATGAACGCTGGCCTCGCCATCGACATGCCGCATGTGCGCGACACCGGCGCCCAGTCCATCGGACTCTTCCGCACCGAGTTGCAGTTCATGCTTGCGCCGCGCTTCCCGCGCATGGACGAGCAGTATCGGTTCTACAAGGACGTGCTCGACGCGGTGCCCGACCGGCCCGTGACCTTTCGCACGCTCGATATCGGCTCCGACAAGATCCTGCCCTACATGGCGAAGATCGAGGAGGAGAACCCCGCCCTCGGCTGGCGCGCGATCCGCATTGGCCTCGACCGGCCGGGTCTCCTGCGCATGCAGTTGCGCGCCATGCTGAAGGCGGGCGCCGGACGCAGCCTGCGCATCATGTTTCCGATGATCGCGAATGTCGCCGAATTCGAGGCGGGCAAGGCCATCGCGCTGCGGGAACTGCAGCACATCAGGCGACATGGCTATGCGGAGCCGACATCGTTGCACCTTGGCGCCATGGTGGAAGTTCCCTCGCTTTTGTGGGAGCTCGAACTCATCGCCGCCCGCGCAGATTTTCTGTCGGTCGGCTCCAACGACCTCGTGCAATACATGTATGCGGCGGACAGGGATAATACGCGCGTCTCCAAGCGTTACGACAATCTCTCGCCGCCCGTGCTGCGCGCGCTGGAGCGGATTGCGGACGCAGGCCGCCGCGCGGGAACGCCGGTGACGCTCTGCGGTGAAATGGGCGGCCGTCCGCTCGAAGCGCTGGCGCTCGTAGCGATCGGCTACCGCTCGCTCTCCATGTCGCCCTCGGCGATCGGACCTGTGAAATCGATGATTCTCAATCTCGATCTCGACGAGGCGCAGGTCTATCTGGCGACGCTTCTCGCCGCCGACGACGGCGCGCCCTCCGTGCGCGAGAAGCTGCGCGATTATGCGCTCTCACGCGGCGTGCCCGTGTAGCGACGCCGCCCGCCGCCGTCGCATTCTCTCCTGCAACGAAATCCTGAATGTTCGCCCAAGACAAACTCGACATCATTGTGCGTCGCTACGACGAGATCGGCGAGAAACTTTCGAGTGGCGCCGACGGGCAGGCCTATGTCGCGCTCTCCCGGGAGCGCGCGACGCTCGACGACGTCGTCGAGGCGATACGCGCCTATCGCGCGGCCGAGCGCGAAGTGGCCGATCTCGCCGCGATGCTCGACGATGCTTCGCTCGACGCGGACATGCGCGTGCTGGCGGGGTCGGAAGTCGACGAGGCGCGCGCGCGCCTGGGCGTCGCAGAATCAACGCTGCAGCTTGCATTGCTGCCCAAGGACGAAGCCGACGAGAAAGGCGTCATTCTGGAAGTGCGCGCCGGCACGGGCGGCGACGAGGCGGCGCTCTTTGCGGGCGATCTCTTCCGCGCCTATCAGAAATACGCCGCGCTCAGAGGCTGGCGCGTCGAACTCGTCTCGGAGAGTCCCGGCGCGCTCGGCGGCTTCAAGGAAATCGTCGCCGAGATCACGGGACGCGGCGTTTACGGCAGGCTGAAATTCGAATCCGGCGTCCATCGCGTGCAGCGGGTGCCGGAGACGGAGACGCAGGGCCGCATCCATACATCGGCGGCGACCGTCGCCGTTCTGCCTCAGGCGGAAGAAGTTGACCTCGACATCGACGAAAAAGATCTGCAGATCGACACCATGCGGGCGCAGGGCGCGGGCGGCCAGCACGTCAACAAGACGGAGTTGGCGATCCGCATCACGCATCTTCCGTCGGGCATCGTCGTGATGATGCAGGAGGAGCGCTCCCAGCATCGCAACAAGGCGAAGGCGATGAATGTGCTGCGTTCGCGCCTTTACGACGCCGAGCGCCAGCGGCTCGACAAGGAGCGCTCGGACGATCGCAAGAGCCAGGTGGGGTCAGGCGACCGCTCGGAACGCATCCGCACCTACAATTTTCCGCAAGGGCGCGTTACCGACCATCGCATCAATCTGACGCTCTACAAGCTCGACCGGGTGATGGAGGGCGAATTCGACGAAATCTTCGACGCGCTCCTCACCGAACATCAGCAAAAGCTCCTCGCACAGAGCGGCGCCTGATCTATTTGTGGGCGGGACGCGCGATCCAGGGCCCCTGTTCGCCGTCACAAGTGGCCGAGCCGGCGATGGAGCCGTCGTCTTTCATGGCGCCGCGATACATGCAGTCGCGCCGATCGCTCGACGCTTGCCGGGCCAGCGTATAGACGCCCTTCTCCAGCCGTCCGGTGACCTGATAGGCGACGGGTTCGCCGTGCGGCCCCGCCATCTTCGCCGTTCCCGTGACGACCGCCCCGGCCGTGACCAGAGTCCAGGTGCCCTTTTGAGACCCTTGCGGCCCCTCGATCACGTTCCACGCGTCGCTCGCGAAAGCCGGAGCCGCGGCGGCGAGAACAAAGGCGGCGACAAATATGTTTCTCATTCTCGAGTCTCCCATCGCGGACTTATTGCACCAGCCGCAGATTGGTGAGCTGCGCGCCGATCGAGCTGAAGGCCGCCTGCAAATCCGCGTTCGTCTGGGCGTTGTAATAATAGGGAACGCCGGTGGCGCATTGCGACAGGACGTTCTGGATCGTCGAGTTGGTCACCTGGAATGCGATCGTGTAGAGCGTGACGCCCGCCGCCTTCACGGCCGTGCAGACATTCACGAGCTTGCTGTTCGACGCGGTCACATCGGTGTTGTTGTGATCCGGATAGGAGGCCGAATGCGTGTTGGCGCCATCGGTCATGAGCACCAGGATCTTCTTTGCCGAGCCGATGGCGAGACCGTCCGAGAACGGCGGATTGGGCGAGAGCAGCCGCCACCCCCACAGAAGGCCGGGCGCGATATAGGTCTCGCCGTTCGGCGTGAGGGCGTCGATCGCCGCACCGAGCGCGGTCGGATCGTTTCCGAGGCGTATGAGCGGGCTCGGGCAGTCGGTGACGTCGAAGAGGGCGGGAACCTGATTGGCCGCATTGGCGATGTCGTTTTCGTCGGCGGGGCTGTTCTGCGAACCGACGCAGCCATACCAGGTATGATTCACGACCGGCGTGTAGCAGACATTGACCGGGTTTCCCCAGCTGGTCACATCCGCCGTGTCGTAGCTGCAGTCGTAGGAAACGCCGTCTGCCGTGCAGGTCTGCGAGACGTGGTAGGTCGGCCCGTAAGCGATGTTGGGGTAAGTGTCGTAACAGCTCTGCGGCAGCGTTTGCGTGTAATCGGTCGAATTGGTGAGCCAGCTTGCGCCGCGATAGGTCAGCCCGACATTGACATGCGTCGTGAAGGGCGCAAGGCCGACGCGCACATTCGGGTTTACGGCTCCGCTGGGCAATTTCATCACCTTGTCGATCAGCGATTTCGCCGCCGCCTGCGCTGTGGTGAGCCTGCCGCCCTGTGACATCGAGCCGGTCGTGTCGAAGGCGATCGCCATCTCCACTTTCTGATTGCCCCCGGCGCCGAGCGCCGCCGTCGCGCTCACCGTGATCGGAAGAGTGTCGATCCGGGCCAGCTTCATGACGGAAGTCGCAATCGATGTGGTGACGTTCACGGTGACCGTCCCTTGAACCGGATCGGCGGTCGTCGTCGTCGTGACCGTCTGTCCAAGCGGCGCGAATCTCTGCTGGACGTAATTCGTCGCCACCTGCGTGGGGCTGCCGCCCTTCAACATGGCGGCGGCGGCCGCGATCGCCGCCGGATCGACCGTCGCCTGGAGCGCCGTCCGCGCCTGGCTTGCGCGGCCATAGTCGACTGCGGCGCCAATCATCAACATGATCGGGATCAGCAGGAGGCCGAAGATCATCGCAACGTTTCCGCCGCGCGCGTCAAGAAATTGCCGGAGCCGACGACAATTCACTACGCCCAGGCCGCACTGCATGTTCCGCTCCTCATCGCGACAAAGTCTCCGCTGAGAGTGCGAGAAAGAAATTCAAGGATTCCTATCCGACGCCGCCCCTCCGGTGGTTAACGGAAATCAGCGTTAACGAATCGCCATCCGGCATGTGTGCGGGCGCACGCACAGCCATGCCAGCTGGGTCTAGCTTCTCCTCATTCGCAGAACGAACTGCGAAGACAACCCCAGAGGAGAGCGCCATGTTCAAGAAAATCGCCACCACCACCGTCCTCGTCGCCGCCCTGTCGAGCGCTGCGATCGTTTCCACCGCCACCCCGGCCGCCGCTTTCAACGACGGCACGACCGCCGCGATCGGCCTCGGCGCCTTTGCGGTCGGCGCCATCGCCGGCGGCGCGATGAGCGGCGGCTATCAGAACCACGTCGTGTATCACGACTGCTACTCGAGCCGCCGCCCGGTCTACGATCAGTTCGGAGATTACGTCGGCTCCCGCCGGGTCAGCGTTTGCAACTGATGCGCGGAGATGACAAAGGGCCAAGCCCGAACGGGCCTGGCCCCTTCTGTCGACTTCCCGCCTCGATCCGCATAGATTTTCGAGGGCGCGCCAACCCCAACGGCGCGCGGGAGATTTGAAGATGAAGACCATTTCAAGATATGCGATCGCCGTCATTCTGGGCGGGGCCATCCTGGCCCCTGTCCTCGCGCAGGCTTCCTGCGCCAGCCTCTGGATGGATCGCAATCAGATTTACAAGGACGCCGGCTACTGCTTCAAAACGGCGCGCGCCATACGCGCCTTCGGCAACGCAGGCTGCAGTTTCGACAACATGAACGACGTGCCGCTCTCGGCCCGCCAACGCGCCGCGGTGAACGACATCGTCGCGCAGGAACGCGGCATGGGCTGTCAGGATTAGCGGCAATCGGATAGAGGCCGCCGCCGGGCTGCTCAGCGATTGTCGAGGATGCTGCCGGACTGCGTCCAGCGCAGCGGGTCTTGCTGCGAGAAATTCTGCTGTTGCTTGAAGTAGTTGTCGTTCGCCTTGGCGTTGGGCTGGAGCGTCCCGGAGGCGGGATCTCCGGTGCCGTCGTCGAGCCAGTCCTTGTTCGTCGTGAGATTCTTGGGCAGCGAAACCGGAAAGTCGTCGCTTTCCGCCGCGGGTTGCTGCGCCGGCGCCGCCTTGCGCGACTTCGCGAGGGCCTCCGCCGGCAAGAAGGCGCAAACGAGCGCGAAGCCAATCGACAATGTCAGAACGCGGCGCATCTGGAACTCCCTGGAACTCGGATCGAAGGGCAGCCTAACCGACCCCCGGTCGCTTGCGCTAGTGCCGGAAATGGCGAACGCCTGTGAAGACCATGGCGAGCCCCTGCTCGTCCGCGGCGGCGATCACGTCGGCGTCTTTCACCGAGCCGCCCGGCTGAATGACCGCCGTCGCGCCTGCGGCGGCGGCCGCGAGCAGGCCGTCGGCGAAGGGAAAAAAGGCGTCGGAGGCGACGACCGAGCCCTTGGCGAGGCTCTCGACGAGACCCGCCGCCTGCGCCGCCTCGCCCGCCTTGTGCGCGGCGATGCGCGAACTGTCGACGCGCGACATCTGGCCGGCGCCGACGCCGACCGTCGCGCCGTCTCTCGCATAGACGATGGCGTTGGACTTCGCGTGCTTCACGACGCGATAAGCGAATTTGAGGTCTGCGAGCTCCTGCAGCGTCGGGGCGCGCTTGGTGACGACCTTCAGGTCCATATCGTCGACGACGGCGTTGTCGCGCGACTGCGCGAGGAACCCCCCGGCGACGCTGCGGAACGCGACGCCCTTCGCGCGCGGGTCCGGCAGCCCCCCGGTGAGCAGCAGGCGGAGATTCTTCTTCGCGCCGACGATTCTGATCGCTTCGTCTTCGGCGTCCGGCGCGATGATCACTTCGGTGAATATCTTCACGATCTCACGCGCGGCTTGCGCGTCGAGTTTGCGGTTGAACGCAACGATGCCCCCGAAAGCGGAGGTCGGATCGCAGCGCAGCGCCTTGAGATAAGCCTCCTCCAGCGACGCGCCTTCGGCGACGCCGCAAGGATTGGCGTGCTTGACGATCACCGCCGCAGCGGTGCGCGCGGGATCGAATTCCGCGACGCATTCGAAGGCCGCGTCCGTGTCGTTGACGTTATTGTAAGAGAGCTGCTTGCCCTGCGCCTGTCGCGCCGTGGCGACGCCGGAACGCGCCTCGCCGGTGAGATAGAACCCTGCCGATTGATGCGGGTTTTCACCGTAGCGCATCGGCTCCGAGAGTTTGCCGCCGAAGGCGCGGACGGGCGGCGACGCCTCGCCCAATTCCTGCGCCAGCCAATTGGAGATCGCGGCGTCATAGGCGGCGGTGCGCGCGAAGGCTTTCTGCGCGAGGCGTCGGCGCGTCGCGAGCCCGGTCGCCCCGCCCGTCGCATCCATCTCCGCCGCGATCGCCGCATAATCGGCGGGATCGACGACGACCGCGACGTCGTCATGGTTTTTGGAGGCGGCGCGGATCATCGCCGGGCCGCCGATGTCGATGTTCTCGACGCATTCCTCGAAAGGCGCGCCCTTGGCCAGCGTCGCCTCGAAGGGATAGAGATTGACGACGAGAAGGTCGATCGGGCGAATGTCGTGGGCGAGCATCGCCGCTTCATGTTCTGGATTCTCGCGGATCGCGAGCAGACCGCCATGCACCTTGGGATGCAGCGTTTTCAGGCGTCCGTCCATCATTTCCGGAAACAGCGTGAGGTCCGAGATGTCCTTCACCGCAAGGCCGGCGTCGGCGAGCGCCTTGCGGGTGCCGCCGGTCGAGACCAACTCCACGCCATGGCCGGCCAGGGCGCGCGCAAAGTCGACGAGGCCCGTCTTGTCCGAAACGGAGAGAAGCGCGCGCGCGACTGTGCGGTGATCGACCGGCATAGGCTGAAGTCCTTCATGGGGATTGCGAGCCGCGCTTATCACACATCCCGTCGCAGCGGAACCGCTTCCAGCCTGCGGAACGACCAGCGAAGCTCGGCGCCGGGCGCGGCCTTTCCGCGCAGCACGATCTGCACACATTTGCGGGCGCCGCCCGGGGCGGCGAAGAAAACGCTTTCCTCCAGCTGAGGCCAGGCGCCCTCGGCCTCGAAAAGAAGCGTCTCGCCATTCGCGAGCGCAAGCTCCACCGCCTCGCCGCGCGCGGCGGCCCGCACCCGCGGATGCAGATGGAAGCGGACAACAAACTCCAGCGCAGGCGAGGGCTGCGCGTCGGGCGTCGCGGCGAGCAGCCGGTCGCGGCCCGCGAGCGTCGCGCCATCGCCGGGAAGCGTGAGATCGCGCGCATGCACCAGCCCGAAGTGGCGCGCGTAGCCGTCATGCGCCATGGCGAGCGTGGTCGCCTCGCGGCTCTCTCGCCGCTCGACGGAAACGTTTCCCGGCGCTTCGACGATGCGGTTCGCCACTCTGCGGGGCGCGTCCCTTCTGGCGATCCGGGCGGAGGAACAGTCGTCGATCACGAGCGTGGAGTGCGCGGCGGTGGCGCGCGCGAGTTCGCGCCAATCCTCGTTGGGGCCGGATGGCGCGCCGCAATTCACGACGACGCGCTCGAGGCCGAGCGAGTATTCGAACGAGAGACATCCAGCATGGGCGACGAGCGAGAAATCGAGAGGCGGCGACGCGCCGGCGTCCGCGAGCACGATCGCATTGCCGCCCTCGAGACGCTGATAGCCCGAATAGGGCGCCTTGAGCGGCGCGGAGCCGCGGGCGTCCTCATAGGCGAGAACGCTCGCCACCCTGTCGCCGGCGGTGACGCCCATCCCGTTGAAGAGGGCCAGAGAACCGTCGCCGTGCTGCAGCATGCGCAGCATCGGCATCATCCGGTCGATGGCGCGCAACATGGCGCCCGGCGTCTGAAGGCCGCGGGCGGCGAGCACCTGGCGCAGCGGCAGCAGATCGAGCAGCAGATCGACCGCGACCTCCGGATTTCGGCTGATATGGCCGCCGTCGCTCAGGATCTGGCGGTCGAGTTCGGCAGAGAGGGCGCGCGAAACGAGCGGCGCGATCTTGCGCCCGGTGTCGGCGCAGACGGCGAATTCGGCGAGCGCGATGGCGCAGAACAGCCGATCCGCCCCTCGCGCATGGCCCGTGGCCAGGGCGCGCCAGAGGCGGCGGCCGCTTTGCGCAAGCGACAGCATGAAAGCGTCGTAGAATTCAGCGTCGGCGCCCTCGAGCAGGATTGGCGATTGCGCGAAGAAGGAGAGCATCCGGCGCGCGACAACCGCCGGCTCCATGGCCGGATCGTCCTGTGGCAGCTTCCGGATCGCGAGGAACGCCCCGACGAGCGCCTGAGCGTCGGCCTGCGTCTTCTCGGCGTTCCGCAGATGGCGCAGCCACGAGAAGCCGGCGAGGGCGCGCCGCCAGGCCGGGGACGGCGGGGCCAGCGAAAAGGGAGAATCGCCGTAGCTTTGCACGGTCTTGCCGTCGAAGGAGAAGTAGCCGGCGGTGATCTGATCGGCGACGGTCGAGTCGACCGTGCGGATGTCCGGAGGCGCGATGCGCAGCCGCTCGGGCGGCAGGATCGTCATCGCCTTGACCAGTTGATAGGGGACAGCGACCCCGCGCGCGACCGCATTCGCCGCAAGGGCGCCCGCCAGCCGCATCCTATCGCGCACGCCGCCGTTCAGTTCCCGTCCTCCGATGCGCCTGACGCCGCCCCAAACGAGGCCTGCAATTCTCGACGATTAACCTGCTCCACGGCGAAGAATGAAACGCCGACAATCGCTTATACACGATTTTCGTTTCCGGGCAGCGGCGGCCAAGCTTTGCTGCAACGGCTGGAAAATGGCAATGTCGCCGCCAAAGGGAAATGCGAGGAGACTCCGAATGCCGCTTTATACGCTCGATGGAATCGCGCCGCGCCTGCCTGCCCCCGGCCGCTTTTTCGTGGCTCCCGGCGCGCATCTCGTCGGCCGTGTCGAGTTGAAGGAAGACGCCAACGTCTGGTTCAACTGCGTGCTGCGCGGCGACAATGAGTGGATCGTCATCGGCGAGCGCACCAACGTGCAGGACAACAGCATTCTTCACACCGACATGGGCTTTCCGCTGACGATCGGCGCCGACTGCACGATCGGCCACAATGTGATCCTGCACGGCTGCGCGATCGGCGACGGGAGCCTCATCGGCATGGGCGCGACCATCCTCAACGGCGCCAAGATCGGCAGAAACTGCCTCGTGGGCGCCAATGCGCTGGTGACGGAAGCCAAAGAGTTCCCGGACAATTCGCTGATCGTCGGCTCGCCGGCGAAAGTCATTCGGGAACTCGGCGCGGATTCGCGCGCGAAGTTTCTCGAATCAGCCAGACACTATGTCGAGAACGGGCAGCGTTATCTCAAGGGCCTCGCGGAGATCGAGAGCTGACGCCCGCGCCTCACTTCGCCACATACATCGGGGCGCTCGTCGGCGCGCCGATCGAAACCCAGACGTTGGGGCTCTCCTGCGACTGGCGCTTGACGAAGCGGTACGGCACGCCGGTCCAAGGCTTGACCTCGTCGCTCAGATTGTCGAGGACAAAATCGCCGCGGCTGGTGCGGAGGGTGAGCACCGAATGGCCGTCGCCATGCGCGTCCTTCACCACGGTCAGCAACAAGGCGCCGCGCGGAAAACCAGCACCCATCAGGACATGGCGCTTCATCAGCGCGTAATCCTCGCAGTCGCCCTTGCCGTCGCTCGGATAGTCCCAGGAGTCGACGACGCCCACATGCTCCGAGTCGGAGACGGGGTCGACGGTGTGATTGACCGCTGCATTGATGCTGGCGATTTTGGAGAGGGCGGCCGCGTCGAGTTCGATCGCTCTCCCTGGGGAAGCCTCCTCGTCGCACTCGCCCGCATAGCGCTTGCAGAACTCCTGCCAGCCGAAGGGCACGCTGGTCTCCGGCCCAAGCGGCGCGAAACTGGCGTGCGGCGGGCGGGCGTGGCGCGCGGAAACCGTGGAAACCGGCAGGCCGAGCGCACAGAAGACGAGTGCGAGAAGCAAGGAGACCCGGCGCGAGAAACACATGTTAACGCAACCCTACGCGATGACCGACCGTTAACAAATCATTAACGATTGGCCTCGCTTTGCCAAGCTCGGCGGCCGGGCGATCTCGTATTATGGTTTATTCGAGACGTAAGCCGGCGCGCTGGTCGGGGCGCCGATCGCAACCCAGACATTCTGGTTCTGCTGCGACTGGCGCTTGACGAAGCGATAGGGAACGCTCGTCCAGGGTTTGATCTGATCGTTGAGATTGTCGAGGACGAATTCGCCGCGGTTGGTGCGGATCGTCAGCACCGAATGGCCGTCGCCGTTCTTGTCCTTCACGACCGTCAGCAACAGCGCTTCGCGCGGGAAGCCTTCTTCCATCAGCATGTGGCGCTTGAGGAGCGCATAGTCTTCGCAATCGCCCTTGCCGTCCGTCGGGTAATCCCACTCGTCCACCACGCTCCAGTGATCATTGTCAGAAACCGGGTCGGTGTTCTTGTTCACCCAGTTGTTGACGCGGGCGATCTTGCGGAAGGACGCGGCGTTAAGTTCGATGTCGCGCGGGGCGCGCTCCTCGTCCTGGCACTCGCCGCGGTAGCGCTGGCAGAAGTCGACCCAGCCGTAGGGGACGCTCGTCTCCGGGCCGAGAGCGGCGAAACTCGTCGAACTCGGGACCGGCAAGGCTCGTCGCATTGACCGCAATCAGCGCGGCCCCAGCGAGACCAAGAGCCATGACCGTTTTGCCGATGATGCCAACCATAACCCGCCTCCATTCGATGAGACGAGATTAGGGAGGTTGTTTTGCTGTCGAACGAAGTATTTCATCCGCATTTTACGCGACTTCGTTCAGATTTGCGAACACAGATGGTAAGTATAATTTTTTGGAACCGAAACGCATAAAATTTAAGGAATAATCATAGAACGTTGATTTTACTAAATTTAATCGCGACCGCCCGCCGCAGACGACCGCGCGGAGCGCCTGCGGATTAACTTCTTGCTTAAACTCATTAAGCTCGCGGCCGTTATCGAGTTAACGGGGGTCGGATCACGGCAACTTTTGTGGCGACAGGAAGGAAGAGAGCGCCTTCCCGACGGCCGATGGCTGGCGGAACGAGACGGCTCTGGAAGAGTAAAATGCGCAAAATCAATTGTGTGGACAGATTGCACACGCGCACCGAGGCGCCTCGGGACGCGCGTGCGAGACTTGTAAATGGGCGTATTTTCGACACAATTGGGGATGCCGCCAAGTGCGGTCAGAAAGGGTTTTCGACTGTGAAGGAACGCGACAATGCGAGGCCGCCCGAAAATTGACTGCGCGACCCGATCATATTCGGAATCGGGCTGGCGCCGACGCTGCCCAGAAGCCGCTGAGCGCCAGCGTAGACCGAAACGCTCATCACGTCATTGAACTGATAGCGAAATGTCGTCATGCCGCCTGCGGAGGTGAAGCCGCCCGCCGCGGTATAGGGCGTCAGACGCCCGTTCAGCAGCGCCTCGAAAGGCGTCACCGAATAATAGGCGTTCGCATAGGTGTTGTCGCCGAAAGCGAGCCGCGGGCCCATCGAGATACGCAACGGCCCGAGCGTCTCGTAGGCGTCGGCGTAGAGCATCGCGACAAAGCCTCGGTGGCCGTCGACCCCTTGCCTAAGTTCCGCGCGGACGCGGAAGTGTTCGAAGGGATTGACCTCCATGAAGCCGCCGACCTCATGGGTCAGGCCGATGCGATGAAGACCGAAGAGTCCGTCGCGCTGGCCGCGCTGGAAGGTGAAGTTCGCCACCGGCCCGGCGCGCACATAATCGAGATCGACGAGAGGCAGGCCGAAGCCTTCGTCCGACGTGGAGAAAGTCTCGGCCTCCCCGACGCGGCGGATGGCGACCGAGGGGAAGGGATAGGGGCGAACCTGGCCCGAGCCGGGAAAACTCGGCGATACGGCGCCGATGACGCTAACCGTGACAATCCAGCCATTTGCATCCGTCTTGGGCGGCGGAATCAGCTCGGCCGCTCCCGCATCGCCAAAGCAGAGCAGCGCGGTCACAACCCAAAGCAGAGTCTTCATAGCATTGAACTGCAATGAGAAATTTCCCCCGGATCCGCGATTCTTGACGCTTCTTTAACAACCGCCGCGCGGTCTAGCCACTCCTTGGACGTCTAAAGCGTCAGCATCTTGGCGGCTGTTGTGCTTCGGCCACAGGAATTTTTCCTAACGGTACAGCCAGGCGTTGCGGGCGAGCATCCCGCTCCCGCCGAGCGCGCGGACGGCGAGATCCCGCGCGAGGGCCGCCGGGCCGCCCATGTGGAAATAGTCGCCCTGGCGCCTCGAGGCGCGGACCACCTGGGAGGCGCGGGCGATGCGGGCGCGCTCATAGGCGGCGAAGCCGGCCTCGGTGGTCGCCCCCAGCTGCAGCGAGGCGCGGCCCAGGGCCTCGGCGTCCTCGATCGCTTGCGCGGCGCCCTGCGCCAGAAAGGGAAGCATCGGATGGGCGGCGTCTCCAAGAAGCGTGACCGCCCCCCTGCTCCATTGCTTCAGCGGCGGCCGGGCGAAGAGCGGCCAGTGGCGCCAGGACGCGCCGCCTTCGACGAGCGCGCGCAAATCCCCCGACGGACGCAGACGCGAAAGGGACAAAGCGAGCTCGCGGCCCGAGAGCGACAGGATGGAAGCGCCCGGGACGGATTTGGGCGGCTCCGAGACGATGACAACCACATTGATGATCGCTCCGTCGCGCAGCGGATAATGCACGACATGGGCCCCCGGCAGCATCCAGAGGTTGCTCTCGCGGGCGCGGAGCGCTGGGGCGCCTGCTCGGCTGGCACGAGGGCCCGCCAGGCTGTGACGCCGGAATAAAATGGCGTGTCCCGCTCGGTGCGGAAAAGATGGCCGCGCACGGCTGAGCGCTGGCCGTCGGCGCCCACCAGCCCCGAAGCTTCGATTTCCTCTACGCCGTCCGGCGTGTGCGCCCGCAGGGCGACGCGCCCCGAGCGATCGACGAAATCTCCGACCCGGGCGCTGGTGCGAACCACAGTGGAAGCGTCGGCAAGGGCCGCCTGCAGGAGAACCTGCTGGAGATCGGCGCGATGAAAGACACGGAACGGAGCGCCCCATTTCTCTCGCGCGCCGGAAAGATCCAGCCGCGCCAGAACGGCCCCGTCCCGCCCGCGGCGGATGTTGATCGCCTGCGGCTCGAGGCCCACGGCCGAGAGCGCGCTTTCGAGACCGAGCGCGGCCAGGATGCGGCCGGCGTTGGGGGCGATCTGCAGACCGGCCCCGACTTCCTCGATCTTGAGCGCCCGCTCCAGAACTGCGACGCGCTTGCCGGCGCGCGCGAGCGAGAGGGCCGCTGTCAGCCCGCCGATGCCGGCGCCCGCGATGACGATGGGGGCAGTCACGCCCGACGGACCGCCTTAGAGCGCTTCTTCAGCGTGATAGACGCATTCCGCCGGCTCCGCGCCGCCATGGAGCGAGGCGTCATAGACATAAAGCGTCGAGCAATAGGGGCAGACGGCCTGCGACTCTCCGCCCATGTCGATATAGACATGCGGGTGGTCGAAGGGCGGCAGCGCGCCGATGCACATGAACTCCTTCGCCCCCACGCGAATCTGGGCGACGCCGGGCGTGTTGTGGAAATGGGGCGTGGAATGTTCGGCCATGGTCCGTTCTTTCGTGACGCCGCGAGGCGGCTCAGGATCGCTCCCGCCCCCTATATTGCAGCGCAGGGAAATTGAACAGGGGGCGCCCATGGAGGGAGCCGCCGGACCGAGGCCCGGCGGCGTTCGTTCAGCGGCGCGCCGCTCAGCCGAATTTCAGCACGTGGCTGAGAACGAAGTAGAGCGAACCAGAGAGCAGGATGGCGCAAGGGAGCGTCAGCACCCAGGCCATCAGCAGATTGCGGATCGTGCCCATCTGCACGCCCGAGCCGTTCGCCGCCATCGTGCCGGCGACGCCCGACGAAAGAACATGCGTCGTCGAGACCGGCAAGCCATACATGTCGGCGGCGGCGATGGTGCTCATGGCGACGAGTTCGGCCGCGGCCCCCTGCCCGTAGGTCAGATGCTCCTTGCCGATCTTCTCGCCCACCGTAACCACAATGCGCTTCCAGCCGATCATGGTGCCGAGCCCGAGGGCGATGGCGACCGAGATTTTCACCCAGGTCGGGATGAACTTCGTCGCCTTGTCGATCTCGTCTTTATAATTCTTGAGAACCTTCTTGTCTGAGTCCGAGAGTTCCGCCGCCTTGTCCTTGGCGAGAAAGCGCAGCGCCTCGGAAGCAAGATAGATGTCGTTTCGGGTGTTGCCGACCGCGGCGAAGGGGATCTTCGCGACGGCGCCATAGCCCTCGATCTGCTTGGAGATATCGCGCATCAGCGCGGCGAGCGAGGGGAAAGTGCCCTCGGTGAGCTCATGACGCGCAATATAGTTCGTCACCGCCGGACGCGGGTCCCCGATGACCGAATAGCCGGCGGCCTTGCCCTCGACCACCTTGGAGGCGGCGATCGACGCCTTGCTGAAAGCGGCGGCATGGCCCGGCGGCAGGGCGCGGTTGAGCGCATAGGCCGTCGGCACCGTGCCGATCAGGATCAGCATGATGAGGCCCATGCCCTTCTGGCCGTCGTTGGAGCCGTGCGCGAAGGAGACGCCCGTGCAGGTGAGGATCAGGAGGGCGCGAATCCACAAGGGCGGCGGGGTCTGGCCCTTCGGCTCCTTGTAGAGTTCGGCCTTGCGCACGACGAACTTCATCAGCAGCAGCAAGAGCGCCGCGGCGGTGAAGCCGACAAGGGGCGACAGCAGCAGCGCATAGCCGATCTCGGTCGCCTTGCCCCAGTCCACGCCCGAGGTGCCGTCGCGTCCGCGCATCAGCGCATTGGCGACCCCGACGCCGATGATGGAGCCGATGAGCGTGTGCGAAGAGGAGGCCGGCAGGCCCAGCCACCAGGTGCCGAGGTTCCAGATGATCGCGGCGATGAGCAGCGCGAAGACCATCGCGAAACCGGCGCTGGAGCCGACTTGCAGGATCAACTCCACCGGCAGCAGCGACACGATGCCGAAGGCGACCGCGCCCGTCGAGAAGAGCACGCCGAGGAAGTTGAAAAAGCCGGACCAGACGACGGCGAAATTGGCCGGCATCGAGTGCGTGTAGATGACGGTCGCAACCGCGTTCGCGGTGTCATGGAAGCCGTTGACGAATTCGAAGCCGAGCGCGATCAGCAGCGCGACGCCCAGCAGCAAGAAGGGCAGATAGGTGACGACCGGCGCGCCGGTCTCTTTCAGATCAGTCCAGATGCTGAAGGCCGTGAAGGCAAGGCCGCAGGCCATGATTCCCAGAAAAAGCAGCAAGCCGCGGAAGTCAAAGGATTCATCGAGTTTCGGCTTCGGACTGGCTGGCTCTTGGCCGGGCGAAAGTTCAACGCCTGAAGTGACAGAAGTCATGGGGGGCCCCTATTGATGTAGAGCCCCCAATCAATAGGTTTTCCATAACTCTAACGTGACGGATCAAAAGTCACCTGAATCTCCATCTTTACCATGGCTTACGCCAAGCGCGGCAAGCCGCTCGCGCTCCTGTTGGGTCAGCTCCGGGGGACGCGGCGCCGCGCCCGTGAGGTGGCGGCGGGAATTCGCCCAGATGGCGGCGGCGCCCGCGAACAGGGCGATGAGCGGCGCGGCCCACAGCAGCAGCGTTTCAAACTTCACGGGAGGGCGCAGCAGGACGAAGTCGCCGTAGCGTTCGTGGACATAGTCCTTTACCTGCGCGTCGCTCATGCCCTCTTTTAGTTTATCGCGCACGAGGACGCGCAAATCCTTGGCGAGCGACGCGTCGGAATCGTCGACGGACTGATTCTGGCAGACGAGGCAGCGCAGTTCGCTGGTGATGGCGCGGGCCCGGGCCTCCATCGCCGGATCGGGCAGCATTTCGCCGGGCGTGACGCCATGTGCGGCCAAGGGCAAGAGAACGAGCGCCGTTGCGAGCAAGGGCCTCATTCCGCCGCCTCCGGCAGAGCGGCGGGCGCTCGCCGCGCAACGCCGATGCGCAGCCGCCGGTCGGCGAGCGAACAGGCGCCGCCAAAAGCCATGACCAGGGCGCCGATCCAGATCAGCGTCACGAAGGGTTTCCAGTAGAGGCGCGCATCGACCGAGCCGTCCTCATGCGACTCGCCAATCGCGGCGTAGACCTGCCCCAGCCCCACCGTCACGATGCCCGCCTCCGAACGCTGCATCTTGCGAGCCTGATAGTAGCGCTTGGCGGGTTCGATCTTCGCGACGGTCTCGCCGCCCGAACGCACCGCCATAGCCGCATAGACTTCCGAGTAATTCGGCCCCTGTCGCGGCGAGATTTCCTCGATGGCGATCTTATACGGCCCGACATCGTAATATTCGCCGGGCTTCATGGCGAGAATGCTCTCGACGCCCCAGCCGGTCGCTGCGAGGCCGAAAAGCGTCAGTCCCATCCCCGCATGCGCGATCGACGTGCCCCAGGCTGAAAGCGGCAGGCCCAACAGACGCGACAGGACAGCGCGCGCCGAAGGGGCGCGGAAGGTCGCGCGCTGGATGATGTCGGTGACGGCGCCGACCACGAGATAGACCGCAATGCCCGCGGTCACGATGGAAAGAAACGGCGTCCCGTACCACGCGCCGAGCCCCGCCGCGGCCAGCACCCCTACCGCGAAGGCGACACGCAGGCGCTGCAGCGCCGCAGGCAGATCGGCGCGTTTCCAGGCGAGCATCTGGCCGATGGGCATGAGCAGCGCGAGCGGCAGGGCGATCGGGATCAGCACCGTATTGAAGAAGGGCGGCCCCACGGAAATCTTCTCGCCCGTCGTCGCCTCGAGAGCGAGCGGATAAAGCGTGCCGATGACGACGGTCGCGCAACTTGCCGAAAGAAGCAGATTGTTGACGACCAGCGCGCCCTCTCGCGAGATGGGCGAGAACAATCCCCCGATGGGGAGCGCGCCCGCGCGCAAGGCGAAGAGCGCCAGCGCGCCGCCGATGAAAAAGACGAGAATGCCCAGAATGAACACGCCGCGTTCGGGATCGCTCGCGAAGGCGTGGACCGACGTCAGCACGCCGGAGCGCACCAGAAACGTGCCCAGCAGCGACAGCGAGAAGGCGAGGATGGCGAGGAAGATCGTCCAGACCTTCAGCGCCTCGCGCTTTTCCATCACCGCTGCGCTGTGCAGCAGCGCCGTGCCGGCGATCCAGGGCATGAGCGAGGCGTTCTCGACCGGATCCCAGAACCAGAAGCCGCCCCAGCCGAGCGTGTAATAGGCCCAGTAAGACCCCATGGCGATGCCGAGCGTGAGCGCCACCCAGGCAAAGAGCGCCCAGGGCCGGACAAACCGGGCCCATGCGGCGTCGATGCGCCCGCCGATGAGCGCCGCGGCCGCAAAAGAAAAGACGATCGAGAAGCCGACATAGCCGAGATAGAGCATCGGCGGATGGATCGCGAGGCCCGGGTCCTGCAGGATCGGATTGAGATCACGTCCTTCCCACGGCGGCTGGTCGACGCGCGCGAAGGGATTGGAGGTCAGCAGGATGAAGAGCAGGAAGGCGGCGCCGAGCAGGCCCTGAACGGAGAGCGCGTCGGCGCGCAGCTTATCGGGCATCGACGCTGAGAAGACTGCGATCAGCGCGCCGCAGAGCGAGAGCACCAGCACCCACAAGAGCATCGAGCCTTCGTGGTTCCCCCAGACGCCGGAGATTTTATAGACGAAGGGCTTCAGCGAGTGCGAATTCTCGATAACGTTGATGAGCGAGAAATCGGAAACGACATGCGCATAGGTCAGCGCGCCATAGGCGAGCGCGATGAAGAGAAACTGAGCGATGGCCGTCGGCCGCGCGACCCGCATCAGCGCGACATCATCGATCCGCGCGCCCGCGAAGGGAATGGCGAATTGGGCCATCGCAAGGGCAAGGGCCAGAACGAGCGCGTAATGTCCGGTTTCGACGATCATATGCTCACCACGTTGAATTCGCCCCCATGCCGAGGCGGCCCCGAAGGGCTCGGGAGGCGACCACCTTTACGCAAGGCGCTCACTTCTTCTCCCCCTGCCACACGCCCTGCTTCTTGAGCGCGTCGGCGACGTCGCGGGGCATATAGCGCTCGTCATGTTTGGCGAGAACGCTGTCGGCCTTGAACCGGCCGTCCGGCTGCAACAGGCCGTCGACCACGACGCCCTGCCCTTCGCGGAAGAGGTCGGGCAGAAGGCCCGTGTAGGCGACGTCGAGGTCTTTCGTTCTGTCGGTGACGGTGAAGGCGACGTCCTTGCCGCTCTTGACGACGCTGCCCTCCTTCACCAGCCCGCCGATCCGCAGCCGCGCGCCGGGCGCAACCTGTTTCTGGGCGAGTTCGGACGGCGTGTAGAAGAACACGATATTGTCGCGCAACGCGAAAAGCATCAGGCCGGCGGCGAGGCCGAGAACAGCCAGCGCGCCGCTGATGAGGGTCAGTCTCTTGCCTTTGCGGGTCATGTCATTCCCGTCTGCGGGGTGAGAATGTCACCCCCCGATGTCCAGTTCCTTCGCCAGCGCGTCGATACGCGCGGCGTCTTCCTTTTTGTCGCCGAGCGCCTTGCGAGCGTCGGCAAGCGCCTTCTTCGCCTTCTCGGGATCGGCGAGCACGCTGTAGGCGCGGATGAGCCTCAGCCAACCCTCCACGTCGTCGCCTTTCGTCTCGAGCCTTGCGGCGAGCTTGTCGACCATGCCGCGGATCGCCGCCTCGCGCTGCTGCGCCGGCATCGCGGCGATCGCTTCGCCCTGAGCGCTCCCCGGCCCTCGCTCAGGCGCTCGGGCGAGGGGCGCCGCTTCGCCGCGCAGCGTCGCGAGTTGGCGCTTCACGGCAGGCAGATAGGCGGCGTCCGAAGGCGCGTCAGCCTCGAGCCTGGCGAAAATCTCGATCGCTTTGTCCTTATTCCCGGCCTGCTCGGCGCCGACGCCAAGGTAATAGCGCGCCATCACGTCCCCGGGCTCGAGCGCGAGCGCCGCCTCGAAATCCTTCTTCGCCTCCGGCGTCACCTTGCCCTGCGCGATGATCATGCGCGCCTGACCGAGGCTGGCGTGGCGCTCCGCGGTCGCGCCGAGGAGCTTCAGCGCCTGTTCATAGGCGTTGATCGCCTCGTCGCCGCGACCCGCGCGAAGGTAATAGGGGGCGACGACCTCGAAGCCGCGCCCGTCCTCCGGGTGCTCGCGCAGATGCTGCTCGATGCGCGCCACGGCGCCGGCGAGATCGCCCTTGTCGGGCTGAGATTCGAGCCGCGCGGTCAACGGCATGTCGGGCAGGTCCGCCTTGCCGAGCCGCAGATAGAGCGGCACCGAAACGACCGGGACGGCGACGATGGCGGCGAGCGCCGCGATGAGCGCCGCCTTGCGCGAACCCTGCGCCTGCGCCTTCGGGGCGGCTTCGGCCCGCAGCAGCCGGCGGGCGGCCTCGGTCCTGGCCGTCTCGGCCTCGGCCGGATCGAGCCGCCCTTCGGCCCGCTCGCGCGCGATCTCGGCGATCTGCTCCTCGAAAAAGGCGATGTCGGCGGCGGCCGCGTCCTTCGCCTCCCCGCGCAAGGCGAGCGGCAGAAGGACAGCCATGACCGCGGCGCCGGTGAGAACTGCGAAGACGAGCCAGATCATGGGAGCGGTGTTTAAGGCTTTATCGGGCGCATTGGAAGGGAAATGGCCGTGGCGTCAGGTAGGTTCGAAACTGCGCAGATGACTGGAACCGGTGTAGGATCGCCCGCACGTGCCATAGTCGCGAGACCCCGGATGCTCATCGACACGCCAACCATCGAACAACTCTCCAACGTGATCACCCAGGTCACCGGCCCCGCCTTCCTCCTCGCGGCGGAAGCGCAGCTCCTTTCCGTGCTCGTCTCGCGGCTCGACCGGATCGTCGACCGCTCGCGCGAGCTGGCCGACCTCAGCGACGAAGACGCGCAGGCGCATCGCAAAATCGAATTGCCGGTCCTGCGCCAGCGCGCCGTGCTCGTGCATCGCTCGATTTATTGGGGCGTGGCGAGCTGCGTCGTGACAAGCCTTCTCGTCATCGTCGCCTTCGCGGCGGCGTTCCTTCGTCTCCGCCACGAATATGGCGCGGGGCTCCTTTTCGTGACAGCCATGGCGCTCTTCACCGCCGCGCTCATCGCCTTCGCAAAGGAAGTGAAACTCGGCTATTCGGAGATCGACGCCAACGCGATGCTGCTGAAACATCATGGATGGCGGCATCGCGCGCCGACCCCGACCCCGACCGAGCGGTGAAGCGCGTCAGCCCTCGCCGAACACCCGCCGGAAAATCGTGTCGACGTGCTTGAAGTGGTAGGAGAGGTCGAAAAGCTCGTTCAGTTCCGCCGGCGACAGTTTTGCGCTCACATCCTTGTCCTGCCCGAGCAGCGTTCGGAAGTCGCCTTCGCCGCGCCAGACCGGCATGGCGTTGCGCTGCACGAAAGTATAGGCGTCCTCGCGCGAGACGCCCTTTTGCGTGAGCGCCAGCAGGACGCGCTGCGAATGGACGAGCCCCCCGAGCCTGTCGAGATTCTTCTGCATATTCTCCGGGTAGACGAGCAGATTGTCGATCACATTGGCAAGGCGCACGAGCGCGAAGTCGAGCGTCACCGTCGCGTCGGGGCCGATCATACGCTCCACCGAAGAATGCGAAATGTCCCGCTCGTGCCAGAGCGCCACATTCTCCATCGCCGGGATCGCCATGCCGCGCACGAGGCGCGCTAGGCCGGTGAGATTTTCGGTAAGCACCGGATTGCGCTTGTGCGGCATGGCGGAGGAGCCCTTCTGCCCGGCCGAGAAATACTCCTCCGCCTCCAGCACTTCGGTGCGCTGCAGATGGCGGATTTCGATGGCGAGCCGCTCGACGCTCGAGGCGACGACGCCGAGCGTCGCGAAAAACGCCGCGTGGCGATCGCGCGGGATGACCTGCGTCGAAACCGGCTCGACGGCGAGGCCCATCTTGTGCGCGACATATTCTTCCACGCGCGGATCAATATTGGCGAATGTGCCGACGGCCCCGGAGATGGCGCAGGTCGCGATCTCCTTGCGGGCGTGCACGAGACGGTCCCGAGCGCGGGTGAATTCCGCAAAAGCCTGCGCCATCTTCAGCCCGAAGGTCACGGGCTCGGCGTGAATGCCATGCGAGCGGCCGATGGTCGGCGTCAACTTGTGCTCGAAGGCGCGCTTCCTGATGGCCGCGAGCAGCGCATCGACGTCGGCGATGAGCAGGTCCGCGGCGCGCGACAGCTGCACGGCGAGACAGGTGTCGAGCACGTCGGACGACGTCATGCCCTGATGCACGAACCGCGAATCCGGTCCGATGAATTCGGCGAGATGCGTCAGAAAGGCGATGACGTCGTGCTTCGTCACCCGTTCGATCTCGTCGATGCGGGTAACGTCGAACGTCACGAAATCCGCCTTGTCCCAGATGTTCTTGGCGCTCTCCTTCGGGATGACGCCGAGCTCGGCCAGGGCGTCGCAGGCGTAGGCCTCGATCTCGAACCAGATGCGAAAGCGCGTCTGCGGCTCCCAGATGGAGGTCATCTCGGGGCGGGAATAGCGCGGGATCATGAAGCCTCGACAAATTCGGGAAGAACACGGGGCGCGGCGGACGCGGCTGGCCCTCGGTTCGCAAATTCGCGCGGCGGGGTCAATCCGGCCGGCGCCAGACCCATATGGCGATCGGGACGAGCGATAACTCCATCGCCACATAAAGCAGCAGCAGCGGCGCGGGCTTCCCATCGGCGACAAGGCTGACGATGCGGCCCGCGACCAGTCCGCCAGAGAACACCGCCGTCGTCAGCACCGCAGGGTTTGTGTAGCGTTCGTCGAAAGCCGCATAGAGCCAGAAACACCCAAGCGCCAGATAGAGCCCCATGACCGCTCGCAGGATATGAACAAGGTCGAGGTCCAGCTCTTGCACCTCGAGAAAAGTCGCGGCGAACCAGCGCGGGGAGACCCCGTAAAGCAGCGCGATGACCGAGACGGCGCAGAAGGCGAAGATGAGAAAATATTTTTTAATCCGCATGTTGCTTCCATTGTCATGACGTCTGTGCGTCCGCAAGCAATACCATGACTGTCGCGGGCGCGCGCAGCGACGAGGAGCCGGGAATGGAAAACGAGCGGTTGGCGCGCCTCGAGGCGGGAGCAGTGGAGGACGGCAAGCAATTCTTCGCCGTCTTTTTCTACCTTTGGGTCGTGCTGACGCTTTTCTCGCTGCATAAGGCCTTCATATTCAATGAAAATCTCCTGACCTATGAACAGGGCATGGCGCTCATCAACGCGCTCGCCCTCTCGAAGATCATCGCTGTCGGGCAGAAGCTGCACCTGGCCGATTCCCGCAAGGACGCGCCCGTCGCCCTGCCGGCTCTCATCAAATCCGTGATCTTCGGCATGCTGCTCGTCCTGTTCAATATCGTCGAGGCGACGGCGATCGGCGCCTACCACGGCAAGTCGGTCCGGGAGGCGATTCCGACGATCGGCGACGGCTCACTGCAGGCGATTCTCATAACCGCGATCATCGCTTCGGTCGCGCTCGTCCCCTTCTTCGCCTTCATCGAGCTGGAGCGCGTGTTCGGAACGGAGGCATTGTACGCACTCCTGTTCGGACGGCCGCGACCCAAGGGGGCGCCCGGCGAGCATGTCGAGCGGCATTTCCTCAATTCGCAGGTCGTGCGCGACGTCGTCATCGGCATGGCGGACGGGCTCACCGTGCCCTTTGCCCTCGCGGCGGGCATTACGGCAGCCATCGCTTCGACCCGCGTGGTCGTGACGGCGGGCCTCGCCGAGATCGTCGCTGGAGCCACGGCCATGGGGTTGGGCGGCTATCTCGCCGCGCGCAGCGACCACGAGCATTTCCATTCCGAAGAAAAGCGTGAATACGCCGAGATCGAGAAGCTTCCCGAACAGGAAAAGCGCGAGCTGCGCGAGATCTTCGCCGAATATGGGCTGCACCGGCCCGAGGTCGATTTGGTCGTTGCTGCGATTTCAGCGGACAAGAGGAGCTGGGTCGATTTCATGATGCGATTCGAACTCGGCCTCGAAAAGCCCGACCCCAGGCGCGCGCCCGTCAGCGCCGCAACGATCGCCTCCGCGTATTTTGTTGGAGGCCTGATTCCGCTTGCGCCTTACATGATCGAGAACGACATCAGGCAGGCGTTTGTCCATTCGGCCTTTTTCACCGGCCTCGCGCTGCTGCTTTTTGGCGGCGTGAAGGGCAAACTCACGGGCGTCGACCCGCTGAAGTCGGGCGCGCAGACGTTTTTTGTGGGCGGGCTCGCGGCGGGCGCCGCCTATTACCTCGCCTCGCTTTTCGGCTGAGGCTCGCGCCTTCGCCGAGGCGTTGCACGGGCCTTGCATCACGGCTCTATCGCCGCGGCGCGCGCATGACCATATGACGAATGCAGGGGAGGCAGGATGCAGACCGCGGACGTTATTGTTCTGGGCGCCGGCATGGTGGGCGTCTCGGCGGCCCTGCATCTTCAGGCGCGCGGGCGCGACGTGGTCATGGTGGATCGGCGCGGCGCCGGTCTCGAGACCAGCTTTGGAAACGCCGGGCTGATCGAGCGGTCGTCGATCTTTCCTTATCTTTTCCCGCGCGACCCGGCGCGGCTGGTCAGATATGCGCTGAACCTCCTTCCCGAGGCGCACTACCATCTCACGGCGCTGCCTTCCGTTGGCCCGTGGCTCCTGCGCTATTGGCGCGAAAGCGCGCCGGACCGCGTCGCGCGGAGCATCGTGGGGCGGCGTCCGCTCATCGAACACAGCCTCATCGAGCACGAGGCGCTGATCCAGCAGGCGGGCGCCGGAGCGCTCCTGCATCGCACGGGATGGATCAAACTCTTTCGCAACAATGATACTCTGGCGGCCGGCGCGGCGGAGGCCGAGAAGCTGCGCGCCTACGGCCTCCATATCGACCTTCTCGACGCCGCTGGCGTCGCCGCCCGCGAGCCGTCGCTCGCCGCCGTCGCGGGCGCCGTGCATTATCTCGACACGGCGTTTGTGAGCGACCCCGGGGCGTTGGCCAAAGCCTATGCGGACCTCTTTCGAGCGCGTGGCGGGCGTTTCGTCTCTGGCGACGCCCTGACTCTCGAGCAGGAGGCGGATGGGCGGTGGAGCGTCGCGGGACCAGAGGGGCGCATCGCGGCGCGCGACGTCGTCGTGGCGCTCGGCCCCTGGTCGGACCAGATCTTCCGCCGCTACGGCTACGACATGCCCTTCGGCTTCAAGCGCGGCTATCACATGCATTACGCGCGGCAACTGGGCGCGAAGCTCAACCACCCCATACTGGACGCGGACAACGGCTATCTGCTGGCGCCGATGGACCAGGGAATCCGGCTGACGAGCGGCGCGGAGTTCGCGGCGCGCGACGCGCCGCCAACGCCCGTGCAGATCGAACTCTGCGAACCGATCGCGCGCCGGCTCTTTCCGCTCGGCAAGGCGCTCGACGCCGCGCCCTGGAAAGGCGCGCGCCCGTGCCTGCCCGACATGCTGCCGGTTCTGGGCGGCGCCCCGCGCCACAAGGGCCTATGGTTCGACTTCGGCCACGCCCATCACGGGCTGACGCTGGGGCCGGTCACCGGCCGCCTGCTCGCCGAAATGATGATCGGCGAGACACCCTTTGTGGACCCGCATCCCTATCGGGCCGACCGCTTCTGAAGCTGGCGTCAGTTGCAGATTGCAACCGAGCCGCCGCTGACCGGGACGAGCCGATTTGTGCAGCTGCCCGCGCCGCTGGACGTCGTGACGCCCGCCGCGACGCCGCCGCCGATGATGGCCGCGCCGAGGAGCGCGCCGCCGACGCCGGGGTTGATCGCGAATTCCGGCGGGATGCCCGGCGGGGGCGGCGGGGAGCTGGGCGGCGTGACGGAGCCCTGTTCGATCGGCGGAGCGCCCTTGCAGGCCTTGTCGAAGCTCCAATCGTTCCTGCCGACTTTCTTGATCTGCGACGCGCCGTTGGCCGTCACCGTGACGAAAGTGCAAGGCGTGTCCAGCGTGCGGCACTCTCCGCCATTCGTCGGGCAGACTTCGATGACGCCGCTGTAGAGCACCGCGTCGGTCTGCCCTCCCGTCGCGCGCACGCCGAAGACGGTCCCGCGGACGCCGATGGTGGCGGTCGGCGTGCGGACCTCATATTCCTGATGCGGACCGCGGTTGGAGATGAAGCGGAACGCGCCCTTGGCGGCGTTGAAGCCGACCCCCGCGCCGCCGCCTGCATAGACGAAATTATCGAGCTTCACGCGCGACGACGGTCCCATCTGGAGATTGGTGGCGTCGCTGAAGTTGAAACGGCCGCGGCTGCCGGCGCCCGTCGTGATCACCTCGTCGAAGAAGATGGCGTCGCCCGATTTCAGCTTTGCCACGCGCCCGCCGGCGGCGCCCTGCACGTCCTTCTCGATGGACCCGGCCGAGCCGATGTTTTGATCGGCGACGGCGGGGAAAGCGAAAGCCAGAAAGGCGCAAATGGCAATGAGACGTTTATGCATGAAGGCCCCCGGGCGCGGCAGGCAGAATAGCCGATGGAGAATAATCCAGCGCATACGGGCGCTTCTGGAAAAGCTATGCCGCGACCGCCGCGCGGGCGCAACGGTCTGGCTCCATCGACAGGGCGATTTTCAGGGGTCGTTGCCTTTCAGCCACAGGCCGCCGGCGCACGCGGCGCAAGGCTACAGTCGCGTCGTTTCGTCGATTTCGCCCTCCCCGAACGGCTCTTCGAACTCGGCCACGAAACCGCCGTCGAAGAGGCGCCCAACGATCGCGGCCTTTACGCCGAAGGCGACTTCGATCGCCGACGCAAACAGCGACGGCGGCGTCCACGCTGATGCCCGAAAGGGAGAAATCGTTGATATAGGCGACCTTCTCCTTTCCGTTCCAGAGACGGACGCTTGTCCACTGCAGGCGCGGCACGATGCGTTTATGCCGGCGGCTCTCCGGCAATTCGTAGCGGTCGCGATTGGCGAACCATATGAGCTGCGCCGCGAGTTTGCGGTGCCTGGCTTCGGGCAGGGCGAAGCTGATCGCAAACCCTTCGTCTGTGATGCGCTCCACATCTCCCGCGAAACGGCCAAGCTCCAGGGCGTGGACGATGACGCGGTCGCCGTCGCGCGGCTCGATGGGGGTCGAGACGACCATCTCGCCGGTCGACGCCTGAACGAGGCGGCAGGGGTGCTCCCTTCCTCCGGGCAGCATGAAGCGCGCGTCGAGATCGATATCGACCATCGCCCCGTGAATGCGATCGCGAAGAATATTCGCGCGAAAAGCTGCTTCCAGTGACATGCTGCCTTTGCCACTCGTTTCGAAGGCTCAGCCTCCCACAAAATACCTCCTCTATGGTTAACCAGATTTCCGAAAGCCCTCCCGAACGGGGCCTTTGCCTAGTCGCCGCGCCTGTGGCAGAAACGCCGCGACCCAACCCGAGAGGAACATCATGGCTGCGGACGTCACCTTTCCCGCGGCGGCGGCGGCGGGACTGCTCTCCTTTTTATCCCCTTGCGTGCTCCCGCTGGTGCCGCCCTATCTGACCTACCTCGCGGGCGTCAGCATGGAGGATCTCGAGATCGAGACCCGCTCGAAGGCGCGGCGCGACGTGCTGCTCTCGGCGATCCTCTTCGTCCTCGGATTCACCACGGTCTTTGTGGCGCTGGGGGCGACGGCGAGCGCCTTCGGCGCCGTCATCCGCGCCAATCTGCAAACTTTGTCCTGGGTCGCGGGCGGCGTCATCATGCTGATGGGCCTGCACTTTCTCGGCATATTGAAAGTTAGCCTGCTCTATCGCGAGAAGCGCGCCGAAATCACCAAGCCCATGGGGCTTCTCGGCGCCTATGTGATGGGACTGGCCTTCGCCTTCGGCTGGACCCCCTGCATCGGTCCGATTCTCGCGGCCATTCTCGCCGTCGCGGGCGCACAGGAGACGGTCGCGCGCGGCGCGCTCCTGCTGGCGACCTACTCCCTCGGGCTCGGTCTGCCCTTCATCGGCGCCGCCCTCGCGCTCGGCCGCTTTCTCGCCTTCGTCGCGCGCTTTCGCAGACATTTCGGCAAAGTCGAAAAGATTGTCGGCGTCCTGATGGTCCTGACCGGGGTCGCCTTTCTCACCGGCGGGGTTCAGGAGATGTCCTTCTGGCTTCTCGAAATCTTTCCCGGCCTGGCGTCGCTCGGGTGAGGGCGCCGCCCGGCGCCGACATCGGCGACGACCCGCGCCTTCCGGAGATCGACCGGCTTCGCGGTCTTGTCATGGTCGTGATGGCGCTGGATCACATGCGGGATTTTTTCGACGCTGACGCGATGCGGTTCAGCGCGACGGATCTGGACCGCACTTATCCGTTTCTCTTCTTCACGCGCTTCATCACCCACTTCTGCGCGCCGACATTCGCCCTGCTGGCGGGCGTCGCCGCCTATCTCTACGGCGCGCGCGGACGCAGCCCGCAAGCGCTGAGCCTGTTTCTCGCCACGCGCGGCGTCTGGCTCATCCTGCTCGATATTGTCGTCATCAGCCCGGTCTGGGGTCCGGGCCGCGTCGAACTCGGAACGCTCTGGGCGATCGGCTGCGGCCTTTTCTCGCTGTCTTTCCTGTCGTTGCTGCCTGCGCGCATCGTCCTCGCGATCGGCGTCGTCATAATCTTCGGTCACAACCTGCTCGATGGCGTCCACGCCGCGAATCTCGGCGCCATGGCCCCTTACTGGCGGCTTCTCCACGAACCCGGACCGCTTCCCTTCGGCGTGGCCGGCAGCGTGCACTATCCGGCGCTGGCCTGGATCGGCGTCGTCGCGCTCGGCTATGGGATCGGGCCCGTCTTCCAGACCCCGCCCGCGGCGCGCGATCGGATTCTGCTTGTCAGCGGCTTCGGCGCGCTCGGGCTCTTTGCGCTGTTGCGGGTCGGCAATTTCTATGGCGATCCCCACCCTTGGGCGACGCAGCGGGAGGCGGTCTTCACCATCCTCTCCTACTTCAACCCGACAAAATATCCGCCGTCGCTGCTTTACCTTCTTGTCACGCTCGGCGGCGCGGCGCTCGCCCTGCCGGCGCTCGCAAAACTGGGCGGCCCGGCGGGTCGGGCGCTGGCGACGTTCGGCCGGACGCCCCTTCTGTTCTATGTCCTGCACCTTTATTTCGGGATCGCGGGCGCCGTCGCCCTCGCCTATGGGAAGGGCTATACGATTGGTCAGATAGGCGATTTCGTAAAGTCTGGCGCGCCGCCGGCCGATTTCGGAACCGGCCTCGCCGGGGCCTACGCCGCCTGGCTCCTCGTGACCCTTGCGCTCTACCCCATCTGCCGATGGTTTGCGGCGATCAAGCAGCGGCGCAGGGATCTCTGGTGGCTCAGTTATCTTTGAGTCTTAACGCTGCGCCGAAAATTGCCGCCATCCGGCCGCCTCGACGCCCTTGGTGAGCGGGCTTCGCGCGGGTATAGAAGAGCGCAGCAATAGCGGCGGTTTTTCCCGTCGCCGACAAAAGTCTAATCAAAGGTCCGGGGTTAAATATGTTGGAAAAACTGGTGGCCTTCTGTCTGCGTTGGCCCTGGACCGTCGTTCTTCTCACATTGGCGCTCACTGGCGGCGGCGTTTACCTCACCACAGAACGTTTCGCCATCGACACCGACACCACAAATCTTTTTTCGCCGACCCTCCCATGGCGACAAAGTCAGATGGCGCTCTATCGCGCCTTCCCCCAGATCGAAAACAACATCGTCGCGGTCATCGACGCGAAGACGGGCGAAGCCGCCGACGAGGCCGCGGCCCGCCTGACGGCGGAACTCAAGGGCCGGCCGCTGATGCAGCGCGTCTGGCGCCCCGACGATCCGGCTTTCTTCACCAAAAACGGCCTGCTCTACCTCGACCTTCCCGAGGTGCGGCATACGATCGGCATGATGCTCGGCCAGACCGACGTGCTGACCCCGCTCGCCCAGGACCCGAGCCTGCGCGGACTCTCCAGCGTCCTCGTCGCCAATCAGAAGCGCGCGACGGGCAGCGAGCGCGCGACGCAGATGTATCTTTCCGGGCTCGACGAATTCTCGCGCGCCTTTGAAGAAACCCTTGCCGGCCACAGTGCGCAGGTCGACTGGGAAAAGCTGCTCTCGGGCGGAAAGCCGGACACCGCCCCGGCGGGGCCGCCGCTCGAAAAGCGCCGCATCGTGCTCATCAGCCCGGTCATCGACTACACCGCCCTCCAGCCCGGCGCCGATGCGATCGAACTCGTGCGCAAGACGGCCGCGGAGCTGGGAATCAACAAAGAGAACGGCTTCAACTTCCGTCTGACCGGCGAGGTGCCGCTGGCCGACGAGGAATTCGCCACGCTCTCGGAGAACATGGCGCGCAACACCATCGGCACGCTCGTCGTCGTGTCGCTGATCCTTTTCGCGGCGCTGCGCTCGCCCAAGCTTATCCTTGCCGTGCTGGTCACGCTGCTCGCTGGCCTTGCGCTCACTTCGGGCGCTGGCGTGCTTCTAATCGGGCGCTTCAATCTGATTTCGGTCGCTTTCGCCGCGCTCTTCATCGGCCTCGGGGTCGATTTCGGCATCCAGTTCGCGACGCGCTACCGCGAGGAACGTCACGGCCATGGCGACCTGGAGCGCTCGCTGCTCTCGGCGACCCGCGGCATCGGCGGCTCGCTGACGCTGGCGGCCGTCTCTCTCCTCGCCGGTTTCTTCTGCTTCCTGCCGACGAGCTTCCTCGGGGTCGCCGAGTTGGGGCTGATCGCAGGCGTCGGCATGATCATCGCCTATTTCGCGACGCTCACCTTCCTGCCGGCCGCGATCAAACTGCTGCATCCGCCGGCGGAGCATGTGCCGATCGCCACGGCGTCGCTCGCCTCGGTGGATCACTGGATCGCGCATCACCGCAAGCTGGTGCTCTTTCTCACAGCCGTCGTGATCGGCGCGGGCTCGCCCTATCTGATGCGGCTGCACTTCGACTCCAATCCGATGAATCTGCGCGATCAGAAGGTTGAATCGGTCGCAACGTTTCTCGATCTTTCGAAGGATCCGAAAACCGCGCCGAACAAGATCGACGTCCTCGCGCCCTCGCTCGCCGCGGCGCGCGATCTGAAGGCGAAAATCCTGACGCTGCCGGAGGTCGATCACATCGATTCGATCGACTCGCTGATCCCCGCCGACCAGGACGAGAAGCTCGCCCTCATCGAGCGCGCCTCGAACGACCTCCACGACGCGCTTTATCCCAAAACGAAGCCGGCCCCCACCGACGCCGAAACCGTGAAGGCGCTGGCGGGCGCCGCCAAGGCCCTTCGCGCTGGCGGGGGCAAGAAGCCCGCCCCGGCGGTGCTGCGCTTCGCAGCCGCGCTCGACGCCCTCGCCAAAGCCACGCCGGAGACGCGCGTCAAGGCCCGCGACGCGGTTTTCACGGGCTTCGACAAGCTTCTCGAACAGATTCGCACCGCCCTCCAGGCCAAGCGCGTAAGCCCTGACGTGATGCCCGAAGAGCTCCGCTCGGACTGGATTTCCCCCAAGGGCCTCGTGCGTCTCGAGATCACGGCCAAGGGCGACAGCACCGACCGCGAGGTCATGGCGCGATTCGCGGACGCCGTCCTCGCGGTCGCGCCCGACGCCAGCGGGCCGCCCGTCATCATCTCCGAGGCTGGCAGGACCGTGACCAACGCCTTCCTTCAAGCGGGCCTCTACGCCTTCGCCGCCATCTTCCTCATCCTCGCCGTCGCGCTTCGTAATCCAGTCGACGTCGCCCTCACGCTCGGCCCGCTTGTCCTGGCCGGGGTGATGAGCCTAGAGGCCGCGGAAATACTGGGGGTTTCGCTGAATTTCGCCAATATCATCGCGCTGCCGCTCATGTTCGGCGTCGGCGTCGCATTCCACATTTATTATGTGATCGCATGGCGGAAGGGCATTGTGGACATGCTCGCCTCGAGCCTTACCCGCGCGATCTTCTTCAGCTCGCTCACCACCGGCACGGCCTTCGGCAGCCTGTTCCTGTCGAGCCATCCCGGCACCGCAAGCATGGGCGCGTTTCTGACGATCTCCCTTTTCTTCACGCTGGTCGCGGCTTTCATCATCGTCCCGGCGTTTCTGGGGCCGCCGCGTCACCCGGCCGAAGGCTCGGGGGAGGCAAATTGAGGGCGATGCATCCGCCGCGCCTTCCGCTCGAACCCGAAAAGCATTACGAGACATCATTGGACAAGGAATCCGCCGTCATGAAAAAATTCACGCTCAGCATTGTCGCGGCGACCGCTCTTTCAGTCTCGTGCGGCGCTTTGGCCGCGGACGCGATTTACGGCGTATGGGGGCGAGACGGCCACCCGACAGACAAGCTGGAATTTTTTGACTGCAGCGGGAAGCTTTGCGCGAAGGGCCTGCTGCCCCTGCCCGACGGCTCCCCGCCCCCGCTGATCCTCCGCCAGGCGGCCAAGACCGGCCCGAACAGCTGGAAGGGCGACCTCTTCAACCCCGAGGACGGGAAGACCTACACCGGCAAGATCACCTATGACGCGCCGAATCAGTTGACTCTGAGCGGCTGCCTCGTCGCGTTTCTATGCCAGAGCGAGACCTGGACCCGGATTTCCGGCCCCAGCAAGGCGACCGCTCCCAGCGACGCCAAAGCCACAGAAAAGGCCGGGGACAAGGCGGCTGACAAGGCGGCGGCCAAGACCGCAGCGCCCGCAAAGTCCGCAGCGCCCGCAAAGCCGAAGCCCGCCCCCAAGCCGGCGGCCCCCAAGCCCGCAGCGGACGAGGCCCAATAAAAGGGGCTGACGACTCGGGTTAAAAATAGGTAACTTGACGCCCACATGGCGGCGCGCGAGCTTGCCCTCGGACTCCCGTCCCGTCTCCCCGGCGACGGCCTGGTCCCCGTCGCGAACCCTGTCGCTTTTCTAATGCCTCGTCTGGGTCCTCCCGACGATAGCGCTGCAGGCGCATTCGTCCGCTGGCCACATGGAGTTTCGATCTGTCGACCCCCGGCGCAACGTCCAGCCCTTCTTCGCGCCTGCTGACCGCCCAAACGCTGTTTGTCGCAGCGTTGCTTCTGGGCGGCTGCAACCTCGAATGGGACAAGCCGGACCTCGCCACGCCGCCGCCGGACCGATTTCGCGAAACTAAACCGGCCTCCGGGAAGCCGATGTCCAGGGGGCCAGAATTCGCCGCCCGATTCGGCTCGAAGGAACTCGCGCGGCTCGTCGAGCAGGCGCTCGGCGACAATCTCGACATCGCCGCCGCCGTGGCGCGAATCCAGCAGGCTGACGCCCAGGCGCGCGTCAACAGCGCGGCGCTGTGGCCGAACATCTCGATGCAGGACATCGCCCGCACCACGCGTACGCCGGGAACCACGACCAACGTCGGGTCGGCCAGCAGCGGCTTCACTCCGGCGACGTCGAGCTCGTCGTCGTCCTCCACGACAAGTTCATCCGGCTTCAGCGCGCGGGATTTCGGCTTCTTCCAGCTTGGCCTGACCGCGAGCTACACGATCGATTTCTGGGGCCAGAATCAGGACGCCTCCAACGCCGCGCGCCTCCTCGCCAACGCCAGCCGCTTCAACCGCGATACGGTGGAAATCTCCGCAGTCGCCTCGATTCTCAACGCCTATTTTCAGGTGTTGACGGCGCAGGACCGGTTGCGCATCGCAAACAACAACGTCTCCATCGCCGCACGCGTCAACCGCGCCATCCAGGCCCGTTTCGAGGTCGGCACGGCGAGCGCGCTGGACACCGCGCAACAGGAGACGGTGCTCGCCCAGCAGCGCGCGACGATCCCGCCGCTGGAGCAGACGCTGCGGCAGACGCGCAACCAGCTCGCCGTGCTGACGGGGCAGACGCCCGAGAGCGTCGAGATACAGGGCGGCTCGCTGACGAAACTTACCTATCCGCGCGTGACGCCGGGTCTGCCGTCAGAGGTGCTGCTGCGCCGGCCCGACGTGGCGGAGGCCGAAGCGCGCCTCGCCTCGCAGGAATTCTCGGTGCTGCAGGCGCGCGCCGCCTTTTTCCCCTCGCTGACCCTCACCGGCACTTACGGACTGCAGAGCGCGTTGCTGCATAATCTGCTGCGTCCCGAGGCGATTGCCTGGCAGGCGGCGAGCAATCTTACGCAGCCGATCTTCGACGGCTTCAATCTGCAGGGCCAATACCAGTTGCAGAAGGGCCGCTTCGCCGAGCTCGGCGCGCTCTATCGCAAGCAGATCCTCACGGCGCTCTCCGACACGGAGAATGCGCTGATCGCAACGAAAGAGACCGAACGCCAGTTGAAGCTGCAAGCTACGGCGGCGGCGGCGGCCCAGCGAGCGCTGACCGCGGCGGAGATGCGGCTGCAGGAGGGCACGATCGACATCATCACCCTCTCGACCACACAGACCAACCTCTTTCAGGCTCAAGATCAACTTGCTGTGACCCGGCTGTCTTACTTTCAGTCCGCGACGAGCCTATATCAGGCGCTCGGCGGCGGATGGTCTCCCACGACGCGGGACGCGGAAATCGCCTACGCGAACGCCGTCTATGAATCCGACAAGGGCATCTTTCCATGATCCGGGCCAACCGGCGTATCCTCCTCGCGGTCGCGGCGCTCGCGCTGGTTCTCCTCGCGGCATGGGGCTACCGCATGCTGCCCGGCTTCTCCGGTGGCGGACAGAACGCGGCGAACGGCTTGGGAGGCAAGCGCGACGAAAAGGTGACGGTGACGTCAGCGCCGGCGCGCATCTCCGACGTTCCGGTGACGATCGACGCGGTGGGCACGGTGCAGGCGCTCAATACGGTCACGATTCGGACCCAAGTCGACGGGCGGCTCCTGCGCCTCGACTTCACCGAGGGCCAGGACGTGAAGAAAGGCGACATCCTCGCCGAGATCGACCCCTCGCTCTACAAGGCCCAATACGATCAGGCGGTCGCGAAGAAGGCGCAGGACGAGGCCAATCTGGCCAACGCCCGCGTGGACGTCGTGCGTTACGAGAAGCTCGTCGCCGGAAAGTTTCTCTCGGCCCAGCAATATGCGACGCAAAAAGCGCTCGTCTCGCAACTCGAGGCGCAGGTGCGAGCGGATCAGGCCGCCATCGACAATACGCGCACGACGCTCGACTATGCGACGATCCGCTCGCCGATCGAGGGGCGGGTCGGCATCCGCCTCGTGGACATCGGCAACATCCTCCACCCTTCCGACCAGACGGGCATTGTCGTCGTCACGCAGCTCAAGCCGATCTACGTTATGTTCACGCTTCCCCAGCAGGCCATCGCGGCGGTCCTGAAAGCGCAGGCGGGGGCGCCTCCCCCAAGGTCAGGGCGCTCGGCCCCGACAATTCGACGCTGCTCGAGAGCGGCGAATTGACGGTCGTCGACAATCAGATCGACCAGATGACGGGCACGGTTAAACTCAAATCGACATTCTCAAATGCGAATCTGACGCTCTGGCCCGGGCAGTTCGTCAATGTGCGGCTGATGCTCGACACGATTCACAATGCGGTCGTGACCCCGAGCACCGCCGTGCAGCGCGGGCCCTCCGGCGCGTTCGTCTATGTTCTGGGCGCAGACGGAGCCGCCCATATGCGTCCTGTCACAACCGGACGCCAGGATGAGAACATCGTGGTCGTGACCTCCGGGCTGGAGGCAGGAACGACGGTGATCACTAGCGGCTTCTCCCGCCTCTCGGACGGGGCCATTGTGCGGCTCGCTAACGTTGAGGAACCGGCGAGCGGTTCCCCTGCGCCTCGCTCTGCGGACGAAAATGGCCGCGGCCGGCGCGACAGGGGCGCGCGCAGCGAGGAAACATTGAAAAGGTGACTTGACCCGGCATGAACGTATCGGCGCCCTTCATCAAGCGGCCAGTGGCGACGTCTCTCATGGCGTTCGCTCTGCTGCTTGTCGGCCTCCTGGGCTATTCCCGCCTGTCCATTTCGCCGCTGCCGCAAGTCGACTTCCCAACTATTCAGGTCACAACGAAGCTCCCCGGCGGCAATCCGGACACCATCTCCTCGCTCGTGACCGCTTCGCTCGAGCGGCAGTTCGGCCAGATCCCGTCGCTGACCAGCATGTCGTCGCAGAGTTCCTTCGGGCTCTCCCAGGTCACCTTGCAGTTCGCCCTCGATCGCGACATCGACGCCGCCGCGCAGGATGTGCAGGCGGCGATCAACGCCGCCGCCTCGACCTTGCCGCGCGACCTGCCCTACCCGCCCGTCTACGCCAAGGTGAACCCGGCCGACACGGCGATACTGACCCTGACGCTGCGCTCGAAGACGGCGTCGCTGCGCGACCTCAGCGATCTCGCCGACACGCTCATCGCCCCGCAGCTGTCCCAGGTTTCGGGCGTCGGCCGCGTCTCTGTTCAGGGCGGCGTGCGGCCGGCGATCCGCATCGAAGCTGATCTCGCGCGGCTGGCGGCCAACCACATCGGCATGGAGGATCTGCGCCAGGCCGTCGCCGCCGCGAACAATGCCGGCGCCAAAGGGTCTCTCGACGGTCGCCGCCAGTCCTACACGCTCGACGCGAACGACCAGATCCTGCAAGCCAAGCAGTATGAGACGATCATCGTCGCCTGGCGCAACAAGGCGCCCGTGATGCTGCGCGACGTCGCCACGGTCATCGACGGTCTGGAGAACGCCCGGGTCGGCGGCTGGTACAACGGCGAACAGTCGGTCGTGCTGGACGTGCTGCGCCAGCCGGGCGCGAACATCATCTCCACCGTGGACCTCGTCAAACAGGAACTCCCCCAGCTTCGGGCGACGCTTCCAGCCGGCATTACCCTCGACATCGTCAACGACCGCACCGAGACGATCCGCGCCTCGATCCATGAAGTGGAGATGACTCTCCTCATCGCCGGCGGCCTCGTGGTCGCCGTGGTGCTGATGTTCCTGAGAAGCTGGCGCGCCACGATCATCGCCGGCGTGAGCCTGCCGCTCTCCATCATCGCGACCTTCTTCGTGATGTGGGGCGCCGGCTTTTCTCTCGACAATCTCTCGCTGATGGCGCTCACCATCGGCACGGGCTTCATCGTCGACGACGCGATCGTGATGATCGAAAACATCGTGCGCAACATCGAACACGGCAGGAAGCCGCTTGACGCCGCGCTCGAAGGCGCCCGCGAGATCGGGTTCACCGTCGTTTCGCTCACGGTTTCGCTGCTCGCGGTTTTCATCCCGCTTCTGTTCATGACCGGCATCGTCGGTCGCATGTTTCGCGAATTCGCGCTCACGCTCTCCATCGCCGTCGTGATTTCGGCGGTCGTCTCGCTCACGCTGACGCCGATGCTCTGCGCGACGCTGCTGCGCGCGGCGCCGGCGCGCACGCATACCAAGCTTGAAACCGCGTCACTCTGGCTCGACCAACTCTATTATCGCTCGCTAGATTGGGCGCTGGCGCGCGAGACGTTCATGCTCCTGCTGACAGCGGGAACGCTCGCCCTCACCGTGGTGCTCTACATCGTCGTTCCCAAGGGCTTTCTCCCGCGTCAGGACACCGGCGTTCTCAGCGTCGTACTGGAGGCCTCGCCTGACGCCTCCTTCGACCGCATGACAGCGCTGCAGGCGAAAGTTTCCGACGTTTTCCGCAAGGATCCCGACGTCACCGGCGTCATTTCCGTCCTCGGCGTCGGGCCGCTGAACGCGACGACCAACGTCGGCCGACTGACGGTCACGCTGAAAAAGCGCGACGATCGCGCCGCGAGTGCGGGCGAGATCGCCGAACGGCTGAAGGCGGAGGGCGAAAGAGTTGCCGGAGCCTCCCTTTTTGTCGAGCCTGTCCAGGACATCCAGATCACGACGCGGCCCAGCCGCTCGCAATATCAATATACGCTGACCGCCGCCGACGCGGGCGACCTGCTGACCTGGTCCGACCGGCTGCTGGATGAATTGCGCAAGACGCCGGGCCTGAAAAACGTCGCCGCCGAAACACAGGATGGCGGCCTGCGCGCGCAGATCCGGATCGATCGCGCCAAGATGGGCCGGCTCGGCATATCCGCGCAGGACGTCGACAACGTGCTGAACGACGCCTTCGGCCAGCGCCAGATTTCCACGATCTACACGCAGTCCAACCAGTATCGGGTGATCCTGGAGGCGGCGCCCCAATATCTGCGCGGCACCGGAGCGCTCGAAAAGCTTTATGTCGCGCCGATTGGCGGCGGCCCGCAGACGCCGCTCGCGGCTTTCGTGCGCATCGAGACGATTTCGGCGCCGCTCTCGGTTTCGCATCAGGATCAATTCCCCGCGTCGACGATCAGCTTCGATTTGTCGGACGGCGTCGCTCTGGGAGACGCGGTAAAGATGGTCGCCGCGGCGGAGAAGACGATCGGCATGCCGTCGTCCATCGTCGGCGTCTTCAGCGCCGACGCGGCCGAGTTCAACAAGTCTCTCGCGAGCGAGCCCTGGCTCATCGTCGCCGCCATCATCGCCATCTACGTCGTGCTCGGCGTGCTTTATGAAAGCTTCGCGCACCCGTTCACAGTGATCACGACCCTGCCCTCGGCCGGCGTCGGCGCGCTGCTCGCGCTGCTGATCCTGCGCATCGACATGTCGATCGTCGCGCTGATCGGCGTGGTGCTGTTGATGGGCATCGTGAAAAAGAACGCGATCATGATGATCGACTTCGCGCTGGAGGCGGAGCGCGTCGAGGGGCTCTCGCCACATGCGTCGATTGTCCGGGCGGCCCATCTGCGCTTTCGCCCCATCATGATGACAACGCTCGCCGCGCTCTTTGGCGCCCTGCCGCTGGCGCTCGCGACCGGACCGGGTAGCGAGCTGCGCGTGCCGCTCGGCGTCTCCATCGTCGGCGGCCTTCTGATGAGTCAGGCGCTGACGCTCTACACGACGCCGGTGATCTATCTCGCGGTCGACCGGCTTCGCGCCCGCTTCCTCGAGGGGCGCTTCACGCAGGAAGCGGTCGCCGATTCGCCAGAGCCTGACGAGGAGCCCTCTCCCCGGCGCGAGGCCGCGGAGTGAACATTTCCGCCATATTCATCCGGCGGCCCGTCGGGACGACGCTTCTCGCCATGGCGCTCTTCCTGCTGGGCGCAGTCGCCTATTTCCTTCTTCCCGTCGCCAGCCTGCCCGCAGTCGACTTTCCGGTGATCGGCGTCAGCGCCTCCCGGCCGGGCGCCGATCCCCAGACGATGGCGGCCTCTGTCGCGGCTCCGCTCGAACGCCATCTATCGAGCATCTCCGGCCTCAACGAACTCACCTCGACCAGTTCGCTGGGCACGACCCAGATCATCGCGCAATTCAACATCGAAAAAAATCTCGACGCCGCCGCCCGCGACGTTCAGGCCGCAATCAACGCATCCCTCGTCGATCTGCCCGCCGACCTGCCTACGGCTCCGACCTTCCGCAAGGCGAGCCAGTCGACCATGCCGGTTTTCGTGCTGGCCCTGACTTCCGACACGCTTCCGACCAGCGCCATTTTCGACGCGGCGGACACGGTCATCACGCAGCGAATTTCCCAGGTGCCGGGCGTCGCCGAGGCGCGGATCGTGGGAGCGGAGCAGCCGGCGATCCGCGTGCAGGTGGATTCGGCGCGACTCGCGGCGATGAATCTAGGGGTGAATGAAGTCGGCCAGGCGCTTTTCGGCGCGAATGCGCATTCCGCGGTGGGCGCGCTCGCCGGCTCGACGCAGGAGATCACACTCGGCACGACCGATCAGCTGTCGACGCCCGAAGATTATCGCAACATCGTGGTCGCGTCTCGAAACGGGACGATCGTCAGGCTCGGCGACGTGGCCCAGGTCGATCGCGGCGTGCGCAACCGTATGGCGGCCGGCTGGTTCAACGGCAAGCCGGCGGTGATCATCATCGTCACCAAGCAACCGAACGCCAACGTGATCGAGACCGTCGATCACATCAAGGGGCTTCTGCCACAACTGCAGAAGTGGATTCCGTCCGGCATCGACATCCGCGTCCTTTCCGACCGCACGCAGTCGATCCGCGCCAGCGTGCACGACATACAATTGACTCTGGCGATCTCGGTCTGCCTCGTAATGATGGTCGTGTTCATCTTCCTGCGGCGCGCGACGCCCGTGATCGCGGCGGGGGTCACCGTGCCGCTGTCGCTTGTCGGCACCTGCGCCGCCATGTGGGTCGCGGGCTTTTCGATCGACAACCTTTCGCTCATGGCGCTGACGATCTCTGTCGGCTTCGTGGTCGACGACGCGATCGTGATGATCGAAAACATCGAGAGCTACAGCGAGCGCGGCATGAGCCGTATGGAGGCGGCGCTCAAAGGCTCGAAACAGATCGCCTTCACCGTCATCTCGATCAGCCTGTCGCTCATCGCGGTCTTCATCCCGCTGCTCTTCATGGAGGGCGTGATGGGAAGGCTCCTTCGGGAATTCTCCTTCACGCTCACCTTCGCGATCCTGATCTCGACCGTCGTGTCGCTGACCGTTACGCCCACGATCTGCGCCTGGCTGCCAGCTCCCAAGAAAAAGACGCCGACGCGCTTCGACCGCCTGGTCGAAGGCGGGCTCGATCGCGTCATTGCGCTCTACGCGCGCACGCTAAGGCCGGTCGTCGACCATCCATGGGCCACACTCGTCGTCATCCTCGTCACCGTCGTCTGGACGGTGCAGCTCTATCGAACGATCCCGAAGGGAAACCTGCCGCAGGACGACATCGGCCTCATCAACGGGACGACGGAAGCGTCGGCGGACGTCTCTTTCGCCGAAATGTCGAGGCTGCAGCGGGCCGCGACCGAAGTCTTGCTCAAGGATCCTGACGTCCTCAACGTCGGCTCCTTCATCGGCTCGGGCAGCCTCACGGCGGCAGGCAACCAGGGTCGGATATTCATCGCGCTGAAGCCAGCCGATCAGCGCCAGGCGACGAGCAGGGACGTGATCAACCGTCTGCGCAAAGAATTTGCGCATATCGCCGGCCTCAGCGTCTTCCTCGTGCCCTCGCAGGATTTGCGCAGCGGCGGCCGCCCGAGCAAATCGCAATATCAGTTCACGCTTTCCGACGCCTCGCTGGAGGAACTCGAGCAATGGCGCAGCAAGATCCTCGCGCGCCTCAGACAACTGCCTGAACTCGCCGACGTCACCTCGGACAAGGAACAGCCGGGTCTGCGCGCCTCCGTCGTCATAGACCGCAATGCGGCGGCCCGCATGGGAGTGCCGATCACCGGGATCGACGCCGCGCTCAACAGCGCCTTCGGCCAGCGGCAGGATACGATCATCTACACGCAGCGCAATCAGTATCGCGTCATCTTCGAGACGCCGCCGGCGCGGCAGAGGGATATCCGCGACCTTGCGGGAATCTATGTCTCCAGCGCGACAGGACAGCAGATCCCGCTTACCGCGCTCGCCCAGATCGACCGGGGATCAATGCCGCTCGTGGTGAACCATCAGGGCGTGCTCCCGGCGATTACGATTTCATACAACGTCGGCGCCCGGCTCGACCCTCGACGCCGCGACAAGCGCAATTGAAACGGCGATCGCCGAAATCAATCCACCCGGCGGCCTGCATACGGGCTTCGCCGGCGACGCCGCCGATTTCCGGAAAATCGCCAAGGGCATGGCGACGCTGATCCTCGCCGCGCTGCTCGCCGTCTACATCATCCTTGGCATTCTCTACGAAAGCCTCGTACACCCCATCACCATCATCTCGACCCTGCCTTCGGCCGGCCTCGGGGCGCTTCTCTCACTCGAGCTCTTCGGCGCGGAGTTTACGGTCATCGCCTTCATCGGCATCCTGCTTCTGATCGGCATCGTGAAGAAAAACGGCATCATGCTCGTCGACTTTGCGCTGCAGGGCGAACGCGAGCACGGCCTTTCCATCCACGATGCGGCGCTGGAAGCGGCGCTCGAGCGTTTCCGGCCGATCGTCATGACGACGCTCGCCGCGATGTTCGGCGCGTTGCCGCTCGCTTTCGCGACGGGCATCGGCGCGGAATTGCGCCGGCCGCTCGGCATAACCATTATCGGCGGCCTGCTGCTCAGTCAGGTGCTGACGCTCTACACGACGCCGGTGATCTATCTGTTGATGAGCAAAATCCGGCGCAAGGCCCGGCCTACCGAGACCTCGGTCGGCAAGGAAGCGGCGGTCGCGTGATCGCGCCGTCGAAGGCGGTCAGCTCGCTTCGGTTTCGGGATGCTCGAAGAAGAAGCGCAAGACCGGCGCCTTTCCGCAATCCTCGATCGGCACGTGCCAGAATTTCGAATCCATGAAGGGGAAGCGCTCCATCGGAAGATGGATTTCAGTGAGGCGGGCGTGATTGTCGAAACCACGCAGCATCGCCCGCTCGAGAAGCTTCAGCAGCTCCTCCTCGCGCTCGGGCACTTCGGTCACGGTCAAAATGGTGTTGTTGGCGAGCGAGAAAGCCTTATCGAAATCCTGCTCAAAATTCGCCGTCGCCATGATTTCCGTCTCCGCGCTCCTCACATGGAGCTGATCGACTATCCATCCCCTCCCCGAGCAACTCAAGCCTCATCGCTTGCGAGGCTTAAGGCGACGTTGAGGTCCCGAAAGATCTTCTCAATGATCGTTACGAATATTTAAGGCCGGTTTATGGACGCGCAAGCGCGGCCCCATCGGTCTTCGAAGACCAACTCTTCAAGCTTGAGACGCGGCGCCCAGCGCTTCACCTCCAACTCGGGTCGCGGATAGGCCCGGTCGACGAAGCCGACGCAAAGATAGGCGACAACCACAATTCCTTCCGGGATCTGCAAAATCTCGCGCAGATCCTATTCGCGCATGATGCTGACCCAACCGACGCCGACGCCCTCGACACGCGCCGCAAGCCAGAGATTCTGCACGGCGCAGGCGGTGCTCAGGATGTCCGTGTCCGGCTGCAGCGTGCGCCCGAGGCCCGTCGCTCCATGCCGGGCGCGGTCGCAGGTAACGCAGACATTCAACGGGGCCTTGAGAATCCCTTCCAGTTTCAAGCTCCTGTAATGGCCGCGACGGGAGGGATCGAGCATCTCCTCTTCCGCCGCCGCGCCGCGCAGGAAGGCGTCATGCACGGCGCTTCGCACAGCGCGGTCGCGTATGGCGATGAAGTTCCAGGGCTGCATGAACCCGACGGAAGGCGCATGATGCGCCGCGTCGAGAATCCGCATCAGCACGTCCTGCGGAACATCCTCGTTAAGGAACTCGTTACGAACGTCTCGGCGCGTGTAGATCGCCCGATAGACCGCCGCCCGCTCCGCTTCGCTGAAAGGCGCGGCAGGCGCGAGCGCGTCCGCATCTGCGTCGTTAGGCCGCGGGTCGCCGTCTGCCTTTGTCATGCGTCCTCCAGCGCCGCCGAAAGGCGACGCCACGCCTGTTCGCCTCCCGGCAACCCGAATCGCAGCCACTGCGGCTTTTCGGAAAAGGCGCGAACGAGCACGCCCTTCTCGCAGAGCCGCTCGCACCGCGCCGGCGCCTGCTCATGGCGAACCAGCCGAAACAGCGACGTTCCGCCGACGATGTCGAATCCCGCGCGCAACAAGGCGCCGTCGAGCCGCGCAGCCTCCGTCGCGCAGGCGGCCGCGGCCGCGCGAAGCCAGCGCGAATCGGACAGCGCTCGCGCGCCGACAACAAGCGCCGGCCCGGAGACCGCCCATGGGCCGAGCGCCGCGCGCAAGGGCGCCGCGCGAGCGCTGGCGCACAAAGCGACGCCGAGACGCAGGCCCGGAAGCCCATAGGCTTTGCCGAAGCGAGCGAAGCACGATCACGCTTTCGGTCGAAACAAGCGGGACGACGCTGTTCGCCGGCGTGAAATCCATGAAGGATTCATCGACGACGAGGAGGCCGCCCTTGCGCGTCATCTCCTGCGCAAGGAGCGCGATGCTGCGCGTCGGCAGCAGGCGCCCGTCGGGATTGTTCGGATTGACGATGACGGCGACGTCCGCGGCTGCAAGCGCGGCCGCAGTTTCGACGATTGCGACGCTCGCCCCGGCGGCCGCCCAGCAGGCCGCGTGTTCCGCATAGGCAAAGCCCAGCACCGCGACGCTGCGTGCAGGAAAAATGCGCGGCAGAAGCTGTATGAAGGCCTGCGCGCCGGGGCCGGGGACGATTTCGGCGTTCGCTGGCGCCCGATAGGCGCCGCTCGCGGCGGCCTCCAGCGCGGCGAAGGCTTCATCGTCCGGAAGGCGCGTCCAGGCTTCTTGAGCGATCGGCGGCAGCGGATAGGGTTGCGGGTTGACGCCGGTCGAGAGATCGATCCAGGGCTGCGGCGCGTTCGGATAACGCCGACGCGCGGCGTCGAGCCTGCCGCCATGCGCGATACGCCCAACGATGGGACCATGCGCGCTCATCGCGCGATCTCCCAGAGCACGTCGATATCGATGTGTTTCTCGCAATGGGCTGCGAAAGCGTCGAGCGTTTCGTCTATCGACTCTTCGAACCGCAGGTCCGAGCCGGAAGCGCCGATCAGCGCGAGAAAGGCGCGGCGAAAAGCGTCGTCCGAGAAAAGCCCGTGCACATAGGCGCCCGCGACGCGACCATCGCGGGAGACGGCGCCGTCGACGCGGCCATCCGCGAAGCGCAGCATGGGCCGCGAGCAATCCGCGCCGCGCGTTTCGCCGACATGCATTTCATAACCGTTGAAAGGGCGCCTCGAATAACATGGCCTGACCGTGAACCCGCGTAAGCGTCTTCCTATCGGTCAGCGTGGTCTCGATGTCCAGCAGCCCCAATCCGGCCGCGTCCGTCACCTCGCCTTCCATGCCGTGCGGATCACAGATCGCACGACCGAGCATCTGATAGCCGCCGCAGACGCCATAGACGCGGCCGCCGCGCCTTAGATGGGCGGCGATGTCGATGTCCCAGCCGTTAGCGACGTAGCGCAGCGAGGTCCGCGATCGTCGCCTTCGAACCCGGGAGGATGACGAGCGCGGTCTCTGCGGGCAGAGCATCGCCGGGCTGCAGAAAACGCAAGTCGACGCTCGCGCTCCGCCTTCAGCGGATCGAGGTCGTCGAAATTGGCGATGTGAGGCAGAAGCGGAACGGCGACGACGATTTCGCCGCCCCCCGCGTTGCGCCGGGCGCGAAGGCCGAACGCGTCTTCGGCCGGTAGGCGCAAGGCCGCGTCGAAGAAAGGAACGAGGCCAAGCGCGCGCCAACCCGTGCGCGCGGCGATGATGCGCATGCCTTCGTCAAAGAGCGAAGCGTCGCCGCGAAACTTGTTGACGATGAAGCCCTCGATCATCGCCGCGTCGTCTGCGTCCAGCACCGCCTTGCAGCCGACGAGCTGCGCGATGACGCCGCCGCGGTCGATGTCGCCGACAAGCACCACAGGCGCATCCGCCTCGCGCGCAAAACCCATATTGGCGATATCGTTGGCGCGCAGATTGATCTCGGCCGCGCTGCCCGCGCCTTCGACAAGAACGAGATCGCTTTGCGCCTTGAGGCGCGCAAAGCTCTCCATCACGGCAGGCTTCAGCCGCGGCTTCCAGTCCTGATAATCGCGCGCTGTCGCCTGTCCGGCGATGACGCCGCGCACCACCACTTGCGAGCCATTCGCGCCTTGCGGCTTGAGGAGCACCGGGTTCATGTCGACCGTCGGGGCAATCTGCGCCGCGCGCGCCTGCAGCGCCTGCGCGCGGCCGATCTCGCCGCCGTCGGCGGTCACGGCCGCGTTGTTGGACATGTTCTGCGGCTTGAAAGGCGCAACCTTGAGGCCGCGATTGACGAATGCGCGCGCCAGCCCCGCGACGACGAGCGATTTGCCGACGTCCGAGCCCGTGCCCTGGATCATCAGAACGCGGCTCATGAGGCGATCAGCGCCATCACCGCATCAAGATCGTCACGACAGCGGCGCCGGCGCGCGCGGGCGGCGGATCATCACGACTGGCAGGCTTAGGTCCCGCGCGGCTGCGATCTTGGCGTAGGTGAGCGTGCCGCCGCTGTTCTTGCTCACGACGACGTCGATCCGCTTCTCGCGCATCAGCGCGACCTCATCCTCGTACGTGAACGGACCGCGCGCGGCGATAACCTCGCATCTTGGCGGCAGGTCGCCCGCCTCTGGCGCTTCGATCACGCGCAGCAGATAGTCGTGCTGGGGCGCCGCGCAAAAATCGGCGACGCCCTGACGGCCGATGGTGAGGAATACGCGGCGCGGCGCCGGCCCGAGCGCCTGCGGGGCCGCCGCATCATCCACCGCCTCGATCCAGTGATCGCCTGGAACCGCGCGCCACGGCGGGCGGGCGTAGACGATCAGCGGCAGGCCCAACGCCGCACAGGCTTCACGCGCATTCGACGACATGCGCGCGGCGAAAGGATGGGTCGCGTCGATCACATCGGTGATGCGCTCGTCGCGCAGATAGCGCATCAACCCCTCGACGCCGCCGAAACCGCCGACGCGCGTCGGGAGCGCAAGCGCCAGAGGCCCGCTGGTGCGGCCAGCGAGCGAGGCGACGCCTGCAACGCGGGGATCGGCGGCGATGTGTTGCGCCAGGACGCGGCCTTCGTCTCGTACCGCCAAGCAGAAGGACGCGGCGACGCGGCTCAACCTGACGGCCCGATTGTGAAAGCGAGACGATCGCCAAGGAAGCGCTGTCGCTCACTCTGCGGCGAGCTTCACCGAAGCCGGCGCGCGGAACTCGGCGAAGAGACGCTGACGCTCGGCATCGACCGCCGCGATGTGCCGCCCCTTGATATGGCCGAAGCCGCGGATTTTCTCGGGAAGACGCGCCAGCGCCACGGCGGCGGCGTGATTTTCCGGGGTGACGCGAGACAAGCAACTCGTCGATCAGCGCCTCATAGTCCGTCAGAAGCTTGCGCTCGACGATGCGGTCGTTGTTGAAACGCGTGAAGTCGAACAAACGATCCGCGCAGCCATTTGAGCTTCGCGAGCACCTTCATGACCTTGAACATCCACGAACCGAAGGTGATCTTGCGAGAGCCGCCGAAATCCGTCTTGCGCTGCAGGAAGGGGATCGGCGGCGCAAGATGCAGTTCGAGTTTCAGATCGCCCTCGAAAGTCTCAGAGAGCTGTCGCTGAAAGGCGTCGCTCGTGTAAAGCCGTGAGACTTCGAACTCATCCTTGAAGGCCATAAGCTTGAAGAGATAGCGCGCGACCGCTTCGGTCAGCTCGGCCGAGCCCGGCATGCGCGCCTTCTCCAGTTTCGCAACCGCATCGACGCGCGCGCGGTAATGCGCGGCATAGGCCTCGCTCTGATAATCGACGAGATAGGCGCCGCGACGCGCCGTCACTTCGTCGAGCGTAACGGAACGCTGGCTCGCCTCCGTCGGGCGGCGCAGCCCCTCGACGACCGCCTCGACGCTTCGCAGATCATGCGCGGCGCGGCGGCCCCAGAGGAAAGCCGAATGGTTCATCGGCACGGATTCGCCGTTGAGCTCGATGGAGCGCAGGATGGCCGCCTCCGACAGCGGCAGATAGCCCTTCTGCCAGGCGTAGCCGAGGATGAAGATATTGGCGGCGATGGAGTTGCCGAGCAGCGCCTGCGCGAACGCGGTCGTGTCGACAAAAATCGACTCCGGCCCACCGGCGCGGCGGATCGCCTGCTTGATCTCCTCCGAGGGCAGAACGAAATCGGGATTGCGTTCGATGTCGCCGGGAAAAACCTCCGCGCTGTTGACGAGCACCGCCGTCTTGCCCTGCTCAACGCCGGCGAGCACCTGCTTGGCGCCCGCAACGACGAGATCGCACCCGAGCAGGAGATTGGCTTCGCCCGCCGCGATGCGGATGGCGTGCACGTCGGCGGGCGTCGCGCCGATCTTCACATGGCAATAGACGGCGCCGCCCTTTTGCGCGAGGCCCGCCATGTCGATGACGCCGACGCCCTTGCCCTCGAGATGCGCGGCCATGCCGAGAATGGCCGAGACGGTGACGACGCCCGTGCCGCCCAAGCCGGCGATCAGAATCCCGTAGGGCGTCGCACCGATCTCGGGGATCTTCGGCGCGGGCAACGCGGGCTGGCCGCGCGTATCCTCTTTGGACGGCAACGGCGCCTTCTTCATGCGCGCGCCATGCACCGTCACGAAGCTCGGGCAGAAACCCTCGAGGCAGGAGAAATCCTTGTTGCAGGCGGATTGATCGATGCGGCGCTTGCGGCCGAATTCCGTCTCGACCGGCTGAACCGCCACGCAGTTCGAGGCCGTGCCGCAGTCGCCGCAACCTTCGCACACCGCTTCATTGATGATGATGCGCGCTTCGGGATCGGGAAAGAGGCCGCGCTTGCGCAGGCGGCGCTTCTCCGTCGCGCAGGTCTGGTCGTAGATGAGGATGGTGACGCCATCGGTCTGCGACAGTTCCCGCTGCACCTCGTTGATGACGTTGCGGTGATGGATCGTGAGGCCCGGCGGCCAGGCGATGGTCGGCGGATATTTGCCGGGCTCGTCGGTGACAAGCGCAATCTTTTTCACGCCCTCGGCCGCGACCTGGCGCACGATGGCTTCGACGGTGAGTTCGCCCTCGTGCTTTTGGCCGCCGGTCATGGCGACGACGCCGTTGTAGAGAATCTTGAAGGTGATGTTCATGCCGGCGGCGACCGCGAAGCGGATGGCGAGCGAACCCGAGTGGTTATAGGTTCCGTCGCCCAGATTCTGGAACATGTGCTTTCGCGTCGAGAACGGCGCCTCGCCGATCCAGTTCGCGCCCTCGCCGCCCATATGGGTGTAGCCCTCGGTCGAGCGATCCATCCATTGCGCCATGTAGTGGCAGCCGATGCCCGTATAGGCGCGCGCGCCCTCGGGCACATGCGTCGAGGTCGAATGCGGACAGCCGGCGCAGAAATGCGGCACGCGCACGGTGACGTCGGTCATGGTGCGGCGACGGTCCTGCAGACGCTCCAGCCGGCGCACGCGGGCTTCGAGGTCTTCGACGGCGTGGTATTTCAGCAGCCGCCGGCCGATGGCGATGGCGATGTCATTGGCGTCGAGTGCGCCCTTGACCGGGAAGAGCCACTCGCCGCGTTCGTCCTTCTTGCCGATGCAGATCGGCTGGTTCGGCGCGCCATAGAGTTCTTCGCGCAGCTGCACTTCGATGAGCGAGCGCTTCTCTTCGACGACCATGATGAGGTCGAGCCCGCGCGCGAATTCATGCAACCCCCTGGGCTCGAGCGGCCAGGGCGCGGCAATCTTGTAGAGACGCAGGCCAAGGTCGTTCGCCTTCACTTCGTCGACGCCGAGATCGTCGAGCGCCTGACGCACGTCGAGATAGGACTTCCCGACGGTGATGATCCCGATCTTCGGATCGGCGCCGCCGGAGGTGATGATGCGGTTGAGGCGGTTGGCGCGGATGAAGGCGAGCATCGCGTCGCGCTTGCTTTCCTGCAGCCGCTCTTCCTGCGCCAGCACGGGATCGGCGGCGCGGATGTTGAGGCCGCCGGGCGGCAGGACGAAATCCGCCGGAATGATCGGCTGGACGCGATCGAGCGAACCGTCGACCGAGGCGGTCGACTCGACCGTATCCTTGACGAGCTTCAGGCCGACCCAGACGCCAGCGAAGCGCGACATGGCGAAGCCGTAGAGGCCATAGTCCAATATCTCCTGCACGCCGGCGGGCGAGAGGATCGGCATCATGACGTCGACGAAATGATATTCGGACTGATGCGCGGTCGTGGAGGACTCGGCGGTGTGGTCGTCGCCCATGAGCGCCAGCACGCCGCCATGTCGCGCGGTTCCGGCGAGGTTGACGTGGCGCAGCGCGTCGCCGCTGCGGTCGACGCCGGGGCCTTTGCCATACCAGACGGAGAAGACGCCGTCATACTTGCCCTCGCCGCGCATCTCGGCCTGCTGCGCGCCCCAGATGGCGGTGACGGCGAGATCTTCGTTGAGGCCCGGCGTGAAGAGGATGTCGCTCTCGTCGAACCAGGCCTTGGCCTTGTGCATCTGGGCGTCGACGCCGCCGAGCGGCGAGCCGCGATAGCCCGTCACGAAGCCCGCCGTATTGAGCCCGGCGCGGCGGTCGCGCTCCTTCTGCATGAGAAGGACGCGGACGATGGCCTGCGTGCCGGTCATCAGCACGCGGCTGCGGGAAAGGTCGAAACGATCCGAAAGCGACGCCTCGCCGAAGGCGGAGCCGGTTTTCATGTCGCCGGCGACGTTATCCGCCATTCAGAAACTCTCCCGCGCGAAACGGCGATGCGCGCTCAAGGTCGTGCGCCAGAACGCAAAAGCGACTAGGAACGAGGACTCGAGGGACCCCCGGCGAGGGCCTCTCGATGAGGTCCGGCTTGCCGCTCAGCCTGAACCCCGCGGCTCACCGCATGAAGCGCCCGCCGGAGCGGCGACTCTGTTCAGGTTGCACCTTACGTCAGGCGGGACGACGTTTTCAAGAACCGATATGACAGCATGCACAGGAAGCACGGTCGGCGCGCCCCGCCCTGTTTTCGCCGACTTCAACGCCTATCCGCGAGTGGAATGACTTTCAGAACCCTCACGATCTTCGCGCTCCTGACCCTCGCCGGGACGCTCACGGCCCATGCCCACCCGCACGTGTGGGTTGCGGTCCGCAGCGAAGTCGTCTTTGGCACGGATGGGAAGATTCTCGGCGTCCGCCACGCCTGGGAATTCGATGAAATGTATTCGGCCTTTGCCGTGCAGGGCCTCGGAAAGAACGGGAAGCCGCCGACAAGAGAAGAACTCGCGCCGCTCGCCAAGACCAACGTCGAATCTCTCGCCGAATTCGACTACTTCACCTTCGGGAAGCAGAACGGCGCCAAGGCTCCCTTCAAGCCCCCGCAGGACGTGACGCTGGAAGCCAACGACAAGAAAATCGTGACCTTGCGGTTCTTCCTGCCGCTCGAGACCCCGACGTCGGCCAAGAAGCCGTTCTCGTTCCAGGTTTACGATCCCACTTATTTTGTCTCCTTCGCATTGGAGAAGAAGGATCCGGTGAAGCTCGCCGAAGCGCCGCCGGGGTGCTCCGTAAGTCTTGTCGAGCCCGCCCCGCTCGTCGCCACCGACAATCAGAAGCTGAGCGAAGCCTTCTTCCAGAACATGTCGCCCGGCGCCGACTTCGGGATGAAGCTCGCGACCCGCGCCATCGTGGCCTGCCCGTGAAATGTCGCAGGTTGGCGGTCGTGGCGGTCGCCGCTGCAGCCTTCGCGCTTCTCGCACTCGAACCCGCGCTGGCCCAGCGCCATCCTTTCGCGGTCGGCGGACAGGAGGCGGCGGGCGCGGCGCAGGGCCTCGCGGGCCTCATTCTGGCCTGGCAGAATAGATTTCACACCGAGTTGCAGGGCGCGGCCCGGGCGCTGAAATCCGATCCGTCGGCTTATTTCGGGCTGGCGACGGCGAGCTTCGCCTATGGCGTCTTCCACGCCGCCGGGCCGGGCCACGGCAAGGCCGTACTCGCCTCCTATATGGTCGCCAATGAGGTGCAGCTGAAGCGCGGTCTTCTTCTCGCGGCGCTCGCAGCGCTGCTGCAGGGCCTCGTTGCGATCATGCTTGTCGCCGTCGCCGCTCTCGCCTTCAACGCCACCGCCGGCCAGATGACCAACGCGGCCAACGCTATCGAAGTCGCCAGCTATGCGGCCATCGCGGCGCTGGGCGCGCGGCTCGTCTTCGTAAAAGGCCGCGGATTGCTGGTCGCGCTGCGGACCACAGAGACGCCCGCCGGATCGAACGGCGCCGGCCGCTTCGTCTGCGAGGCGATCGATCCAACCCACGTTCACAGCCCGGACTGCGGTCACTTCCATGCGCCCGATCCCGCGACGCTCGCCGGCTCGACCTTCCGCTGGGGCGACGCGCTCGCGACCGTCGTGGCGGCGGGGCTGCGCCCCTGCTCCGGCGCGATCCTTGTCCTCGTCTTCACGCTCTCGCAGCAGATGTTCGCGGCCGGCGCGGGGGCCGTCATCGCCATGTCGGCGGGGACAGCCCTCACGACAGGCGCGCTCGCGACCCTCGCGGTCTATGCAAAGGGCCTGGCCCTGCGATTTGGCGGAAGCGGCACACGGCGCGCGGCGATCGTCGCGCGAGCGGCGGAGTTGGCGGCCGCCGTGGCGGTGGCGGCTCTCGGCCTCGCGCTGCTCGCGGGCTATGGACTCTCGCTCAGCGCCGCCTGATTTCGAAAGCTTTGCGGCGGCGCAACAACTTATCCGCACGCAAGTCACGTTGCCTCAGCTTATGACGCGCTATCTTTGATGAGGGGCTGATTTGCGGCAGTCCGCGTTGACAACACGACAGGCTTTTGGAGGCCGTAGATGGCGAGCGCAGATCATCTGGACGATCCCTACGCAACGCGACCCTGGCTCGCCTCCTATCCCAAGGGCGTTCCCGCCGAGATCGACGAAACGCAATATTCGACGATCGTCGACATCTTCCGCTCGAGCGTCGCCGCCTTCGCCGATCGCGCCGCATTGGAGAGCTTCGGAGCGGAGCTCAGCTATGGCCAATTGGGCCGCGCGGCCGATCACATCGCCGCCTGGCTGCAGTCCCAGGGCTTACAGAAAGGCGATCGCGTCGCGATCATGTCGCCCAATGTGCTGGCTTACCCCGCGACCATATTCGGCGTCCTCATCGCCGGAGGCGTCGTCGTGAACGTCAATCCGCTCTATACGCCCGGCGAACTGGAGCATCAGATCAACGACTTGGGCGCCCGGTTCATATTCATCTTCGAGAACTTCGCGCATACCGTCGAGGCCGCCTGGCCGAAAATGCGCCTCGAACGCGCGGTGATCGTCAAGCCGGGCGATCTGATGGGCCTGAAGGGGCTCCTCGTCAATTTTGTTTCCCGGCATGTGAAGAAGATGGTTCCGGCCTATGACTTGCCCGGCTCCATCGACTTTTCGCAGGTTTTGAAACGTGGCGCGCGGACTGGCCTGCAGCCCGTTCACATTTCGCGCGACGACATGGCTTTCCTGCAATATACGGGCGGCACGACGGGGGTCGCCAAAGGCGCCGTCCTGCTGCATCGCAACGTCGCCGCCGACGTCGAACAGACCTGGGCGTGGCTCAAGAGCTATCTGGAGCCGCGCGGCCCCTTGCGGATGGTGACGGCGCTGCCGCTCTATCACATCTTCGCGCTGACGGCCTGCTGCATGCTGCTGATCAAGACCGGCGGCTGCTGCCTGCTCATCGCCAATCCGCGCGACCTCAAGGGATTCATCGCAACGCTGTGCAAGTCGCACTTCACGGTGTTCTCTGGAGTCAACACGCTCTATGCGGCGCTCGCCGACCACTCGGACATTGGGAAAGTCGATTTTTCGCACGTCAGCCTCAACATCTCCGGCGGCATGTCGACCCTGGACGTCGTCGCCCATAAATGGAAAGCGCTGACCGGCAAGCCGATCGTCGAAGGATACGGCCTCTCCGAAACATCACCCATCGTCACCATCAACCGCCCGGACATCGACGAATTCACCGGCGGCATCGGCTATCCGATACCCTCGACGGAGATTTCGATCCGCAAGGAGGATGGCGCCATCGCGCCGATTGGCGAACGCGGCGAACTTTGCGTGCGCGGACCGCAGGTCATGCCCGGCTACTGGCTCCGTCCCGACGAGACCGCGAAGGTGATGACGACAGACGGCTACTTCAAAACCGGCGACGTCGCCATCATGCAGCCCGACGGCATGCTGAAGATCGTCGACCGCCTGAAAGACATGATCCTCGTCTCGGGCTTCAACGTCTATCCCACCGAAGTCGAGGCGGCGCTCGCTGAACACCCCAAGGTCCAGGAGATCGCAGTCATCGGCGTGCCGTTCGAACATTCGGGCGAGGCGCCGATGGCCTTCATCGTGCCGCGCGACCCGAGTCTCACGCGCGAGGAGCTGCGCAAATTCGCGCATGAGCGTCTGACCGGCTACAAGGCGCCGCGCTTCTATGAATTCCGCGACAGCCTGCCGAAGACCAACGTCGGCAAAATCCTGCGCCGCGCGCTCAAGGAGGAATATTTTGCGCGCACGCACAGCGCCAATGACGAAGGCCGCGGCAAAAGCGTGAAATCCGAAATTCAGAGCGAGCGGGAGCCGAACTGATCCGCAGCGTCGCTGATCGCTGCATAAGCAAGGTCGAGTTCTTCCGCGCGCACGCAATAGGGCGGCAGCACATAGATGGTGGAGCCGAGCGGCCGCAGCACAAAGCCTCGCGCGTTAAAGAAGCGAATGAGGTCGAGGCTGATCGTTGCGAGGTAGCCGCTCTGGGCGACTTTCAGGTCGAGCGCGACGATCGTTCCGAGGCGGCGCACCGCCGAGAAGCGCGGGTCGTTTTCAAACTTTGCGGCGCGTTCCGCCTGCAGCGCGCAAAGGCGGGAAACGCGCGCGCGCGCATCGGACTTCTCCCAGATGTCGAGATTGGCGAGCGCTGCCGCGCAGCCTATGGGGTTGGCCGTGTATGAGCTCGAATGAAAGAACGCCCGAGCGCGTTCGGGCGCGTAATGCGCCTCGAAAATCTCGCGACGGCACATGGTGACGGCGAGCGGCGCCGAGCCGCCCGTGAGCCCTTTCGAATAGCAAGCGATATCCGGGACGATCCCCGCCTGCTCGCAGGCGAAGAGCGTTCCCGTGCGCCCGAAGCCAGTCATCACCTCATCTGCGATGAAGAGCGTCTCATGGCGTTCGCAGATTCGCTTCATCTCGGCGAGCGTCTGCGCGCCGTAGGTGAGCATGCCGCCGGCGCCGAGGATCAGAGGCTCGACGATGAACGCGGCCGCGCCCGCCCGGCAGAAGGATTCGAGCGCATCGAGCGTTTCCTGTTCGGCTCCCTCGTGCGGAAAAGGGACGCGCGCGACGTCGAAAAGCAGGGGTTCGTATGGCGCATTGAAAGCCGAGCGCGCGCCAGCAGACATGGTTCCAACCGTGTCGCCGTGATAGCCGTGTTCGAGCGCAATGACGCGCGTGCGCGGCGCGCCGCGATGACGCCAATAGCCGAGCGCCATTTTGATCGCGACTTCGACCGAAATGGAACCGCTGTCGGAATAGAACACATAGTCGAGGCCGGGTTGCGTAACCTCGACGAGGCGGCGCGCCAACGCCTCCGCGGGTTCATGCGTGAAACCGGCGAAGATGATCTGATCGAGCGTCTCAGTCTGCCGGCGGATCGCCTCCATGATCTCTGGCCGGCGGTGCCCGTGAGTGATCACCCACCAGGATGAGATGGCGTCGAGGAAGCGCGTTCCGTCGTCGCCGGTCAGCCAGGCGCCTTCCGCGTGGGCGATCTTGAACGCCGCGGGTTGCAACGCATGCTGCGTGAAGGGGCGCCAGACGGGCGATTGGGTGATAACGCTCATGTGAAATCCGCAAGCGCGAAACTGGCGGCGAAAGCCGCGCGCAATGCATCTTTCGTCAGCGGATCGAGTCGGGGCAGTCGGCCAAGCGCCTTCACCGAACCCATGCGCACGATCGTTTCCTGCGGACCCGCCGCTTCGTCTCCAACAAAGGCGACTCCGTGGATGGGAAGGTCACGGCGACGTAGCGCTTCGATCGTGAGAAGGCTGTGGTTGATGGTCCCGAGCGACGTGCGCGCGACCAGAACGACAGGCAGGCGCCAACGCGCGAGAAGGTCGATCGTCAGCACGTCGTCGGTGAGCGGCGCCATCACGCCGCCCGCCGTCTCGATGATGAGCGGGCCGGCGATGCGCGGCGGCGCAAGGTGCGACGTGTCGATCTCGACGCCTTCCGTGCGCGCGGCAATATGCGGCGACGCCGGCAATCTCAAGCGCCACGCCTCGGGGACGATCCGCGCCGGCGAAGCGCCGGAAAGCCGCGCGACGCCTTGCGAATCCGTCTCCTCGTCCAGCCCCGCCTGCACCGGTTTCCAATAAGACGCGCCAAGCGCGCCGACGAGGGCGGCGGAAAAGACGGTTTTGCCGACGCCCGTATCCGTCCCCACGATAACGAAAGCGCGCGTCATTCCCGGAGCGCCTCTGCAAGATCGCCGATCATCTGCGCAATCTGCGCTTCGCTCGCATGCAGCGTAAGGGAGAGCCGCAGCCGCGCCGTGCCCTCCGGCACGGTCGGCGGGCGGATGGCGCGAATGTCGTAGCCGCGCGCGCGCATCTGCGCCGCGAGCGACATGGCGCGCGCATCAGCGCCGACGATGATGGGCTGCACCTGCGAGCCCGATGGCGTGACGGAGCAAAGGCGTTGCAACTCGCGGCCCGCGAAGGCGATGCGCGCGCGCAGCGCCTCCCGACGCTCGTCCGCGGATTCGACGAACTTCAAAGAGGCGCGCACGCAGGCCGCGACGAGCGGCGAGGGCGCCGTCGCAAAGATGAAATTGCGGCAGCGATTGACAAGGACTTCACGCAATGTCGAGGAAAGACAGACGAGCGCGCCCGAAGCGCCGAGCGCCTTGCCGCAGGTGTGCACTGTGATGATGTTTTCACGCCCCTCGAAGCGCGCCGCCAGGCCGCGTCCACCGGGCCCGTAAACGCCTGTGGCGTGCGCTTCGTCGATAAGCACGAAAGCCTCATGACGCTCCGCAAGGGCGACGAGTTCGTCGAGCGGCGCGGCGTCGCCATCCATGCTGTAGAGGCTTTCCACGACAATCCAGGCGCGGCCGCCGCCGCCCTGCTTGCGCCAGTCTCGAAGAGCGCGGTCGAGCGTCGCGACGTCGCCGTGGGGGAAGGGGGCGCTCGGCGCGCGAGAGAGGCGCATCCCGTCATGAGCGCTCGCATGCACGAGCGCGTCATGGAAGATCATGTCGTCGCGCTGCGGAAGCGTCGAGAGCAGCGCCTCATTGGCCGAAAAGCCTGCGCCAAAGAAAAGCGCGCTCTCGGCCCGGAAAAATAGCGCCGCCTCCGCTTCCAGCGCCTGGTGCTCCGGATGATTGCCCCGCAAGAGGCGCGAGCCGCCGGCGCCGATCGGAACGCCGCGCGCCAGCGCCGCCTGCGCCGCGGCTGCAAGCTCAGGCGACTCGGCGAGCGCCAGATAATCATTAGAGGCGAAATCGAGCCCCGCCCGCGGCGCCAGCGCGCGCAACCTGTCGCGGGCGGCAAGGCCTACAAGATCTGCCCGAAACCGCTCAAGCATATGGATCCACGCTGTCGCTCCGACGTTGCGCCGTTGGTAAAGGCCGGGTCGAGGCGGGTCAAGAATCGCAAGCATGGCGGCGCGGTTGAAAATCCGGGCGGGCGTCGCGATGTTAAGGGGCGTATGGAGCGCCCTGATGACCGAGGTGAACCCTGACGCCCCGCCCGCCCGCGCACCCTGGCCGCCGATCCTGGTCGCGGCCGCCGTCGCCATCGGCCTTGCGCTCGATTGGCTGAGCGGCGGCGCTCTGGCCTCGCTCGTCGCCTTTCCGGGCGCGCCCTTGCTCGGCGGCGCCATCGTTGTTCTGGCGCTGGCCAACGACGTCTGGTGCGCTGCGGCCTTCGCGCGCCGCGGCACGACCATCCTGCCGCATCGCGCCGCTTCAGAATCTTGCGACGGACGGCCCGTTTCGCTGGTCGCGCAATCCCATTTACGTTTCTCATGTGGCCGTGGTTTTCGGGCTCGCGCTGCTTCTGCGTTCGCCCTTCACGCTGCTCCTCACGCCGCTTCTCGCCTTCGGCCTTCAGAAGCTTTCGGTGGAGCCGGAAGAGCGGCATCTCCTGCTCAAATTCGGCGACGACTACCGGGCCTATATGGCGCGCACGCGCCGATGGCTGTAGGCTTTGGCATGGCGAAACCGGGAGGTGGATGAAATGAGCGCGCAAGCCGTCGACTTCAGCGTGCGGGGCATGACCTGCGCCTCCTGCGTCTCGCATGTTGAAAAAGCGCTGAAAGCGACCCCCGGCGTCGAAGCCGCGAGCGTCAATCTCGCCACGGAGCGTGCGGAGGTTTCCCTCGCGCCCGGCGCCGACGCGGCCGCTCTGGCGAGATCGGTCTCCGACGCGGGCTATGAGCCCGTTGTCGAAACCATCGAACTGGGCGTCGGCGGCATGACCTGCGCGTCCTGCGTCGCGCATGTCGAGAAGGCGCTCAAGGACGTGCCCGGCGTTCTCGCGGCGAGCGTCAATCTCGCGACGGAACGCGCGAGCGTGCGCGCGCTGTCCGGTCCCGGCCTCGTTGAGCGTCTCCGCCGCGCCGTCTCGGCGGCGGGCTACGAGGCGCACGCCATGGATACGGACTCCGGCGCAACGGACCGCGAGCGCGCGCGGCGCGAGACGGACATGCGCGCGCTGCGCTTCAACCTCATCCTCGCGGCGACGCTGACCGCCCCTGTCTTCTTCCTCGAGATGGGCGGGCATCTGATTCCCGCCTTCCATCACTGGACGATGGGCGTGATCGGCAAGAATATGATCCGCCAGCTCTCGTTCCTTCTGGCCACTCTGGTCCTCTTCGGTCCCGGCCTCGTCTTCTTCCTCAAGGGCGTCCCAGCGTTGCTTCGGGGACAGCCCGACATGAATGCGCTCGTCGCCGTTGGCACGCTGAGCGCCTATCTCTATTCCTGCGTCGCAACCTTCCTGCCGGGTCTCCTGCCCGAGGGCGCCGTCAACGTTTATTATGAGGCGGCCGTCGTCATCGTCACGCTCATCCTCTTCGGGCGCTTCCTTGAAGCGCGCGCGAAGGGGCGCACCTCCGAAGCCATCCGCGCGCTCGCAAAGCTGCAGCCGAGGACGGCGCGCATGGAACGCGACGGAGCGACGGTCGATGTGGACATCGACGAGGTCAAGGTCGGGGACATCGTGCTCGTACGTCCGGGCGAGCGCATTCCCACCGACGGCGTGGTGACCGCCGGTAATTCCTATGTCGACGAATCCATGGTCACAGGCGAGCCCGCACCCGTCGCCAAGGCTGCCGGCGCGGGCGTCACCGGCGCAACCGTCAATGGCTCGGGAGCCTTCTCCTTCCGCGCCACGCGCGTGGGCGCCGATACAACTCTTGCGGGCATCATCCGCATGGTGGAGCAGGCGCAGGGCGCAAAACTTCCGATACAGGCGATGGTGGATCGCGTCACCGCCGTCTTCGTGCCGGCGGTGTTCGGCGTGGCGGCCCTCACCTTTGTCGTCTGGATGCTGATCGGCCCCGAGCCGCGCCTGACCTATGCGCTCGTGAGCGCCGTCGCCGTGCTCATCATCGCCTGCCCCTGCGCCATGGGCCTCGCGACGCCCGCCGCCATCATGACCGGCACCGGGCGCGCGGCGGAGCTCGGCGTTCTCTTCCGCAAGGGCGAAGCGCTGCAGACGCTGCAGGAAGTGACGCTGATCGCCTTCGACAAGACCGGCACGCTGACATTCGGCAAGCCGCGCCTCACCGATCTCCTCGCCGCGCCCGGCGAGAAGGAGGATGAATTGCTGCGGCTCGCGGCGAGCGTCGAGGCGCAGTCGGAACATCCCGTGGGCGCCGCGATCGTTGCGGCGGCGAAGGATCGCGGATTGTCGCTCTCGCCCGTCGAGGCCTTTGCCTCCGTGTCCGGCATGGGCGTCAATGGCGTCGTCGACAAGCGCAAGATCGCGATCGGCGCGGAACGCTACATGACGTCCCTCGGATTCGATGCGGCGGCCTTTCGGGAAAGCGCCGCGACGCTTTCGGCCGATGGCAAGACGCCCTTCTATGTCGCCATCGACGGCAAGGTCGGCGCGATCCTCTGCGTCGCCGACGAACTGAAGCCCACCACCAAGCCCGCCATCGACGCGCTGCATGCGATCGGCGTGAAGACCGTGATGATCACCGGCGACGATGCACGGACGGCGGCGGCGATCGCGCGCCGGCTCGGCATTGACGAGGTCGTCGCGGGCGTCATGCCGGACGGCAAGGTCGCGACGCTCGAACGTCTGCGCGAGAAGCACAAAATCGCCTTCGTCGGCGATGGCGTGAACGACGCCCCCGCGCTGGCCGCCGCCGATGCGGGGATAGCGATCGGCACGGGCGCCGACATCGCAATAGAGGCCGCCGACGTGGTGCTGATGTCCGGCGATCTCGCAAAAGTGCCGGCAGCGCTCGCGATCTCGCGCGCGACGATGAGGAACATCAAGCAAAATCTGTTCTGGGCGTTCGGCTACAACGCGCTTCTCATTCCCGTCGCCGCGGGCGCTCTTTATCCCGTGAACGGGATGCAGCTCTCGCCCATGCTCGGCGCCGGCGCCATGGCGCTTTCCAGCACATTCGTCCTCACCAATGCGCTGCGCTTGCGCCGCTTCAGAGCGCCGGTCATCTCCGAAGCGCCATTGCCGCCCGCCGCACACGAGTCGCCGACGCCCGTCGAGGCCGTCGCGCCCGTCACACAAGACAACAAGGAGGAAACCATGACGACATTCAATGTGAAGGACATGACCTGCGGCATGTGCGTAAAGCATGTCACCAAGGCCGTGCAGACCGTCGAGCCCGGCGCCGAGGTGAAGGTTGATCTTGCAACGGGAAAGGTCGACGTTTCGCCGACGCCGAAAGATCCGGCGGCGCTCGCCAAAGCCATCACCGACGCTGGCTATCCGGCGCAAATCGCGGCGTGACGCAACGACGCGCGGCGCGAAAAGAACCGCCGCGCATCGGGATTTTAAGGAAAAACGATATGATGCGATCGCTGCAGGGCAAGACGCTTTTCATTACCGGCGCGAGCCGCGGCATCGGGCTCGCGATCGCGAAGCGCGCGGCTCGGGACGGCGCGAATGTCGCGGTCGCGGCAAAGAGCGTGACCGAAAATCCGAAGATTCCCGGCACCATTTTCACCGCCGCGGCCGAGATCGAGGCGGAAGGCGGCAAGGCCCTGGCCCTCGCCTGCGACATTCGTTTCGACGAGCAGGTCGCTGCCGCCATGCAGAACACAGCCGATACCTTCGGAGGGATCGACATTTTGATCAACAACGCCAGCGCCATTGATCTGCGCGGCGTCGACCTGCTTGAAATGAAGCGCTTCGACCTGATGCATCAGATCAATGCGCGCGGAACCTATCTTTGCGCGAAGACGGCCCTGCCCTTCCTGCGCAAGTCCGCAAACCCGCATATTCTCACCCTGTCGCCGCCGCTCGACATGAATCCCAAATGGTTTGCCCCGAATCTCGCCTACACGATGGCGAAATACGGCATGAGCCTCGTGACTCTGGGCCTGGGACGGGATCTGGCGCGCGACGGCGTCGCGGTGAATTCGCTCTGGCCCGAGACCGCGATTGCGACCGCCGCGGTCGGCAACCTTCTCGGCGGCGAGGAGATCATCAAGCGCTCGCGCAAGCCCGAGATCGTGGCGGATGCGGCGCATGCCATTCTCACGAGGCCTTCGCGCGACTGCACGGGCAATTTTTTCATCGACGTGCGTGTGCTCGCGGAACAAGGGGTAACGGAGCTTGCGCCTTATTCGGTCGATCCGAATGTCGACGCCGTGCTGGATTTCTTTCTCGACGAACCGATCAGCCCCAATGTGCGCAAATCGGCCTTCCACGCGGGCAAATAATCAGGCGAGCGCCGCCGCGCCAAGCCAGAAAGTATATAGCCCGACGAGCGCGACGAGCGCGCTGGAGAAATAGGGCGCGCGCGCGGCGAGGGCTGAGAGGCCCGGCCATCGCGAAACCGCATGACGCACGCCGAGCGCCGCCGCCACGCCCACGAAAACAAGTGTGAGCGCAAGTCCGACGCTGAAGCACAGCACCAGCGCGGCGCCGAGCGCGAAGCGCCCCAATTGCAGGCACAGCAGCAAAACTGTGATGGACGCCGGACAAGGGATGAGCCCGCCCGTCAAACCGAAGAGCACGATCTGCCCGGTCGTCGCCTCGCGCCCGGCGAAGCGGCGCTCGATGTCGAGAGCATGCTCGCGTTCATGCGCGTCGGCATAGACGGTAGGGTCGACGGCAAGAAGCTCGTGCTCGAAAACCGCCTCGTCGACCGCGCTCGCCAGCGCCGCGCCAGCGCCGGCATGCGAGTGACGCTCATGCGCATGGTCGTGGCCATTCGCGTGATCGTGATGATGATGATGGCGGTCGTGGTCGTGCGCGTCGCCGCCCCGATGGCCATGGCGCCGCTCATCGATAGGCCGCGCAGCCGCGCTGTTGCGCCAGATGCGCCATGTCATCCAGGCGGCGGTCGACAGGATCAGAACGCCCGAAACGATCTGCAGATAAGGTTCGTTCGCCTCGACATTCATCTGCGCGCCAAGATACATGCCCGCGAGCGCGATGATCCAGACGACGGCGGTGTGTGAGATGGCGGCGGCAAGACCGAGCAAGGCCGCCTGCGCCGCCGTCCCGCGCACCGCGACGATGAACGCGGCCATCATCGTCTTGGAGTGACCGGGCTCCAGGCCATGCAAGGCGCCGAGCAGAATGGCGGTCGGGACGAACACCCATGCGTTGGCCGACCCGGGGTTGAAGACTTCCGACAGCATGGCCATGAGGGTTTGCGTGGCTCCCGGGGATTACAGCGGTGGGTCAAAGAGCCGGCTCCGCCGTCAAATGCGCCCGAGCCAGAATCTAGAAGCTGTCGCGGCCGGAGACAAGTGACAGCCCTCGTGCAAGCTTCGCAATCGAATATGCGACGAATCGCAACCCCGCGAGACCCGCATGCAATCGGCATTCTATGTTTCGCTTTCCGCGCAGGTTGCGCTCGATCGGCGCCTGACCACCATTGCGGAAAACGTCGCAAACGCATCCTCGAGCGGCTATCGCGCCACCGGCGTGAGCTTCGACGCCGTTCTTTCCAGCGCCTCTGCAAAATCGACCGCCTATGTCTCGGCCGGCGGCGACTTCATCTCGCGCGCGTCCGGCGGCGTGACGAAGACCGACAATCCCCTGGACGTCGCCGTCGTGGGCGACGCTTGGCTCGCCATCCGAACGCCGCAGGGGGTTGCCTATACGCGGGACGGCAGGCTGCAGATGCTGGAGACGGGCGAGGTGCAGACGCTTCTCGGCTTCCCGGTGCTCGACGCGGGGAATTCTCCCCTCGCGCTCGATCCGACCGCGGGTCCGCCGATGATCTTTCGCGATGGCATGATCAGCCAGGGTGATCGGCAGATCGGCGCAATCGGCCTGTTCGAGATCGACGACGCCGCCGCGCTGCGGCGCGCCGAGAATTCCAGCGTCATTCCCTCGACGCCCGCCACGGCGGTCGTGAACTTTGCAAAGAACGGAATCGCGCAGGGCCATCTCGAAGGCGCAAATATCAATCCACTGAGCGAGATCACGAAGCTCATCATGGCGCAACGCTCGTTCGAGAGCGCTTCGGCCGCCTATCACATGATGGACTCCTCGCAGCGCAACGCCGTGCGAACGCTCGGCGGGGCCTGATGACAGCCGCGAGAGACAAGCTTTCGCGGCTTGGCGACACCGTCGCCGGCTTCACGCGCGAACGACGCTGGCTCTCGATCAGCGGCGCCGTCAGCGAAGTCTTTCCGTCGCATTTTCGGGTGGAAGGTCTTTCCCAGTTCCTGCGCCTTGACGACTGCGTCCTGATCGAGGGCGCGGAGCGCTCGACCTTCGGCCAGACCATCCGGATCGGACGGGAGGGGGCGCTCGTCAAATCTTTCGAGACCAATGCCGGCGTCGGGCTCGCCGCACGAGTCTTCCGGGTCGGGCCGATCGAGATCGCGCCCTGTCCCGCTTGGAAGGGGCGCGTTCTGGATGCGCTGGCGCGACCGATAGACGACGCCGGCCCGCTCCCTTTGGGGGACGCGCTCAGACGGCTTGAAGCGCCGCCCCCCAGGGCCATGTCGCGCGCACGCATCGGCACGCCCGCACCGACTGGCGTGCGCGCGATCGACGCGTTCACGCCCTTGTGCCTTGGTCAGCGCGTCGGCGTCTTTGCAGGCTCGGGCGTCGGCAAATCCACGCTGCTCGCCATGATGAGCCGCTCCGGCGCTTTCGACGCCGTCATCATCTGCCTTGTCGGCGAGCGCGGCCGCGAGGTGCGCGACTTCCTCGATGAAGCGCTCGGCGGGGGTGCCTCCAAAGTCGTGACGATCGTGGCGACGGGCGACGAGAGCCCGATGATGCGGCGACTCGCGCCGCTCACCGCGACCTCGATCGCAGAATATTTCCGCGACGCGGGGGCGTCGGTTCTGCTCATCATGGATTCGGTGACCCGTTACGCCCACGCCCTTCGCGAGATCGCGCTTGCGGCAGGCGAGCCTCCCGCCGCCAACGGCTTTGCGCCCAGCGTCTTCGCCGATCTCCCGCGCCTGCTGGAGCGCGCCGGTCCGGGCGCTGCGGACGAAGGCACCATCACCGCCATTTATTCGGTTCTCGTGGACGGCGACGATCACAATGATCCGATTGCCGATTGCATCCGCGGCGCCCTCGACGGGCACATCGTCCTCGAGCGCGGGATTGCGGAGCAAGGGCGCTTTCCCGCTATCAACGTATTGAAATCGATATCGCGCCTCGCCGACCGGGTCTGGCGCCCCGGGGATCGCGAAATCGTCTCGGCCTTGCGCTCGCTCATCGCGCAATACGAAGACACGAAGGACCTGCGGCTTCTCGGCGGCTATCAAGCTGGCGCCGACCCAGCGCTTGACCGCGCCGTCGAGTTGGCTCCGAAACTCTATCGGCTTCTCGCGCAGACGCCGGACGCGCCGCAAAGCGCCGACGCCATTGGAGAGATTCTGCAGGCGGCGCGGGGCGAATTCGGCACAAGTCACGCGCAAGCCTTGTCGATCAATCCTGTGTCGCGATGATTTCCCGATTCAGGCTGTGTCTCGAACGAAACTCCGTCCCTCTGGGACGGTCGCTCTGCCTTGCCGCGATTGCGTGGATCTGGGCTCTCGACGCGCTGGCGGAAACGCGGCGTGCGCGTGACCCCGAAGCGACCGAGCTGAAGGAAACTCAGCAATTCTGCACGAACATCGCCGGCGCGGCAGAGGTCGTCCGGCTCGATCGCCAGCGAAAGGAACTCGCCGACCTGCAGCAGCAGGTGGCGACCCGGCTCGCCGCGTTGGAGACGCGGCGCGCCGAATTGAACCGGCTGATCGAGAAGCTCGAGGCGTTCGAGCGTAAGGGGGATGACTCCCTTGTCGGGCTCTATTCGCAGATGAAACCGGAGGCTGCGGCGGCGCAGCTCGGCCAGCTCGACGACGACACGGCGGCGGCGTTGATGCTGAAGATCAAGACCAAGCTCTCGAGCGCCATCCTCAATGAAATGGACGCGGCGCGCGGCGCGGCTCTCGCCAAGAGAATTGCGCAGCTTCGCACCGCACGGGAAGGAAAGCTCCCATGACGCGCCTCTCTCTCCTCTGTGGCGCAAGCTTGCTGATCGCCGGTTGCGCGACAGATCCTCGCGATTTTACGCGCGAACCGCATATGTCGCCAGTCGGAAGCGGGCTCAATTTCTACGACGACCAGCTTCCGGTCGGCGCGCTGCGCAACGCCTCGCTCGGGCCGTCGATGCATCTCGACGAGAATCGCCTGAACCTCTTTCGCGACGTGCGCGCCATGAGCGTCGGCGACGTCGTCACCGTCATGATCTCGATGGACGACCGGGCGATCCTCGGCAATTCGACCGACCGTTCGCGCGACGCGAAGATCAAATCAAGCTGGAGCTTCCTCGTCGATCTCCTGCCGGCGCTTGGAGGGTTGACGGGGTCGGAGACCAAGCAGACCGGAGCCTTCCAGAACGACATCGAATCGAAGACCGAGACACAGGGGCAAGGCACCATCAACCGTTCCGAGCAGATGCGGCTCACCCTCGCGGCGGCGGTGACTGCGGTCATGCCCAATGGCAACCTCGTTCTGCACGGCTCGCAGGAGATTCGCGTCAATAACGAATTGCGCGTTCTGACAATTGCTGGCGTGGCGCGTCCGCGCGACATCAGCAAAGACAATTCCATCTCCTATGACAAAATCGCCGAGGCGCGCGTGTCCTACGGCGGTCGCGGTCGCCTCAGCGAAGTCCAGCAGCCGGCTTGGGGCCAGCAGCTCTACGACACTTTCGTTCCGTTCTGAGCGTACGGCATGGCTGACCCCAAGAACAAGAATGGCGGCGGAGACGGTCCTGCAAAGATTTTCGTGATCGTCGGAACGTTGACGGTTTTGTGCGGCGGCGCCGGCGGCCTCTTCGGCGCGACGGTTTTATCCGGCGTCGGCGATGCGCGTGACGCGGCGCATGAGGAGAGTGTGCACGCCGCCGCCCCGTCGCACGCGACAAAGGACGAGGTCCATGCGTCAGTCGCGGCCGGCGCCCCTCACGATGCGCCGACAAAGCTCGCCGTAAGGGAGCTTCCGCCAATCGTCTGCAATTTGGCGGCGCCCGAACGCAGCTGGATCCGCCTGCAATCTGCAATTGTCTTCGACCCGCACGACCTTTTCAACGCAGAAGCGCTCGTGGCCGAACTGATGTCGGATGTGACGACCTATCTGCGCACCCTCAGCGTCGCTGAGATCGAGGGGGCGGAGGGACTGAGGCGTTTGCAGGAGGAGTTGAGCGCCCGCGCGGCGACGCGTTCGGAGCGGCGCGTCAAGGAATTCGTCATCGAATCTCTGGTGGTTCAGTGAAGCGCGCGGTCGCCCTGTTGCTTCTCGCCACGCCGGCGACGGCCATGGCGGCCGAGGGGCTGGATCTGAACGCCATGCTGCCCGCGGGCTCCGCTTCGTTGAGTGGAAAAATGGTCGAGTTGCTCGGCGCCATGTCGATCTTGTCGATCGCGCCGGGGCTTCTCGTCATGGCGACGAGCTTCACGCGATTTGCGATCGCATTGTCGTTCCTGCGCGTGGGGCTTGGGCTCCAAAGCACCCCCGCCAATCTCGTTCTGATCAGCCTGTCGCTCTTCATGACATTTTTCGTCATGGCGCCGAGCGGAGAAATGGCCTGGATCGATGGTGTGAAACCGCTGCTCGAAAACAGGATCGGCGAGGCTGAAGCCTTCGAGAAAATCACGCACCCGTTTCGCGTTTTCATGCTCACGCACGTTCGCGACAAGGATATCCGCCTGTTCGAAGAGCTGCGGCGTTCCCAATCGGCCGCGGTCGCCGCCGAGCCGCGCCTCGACGTGCTGGTTCCCGCCTTCATGATCTCCGAACTCAGGCGCGGTTTCGAGATTGGCTTTCTGATCGTCGTCCCATTCCTTGTCATCGACATAATCGTCGCCGTGCTGGTCATGTCGATGGGGATGATGATGCTGCCGCCAGCGACCTTGTCGCTCCCCGCAAAAGTGCTTTTCTTCGTCTTGATCGATGGCTGGAGCCTGCTCGCTGGCAGCCTGGTCCGTTCCTATGGATGATGGGCGCGGGTAGAAAGGATCTCTCGCGCAATGTCGCCCATCGGATGCGGGCTTGTTTGTAACTGGCGACGGGCGTCACGCTAAAATGCAAGTTGCCCGCAAGGACTATTCCGATATTCGCCCCGAGGCATTTTTAAAAAGGAAAACCGGCCGGACTTTTGGTCCGGCCGGCTTTTTTAGTTCAAGCGAAGCGATGTTCGATCAGGGCATGTCGCCCGCGACGAACTTCGGAATCACCGGGCCGCCGATCTCCGCCGCATAGCGCTTGCCATCCGGAGAGAAGAAGAACAGCAGGCCGCCGATCTGGCTGTCGGTGTCGTAAGCCAGGTCGGACAGACGCTCGATGTCCCAACGCGCGTCCTGGATCTTCACGATGATCTCCTTCGACTCGCCCGGAGCAATCGGGGTCGGGTCGACCGACAGACCGCGGTCCGCCAGGAGATAGTCCGGGAAGTCAGGCTTCGAGGTGAACACGTCGGGGTTCAGGAAGCGCAGGCCCGCGGCGGTATATTCGCCCAGACGCAGCGGCTGCGACGTGCCGTTCTTGACCTTGACGTTGATCGTCAGTTCGCGACCCGGAACCTTGTAGACGCCGCCGTTGAGCTCGGCCGACACAACGTCCTTGCCCACGCCCGCGGTGCCTTCCGTCTCGATCGGCGTCAGCGGCTTCTGCAAGCCGGCCTGAAGCGGGATCGTGCGCGGGAAGGTCGAGTTCGTCACCGCATAGCCCACGATGGTCGCAAGGATCGTCAAAGCGAGAACGATCGCGCCGATGCGGCGGTCGTCATCGCCAATGACCGCTTCCGGACGGCCTTCAGCAACGCGGATATACGAGGCGATGATGCCCTTCCGGACGAACCAGAAGAGAATCCAGGCCGCGCCGACCGCCATCCACGGCAGATGCCACATATAAATGCGGCTGATGCCGTAATGCTCGAGGTCGATCGTCGAGCCGTCGAGGAGCGTCACCGGATCGGTGAAGTCCTTCATGTCGCCCTTGATCTCGATCCACTGGCCGGGGCCGATGATCGGACCGCCGCCTTCGACGTTGATCTGAGCGTGAACGTGCCAGCGGCCAGCGCGACGGCCGCGCAGGTTCACCGAGAAGGCGTAGTCCTTGCCGATCTCGAGCGAAACCGAACGCGGAGCGAACTGCTCGCCGATGAACTGAGCCGTGCGCACCAGAACCGGACCCGGCTCGCCGGCGTTCAAGAACGAAACGCGCGGATTGGCGACAGCCTGCGGCCACGCCGAGAAGACGTGAATCTTGCCCGACAGAACCATGTCTTCGTTGACGTTCACCGACGTCTTCGACCACGCAACGTCATACCAGTTCAACGTGCGCATGCGAAGGAACGCCTGCTGCGACTTCTCGCCGTGAGCCGAAGCCGGAGCAATCGCTCCGAGCGTCGCCGCCACAGCAGCCGCCGCGCCGATGGCGGCGAGCTTGACTAGCTTTTTCATGAACAAACCTCCCAGGTTCTTCTCCCGGCCGGCGCCTCGCGCGCCAGCCGATTTTTTCATCCGCGAACCGTCAGGACAAATCGCTGATCCAACCCGATCCGATCCGCGTTTTTCTCCTCGAGGCCGCGCCCCGGCCCTCGCAGGCCGAAGCCAGCCCACAATCAGATTTGGTCGATGACCTTGGTCGTCGAATACCAACGGCCCATGAACCACCACAGGAAATACACCATCATCGAGACGAAGCCCGAGAAGAACGCCGCGACCGGCACAACGTCCTTACCGAAGGTGCGCAGCGTGCCGCGTTCGACCATGCGGATGTATTCCGGCATCGAGGTGCGGACGTAGTGGAGGCCGATCAAGTCAGCGAGGGTCATCAGCTGACCATGCTGCTCGGTCGCCTGGTGGAACGCCGCAATCGCCGGCCAGTTGTTCGGGTAGAACAGCAGACCCCAGCCCAGCGAACCGACAACCGCCGTGATCACGTAGGAACCCGACAGAAGCAGGATCACGTCGAGCCAGATCGCCGGAACGATCAGAGCGGACGGGAACACGAGGCTGATCGGGAAATACGTCCAGCCCCAGAAGTTGACGTAGCGGTTGATCCACTCGCCAATCAGGAGGCCCAGAGCCGCGAACACGGCGCCGAACGGCAGGCGGAAGTTCACCCACCAGAAAGCCTGCGACGCCGCGCAGAAGGTCACGCCGAGAATCGGCACGACCGTCGGCCACATACGACGATCCTTCCAGTCGACCCAGAAGTCCCAGTCGCCCGCCGTCAGCATGAAGTGGACGTGATAGCCGCCCAGAACGGCGAAAAACAGCAACACAAGAAGCATCCAGTCCGTCGTCTGAACGCAACCCGCCGCCTCGGCGACGGAGTTGAACGGACCGACCGCCCCCCCGCTTTTCGATTGTGACATCACTCTTCTCCTTGGTGTTTCTCGAACGCCTGTCAGCGCCGAGCTTTCTTTTTGCGTCCAGCCCGGGGCCTCTCCTCCCCGAACCGGCCCCCAGCGTCGGATCAGGCCGATCGACCCTTTCCCGCCGGGTTTTTCCTTGAGCGCCCCGCCCGAAAGCGGCGCGCCCGCGAAACCTTCCCCACCTCTCGGCCCCGGCGCAAAGACCCGGACCGCGACGCTCGACATCCACCCGGTCGCCTCAGGCGGCCGGAAAAATCATCCAGGCGTCTTTATAGAAAAATCCCGCGCGCCAGCTTCGTCCGCCCGCGCCTTGAGGGCGCGGGCGGCGAGAGCGACGATTAGTCGGCCAGAAGCGCAACGCCTTCCTTGCCGACCAGCGCATGGATGCGCGCCAGGATCTGCAGGACCACGCCGAACACGCCGAGCGCCATCCAGCCGAAGAACACGAAGCCCCAATGCAGCGGAGCGACGAACAGCTCTTCCATGAACCAGAAGGTGTGACCCCACTCGTTCAGGCCGACGTTCGGGATGATCATGAACGGGCCGATGGCGACAATCAGGAACGCCAGCGAGTAGCCATGAGCAAAAAACGGAATGCGGGTCTTCGCATAGAAGAACGCGCCAACCGCGATCACCGAATAGATCGGGTAGCTCATGTAGAACTCGATGATGTGCGACGGCGTGAAGTCCGTGTCACGGATAACCGTCATGTGCCAGGTGCCGTCCTGCTCCGTGAAGAAGGAGGCGCCCCAGTAAATGGCGATGCCGTAAACAACCAGCCACTGAACCAGAACCACCAGGCGGCGCACCTCTTCACGCGGCGAAACCGCGTCCACGTTGCGGTCGCGGGTCTTCCAAAGATAGCCGGCGAGGCCGATGCCCGAAACCAGCTCGAGCGGGATCTCGGTCCAAAGGATCGACATCCAATACGTCTGAAACTCCGGCGCAAACGAATCAAGGCCGGCGCGCCAGCCATAGATCTGCTCGTAAATGCGCACGATCAGATAAAACGTGTTCAAAAGCGCCAGACCAATCCACATACCACGCAGATCGACCACGCTTGCCGTGCCAGCAGCGGCGCCAACCGCTGTGTCAGTCGTCGAGCTCATATTGTAACTCCTCCTAAGTGCTCCCAGGGATATGCGCGTGACCGGTATCGCTCCGCCTCCCGGAACAGAGCTGCTTCGTCCTCGTTTGATTAAAACGTTCGGCGGGTTCCGTTCAGCTTCGAACAAACCACGCCATACCGCCCTTGTCTTGTCGCTGCCCTGCGAATAACCCCGACCCACCGACCGAAACCCGTGAGACGAAACATCCCCAGAAACCGCCTTGTTGTTATCGGACGAACACCGACGTCGCCGCCTAAACAAAGCCCAAGTCCGACCCCTCCGGAACCAGACAAAAGACCCCGCTTAGCGTGGCCCAACCATTCCCCCTCCCCGTCACAATATCAATATCCCTTGGTGTAGATAATCACTGTCTATCGAATAGTCGTTGCAACCCCAGTGGGTAGTTTTATAGCCACCCGCACTGGCTTTTGTTCCCCGTCGAGGCCTCAAATTTAAACGCTGCAATATGGCTGAAAAACCTATGTTTTGCGGCCATGGTAGCTTGGTGATAGCCCAATCGCGCCGGCGTTATGTTGCAACGCAGCAACACCACCATCGGGGATAGGGCGATCAGTCTTCCTTCCACAGGACGACGCCCGCGGCGTCAATCGCCGCCCGGGCCGCCGCGACCGGCTCCCCGTCGAGAACGAGATCAGGGGCGATCTCTGCGAGCGGAAGCAGGACAAAGCCACGCCTGAACAACTCCTTGTGAGGAAGAGTCAGTTCAGGGTCGTCAAGCGTGTGATCGCCCAGAAAAAGGATGTCGACGTCGATCAACCGCGGCCCCCAGCGCCGACTCGGCTCGCGCCCCATATCCGCCTCGATTTTCTTGACCGCCGCAAGGAGCTCGTAGGGAGACAATCTTGTTTCGCCGATGGCGCAGGCGTTGGCGAAATCCCCCTGGTCGACATCGCCCCAGGGCGGGGTGCGGTAGATGCGGGAGATCGCAGTGAGACGCGCAACCTCCCGCATTTCCAGTAGGTTGAGCGCTTTTCGGATATTGCCCGGCTTGTCGCCGATATTGCTTCCCAGTCCGAACCCCACCCGCATGATTCACTCCTCGACCGGCGCGCGGCGCAGGGCCGAAAAAACCTCGAAAGCCGCGCGATGCTCGGCGACATCGTGCACCCGGAAAATCTCAGCGCCGTCGACGGCGGCGATCAGATTTGCGGCGAGCGTGCCAACAAGCCGCCCCTCGATCAGCCCATCGGGCAGGCCCTTGAAGATGGACTTGCGCGAGACGCCGATCAGAACCGGGAGTCCCAGCCGCCGGAGCCTTGGAACGGCTTGGAGCGCCTCGTAATTCTGCTGCCGGCTCTTGCCGAATCCGACGCCCGGGTCGAGCGCCATGAGGGATTCGGATACGCCCGCCCGCCGCGCGATGTCGAGCGACCTTTCGAAAAAGCGCAGCATGTCGGCGACGATATCGATTCCTGGGTCCGCCGCCTCGCGATTGTGCATGACGACGACCCCGGCCCCCGCTTCAGCGATCGCCGGCGCCATGTCGGGGTCGCGCTGCAGGCCCCAGACATCGTTCACTACGGCGACGCCCACGGCGAGCGCGCGGCGCGCCGTCGCAGCCTTGTAGGTGTCGATCGAGACGGGGACGCCCGCTTCCTGCACGAGCGCGGCGAGGAGCGGCTCGAGCCGCGCCCACTCTGCTTCGGGCGGCACGGGCGTATGGCCCGGCCGGGTCGATTCCGCCCCGACGTCGACGATGTCGGCGCCCGCCGCCGCAAGCCGCCTCGCCTGCGCGAGCGCCGCCTCCCGCGAGACGAAGAGACCGCCGTCGGAAAAGGAATCCGGCGTCACATTCACGATGCCCATGATGACCGGGCGCTTGCCGACGGGGGCGAAGAAACGGTCGCGGGCGGCCGCGATCGCCTCCCGGTCGAAGGAAAGGACCTCAGTCATATTTGATGTAGGCGAAGCGCTGGTCGGTCTCGGGTGTTCCCTCGAGCGGACCGCCCTCCTTGCCGGGGCGCCAGCCGACGACCTCTTCGATCTTTCTGGCCAGGGCGAAATCCTTGTCCGTGACGCCCTTCGCCGTGTGGGTCATGAGCTTGACCTCGACCCACGCGTAGGACGCGGCGATGTCCGGATGGTGCCAGGCGGCCTCGGAAAGATGGCCGACCGTATTGATCACCATCAGCGTTCCCTTCCAGCCATGGGTCTTGTATTTCCTTCGGATCCAGCCGTTCTCGTAGCGCCAGTGCGGCAGTTCCTTTGCAAGCCGATCCACCACCTCGTTTTCAGGTAGGGCGTGTTCTTCCTTGCTCATCTCGGCTCCCCTTGGTCAATTTTTTGCGCGGGCTGCACGGACCGCCCGGCGCAACTTCTTTCGCCGAAGGCAGATATAGCCTAAACGGACGCCAAGTCATTCGATCGGTAAGGGAGCGGCATGTCGGCACAGGTGAGCGTCGCGGCGACAGCGCGGCTGCATCTCGGATTTCTGGACATGAACGGCGGCCTCGGGCGCAAATTCGGCGGGCTCGGCCTGTCGCTCGACGCCCCCGCAACGCGGCTGACGCTCGTGCGCGCCCCGGCAAACAGCGTTTCGGGCATAGAGAGCGACCGGGCGGCGCAGCTTCTGCAAAAGGCGCAGGAAGCGCTCGCGCCCGGTTCGGCCCACGCCCTGGCGATAGAAGAGGCGATCCCGGCCCATTCGGGCTATGGCTCGGGGACTCAACTCGCGCTCGCCGTAGCGGCGGCGCTGCGGCGGCTCGAGGATCTGCCGCACGACCCCGCCGCTGACGCCGCCATCATGTCGCGCGGCGCGCGCTCTGGCCTCGGGGCCGGGCTCTTCGCCGCGGGCGGCGTGGTGGTCGACGGCGGACGCGGGTCGCAGACCCAGACTCCGCCGGTGATCGCGCGCGCGGATTTTCCGCAGGAGTGGCGCGTGCTGCTCGTATCGGACCCCGGCGCCATCGGGCTCCATGGCGCCGATGAGCGGGAGGCCTTCATCGCCTTGCCCCCTTCAAGCGCCGTCGAAAGCGGCGAACTCTGCCGGCTGGTGCTGATGCAGGCGCTGCCGGCGCTGGCGGAGGCGGATCTCGCGGCTTTCGGCGCGGCGGTGACGCGAATTCAGGAGATTGTAGGCGATCATTTTGCGCCGAGGCAGGGCGGGCGGCGCTTCACCAGCGCAAAGGTGGAAGCCGCAGTCGGCAGGCTGTTGCGGGAGGGCGCGACGGGCGGCGGCCAGACGTCATGGGGCCCGACGGGCTTCGCCTTCGCCGAGAGCGAGGCGGCGGCGCGTGCGATCGTCGCGCGGCTCGAGGCGGACGCCCGCGCGCAGGCCCTCGAGATTTCGATCCATAAGGGACTGAACCGCGGCGCGAAGATCGACGCCGTCTATGCGAAAATCGCTTGAGGCGGCGACGCCTCGCTAGGCGCTCGCCGGGCAGGCGATTTCCTTCGTGACCGCGGCGGCGAAGGCCTTGACGCCGGTATTGACGCGCAGCAGCTGCAGCTTCTGGCCCTTTATCCAGATCTGATAGGAAACGATCCCGCGATTGATGTGCAGCACTTTGTAGTTTTCCGCGCCGCCGGTGGCGTAGCACTTCCCCGGCTGTATCGCGTCTTCGGGCATGGGCATGGCGATGCTCCTGTGTTGGAGATCGTTCCCGCAAGCGCCATGCCACGCCACGGCTAACCGCCGCCCGACACTCGCCGCATCAGCCCCCGCATGGGTTCGAAAACAAACCGCACTTCATGGCGCCCGACGGGAACCGCCACGGCGCGGAACAGCACATTGGCGCGCAGCAGAGGCGCCTCTTCGCCGTCGAGCGCCGCGAACCACCAGGGATGCCAGACGTCGTTGAGGATGAGCCAGCCGCCGCCGGGCGGGACGTCCGCCTCGACGCGCACTTCGGTATTGGCGTACGTGACGATGCGCGCCCTTGTGGCGTCCGGAGATTGATCCTTGCGCGTGTGACAGATCGGCGGCTCTTCGAGCAGCACCGTCTCGCGATAATCCGCCTCCGGCCACTCCCCCGTCTCGACCATGCGCGCGAAATCGACATGCATGGCGCAGGTCGCCACCATCACGCGCGGATAGGCGCTCTTGTTCTCGTAGATATGGACCTTGCCGATCTGCGTCAGTTCGTCGAAGTCCCCGGGCTTGTACTGCGCGTCGATCTCTTCGATCGGAACGCCGGTCGCCACATAGCGCAGGCCGAGCATGTCGGACAGCGGCGAGCGATATTTTGGATAGAGCTTCGAGAACTCCCGCTGCTCGGGCAGCGCGAGATGATCGCCGGCGCCGGTCGCGTCCTCGAAAATCTTCAGGCGGATGGGGTTGTAGCCCAGATCATGATCGAGGCCATGGACGAGCGTCGCGTTCGGCCAGTGGAAGTCGATCGCCGCCAACTCGACGCGGTCGCGCCGGTCGGGCGCCCCATTCGCGCTCAGCCTCTCCTTCAGAAAGGTGATGACCGGGTCTTTCGTGTCGGTGCGCAGCACGTCGAACTGCTCGGGCGGAAGCGCGGTCGATTCATTGGGACCGTCGCTGACCGCGAGATCGGTCGCCATCAGAACGGCGAGGGCGCCGAGCAGCGCGGCTCCGGTGAGCTTGCCGGCGCGCGTCGCGACAATGAGCGCGATGGCCGCCACCGCGAAGGCGCCGCTCATCGCGAGCGGCGTCGCAGCCTGCGCAAGGTGATTTTTCGACGCCGCGTAAGCCCCGGCGAGGAGGAAGAGACCCGCGACTGCGCCCGCCAGCCAAAGCACGCGCGGCCTGGCCTCGCCGCGCTCGACCAACGTAAACCCATAGCCGGCGAGGATCGCCAGAGCGAAGCCGAAGAGAAAGGTGGCGTCGGCCGGGCGGCGCCAGAGATCGACGCCGGGGATGTGATAGAAGAGCGCGAAGGCGGGCGTGTAGCGACCGAGCACATAGAGCGCGAGAACGACGAGGGCTGCCGCGAAGAAGCGCGCTTCCCTGTTGGTGAAGAAGGAACGCCCGAGCGCGGCGATGACGGCGATCAGCGTCATCGCGCCCGCGTAGATGTCCGTCATATTACGGGCGAGAAAAAGGTCGGGCTCGCCCATCGGCGGACCCCAGAAATCCTTCAGCGGCCCATCCGTGCCGAACATATTCGCCGAAAGGAGCGTGAGGAAGGAAGCGGGCGGGAGCGATCCCTTATGCGCGCCGTCGAGATCGATCTCGGGCCGGTTGGAACTCGCCGCAAGCTCCAGCGTAAAGGCGAGCGGAATCGCGATGATCGCCGAGCCGACGAACGCCCCCGCGAGAAGCGGCGCCAATGCGCTCGTCATCGGTTCTTCATCTGTCGCCACGCGATAGAGCGCATATGCCGCCAGCATCAGAACGCTGAGATAAGCGACCTGATCGCGCCCCAGCACCATGCAGGCCGCGACCGCGCCTGCCGCCGCGCCATAACCGGCCGAGCGCCGGTCGAGCGCCCGCGCGAGCAGCCACAACGTGACTGGCAGCCAGGAAAGGCTCATCACCTGGCCGGTGTGCTGGATGCGCCACGCCGCGGAGCCGCCGAAGGCGAAGGCGAGCGCCGCCAGCAGCGCGCCCGCCGCGCTCCAACCCCGGTCGCGAAAGTAAGCCATCAGGCCGAGTCCGCCCATCGACAACATGGCGAAGACGATTGCGTCCTCCAGCATGAATGAGGGTTCGGGGACGAGCGCCGCGGCGAGCAGAAAGAACGGCGAGAAGATCAGCGACTGCGGATCGGCGATCTGCGGCATCCCCGCGAAGACGTTGGGAGTCCAGAACGGCGACTGGCCCGAATGCAGCGCATGGGCGAGAAAGGCGAATTGCGGCTGGAAATGCGCCTTGGCGTCCCAGGGGATGGTCACGCGGCCGGAGAGCCAAGGAAAGGCGAGGGCAAGCGCGCAGACAAGGAAAAGAAGCCCGGCGAGCGCATAGGGCTCTTCTTGCGCGTCTTGCGCCTCTTGCGCGCCGGCGGCGTCTCTTGGCGGAAAGGTCATCGTCATAGGGGGCTTTTAGCGCCTTCACGCCGCAGTGCAAAATGCCGCGCGGGCCGAAAGCCGCCCCTCAACGTCGCGGCAGAAGTTCCCGCAGCGTCTGCAGCGTGTCGGCTTCCGCGACGGGCTTGTCGAGGCGCCATCGCAACATGCGCGGAAAACGCACTGCAACGCCGCTCTTGTGCCGCTTGCTCTCGGCGATGCCTTCGAAGCCGAGTTCGAAAACCAGCGTCGGCGCCACGCTGCGCACGGGGCCGAAGGTCTCGACCGTCGTCTTGCGGATGATGGCGTCGACGGCGCGCATTTCCGGGTCGGTCAGGCCGGAATAGGCCTTGGCGAAGGGGACGAGCGCCCGGTCGTCCGCCTCGGGCGGATCGCTCCATACCGCAAAAGTGTAATCGCTGTAGACTCCCGAACGGCGCCCGTGGCCGCGCTGGGCGTAGATCAGAACGGCGTCGACGCTCATTGGATCGAGCTTCCACTTCCACCAGACGTTCTCGCGGTCGGAGCCCTTGCGGCGCCCGACGCCATAGACCCCCGCACGCGCCTTCAGGATCATGCCCTCGACGCCGAGCGCGCGCGCCTCCTCTCGCTTCTCGTAGAGGGATCGCCAGTCCGGCGCTTCGAGCAGCGGGCTGAGACGCAAGGGAAGCGTGACGCCGAAGTCCCGCGCGCTTGGCACGACCGTGGCGACAAGCGCCTCCAGCGCGCGTCGCCGTTTTTCCTGCGGCGCGTCACGCAGATCGCAGCCCTCGTTTTCGAGAAGATCGTAGGCGATGAAGACGACCGGCAGCTCGCGCAGCATTTTTGCGCTCACGACCTTGCGGCCCAATCTCTGTTGCAAGAGCGCAAAAGCCTGCAGTCCGGACAGATCCTGCGGCGTTGCGGGGCCATCGCTGCGCAAGACCACAAGCTCGCCGTCGAGCGCGACGCCCTCCGGGAGCCAGCGCTGCAATTCGGCGAGTTCGGGATAAGAGTCGAGTCACCAGTTCTTCGCCACGCGACCACAACTGCCATTGCCCGCCGCGCTGGACATATTGCGCGCGAACGCCGTCGTATTTCCATTCGACGATCCAGTCGGCGACTGGACCGAGCGCGTCCGCCATTTCCTCCACGGGCCGCTGAAAGGAATGCGCGAGATAGAATGGATAGGGACGTCCTCCCTTCTGCGCCTCGTCTTCGTCCGCGTTCGCGGGCGCGGTCAACGCCGCGAAATCCGTCGCAGCCGGGATGCGGCCGGCCTGCGTATAACCCATCATGCGCTGCGCCATGCGTCTGGCGTCGACGCCGGCCGCCTGCGCAAGCGCCTGCGCGACCTGCAATCTCGAGACGCCGACCCGCAATTCGCCGGTAATCATCTTGAAGAAGATGAGCCGCTGCGCCTGCGGGAGCTTGGGTGTCCATTCGCGCAGTCGCGCATATTTCTCTTCCTCCGTCGCAAGACGGAGCGGCAGGAGGCGCAGCCGCATCCATTGATCAAGCGTCAATTCCTCGGTTTCCTCGCACGGCGGCAGAAGCAGAGCGAGCGTCTCGGCAAGATCGCCGACGGTCTGGCGGCACTCTTCGAAAAGCCATTCCGCAAGCTGCGCCTCTTCGAGCGCGAGGCGGCGCAGCAATTTTGTCGGCGCAAGCTGGCGCGGCTTGCCGCCCGCGAGGAAATAGATCGCCCAGGCGGCGCTTGCATGCTGCAAAGGATCAGCCATCGCGGTGCGCAGATAGTCGGCGAGAGCCTGCTGCTTGCGCTTGATCGCGGTGGCGGCGTCGAGTTCGCGATAGAGCGCGGCGAATGCCTTCACGGCGCCTCCTCGGCCTGCGCGTCGCTCTCGGCTTCCTCGCCGCCATACTCGGTATGCATCCCGCGCGCGTCGAGGCCCGCCTCGCGCAGGTAACGCGTCAGCGGACCGACCGAGCCATGAGTTGCATAGATCCGTTCGGCGCCCGTGGCGTGAATGGCTTCGAGAATCCCCGGCCAATCGGCATGATCGGAAATGGCGAAGCCCTGGTCGTAACCGCGCCGGCGGCGATTGCCGCGAATTTGCATCCAGCCGCTGGCGAAAGCGTCGGAATAATCCCCGAAGCGGCGCATCCAGGGGCTTGCCGCGGCGGACGGCGGCGCAATGACGAGCGCGCCGGCGAAACTGTTTCTGTCAGGGGCCTCCGAGACGCGCCGGGTTACGGGCAGCGCGACGCCCTGCGCGCGATGGATTTCGTTCATCGGCTCGATCGCCCCGTGGCAGAAGATCGGGCCGATTTGTGCGTCGACATTCGCGAGCAAGCGCTGCGCCTTGCCAAGTCCGTAGGCGAAGAGAACGCTGGCGCGGCCGTCGGCGGCGTTGCGCCGCCACCATTGGGCCACTTCGTCCAAAATGTCAGCTTGCGGGCGCCAGCGATAGACAGGAAGGCCGAAAGTCGACTCTGTGACGAAAACGTTGCAGCGTACGGGCTCGAAAGGCGCGCTCACGCCGTCGCGTTCGAGCTTGTAATCCCCTGAGGCGACCCAGACCTCGCCGCGACATTCCACCCGCACCTGGGCTGAACCCAGAACATGGCCGGCGGGATGCAGCGACACGCTCACGCCGTTGACATCGAGGCGCTCCCCGTAGGCGACGCTTTGAATTGAAATGTCGCCAAGGCGCTTGCGCAGGAGCGGCGCGCAATCGCTCTGGCAAAGATAGGCCCCCGAACCCGGCCGCGCGTGGTCCGAATGGGCATGTGTGACGATGGCGCGCGCCACCGGTCGCCAGGGGTCGATGAAGAAGTCGCCGGCCGGGCACCAGAGCCCCTTCGGCGTCGCCTTGATAAGATCCATTCCGCGCTGCTCGATGACGAAGATCAAAGATGGGACCACGGAGCCCGCGCAGCAAGGCGGCATCGACGTTAGCCCCTCCCGCTGGCGCCGCCTTTGCGAGGCGAGCGGGGGTGGAGACGTTCTAACGGATTGCAACCAACATGGATATTTTTCGTGAAGCGGAAGGGGTGAATTTCGGGACTCTGCCCGGCCCCGTCGATACATTGCTGCAACAGGGCGTGGTAGCCTATCGCAGCGACAGATTGCGGGCCGACCGGCTCTTCAGACAGGCGCTCGATCTCGCGCCCGAGGCCCTAGCCGCCTATTTCTGCCTGTACAAGATCCACACTTACATGGGCAATCTCGAGGTCGCCAAAACGGTCGCGTACGATGGCCTCAAAGAGGCGGCGCGTCAGGCCGGCTGGGCAAGCGAGCCAGCGGGCTGGCCGAAGGATCAATCGTTCGCCGACGGCCCGGCGCGCTTCGCGCTGTTCACGCTCAAGGCCCTGAGCTTCATCGAATTGAAGAGCGGCAACCGAGAGGCTGCGGACGAGAATCTGCGTATTCTGGCCGATGTCGACCCATCCGGCAGCGTGGGCTGGCCGGTGATCGCAGCGCTGGCCGAAGCGGCTGAGTGACGCGCTAGCTTCAACGTCCTGAGATTTGTCGCGAAACTGACGGGCCAAGCGAGACGCTTTCGCCTATATGATGGTTTCACGCGCCGCGCGGCGGCGACCATCGAGGCAAAGGCTCCGGCTTGAGCGCATCAGAAGTCCAGGGCGCTGGCGACCCTCTCGTATCTGCGAGAGCGCCGGGGCTGCTCAACGTCGTCAATCTGCGGAAATCCTACGCAACCCCCCAGGGACCGCTTCCGGTCTTGAGAGGCGTCGACCTCTCGCTCGACGCCGGCGCAACGCTGGCGCTGATGGGCGAATCGGGCAGCGGCAAAAGCACGTTGCTGCATCTCGTCGGCGCGCTCGACCATGCCGACGGCGGCGAGATTTTCCTCGACGGGGTCGATATCGCCGCCCTGTCGGAAAACGCCCGCGCGGCGCTGAGGCGCGAGACGATCGGCGTCGTCTTCCAGCAGTTCAATCTCATCGCGAGCCTCACCGTCGCGGAAAATCTTGCCTTCCAGGCGCGGCTCGCAGGACGCCTCGACCCGGCGTGGCAGGAACGGCTCACGCATCGGCTCGGGCTGGATGCTTTGCTTTCGCGTTATCCCGAGCAGCTTTCCGGCGGCCAGCAGCAGCGCGTCGCCGTCGGCCGCGCGCTCGCCGTGCGCCCGAAGCTGATGCTTGCCGACGAACCGACAGGCAATCTCGACGAGGCCGCCGGCGACGCCGTCATGGCGTTGACGCTCGAGCTCGTGGCGGAGACCGGGTGCGGCTTTCTGATGGTGACGCACAGTGCGCGCCTCGCCGCCCGGCTGCAGCGGCGCGAAACGCTGGAAGCGGGAGCGCTGGCGCGGTCATGAGTCAGACGCTGTGGACGCTTGCGGCGCTGATGAGCCATTGGCGCCGCCATCCCGCCAATTTCGCGACGCTTGTCATCGGCCTCGCCATCGCCACGGCGTTGTGGAGCGGCGTGCAGGCGCTGAACGCACAGGCGCGCAAGAGCTATAACAGCGCGGCGGCCGTCTTTTCGGGCGGCGGCGCGCAAAATCTCGTCGCGGCGCGCGGCGGGCTTTTTCCACAGGAGCTTTTCGTCAGACTGCGTCGGGCGGGTGTGAAGGTTTCGCCAGCCTTGGAAGGCGCCGCGCGGATCGGCGACAGGACGATCCGCCTCATCGGCGTCGAACCGCTCACGCTGCCCAGCGCCTCGACGCTGGCGACATTGCGGGAGGCCAGCGAGGCGACGCAAATTCTGACAGGCGAAGGCCGCAGCTTCGCCGCGCCGCAGACCTTGCGGGACACGGGCCTGTCGGAAGGCGCGCGCCCCACGACCGAGCGCGGATACGCTTTGCCGCCAATCATCGCGATCGAGGAAGCGCCCCCCGGCGCGATCATTGTCGACATCGGCGCCGCGCAGAAAGCGCTCGACCGGCCGTCTCGGCTCTCGCGCCTCATCGTCGCCGACGAGAACCGCATCGACGCAGCGCGGATCAAGTCCATTGCGGGCGACGAATTGCGTCTCGTCGAGCCGGACGAGGAGAGCGACCTCTCGCGGCTCACCGACAGTTTCCACATCAATCTCACCGCCTTCGGCTTTCTCGCCTTTCTGGTCGGCTTTTTCATCGTCAACGCGTCGTTCGGGCTCGCATTCGAGCAGCGTCTGCCGATGGTGCGCACGCTGCGTGCGATCGGCGTCTCGGCGCTGGCTTTGGTCGCTGCGCTCGGGATCGAGCTGCTGGCCTTCACCCTGGTCGCCGGCGGCCTCGGCGTGCTCGGCGGCTATCTCATCGCAGCGGCGCTGTTGCCCGACGTCGCGGCGAGCCTCGAAGGGCTTTATGGCGCGCAACTCTCCAGCCGGCTTGCGCTCGACGCTGGCTGGTGGCTTTCCGCCTTCGCGATGGCGGGCGCCGGCGCGCTGCTCGCGGCGGGAAGCGGGATGACGAAGACGCTGCGCATGCCCGTGCTCTCCGTCGCGCGGCCAATGGCCTGGCGCGAGGCGCATCTGCGTTATCTCGAGCGTCAAGCGGCGCTCGCTGCGGTCTCGCTGGTCGGCGCGGCGGCGGCGTGGCGCATGGCCGACGGGCTCGTGACCGGCTTTCTCGTCATCGGTCTCGCGCTGCTCGGCGCGGCGCTGCTGCTGCCCGTTGCCCTCGCCGCCATGTTGAGCCTCGGCGAAAGTCTCGCCCGCCATCCACTCGCGCGCTGGTTCTTCGCGGATGGGCGGCAGGAGATCGCGGGGCTGTCGCTGGCGCTCATGGCCCTGCTGCTGGCGCTCTCCACCAACATCGGCGTCGGCGGCATGGTTGAAGGTTTCCGCCAGACATTTCTCAATTGGCTCGACCAGCGCCTCGTCGCGGAAGTCTATTACGAGGCCGCCACGCCGCCGGATGCGCGCGAGATCGAAGACTGGGCGAAGAGCCAGCGCGAAATTACCGCGATCCTTCCCGTCTGGCGCGCGAGGACGCGGATTTCCGATTGGCCGGTCGAGATCATCGGCATGACGCCGCATGAAACCTATTCGGCGCATTTCTCGCTGCTCGAGGGCGGCGCCGACGCCTGGCGCGCGCTGCATGACGACGACGCCGCCCTCGTCAGCGAACAGCTGGCGCGGCGGCTGAAGGTCGCGCTCGGCGCCTGGCTCGATATTCCAACGTCCAAAGACGTCTGGCGCGCGAAGATCGTCGGGATTTTCCCCGATTACGGCAATCCGAAAGGGCAGCTGCGCGTCGACCACGCCAAACTCGCCCAACATTTCGCCGACGCCTCCGGCGTGCATTACGCGCTGCGCGTCGCGCCGGAAAATGTTCCGCAAGTGATGGCGCAGATTCAGGGCCGCTTTGGCGCGAAGATCGCGCGCCTCATCGACAACGCGGGCATCAAGAAGATTTCGACCGAAATTTTCGAGCGCACCTTCACCGTCACGGCGGCGCTGAACACGCTGACGCTCATCGTCTCGGCCATCGCCCTTTTCGCGAGCCTGCTCACGCTCAGCAGTATGCGGATCGCGCATATTGCGCCGGTGTGGGCCGTCGGCGTCGCGCGCCGGCGCCTCGCGGGGCTGGAGCTTTTGCGCATCCTGCTGTTCTCGGCGGGCGCGGCGACGCTCGCCATTCCGCTCGGCGTCTTCGTGACGTGGGGGCTTGTCGCCGTCGTCAATGTCGCCGCCTTCGGCTGGCGCCTGCCGATGCAGATATTCCCCGCACAATGGGCGCAGGCGTTCATCGTCGCGATCGCCACCGCGCTCGTCGCCGCCATCGTACCGGCCGCGCGGCTTGCGCGCAGCGCGCCCGTCGACCTCCTGAAAGTCTTCGCCAATGAGAGGTAAGATGCTCGCCGCTTTCTTCCTGCTCGGCGCGAGCGCCGCAGCGGCGCAGGGTTTCGGGGGCCTCGGGTCGGACGCGCCCGGCTTTGCAGCGCCAACGCCCGGAACGCCCATCGCGTTCCCGCGCGATCACGGCGCGCATACCGCGTTCCGCACGGAATGGTGGTATCTGACCGCCAATCTGCATGGGGCGGACGGCCAATCTTATGGCGTGCAGTGGACGCTCTTTCGCCATGCGTTGGCGCCGAATTCCGGCACAGGCTGGGACGACCGCAACATCTGGATGGCGCACGCCGCCGCAACCAGCGCGGGGGAGCACCTCTTCGCGCAGACGATCGCGCGCGGCGGCGTCGGACAGGCGGGCGTCGAGGGCGCGCCGTTCAAGGCCTATATCGACGACTGGTCGTTCGAGGCGCTGGATGCGGATGTCGTCCACGCCCGCGTCAGCGCCCATGACGCGCGCTTCGCCTATGCGCTGACGCTGACGCGCGATGCGCCTTTCGTGCTTCAGGGCGAAGCGGGCTTCAGCCGCAAGGCCGATACGGGGCAGGCGTCGCATTACTACAGCCAGCCCTTCTTCACGGTTGATGGAACGCTTTCGCTGCATGGCCGCGAGGCGAAGGTCACCGGCCGCGCCTGGATGGACCGCGAATGGAGCAGTCAGCCCCTCGCGCCGGACCAGAAGGGCTGGGACTGGTTTTCGCTGCATCTTGCAAACGGCGAGAAGCTGATGCTCTTTCGCCTGCGCGGCGCGCGCGATTATGTCTCCGGAAACTGGATCGCGCGCGACGGTTCGACGCGCCTCCTTGCGCCCGAGGACATTTCCCTCGAGCCGCTTGCGAAAACTTCCGTCGGCGCGCGCAGCATCCCGACCACTTGGCGCGTGAAGGTCAAGAGCCGCAGTCTCGATGTCGAAACCGTTCCACTCAACCCCGCAAGCTGGAACGGATCGAACTTCGCTTATTGGGAAGGGCCGATCTCTTTCTCCGGATCGCAAAGCGGCGAAGGTTATCTCGAAATGACCGGCTATTGAGACAACGCGCCGGGTGAGACGCCGCGCTCCGCGCCGACGCCTTTGCTCTGGGCCCCCGCGCTAAACCACGCCACGGCGTCAGCGATCGCGAGCCGCACGGGACGCGTTTCATAACCGAGCGTCGCGCGGGCCTTGCTGTCGTCCACGAACATCCGCGTGTTCGACATGCGCAGGCTCTCTCTGTGCAGGAAAGGCTCGTAGCCAAAGAGCCTGGCGCCCCATTCATTTGCGAAGGCGAAGGGCTGGAGCGCTCCAGCCGGAAGCTTCACGAGTGGTCCTCGCCGTCCCGAGACGCGGGCGATCTCCACAAGCAGGTCGTGCAAGGTGAAGTTTTCGCCGCCGAGGATGTAGCGCTCCCCCACGACGCCGCGATCGAAAGCGGCGAGGTGGCCGGCGGCGACGTCGTCGACATGCACGATGTTGAGCCCGGTCTCGACATAGGCGGGCATGGCGCCGCGCAGCGCTTCCCGCACGATGCGCCCCGTCGGCGTCGGCCGGAAATCGCCGGGCCCGAGCGGCGCCGAGGGGCAGACGATCACCGCCGGAAGCTTCTCCGTCTCGATCATCCGCTCGACGAGTCGTTCGGAGAGGACCTTGCTGCGTTTGTAGGCGCCGACGGCCTTCTCGGGGCAGAGCCGACGCTCTTCATTGGCGGGCGTGCCGCCCTCGGGCGCGAGCGTCGCCACGCTGCTCGTATGCACGATGCGATCGACGCCAGCACGCAAGGCCTCCTGCATGACAATCTCGGCGCCCAGCACATTGGCGCGAAGCACCGGCTCGGGGTCCGGCGCCCAGAGGCGGTAATTCGCGGCGAGGTGAAAAACGGCGCGCGCGCCTTTCATCGCTCGGCGCACGCTGTCGCGATCGGCGACATCCCCTTCGACGACCTCGCAACCGGGCGGGAGATTGCCCGGCGCGCTCGACGGCCGAAGGAGCGCGCGAACCTTGAAGCCCCGATGAAGAAGTTGACGCGCGACAGCCCCGCCGATGAAGCCGCCCGCGCCTGTAACTACAACATAATCGTCGCTATTCATGTCACTCTACGCAAGCTGCGCCCTTGCGCCCTCACTGCGCGTCACAGGCTTCGGAGCAGAGATATGCCCGTTTGAGCGCATTTGCGAGCGTAGCCGGAAGGCCTTCTGTAGCGTAACGCGACGCTGCAATTCCGGTATTTCCAGATTGTCGCCCTTCTGTGAATGGCGGATAAGTTCCTTACGGTAAATGTCAATTAATGATTGGATTGTAGACATTCTAGGCAAGTTGTTGAGGTTGTAGCCGCAGGGGTTTCCATTGCTTCGATTTCACATCTCCCCGAAATTTCAGAGCAAAGAGGCGCTCGAACGGGCTCGGGGCGCGCCGGCTTCGGCGTTGATTTCCGCCGCCCGCGCCAAGGCGCGCCGCAAGAGCCAGACAAGACATGTCATCAGCGCCCTGGCGTTTCTGACGGCGCCGCTGCTCGCCTACAATGCGCATTGGCGGACGAAGACGCCCGCCGAACCGGCGGCCGTGCCGATCGCGTCTCCGTCGATCCGGCCCGGCCCGGCGATCATAGAGGCGCGGCGTGCGCCCGCGCCAACGGGGATGGCCGATCGAATTGCGCGCAAGGGCATCGACTTCACGGCGACGAGCGCCGTAAGCGCCGACTGCGCCAACGCGGTGAAAGCAAGCGACTGCCCGACGGCGCAGGCGTCGGCCGGAAAGCAACCGGCCCAGAGGAAGAAGAGGAAGCCTAAACGCTGATCCTTCTAACGCGCGCGCGTCTCGCTGAAAACTTGCGTATGCTCACTCGACAGCAGGAGGCATGCGCATGTCCGGGAAAGTTCTCACGTCCTGCGCCGAGGGCGTGCTCGGCCTGACCTTCAATCGGCCGGAGCGCAAGAACGCCTTCGATCGCGAAACCTATCTCGCGCTGATCGACGCGCTCTCCCGCGCGCAGCAGGACGAAGCGGTGCGGGCCGTGGTCTTTGGCGGCGCGGGCGCCGACTTCACCGCAGGAAACGATCTCGCCGACTTCCGGGACTTCACAGGGAAGCTGGAAGACTTCCCGGCCCTTGCCTTCGTTCGGGCCGTCGCGGCATTCGAAAAGCCCATGATCGCCGCCGTGCGGGGTGACGCGATCGGCGTCGGAACGACGCTGCTCTTTCATTGCGATCTCGTTTACGCCGAACCGCAGGCGCGACTTCGGATGCCCTTCATCGATCTCGGCCTGGTGCCGGAGGCGGGCGCCAGCCTGCTTGCGCCCGACCGGATGGGCATGGCGCGGGCGTCTCAATATCTACTGCTGGGCGAAGGCTTCTCGGGCGAGGACGCGTTTCGGTGCGGCCTCGTCAACGGCCTTGTCGGCGCGGACGACGTGCTGGAAACGGCGATGGCCGCTGCGCGCAGGCTCGCCGCGAAGCCGGCCGCAGCGCTGCGGGCCACACGCCGACTGATGCGCGGCGACCCTTCCGCAATTCTCGCCAGGATCGACGAGGAAGCGGCGCTGTTCGCACAGGCGCTCGCCTCCTCAGAGGCGCGAGAGCGCTTCGCGGCCTTTTTCGCGCGAAACAAATAGGCCGCGTCAGCCTTCGAGATTTGCGTAATTCACCAGCCGCGACGCGCGAATGAGGATGATCCGCATTTTCTCGCCGGCGTGTACGCAGGTGGAGGTCACCCGTTCCATATCCTTCGGCACGCCGTCGCGGAACTGTCGGCGGACGGAAGCGACGCTCGCGAGCGCGATCACGTCGAGTTCGGCGACGAAGGTTTCGAAGCGCCTGCGGAACGACGGGCTCAGCTGCTCATAGGCGGCGAGCGCCGAATGGCGCCCCGGCAATTGCGACTTGCGGAAATATTCCTGATAGCTGACAGGCCGCCAGACGCTCAGATCCTCGAGTAGCTCGGGCATCTGCGGGATCTGCTCGAGCATCATGACGAGCTCGTTGAAGAGGTTCAGATAGTCGTTCGCGAGACCGGAAACCGGATTGACGAGGGTCTTCGATTGCAACTCCTCGACCGCTTTCTGGCGCGTCTCGCTCGGCTCGATCAGTTGCAAGTCCAAGTTCATGGGGTCTCACCAATGCGCTCAATGCAACACTGACGGCAATCTGATAATAATTCCTTGCCCCGCCGCAGGGGACGGACAAGGTTCGCTTCGCAAGGGCGCGCTCGAGGGACTCAAGGTAAACAGGCGGGACCATCTCCCATGTGCGGACGCTACGCTCTCACCTCGGCCCCGGAAGCGCTCAAGAAGCTCTTTGCCTACACGCAAACCCCCAATTTCCCGCCGCGTTTCAACATCGCGCCCACTCAGCCGATCGCGATCGTGACGCAGGAGCGGGGCGCGGACGGCGTGAAACGGCGCCGCTTCATGCTGGCGCGGTGGGGCTTCCTGCCGGGATTTGCGAAAGATCCCGGTGACTTTCCGTTAATCATCAACGCAAGATCCGAGACGGTCTGCGAGAAAGCGAGCTTCCGCAACGCCATGAAACGGCGCCGCTGCGTCGTGCCGGCGGACGCCTATTACGAATGGCTGAAACTCGGCGCGGGAGGCCGCAAGGTCGAGCGCAAGCCCTATCTCTTCCATCGCCGCGACGGCGCGCCCATGGCGCTTGCGGGATTGTGGGAGACCTACGTCGGCGCCGATGGCGCGGAGATCGACACCGCGTGCATCCTGACCACCGAAGCCAACGCCGCCACCGTCGCCGTGCACGACCGGATGCCCGCGATTCTGGAGCATGGAGACGTTGCGGCCTGGCTCGATTGCGACGACGCGCCGGCCGATGAGGCCGCTGCGCTGTTGAAACCCCCGGCCGACGACGCTCTGGCGTTTTTCGAGATCGGCCCCGCGATCAACAAGGCGACGAACATGGGTCCGCAAGTGCAGGAGCCCGTCGTGCCGACGCTGCTTTGATTACAGCAGTTTACCGGGATTGAGCACGCCCCTGGGGTCGAGCGCGGCCTTCAGCGTCCGCATCACCCCCAGCGCCACCTTATCTTTCGTCTGCGCGAGGAGATCGCGCTTCAGCTGGCCGATGCCGTGCTCGGCCGAGATGGAGCCGCCGAAGTCGTGCACCAGCCCGTGCACGACTTCGTTCATTTCATCCCATTGCGCCAGAAACCGCGCCTTGTCGGCGCCGAGCGGCTGAGAGACATTGTAGTGGATATTTCCGTCGCCCATGTGTCCGAAGGGAACGGGGCGCGCCTGCGGAAAGCGCGCGGCGATGCGCCTGCCGACCTCCGCGATGAATTCGGGGATTCGCTCGACCGGCACGGAAATGTCGTGCTTGATCGAGCCGCCTTCCCGCTTTTGCGCCTCCGAGAGGCTTTCCCGCAAACGCCACAGCGCCGCGCCTTGATCGAGCGACTGGGCGATGGTTGCATCGCGCGCGGCGCCGGACTCCATGGCCTGCGACAGAGCCGAAGCGGCGATGCGCTCCGCCTCCCCTTCGGCAAAGCCCGCGATTTCGAGCAGCGCATACCAGGGGTGGACAGCCTCGAGCGGGTCGCGCGCGCCGGGAATATGCTGCAGAACGAGTTCGAGGCCCGTTCGCGGGATCAGCTCGAACGCCTGAAGGCTCGGACCCGCGCGATCCTTGACGAGATTGAGAAGCGCCAGCGCCTGCGCCGGATCGTCAAGACCAAGGAACGCCACGGCGCGCGAGCGGGGACGCGGGAAAAGCTTCAGCGTCGCGGCGGTTATGACGCCGAGCGTGCCCTCGGAGCCGACGAACAGCTGGGTGAGATTGTAGCCCGTATTGTCCTTGCGCAATTTGCCGAGCGTCGAGAGCAGCCGTCCGTCCGCCAGCGCGACTTCGAGCCCGAGCGTGAGATCGCGCGCCGCGCCATACGCCAGCACATGCACGCCGCCGGCGTTGGTCGAAAGATTACCGCCGATCGTGCAACTGCCTTCCGACGCGAGGGATAACGGAAAATAGCGATCGACGGATTCCGCCACCTCTTGCGCGCGTGCGAGCGTCACGCCGGCTTCGAGCGTCATCGCGTCGGACGTCGGATCGATCTCACGGACGCGATCCAGCCGTTGCAGGGAAAGAAGGACCTGCCGGCCGCTGGCGTCCGGCGTCTGCCCGCCGACAAGCCCGGTGTTCCCGCCCTGCGGCACCACGGCGACGCCGCGCTCATTGCAGAGCGCGAGCGCCTTAGCGACTTCGCTTGCGTCTTTGGGTTTGACGATGCAAAGGGCGCGGCCGCGATAAAGGTCGCGCGGTTCGGACATATGCATGTCCATTTCCGCCGGGTCTGTCGTCACGGCGGCGTTTCCCACGATCGCTCTCAAGCGGTCGCAGAGATCGGGCGCATCAGGCCAAGCACTTTGAGACAGATACAGCGCCCTCGTTCAGGAAGCCAAAGCCGTCAGTAACCGCGGCGGCGATGAACGCGGGCGTCCTTCTTGCGGGCGTAGACGTAAGCGCGCGCGGCAGTGGGCGCGCTTGCGAGGACGACACTGCATAATGCTGCGGCGATAAGCGCATTCATCATGACCATCTCCTTCCAGTTCTCGGAAACTGCTCAGAGTTCCCGGCTACACCGGACCATCTCGCAAATCCTATGCCCGATTTTTTTTTGCGGCAACCAGCTTTGCAATCGGCCTCACCAAATCAGTCGCTTTTCCCTCCATTGAGACATTCTCGTCACAGAACCATTACCTAAAAATTAAGGGATTCACCCTAGAAGACCCCGTTTTGGTCCCTTTCGTCCCGGCGCGCGTGAAAATGTTGCGACAATCTCGACATGGGGCGAATGGCGGAATTGATCAATGGCGGCGATCTTTCCCATCGAATATCCGCCGGTGAGCAAAATTGCGGCGTCTCGCGCGAAACTTTGTGCACTGCAAGAGACCGCCACGACGGCAAGCGCCTGAGATTTCGAGATTTCCCGAGCCTGCGCCGGGGCCCCCGCCCGCGGCGGATCGAAAACCACCGCCTCGAAATGCGCCAGCTCCTGGGCGGTTAGCGGGCGCGCGAAAAGGTCGCGAGCGGCGCCTTCGAGCGGCTTGAGCCCATCGACGCCCCGGGCGCCGGCGAGCATCGCCTCGACCGCCTCGGCCGATGAATCGAAGGCGGACACCCGGGCCTTTTGCGCAAGCCGCAAGGCGAAGGCGCCGACCCCGCTGAAAAGATCGATGACGCGCTTTGCGCCGCCCGTCGCGTCCAGAACGCGCGTCGCGATCGCCTCCTCCCCCGCCTGCGTCGCCTGCAGGAAGGAGCCCGGCGGCAGCGGAACCCGCGCCGGGCCGACGCCGACAAAAGGCATACGCCGCAAAGCGACGAGGCGGCCATGATTGGAGAGGCGCGCGAGATCATGCGCGGACGCCGCCTTCACGAGCGCGCTGATTTCATGCTCCTCGAGCGGACCCGGCCCGCGCAGATCGACGTCCACGCCCTCGAGCGTCGCCGTGAAGGAAAGGTCGAGCGGCTTGCCCCGTCCGGCAAGAATCTGCGCGATGGCGCGGGCCGCCGGCAGGGCTCCGGCGAGTTCGGGAACAAGCAAGGGGCACGCCTCGATCTCGACGATCTCGTGCGAGCGCGCCGCCATGAAGCCGACGTGCGCGCGGCCGCTCTCCATGCGCGCATGGAAGGTCACGCGCCGGCGCCCCGCCCCATGTGCGTCGATAAGCGGCGCGACTTCGGCCGAAAGTCCGGCGTTGTGCAAAGCTGCGACGACGAGCCCGCGCTTCCACTCTTTATAGGCGGCGTCGCGTAGCCCCTGCACGGCGCAGCCGCCGCAATGGGCGTAGTGACTGCAGATGGGCTCGGTGCGGTCGGGCGAGGCTTTGACGACATCGATCACGCGCGCATGGTCGCCCTCGATCTTCGCCGTCACCAGCTCGCCGGGGAGCGCATAGGGAACGAAGACGCGCGCGGCGCCGTCATGGGCGATCCCCTCCCCGCGATGGCCAAGGCGTTCGATAGTCAATCGCTTCATGGCTGCGCGGCGTGCATGAGAAACTCCCGATTGCCGTCGCCGCCTTCGATCGGCGAGGAGGTGAGGCCGTGAACTTTCCAGCCGAGTGCTTCCATATCGCTGCGCGCCTTCTCGCAGACCTGCGCATGAATCTTTCCGTCGCGCACGACCCCTTTCTTCGTCGCGGTGCGGCCCGCCTCAAACTGCGGCTTGATCAGCGCAACGAGCTCCGCATGCGGGGCCGCGAGCGACACGACGTTCGGCAGCAGAGCGGCAAGCGAAATGAAGCTGGCGTCGATGACGATGAGCGAGGGGAATTCCCCAAGTTGCGCCGGCGTCAAGGCGCGCGCGTCCTGCCCCTCCATCGAGGTGACGCGCGCGTCGCGCCGCAGCTTCTCGTGCAACTGATCATGTCCCACATCGATCGCCATCACATGCCGCGCGCCGCGCGCGAGCAGCACGTCCGTGAAGCCGCCTGTCGACGCGCCGACATCGACGCAGAAGCGCCCCGAGGGATCGACGCCGAAAACGTCGAGCGCATGTGCGAGTTTCACGCCGCCGCGCGACACCCAGGGATAGGGCGCAGACGCCGCGATCGCCGCGCCTTCGGCGATCGGCGCGGAGGGCTTTGCAACGACGCGCCCGTCGACGGTGACGAGCCCGGCCTCGATCGCCTCTCGCGCCTTGGCGCGGCTCTCGAAGAAGCCCCATTCATGTAACGCCGCATCGGCGCGCTTCGTCCCCATCACTCGCCCGTCTGCAGTAGCGTTCCGGCCCGGCGCGCGCTTTTGAGCAGCCGCCCGAACGCGAAACAGGCGGCGGAAAAGAGAATGACGTCGATCTCAAACCCCTGCGCGAGCAGATCCCAACGCACCACATGGTCGATCAGCACGGCGCGCAGCCCCTCGAAAACATAAGTCGGCGGCAGCGACCAGGAAATCGGCTGCAGCCACGCCGGCAGGGTGGAGACGGGATAATAGACGGCGCCGAGCGGCTGCACGAAAAACATCAGCGACCAGACGAGATTCTCCGCGCCGAGACCCAGTCGCAGCAAGAGGCCCGAAACAAAAAGCCCGATGCTCCACGCAAAGAGCATCAGCACGACGAAGAAGGCGCCGAAGGCGATCCCCAGCGCCCAGAGATTGAAGCCGAAGAAGACGATCGCCATCAGCGTCACGGGCACGACGCCGACGAAGAGGCGGATGACGCTCATCACAATGAGCGAAAGGATGAACTCCGCCGGCCTCAAGGGACTCATCAGAATGTTCGGCAGGTTGCGCGACCACATCTCCTCGATGAAGGAGAAGGAGAAGCCCTGCTGGCCACGCAGCAGAATATCCCACAGGAGGATGGCGCCGATGAGCGTGCCCGCCGCCTGCGCCGCGCCGCCCGGCGCACTCAGCGCGCCCGCTTTCACGAGATAGCTTTGCAGAAAGCCCCAGGTGAGCATCTGCACCAGCGGCCAGTAGATGATGTCGAGCACGCGCGCATATGACGCCCTCAGCAGATAGCTGTAGCGCAGAAGCATGGCGCCGACGCGCTTGAAGGAGAAGATCGCGCTCATGCGGACGTTCCCGCGCGGCCGCGCGCGACATCGAGAAAGACTTCCTCGAGATTGGCGCGGCCGTAGCGCGCCAGAAGACTGGCGGGCGAATCGTCGTCGACGATCGCCCCCTCCTTGAGCATCAGCACGCGATCGCACAGGCGCTCGACCTCGCCCATATTGTGAGAGGCGAGAAGAATGGCGCAGTTGTGAGCGGCGCGATGCGCCTCGAGCCGGGCCCGCACCCAGTCCGCCGTATCGGGATCGAGCGAGGCGGTCGGTTCGTCGAGCAGCAGGAGCTGGGGATCGTTGATCAACGCCTTGGCGATGGCGACGCGGGTCTTCTGGCCCGCGGAGAGGCGCCCCGTCTGGCGGTCGAGGAATTCGCCCAGCGCCAGCGCCTCGGTCAGCTCCGCGATCTTGGCGTCGACGTCGGCGACGTCATAGAGAAGCGCGAAGACGCGCAGATTCTGCCGCACGGTGAGACGATGCGGCAGATCGACATAGGGGCTCTCGAAATTCATGCGGCCGAGCACCGAATAGCGCTCGCGCAGAAGGTCGTGGCCGAAGACGCGGATGGAGCCCTGCGTCGGCTGGATCAGCCCCATGACCATGCCGATGGTCGTCGTCTTGCCGGCGCCGTTGCCGCCGAGCAGCGCCGTGACCGAGCCGGGCGGGAGCGAAAAATCGAGCGGGCCGACGACGCTGCGCTTGCCGTAGGTCTTGGAAAGGCCGTGAACCGCGAGCGCCGGTTCGGAGGGTGCGGAAGACATGCGCAGTTTATGGCGTGGCGCGACTGCTGCGGCAAGGGCTGCGTCGGGTCACTTCTGACATTGCGGGCAGTAGAAGGTGGAGCGCCCGGACTGCACGGCGCGCGCGATCGTTCCCCTGCAACCGGGCGTCGGACAGGCCGCGCCCTCGCGGCCGTAGACCCGGAATGCGTGCTGGAAATAGCCCAGCGAGCCGTCCGCCTGCCGGTGATCACGCAAGGAGGAGCCGCCGGCGGCGAGCGCCTCGGCCAGCACCTCCTTGATCGCTCGCGGCAGCCGCGCGAGCGCGACGGTCGGCTTGCCGGCGGCGGTGACGAGCTTTCCCCCGGCGCGCAACGGCGAAATCCCGCAGCGGTGCAGCGCCTCGCAGACGTAGATATTGCCAAGTCCCGCGATCACGCGCTGATCCAGCAGCAGCGCCTTGGCCGGCGCGGCGCGACCCTTGAAAGCGCACGCGAGAAAGACCGCGTCCAGCGCCTCGCCCAGCGGCTCGACGCCGAGGCCGTGGAACAGCTTGTGGCCGTCGAGCGCGCGGGTCGCAAAGAGCAGCATGAAGCCAAAGCGGCGTGGGTCGTTATAGGTGACGCGCGCGCCGTTCTCCATGTGGAAGACGACGTGGTCATGCGCCGGACTCTTGTCGCGCGGGTGATGGAAGACGCCCTGAACGTCCCCGTCGACGCGGAACGAGCCCGACATGCCAAGATGCATGACGAGCGTCTCGCCGCCGTCGAGATCGGCGAGGAGATATTTGGCGCGACGCCGCAGATCGAGAATGCGCCTTCCCGAGAGCCTCGCCGCGAAATCGACGGGGAAGGGAAAGCGCAGATCGCCCCGCCGCTGTTCGACCCGGGCGACGCGCGCGCCGACGAGGGCGGGGGCGAGGCCGCGCCGGACCGTTTCGACTTCGGGGAGTTCGGGCATGGAGGTCCGGGAGGCCGGTTCTCACCGGCTCGATTTCGCGTCGGACAGTCATAGCAAATCGCCGGCCCCTCATGAAGGCCGGCGAAATTGGCGCGCGCCCGAAAGAACCGCCGTGGACCGGGCGATACGGTGACTGACGATGGCGCTGTTCCCGTAATCCGCGCTAACAGAGGGTCGAGCGCTGAGGCGCTCGTAGGGCGGCGCGTCGCTCGATAGGCGGAAAAGATTTTCGCTCCCGCGCTTGGAGCGCACAACAAAGCTATCTTTTTCAGCACGTTATGCTCAGTCCGAGCGCGCTAGTCGCGATCTGCAAATCAGGCTATACCCTCCCCGTCTTCCATATGTCAGGCGAGCGTTCGATGACCGATTCCCGTTCCGACCGAGAGGGTTCCACCCATTTCGGCTATTCCGAGGTGCCTCTGTCCGAAAAGCAGAACCTCGTGGACGACGTCTTCCATAAGGTCGCCCGCCGCTATGACGTGATGAACGATCTGATGTCGGCCGGTCTTCACCGACTCTGGAAAGACACGCTCACGGCCAAGATCAACGCCCGCAACCGGCATGGCTTCCGCCATCTCGACGTCGCGGGCGGCACGGGCGACGTCGCCTTCCGCATCGCGCGCCAGACGCCGGCCGACGCCGAGATCATCGTGCTCGACATCAACGGCGACATGCTGGAAGTGGGCCGCGACCGCGCGCGCGAGAAGGGCATCGGCGAGAAGCTCGACTTCGTGCAGGCGAACGCCGAGTCCCTGCCCTTTCCGGACAATCATTTCGACGCCTACACGATCGCCTTCGGCATCCGCAACGTGCCGCGCATCCGGGTCGGACTCGAGGAAGCCTATCGGGTGCTCAAGCCCGGCGGCCGCTTCCTGTGCCTTGAATTCTCGCAGGTCAACGTGCCAGGTCTCGACAAGTTCTACGAGGCTTATTCCTTCAACGTGATCCCGGCCGTGGGCAAGCTCGTCGCGGGCGATGGCGAGCCCTATCGTTATCTCGTGGAATCGATCCGCAAGTTTCCGGCGGCCGACGAATTTGAGCGCATGATCCGCAAGGCAAGCTTCCGGCGCACGGGCTATGAACGCCTTACGGGCGGCGTCGTCGCGATCCATTCCGGCTGGAAGTATTAAACACGGCGGCGCTTACGTGCTTCTCAAGACCGGCAATTTCCTCAGACTGGCGCGCGCCGGCTACATCATGGCGCGCGAAGGCGTCTTCGTGGGCCTCGACGTCGATTTGCTGCCGCCCGCCGCCGCGCCTCTGGTGCGGCTCGCTAATCTCTTTGCGACGGGCAAGGGCGGCAACCCCGGCAAGGCGCTGGTGCGAGCGCTTTCGCAGATCGGCCCCTCCTATGTGAAGCTCGGGCAGTTTCTGGCGACCCGCCCCGACGTCGTCGGCGGCGAGATCGCCGACGCGCTCACCGCGCTGCAGGATCGCATGGCGCCCTTCGGCCGCGAAAAGGCGGTGGAAATCGTCGAGCGGTCGCTCGGGCGCAAGATCGATACGGTCTTCGCCTCCTTCGGCGAACCGGTGGCCGCCGCCTCGGTCGCGCAGGTGCATTCGGCGACCGCGCTCTATGACGGCAAGGAGCGCAAGGTCGCGGTGAAGGTGCTGCGGCCCGGCATCGAAGGACAGTTCGCTCGCGATCTACGCGATATGTATATGGTGGCGCGCCTCGCCGAGCGCTGGTCGTCCGAGGGACGGCGCCTGCGCATGATCGAGGTCGTCGACACGCTGGCCCGAACGGTGAAGCTGGAGACGGATTTCCGCCTCGAAGCCGCCGCAGCTTCCGAATTCGCCGAGAATGTCGCCAAGGATCCCGACATCAAGGTTCCGCATGTCGACTGGGACCGCACGGCGCGCGAAGTTCTGACGCTAGAGTGGATCGACGGCGCGCCGCTCTCCGATCTCGCGCGCGTCACGGCGGAGGGACACGACCTCAAGGCGCTCGGCGCCCATGTGCTGCAATCCTTCCTGCGCCACGCCATGCGCGACGGCTTTTTCCATGCCGACATGCATCAGGGCAATCTCTTCGTCGACAAGGATGGCCGCCTCGTCGCCATCGACTTCGGGATCATGGGCCGCCTTGGCGACAAGGAGCGGCGTTTTCTGGCCGAAATCCTCTATGGCTTCATCGTGCGCGACTACCGACGCGTCGCGGAGGTGCATTTCGAGGCGGGCTATGTGCCGGCCAAACATTCGATCGAGGAATTTTCGCAGGCGCTGCGCGCCATCGGCGAGCCGCTGCACACGATCAACGCTTCCGACATTTCCATGGCGCGGCTGCTGACGCTGCTCTTTGAAGTCACCGCCCTCTTCGACATGCGCACGCGCACCGAGCTGGTGCTGCTGCAAAAGACCATGGTCGTCGCGGAAGGCGTGGCCCGCACGCTCGATCCTAAACTCGACATCTGGAAGACCTGCGATCCCGTCGTTCGCTCTTGGATCGAGGAAAATCTCGGCGTGAAGGGCAAGATCGACGACGTCGGGCGCAGCGTGAGCGAACTTGCGCGCCTTGCGACGCATCTGCCGAGGACGCTGGCCGAGGCCGAAACGGCCATCGCCCGCGTCTCGCGCATGGCCGAGACGGGGGTCGATCTCTCGCCGCAGGCGCTGGAGGCGATGGCCGAGTCGCGGCGGCGCTCCGACATGCGGCTGCTGATCGGCGTCGGAGCCCTGATGATGTTCGGGGCCTGGCTCTTCGGATAAGAAAGGGAGCGCCGAAGCGCTCCTTTTCTCAACCTTATGCTTCGCTGCGCCCCCGCCCGTTGGTGAGCGCGCCGACGAGCCGGGACGCCACCATCAGTCCGAGGCCCGCGCCAAGAAGCAGCGGCAGGTTGCGCGGCGCGGCGCGCAAGGCCGCGCCCGCGACGCTTCTGGCTGCGCTGGGCGCCGCGCCTTTCGCCATGTCGAACAAGGTCAAAATGACGTTGGGCGACTGGAAGGCGCTCGACAGCATGGCGAAGGGGGAGTCATCTCTCAGCGCCGCAAGCTCCTCGCTCGCGCGGGCCTGCCGCATCGCCTCCCTGTTTCGCGCATAGGCGAAAGCGACGACTGAAATCGCCAGAAACACGCCCGCGACGGCGAGATTGCCGGCAAGCGGCCCGAGCGTTTCATTTGCCCAATAGGCCGCCGCCGCCGTCGCGAATCCGAAGGCGATCAGCAGTGGAACCGCCGCGATCGCATTGCCGGAGATGCGCGTGATCGTCGCGGCGACGGCGGTCTCGGCCCTCTTAAGGATCGGATCGAACATGGACGTCACCCCGCGACAATCGAGAGTTTAACGACTTCCGCCCATCCGCCAGAAGGCGCCGAAAACAAAGCCCGCGAACGCCGCGAGCATGACGGTCGTCGTGGGCTGGGATCGCGCCGAGGTTTCGATCGCGGAGCGGAAATTGCCGAGCACTTCTCCCGTGCGCTGCGCCGCCTGGCCGCTGCGCTCCGATACCGCCGAAAGCGCCGCATTGGCGCGGCCGACGCCCTGCTGCACGGCATCGCCCATCTGCTCGGCCGCCGTCGACGCCTTATCGGCGATCGCGCCGGCCGCTTCGCTCGCGCCATGGCCATTGTGCTGGCGCTGCATGTTTCGTTCGTCCGCCATTGCCGCCTCCGGTAGGCTTTCCATTGGTGCGGGCATAACGCGACGCACTGCGCGTTGTTCCTGACCAGGCGGCAGGCAGGGACGATGGGAGACGCGTAAGCCTTCGGCGCTCAGCCGCTGCGCACCATGCCAAGGAACTCGTCGCGCGTGCGAGGGTCGTCGCGCATGACGCCAAGCAATTTGCTTGTCGTGAGGGTCGAGCCGGGCGTGTTCACGCCGCGCAGCGTCATGCAATTATGCTCGGCCTCGATGACGACGCCGACGCCCTGCGGCTCGAGAATGTCCTGGATCGCCCCGGCGATTTCGGCCGTGAGCTTTTCCTGAATCTGCAGGCGGCGCGCGAAACCGTGCACGACGCGCGCGAGCTTGGAAATGCCGACGACCCGGTTCGTCGGCAGATAGCCGACGTGGGCGCGGCCGAGCACCGGCAGCATGTGATGTTCACAGAAGCTGACGACCGGGATGTTCTTCAGCACGACAAGCTCGTCGTAGCCGCCGACTTCCTCGAATGTTCGCTTGAGATAGTCGCGCGGGTCGATCTCATAGCCCGAAAAGAGCTCCCGGTAGGAGCGCGCGACACGCGCCGGCGTGTCCATCAATCCTTCGCGGTCCGGGTCGTCTCCCGCCCATTCGATGAGAACGCGCACGGCCGCTTCTGCGTCGGCCTGGGTTGGCTTGCCCATTCTTGTCTTCTCCGGACCTCAAAAAAACCGCCCCGTCACAACTTGCGACGAGGCGGCGCTTTTTGCAAACAGCAGCGCGATTTAGGGGATCACGTTGCGGATCGTCGAGCCGACCGAATTGACCGTGCGCTTCACGAAGCCGAAAGCGCCGTCGCTCTGGGGCGGCGGCGGCGGCGCGGCGGGTTCGGGCGCCGCGGCGGCCGCTTCCACCGGAGCCGGGGACTCGGCGGGCGCCGCGCCATGCGCCGGCTTGCCCGGATGCGGCCTGGCCGCAGTCTGCGCGGGCTTGGGCTTCGGCTTGGCGGCGGCCTTGGCGGGCGCCGGCTTGCGCGGGGCGGGGGCGACAGCCTCGTGGGCTTCGGGCGCCGGCGCCAGAGTGCGCGTCGGCGGCTGCAGCGAGGCCGTCGCCGGAGAGGCCGGCGCCGGGGACAGCGGCGACGCCGCGGGCAGCTGCGAGGTTACGGCCGTCGCGGCCCCACGGGCAGTCGCGGGCGTCGGGGGAGCAGAAGCGGCGGGAGCCGCGGTCGGCGCCGCCTCGGGGATCGCGGGGGCTTCTCCGGCCGCCTGTGCGTCAGCTGCGGGGGCCGGTTCGGCGCTCGCGTCAGCCGGGACGGCGGCCGTCTCCGTCGGAGAGGCGTCGGCCGGCGGGGCGGCTTCCTTCGTTGGATCGGCGGGCGGCTCTTCGAGCGTCGCCGCATCGGTCGTCGCGGCGGCGTCTTCGGCCGGCGCGACGTCGGCGATGGATGGATCCTCGGCCGGTCCGCGCCACTTCGAGAGGGTCCAGCCCAGTCCGGCGAGGCCAGCGACGATGATCGCGATCGAAAGATAAACCAGCTTGCGGCGTCCGCCGCCTGTCGGTTCAACCGCTTCGGGACGGCTTGCGCTGTCCCGGGCGATGGCGTCCCACCCATCATTTGCTTGACGCGCGGCGCCGACGTCCGGCGCGAGCGAGGCGGCGGCCTTGAAGGGCTCGGGGTCGGCGGAAAAGACCCGTGGCGCCGGCTCGAAGGTCGGCGCAGGCTCCCCGAAGGGGCTTTGCGCTTCGGGTTCCAGGCGAACGGCGGGCGCGGTTGACGGCGCATCCGCCCTGGGCTCGAGATCGCGCCGCAGGAGTTCCTTGAACTCCGCGAAAGCGCTCATCAATTCCTTCTCTTCGGCTTTTTGCGTCATGCTCTCTCGCTTGCCTGGCGCCTTCCGCCGCGCGGGGCGGGAGACTTGTTCACTCGGCCTCTGTGGCCCTTTGGCCCCCTCGCCAGCGCTCTCCAGTGAAATCTGGAGCGAAGTAAAACCTGAGATTGTGGCGGTTATTCGCCGCCCACGCACCGCTTCCGCTGGAACATGCGCAGGAATGCAGCGTTCTGGTCGGATGCGAGGTCGCCGTCCTGCGTCCTCGCCGTTCGATACGGAGATTCAAATGGACTGGAATCGCGTCGAAGGGAACTGGAAACAGTTGAAGGGCAAGATCAGGGAGCAATGGGCCGAACTGACGGACGACGACATCGAGAAGATGGAAGGCGGCCGGGAGCAGTTCGAAGGCAAGATCCAGGAGAAATACGGAATCGGCAAGGATCAGGCGAAGAAGCACGTCGACGACTGGCTGAAAACCCTCCACTGATCTTCTGACAATAGGCGGTCCTCGGGGCCGCCTATTTTTTTCGCGCGGAAACGCCGGGTTTGTCGCGTTCTGCGACAATCCGCGCGGCCTTGCTTGGAAGGAATGTAAGAAACGGAAATTGACGGAGGGAGCCGCCGGTTTCTACAACTTCATCAGAAGCGTGTGGCGCTTGAGGCCCCGGAACCAGGCGGCGATGCCCAAATCGTCTATATGTCTACGTGGCGCGCAACGTCTGTGGCTCGCTCTCGCCCTGTCGCTCGCCTCTCATGGGGCCGGCGCGCTCGAGGCGCCGCAGACGCTCGCGAACGACGGAAGCCTCTCCCCGCTCGAGCGGCTGGGCAAGCGCATTTTTGAAGACGCTTCGCTCTCGCGCCCGGCGGGAGTCTCCTGCGCCTCCTGCCACGACGCAGCGACGGCCTTTCAGGGCGTCAATGGCTCGCCCGTGCCGGCGATCGCGCGGGGCTCTAAGCCGCAATCGCTCGGCAGGCGCAATACGCCGACCATCATGTACGCCTCCTTCGCGCCGCCCTTCGGCTTCATCGACGACAGGGACGAAGAGACCGGCAAGGTCGAGAAGGTGCCGGCAGGCGGCCAGTTTCTCGACGGCCGCGCGTCTGACCTTCTGGCGCAGGTCGAGGGGCCGCTGCTCGATCCGCTCGAGATGAACGCGCCCTCGAAGCGTTTTGCGGTCGAGGCTATTCGGGACGGCGCCTATGCGTCCCTCGCAAAAGAAGTCTATGGCGAGAAAATTTTCGACGCTCCCGACGCCGCTTTCGAGAAGCTTGCGCAGTCCGTCGTCGCCTTCGAATCGAGCGCGCGCTTTCATCCCTTCGCCTCGAGGTTCGATGATTATCTGCGAGGGAAAACGCAACTGACGGCGCTGGAGCGTAAGGGCTTCGACCTCTTCAAGGACCCCAAGAAGGGCAATTGCCTCGCCTGCCATGTCGGCAAGGAAGAGTCGCGCAATCCGCAGGACTGGCTCTTCACCGATTTCACCTATGACGCGCTGGGGGGGCCGAAGAACGGCGCCATCGCCGCCACGGCCGCCGCGCCCGATCTCGGCCTGTGCAGCCGCGCCGGGCTCGATAAGGTCGCGCCCGCGGGCTTCGACGTCAAAAGCGTCTGCGGCGCCTTTAAGGTGCCGACGCTGCGCAATATCGCGGTGACCGGCCCCTATCTCCACAACGGCGTCTTCGCCAAGCTGCGCGACGTCGTCGCCTTCTACGCCACGCGCGACACCGACCCGGCGCGCTGGTATCCCAAGGGCGCGGCGGGCAAGGCTGAGAAATTCGACGATCTGCCGGCCGACCTGCGCGGCAATGTGAACACGGACGAAATTCCCTACGATCGCAAGGAAGGCCAGAAGCCGCGTCTCTCCAACGAGGACATCGACGCCATCGTCGCATTTCTCGAGACGCTGACGGACCGGCCTCAGGCGGCGACCAATCCATAGCGCGCCAGCGTCGCGCGCAACTGCGGATCAGGCGTGGCGCCGCTGGTGAAGACCGCGCGCGCCTGCCCCTTCGCCGCGAAAGTCTCCTCGACGCCGCGCTCACGCAGCAGTTGATCGGCGCGGCGCGCAATGGCCGGCGCCGGATCGATCCAGTCGACCGGCCAGGGCGCGAGGCGGCGGAAATCTTCCACGAGCAGCGGGTAATGGGTGCAAGCCAGTACCACCGCGTCGGTGCGCGCGCCGTCCTCCTCCTTGAAGCAGGGCGCGATTTCCGCGGCGATCTGCGCGTCGCTTGCTTTTTGACCATGCATCTGCGCCTCGGCAAGACGCGCAAGAGCGGCGGAGCCGACGAGCGTCACATGGCAGTGCGCGGCGAATTGCGCGATGAGATTTTGCGTATAGTCGCGTTTGACCGTCCCGGGCGTGCCGAGCACGGCGATGACATGCGAGCGCGAGCGCTCGGCCGCGGGCTTGATTGCGGGCACCGTGCCGACGAAGGGAATCTGCGGCCAGTGCACGCGCAGAAAAGGCAGCACGATGGTCGACGCCGTGTTGCAGGCGATGATCGCCATGTCCGGCGCATGTTCGGCGATAAGCGCCTCCATCACCTGCATCACGCGGTCGATAAGCGCGGGCTCTTTCCAGCCGCCATAAGGGAAGCCCGCATCGTCGGCGCAATAGACGTAATCGGCGCCGGGCCGCACCTTGATGACCTCGGAAAAGACCGTGAGCCCGCCAAGGCCGGAGTCGAACACGAGAATCTTGGGCGGTCGGGTCATGGGCGGCGCACAGCTTCACGGGACGCGAATCGCTCGCGCCTCCGTATGATAGCGCCGGGACCTAAAGGATTCAGAACGGAAGGTTGAACACGCGCGAAGGCTCCAGCGCCCCCTCGACGACTTCGCCAAAGGCCACCGGCACGCCGCCGCAAGCCGCATAGACGACGCCATCTGCGGGCGCGTCCCGGCCGCGCAGGATCACCGAACCGCCGCGCCGCAGCCGCGCCGCCGTATCGCGGTCGACAACGATGCAGGGGAGTTCCGAAAGACCCGCTTCGACCGAGAGCATCGCGTCAGCGGCCATGTTCTGCGCCTCGATCTCGTCGAGCGTGAAGGAATCGTCCTCGAGGAACGGCCCGACGCGTGTGCGCCGCAGGGCCGTGACATGGCCGAAGCAGCCCATGAGGCGGCCAAGATCGCGCGCGATGGCGCGGACATAGGCGCCCTTGCCGCATTCCATGAAGAAGACAGTCTCGTCCGGCGAGAAGGACTCGATCGTGAGCGAATGGATCGTCACGGCGCGCGCCTTGAGCTCCACCACCTCGCCTTCGCGCGCGAGATCATAGGCGCGCTCGCCGGCGATCTTGATCGCGGAGAATTGCGGCGGCGTCTGCTGAATGTCGCCGGTGAACTGCGGCAGCAGCGCCTCGATCGCCGCGCGATCGGGCCGCAAGTCGCTGGTGCGCACGTGTTGCCCGTCGGAATCGTCGGTGTTCGTCTCGCCGCCCCACTTCACGGTGAAGCGATACGCCTTCTCACCGTCCTGCACGAAGGGGACAGTCTTTGTCCCCTCGCCGAAAGCGACCGGGAGAATGCCCGAGGCCAGCGGATCGAGCGTGCCGGCGTGGCCCGCCTTCTGCGCGTTGTAAATGCGCTTGAGGCGTGAGACGGCCTGCGTGGAGGTCAGCCCCACGGGCTTGTCGAGCACCACCCATCCGTCGACGACGGCGCGATTGGATCTTTTCTGGCTCATCCGCTCTCTCAGGCGTTGTCTTCTGCGCTGTCCGGCAAATTCTCGTCCGATCCTTCGAGATCGCGCTTTACGCGTTCGGAATTCAGGATCGCGTCGATGCGCGAAACATTGTCGAAACTGTCGTCGATGCGGAACCGGACTTCCGGCGCGAATTTCAAATTCACTTCATGCGCGATTTCACCGCGCATGAATTTCCTGTGCCGGTCGAGCGCGGCGATCACCTCCGGCTCGTCCTTGCCGCCGAGCGGCATGACATAGACCGTGGCGAGCTTGAGGTCCGGACTCATCTTCACGCGCGAGACGGTGATGACCTGTTTTTCCAGCACCGGGTCGTTGATGTCGCCGCGCGAAAGCATCTGCGCCATGGCGTGGCGCACGAGTTCGGCGACCCGCAACATGCGTTGCGACGGCGCAGAACCGGCAGAGTGATGGGATCGGGACATGGGCCGTTTACTACGCTGTTGGCAACACGTCATGCGCTCGCGTCGACGCGGGCGCCGACGTTTCGGCTGTTGAAAAATTCGCGGACGGCGCCAGAGGCGCCGCGACACGCCGGGCGCGGTGGCCGGGGGACGCCCGGCCACAACGCATCAAACGGTTCAGAGCGTCCGCTTGATCTCCTCGACGCGGTAGCACTCGATGATGTCGCCAGCGCGCATGTCCTGGTAGTTCTCGAAGGCCATGCCGCATTCCTGACCGGCGGTAACTTCCTTCACCTCGTCCTTGAAGCGCTTGAGCGTCGAGAGCTTGCCCTCATGCACGACGACGTTGTCGCGGATGAGGCGGACATTGGCGCCGCGCTCGACATTGCCGTCGGTGACGCGGCAGCCCGCGACCTTGCCGACCTTGGAGATGTCGAAGACCTCGAGGATCTGCGCATTGCCGAGCATTGTCTCGCGCAGCGTCGGCGCGAGCAGGCCGGACATCGCCGCCTTCACGTCATCCACGAGATTGTAGATGATGTTGTAGTAGCGGATCTCGCTGCCGCCGCGCTCGGCGGCTTCGCGCGCTTCCTTGTGGGCGCGCACATTGAACCCGATAACCGCAGCGCCGGAAGCCTCCGCCAGCGCGATGTCGGACTCAGAAATGCCGCCGACGCCGGCGTGCACGATGCGCGCGGCGACTTCATCGGTGCCGAGCTTATCGAGCGCCGCGACAATGGCTTCGACCGAGCCCTGCACGTCACCCTTGATGACGAGCGGGAACTCCTTGCGGCCGGCCGTCTTGAGCTGGCTCATCATGTCGGAGAGCGAACCGCGCGCCGAGCCGCCGCGAGCGGCAAGCTTGTCCCGCTTCATGCGCTCGCGATACTCGGTGATCTCGCGGGCGCGCGCTTCCGATTCGACCACGGCCACGCGATCGCCCGCCTCGGGCGTGCCGCTGAAGCCGAGAATCTCGACGGGGAACGAGGGGCCCGCCTCCTGGCGTGTGTCGCCCTTATCGTCGAGCAACGCGCGGACACGGCCCCATTGCGTGCCGGCGACGATGATGTCGCCCACGCGCAACGTGCCACGCTGGACGAGCATGGTCGCGACCGGACCGCGGCCCTTGTCGAGGCGCGCCTCGATGACGGAGCCCTCGGCGGGACGGTCGGCGTTCGCCTTGAGATCCAGCACTTCGGCCTGCAGCGCGATCGCTTCGAGCAGCTTGTCGAGATTGATCTTCTGCTTGGCGGAGACCTCGACTTCGAGAGTCTCGCCGCCCATGGTTTCGACCTGCACCTCATGCTGCAGCAGTTCAGTGCGTACGCGCTCGGGCTTGGCGTCCGGCTTGTCGATCTTGTTGATCGCCACGATCAGCGGAACGCCGGCGGCGCGCGCATGATTTATGGCCTCGATCGTCTGCGGCATGACGCCGTCGTCCGCCGCCACCACGAGCACGACGATGTCCGTCACCTTGGCGCCGCGGGCGCGCATCGCCGTGAACGCCGCATGGCCGGGCGTGTCGATGAAGGTGACCGCATTGCCGTTGGGCGCCGTGACCTGGTAGGCGCCGATGTGCTGAGTGATGCCGCCGGCTTCGCCGGACACCACATTCGCCTGACGGATCGCGTCGAGCAACGACGTCTTGCCGTGGTCGACGTGGCCCATGATCGTGACGACCGGCGGGCGCGACTCGAGGTCGCCCTCGACGTCCGGCGTGTCGAAGAGGCCTTCCTCGACGTCCGACTCGGCCACGCGCTTGACCGTGTGGCCCATCTCCTCGGCGACGAGCTGAGCGGTGTCGGCGTCGATGACGTCGTTGATCTTGTGCATCTCGCCCTGCTTCATCAGCAGGCGGATGACGTCCACCGCGCGCTCCGACATGCGGTTGGCGAGTTCCTGGATGGTGATCGTCTCGGGGAGGATCACCTCGCGCAGAACCTTCTCCTTCTGCTCCACTTGACCACGGAACAGGCGCTGCTGACGGCGCTTGAAGGAGGCGTGAGAACGCATCCGCTCCTCTTCGCCCGACGTCGCGGTCGAAAGAGTCAGGCGGCCACGATTCTTGACCTCGCCGGGGCGCGCCGGAGTCGGCCGCGGCGGCGCCGGCGGCGTGAAGCCGCCGATGGTGCGCACGGGCGGACGGCGCACTTCGGTCGCCCCCGCGGCAGGACGCGGGGAAGGCGTGACGGTGCGCGGCGCGGCAGGGCGCGGCGCAGCTGCGGCCACGGGCGCGGAAGCGCCCGCCTCGCCGGGGAGACGGCGACGCGCCTCCTCTTCGGATCGGCGCTTCGACTCCGCTTCGCGGGCGAGACGCTCCTCCTCCTCGCGCTTGCGATTTTCAGCGGCGATACGTTCACCGCGTTCGCGCTCGTCGCGTTCAGCGCGCACCCTGGCGTCAGTCTCGGCGCGGCGTCGGTCATCTTCTTCGCGCGAACGGGCGTCGACCAGCGCGCGGGCGCGGGCCTCCCGCTCATCGTCGGTCAGGGCGCGCAGCACGACGCCCGAGCCTGATCGCGGCGCGGGCGCGGGGCGCGGAGCCTCGGCTCTCGGCGCAGGGGCCGCCGGCGGCGGCGGCGGCGCGGCGGCCACAGGCGCCGCGGCGGCGGGCGCTGCCGCGGGTTTAACGGGTTCGACATGCCCTGGGGCGCGCCGCTTCACCTTCTCGACCACGACCACTTTCGAGCGGCCATGGGAGAAGCTCTGGCGCACCATTCCCTGCTCGCCCGCCGGACGCTGCTTCAGATGCAACGTCTTCGACGGCGCGACAGTCAAGGTTTTGTCGCTGTTCTCGCTCTCACTCATCCAGCTTCCGATCCTCGGCCGCTACCGACCCGCTTTTTTCCACTGTGTCTTCCGGCCGCCCGCCAGCGTCCGGCTCTTCGATCCGCATCGTCTGCGCCGCCAGGGGCGCGCCGTCCAGCGCCACGCCCCGGTATGCCGCCAACCTTCGGCAGCGCGAAAGAAAACCTGTCGCCGGCCCGCCCTGGGCGAGCGCTGCATGTATCACATTTGTGCGTCCCAAAGCCAAATCCAATTGGCTCGACGTAAATAAGCCTACGATTGACGGAAGGCCATCAATTTCATCGCCCTTGGTTGAACTGGCTCGCCGCGCTGTCTGACCGAGCTTGCGTTTGCCGTCCGCGCCGCCATCGCTCGCCTGAATCAGAACCGCAGACGCGCCATTGCCGAGCGCGTCGGCGACCTTATTGAACCCGGCGACGACCGCGCCGGCCTTGTTCCCGAGCGCCAGCATCTGCAGGCAATCGGCCTCCAGCAGGCGGTCGACGTCTTCGGCGAGCTGCGGCGACGTCTCAACCTGCTCCTTGAGGCTCTTGGCGAAGATGCGCTTCCTTGCGGCCTCGGCGACGAGTTCCGCTCGTGCCCCGACCCAGACGCCCCGGCCGGGAAGCCGCGCGCGAATGTCCGGCGTCAGCGCCCCGTCGGGCGCGCGCACGAAACGGATCAGCCCCTCGGGCGGCTCGCGCCGCCGGGTGACGATGCAGGTGCGCTCCGTTTCGCCCTCATGTTTCGCCACGGCCGCCACTATCCTTATTCGCCCTCAGCCCGCGCTTCTTCCGCCTCGGCGGCGGGCTGCTCCTCGATCCAGCCGGCGCGAACGCGCGCCGTCATGATCATCGCCTCGGCCTCTTCGCGCGAGAGGTCGATCCCCTCGAAGAAGCCTTCGTTCTTCACCGTCTCGCCGTCCTTCTTTTCGGTCCAGCCGACGAGATCGTCAGGCACGCAGCCGGCGAAATCCTCCATCGTCTTCACGTCGTTCTCGCCCAGCCTGACCATCATGGCCGTGGTCATGCCGTCGATCTCGCGCAGTTCGTCGGATACGCCGAGTTCGACGCGGCGCGCTTCGTTCTCCGCCTCGACGCGCTCGAGATAATTGAGCGCGCGGGCCTGGATCTCGCCTGCCGTCTCCTCGTCGAATCCCTCGATCGTCGCGAGCTCGGCGAGCTCCACATAGGCGAGCTCCTCGACAGAACGGAAACCTTCAGAGGCCAGCAGGCGCCCCACCACTTCGTCAACGTCGATCGCGGACATGAAGACCTTGGTGCGTTCGATGAACTCACGCTGGCGGCGCTCCGATTCCTCGGCTTCCGTCATGATGTCGATGTCCCATCCGGTGAGCTGCGAGCCCAGACGCACGTTCTGGCCGCGGCGACCGATGGCCAGCGACAGCTGGTCGTCCGGCACGACGACTTCAATGCGCGTCGAATCCTCGTCGAGCACCACCTTGACGACTTCGGCCGGCTGAAGGGCGTTGACGATGAAGGTCGCGGCGTCCGCCGACCAGGGGATGATGTCGATGCGCTCGCCCTGCAGCTCCTGCACGACGGCCTGCACGCGCGAGCCGCGCATGCCGACGCAGGCGCCGACCGGATCGATCGACGAATCACGGGAGACGACGGCGATCTTGGCGCGGGAGCCCGGATCGCGAGCGACCGATTTCACCTCGATCACGCCGTCGTAGATTTCCGGCACTTCCTGCTTGAAGAGTTTCGCCATGAACTGCGGATGGGTGCGCGACAGGAATATCTGCGGGCCGCGCTGCTCGCGCCGCACGTCGTAGACATAGGCGCGGGCGCGGTCGCCGGGGCGGAACATCTCGCGCGGGATCATCTCGTCGCGGCGGATGACGCCCTCGCCGCGGCCAAGATCGATGATCACATTGCCATACTCGACGCGTTTGACGACGCCGTTGACGATCTCGCCGATCCGGTCCTTGTATTCGTCATATTGACGATCGCGTTCCGCCTCGCGCACTTTCTGCACGATGATCTGCTTGGCCGACTGCGCCGCGATGCGCCCGAAGTCGAAGGGCGGCAGCGTCTCGGAAATCCAGTCGCCGGCCAGCGCCGCCGGGTTCTTCTTTCGCGCCTCTTCGAGCGAAACCTGCGTCGCGTCGTTGTCGACAGCGTCGACGACGAGCAGCAGGCGCGAGAAGCGCACTTCGCCGGTCTTCGGATTGATCTCCGCGCGGACTTCGGTTTCCTGCCCGTAGCGCGAGCGGGCCGCCTTTTGCAGCGCGTCCTCCATCGAGGCGATGACGATCGATCGATCGATCGACTTCTCTCGCGCCACGGCGTCGGCAATCTGCAAAATCTCGAGTCTATTGGCGCTGACGGCCATGGCTCAGTCTCCCTCGGAACGGGCGGCGCGGGATTTTCCTTGCCCCGGGCCTTTCTTGAAATGCGTCTGGACGCCGGCTGGAACCAGCGGTTTCGCTTTGCTTTTCTGCGGGCTGCGGAAACGCCCCGGGCCACGGCGCGGTCGCCCGTCGTCTTCGGCGGCCTCCTCCGGCGCGCCCTCCGCTTCGTCGGGTGCCTGCTGGCGTTTGCCGGCGCGCAGGGATTCGCGGATCAGCGCTTCCGTCAGCATCAGCTTGGCTTCGTCGAGGTCGCCGAGCGGGACGACGACGAGCGTCTCCTCGTCCGAGCGCGCATCGGTGCGTTCGATCGTCACTTTCGCGTTGGAGCCTTCGCCCTCGACGCCCCGAACGAGGCCGCGGAACCGCTTGCGGCCGGTTTCCATCGGATGCGTCAGCTCGAGGCGCGCTTCATGACCGATCGCCCGGGCGAAATCGGAAACCCGCACCAGCGGCCGATCGACGCCGGGCGACGAAACCTCCAGGCGATATTCGCCGGAGATGACGTCGGCCACATCGAGTTCGGGGGAAAGCGCCTGGCTCGCCGCCTCGCAATCGTCGATGGTCATGAGCCCGTCAGGACGCTCGGCCATGATCTGCAGGACCGGGCCATTCTGCTGCATCAGTTTCACGCGAACGAGCCGGAAGCCGAGCTGCGCCAGCACGGGCGAGGCCAGATGCGCGACGCGCGCGGCGACGCCCGACTCCGAAACGAGGCGAGGCTCGTCCAGCGCGGCGTCGATCGGTGCGTCGTTCTTCGTCAAGCGTTCGTCCCTGGTGCGGCTTTGCGTTTCGCCAAACAAAAAAGAGCGGGTCCCCGGCAGGGCCCCACTCTCAACGGCGACCATCCGAGGATGGCCGGTATGAGATGGAATTTGACGTCTTATACACGAAAGGAGCGGGGGGAGGCAAGGGAAAGCCTCCCCCGCTCCAGTCTCAGGGCGCCAAAAACTTGAATGGCTCAGCCGCCACGAAATTCCCCGACACTTCCCCCGACAACATCGGCCGCCCGCTCAAGTCGAGCTTCATAGGCTTCGCCCCCGCCGCCGGCAGAACCTTGTCGAGGTCCACCCAGAAGATCGCGGGGTTGTAGGCGCTCTCGAAGTAATAGCGCTTCGCGGCCTGATCCGAGACCGTGCGCCAGACGGTGGCGGCGATGTTGGGGCGTTGCGGATCGGAGATTCCCAGCGGCACCGAGATGGCGCGGATCAGCGAGAAGGTCGCCGCCGTGGCGAGGCGCGGGTCGGATTCCTTCGCCGCCGCGTCGAGGTTCCAGCTCATGCGCGCGAAGCGGTCGGCGGCGCGGGCGGTGCCGGGCAGGAATTGCAGGCCGCCGACCGTGCTCCAATAGGCGTTGATCGCAAGCTGCTGGTCGTAGCTCGGCGAATTGGTCATCACGCGATATTGCGGGCCGTGATGGATGACGAGCTTGCCGCCGATATATTCGAAGATGGCGCTGTCGCCGGAGGCGTCGGCGATGGCCATGTGGCCGCCCGCCTTGTGGCCGTCGGGCAGGTCCGGCGCAACGATGGCGAAGGGCTCCTTCTGCAGCGCCGTGACCGCCTCCGCAACCGTGCCGAAATTGTCGAGGATATATTGCGCCCAGGCGCCGATGGAGAGCTTGGGCTTCTTGCTCGCGGACGGATCGCCGTAATCGCTTTCCACGAGATAGAGGACGTTCGCCACGAGGCCGGCGTCATTCGTGCCGTCGACGGTGGCGAGATTATAGAAGGAGCTGATTACCGAGCCGTGCTTGGCGCTCCATTTGATGGAACCCTGCCCGACGCCGCCGTCGCGCGCCATGCCTTTCGGGAACGCCCAGAGATCGGTCTTGGGATCGACCATCCAGTCCATCGAGCGGCCGACCATGTAGGACTTGGTCCCGGTCTCGTAGAGGAGGCGCGTGCAGGCGCCAGCGGGAAGGCTGCCTATGGAAAGGGCGGTGCCGAGAGCGACGCTGAAGAATGCTTTTTTCACGGAGCGGCGTCCTTCTGTAACGATCAGTGCGAAGCCACTGTCGCACAAATTCGTCACGGGAATAATGACGTTGCATTGGCCAGTTCGAAATCAATCCTAACCGGCCCTTGCGCGGCGAGCGCAAAATGGAACTTTTCCTTGCGCCAATGCGCGGCGGTCCACGCCAAGGCTGCGCCGTCCAGCATAGTCACGCGCGGCGGATCGAGCGAAACCGCGAAACTGTCGAGCGCGCGCGAAAGCCCCTGCCCGGTCGCCTTCACCACCGCTTCTTTCAGCGTCCAGATGGCGAAAAACGTTTCGCGACGCGCCTCGCCTTCGAGCGCGCGCAGCAGCGCGACCTCGTCTGGCGCGAAGAAGCGCTCGGCGAGCTTCATGCTCTCGGCGCGGCGATCGGAAGGCTCGACGTCGACGCCAATTTCGACGGCTTCCGCGATCGCGACCGCCACCATGCCGCGCGTATGCGAAAGGCTGAAGCGAAGATCGCGCGGGGGATTGAGGAGATAGGGCTTGCCGAGCTTCGTCGCAGCGAAGCGCCAGTGCTGCGGCGGCCTGTCGGCGCGCCGGGAGAGTTCAGCGCGCAGCAACGCATGGGCGGCGACGTAGGAGCGCCGATCTTCATCAAATGCGAAGCGCGCGGCGCGGGCGCGCTCCTCGTCGTCCAGGAGGGCGGTGAGCGCGACCCACTCCTGCGGGGAAATCGCCGCAAGGCCGAGCGCCCGGACCGTCACCTCCACCTTCAGGAAACGCCGAGTTTCTTTTGGAGGTTCGTCGAGGACGTCGTGTATTGAAACAGCAGCTTCTTTTCCGGATAGATGTAACGATGCGCCTTCTGCGCCGCCAGCGCGCCCTCGTGGAAGCCCGAGAGGATGAGCTTCAGCTTGCCGGGATAATAATTGATGTCGCCCACAGCGAAGATGCCGGGGTGGCTCGTCTCGAACTTCTCGGTGTCGACCGGGACCAGATTCTCATTGAGATGCAGGCCCCATTCCGCGACGGGGCCGAGCTTCATGGTCAGCCCGAAGAAGGGCATCAGGCGATGGCACGAGAGCTTCTCCTCGACGCCGTCATTGCCCTTGAGCGTCGCGGAGGCGAGCTGGCCGTCGGCGCCCTCGATCTGCGTGATCTGGCCGAGCTTGAAGGCGATCTTGCCGGCCTTCACCAGTTCGTGCATCGCCGAGACCGAATGCGGCGCGGCGCGGAAGGCGTCACGACGATGCACGAGCGTCAGGCTCCTGGCGACGGGCTGCAAGTTCAGCGTCCAGTCGAGCGCCGAATCGCCGCCGCCGACGATGACGACGTCCTTGTCGCGGAAGTCCTCCATGCGGCGCACGGCATAGAAGACGGACGTGCTTTCATATTTCTCGATTGTCGGGATCGGCGGCTTCTTGGGCTGGAACGAGCCGCCGCCGGCGGCGACGAAAACAACCTTGGCGTGGAAGACCTTGCCGGCGTCCGTCGTCAGGCGGAAAGCGGGCTTCTCGGGCGTGCCCAACGAAGTGAGCGTCTCGACCATTTCGTTGAAATGGAAGGTCGGATGAAAGGGCTCGATCTGCTTGAGGAGGCTGTCCGTCAGACCCTGGCCGGTCACTTCCGGAATGCCGGGAATGTCGTAGATCGGCTTCTCGGGATAGAGCTCGGAGCACTGGCCGCCCGCGCGCGGCAGAATGTCGATCACATGGCACTTGATGTCGAGAAGCCCAAGTTCGAAGACCGCGAAAAGACCGGCGGGGCCGGCGCCGACGATCACGACATCGGTTTCGATTGCGGCTTCGTTCACCTGGTTCATGTCCTAATCCTTGACGACTGTCACAATGCGCGCGCACGCGCCGCCCGCCAGGAGCGGGAAACGGGCCTTGACCCCTCACAGGCGGCCGGGGGTGCCAAAAGGAAAGAAACCGGGGAGGATTTCTCTAAAACGCGTCCCGCCGGCCCACGGATGCACCCTCCGCCGCCGCCCGCGCTCGTCTATAGCATTTGTTGGATGATGCAAGACCATTCCGCTGCGGCGTCGCGGCGCCGCAGCGTCAAACTTGGCGTCAGCCCTGCTGAGCGGGGGTCGCGACCACGAGGCCGTCGAGTTCCGGGCGAACGGTGATCTGGCAGCACAGGCGCGAATTCGGCTTCACGTCGAAGGCGAAGTCGAGCATGTCCTCTTCCATCTGCGAGGGCTTGCCGGCCTTTTCGGTCCAGCTTTCGTCGACGTAGACATGACAGGTGGCGCAGGCGCAGGCGCCGCCACATTCGGCGGCGATTTCGGGAATTTCGTTGCGGCGCGCGGTCTCCATCACAGTGGAGCCAACCTCGCCCTCGACAGTGCGGCCCTGGCCGTTGGAGTCGACGAAGGTGATCTTGACCTTGGTCGGCGCGCCGCCGCCGGGTTCGGCGCCGTAGCGTGCGGCTGTGTCGTCGAAGCTCATCTTCACCATGACGCGCGTCTCTTCCCCTGATCGCGGCAGCGGCGCCCGCCCGAAATCATCCGCGGCGGCCTGCGCTTGCCTTTCGTTCGGCGAGGCCGAACATTTCGCACTTGGCTGCGCTCGATTAGCACCCGCCCGTTTGCCGCGCTAGCCCCTCTTTTTCAGGGCCCGTCGTCGCGACGGTATCGCGCTATCGAAGGGCTTTGCGGCGAGGCGCTGGTCGAGATAGCGTTCCAAGGGCCGGCGGCAAGGAGCGCGGATGGCATGAGCGAATGCTGTCGCGCTCTTCGGGGGCCGGTCCACGCCGAAGAAATCAGGCCCTGGCGCGAGCCCAGGCCGCAAGCCGGGCGAGCGCCTGCTTCGCCGCTTCCGTGAGCGCATAGACCGCCGTCGCCCCCGTATGGCCCTGCGCCGGAATCTCCGCCGTAAAGCTCTGCGTGGCGCGGGTCGTTCCGTTCGCCTCGTCCAGGATGCGCGCCTCTATCTCCACCACGGCGACGTCTCGCGCCACATTGATCTCGAAGTGTCGGATGTCCGTTGCGAGGGCGCGTTTGGCGTCGACGTCGAATTTGCCCGCGGAGACGCCCGCACGTTGCAGCACGCCGATCATCCGGTTCTGGATGAGGCCGGGCAGGCGCTCGGACCATTGCGCGTCCGACAGGACTGACACGCTGCCGTCGGCGTCGCGCACGACGACGCGATCGGTGCTGGTCGGCGCGACGGCCGTGGGCTCGCGCACGGTCAGCGCCGCGCCGCCCACGGTCGCGGCGCGAGCGGCTGGGATGCTCGCGAGATCGAACGTTTCACGACTGACGCGGGCGCAGCTCGAAAGAGACGACAGAATCCCGATGACAAGAATGGCGCATATGGCTCCCGGCCGCACGCCGTCGCGCCCCTCCGTCATCTCCGCGCCCGTCCTCGTCGCAACGCCCTGCCCGCGCCTTTCTAGCCGATCGGGCAGCCGCCTCAAAGCGGGGACGTCACTGTCCGCGATATTCCGGAGCGGTCTGGGACGGTCCCCAGAGAACCTGCGAGGGATCCCGCTCGATCGAGCGGATGGCCTTTTCGAGCGTATCGACCGCCTTGCGGGCGTCGACCGCGAGCTGTTCGTACTGGTGCAGACCGGCCCCTGAAAACTTCTTCAGATTGGTCGAGGCGCCGGCGATCTCGCCGGTGATGGTCTTGAGCTTCTTGGGGTCGATCGCCTTGAGCGTCTGCTCGCCCGCCGCCAGCACCTTGTCGAGGCGGCTGGCGATCGGCCGCAGCGAATGGGCGACGTCGGAGGCGTCCTTGATGAAGGAGGAGATCTGCTGGGAGTTGTCGGCGAGCGTGCGGGTGAAGGTCTCGGCGTTCTTCAGCGTGCCGCTGATCGAATCCTTGTTCTCGTCAAGGAGCCGGTCGAGCTTCACGAGCACTTCCGCCGCCTTGCTCGAGAGCGACTGCACATTGCCGAGGAGGTTCTGAATCTCCGAGCGCTCGGCCTGGATCTGCGGGTATTTCTGTCCGTTCTGGGCGACGAGGTCGGGCGCCCCGGCGTCCCGCCGACGAGCAGGACGTCGGCGACGCCAGTAAAGCCGCGCGTCTCGAGCCGCGCGCGCGTGTTGGTCTTGACCGGGGTTCGCTCGTCGATCCTGATGAGCACGTCGACCTTGCTCGGATCGATCTCGGAAATCGCGAGATGAGTCACCTCGCCGACTTTGACGCCATTGAACAGGACCGAGGAGCCCCGCGAGAGGCCCGACACCGAGCCGGAGAAGATGATCTGATAGATATCCTGTTTTCCGCTCTGGCTGGGACCGGAGAACCAGTAGACGAAGCTGAAGGCGGCGAAGATGATCGCCAGCGTGAAGGCGCCGATCAGCGCGTAATTGGCGCGGGTTTCCATTCTTCGTCCTCTCAGTCGGAAATCACGGCGGCGAGTTTTCCGCCGCGAACTCCGTGGAAATAGGCCCTGAGCCAAGGGTGGTCGGACGCGAGCAACGTCTCGATCGGGCCTTCCGCAATGACCTTTCCGTCGGCGAGAGCCGCGATCCGATCGCAAATCGAATAGAGACTGTCGAGGTCGTGGGTCACCATGAACACCGTCAGCCCGAGCGTCTCCTGCAAGGTGCCGATGAGTTCGTCGAATTCGGCCGCGCCGATGGGGTCCAGCCCAGACGTCGGCTCGTCAAGAAACACGAGCTCGGGATCGAGCGCAAGCGCCCGGGCGAGAGCCGCGCGCTTCACCATGCCGCCGGACAATTCGGACGGGTATTTGTCGGCGGCGTCGGGCTTCAGGCCGACAAGCTCTATTTTCAGCATCGCGAGCTCGTCCATCAGCCGCTGCGACAGATCGCGCGTCTCGCGCATGGGCATCTGGATGTTCTGCTTCACCGTGAGGCCAGAGAAAAGGGCGCCGTTCTGGAAGAGCACGCCCCAGCGCTGCTCGAGCGCGCGGCGTTCGGCGGCAGGCAGCCGGTCGCGATCCTGGCCGAAAATGCGGATGGCGCCGGCGCGCGTCGGGATAAGGCCGAGAATGGCCCGGGTCAGCACGGATTTGCCCTGGCCCGAGCCGCCAACGAACCCCAGCACCTCGCCGCGATATACGTCGAGATCGAGCCCGTTCATCACCATTCTGTCGCCGAAGCCGACAAAGAGATCGCGAACGCTGATGACGACGTCGCCCGGCCCGGCCGGCCCCTTCTCCTTCGTTGCAAGGATGCTCATCGGGCGCCTCAATAGTCGATCGCGGCGAAGAAGATGGCGAAGAGGCCGTCGAGCACGATCACCATGAAGATCGATTTCACGACGGACGTCGTGACCTGACGGCCCAGCGACTCCGCCGAGCCTTCCGTCGTGAGGCCGTCCATCGCCGCGATCAGCCCGATCACCAGGGCCATAAAGGGCGCCTTTATCATGCCGACAAGGAAAGTATGAAGCGCGATCGCCTCCTTGAGAAGCGAGAGAAAGGCGACCGGGCTGATGCCGCCGTAGCTCCATGAAACCAGCATGCCGCCAAATAGCGCCGCCATGTCCGCAATGAAGGTCAGAATCGGCAGCGAAATGATCAGCGCGAGGACGCGCGGCGCGATCAGCACTTCGATCGGCGCGAGGCCCATCACGCGCAGCGCGTCGATCTCCTCGCGCATCTTCATCGAGCCGATCTCGGCCGTGATCGCAGACCCCGAGCGTCCGGCGATCATGATGGAGGTGAGCAGAACGCCGAGCTCGCGCAGGACGAGAATGCCGATGAGGCTCACGGAATAGCTCGAAGCGCCGAATCTTAGAAGCTGGAATATACCCTGCTGCGCGACGATCCCGCCCACGAGCAGGTTGATGAGAATGATGATCGGCGCGCTGCGCAGGCCGATCGTCTCCATGTGGACGACCAGCGACGTCAGCCGGAAGCGCCCCGGACTTACGATCACATAGGCCATGGCGGCGATGAACTCGCCGAGGAAGGCGACCCCGCGGTAGAATTCGCGAAGGGCGTCCACGACGGCACGCCCGAAATCCGAGAGAAGTTGATAGAGCGCGGGAACGCGGCTGAGTGACGGCGCCGGGAAATCCCGGTAGGCCGCCTCCTCCAGCATGATGTTGTGCTCCGGACGCGCATTTTCGAGCGCGACGGCGACGCTCGACCCCGCCAGAGTCCGGCGCGCCCGATTGATGAGCCAGGCGCCTGCGGTGTCGAGCCGCGACACGCCCGAGAGGTCGAAGGTCACGGACCTCGTCTTCGCGCCCAGTTCGACGATCCGCTGCGCCTCCGTCTCCAGGCGGCGGGAGGCGTCGAGCGTCCAGTCGCCGACGAGCGCCAGCCGCGCGCCGCCCTGAAGGGGCGAGACGTCAGGCGGGTTCGATGCGGCGGCGTCGGCCATGCGGCGTGCGGTTCCGTTCGAGGAGAGGCTTGCAAAACGTATTATCTTCGTGACATGCGGTCGACAAGCGCGCCCGCACACGTTACGCGCGAAATCGCCATTTGGAGCTCGCCGTTCTTGAAAATCGAGATGTCGCTAGCGGTTGAAGCATTCCCCATCGCGGGGCGCTTCGTCATTTCCCGCGGGGCCAAGACCGAGGCCCGGGTCGTCGCCGCCACACTGCGGGACGGCGACGCCTCCGGCCGGGGCGAATGCGTCCCCTACGCCCGATATGGCGAGAGCGTCGACAGCGTCATAGCCTCGCTGGAAAGCGTCCGCGGCAAAATCGAATCGGGCGCCGACCGCGCCGAGCTCCAGCGCCTGCTGCCGGCGGGGGCGGCCCGTAACGCCGTCGATTGCGCGATGTGGGACCTCGAGGCGAAGCGCAGCGGCCGGCGCGCCTACGCCGCCGCCGGCTTTGCCCGCCTTTCCCCGCTCGTCACCGCCTATACGCTGTCGGTCGGGACGCCCGAAGAGATGCGCGCCGCCGCACGCAAGGCCGCGGACCGGCCGCTGCTCAAGATCAAGCTGGCGGGCGAGGGCGACGAAGCCCGCCTTGCGGCCGTCCGCGCCGGCGCCCCCCGCGCGGCGCTGATCGTCGACGCCAACGAGGCCTGGCGCGAGGAGACGCTTGTCGCGCAGCTCGAGGCCTGCGTCCGATTCGGCGTCGCGCTCATCGAACAGCCCCTGCCCGCCGGGAAAGATGAGATGCTCGCGGCCATCGCCCGCCCGATCCCCATCTGCGCCGACGAAAGCGCGCATGAGACGGGCTCCCTCGCGGCGCTCAAGGGGCGTTACGACGCCGTCAATATCAAGCTCGACAAGACCGGCGGCCTGACCGAGGCGCTGGCCATGGCCGAGGCCGCCCGCGGGATGGGCTTCAAGATCATGGCGGGCTGCATGGTGGGCACGTCGCTCGCGATGGCTCCGGCGACGCTCGTCGGCCAGTTGGCGGACTTCGTCGATCTCGACGGACCGCTCCTCCTCGCGAAGGACCGAGAGCCGGGCCTCGTCTACGAAGGTTCGACCATGCTGCCGCCGCCCGCCGTTCTCTGGGGCTGATCAGAGCCCCTGGTCGACAGGCAGGCCCGCGTTCAGCCAGGCGAGAATGCCCCCGCCGAAATGGGTGTTGGCGTCGCGCCGGCCTGCGAGGCGCGCCTGCTCCATCGCGCTCACCGAGCGGCGCCCGGAGCGGCAATAGATGACGACCTTCTGACCGTCGCCGGCGACGGGAAGCTTCGAGGGGTCGAAGCGGGACAGAGGATTGAAGAGAGCCCCCTTGATGTGGCCGGCGGAGAATTCATCCGCCTCACGCACGTCGACGAGGAGAATGGAGCCGTCGGCGAGACCCGCCTTGAGGTCGTCGAGGCCGATGTCGTTGAAGGCGCTCATTAGCTGTGTCTCCACAATAATATTTTTTCCACGAAGGTGCTTCGCATGCCGGCGGCCCGGCCGTCCAGATGGCCAGAACATCGCTGATATTACTCACGAAACGCGCCGCTGGTCCAATCCACTCTCCAGTTTGTGCGGCGAAATCGCCCGAGCGCCGGAGAATTCTGCAACGTCGAATTTACAATTCACGGCGAAGGTGGCCTACCGAATTTCAGCGCTGAAGGGTCCGCAATGCAATTGCGCCACATCGCAAACCGAGGCGTCGACGCGCCCGTTGCGACCGTTCGTCCAACTATCCTCAAGGCGCAGCTCTCCCCCCCGCCACAACTGGCTTCTGTGGAGGCGCGCACACCCGAGCCCCTCGTCGGGCCCGACCCGAGGCAGATTCTTTCGTCGATCGGCGAGGTCGTCTATCAGTGGGATATCGCCACCGACCGGCTGACCTGGGGCCCCAATCTCCTGGACGCGCTCGGGCCGGTCGCCGCCGACGACCTTGGAACCGGCCTCGCCTATGGCGAACGCGTCGCCCGGGAAGGCGGCGCCTCCCGCTACGACGCCATCTTACTGACGGACGAGACCGACGACGGCGAAGGCGTTCCCTTTCAGGTCGTCTATGGGCTCGCGCAGCCTCGCGAACTCGGCCCCGCGTCCGTCATCTGGGTCGAAGACACCGGCCGCTGGTTCGCCGGGCCCGACGGAAAGCCCGCCCGCGCCCACGGGGTGGTGCGCGTCGTCACCGAGCGGCATGAGATCGAGCGCAAGCTGGCGCTCGGCTCGCAGATCGATCCGCTGACCGGCGTCTTGAATCGCGCCCAGCTCGCCGAGCACGTCAACCGCTTCCTGCTTCAGGCCGAACGCAGCCGCAAGCCCTTCGCGGTGCTGCTCGTCGCGCTCGAGAGCCTCTTCGCCCTCAACCGCACCTATGGTTATGACGGCGGCGACGAAGTGCTCGCCGGCCTTGCTACCCGCCTTCGCGAGAATGTGCGGACATGCGACGTCGTCGCCCGCCATGCGGGCAACAAATTCGCTCTCGTGCTCGAAAACTGCGACACCGAGCAGATGCAATCGGTCGCCAATCGCCTGCTCGAGCTCGTCAAGGACACGCCTTTCGAGACATCGGCGGGAGCCATTCCGGCCACCATCCGCATTGGCGGCGTCATCGGCCCACGCGAGGGGCGCGTCCCGCAGGTGCTGTTCCAGCATGCCGAGGAAGCGCTCGACGTCGCCCGGCAAGGGGCGGGCAAGCGCTTTGTCGCCTACACCGCCTCGCTCGCGCGCGAAGATTCGCGGCTGCGCGCCCTGCAGGTTGCCGACAGCATTGTGTCCGCGCTGAACGATCGTCGCGTCGATCTGGCCTTCCAGCCGATCGTCTACGCCGCAACCGGCGAAGTCGCCTTCCACGAGGCGCTCCTGCGCGTAAAGCTTCCCGATGGTTCGGTGGTCGCGCCGAGCGCGATCCTGCCCATCGCCGAGAAGGCGGGGCTCGTGCGCCTCCTCGACCAGCGCGTGATGGAGCTCGCGCTCGAAAAACTCGTTGAACAGCCCAACCTCAAGGTCTCGGTCAATTGCGCAATCGCCTCCATTCTCGACCCCGAATGGCCTGATCGGCTGGCCAATGCGATTGCGCTCAATCCGAGCATCGCGCCCCGGCTGATCATCGAAATCACCGAGTCGAGCATGATCGAGGACTTCGAGACGACGAAGCACCTTATCGACTCGTGCAAGCGCCTTGGCGTGAAAGTCGCGATGGATGATTTTGGCGCCGGCCACACCTCGTTCCGCAATCTGCGCGACCTCGCCTTCGACATTGTGAAAGTCGACGGCGCTTTCATCCAGAACATCGTCAATTCTGCCGATGATCGCTTTTTCGTGCGCACGCTGATTGATCTTGCGCGCCATCTGTCGCTCAAGGTCGTTGCGGAATGGATCGAGGACGAGGCCACCGCCCGCATCCTGCGCGAATGGGGAGTCGAATATTTCCAGGGCGCGCTCTTTGGCCGCGCCGCGGCAGAGCCGAGACCCGCCGAAGAGAAGCGGCGCCTTGTCGGCTCTTTCATGTAAGCTGGAGCACTTGGGAAAAATAAAAGCGCGCCCCGCTCGGCGCGCTTATTTTTTTGCGGCGTTTAATGGCTCACGCGACGTGAGGCCAACCGCCAACGAGCGCCGCCCACATCGGCGTCGTCAGGAAGAGAAGCGCAAAGGTCGGCGCGCCGACAAGATTGACGGGCATGCCGTGATTGTCTTGGCCGACCCGGGCCGCGACGCGCCAGAGGGCGTAGCTGACAAGAAGCGAAACCATGACAAAGGCGGCGTATTGACCGCTCGGCCCGAGCCAGAGCGCCACGGCGGCGTTGAACTTCGCGGCGCCGCCGCCCAGCCAACCCATGGAGAAGCCGACGACGCCGACGATCAGCATCCCGACGCCGAACAGCAGATGCTCCTTCAGTCCGCCCGGAGGTAAGGGAATCAGCGCTGCAAAAATGAGGAAGGCGCCGGCAAGGGCGAGGTTGATCGAATTTGGGATCGCGAGGTCTTTCATGGCGTGTCTTGAAAAAGGTTGGGGAAGGGATCGCAACCAGTTTAGACAGCCATCCCTTTCCAACCCGTTTTCGGAATCACCCCGTATTGCGCAGCCCCGCCGAGACCCCGTTGATCGACATCAAAATCCCGTCGCGGATCTCCTGGTCCGTCATCCCCGCGCGGTGACGGCGGATCAGCTCGACCTGCAGATAATTGAGCGGCGCGATATAGGGAAAGCGGTGCTTGATCGAGCGCGCGAGCGTGGGATTGTCGGCAAGCCGCTCCTTCGAGCCCAGGATCTTTTCCAGCGCCTCGATCGAACGCGTGTGCTCCACTTCGATCATGCCGAAGATTCGTGCAGCGAGCGCCTGATCATCCACGAGACCCGCGTAGTTGCGCGCAATGGCGAGATCGGTCTTCGACAGGATCATGTCGAGATTGGAAAGAAGCGATCGGAAGAAGGGCCACTCCTGCGCCATGCGGCGCAATAGGTCGAGGCGCGCTTTCTGGTCCTTTTCGAGAAAAGTCCCAATGGCCGAACCAAAACCCAGCCAGCCCGGCAACGCGACGCGCGCCTGCGCCCAGGAGAAGCCCCAGGGGATGGCGCGCAGATCTTCTATCTTGCGCGATGGCTTGCGGGACGCGGGACGCGAACCGATGTTGAGCGACGCGATCTCCGTGATCGGCGTCGAGGCGAAGAAGAAATCGACGAAACCGTCGGTCTCGTAGACGAGGCCGCGATAGGCGGCCATGCCGGCCTGCGAGAGTTCTTCCGCCGCCTCCAGAAATTCCGGCGGCGGCGCCTTGTGTTGCGAAAGCAGCGTCGCCTCGAGCGTCGCGGCGACGAGAAGCTCGAGATTCACATGACCGATTTGCGGGTTTGAATATTTCGCGGCGATCACCTCGCCCTGCTCGGTCAGGCGGATCTGGCCGTTCACCGTGCCCGGCGGCTGAGCGAGAATTGCGTCGTAACTCGGCCCGCCGCCGCGCCCCACCGTGCCGCCGCGGCCGTGGAAGAGCCGCATGGCGATGTTGGGCATGGAGGCGAAGAATTCCGCGAGCGCGGTGGAGGCGCGATAAAGCTCCCAGATGCTCGTGAGAATGCCGCCGTCCTTGTTGGAATCCGAATAGCCCAGCATGATGTCCTGCTGCGCGCCGGAACTCGCGACGAGGCGCTGAATGCCCGGCAAAGCATAAAAGGCGCGCATGATCGGCGCGGCGTTGCGCAGATCGCCGATCGTCTCGAAAAGCGGGACGATGATCAGGTCCGCGGTCACGCTCTCCGAATCGCGCGGGTCGAGCGTCCCGCGCATCAGGCCGCATTCTTTCTGCAGCAGCAGCACTTCGAGAAGGTCGCTCACCGTCTCGGTGTGGCTGACGATGTAATGCCGGATCGCTTCGTCACCGTAAGTCTTACGCATCTCGATGGCGCGCTCGAAGATTGCTAGCTCGCTCATCGCACGGTCGCTGTAGCTCTTGTCCGGCAGGCGCACGGGGCGCGGGTCGGACAGAAGCCGCATCAGCAACTGCTGCTTCTCCATCTCGGAGAGCGCGGCGTAATCGTCGCTTACGCGCGCGGCGGCGAGAAGCTCTGCGATCGTCTCCTCGTGACGGTCGGAGCTCTGGCGCAGATCGAGCGTCGCAAGGTGGAAGCCGAAAACCTCGACCGCGCGGATGAGCGGTTCGAGGCGCTGGGTGGCGATGACCTCGCTGTGATGCAGGCGCAGGCTTTCGTCGATCGTCACGAGATCGGCGAGAAACGCCCATGAATTGGCGTACGGCTCCCCCGGCGCGAGCGCGTGACGCACCGCCTGGCCGCCGGTGAGCTTTTCGAGCGTGCCGGCGAGACGCGAATAGACGCCAATGAGCGCGCGGCGGTAAGGCTCATTGTCGCGATGCGGATTGTCGTCGCCGGAACGGGCTGCAAGCTCCTCGAGCGCGCGGGTCGCGCCCGCATAGCGGCGCGAGATCGACAACTCGGCGCCGAGCTCGTGCACCTCCAGAAGATAATAACGCAGCGCCGTCTCGCATTGCATGCGCAGCGCCGTCGACATGGACTCGGCCGTGACGTTGGGATTGCCGTCGCGATCGCCCCCGACCCAGGCGCCCATGCGCAGGAAGGGCGGCACGCGCAGCCCTTCGAGCTTCGCTTCGATGTCGGCGTAGAGCCTCGGGATTTCGCGCAGGAAGGTGGAGCGGTAATAGGAGAGCGAATTCTCGATTTCGTCGCGCACGGTGAGGCGCGCCTCGCGCAACAACTCGGTCTGCCAGAGCTGCGCGACGCGGGCGCGCAGCTGCATCTCGTTTTGCACGCGCTCCGCCTTGCCGCCGAGCTGCTCGCGCGCGGCAAGCAGCGTGAAGATCGCCCGCTCCGTATCGAGAAGGCTCTTGCGGCGCACCTCGGTCGGATGCGCGGTGAGGACGGGAGAAATCCAGCCGCGCGACAGCGCCGCCGCGATCTTGCCAGCCCCGACGGCGGATTTGTGCAGATGCGCGAAGGAGCGGGCGAGGCTCGGCTCATTGAGCACGCCGCCGGCGGCCAACGCCCGCGCGCGCTCTTTGAGCGGGTGCAGATCCTCGGCGATATTGGCGAGGTGGGAGAAATAGCTGAAGGCCCGGATAACCGCCGTCGCCTCCTTGGCCGTCAGCGCGCGCAGCAACTCGTCGAGCTTCTTTGCGGCGTCGGCGTCCTTGTTGCGGCTCGCCGCGACCGAAAGGCGGCGGATCGCCTCGATGCGTTCAAACGCCTCGGCCCCCTCGTGCTCGCGCACCGCGTCGCCGAGGAGCCGGCCGAGGAGACGAATGTCCTCATTGAGCGGCAGCTCGCTGCGGGCGTCCTGTTCGGCGGGAGCCGAAACCGTAGCCGGCGCGTCCTTTGTCTGTGCCTCAACCTGCATGATGAACCCTTGAAAACGTGAACGCCCCGCCCCGGGGTTTATGGAGCTATAGCAGGCTTGGAGGCTGTTTACGACGTTGTCCGGGATACAAGAATGGCGCCGATCGCCCAGTGGGGACGCCGAGGGGCTGCGCCGCCACTTGTGAGAAACCCCCGCCCCGCTTATAGACCTTCCCGCGGCCAAAAATCGTCCATCTCCGCGCGCTTTCGCGGTTCAAGCAGACCAGAGCCATGCTCGACACTTTTGAAATCGCCCTCTTCACCGGACTCGGCGTTCTCTTCGCGATCGGCCTCATCGTGCTCGCGCGTTGGGCAAAGACGCGTCCGGCGCTGCTCGCGGCTTATGCGCTGATCGGGATTTCCTTCCTCTATGTGGGCTTCGCCATCCGGGCGGAAAATTCCGAGACCTGGATCGGATTCGAGATGACCGCCGTCGCCTTCTTCGGCACGATGGCCGGCCTCTCGATCGTCGGCTCGCCCTGGTTCGTGGTGCTGGGGCTGCTGCTGCATCCGGTCTGGACGCTCTATGAACATTACTTCGGCGCCGGCCAGGCTTTCGCGCCGGCCCCCGCGGTGATGGCCACGGTGGGCTTCGACGTCGTCACGGCGCTCTATGTGGCCTATGTGACGCTTCGGGCGAAAGCCGGAACGCCGGAATCCGCCGCCCCCGCGCGCAAGCTTGCTGCGCGCTCCCAGAACCGCAACGGAGCCGCCCGATGAACGCGCCCGCCGATTTCCATGTCCGCCACGACTGGACGGTGGACGAGATCTGCGCCATCCACAACCAGCCGCTGCTGGACCTGATCGCGAGCGCCAATGCGGTGCATCGGCGCTACCACGACGTCAACGACGTGCAGAAGGCGGCGCTGCTCTCCATCAAGACCGGCGGCTGCCCCGAGGACTGCTCCTATTGCCCGCAGTCGGCGCATCACCGCGAGGTCAAGCTCGATCGCGTCGATCTGCTCTCGACCAGCGACGTTCTCGCCGCCGCGAAGACTGCGCGCGAAGCCGGCGCCGACCGTTTCTGCATGGGCGCCGCCTGGCGTTCCGCGCCGAAGGACAAGCGCTTCGACGCCGTCGTCGACATGGTGAAAGGCGTGCGCGAACTCGGGATGGAGGCCTGCGTCACGCTCGGCATGATCGACTCGGGTCAGGCGCAGCGCCTCGTCGAAGCGGGACTCACAGCCTACAACCACAATCTCGACACCGGCCCGGACTTCTACGGCGACATCATCACCACCCGCACCTATCAGGACCGCCTCGACACACTGAAGGCGGTGCGCGGCGCGGGGCTGGAGATGTGCTGCGGCGGCATCATCGGCATGGGCGAGAGCGTGCGCGACCGCGCCGGCATGTTGCAGGTTCTCGCGGGTTTCGATCCGCATCCGGAAAGCGTGCCGATCAACACGCTCGTCGCCGTCGAGGGTACGCCGCTCGCCGATCGGCAGAAGGTCGAGCCGCTCGATCTCGTGCGCATGATCGCGACGACCCGCATCGTGATGCCGCGCGCGCGCGTCCGTTTGTCGGCGGGCCGTTCCTTCCTCACGCAAGAGGCGCAGATCCTCTGTCTCGTCGCCGGCGCCAATTCAATCTTCTATGGCGAAAAGCTGCTGACGACCGGCAATAATGGCGTCAACGAGGACGACGACCTGTTCAGCGCTCTCGCGCCGCGCTGAAATCGACGGGCGATCCGCGGACTGACCGCGCAGAAATTCATGCGTGTCGAGGCCGGCGGCGTTGAGGATGAGCGGATCGAGCAGATCGCGCTCCGCCTCTTCGAGCAATCTGCCGCCGGTCTCTGCGTCGATGCGCATCAGATCGACATAAAGGCTGGCGAGGGCCGCTATGATGGTCTCGCGACGCGGCGGGCGAAGCCTTCAGCGTCTCGAAGTAGGCGTTGATTCGCGAGTCGATGCGGCCGCGACCTCAAGTCGAGAGCCGAGCCGCTGCGATACGCGCGCCTCAGGGATAGAGAATGACGAAGCAGACAAAATTCATCCTCGCCGGCGTCATGGGGTGGCCGATCGCCCATTCGCGCAGCCCCAAGATCCATAGTTTTTGGTTCGAAGAGCACGCGATCGACGGCGCCTATGTGCCGCTCGCCGTGGAGCCCGGCAAGCTCGAGACCGCGCTGCGCGCCCTGCCCGCGCTGGGCTTCGCCGGCTGCAATCTCACCATCCCCCACAAGGAGACGGCGCTGCGCTGCCTCGACCATGTGGACCCGGCCGCCGCGCGCATCGGCGCCGTGAACTGCGTCGTCGTCGGCAAGGACGGCGCGCTCACCGGCAAGAACTACGACGGATATGGATTCGTCGCCTCGCTTCACGAGGCGGCGCCCGCATGGAGAGCCGAGAACGGCCCCTGCGTCGTGATCGGCGCGGGCGGCGGCGCGCGCGCCATCGTCTCCGGCCTGCTGGACGCGGGGGCGCGGGAAATCCGTCTCTACAACCGCACGCTGGAGCGCGCGGAAAGGATCGTTGCGGATTTCGGCCCCGCCGTCTGCGCCTATCCGTGGGACAGCCGGCGCGATGGGCTCGCGGGCGCGGGACTTCTGGTGAATACGACGAGCCTTGGCATGGTCGGCCAGGAGCCGCTCGACCTTCCCCTCGCCGCGCTGCCGAAAACGGCCGTCGTCGCCGACATCGTTTACGCGCCGCTCGAGACGCCGCTTCTCGCCGAAGCGCGCCGCAAAGGAGCGACGGCAGTGGACGGCCTCGGCATGCTCCTGCATCAGGCCCGCCCCGCATTCCGCGACTGGACGGGCGTGATGCCGGAAGTGACGCCGCAATTGCGGCGACGGATCGAGGCGACGCTCTGACAAAAAAGGCGCCGGCGGCCTTGGCCGCAGACGCCTGATTGTCGAGCGCAGGAAAGCGGGCCGGTCAGGCCGCCTTGCGCACTTCGCACAGCGGCGCGGCGGAAAGAGCCGTCACGTTCTGCGCGAAAGCCATCAACTCCTTCGACTGGCGCAACAGAGCCTCCATCCGCTCGGCTGCGAACCGGGACTGAAGGTCGACGACTTCCTCGAACGTCTGCGCCTTGACGATCTTCTCCGCAAGCGTGAAGAAAGCGGAGGCGTTTTCGGTCCAAATCTCGAAGGATTTCTTTGACCAATCCGACGCATCGAAATGGAAGGACGCGCTGAAGGCTTCCGTCGTCGCCTCGACCGCCGCAAGGGAGGTTGAGACGATTTCCGCCACGGCTGCCGAAGGCGCCGGCGCTTCGGGCTCGGCGATCTGAGCGCTCGGGGCTTCCGCCGCGACCGCGTCGATAACCGGCGCCGCCTCGATAACCGGCGTCGCCTCGATGGGCTCCGCTTCGGGCGGCAGGGCGGGCGTCTCCTGCACGGCCTCGGCGGGTTTGCTTTGCTTTCCAGCTTTGCTGCTTTGCGACGCCATCAAACCGCTCCTTCTAAGAATATCGGATCAGATCTCAGGACTTGGTGGTCGACCGCTGAATGACGGCGCCGAGTTCCTTGGTCTGCTCTTGGATCGCCGCAAGCTGGCTCTTCACGAACTCCGCCTGGAGCTGGAAGACTTCCTGCGGGTCTTTCGCCTTCACCAGCTTCTGGGCGAGGTCGAAGGCGGCGTTCACATTCGCTTCCGCGTAGGACAGCGCTTTCGTGCCCACATCCTTGGCGCCCGGCATCATCGGCATCTCGGGGGTCGAGGTCAGCGCCTTCTGCGCGGCGCCAGCGAATCCTTCGAACGCCTTGCGGGCCTGTTCGACGCTTTTTTCAGCGAAATCGCGCACTTCCGTGGGAACTTGATAAATGGGATCAACCATCTGGGGTCTCCTGTTTCAAACGCGGGCGGACAATGCCCCAAACTTTGCTGCGATGCAACAATTATTGTGCAACGCAGAAAGGGAGGCAGAAGCTGGGAAAAAATTCTCGAAAATTCGATGGGCCGCGATAGACCCCCGGCATTTGAACGATTAAGTTTGCGTTAAGGACCATCGGGCGCGTGCTCTAGGAGCGCGCGCTGGCGCCGCCCGCGAAGGGAGGCGCTGTGAGGGTCGAGTTTCCGTCTCCGGGGCGGCACGCGTATGAGCGGTTCGCAGGTTGAGCTCGATGGGAGCAGTCTTGCCGCCGGCCTGATCGCGGCCGATCCCGCATTTGCGGCGCTCGACGCCTCCGGCGCGCCGCTGATCGCGGCAAGCGGCGATCCGCTCGGGATCATCTATCTCAACCCTTCCGCGCGCGCTGTTTTCGGAACGGATGTAGAGCGACTCAAGCATCAGTTCTTCCTCGGACCCGAGGCGGGCGCGCAACGTCTGGCGCAACTTGTCGATTCGGTCCGGCATGGCGCGGCGCTGCGGCTGGAGCGGCTGCAATTCGAATTCGCCGACGCCCCGCAGACCGTCACCATTCTTTGCCGAAAGCTGACCGGCGAAGGGGGGGCGGCCTGTTTCGTCATTGCCGCGCTCGGGGTGCGGCCCGCCTCCGGGGACACGGCTGCGACGCTCCAGACCGCCCCGGCGACTGAGGATTTCGTCGAGAACCCGACGCCGGCGCTGCGCGCGCGTCTTGCGGCTCGGCACGGCGCGCTCGCCCCACGCTTCCTCTGGAAGACCGACGCCGCAGGGCGCTTCGTCGACATCACCCAGGCGCTCGCCGATGTGGTGGGAGAGGGACGCGCCGACATCCTCGGGCGCACGGTCGGCGACGTCGTCGAGGATCTGGGGCTCGATCCTGCCTTCGCCCGCGCCATCGATTCGCAGAAATCCTGGAGCGGGATCGAGGTCGACTGGCCCCTGGGGGACGGCGCCCGCGCGCCCGTGACGCTCGGCGCGCTCCCGACCTGCGACGCCGATCGACGTTTCGCCGGTTTTCAGGGCTATGGCGTGCTGCAACTTTCCCGCGCCTATCTCGCTGGCTCCGCCGAGGCGAAGCCGGTCCCGACGCCCGCGGCGCGGCCGGAGCCACCCGTATTCGCGCCGCCAACGTATGAGGAAGCCGATTACGGCGCCGGCAATGTCGTGCCGCTGCGCCCGCCGGCTCCGCGCCTCGAGGCAGAGGCCCGCCCTGAGCCTGAGGACGATGCGCTGACGCAGGACGAGCGCATGAATTTCGAAGAGATCGCCCGGGCGCTGCGCGTCGGCGAGATCATGACGGGGGCCGCCAGCGAGCCGCTTCCGCCCGAAGAAGGCGCGTCTCTCGAATCCGCTGCGACGCGCGACGTCGCGGCCTGGACAGAAGACGCGGCGGAGGCGCCTGCGCCCAGGCCCGCGCTGATCGTCGCGCCCGCCCCAGCGTCGCCCGCGCCGCTCGCCGCGGTCCTCGACAGCCTGCCCGTCGGCGTGCTCATCGCCAGGGGGGCGCAGACGCTTTTCGTCAACCGCACGCTGCTCGACTATCTCGGCTACGCAGACGCCGGGGCCTTCGAGGCCGAGGGCGGACTCGCGCGCATGTTCTTTGGCCGCCCGCCAGCCGATGCGGGCGCGCGCGCCGCCGCCATCCAATCCAGCGAGGGCGAGGCGCTCGACGTCGACGTGCATCTGCAGACCACGCAATGGGAGGGAGCGCCGGCGACGCTCGTCACTCTGCGCCGTAATCGCAACCGCCCGCCGGGGCCGGAAGAGAGCGCGCTGGCGCTGGCACGTGAGCGCGACGAAAAACTAGTGCGCGCCCGCGCCGACAACAGCCTGCTCCGCGCGATCCTGGAGACGAGTGGGACGGCGGTCGCGGTCGTCGACGACGACGGCCGCATCGAGAGCGCCACGGGCGCCCTTTCCACCCTGTTCGACGCGGAAAAGGGCGCTTTCGACGGGCTTCCGCTCGCCTCGCTTTTCGCCGCCGACGAGAGCCGGCTGCTCGCGGCCAAAGTCGCGCGCGCCGGGCTGGAGGCCGCCGAGCCCCTGCGCCTCGCCGCGCGCGTCGGGGGCAAGGCCTTCGACGCTACGCTCCATCGGCTTGGCCCCGGGCAGAAACTCTGCGTCACCCTACGCGAAGCCGGCGCCGTGGAGCGCCATGACGAACTTGCCGCCGCGCGCGACGCCGCCGAACAGGCCAATGCCGCGAAATCCGATTTTCTGGCGCGCATCAGCCATGAAATCCGCACGCCGCTCAACGCCATCATCGGCTTTGCGGAAGTCATGATGGAGGAGCGCTTCGGCCCCATCGGCTCCGAGCGCTACAAGGACTATCTGAAGGACGTGCACGCCTCGGGCGCGCATGTGCTGTCGCTTGTCAACGACCTGCTCGATCTCTCCAAGATCGAGGCCGGCAAGATGGAGCTCGAGTTCGACCGGGTCGACGCCAACGCCGTCATCTCCGAATGCGCCTCGATCATGCAGACGCAGGCCAATCAGGAAAAGATCGTGATGCGTCTCGCGCTCGCCGACCGCCTGCCGCCGATCCGCGCCGACGAGCGCTCGCTCAAGCAGATTTTGCTCAACCTTCTGTCCAACGCCCTGAAGTTCAACGAGCCGGGCGGACAGGTGATCGTCTCATCGGCGCTCACCGACTCGGGCTATGTCGTGATCCGCGTGAAGGACACCGGCATCGGCATGTCGGAGGAAGATGTGCAGACCGCGCTCGAGCCCTTCAAGCAGGTCGCGACCGCGCACAAGAAGCCCGGCACAGGCCTCGGCCTGCCGCTCACCAAGGCGCTGATCGAAGCGAACCACGCGAGCTTCACGATCCGCAGCCGCAAGAAGGAAGGCACGCTGATCGAGGTGGCCTTCCCGCCCCCGCAGGTGCTGGCGGCGGAGTGAGGTTGTTGTATTATACTTGCACCTCGGATGTCATGCCACCTAAGAGAGTTCTGATAACGTCGGAGCTTCATCGTCGAAATTATAAGTATCGATTGCGATGCCTGCCTCTGAAAACCTATTGAGAAACGCCCTCCGCCTTTCATAAAACCAAGGTGTATGACCCCAAGGATGGCGCTGAATAAATCTTTCACCCAATGCAGCCAACAACATAAGCTCAAACCTAGAAGTCTGCCCCTGCCGGGTGCCTTCGGCGATGACGCTCAGGTGATCATCATTGTAGGGCGCAATCGCCTTCGAGACTTGGTCCAAATCATCAAAGCCTAATTTTCTCAATAAACGTGCCGTCCAATCATACGACCACGCCGAAATTCTTCCATCCGGCCCAAGTTTCCGATCAAGGAAGTATTTCACGGCGTTCGGCGTGATTTCAACACCACTAAGCTGATCGTGTTGAACAAGTGTGATCGCTCTATTTTCAAGCTGCTTATCGGCATCTTGAATTGCTTGAAACTCTCTGTCGGCAATCTCAAGCATTCCCGCCAGCGCCATGAATCTCCGTCTGATTTCCTTCGGAATCGCTTTGGACGATTTGTACTGAATATCGTGCTCTATTTCTGCCCAAGCGTGCTGCAGAATCGTCCTGACTTGAATCTCAACAATTGAACCCGAGAATCTTTCATATTCCGCGAGTCTTGTGCGCTCAGATTTTATCTTGACCAAATAATGTATGCTTTGGTAACCAAATCGATCCTCATCAATAATTATTAATCCCTTATTCGACTTTTCAACGACATCAAACTCTTCTGAAAGCGCCCGATCAACGTCCCCAAGCGTACCTGGGAAAAAAGTAATTACTCGAACTCCGGCCAAGTCGGTGATTTCTCTCAGTGGATCACTGTATTTGGGTGCGTTTGGATCAACGTCTGAAGGAATCGCGGCTTTTCGCTCAAAGCTCACCGGGTCTTTCGCGCGATTCTGAATCGAATGGACTTTGATGTTCCGCCGCTTCAAACTTTCCTGAGTGATGCGGCCGACGACGCCTGCCAAGTCCTCGTAATACTTCTTAAGGCGGAGGTACTTTGAGACCGCAGCTTGAGCATGCGTGTCCAGCTGGGATTTTTCATTTGATTCTCCGCCTTCAGACATGAATCAACTCTCAAAAAAGCCGTTTCGAAATCACACCAACCGGCTCTGCGCCTTCGCCGCCGCGATAAAGCTCGCGAACAGCGGATGCGGTTCGAACGGCCGCGACTTCAGCTCGGGGTGGTATTGCACGCCGACGAACCAGGGATGGCTGGGGATTTCGACCGTCTCGGGCAGGAGGCCGTCGGGCGAAGTTCCCGCAAACAGCAGGCCCTTTTCCTCCAGCCGCGCGCGATAGGCGAAATTCACCTCGTAGCGGTGGCGGTGGCGCTCGGAGATTTCGGTCTTGCCGTAAATCTGCGCGATCCGTGAGTCCTTGGCGAGCAGCGCCGGGAAGGCGCCGAGCCGCATGGTGCCTCCCAGCCCCTCGCCGACGCCGCGTTTTTCCAGTTCGTTGCCCTTCAGCCATTCGGTCATGAGGCCGACGACGGGCTCCTCGCAGGGGCCAAACTCGGTGGAATTGGCGGCCTCGATTCCGGCGAGCGCGCGCGCCGCCTCGATCACCGCCATCTGCATGCCAAAGCAGATGCCGAAATAGGGCACGCCGCGTTCGCGCGCAAAGCGGGCCGCCAGAATTTTCCCCTCGGCGCCGCGCTGGCCGAAGCCGCCGGGCACGAGAATGCCGTGGACATGCTCGAGATGCGCGGCCGGATCGCCGCCCTCGAAGATTTCCGATTCGATCCAGTCGAGATTGACCTTCACGCGATTGGCGATGCCGCCATGCGCCAGCGCCTCGATGAGGCTCTTATAAGCGTCCTTCATCTCAGTATATTTGCCGACGACGGCGATCGTGACCTCGCCCTCGGGATTCATGATCCGCTGCGTCACCGCGTTCCAGCGGCTCATGTCGGGCTTGGGCGCCGGCTCGATGCCGAAGGCGGCCAGCACCTGCGCGTCGAGGCCGGCGGCGTGATAGGCGCGCGGGACGTCGTAGATGTTGGCCGCGTCGCGCGCCTCGATCACCGCCTGTTCGCGGACGTTGCAGAACAGGCCGAGTTTACGGCGTTCCTCGCGCGGAATCTCGCGATCCGTGCGGCAGAGGAGAATGTCCGGCTGGATGCCGATGGAGCGCAGCTCCTTCACCGAATGCTGCGTGGGCTTGGTCTTCACCTCGCCGGCGCTCGGGATGTAGGGCAGCAGCGTCAGGTGGATGTAGATGGCGTGATTCTGCGGCAGATCATATTTGATCTGGCGGATCGCCTCGAAGAAGGGCAGGCCCTCGATGTCGCCCACCGTGCCGCCGATCTCGATCAGCGCGAAATCGACGTTGTCATTGCCCTCGAGGATGAACTCCTTGATGGCGTTGGTGACGTGGGGAATGACCTGGATGGTCGCGCCGAGATAGTCGCCGCGCCGCTCCTTGTTGATGATGTCCTGATAGATGCGGCCTGTGGTGACATTGTCCTGCTTCGTCGCCGGGCGGCCGGTGAAGCGCTCGTAATGCCCTAGGTCAAGGTCGGTCTCGGCGCCGTCGTCGGTGACGAAGACTTCGCCGTGCTGATAGGGGGACATGGTCCCCGGATCGATGTTGAGATAGGGGTCCAGCTTGCGGAGCCGAACGGTATAGCCGCGCGCTTGCAGGAGCGCGCCGAGAACCGCCGACGCGAGCCCCTTGCCAAGTGAGGAAACCACGCCGCCGGTGATGAAGATGTAGCGCGCCATGGGGCTTAACGCCTAACGCCTTTCGGGGGGATTGGGTAGCGCTTTGTTGCGCCGGGGACGTCGTCGTCCCCAGCGGATTTCTGTCAGCGGCGTGAAGGGCCGGCGCTTATTGCGCGGGCGACTTCCACTGGAGCGGAGCCTGAGGCTTTGGCGCCGCGGGCTTTTCGGCGGGTGCAGCGGGAGCCTCAGCCTTGGGGGCCTCCGTCGCGGGCGGAACGGGCTTGGGCTCTTCTATCTTGGGAGCTTCGACTTTGGGGGCTTCGACTTTGGGGGCTTCGGCAGGCTTTTGCGTCTCGGCCGCCGGCGCCTCCGTCTTCGGAGACTCCCACTTCTGAACATCTGCCTTAGGAGCCTCAGGCTTGGGAGCCTCAGCCTTCGGCGCCTCAGGTTTGGGCGCTTCCGCTTTGGGCGCCTCGTTCGCGGGAGCGGCGGCCTCAGGGGCCTTGGTCGGCTCCTGCGTCGGGCGCAGGGCGGGTTTTTCCTCGGCCGGGGCCGGAGCGGCGGCGCTCGGCGCCTGCTGGCGCTTCTGCTGGGCGCGCTGAAGCTGATCAAAGATCGAATCCTTGCCCGGCTCGGGAGCCTTCTCCGGCTCGCCAGGCTTCACTTCCTTGACCTTGACGTCGTTCTGGTCGATCGCCTTCGTCCAGTCTTCGCCGCCCGCGGCGCGACGCTCCCAGGCCGGGAGCACCGTGAGCGCGATGCTGGTGAGGAAGAAGATCGTCGCGAGAATGCCTGTCGCGCGGGTCAGCGCATTGGCCTGGCCGCGGCCGGTGAAGACTCCGCTGCCGCCCATGCCGAGCGCCCCCCCCTCGGACTTTTGATAAAGAACGAGGATGACGAGCGCCGTCACCACCATCAGGTGGATCGCGATAATGATCTGCTGCAGCATTTCCAACCTTCTTCCGGAGCGGAGCGCCGGCGCGCGGCCGAGCTCGACGCCAAAACCCTGGCGCGGCTTCTACACCATGACGGCCGCGTGAGAAAGTCCCGCCGGGACAGGGCAAATGCAAAAAAGCGGGCCGCAGGGCCCGCTTTGCGCGTCGCCGATCCCCGGGGCTCAGTAGGAATTGCCGTCCTGGCCCTTCCACTTGCCGCCGATCTGGTCGAAACGGGTCTCGTCCTTGAATTCGACGACCTTGCCGGGCTCGATGTACTGCCGCTCCTTGACCATCTTATTCTGGACCGTGGTGGAGTAGTAGGTGCTCGTCGAGCAGCCGTCCTTCACCTTCCCCGCGTCGTCCGCCTTGCAATCCGGATTGGCGCCGTTCGGGAATTTCACGCTCGCTGTGTAGTAGAACTCATATCCCGCATGGCCGGCGCCTTCGACGTCGAGGGGCCAGAAGCGCGTGACCTCGAACTTGTCGACCACGGCGTCCTTGTCGAACTTGCTCTTGACCAGATTCTCGAACACCTTCCGAGCGTCTTCGGGCTTGGGTTCGCAGTTCATGAGGCAAAAAGCCTTGGCGGGAACCGCTCCGGCAACGGCGGCGAACGTCGCCAGCACGACGATTTTCATCAGTTTCATGGGTAGCGTCTCCCTCGTTCCACCCTGGCGCCGGCCCTGCTTCCGCTCGTTTCGTGGCGGCGAGTCGCTGCGCGGCGCCCATTCATTGACCTTTTTCAAGCTGCACGGCTTCGCGCTTTCCGGCAAGGGAGCCGCGCCGCGCGAATTGTCGCATCGATTGAAACCGCCAAGCTGGCGCCGGCGCCTCGCGTGGTCAAGTTGCGCGGCGCATTCCAGCGCTTTATTGACGGCGCTCGGTTTCTCCAACGCGCGAACGAGGGTTTCATGTCCGCCTACAAGCTCCTGCTCCTGCCCGGCGACGGCATCGGTCCGGAAATCACCGCCGAGGCTGAGAAGGTGATCGACTTTCTCGGTCAGGCAGGCGTCGCGACCTTCGAAATCGAACGCGGTCTCGTCGGCGGCGCGGCTTATGACGCGCACGGCGTCGCGATCAGCGAAGACGACATGAAGCGCGCGCATGGCGCCGACGCCGTGCTGCTCGCGGCCGTCGGCGGCCCGAAGTGGGACAGCGTGCCTTACGACATGCGCCCTGAGGCGGGCCTGCTGCGGCTGCGCAAGGACCTCGCGCTCTTCGCCAATCTGCGGCCGGCGATCTGCTATCCGGCGCTCGCCGACGCCTCCTCGCTCAAGCGCGAACTCGTCGACGGCCTCGACATCATGATCGTGCGCGAGCTGACGGGCGGGGTCTATTTCGGCGAACCGAAGGAAATCATCGATCTCGGCAACGGCCAGAAACGCGCCGTCGACACGCAGGTCTACGAAACCTACGAGATCGAGCGCATCGGCCGCGTCGCCTTCGAGCTCGCGCGAAAGCGCAGCAACAAGGTGACGTCGTCCGAGAAGGCGAACGTCATGAAGTCGGGCTATCTGTGGCGCGAGGTCATGACGGCGCTGCACAAGCGCGAATACGCCGACGTGCAGCTCGAGCACATGCTCGCCGACGCGCTCGGCATGCAGCTCGTGCGCTGGCCCAAGCAGTTCGACGTGATCGTCACCGACAATCTCTTCGGCGACATGCTGTCGGACGAAGCCGCCATGCTCACCGGCTCGCTCGGCATGCTGCCCTCCGCCTCGCTCGGCGCCGCGAACGAAGCCGGCAAGCGCAACGCTATGTATGAGCCCTGCCACGGTTCCGCGCCGGACATCGCCGGCAAGGGCATCGCGAATCCGATCGCCATGATCGGCTCGCTGGGCATGGCGATGCGCTACTCCTTCGACAACGCCAGGGCGGCGGACGCGATCGACGCGGCCATCTCCGGCGTGCTCGCCAAGGGCCTGCGCACCGTCGACATCAAGGGCGACGCGCCGTCTTCAATCTCGACGAGCCAGATGGGCGACGCGATCGTGGCGGAGCTGAAGACGGTTCTCGCATAAGAGTCCGATCGCTCGCAGAAAGCGCTCGCCGCGAGATCGGCGAGCGTTGTTCTGGCGCCGATAAAGCTGAGGCGTCGACCGCCTTCATGATTTTCGGCCGCTGACGGTGTTCCCTCGCGCCGAAAGCGCTAAGATCGCCGGCATGAGGCGAATCGATCTCAACGCCGATCTCGGCGAAGGCTTCGGCCCCTGGAAGATGGGCGACGACGCCGCAATGCTCGACATTGTGACGAGCGCCAACGTCGCCTGCGGCTTTCACGCGGGCGATCCCAATATCATGGCGCAGACCTTCGTCGTCGCGCGCGCGCGGGGCGTCGCCGTCGGCGCTCATGTCGCCTTTCCGGACCTTGCGGGCTTCGGGCGGCGCGCGATCGCCATGACCGTCACGGAGCTCGAACGCGCCGTCGCCTATCAGATCGGCGCGGCGCAGGCCGTCGCGGGATTGAGCGGCCATCGCATCGCTTATGTCAAAGCGCATGGCGCGCTCGCCAACATCGCCGAGAAAGACGCGGGCGTCGCCGATGCGCTGGCGCGCGCGACCTACGGGGTTGACGCATCCCTGACGCTCCTCGCCATCGCACTCTCGGAACAACCGCGCGCAGGCGAACGCGCGGGGCTGAAAGTGGCGCATGAAATCTTCGCCGACCGCGCCTATACGGACGACGGCCGCCTGCAACCGCGCAACGAAGCGGGCGCCGTGATCACGGATTGCGACGCGGCTCTTGCGCGGGTGCGAGACATGCTGACCGAGAGCGCGCTGATCACGGTCTCCGGCAAGCGTTTGCCAACCCAGATCGACTCCATCTGCGTCCATGGCGACACCGTCCATGCCGTGGAGATGGCGCGGCGCCTTCGTGCGGGACTGGAACAGGACGGTTTCCGGCTGCGCGCCTTCGTCGAGGGCTAGATGCGATACGAAAGCCCGCGCTTTCTCGATCAGGGCGAGGCGGCGCTGACGGTCGAATTCGGCGATGTGGTGGACGCCGAAATCAATGCGCGCGTGCTCGCGCTCGACGCCGCGTTGCGCGCCGACGCGCTTCCGGGCGTGAAAGAGACGACGCCGACCTACCGTTCGCTGCTCGTGCAGTACGAACCGCTGGAGATCTCGCGCGCGGCGCTAGTGGCGCATCTCGCCGATCTCGCCGCGCATGCGCAAGGCCAAAGCGCGACGAGCCTGCGCCGCTGGACGCTGCCCTGCTGCTACGATCCCAAGATCGCCGAAGACATCGACGAAGCTGCTGCGCTTCTTTGCATGACTTCCGCCAAGCTCGCCGCGCAGCACGCAGGGGCGGACTATCGCGCCTACATGTATGGCTTCGCGCCGGGCTGGTGTTATCTCGGCGGTCTTCCGGCGACGCTGGCCATCCCGCGCCGTCTTGCGCCGCGCGGCCCGACGCCCGAGAACGCCGTGCTGATCGGCGGCGGCCTATCCCTCGTTGCGACGAATGCGATGCCGACCGGCTGGTATGTCGTCGGGCGCACGTCCGAGCGCCTCTTTGCGCTTCGGCGCGATCCGCCTTTCCTCATCGCGCCGGGCGACGCGCTGCGCTTCGAACCCGTCGACGCCGCGACCTTCGCCGCGCTCGACGCGCGCGCGGCCGCGGGAGACGTCGTCGCGCGCTGCGAGACGCTTCAATGAACCCGCGGCTGATTGTCCGCGCAGCGGGGCCGGGCGTCACGATCCAGGATGCGGGGCGTTTCGGACACGCGCGCCACGGCGTCACGCCGGCCGGGCCGATGGACCGTGCGGCCTTTCTCGCCGCTACCGGGGCCGCCGGCGCGGACTCCGCCATCGAAGTCTCGCTCGGCGGCGTGATCGTCGAAGCGGAGGGGGCGACGCTCTCCGTCGCCATCGCCGGCGGCGCCTTCGACATCCGGCTGGACGGCGCGGCGCTGCCCCCCGCCTGCGCGCTGCCGCTGGCGCCGGGCGCGCGCCTGTCGATCCGCGCCGGAGCGTCGGGCGCCTGGTGCTATCTTGCCGTCGGCGGGCGTCTCGATCTGCCGCCTGCGCTGGGCTCGCTTTCGACCCACGCGCGCTCAGGAATTGGCCCGAAGCCGCTTGCGGCGGGCGACGCTTTGCCCTTCTCGCAGATCGCCGCGCCGCCGCCGCAGACGCTGCGGCTCCACGCCCCCTGGCTCGCGCGCGACGATGCGCCCATCCGCGTGATGCTCGGGCCGCAGGATGATCATTTCCCGCCCGAGGCGATTACAACGCTTCTCACGGCCGAGTGGCGAATCGGCGCGCGCAGTGACCGCATGGCCTATGCGCTGGAAGGCCCGGCGCTGATGCATTCCCGCGGCCACGACATCGTGTCCGACGGCGCCGTCATGGGCGCGATACAGGTTCCGGGCGCGGGCGCGCCCTTCGTGCTGATGGCCGATCGCCAGCCGACCGGCGGCTACCCGAAGATTGCGACGGTGATCGGCGCCGACCTCGGGCGGCTCGCGCAGCTGCGCCCGGGCGAGGCCTTTCGAATCCGGCGGGTGAGGGGCGAGGAAGCCGTCGCGGCGCGCGCCGCCCTGCACAATGAGACGGCGGCGGGGGCGCGTCTTGTGCCCCTCGCCGCCGAAATTTCGACCGACGCGCTGCTCGCCGCCAATCTCATCGGCGGCGTCGTCAGCGGAACGGAATGACTACTCCGCAGGCTCCTCGATCTTCGCCAGCGCGGGCGTCTCCGCCGCCACGGCGGGCGCATGGGCGGCCCTGCGGCGCTTGAACCATTTCCAGAGCATCATCCACCACGGATCGCTCACATGCAGATGGTAGCGCAACGGCGTCTTGATGATGGCGAGCACGAGGCCAATCGAGAACAGGCACCAGACCGCCGGCCATTCGTTGATGTTGTTCGTCGTCAGGCTCGCGAGCCACGGCCCCGCGACCCATGAAAAGAGGATGAAGCGCCAGCTGCCGTAAAGCATCGGGATGAAGAAAGCCATCAGCGGATACCCAACGAATCCGCGGCCGAGCGTGGCGTTGTCGGCGAGGCTGTTGCCGATGCCGTTGGTCGGCAATAGCCAGGCGATGTGCCACTCGCCGCGCACCGTGCAGAGCACGTCTCCGCAGAGCGGCCGACCGGTCGCGCAATGGCCCGCCCAATCGAAAGGATAGAGCTGGATCAGCATCGAGATGGCGACGACGAAACAGCCGGCAAAGGCCCAGGGGGCGATGATCTTCGCGCTGTCCTTGGGCATGAAATAGAGCGCGACGGCGTTGATGAAGAAGGGTTGGAAGGTGATATGCAGATAACCAAACATGGTCATCACTTGATTTAACGGCGAGTTGCACTGGTTCAAGACCGTATAGGCGACCGCTTGCAGCGACTCCATGCTGGCGAAGTACAGGAGGCAGATCCAGAGAGCGAGAGGCTCCGGGTCTTTTTTGAGCGCGGAATAGGCTGCGCCGGCGATTCCCGTCGCCGCCAATACTGTCGAAGCTTCCCCGCTCCAGCACATGGGTGTTGTTTCCTCGTTTCGTCCTTATGCGCCCGGATACACTATCCCGCTGACATCAAAAAGCCCCTGCCCGGAGGAAGCCGGAGGTCGGAAGCGGGAGCGCGGCGATAAGCTTTAGCGCGGGCTCTCGGGCGTGAGGCAATTTAGCAGCGGATGATGGGGCACGGTTCCGGCAATTGGAGAAAAGCGGCCAATGGCGCCCGGTACCATAAACTTGAGCGATGGTTATAGCGTCGCCGTAACGAACAAATTTAGGCGCAGAATGCATCCATCTGTAAATCAGACTACATTTTTTGATTTTTGTCGGCGTCGCGTATGAAAAGCAAGCGTAGCCGCATACCGTAGAGATTGACGGAAAATCGACCGACATGCATTTTGACAGAACTATTTGTTTTATTCCGATAGTGAATACGTATCACATCCTTTGTCCTGCGTGTTATCGGCGGCTCTGGAGCGCCAAATTTTGGCCGCGACGCCGCCATGTGTGGCTCTTACTCAGAGATCGACTCGAATATTCAAATAACCTTCGGCTGAACAGGTACACTTACGATGAATGAAAGACTTGGCCGATATCTCAACTCGATGGCCCAGGCCCGGGGAGACGAATTCGACGAATTCGACGAGATGTGCGAGCGGCTCGATTGGATGGAGCGTCGCCTCAATGATCTTGAGACAGCGCTGCCGCTGTATCGCCTCGATGATACGACGACGCGTTCGGGGGTCGCGCGCAAGCTTTCGGAGTTGAGCAACACCATCTCTAAAATCGTCTACCGCAGAGCGGCTCCGAAGCAGGAGGAGAACCTCGCCGAGGCGAAGCTGGCGCAATTTGTGACCGAGTTCATGCGGGCGTCTCCAACGCCGCAAGATGCGCGGATCTATATGGACATGACCGGCACTCTGCGCGCGGGATACGTCACTGGCATCCAACGGGTCGTCCGAGAATTGGCTCGTCGCGGGGGGAGCCATGGGATCGTTCCCATATTCCTCGAGTCCGGCCAGCCCGTAGCCTTCGACCAAAGCGAGAACCAAATCCAACGCGTGGAGTTCAAAAGAGGCGATCTCCTCGTCATGGCTGACTCCACATGGAATTACGCTGGGTCCGCCAAAATCGCCATGGATAAGATGCAGGCTGTTGGGGGTTCTAACGTCGCGCTCATTTTCGACCTGATCCCGCTTCTTCTGCCTGGCGCCGCGCCCAGCAGAAGGCTTGCGCGCCATTTCCAGCGCTGGTTTGATTCCTGTGCGCTTGCCTGCAACGGGCTCGTCTGCATCTCTCGCTCAGTCGCGGCAGACGTTGAAAACTATATCGCCGCGAAACCTCGCAGCAACGCTGAGCGGCCTTGGGTCGATTGGTTTCATTTAGGCTGCGACCTGAACGTTACAAATGCTGCTCCCTCCGCTTCCATTCGGGGCGTCATTGGCGAAACATCGCCATATTTTCTAAGTGTCTCCACGATCGAGCCGCGAAAAGCGCATGGCGTCGTGATCGACGCTATGGAAGAGCTTTGGCGTTGCGGTTCAGATGCACGGTTGGTCATCGTCGGCCGCTACGGCTGGAGGCTGGAGGATCTGAAAGACCGCATTCTGAGTCATCGTGAGTTGGACGGGCGGCTGTTCTGGCTTCCTGACGTCACGGACTCGGATCTGCAACATCTCTATCGCAATGCGCGCGCGCTGATTTCCGCTTCCGTCGCTGAAGGCTTCGGATTGCCTATCCAGGAGGCCGCGCATTTCGGCCTTCCGGCGATCGCCAGCGATATTCCCGTTTATCGGGAAATCGCCGGAGATGATGCGGCTTATTTTCAGCCGGCCGATAGCGACGGACTTATCCAGCGCCTGAAGGAGGCGCTCGCCGCGCCGAAGAGAGCGCCGTCCTTGCGGCCGCTCAATTGGGACGAGGCTGCGTCTCAATTTTTCTCAAAGGTCCAACGGCGCGCCGGCCATGACACGGGAGCTGCCGTCGAATTGATGTGAGGGTAAACTTCGCAAGCCTGCGCTAGTCTTCCTGAACCACGCCCGGCGCCGCCAATTCGAAATGCGCAAATTCGAAGCCCGGCGCCACCGTGCAGCCGACGAGGGTCCACGCGCCGAGGCTCTTCGCCGATTGCCAGACGCCAGCGGGCACGACGCCCTGCGGGCGCTCGCCGCCCGTAAGATCGCCGCCGAGCCGCAGCTTTTCGTTGCGCGCGCCGTCGTGGAGCGACAGCTCCAGCGGCGCGCCGGCGTGCCAGTGCCAGATTTCCCCGGCGTCGACCCGGTGCCAGGCCGAGATCTGCCCGGCGGGCAGCAGATAATAGATTGCGGTGCCGACCGAGCGCCCCTCGACCATGCGCGGATCGCGGAAGGTCTCGCGGTAGAAGCCGCCCTCAGGATGGGGCACGAGGTCGAGCAGGCGGGCGACTTCCTCCGCCGTGAGATCGCGAAGCGCGCCCAAGTCAGAACCGGTTCTTGCGTTCGCGCATCGCCGCGAAGACGGCGAAAGGATCGGATTCGTCCATGCCCATCGCCTTTTTCACCAGCGGGTCTTCGACGCGCAGGAAAGGATTGGTCGCGTTTTCGAGCGCGATCGTCGTCGGCAGCGTAAACCTGCCGGAGGCGCGCAATTCATCGACGCTTTTCAGACGGTCGAGCAGCACCGGATTTTCGGGGTCAACCGTGACCGCGAAGCGGCCGTTGGCCTGCGTATATTCGTGGCCGCAATAGATGAGCGTGTCGCGCGGCAGATTGGCGATGTTTTCCAGCGACAGGCGCATGTCATCCATCGTCCCTTCGAAAACCCGGCCGCAACCGAGCGAAAAAAGCGTGTCGCCGACAAAGACCGCCTCATCGTCCGGGAACCAGTAAACGACATGGCCGAGCGTGTGCCCCGGCGTGGCGATAACCTTCGCGCGGGTCGCGCCCAGCGTCACCTCGTCGCCGTCGGCGACGGCCTGATCGAGCGGCGGCAGCCGGTGCGCGTCACTCGCCGCGCCGACGATCTTCATCTGCGGAAAGCGCTTTTTGAGGGCTTCAGTCCCCTCGATATGGTCGAGATGGTGATGGGTGATGAGGAGATGGGTGAGCGGCCAGCCGCGCCGCTCCGCCTCCGCCACGATTGCCTCGCCGTCGGGCGCGTCGACGCTGGCGGTGGCGCCCGTCTCGCTGTCATGGATCAGCAGGCCGAAATTGTCGGAAAGGCAGATGAACTGCGCCACCTCTATGGGCATCGGGTTCTCCTAAAAAGCTGCGGACATCATAGCGGCAACGCACAAAAATGCGACCGGCCGGCGCCTTGCATTGCAGCCGGATTACGAAGATGATCCGCGCATGGCGCTCGATGTCGTGGAATTGCGGGCCTTTTACGAAACGGCGCTGGGCGAGGTCGCCCGCCGCGTCGTCACCCGGATGCTGCGAACGCGCTGGGAGGATCACGCCGGGCTGCGGATGCTCGGCATCGGCTATCCGACGCCCTATCTCGACGGTTTCCGGGACCGGGCGCAGCGGGTGCTCGCCTTCATGCCGGCGACGCAGGGCGTCGTGCATTGGCCGCTCGACGGCAAATCGGCGACGGCGCTGGTCGAGGCCTCCATGACGCCGCTGCCCGACGCCAGCATTGACCGCATCCTTCTCGTGCATGCGCTGGAGGTCGAGGAACATCCGCAGGACCTGCTCGAGGAGGTGTGGCGGATCCTTGCGCCGGGCGGGCGCCTCGTCATCATCGCGCCGAGCCGCACGGGGCTGTGGGCGCGCGTTGACACCACCCCTTTCGGCCACGGCCATCCTTATTCCCGCGGCCAGTTGCAGACGCTGCTGCAGGAGGCGCAATTCCTGCCGGTGTTCTGGGGCGAAGCGCTTTATGTGCCGCCCTTCCAGCGGGTGACGCTGCTGCGTTCCGCGCCCGCTTTCGAGCGCATCGCCGGGCGCTTCTCGCTGCCGGGCGGCGGCGTGCATGTCGTGGAGGCGACCAAGCAGCTCTACCGGCCGGTGTTGCGCCGCGCCGTGCGCCGGGTTCCGATCGCCATCGAGCCGGCGCTCGAGCCCGTTTTGCAGCCCGACGGCGCCGAGCCGGCCTGAGGCCGCTTACCGGCGCGCATAATCCACTGTCACGCCGAAGGACTGGGCCAGAAACAACGCGCCGTGGATCAGCCCGGCGTTGTCGATTCCATGCCCAAGCCCGGCGGAAAGATGCCACTGCGCGGGCACGCCCATGTCAGCGAGGGAGTTGGCCGAGAGCAGAAGGGCTTCAACGGGGATGAGTTCGTCGGCGTCGCCATGCGCCAGCAGCACGGCCGGCGGCGGGTTCTGAACCGCGCGCGCGGCGCCGGGCTGGTCCGGGCCAAGCACCAGAATGCCCGAATAGCCGAGAATGGCGCGGGGCGCCCTGCTCCGGCGCAGCCCCGTATGCAGGGCCATCATCGTGCCCTGGCTGAAGCCCACGAGCGCGAGCGAACGCTCGTCTAAGCCGCGTTTTTCCAGCTCGGCGTCGAGAAAGGCGTCGAGCGTCGGGCGGGCGGCGATCACGCCCCGCCAGCGCTCGTCCGGGTCGCGCATGGTGAGTGGAAACCATTGCCGCCCGGTCGGCGACATGGCGCAGCGCTCGGGCGCGTTTGGCGCGACGAAATCGGCGTCGGGGAGAAAGGCGCGCCATTGCCGGCCGATCTCGATGAGATCAGCGCCGTCTGCGCCATAGCCGTGGAGGAAAACGACGAGTTGCCGGGCCTTGCCCGATTTCGCCGAAACTCTTGGCCCGTCGATCGCCGCCGCCGTCATTCTTTTGCACTCCCCTCTTTCGCACTAGTCTCTCGGGGGTAAGCGCGGCAAGGTCAAGAGCAGGGATTGAAGCGCGGGTCGCCGGCGCCCCGGGGGCGCCGAAGCCGAAGGTCAGAAGGTCGCGACCGCAAAGCGAAGGATCTTGTATGCAAAAATGCAGGCCCCGGCGAGCGTGCCGTGCTTCAACATGGTCATGGCGAAAAAGATGTGGTCGGGCCTCATCATCGATTCATATCCTTCGTTGAACGCGCAAAGCCGCGCGCAGGTGCCCAGCAGCCGCTGCGAAAACCAAGGAGACGTTGTTGCTTCAGGTTCGCGCGTCTGCGTCTCGACAGAGCCTTGCGAAAGGCGCGCCATGGCGCCTTTATTCGACTGAGTTACTTCGTCGCACTCAATCTACGCGCGCCGAACGTTCGCTCTCGAAAACCTGCATGCGAGGTAGCTTCGAGCCGCGCGCGATGCAAGCGAGACTCTCCCGAAAACGGGCGCTCGCGACAATATGTCACGAGGATGACGGCTGCGCCTCGAGTTGCCGAAACAATGACAAACTTGTTGATTTTCTTGCACTCGCCTAACCACGACGGACCTGCTTTCGGCGCGGTGCGCGCGCTTCGACGTCACGCTCTGGCGCATCCTGCGCGGCAATTCTAATCTGTCGCACGGCGGCTCATGAATGAAGATGAGCTTGCGCCGTTGCGTCCGCGAGAACCCCATGGCCGATCTGAACGCCACCCTGAATGAAATCGCCGTCGAGATGGCGGCGCGGCCCGATCGCGGCAAGGTCGCCGATTACATTCCCGAACTCGCGCGCGTCGACCCGGGGGCTTTCGGAATAGCAGTCATCGATGCGGACGGAACCGTCGCCGCCGCCGGCGACGCCGACGCGCCTTTCTCGATCCAGAGCATCTCCAAGGTCTTTACGCTCACTCTGGCGCTCGGCATGGTCGGCGACAGGCTGTGGCGGCGCGTCGGGCGCGAACCCTCCGGCAATCCGTTCAATTCGATCGTGCAGCTCGAACGCGAATGTGGGGTGCCGCGCAATCCATTCATCAACGCCGGCGCCATCGCGGTAACCGACGTCATTCTCTCCGGCCATCGTCCCAGCGAGGCGCTCGGCGAGATTGTGCGTTTTCTGCGGTTCGTTGCGCAGGACGAGACGATCTACGTCGACAAGGCTGTCGCGGAATTGGAAAAGCGCACCGGCTTTCGCAACATCGCGCTGGCCAATTACATGAAGTCGTTCGGCGTGATCGAGAATCCGGTCGACTTCACGTTAGGCGTCTATTTCCATCATTGCGCGGTCGTCATGTCCTGTCGTCAGCTTGCAATGGCCGGCAACTATCTCGCGCATGCCGGCCGCAATCCGACGACGGGACTCTCCGTCGTGTCGCCCGAGCGCGCGCGGCGCATCAATGCGCTGATGCTGACCTGCGGCCATTATGACGGCTCGGGCGAATTCGCCTATCGCGTCGGCCTGCCCGGCAAGAGCGGCGTCGGCGGCGGCATTCTCGCGGTGGCGCCCGGCAAGGCGTCGATCGCGGTCTGGTCGCCGGGGCTTGATCCCAACGGCAATTCGCATCTGGGCCGAATTGCGCTGGAGATGCTGGCTAAACGCATGGGCTGGTCGATTTTCGGAACGGACGGCTCTTGAGGAAGATGAGTGAGCCGCCTCGCGAACAAACCGCGGGGCGTTGAAAATCTGCAGCGTAAGCTTTGACAAAGGCGCCCTTTTCCGCCCCTAATGTCACGAGGGAGGAACGTGGTGTACGAATTTCTCAAGGGGTTCTCCGCAACCGAGATGGCGCTCATGTTCTGCGCCGGCTTTGTCGTTCTGACCATCGTCGGAATTTTTGCCTGCCGCCCCTATTCGCGGCGGTGGATCCATGGCAGGCGCAACGCCAATGACATGATCGGCTTTTCGCTGCAGAGCTTCGCGGCGCTCTACGGCATTCTTCTTGGGCTTCTCGCGGTCGAGGCCTATCAGGACTTCTCGGTCGCCAAAGACACAGTGTCAAAGCAGGCGTTGACGATCGCGACGCTCTATCATGACATCGACGGCTTTCCGGAACCCCTGCATCGCACTTTGCGGGAGGATGTGCGTCGCTACATCTCCGAGGCTTTGGAAACACATTGGCCGAAGGATCCCTATGCGCCCCCGCCGGATGGTCCCTCGCCCGTCCTGCACGACATGCTGAAGCGGCTTCTCGCGTTCCAACCGACGTCAAAGAGCGAAGAGATGGTCTACGGCGAGGCCTTTAGAGCGGTGAACTCGCTGATCGAGCAGCGACGGCTTCTTCTCTCGAGCGACCAGAACGGCATTCCCGCCGCGCTCTGGTCTGTCGTGGGGCTCGGCGCCTTTCTCTACATGCTGCTGATGTGCCTCTTCGACATGGAGACACATGTGCATCTTGTCCTCGGCAGCCTGACCGCGCTTTTTCTCGGCGCCGTCGTTTTCCTTATTGCGGCGCTCGACAATCCTTTTCGAGGCGGCGTAACGGTAGACCCTGCGCCAATGCTGTCGATGCAGGTCAGCGTCGCAAGGGCCGACCCGTAACGGAGCTACAGCGCTTCGGTCCCGCCCCGACAAGCTGAAGCAGTTCCCTGAATGAAAGACGCTTCCGAAGATCAAATGCTGGGAGAAAAGGCGATGCGCTTGGCTGTCGTCGTCGCGCTCGCCGCCGCCGCCATGGCGTGCGACGGCGCGCAAGCAGGCCCGCTCGAACGCGAAGCGACGCTCCTGCAGGAATGCAGCAATATCTACGAGAAACTCTGCGCGGAATTTGAACCGGGGCCGGAAATGATCGGCACCTGCATTGAAAGCCGTCCCGAGATCGCTCAGCAGGTGCCGCCGAAATGTCAGCCGGATTTCCAGGCCAATGTCGAAAACTACCGGGACGCGCTCAAGAACGGGGGTCGATGAGCGGTCACTGCGCGCCGGTGACCTTTTCGTATCGCTTTCGATCGGCCTCGATGACGCGCGCCAGCGCGCTGCATTTTTGCGAGTTGTCTGCGTTCTGCGCGGCGCAAAGCTGATAGGCCTCCAATGATTGCTCATAGGACCCGACGGCGTATTCTTCCGTAGCGGCCTGCCTGGCCGCCTGCGGGCTGTTGCAACTCGCACAGGCTGCGGCGCAGAGCAGAAGAAGCATAAGACGCATGATTGCCCGCCCCTCAACCATCTACCGACGCCCAGGCGACGCCATCCGCTATCTTCCGGCTCGAGCTGGCGGTCCCGACAGGATTCGAACCTGTGACCTTCGGTTTAGGAAACCGCTGCTCTATCCTGCTGAGCTACGGGACCCGCGAAGCAACATCTACCACAGCGGGCCTATTTGAAAAGTTTCCGATTCGGACCCCCATGTTCGAATCCGCCCGCCTTCCACATGTCATGTCCAAAGAGGCGTTCGAGGCCCTGGAGCCGACGCTTCGGGAGCAGCTTCTCAACGCCCAGTTCGAAGTGGCGGAGCAGAAGAGCGCCGCCGTCATGGTTCTCGTCAACGGCTCCGACGGGGCCGGCAAGGGTGAGGTCGTCAACCGTCTCTACGATTGGCTGGACGATCATTTCGTCGAAACTCTCTCCTACGGCAAGCCCACCGACGAAGAGCGCGCCCGACCCGGTTCATGGCGCTATTGGCGGGATATGCCCGCCAAGGGCCGCATCGGGCTCGTTCTCGGCTCCTGGCACCATCGCGCCCTGCGCAACCGCGCGCTGGGACGACTGGACCGGAACGGCTATGACAATGTGCTCGAGGAGATGATGCGCGGCGAGGAGATGCTGCGCCTCGAAGGGGTTCACCTCATCAAGATCTGGCTGCACATGGATGAAAAGGAGGCGCGCAAGCGCCTCGCCAAGCTGCGGGAGGCCGATGGCGCGATGCGCCGCCCGGCGGTCATCGAATGGGACGAGATCGACAGCGCCAAGGCGCGCATGCGGCTGAGCGACGCGGCGCTGGAGATGATCGAGAAAACCTCGACGGGCGAGGCCCCCTGGGCCGTCGTGCCCGCCTCCGATCCGCATTACCGCGACGCCGCCGTCGGCGATCTTCTGCTGCAGGCGCTGAGGCGCGCCGCCGTCGGCTCGGCTCCGGCTGCGATGCGCACGCACGCCGTGGCGACGCCGACTCCGACCCTGCCGCGCCCGAGCCTGGCTTCCGCCCTGGATCTGACGAAGACCCACGACGCCGCGACCTACGGCCAGGAGCTGCGTGACCTGCAACGCCGCCTCACCGAAGCGACGACGGCGAAAAGCTTCTGCGACAAGGGCCTCGTCCTCGTTTTCGAAGGCAATGACGCCGCCGGCAAGGGCGGGACGATTCTGCCGCGTCCGCGAGGCGCTCGACCCGCGGCGTTTCCGAGTGCATGGCGTCGCCGCGCCCACCGACGAAGAACGCGCGCGGCCCTACCTCTGGCGCTTCTGGCGCAGCATTCCCCGCCGCGGCGACGTCGCCATCTTCGACCGCAGCTGGTACGGCCGCGTACTGGTCGAGCGCGTCGAGGGTTTCGCGGCGCCCGACGACTGGATGCGCGCCTATCAGGAGATCAACGATTTCGAGCGCCAGCTCGGCGAGAACGGCTATGTCGTCATTAAATTCTGGCTCGCCATCTCCCAGGATGAGCAGTTGCGCCGCTTCCAGGACCGCGAGGCGAAGGCCTTCAAGCGCTACAAGATCACGCCCGAGGACTGGCGCAACCGGGAGAAATGGGACCTTTACGAGCAGGCGATGACCGAGATGGTCGACCGCACGAGCTCCCGCCTCGCGCCCTGGACGCTGATCGAGGCCAATGACAAGAAATACTCGCGGCTGAAGGTCCTGCGCACGATCGTCGAGCGCGTGGAGCGCTGACCCCCCGCAAGCCTCGCATCAGGAGCGCGGCTTAGGTTCAGCATTGCGTCATGTTCGTTACGACACTCTCGTTTGACGGGAGGCGAGACGCGATGCGAGGACAGATGACCGCCAAGAACCCACTGGCGCTGCTGCATGGCGCTGAATCAGACTTTCTGGCCGAGGCGGGACCGGCCGTATTACGGCTCAAGCTCCTCGAGGTCAGCCATCTCGCGCAGAGCCCGAGGCTTACGGAGGAGATGCGCGACGCCGCCCGAGTCGCGGCCTCCGAATTGCGCCGGCTGATCAGCGAGCGCCCCTGCGTCTCGCTCATCGACCACGCGGCGAAAATTGACGTCGCGGGCTCCTTCACAGGCGCCGTCGGCCGAGCCTGACGGGACGGCTCAGCCGGCTCCGGCGAGTTTCCTTTCCCAGTCGAGCGCCTGCCGGACGATCTCCTCGAGATCATCATGCTCGGGCGTCCATCCGAGGATCTCTTTGGCGCGGTCGTTCGAGGCGACGATCGACGCCGGGTCGCCGGGTCGGCGCGGCGCATATTCGACCGCGAAGTCGCACCCCGAGACGCGCTTTACCGTCTCGATAACCTCCAGAACCGAAAACCCATGCGCATAGCCGCAATTGGCGACCAGGCTCTGGCCGCCGCCGCGCAGATAACGCAGCGCATCGAGATGGGCGCGGGCGAGATCGGTGACCTGGATGTAATCGCGCACGCAGGTGCCGTCGGACGTGGGATAATCCGTCCCGAAAACCTGCATTTTCGCCCGTTTGCCAAGGGCCGTCTGCGCCGCCACCTTGATGAGATGGGTGGCATTGGGGGTCGACTGCCCCGAGCGCCCTTGCGGATCCGCGCCGGCGACGTTGAAATAGCGCAGGGCGACATAGGTGAAATCATGCGCCCGCGCGGTGTCGTCGAGCATCCACTCGACCATGAGTTTCGAGCGGCCATAGGGCGAGACGGGCTTGAGCGGCTCGTCCTCCGTGACCGGCTGATGCAGCGGATCGCCATAGACGGCCGCGGTAGACGAAAAGATGAAATTCTTGATGTCGCAGCCGACCGCCGTCTCGATCAGAGTGCGCGCTTTCGCCGTATTGTTGAGGTAGTAGCCCAAGGGATCGGCAACCGAATCCGGAACCACGATTCTTCGCGGCGAAATGGAGGATGGCGTCGATGTCGTAGCGCGCGATGGTCTCGGTGACGAGGTCTTCATCGCCGTCGTCGCCTTCCACGAAGGGGACGCCTTCCGGCACCGACCATCGAAAGCCGGTGGAAAGATCGTCGAGAACGACCGGCTGTTCGCCCCTGTCGAGGAGTTCGAGAACCGTATGGCTGCCGATGTAGCCGGCCCCGCCTGTCACCAAAACAGCCATCCGTTCGCGCTCTCCGTGGTTTCCTCACGCGAAATTAACGCGAGAAGCCTAAAATTTGCGTCAATCGCGCGTTCGCCCAACTCCGGGCGCTCGATTGAACTTTCTCACTAACCCAACCCAAGCGGACACTCATGACCAAGCGCATTCGCAAGGCCGTCTTCCCCGTCGCCGGTCTCGGCACGCGTTTCCTCCCCGCAACCAAGGCCGTGCCGAAGGAAATGCTCACCGTCGTGGACCGCCCGGTGGTGCAACATGTGGTCGACGAAGCCAGGGAAGCGGGCATTGAACATTTCGTCTTCGTGACGGGGCGCGGCAAGGCGGTGATCGAAGATCATTTCGACATGTCCTATGAACTCGAGGACACGCTGAAGCGCCGCAACAAGACGAAAGAATATGAAGCCCTGATGGCGGACCTGCCGAAGGCCGGCGCGACGAGCTTCACCCGCCAGCAGGCTCCGCTCGGACTCGGCCATGCCGTCTGGTGTGCGCGCGACATCATCGGCGACGAACCTTTCGCCGTGCTGCTCCCCGACATGATCACCCTCCCCGCCGCCGGCAAGACGTCGCGCTGCCTCTCGCAGGCGGTCGCCGCCTATGAGAAGCATGGCGGCAACATCATCGCCGTGGAAGAGGTGAAGCCCGACGAGACGCATCAATATGGGGTTGTCGCCACCGGTAAGGACTATGGCTCGAGCTTCGAGATCACCGGCATGGTCGAGAAGCCACCGCAAGGCACGGCGCCGAGCAACTTCATCATCTCGGGCCGCTACATCCTCGAGCCCAGCATTTTCGATCTGCTGGAAAAGGGCGAGAAGGGCGCGGGCGGCGAAATCCAGCTCACCGACGCCATGATCCATCTCGCCAAAGCGCGCCCCTTCCACGGCGTGCGCTTCGACGGCCGCACCTATGACACGGGCTCCAAGCTCGGCTTCCTCGCAGCCAACATCGCCTTCGGCCTCGCCCGGCCGGAAATCGCCGACGGGCTGAAGGCCGAGATCGCGAAGCTGCTGGGGTAAGCCGGGATCGCATACGGAAGTTTTTGGAGGCGCCTTCGGGCGCCTCTTTGCGTTCTCTCACCCGGATAGAAACGCAAGCGCGGTCTGTAAGGCGGCTCCGCTCAACCCTTCTTCGGGCGGATGCGGATGATCACGTCGCAGCCCACGATCTCCATGCCTTCGGGCGGCGCCGGGAGGCGGGAGAATTCCACCGAGCCGTCGGCGGCGTCGAACATGCGGCCGCTCATCTCGTCCATGAAGTGGTGATGCGGCGAGGTGCGGGTGTGGAAATAGGTGCGGTTGCCCTGAACGGCGATTTCCCGCAGCAGGCCGGCCTCCGCAAACTGGTTCAGCGTGTTGTAGACGGTGGAGAGCGACATGGTGAGGCCGGCCTCGCGCGCCTCGGCGTGCAGCGCCTCGGCGCTCACATGGCGGTCGCCCTTGCCAAAAAGGAGCCGGCTCAGCGCCAGCCGCTGAACGGTCGGACGTAAGCCCGCGTCGCGCAGCCGCGTCTTGGGGTCGGCCGCGAGACCCGATGGTTGCTCATTGAGCCGGCGGGAATGATCGAAGCTCCGAGTTACTGGCTGATGCGTCATTTGAAGCCCGACAGCGAGTTTCTCGCCCGTTGAAACAGTGTAGTTGTCAGTAGACGGCAGCGCAGCGGCCCTGTCAAATGGCCGAATATGAAAGACTTCCAAAGAAGCGGACATGGGAAAGCATATGAACCAATTCGACCCCGCGACCTTTGCGATGGACCGACGCCGCCTGCTGCGGGGCCTTGCGGCGTCCGCCTGCGGGATCGCCGCCCCGGCCCGCGCCGCGGATTTCGCCGGTTTCCTGCAGGCTATATGGCCTCAGGCCCAGGCGGCGGGCGTCACGCGCGCGACTTTCGACGCCGCGGTCCTGGAGCTCTCGCCGGAGCCGGGGGTCCTCGCGAAGCCCAAGGCGCAGGCCGAGTTCACGATCTCGATCCCCGCCTATCTCGCCGGCACAGTGACGAATGGCCGCGTTTCGCGTGGCCGGTCCGTCGCGGCTGAGCTCGCCGCCCCCTTGAACCGCGCGGCTTCCCGGCATGGCGTTCCGGGGGAGATCGTCGTCGCGATCCTCGGGGTCGAAAGCAATTTCGGAACGGCGACCGGCGGCGCCGACGCGCTGAGCGTGCTGGCGACCCTCGCCTGGAAAGGTCACCGCGCCGAGACCTTCATTGGGGAGTTCATCGACGCGCTCGTGATGCTCGAAAAGGGCTACGCCACCCGCAGCCAGTTGCGCGGCTCCTGGGCCGGGGCCATGGGCCAGCCGCAGTTCATGCCCTCCGCCTATCTGAAATACGCCGAGAGCGATAACGGCTCCGGCGCGCCGGACATCTGGCGCTCGCACGCGGACGCCGTGGCGTCGATCGCCAATTTTCTCGCAAAATCCGGCTGGGTTCCGGGCGTGCCGGCGGTTTCCGAGGTGCGCCTGCCGGAAAGTTTCGACTACGCCGCCTTCGATCTCGATTTTCCCCGCTGGCGGGCGCTGGGCCTGAGCCGGGCGGATGGCGGCGCGCTGCCCTCCAGCGGCGCGGCGAGCCTCTATCTGCCGGCCGGCGCAAGCGGCCCCGCCTTCCTGATTTCCGACAACTTCGAAGCGATCCGCCAATACAATACGTCGGACGCCTATGCCATGTCGGTGGCGCTGCTCGCCGAACGCATCGCGGGGCGCGACATTCCTCTCGCGCCCTGGCCCCGGATTGCGCCGCTCTCGACCGCGGACGTCAAATCCATGCAGCAGCTCCTCACCCAGCGGGGTTACTATCAGGGAACGCTCGACGGCAAGCTGGGTCGAACCAGCCGCAACGCCGTGCACGCCTTTCAACTGGCGGAAGGGATACAGCCTGCGGACGGCTTAGCGACGAGGGACGTGCTCGCGCGGCTGAAGTCGCGCTGATCGAGTCGCTTATCTCACCGGCGCGGAGACGAATCCGAAGGCCACGCGGGTGAGCATGTCGGGACCGAAGCGCTCCTCGGCCCGGCGCACGGTTTGGCCGCCGAGGCTGCGATAGAAGGCGAGCGCCTTGTCGTTGTCAGCGAGCGCCCAGACGATCGTCGACAGATAGCCATGCTCCGCCAGCTCCCGCCGCGAGGTGCCGAAGAGGCGCCGCCCGAGGCCCAGCCCCTGATGCTGTGGCGACAGATACAGCTCGAAGATTTCGCCCGAATAGGGCATCGACGGCACGCGATTGCGGCCATAGGTCGAATAGCCGACGATCTCATTGTTGAAATCGAGAACGAGAAGCCCCGTGCCGCGCACGATCGCCGAAAGCCACCAGTTGGGCCCTCGGCGCGCGATCATGCGCTCCAGCTCGACCCCGGGAATCACCCCGCGATAAGCGTCGCGCCACGAGACGTCATGAACGCGCGCGATATCTTCGGCGTCGCCGGGACGCGCATGGCGGATCGAGAAGGCGGTTTTGACCATGCAGTAATGTTAGGGCCCAATTCGCCGTTTGAGCAAGAGGCGGTTTTCGTCGAATGCGCAAAAAATTGCGAGCGCTCGGCGCGAACAATCGTTAACCTTGCGAAACGTTCAACCGGCAGAGGCCTTACCTTGCCAGTTGCGCCGTATTTGCATATATTGCTTCGGACTCGGCCCTTGGCCGTTGGCGCGAGGATTCCTGATCGTGGCTGTCGTCATCGCCACCTGTAACGCCGAAAAGGCGCGCGAATTGCGCGGCGCAATTAGCGCCAGCGCGGGGTTGCGCCTGCTCGCTGGCCTGCTGCTTCTTCGTCGCCCCTGACCGCCCGCCGGGCTTTTGCCCAGGCCGTCAGGGGATTTCGACGCAACCAGATCATGCCCGCAAGACCCATAAAGCGGGCGCAGCAGTTTCAGGAAGTTTCCGACATGACCCATCCCGTAAACGACTCCGAGGACGGCGAGCGCGTCGTCATATTCGACACGACCCTGCGCGACGGCGAACAATCGCCCGGCGCCTCCATGACGCTGGAAGAAAAGCTCGAAGTCGCCGACCTGCTCGACCATTTGGGCGTCGACGTCATCGAAGCCGGCTTTCCAATTGCGAGCCCGGGGGACTTCGAGAGCGTGAGCGAAGTCGCGCGTCGCGTGAAAAATGCGACGGTCGCCGGACTGGCCCGCGCCTCCGAGAAAGACATCGACCGCTGCGCCGAGGCGCTGCGTGACGCAAAGCGCGCGCGCATCCACACTTTCATCTCCACCTCGCCCGTGCACATGAAATACAAGCTCCAGATGGAGCCCGAACGCGTGCTGGAGCTGGTCTCGTTCTCGGTCTCCCGCGCCCGCAACCATGTCGCGGACGTCGAGTGGTCGGCCGAAGACGGCACGCGCACCGAGATCGACTTTCTGTGCCGCTGCATCGAGACCGCGATCAACGCCGGCGCGACGACCATCAATATTCCGGACACCGTCGGCTATACGACGCCGACGGAATATGAGCAGCTCTTCCGCACCGTGCGAGAGCGCGTGCCCAATTCCGACAAGGCGATCTTCTCCGTCCATTGCCACGACGATCTGGGCCTCGCCGTCGCCAATTCTCTCGCCGGCGTTCGCGGCGGCGCGCGTCAGGTCGAATGCACCATCAACGGCCTCGGCGAGCGCGCCGGCAACGCCGCGATGGAAGAGGTCGTGATGGCGCTGAAGACGCGCCACGACGCGCTGCCCTACCGCACCAATATCGACGCGAAGCTGCTGACCCGCGCGTCAAAACTGGTCTCGGCGGTGACGTCTTTTCCGGTGCAGTACAACAAGGCGATCGTCGGCCGAAACGCTTTCGCGCATGAGAGCGGCATCCATCAGGACGGCATGCTCAAGAATGCGCATACCTATGAGATCATGACTCCCGAGAGCGTTGGCGTCTCCAAGACGTCGCTCGTCATGGGCAAGCATTCGGGCCGCCACGCCTTCCGCGAGAAACTGAAGGAACTGGGCTATGATCTGGGCGAAAACCAGCTGCAGGACGCCTTCAACCGTTTCAAGGATTTGGCCGACCGCAAGAAATTCGTCTACGACGAGGATCTCATCGCCCTCGTCGACGACGAGATCGTGACCGCCCATGACCACATCAAGGTGCTGGCGCTCATGGTGATGGCCGGCACGCAGGGCCCGCAATCGGCGGCACTGACGCTCGACGTCGACGGCGACAAGGTCACCCATCAGGCGACCGGCAATGGCCCCGTGGACGCCATCTTCAACGCCATCAAGGCGCTGGCCCCGCATGAGGCGACGCTGGAGCTCTATCAGGTCCACGCCGTCACCGAGGGAACGGACGCGCAGGCGGAAGTCTCCGTGCGCCTGTGCGAAGACGGCAAGGCGGTGACCGGCCGCGGCGCCGATCCTGACACGCTGGTCGCCTCGGCGCGCGCCTATGTCTCGGCGCTCAACAAGCTCATCCTGAAGCGCGGCCGCGCCAAGCCCGAGGCGATGCAGGCGGTGTGAGGCGACAGGGGCGAGGCAGCAGGGGCGAGGCGAGATCAGCTTCGCCCTTTCCCTCAGGCTCCCGTGCAGCGAAACTTACCGACTCGCGATCGGCAGGTAATCCCGCTGCGCCTCGCCCGTGTACAGCTGGCTCGGGTGCCCCATCCGGTAGTTCGGGTCCTCGATCATCTCCTTCCACTGGGCGATCCATCCCACCGTTCGCGCAACCGCGAACAGGGCAGGAAACATCTCCGTGGGGAAGCCCATGACTCTCAGGATGAGCCCAGAATAGAAGTCGACGTTTGGAAACAGTCGCCTTTTGACGAAATAATCGTCGCACAGGGCGACGCGCTCGAGTTCATGCGCCACATCGAGCAGCGGATCGCTCACGCCGAGCTGGTCGAAGACTTCGTGCGCCGTGCGCTGCATGATTTTCGCGCGTGGATCGTAATTCTTGAATATGCGGTGACCGAAACCCATCAGTCGAAACGGATCGCTTTTGTCCTTCGCGCGCGCCACGAAGTGCGGAATGCGCTCCGGCGCGCCAATCTCTGACAACATTTTAAGCACCGCCTCATTGGCGCCGCCATGCGCGGGGCCCCAGAGAGAGGCGATGCCCGCGGCGACACAGGCGAAAGGATCGGCGCCGGACGAGCCGGCAAGGCGCACCGTGGAGGTCGAGGCGACCTGGGCGAGATCCGCGTGAAGGATGAAGATGCGATCCAGCGCGCGCGCGAACACTTGGTTCACGACATAATCTTCCGCCGGGACGGCGAAACACATGCGCAGGAAATTCGACGTGTAATCCAGATCGTTTCGCGGATAAACGAAGGGCTGTCCGACGGAATATTTGTACGCCATCGACGCCAGCGTCGGCACTTTGGCGATCATGCGCATGGACGCGATCATTCGCTGCATGGGGTCCGTTATGTCGGTCGAGTCATGGTAGAAAGCCGACAGGGCCCCAACCGACGCCACCATGATCGACATCGGATGCGCGTCGCGACGAAACCCCTGAAAAAACCGCGCCATCTGTTCATGCACCATCGTGTGATGGGTTACACGGTCGTCGAAATCCGCTTTCTGCGCCGACGTGGGCAGTTCGCCGTGGAGGAGGAGGTAGCAGACCTCCAGATAATTCCCGTGCTCGGCGAGTTGATCGATTGGATAGCCGCGATGCAGCAGCACCCCGGCCTCTCCGTCGATATGGGTAATCCTGGATTCGCAGCTCGCCGTCGACAGAAATCCCGGATCGAAACTGAACAAGCCGGTCTGCGTCGCCAGCGTTCGCATGTCGATGACGTCCGCGCCCAACGCTCCCTTCCTGATCGGGAGGTCGATGACTTTCTCGCCAATGTGAACGGAGCTCTTCGCCTCTGTCATGGCGGCCTCGCGCTCTATCAGATGTCACTGAGCGCGATTTTTCATGCAATTCTCGCACCGCAATTCGGCGCACAACCCGGCCAGATTGAGGAAACACTCTCAGAACTTGGTCTGCAGCCGCAGCGCCATATACGTCGTGCGCGGCTGGTTTACGTTCCAGGGGTCGACGATCTGGAGATCGCCGGAGAGCCGCAGCCAAGGTGTGATCGCCCAATTGTAGAAGGCCTCGATCCCGCCTTCGCTGCGCCGGTAAAGCCTGTTTTCAGCAAGACCGTCCAGGAACGATTGCGTCAAGCCGTAATGGAAGTAGCCGACGCCCCATTTGTCGTTCTCCCGGCCGGAAATCAGATTATTCCCGGCGAGGCCCGCGAGCATGCTCCACCGCACCGGATTCGGATTGCCGTCCGAAAGCGTCGCAAGACCGAAAACGCCCCAGCCGACGGCTGGGTCCTTTGCGCTCTGAAAGAGATATTGCTGCACGGCGTAGGAAGCGAGCCAGAAGCCCTTCCTGGTGATGCCGACAAGAGCGGCGAGACGCGCGCGTACGGCGCCGATGTCGTCGAGATCGAAACCGCGCGCATTGCTGTAGCCGCCGCGCAAGGTGTGAAAGCCTCGCAGGCCCGCGATCCGGGTGGGCAAGGTCACGCCGCCCACGGCGCCGACGCCGCGCTCGAAAGGGCGCTCCAGCACCCGCGGATTGGCCGCATTGCGCGGATCGGCGAAAGCGAGAGTGAAAGTGGCGAGTTCCGTCTTTAGCGTTGCTATTCCGCCCAGAATATAAGGCGGGGAGACGATGAGCCTGTCCGAGATCGTGCCCGGCGAGGCGACGCCGATGCCCGTGGACGGCAGGGCGAAAGCGCGGTTCATGAACGTTTCGAGCCCCCCGCCGCCGATCAGCGGCGTCTGGGAAGCAAGCGTCATCGTGTTGAATTTGCCGACGCTTAGAGACAGCTGCTCGCTGAATTGCTGCGTGACGATCAGCGACAGGGCGGAGTGATAATTGTCGCGCGCGATGAAGGCCGTCGCCGCATTCACCGGGACGAGCGCATAGTCTTTCTGGTTGATGTTGTCGCCGATGTAATGCTCGTACTGCGCATTCAGCCGTAGTCCGCGCCACAGACCGAGCTTCTCGCCATCGACTTTAAGAAATGCGTCGAGCTTGCCCCCGTAGCGCGACACGCCGTCATTGGCGCCGGCGGTGATCCCTTGAAGAAATTGAGTCACCCAGACGTCCGCGTCAATGCCCAATCGTCGCAACTGTTCCTTTGGCCCGCCGGGGGTATCGGTCAGCGATTTCTGCGTCAGCAGCGAAACAGACGGCTTTTCAGCCCGCGCCTTGCCTGGGTCGTTGTCTCTCTCCGTCGCGCCCGCAACGTGCGCCGCCGCGAGGGTCGCGAGCGCTGCAAAGAGAACAGATTTCAGATTCCCGCGCCTCACAAAGGCATCCCCGCCGGCAGGTTCGCCGCAAAGAGTGCCTCTTCGCCAGACCCGTTTCAATGACGGCCAGGCAACACTCGGGATTTCATTTGCATGTCGCGAAGCCGACAACCGCTCGCCTTGCAATCGCCTCACGGAGCGTTAAATCTGTACGAGCCGACGGCGGCGGCTGTCGGAGAAGAACGGCCCGATCGCGGATGTACCGACGGGCCGTTTTTCGCGTCTCGAGGGGCTGTCAGCGCCAGCGGCGATACCCGTGACGCCAGCCCCAGCCCCGATTCCAGCCGCCATAGCCGTAATGTCTGTGGAAGCCCCCCGCGTAGGTCCACCAGCAGCGGCCCCAACGGTTGCATACGCGAACGGCGTGAACGGGATCCACGGCGGGCGTCAGCTGCGCCGCGATATTTGCGGCGGGCATGGCTGACGCCGGGACCGGAGCGAGGACGCAAGCGCCGACGGCGAAGACCGCCAACGCTCCGTAAGTGAGAGGGCTGTTCATGAGCGATGTCCTTTCAGACACGTATGACCGCGCGACGCGCGATCATCCAAACCTGTCGCGGTCTGCCTCTCTTTCAAGCGCCGCAGCGCCGCACCCTATTTGCGAGAGCGGCCGAGCGTCTTCTCCAGCTCGAGGATGCGGGTTGTCGTGCGCAACACGGTGTCCGGGTTGAGGCTAATCGCATCGATTCCCAGCCTGACCAGAAACTCAGCCATCTCCGGATAGTCCGAGGGCGCCTGTCCGCAAATGCCGCAGTGGCGCTTGTTGCGCTGCGCGCCTTCCACCGCCATGCGGATCATTGTCTTCACACCTTCGTCGCGCTCGTCGAAATCGAAAGCGACGATCTGCGAGTCGCGATCGACGCCGAGCGTGAGCTGAGTGAGATCATTGGAGCCGATCGAAAATCCATCGAAATGCTCGCGCAAATTTATCGATGAGCATGACGTTGTTCGGAATTTCGCACATCACGTAGATTTCAAGCCCGTCCTTGCCACGCTCGAGTCCAAGGTCGCGCATCAGCGCGATGACCTTCTGCGCCTCTTCGACGCGGCGGCAGAATGGGATCATCAGCTTTACGTTGGTCAACCCCAGTGCGTCGCGCACGCGCTTCATGGCCGCGCATTCCAGCGCGAAGCCTTCACGATAATTGGGATGCGCGTAGCGTGAGGCGCCGCGGAAGCCGATCATCGGATTCTCTTCGTCGCATTCGAAGACGCCGCCGCCGAGAAGCGTCGCATATTCGTTGCTCTTGAAGTCGGACATGCGCACGATGACCGGCTTGGGATAAAAAGCCGCCGCAATGGTCGCGACGCCTTCGGACAAGCGCTCCGACGAAGAAGGCGCTCGGGCTCTCGATAATTGGCCCAAAGGCGTGCAATCGCGGTCTCGCTCGTCATCGTTGAGGCGTTCGGGATGCAGGAGCGCCATCGGATGCGCCTTGATCGCTTCCGTGATGATGAACTCCATTCGGGCGAGCCCGACCCCGTCATTGGGCAAGCCCGCGACGCTGAAGGCGAGGTCGGGATTGCCGACGTTCATCATGATATGCGTCGACGGCCTCGGGAGATTCGAGAGATCGGTCTTGACGACGTCGAACTCGATCTCGCCTTCATAGACCCTGCCGACGTCGCCCTCCGCGCAACTCACCGCGACGAGGTCTCCCGTGCGAATGACATGGGTCGCCTGATCCGTGCCGACGATCGCCGGAATGCCAAGCTCCCGCGCGACGATCGCCGCATGGCAGGTGCGCCCGCCGCGATTGGTCACGATGCCGGCGGCCGATTTCATCACCGTGCCCCAGTCGGGAGAGGTGGTGTCGGCGACAAGTATCTCGCCCGGCCGGAACGAGTTCAGCTCGCTCAAATGCTCGATCACGCGCGCCTTGCCGAAAGCGATCTTGGTTCCGACCGCGCGGCCCTCGACCTTCACCGGCCCACGCTTCCTGACCTTGTATTCCTCGACGACATTCCGGTCGCGCCGCGAGGCGACCGTTTCGGGCCGCGCCTGAACGATATAGAGCTGTCCGTCGACGCCGTCCTTCGCCCATTCGATATCCATCGGGCGATGCTCGCCGGCTTTCGCGCTGTAGTGCTCTTCAATCACGATCGCCTGCCCTGCGAGCGTCAGAGCCTCATCGTCCGTTATGCAGAAACGCTCACGCGCCTTCCGGTCGGTCGGAACGTTGCGGGTCGTTGTCCGTCCGTGGTTCGAGAAGATCATCTTGATCTTCTTTGGCCCGAGCGAGCGCTTCAGCACGCCGCGCTTGCCCTGCAGATAGGTGGGCTTGAAAACATAGAATTCGTCCGGATCGACCGCGCCCTGCACCACATTCTCGCCGAGACCATAGGCGCCCGTGATGAAGACCACGTCCTCGAAGCCGGTTTCCGTATCGATCGTGAAGATCACGCCCGACGCCGCGAGATCCGAACGCACCATCTTCATGATGGTGACGGAGTTGTAGACTTTGAAATGATCGAAGCCGTTGTCGATGCGGTAACGGATGGCGCGATCGGTGAAGAGACTTGCGAAACAGTGACGCACCGCGTCGAGCACGGCGGTCTCACCCCTAACGTTCAGATAGGTGTCGTGCTGGCCCGCAAAGCTCGCGCCGGGCAGATCTTCCGCCGTCGCGGAGGAGCGCACCGCAACAGTGAGTTCCGCCCCGTATTCTTCTGTGAGCTGCGCAAGGGCCTGGCGAATATCCGCCTCGACCTCTGCCGGCAAACCTGCCGAATAGACAACTTCCCGCGCACGGGCCGCGCGGCGCGCGAGATCATCGACGTCGTCGGGGTCAAGACCCGCCAGCGCCTCCCGCAGGGGTGGCCATGAATTCGGCAGCCTCGAGCGCATGGCGATAGGCTTCCGCCGTCACGGCAAAGCCATTGGGCACGCGAAGACCTTTCGACGTCAATTCCCGATACATCTCGCCCAGCGACGCATTCTTGCCGCCGACGAGCGGCACGTCGCCAATGCCGATCTGCGAGAAGAAGCTGACGTAACGACCTTTCGACGTTGCGTCCGAAACCTTATGCGGCTGACGATGATCGTTCATGATGAGACCGGTTGGCGTTGGCGATGCGACGATCGTCTCAACGCAGGCATGCGTCGCTTTTCTGACCGACGGCTTCAAAGTCTAGCACCGGCGGCCGATTGAGGGGGGCTTCGGCGTGAGGCATTTCGCCGCGCGCCTAGGCGCCCCTTACGCCGTAACGGTCGAGCGCGGCGATCACCTCCTCGTCTTCGACCTGAGCGAAATCTCTGTAGTAGCAGCCGATCGCCACGAAGGGTTCCGGCGTCTCGAGGCAGATGATCTTGTCGGTGGCGCTCCCTAAAGCTTCCAGCGTATCAGCCGGCGCCACCGGAACGGCGAGGATCAGCTCGCCGGGCCTTTGCGTGCGCACGGCCTCGAGTGCGGCCCGCATCGTCGCGCCCGTCGCGACGCCATCGTCGACGACGATAGCGATCCGTCCAGTCGCTACCGGGTGAGCGCGCCCCGCGAGGTAAAGCGCACGACGGCGCTCCAGTTCCTCGCATTCGCGCTGCGCTGCGGCCTGAAAGGCGGCTTCGCCGACGTTCGAAAGCGCAATGACATCGCCGTTGCGCACGACGATCGGCGCCCCTCCGGCCTCCGCGACAGCCCCCATGGCGAGCTCCGGTTGAAAGGGTACGCCGATTTTCCGCACGAGAATGAGATCGAGCGGCGCATGAAGCGCCTCGGCCACGGGCGCGGCGACGACGACCCCGCCGCGCGGCAGGGCATAGACAACGATGTCGTTTCCCTTCAATTCGCCCAAGGCCTCGGCCAGACGCCGTCCCGCTTGCGCTCGATTGAGAAAAGCCATTGCCCCACTCCCTGGCGAACCTCTTTACATGTCGAGTTCGAGGGCGCATTGCGCAAGCTCGAGATAACGGCGTGCGAGCGGCTCCCATTTCTCAGGCGCGCGGGGCGCGGGTTCAAGAAGATGCGCAAGGCAGAGGCGGGCGCGCAGCGTCGCGCGCCATGCCGCGTAGAGAGAGACGAGCGCCCAGGGCGGCCGACACGACAAATGCGTCGCCAGCCCCTCGGTGAATTGGCGCAGTAGCCGAGGCGCACCAAGCTGCGCGCATTCGACCCCGAGCAGCGCAATCTCGTCGAAGGGATCAACCTGCCGAAGGGCGGCGTTGAACTCGAGGCTGTCGAAAATAGCGATGGGTTCGGTCAGGCAGATATGCTCGGGGCGCAGGTCCCCATGACCATCCACGACGACGCCCGTCCGCACACGGGCTTCGAGAAGCGGCCGATCGGCGGCAAGTCGCTGCTCGAGCGCGTCGAGGAGCGCCGCGATGCTTCGAGGGTCGAGCGCGAAACGCCTCTGCGTGAGAATGTCGCGGTTGAGCGCCTGCTCATCATTGAAGCGCGCCACATAGGCCTTCGCTGAGAGCGGCGACCGCGCGGCCTTGTGATAGAAAGACGCCAGAACGTCGCAGATCGCATCCACCTGCGCATCGCTCACGCTGACGTCGACGATCAGTCGATCGAGCATCCGGTCGAGAGGCAGCCGCCGCATTTCGACCAGCCAATCGACGACAGCGCCCGCGCCGCCCAGAGCCAATCCGCCGAGAGGGTCTAACGCGAGAGGCGTCACGCCGAGATAAATCCCGCTCGTCAAGCGACGGTTCAGCCTCACCTCCTCGCGGCAATCGGCTTCGCGCGCTTTCAGCGTGGAGAAATCGAGAAATGCATAGCGCACCGGCTTCTTCAGTTTGTAAGCCAAATCGCCAGCGAGAAAGACGTAAGACATATGCGTCTCGATTCGCGTGACCGCGCCGCAAGCTGCGCCATATGTCGTCGGATCGGAAAGGAAGCGGAGCTTCTGCGCAAGCGCTATCGTAGATTCTTCGTTATTTGTCATCGCGCAGGTTAAACCATCGCATGCCGCAAGCTTGAGCGGACTTTGACAGTCGCGCCCTGCGGCCATCGCAATCTGCGCCCTCACATCTCATATCAGAAGCGCCGTAAAGAGGATGACAGAGCCGACGAGGAGAGTTATGGGCTGGGAAGATATGGGGCCCGGCGCCTGGAATTGGCCACTCGCCATGGGCATCGCCGCCATGGAAGCGTGGACGCGCGCCTTGACGGACGGGCAAGACGACAACGCCCGGCGCGAAGAGCCGCAATGGGCGACGCCCAATCGTCTAGCGCTCGATCTGGCGGCGCTTCGCCTTCGTGATTTCTCGCAGAAGGATGCGGGTCCGCCTGTCGTCGTCGTCGCCCCCTTCGCAGTTCATGATGCGCAGCTCGCCGACCTTGCGTCCGGCCACAGCCTTGTCGCCGCCTTGCTGGCCAATGGCTGCAGCCGCTTATTTCTTGTCGAGTGGAAATCCGCCGAGCCCGCGACGAAGCTTGGCACGATAGATAGCCAGCTCGCCGCCCTCAATGTCGCGATCGATGACGCGGGCGCCCCCGTCGACCTCATCGGGCTTTGTCAGGGCGGCTGGCTGTCGCTTCTCTTTGCCGGCCGGTTCCCGGCGAAGATCGGCAAGCTCGTCCTCGCCGGCGCGCCCGTCGATGTGAAGGCGGCCGCCTCTGCGCTTACACGATACGTCGACCAAACACCTGACGTCGCGTTCGAGCAACTGATCAGCGGGGGCGACGGCCTGCTGCGGGGACGGGAGATGGCCACGCTTTGGCCACGAGAGGAAAGCGACGAAGAGCGCCTCGCGAATTCGCTGCAAATCGATCCGCCATTTTCGTCCGCGGAGGCGCAAAACGCCGTTGCGGCCTTCAGGCGCTGGGATCGCCGCGCCCTTGATCTGCCAGGTCCCTATTATCGGGAAGTCGTCCAACATATCTATCGGGAGAACAGCCTCGCGAGGGGCGATTTCCAGGCGCTGGGCAGAACGCCGCAGCTCTGCGCTCTGAATCACCGGCTTTTCGTCCTCGCGGGCGAAACGGACGCGATCGCGCCGCCCGCGCAAGCGCTCGCGGCGGCGACGCTGGTCGGCGGCGAAGTGCAGACTGCTATCGCTCCTTGCGGGCACCTTGCGCTTTTTATGGGTCGCGAGACGCTTGGCAATGAATGGCTTCACATCGCGCAGTGGCTACGGGAGAAATGATCATGTCGATGGCGGTCGGGCTCCGCCTCTTCGGCCTTGGCTCGCGCAATGCGCTTGCGCAGAGCGTCGCGCAACGTCTCGGCGTTCCACTCGGGGATATGGAAGAGCGCCGTTTCGAGGATGGCGAATTCAAGATCCGCCCGCTCGAGAGCGTGCGCGGCGCGGATGTCTACGTCATTTCCAGCCTGCACGGCGAAAGCGGCGCGAGCGCCGCAGACAAGCTACTGCGCGTCCTGTTCTTTGTCGGCGCGCTCAAGGACAGCGGCGCCGCGCGGGTTACGGTAACGGCCCCGTATCTGTGCTTCTCCCGCAAGGACCGGCGCACCAAACCGCGCGATCCGGTCGCGACACGCTACGTCGCGCAGCTTTTCGAGGCGATGGGGATCGACGGGCTCATGACGGTCGATGTCCACAACGTTGCGGCGTTCGAGAACGCCTTTCGCTGTGAGACAGTTCCGCTCGACGCCCATAAGCTTTTCGCGCGCCATCTTGCGCCTCTCGTCGGCGAGGCGCCTGTGTGCGTCGTTTCCCCCGATCTGGGCGGCGAGAAACGCGCCGAGCTTTTCCGCCAGCGTCTGCAACGCGAGCTGCAGCGTCCGGTCGCCAAGGCGTTCATGGACAAGGTTCGCAGCGAAGGGCGCGTCACGGGCGACATTTTCGCCGGCGACGTCGCCGGCCGCTTCGCCCTCATTCTCGACGATCTCATCGCAGGAGGCGACACCATGGCGCGCGCCGGTGCGGCATGCCGCGTGCATGGCGCCGCAAAGGTCTTCGCAATCGCCACGCACGGCCTTTTTTCGAACGCCGCGCCAAGCGTGCTGCGTGAAGCGCCGATAGACGGCGTCATCGTCACCGACTCCGTTCCCATCGCGCCGACGGACGAATTGTCGCAGCGCTTAGCGATCCTCCCGCTCTCGGACCTTATTGCCGAAGCCGTCAAGCGCCGCCATGAAGGCGGCTCCATCACACAGTTGCTGGAGGACGGGCCTTAAGCCCCGATTCACAGACCTGCTACAATGCATAGTCAGCGCGATTTTCGCATTTCAAGGGTGAAGTCATGAACGCACCAGTCAAGAAACGCGTCGCAGCAGTTCCCCGCGCGCTGGAGCGGCATGCGCCGCCGCCCCTTATCCCCTTTCTCCGGCCTCAAAGCTTCGAAACGCTCGACCGCATGGCGCAGGCGACGACAGCGCGCTTTACTCAGGGCGTTTCGCCACACGCCCAGATGTCGGCGTGGATCGATTGGGCCGCGCATCTTGCCGAATCCCCTGGGCGACAACTCGAACTCGCGCTCGACTGCGCCGCCTCTGCGGCGCGTCTCGCACATTTCGGAATGCACAATCTCGTCAGCGACAAGGCCGAGCGCCCCTTTGCGCCCGAACCCGCCGACAAGCGCTTCAGCGACCCCTCCTGGGGCGCGTTTCCCTATCTCTTCTTCGAACAGGCGTTCCTCGCCCAGCGTCAGTGGTGGCGCAAGGCGACGCGCGAGGTTCGGGGCATGCGCCCGAATAACGCGGCGCGCGTTTCCTTCCTCGCGCAGAAGTATCTTGACGCCTTCTCGCCCTCGAACATTCCCTGGCTCAATCCCGCCGTCGTCGATCGCACGCAGAGGGAAAGCGGCGCCAATCTTCTGCGCGGTGCGCAGCATTTCATCGAGGACTTCTTCGATGTGGCGACGCAGTCGTCGAACGAGAGCGTCGGCTATGTGATCGGCGAGGACGTCGCCGCGACGCCGGGCGAGGTGATCTATCGGAATCATCTGATGGAGCTGATTCAGTATCAGCCCGCAACGCAGAGCGTCTGCGCCGAGCCGATCGTGATCGTTCCCGCGTGGATCATGAAATATTACGTCCTCGACCTTGCGGCCCACCATTCGCTGGTGCGCTATTTCGTCGAGCGCGGCTTCACGGTCTTCATGATCTCGTGGCGCAATCCCACGGCGCAGGATCGCGATATTTCACTTGATGATTATCGCACGTCCGGCGTGATGGAGGCCCTCTCGGTCGTCAACGCCGTCCTGCCGGATCGCAAGATCCATGCGGCGGGATATTGTCTGGGCGGCACGCTGCTTTCTATCGCCGCGGCGACCATGGCGCGCGATGGCGATGATCGTCTGGCCTCCATCTCGCTGCTGGCGTCGCAGACGGATTTCAGCGAACCTGGCGATCTCATGCTCTTTGTCGATGCGGCGCAGGTCGCCTTTCTCGAAGACATGATGTGGGACCAGGGCTTTCTCGACACCTATCAGATGGCTGGCGTGTTTATGGCGCTGCGCTCCAACGAGCTCTTCTGGGCGCGAGTCATTCATGAATATCTGCTCGGCGAACGGGAAAGTGCGACCGATCTCATGGCCTGGAGCGAAGACCAGACCCGGATGCCCTATCGCATGCACACCCAGTATCTGCGCGGGCTCTTTCTCGAGAATCGGCTCACGGCCGGCCGCTACGCCGTCAACGACGAAGTCATCGCGCTCAAGGACATCAGCGCGCCCATGTTTGTCGTCGGCACGGAAAGCGACCACATTTCTCCCTGGCGTTCGGTCTACAAGGCGCACCTCTTCACCGATAATGAGCTGACCTTTGTCCTCACGAACGGGGGGCACAATGCCGGCATCGTCTCCGAGCCAGGCCATCCACATCGCCGCTATCATCTCGGCGTGCGCATGAGAAATGACCGCTATGTCAGCGCCGATCATTGGCGCGAGCACGCCAGGCTCTTTGAAGGATCATGGTGGCCGGCCTGGGCCGCCTGGCTCGAACGGATGAGCGCAAAGGAGCGCGTCGCCCCACCGCAGATGGGCGCACCGGAGAAAGGGTTTGCGCCGATCGAGCCCGCGCCGGGGAGTTATGTTCGTCAGCGGTGACGCGCTTCAGCGCTTCTGCGGCGGAAAGACGGTCTTCCAGTCGTTTTTCATGCTGACCACCGTCCAGCCATGTGGGCCCGCTTCGTCCAGCCCGCGATCGAGACGACCGACGGAAGAGGCGCGATCATAGGCGGCCTCGCGCGCTGCATCGTCATGATGGACAAGGAGGCCAAAGCGCAGGCCTGAGGCGCCGGTCGTCCACTCCAGCATCTGCAAGTCGCCGTCAGAATTGCCGAAGGCCGCGACGGGACGGCGGCCGATGTACTGATTGATGCCGACCGGCTTGCCGGCCTTGTCATCTATGAAATTTATTTTCGCCTCGCGCTTCAGCGTGGGTTTGCCGTCGACGATTTCATATTTCGTGACAATTGACGAGCCGATAACCTGCTCGGGAGGCACGCCATAGACTCTCTGCGAGAAGGCGCGCATGAACTCCACGCCGCCGCCCGAAACGATATATGTCTTGAAGCCATAGGCGCGCAGGTAGGCGAGCAGTTCCAGCATCGGCTGATAGACCAGACCGTCGTAATGCGCCTTGAACTTCGGATGCTCCGCCGTCGCCAGCCATTGTGACACGATCGCCTGAAACGCCTCCGGCGTATCGCCCGCGTGCGTCGTGGTGACGAGTTCGACGAGACCCTTCTCTCCACCGGCGGCGAGCGCCTTCATGTCGCCGGCGTGCGCCGCCTTGAACGGCTGCTTCTTGCGCCACTCCGGGTGCTGCGGAGCGAGCGCCTTCACGCGGTCGAGCGCGAAGATGAGCTGTGAGTAAGCAGGCCACTCGGTCCACAGCGTGCCGTCATTGTCGAAGACGGCAATGCGCTCTTCCGGTTTTACATAGTCCGCCCCGCCGACGGTCGTCACCTTGGCGACGAAGTCGACGATCGACTGTTTCGCGGGCCCCTCGTTCCATGACGGAAGCGCATCCTGTGCGAGCGCCGACGACGCGAGGAAAAGCAGCAAAGCTACGACGCGCGCGACAGATTTTCTCATGCTCTCTTCTTGTGCAGGATATCTTCTCGAAGAAGCGCCGCCGCCCTACAACGGGCGGCGGCGTGACGATTCCACTTAGCGACCGCGGCCCGCCGCCTCGATTTCCTTCTGCACCTTTTCGAGGTTGAAGGAACCCGGCGTCTGACTCGGCGGATATTGCTTCATCGACATCAGGAACGACGCGGCGAGCTTTTGCATCGGCGCGACCACGAAGGGCCGATCCAGGAACCAGTCGTTATAGGTATTGGAATTGTGCTGCGCCCGCTCCAGCGGATCGCGGCGCAGATTGAAGAGCAAAGGCACGCGCAGCTCGATGAACGGCTCGCGCCAAACGCCGAATGCCTCGCCGCGATTCTCGAGGAACACCGCCTTCCAGTCCTGATAGCGCAGCGCGACGATCTGTCCATCGTCGTTCACATAGATGAACTGCTTGCGCGGGCTCTCCTTCGCTGTGCCCGAGAAATAGTCCAGCATGTTCTCGCCGTCGATCATGTTGCGATATTTGCGGCCTTCGAGCTTCACGCCGGCGGCGAGCTTCGCCTTGATCTGGTCGTCGCCCGCGACAGCCGCGAAGGTCGGCAGCCAATCCTCGTGCGAAACGATGCCGTTCAGCGTCTCCCCATTGGGGAAATGCTTGGGCCAGCGCACATAGGCCGGAACCCGATAGGCGCCTTCCCAGTTCGAATTCTTCTCGCTGCGGAAGACAGTGGTCCCGGCGTCGGGCCAGGTATTGAAATGCGGTCCGTTGTCCGTCGAGTAGAAGACGATCGTGTCGTCTGAGAGGCCCAAATCGTCGATGAGCTTCAAGAGCTCGCCGACATGGTTGTCATGCTCGACCATGCCGTCGCCATATTCATCCTGCCCCGAAAGGCCGCGATGCTCCGCCTTCACATGGGTGCGGAAATGCATGCGCGTGCCGTTCCACCAGGTGAAGAAGGGCTTGCCGGCTTTGCTCTGCCGCGTGATGAAGTCTTTCGCGGCGGCGACCGTCTCGTCGTCGATCGTCTCCATGCGCTTCTTGGTGAGCGGACCGGTGTCCTCGATCTTTTGGCCGCCCTTACCGTCGGAGTAGGAATGGATCACGCCGCGCGGGCCGAAATTTTTCAAGAACTCCGGATTCTTCGGATAATCGAAATTCTCGGGCTCCTCCTCGGCGTTGAGATGGTAGAGATTGCCGAAGAATTCGTCGAAGCCGTGCACTGTGGGCAGATGCTCGTCGCGGTCGCCCTGATGGTTCTTCCCGAACTGACCCGTCGCGTAGCCGAGGCTTTTCATCACGGTGGCGACGGTGACGTCGGTCTTCTGCCAGCCTTCCTTGGCGCCGGGCAAGCCGACCTTCGTCATGCCGGTGCGCACCGGGACATTGCCGCCAATAAAGGCGGCGCGGCCCGCCGTGCAGCTCTGCTGCCCGTAATAATCCGTGAAGGACAGACCTTCCTTGGCGATTCGGTCGATGTTGGGGGTCTTGTAGCCCATCATGCCATGGCTATTGGCGCTGATGTTCCACATGCCGATATCATCGCCCCAGATGACGAGAATATTCGGTTTTTTGGCTGGTTCGGGCGCCGCTTTGACGCATGGCGCCGAAAGCACGCTCGTCATCAGGAAAAGCAACCGTAAAACTGCCCTGAAATTCATCGTTGGCCTCCCTTTTTGCCTGGGGTTGGATCGCAGACCGAGCGGCCCGCAGGCACTGCGATCATAAGCCGCTTTCCTGAAGTTGCACAATCTGACCGCCACGCGGTATGGTAGGCCGCCAGCGCGACGCAGGAATAACAGTTTCTCCGCGACCCTGCCAAAAGCCACTCCCCGCTCTGCAGAAACTCGCGTATCAGGCGCGCTGCGCGATATTTTGCGGCGAAGGCGCGAAAGTTGCTCATTGATAACATGAATTCGCCGCTTGGAGCGGAGAAGAGGTTACCTTCTGACATGCATCGATTCGGGAGAGGGGACAGGAATGGCGACCTTCAGGCCAGATGAAGAAGACTCGGTCTATATCGGTCACGGGACCGAAATCACGGGCGTCATTCGCGCGCGCGACATCGTCGTCATCGACGGCGCTGTAGATGGAGAGATCGTCTGCAACCATCTCATCGTCGGCCAGAACGGCGTGCTCAAGGGAACCGTCACCGTCGCCACCGCGGACATCGCCGGGCATCTGAGCGCGGATATCACCGCAAAGAACCTTCTCTCCGTCCGCGCCACCGGACGTGTGGAAGGCAAATGGAGCTGCGGGACGATCGAGGTGGCCCGCGGGGCGATTCTCAATGGATCGGCCGGCGTGACCGACACCGCTGCGCCGCAACGTCGCGCCGCGGAACTGCGGGCTGAAAGCGTCGATGCTATTCTGATCGCCGCGCCGGAGCCTGATGAGACCCCGCACCTTCCGGTCCCCGTCGCCCCTGTCAGGGGCCCGCGCAGAATCCCGCAACTGACGCTGCGCTCGGTGCGTCGCTCAGTGGGTTGAGAGACGTTCCGCTGAAGATGACGATCGCGTCGCCGACGTTTCGGCGATCGATCGCCGCTTGCGAACGCCGGTCTCGTAGCCTCTCAACGCCATGCGGCCCGACGAATGCGGCCGCATGGCGCGTAGGATTTCCGATCCCGCGCCGGATGCCCGGAAATCTGCGCGTCAGACCTCCACCTTCCAGATGTCCTCGGCGTATTCGCGGATCGTGCGGTCGGACGAGAACCAGGCGACGCGCGCCGTGTTGAGAATGCAGGCGCGCCGCCATGCCTTCTGGTCGCGCCACCGCGCGTCGACCTTGCGCTGCGCGTCGCAGTAGCCGTCGAAATCCTTCGTGATCAGGAAGTGATCATAATAGGTCAGCGTGTCGATGAGCTGCGCATAGAGATGCTTGTCGTCGGGCGAGAACACGCCGCTCGATACGGCGTGTAGCGCCTCCGACAGACGCGGGCTCTTCGCAATCGTCTCACGCGCGTCGATGCCGCGGGCGCGACTCTTCTCGACCTCCTCGGCGGTAAGGCCGAAGATGAAGATGTTGTCGTCGCCGACACGCTCCTTGATCTCGACATTGGCGCCGTCGAGCGTGCCGATGGTGAGGGCCCCGTTCAGCGCGAATTTCATATTGCCGGTGCCCGAGGCCTCCATGCCGGCGGTCGAAATCTGCTCGGACAGGTCAGCGGCAGGAATGATCGTCTCTGCGAGGCTGACGTTATAATTGGGCAGGAAGACGATTTTCAGCAGCCCACGCGTCGCCGGATCGGCGTTCACGACCTGCGCCACATCATTGGCGAGCTTGATGATGAGCTTGGCCTGATGATAGCTCGCCGCGGCCTTGCCCGCGAAAATCTTCACGCGCGGAACGAAATCGCGCGACGGCTGCGACTTGATGTCGAGATAGAGCGAGACGGCTTCGAGGACGTTGAGCAGCTGCCGCTTATATTCATGAATACGCTTGATCTGCACGTCGAAGAGCGCGCCCGGATCAATTCTGACGCCCACGCGATCGAAGGTCGCGGCGGCAAGGCGCTCCTTGTTCTCGCGCTTGGCGGCCGCAAAACGCTGCTGGAAGATCGGATCGTCCGCGAAAGCCTCGAGCTCGACCAGCTTCTCGGGATTGTCAAAGACGCCCGTCCCGATCGTCTCTGCAAGGAGACGCGAGAGCGCCGGGTTGGCCTCGAGCAGCCAGCGGCGGAAGGTCACGCCATTGGTCTTGTTGACGATGCGGTCGGGATAGAGGCCGTGGAAATCCTTGAACACCGTCTCCTTGACGAGTTCGCTATGCAGCGCCGAAACGCCGTTGACCTTGTGCGACCCCAGAAAGGCGAGATTGCCCATGCGCACGTGACGCCCGTTGTGTTCGTCGATGAGCGACACCGACGACAGCACGCCCGCGTCCTGCACGCCGCGCTCGTCGCGCAACCCGTCGAGATGCATGGCGTTGATGAGATAGATGATCTGCATGTGCCGCGGCAGCAGCCTCTCCATCAGCCACACCGGCCAGGTCTCGAGCGCTTCGGGCAGCAGCGTGTGATTGGTGTAGGAGAAGGTCGACTGCGTAATCTTCCAGGCCTCCTTCCATTCGACGCCGTGAACGTCGACGAGAAGCCTCATGAGTTCGACGACGCCGATCGCCGGATGGGTGTCGTTGAGCTGAATCGCGACCTTGTCGGCGAGTTTGGAGATGTCGCCGGTCTGCTTCATGTGCCGGCGGATGAGATCCTGCAGCGAGGCGGAGACGAAGAAATATTCCTGCCGCAGCCGCAATTCCTGACCGGCCGGCGTCGAGTCGCTGGGATAGAGAACCTTGGAGATCGCTTCGGCGCGAACCTGCTCGTTCAATGCGCCGACATGATCGCCCTGATTGAAGGCGTCGAGCCGCAGCGGATCGAGCGCCCGCGCGGACCAAAGGCGCAGCGTGTTCACATGCTTGCCGCGCCAGCCGACGACCGGCGTGTCATAGGCGACCGCGACGATCGTTTCGCCGGGATGCCAGACATGCGCCAGCACGCCGTCCGAGAGGCGCGAACTTTCGACATGCCCGCCGAAACCGATGTCGTAAGTGATCTCCGGACGCGGGAACTGCCAGCTGTTTCCAAAGGACAACCAGTCCTCGGGATATTCGTGCTGCCAGCCGTCCTTGATCGTCTGGCGGAAGAGTCCGTGATCGTAGCGGATGCCATAGCCGACGGCGGCGATTTCGAGCGTCGCCATGCTATCCATGAAACAGGCGGCGAGGCGCCCGAGGCCGCCATTGCCGAGCGCGGCGTCCGGCTCCACTTCCCGCAGCTTCTCGAGATCGACGCCAAGTTCAGCGAGCGCGTCGCGCATGGCGGCGGTGAGGCCGAGATTGGTGAGCGTGTCGATCAGCAAGCGGCCGATGAGAAACTCGAGCGAGAGGTAATAAACGCGGCGACGGTCCTCGCGGTAATTCCGCTTGGTGGACGCAAGCCAGGATTCGGTGACGCGGTCACGCGTCGCGAGCGCGGTCGCCACGAACCAATCGCGCGGACTCGCGGTCGCGGCGTCCTTACACACCGCGTAGGTCAGTCGGTGCGCCACCTCTTCCTTGAGTTGAGCGACGGTCGCGGCGTGAGCGTGATTTGTCATGTCGATGGCGTTCAAGGCGTTACTCGCTGTCGACTGAGCCGGGCCGACCGCTGCGTTGCGGCGTTTGCGTCAGATGGCGCAAGAAAAAAGAGCCAGGCCTTTTGCTTCGGGAGGCCAAAGCTATGCGCCTTCGCGCATAAAAAAGAATAAACAAGCGGGCGCTCGCCGTAAACGGATGACTGACAATCCGCACAAAACTTCGGCAACCATGCGGCATGGTTGCGAAAGTGCAAAGAATTCACCGCACGATGAATTCGATCTCGCTCGCGCGCGGGATTTTCGCCTCCTGCTCGATCGGCGCACAGCAACCGACGGCGACGAGACGGCGGCCGCCGACACCCTCGCGACGCAGATAGCGCTCAGCCGCGCGGGCGCGTCTCTCCGACAGCGGATCGCTCATATCCCTGTCGCCATAGCCGCGCACTTCGATCGTGGCCTCGGGGCAGCGCCGGATGACCTCGGCGGCCTTATCGAGGGCGCCCGCCGCCCGCCGATTGATGGAGGATCGCGCCGCGCGAAACCCCACCGGATCGAGCGCGGCGACGGCGTCGAGCGCACGCTGGCACCCCGCCGCGTCCAGTTCCCCGTCCCCCAGCGACGCCAGAACGGATCGCGGGTCCGTGGCCGCTGGCGGCTGCGGCGGCTTTTCGGGCTCCGGCGCAATCGGCTTCGCCGCCTCGACGACGGCGGCCGGCGCGCGTTCGTCTGACGCGAGCACGCGCCGGACGCCGGGCGCGGCCGCAATCTGATCCATGAGCGCGCGGTTTTCGATGACGACCTGCGGCGCAACGACGTCGCGGCCGACGAGGCCGACACCGGCGGAATCGACGCCGGCGGCCTGTGCGAGCGCGGCGACGCGCGTTTGCAACTTCGCCTGATAGGCGGGCAGGTCGAACAGCGTCGCCGCTCCCCAAAGCGCCGCGACGGGCAGCAGCCCCAACGCCCAGGCTTCATGCGCCGCGAGCGTCCCGCGTAGAGCGAGCGCCGTTGCGCCGGCGCCGATGAGGAAGGCGCCGAAACAGGCGAGCGCGCTTTCAAGATGGATCGCGATGGCGCCTCGCGGCGCGCCGAGCGCCGTCGCGGCCGCGCCTGCGCAGAAAGCCAGCAGCGCCCAGACAAGCCATCGCGCCGGCCCCTTGCGCCGCGGAGCGCGGCGCGCGGCCGCTCCCGTCGCGCCGCCCACGATGAGGCAGGCGACGAGCCAGAACCAGATATGCGCATAGAAATCGAGCATTGCGGCGGGCTTGTCCTCAATGGCCGTGGCGAGAATGCGGCGCCTTCCCGCAGATCGCAAGCGCAAGGAGCGGCGGCGCGCGCATTTGACATTTCACGGCGCGCCGCCAACATCGGCTCCGGCGTTCCGCCGGAAAGCGCGCACCATGGACTTCCAGACCTGTACTCGCCGTCAATCTCATGGCGATCTCCGCGCTGTCGATCGCCCTTTGGCTGTCGCAGCGGCGGCGCGACTTCGCTTCCTTCATCGCCGTGAACGCCTTCATTCTACTCGGGGGCGCCATCGCGCTGTGGTGGATACCCCAGGAAGCCGGCAGCCTCATCGCCTTCGTCTTCGTTCCCCTTGTGGCCGCGCCGCTCACGCTTGCCAACATGCAGTCGAGATACACCCGCGCCGGGAGATTGGAGGCGGCGGCGCGCTGCGCCGATCTCGCCGCCTTCTTTCATCCCACCCGCGCCATGCGCCTGTCGGCCGCTTTCTCGCGGGCCTCCGCGATCCCCGACCCGCGAGAGAAAGCGCGCGCGCTTGGCGCGCTGGCCGCCGAGGCGCCGGCCGAGCACGCTGCATCGATAGAGGCGCGGCTCTGCGCCGAGCGTGGCGAATGGGACAAGATCCTCGTCCTCTCGCAGCATCCGGAAAATGCGCGGCAACTCTCTGCCTATCGCATTCGCGCGCTGGGCGAAGCAGGCCACATCGAGGATCTGATGCGCGACTATGCGTGCGCCGCCGACAGCATACCGCTGGAACAGACGCCCTTCGCCTGGCTTTTCATACTCGCTTTCGCCGGGCGGCCGCGGGACGTGTCGGCGATGGCGACGCGCATGTTGCGGCTCGACGCCGACACTGTCGCTTATTGGACCGCCGTGGCGCTCCGGAACGCGGGCGACGAAAGGGCGGCGCGCGCGGAGCTGTCGGTTCTCGCGGTAAGCGCGAAGGAGTCTCCCTCGGTCATTGCGGCCCGCCGGCTGCTCGCCAGGGATTGGACGCCGCACCTGCCGCTGTCGCCGCGCGCACAGGAAATCGCCGACGGCGTCGCCGGACGTGTCGCGATCGAGTTGGGGCGGCAGGGCCGAGGCTGGCTCCCACCGCCGGTCACCCTTACGCTTATCCTGACCAATGCGGCGATGTTCATCGCAGAGATTTGGCTTGGCGGATCGCAGAACGCCGAGACGCTCATCTCGCTCGGCGCCCTATGGGCGCCGCTTGCGATGGACGGCGAGGGATGGCGCGTGCTCACGGCCGCCTTCCTACATTACGGCATTCTGCATTTTGCGCTGAACATGCTGATGCTCGCGCTCATCGGCCGTGACCTCGAGCATGAGGTCGGCTCGCTCAAGACGCTGGTCGCCTATCTCGGCGGCGCCTTGTTTTCATCCGTCTTCGTGCTCGCCTTCATGGAGCGCGGCATTGTCGGCTATGGGCTCTATGTCGGCGCCTCGGGCGCAATCTTCGCGCTCTTTGGCGTTATCGGCGCGCTGCGCGTGAAAGACTGGCTGCGCCACCGCGCCAGCCTCGACGCCTTCAGGGCGACCGCACTCGGCTTCGCCATGCTGGTGCAGGTCGCCGCCGATTTCCTGCTGCCGATGTCGAGCCTTACCGCGCATCTCTCGGGATTTGGATTCGGGCTCGCTGTAGGAGTCCTCATCAGCCCGAAGCGACGTTAGACCCGCATCGGCATCAGCACGTAAAGCGCGTTGGCGCCGTCGCGATCCTGAATCAGCGTGGGGGAGCCGGGATCGGCGAGCTTGAAGAGGGCCGTGTCGCTATCGAGCTGCTGCGTGATGTCGAGCAGGTAACGGGCGTTGAAGCCGACGTCGAGCGGCGGGCCGTCATAATCGGCCTCGATCTCCTCGACCGCTGACCCCTGGTCGGGATTGGTGACGGAGAGAACGAGCTTGCCTTCGGTCAAGGCGAGCTTAACTGCACGGCCGCGCTCCGAGGAGATGGTGGAAACACGGTCCACGGCCCGGGCGAAAGCATCGCGCTCAACGGTCATGCGCTTGTCGTTGCCCGCCGGGATGACGCGCGCGTAGTCCGGGAAAGTGCCGTCGATGAGCTTGGTCGTCAGCAGCGCGTCGCCGAAGGAAAAGCGCATCTTGTTGGTCGAGAGTTCGACGAGCACCTCGCCCTGCGGGTCTTCGATGAGCCGCAGCACCTCCTGAACCGCCTTGCGCGGCAGGATCACGCCGGGCATGCCGGCGCAGCCCTCGGGGGCGGGAATCTCCAGGCGTGCGAGGCGATGGCCATCGGTCGCGACGGCGCGCAGCATCAGCCGTCCCTCGACCTCCATCGCATGAATGTAGATGCCGTTGAGATAATAGCGCGTCTCCTCATTCGAGATTGCGAACTGCGTCTTCTCGATCAGGCGCTTGAGGTCGGCCGGGGGCAGCGAGAACTTGTGGCTGAACTCGCCCGACGTCACGTCGGGGAAATCGCTCTCGGGCAGCGTCGACAGACTGAAGCGCGAGCGCCCCGAGCGCAACGTGAGCTGGCCCGTCTCCCCCGACTCGTCGAGCGAAACCTGCGCGCCCTCCGGAAGCTTGCGCACGATGTCATAGAGCGTGTGCGCCGGCAGCGTCGTCCCGCCCGCCTGACCCACTTCGGCGGCGGCCTTCTCGGTGATCTCGAGGTCGAGGTCTGTCGCCTTCAGCGTCAGCGCGCCCTCGCGCGCGTCGATGAGGACATTGGCGAGGATGGGGATCGTGGTGCGCCGCTCGACTACCCGGTGAACATGGCCGAGCGCCCGCAAGAGCGCCGCTCTCTCGATCGTGACCTTCATCGCCTGAGAACCATCCGAAACTGCTGACGCCGCCGCGGCGCCGGGGGCGGCGACTCTCGCAAGACAGAGGTGGAATCGCAAGAGGCGACGGACCCCCGCCTGTGAACAAAGCGCCTCTGCGACCCCTTAACCGGCCCTTAAACGGCCTTCCTTAAGTTGAATGGATTGCGCGGGAGGCTGCGGCGGTGCCTCGAGGCGAAAAAATGGCGCGTAAAGACAAACGCCAGGAACCCAAGTTCGAGGACGCGGGCGCGGAAGACGACGATCTTCGCGCCGAGCCGCGATCGCCGCCGCGTGCGCAGAAACCCGCCAGAGCCAAGGCGAAACGGCGGTCCGGATCAATGATCGGCGCACTATTTTACTGGGCCTTCACGCTCGCCATCTGGGGCGTGATCGGCGGCGGCGCGGTCGCCGTCTACTACGGCTCGCAGCTTCCGCCCATCGATCAGCTCGCCATCCCCAAGCGGCCGCCCAACATCGCCATCATGGGCTCGGACGGCGAGCTTCTCGCCAACCGTGGCGACACGGGCGGCGCCGCAATCCGCATCTCGGACCTGCCGCCCTATCTCCCCAAGGCCTTCATCTCCATCGAGGACCGTCGCTTTTACTCACATTGGGGCGTCGACCCGCTGGGCATCGGCCGCGCGCTGGTGCGCAACGTGACCGGCCACGGCGGGATGCAGGGGGGTTCGACCCTCACGCAGCAGCTGGCCAAGAATCTCTTTCTGACGCAGGAGCGCACCATCTCGCGCAAGATCCAGGAGGCGATCCTCGCCCTCTGGCTCGAGCACAAATACTCCAAGGACCAGATTCTCGAACTCTACCTCAACCGCGTCTATTTCGGCTCCGGCGCCTATGGCGTGGAGGCGGCCTCGCAACATTACTTCGGCCATAGCGCACGGACGGCGACGCTCTCCGAATCCGCCGTCCTCGCCGGCCTCATGAAGGCGCCGAGCAAGCTGGCGCCCGACCGCAATCCCGAGGGCGCGAGCGAGCGCGCCGCTCAGGTCATCACCGCCATGGCGCAGGAGGGCCACATCAGCGAGGCGATGGCGAAGGGCGCGCTCGCGCGTCCGGCGCGCGCCGTGAAAGAACAGGGCGCCGGTTCGGCGAATTACGCCGCCGACTACGTCATGGACATGCTCGACGACACGATCGGCGCCATCGACCAGGACATCGTCGTCAGCACGACTATCGATCCACGCCTGCAGGCGGTGGCCGAAGGCGCGCTGAAGGAGGAGCTCGACCGAAAGGGCGCGAAATTCGGCGTGTCGCAGGGCGCCGTCGTCTCGCTCGACCCCAATGGCGCCATCCGGGCGCTCGTCGGCGGACGCGATTATTCCGAAAGCCAGTTCAACCGCGCCGTGGCCGCCAAGCGCCAGCCCGGCTCGGCCTTCAAGCCCTTCGTCTATCTTGCGGGACTGGAGCATGGGCTGACGCCCGATTCCGTGCGCGAGGATGGTCCGCTCAACATCAAGGGCTGGACGCCCGAGAATTACAGCCACGAATTTTTCGGCCCCGTCACGCTCACCAAGGCTTTGGCCCTCTCGCTCAATACGGTGGCGGTCCGGGTCGGCATGGAGGTGGGGCCCAAGACCGTGGCGCAGACCGCGCACCGGCTCGGCATCCAATCCGATCTGCAACCCAACGCCTCGATTGCGCTGGGCACATCGGAAGTCACGCCGCTGGAGCTGGTCGCGGCCTATGCGCCTTTCGCCAATGGCGGCATCGGCGTTCAGCCGCACATCATCACGCGCGTGAAGACCGCCGCCGGCAAGACGCTTTACCAGCGCAAGGGCGCTTCCTTCGGCCGCGTGATCGAGCCGCAATATGTGGCGATGATGAACGCCATGATGCAGGAGACGCTGCTCACCGGCACGGCGCGAAAGGCGGAGCTGCCCGGCTGGCAGGCCGCTGGCAAGACCGGCACGAGCCAGGATTTCCGCGACGCCTGGTTCGTCGGCTACACGGGGCGACTCGTCACCGGCGTCTGGCTGGGCAATGACGACAATTCGCCGACGAAGAAGGCCTCAGGCGGCAATCTGCCAGTCGAGATCTGGAGCCGCTACATGAGCATCGCCCTGAAAGGCACGCCGGTCGCCGGGCTGCCCACCGGCGCCTGGCGCTCCGAGGCGGCGACGGCGATGGAGGAAGTCGTGGCGAAGCCGCTAGACGATCTCATCGGCATCTTCACGGGCGGCGAAAAGGCTCCCGCACCGCAGAAATCTCAAAGGCAAGCCGCCCCGCGCCAGCCGGACAACCGTGAGACTCACGCCGAGCAGCCGCCGCAGGCGGTCGACGAGACGGCGACCATTTCCTCGCCGCCGCCGCCGCGGGGACGCCCCGCCGGAATCGACGATCTGCTGCCGCCGGAGGACATCCCCAACGCCGGCGCGACGCCCCCGCCGGAGTCCCGCCGGGTTCCGCGTCCCGCCGCGCGCGAGAAGAATATTTTCGAGCAGCTCTTCGGCGGCGGATAATCAGTCCGACGTGATCATGACGGGCGGCATCTCGTCGTTTTCCTCACGATCGAGCCCGTCCTCCTCCGCGAGCTGCACGCCCGTGATGCAGACGTCTTCGCCGTCGACGACCACCTCGATCTTCTCGAGCGCCGCGCCGGCGCAGGGACCGTCGAAACAATGGCCGGTCGCGACGTCGAACAATGCGCCGTGCTTGCCGCACAGGATGGCGCGATGGCCCTGATCCAGGAAATGGCCCGGCTGAAAGTCGATGCGCGCGCCTTGATGCGGACAGCGGTTGACATAGGCGTGGTAGGTTTTGCCCTGCCGCACCACGAATATCGGGAAGGGCGCCGTCTTGTCGCCGTCCGGGCGCGCGAGGACGAAGCCCACCGCGCCACGCTTGGCGACGTCATTCACATGACAGACGGCGAATAGTTCGGTCTCCGACATGATTGCCTCCAACGCGGCGAGCCGCCAAGCAGTGAAGCAAAATCCCTGCCTCCGGCACTTTGCGGGGAAACCGAATGCGGAAAAAACGAAAAAAGCGCCCCCCGGGACTTTGCAGAGCCGGGGCCGACGCCTTCGATCAGTGCAGGCTGACCATCTGCAGATCGTTTTCGCGGGCGTTGCCGATCGCGCCTTCTTCCGAGTCGGCAAGGACGATGGGGGCCCCGTCGGCCCCGATCAGCGCGAAAATCGTCAGGCCGGGCTGTATCTGCGGAGCCTGCGGATAGAAGCGGTTCACGTCTTCCGAACGCATGGCCTTCACATAGGCGATCATGCCGTCGCCAAGATTCGCGAACTGCTCGGGCGTCAGCAGGGGCGCCTTGTGTTCGACAATTGTTTTTGCGTGCATCCGCTCCTCCTTGGCGTCCGATGTGACCCGCCCGTCGACGCCTGATCCGCAGCGCGTCTTGCGGTTAGATGTGTGGCGCTTTGGAGCAGTTTTAAAGAGGGCGGCGCGGCCAAAACTGCGGCCGCGTCAAAGGCCGCGCAGCTAAAGCGCCAGCGCCAGACGGCCGGGATCCTCCAACGTCTCCTTGACGCGCACGAGGAAGGTCACCGCCTCCTTCCCGTCGACGATGCGGTGATCATAGGAGAGCGCCAGATACATCATCGGCCGGATTTCAACCTTGCCGTCGACGGCGATGGGGCGCTCCTGGATCTTGTGCATGCCCAGAATGCCAGACTGCGGCGCATTGAGGATCGGCGTCGACATGAGGGAGCCATAGACCCCGCCGTTTGAAATGGTGAAGGTCCCGCCCTGAAGGTCCGCGATGTCGAGTGCTCCTTCACGCGCCTTCTTGCCGAGGGCGGCGATGCCTTTCTCGATCTCGGCGACGGACATGCGATCGGCGTCGCGCAGCACGGGCACGACGAGGCCCTTCTCTGTGCCGACCGCCACACCGATGTGGCAAAAGCGCTTGTAGACGATGTCCGTCCCGTCGATCTCGGCGTTGACCGCGGGAACTTCCTCGAGCGCCTGACAGCAGGCCTTCACGAAATAGCCCATGAAGCCGAGCTTTGCGCCGTGCTTCTTTTCGAAGAGCTCCTTGTATCTGGCGCGCTGCGCAATGAGCGCGGACATATCGACCTCGTTGAAGGTCGTGAGCATGGCGGCGGCGTTCTGTGCCTCCTTCAGGCGCCGCGCGATCGTCTGGCGCAGGCGCGTCATCTTCACGCGCTCCTCGCGCCCGGCGTCCTCCTGCGGAACCGGGGCGCGCGGCGCGGGCAGCGGCGGCGCGGGCGGCGCCTCGATGCGGGCCTCCTGCGACGGGGCCGCCGCCACGGGCGCGCGGGCGGCGAATTCGATCACGTCGGATTTGAGCGCCTGGCCGCGTTTTCCGGAGCCCGCGATCTGCGCGACGTCGACGCCCTTCTCGACCGCGACCTTGGCGGCGGCGGGGGATGGCGGCATGGTCATGACGGGCGCCGGCGCGGGAGCCGGGACCGGCGCCGCTGCGACGGGCGCGGGCTTCGCCGCCGAGGCGGAAACGGCGGCCGTCGCGGCGCCGCCGGGCGCGATCTGGCCCAGGAGCGCGCCGGGCTGGACCGTCTCGCCCTCTTTGACGACGATCTCAGCGAGCACGCCGGCGGCCGGCGCATTCACCTCGAGCGTCACCTTGTCCGTCTCGAGTTCGGCCAGGGTCTCGTCGGCGCGCACGACGTCGCCCGCCTTTTTGAACCAGCGGCCGATGGTGGCTTCGGTGACGGATTTGCCGAGCGTCGGAACGCGAATTTCAGTCATCGTCTATCTCGTTTCGTCGGATGGAGCGCCGCTCGTCGAGCGCGGGAAAACGGATCACGCGGCATAGACTTCTTCGAGGAAAGCCTTGAGCTGCTGGAGGTGCTTGGACATGGTCCCCGCCGCCGTCGACGCCGAAGCCGGGCGCCCGGCGTAGCGCGGGCGCTTCGCCTTGCCGCCAACCTGCCCCAGGACCCATTCGAGATAGGGCTCGACGAAGAACCAGGCGCCCATGTTCTTGGGCTCCTCCTGACACCAGACGACGTCGGCCTTCTTGAAGCGCGACATGGCGGTGACGAGGCTCTTGAGCGGGAAGGGATAAAGCTGCTCGACGCGGAGCAGATAGACGTCGTCGACGCCGCGCTTCTCGCGCTCTTCCAGAAGATCGTAATAGACCTTGCCGGTGCACAGAACGACGCGGCGGATGTTGTCGTCCGCCTGCAGCATCGCCTTTTCGTCCGTCGCCGTCTCGGCGTCGTCGAGCAGGATGCGCTGGAAGCTCGAGGCGATTCCCATTTCGCCCAGACGCGAGACGCAGCGCTTGTTGCGCAGAAGCGACTTCGGGGCCATGAGCACCAGCGGCTTGCGCAGGTTGCGATGCAGCTGGCGGCGTAGAATGTGGAAATAATTGGCCGGCGTCGAACAGATCGCGACCTGCATATTGTCTTCGGCGCAAAGCTGCAGGAAGCGTTCGAGCCGTGCGGAAGAATGTTCCGGCCCCTGCCCTTCATAGCCATGCGGCAAGAGGCAGACGAGTCCCGACATGCGCAGCCATTTGCGCTCGCCCGCCGACAGGAACTGGTCGAAAATGACCTGCGCGCCATTGGCGAAGTCACCGAACTGCGCCTCCCACAGGACCAGCGCGTCAGGCTCGGCGAGCGAATAGCCATATTCGAAGCCGAGCACGGCCTCCTCGGAGAGCATCGAGTTGATGACTTCGAATTTGCCCTGCCTGGGCGCGATATGGTCGAAGGGGATGTAGCGCGCCTCGGTCTCCTGATCGATCAGCACGCTGTGGCGCTGCGAGAACGTCCCGCGCTCGCTGTCCTGTCCGGACAGTCGCACGCGATGGCCTTCCGCGAGAAGCGTCGCGAAGGCGAGCGCCTCCGCCGTCGCCCAGTCGATCGCCATCCCCTCCTCGATCGCGTTCTTGCGATTGTCGAGGAAGCGCTGGATCGTCCGGTGCAAGTGGAAGTCCGCCGGCACCGTGGTGAGCTTGGCGCCGATCTCCCGCAAAGTTTCAAGCGGGGCTCCGGTCTTGCCCTTGCGCTCGTCTTCTGAGGCCTGATAGCCGGGCTTCATGCCCGCCCAGCGGCCATCGAGCCAGTCGGCCTTGTTCGGCTTGTAGGATTGACCCGCCTCGAACTCGGTCTCCAGCCGCGCGCGCCACTCCTCCTTCACCCGCTCGGCGTCCGCCTTGCTGAGCTGGCCTTCGTTGGCCAGCTTCTCGGCGTAAAGATCGAGCGTCGTGCGATGCGTGCGGATCTTTTTGTACATCAGCGGCTGAGTGAAGCCCGGCTCGTCGCCCTCGTTGTGGCCGAAGCGGCGGTAGCACCACATGTCGATGACGACCGGCTTCTGGAACTGCTGGCGAAACTCCGTCGCGACGCGCGCCGCGAAGACCACCGCCTCCGGATCGTCGCCGTTCACGTGGAAAATCGGCGCCTCGACCATTTTGGCGACGTCCGACGGATAGGGCGAGGAGCGTGAAAAGCGCGGATAGGTCGTGAAGCCGATCTGATTGTTGATGATGAAATGCACCGAGCCGCCGGTGCGATGGCCCTTGAGGCCCGAGAGGCCGAAGCACTCCGCCACGACGCCCTGGCCCGCGAAGGCCGCATCGCCATGAATCAGCAGCGGCAGCACGACCCGGCGGTCGCCGCCATGCTGGTCCTGCTTGGCCCGCACCTTGCCGAGCACGACGGGGTCGACGATCTCGAGATGCGACGGGTTGGCTGTGAGCGACAGATGGACCTTGTTGCTGTCGAACTCACGATCCGACGAAGCGCCGAGATGGTATTTCACGTCGCCCGAGCCTTCGACTTCGTCGGGCAGGAAGGAGCCGCCCTTGAACTCGTGGAAAAGCGCGCGATGCGGCTTCCCCATGACCTGCGAGAGCACGTTGAGACGGCCGCGATGGGCCATGCCGAGCACGATCTCCTGCACGCCGAGCGCGCCGCCGCGCTTGATGATCTGCTCCAGCGCCGGAACCATGGACTCGGCGCCGTCGAGGCCGAAGCGCTTGGTGCCGGTATATTTGACGTCGAGAAACTTCTCGAAGCCCTCGGCCTCGACAAGCTTCTTGTAGATCGCGCGCTTGCCTTCGTCGGTGAAGAAGATCTCCTTCTTCGGCCCCTCGATGCGCGCCTGCAGCCAGCCCTTCTCCTCGGGATTGGAGATATGCATGAATTCGAAGCCGATCGAGCCGCAATAGGTGCGGCGCAGGATCGTGACCATCTCGAAGACGCTGGCGTATTGCAGGCCGAGCACGCCGTCGATGAAGATCTTGCGATCGTAATCCTCGTCCTTGAAGCCGTAGGTCTCCGGATGCAGCTCGCCATGGTCGTGGCGCTGCTCGAGGCCCAGCGGATCGAGATTGGCGTGGAGATGGCCGCGCATGCGATAGGCGCGAATCATCATCAGCGCACGCACGGAATCCCGCGTGGCGCGCTGCACGTCCTCGGCCGTGGCGGCCGTGGGCGGCGGCGCGGCGGCGCCGTTTGGAGCGGGCCTGGGGGTGGGCTTTCCGGGCGGCGCGGGATAGTCGCCGGTGAGCGCGCTCACCCACTCGCCGTTTGCGGCGGGCGGCCAGTCGCGACGCGCCCACGAGGGACCCGAGGCGGGCGCGGCGGCGCCGGGCGTCACGCCCAGTTCGGCGAAGAATTTGGCCCATTCAGGGCTGACCGAAGCAGGATCGGCCTCAAAGGCGTCGAGCAGCCCTTCGAGATAGGCCGCATTCGCGCCCTGCAGGAAGGACGTGGTCGCGAAGCCGTGATTTTGCGCAGAGCGCGGGCCGCCGGAAGCCGCCGGGCCAGCCACGCCATCAGTTTCAAGACGCGCCATTGTCTCGCTTCTCTTGAAGCCGTCGTCGGCGCGTCTGCGGGATTGCCTGCCCGCCGCCGAAGGCTTGATTTCAGGGCGACGCGTTACGGCGTCGCCCCTAATTTAAGTTCTTCGAGGCGGTAAAGAAGGGCGCAGCTGCGCCTAACCTTTAAGCACCTCGACCAAAGTCTTGCCGAGCCGGGCCGGAGAAGGCGAAACGCGGACGCCCGCCGACTCCATCGCCGCAATCTTGCTCTCCGCGTCGCCCTTGCCGCCTGAAATAATGGCGCCGGCATGGCCCATGCGGCGGCCGGGAGGCGCGGTGCGGCCCGCAATGAAGCCCACAATGGGCTTGATCCGGCCGCGCTTGGCCTCGTCCTTCAAGAATTGGGCCGCTTCCTCTTCCGCCGAGCCGCCGATCTCGCCGATCATGATGATCGACTTGGTCGCCTCGTCGGCCAGAAACAGTTCGAGCACCTCGATGAAGTCCGTGCCCTTCACGGGGTCGCCGCCGATGCCGACCGCGCTCGTCTGGCCGAGGCCCTCGCGCGTCGTCTGGAAGACGGCCTCATAGGTGAGCGTGCCGGAGCGCGACACGACGCCGACGGAGCCGCGCGAAAAGATGTTGCCCGGCATGATGCCGATCTTGCTCTCGCCCGCCGTGACGACGCCCGGGCAGTTCGGTCCGATGAGGCGGGACTTCGAGCCCGACAGCGAGCGCTTGACGCGGATCATGTCCTGCACCGGCACGCCCTCGGTGATGCAGACGATCAGCGGGATTTCCGCGTCGATGGCTTCGCAGATGGCGTCGGCCGCGCCCGGCGGCGGGACGTAGACGACCGAGGCCTGCGCGCCGGTCCTGTCCCGGGCCTCCGCCACCGTATCGAAGACGGGGAGCCCGAGATGCGTGGAGCCGCCTTTTCCGGGAGAAACGCCGCCGACCATCTTGGTGCCGTACGCGATCGCCTGCTCGGAATGGAAAGTGGCGGTCTTGCCGGTGAAGCCTTGAGTGATGACTTTGGTGTTCTTGTCGATCAGCACGGACATGCAGCGATTCCTAAAGAGAGCGGGCGGCGCGAAAAGCGCGAGCGCCCGCGCCCCCTTGAAGCGGGCCGGGCCTCGCGCCGCGAATTACGCGGACGCCAAACTATTGGGAAGTACGCCGCCTTACAAGGCGGAAAGCGCCCGGACGATGCACATGCGACAGGGGGTCGCGATCGCACTGCTCATTCTCGACGAAAAAGCCGGCGGGTTTCCCCGCCGGCTCCAAAATCTCAGGCTCTATCCCGCCCTTACGCCGTGGTGGCGCCGAGGCTCGCGACATCGACCTTCACGCCCGGACCCTGGGTCGAGCTGAGGGCGACGCGCTGGATGTAGGTGCCCTTGGCGCCCTGCGGCTTGGCCTTGGCGACCGCGTCGACGAAGGCCTTGATATTCTCGACGAGCTTGCCGTCGTCGAAGGAGGCCTTGCCGACCGTCCCCTGCACGATGCCGGCCTTCTCGACGCGGAACTCGACCGCGCCGCCCTTGCTGGCCTTCACAGCGCCGGCGACGTCCATGGTCACCGTGCCGACCTTCGGGTTGGGCATCATGCCGCGCGGGCCGAGCACCTTACCGAGGCGACCGACGAGCGGCATCATGTCCGGGGTGGCGATGCAGCGATCGAAGTCGATCGTGCCGCCCTGGACGATGGCGACCAGCTCTTCCGCGCCGACGACGTCAGCGCCGGCGGCTTTGGCTTCGTCCGCCTTGGCGCCGCGCGCGAAGACGCCGACGCGCAGGACGCGGCCGGTGCCGTTGGGCAGATTGACCACGCCGCGGACCATCTGGTCGGCGTGCTTGGGGTCGACGCCCAGATTCATGGCGATCTCGACCGACTTGTCGAACTTCGCCTTGGCGCGCTCGCGCACGAGCTTCACGGCGTCGTCGAGCCCGTAGAGCTTGGTGCGCTCGATGCCCTCGCGGGACTTGGCAATACGTTTTCCGATATGAGCCATGATCTTACTCCACCACCTCGAGGCCCATCGCGCGGGCGGAGCCGGCGATCATCGACATTGCGGATTCGATCGTCGCGCAGTTGAGATCAACGATCTTTTTCTCTGCGATCTCGCGAATCTGCGCCTGCGTCACCTTGCCGACGACGTTACGGCCGGGAAGCTTCGAGCCCGAAGCCGGCTTCTTGCCGATCTTCAGACCGACAGCCTTCTTCAGGAAGAAGGAGACCGGCGGCTGCTTCATCTCGAAGGTGAAGGAGCGGTCCTGATAGGCGGTGATGATGACGGGGATCGGCGTCCCCTTCTCGACCTGCGCGGTCTTCGCATTGAAGGCCTTGCAGAACTCCATGATGTTCAGACCGCGCTGACCGAGCGCGGGACCGATCGGCGGCGAAGGGTTCGCCGCGCCGGCCGGCACTTGCAGTTTTATGTAGCCGGCAATCTTCTTTGCCATTTGCTTTCTCCAACGAATGACGACGCCGCGCGCGAGAGGCGTGCGGGCCATCGGTTGCAGTTCGTGGTCCGATCCGGATTCCCCGATGGCGTCGGGGCGGATCCGCCACGCTCTTTAACTTCTCCCTTGCGGAAGAAGCCTCTCACCCTCCCAGCAGGAAGGCGTGAAACCTCAAACCTTCTCCACCTGCGCGAACTCCAGCTCCACCGGCGTCGGGCGGCCGAAGATCGAGACCGCGACCTTGACGCGAGAGCGGGCTTCGTCGACTTCCTCGACAAGGCCGTTGAAGGAGGCGAAAGGCCCGTCGGCGACGCGCACCGTCTCGCCCACTTCGAAGGTGACCGTCGGCTTGGGACGCTCGACGCCCTCCGCCACCTGGCCCTTGATGCGCATCGCCTCCTCTTCGGAGATCGGCATCGGCTTGTTGTCGGCGCCTAAGAAGCCCGTGACCTTCGGCGTGTTCTTGATGAGCGAGAACACCGGATCGGTGAGGCTGCACTTCACCAGCACATAGCCGGGGAAGAATTTGCGCTCGGTCGAAACCTTGCGGCCGCGCCGCACCTCGACGACCTGCTCGGTCGGCACCAGAATCTCTTCGAAAGCGTCGGCGAGGCCGCGTTGGGCTGCGCCCTCGCGAATCGATTCCGCAACCTTCTTTTCGAAGTTCGAATAGGCGTGGACGATATACCAGCGCATGCTCATCGTGGCGCGCTCAGCTCCTTGAAATTATTGCCCGTAGCGCAACAGAACGCCAACGCCGAAGCGCAGCGCCGAGTCGACCACGACGAAAAAGAGGCTCGCAAACACGACCATCAGCACCACAAGACCGGTCGTGATCATGGTCTCGCGGCGCGAGGGCCAGGTGACCTTGGTCGCTTCGGCGCGAACTTCCTGCATGAACGTAAATGGGTTGACCATTCGCTTGCCCGTTTTTCCGATGGCGCGCACCGTGACGACGCGCGCCGTAAAACAGTCGCGGCGCGGGACCTTCCGGCCACGCGCCACGTGAGAGGGCCTTATAGCGGGTCACGGCCCCGACGCCAAGAGGAAAAGGGGGCGGGCGAAAGCGCCCGTCTCAGGCGACGGCGGCTCCCTGGACGCGGCGCGCCATCGCAACGAGCGCCGGCGGCAGCAGCGCCTCCTCCTCCCGCGTGATCGGCGCGACGCGGCCGCCCAGATCCTGCCCGAGCCGCCCCATCGCCTCCTTGAGGTTCGGCGGGTCGTAGGGCGTTCCCGTCCCCCATACTTCGCAGGGTCGGCCGAGCTTCGCCAGCACGCTCCAATGCACCTTTTCGTTCACATGCGCCTCATCCGGATCGCCCGAAAAGCTCCACAGGCTGTTGGCCGGCGCGCCCTGCGGGAAAATCTGCCGCGACTTGGGGAAATTATGGTCTATCGGGTAAGGCGCGGCCGAATCCGGCACGTCGCCGTCGATATTTGGCGCGAGCGACTTGCCGATCGCTGCGTCGTCGAAGACGAGGTCGGTATGGAAACGCGTGCGCGCGATCATCCATGTCAGCGCGATGTCGGAGAGCCCCGCCTCGTCATAACCGCCGCCGACGTTGCAATGGACGCCGGGGAACCAGTTCTGCTCGATGTTGGCTGGCTCCGGGTCGCCTTTCTTCACGGTCCAGAAGGTCGGCGTAAAGGGGCGCCGGCGCTCGTCGACGCCGATCGCGTGGAGCGCGTGATCGACATGGCTGCCGAGGCGCGTGTCCTCGAAGCCGCCAAAGGCGGCGAGCGTGACGTAACGGCCGAGCGCGGCGAGGCCGGAGAAGCCCGCCGGCACGCCGTAGGAGCCGACCGTGTCGAAGACGCCGAGCAGCTTGACCCGGCCGTTGGTCTGAACGTCGGGTGCGCTCGGCGGCGCGCCGGTCCGGGCGCCCGCGCGGGCCTTCTTGTTCATATCGGCGATCTCGAAAGCGCTTACGTCTTTCGATTTGAGGATGCCGCAATCGCCGATGAGCCCGGCGAGCGCCCGCGCGGCATAGGCCCCGCGCGAGAAACCGTAGATGTAAAGCTCCTGGCCATCCTGGTAATTGTCGACGACCCAGTCATAGGCCTCCTGCACGATGGTGCGCAGGCCGAAGCCGATGGCGCCGCCGGCGATTCTGTAGTTGTCGGCGCCGACGCCTTTGAAATAGCCGATCCTCTGCTCCGCCCCGCCGGCCGTGGAGGGAATCAGCTCCGCGAGAATGTTTTTCTCGCGCGAAAGTTTGTCGATGTTGGTGCGATCACGCGGCGTGTTCCAGGTTCCGTCGAGCAAGACAATGTTGCGTCTCATTGATTCCTCCGAAAAATCGTGTCCGTGAAAAGCCTTGCCGCTCCTGACAAGGTGGCGCCCTTCCCGCCCGGCGGCAAGCCTTCGCGCGCGGCGGCAAGCCGTTGCCCGCGGGCGCCCCCAGCGGTTAAGACTGCTTGCGATACGCGAAGCACTGGAGATGAAGGAATGCGCTCGACCCGCCTATTCGCTCTCGCCGCCACGGCTCTGCTGACGGGCTGCAATGCGCCTAGCCAGACGGGACCCGTGATCGATCCGATGGGTCCGCCGCGGCAAACCGTCACGCCATCGACCTTCCAGATGCCGGAAGGCGCGGGCTGCTCGGGCGCCATCGCCCGCTATCGCGCGGTGATGGAGAACGACCTCTCGATGGGTCACGTCAATCAGAGCGTCTATGGTCAGATTCAAGGCGAAATCTCTGAAGCGTCGAGCGCCTGCGCCGCCGGCCAGGACGCCAGGGCGCTCTCGCTGGTGCGCGCCTCCAAGGCCCGCCACGGCTATCCCGGCGGCTGACGTCGCATAGGCGACAACTCCGGAACGAAAGCCGCCGCAAATCACTCTGGAAGCAATCCAGACTGATCCCTTTGACGCTCGCGCTAGTGGTCCCTACGTTGCATGGGGAGGGGTTGATCCGAAGAAGAAAGACATGCGCATGTTCAGGATAACGGCTGCGGTTCTGGCGATGACCATCGGGTTTGGCGGGGTCGCGGCGGCCGAGACTTATACGCTCACCATCAAGGACCATAAGTTCGACCCCGCGGAGCTGAAGATTCCCGCCGAGAAGGCGGCGACGCTCGTCGTGAAAAATCTCGACGGCACGCCCGAGGAATTCGAGTCGAAGCCGTTTCGCATCGAGAAGGTCGTGCCCGCGAACAGCGAAGCCAGTTTCCAGCTCCGGGCCATGAAGCCCGGTCGTTATAAATTCTTCGGCGAGTTCCACGAGGACAGCGCCAAGGGCGAAGTGGTCGTCGAATAATGCTGGGCGCGCTGATCATCGTCTTTCGCGAGGCCATCGAAGCCGGCCTCATCATCGGCATCGTCGCGGCGGTGACGCGCGGCGTCGCGGGCTCGCGCGGCTATATCGCGGGCGGCGTCGCCGCGGGCGCGCTCGGCGCGCTGATCGTCGCCGTCTTCGCGGAGCAATTGTCGAAGGCCTTCGAGGGCAGCGGGCAGGAGTATTTCAACGCCGGCGTGCTGATGCTCGCCGTCGTGATGCTCGCCTGGCACAACATCTGGATGGCCAAGCACGGGCGTGAACTCGCGCAGGAGCTTTCCAACGTCGGCAAGGCGGTCGCGCGCGGCGACCGAACCTTGTTCGCGCTGGCGATCGTCGTCGGACTCGCCGTACTGCGCGAGGGCTCGGAGGTCGCGCTTTTCCTTTACGGCGTGCTCGCTTCGGGCGAGTCGGCGGCGAGCGTGCTTGTCGGCGGCGTCGGGGGGCTGGCCCTCGGCGCGGGGACGAGCGTCGCGACCTTCTTTGGTCTGGTTTCGATCCCGCCGAAAAAGCTCTTCGCCGTGACGACGGCGCTGATCACTTTGCTCGCCGCGGGTCTCGCGGCGCAGGCGGTCGCCTTCCTGCAGCAGGCGGGCGCGATCACCGCGCTGACCGATACGCTGTGGGACACGTCCTGGATTCTCTCCGACAAGAGCATTCCCGGCCGCGTGCTGCATACGCTGATCGGCTACGCCGACCAGCCCTCGCAGATGCAGGTCGTCGTTTATGCAATGACGATCGTCGCGATCGTGGCGGCGACGAAGCTCACGACGGCGAGCGCGCACGCGCCGGTGAGGGCGCCGGCGGAGTGAGGGAATTCAGGCCCGCGAATTTCCTCCGACTCCGGCCTTCTGATTCCGACGCGATATTGCTAGGCTAAGCTATTCGGCAGGCTCGTTTTCCACTGCCTTTCTCATTAGCCTGAGCATCGCAATGTCAATTTCTTCGATACTTCAGCAGGTCGGCACGCCGCTTCAGCTGGTCGGACTTTTCTTGCTGCTCGCCGTGGGCTTGGCGCGCCTTCTTTTGCGCGCGTGGCCGCCCAAGGCCGCGCAAGGCCTGGTGCGGCTGACGATCGACCGCGCATTCCAGGCGTCGGTCGTGGCGCTCGTGCTCGGGGTCCTCGGCCCGACAATCGCGCCGGTCCTCGACCGCTGGCTCAATCGAGAAGTGACCTTCCATGGCGCGGTCTTATCGACGAGCGGCGAGGCCGTCGCGGGCGCGACGGTCAATCTGATAACGCTTGCGACTGTGTCGACAAACGGGCTCGGCCAGTTCGACATTACTATTCCGGCCAATCGTGCGCTGAAGGAATATGAAATCCAGGTTTCTGCGCCCGACTATCACTTGTCTCCCGTGATCAAAAAGGCCGGCTCCGAGATAGGGAGCATCGAGATCCGCCTGCAGCCAATGGCGCGCGAGCTGGTCAAATCTCTCGAGAACCCTCTGATCGTCGGCCAATACTATGGAGCGCCGTTCGTCATCGCAACGCTACGGGTTGAAAATGCGACGGACCAGGTGGGGTCGATCGGCGAGATACGCGCCCAGCTCTTTGGCAGGGACGCCTCTCTCTCGTTGTCCCCCGTGTATTGGACAATCGCCAATTCCTTCGGCCCCTTTGCGCCGATCACCGCCGCGATCCCGATTCCGCCGCGCATGAATTTCGACCTGCACGTCGTCATGACCGCCAATGCGAATTATGCCGGCGTCCTGAGCCAGATCGCGGGTCTGCCGGAATATCGCGCGCAAACCCCTTGCGCGCCGAAGCGGAATGGGGTGGTCGATCCTTTGGCGTCGAGCGCCTTCAGAATCGTCAAGGCTTTCGCCGAGGAGCATTTCGCCTGGACCGACGGCAAATGGCGTCTTCAGATCGACGTCCGGGCGCAGAACCAGGCGTCGACCTTCCAACGCGAGTTCGAGCTCTCGACCGGGGAAGTCGATCATCTGCGCGCTTCGGTCGCTCTGATGCGCCAATGCATGGCCGTCAATCTGGCGACGCCGATCGCACAGGATGGCGCCGTCGCCAATTTTCTGACGAAATAGCGCCGCCCGATCTAATCCCGCGCGGCAATATCGATCTTCTTGATCACCCGCGGCGGCTCCGGACGCACCAAATCCACCGACAGCAGGCCGTTCACCAGATCGGCGCCGAGCACCTGCATCCCGTCGGCGAGCAGAAATGCGCGCTGGAACTGCCGCGCGGCGATGCCGCGGTGGAGGAAATGCCGCTCCCGCTCGTCGACCTGGCGACCGCGGATGACAAGCTGGTTTTCCTCCAGCGACACGTCGAGCTGGTCGCGGGTGAAGCCCGCCACCGCCAGCGTGATGCGCAGCCGCTCCGGCTCGGTTTCGCTGCGCGGCAGGCGCTCGATGTTGTAGGGCGGATAGCCGTCCGTGCCGCTGCGCGCGACGCGATCCAGCGCCCGCTCGATTTCATCGAACCCGAGGAGAAACGGCGAATTGAGCGGCGGACGCGACATGTGTGAAGCCCTTCTGGCGCCCCGATGCGGCCGGAACCCGCGAACGGCGTCCCGGCGGCGATTTATGGCTGAGGGCGCCGCCGCGATCAAGCGGCGACTGAACGCGCCGCGCCCTGCCCCGCCATTGACGCAGGCGGCGACGCCCCCCATCTGCGAACGGCGTCCCCGCGGGACGCCGTCGGCTTTACCGAGCGCCTCTCACGACGCATAATGCGGCTCTTTGGAGCGCCGCCGGAGGCAGCTATGAGCACAGCTATGGCGTGCGCATGACCGATCAGGGACCCTTCGCCAACTGGCCGCATCTCGACAAGAAACCGGCGCGCCCCGAGCGCGAGCTTTTGATTCTTCCCGGCTCTCGGATCGAGACCGAAACGGAACCCTACAGGGAACATCCTCCATGGCGTCCAACAACGCGCTCGAGAACTTCCTCGGCGGCTCGCCGCTCAACGTCGCCGCGCGACTCTTTTTCATCTCGCTTGTCGTCGGCGCGCTGCTGATGTGGCTCGAACTGCGTCCGATGGACATTTTGCGCGGCGTGCAGGCCTTTTTCGATCGCATCTATGCGCTGGGCTTTGGCGCCGTGAAGGAGCTTGCTAGCTATGTGCTGGCGGGCGCGGTCTTCGTGGTGCCGGCCTGGCTCGTGCTGCGCATGATGAACATGGGCGCGCGCCGGTAAAGCGGATCCTGGATTGATTCTCCCCTCCCCTTGTGGAGAGGAGTTGAAGGATGGAATCGCGCAGGAGCATTCGAGCGGTGACTGCCTTTCATCGCTGAAAGGCTACGGCCTCCCAAGGCGATGGGGACAAGCCTGCGGACCCGAAAGTTCAGCGGCCTCTGATCGTCGACGTCAGATCCGCTTCGCCCGCCGCGGGATCGTCGCGGCGCGGGGGCGTCGGCGTCTCCGGAACGTTGATCGGACCGAGTGAATCCCCGCCGCCCTCGAAGGCCGCGAGCGGCGGCTTGCCCGTCGTGTCCGTATCCGTCTCGTCGCCCGCGCCAGCCTTCGCGCTTTGCATGGCGACAAGCGGCGATTGATCGGGCGGCGGCAGCGTCTCCTGCGGCGCGGGTTTGCAGATGGACCGCCCGGAGCGGCCATGCATCGCCAGATCGACGTGGATATGGTTGTAGTGGAAGGCGTTGGAGCCCGGCGACAGCACGGTGGAGAAATGCGCGCAGGAGCCGCGGTGCACGTCCATCAGGAAAGCGCGCGCCTGCTCGTCGCCCTTCCACCAGTCGCGTACGAGCGTGATCCGCCGCCCGTCCTCCAGCACAAAGCCGCCGATATCCAGCGCATTGCCGAAGGAGTGTTCCGAGAGCTGCGCGCCGCTCTGATTGTTCATGCCGCGGCAGGCGTAGGAGCCCATTGAATCGATGCGCACGACGCGTTGCCCGAAGCGCGCCTGCGCGGCGGGCTGCACAGTGTCGCCGACCCACTGGTCGAGTTCCGCCACCATCGGGCAATCGAGCGTCGCGGTGGCGTTGAACGAGACCGCGCCGTTCTGCAGCGCCGTCACCTTATAGGGCCGCGTCAGCCCGCAGATGCCGGGGCCGTCCATTTCATTAGCGAGCGCGATCCACTCCGACGGGCGCACCTTGTGTTGCGAGACGCAGGCGTTCTCCGCCTGCGCGCGCCAGGCCGGCCGCTGCGGCTTCACCGGCACAGAACAGCCGGCGAGCGCCGCGGCGCAAACGAGGACGAGAAGGGACAGGCGGCCGAACATGCCGCGAAGGATGACGAGCGCCCCCTTAACCGGACGTCGAAAAATTTAGTTAATCTGTGAATTATTTGGGGGCGTATCCGCGCCCCTGCGTAAAGGACGTGGCCGGCGCGGGGCCGGCCACCTTTTCGATGCGCCGTTACTGGGCGCCGCGTTTATTGCGCGCCGCCCTTGCGGGCGCGCATGAAGGAGTCGAACTCCTCCTTGTCCTTGGCGCGGCGCAGCTCGTCGATATGCTCGGCGAAGTCGCGCTCGGCCTCGGCGAGCTTGCGGCGCTCCTCTTCGAGCCGGGCGAGTTCGCCCTCGCGCCATTCGTCGAAGGCGACATTGCCCGTCGTGCGCATGAAGGACGGGCCCGCCCAACCGCGCGAAGCCTCCTTGGAGACGTCGCCGAAGGCGCTGCGCATCTTCGCGCCCTGCTCGCTCGCGAAGGAGAAGAGATCGCCCTCATAGCCGAAGCTCTTGCCCCATAATTTCATGAACAGCAGGGCGAGGCCGAGCGGCCAGAAAATGAAGAAGCCGATGACGATGGCCGCGACGTCGAACGGCCTCCAATGCGCGCATCCGCCGTGGCGTCCCCAAGAGCGTCCCCAGGGGGAGGACGCATACATTCGGGAATTACGATCGCAGCTCATGTTGGGCTCCAGTTGATGGTCGGCGCCGGTCGCCCGGCTCCGATGTGAATGTTATAGACATTAACATCGGATTTCGCAAGACGGCGGAAGCCGGGCCGCGGCTTTCCCGCGGCCTCGCCCGATATCGGAACGCCGCCCCGCGCTTTCAAGCGGGGTCGGCCTCATTGCTCAAAATCCAGGTGCGCCCGCAGAAGGCGACGTAAATCCGCTCCTGCCCCAGCGCCCGCCCCAACTCGATGGCGAGTTCGTTGAGCATGGCCTCGATCTCCGCATCCGGCAGATCCCCCAGATAGGCGTGTACGGCCTCGCCGGTGAAGATCGCGACCGGCTCGCGGTCGGAGCCGACGGAGCCGTCGTCCCTGCGCCAGGCGTAGGTCACCTCGGCGCGGGCGGCCATGCCGGAGAGCGCGGGCTGGCCCGCCTCCAGCCGCCGCCGCATCCAGCGCCGCGCCGCGCCCACGGCCTCCGAGACGTCGAAGACCCGCCCCTCCGCGTCCCACCCCTCGCGCAGGCCGACGGTGATGCGGAAATCGCGGCGCGGGCCGGGAGAGCCGGGGACGATGCGGTAGGCTTTGGGGTCGCTCATGCGCGCAAGGTAAGACGGGCGGGGCGGCGGGGGAATGAGAATTCGCGCGCCCCGTCCCCAACCCTCCCCCGCAAGCGGGAGAGGGGGTCGATGGCGGCCTTCATCGACAATGCGGATGGTGAGCGTCCCCTCTCCCGCAAAGCGGGGGAGGGACAGGGAGGGGGCGCTTCCAGCACGATGAAGATGGCCTCACGCCCCCGCGGCGATCTTACAGAGCGCGACGATCATCCCGCCGTAAAAGCCCATGGCGAGCGCCGTCGCCAGAATATTCACAATCGCGCCTTCGACATCATCATCGCGGGACATCGCCGCCTCCGTCATTTGGTTGACGGGAGGTTAGCGGGGGTGAGGCGGGGTGCGATGTGCGGGGGAGCACGAAACTCATCCCGGATCGTATAGGATGCCTCTGGCTTTTGCTTTGAGCTTAAGTCGCTTCGCTTTGTTTTTCTGCTGATTGGCCGTAAAGGAACTATAGTCGGCGTAGGCGTGCGCCGGATTTGCGAGCTGGGTACCCGTCGCCTCGACAGGGTCTGGAAAGGCGTTGATTTCTTCCGAGGCAAATTCCGCGACGGTTAATCCGTAAGCGCCGATCGATAGGCGCCCCCCTTTGGTGAAAAGCGAGAAAGATTGTTCTGCAGTGGTTATGCTGGCTCTATCGACGGACAAGCGATTTTCGTCTTTTGCTGTTGGAACAAACGCTTGGCTCGATGGCTCTCCGTTGTCCATGAAATTCGGGTGAATTTGCCGGAACAACAATTCGGAGGAGTCTGGAAGTGGCTCAACCATTCTTTATCCCATGCGCCCGGTTACTTCATCGTATTGTTGAAAAAATTCCTCAGTAAGGCCTTGAAATCTGAGGGGAGTTAGTTCGTCCGGGCCGTCAACTTTGACCCCATAAAACTCGACGAACCCGCTATTCGAGATTTCAACCGATAAATCCCAGTTATTGGCTATAAACTCGAAAAGGACTCCGCCCGCTTCCGTCGGATAAATCCTGTAACCACCAGCAAGCAACGGCCGCTTAGACAGCAGTAATTTTGCGAGACCCGCAGCTATGGGAAGAACAGGCTCACCTGCACCTTCGTGCCACCCATGTTTCAAGCAAGATATTTCTTCGAGCCTTTGGCGACAACGCTCCAAGGAGCCCGATAATTCTGCGTCGATTAAATCGACATCGTAAACCTCGATAACCCCTCTTATAGAGTCCCTGTTATCCAATTCGATTTGCAGTGAAAATTGGACGCTTGAACCAGTGCTTCCATCGAATTCGTCATGTATGCGCGCTGGGTCAACGGGCAGCGACAATTCGCCAAACCGCTCAGTTTCGACATTGATGCGACCATCGAGATGGAGGCCGACGAGGGTCCCGATATCCTCATATCGCGTCTGATAAGTTTCCCTAACCCTAGTAATAAGAGCCTTACGGCGGGTTGCGTCCAAATAAACAACATTGCCGTCGAACCCTTTACTGCCAAGAAACTCAATCCGTTCGCCCGAAACCAAACCCGCGCCCAATCTATTCAATGCGTGAATATGCTCCGAGGAGAGAGCCGCGGGAAATTGCTCCCGACCGACTCCATCCAAAAGCTCCAACACATCCGAGTAAGAATGCCCAACTAGCTCCTCAACTTCGTCCGCAAAATCAGGTAGCATCTCTTGGGCAAGCTCTCGTCGCCAATCGAGTTTTGGAACTGCGCTTCCATCTTCTAGGCCAACTAAATCGAAACTTATACTTTTATCAAAACCCTTCGGCAAACGCTGGCGGTGTGCATTGAGGTGCCGCCATTTATCTTTAGAGAAGGCCGCAACCAAGTCGCGGAACGCAGATAGATCGGAGAGAAGCTCGACCGGCAAGCGTTTGCCCGCGAACCTTGCTCCAACATACCTTAGCTCAAACGATTTATGGCGGGTGGGCATCCAAAAATTACTCAACCTTGCGAAAGCGAATCGACCCTTAGTTATGGCCTGACAAGACAGATAGCACTAACAGTCTTACATACAAGCTACCGAGGATGTCACTTGCGCCCCCTCCCGCCCCCCGCCTACTTCACCCCCGGCCTCGACGCCGATCCCGAACTCGCCGCCGCCATCAATGGCGAACTTGCGCGTCAGCGCGACGGGATCGAGCTGATTGCGTCCGAAAACATCGTCTCGGCGCTTGTGCTCGCGGCGCAGGGGTCGGTGCTCACCAACAAGACCGTCGAGGGCGCGGCCTTTCGCGCGCTATTATGGCGGCGCGCAATTTGCCGACGCGATCGAGGCGCTGGCGATCGCGCGCGCGACGAAACTTTTCAACTGCCGCTTCGCCAATGTGCAGCCGCATTCGGGCTCCAACGCCAACGCCGGCGTGTTTCTTGGGCTGCTGAAACTCGGCGACGCCATTCTCTCCATGGATGTCGCGGCGGGCGGGCATATCAGCCACGGCCATCCCGCGACGCTCACCGGGCGCGACTACACGCATCACGCATTACGGCGTGAGCCGCGACGAGCGAGATGGATCGACCTCGACGAGGTGCGGCGATCTCGCGCGCGCGTCGCGGCCGAAAATGATCGTCGCCGGCGGCTCGGCCTATCCGCGCGCCATCGACTTTGCGGGGCTGCGCGCGATTGCCGATGAAGTCGGCGCGCTCGCTTCTCGTCGATATGGCGCATTTTGCCGGGCTCGTCGCGACGGGCCTTTATCCGCATCCCGTTTCCGCACGCGCATGTCGTGACGACGACGACCTACAAATCCCTGCGCGGCGCGCGCGGCGGCATGGTCTCTGTGGAACGACGCGGCGCTGTCGTCGCGCATCGAACGCCGGCATTTTCCCGGCGTGCAGGGCTCGGTGATGCTGCACGCCGTCGCCGGCAAGGCCGCGTGCCTCGGCGAAGCGCTGCGGCCGGATTTCCACGGCTATAACGAAGCCGTGCTCGAAAACGCCCGCGCGCTCGCCGGCGCGCTTGCGGCGCGAGGGCCTGCGTATCGTGACGGGCGGCACCGATATGGGCCTGATGCTTGTCGATCTCACGTCGGCCGGCGTGACGGGCGACGTCGCGGCGAAGGCGCTGGAGGCGGCGGGGCTCGCGGTGAACAAGAACATGATCCCCTTCGATCCGCGCCCGCCCGAGGCGCCCTCGGGTCTGCGGCTTTCCAGCAACGCGGGAACGACGCGCGGCTTCGGCGTCGCCGGAATTCGAGCAGATCGGCGCGTGGATCGCACGCATCCTGCGTCGACCCGTACGATCGCGGGCAATCGCCGCGGCGCACAAGAAGTGCTGGCGCTCGCCGCGCTTTTCCTATTTACTAGCGCTAAAGGCATCTCCGACTGCGGCGGTCATGTCTGCGATCCCATGACGGGAACTCTGTCGGCGCGCTTTGTGCATTCGCTCGCAACCGTCGATGCGGCGGCCTGGGACGCATGTGCCAATCCGCGCCGCGACGGAAGCGACGGCGCTTGACGGCTTCAATCCGTTTGTGACGCATGCCTTCCTGCGCGCGCTGGAGCGCTCCGGCTCCGTCGGCGCGCGCACGGGCTGGTCGCCGGCCCATGTGCTGGTGGAGGATGCGGCGGGGCGCCTCGTCGCGGCGCGCCCGCTTATGCGAATCGCATAGTCATGGGGGAATATGTCTTCGACCAGAGCTGGGCGCAGGCCTATGAGCGCGCCGGCGGGCGCTATTATCCAAAAATTCAGGTGGCGACGCCTTTCACGCCGGTGACGGGCCGCCGGCTTCTGGTCGCGCCGGATGCGCCGACCGGCGCGCGCGACGGCGTTGATTGCGGGCTTCGCCGACTGCGCCGGCCACGGCGCCGGCGTCCATCCATGTCACCTATCCCACGCGCCGACGCCGACGCGCTGGCGCGAGGACGCCGGCTTCACCCTACGCGCAGGCGAGCAGTTTCATTTCATCAACGAGGGCTATCGCGATTTCGACGATTTTCTCGGCGCGCTCGCCTCGCGCAAGCGCAAGGCGCTCGAAGCGCGAACGGCGCGAGGCCCTCGGCGACGATCTGTCGATCGAGCGCCTCACCGGCGCCGACATCGACGCCCGCGCATTGGGATGCGTTCTTCGTCTTCTACATGGACACCGGCGCGCGCAAATGGGGCCGGCCCTATCTGACGCGCGCCTTCTTCGATCTCATCGGCGCGACGATGGCGGATCGCATTCTGCTCGTGATGGCGAAGCAGGGCGACGAGCTATGTCGCAGGCGCGATCAATTTTCTGGGCGACGACGCCATCTACGGCCGCAACTGGGGCGCGCTGATCGAGCGGCCCTTCCTGCATTTCGAGGTCTGCTATTATCAGGCGATCGACTACGCCATCGCGCATGGCTACAAGCGCGTCGAAGCCGGCGCGCAGGGCGAGCACAAGCTCGCGCGCGGCTATCGCCCCTTTCTCACCTGGTCGGCGCATGACTTCGCCGACGCCGGCTTTAACGCGGCGATCGCCGATTATTGCAGACGCGAGCGCCGCTTGCGCTCGACGAGATGATCGCCGAGCATGAAAGCGCGCTGCCCTTTCGTAGCGGCGCGAACAGGGGCAAGAGGAAACCACATGAGCGAAGCGCCACGCCCGCCGCTGCCGCCCTTCACGCGCGACGACGCGCATCCGGAAGGTGCGCATGGCGGAGGACGCCTGGAACACGCGCGACCCCGAGCGCGTCTCGCTCGCCTATACGGTCGACAGCCGCTGGCGTAATCGCGCGGAGTTTCCCGTGGGGCGCGCGCAGATCGTCGAATTCCTGAAACGCAAATGGGCGCGCGAACTGGACTACCGCCTCATCAAGGAGCTGTGGACATTCGCCGACGACCGCATCGCCGTGCGCTTTGCCTATGAGCATCGCAACGACGCCGGCGACTGGTTTCGCTCCTACGGCAACGAGAATTGGGAATTCGACGAGAACGGGCTGATGCGCCTGCGCTACGCCAGCATCAACGATCTGCCGATCGGCGAAAGCGAGCGCAAATATCATTGGCCGCTCGGCCCGCGTCCCGCCGATCATCCGGGCCTCACCGATCTTGGTCTCTAGGGAAACGCCGAACATGTCCACCGTCCGCCTGCTCGACGACAACGAACTTTCGCCGCAAGCGCGGGCCGTCTTCGCCGACATACGCGCCACGCGCCAGAGCGACTTCGTCAATAATTTCTGGCGCGCGCTGGCGCATGATCCGGCGACGCTGGCGCGCACATGGGAAAGCGTGAAGGCGGTGATGGGTCCCGGCGTCCTCGACCCCAAAGTCAAGGAGATGATCTATATCGCCGTCTCGGTCGCGCATGGCTGTCCCTACTGCGTGCATTCGCACACGGCCAACGCGAAGGCCAAGGGCATGTCGGACGCCGAATACGCCGAGCTTCTGGCGATCATCGGCATGGCGTCGGAAACGAACCGTCTCGTCACGGCGCTGGGCGTGCCGATAGACGACGCCTATGAAGCGCGGTGACGAGGGCGCCGCCGTCAAGCCTTGCCCGGCGGCGGACGAGTCGCCACTTACGAGGCAAGCGAAACATCGAGGCGGCCATGCAGACGACGATCCGCAAATCGGAGGAGAGGGGCAGGGCGAATCTCGGCTGGCTCGACAGCCGGCACAGTTTCTCCTTCGGCCATTATCACGATGCGGCCCATATGGGCTTTGGCCCCTTGCGCGTCATCAACGAGGATCGCGTCGCGCCGGGCGGCGGTTTCCCCACCCATCCGCATCGCGACATGGAGATCATCTCCTATGTTCTCGACGGCGCGCTGGAGCACCGGGACAGCATGGGCACGGGCTCCGTCATCCGCCCTGGCGACGTGCAGCGCATGACCGCCGGAACGGGCGTGACGCACAGCGAATACAACGCTTCGGCAACCGAGCCCGTGCATTTTCTGCAGATATGGATTATCCCCGAGCGTGAGGGTCTTGCGCCCGGCTATGAGCAGAAACGCTTCGAGGCGCAGGAGAAGCGCGGCAGGCTGCGGCTCGTCGCGTCGCGCGGCGGCCGCGAGGGTTCGATCGCGCTTCATCGCGACGTCGATCTATACGCGACGCTCCTCGACGCGGGCGACCATGTCTCGCATCGGCTCGCCCCGCAACGCGCCGCCTGGGTGCAGATCGCGCGCGGCGAGATGGCGGTGAATGGCGAACAGCTGAGCGCGGGCGACGGGATCGGCGTCAGCGACGCCGCTGAACTGCGCCTTGAAGGCCGCGGTGAAGCGCTGCTTTTCGATATGGCGCTCAGCATGGCGGCGTAGCGCGTTCGGAAGTTTGCCCGTAACCTGCAGAGGGTCTGGCCATCTGATGTCGCGCCGTCGTAGGCTCGCGCCAGCGCTTCATCGAAGGGTTCAAGCATGAAAGTCTCTTTCCTCCCGGCGTCGAGCCTGGCCCTCGCCGCCTGTCTCGGGGCGACGCTTGCGCATGCCTGCTCACGGGTGACCTGGCTCGGGCCGGACGGGCTTGTGATCACCGGCCGCTCCATGGATTGGCCTTACGCCTTCGACACGACCTTCTACGTCATTCCGCGCGGGACGCAGCAAACCGGGCTGAGCGGCGCGCGGGCGCTGAAATGGACGGCAAAATATGGGGTCATCGAACTCGCCGGCGCGCTGAACCCAGGCGGGCCGGTCAACGGCGTATTCGACGGGGTGAATGAAAGAGGGCTCGCCGCGAACCTTCTCTACCTCGCCGAAACGGATTTCGGCCCCGCCCCGACGGGCAAGAAGCCGCGGCTCTCCTTCGCCGGCTGGACGGAATATGCGCTCACGAACTTCGCCTCCGTGACCGAGGTTGTCGAGGCTCTCGAAAAGGACTCGATCTCGATCGCACCCGTCAATTTCGGCCCTCATGGCGCGGCGCACGCCGCCGTCCATATGGCCGTCTCGGACGCCTCCGGCGATTCGGCGATCATCGAATATATCGGCGGCCGGCCGGTCATCCATCACGGCCGCGAGTTTCAGGTGATGACCAACAGCCCCGCCTATGATCAGCAGCTCGCCCTCAATGGCTATTGGCGCGGCATGGACCGCAACAAGTCGCTGCCAGGCTCGATCCAGTCGCCGGACCGCTTCGTGAGGGCCTCCTATTATCTCGAGAAGCTGCCGCAAACCAGCGAGCTGCGCCGCGCCGTCGCCGGCGTCTTCAGCGTGATGCGGAACGTCTCCGTCCCATGGGGCGAGCCGGACCCGGACCACCCCAACCTCGCCCCGACCTATTGGCGCACGGCGATCGACCAGAAGCACCTCGTGTATTATTTCGATTCCGCGATGAGCCCGAACATATCCTGGGTCGATCTCGGCAAGATCGATTTCGCGCCGGGCTCGGGCGTGCGCAGTCTGCAGGTCGAGGGTCCCGATACGCGCATCGGCGACCTCAGCGCCGCCTTCAAGCCTTCAGCGCCGATCGTGTTCCTGAGCCCGTAGGGACGGGCCGACCCGTCGGCGCGCGCGGTCGACGCCGCGGAACGGAAAAGGGTATTATGCACTTTACATAGCGGGAATGTTCCGGTAGAGTTCTCGTCATTGGAGCAAAGCAATGACGAACCTGACCGACCCGATTTTCAACGACGAAGCCGCCGCCCGCGCGCATTTCGAGCGCATCCGCTGGCCGGACGGAAAGCCGGTTTGCCCGCACTGCGGCGTTGTGGATCAGGCGACGCGCCTTGAGGGCAAGTCGCATCGCCCCGGTCTGTTCGTTTGTCGCTCCTGCCGCGAGCATTTCACCGTGACGGTCGGCACTGTCATGGAGTTGAGCCATGTCCCGCTCAACAAGTGGGCGCTGGGCTTCCATCTGATGGCGTCGAGCAAGAAGGGTATTTCCGCGCATCAGCTTATGCGCAATCTCGGCCTTGGCTCCTATCGCACGGCTTGGTTCATGGCGCATCGCATCCGCGAGGCGATGGCCGATCGCGACCCGGAGCCGCTGGGCGGCGAGGGCAAGACGGTTGAAGTTGACGAGACCTATATCGGCAAGCCGGATCAGACGTTCGTTAACGGCAAGGGCTGGCTGGGGAAGCGCGGCACGGCGACGAAGCAGAAGGTGCTGACGATGGTTGAGCGCGGCGGCCGCTCTGTGTCGATCAAGGTCGATGACCTGACCATCCTTACCATCAAGAAGGTCTTAGGCGCGCACATCGTGCTGGATTCGACGCTCAACACAGACGAAGCGCAGTTCTACAAGAAACCCGGCAAGGCTTTCGCTGCGCACGAAGCTGTCAATCATGGCAACGGCGAATATGTGCGCGGCGAAACGACGACGAACACGGTCGAGGGCTTCTTTGGAATTTTCAAGCGTGGGATGCGCGGCGTGTATCATCACTGCGGCGAGCAGCACTTGCAGGCGTATCTGCATGAATTCGATTTCAGATATTCGAACCGCTCCGGCCTTGGCGTCGATGACACGGAACGCGCGCATCGCGCGATCAAGGGCGGCGAAGGCAAGCGGCTGAAATATCGTTGACCTAGTTCACCGCGAACGGGCGAAGCGCACCATTAAGAAGCTCCGCCGCCTTTTGGCTTGGCTGGACGCCTTTTAGGCACCTTCTTCGCGATTGCCTTCTTCGCCTTCGGAGGCGCGGGAGTGTTGAGAGCGCGGCGAATAGCTTCGTCGCGACGCTTGGCGATTTCCTCGTCTGATAGTTGATCGTCGCTCATCCCGCTCCTTAGTCAGTTGCTATCGTCGGCCCTTTAATAGCCTTTTGCAAAGCGGCTTTGTCTGCGGCAATTTTCTTCTCGCGCTCATTCTTTAGCGCTGGGACATCGAGCATCTCTAAAATTTGCCAAGCCGGAATAACGCACCCTGTGCCGCTGAGTTCGCTAGCATAATTCCCCGCTTGCTCCGGGAATCTCCCCCAATAAATACCCAACAACTTCAACATCCCGCTGTATTTTACTGTCCCCCGAGACGCCCGCACACGCCCCGTTGTTCTCCCACCGGGGCGGCCAAGATCGTCAACTTCGATCCGATCAATTTGCAGGTCCAGCCCATCGATGCTTTCACCGAATTTTTGTTTTAAGTCAGACCCAAATGTTCTGTAGACATAAACAGGCGACCCGGAAAAACCAGATCTTGAGTGGATATCAATTAAATAACTTACGCCATGATATGCAGTCGGCTGCCTAATAAGCGCGCGACTGTCTGGGAGCATGCTGATATGGCCGAACCTTGCGCTTGGGATGTTAATGCCTTTTCCGATATGATCTACAAATAGCCCTATCATAAACACGTCCTCGCCAACGCCACTTATTGAGCACAGAGTCAGGTGGCCGGCGTGGTTATCTCCGCCGTATTTTCTGACCCTTTCGTTAATACTATCAGCTACTTGTTCGCGAGCGATAGTCCTGAGGGTGTAGTAAAAAACGTGTTGAGGTATCGACATTCGATAAAATCGCTCGGTGAAATCACTCGGATTGATCGACTATGCCAGGTTGGAATGGCCGAAATTTTACGGCGCCGGGACGCACCACGGGTTCCCATACAGTCGGGACGTCTTGTTCCGTAATTTCTGGGCAAGGCCATCGCATTTTGATCTGGCGATCTGGCAAGAGGTAGGCGGGGAACGAGTTTTGCAAGGCTTGGCTCTAGGTAAGCCCTCTAGTGGCAAGGAGCATTTGACCCTTAACTGGATTGAAAGGTCGTTTGCTCCAACCTATCTCCGTGGGGGTGTCTTGATCCCAATCTTGGCCTGCGCGGAGGAATATGCGAAACTTTTAGGGTGCCATCGCGTTCTTATAAAGGACCCAATTGACCCTACAAAGTACCAACGATATGGCTTCACGCCGTACCGTGGGATCAAAGGCAACGCTGTATATTTGTGTAAGGAACTCGACCATGACAACGGCCAATAACGATGTGCTGGAAACAGTGCCGTCCGTGGAAACGGATGACGCGCTGAAGCAAGCCATTGCGGCCGCTACCAAGCGGGCCGCAGAGGTCTACGCTAAAGGTCGCAACACCCTAGTAGATCAAATTCCTATTGAGGAATGGCTTCAGTGGGATGCATCCGACGACATGGCGATCGTCGCCGATAGCTCAGGCTTGGGGGAAGACGATGACGGCCGCCTTGAAGCAGCCGCGTGAACTGTACGCCGGCACGGCTTTCTCGGATTTTGCAGATTCCGAGATAGCCTCCCGAATGGATCGAGCTGTACGCCGGTCTTTGCAGATGCCGCCCAAACCTCAGAAAGATACCCGGAAGCCTCGCCAGCCAAAGGCCACAAAGGCCGCCTCAAAGCCCGAAACCGTTTCCGAGTAAGCCGCTTAAGCGGCTTCCCCGCCGTTAATGCCGCGATAGGTCAGCCGCTTTCCATTTGCGCCAGCGATGGCCCGAGAAGTCCGGTTGCTGTCGTCAACGCCTAGCGCAACCCGGTTGGAATACCGGAAATCAAACTCATGCAGATACCGCTGCAAATGCTTCTCAGAGCAATGCTGGTACGTTCCGACCATGCCCCGCTTGAAGATGGAGAAGAAGCTTTGACGTGGTTGGTTGACGCCTTGCCCCGCGCGTATTCGCCCTGCGAATGGTTCACGGCTTCGTGCTTGTCGAATAGCTTGCCGATCTCCTTGTAGTGCTGCGCTTCGTCCGTGTTGATCGTGCTGTCAGACACGACGTGCGGGAGGATGACTTTCCGCAGCGTCTTGACGGTTAAATCCTCCACCTTGACGCTCTTGGCCCGCCCACCCCGTTCAACGAGGCTGACAATCTTCCGCTTGCTCGACGTGCCCCGCTTCTTCTGCCAGCCCTTGCCGTTGACGAACTGAGCGTCGGCAGGACCAATGAACGTCTCGTCGATCTCAACGATCTGCTCCTTGCCGCCGAACGGCTCAGGGTCATGGTCCGCCATTGCTTCCCTGATCCGATGAGCGACAAACCAAGCAGTCTTGTACGTGACGTTCAATGTCCTGCTAAGCTGGTGAGCGGAAAAGCCTTTCTTGGACGACGCCATGAGCCGGAACGCCAGCAACCACTTATGCAGCGGCAGATGCGACCGTTCATAGATGGTGCCCATCCGAACCGTGAACTTGTCCTTGCATGACGTGCAATAGTACCAGCCCAGACCCATGCTCTTGCCAGCGAGGGGCCGGATGCCTTCCTTGACGACCCCACAATGGGGGCATGTCACCCCCTGCGGCCACCGGCGCGATCTGATATGCCGCCGGGCAGCATCCTCATCGTGATAAACCGGGTCGCTCAGCTCCACAGTCGTCGTCATGGCTCAATCTCCTTGAGCCTGAGAATGCCGTAGGAACAGCTATCAGTCAAGTATATAATTGGGACGGAAAAAGAACTTGGCTTTGAGAACAAATCGTGCACAATAAGGCAGGAACCGTTGCCCCATTCCTCAAAATCATGCCAGAAGGGTTTTCAGCCGTGAGCCAAGCCAATCTCCGCCTCGTGGAAGGATCGTCCGTGGACAAGACCAAGGCGCTTGACGCCGCCCTGTCGCAGATCGAGCGCGCCTTCGGCAAGGGCTCGATCATGCGGCTCGGCAAGAATCAGAAGGCGGTCGAGATTGAGACGATCTCGACAGGTTCGCTCGGCCTCGACATCGCCCTGGGCATCGGCGGCCTGCCACGCGGCCGCGTCGTCGAGATTTACGGACCCGAATTGTCCGGCAAAACGACTCTGGACCCTCCATGTCATCGCCGAAGCCCAGAAAATTGGCGGCGTCTGCGCCTTTGTTGATGCGGAGCACGCGCTCGACCCGATTTACGCCCGCAAGCTCGGCGTCAATCTCGACGATCTGCTGATCTCCCAGCCGGACACGGGCGAGCAGGCGTTGGAGATCACCGACACGCTGGTGCGCTCCGGCGCGATCGACGTTCTCGTCATCGATTCGGTCGCGGCGTTGACGCCGCGCGCTGAAATCGAGGGCGAGATGGGCGACGTCCAGCCCGGCCTGCAGGCGCGCCTGATGAGCCAGGCGCTGCGCAAGCTCACCGCCTCCATCGCGCGCTCCAACACGCTCGTGATCTTCATCAACCAGATCCGCATGAAAATTGGCGTCATGTATGGGTCGCCCGAGACGACGACGGGCGGCAATGCGCTGAAATTCTATGCCTCCGTGCGTCTCGACATCCGCCGCATCGGCGCCATCAAGGACCGCGACGAGGCGATCGGCAATCAGACGCGCGTCAAGGTGGTCAAGAACAAGGTCGCCCCGCCGTTCAAGCAGGTCGAATTCGACATCATGTATGGCGAGGGCGTCTCCAAGCTTGGCGAACTCATCGACCTTGGCGTCAAGGCCGGCGTCGTCGAAAAATCCGGCGCCTGGTTCTCCTATGACAGCCAGAGGCTCGGCCAGGGCCGCGAGAACGCCAAGAATTTCCTGCGCCAGAACCCCGAGGCCGCCCAGCGCATCGAGCAGGCGATCCGCGAGAACGCGGGCCTCATCGCGGAGAAGATTCTCGACGCCGACGAGGGCGCCGCGCGATCCGGAGGCGTGAGGCCTGTCCGACCCGCGCCCGGAATGACGAAAGGCCCGCCCTGCGGGCCTTTTTCATTGCCGAAAGGGCCGCGGACTGGCATATCGCGCGCAATGCGGACACAAGGCGGCCTTACGCGCGCCCTCCGTTCCGCAATCGGGCGCTCGCGCCCGGCCGTCGTTTCACCCATATGATCGGCAAGCAGCAACACCGATCGCCTCGAAAAGAGACGCAAAATGAGTAGCGTCAATCAGATCCGCTCCGCCTTTTTGGACTATTTCGTCAAGAATGGCCACGAGAAGGTCGCGTCCTCGCCCCTCGTTCCGCACAACGACCCCACCCTGATGTTCACCAATGCGGGGATGGTGCAGTTCAAGAACGTCTTCACCGGGCGCGAAACCCGCCGCCAGGCCCGCGCCGCCTCAGCGCAGAAATGCGTGCGCGCCGGCGGCAAGCACAATGATCTCGACAATGTCGGCTACACCGCGCGCCATCACACTTTCTTCGAGATGCTCGGAAATTTCTCCTTTGGAGACTATTTCAAGGAAGGCGCGATCGAGCTCGCCTGGAACCTGATCAGCAAGGAATTCCAGCTCCCGACCGATCGCCTGCTCGTCACCGTCTATCACGACGACGACGAGGCCTACGACCTTTGGAAAAAAATCGCCGGCTTCCGCGACGAGCGCATCATTCGCATCGCCAGCTCCGACAATTTCTGGAGCATGGGCGACACCGGCCCCTGCGGCCCTTGCTCGGAAATCTTCTACGACCAGGGCGAATCCCTGCCGGCGGCCCGCCCGGCAGCCCGGACCAGGACGGCGACCGCTTCCTGGAGTTCTGGAACCTCGTCTTCATGCAATTTGAGCAGGTCGCGCCGGGGCAGCGCGCGCCGCTGCCGCGCCCCTCGATCGACACCGGCATGGGCCTCGAGCGCATCGCCGCCCTGATGCAGGGCGTGACCTCCAATTACGATATCGACCTCTTCCGCGCGCTCATCGAGGGCGTCGTCGACCTCACCGGCGCCGCTTATCAGCGGACCCCAGGCGGCGAGCCACCGGGTCATCGCCGACCATCTGCGCGCCTCCTCGTTCCTGATCGCCGACGGCGTGACGCCCTCCAACGAAGGCCGCGGCTATGTCCTGCGCCGCATCATGCGCCGCGCGATGCGCCACGCTCATCTGCTCGGCGCGAAAGATCCCCTGATGCGCCGCCTCGTGCCGGCCCTGGTCGCCGAAATGGGCCAGGCCTATCCGGAGCTGCTGCGCGCGCAGGCGCTCATCGTCGACACGCTGAAGACCGAAGAGACGCGCTTTCGCGAGACGCTGGCGCGCGGCCTCGCCATTCTCGACGAGGAAACCTCCGGCCTCGGCCAGGGCGCCAAATTCTCCGGCGACACCGCCTTCAAGCTCTACGACACCTTCGGCTTCCCCCTCGACCTCACCCAGGATGCGTTGCGCCCCCGCGGCATCGCCGTGGATAAGGAGGCCTTCAACGCCGCCATGGCGCGCCAGCGGGCCGAGGCGCGCAAGGCCTGGGCGGGCTCCGGCGAGACCGCGACGGAAACCCTTTGGTTCGCCCTCAAGGAGCGCCTCGGCGCGACGGAATTCCTCGGCTACGACACGGAGAAGAGCGAAGGCGTCGTCACGGCCCTCGTGCATGAAGGCGGCCGAAGTCTTCACGCTCAACAAGGGCGAACGCGGCGCCGTGCTTCTCAACCAGACGCCTTTCTATGGCGAATCCGGCGGCCAGGTCGGCGACGTCGGCGTCATCAGCGGCAAGGGCGCGAAGGGCGAGCGTGCCGCTTCCGTGTCGAGAACACCCTGAAAAAGCTTGGCGACCTCATTGTGCATGAGGGCGTCGTCGAGGACGGCGAGATCGTGCCTGGCCTCGCGCTCGAACTCGACGTCGCGCACGACGCGCCGCGGGCCACCCGCGCCAACCACTCCGCGACCCATCTTCTTCACGAGGCGCTGCGTCAGGTGCTCGGAGACCATGTGGCGCAGAAGGGTTCGCTCGTCGCGCCGGAGCGGCTGCGGTTCGACTTCACGCATCCCAAGCCCCTCACGCAGGAGGAATTGGCGCGCGTCGAGACGCTCGCCAACGAAATCATTCAGGACAACGCGCCCGTCGACACCCGCGTCATGGCGCAGGACGAAGCGATCGAATCGGGCGCGCGCGCGCTCTTTGGCGAAAAGTATGGCGACGAAGTGCGCGTCGTCGCCATGGGGCGGCCCGACCCGGGCGCGCCTCACGCTTTCTCGATCGAGCTGTGCGGCGGCACGCATGTCTCGCGCACCGGCGACATCGGACTGATCGCCATCATGGGCGAAGGCGCGGTCGCCTCCGGCGTCCGCCGGATCGAGGCGCGCACCGCGGAAGGCGCACGCACCTATCTCGCCGCACAGTCCCGCGCGCTGCAGGATATTGCAGGCCTGATGCGCGCGCCCGTGGAAGAGGCGCCGACCCGGCTCGCCCAGCTCATCGACGAGCGCAAGCGGCTGGAGCGCGAGCTCGCCGACGCCAAGCGCAAGCTGGCTATGGGCGGCGGCGCGGCGACGGCGCCCGGCCCCGAGGCGCGCGACATCGCCGGCGTGAAGCTCCTGACCCGGGCGGTCGAAGGCATCGACGCGAAGGATCTGAAATCGCTAGTGGACGACGCCAAGAAAAGCCTCGGCTCCGGCGTCGTCGCGATCGCCAGCGCCTCCCCCGACGGCAAGGCGGGCATCGTCGTCGGCGTCACGGACGACCTTACCGAGAAATTCAGCGCCGTCGAATTCGTCCGCGTCGCCAGCGTCGCGCTCGGCGGCAAAGGCGGCGGCGGGCGTCCCGACCTCGCTCAGGCCGGGGGGCCCAACGCGGCCGCCATCGAGCAGGCGCTCGCGTCGGTCGAGGATGCCCTCCGCGGCAAGGCGGCGCAGTGAGCACCGGCGAGCAGCGCGCCTGGCATAGCCGGTTGCGCAGCCGCATTCATGCGATTTTCGACGGCGGCGCGAATGACGGCCCGACGCGCTTTCTTCATCGCGCGCTGATCGCGCTTGTCGCGCTTTCCGTGCTGTCGGTCATCCTGGAATCGGTCCCGGAATACGACCGCAATTTTCGCCGTCTTTTTCTCGCCGTCGAATATGTCGCCGTCGCGGTCTTCACCTTCGAATATCTGTTGCGGCTCTGGTGCGCACCCGAACACACGCCCTATGCCGACAGGACGGCGCTCAGGGCGCGCCTCGCTTTCATCGCCTCGGGCTCGGCGATCATCGATCTCCTGACCATCCTTCCGGTCTATATTTCCTTCTTCTTCGCCGCCGATCTGCGCGTGCTGCTGCTCTTGCGGCTGCTGCGCTTTTTCAAGCTCGTGCGCTATTCGGCCGGCATCCGGACAATGGTCGCGGTGATGGAGGCGGAGCGCAAGGCGCTGC
>CAWDYM010000006.1:0-11803 GCA_963806665.1 uncultured Alphaproteobacteria bacterium | reverse complement strand
CCTTGGTAAGGGAGAGGTCGAGAGTTCAATCCTCTCTTGCAGCACCATTTTCCCGACCAGGATCGGCGAGCGATTCGCTTCCGTCCCATCCCGCGCGCCGCAGCACGACGCAACGCATGACTCCGCACTTTGCGCCTCTGGCGCTGTGCGGGTTTGCTGAGTCGAAACGCTAGGACTTGGGGGCATTGTCCAGGAGCGCGTCATCACGCGTCATGCCCCGTTGCGTCAATTCGGCGGGCGCGACGCCCTGACGCGAGTTGGCCAGACGACGGGCATCGAAAATAGATTGGTGTTTATGGTGCCCAGGAGAGGACTCGAACCTCCACGGCTTTCACCACTGGTACCTGAAACCAGCGCGTCTACCAATTCCGCCACCTGGGCATGTGGGCGCTCTCATAGGGGAGCGGGGCGGTCCCGTCAATGCGATCGCGGGCGAAAAAGCCGCGCCTGCCGGAAAAAGCGCGCTTCAGGCTTGCCGCCATCGCCTCTGAGCATTCCCTTCGCGCCGGAATTTCGCTAGAGCACGAGCGACTGATTTTTCCAGCCGGCCCCGCCGGCGCGGCGAATGGAGCAGAATCGATGAGCGGCGTGAACGTAGGCGCGGGACGCGTGGTGACGGTGTTTGGCGGCTCGGGCTTCGTCGGGCGCTATGTCGTGCGCTCCCTTGCGCGCGACGGCTGGCGCGTGCGCATCGCATGCCGCCGTCCTGATCTCGCCTTCCATCTGCAGCCGCAGGGCCGCGTCGGTCAGATCATGGCCGTTCAGGCCAATGTGCGTCACCCAGAGTTCGATCGCCGCCGCGCTGCAGGGCGCTTGCGCCGTGGTGAATCTCGTCGGCATCCTCGCCGAGGGCGGGGCGCAGAAGTTTTCAAAGGTGCAGACCGAGGGCGCGCGCGTCATCGCCGAGGCGGCCAAGGCCGCCGGCATCGACAATCTCGTGCATGTCTCGGCGATCGGCGCCGACGCGCATTCGGCCTCTGAATACGCCCGCAGCAAGGCCCAGGGCGAGGCCGCCGTGCTCGCGGCGGTTCCCGATGCGGTCATCCTGCGTCCCTCGGTGATTTTTGGCATCGAAGACGCCTTCTTCAATCGCTTCGCCACCATGGCCCGATATTTCCCGTTCATCCCGGTCGTGGGCGCGGAAACAAAATTCCAGCCGGTTTATGTCGGGGATGTCGCGGATGCGGTTGCGGCGGCCATCTCGGGCCGCGCGCGGGCGGGCGCAACCTACGAACTCGGCGGACCGGAGGCGAAGAGCTTTGGCGCGCTGATCGAGGATCTGCTGAAGGTCACGGAACGCGACCGCCCGATCGTGAAACTCTCCTTCTCAACGGGCAAGCTCGTCGCAGGGATCACCGAGTTCTTCACCAAACTGTCGCTCGGGCTTTTCCCGACGCTGCTGCGCATGACCGGCGATCAGGTCGAACTGCTCAAGCACGACAATGTGGTGAGCGAGGCGGCGGTCAAGGAAGGCCGCACGCTGCAGGGGCTCGGCATCGAGCCTCAGTCCATCGAGGCAATCACGCCCACCTATCTCTATCGCTACCGCAAGACCGGCCAGTATCAGGCGCAGCGCATGGGAGCCTGACGCCGCGAAAGGGCCTTGGGCGTCAGCGCGTCAACGCGCGGCGTAATGGGCCTGGCGCTCCGGCGACAGCATCTTGTGGATGCGGGTCATGAAGGCGACGCCGAAAAGCGGCGTCAGCACATTGAGGCCGGGCGTCATGACGAAGGCGGCGATGAACAGACCGGCGAGAAAAATCTGCGGCGCGAAACGGCGGCGCAGCGCCACCGCCTCCTCCACCGAACGAAAGCGGGTGGCGGCGAAGAGGAAATATTCGCGCCCCAGCAGATAGGCGTTGGCGAGCAGGAAGGCCACGGCGTTGACGCCCGGCACCAGCAGCAAGAAAAGCGCGAGAATATTCACGCCCGCCGAGACGGCCGCGAAGCGAAGCCCCATGAAGATCGCATCGGAGACGGGAATGGCCTGCCCGCGCCGGCCCGGCGGATAAAGCCCCTCCTCCACCACATCGGCGAGATCGTCGAGGAAAAGGCCGGCGACCAGCACCGAAATGGGCCCGAGGAAAAAGGCGAGGAAAAGGAACAGCCCGACGCCCGTGGCGTATGTCAGCGCCACCTGCAGCCAGGGGTGGTTGACGGCTATGTAGGACAGGGCGACCTTGTCCAGCCCGACCCAGGCGAGCGCCAGGAACAGGAAGGTCATTCCCAGACTCTTCCAGAGCACGTTGCGGAAGGGCGGCGAGAGAATCTCGCGCAAAGCCGCCATGGCGGCCTCGAACATGAAGGTCATATGCGGCCTCTAACAGCCGCCCGCGCGGCGGCCGCCCTGCAGATGGAGGCTGGGGCGGGCGGGCACAAGGGCGCTGGCATTTGAACTCTATGGAAAAAAGATCCTATGCGTGTAGGGTGATTGCCCAAACTTTAGTGCCGGTTCGGTTTTTAATTTCCGACCTCTGATGCCAAGGAAATCTAGGTTTTTGTTCTCATCACACTCGATGTCAACCGGGACAATTCGACCGTCACCCACCAAATTGGGCACCCAAACGCCGGCATCGCTAACTAATATTTTCAATGAAGCGATTATTTCCCGATGCTTTGGTTTGAGCGCTACGGCAAGGAGTACCTTCGGAGTTAGATTCGGTTTCAGGGACCAGCCCTTCAGCTCTTTCTCGCAATGCCAGTATTTCTGTACACGTTCAAGCAGCTCTAAGAGTCTGTCCGATGACTTCAGGCGGGATTACAAAGTTTTCTGAGCATGAGGCGGATTGAAGCGAGGCGCAGGAAGGCGAGCGCTTTGCGATTGAAGTTCTCCCAGTCCTTGGCCAATCTTCGACAGCGACCGAGCCAAGCAAAAGTTCTCTCGACCACCCAGCGCCTTGGCAAGACCTCGAAGCCTTTGGCCGCATCGGAACGCTTGACGATTTCAGTCGCGAGGCAGGGCAACGCCTTCTTCTGCCCATCGAGAAATTGCGGGCCTTGATAGCCGCCGTCCGCGAATAGCTTTTGCAGGAACGGAAACTTCCCGAACAGCGTTTGCAGGACGAGAACGCCGCCGTCGCGATCTTGAACGTCGGCGGAGTGGACGATGGCGTGCAGCAGCAGGCCTAGCGTGTCGACGAGAATGTGCCGCTTCTTGCCTTTGATCTTTTTGCCCGCATCATAGCCGTGCGGGTCGATGCAGGCCCCCCTTTTTCGGCGCTCTTCACGCTCTGGCTGTCGATGACGGCGGCGGTCGGACTGGCCTCGCGTCCGGCGGCTTCGCGACACTTCACATACAACGCGTGATGAATGCGATCCAACGTGCCGTCGTAGGTCCAAAGATCGAAGTAGCCATGAACCGTGCTTCTCGGCGGCAAATCCTTCGGGATCGCCCGCCACTGACAGCCCGTCGAGAGAACATACATCAGGCCATTCACCACTTCGCGCACGCTCACCGTGCGCTTGCCGCCGCCGCGCTTTGCAGGCGGGATCAAGGGAGCGAGCAGCGCCCATTCGGCGTCCGTCACGTCACTGGGATAGCGCAACTTGCTGCGATCATAACGCGCACGATTTTCGTTCGTCCACATCGGCGACCTCCCCGCGAATCAGGCCGCCTCTTTGAATCACAAACGATTCATCCGATTCAATATCCCTTCGGACAGACACTAAATCAGTGAGAGGCTCGCCCGCGCGATATCCCTTACGCCCATCAGGCAAATCCTCGGAACTGATATAAACGAACATTATTCGTCCGTGCGACTCCACTATCTTATTCAAATCTGGCCAGTCGAGCGGATGCTCGGTCCGCCGAACAGAGTATTTCAATTCGCAATTTTCCATGAAATAGCTCTCCAATCACCCCGCCTGCTTCACCTCGCGCTGCGCAAAGCCCAGCCGGATGTTCAACTCGTGCAGCAACTGCTCTGCGGCAATCGGAATATTCGTGCCGGGCGGAAAGATCGCGGCGGCGCCGAAATCGAGCAGCGCCTGGAAATCATCCGGCGGAATGACGCCGCCGACGACCATCATGATGTCTTCGCGGTTCACACGCTTCAACGCATCGCGCAATTCGGGCGTGAGCGTGAGATGGCCCGCCGTCATGGTCGAGACGCCGACGATATGCACGTCGGCCTCGGCCGCCCGCTGCGCGACTTCGTCGGGCGTCGCGAAAAGATCGCCGATGACGACGTCGAAGCCCATGTCGGCGAAGGCCGAGGCGATGACCTTCTGGCCGCGGTCGTGGCCGTCCTGGCCCATCTTGGCGACGAGGATGCGCGGCTTGCGGCCTGTGTTCTCTTCGAAGTCGCGCGTCATGCCGACGATGCGCCCGACCTGCGGGCTGTCCTTGCCGGCCTCCTTCGCATAGACGCCGGAGATGACATTGGCCTTGGGCTTGTGGCGCGTGAAGACCTTCTCCAGCGCGGTCGAAATTTCGCCGACGCTCGCCTTGGCGCGCGCCGCCTTCACGGCGAGGTCGAGCAGATTGGCGCCTGACGTCGCGCCCACGGTCAGCGCATTCAGCGCCGCCTCTGTCGCCGCCTCGTCGCGCTCGGCGCGCAGGCGCTTCAGCTTGTCGAGCTGCGCGGCGCGCACGGCGGCGTTGTCGACCTTGAGCACGTTGGGCTTGGCGTCGTTCTCGGGGCGGTATTTGTTGACGCCGACGACAACCTGCGTTCCGCTGTCGATGCGCGCCTGCGTCTTTGCGGCGGCCTCTTCGATACGCTGCTTGGGGACGCCCGCCGCAATGGCCTTGGCCATGCCGCCCAGCGCCTCGATCTCCTCGATATGCTTCCAGGCGCCTTTGGCGAGTTCGGCCGTCAGGCGCTCGACATAATAAGAGCCGCCCCACGGGTCGATCACGCGCGTCGTGCCGCTCTCCTGCTGCAACACGATCTGCGTATTGCGGGCGATGCGCGCCGAGAAGTCCGTCGGGAGGGCCAGCGCTTCGTCCAGCGCATTGGTATGCAGCGATTGCGTATGGCCCTGCGTCGCCGCCATGGCTTCCACACAGGTGCGGATGGAATTCACATAGACGTCCTGCGCGGTAAGCGACCAGCCGGAGGTCTGGCAATGGGTGCGCAGCGTCAGGCTCTTCTCGGATTTGGCGCCGAGATCCTTCATGAGACGCGCCCACAAGAGGCGCGCGGCGCGCAGCTTGGCGACCTCCATGAAGAAGTTCATGCCGATGGCGAAGAAGAAAGAGAGGCGCGGGGCGAAGGCGTCGATGTCGAGGCCCGCCGCGACGCCGGCGCGCACATATTCGACGCCGTCGGCGAGCGTGTAGCCGAGTTCGAGATCGGCCGAAGCGCCCGCTTCCTGCATGTGATAGCCGGAGATCGAGATCGAGTTGAACTTCGGCATATGCTTGCTGGTGTAGGCAAAGATATCCGACACGATCCGCATGGAGGGCTCCGGCGGATAGATGTACGTGTTGCGCACCATGAATTCTTTGAGAATGTCGTTCTGGATCGTGCCGGTGAGCTTGTCGGCCGACACGCCCTGCTCTTCCGCAGCGACGATGAAGAGCGCGAGAACCGGCAGCACCGCGCCGTTCATGGTCATGGACACGGACATCTGGTCGAGCGGAATGCCGTCGAAGAGCGTGCGCATGTCGTAGATCGAGTTCGATGGCGACGCCCGCCATGCCGACGTCGCCCATGACGCGCGGATGGTCGCTATCGTAGCCGCGATGCGTCGCGAGGTCGAAGGCGACGGAGAGGCCCTTCTGCCCGGCGGCGAGGTTGCGGCGATAGAAGGCGTTGGAATCCTCCGCCGTGGAGAAGCCCGCATATTGGCGGATCGTCCAGGGCTGGGCGACATACATGGTCGAGTAAGGCCCGCGGACGAAGGGCGCGACGCCGGGATAGCCGTCGATGAAAGACAGCCCCTCGACGTCCTGCGGCCCGTAGGCGTTCTTCACCTCTATGCCTTCCGGCGTCATCCAGCTGCGCGGCGGCGTCTCCTGCGCGACATTGGCGGCGGCGAAGGGGATTTTGGTGAAATCGGGGATGGCGGACATCGTTTCCTCGGCTGATCTCAGGCGTTTTTAGACCAGCCGCCCGGCAAGCGCAAAGGCGTCGGACTGTCGCGCGCCTGCGCGCCGCGATCACCGCTTCTGGATGGCGCCCAGATAAGCCAGCAGCGCCTCGATCTGCTTCGTGCTGAACTCGAACTGCGGCATCTCAGGACCCTCGTGGCCGACGACGATGCCCTCGCCGAGCGCCTCCTCGAGATTCGAGAGCGGATAGCGGCGCGAGAGGTAGCGGAACGGCGGAGATTTGGGATTGGGGCTTGCGCCCGAGCGGCCGATGGCGTGGCAGGAACTGCAATTCTTTCGGGCGAGCGCCTCGCCCCGCTCGAAGGCTCCCTGTTCCGCCGGGGCGGCCAGCGCCACGGCTCCCGGAGAGAGGCCTGCGGTGAGGACGAGAACGGCGAAAGGTGCGAATTGAGCCATGACGAAAACTCTACCGCGCCTCGCGCCGATCGCGTCTGAGGCCTATTGCCGCGCCACCAGCACCGAGCATTTGGCGTGGCGCACGATCGTCTTGGCGTTGGAGCCGAGGAGATAGGTGGCCATGGTGGGCCGGTGCGATCCGACGACGACGAGATCGGCGCCCCAGTCCTCCGCCTCGCCGAGCACTTCGGGATAGACCGCGCCGAAGCGGACCGTCGACGTCACGCGGTCGGCGGGAAAGGACACTTTCGCGGCGATCGCGCCCATTTCCTTCTCGGCCGACTTGCGCATTTCCTCGTCGAAATTCGGCGGGATATAGTCCGAGAAAGCCATTGGCACGAGCGGCTGCACGTTCACCAGTCGCAGCTGCGCGCCCTCGCCCGTCGCGGCGAGCGCAACGGCGGCGCCCAGAGCAAGCTCCGTCATATCGGGCTCGCTCAAATCGACCGGCACGAGAATCTTCTTGTACATCGCCGAACGCCTCCAGACCCCGCGCCATCCCGCAGCCCTCGCTGCGGCGCTGTCGCGATGTAACATGTTTTAGAGCGCGTCGCCTGCGAAGGATCGCCGCACGGGCGGAAAACGGCGCTTACTGTTTGCGCATGAGGCGGCTCACGGCGGACTTCGTCTCCAAAATAGCCTGCATCGCCTGCGCGCGCCTCGATGTCGCCTGCGCGATGGCGGCTTTGACCGCTTCTGTGGCGTAGGGCTTGGGGATGACGAAGAACGGCTCCACTTCGCCCGTCCTCAGCCATTCCGGAACGGCGGTGACGAAGATCACGGAAGCGTCGATCGTCTTGAGAATCTCATCGACCGCGACGACGCCCGAACTCCCGTCCGCCAGCTTTACGTCGGCGATGATGACCGCCGGCCGGGCCTTCGTCCCGAGCGACACGGCCTCCTCCTGCGTGCGCGCCGGCCCGACGACGCGATGGCCCATGTCCCGCACGATGTATTCGATGTCTCTCGCGATCGCCGACTCGTCCTCGATCAGCAGCACGTCGAGCACGCGGGGTTGCCGTCTGGGCCGCGCGCGCGACACGATCTCCGCGGCCTGTGCGTCTTCATAAGTTGCGTTCATCTCGCCTCATTCTCTCGCGGCCTGCACGACGCGGGCGGCGCCTGATGCAGCTGAACTGCCGTTTGCGAGGGTTGTTCCGTCAGCCTGACCATTTTCCCGCCGGCGAGCAGGCTTGCATCGCTCGCGGCCGCGCTCCCGGGACTGGCCCCGCGCGCCGCCGCGGCGCTCGACGTCTCAACGTCGCCGGAAGGCGGGCGTTCCGCGTAAGCCGCTTTTCGCGAGGACGGCGCGGCTACTTTGCGCGCGCGTCCCAGACGGGCGCGCCGGCGGCCCGAAAATCCAGGTCCCAATTAAACCGGCTGAGCGCATTGTAGCCCAGGATGAAGGGCGTCTGCGACCCGAGGACGTCTCGCAGGACGCCGAAGTCATAGGCGAGCGCATAGACGCCGCGCAGCAATCGCCCGTCTCCCAGATCGAGCGACTTAATCTTGTAGATTTTAGCCGAAAACTGCCGGCCGCCGACCTCGCTCGCCCGGCTCTTGCTCTTGACGGGCGCAAAGAGATTTTTGTGCGTCTCGACGAAGCGCTGATCGACGGCGGAAATCTCGGCGCCCGTATCGAAGAGCCCGGCGACGGCGACGTCGCCCGCGCGCAGGTCTATGGCGACGAGGCGCCGCTCGGGGCCCAGCAGTCGGAAGGGCCTTGCGTGGGCGCCCGCGCGCGCTTCCGGAAAAAACGCCATCTCCCGCCGCTGAAAATCCAGCGTGAAGCGCGCGCCCTTGAAGAAATCCAGTCCGAGAAGGTCGTCGCCGTCGTTCGCGGCGCAACGCGCCACCTCATATTTCGCTCGCGCGATGTCGGGGCCCTGCACCGCCTTGAGCGCGACATTTGCGGCCTCGACGTCGTCGCAGCGCGTGGTTTTTCCCGACGCCCCGGTCGAGTTGCTTTGCCCCAGGGCGGGGAAACTCTTGTTCCACGGCGCAAGCGTGACTTGGGTGGAGGTGGCCCCGGTGTCGAGGCGCATCGTCCCCGCCATGTTGCCGAAACGTACGGGGAGATAGATGCGCCCCCCGCCGAAATCGCTGTGCGTCAGCGTCATCGCGACTGTTGAGGGACTGGTCTCGGCGCTGGCGCCGATCGCCCCGAGCAGCAAAGCGACAAGGGACGCCAATAACCGAAGCTGCATTGTTCTGACTTTCATGTGATCGCCCGAATCATACCCTGTCGGGCGTCAGAACGCGCCTTTTGCAACGGCTAGCGCAGCTTGACGGTGAGGTCGGTGCCGACGTTGTTCGTCTCGCCGCTCACCGGCTGGTCGGAGATGATGATGGAGGCGCCGGTCCACAGGCGTTCGGCGATGCGGTCGCGGACGTCCTGACCGATGTCGACGCGCTCGAGGGCCTCGTCCGGGCTCGCCGACGAGGAATAGACGCCAAGCATCGGGTAAGGCTCCTCATCCGCGGCCTTTCCCTTCTTGCGAGCGCCGGGTTCGTCGACGCGCTGCGGCGGGATCGAGAGGACCGACCATTTGAGCGACGCCCCATCCGCGCCGACGGCTGTTGCGATATAAAGCTGCGAGCCGAGCGGCGCTTTGGGATCGCGCACCGTCGCCGGCGCATCGAAGATGGGCGTCAGACCCTGACGCACATAGACGCGCTTGTCCGCCTTGCTGATCAGCACCGACACGGGCGTCATGCGCAGTTCGGCGTCCTTTTCGGCGCTTTCCGTGGCTTCGAACGCCTTGGCGGCCGCGGTCCAGCGCCGATAGGCCTCCGCCGCCTCGAGCACATTGGCGGCCGACGCTTTCCTGATCGCGTCGAGCCGCGCGGCGGCGGCCGCGCGCACCTCCTCGGCCTTCGCCTTCGCGGCGGCGTCTGCATCCCTCGCGGCGGCTTCGACCGGTTGCGGCGCACGCGCCAAGGCCTCGGCCTTCGCCTGCGCCAGCGCAAAGGCCGCCTCAGCCGCCTTGAGCTCCTCCGCGAGGCGCAGCGCTTCCGCATCCTTCGCGTCCGCTTCGAGGTAGGCCTCGCCCGACGCCTTTGCCGCCGCAATCCGATCAGCGACGGCCTTGGCTTTCAGCCGGCCCGCGTATTCCCGCGGGTTGAGCCTCGACGGCTCGGCCAGCGTTGCTGGCTGAGACGAAGCAGGCGCGGTGGCGGCGGCGCCCGCATCTGCGAAAACCTGCATCTTCGGCGCGGGCAGGAGGGAACTTGCGAACTCCGTCGGCGTCACGTCGTCCGGCGCGATGACGACACGCTCGCCGATGCGGGTCATTCCCCAGAGCTTTGCGGCGAAATCGGCCGGGAGCCGGATACAGCCGTGCGAAGCCGGATGGCCGGGCACGACCCCAAGATGCATAGCGATGCCGGACCAAGTGAGGCGCTGCATGAAGGGCATTGGCGCGCCGGAATAAATGTTGGAGGCGTGCATCCGCTCGCGGCCGATGATCGTGAAGACGCCCTTGGGCGTGGCGTGACCCGCCATGCCGGTGGAGACCGCCGAGCGAGTGACGAGACCCTGATGATTGTAGATTGAAACGCTCTGATCGGCGATCGACACGACGGCGAAAAGCGGCCGCTCGAGACGGGCCGGGGCGCCGGGCTTTCCGGAGCAGCGAACCTCCATCGACACGGAGCCGCTATCGCCGCACCCGGCGCGGGCGCGCTGGCGTGGATCGTCGGCGCCGATTTCGGTGAGGGCAAGTTTCTCTTCCGCCCCCGCCGCCTGCAGGCAAGGGAGCGTCAGAAGGGCGGCGCCGAAAGCTGCGGTCGCGGAAAATCCGCCGCCAAAGCGTCTGAGCGGCTGCATACAATTCCTCCAAAGAACGCAATGTGATTCAAACCGGGAGGATTGGCTATTGCAATGGTACAACGGTCGCCCAAAAACGCCCGCGCCAGGCGCTGCTCGCAGCTAACCTACTGTTCTGCCGTGCCATAATTTTTTGTCTGACTTGCGCCGTCCGCCAGCGGCGTGGACCGCCCCGCGGGGTGACTGGCTTATCGCCGCCGAACGAATTTCTCCGAATTGGATTTTCACAAAAAAAGCACGCGAACTGCTGTCGAAATGTTGCGTTCGACTTGCTAAGGTCTGGACCGGGATTCAGCGCCGTTTTGCCTTGTCCGCCGCAGAGTGGGCCTTCACGGGGCGGCAACCGGAGACCTTCGAGTGGCGAAATCAGAAAAGGTCGCGCTTGTTCTCCAGGGAGGCGGCGCGCTCGGCGGTATCAGGCAGGCGCCTATGAGGCGCTCTCGTCGGGCGGCTATCGCCCCGAATGGTTCGCGGGAATCTCCATCGGAGCCATCAACGCCGCGATCATGTGCGGCAATCCGCCGGAGACGCGGGTCCAGCGCCTCGCGACTTCTGGGGCGAAGTGACGAGCGGCGCGCCGGCGCCCTTTTTCTCGACAGCTTGATGGGCTCGATGTTCACTGCCGCCAGCGCCAATTTCGCGGCGGCGTTCGGCGCGCCGGGCTTCTTCCAGCCGCGCCTGCCGCCGCCGGCGCCGGCCTGGCCCTATCCGCCGACCGAACTGAGCTTCTATGACACGCAGCCGCTTCGCCGCACGCTCTCCAGACTCATCGATTTCGATCTGATCAATTCAAGAAAGACCCGGCTCAGGTTGGGGCCGTCAACATCCGCACCGGCAATTTCGAATATTTCGACAATCTCTCAGACGAGATCGGCCCTGATCACATTCTGGCGAGCGGTGCGCTTCCGCCCGGATTCCGCCCGTCGAGATCAAGGGCGAACTCTATTGGGACGGCGGACTTGTTTCAAATACACCGCTGCAATACATCCTCGATTACTGCGATCCCAAGGACGACCTTTGCGTCTTCCAGATCGATCTTTTCGGCGCGCGCGGCCCGACACCGTCGACATTGCTCGACGCGGCCAGCGGGAGAAGGACATACGTTATTCGAGCCGGACGAGGCTCAACACCGATCTGCTCAAACGCGCGCATGGTTTGCGCGGGGCCGTCAAACGGCTGTCGCAGAAACTGCCGACGGATCTGCTGAGTGATCCGGACTGGCTCGCGCTCGATGGTTTCGGAGACGTCCCCGGCGTCACGATCGTCCAGCTGATCCATCGCCGCGCCGCCTACGAGACGCAGTCCAAGGACTATGAATTCTCGCGAGCGACAATGGAGGACCACTGGAAGGCCGGCGGCGCGGATGTGTCGACGACCTTGACGCATCCCGATTGGCTGTCGAGGACGCGGCCGGAGGAAGACGTCGTCGTTTTCGACTGCACCAAAGGGCTCGACAAGCGGGCCGACAGGAGATCGGATTCGATGAAAATCGAGGACGTCCGCAAAAACGCCTTCGCGAT
>CAWDYM010000005.1:0-644949 GCA_963806665.1 uncultured Alphaproteobacteria bacterium | reverse complement strand
GATCGGGCGCGCTGCGCATCGCCGAGCGATAGGCGGCTGCGGCAACCGCGCTGCGGCCCGCCGCGCGTCCGATGACCTGAACGGAGAAATGGTAGATCGCCATGGCGACCGACCAGATAGTGCCCTCAAGCGCACGTCGGAACGACGTATAATGCGGGCGGCGCGGAGACCAACATATCGCAGCGCTGCCAGCCATCGCGCGGCGGAGCCGCGCAAATGCGGTATGTCCGCGCCATAATTTCTCGACGGTGATATGGGCGAAACCGCTTCACCAAGCAGTGCAATAATGACGTTGCGAGCGCAGACGAAATAGCTAAAATAGCTTATCCGCTGCGGGGCTGATCACATGAAAACCATGTCTGCAAAAGATGCCAAAAACAGCTTCGGCCTGTTGTTGGATCAAGCCAGAGCAGAGCCAGTTCAGGTGGAGAAGCATGGTCGGCCAGTTGTGGTCGTCATGAGCGTCGAGGAGTTCGAGAAGCTTTCCAGCGCCCGCACTAAAGGCAGGCAGGTTTCCGAACGTCAAAGGCCGGAAGAAGGCTGAAGTAGGTATGTATGCCGGGGGGCGAACGAGAGAAGAAATGTTGGGGACGTGGGCGTGAGCACAGGGGGCAGGCCCAACCGGCTTCCGGCTTACAAAGTAGTCGATCTGTTTGCGGGGCCCGGGGGTCTAGGGGGAAGGCTTCGCTTCAAGCGTTGACGAGAAAGGGTGCTCTCGTTTCACCAGCGTCGTATCTATTGAGCGGGACGAATTTTCACATCAGACCCTTCTCCTGCGGCACTTCATCAGGGAGTTCCCGGAAGGCGAAGTGCCTGGTGACTATTATGCGTTTCTCGCCGGAGATATTTCACGCGACCAGCTTTACCAGCGCTATCCAGCCGCGCATCGTCACGCGGCATCGTCCGCTCTACAGATTTCGCTTGGCTCAGAGTTCTCATGCGCAGGTGCGGGAGATTATTCGGGAGCGGATCGGTGGAAGCCGTCGATGGGCGCTTGTCGGAGGTCCTCCCTGTCAAGCTTATTCGCTTGTCGGGCGCTCCAGGATGATGGGCCGATCTGACTTTGAGAAGGACGAGCGCCACACGCTCTACCTCGAATATCTCAGGATCATTGCCGACCACCGCCCGCCTGTTTTCGTGATGGAGACTGTAAAGGGTCTGCTTTCTGCGACCATAGAAGGCAAATAGGTAACCGTCCGGATCCTACGTGATCTTTCCTGTCCGAATACCGCTATTCCTGCCGCTCCGAGCGATCTGACATACAGGCTGTATTCACTGGCTGAAGAGGATATGGAAAACGAGGAAGTGGACCCTCGCCTGTTTGTCGTGCGCGCCGAAGAATACGGCATCCCTCAGGCTCGGCATCGCATGTTCATTGTCGGCATCCGCAGTGACCTGAGCGTCCGCCCCGGAGTGCTGGAGAAGATGGCGGCTCCGAGCGTGCAGGAGACGAGAGCACCGCTTCCATCCATACGTAGCGGTCTATCCAAGAAGAAGGACAGTGCGACAGCCTGGCTGAGTGAATTGCGGGCCATATCGGGCATGAATGTCCGCCGCCAGTTGAATGGCGCGACCTACGCAGGCGAGGTCGCCCGTGCTCTCGATTTCCATAATCTGATCGAGGTGAAATCTCCCCGCGCAGTCTCGTCCGTGCGCTATCCTATGCGTAGGCCCGCGCATGACGTGTTGCGCAGCCTTTACGACGAGCGGCTTTCGGTGCTGACCGCGCACGAAGCGCGCAGCCATATGGCCTCGGATCTCAGGCGGTATCTCTACGCCGCCACCTTTGCGCAGAAGACAGGACGCAGCCCCAAGCTGGCGGATTTTCCCGACAGTTTGCTGCCGGAGCACAGGAATGTCGAGCTTGGCCGCTCTGGCAAGATGTTTTCGGATCGCTTCCGGGTGCAACTGGCGGATCACGTCTCCACCACCATCACGTCCCATATCTCAAAGGATGGACATTATTTCATCCATTACGATCCCGCGCAGTGCCGCAGCCTCACTGTGCGGCAGGCGGCACGTCTTCAGACATTCCCCGACAATTACTTTTTTGCCGGGCCACGCACAGCCCGATACCATCAGGTCGGAAACGCCGTCCCGCCGCAGCTTGCAAAGCAGATTGCGGAAATCGTGGCGCAGGTGCTCGATCTGATCCGAGAAGACCGTTGATGGCAGATACGATCACGCGCGAACGGCGAAGCTGGAATATGTCCCGGATAAAGGGGCGAGATACCGGCCCGGAATTGCGGCTGTGTTCGCCGCTGCATCGCGCGGGCTTCAGGTTCAGGCTTCACTCCAAGGAGCTTCCAGGCAAACCTGATATCGTCCTGCCGAGGTACCGTGCGGCGATATTCGTCCACGGATGCTTCTGGCATCGCCATGACGGGTGTCGCAATGCCACGATGCCCTCGACCAGAACTGAGTTCTGGAAGTCAAAATTCGATTCCAATGTAGGAAGGGATGAGCGCAATCAAGCCGCCCTTAAGGCGGCGGGATGGACTGTCCTAACAGTATGGGAATGTGAGCTGAAAAGCGATGCACCCGGCGTGGTGGAAAAACTGTCCTACGCTATGCGTGAGGCGAGTTGATGGCACGAAATATCCCACTTCCGCCGAGTGCGGCCTGCCTCTCCGCATCGATGCGCGATCTGGGCTATTCGCTTGAGGCGGCGGTTGCAGACCTGATCGACAACAGCATCTCCGCCGACGCATCGAAAATCGATATCTTCTGCGAGCCGACAGCTCCGCAACCCGTTCTCGTCATCCTTGATGACGGGCGTGGCATGGACGCAACCGAGCTTCTGGCGGCGATGCGGCATGGGGCCGCAAACCCGCGCATGGAACGGTCTCCTAAAGACCTGGGCCGGTTCGGTCTCGGTCTCAAAACCGCCTCTTTCTCGCAATGCCGCTCCCTCACCGTCGTGAGCACGAAGGATGGCAGCCTGTCAGGGGCTGAATGGAACCTCGATGTTATTGACCAAGCGGATGACTGGATTCTCAGCATACTCGACGAAGAGGATATCGCGGCTCTCCCATATGTGGACCATCTTGGCGCACACGGTACTGCCGTCATCTGGCGGGAAATGGATCGACTGCTGGAAGATGAAACCGGCAACCGCCGGGATGAGATCGTCAATGAGAAGCTTGACGTGCTGGAAAAGCATCTGGCACTCGTCTTCCACCGTTTTCTTGCCGGTGAAATCCGAGGGTGGGGCCGCATTGCGATCACGGTGAACGGGCATCCGGTCGAAGCCTTTGATCCCTTCTGCCGCAAAAACACCCACACCAGACATCTGCCGGAAGAGATTGTGCAGATCGGATCGGCAGCGGTGAATCTGCAACCATACATCCTGCCACACCATTCAAACCTGACGGCCCGCGAATATGATTTCTATCAGAACCGCAGCGACTTCATCTCCAATCAGGGAGCCTACATCTACCGCAACGGCAGACTGATGGCGTGGGGTGACTGGTTCCGGCTGATACCGAAGGGGGAAGCGACCAAACTGGCCCGCGTCCAGATCGACTTTCCGAACAGCCTCGATGAGGCGTGGACCATCGACATCAAGAAGTCACGATCCCGCCCGCCGCTGCCGGTACGGCAAAGGCTTAGGCAGATTATCGCACAGGTTTCTGGAGCAAGCACCACCGTTCACCGTGGGCGCGGCCAGAAGCTTTTCCATGAAGTCACCGCGCCGCTGTGGGAGCGATATGCCGACAAGACCGGCATCCGGTATGCACTGAACAGGACGCATCCGCTGGCACAGCGCCTGCACGAGAAACTGGACGGCGAAGGTGCGCGCCACCTCGACCTTCTGCTGGAAGCCGTTTCGGCATCGCTGCCCGTCGAGATGATCTACTCAGATTATTCGACGCACCCTCGCGACGTGAGCCAGATACCGCCGGTCGATGATGTGAAAGACCGCCTTGATAACCTAAGACGCGCCCTGTGGGGTGATGGTCCGGGGGATGCGAATGCATTCAGGGATATTGTCAGATCGACGCGACTATTTGACGAATATGGGGAGATCGTTGAAAATTACATTCTGGGGGGATTCGCTTGAGTACGCAGAGCGATAAGGAGAAGGTTGTTCTTGCTGCACTGATCGGTGCGTTCGACGATCTGGACAGTCTGCCGTCACGCGACGAGATTGCAGCGAAAGCCGCTCTCCTCGCGCCGCTGCTCGGCTACTCTGGCGATCTTCAGAACATCATCACTGAAGCCGAGACGGCAATACCGTCGCGCATGAACGCGGGCGTTTCACTGATCGATGTCGATGCCGCGCATGACGACGACTGGATTCATAAGCGCGAGATCGGCGCCACTTATGCGGATGCCTATGGTGGCTACCTTCGCGGTCAGGGCTGGAAGCCCACTGTTGTGAACACCCTCCTCAACGCTGACGGTTCAAAAATTCTCGGCCTTCTCCAAGACCCTACCAGCGAAGGCGAATGGAAACGCCGTGGTCTGGTCATCGGCCATGTCCAGTCCGGCAAGACTGCCAACTACATGGGTGTGATCGCGAAGGCTGCCGATGCCGGATACAAGTTCATCATCGTCATTGCGGGCATTCACAACAATCTGCGCAAGCAGACCCAGCAGCGTGTCGATGAAGGATTTGTCGGTCGGTCCAGCGATCCGGAAAATCGCGTCAACATCGGTGTCGGGCTGGACAGAAACTACCCGAACCCTGTCACGCTCACGAACATAAACTCAGATTTCAACAAGCGGACCGCGAATGTCAGTGGCGCACAACTGAACGATTTCAAGAATCCTGTAATTCTTGTGATCAAAAAGAATGTGAAGACGCTTGAAGCTCTGCACATCTGGTTGCGGGAGCTGAATGCGAAAGGGCGCGACCGCATTGCCGATGTCCCAATGCTGGTCATCGACGATGAGGCTGATAACGCATCGATCAACACAAACAAGCCGGACATCAATCCGACCGCCACCAATGCGTGGATCAGGAAGATTCTGCGGCTGTTCACCAAGAACTGCTACGTCGGTTACACGGCCACACCGGTCGCCAACATATTCATCGACCCTGACGCTTTCGACAAGGATGCCTACGACGAGCTGTTTCCGTGCGACTTTATCCACTCGCTGGACGCGCCGACCACATATTTCGGGCCGGACAAGGTTTTCCTGAACGACGAGAGCAGCAGTGCGATCCTGCGGCAGATCGACGATTGCGAGGAATACCTTCCGTTCGTTCATAAGAACGGTTTTCCGGTCGCGGAACTGCCGCCCAGCCTTTATCGTGCGATCGATCAGTTCATTGTCGCGCGAGCCATCCGCAACCTCAGAGGTCAGGAGCGGAAACACTGCTCCATGCTGGTCAATGTGTCCCGTTTCGTATCCGTTCAAAAGGAGGTGCGGAGCTTCATCGGACTGCGCCTCGATCGGATGCGGGAGGCCGTGAAAGCCAATTACATGATGCCGGAAGCCGCATCATCGAAGAACGAGCACATGGCCCGTCTGCGTGATGTGTTCGACGCTGAGTTCGACGCCGATGAGTTTGGCGGGATGAACTTCACCTGGGAAGAAGTGAAAGCGGCTCTCTGGGGCGTGTTCGAAAATCTGCGTACCTATGTGGTCAACAGCAAGAGCGATGAGGTTCTCGATTTTGCGAAGTATGAGAAGGATGGCGCCGGCCTGACCGCCATCGCAATCGGCGGTCTCAGTCTGTCTCGCGGCCTGACGATTGAAGGTCTGACAATCAGCTACATGTACCGCAACACCAAGATGTACGACACGCTGATGCAGATGGGGCGCTGGTTCGGTTATCGACCGGGCTACGAGGATGTCTGCCGCGTCTGGCTGCCGCATGATTCGATCAACTGGTATAAGCATATCGCACTGGCATCCGAGGAGCTGCGTCAGCAGATCACGCGGATGCGTCAGGCCGACATGAGTCCAAGGGATTTCGGCCTCTATGTAAAGTCCCATCCGGACAGTCTGATGGTGACTGCCGCCAACAAGATGCGCAGCGGTGAAAAGGTCGTTCTCAACCAGAACCTCACAGGCACACTTCAGGAAAGCTGGCTGCTTCCTCTTGATACTAAGATCAACTTGGAGAACGAGGAGCTGATCGCGGAATACTGGCGCGAGGGGTTCGGTGGCATAGTGCAACAGACAGAAAAGGGGTGGTTCATTCCTGACGTTGATGTCGGGAAAGTGGATGAGTTCCTGTTGCGGTTCAAGGCGCATAAATCCGCGAGAAAGCGCAAAGCTGACGCGGTTGAGTATCTGCTCAAGATTGCGCCGAAATTCTCCAAAGCTGATGTTCTGCTTATCTCGAAAGGGCCTGGCGACCCGGCGGCATATCGGCTTGGCGCACAGGATCGGACGGCTGAAAAGGATGCCACGCCTGATAAATGGCAGGTTTCAGGATACCGCGTCGCCAGTCGCGGCGACGAGAAGCTTGGCCTGACTGACGATCAGATTTCCGCCGCGGAGAAGCTGGTGTCCGAGGATGCCAATTCCAAAAAGAAAAAGCCCTCTGACGTTCATTATCGCATGGTTCGTAAAAAGCCGCTGTTGATGATCCATGTTCTGGAGCCGACCGAAAATCCTGCATTCGTTGGTTACAGGGTTCCCGCATGGGGTCTGAGCTTCCCTGACGGCCTGTATGGAGCCGACTTCGAGATCGAGGTGATCGCCAACAAGGTCTGGATGGAGGAGATGTACGGCTCGATGGACGACGATCCGGACGCTGACGAGGACTATGACGATGAGTAGGTCCGTGCCATGGGACGCTATTCCGACACCGGCGGCTGATCTCAGTGTTCTCCGCATCGCAGGAACCTCGGGTGTCTCCATCTTCTGGGGACGGGATGCCGGAGGACAGTGCCTGCTTATTATCGAGCTGGATGGCGATCACACCGCACAGTTCCGCCGTGACGTGGTTTCCCTGCATGGTATCGGCGTTGATCTTCGCAACGGTGATCGTGCCGGACAGCAGCGACTCGTTCTCACGCTTGCCCGTCATATCGACAGCGATCTGTTTCTTGGTCTGTGTGAAACACTCATCGGTAGCCTCAGGGATGTCGCGGACCCGGCGACGGCACTGGCCGTCGCACTTGCCCATCTGCGGCGCTGGAAGGCGTTTCTTGCCGGACGCAATGCCCGCCTGCTCTTGCCCGAAGAGGTTCGCGGTCTGTTCGGCGAACTGCACGTCCTGCGCCTTCTTTATCAGGGCACGCTGCCGCAGGCCGCTGCCGTCGATGCGTGGTGCGGTCCTGACGATTCCCATCAGGATTTCATTTTCGGCAACCGGGCCATCGAGGTGAAGTCGCTTTCTGGTCGGGAGCGCAGCACCGTCCGCATTTCGTCCGAGGATCAATTGGAATCGCTTGCTGACGAGCTGTTTCTCCTGACCCAGCACCTGAGCAGTCAACCCGATGCTGGCCAGGCATTGTCACTGAACGGCATTGTCGGGCTGATCGACAGTGAGCTTGCGGATGCCGATGCCATCGAGCAGTTCGCCGACAAACTCGCAGGCATGGGGTACGTGCCGCTCGCGGAATACGATGCTCCACGCTTCATTGTCGGCGGCCTTCAGGGATACCGCGTGACCGATGGGTTTCCCCGCCTGATCCGCCCGGAGCTGCCACCCGGCATCACCAAGGTTTCCTACGACGTCATGCTGGAGGCGATAGCGCCGTTCTCCTGCGATCAAGCCGATATGTTCCGGAGGCCCTGATTGGAAACGACCGCCGAAGAGTTCTTCCATGATTTCCGTCAGGATTTGCTGGCCGGGGCCGAGGCGAACGGCAGCTTCTTGCTGGCCGAGTTCATGGATGTCGTGTCCCGCGAGCTGACAGAGACGGGGTTCACAGAAGGCTTCGAGTTCGCGCACTATCGGGCGCAGCGCGGTATGCGTGTGGACGGATACTGGTTCAACGATGAAGGCGGTCTGAACCTTTTCGTCGCGGATTTCGACAGCCGCACCGAGGTGGCATCACTAACCCGCACCGATGTTGATGCCGCGTTCAAGCGTGTGGTCAATTTCTTCGACGCCAGTCTGCGGAAGAATCTGGCGGCTGATCTGGAAATCACGTCGCCGGAATATGGCCTCGCAAGGCAGATCGCGGACAGGAAATCGCTGATCCGGCATCTCAATCTTATTCTCGTTTCCGAGCGTACATTGAGCGACCGGATTCAGGCGCTGCCGGATGCCGAGACAGCCGGTATCGCAACGAGCTTTCACATCTGGGATATCTCCCGCCTTCACCGCCAGCGCAGTTCCCGCAGCCACAAGGAGGCGCTGGACCTGGACTTCGAGACTATGTTCGGAACCGGCATACCCTGCCTTCCCGCCCATCTGGGGACAGATGCCTATCAGTCCTATCTCGTTGTCATGCCGGGACCGATCCTTTCGACAATTTACGAGAAGTTCGGCGCGAGGCTGCTGGAGCAGAACGTCCGCACGTTTCTTCAGGCCAGAGCGAAGGTCAACCAAGGTATCCGCACGACCATCATGACCGAGCCGGGTATGTTCTTCGCCTACAATAACGGCATCACAGCCACGGCCCAGGGGGTCGAAACGAAGCGGACCGGCGACGGCCTCCAGATCACTAGGATAACCGACCTTCAGATTGTGAATGGCGGTCAGACCACCGCGTCGCTGTTCCACACCCGCAGGAAGGACAAAGCCGACCTCACGCAGATATTCGTGCAGATGAAGCTGTCCGTGATTGACAACGAGGAGAGCGAGAAGGTCGTTCCGCGTATTTCCGAATACGCCAATACCCAGAACCGGGTTCAGGCTGCGGATTTCTTCTCAAACCATGCGTACCATATCCGTATGGAGGAGTTTTCCCGGCGCCTATGGGCGCCTGCGGGCAAAGGTGCGCAGCGGGAAACAAAATGGTTTTATGAACGCGCCCGTGGTCAGTATGCGGATGCACAGGCCAAACTCACCCCTGCCGAGCAGAAGCGGTTCAAGGCGGAAAATCCGAAGCCGCAGATGCTGACCAAGACGGATCTTGCGAAGTTCGAAAACGTCTGGGATGACCATCCGCGATACGTGAACCTTGGAGCCGAAAAGAACTTCGCCCGCTACGCCGCCCGGATCGGTAAGGAATGGGACAAATCGTCGGACAGCTTCAACGAAGCGTACTTCAAACGCGCCGTTGCGCGAGGGATCATATTTCGTGCGACTGAACGGATTGTGTCAGCGCAGCCGTGGTATAACAACGGTTATCGCGCCAACATCGTCGCCTATACGCTGGCCGTTCTCAGCGAACTGACAAGGCGGCAGGAAAAAAGTCTCGATTTTCAGCGGGTCTGGAATGCGCAGGCGATAAGTCCTGTCCTTGAAAGCACCATCGCGGTTGTGGCTTCCCGCGTGAACGATGACCTCCTGCGCCCTATGCAGGGTATTTCGAACATTTCGGAATGGGCCAAGCGTGAGGCCTGCTGGACGCGGATGCTGGAAAATATGGACGAGTTTGCCGACCTTCTGCCGGATGAGTTCGATGGCGAATGTCTGTCCCGCGACGATCATCTGTCTGAAAAGCGGGCTGCCCGGAATACCCAGAAGGTGGATAACGGCATTGAGGCGCAGACGAAGGTCTTCGCGATCCCGGCGGCCAGATGGATCGCTGTCCATGAAACGCTTGCTGCCAAGCGTCTGCTGACGCCGAAGGAGATCGGCATATTGAACGTCGCCATGCAGATGCCAATGAAAATTCCAACAGAAAAACAATGCGCCGTGCTGTTGGAAACCATCGAGAAAGCGCGTGCAGAAGGTATCGATATCGACTGATGGCTTTGGGCTGTATGGTCTCGATTGCTCAAGGAAGAGGGGCATGGAGGGCTATGGCGAAAACGTAGTGCTCATCGCTATCGGTCGCGGCCCGCCATCGCTTGCGGCTGAAGCTCCACTCAATGCACCCATCGTCGCGGCGGACGCCGCTGATGTGCTGGTCGAGCCGGTTCTCCAGGACCGGCTGCCACGCCACGAGCTGGAACCCAAGCCCGTCCTCGATCATGGCGAAGCGCCCGCTGGCGAGGTTGGCGACGCCCGCCAGTCGGCCGATCACATACTCGCCCAGCCCGGACGGGGCGTCGGTCAGGCCACGCTCGGCCGCCATCTCTTTACCGACGCGTTCGGCGGTCATTGATCCGATGACGCCTGTTTGGACAGGCCGCTGAATGCAAGCGATGAATTATTAACCTCATGACCAAACAGCTTTCTACAGGTCAATTTCTGATCCTTCGGCGATGACGATCACAACAATAAATTATGACTTCGAGTCCAATAACGACGGGATTGTCGTTGGGGCTCCGCCATGTTCGCAGATATGAAGAATCAGGGCCGGAAAATAGAAATCGGATCGTTTTCGGGCGACGACATTCCGTTTGGTGGGATTGCATCCATAGAACTGTCAGCGTCAAAAATTGTCGGCGTTTTTTGTGTCGCTATCTATTTTTTGCAATTTGCGCTTTGCGGTTTGGTCGGTCGAGGGTGGACTTGGGGACAAGACAGATATTGGACCCAAGAATTATTCCATAACAGGTACAGCCCGAGCATAACGGTCGGATCGAATTATCTGTACCTTAAGTCCGGCCAGAGCTTGATTGTGAAATATGAGACCGAAGTGCGCGCCGGGTGTTTTTCGGTTCTTCTGCGTCATTTCCCATCGCTCGGCGAAGTCGAGGGCAGTTATCACGAATTCCCGAAAGATGCCCGTGGCGAAGTGACATTGGTCGCGCCAAGCGCCGGCTTTTACTACGTCGAACCGTCGGTATGGTCGTCAGGGTGCGTAAATCGAGAAAACTGGGACAAGACAAATTATCATGGGGCGGCGCACAAGGCTAACGATGTGAAATATTCTGCTTCGTGGCGCGTTATGTAAGCAGAGTGTTGATCTGGATGAGAACGTCATCGGCGTCGTTTTCCGCGATCGTGTCGACTGCCGATCGAATGCTTCGGCCCTCTAAGCCAGCACTTCTTCGAAGACGCGCAGATGCTGACGTACTGTGGCGCCAACGCGGTCCTGTCTTCTTTCGCACTGATCATGCAGGTTACGGATGGAGACGAGACTGAAAAGCCGCTCTCGGCTCGCTGAACGGAAAAAGATCAATTCCCGCGCGGCGCTCGTTTTCCAGATCACGGGGCTATGGCGTAAACGTAGTGATCATCGCCATCCGGCGTGGCCCACCAACCCCGCTACACCGCGTCAACCGCAGGACGCTCGTCTTCGTCGACGATCATAGGCGCAAGGCGCTGGCCGCTCGGGTCAGCGCAGATGGATTTTCGTGGTCGCGCCGCCGTCGAGCGAGATCGTGAGCCAGACCGGACTCATGCAGGAATAGGGGATGTTGAGTAATTCCCCGAATGCGAAGGTGCGCCCGGAATACCAGTCGAACACGCCACATTTTCCGCCGTTGATCGCCACCGCCTCAATCTGCAGCGGCTGGGCTGACTCCACGCGGCATTCAATCCAGCGATAGCCGCTGAAGGTATGCAGCTCATAGAGATAAGCTTCAGTCTCCCGCAGGTGGCAGGAAAATGGCGCGGCGTCGGCGCAGGCGAAAGCCGGGAACCCGAAAAGCGTCAACCCCGCCAGAAGCCTTGCCTGAAGCTTGCGCATGGAAGTATCTCTGATTGTCCGCACCGCGACCGAGGCGACACTGAGCCTATCACATCGCCGATGTCACGCCGCGGGCGGTTGCATGGTCACTTTTTCTGCGCGGCGAAGCCCGGCGGCGCGTGCTCCCACGGATAGCCTCTCTCGGCCTTCTCATAGGCATAGTGATAGAGCGCGCGCATGAAGGTCGGGTCGAACTCTTCCGGATGCGGGGCCTGGAAGTCGGGAGTGATAAAGGCCAGGTTGAAGGATGCGCCGGCGCGCTGCGTCACAAGATACATGCGGTAGAGATCGCCGACGCCATTGTAGTTGATCATCGTCGAGACGGCCCTCTCGGCGATCGGAAGCGTCGTCTGCTCGACATCGGTCCATTCCGTCGTCAGGCGCGAATTGCGGATGATGTAGGAGACCACGTCCTTGCGCTTATAGCCGGAGCGCTCCAGCGCCGCATGCGTGTTGAGCGAGGGCGGCACCAGGAAGGCCTGGCTCACCGCGCCGCCGTCGACATGCATTTCCTGATAGGGTCGGCCGTTCGCTTCGACGTCGAAGATCACGGGCGGGAAGGCGGCCGGGATCGACGCCGAGGCGAGCAGGATGTGGCGGATCAGATCCGGCGCGCGCGGATCGCCGCTCGCGGCGATGGCGCCGATGTTCCAGATCGCGGGGCGCCCGGCGTCGAGATCGGTGGTCTGGATGAGGAGCAGCCGGCCCTTGTGATACTCCGCCGCGATGCGCGCCAGCATTTCTTCGTTGAGATAATGGGCGATGGTCTGGTAGAGGGGCGCGCTGTCGGAAAGAGCGTCCTGCGCAAGCGCCGCATAGGGCAGGAATCGCTTCTCATAGACGCGGGTCGGGTTGATGTTCGTGTAGACGTCTTTGAGCTGACCGTCGTAGTCCGGCCCGAGAAAAACGAAGGGCGCGATCAGCGAGCCTGTGCTGACGCCGGTGACGAGCTTGAATCTCGGCCGGTCGCCGTGCTTGGTCCAGCCGACCATGAGCCCGGCCCCGAACGCTCCATCGTCGCCGCCGCCCGAGAGGGACAGCAGATACGCCGTTGGCAGAACGCCGCCTTTGGGAACGCCGAGGCTTTTCGCTTCCCGCTCCAGCGCAAGCGCCTGTTCCGCGGCCATTGGCGCGGGTTGATCGACGAAGAAGCGGGCGTTGGGAAGCCCCAGAACGCTGGTGCTCTTCCGCTCAGCGGCAGGGACAGGGGCGCGAGGCGCAATCGAGGCGCATGCATTCAGCAGGAGGGCCGAACTCACCACGAGGCATATGCCCGTGGAAACCCTCTTCATTCGTTCAGTCGCCACTTTCCACATATGCGCACTCGTGCAAACAGAGCAATTGTCGTCCTACCGCAAACCAAACAAAACGGCTTATCTGAGGCGAAAGACGCTGCAGGCGTCCTTCGGTTGCTTATGCAAATCTCGGGGAAGTCTACGAAAATCGGATGACGCCACGGCATTTGAGCCGCCATACAACGCATCCGTCCGGCGACGTTCGCCGGACGGACGCGCATTCGAGACGCTTATTCGCTCGTCTTGTTGTTGCGCTGCGCTTCCGACAGCCGCTTCTCATCTTCCGGCGACAGCTTTGGACGGTCGATGGTCAGCGTGATCTTCTCGATCTTGCCGTTGAAGGCGAAGGGCGGCTGATAGTCGGCGTCGTTCACGCCGGTCAACGTGTCCGAGCCGATGTCGAGCGACTCGTCCCACTGCAGGATGAAGGGCAAGGTGCGCTCCATCTTCTGCTCGGCGACCGTCGTGCCGTCGACCTTCAACACCCCCGTGCCGCTGCGGCCGACGCCGGAGAAGTCATTGAAGGCCAGAGTGGCGGCGCCCAGCCCGTCATATTTGAAGTCGAACTCCAGCGTGTGCTTGCCGGGCGAGATCGCCTCTGCGCCTTCCCAGCGCACGCGCTTCAGATCGACGAGGTTCCAGGTGAAGACGGGTTTGCCCTTCAGCAGATAGAAGCCGTAGCCGGCGAAGCGCCCGCCCTGGGTGATCAGCATGCCGTCGCCGCCGCCCTCGGGGATGTCGACCTCGGCCTTGAAGTTGTAGGAGGCGTCGAGGACTGATGGCGCGTCGCCATTGGGCGTGCCTATGAGAGGCTGCGTCCAGGTGAAGATGTTTCGCCCGGCGGTGATGGACGGCCGTGGCGTGACCAGGCGCGTGGCGACCGAGGCGTCGAGCGGCAGAACCTGATATTTCTTGGCCTCCGCCCAGAAGATTTTCTCGAGCTCCTTCACCTTCGCCGGATTCTTCGCGGCGACGTTTTCGAACTGGGTCCAGTCGTTTTTCAGGTCATAGAGCTCCCAAGGGTATCCCGCCGGATCCTCGTTCACTTTGCCCGTCACGTCCCATGGCGCACGCATCACCTTGGTGCTCGCGATCCAGCCGTCATGATAGATCGAGTGGTCGCCGAACATTTCGAAATATTGCGTCTTGTGCCGCGAGGGCGCCTCCGCGTTTTTGGCGTCGAAGGTGTACATCAGGCTGACGCCCTCGATCGGGCTCTGCTTCACGCCGTCGACAATTTTCGGCTCCGCAATATGCGCCGCCTCGAGGATGGTCGGCGTGATGTCGATCATGTGGTGGAACTGGTTTCGTATCCCGCCCTTGTCGGTGATGACCTTGGGCCAGGAGATCGCCATGCCCTGGCGCACGCCGCCGAAATGCGAGGCGATCTGTTTGGTCCAGGAGAACGGCGTGTCGAAGGCCCAGGCCCAGCCCACCGCCATGTGATTGTAAGTCTTGTCCGTGCCCCAGACGTCGTAGAAATATTTCAGCTGCGCGTCGACGGGCACCTGCACGCCGTTGAACATGGCCACCTCGTTGGGCGTGCCGTTGAGCTGACCCTCGGAGCTCGCGCCATTGTCGCCGTTGATGTAGATGATCAGCGTGTTGTCGAGCTTGCCCATATCCTCGACAGCTTGAATCACACGGCCGATCTCATGGTCGGTATAGGCGGCATAGGCGGCGAAGACGTCGGCCTGCTTGATGAAGAGCTTCTTCTCGTCGGCCGACAGTTCGTCCCAGTTCTTCAGCAGATCATGCGGCCAGGGCGTCATTTTCGCGGTTTGCGGGATGACCCCGAGCTTCTTTTGATTTTCGAAGATCTGATCGCGCAGCGCGTTCCAACCCTTGTCGAAGAGATGCAGGTCGCTGATCTTCTTTGTCCACTCGGGCGTCGGATGATGCGGGGCATGCGTGCCGCCCGGCACGTAATAGAGCAAAAACGGCTGTTCCGGCGCGAGCGCGTTGATCCGGTTCATGTAGGCGATCGCTTCGTCGGCCATGGCGGTGGTGAGATTCCACCCGGGCTTCCCGAGGAAGGGATAGATCTGCGTTGTGTTGCGGAAGAGGTTAGGTTGCCATTGATTGGCGTCGCCGCCGACGAAGCCGTAAAAATATTCGAAGCCCATGCCGATCGGCCATTGATCGAAGGGACCGTCCTGGCTCGCTTCGAAGGCTGGCGTATTGTGATCCTTGCCGAACCAGGAGGTGCGATAGCCGTTGTCCTTCAGAATACGGCCGATCGTCGCCTTGTTGTCGGGGATGATGCTGTTGTAGCCCGGATAGCCCGTCGCCTGCTCCGCGACCACGCCAAATCCCGCCGAGTGATGGTTGCGGCCGGTGATGAGCGCGGCGCGCGTCGGCGAGCACAGCGCCGTCGAATTGAAATTAGTGTAGCGCAGGCCCTGATTGGCGATTTTGTCGAGGGCGGGTGTGGGAACGACGCCGCCAAAGGTGCTTGGCACACCGAATCCCGAGTCGTCCGTCATGATCAGCAGCACATTTGGCGCGCCCTTCGGCGGCTCGATGCGCGGCGGCCAGTAGGGCGTGGATTCCGCTGCGTTGCGTCCGATCTTTCCGCCGAATTTAAATGGGGGAGCGGGAAGCTGGTCGCCTTTGATGGTCACCGTCGCGCTCGGCGCGCCGGGCATCCCATTGATCTGTTGGGCTGGCGCCGGCGAGATTTGAAATAGCGCCGCAATAAAAAACACGGACCCGAACCTTCGCGACATTTCAGCCTCCGATTGCAAAGCGGCGGATCATCGCGCTTAAAAATTCTTTGCGTCAACAGTTACAGCGCGAGTGTTCCGTAACTTGACAGAAGTGGGCCAGGAACTGACCGCTTAGGACAAGATGTTTTGATTCAAGCCCATAAAAAAAGAGCCCGGCATTGCAGCCGGGCTCTTGTCGAAGCGATGGGCGGGACGGGCCGAGGCTGTCAACCCCTCCCGCACAGCATCAATACTTCGCGACCACCGGAGCGGCGCCGCCGAAGTTGAAGTGATAGTTCACGCCAGCGCGAACGACGTTGTACTGCGGGTGGCGGTTGTAACCGTAGTTCCAGCCCCAAGCGCCGGTCGTGCCGCCCGAGCTGAGATCCGTGTAGAGATATTCGGCCTTGGCCGACCAGTTCGGCATGAACATCCACTCGACGCCGCCGCCAGCCGTCCAGCCGGTGCGGGTGTTGTTGAAGTTGCCGGCCTGGATTCCGCCGTAAGCGAAGCCGCCCGTGCCGTAGAGGAGCAGGGTCGGCGTGAACAGATAGCCGACGCGGCCGCGCAGAGTGCCGAACCAGTTGAGCGAAACGCCGCGGTTGCCCGAGGGCGACATCGGGTTGAGGAAGCCGCCGGCAACCAGCGGATCCGGATAGAGCGCATAGTTGTTGTTGCCGCCCGAGCTCATGCTCGTGCCCTGAATGTCGGTCTCGGCGCCGATCAGGAACTGGTTGATCTGGTAGTTATAGCCGATCTGGCCGCCGCCCACGACGCCGCCGGCGTTGCTGCCGCCCGAGTTGTTGCCCGGCAGAGCGTAAAGATTGCCGGTCGCCGGGCTGACATAGAGGGCGGTGCTGTTCGGGTTGACGCTGCTGGCGCTCCAGCCGCCACCAAGGTTCAAACCGGCGTAGATGCCGGTCCAGGTGATCATCGGCGGCGGCGGAATGTAGACCGGCGCCTCCTTGCGGGAGGGAAGATCAGCGGCGAAGGCGCCGCTCACGCTGAGGGCGGCGAGCGACACTGCCGCCGCAAGGAAAGACTTGCTCATGACGAATTCCTTACTTGATGTGCTTTCGGACGTTTGCTTGGGGTCCGATCGTCTTTTTTCCACGCCCGCAACTTACCAGCGCTCGAAGCTTGAGAATTGGCCACAATGGCCAACAAATCGGCATTGTGTGCCAACCGGACGTTGTAATCGGCGTATTCTAAAAGCTGTTGCCAAATGGCAACAGATGCCGGAAACGCGCGAGAAACATAGAAAATTTTTAACCATCACGTCTCTCGGCGCCATCGCGCAGGAGTTGTGCCGGCAATCTGACGAAACGCCCGGATGAAGGCCGTCGCGTCCGAATAGCCCAAGGCGGCGGCGATTTCTGAAATGCTTTTCTCCGTGCGAAGGAGACGTTGCGCAATTTCGAACCGCACCAGCTGCGCGAGGTCCGAAAAAGTGACGGTCTCCGCCGAGAGCCGACGCGACAGAGTCCTCGGGCTGATCCCGAGCGCCGAGGCGACGCGATCCGGGGTCAGCGGGCCGCTGAGCGCCTGGACCCGAAGGATGTCGCAGACCTCCTCTTTCAGGGTTCTCTGCGCCTCCGCCATCTCCCGATCGAGAAGAGGCGCGAGAATCTCGTGCAGATTAGCGTCGCGCCCGTCGACCGCTTGATCGAGATGCGTCTCTTCAAAGATAAGGCAAGCGACGTCGGCGTCGAAACGCAGCGGCGCGTCGAAGAACCTCGAATAGAGGCTCGTGCTCTTGGGGCGCCGCCGGGTCAGGCAGGCTTCGGTCGGGCGCCACTGCGGGCCCCGCAATGCGCGCATTACATTCGCGCAGACCGCGAGCGCCCCGTCGTCGATTTGCTCGGGAGTTTCGACATTCGATTCCGTGACGATCCATGAGAGAGTCGCGAAACCGCGCTCAACGTTCAGGATCGCTCTCCCGCCGGTGTCGCTGAGCCGCAATGACGAGATGATGATCTGAAGCGCCTCCCTGACGGTCGGCGCACTGGCCGCGACATAACCGGCGAGGCCGAGCACGGCGATCGACTGACGCATGCCGACGCGCAGCCCAAAATCGTCACATCCGGTCGCGACCACGCAGTCTCGCAGAAGGCGCCCGAGCGCGACATAGCTGATCACATGGTCGGGATTGGCGAAAAGGCTTTGCTCCAATCCAGCCTGCGCCAGAAATTCCTTCAGATCAACGCCCAGTTCGGCCAGCACTTCGGGAAGCGCCGAGAGATTTCTTACTTTGATCGTTCCCTGGACTTTGTAAGAAAGATTCGATCGCGAATCCATGGAATGTCTTTTCCAGAGAGAGGCGGCCGCCAGGACGCATCCTTACGACAGAGCGCTCGTTGTCTTGCCGGTCCCCTCTCCGGCTCCGTGGCGAAAGAACCCGGCCGACGGCCGGGCTCCCTGGCGTCAACGCGCGTTTTTCTCGACGGCGTCCATCAGCTTCGCGTTCGGCATCTTCTTGCAGTAGCGAGCGATCTTCTGGCTGTTGCGCTTCACATAGCGCGAATCGATGACGGTGAGGTTCTTCGTCGCCATGAAGTAGCCGCGCATCCAGTTGCCGACAAAGTCCTGCCGGCCGGAGTTGTAACCTGAGAAGTCCTTGCAGGTTATGTCGGCCATCTCAAGAGTGGTCTGCGCCTTGGCGGGCGCCGCGAAGGCGACGGCGGCAAGGAGGCCGCCAAGAATCAGTTTGCGGTTCATGTCTTTCCCCGTTTCTATCGCTTACTTCTTTTCAAACGCGCGCTCGAGTCCGGCCATCACGGCCTCGGACTTGTTGGAGCTGCACCAATTCATCACGCTGGCTGCGTTCTTCTGGAACAGCTCGACGTCGATGAAGGTGCGGCCGCTCTTCTGCGCAAAGAATCCGCTCATGAAAGCCGCGAAATCGCTCTGCAGGCCCGCCGGCATCGCCAGAACCTCGCCGCAGGTGATCTTGCTCATGTCGATCTGTACGGTCTGCGCCGTGGACAGCGAAGGCGCGAGCGCGCCCGCCAAAGCCATGGCGAATATCAGCTTCTTCATCAGTTCTCCTCCGATAAACCTTCCTACGATCGCGCGCCGTGGGCCATTTCTCCCGGGACGCTGAAGGCCTTCGTGAGCGCAACTAAAAATTGCATTTCGCGAAAAGCCCATCCCATCGCGGGAGCGACATTGGCACAAAATGTAAACAAGTCCAAGCATTGTCTTGAGCGTCGCCATATACTGGTGCTAGAACATTTGGCGCCGTGTAAAATCGGCGTTTCAAGACAGCAATTTCGGCGCGTGTCTGTTTGCTGTGCCGGAGCCGACAGTGGACGGCGCGAGCCGGGCGTTCTAGGTTCCGCGCGACCGCGCGGCGGCGCACCTCAAATTTCTGAAACGCGAGCGATACGATGCATTGGAACCGCGAGCGCGGCAATCCGAGACTTGCGCGCCTGCGCCTCACCCTCGCCGCAGTGCTGACGGCTGCGACATTGTGCGGCTCCGCCGTCTATGCACAGGAGGGCGGGCCGCCGCCGCTTCCCAGCGTCACCGTGGCGCATCCTGTCGCCGAGACCGTGCCGCGCTGGGATGAATATACGGGCCGCTTTGCGGCCGTTCAGCGCGTCGAGGTGCGGCCGCGCGTCTCCGGGGCTGTGGAGAAGATCCATTTTACGGACGGTCAGATGGTCAAGGCCGGCGATCCGCTCTTCACTATCGATCCGCGCCCCTATCAGATCGCCGTTGACAGCGCGCGGGCCGATGTCGTCCGAATGCAGGCGCAGACCGCGATGCTCTCAAAAGACGCCGCGCGCGGCGAGACGCTCGTCAGCGGCGGGACGATCACGCGGCGCGATATGGATCAGCGACGCGGCGGCTCGGATGCAGCGCGCGCCCAGCTGCTTGGCGTGGAGGCCGCGCTGCGCAACGCCGAGCTCAACCTCGAATGGACGCAGGTTCGCGCGCCGATTTCCGGTCGCGTCTCCGACCGCCGAATCGACATCGGCAATCTCGTGCAGGCCGGGACGACGCTCCTCACGACGATCGTGAAGTTCGACCCCATTCACTTCGAATTCGACGTGTCGGAAGCCGATTTTCTGCATTACGCGCGCCGTAGCGCGGGCCGCCAGAAGACGCAGACGCCGGCTTTCGTGCGCCTCGCCGACGAAACCGACTGGACGCGCACGGGCACGATCGACTTCCTCGACAATCAGCTCAATTCGCGCTCAGGCACGATCCGCGCCCGCGCCGTGCTCGAGAACAGGGATCTGTTTTTGACGCCCGGAACCTTCGGGCGCGTGCGCGTCAACGGCGGAGACGGCGCGGCGGTGCTCGTACCCGACGCCTCGATCGCGTCGGACCAGACGAACAAGATCGTCCTGGTCGTGACCGCCGGCAACAAAGTCGCGGCGAAGCCGGTCACGCTCGGCCCGCTCTACAAGGGCCTGCGGGTCGTGCTCTCGGGACTGGAGGCGAGCGATCTCGTCATCACCGCCGGACTCGCCAATCCCATGGTCCGGCCCGGCGCGAGCGTCGCGCCGACGGAAGGGGCCATCGCGCCCCTTGGAAACTAGAGACGAAAGTCCCGATGCGCTTTCCGCATTTCTTCATCGAGCGGCCGATCTTCGCCGCAGTTCTCTCGGTGCTGCTCACCATTGCGGGTCTGATCGCGCAGCGCACACTGCCCGTTTCGGAATATCCGGACATCGCGCCGCCGACCGTCACCATCACCGCGACCTATCCGGGCGCCTCGGCGGAAGTCATCGCGCAAACCGTCGCCTCGCCGATCGAGCAGGAAGTCAACGGCGTCGACGACATGCTCTATATCGCCTCGCAGTCGACGGGCGACGGGCTGCTGACGATCAACGTCGTGTTCAAGACCGGCATAAACGTCGATCTGGCGCAGGTGCTGGTGCAGAACCGCGTCGCCATCGCGACGCCGCGCCTGCCGGAGGAAGTGCAGCGCTTTGGCGTCGTCGTGAAAAAAGCGTCGCCCGATCTGATGATGGTCGTGCATCTAAGATCGCCCGACGGCTCGCGCAGCCAGCAATATATCTCAAACTACGCGACGTTGTATGTGCGCGACGAACTCGCCCGCCTCGAGGGCGTCGGCGATGTGCGCGTCTTCGGCGCGCGAGACTATTCCATGCGGGTCTGGCTCGACCCGGACAAGGTCGCCGCCCGCGGCATGACGGCCGGCGAAGTGATTATCGCTCTGCGCGCCGCCAATCTCCAGGTCGCCGCGGGCGCGATCAATCAACCGCCCGCAGCGTCTCCCGGAGCCTTTCAACTCTCGGTGCGCACGGTCGGGCGCCTGTCCGACCCGGCTGAATTCGCCGACGTCGTGCTGCGTTCGGACGCCGACGGTCAGGTGCGCCTGCGCGATGTGGCGCGGGTCGAGATCGGCGCGCAGGATTACACGGTCAACGCTTATCTCGACCGCGACCCCGCGACCGCCATCGTCATCTTTCAGAAGCCCGGCTCCAATGCGCTCGCCACCTCCGCCTCGGTGGAGCGGGCGATGGTTGAGGCGGGGAAGCTTTTCCCGGCCGGCCTCGCCTATTCGATCGTCTATAACCCCACCGAGTTCATCCAGCAGTCCGTCGAGGAGGTGGAGCGCACGCTCGGCGAAGCGATCCTGCTCGTCGTTCTGGTCGTCATCCTCTTCCTTCAGACGTGGCGCGCGGCGATTATTCCGATCGTGGCGATCCCCGTCTCGCTCATCGGCAGCTTCGCGATCATGAAGCTCGTTGGACTGACCTTCAACACGCTGTCGCTCTTTGGTCTCGTTCTGGCCATCGGCATCGTGGTCGACGACGCCATCGTCGTCGTCGAGAATGTCGAGCGTTATCTCGCTCAGGGCTTGTCGCCCAAGGAGGCCGCGCACAAGACGATGGACGAAGTCGCCGGCGCGTTGATCGCCATCGCGCTGGTTCTCTCCGCCGTCTTCATCCCCGTCGCCTACATCACCGGCCTGCAGGGCGCATTCTACAAGCAGTTCGCCATCACCATCGCCACGGCGACGCTGATTTCCGCCTTTGTGTCGCTGACGCTGTCGCCAGCGCTCGCGGCGATCCTGCTGAAGCCGCATCACGAGGAGGCGCGGCCCAACGAGCGGTTCGCTGCGCTCAAGCACCCGCTCGATGCGTTTTTCGCGCGTTTCAACCGTCTCTTCGAGGCCATGTCGACCCGCTATGGCGCGCTTACCGCGCGGCTGGTGCGCGTGGGCTTTGTTTCCCTTGTCGTCTATGCCGCGTTGATCGGCGTGGCGCTGGAGCTTCTGCGCTGCACGCCGACAGGCCTCGTTCCGACGCTCGATCGCGGCTATCTCATCGCCGCCTTCCAGCTGCCGCCCGGCGCGTCGCTCGATCGCACGGACACCGTGATGCGCGAGGCCTCGCAGACAATTCTGAAGTCGGCCCGGCGTCCAGTCGAGCGTGGTTTTCGCCGGCTTCGACGGCGCGACCTTCTCCAACGCGCCCAACGCGGGCGTGATCTTCGTGACGCTGAAGTCTTTTGGGGAGCGCTACCGCGACCACCTTACGGCGGTAGGGATCCGCGACGATATTCGCGCCGCGCTCGCGCCGATCAAAGAGGCGTTCGTGTTCGTTCTGGAGCCCCCGGCGGTGCCGGGAATCGGCACCGGCGGCGGCCTCAAGGGCTATGTGCAGGATCGTGGCGGCATGGGGTTGCCCGCGCTCGAACATGCCGCATGGGGTCTCGCCGGCCCGGCCATGCACATGCCGCCGGTCGCGCAGGCCTTCACCTTGTTCAACACCCGCACGCCGCAGATCTTCGCCGACATCGACCGCACCAAGGCCGAGATGATCGGCGTGCCGATTTCCCGCGTCTTCGAGACCATGTCGGTCTATCTCGGTTCGGTCTTCGTCAACGACTTCAATATACTGGGCCGCACCTACCGGGTGATGGCGCAGGCCGACAATCCGCATCGTCTAACCATGCGCGACCTCTCCGAGCTCAAGACGCGCAGCGCGTCGGGGGAGATGACGCCGCTCGGCGCCGTCGCGACTTTCCGCGACACGACCGGCGCCTTCCGCGTGCCGCGCTACAACCTCTACCCGGCGGCGGAGGTGCAGGTCGATCTCAAGAAGGGCGTCTCCTCGGGGCAGGGCATCGCGATGATCGAGGCGCTCGCCAAGCAGACGCTGCCGCAGGGCTTCGGTTTCGAATGGACGGAGATCGCCCTGCAGGAAAAGCTTGCTGGCAATACGGCGATGCTCGCCTTCGGACTTGCGGTCGTCTTTGTCTTCCTGCTGCTCGCGGCTCTTTATGAAAGCCTCGTGCTGCCGCTCGCCGTGATCCTCATCGTTCCCATGTGCATTCTCGCGGCGATGAGCGGCGTCGCCTTCCGCGGCCTCGACCGGAACATACTGGTCGAGATCGGTCTCGTCGTTCTCATCGGCCTCGCCGCCAAGAACGCGATCCTCATCGTCGAATTCGCGCGCCAGGGCGAGGACGAGGGCAAAGACCGCTTCGAGGCGGCGATCGACGCAGCGCGCACGCGCCTGCGTCCGATTCTGATGACCTCGCTGGCCTTCATCCTCGGCGTGATGCCGCTGGCGGTCTCTCACGGCGCCGGCGCGGAGATGCGCCAGTCGCTGGGCGTCGCCGTCTTCAGCGGCATGGTGGGCGTCACCTTCTTCGGTCTTCTCTTCACGCCGATCTTCTATGTTCTCGCGCGCGGCCTCGGGCGGCGTCTGCGGGGCGGATAGGCAAAGGCTTGCCGCGCGAAGGATGTTCTGATGTCGCTCGTGTTCAGATTGGCGGCCGTAGCCGTTTTCGTGCTGATGGCGACCGTCGCGAGAGCGCAGGAGCCGGACTTTGTCGGCTCCAGCGCCTGCGCCGCCTGTCACAAGACCGAGCATGGCGATTGGCTGCGATCCCAACACAAGGCCGCCATGCAGGAGCCAAGCGATGCGACCGTGCTCGGGCGCTTCGACGGCTCGATTTTCAAGAAAAGCGCGACTGAAACTGTCTTCTCGAAGCAGGGCGGGAAGTTTGTCGTCAGGACGGAAGGCCCCGACGGCAAGCCGGCGGATTTCCCGGTCAAATACGCCTTCGGGCTTTATCCGCTTCAGCAATATCTTCTTGAATTGCCGGGCGGGCGCTTGCAGGCCTTTGCCGTCGCCTGGGACTCCCGGCCCGCGGAACAGGGCGGGCAGCGCTGGTACGACCTTTATCCGGGCCGCAAGCTCGCCGCCGGCGATCCGCTGCATTGGACCGGGATCGACCAGAACTGGAATTATCAATGCGCCTGGTGCCACTCCACCAATCTGCGCAAGAATTATGATGCGACGACGGGCGCGTTCGCCACGACCTTCTCCGAAATCAGCGTCGGCTGCGAGGCCTGTCACGGCCCGGCGTCACAGCACCTCGCCTGGGCCGGGAAACCGGATGCGCAGGCGCCGCATCACGGCTTCGCGATGAGCCTCGATCAACGCAAGGGCGCGAGCTGGGCTGCGAACCCGGCCGGGACGGCGACGCGCGCCGGTCCGCCCCCGGGGGACGCAGAGGCGATGGTCTGCGCCGGCTGCCATGCGCGCCGCCAGCAATTCTCCGACGATCCGCTTCCCGCCGGGCGATTCTACGACGCCTTCCGGCCCGTGACATTGGAGGAAACGCTCTATCATCCGGACGGACAGCAGCAGGATGAAGTCTACAATTTCGGCTCTTTCATGCAGAGCCGCATGCATGGCGCCGGCGTCACCTGCTCCGACTGCCACAATCCGCATTCCGGAAAGTTGCGCCGCGCCGGAAACGAAACCTGCAGCCAGTGCCATGCGCCGGCGGTCTTCGATGCGCCCGCGCATCATCATCATGCGGAAGCTTCGACAGGCGCTCAATGCGTGAGCTGCCATATGCCGGCGACGGTCTATATGGGCGTCGATGCGCGGCATGATCATTCGATGCGCGTTCCGCGGCCCGACCGCACGACGACCCTCGCGACGCCCAACGCCTGTAACCAGTGCCACGCCGACAAAAGCGCCGTCTGGGCCGTCGATGCGCTGAAGTCGTGGGGCGCAGCGGGGCGGCAGGGCGCGCAGCGCTTTGCGGAGGGCTTCTTCCTCGCCGACCGCGGCGCGCCAGGCGCAGAGGCGGCTCTGGCGCAGACGGCTGCGGACGAAAGTCAGTCGGCGATCGCGCGGGCGAGCGCGCTCCAGCGCCTGAGCCGAGCCCCGACGCAAGCGGCTCTCGACATTGCGACACGCGCCGTCGCGAGTAAGGAGCCGATGGTGCGGGCCGCCGCCGTCGCGGTGCTCGCCACGGCCGATGCGACGTCCAGGCGGCAGGCGCTCGCGCCATTGCTTTTGGATGAGACGCGCCTCGTGCGCATGGACGCCGCGCGGGCGCTCGCCGGAGAAGCGGAGGCCGATCTGCCGCCCGCCGACCGCCTTGCATTCGAAAAGGCGCTCGCAGAATATGTCGCGGGGCAGGCCTTCAACGCCGAGCGCCCGGAGACTCACGCCAATCTCGGCGCGCTCCACCTCGCGCGCGGCAGGATCGACGCGGCGCGCGCGGAATATGAAAAGTCGCTCGTCGTCGACAGGTCTTTCGTTCCCGCAGCCATCTCGCTCGCCGAGATCGACCGCGCCGGGGGCGACGAGCCCGCAGCCGAAGCCGCGTTGCGCAAATCGCTCGCGCAAAACCCTGACTCCGGACCGCTCGCTCATGCGCTCGGCCTGAGCCTCATCCGGCAGAAGCGCCTTCCGGAGGCGCTGCAAAGTCTCGACAAAGCCGTCGCGCTCTCGCCCGGCGACGCCCGCTTTTCTTATGTCTATGGCGTCGCGTTGCACGATACGGGGGCGCGAGAGAAGGCGGTCGAGGCGCTGAAACGCGCGCTCGTGCGCAGTCCTTTCGACCGCAACCTCCTGTCGGCCCTCGCCTCCTATGAGGTTGAGGCGGGAGATTTCGCGGCGGCGCTGCCTCACGCGGAACTCCTTGCGCAGCTCGAACCCGACGACCGCTCCATCCAGAACATGGCCTTGGCGATCAAGGAAATGGCGGCGCACGGCAGGCCCTAAGCGATGCACGCAAAGGTAGCTTTCTGATTTCGAGGCTCCGGCCGGCGTGTCTGTATCTGTTGCCAAATGGCAACGCTTTCTCCCAATCTCGTGCAGTAATCAAAAAAGCCGCGTTCAAATTGCGATTCCCGTTTAAGTTTAAACAAGCGGCGCGGCCCGCCTGTGGTGCGCAGGAAATTTTCAGAGGCCAGAATGTTCCCGAGCTACAAGACCCGCGTATTTTGCTTTGCCTTAGCGGCTCTCGCCGGCGCATCCCCCGCCGGCGCCGCCGATCTGCCGTCGAGAAAAGCGCCCGTCTCGCCGCCGCCCGTCTTCACCTGGACCGGCCTCTACATCGGCCTGAACACGGGCTACACTTGGACGGGCAGCGATCCGATCAATGTCTCGTCAGTCAACCTTGTCGACAACACCTTCGCGAATTTCGGCCCGGCGTCCATGGCGGGCGCCACCGGAACGGTGAAGGCGCGGCTCGACGGCTTCTTCTTCGGCGGGCAAGCCGGCTACAACTGGCAGTTTGCGGAGCGTTTCGTCGCCGGCCTCGAGGCCGACATTCAGGGCGCCGGCGTGCGTGGCGGCAATGGCCAGATCAGCGCCTATCCGGCGGGGCCGCTCAGCTTTGCCGCGACGAGTTTCAAGCTTAACCGTCAGCTTGAGAATTTCGGCACCGTCCGCGCAAGATTCGGTTATGCCGTCACCCCGACGATCCTGGCTTATGTCACGGGCGGCTTCGCCTATGGCGGCGCCAATCTCTCCGGCGCCATCGCGCAGAGTCTGCGGCCCTCTCTCTTCACGTCCAACACGGTGCGCGGCGATCGCTACGACATGCTGACCGGCTGGACCATCGGCGCCGGCGCCGAAATGGCCCTGAATCGCAATGTCTCCGCCAAGCTGGAATATCTCTATTACGATCTTGGCCAACTCTGGCTCGCCAACCCTTCGCTGGCGCACCAAGGCCCCTTGGGTTTGACGTCGCTCGTCGACGCGACGAGCGCGCACGCGCGCTACAACGGGCACATCCTGCGCGCCGGACTGAACTATCGCTTCGACGCGACCATGCCGGAGACGTCGGGCTCCGCCGCCACGCCGCTCTTCGCGTCGCCGCGTTTCGCCGCGATCGAGCGGCCGAAATACGGCGACTGGAAGCTTCTGATCATGCCCTACATGTGGGCGATCAATCAGAACGGCACGCTCAGCTTGCAGAATCAGACCGTGGGCTCCGACGCGACTTTCATCGATGCGGTGACCAAGAGCTCATCATTTCCGCTCGCGTTCATGGGACGCGCCGAGGCGTTCAACGGCCCCTTCTTCGCCTATGGCGATCTCGCCTGGGCGCGTATCCGCTTCGCCGGATCGACCTTGTCGCTGCGCTCCCCCATCGCCGATCTGGCTGTCGCCGCAAGCGTGAGCGGCCATATGCGCATGACGGTCGGCATCGGCGAAGCGGGTTTCGGCTATGAACTTGCGCGCTGGAAACTGATGAGCGCGCCTGAATCATTCACGGCGATCGACGCCTATACCGGCGTGCGCTACGTCAATATCGGCCTCAATCTGACGGCCAATGTGATCGGCGCGGCGAACTGGCCGCTGCTCGGCATTCAAGCCATCGGCGGGAAAAGCGTATTGGGTTCCGGCGCGCTGTGGTGGATCGACCCCGTGATCGGTCTGCGCATGCGCCACAGCTTCGCCCCGGGCAGCGGCTTTGAAATGCGCGGCGACATCGGCGGCTTCGGGGCTGGCAGCAAGTTCAGCTGGCAGTACTACGGCGGCTACACCCACGACTTCGAATTCAACGGGATGAAATTCACGGGCCTCGTCGGCTATCGCGCGCTCGGCCTCAATTTCGCGAAATGGGTCGACGGTCGCGAGAACGGCATCAATGCCGTCATTCACGGGCCCGTGACCGGCGTCGGGATGAAGTTCTAAACGCGTCCCAGCGCCCGGTTCGCGGCGCATTCGCCCGAGGCTAGATGGTTGCGCCGGGCGCCTCCACGGCCGCCTGGGACTTCGGGCCGTCCCAACAGTTCCGATAACACGACATGAGATAAGCGGAATTCTGCCGTTGTTCGGCGGAATTCTTGCTTGCTTCACCGCAACTGCTCCCGCAGGAGTCGTTGCGTTCAAGTTCACACAACTAAACGTTTGCATTCATCTCTGGCGCTGGTAACAAAGCGGCGTGCAAATCCTTTGTTGAGCGATGCTATCAGGAGGATGCGGTATGGCGGTCACATCTCCAGACGTGTTTCAATCAAAAATCGGCGGCGCGGGCCCGCTCCATGAGAAATGGGGCTGGATGGTCGCCTTTGGCGCCTTTCTCGCGCTCGCCGGACTCGTGGCGCTCGGCAGCGTCGTCGGCTCCACCATCGCGACCGTGCTTGTGGTCGGCGTCGCGATGATCGTCAGCGGTCTCGTCGAGATCGCCTATGCTTTCGCGGTCCGCTCCTGGAGCAAATTCTTTCTCTGGATACTGATCGGGCTTCTTTACGTCGTGGGCGGCGTCGCGGCCGTCGAAAATCCCCTCCTTGCGGCCGGCTTCCTCACGCTGCTGCTGGGCGCTGGCCTCGTGGCTTCGGGCCTGGTGCGTACATTTCTCGCCTTTCAGTTACCCAAACAGGCGCCATGGATCGTGGTCGCGCTTTCTGGCGGCGTCACCCTCCTGCTAGGGGCTGTCATTCTCGCGCAATGGCCTGTGTCAAGTCTCTGGGTGCTCGGCACGTTTCTTGGCGTCGATCTGATCTTCGCGGGCGCGACGTGGATGGGTTTCGGATTTTCGCTCAAGCGCGCGCAGGGCGGGCAGGCTTTGGGAATAATTGCAAACGAAGAAAAGGGCGTGGACATGCAGGATGGTTTTGGCAAAGGCTTCGGCCGCAAGCTTTTCGCGGAATTTCTGGGAACGTTCTGGCTGGTCTTCGGCGGCTGCGGCAGCGCGCTGATTTCCGCGGGCTTCCCGCAACTTGGCATCGGCTTCACAGGCGTCTCGCTCGCCTTTGGCCTGACGGTTCTGACCGGCGCCTACGCCTTCGGACCCATCTCCGGCGGACACTTCAATCCGGCGGTCACCATCGGCCTTGCGACGGCGGGCCGCTTCTCCTGGAAACAGCTCGGCCCCTACTGGCTCGTGCAATTGCTCGGCGCGACGTTCGCGGCTTTCGTGCTCCTGAAGATCCTTCAGGGCAACATCGACTTCTCGCTCACGAACGGCTTCGCCGCCAATGGTTACGATGAACATTCGCCTAACGGCTATACGTGGCAATCCGGTTTCCTGATCGAGCTCGTGCTGACAGCGTTCTTCCTGCTCGTCATCCTCGGCACGACGGAAGGTCGCGCGCCTGTGGGGTTCGCCCCGCTCGCCATTGGCCTCGCGCTGACGCTGATCCATCTCGTGGACATACCGGTCACGAACGCGTCGGTGAACCCGGCGCGCTCCACCAGCCAGGCGCTCTTCGTCGGCGGCTGGGCGCTTGAACAGCTGTGGCTGTTCTGGGTCGCGCCGCTGCTTGGCGGCGTCATTGGCGGCCTCATCCATCGCTTCACGCTCGCCGACGACGTCTGAGCGGGAACACATTCATTGTAGTTCGCGGGTCCGGTCGCTAAGGCCGGACCCGTTTCTTGTGGAGGATGTGATGCGTCTTTTTTCGCTCGCTGTTCTGCTCGTCTCGACGCTCTACAGCGCGTCGTCCTTCGCCGCGCCCTCGATGTCGGGAAGATGGCGCATCGCCGCGGTCGCCGGCGCAGATGGCCTGGATGCTTCCCGGACACAAGCCGAGTTCGCCGCCAATGGGCGCTTCGCCTCGACGGTCGGTTGCAACCGCATTGCCGGCGCGGCTCAGATTTCCGGATCGCAACTGACCTTCGGGCCTCTGATGGCGACGCGCATGGCCTGCCCGTCGCCGCTCGGCGAAATCGAGCGCGCCTATATGGAGGCGTTGCGCAATGTCCGGGGCTACAGGCTCGAGGGCGGCCGGCTCAGCTTTGTGGGTGAAGGCGGCGAGGCGCTGGTCACGCTCGAACGCGAGAAGTGAGCGCTAAACCTGCGCGCTCGTCTCCAGTCGGCGCGCGGCGAGGCGTGCGGCTTCCGCGCCCGAAAGCATCGCGCCGTTGAAGCCATGCTCGCCGCCGAAGGCCGAGGCGAGGTAGAGCCCGCCGATCGGCGTCGCTGGCGTGTGCGGAAAGCCCATCAGGATCGGGTCTTCCGGGGGTAGGGGCGCGAAGCCATAGACCGCGCCCTCGGGGGTGTTGAGATAGGTCGACATCGAGAAGGCGTTGAGCAGCATGCGCGACGCCACGAGGCTCGAAAAGCCCGGGAATTCCTGCTCCAGCCGCATTTGAATGGCGTCGAGCCAGGCCTCGCGGCGCGCGTGCGCCTCTTCTTTGGACGCGCCTTTCCAATTATCCAGCCGATCGAGTCCGAGCACGCTGAGCAGGATCGGCGGCTCGTCCCATAGTCCGGCGTCGACCGCGGTGAAATTGGAGATGGCGTGCAGCGGCAATTCGCCCCTGGGCATCTCCGCCATCGCCGTGGCGCCGTCGCCATATTGATCGAAACGCTGCATGTTCGATGGCATGGAGATCGACAGGAAATCCGTCATGCCGATGGAGGCGGGCCGGGCGCTCAGCCCGAAATTGGCGGAGAAGAGCGAGGTCGAAAGCGGCCGCGTCGCAAAGGCCTCGTCCATCTTCGTGCGCGCGGGCGCCGCCATCATCGCGCTCGCGACGGACGGCGCGCAATTCGCCATCACGACGCGCGCCTCCACGCGCTCCTCGTTGTCGCTGGTGCGACGCGCGACATGGCGGATCGCGACGGCGTTTCCATCGGCGTCCGTCTCGATCTTCGTGACGAGCCGGCCCATGCGCACGGCGCCCCCGGCTTTGGTGATGCATTTGGCGAGCTTGAGGCTCAGCTGGCGTGAGCCGCCCTTGATATAGGCGCCGCCGGAGGCGATGTAGCCGCCCTGCATGAGCGCGTAATAAATCCACCACAGCCGACGCGGATCGTCGCCGTAATAAGCGAGGTTGGCGCCGAGCGCGCATTTCAGACCTTCGGCGGCGGCGAAGTCACGGGTGAAAATCTCGTCGAGCGACTTCTGCCAGCCCATGGCGGCGGGCGCGACTTCCCACAGCCCGCGCGTGAATTTGGCGAGCGAGCCTTCCTCGCGAGCCTGCTTCATTGTCCACATGGCGTCGTGAATTTGCTCGACCTCGTTCAAAAAGCGTTTGATCGCCGCGTTCTTATCGGGGAATCGGCCGGCCAGCGCGTCATGCGCCGCTTCGAAGCCGACCGGCAGTTCGAAGGGGTCGCCCAAAGGACCGCCCTTCACCTTGTAGAGCGAGCCCGTCGATTGCCATTCGATCTCATCCAGTATGCCAAGCTCGCTCAGAATATGGTGCTTGACGTCCCGCGGGTTGCGCGCGTCGGATGTTTGATGGAGAGAAGCTTCCACCCAGAGGTCGCCGACCTTGTAGACAGAAGCGGCGCCGCCGATGCTGAAGTTGCGCTCGAGCAGACAAACGCTATAGCCGGCGTTGGCGAGCAGCGCGCCGGCGGTGAGGCCGCCGAGACCGGAGCCAATCACCACGGCGTCGAATTTTTTGTCGGTCATCGGGGAGTCGTCGCCTCGTCTTCAAAGGGCTGCAAAGAATGCAGGGCTGTCTGGCCAAAGTCGGAATCGGTCCCAACATAACATGGGGCGGCGAGCGGTCGCGGTCTCCCTTGAAGGAAGCGTCAATGGCAGATGAAGTCTTCCCGGTCACGCGGACCCAAGAAGAATGGCGCGCGCGCCTGACGCGCGAACAATATGACGTCATGCGCCGCCATGGAACGGAACGGCCAGGCAGTTGCGCCCTGAACCACGAGAAACGACGGGGCATGTTCCAATGCGCCGGCTGCGACCAGCCGCTCTTCCGCTCGGGCGACAAGTTCGACAGCGGCACGGGCTGGCCAAGCTTTTTCGATCCGCTCCCCGGCGCGCTGGGCATGACGACCGACGTCGCCTATGGCATGACCCGCACCGAGGTGCATTGCAGCCGCTGCGGCTCACATCTCGGCCACGTCTTCCCGGACGGCCCGCCGCCGACAGGGCTGCGCTACTGCATCAATGGGGTAGCGCTGGATTTCGTCCCGGACAAAGAACCGGTTCCATAAGCCTTCGCAATCGCGCGATAGGGCTGACGCTGCGACAGCCCGGTGCGACAAAAATTTTTTCAACCTGCCTGTTCCCTGCGCAATCGGTTTCACGCATACCCCCATCCAGGATGGGTCGGGGAGGGAGCTACCTGACCGTGAGAGCGCATCAACTGCGAGATAGCGCCCGCCTGTAAAAACTGTTTCGCAGACAAAAACAGAAGCTATATAGCGATTTCGTGAAGAAAAGAGTCTTTCATGAAGCTACCCTAAAAGACAGGTAGTGGGTAGTGGCATGACCCCGCTTTCCGAATGTGCGGCGTGACGCGGCGGCTTCGTCGCGCGAGCGGGAAACGCATGTTTTGTGCGTCGCAAACCGGACCGTGGGCCATCTTTTGCCGGCTTGACGCGCAATTTTGATTGCCGCCATACGATAGTCCGCGATCACGTCTTCGATGGGCGCATTGCGCTCCTTGACGGGTCCTGCCCCAAAATGGAGCAGGCGGCGCGGTCTAACAAGGTCGGAAGAAAGGCTGCGGGAAGCTGCAGCCGGACTGCAGGACGCCAGCAACGGCGCTGCCGCCGTCGGACGATCCCGGCGGCCAATAAGAATTAGGGGCCTGTCAGATACGGGCTCGAGAGGGAGTGGAGCTATATGTCGTCAACTACGTCAGCCGCCGCGCCGGGCGCGAGCGGGAAAGACAATCAGCACCTTTCGCCCAAGTCCGACATCGAGATTTCCCAGGCCGCCAATATGCGGCCCATCGTTGAGGTGGCGCGCGACAAACTCGGCATTCCGGCCGAGCACGTGCAGCCTTACGGGCATTACAAGGGCAAGATCGCCCTCGACTATATCGCCTCGCTCGAAGGCAAGCCGGACGGCAAGCTGATCCTCGTCACCGCCATCACGCCGACACCTGCCGGCGAAGGCAAGACGACGACGACGGTCGGGCTCACGGACGGACTGAACCACATCGGCAAGAAGGCGCTTTGCTGCCTGCGGGAGCCCTCGCTCGGCCCCTGCTTCGGCGTGAAGGGGGGCGCGGCGGGAGGCGGCTACGCCCAGGTCGTGCCGATGGAGGACATCAACCTCCACTTCACCGGCGACTTCCACGCGATCGGCGCCGCCAACAATCTGCTTGCGGCGCTTCTCGACAACCACATCTACTGGGGCAATCAGCCGGCGATCGACTCGCGCCGCGTCAGCTGGCGCCGCGTCGTCGACATGAACGACCGCGCGCTGCGCTCGATCGTCTCGTCGCTCGGCGGCGTGTCGAACGGCTTCGCCCGCGAAGACGGCTTCGACATCACCGTGGCTTCGGAAGTCATGGCGATCTTCTGCCTGGCTTCGAGCTTCGCTGATCTGCAGGAGCGGCTCGGCAACATCGTCGTCGGCCAGACGCGCGAGAAAAAGAACGTCCGCGCATCGGAAGTGAAGGCTGCGGGCTCCATGGCCGCGCTGCTGAAGGACGCTATCGCGCCAAATCTGGTGCAGACGCTCGAAAACAATCCCGCGATCATTCACGGCGGCCCCTTCGCGAACATCGCGCATGGCTGCAACTCGGTCATCGCGACGAAGGCGGGCCTCAAGCTCGCCGACTATGTCGTGACGGAAGCGGGCTTTGGCGCCGATCTCGGCGCGGAAAAGTTCTTCGACATCAAGTGTCGCAAGGCCGGGCTGAAGCCGGCCGTCACCGTGATCGTCGCGACGATCCGCGCGCTCAAGATGCATGGCGGCGTCGCCAAGGACGATCTGAAGGCCGAAAATGTCGGCGCGGTCGAGAAGGGCTTCGAGAATCTGAAGCGCCATATCGGCAACGTCCGCAAGTTCGGCGTGCCGGCGCTCGTCACCGTCAACAAGTTCTCGGCCGACACGGCCGCCGAAATGGCGGCGCTCGACAAGCTCTGCAAGGCGGAAGGCGTCGATTGCGTCGTCGCCGACAATTGGGGCTCGGGCGGCGCCGGCGCTGCGGATCTCGCGCGCGCGGTCGTGCAGACGATCGAGACGCAGCCCTCGAACTTCAAGCCGCTCTATCCCGACGACATGCCGTTGCCCGAAAAGGTGCGCACCATCGCCAAGGAACTCTACGGCGCGGTCGACATCTCCTACGATTCAAGCGTCAAGGCGCGCTTTGCGGAGCTGGAGAAGGAAGGTTTCGGCAAGTTTCCGGTCTGCATCGCCAAGACGCAATACAGCTTTTCCACGGACCAGAACGCCAAGGGCGCACCCTCCGGCTTCACGATCCCGATTCGCGAGCTGCGTCTGTCGGCCGGCGCCGAGTTCATTGTCGTGGTCTGCGGCGACATCATGACGATGCCCGGTCTACCGAAGGTTCCGGCCGCCAACAATATCGCGGTGGACGCGAACGGGCGCATCGCCGGCCTGTTCTGAGCTGCTTCGACAACAAGAAATCCGCGGCGTCCATCAGGCGCCGCCGGTCAAGCCAATCCCGGAAAACCAATACGCTCGAAAGGAGCATCTAAATGCAGAATTCCCGCGTCCCCGGCAGAAACTTCCTCTTCGTGCCGGGTCCGACCAATCTTCCCGACCGCATCGTGCGCGCCATGGCCGTCGCGTCGGAAGACCATCGTTCGCCGACCTTCCCCGACCTCGTGAAGCCGCTGTTCCCGGGCCTCAAGAAGGTCTTCGGCACCGAGAAGGGCCACGCCTTCATCTTCCCGGCTTCGGGCACCGGCGGCTGGGAAGCGGCGATCACCAACACGCTGTCTCCCGGCGACAAGGTTCTCGCCCAGCGTTTCGGTCAGTTCTCGCATCTGTGGATCGACCTCGCCAACCGTCTCGGCCTCGAAGTCGTCAAGCAGGAACGTCCCTGGGGCACTGGCAATGATCCGGAGCTGATCGAAGAGACGTTGAAGGCGGACAAGAATCACGAGATCAAGGCCGTCTTCGCCACGCATAACGAGACCGCCACGGGCGTGACCTCGGACATCGGCGCGGTCCGCAAGGCGATCGACGCCGCCAAGCATCCGGCGCTGCTCTTCGTCGACGGCGTGTCCTCGGTGGCTTCGCTCGAATTCAAGATGGACGAGTGGGGCGTGGACGTCATCGTCTCCGGCTCGCAGAAGGGCTTCATGCTTCCGGCCGGCCTGCTGCTGATGGCGGCGAGCCCGAAGGCGCTCGAGAAGGGCAAGACCAACAAGGGTCGCCGCGCCTATTTCGAGTTCCAGGACATGATCGCGCAGAACGCAAACGGCTTCTTCCCCTATACGCCGTCCGTTCCGCTGCTTTACGGCCTCAAGGAGTCGCTCTCGATCCTGTTCGAAGAGGGTCTGGATCAGGTCTACAAGCGCCATCACCACCTCGCCGAAGGCACGCGCGCCGCTGTCGCCGCCTGGGGCCTGAAGACCTGCGCCAAGGAGCCGAAGTGGAATTCGGACACCGTCACCGCCATTCTGGTGCCGGAAGGCTATGACGCCGCCAAGGTCATCGAGACCGCCTACAAGCGCTATAATCTTGCGCTCGGCGCCGGTCTGTCTGAAGTCGCCGGCAAGGTGTTCCGCATCGGCCATCTCGGCGACCTCAACGAGTTGATGCTGCTCGGCGCCATCGCGGGCGCGGAAATGGCGATGCTCGACAACGGCATCAAGATCCAGGCTGGCTCCGGCGTCGCGGCGGCTCAGGCCGTTTTCCGCGCCAATCCGCTGCTCAAGATGTAATGATCACTCATCCCTCTCCCCGCGCTCTCGCGCGGGGAGAGGGTCTCTCCCGATGCGGGGAGAGCACGCCGCAAGAACACGAAAAAATCGGGGGAACTCCATGACGCACAAAATCGTCTTTCTCGACCGCGAAACGCTCGACGCCAATGTGCGCATTCCGAATTTCCCGAATGAATATACGGAATATGGGCAGACCTCGGTCGACCAGATCGTCGAGCGCGCCAAGGACGCCGACATCATCATCACCAACAAGGTGCCGCTGCGCGAGCCGGTGCTGAAGCAGCTTCCGAAGCTGAAGCTCATCGCCGTCGCCGCCACGGGCACGGATGTGATCGACAAGGCCTATACCACGGCCAACGGCATCACGGTCTCGAACATACGCAACTACGCTTACAACACACTGCCCGAGCACGTCTTCGCGCTGCTCTTCGCCCTGCGTCGCAATCTCGTGAACTACGTCGACAGCGTGCGCCATGGCAAGTGGGGATATGTCAATCAGTTCTGCTATTTCGACTATCCGATCTATGACATCGCCGGCTCAACGCTCGGCATCGTCGGTTATGGGGCGCTCGGCAAGGAGACCGAAAAGCGCGCGCTTGCGCTGGGCATGAAGGTTCTTGTCAACGACCTTTTCGATATTCCGGGCAAGGTCGACCTGCCGACGATCCTGCGGGAGTCGGACGTCATCACGCTGAACATTCCGCTGACGCCGCAGACGCGCAACCTGATCGGCGCGAAAGAATTCGGGATGATGAAGAAGACGGCCAGCATCATCAACACGGCGCGCGGCGGCATCATCGATGAAGAGGCGCTGGCGGACGCGCTACGCAAGGGCGTCATCGCCGGCGCGGCGCTCGACGTGCTCACCGTCGAGCCCCCCAAGAACGGTAACATCCTGCTCGATCCGACGATCCCCAACCTCATCATCACGCCCCACGTCGCCTGGGCCTCGAAGGAAGCGATGCAGGTTCTGTCGGATCAGCTGATCGACAATATCGACGCCTTCGTCGCGGGCGATCCGCGTAACGTCGTGACGGCGTAAAGACTTTCCGCCGCCGGAGCGGGCAGACCAGGTTTTTTCAAGGAAGCGGTCCTTACGTCCTCCCCTTTAGGGGCCGCTTCCGCCTCCTGCCGCGCCGACGCAAAGGCCGCTTGCGGCCGCAACGAACGAGACGCAAATGACCAAGAAGCTCCTTTTCCTTTTCGACACCGATCCGGTTCCGAGCGTCTTCGACACGGTCGTCGGCTATGACGGCGGCACCGACCACATCATCGGCTACGGCGGCGTCGATACGAAGAATGTCGGCGCGCTCGTCGACGGCTGCATCTACACGCGCGGGCCCAAGGAGAAGCAGTTCACGGCGATCTTCGTCGGCGGCGGTTCGATGACCGCGGGCGAGGCCGTGTTCAAAGCGGTGAAGAAGCGCTTCTTCTCCAACTTCCGCGTCTCGGCGATGCTCGACTCCAACGGCTCGAACACGACCGCCGCCGCGGGCGTCGCGCTGCTCGCCAAAGCCGGCGATCTCAAGGGCAAGAAAGCCGTCGTGCTTGCCGGCACCGGCCCGGTGGGCATGCGCGCCGCCGCCATGCTGAACATCGAGGGCGCCGAAGTCGCCATTACCTCGCGCGACAAGTCCCACGCCGAAGCGGCCGCCAAGGCCATTCAGGAACGCTTCGGCTTCACGCCGGCGGCGATCGAGGCCAAGGACAACGCGGCGCGCGCGGCCGCGGTCAAGGGCGCACAGATCGTCTTCGCGGCAGGCGCCATTGGCGTGCCGCTTCTCGACGAAGCCGACTGGCAGAATGATCCGACGATCGAACTCCTCGCCGACTGCAACGCGCAGCCGCCGCTCGGGCTCGGCGGAGTCGAAGCGACGGACAAGGCCAAGGAGCGTCACGGAAAGATCGTCATCGGCGCGCTGGGCCTCGGCGGCTTGAAGCTGAAGCTGCATCGCGAGTGCGTCGGCAAGCTTTTCGAGAGCGCCGATAAGGTGTTCGACTGCGAAAATATTTACGCCCAAGCCAAAGTGCTGGCCTGATTTCGAGGAACAAGATGAGCGCGAAGACTGAAACGATCGGCAAATTCCTCGACGAACTCGCGAGCGATGCGCCCGACCCCCGGCGGCGGCGGCGCGGCGGCGCTCTCGGGCGCCATGGGCGCGGCGCTGGTGTCGATGGTGTGTAATCTGACCATCGGCAAGAAGAATTACGAGGCCGTCTCCGACGATCTCAAGAAGACGCTCGCCAAGGCCGAGGAACTGCGCGCCGAGCTGACGAAGGGCATCGACGAGGACGTCGTCGCCTTCAACACGCTGATGGGCGCCTATGGCCTGCCGCGCGGGACCGACGAAGACAAGGCGAAGCGCTCGGCCGCGATCCAGGAAGCGCTGAAGGTCGCGACGCTCGCGCCGCTGCACACGTGCAAGATCTGCTATGACGTGATCGCCCTGTCGAAGGAAGCCGCCGACAAGGGCAATCTCAACGTCATCAGCGACGCCGGCGTGGCTGTGCTCGCCGCCAATGCAGGGCTGCGTTCCTGCGCGCTCAACGTCTTTATCAACGCCAAGTCGATCAAGGATCGCGCCTTCGCCGAGAAGCAGCTGGCGGAAGTCAATGCGCTGCTCGCCAAAGCCGCGACTGAGACCGAGGCGGTCTATGACGTCGTGAAGGGCAAGATCGGCGGCTGACCGCAAGGGCGCGCCGACACAAGAACCGGGAGGAAAACTCACATGGACGTCCACGAGTATCAGGCCAAGGAAATTCTGGCGGCCCATGGCGTCGCCATTCCGCCCGGCACCGTGGCTTTCAGCCCGGACCAGGCGGTTTATGCAGCCACGGAGCTTGGCGGCTCGCATTGGGTCGTCAAGGCGCAAATTCACGCCGGCGCGCGCGGGAAGGCGGGCGGCGTGAGGCTCTGCCGCACATATCACGAGGTGCAGCAGGCGGCGCGCGACCTTCTCGGCAAGCGTCTCGTGACGGCGCAGACCGGGCCCGAAGGCAAGCCCGTGCAGCGCGTTTACGTCGAGGTCGCCGATCCCTTCGATCGCGAGATTTATCTCGGCTACGTTCTAGACCGCAAACTCGAGCGCGTGCGCGTCATCGCTTCCAAACACGGCGGGATGGACATTGAGGAGATCGCCCGCACGGCGCCGGACGAGTTGCTCCAGGTCATCGTCGAGCCGGCGGTCGGCCTTCAGCAGTTTCAGGCCCGCGAGCTCGCCTTCCAGCTCGGCCTCAATCTCAAGCAGGTTTCGCGCGCTGTGCAGACCATCATGGGCGCCTATCGCGCCTTCCGCGACAATGACGCGACGATGCTCGAGATCAATCCGCTGGTTATCACCAAGGACGACAAGGTGCTGGCGCTCGACGCCAAAATGTCCTTCGACGACAATGCGCTGTTCCGTCGCCGCAACATCGTCGACATGAACGATCCCTCGCAGAGCGATCCGCGCGAAGCGCAGGCGCTGGAGCACAGCCTCAATTACATTGGTCTCGACGGCGAGATCGGCTGCATCGTCAACGGCGCCGGCCTCGCCATGGCGACGATGGACATGATCAAGCACGCGGGCGGCAATCCGGCGAACTTTCTCGACGTCGGCGGCGGCGCCTCGCCGGAGCGCGTCGCCACGGCCTTCCGCCTCGTGCTTTCCGACCGCCGCGTGAAGGTGGTGCTCGTCAACATCTTCGCCGGCATCAACCGCTGCGACTGGGTTGCGCAAGGCGTCGTCGACGCAGTGCGCGCCGAGAAGATCGAAGGCGTGCCGCTCGTCGTGCGCCTCGCCGGCACGAATGTCGAAGCGGGCAAGAAAATCATCTCCGAGAGCGGCATTCCGATCATCCAGGCCGACACGCTCGCCGACGCCGCAAACAAGGCCGTCGCCGCTTATCAGAGCGTGAAGTAACGCCGGGGAAGGACATCATGAGCATTCTCATCGACGAAAAGACGCCGATCCTCATCCAGGGCATCACCGGCGACAAAGGCAGCTTCCACGCCAAGGAAATGATCGACTACGGCAGCAATGTCGTGGCCGGCGTCACGCCCGGCAAGGGCGGCAAGACCCATCACGGCGTGCCGGTCTTCAACACGGTGAAGGAAGCGGTGCGTGAAACCGGCGCGCAGGCCTCGATCACCTTCGTCGCGCCCGCCTTCTGCGCCGATGCCATAATGGAAGCCGCCGACGCGGGCGTTCGCCTCATCTGCTCCATCACCGACGGCATTCCGGCCCAGGATATGATGAAGGTGAAGCGCTACTTCCTGCGCTTCCCGAAGGATAGGCGCCCGATGCTGGTCGGCCCCAATTGCGCGGGCATCATCTCTCCCGGCAAGGCCATGCTCGGCATCATGCCCGGCCACATCTACGCCAAGGGTCCGGTCGGTCTCATCTCGCGCTCGGGCACGCTGGGCTATGAAGCCGCTTCGCAGCTGAAGGAGCTGGGCCTCGGCATCTCGACGTCGGTCGGCATTGGCGGCGATCCGATCAACGGTTCGTCCTTCCTCGATCACCTCGTCCTCTTCGACAAGGATCCCGAGACGGAAGCCGTGCTCATCATCGGCGAGATCGGCGGCCCGCAGGAAGCCGAGGCCTCGGCCTGGATCAAGGAGAACTTCTCCAAGCCGGTGATCGGCTTTGTCGCCGGCCTCACGGCGCCGAAGGGCCGCCGCATGGGCCACGCGGGCGCCATCATCTCCGCGACGGGCGACAGCGCGGCCGAGAAGACGGAGATCATGAAGTCCTATGGTTTGACGGTCGCGCCCAGTCCGGCCGAGTTCGGGACGACCGTCGCGAAGGTGGTCAAGCGCGTCTGAGAGGAGCGCGCAACGCAGCGCTCTCTTCAGTCTCAAGGCCTGCGCCGGCGGACAGCTGGCTCAGACCCACCAAACCGCCACAGGGCGTTTCTCACGCGCAGGGAGTTCTCATGACCGCCGAGACGCAGAACAATAGAAGCGCGATCAGCCTTCCCTCGGCTTTCGCGACACGTTCCGTCACGGAGGCCTCCGCCTTTCTGCGCGAGCAACTGCTCGCCGTGATCCGCCGGCACATGCCGGAAATCGAATCCGTCGTGCGCGACTCGAAGGCGGGCGCCGGCCTTGCGCCGCGGCAGATGGCGCGCGCCCTGCAGGCGCAGGGCATCCTCTTCCAGCTCGTCTCCATCGCCGAGCAGGCCTACGCCATGCGCCGCCGGCGCCGCATCGAGCGAGAGCGGGGCCACGACAAACTGCTCGGCACCTTCGACTATGTTCTCTCGAGCGCCGCCAACTCCGGCGTTCCGGCGTCCGAAGTGCATGCGCGGCTGCAGACCCTGCGCATCCGTCCCGTCATCACCGCGCATCCGACCGAAGCCAAGCGCGTCTCGATCCTCGAGAAGTATCGCCGCATCTATCTGCTGCTGCGCGAACTCGAATCCACCCGCTGGACCGACCGTGAACGTGAAGCGCTGGTGAAGTCGATTTACGATCAGGTCGAGCTTTTGTGGCTGACAGGCGAATTGCATCTCGAGAAGCCGACCGTCGAGCATGAAGTCGCCTGGGGCCAACATTTCTTCCAGGAGACCATTTTTGATCTTGCGCCCGAATTGCTCTCTTCCTTCGAGCGCGCGCTGAAGCGCCATTATCCGAACGAGAAATTCGAGGTCACGCCGTTCTTCCAGTTCGGTTCCTGGATCGGCGGCGACCGCGACGGCAATCCCTTCGTCACCAATGACGTCACGCGCCGCACGATGCGCCAGAATGCGAGCGCGAGTCTCAACTATTATCGCAATCGCGTCATCGACCTCGTGCGCACGCTCTCGATCAGCGAGCGCGCCGCGACCATCCCGCCGGCCTTCCGGGAAGATCTCTCGCGCCGGCTCGCCGAGCTTCACGACGGCGCCGCCATCGCGCAGCGCAATTTCAACGAGCCTTATCGCCAGTTCGTCACGACGATTCTGCGCAAGATCGACAACACGCTCGCCGCCACCAACGACGAACCGACGTCGGGTCCGCGCTATACGAGCGCCGACAAGCTCATCGGCGATCTGCTGTTGCTCGAATCCGTGCTGACCGAGGCGAGGAGCGAAGCGCTCGCCGTCGATCTCGTGCGCCCGCTGCGCCGCGCGGTTGAAATCTTTCGCTTCAGCACCGTGCGTCTCGATATTCGTCAGAACACGACGCGTACGACTTCCGCGCTGCAGGAGCTATGGCGGATCAAGACCGGCGGCGAGTCGGCCCCGGACGTCAGGTCGCCGGAATGGCGGGCCTGGCTCGTCAAGGAACTCGAGACGCCGCGCGGCGCGCCGATCCCACGCGATACGCTCACGCCCGACACATGCGACGTCATCGAAATGTTCGAGGTCGTCGCGGACATGCGCGCGCGGCTCGATCGCGAGGCTTTCGGGAGCTTCATTCTGTCGATGACGTCTTCGGCCAACGATGTCCTCGGCATCTATCTCTTCGCCAAGGAGGCCGGCCTTTTCGCCGACGCGGCCGGGGTCGATCACGTCACGCTGCCGATCGTTCCCCTGTTCGAGACGATCACCGATCTGCAGGATGCGCCCGCGATCATGCGCGATCTGCTGCAGATGCCGCTCATCCGCCGCAGCACGCGCGCGCAGGGCGATCTGCAGGAAGTGATGATCGGCTATTCGGATTCAAACAAGGATGGCGGCTTCCTCTCGTCCAACTGGGAGCTGTTCAAGGCGCAGGCGCGCCTTACCGAAGTCGGCCGGGAGATGGACGTCGACATCGCTTTTTTCCACGGCCGCGGCGGATCGGTCTCGCGCGGCGGCGCGCCGACGGGCCACGCCATCGCCGCGCAGCCGGCGGGCTCGATCCGCGGCCGCTTCCGCGTCACGGAACAGGGCGAGGTCGTGTCTTTCAAATACGCCAACCGCGGCACGGCGGGCTATCAGATGGAACTGCTCGCCTCCTCGGTCTTCGTCCACGCCTTGCGCTCCGAGCGTGAGGACGCGCTGGTGCCGCGCAAGGATTTCGACGAGGCTCTCGAGGAAATCTCGGCCGCTTCTTTTGCGAAATACGACCAGTTCGTGAGCGATCCCGATCTCGTCACTTATTTCCAGGCGGCGAGCCCGCTGGAAGAAATCTCGCTGCTGAACATCGGATCGCGCCCCGCCCGGCGTTTCGGCGCCAAGAGTCTTGCCGACCTGCGCGCCATCCCCTGGGTGTTCGCCTGGGCGCAAAACCGCCATGCGATCACCGGCTGGTATGGCGTCGGCACGGGACTCAAGGCTTTCCTCGAGGCGCGCGGCGACCGCGGGCTCGAATTGCTGCGTTGGATGTTCGAGGATTCGCGCCTCTTCCGGCTCATCCTCGACGAGGCCGAGAAGACGCTGGCGCTCGTCGATCTCTCCATCGCCCGGCAATACGCCAGCCTCGTCGCCGACGAGGCCGTGCGCGAGAAAATCTTCAAGTTGATCGAGGACGAGTGCGCGCTCACGCGCGAGATGGTCCTGCGCGTCACCGGCGACCACGAGCTCACCGAGCGTTTCAAGGAATATCAGGCGCGACTCTCGCACCGACTGCCCGTCATCAATGAAGTCAATCGCGAGCAAGTCGAATTGCTCCGCCGCTTCCGTTCGACGACGGATGAAGCCGAGAAGGAGGACGTCAAAGTCCCTCTGCTCATTTCCATCAGTTGCATCGCCGCGGGCATCGGCGCCACCGGCTAGCGCATCCTCGCGCTTTCAACAGGCCGGAGATCGGCCGAAAGCGCGTTCAAACCAGAAGAAGGAAGGAAATTGTTATGAGCTTTACATTGATCGAGCAGGCCACGCCGCGCCTGCACCGCTCCGAACTCGCTGTGCCGGGCTCCGCGCCGGGCATGTTCGAGAAGGCCGCGCAGTCGAAGGCCGACCAGATCTTCCTCGATCTCGAAGACGCCGTTGCCCCGGACGACAAGGAGCAGGCGCGCAAGAACATCATCCAGGGCCTCAACGACATCGATTGGGGCAAGAAGGTGATGACGCTGCGCATCAATGGCCTCGACACGGGGTACTGCTACCGCGACGTCGTCGACGTTCTCGAGAACTGCCCGCGTCTCGACGTGGTGCTGATCCCGAAAGTCGGCGTGCCGGCCGACGTCTACGCGATCGACATGATGATCACGCAGATCGAGCAGCATAAGAAGCGCACCAAGAAGATCGGCATCGAAATCCTCATCGAGACCGCGCTCGGCATGGCGAATGTCGAAGCCATCGCCCAGTCGTCGAAGCGCCTCGAGGCCATGTCCTTCGGCGTCGCCGATTACGCCGCCTCGACCCGCGCCCGCACCACCGTCATCGGCGGCGTGAATCCGGATTACGGCGTTCTGGCCGACAAGGACGGCGACAAGCCGCGCGAGTATTTCTGGGCCGACCAGTGGCACGCCGCCCAGACCCGCATGATGGTCGCCTGCCGCGCTTATGGCCTGCGTCCGATCGACGGTCCGTTCGGCGACTTCAACGATCCGGAAGGCTATATCGCCGCCGCAAAGCGCGCCGCCGTGCTCGGCTATGAAGGCAAGTGGGCGATCCATCCCTCGCAGATCGAGCTGGCCAATCAGGTGTTCACGCCCTCCGAGGCGGAAGTCACCAAGGCCAAGCGCATTCTCGAGGCGATGGCGCAGGCCGCCAAGGAAGGCAAGGGCGCCGTGTCGCTCGACGGCCGCCTCATCGACATCGCTTCGATCCGCATGGCCGAAGCGCTGATCGAGAAGGCCAACGCGATGGCTGACTAAAAAAATCTTCTCTCCCCGCGACGCGGGGAGAGGTCCCCTTCTTCCGAACCTGGAAGAAGCCGCCGCGCTGAGATTGAGAAAGCTCGAGAACGCCAAATGTCTGACGATCCCCGCCAGCTCCTTCGCGCCATGTTCGACGCCGCCGTCGGCGCCGCGCATCCTTCACTCTGCCTGCCGCAATATCTGGCGAATGTCGCGCCGCCCAAGGGCCGCACGATCGTCATCGGCGCCGGAAAAGCGGCCGCCTCGATGGCGGCGGCGGTCGAGGCGCATTGGAAGGGCGGGCCGCTCGAAGGTCTGGTCGTCACGCGTTACGACCACGGCGCGCAGACGAAGCAGATCGAGGTGATCGAAGCCTCGCATCCAGTTCCGGACGCCGCCGGCCGCGAGGCCGCCAAGCGCATCCTGCAAAAGGTGCAAGGCCTCAACGAAGACGATCTCGTGCTCGCGCTCATTTCCGGCGGCGGCTCAGCGCTCATGGCGCTGCCCGCGGAAGGCGTGACGCTCGAAGAGAAGCAGGCCGTCAACAAGGCGCTCCTGAAGAGCGGGGCCAACATTTCCGAGATGAACTGCGTGCGAAAGCATCTCTCGGCGATCAAGGGCGGCAAGCTCGCCGCCGCCGCCGCGCCGGCGCGCGTCGTCGCCCTGATGATTTCCGACGTGCCGAACGACGACCTTTCCGTCATCGCCTCCGGGCCCACCGTGCCCGATCCGACGACGCGCCACGACGCGCTCGCCGTCATCGCCAAATACAGGATCGACGCCCCGGCGGCCGTTTTGAAGCATCTCTCCGGCGACGCCTGCGAGACGCCAAAACCCGGCGACGCGATCTTCGCCAAGGTCGAGAACAATCTCATCGCGACGCCGCAGGGCTCGCTGGACGCCGCCGCCGCCGTAGCGAAAGCCGCCGGTTATACGCCCTGCATCCTCGGCGATCTCGAAGGCGAGTCGCGCGACGTGGCGCTGGTCCATGCGGGCGTCGCCAGGCAGATCGCGCTGCACGGCCAGCCCTTCCAGCCCCCGGTCGCCATCATCTCCGGCGGCGAGACGACCGTCACCGTGCGCGGCGACGGCAAGGGCGGCCGCGACGCCGAATTCCTGCTCGGCCTGACGCTGGCGCTCGAAGGCTTCGGCGGCATTTCCGCCATCGCCTGCGATACGGACGGCATCGACGGCGTCGAGACCAACGCCGGCGCCGTCATGGTCGCCGACAGTTTCGCCCGCGCGCAGGCCAAGGGCGTCGACCTCAAAGCGCACTTCGCCAACAACGACGCCTTCACCGCGTTTGAGGCGTTGGGCGATCTTGTCGTAACGGGTCCGACGCGGACGAACGTGAATGACTTTCGCGCCATTCTGGTGCCGAAGCGGGTTGGAGAAGGCGGGCGCGCAGTCGCCAGCCCAGAGGAGCCGAAGTCCAGCCAGGGCGGCGGATTGCTCCGGTTTCTCGGCCTCGCGCGCTGAACCCCGCAACTTGCTGCGGCGCAGCAAGGTTCTTGGAGCCGCGCGCCGGGCTTGCTAGACTGATTGCGAAACGCGCCGGGCCGCGACGCCCGGCGCGGCCTTGTACGGCCAATCGTGGAACCATCATGAACAAGCCCGTGAGCACCGACACTTTCGACGCGCGCGGCGCGGCCGCCATGTTCGAGCGCTATCGCCGCGAGGACTCGCCCAGGCCCGCGCTCTGGAATGACACGCTCGACCTTCTTCTCGCGCATCGCTCGCACCGCAATTATCTCGATCAGCCGCTGCCGCCTGGCGCGCTGGAGACGATCGTCGCCGCGGCGCAATCCGCCTCGACATCCTCGAACCTTCAGGTCTGGAGCGTCGTCGCAGTTCAGGACGAGGCCCGCAAGATCCGCCTGGCCGATCTTGCCGGCGGTCAGCAGCACGTCCGCGACTGCAAGCTGCTGCTCATCTGGCTGTGCGATCTCGCCCGCCTTGAATTGCTCGGCAAGGAGAAGGAGCGGAACGCCGCGGCGCTGCCCTATCTCGAAATCTTCATGACCGGCGTCGTCGACGCCGCGCTGGCCGCGCAGAACGCTGTCGTCGCGCTCGAGTCTCTGGGGCTCGGCTGCTGCTATATCGGCGCGATGCGCAACAAGCCGGACGAGGTGGCGAAAGAACTGAACCTTCCGCCCAACGTCTTCGCCGTCTTCGGCATGACAATCGGCGTTCCGGACCCCGCCGCCAACGCCGGCGTGAAGCCGCGCCTCGGACAAGGGGCCGTGCTGCATCGCGAGCAGTATCACTGGGGCGATGCGCAGCGCGAGGCGATCGAAACGCTCGACGTGAAGTTCAAGGACTTCCAGAAGGAGCAAGGCCTGCCCGAACAGGGCTGGATTCGTCAGGTGCTCTCGCGCGTGCGCGGGACGGACGCCATGAGCGGACGCGAGCGCCTGCGCGAGACGCTGAAGGCGCTCGGCTTCGAACTGCGCTAGAGCTGTCGCAACGACAGCGAGAGCGGCCTCTCCGTCGCATCATCAACGGAAGGCGCTCTCGTGACGATGACGCTCGACAAGCCCGCAGCCATTGGCGTCGACGGCGACCGCGTCGTCGCCAAGGTCGCGTGGCGGCTCATTCCGCTGCTCGTCGCGGGCTTCTTCGTCGCCTATCTCGACCGCGTCAACGTCGGCTTCGCCGCGCTCACCATGAACAGGGAGCTGGGCTTCACCCCTGAATTCTACGGCTGGGCGGCCGGCGTTTTCTTCATCGGCTACTGCCTCTTCGAAGCGCCGAGCAATTTCGTCATGCATCGCGTCGGCGCGCGGCTCTGGATCGCGCGCATCATGGTGAGCTGGGGCGTCATCGCGGCGCTCACCGCGGGCGTCTGGAGCGAAGCCAGCTTCGTCGTCTTGCGCTTTCTCCTCGGCGCGGCGGAGGCGGGCTTTGCGCCGGGCGTCATCCTCTACCTCACTTACTGGATACCCGCCGCGCAGCGCGCGCGCATTCTCGCGAGCTTCCTCATCGCGGTGCCACTCGGGAGCGCGATCGGCTCGCCGATCTCGGGGTTGATCCTGTCGTCGATGGACGGCGTCGCAGGACTTTCCGGCTGGCGCTGGCTTTATTTCATGGAGGCTCTCCCGTCGATCGCGCTCGGCGTCACCTGCTTCTTCTACCTGACGGATCGGCCCGCCGAAGCGAGCTGGCTCGCGACCAATGAGCGCCATTGGCTCGAGGCGACGCTCGCGCGCGAAGCGCCGCCGCAGGATGGCGATCATTGGCGCGCGCTCGCCGACCCGCGCATCCTCGTTCTCGGAGTCGCCTATTTCGGCGTGGTCCTGTCGCTCTATGGGCTGAGCTTCTGGCTGCCGCAGATCATCAAGGGCTTCGGCGCCTCGACGCTGGCGACCGGCTTTCTCGCCGCCATTCCCTATGCCTGCGGGGCGCTGGCCATGTGGCTGTGGAGCCAAAGCTCGGACCGCAGTGGCGAGACGGTCCGGCATACGGCGATCGCCTGCGTCGTGGGGAGCGTCGGCCTCGCCAGCGCCGCTTATGCGCCCTCTCATCTCCTGTCGATGATCGCGCTCACCGTCGCCGCCATCGGCACGGTGGCGGCGCTGCCCACCTTCTGGAGCTTCTGCACCCTGGCGCTCGGCTCCGCCGACGCCGTGGTGGGCGTCGCGGTCATCAACGCGGTCGGCAATCTCTCGGGCCTCGCCGGGCCGTGGCTCGTCGGCCTGATCAAGGGCGCGACGGGCGAGTTTTCGGACGCGCTGCTGGCGCTCGCCGCCGGCCCGCTGCTGACGGCGGCGATGATATTACGGTTGGGGCGGAGCGCGTCCCGGGATGAGCGCGTCTAATAGGGCGCCGTGGGCGTGCAGACGTCGGTCGCGCAACGCGGCTTGTAGGCATAGGGAATCATCGCGCCGACAATCAGGGCGAGGCCCAGCAGCATGATCGCCATTCTGTAGTTCATCGTCGTTTCCTCTTTTGTCACAACTTGTCACGCGTCAAGCCGGACGGTCTGTGACTTTGTCCTTTTGCGCAGCGCCAATTCTCCCGCCGCCGTTTGAGGCGCGAGGCGGTGGAGGTGTCCGGGACGCCCCGGCCCCGTTCGGCCGTGAGCGAGAGTGATATGCGCGTCGGAGCGTGGAGCGTCCCGAACCGGTCTTTGTCCACGACGCACCTTTCCGGCCGGGATTTGCGCCATCCTGTGGCGTTTCCCCCTTCCGGCGCGAACCCGCCCGGCGGCGGATCGCTTCTTTCCCGAGCGGCCGTCAGGCCGTTCGGGCGCGTCGCAAGAACCTCACCATGCGCCGCCGCGGGCCGCGGGCGCTTTCCCTTTCGGTACCCTGGGCCCCGTTCTGCGGCCGGCGATTACGCCCAGCTTTGAGCCTCCGCACGATGGAGAAGATCGGCTGGCGACGCCGGGGTTCCGCTGGAGCGAGGGTCGTCGCTCCCTGCTTGACCGACCCCGCCGGCGCCGCCCGACCCAGACGACGCCCCTGCAAGTGACGAGGCGAAGGCAGAATAGGGGCGGTTTTCTGCGTGGGGATAAAGCTCTGGCGTTTCTTTCCGGGCCGGGCAGTCAATTCTTTTGAACAGCCAGCCAATTGGCCTATGATCCAAAGATCAAGCGTCTCTCGTTGCCATCAACATTTTGCACGAAAAAAGCGCGATGACGAATTCTCCGCCGCTGGTCGAAGTGACGATCGAGCCGAAATCCAAGGCCGACTGGCAAAGGTTTTCCGCTGCCTTGGCGCAACTCGCCGCTGATGATCCGTCCCTCCATGTCGAGGTCAATCCGGAGTTCGGCAGTGCGATTCTCCGGGGCGTGAGCGAAAGCCATCTCGAAATGGCGATAGAGCGTCTTACCCGTGTCTGGCTTGTCGACGCGAATATCGGCGCGCCGCAGGTCGTCTATCGCGAGCATCTGACCAAGAAGGTCGACATCGACTACACGCACAAGAAGCAGACCGGCGGCACCCGTCAGTTCGCGCGCGTCATCATCACTTTCGAGCCGAATGAGCCCGGCGCCGGCAACGTCTTCGAGTTCGAAGATCGTCGGCGCCCTAGTGCCGAAGGAATACATCCCCGGCGTCGAGAAGGGCGTCGACAGCGTCCTTGGCTCCGGCATTCTCGCCGGCTTCCCGGTCGTCGACGTCAAGGCGACTCTGACCGACGGCGGCTTCCACGACGTCGACTCGTCGGTGCTGGCCTTCGAAATCGCCGCGCGCTGCGCGTTCCGCGAAGCGTTGCAGAAGGGCGGCTGCGAGTTGCTAGAGCCGATAATTAAGGTCGAGGTGGTGACGCCCGAAGAATACACCGGCTACGTCATCGGCGATCTCAATTCGCGTCGCGGCCAGATTCTGGGCCAGGACATGCGCGGCGACGTTGTCGTCGTCGACGCCACGGCGCCGCTCGCCAACATGTTCGGCTACGCCAACCAGCTTCGCTCCGGCACGCAGGGCCGCGCCAACTACACGATGCAGTTCAGCCATTATGCGCCGGCACCGTCGCCGCCTGACGACAACAAGCCGTTCCCTCCCGCTATGGCGATGCGCGCATAACTCAGATACTTGACCGGCCCTTTAGGCTGACGCGCCTCCCCAAAGGCTGGAGAGCGGCGCCGCTACCCCCCGATCTCCTCGCGCTTGATCTCCAGCTCCAGCCACTCCTCCTCGGCGGCCATCAGCTCGCATTCGACCGCCGCCAACATCTCGCTGGCCTTGGCGAATTTCGCCGGGTCTTTCGCGTAGAGCGCCGCGTCGTCGAGCAGCGTCTGCAGCTTCCCGCGCTTGCCGCGCAGCTCCTCCATCGTCGCGGGCAGCGTGGTGAGCGCGTGCTGCTCCTTGAAGGAGAGCTTCGCTTTCGCGGCGGCCTTTTCGCGCGGCTCGGCCTTTTCCTTCGTCTCGCGCGCCGGCGCCGCGATTTCGCGCGCGTCGACCCCCCTGCCGCGCTGGGCGATCATGTCGCTGTAGCCGCCGGCGTATTCCAGCCAGCGGCCGTCGCCCTCGCTGATCAGCACGCTCGTCGCGACGCGGTCGAGGAAGTCGCGGTCGTGACTGACGACGATCAGCGTGCCCGGATAATCGGCGAGCATCTCCTCCAGCAGATCGAGCGTTTCGAGGTCGAGATCATTGGTCGGCTCGTCGAGCACCAGAAGATTGGAGGGCTTCGCCAAAGCGCGCGCCAGCATGAGGCGCCCGCGCTCGCCGCCGGATAATTTGCCGATGGGCGTGCGCGCCTGCTCGGGCTTGAAGAGGAAATCCTTCATATAGCCGATGACATGGCGGCGCTCGCCATTGATTTCGACCATGTCCGAGCCGCCGCCGGTCAGCGCGTCCTGCAGCGTCGTCTCGGGCTTCAGGCTCGCGCGGCTCTGGTCCAGCGTCGCCATCTCCAGCGCCGCGCCGAGTTTCACCTTGCCGCCGTCGGGCGCCATTTCGCCGGTGAGAAGCTTGACGAGCGTGGTCTTGCCCGCGCCATTGGCGCCGACGACGCCGAGCCGGTCGCCGCGCAGCACGCGCGTCGTGAAATCGTCGATGATCGTGCGCGCGCCGTAGCTCTTGCTGATCTTGATCGCCTCGATGACGAGCTTGCCGGAGAGATTGGCTTCGCTCGCCTCCATTTTCACCTCGCCGGTCGGCATCACGCGGTCGCGGCGTTCGGCGCGCAGCGAATGGAGCCCGGCGAGGCGCTTCACGTTGCGCTTGCGCCGGCCGGAGACGCCGTGGCGCAGCCAATGCTCTTCGTTGACGATTTTTCGCTCGAGCTTGTGCGCCTGCTTGTCTTCCTCTTCGAGTTCACGGTCGCGCCAGGCCTCGAATTCCGCGAAGCCGCGCGAGAGATGCCGCGCCCGGCCGCGATCGATCCACACCGTCTCGCGGGTGAGGTCCTGCAGGAAGCGGCGGTCGTGGCTGATGAGCACCATCGCCGAGCGCAGGCTCGCGAGCTTCTCTTCGAGCCAGAGGATGGTCGGCAGATCGAGATGGTTCGTCGGCTCGTCGAGCAGCAGAATGTCGGGCTCGGGAGCCAGCGTGCGGGCGAGCGCGGCGCGGCGTCCTTCGCCGCCGGAGAGTTTGGCGGGGTCTTCGTCGCCGGTCAGCCCAAGATCGGTGAGAAGAGTTTTGGCGACATAAGGGTCGTCGAGCGGCCCGAGCCCCGCCTCGACGTAAGCCGTGGTCGTCGGGTAGCCGGAGAAATCGGGCTCCTGCGGCAGATAGCGCAGGCTCGCGCCGGGCTGCAGGAAGCGCACGCCCGCATCCGCCTCGATCTCGCCGGCGGCGATCTTCAGCAGCGTCGACTTGCCGGACCCGTTGCGCCCGACGAGGCACACCCGCGCCCCCGGCGCGACGGAAAGATCGGCGCCTTCGAGCAGGGGTTTGCCCCCGAGGGTCAGCATGACGCCCTGCAGGGCGAGGAGGGGAGGCGGAGCCATTGTGCGGGAACCGGGTCTTGTGTCTTGTTCCCAGCGCTTTTTTCACGGCCGCGCCGGGTTGTCACCTCTCGCGCCGCGTTTGTTTGGGAGCACATGTCGCCGACGCGTAAGGAAATCGAGGCGACCCCGCCTCCGGCCTCGCGCCGCTATCGGATTTCCTCCCGCATCAGCAGCAGCTGGCCGCCTTCGACGATCTCCCCCGTCTTGCTCTCCCCTTTGGGCGGCGCGCCATGCGCCTGCACATCGAGCAGAAAGGCGCGTTGCTTCCTTGAGCCGAGGAGATGCGTGACGTCGATCACGCCGGAGGATTCTTCGTTGAGGGTAAGCATTTTATCGCCCGGGCTGAAAAGCGCCGGGTCATGTTCGGCGAGGGTCGTCGTCCGGGGCTTTTTGGCTCGGGGGTCGAGCTGATAGACGCGGGCGAGGTAGGGCGGCTCGTCGCCCGGGTCTTCCTGCAAGACGAGCAGGCCGTCGTCGGTGACGGTCATATTGTCCAGCATATGCTGGTCTTTCGTCGTCTGGTAGATCATCCGCAGCGTTCCGCCCTTCTCGGGATGTGCATGATCGTCGAAATCGACGGCCCAGACGCGGCTCGGCAGATCGAAAGCGGCGGTCGTGTTGAAATAGAAACGGTTGGGATCGACCTTGTCCCAAGCGCCGTCCTCCGGGCGCTGGAACTTCGTCACGCCCTTCGTGTCGCTCTGGGCGTCGAGCGCTTCGCCGGAGAGGTCCGCGACATTCTCCATTTCGGCGAGCGCGAAGCGCGGGGACACGGGAATCGCGTCCGTCGGCTCCTGCGCCATACTTTCGATCTTCAGCCCGTAAAGGCGCCCGTTCGTCAGGCCCGCTTTTTCCACGGGTTCGCCGGAAGCCTGCTTTTCGCCGATGTAAAAATAAATCTGGCCGAAGGGCTTCGTGTCGTCGCTCATCGCCACGATGGTGCGCTTCCCGCTGCGCGGATGCGCGAGCAGATTTTCGAACGCCATCTTGCCCATCAAGGGGAGTTCGTAAGACGTGCCTGCAGTGTCTCCGGTCACGATATGCGCGAAGGCGCGCCCGCCGGTTTTCTTCTTCTCCTCGCCGCTCATGAAGACGCGGCCGTCATAGCCGAGCTTGCTGGCCTCGTCATAAAGCGCGGAGCGCTCCGGAAGATCGCCCGAGCAAAGATCGCCGAGCGGACTATTATCGGGTTCGTAGGACTTGGTCGCGCGGTTATAGGCCTTGACCGTCTTGATAAGATCGCTGGCGCTGAGGACGCGCAGGCTTTTCTTGTCGATGACGAGTCGGCTGACGAAGGCGCCCGCCGCGCCATGGGCCCGCTTGGCCCCCTGGGTCGGGTCCAATTCGTGATTCATCAGAACGGTAATGGCGCCGTCGCCATTATCGAAGGCGCCGAGCCCATCCGGGTCGCCGACCATGCGCCAGGGCGTTCCATCCGGCTTGGCGCCGACCGCATCGCCCGCCGTCAAAATGGAGACGAAGGAGACGCCTTTCTCGCGCGGCTCGAGATAGGGCGCCGTTGTCGTCGAGGGCCCGGTTTTGCCCGCCGGCGGTTCGTCAGTCGCCATGGCGCCCGAATTGAGGCCGATGGCGGCGGCGCAAAGGCCGGTGAACAGCAACGCGCGCATGTCTCGCTCCAATATCGTTTCAGCGAGCCAGTCGTGTCGTTGATCGATGACAGATTTTTGACGGCGCGGCGCGCCGGCCCCTTCAGCTCCCGAGCCCCAACGCCTTTCGCACCCGCGCCGAATAGCCGTAAAGATCCGGCCGCTGCACCAGCCGCCCGGCCTCGTCCACATAGGCGGTGAAATATTCGACATGCACCGGCAGCGGCTTCGTCAGATTGATATAGCGTTCGCTGGGGCCGATGAGCTTCTTCACCCGCGCCTCCGGCCAGCCGCTGTCGGCCCCCCCGAGCACCGCCTCGGCCAGCGCGAAGGGTTGATCCACGCGCATGCAGCCATGGCTGAAGGCGCGGCGCGAGGCGGAGAAGAGCCCGCGCGAGGGCGTGTCGTGCATGTAGACGGCGTAATCGTTCGGGAAGACGAATTTGATGCGGCCCAGCGCGTTCTTCTCGCCTGGCGGCTGGCGCACGATCATCTGGCCGTTGCGGTGCGAGACCTGATAACCGGCTCCGACGCCGCCGTGCCATTCCTTCTGGATGATGGACTGGGGCACATACCAGGACGGATTGACGATGATCTCCACCATTTCGTCGGAGAAGATCGGCGTCGGCGTCTCCTCCTTGCCAACGATCACGCGGGCGCGATGCGTGACCGCGCCGCCCCGGATGACGGCGAGTTCGAAATCGGGAATGTTCACTTCGATGCGGTCGTCGCCCATCTCGCGCGGCAGCCAGCGCCATCGCTCCATATTGGCGACGATCTCGGCTTCGACGCTGGCGTTCGAGGCGCCGCCGACGGCCTCGCGCCGCCGCTTGGCCTTGCTGGTCGCGGGCAGAGCGTCGGTCACGCCCTCCTGAGCCGAGGCGATCTGCGCCTTGGGGGCCGGCAAGCCGGCGTGCTGGCCGCGCAGCTCGATGAGCTTCTCGCGCAGCTGCTGATAGCCGTAATGCGGGGGATTATATCCCTGCAAGGTCTCGCCCGCGCGATAGCCGGCGCCGGCGACTTCGGCGACGGCCTGAACCGGATCGGCCGGGCTCGTCCGCGCGCCGATGAGATGCGACAGCCGCTCGGGCTGAAGGCGGCCGCCGCGCGCCTGAACCGCGTAAGTGGCGACAGCTTCGGATAGCGCGAGCTCGTCGGCGACGCCGGGCGCGGCCGCGGGCGCGGAGTTGGGGGAGGAGTCGCGCGAGAGTTCCTGGGCCGAGTCTGGCGCGGAATCGCGCTTGTCGGCGGCGGGGATCGTCAGGGCGCGCAAATCCAGCGCATCGTCGCCCGCAAGGCGCAGGCGCGCGGCGGCGGAGGCGGCGCCCTCCTTCCAGCCGTTGGCGTCGGTCCAGAAGGGCGTGAAATTGCGGGCGGCGTAGGCGCTGGCGATTTTCGCGCGCATGGCGCGGCGCGCGGGGTCCGGCGCGGCGGTCCAGTCCTGTAACGCCGCGGCGAGCGCCTTGGCGTCAGCGGGGATCAGATCCCAGGCGATGTCGAAGCTGTCGGGCGCGGCGGGCTGCAGGCGCGGCGGGGCCGCGCGCATGGCGACAAGCGGCGGGACCTGCAAGCCCGCAAGCTCCGGGAGGGCGGCGCCCTGCGGCGCGGGGCCGGCGACCGTGTCGAGGCCGATCAGCGCGACGCAGGCGGGCGGCGTGAAAAGCGGCGCGCGGCGCGGGTCCGCCGCGGCGGGCTGCGCAAAAAGCCCCACCGCGAGCGCGGCGGCGGAAACGCTTATATGCGCGATAAGCTTGCAAGCCTGCATGGCTGCCCTCGCTCGAAACCGTTCACGGCGCGGTTTCTAAACCAAAATTGTTAAGGATGCGGGCCCATCGCCGCCGAACGACGCGCCACGCGACCCTCAAGATAAGTAGCGCGCGCGAGGCGCGCTGTGAATCGGCGCACATGGGCGCAGCCCGCGCTGAACGCGCTATTTCGGCGACTGTGTCGCCCGCGCCACATGTCGAAGAGCAGGGGACGGCCGGACGGCGTGGCGAAAAGGGGCGGGGCGCGTTATGATGGCAAGGAGCAGCGGAGCCGCTTCATGAAGCCCTATATCGTCATCGTCCACAAGGACGAGAACAGCGCCTATGGCATGACCTTCCCCGACGCCCCCGGGTGCTTCTCGGCGGCGGACGAGATCGACGACCTTTTTGCGATGGCGGGCGAGGCGCTGGAGCTTTGGGGCGAGGGGATGCGAGAGGATGGGGCACCGATCCCGGAGCCGAGGGAGCTTGATGCGCTGCGCGCCGATCCCGAATGGTTAGAGCAATTGAAAGCCGCCGATATCGTCATCGCGGTGGCGGCGCCGTGGGCCGATAGGCGCGAGGCTGCGGAGTAATCAGTCTTTTGCCCACCCAGCGCTCTCGTAGATGCTGGCAACCGTTTTTGGTGGCATCTCTTTCTTCGGATGTGGCACGGTTATGCGGCCGGGCTTTCTCGCATGCTTGAACTGATGATGTGAACCTTTCGAGCGCACGAGCCGCCAGCCTTCTTTTTCGAGGCGTCGGATAATGTCGCGGCTGTTCGTGAGCATCGCCGGATCCCTTAATTGGAGGCACGCCCGGATAATACCGCCTCAAAATCCGCGTAAATTGAGCGCCATAGCCGGAAAGACGGCATCAATCTGTTTTAGCACTATAATTTTTCCTTTTCCGAGTGGTTTTCCCGCAGTAGGGGGCGCCTTCAAAAAATGCACTTCATTGATTCAAAAAGATTTCTTATCGTAAGCCGCATACGTCCTCAATTGACGATGCAATATCTCACTTTTGCTTCTCACCCCGCTTCCAAAAAACTCTCCAGCACCATCTTCCGCCCCGCCTTGTCGAAATCCACCGTGAGCTTGTTCCCGTCCACCGCCGCCACCGTGCCGGGGCCGAATTTGATGTGGAACACCCGCGCCCCGGCGCTCCAGCGCGCGCCGCTCGACGTGCGCGCGATGACTTCGCCTTCGATCGTCAGCGGCTGCTTCGCGCGCGAGGGACGCGATGCGGGTTCGGCTTTCGCCGCCTGCGCGCGCTTCCAGCCCGGCGTCGTATAGCTCGACCCGTAAGTGTCGAGATTGGCGAAGCGCGAGACGGCGTAGCCGCCATATTGCGAGGCGCTCGGCGCCTCGATCACCTCGACATGGTCGCCCGGCAGATTGTCGACGAAGCGCGAGGGCACGGTCGCCTGCCACAGGCCACGGATGCGGCGGTTGCTGGCGAAGAAGATCTTGGCGCGGCGCTTGGCGCGGGTGAGGCCGACATAAGCGAGGCGGCGTTCTTCCTCCAGACCCGCGCGGCCCTGCTCGTCGAGCGAGCGCTGATGCGGAAAGAGTCCCTCCTCCCAGCCGGGGAGATAGACGGTCTCGAACTCCAGCCCCTTCGCGCCATGCAGCGTCATGACCGAGACGCGCTCCTGCTCTTTCGAAGCATCGGCCTCCATGACCAGCGAGACGTGCTCGAGGAAGGAGGCGAGGTCGGGAAACTCCTCCATCGCGCGCACGAGTTCCTTCAGATTCTCGAGCCGGCCCGCGGCCTCCGGCGTCTTGTCCTGCCGCCACATCTGCGTGTAGCCGGATTCGTCGAGCACCATTTCGGCAAGCTCATGCTGCGGCTTGGCGTCGATGAGGCCGCGCCAGCGGTCGAAATCGGCGATCACGCCTTTCAGCGCGCCGCGCGGCCGGGGCTTCAGCTCTTCCGTCTCGACAAGGAAGCGCGCCGCCTCCATCAGCGGAATGCGTTCGCGCCGTCCATATTCGTGCAGCATCTGCACCGTCGCGTCGCCGAGGCCCCGCTTGGGCGTATTGACGATGCGCTCGAAGGCGAGATCGTCGGCGGGCTGCGCAACGCAGCGCAGATAGGCGAGCGCGTCGCGGATTTCCGCGCGCTCATAGAAGCGCGGGCCGCCGATGATGCGATAGGGCAGGCCGATTTCGACGAAGCGCTCTTCGAACTCGCGCATCTGGAACGAGGCGCGCACGAGAATGGCGATCTCTTCGAGCGAGTGGCCCTTGCGCTGCAATTGCTCGATATCCTCGCCGACGACGCGCGCTTCTTCCTGGCTGTCCCAAACGCCCGTCAGCGTCGGCTTGTCGCCCGCCTCGCCCTCGGTGAAAAGCGTCTTGCCGAGGCGTCCCTCGTTATGCGCGATGAGATGCGAGGCGGCGGCGAGGATATGCCCCGTCGAGCGGTAGTTGCGCTCCAACCGCACGATCTTCGCGCCGGGAAAATCCTGCTCGAAACGCAGGATGTTCTCCACTTCCGCGCCGCGCCAGCCATAGACGCTCTGATCGTCGTCGCCGACGCAGCAGACGTTTTGCCGACCCTGCGAAATCAGCCGCAGCCAGAGATATTGCGCAACATTGGTGTCCTGATATTCGTCGACGAGAATATATTTGAAGCGCTTTTGATAATCCGCGAGCACGTCGGGATTCTCGCGAAAGAGACGCAGCGTTTCGAGCAGCAGGTCGCCGAAGTCGACGGCGTTGAGGATTTTCAATCGCTCCTGATAGAGCCCATAGAGCGCGCCGCCCTTGCCATTGGCGAAACTCTCGGCTTCGCCAGCGGGAACCTGCGCGGGGAGTAGCCCGCGGTTTTTCCAGCCGTCGATGCGCTGCGCCAGCGCGCGCGCGGGCCAGCGCTTGTCGTCGACGTTTTCCGCCTGCAGCACCTGCTTCATCAGGCGGATCTGGTCGTCCGTGTCGAGGATGGTGAAGTTGGGCTTGAGGCCGACGAGTTCGGCGTGGCGGCGCAGGATCTTGGCGCTGATGGCGTGGAAGGTGCCGAGCCATTGCATGGCCTGCGCGCCCTCGCCGACGAGGGCCTCCACGCGCTCGCGCATTTCGCGCGCGGCCTTGTTGGTGAAAGTGACCGCGAGGATTTCATAGGCGCGCGCCTTGCCCAGCGCCATGATATGCGCGATGCGCGTCGTCAGCGCGCGCGTCTTGCCGGTTCCGGCGCCGGCGAGCACCAGCACCGGCCCGTCGAGCGTCTCGACCGCCGCGCGCTGCTCCGGGTTCAGCCCCTCGAGATAACGCGGCCTCTGCGCCGCCGCGGCCGCGCGGGCGGCGAGCCCGCCCTCCTGCGGCGCGTAATCGTCGAAATCGGTCAAACGCTCGGCTCCTGTGTGATTCAGGAGACAGCATATAGGAGAACGGAAGGCGAATCACGGAATTGAGTTTGGCTGGCTTCCGAGTTGGCGCCGTCGGCCAACCGGCCTTCCGACAATCGGATTTTGAACGCCGCCGCCAAACGACCGCCTCCGGACCCTCGCACCGAGGCTATGACGTCACGGAACCTTTGCGCTACGCGAATAATGACGCGCCATCGTTCTGTTCAAGATGGGGGGCCGCGTCATGCGATCAATTGGATATTTGCGCTTCGCACTCGTTCTCACGGGGCTCATGCTGAGCGCCATGGGCGTCGCCCGGGCCGATGCGGAAGGCCGCCCGCCGATCAACCACATTTTCGTCCTCGTGCTCGAGAATGAAGGCTACGACGTCACCTTCGGCCCCGGTTCAAAGGCTCCATACCTTTCGACTGTGTTGCCGAAGCAGGGCGTGCTGCTCACCCAATATTACGGCACAGGACACTTCAGCCTCGACAATTATATCGCCATGATCAGCGGCCAGGCGGCGACGCCCGACACGCGCAACGACTGTCTGACATACGCCGATTTCAAACTCACGGGCATGACGCCGGATGGTCAGGCGATCGGCTCGGGCTGCGTCTATCCCGCCTCGATCAAGACCGTTGCGGATCAACTCAACGCCAAGCGCAAGACGTGGCGCGCCTATATGGGAGACATGGGCAATGATCCGTCGCGGGAGTCAGCCGCCTGCGGCCATCCCGCGCTCAATACGACCGACCTCACTCAGAACGCCGAAGCGCCATCGGCCACTGTCCCGCTCGGAGACGCCTACGCCACCCGCCACAATCCTTTCGCCTATTTTCATTCGATTATCGACCAGCCGATCTGCAAGTCGAACGTCGTCAATCTCAATCGACTCGCGACGGACCTGAATTCCGAGGCGACGACGCCCAATTTCGCGTTCATCACCCCGAATCTTTGCGACGATGGACACGACGCGCCCTGCGCGGACGGCCGCCCCGGCGGACTCGTGTCTGCCGACGCCTTCCTGCAGAAATGGGTGCCGATCATCGTCAATTCGCCGGCGTTCCGGCGCGACGGCCTGCTCGTCATCACTTTTGACGAAGGCGGCATCACCGTGAGCCGCGACAGCTCGGGCGCAATATCCATAACGGCTAAGGGCGACACCTGTTGCAACGAGCAGCCTGGTCCCAATCTCGGGTCGTTCCCTCAGTCGACCAAGGTGGGCCCTTACACGCTGAACACGCTGAACTTCGGAGGCGATCGGACCGGCGCCGTCCTGCTCTCCCCCTTCCTGAAGCCCGGCTCTGTCTCGAACACTTTCTTCAACCATTATTCGCTGTTGAAGACGGTCGAAGAAACCTTCGATATCCATGAATATCTGGGCTATGCGGGCCAGCCGGGCCTTCTCAGCTTCTTTGGCTGCGTAACCTCCGACATCGGATTCAGGAGCGACGTCGGGCGCTTCTCAGATAACAATGGACTCGGAGCTGGCTGTCGCTAACCATCGGACCAATTGTCAGGGCGGACCTCCGGCCTGCCCTGACACTGCGGAGCCAGCGTTGCGCCTAAAGGGCCAATTGCACGCTTTACGACAAACGCGCCTTTGCCGAGGTCGCTCGAGCCCTCGCTTCAGAGCCGCTTCAAGCCTTCTTCATAGCTGATCGACTCATAGCTCTGGTCGAATTTCGCCGCGCCGTCGACGATGGTGTCGAGCTTTTCAGCCGTGTCGAACTTCTTCATCTTCGTCTTGTCGAGATAGAGGAAGTCGATCAGCTCGTTATAGACCGAGGTGTCGTCGATCGGCAGGACATAGAGCGGCACGCCGTCGAAGCTGATCTGATAGCGCGAGGCGCGGTCGAGATCGCCGACGTAGATGAAATATTTTCCGTCGGCTTTCAGACTCGCGCCGAGCGTTTCGGCCAGCGCCGGCAGTTGCTTGTAACTTTTCAGCGAGCCCGCCAGAAACGACAGCGCCGTCTCGCCGTCCTGGGCCGAGGCGAAGGCCGCCTCCAGATTTTCCGGCGGATCGAGCGATATGGCGATTTCGCCGCGAAAACCGAAGCGTCCGGCGCTCTTCGTCGCGGCCTTGTGCGTGGGCTTCAACAATCGGCCTTCCGATTCGAGGCGCTGGAAGGCGGTGGAGTTGATGGAGGTCATTTTGATTTATCTCGAGTTTCCGCCCATCCCTGAACCAGTCAAGAACATAACGGTCGACGGCGATGGGCGCAGAGACGGCCGCGTGAGCGCAGGCTCGCGCATGAAACGTGAGGCGGTGCGAAGCGAAGGCTGTCTCTGCGGTCGGGGCGCTCGCGTGTCTGCTTTCATCCGCGATTTGCGGCGCTCGGCGCCCCCAGGCTGAATGAGCATTTGCCGTGCCAGAACCCGATGCGCAACGACGCCCGCTACGGCGCGTCCCTCGAGCGCTCCCGCGCCTGTATCGCCCGCTCCAGTACGAACACTCTGAGCGCCGAGGACAAATTGGCTTCGCCGCGACTAGCGTCCACCTGCGCCACGAGCGCGGCGAGCGACGCGCCGTCCGCCGCCGCGATCTCCTTGAGCGCGCGCCAGAAGGCGTCTTCCAGCGAGACGCTGGTGCGGTGGCCGGCGACGACGATCGAATGTTTGACGACGCGCCGGGAATTGACGCCCTGCGGTTCCGCTTCGTCGTTCAAGCGGGGTCTTCCGGCTTTTCGCGCTTATGGGCCTCGAGCCGATCGGCCGCCAGCCGCGTCTGCGCGCCGGTCAATTCGCGTTCGCTTTTTGTGCGGCTATGAGCGACGCGGTTCTCCTGCGCCTTTTCCTCACGCGCGCGTTTGTCCCGGTCTTTACGGGCGCGGCGGAGATTGACGACGTCGCCCATCGGGCTCGCCGATCAGGTTTTTTTGCGGAAGGCGTCGATGGAGACGACTTTGGCGTCGCCCTCATGCGCCGTCGTCTCGGTCGACGAAGATTCAGGCGTCTTCGGCTTTTCGGCTTTCTTGTCGGCCTTATTGTCCGCTTTGCCCGGCTTCTCCGCCTTTTCAGCCTTCTCGGCTGTGGCGGGCGCGGGCCTGGCTTCCGACAATCCTTCGGTCGGCTGCGTGGCGACGAGGCTCGGGCGCGGAGGCGGCGCGGCTTCCTCTTCCTCCTCGTCCTCCTCATCGGCGTTTTCGAAGCGCAGGCCGAATTCGACCGATGGGTCGTAGAAGCCCGTGACGGCGGCGTAGGGGATGTAGAGGCTTTCCGGAACCGAACGGAAGGACAGCGTGACGCCGAATCCCTCCTCGTCGACTTCGAGATTGGAATATTGATGCTGCAGGATGATCGTCAGTTCCTGCGGCCATTGTTCGGCGAGGCGGCGCGACATCTTCACGCCCAGTGCGTCCGTGCGGAAACTGATCGTGAAATGGTGGTCGCCGGGGAGATAACCGTTGGCGGCGACGTCGCCCAAAACCTTGCGCACGACGCTGCGCATGGCGTCCTGCACGAGAAGATCATATCGAATAAGGTCTGTCGCCATCAGCCATGCCCCGCGCCCGGTCCCAGCCCTGCGCGAAAAAATGAGAGTGGAGGCTTCTGTTGCCAGGCGCCTCCGGGCCCCGCCTAGAAGTGCTAACCCCTAGGACTTGATTCCCGATACCGGAACCGCATTACGCGGCGACGGCCACCGGAGCATAGTTGTCATTGGCAACTATAAGTTTGACCCGATAACGGCGGTATCATGCCGAGCGAAAAATCACCCTTTACGCCCTCGTCGATCCTGTTTCGCCCCCGCCGCAGCCCGCCGAAGCGACAATCATGACGGGCTCTGGTGGAGGCGCCGGGTACCGCCCCCGGGTCCGAATGGTTTATTGCGGTGTCCATTTATCGCCATAGCCGGCGCAAACCGGCGAGAGGAATATAGGGGCTTGTGACAGTTTGTGAAAGGGGCCCGAGGCAAGCGATTGGGCCGTCCGGGCGAAAAGAAGACGCCCATCGGTCGGCAGGCGCCTCCGGCGCAGGATATTTTCAGCGAACGACCAGATGATCCTTCACCGCGGCGAAGACGTCGCCGGGGACGATCCTGCGGGCGGTCAGATCCTCGACGCTGTTGAAGGGGCGGCCCATCACGATGGCGACGGCGGTGTTCTTGTCGAGGCCCTCCACGGCGAGAAGCTGCTCGACCGTCGCCGTATTGAGATCGAAGCGCCGGACTGCCTCGGTCATAGGGGCCGCCGGCGGGGCCGGGGTCGCCGCGGGGACGGGCGCTGCGATATGCGCCGGGGTCGGGCCCTTCGGCGCATGCGTCTGGGCAAGGGCCGGGGCGGCGCAGAGCAGGGCGCTGGCGAGAAGAAGGCGGCGGATCATCGGGATTCCCTCCTGGGCGGGCCGCCCCTGGTCGAGACCGACGTCTCGCGCGATGAAGTCATACTTCCGCGCCCTCTCTGAACTCGCCCTGAAAGGAACGTTCAGGTTGAATTCAGCCAGCCGCGCGGGCGCGGCGCATCTTGGGAGCCTTTGCTCCGCGGGGCGCGTTTCTTGAACGCGGCGTTTACTTCTCGCCAACGCGTTTCACGACCTCGAAGCCTTTGGCTTCGAGCGCAAGATGAATCCTGTTCTGCAAGCCCGCGTCGTCGCCCTTCGTCAGCAAGGCGGCGTTGTCCGCGATCGCGTCGCAAAGCGTCTCGACCCAGGGCTCTTCGCCCTTGCCGAAGTCGCTCAGCACATAGCCGTGGACCATGGATTTGTCGCCGGGGTGGCCGATGCCGAGCCGCACGCGCTTATAGTCGTTGCCGACATGCGCGGAGATCGAGCGCAGGCCGTTATGGCCGGCGACCCCGCCGCCGACCTTGATGCGGCATTTGGCCGGCGCGAGGTCGAGTTCGTCGTGGAAAACCACGATGTCGCCAAGCGCGATCTTGTGGAAGCGGGCGGCCTCGCCGACGGCGCGGCCGCTTTCGTTCATATAGGTCTGCGGCGCGAGCAGCAGCACCTTTTCGCCAGCGATGGCGCCTTCGCTGACGAGACCGTGAAAGCGCGCGCGCGCCGGCGCGAATCCGTGGCGCCGGCCGATGGCCTCGATCGCCATGAAGCCGATGTTGTGGCGGTTCTTTGCATATTGCCGCCCCGGATTGCCGAGGCCGACGAAGAGCAGCATGGAGAGACCCAGAAAAATGAAAATGGCCGGGAAGGCCCGGCCATTAACACAGGAAGCGACGCTGCGCTTACTTCTTTCCGCCCTTGGCGGGAGCGGCGGCCGCGGGGGCCGCTGCGGCGGGAGCCGCTTCCTCTCCGCCGCCGGCCGGCGGGGCGAGGCTCGCCACGGTGAAGTTCTTGTCCGGATTCGTCGGCTTGCAGCCCTCGGGCAGCGGAATCGCCGAAATGTGCAGCGAATCGTTGAAGTCCATGCCGGCGAGGTCGGCGGTGAGGGCCTCCGGAATATTGTCCGCCGGCACCCACATTTCCACCGAGTGGTAGACGATGTTGAGCGCTCCGCCGCGCTTGATGCCGGGGGCGGCTTCCTGGTTGGTGAAGTGCACGGGCACGTTCACCTTGAGGCGCGAGCCGGGCTTCAGGCGCAGGAAGTCGACATGGAGCGGGAAGTCCTTGACGACGTCGAGCTGGTAGTCGCGCGGAATGGCGCGCTCCTTCTTGCCGTCGATGTCGAGCTCGAAGATCGTCGTGAGGAAGTGGCCCGCGAAGATCAGCTGCGTCGTGATCTTCTTGTCGAGCGACAGCGGCGTCGGCGCTTCGCCGCCGCCATAGAGTACCGCTGGTATACGGCCCTCACGGCGAACGCTGCGGGCGGCCCCCTTGCCGGTCCCGCTGCGCACCGTGGCCGCGAGAGATTTCATCTCGGCCATGTCGGTGTCCTTCTAGAAAAAGAAAAAGCGCCGCTCGCCTCCAGGGGTGTCGGAAACGCGGACGCTGGCGGTGCTTATAGTGGAGGGGGCCAATCGAGGCAAGGCGGCTGCGGCAACGCTCCGCTTGCGTCACATGGGGCTTGGCCATTAACACGGGATTCGCAGTCTTGGGGAATGACCGGCGGCGCTTTCCGCGACCGCCCGGCAGGGGGAAGAAGCCGTCATGACGACAGATCATTCGCGCCGGAGGATTGTCGTCACCGGCATGGGTTCGGTTTCCGCGGCGGGCGTCGGCGCGGATGTCCTTTGGGCGGCGGCGAAGGGCGGCGTCTCCTGCGTCCGGCCGCTGAGCCTCCCGCGCGCCTATCCCGGCCGCATCAAGATCGCGGCGCAGGTGCCGGGCTTCGCGCCGGCCGATCATATCGAAGCGGAGCTGCTGCCTTACTGCGACGAGTTCACGCAATATGCGATCGTGGCCGCCGACGAGGCGCTGAAGCAGGCCGGCTTTGCGCGCAAGGAGGTCGGCGGGCCGCGCACGGCGGTCGTCGTCGGCACCGGCATCGGCGGCGCCCATACGATCGACGACACCTCCTATCGCGAATATGTGCAAGGAGGCCGCCCCGACACGCTCGCGGTCCCGCGCCTCATCCCCAGCGCCGCGCCGACGACGCTCGGCATGCGCTACGGCGCCAAGGGGCCAACCTTCGCGCTCGCCTCCGCCTGCTCATCGGCGACGCAGGCGATCGGCGAGGCCTTCGAGATGCTGCGCGCGGGACGCGCCGACCGCGCCATCGCCGGCGGAACCGAAGCCTGCGTCGTCAACGGCTCGATACGCGCCTGGGAGGCGCTGCGCGTGCTGACGCCCGATCTCTGCCGGCCATTCTCCAACAAGCGTAACGGCATGACGCTCGGCGAAGGCGCTGCGATCTTCATTCTGGAGACGCTCGAGTTCGGCGCAGGCGCGCGGGGCGACGCCGCTGTGCGAACTCGCCGGCTACGGAACGACGAGCGACGCCTTCGATCCGCTGCGCGCCGACGTCGAAGGGCCGGCGCGCTGCATGCGGCAGGCGCTGGAACGCGCCGGGCTGGAGCCCAAAGACGTGGATTACCTCAACGCCCATGGCACGGCGACCTACGCCAACGACATCACCGAGTCGGAAGCGATGCGCCTTGTCTTCGGCGACAAGCCGCCGCCGGTCTCCTCTACCAAGCCGGTTCACGGCCATGCGCTGGGCGCTTCCGGGGGACTGGAATTGACGATCACGATCAACGCGCTGCGCGAACAGGTCGCGCCGCCGACGATCAATTTCCTCGAGCCGGACCCCAAATGCCGGGTCGACCCCATCCCCAACGAAGCGCGCAAGATGCCGATCCGCGTCGCGCTCTCCAATTCCTTCGCCTTCGGCGGAATCAACGGCACGCTGGTGGTGCGGGCCCCGTAAGCGTCTGCCCTGCGCTTGCCTCCCCCGCCGCAAAGGCTTAGGAAGGCCCCCACTTTCGATCAGGGTTCATCAGACGATGGTCGAGGAAAACCAGAAGCCGTCCGACCCCGCCCCAAAAGGGTCGGAATCGGACGTGAAACCAGCAGGCAAGGCCACAGACGGCCGGAAGGCGCAGGCCCTTGCCGCGGCGCTGCGGGCCAATCTGACTCGCCGCAAGGCCCGCGACCGGGCGCTGAGGGACGCGGCGAAAAAGACCGACAGCGAGGGCTAATGGACAAGATCAAAATCGTCGGCGGCGGGCCGCTCAACGGCGTTATTCCCATTTCCGGCGCCAAGAACGCCGCGCTTCCGCTGATGATCGCCTCGCTTCTCACCAAAGAGACGCTGACGCTCGAAAACATGCCGCTGCTGGCCGACGTCACGCAGCTCGAGCGCATTCTCGGCAATCACGGCGTCGACTTCACCATTTCCGGCAAGCGCAAGGGCGACACGGAGAACGTCGGCCGCACCGTCCATTTCACGGCCAAGGAAATCGTCGACACCACGGCGCCCTACGAACTCGTCTCGCGCATGCGCGCCAGCTTCTGGGTCTTTGCGCCGCTGCTCGCCCGCATGGGCGAATGCCGCGTCTCGCTCCCCGGCGGCTGCGCCATCGGCACGCGGCCGGTCGACCTCCTGCTCACGGCGCTCGAAAAGCTCGGCGCGAAGATCGACATCGAGAACGGCTATGTCGTCGCGACGGCGAAGGACGGGCTCGTCGGCGGGGAGATCGATTTCGACAAGGTCACCGTCGGCGGCACGCATACGGCGCTGATGGCGGCCTCGCTCGCGCGCGGGACGACGATTATCAGCAACGCCGCCCGCGAGCCGGAGATCGTCGATCTCGCCGAATGCCTCATCAAGATGGGCGCGAGGATTGCGGGCGCGGGAACCTCGACGATCGAGGTCGAGGGCGTGACCTCCCTGTCGGGGGCGCGCCATTCGGTGATGCCGGATCGTATCGAGGCCGGAACCTACGCGATGGCGGTGGCGATGACGGGCGGCGACGTAATGCTGGCCGGCGCCCGCGCCGACAGCCTGCAGACCGCGCTCGACGTGCTGACGCAGACGGGCGCGACCGTCACCGAAACCAATGAAGGCCTGCGCGTCTATCGCAACGGCGCCGGCATCGCGCCCGTCCATGTCGAGACGGCGCCCTTCCCGGCGTTCCCGACGGACCTGCAGGCGCAGTTCATGGCGTTGATGTGCCGGGCCAAGGGCGTCTCGCGCATCCGCGAAACCATTTTCGAGAATCGCTTCATGCATGTGCAGGAGCTCGCGCGGCTCGGCGCCCATATCAAGCTCGAAGGCGACACGGCGATCGTGACGGGCTCCGATCATCTCGACGGCGCGCCGGTGATGGCGACCGATCTGCGCGCCTCCGTCTCTCTCGTCATCGCGGCGCTCGCCGCGCGCGGCGAGACGACCATCAACCGCGTCTATCATCTCGACCGCGGCTTCGAGCGGCTGGAAAAGAAGCTCTCCGATTGCGGCGCGCAGGTGACCCGAGTCAGCGGGCACGGTTAGAGGCCAAGCCGGCAAGCCGATATGGCGCGCGCAGTCCGGCGCGCGCCATTTTTTTTAAAGGGCGAGAGATCACTCTCCGCTTTTGACCTCGATGGTCGCGATATTGGACACGAAGCGGCCGCCTTGCTTGTCGGTCGGGACGGCGATGCGCGCCGGGCCTTGTGTGTCGAGGGGCGCGCCATCGGCGGCGACCGCAACCAGCACCTGATTGCCGCCAAAGCCAGGGGCTATCTCGCCGAGGGCGAAGACGGATTTGTAGCCGTCCGTGCCGGTGACGACGACGGTCTTGCGCAGGATGTCGTTCTTCACATTGGGATTGAGGACGATCCCGAGCGAATTGAGCAAATCCCACAACAACACGCCAGAAAAGGCCTGAGTGTTGATCTTGCCGGCGCCATAATAAGTGATGTTTTCCTGAGCCGGCGGCAATTTGCGCAGATCGCGAATGTAAATCGGTTTCGGGGTCTGGACCAACCCCGTCACGGCGAAGAGGGCGTGAGCCTCCTCAAAGGCGCAGGCCTGCATCGAGGTGGCGAGCGCGGCGAACATCATCAACGTAGCGAGCAGTTCTTTCAGTTTCATATCATCCCACCCTCTCTGAAATATACACTGGCTATATAGCGGTAAGGCTGAGGTTGCTAAAAGCGCAAATAGCGGGCGCCGTCATTTGCTGCCCGATTTGATAATTAAAAATCAGTAGGTTGCTTCCGCGAGCCCCCGCGCCGCCATCAAGATTTCTTGCGCGGCTTCAAATTCCGGGTGCGCCGAAGGGGTCATTCATCTGCGGCATTTTGTCTTGGCGGCCCCAAAATGGTCTTCTACCGCGATTTCTCGATGCTTCGCTGCTTGTCGGCGCGGGCGAATTGGTTGAATATATATGTTGTATATATAGCGACGCCAGCGAAGGATAGGCCGATGACGGAAGCGAGCTTGCCACAGCACGATATTGAATTGACGGTCCATTCGATGCCCCCGGTGGCGACCGAGGCCGCCACCTCGCCAGACGGGCGCGCCGCGGCGATTGCGCCGGACGGCTTCATCCTGCTTCAGGTTCGGTTCCGGCCCGATGGCGAGGTCAATGAAATCGCCGGATGCCCGCAGGGCATGTCGAAGACGGAATGGTTCAAGCGCCTCTGCGCGCGCGCCGGCGATCAATTTCAGCCGCGCGCCGGCGGCCGGGGCTTCTTCAAAGTCTCCGCCGCACAGCTCGAGGCTCTGCAGGTCGTGCAGGCGCAGTAATCAAGGCTGCGACCGCAGCGACTTGCGGTGCGGTCGCTAACCCCGCGCCGCCAGCGGCACGACATTGTGCAGCCCGTCGGCCGAGTCGAAGAAGCGGCGCAGATTGCGGGCGGCCTGCCGGATGCGCTGCTCGTTCTCGACGAGCGCGAGGCGCACGAAGCCCTCGCCATGTTCGCCGAAGCCCTCGCCCGGCGCGACGGCGACGTCGGCCTTTTCGATGAGGAGCTTCGCAAACTCCAGCGTCGACATGTTGCGGAAGCGCTCGGGCGCCGGCGCCCAGGCGAACATCGAGGCGGACGGCGCCGGGATATTCCAGCCGGCCTGCGCGAAGCTCTCCACCATCACGTCGCGGCGCTTCTTGTAGATGCTGCGCATTTCCTTCACGCAGTCGTCGGGCCCGTTGAGCGCCGCCGCCGCCGCCACCTGAATCGGCGTGAAGGCGCCATAGTCGAGATAGGACTTCACGCGGCCGAGCGCGGCGCAGAGCCGCTCGTTGCCCACCGCGAAGCCAATGCGCCAGCCGGCCATCGAGAAGGTCTTGGACATGGAGGTGAACTCCACCGCCACGTCCATCGCGCCCGGCGCCTGCAGCAGCGAGGGCGGCGGCGCGCGGTCGTCGAAATAGACTTCGGCGTAGGCGAGGTCGGAGAGGATGAAGATGTCGTGCTTCTTCGCGAAGGCGACGAGGTCCTTGTAGAAGTCGAGCGTGGCGACTTCCGCTGTCGGGTTGGAGGGATAGCAGACGACAACCGCGATGGGCTTGGGGATCGAATGGATCATCGCCCGTTCGAGCGCGTAGAAATAATCCGGCGTCGGCGCGGAAGGCACAGAGCGGATGACGCCGCCCGCCATGAGAAAGCCGAAGGCGTGGATCGGGTAGGAGGGGTTGGGGACCAGCACCACGTCGCCGGGCGCGGTGATCGCCTGCGCCATATTGGCGAAGCCCTCCTTGGAGCCCAGCGTCGCTACGATCTGTGTCTCGGGGTCGAGCTTCACGCCGAAGCGGCGCGCGTAATAGCCCGCCTGGGCGCGGCGCAGGCCGGCGATGCCCTTGCTGGCCGAATAGCGGTCCGTGCGCGGCTTGCCGGCGGTCTCGACGAGCTTGTCGACGACGTGTTTGGGGGCGGGCAGATCGGGGTTGCCCATGCCCATGTCGATGATGTCGGCGCCGCCCGCGCGGGCTTTGGCCTTCAGGCGGTTGACCTGCTCGAAGACATAAGGCGGCAGGCGCTTGATGCGATAGAAATCCGACATTGCTCGATCTTTTCCGATTCAGGAAGGCGCGATTCTAGCGGGTCGGCCCCGCTTCGCCAAATGAGTGGTTTCCCGGCGGGCGTGACGCGGCGCCGGTCAGTCCGGCGTCTTCACCCGCGCCGCTTTGCGCTTGTTCTCGGCGATGGCGCGGTCGAGGTCGGCGCTCGCGGCGCGCATGTCGGCCGCGCGCTTCTTGCGGTCGTTCTCGGCCTTCGGCGCCAGCGGCGCATAGTCCATCCGCGCGGGGCGCGATTCGCGCACGAAATCGGGCGGAGGCGGGGGCGATTTGCGCACGCCCAGCGCCTCGAACAGCCCGCCGATGGCCTGGCCGCCCGTCGGGATCGCGCTCTCTTGCGCCGCGGCGGCGCTGGCGAGGGCGATCGCGGCGACAAGGGCGACAGGGGCGACAGGGGCGACGATGGGGATGACGGCGAGACGGAAAACGCGCATGGCGGCATCGGACCTGAAAATTGCGGCGCGCGCAAGAAGACTCAAACCCAGCCGGCGATCTCGCGCCGCGCCAGAGCCTCGATCAATCCCATGCCCTCCGCGCTGTCGTTGAGACAGGGCAGGCGGGCGAATTTCTCGCCGCCCTTCTCGATGAAGAGATCGCGGATTTCGACGCCGAGCTCTTCGATGGTCTCCAGACAGTCGGCTGAAAATCCCGGCGCGACGACGGCCATGCGCTTCACGCCTTCCGCCGGAAGCGCGGCCACCACGTCGCTCGTATATGGCGCGATCCATTGCGCGCGCCCGAAGCGGGACTGGAAGGAGAGCCGCAGCTTTTCCGCCGGCATGCCGAGCGCCTCGCGCAGGAGACGCCAGCTCGCCTCGCAATGCGCGCGGTAAGGATCGCCGCGATCGACCTGCGCCTGCGGCAGGCCGTGGAAGGACGCGACGACGACCTCCGGCTCGAAATCGAGCGCCGCGATTTCGCGCTTCATGTTCGACGCCAGCGCCTCGATGTAGGCGGGATCGTCGTAATAGGGAGCGCCGATGCGCAGGGCCGGCTGGCTGCGCATCCGCTTCAACGCGGCAAAGGCCGCGTCGGCCACCGAGGCGCTGGTGGAGGCGGCGTATTGGGGGTAGAGCGGCGCAAGCGCGATGCGCCCGCAACCCTTCGCCATCAGCGCCTCGATGCGCGAGCCGATCGAGGGAGCGCCGTAACGCATGGCGTAATCCACGATCACGGGCGCCTTTCCGTCGAGCCGTTCCGCCCAGACGGCGAGCTTTTCGGCCTGAAGGCGGGTGAATGTTTTCAGCGGGCCTTCGCCGATATCGTGGTTCCAGATGGAGTTGTAGGCGTGCGCCGATTTTTTGGGCCGCGTGTTGAGCACGATCCCGTAAAGGATCGGCAGCCATACGAAACGCGGCAGGTCCACGACGCGCGGATCGGAGAGGAACTGCGCGAGATAGCGGCGCACCGAGGCGACGTCCGGCGCGTCGGGCGTCCCGAGATTGACGAGAAGGAGTTCGACGGGCGTCTGTGAAGAAAGGGTCATCCCGGGCCTGTTTTCTCCAGAAATTCGCTGCGCTCACATATATTTTTTTCCCGCCGCGGGAAATGCCCGGCAACGACATATCGAGCGGCGTGGGGGCCGAGGAAAGCGCTCATCGGCATGTCGCCCGTCCGGGCTCCGGCACGGGGACGAGGCAACTGTAGAGCGTCCAGTATTTGTAGGCTGCGCTCGTCTTGGCGATCTTGACGCAGGCGTCGGCGGCGTCGCGGGAAACCCCCGCCGTTATGTCTCGCCAGTTCGCCGACAGCAGGCGCTGATTGCAGCGCTCTTCCTTCAAGCACCACGATCTCGCAGAGTCCGGCAAGGCGCGGCATTCTGCGGGGATGTCGACGTCGGGAAGGTCGGCGGCGTGGGCGAGGGTCGCGAGAACCGATGCGGCGAGGACGATCGTCGGGAAGCTGGGTTTCATCTCGTCCTCCGGTGCGGCGTCCCTGGACGCCGGTTGCGACGTCAGCGGCGGCTCTGCAGGAAGCGCTCGAAGGCTCCACGTTCCTCCGGCGCCATCTCGAAGGCGTGCTCTGGGCCCGGAAAGGCGCCCGCGCGCACCTCATCGGCATAGGCGCCGACCGCGCCCTGAAGGTCCGCGCCGAGCCGTCCATAGCGCCGGTTGTGCTTGAAGTCGCGCGTCGTGAGGCCGGCGAGGTCGTTGACGACGAGCACCTGGCCGTCGGTCTGCGGCCCCGCGCCGATGCCGATGGTCACCGCCCGGACGTCGCGGGTGATCACGGCGGCGACTTCCTGCGGCACGAGCTCCAGCACAAGGAATTTCTGCCCAGCGGCGTCGCCCGCGCGCGCGTCGTCATAAAGCCGGGCGGCGGCCTGCGCCGTCTTGCCCTGACGGCGCTTTACCTCCTGATGCTGTGATTCCAGCCCCAGATGGCCGCAGACGTCGAAGCCTTCCGCCACGAGCGCGGCGACGACGTCCGGCTGCGCGCCTTCGAATTTCACGCAATCGGCGCCGGCGTCGCGCAGGACTTGGGCGCTCGCGAGCGCCATCGCAGGCGTGTCGTAGGTCGCGTAGGGCAGGTCGCCGATGACGTAGACGTCCGGCGCGCCGCGGCGCACGGCGGCGATGTGATGCGCCATGTCGGCGAGCGTGACCTCGCGCTCATGGGCGTAGCCGAGAATGTTCACGCCGACGCTGTCGCCGACGAGAATGATGTCGACGCCCGCCGCCGCCTCGATGCGCGCCGTCGGCGCGTCATAGGCGGTGACGACGACGATCTTCTCGCCGCGCCGCTTTTTGTCGAGGAAGAGGTCGGTCTTGGACAATTGGCGCTCCGCTTGGCGCTCGTCGATCTAGCGCGCGGCGTCGTCCCGGCAGGCGTTGGGCTGACCCGGGACGCGAATTTCCTGAAAGCCGCCGCATTTGTCGCAGGCGGACAGCGCCAGCGAGAGCGTAAAAAGCGTCAGGACCAGTGCAACTCTGCGTTTCATGGGGCTCCCCGAGCCGATTGCGGGCGGACCATAACCGCGCGCGCCGGCCCGGACAAGCGGGCGGGTGCGCCATCGACGGGCGACCCCGACGGCGCCCCCGACGGCTTGCATCTTGCGCAAACCCGCGTATAACGCGCGCATCGCGACGTTCCCGGCCGGGGGCTAAACGGAAGCGCTCATTTGGGCGAGGGGTTCTCCCCGTCTTCCCGTGTCTCCGCCTTCGAACTCACTTCCTCTCGAGCCTTTCCCAGGGAAGAACTTCCCTAGAAGCGCTCGAAGGGCTTGGCGCCGGAGCGGCTCGCGACAATGGAAAGGCGAAAAACCATGCCTCTTTACGAGCATGTCTTTATCGCGCGTCAGGACATCTCTCCCCAGCAGGTGGAGACTCTGACGGCGCAGTTCAAAACCATCGTCACCTCTCTCGGCGGCACGATCAGCAAGGCCGAGTATTGGGGCGTCAAATCGCTCGCCTACCGGATCAAGAAGAACCGCAAGGCGCATTTCACGCTGCTGAACATCGACGCCCCGCCGGCCGCCATCGCCGAGATGGAGCGCCAGCAGAGCATCAACGAAGACATTCTCCGCATCCTCACCATCCGCGTCGAGGAGTTGGAGGAAGGCCCGTCCGCGCAGCTGCGCAAGCGTGACGACGACGACCGCGGCGAACGCCGTGGCCCCGGCGGCCCGCGCGGCGATCGTGGTGATCGCGGCGACCGTCCCGAGCGCCGTCCGCGCCGTGAAGAAGGCCGTGTCGAAGGAGACGTCGAATGAGCACTGCGCCCCGCCGCCCCTTCTTCCGCCGTCGCAAGTCCTGCCCCTTCACGGGCGCCGGCGCCCCGAAGATCGACTACAAGGACACGCGCCTGCTCTCGCGCTACATCTCCGAGCGCGGCAAGATCGTCCCGTCCCGCATCACGGCGGTCTCCGCCAAGAAGCAGCGCGAACTGGCCCAGGCCATCAAGCGCGCGCGCTTCCTCGGGCTGCTGCCTTATGTGATCCGCTAAGAGATCGCTTTTCGATTTACTATGAGCCGCGCTCCGAAAGGGGCGCGGTTTTTTATTGGAGCAGAGGCCGACGCCTTACGCCGCCGGCAGCATGATCACCTTCGTCTTGACCGGCGTTCGCGAATAAAGGTCGATCATGTCCTGGCTGAGGAGGCCGGTGCAGCCGCTCGTGACGCCGTCCCCGATCGTCTCGGGGTCGCTGGTGCTGTAGATCGTGAAGACCGTGTAGGCGCCGTTCTTGTAGAGATACAGCACGCGGGCGCCGAGCGGATTTTCCAGACCTCCCGGCATGCCGCCGGCGTATTTGCGCGCCTCCGGCTGGCGCGCCATCATCTCCTTAGGCGGCGTCCAGACGGGCCATTCGGCCTTGCGCCCGACATAAACCTCACCGCTCCACCCAAAGCCGGGGCGGCTGACATTGGCGCCGTAACGGGTGGCCATTCCGTCGCCTTCGATGCGGTAAACATGATGATTGGCGGGGTCGATGATGATCGTGCCGGGCGCTTCCCTGGAGTCGTAGCGCACTTTCTGGCGGAAATATTTCGGATCGAGCTTGTCGATGTCGACCGCCGGGATCGGGAATTTCTCGGTGGGGACCGGCCCGTAAAGCCTCGCCGCCTCGGCGCGCATGTCGTCCGACGTCACGCAACCGGAGAGCCCCAGCGCGCCGAAAGCGGCGGCGGAGCCGGCCAGAAACGACCGGCGGTTGAATCCCCCCGGCGCAAGCCCGAGCCGATTTCCCTCGGGTCTATCGCCGGCGTCGGAGATCCCATCGTCCGGGATCATTATTCTGGACTTTCGCATACACAGATACTCGTACGGTTACTCAGCCAGAGAATAGGCCAACGTCATGAAGATTTTCTTGCAGAGCCGAGATTGCCGTCGCGAAACTCGATTGGCAAGCTCCCCGGGCGCCCGCAAGTCCCGCGCGTTCGCCGGCGTCCGCGCCGCGAAAATCGACGATAGGGACACCGATAGGAGATGTCACCGAGCCCACCGTGGCTCGCTCCCTGTGCGACGGCAGGTAAGGGTGTATTGAGAAACACCTTCATCGTCACGCCAAGCGTCGGTGCGCGTTACTGCTTTCGATGCTGGTCGGCTCGGATCGCGCTCGAAAAGGCGCCGCTTGGTTTCGATAAGTGGCGTAGTATCGAGTTCAATCGCCTCGATGCGCCAATCGTAGATAAGCGGTGGCGCTCCGGGCTGGCGAGCCAGTGTTTCAAAGTAAGAAAAATGGTCGACGCCGACGTATATATTGGTCGTAACCACGCTCCCGACGGGGGCGGGGGGCGCGAGTTGGTCCGAATACATCGGCAAGCCTGCGTCGAGAACCCACCACCGATCGCCGATAAACTTCACTGCGCCGGTGATGGAGTAATTGCTTCCGTTTCTCCATGACAGCGCCGGTTGCCCGCTTGCAAGAATTTCAAATGGCGCATCCGTCCAGAATTCCAACGCAAACGCATGGATTTCCTCGATCTTGAGGTCGGGGTAGTTTCCGTCCTGGATGATCCAGCTCGAAAGCCCAACACGTATTTCGCGATCCATAAGTGGCCCTCGAGCAATTGTTTCGACCACATGACGTATGCAAACCCGCCTTGCCGCGCCCCTCACCCCGCCCGCACCTGCGGCGCCGTCGCTTCATGCAGCCCTTCCAGCCCCGCCGTCGTCGGCTGCGGCTCGGCCATGAACTGCGCGGCCGCCAGCGCCGCGAAACGGCCGCCCTTGGCGACCAGCGCCTCGAAGGAGCCGGCTTCGACGATCTCGCCCTGATCGAAGACGAGGATGTGGTCGGCATTGCGGACCGTCGCGAGGCGATGCGCGATGACGAAGGTGGTGCGCCCTTTGGTGGCCGCGTCCAGCGCCTTCTGAATTTGCCGCTCGGTGGTGGCGTCGAGCGCCGAGGTCGCCTCGTCGAAGACGAGGATGGGCGGGTTCTTGAGCAGCGCGCGGGCGATGGAGAGGCGCTGGCGTTCGCCGCCCGAGAGCGAGCGGCCGCGCTCGCCGACGCGCGTCTCGCGCCCGTCGCTCTGGCGCGAGACGAATTCCGAGGCCTGCGCCAGCTCCAGCGCCGTCTTGATGTCGTCGTCGGTGGCGTCGGGATTGCCGATGCGCAGATTCTCTTCGATTGTGCGCGCGAAAAGCATCGGCTCCTGAAAGACGACGCCGATGTTCCGCCGCAGCGAGAGGAGCGTGTAGGCGCGGATGTCCTCGCCGTCGACCTTCACCGCCCCCGCGTCCGGATCGAAGACGCGATGCAGCAGGCCGAGCGTCGTTGATTTCCCCGAACCCGTGGAGCCGACAAGGGCGATGGTCTCGCCGGGCTTGGCCGAGAAGCTGACGTTCTTCACCGCCTGCCGGCGACCGTCATAGGAATAGGTGACGTTCTCGAAGGAGACGGCGCCGGCGAGTCGCCCCGCGTCCCGCGCGCCGGGTCGGTCTGCGACCGTCGGCTGAGTATCCAGGATGGTGAAGAAATCGGCGATCTTCGCCGACTGCTGAAAGAGAATGTTCACGAAGCCGACGACTTGTTCGAGACGGCCGATGAGCATCGTGGCGAAATTGGTGAAAGTGACAATCTCGCCGATCGACGCGAGGCCGTTGAGATGCAGCCAAGTGCCCAGAAGGAAGATGGAGAGGATCGTCAGCGTCGACGAAGCGCGGCTCGCGACGGCGACCAGCGCCCACCAGGACAGGACCGGCATCTGCGCGGCGAGGAGGTCGTCGATGATGCGCCTGAGGGCGCGCGATTCGCTCTCGATGCGCGTGAAGCTCTGAACGACGGGGATATTCCCCAATGCGTCGGAGGCATGCTCGGCGAGCGAGGAATTATAGCGCTCCACCTCTCCCTGCAGCGCCTCTGTCCGCCGCAGCACATAGCTCGTCGCCAGATAGAAGACCGAAACGAGAAGCATCAGCAGGCCGCCGAGCCGCCAGTTGAGAAAGAGGGTCGCCGGCAGGAGGATGAAGAGGGCGACGAAGGACGCGCAATTCTCCCGGAAGAAGGAAAGCCAGAGCCCGAACATGGCGCTCGAGCCGTCGAGCATCGTCTTCAGCAGGCGTCCGGAATGCGCATTTGTGTGAAATGTGAGAGGAAGATTAAGGACATGTTCGAAATAATCGGACATGACGGCAAGGCGGCGGCGATGAGCGAGCCGATCGGCGTTGAGGCCGACGAGGATCGCCCCGCCGATCGAAAACAGGCCGAAGCCGGCCCAGGCCATCAGCAATGGCAGCAGGTCAGTCCAGGTCAGCGTCTGGCCCGGCGCCTGCGCCTGAGTCATGCGGTCGATGATGCGGCCGAAGAGGAGGGGTTCGGCAAATTGCGCGATGGCCAGCGACAGATTCGCCCCGACCAGAATGACCGAGAGCCGCATCTGCGGGCGCAGCAGGCCGAGCACGCGCGCGTAGATTTTGAGGACCGACATTTTCCCGCCGCCTCCTGGAAGCCTGACCGGCGTCTACAGGGGCGGGCGTCAACGCGCAAGGCCCGCGCTTTGGGAGAACCGCCGGGAGCGCCGACAGCATGACGCAGGCTTCCGCATCTAGGGTCTCGATCAGACATCGAGCGACAAGGTACTGGCGGATGCTGCAAGCCTTCCTTTTGAAGGTCCGGGCCCATGTGAAACGTCTGCGGGGCGCGGTCGCCTATCCCGCGGACCCCGTGAGCGCCGCGCGGCTGCAGGAAGAACAGTTCGCGGCGGTCCGGCACAATACGCCCGGCATGATGGCGGCAAATGTCTGCAACGCCCTGGTGCTCCTTGCGACATTCGTGGAGACGCCGCTCGTGATGCGCGCCGGCGCCTGGTCCGGCGCCGTGCTCGCCGTTTCGTTCTATATCTTCGCCCGCTCATGGCGCCGCGGCCGGGCGCGCGCCGCCACCGAGCCCACCAGCGTCGGCCGCCGCGCCGTCGCCTACGCCTTTGCGCTTGGCTCGCTGTGGGCGGCGGTTCCCGTTCTCTTTTTTCTCGAGGCGAGTCCGGGCGCGCGCATGATGGTGATCTCGCTCACCGCCGGCATGTTGTTCGGCGGCGCCTTCTCGCTGGCGCGGACGCCCCTCGCGGCGACGGTCTTCGCGACGCCGATCGCGCTGGCCGCCACCTTCACGCTGCTTGGCGGCCGTGACCCCGATCTCAATCACATCGCGATCGTGCTGTGGGTTTATCTGTGCGTCCTGCTGCGCGGCGTTTTCGTCGAGGCGGCGAACTTCAAGGAACGCGTCCTCGCCCAGATCGGCGTCGAGCGCGAGGCCCGGACCGACACGCTCACCCGTCTGCCGAACCGGCTCGCCTTCTCCGATGCGATCGAACGGGAGTTCGCGCGCCAGCGCCGCCATGGCGTGGGTTTTCTGCTGCTCTGCGTCGACCTCGACGACTTCAAGACGGTCAATGACCGCTATGGCCACCTCGCGGGCGACGAATTGCTGCAGGAGGCGGGGCGCCGGATGCGGGCCGCCCTGCGGCTGACAGACGTCGTGGCGCGCCTCGGCGGCGACGAATTCGCCGTGATCGCAACCGATGTCTCGAGCGAGGAGGCCGCCATCACCCTCGCCGATCGCATCATCGGCTGCTTCGATGCGCCCTTCGTCCTCGACGGCGTCCCGGTCCGCAGTTCGGCGAGCGTCGGCGGCGCCCGCGCGCCAAGGGATGGGAGCAACCCCCGCGAATTGATGAAGCGCGCGGACGCGGCGCTTTACGAGGCCAAAAGCCATGGCGACTGCTGGCGCGTCGTTGAGATCGCACAGGCGCCGCAAGCCGGGGAATTGCGGGCGCTGGAGCAGGATCTGCGTCGCGTGTTCTCCCTCGACCAGCTGACGCAAGCCTATGCGCCTGTTCTGGACGTCGCGACGGGCCGGATCGTCGGCTGCGAGGCGAAGCTTCTCTGGCGCCATCCCACGCGAGGCGACGTCGCGCCCGCCCGCTTCCTGCCGATCGCCGGGCGGATCGGCCGCGCCGAAGAAATAGGCCTGTGGGTACTCGAAGAAGCCTGCATGGCGGCGGCGCAATTGAACGACGAATGTCGCGTGGCGATCAACGTCTCCCAGGCCCAGATGGCTTGGCCGGATTTCGCCGAACGGCTGCTCGAATCGTTGACGCGGGCCGACGTCGCGCCGCGCCGCATCGCGATCAAGATCAACGATACGGCGCTTCTCGCGCGTCAACCGGGTTGCGATGAGTCCGTTGTGAAGCTCTCGCGCGCCGGGGTCTGCGTCACGCTCGACAATATCGGCTCCGACGCGTCCTCGCTAGCGATGCTGCACAAGCTGCCGCTCGACAGTGTGAGGATCGGCGGGGCCTTCGTTTGCGGCTTGCCCGAGCGCAAGGATTGCGTGGCGATCGCCGCCGGCATGGCGCGAATGGCGGCCGAACTCGGCCTGAGCGTCGCCGCCGAGGGCGTCGACTCCATGGCGCAGTTCGAGTGGCTGCGCGCCAATGGTTGCCGGGAAGTGCAGGGTGATCTTGTCGCCGCGCCGATGACCCTGCAGGAGCTTTGCGCCTTCGTTCGCGCCTGGCGGCCGGAGCGGCTCGCGGCGGCGCCCGGGCGGCTGGAGCGGCGCGCCTGAGGCGGCCTTATTCTTCCTCGCCGAAACGGTTGGCGATCAGCGCCTCGAGCCCGTCGAGCGCGTCGAGCGCCTGCGGCCCGGCGGCTGTGACCGTGATGGTCGAGCCTATTCCGGCGCCGAGCGTCAGAATGCCCATGATCGACGAGCCGCCCACCGTCTCCCCGTCTCTCGCCACGGTGATCTCGGCGTCGTATTTCTCGCAGCACTGCACAAATTTTGCGGTCGCGCGCGCGTGCAGGCCCTTCTTGTTGACGATCTGAAAATCGCGGGAGACGGCGCCGTCGGCCGTCCGCTCTTGCGCATCGGACATGGGAATCACTTCGGGTTTAGAACACGGCTGGCGATATAAACATATTTTCGCCCCGCGTCCTGGGCTTGCAAAACCGCCTGCTCCAGGGACGCGCTGTCGCGCACGGAAGCCAGCTTGATGAGCATCGGAAGATTGATGCCGGCGAGAACCTCGACTTTGCCGCCGTTCATGACGGAGATCGCCAGATTGGAGGGGGTTCCGCCGAACATGTCGGTCAGAAGAACGACGCCTTCGCCGCTGTCGGCTTCGTGGATCGCATCGAGGATGTCGACGCGGCGGCGCTCCATGTCGTCCTCGGGCCCGATCGAAATGGAAACGAGCTGCTTTTGAGGACCCACGACGTGTTCGAGCGCGGCGCGAAACTCCGTGGCGAGGTGGCCGTGGGTCACCAAGACCATTCCGATCATTCGACCCTACCACTCATGAAGACGTCTCGCGCTGCGCGATAGCTGGTGACGGATGTGTTCGCAACCGCTTCGCGGCTCTTCCGCCTCCGACGGCAGCATATACAAGCGGGTTCGCAACGCCCATATTATTTTGCCGGGCGCTCGTCAGGGGCGCCATTTTGTGCATCGCCGCGAAATTGGCAAGTGAAAAGCGCGACCGCACGTCAGATTGTCGTAATACTTTGAAGGAAAAAGGCAATCCTGGCAACTGCACCGTCGCCGCACGCCGGCGTCGCCAGACGTGGCAGCGCAATTCCGCAGAGGTCGTCGTATTTTTCCGCTTCTTCCGGGCACCGCGTCAGCTGTTGTCCGGGAAGGCGAACATCGACGAGAGCATGCAGAATGCACGCGGGCTCGCAGGGCAGTCGTGACAAGCCCAGACCCCGGACTTCGAGGACGCCCTCGATCAACGGATGCGGCCGCGCGACGAGCCGGCCATGGACGGCCTCGACGCGCACGCGGTCATCGCCGACAAGCCGGGCGAATTCGCCTTTCGCTTCGAAGAAGGCGATGAGCGCGAGGGCGAGAGAGCTTTTTCCGGCGCCGGAGGGGCCGCGCAGGAGCAGGCCTTTTTCACCGAGGACGAGCGCGGTGGCGTGAAGATGGACCGCGTTGCCGGCCGCGGTCATCTGGCGGCGGGGAGCCATATGACGAAGCGCGCGCCGAGAACCTTGTCGGTCGGATCGGGCTCGTCCGTGCCGTCGGGATGCGCGAGCGTGCGATTGAGGGCGCGGATGCGCCCGCCATGGGCCTCGACGATCTGGCGCGAAATGGAGAGGCCGAGGCCGGAGTTCTGTCCAAAGCGATGTTCGGGACGGTCCGTGTAGAAGCGCTCGAAGACGCGCTCGAAGGCGCCCTCCGGAATGCCGGGCCCGTCGTCGTCGACGATGATCTCGTATCCCTCCAGCGAAATTCCGCCCGGCCCCTCGGCGCGTTCCGGCCAAAGCAGAACGCGCACGCGGCCGCCCGCATCCGAGAAGGAACGGGCGTTGTCGATGAGATTGTTGAACACCTGGCCCAGCCGCGAATCATGGCCGCGCACCCGCCAGCGCCTGCGGGAGGGCTCGTTCGAGGAATGGCGGATGGTCAGCTCGATCGTGACGCCGTCGCCACGGTCGGTGGCGCGGGCCATGTCGACGACGGTCATGAGCGCCGTCGAAAGGTCGACGTCGCCCATGTCGGCGCGCGCGAGTTCCGCGTCGAGGCGCGAGGCGTCGGAGATGTCGCTGATGAGCCGGTCGAGCCGCCCGACGTCCTGTTTGATGATCGCGAGCAGGCGTTCGCGCGAGGTGTCGGTCTTGGCGATCGGCAGCGTCTCGACGGCGCTGCGCAGAGAGGTCAGCGGATTCTTCAGTTCATGCGCGACGTCCGCCGCGAAATGTTCGATCGCCTCGATGCGATTGTAAAGCGCCGTCGTCATGTCGCGCAGGGCGCCGGAGAGATGGCCGATCTCATCCTGGCGATCCGAATAGTCGGGAATCTCCTGGCGCGATTTCGCGCCGCGCCGCACGCGTTCCGCCGCCTCCGCGAGGCGACGCATCGGCTCGGTGATGGTGTTCGTGAAGAAGAGCGAGAGCAGCAGCATCACGCCGGCGGAAACGAGGAAGATGCGGATGATGCCCCAGCGCTCGGTGGCGATCACCGCGTCGATGTCGCCGCCCATGGTGGAGAGCAGCAGGGCGCCGCGCACGGAGCGGAAGCGCTGCACGGGCACGGCGACGGAGATGATCGTCTCGCCTTTGGCGTTGGCTCGGACGACCGAATGCGCGCGGCCGTCCAGCGCGCTGCCGACTTCGGGATAGGTCTTGCCGTTGCCCATGCCGATGTCTTCGTAAAGCGGCAGCTCGGGCCGGCGCGTCACGCGCCGCATGAAATCGAGCGTATGCTGAAGAAAGGACGAGGCGTCGATTGTCGTCGGGCCGCGGCCCGTCGGCGGCAGCTCGAAGCGCAGGATGTTGGAGCGTCCCGAAACCGAGCGCGAGTTGAGCAGCAGATAGCCGTCGCGGTCATAAATGCGGGCGCGCAGCCGCGTCGGAGAGACGAGCCGCCGCAGCAGCGGGCCGACGCGCTCGGGATTGAGCGAGAACTCGATCGACGGCTGGCCTTCGCCCGCGCCGGCGCTTTCGCCCGGCGCCAGCTTCAGCAGCTTCTCGGGGTCGATGGTGATGGCGTCGGTGTCGACCGTGGCGGAGGCCGCGATTGCGGCGGCGATGATTTCGCCCTGAGTCTGCAGGCTCTGTACGCGCGCGTCGATGAGGCCTTCGCGAAACTGGTTGAGATAGAGGAATCCGGCAAGCAGCGCGACGAGGCCGCCCAGATTAAGGACGACGATGCGCCGCGTGAGGGACGAGGAGAGATGCGACTGTATGGTGCGCAATGCGCGGCGGATGCGAATGGAGGCGGTTCTGGCGCGCCGGGCCGGGGGCGGCTTCGGCAGCGGACGCGCTTCCGCCTCCGGGCGTGCCTGCGCGCCGGAAGGCTCTCCAACGATCTCGCCGGTCTCGGATGCGCTCATGCCGCGCGCGCTCCGCCGCTACATTTCCTTGAAACGATAACCGACGCCGTAGAGCGTCTCGATCATTTCGAAATCGTCGTCGACGACCTTGAACTTCTTGCGCAGGCGCTTGATGTGGCTGTCGATGGTGCGGTCGTCGACATAGACCTGATCGTCATAGGCCGCGTCCATCAGCGCGTTGCGGCTCTTCACCACGCCGGGACGCTGCGCCAGCGACTGGAGGATGAGAAACTCCGTCACGGTCAGCACGACGGGGTCGCCCTTCCATGTGCAGGTGTGGCGCTCGGGGTCCATAACCAGCGCCCCGCGCTCCAGAACCTTCGCCTCGGTCTCTTTCTGCGCCGCCGCTTCCTTCGGGTTCGCGCGGCGCAGGATCGCTTTCACGCGCTCGACGAGGAGGCGCTGGGAGAACGGCTTATGGATGAAATCGTCGGCCCCCATCTTGAGGCCGAAAAGTTCGTCGATCTCCTCGTCCTTCGAGGTGAGGAATATCACGGGAAGGTCCGACTTCTGCCGCAAGCGGCGGAGAAGCTCCATGCCGTCCATGCGCGGCATCTTGATGTCGAAGATGGCGAGGTCCGGCGGATTGGCCCTCAGACCGTCGAGCGCCTGCGCGCCGTCGGTGTAAGTCTGCACGCGGTAGCCCTCGCCCTCGAGTGCGATGGAGACCGAGGTCAGGATGTTGCGATCGTCGTCGACGAGAGCGATGGTCGGCATGATCACCCTTTGCTTGTTGGCGGCATAGGCGCGTGTGCGACGGAGCGGAACGCTCGGACCGCGGAATACACCAGTCTGCGCCACATGTTGGCGCTGATCCGGCTAATGCTGCCCCCCGGCGAGTCTCCAGGCTTTCTCGACCTGCACAAAGTCCCGACCCAACGCGGCTGAAATGTGGCCTTTCCACGCGCCAGCGGGCCGAAGGCGCACAAAGGAGGCGCCCAAGGCTGCGACAGCCTCATTTCTCTCTTATATACAGGATCGCTCGACAAAGCGACCCTGACGCCTTCTTGAAATAAAAAAGCTGGCAAATCATGATGATAGACAATGGCGCCGCGCCGGCCCGCGACCCCCGACAAGATCCGTCCTTCGATCCGATCGGAGAATCCAAGCGACTTCTTCGGTCCATCCGCACGGCGACCTTGGCGACGCTGACGGAGGCGGGCGCGCCCTTCGCGACGCTCACCGCGATCGCCACGGATTACGACGGGACGCCGATCCTCCTCATTTCGAAGCTCGCCCATCATACCCGCAACCTCGAGCGGGACGGGCGCTGCTCGTTGCTGCTCGCCCAAGGCGGGCGGGGCGATCCCATGGCGCATCCGCGGCTGACGCTCATGGCGCGGGCGGCGCGCACGCAAAGCCGGGAGGCGCGCGAGCGCTTCCTGCGGCGCAACCCCAAGGCGCAGCTTTACGCCGATTTCCCGGACTTTTCCTTCTGGCGGGCGGAGATCGAGGCGGTGCATCTGAACGGCGGCTTCGCCCGCGCCGCGGATTTCGGACCTGCGCATCTCCTCACGGACGTGGGCGTGGCGCAGGCGCTGATCGCGGCGGAGGCGGATATCCTCGACCATATCAACGCCGACCATCCCGACGCGCTCTCGCTTTACGCGGAGAAGCTCGCGGGCGCGACGCCGGGCCAGTGGCGGGCGAGCGGGATCGACCCTGAGGGGCTCGATCTCGTCAATGGCGACGCCACGGCGCGCGTGGCGTTCCCCACGGCCATCCACACGCCCGCGCAAGCCCGTGAAATTCTCGTCGAACTCGCGCGTCTCGCCCGGGCCTGAGCGCGGGCGAGACGCCAGCGGTTCAGACCGTGGCGAGGAAGCCCGCGATCTCGTCCTTCAGCGTCAGGCGCTTCCTTTTGAGCGCCTCGATCGTCGCGTCGTCGGCAGGTTCGACATTGGTCTCCATGCGGTGAATCGTGCGGTTGAGGGTGTGATACTCCTCCGCGAGACGCGCGAAATGCGCGTTGCTGGCCTTGAGGCCGTGGATCGCCTCGGCCTGCTCGGGAAATTCTTCGTGTAGCTCATGCGCGACATGGCTCATTTTCTGTCGTTCTCCCTCTTATCTAACGGCGTGACGCTGTCCGCGTCCTCAAGCCTTTCTAGCGGCTTTTGAGGGCGTAGCAGAAGTCCTTGGGCTGTGCGACGAATGCGCGCAAGCGAGGCCTCGCCTTGATGCAGAAACGCAAAGAACGGGGCGGCTGGCTGAGGCTTCTGGGGCCCGGCCTCGTCACGGGCGCGGCGGACGACGACCCTTCCGGCGTCGCGACCTATTCCCAGGCCGGCGCCGCCTTCGGCTACGGCCTGCTGTGGGTCGTCCTGCTGACGACGCCCCTGATGCTCGCCGTGCAACTCGTCAGCGCGCGGATCGGGCGGGTCACGGGCGCCGGCGTCATCGCCAACGCCCGGCTCTGCCTTTCGAGGCGCGCAGTGGCGGGTCTCGTGATCCTGCTGCTGATCGCCAATGTCGCGAATATCGCCGCCGATCTCGCCGCCATGGGCGAGGCGCTGGAGCTGGCGCTCGGCGGCGGCCAGCAGGACTATGTGCTGGCGATCGGCGTGGCGGGGCTCGTCGCGCAGGTTCTCGCCCCCTACAGGCTCTACGCAGCCTTCCTGCGGTGGACGACGCTCGCGCTTTTCGGCTACGTCGCAGCGGCCTTCGCGGTGGATGTCGACTGGCGAAGCGCGGCCCTCGGCGCGATCTCGCCCACCGCCCCCTGGACGCCGCAAGCGATGATGATGATCCTCGCGGTGCTCGGCACGACGATCAGCCCCTATCTCTTCGTTTGGCAGGCCGCGCAGGAGATCGAGGAGATGGGCGTGCGCGGTCGGGCGCCATTGCGCGATGCGGCGAGCGCCCGGAGCGAACTGCGCCGCCTGCGTCTGGACACGAGCTTAGGCGTCGTTCTCTCCAACATCGTCGCCTTCTTCATCATCCTCACAACCGCCGCGACCCTTCACGCCCATGGAATCACCGACATCGACAGCTCGGGCAAAGCCGCGCAGGCGCTGCGCCCGCTCGCCGGCGACTTCGCTTTCCTCCTGTTCGCGCTCGGCATCGTCGGCACGGGGTTGCTCGCGATTCCGGTTCTCGCCGGCTCGGCCGCCTATGCCGTCAGCGAGGCTTTCGGCGGCTCGTTCAGCCTGGAGGCGCCGTTTCGAACCGCCCCCGGCTTCTATGGAATTGTGATCGTCGCGACCCTCGGCGGCGCGGCGCTCGACTTCACGCCCATCGAGCCGATGCGCCTGCTGATCTGGACGGCGCTGATGAACGGCGCCATCGCGCCGCCCTTCCTCGCGGCGATGATGATCGTCGCTTCAAACCGCGAGGTCATGGGCGCGCAGGTCTCGCCGACATGGCTGAAGACGCTCGGCTGGACCGCGACGGCCGCGATGACGCTCGCCGTCCTATTGCTCGCCTTTTCAATGATCGGATAAAAGAGCGGGCGTCATTCGCGCCGCGCCGCCGTCCCTGTGGCGGAGCAGACGAGCGAGCCCCTGACTTTTTCTTATGTTTCGCTCAATCTGTGCTTGACGCGCTCGTAACCCGCGATTAGGTTCCGCCCACTTTCGACAGGCCGTAAGTCCACGCCGTCGGCGAGCGTCTCGCTCACGACCTTCCGGACTTATACGCTGTCGCCTTGCCTGTGACCGCCAAGTACAACCGGCCCATGCCGGTTTGGTTTTCATTCCGTCGCTTCGCGGCGACGGACAGGAAGGCAAGATCCCGGGTTCGCCTGGGGTCCTCTGCGTCAGGAGCGCCTTGGCCTTGCGGTCATCGGCGCTTCGCTCGTTTGCGCGTCTTTACCCGATGCGCCTGCGGGTCCACCCGAACATCCGCCATTCGCGAAAAGCGAAGCGAAGGACTTTTTGATGCCGACGATCAGCCAGTTGATCCGCAAGCCGCGTCACCCGAAGACGTATCGCGAGAAGGCCCGCCACCTTGGCGCCTGTCCGCAGAAGCGCGGCGTCTGCACGCGCGTCTACACCACGACCCCGAAGAAGCCGAACTCGGCGCTCCGCAAGGTCGCCAAGGTGCGTTTGACTAACGGCTTCGAAGTGATCGGCTACATTCCCGGCGAAGGCCACAACCTTCAGGAGCACTCCGTGGTGATGATCCGCGGCGGCCGCGTGAAGGATCTTCCCGGCGTGCGCTACCACATTCTGCGCGGCGTGCTCGACACGCAGGGCGTCAAGGACCGCAAGCAGCGCCGTTCGAAATACGGCGCGAAGCGTCCGAAGTAATCCGGCTAAGGAGACACCAAGATGTCGAGACGTCACCGGGCGGAAAAGCGCGAAGTCATCGAGGACGCCAAGTTTGGCGACATCGTGCTTACGAAGTTCATGAACTCGATCATGTACGACGGCAAGAAATCGACCGCCGAACAGATCGTCTATGGCGCGTTTGATCAGGTCGAGGCGAAGGCCAAGAGCGATCCGCTCGCGATCTTCAAGCAGGCGCTTGAAAATGTCGCCCCGGCGATCGAGGTTCGTTCGCGCCGCGTCGGCGGCGCCACCTATCAGGTGCCGGTCGAAGTGCGCAACGAGCGTCGTCAGGCGCTGGCGATCCGCTGGATCATCACGGCGGCGCGCGCCCGCAACGACAAGACCATGGTCGATCGTCTGTCGGCCGAACTGCTGGACGCTTCCAACAATCGCGGCGCCGCCGTGAAGAAGCGCGAAGACACCCATCGCATGGCGGAAGCCAACCGCGCCTTCTCGCACTATCGCTGGTAAGGCGTCGTCGAAGCTCTCACCCAGGATCATTGTTATGGCCCGCTCGCATCCGATCGAGGACTATCGCAACTTCGGCATCATGGCCCACATCGACGCGGGCAAGACGACGACGACGGAGCGCATCCTCTATTATTCCGGCAAGAGCCACAAAATCGGCGAGGTGCACGAAGGCGCCGCGACGATGGACTGGATGGAGCAGGAGCAGGAGCGCGGCATCACCATCACGTCGGCCGCGACCACGACCTTCTGGAATGGCAAGCGCCTGAACATCATCGACACGCCCGGCCACGTCGACTTCACCATTGAAGTCGAGCGTTCGCTGCGCGTGCTCGACGGCGCGGTCTGCGTCCTCGACGGCAACCAGGGCGTCGAGCCGCAGACGGAAACCGTCTGGCGTCAGGCCGACAAATACAATGTGCCGCGCATCGTCTTCGTCAATAAGATGGACAAGATCGGCGCCGACTTCTTCAAGTGCGTGTCGGACATCAAGACGCGGGTCGGCGGCCGCCCGGTCTGCATCCAGCTGCCGATCGGCTCCGAGAACAATTTCAAGGGCGTCATCGACCTCATCCGCATGAAGGCGGTCGTGTGGGAAGATGAAGGTCTGGGCGCCAAGTATCACGACGAAGAGATCCCGGCCGAGCTGCTCGAGCAGGCCAAGGAATATCGTCTGGCCATGATCGAAGCCGCCGTCGAACTCGATGACGACGCCATGGCCGAATATCTCGACGGCAAGGAGCCGAGCGAGGAGACGCTCAAGAAGCTGATCCGCAAGGCCGTGCGCGGCATCGTGTTCCATCCGGTGTTCTGCGGCTCGGCCTTCAAGAACAAGGGCGTCCAGCCCTTGCTCGACGCCGTCGTCGACTTCCTGCCTTCGCCGATCGATCGCGAGGCCATCAAGGGCGTCGATATGGATACGGGCGAAGAAATGGTCCGCAATCCGACGGATAACGAACCCTTCTCCATGCTCGGCTTCAAGATCATGGACGACCCCTTCGTCGGCACCATCACCTTCTGCCGCGTCTATTCGGGAAAGATCGAGTCGGGCACGACCGTTCTGAACTCGACCAAGGACAAGAAGGAGCGCGTTGGCCGCATGCTGCTCATGCACGCGAATAATCGCGAAGACATCAAGGAAGCCTTTGCGGGCGACATCGTCGCGCTTGCCGGCCTCAAGGAAACCCGCACGGGCGACACGCTCTGCGACATGCAGAAGCCGGTCATTCTCGAGCGCATGGAGTTCCCCGAGCCGGTCATCGAGATCGCCATCGAGCCGAAGTCGAAGGCCGATCAGGAGAAGCTCGGCGTCGCTTTGCAGAAGCTCGTGGCCGAGGATCCCTCGTTCCGCGTGTCGACCGACCAGGAAAGCGGTCAGACCATCCTCAAGGGCATGGGCGAGCTGCATCTCGACATCAAGGTCGACATTCTGAAGCGCACCTACAAGGTCGACGCCAATATCGGCGCGCCGCAGGTGGCTTATCGCGAGAAGCTGACCAAGAAGATCGAGATCGACTACACGCACAAGAAGCAGACCGGCGGCACCGGTCAGTTCGCCCGCGTCAAGATCATCTTCGAGCCGAGCGAAGCCGCCTCCGGCAACGCCTTCGAGTCGAAAATCGTCGGCGGCGCGGTGCCGAAGGAATATATCCCCGGCGTCGAAAAGGGCATCAACAGCGTCATGGGCTCCGGCATTCTTGCCGGCTTCCCGATCGTCGACGTCAAGGCGACGTTGATCGACGGCGCGTTCCATGACGTCGACTCGTCGGTGCTGGCCTTCGAAATCGCTTCGCGCGCCGCCTTCCGCGAAGCGCTGCAGAAGGGTGCTTCGGTTTTGCTCGAGCCCATCATGAAGGTCGAGGTGGTGACGCCGGAAGAATACACCGGCTACGTCATCGGCGATCTCAACTCGCGTCGCGGCCAGATTCTGGGCCAGGACATGCGCGGCAACGCTGTCGTCATCGACGCCATGGTGCCGCTCGCCAACATGTTCAGCTATGTCAACCAGCTTCGCTCCGGCACACAGGGCCGCGCGAACTACACCATGCAATTCGATCACTATGAACAGGTGCCCGAGGCGGAGTCGAAGAAGGTCCAGGCGAAATACGCCTGATCTCACGAACGCCTGGGTAAACGAAACTCTCTAAAGGAGCACGGCAATGGGCAAGGAAAAATTCGCGCGCACGAAGCCGCACTGCAACATCGGGACGATTGGACACGTCGACCACGGCAAGACGTCGTTGACGGCGGCGATCACCAAGGTTCTGGCGGAAACGGGCGGGGCGACGTTCACGGCCTACGACCAGATCGACAAGGCTCCCGAAGAGAAGGCGCGCGGCATCACCATTTCGACGGCGCATGTCGAATATGAGACGGCGAACCGCCATTACGCCCACGTCGACTGCCCCGGCCACGCCGATTATGTGAAGAACATGATCACCGGCGCGGCGCAGATGGACGGCGCGATCCTGGTGGTTTCGGCCGCCGACGGTCCGATGCCGCAGACCCGCGAGCACATCCTGCTCGCCCGCCAGGTCGGCGTGCCGGCGCTGGTGGTGTTTTTGAACAAGGTCGACATGGTCGACGATCCGGAGCTGCTCGAGCTCGTGGAGCTCGAGGTTCGCGAGCTTCTCTCGAAGTATGACTTCCCGGGCGACGACATTCCGATCACCAAGGGTTCGGCGCTGTGCGCGCTCGAGGGCAAGAACCCCGAGATCGGGCATGACGCGATCCTGAAGCTGATGCAGACGGTGGACGCCTACATCCCGCAGCCGGAGCGTCCGAAGGATCAGCCGTTCCTGATGCCGGTCGAGGACGTGTTCTCGATTTCGGGCCGCGGCACGGTGGTGACGGGGCGCATCGAGCGCGGCGTGATCAAGGTGGGCGAGGAAGTCGAGATCGTCGGCATCCGTCCGACGGTGAAGTCGACGGTGACGGGCGTGGAGATGTTCCGCAAGCTGCTCGATCAGGGCGAGGCGGGCGACAACGTGGGCTGCCTGCTGCGCGGCACGAAGCGCGAGGACGTGGAGCGCGGCCAGGTGCTGTGCAAGCCGGGTTCGGTGAAGCCGCATACAAAGTTCAAGGCTGAGGCGTATATCCTCACCAAGGAAGAGGGCGGCCGTCATACGCCGTTCTTCACGAACTACCGTCCGCAGTTTTATTTCCGCACGACGGACGTGACGGGCATCGTGACGCTTCCCGAGGGCGTGGAGATGGTGATGCCGGGCGACAATGTGACGATGGAAGTCGCGCTGATCGTTCCGATCGCCATGGAGGAGAAGCTGCGCTTCGCCATCCGCGAAGGCGGCCGCACCGTCGGCGCCGGCGTCGTCGCCAGCATCATCGAGTAAGGAGCGAATCTGGACCGCGGGTCTTCCGGCCCGCTCTGTAAAAATTGCCGCGCGCGGTATGGCGCGCGGCGCATGAAAGCGGGCGAAGCCGCCTCGCGGTCCCAAAGGACGAGACAATGAACGGTCAAAACATCCGGATTCGCTTGAAAGCGTTCGATCACCGGATTCTCGACACCTCGACGAAGGAAATCGTCTCCACGGCCAAGCGCACCGGCGCCCAGGTTCGCGGGCCGATTCCGCTGCCGACGAAGATCGAGAAGTTCACGGTGAACCGTTCGCCTCACATCGACAAGAAGTCGCGTGAGCAGTTTGAAATCAGAACCCACAAGCGCGTTCTCGATATCGTCGATCCCACGCCTCAGACGGTGGACGCGCTCATGAAGCTCGATCTCGCCGCCGGCGTCGACGTCGAGATCAAGCTCTAAGGACGGATTTGGGCGGCGCGTCTCTCGCTGCCGCCTTGCGAAGGAATATTTAACATGCGGTCGGGCGTCATCGCGCAAAAGGTCGGAATGACCCGCGTCTTCACAGAGGCGGGCGAGCATGTGCCGGTCACGGTGCTGAAGCTGGACGGCTGTCAAGTCGTCGCCCAGCGCACCAAGGAAAAGAACGGCTATACCGCCGTTCAGCTCGGCATCGGCCGCGCCAAGGTGAAAAATGTGTCGAAGGCCGAGCGCACGCGCTTCGCCGCGGCCAAGGTCGAGCCGAAGATGAAGCTCGCCGAGTTTCGTGTGAACGAGGAAGAGCTGCTCCCCATTGGGGCGGAGATCACCGCCGATCACTTTGTCGTCGGCCAGTTCGTCGACGTCACCGGCACCACGATCGGCAAGGGCTTCGCCGGCCCGATGAAACGCTGGGGCTTCGGCGGTCTGCGCGCGTCGCACGGCGTGTCGGTGTCCCACCGTTCGCACGGTTCGACCGGCGGCCGTCAGGATCCGGGCAAGACCTTCAAGAACAAGAAAATGGCCGGCCATATGGGCACGGACCGCGTGACGACGCAGAATCTGCGCGTCGTGCAGACCGACGTCGCGCGTGGATTGCTGCTCGTCGAAGGCGCCGTTCCCGGCACGGCCGGCGGCTGGATCTTCGTGCGCGACGCCGTCAAGCGCGCGCTGCCGAAGGATGCGCCGCAGCCAGGCAAGTTTCGCGTAAACGAGCAGGCCGACGCCGCCGGGTCGAGCGTCGCCGGGCATGAAGAAAAGAAGGAGGACTGAGCCGTGAAGATCGACATCACGTCGTTCGACGGCCAGGCGGCCGGTTCGATCGAGCTTTCCGACGAAGTCTTCGGCTTGGAGCCGCGTCCGGACCTTATCGCCCGCATGATCCGCTGGCAGCTCGCCAAGCGCCGCGCGGGCACCCATGCCGTTAAAAACCGGGCGGAGATCGCCCGCACCGGCAAGAAGATGTACAAGCAGAAGGGCACCGGCGGCGCTCGCCACGGTTCGGCCCGCGTGCCGCAGTTCCGCGGTGGCGGACGCGCATTCGGCCCGCAGGTCCGCAGCCACGAGCACGATCTGACGAAAAAGGTTCGTCAGCTGGCGCTCAAGCACGCTCTGTCCGCGAAGGCCAAGGATGGCGGCATCATCGTTTGGGAGAAGGCCGAACTCGCCGAGCCCCGGACGAAAATCCTCGTCGGCGGTTTCGCCAAGTCCGGTCTGGTCAACGCGCTGATCATCGACGGCGCGGCCCCGGAGAAGAACTTCGTCCTCGCCGCCCGCAACATCCCGCAGATCGACGTTCTGGCGGTTGAGGGCGTCAATGTTTACGACATCATCCGTCGCGAGAAGCTGGTCCTGACCCGCGCCGCGGTGGACGCGCTGGAGGCGCGCCTGAAATGAGCAAGGACGTTCGCCATTACGACGTGATCGTCGCCCCCATCGTCACCGAAAAGGCGACGCTCGCTTCGGAGAGCAACAAGGTGGTCTTCAAGGTCGCCAAGACCGCGACCAAGCCGCAGATCAAGGCGGCGGTCGAGGGTCTTTTCGACGTGAAGGTCGAGGCCGTCAACACTCTTGTCCGCAAGGGCAAGGTGAAGGCGTTCCGCGGCGTCCGCGGCCAGCAGAGCGACTTCAAGAAAGCGGTCGTGACGCTCGCCGAAGGCCACAAGATCGACGTGACGACCGGTCTGTAAGAGAAGGCGTGGGGACAAAACAATGGCGCTGAAGACATTCAAGCCGGTCACGCCGAGCCTTCGCCAGCTCGTCATCGTTGATCGCAGCGATCTCTACAAGGGCAAGCCGGTCAAGACCTTGACCGAAGGCAAGTCCTCGAAGGGCGGTCGCAACAATAACGGGCGCATCACCGTGCGCTTCCGTGGCGGCGGCCACAAGCAGACCTATCGCCTCGTCGACTTCAAGCGTCGCAAGCTCGACGTCGTCGGCAAGGTCGAGCGGCTGGAGTATGATCCCAACCGCACGGCGTTCATCGCGCTCATCCGCTATGCGGACGACACGCTCGCCTACATCCTTGCGCCGCAGCGGCTTTCCGTCGGCGACGAAGTGGTGGCCGGCCAGCAGGTCGACGTGAAGCCGGGCAATGCGATGCCGATCGCCAACATCCCAGTGGGCACGATCGTCCACAATGTCGAGATGAAGATCGGCAAGGGCGGCGCCATCGCGCGTTCGGCCGGAACCTATGCGCAGATCGCCGGCCGCGACCAGGGCTATGTGATCATCCGCCTTTCGTCGGGCGAGCAGCGCCTGGTCCATGGCCAGTGCTTCGCAACGATTGGCGCGGTGTCGAACCCCGACCACATGAACACCTCGATCGGCAAGGCCGGTCGCTCGCGCTGGCTGGGCCGTCGCCCGCACAACCGCGGCGTCACCATGAACCCGATCGACCATCCGCACGGCGGCGGCGAAGGCCGCACCTCGGGCGGCCGTCACCCGGTCACGCCGTGGGGCAAGCCCACCAAGGGCAAGAAGACCCGCAGCAACAAATCCACCGACCGTTTCATTGTGTCCTCGCGGCACAATCGCAAGAAGAAGGGCTGATCCATGGCTCGCTCGATCTGGAAAGGCCCGTTCGTCGACGGTTATCTGCTGAAGAAGGCGGAAACGTCGCGCGCCTCCGGCCGCTCCGAAGTTATCAAAATCTGGAGCCGCCGCTCCACCATTCTGCCGCAGTTTGTCGGGCTCACCTTCGGCGTCCACAACGGCCAGAAGCACATTCCCGTCAATGTCAGCGAAGACATGATCGGGCATAAGTTCGGCGAATTCGCTCCGACGCGCACCTTCCACGGTCACGCGGCGGACAAGAAGGCCAAGAGGGGCTAATCGCAATGTCGAAGGAAGCCAATCCGCCCCGGCTTGCGGACAATGAGGCGAAGGCCGTCGCGCGCATGATCCGCGTGTCGCCGCAGAAGCTCAATCTGCTCGCCCAGCTCATCCGCGGGAAGAAGGTCGACCGCGCGCTCGCCGATCTGGAGTTTTCCAGAAAACGCATCGCGCATGAGGTCAAGAAGACGCTGGAAAGCGCCATCGCCAACGCCGAGAACAACCACGGCCTCGACGTCGACGATCTGATCGTCGCTCAGGCCTTTGTCGGCAAGGCGCTGGTCATGAAGCGCTTCCACGCCCGCGCCCGCGGCCGTGCGAGCCGGATCGAAAAGCCTTTCGCGAACCTCACGATCATCGTGCGGGAAGTCGAAGCGCAAGCGAACGCCTAAAGGAAAGAACCATGGGTCAGAAGGTTAATCCGATCGGGCTGCGCCTCGGCGTCAACCGCACCTGGGACTCGCGCTGGTTCGCGGGCAAGGGCGAATACGCCAAGCTTCTGCACGAGGACATGGCGATCCGCGAGGCGGTGTCGAAGACGCTGAAGCAGGCGGCTGTCTCCAAGATCATCATCGAGCGCCCGCACAAGAAGTGCCGCGTCACCATTCACTCGGCCCGTCCGGGCGTGGTGATCGGCAAGAAGGGCGCGGACATCGACAAGATCCGCAAGCTCGTCGCCAAGCTCACGGGCAGCGAAGTCGTGATCAACATCGTCGAAGTGCGCAAGCCGGAAACGGAAGCCGCGCTCGTCGCCGAGTCGATCGCGCAGCAGCTCGAGCGCCGCGTCGCCTTCCGCCGTGCGATGAAGCGCGCCGTTCAGTCGGCCATTCGTCTGGGCGCCCAAGGCATCCGCATCAACTGTTCGGGTCGCCTCGGCGGCGCGGAGATCGCCCGCCTCGAGTGGTATCGCGAAGGCCGCGTGCCGCTGCATACGCTGCGCGCCGATGTGGACTACGGCACCGCGACCGCTCACACGGCTTACGGCGCCTGCGGCATCAAGGTCTGGATTTTCAAGGGCGAGATCCTCGAGCACGATCCGATGGCGCAGGACAAGCGCGCGGCCGAGCAGGCCACGGGCGGCGGCGGCGACCATCATGAGCGTGACCGCGGCGACCGCGATCGTCGTCGGCGCGAGCCGCGCGAACCCCGCGGCGACGCGGCGTAACGCGCAACCGGCAAAAGATTGAAGAGCACCCATCATGCTGTCACCCAAGCGCACCAAGTTCCGCAAGGCCTTCAAGGGCCGCATTCACGGCGCGGCAAAAGCCGGCTTCTCGCTGAACTTCGGTCAGTTCGGCCTGAAGGCGCTGGAGCCCGAGCGCATCACCGCGCGCCAGATCGAGGCGGCGCGCCGCGCCATGACGCGCCACATGAAGCGCGCCGGCCGCGTGTGGATCCGCATCTTCCCGGACGTTCCGGTCTCCAAGAAGCCGACCGAAGTCCGCATGGGTAAGGGCAAGGGCGCTCCCGAATTGTGGGCGGTGCGCGTCGCGCCGGGCCGCATCATGTTCGAGGTCGACGGCGTGCCGGCGCCCCTCGCGCGTGAGGCTCTCACGCTGGCGGCCGCCAAGCTGCCGATCAAGACCCGTTTCATCGAACGCATCGCCGAGTAAGGGGAGGACGACATGAAATCCAAGCAGCGCCTCTCCGACATCAAGACGATGACCGAGGACCAGCTCAACGAGGAAGTGCTGAAGCTCAAGAAGTCGCAGTTCAATCTGCGCTTTCAGCGGGCTACCGGCCAACTCGAGAACACGGCTCAGGTGCGCGTCATTCGTCGCGACATCGCCCGGGCCAAAACCATCGCCGCGCAGAAGCGCACTGAAAAGTAAGGTTTAAGCGCCATGCCGAAGCGAATTCTCCAGGGCGTCGTCGTCAGCGACAAGCAGAACAAGACGATTGTGGTGAAGGTCGAGCGCCGTTTCACCCATCCGCTGTTCCAGAAGACGGTGCGCCGCACGAAGCATTATCACGCGCACGACGAGAACGGCGTGTTCAAGGTCGGTGATGCGGTGACCATCGAAGAGACGGCGCCGATCTCGAAACTGAAGCGCTGGCGGGTTGTGGAAAACGGCCCGACCGCGTAAGTCAGCGCGCAGGGATTGAATGAGGTTTCCGGACGAAGTCGGCCCACGCGATCAGGCGGGGCCGAAACCAGACCGGGTTGAAAGGCGGGTAAGCCATGATTCAGATGCAGACAAATCTCGACGTCGCCGATAATTCCGGCGCCCGCCGTGTGATGTGCATCAAGGTGCTGGGCGGCTCGAAGCGCAAATATGCCGGGGTCGGCGACATCATCGTCGTGTCGATCAAGGAAGCGATTCCGCGCGGCCGCGTGAAGAAGGGCGACGTGCTGAAAGCCGTCGTCGTGCGCACCTCGAAGGACATCAAGCGGTCGGACGGTTCGGTAATCCGGTTCGACTCCAACGCCGCGGTTCTGATCAACAATCAGAAAGAGCCGATCGGCACGCGCATCTTCGGACCGGTTCCGCGCGAGTTGCGCGCCAAGAACCACATGAAGATCATCTCGCTCGCGCCGGAGGTGCTGTAATGGCCGCCAAGATCAAGAAGGGCGACAAGGTCGTCGTTCTCGCCGGCCGCGACAAGGGCAAGTCCGGCGAAGTGCTGAGCGTGATCCCCGACGCCGGCCGCGCCGTCGTCGACGGGGTCAATATGGTCAAGCGTCATCAGCGCCAGACCAAGGACCATGAAGCGGGCATCATCAACAAGCCGGCGACGATCGACCTGTCGAATCTCGCCGTCGCCGATCCCAAGGACGGCAAGGCGACCCGCGTGGGCTTCAAGATTCTCGACGACGGCCGCAAGGTCCGCGTCGCCAAGCGTTCCGGAGAATTGATCGATGGCTGAGGAAAAGAAGCCGAAGGCCGCCAAGGCGCCCAAGGCTGACGGCGAGGCCAAGAAGGTCGCCAAGCCCGCGAAGGAAAAGTCGGCCAAGACCGAAGGCGCGTCCAACGCTCAGGCGAGCGTCGCCGGTTATACGCCGCGCATGAAGCAGCATTTCGACGAGGTCGTGCGCGAAGCGCTGACCAAGGAGTTCGGCTACAAGAGCCCGCTCGAAGTGCCGGTAATCGAGAAGATCGTGCTGAACATGGGCGTCGGCGAAGCCGTGAACGACACGAAGAAGGTGACGTCCGCGGCCGGCGACCTTGCGCTCATTGCGGGCCAGAAGCCCGTCGTGACCCATGCGCGCAAGGCCATCTCGACCTTCAAGGTGCGCGAGAACATGCCGATCGGCGCGAAGGTGACCCTTCGCAAGACGCGCATGTACGAGTTCCTGGATCGTCTCATCACGGTGGCGCTGCCGCGCGTGCGAGATTTCCGCGGCCTCAATCCGAAGTCGTTCGACGGCCGCGGCAACTTCGCGCTCGGCATCAAGGAGCACATCGTGTTCCCCGAGATCGACTATGACAAGGCCGAGGCGATCCTCGGCATGGACGTGATCGTCTGCACGACGGCGAAGACCGACGAAGAGGCGCGCGCCCTGCTCAAGGCGTTCAATTTCCCGTTCCGGCAGTGAGGCTCTAAGTCCTCAAACGCGGATACCGAAAGGCAAGACCACTCATGGCGAAGAAAAGCGCGATCGAGAATAACAAGAAGAAGGCGAAGCTCGTGAAGGCTTTCGCCGGCCGCCGCGCGCGGCTGAAGGCGAAGGCGAACGACAAGTCTCTCTCCATCGAGGAGCAGTTCGAGGCCCGCCTCAAGCTCGCCGAATTGCCGCGCAATTCGGCGGCGATCCGCGTGCGCAACCGCTGCGAAATCTCCGGCCGTCCGCGCGCCTTTTATCGCAAGTTGAAGATGTCGCGTATCGCGTTGCGCGAACTCGGGTCCCGCGGCCTCGTGCCCGGCCTCGTGAAGTCGAGCTGGTAAGGAGACCAACGAAATGGCGATCAACGATCCGTTGGGAGATCTCCTCACCCGCATCCGCAATGCGCAGATGCGTCGCAAGGAAAAAGTGTCGACGCCCGGCTCGAAGCTGCGCGCTCATGTGCTCGACGTTCTGAAGGACGAGGGTTACATCCGCGGCTATTCGACCACGGACTTCGGCAACGGCCGGACCGAGTTCGAGATCGAGCTCAAATATTTCGACGGCGACCCGGTCATCAAGCAGATCGAGCGCGTCTCGCGTCCCGGCCGCCGCGTCTACGCGGCTGTCGATGCGGTGCCGCGCGTGGCCAATGGCCTGGGCGTGACGATCATGTCGACGCCCAAGGGCGTGATGGCCGATCATGCCGCCCGTGAGAACAACGTCGGCGGCGAGGTGCTGTGCAAGGTCTTCTGACCTTGTGCGCCAGCGAACAGGAATTGCAGCAATGTCTCGTATCGGCAAGAAGCCTGTGGTCGTTCCGGCCGGCGTCACCGCCAAGGTCGACGGCCAACTCGTGTCCGTGAAGGGCTCGAAGGGCCAGCTCGAATTCCTGGTGCCCGACGACGTCACCGTCGTCCATCAGGACAACGCCATCAAGGTCGACCCGCGCAACGACACCAAGCGCGCCCGCGCGCTCTGGGGCACGTCCCGCGCGCGCGTCAACAATCTGGTCGTCGGCGTGACGACGGGCTTCGAGAAGAAGCTCGAAATCACCGGCGTCGGCTATCGCGCCGCGGTTCAGGGGAAGGTCCTGCAGCTTGCGCTCGGTTATTCGCATGACGTGAACTACCCGATCCCGACCGGCATCAACATCGTGACGCCGAAGCCGACGGAAATCATGATCAGCGGCATCGACAAGCAGCAGGTCGGCCAGGTCGCCGCCGAAATCCGCGCCCTGCGCGGCCCCGAGCCTTACAAGGGCAAGGGCGTCAAATACGCCAACGAATTCATCTTCCGCAAGGAAGGCAAGAAGAAGTAAGGACCAGCCGCCATGGCCAAGGATGTCAATGTCGAACAGCGCCGCAAGGCGCGTGTGCGCAAGGCGATCCGCGAGCGCGCCTACGGCCGCCCGCGTCTTTCCGTATTTCGCTCGTCGAAGCAGATCTACGCTCAGATCATCGACGACGAGAAGGGTCAGACCATCGTCGCCGCCTCGTCGATCGAGAAAGCCAATCGCGAGGCTTTGAAGACCGGCGCGGATATCGAAGCCGCGAAGGTTGTCGGCAAACTGCTTGCGGAGCGCGCCACGGCGAAGGGCGTCACGCAGGTGGTTTTCGACCGCGGATCCTATATGTATCACGGCCGCGTCAAGGCGCTGGCCGACGGTGCCCGCGAGGGCGGCCTGCAGTTCTAAGCTCTCCTCTCCCCCGCGCGTGGGGGAAGGCGACAATCGAAGCGAGCGGTCTTACTTTGATCGCGTAAGTGACGGAAAAGAAAATGGCGCGTGAAGGTGAAGGCGGTCGCGGTCGCGACCGGGATAGAGAAGAGCGCGACAGCGAATTCGTGGATCGTCTGGTCCACATCAATCGCGTCGCCAAAGTTGTGAAGGGCGGCCGTCGCTTCGGCTTCGCCGCGCTCGTCGTCGTCGGCGACCAGAAGGGTCGCGTCGGCTTCGGGCACGGCAAGGCGCGCGAAGTGCCGGAAGCGATCCGCAAGGCGACGGAAGCCGCCAAGCGCGCGCTGATCCGCGTGCCGCTGCGCGAGGGCCGCACGCTGCATCACGACGTCCATGGCCGTCACGGCGCGGGCCGCGTCATTCTGCGCGCCGCCCCGGCGGGCACGGGCATCATCGCCGGCGGCCCGATGCGCGCCATCTTCGAGACGCTCGGCATGCACGACGTCGTCGCGAAGAGTCAGGGATCGTCCAACCCCTACAACATGATCCGCGCGACCTTCGATGCGCTTTCCCGCGAGGAACTCGCCGCGCTCCGTCGCCGCGCGCCGTTCGCTGAAAGTGTCGGCGCTTCAGGCTCGGCGCCAGGGCGTCGACGCCGACGCCGTAGACGCGTAAGGGGAGGCTTCGACATGACCAACAAGATCACCGTCGAGCAGACCGGCAGCCCGATCGGCCGTCCGGAGCGTCAGCGCAGGACCCTTCTCGGCCTTGGCCTGAACTCGTATCGGTCGCAAGCGTGAGCTGGAAGATACTCCGTCCGTGCGCGGCATGATCGCCAAAGTGGCGCATCTCGTCAAAATCGTCGGCGAGAAGTGAGGGCGCGGCAATGAAACTCAACGAACTCTCCGACAATCCCGGCTCCACCAAGAACCGGATGCGCGTTGGCCGCGGCATTGGCTCCGGCAAGGGCAAGACGGGCGGACGCGGCGTGAAGGGTCAGAAGGCCCGCACCGGCGTCGCCGTGAAGGGCTTCGAGGGCGGCCAGATGCCGCTGCATCGTCGCCTCCCGAAGCGCGGGTTCCACAACCCGTTCTCGACCGACTACAATGAGGTCAACATCGGCCGCATTCAGCAGGCGGTCGAGGCCGGCAAGCTGGACGCTTCGGCGCCGGTCACCATCGAGGCGCTCATCGCCGCGGGCGTGGTCGCCAAGCCGCGCGACGGCGTGAAGATCCTCGGCCAGGGCGAGATCAAGGCGAAGCTCGCCTTCGAGGTCGCCGCCGCCTCCAAGGGCGCCATTGCGGCGATCGAGGGCGCAGGCGGCTCGGTGAAGCTCCTCTCGAGCGACGCCGCTTCGGCCTGACGCAATGTTTTCGGGCGGCCGCTCTCGCAAGAGCGGCCGCTTTGTCTTATAGAACAGTCACGCAATCGCCGGGCGCGCGAATGAGCGGGCTCCGCTCCCAGCGCCCGCCAACAAAATGGCGCCGAGAAAGAACCGGCGCAAAAGGGGAGTCCTCCATGGCATCGGCAGCCGAGCAGCTCGCGGCCAACGTCAATCTCTCCGCCTTCGGCAAGTCCGAGGAACTCAAGAAGCGCATCTGGTTCACCCTGGCCGCGCTCATTGTCTATCGACCTCGGCACTTACGTGCCGCTGCCGGGCATCGACCCCGACGCATTCGCCAAGAGCTTCTTCGGCCAGTCGAAGGGCATGCTCGAGCTCTTCAACATGTTCGCCGGCGGCGCCGTGCAGCGCCGCGCCATCTTCGCGCTCAACATCATGCCGTATATTTCGGCCTCCATCATCGTTCAGCTGCTGACGTCGGTGTTCCCGACGCTCGAGACGTTGAAGAAGGAGGGCGAGCAGGGCCGCAAGGTCCTCAACCAGTACACGCGCTACCTCACCGTCGCGCTCGCGACCTTCCAGGCCTACGCCATGGCGATCGGTCTCGAGGGACAGCAGGGCGTCGTGACGGATCCGGGCCTGTTCTTCCGCGTCACCACGGTCGTCACGCTTGTCGGCGGCACGATGTTCCTGATGTGGCTCGGCGAGCAGATCACCTCGCGCGGCATCGGCAACGGCTCGTCGCTCATCATTTTCGCGGGCATCGTTGCGGCTTTCCCGTCGGCGATCATCTCCACCCTGGAGCTCGGTCGTCAGGGCGCGATCTCGACGGGCATCATCCTCGGCGTGATTGCGATGTCCTTCTTCGTGATCGCCTTCATCGTGTTCATGGAGCGCGCCCAGCGCCGCCTGCTCATCACCTATCCCAAGCGCCAGCACGGCAATCGCGTCTATGAAGGCCAGACGTCGTTCCTGCCGCTGAAGCTCAACACCGCGGGCGTGATTCCGCCGATCTTCGCGTCATCGCTGCTGCTGCTGCCGACGACGGTTGCGAATTTTTACCAGTCGACCGGCTCCGACAGCATCTTCGCGACGATCTCGGCCTATTTCGGCCACGGCCGCCCGCTGTACATGCTGGCCTATGTCGGCCTCATCGTCTTCTTCGCCTTCTTCTATACGGCGATCGTCTTCAATCCGACGGAGACGGCGGACAATCTCAAGAAGCATGGCGGCTTCCTGCCGGGCATCCGCCCCGGCGAGCGCACCGCGAAGTTCATCGACGACGTGCTCATGCGCATCACCGTGCTCGGCGCCGGCTATCTTGCGATCATCTGCCTGCTGCCCGAGGGGCTCATCGCCTATGCGAATCTGCCGTTCTATTTCGGCGGCACGTCGCTCCTCATCGTCGTGAGCGTGACCATGGACACCGTCGCCCAGATTCACGGTCACATGCAGGCGCAGCAATATGAGGGGCTGATCCGCAAGACCAAGCTCAAGGGGCGCCGGAGATGAGGCTCGTCCTTCTCGGCCCTCCGGGCGCCGGCAAGGGCACGCAGGCCGCTCGTCTTGTCGAAAGGTTCGGCATCCCCCAGCTTTCGACCGGGGACATGCTGCGCGCCGCGGTCGCCGCCGCCACGCCGATCGGCATCAAGGCGAAGTCGATCATGGATGCGGGCCAGCTCGTCCCCGACGAGGTGGTGATCAGCATCATCGCTCAGCGCATCGACGCCCCCGACTGCGCGGACGGCTTCATCCTCGACGGTTTTCCGCGCACGGTCGCGCAGGCGGAAGCCCTGCGCACGCTGCTTGCGCAAAAGGGCATGAACCTCGACGCCGTGATCGAACTCGTCGTCGACGAGAATGCGCTCGTCGACCGCATGCGCCGGCGCGTCGAGGAGACGAAGGCCGCGGGCAAGGAAGTCCGCGCCGACGACAATCCCGAGAGCTTCAGGACGCGGCTCGACGCCTATCGCGCCCAGACTGCGCCGGTCTCCGCTCATTACGCGCAAGGGGGCGAACTCAAGCGCGTCGATGGCATGATGCCGATCGACGACGTCACCGCGGCGATCGACAAATCGCTCTCGCACTGATAGGTAAAATGAAGGGCCCGGCGCAGCCGGGCCGATCTTTTTCCTGCCCTTCGCCACCGAGAAACGCCTGATGGAAGCAAGGTCCTTTTGCGGCCTCGACTTCGGCACGTCCAATTCGACGATCGCGATCGAAGGCCCGGGCGGCGTCGAACTCGCTCCGGTCGAAGGCGACAGCCGGACCTTGCCGAGCTCGATCTTCTTCGACTTCTCCGACGGCGCGCCGGTCTTCGGCCGCGCCGCGCTCAAGGCCTATGTCGACGGCGCCGAAGGCCGGCTGATGCGCAGCCTCAAATCCGTGCTCGGCACGGCGCTGATGGACGAAACGACCCGCATCAAAACGCAGACCTATACGTTCAAGGACATCATCGGCCTCATCGTCGGGCGGCTGAAAGCCGCCGCCGACGCCGCGGCGGGAGGGGAGGCGACGCGGGTCGTGCTCGGCCGGCCGGTGCATTTCATCGACGATGACGCGGGCGCCGATCGCCGCGCGCAGGACGCGCTGGAGGAAATCGCCCGCGCGCAGGGTTTCCGCGAGATTGCGTTCCAATATGAGCCCATCGCCGCTGCGCTCGCCTATGAGCAGAGCGTGCGCGCGGAGCAATATGCGCTGATCGCCGACATCGGCGGCGGCACGTCGGATTTCTCGATCGTGCGCGTCTCGCCGCAGGGCAGGGCGCGGGCGGACCGCGCTGGCGACGTTCTCGCCAACAAGGGCGTTCATATCGGCGGCACGGACATCGACCGGCTGTTCAGCATGAAGGCCGTGATGCCGTCCCTTGGGCAAGGGAGCGAGATGCGCGTTCCCTTCGGCGACAAGGTTCTGCCTGTCCCCAACGGGGTCTTCGTCGATCTCGCCACATGGCACCGCATCAATCTCCTCTACACGCCGAAAGTCTCGCGCGACCTGAAGGAGCTGGAGCGCCATTCGCTCGCGCCGCGCAAGATCGCGCGTCTCGCCGAAGTGATCGAAAGCCGCCGCGGCCACTCGATTGCGCTGGCGGTGGAGGCGGCCAAGATCACGCTTTCCGCCGAGCCGGTCGCGACGATCGATCTCGCCGAGGTCGAGCGGAGCTTTTTCATCGAGACCTCCGCGCAAACGCTGCACGAGGCGATCGTGGATCAGCTCGGGTCGCTCTCGCGCACATTGGCCGAGACGCTGAGAGCTTCCGGCCTGAAGGGCGAGCGCATCGAAGCGGTCTTCCTGACCGGCGGCTCGACCGCCATACCGGCGGTCCGCTCGACCGTGACGGCGCTGACGCCGAATGCGGCGATCGTCGAAGGGGACATGTTCGGCGCCGTCGGAATGGGACTGGGGCTGGACGCGCGGCGCAAATTCGGTTCTGATGCACTGCGTCGCAGCGCCTGAGCATCCCAAGGAGCGAATCTTTCCGCTCGCTTGCGCATTTTGCTTGACTCGCGCGCAATCGCTGGCTATCCGCTGACCTCCGACGAAAATCCAGGAAGTTCTCTTCGGAGAGCTTCCGTTTTTGCGTTCTGGAAAACCCCATTCCCGAATACCCCGCAAGGGCCGGCCTCCACCGGACGCGGGGTGATCCGGCGACGCCCCTCGGGGCGCGCCTCACATGGAGACGACAGTGGCTCGTATCGCAGGCGTCAATATCCCGACCAACAAGCGCGTTGTCATCGCGCTTCAGTACATTCACGGCATCGGCGCCAAGAAGGCCGCCGAAATCTGCGAGAAGGTGAACATACCGGCCGAGCGCCGCGTCGCCCAGCTCACGGACGCCGAAGTCCTGCAGATCCGCGAGACGATCGACCGCGACTATCTCGTCGAAGGCGATCTGCGCCGTGAAGTTGCGATCAACATCAAGCGCCTGATGGATCTGGGCTGCTATCGCGGCCTGCGCCATCGCCGCCAGCTGCCGGTCCGCGGCCAGCGCACGCACACCAACGCCCGCACCCGCAAGGGCAAGGCGAAGCCGATCGCCGGCAAGAAGAAGTAATTCCCTGCGCGAGAGCGCATTCATCCCCAGCGCCTGGAATTACGGGCGCGCTTGAAGGACCAGGAATAAAATGGCCAAGGACACGACACGCGTTCGCCGTCGCGAACGCAAGAACATCGTTTCGGGCGTCGCGCACGTCAATTCGACGTTCAATAACACCATGATCACCATCACCGACGCTCAGGGCAACACTGTGTCCTGGTCGTCGGCCGGATCGATGGGCTTCAAGGGCTCGCGCAAATCGACGCCCTATGCGGCGCAGATGGCCGCCGAGGACGCCGCCCGCAAGGCTGGCGAGCACGGCGTGCGCACTCTCGAGGTCGAGGTTTCGGGCCCCGGCTCCGGCCGCGAATCCGCGTTGCGCGCGCTGCAGGCGGCGGGTTTCACGGTCACCTCCATCCGCGACGTGACGCCGATCCCGCATAATGGCTGCCGCCCGCGCAAGCGCCGGCGCGTCTGACGCCGCGGCATTCGAAGCCTCGTTTCATCCGAGCATTTTCTCGCGCGGTCCCGGCTCCTCCCCGCCGGGCCGCGCTCAGGAGCTTCAAGGAAAGGCGTCCCAGTGAGCATCCAGAAGAACTGGCAGGAACTCATCAAGCCGAATAAGCTCGAAGTGACCCCGGGCGACGATCCGCGCCGTTCGGCGACCGCGGTCGCCGAGCCGCTGGAGCGCGGCTTCGGCGTGACGCTCGGCAACTCCCTGCGCCGCATTCTTCTCTCGTCGCTGCAGGGCGCAGCGATCACCTCGATTCATATCGACGGCGTTCTGCACGAATTCTCGTCCATTCCGGGCGTGCGTGAGGACGTGACCGACATCGTCCTCAACATCAAGGACATCGCCATCAAATATCAGGGCGAGGGCGTGAAGCGCCTCACCTTGAAGAAGACCGGCCCCGGGGCCGTCACCGCCGGCGACATACAGGCGACCGGCGACGTCCAGATCCTCAACCCCGACCTCGCCATCTGCACGCTCGACGACGGCGCGGAAATCCGCATCGAATTCACGGTTTCGACCGGCAAGGGCTATGTGCCGGCCGATCGCAACCGCGCCGAAGACGCGCCGATCGGCCTCATCCCGGTCGACAGCCTCTATTCGCCGGTCAAGAAGGTCAGCTACCGCGTCGAGAACACCCGCGAGGGCCAGGTGCTCGACTACGACAAGCTGACGCTGACGCTCGAGACGAATGGCGCGATCACGCCCGAGGACGCGCTCGCCTTCTCGGCGCGCATTCTGCAGGACCAACTCAACGTCTTCGTGAATTTCGAGGAGCCGCGCCGCGAGGAAGCCGCGCCGTCGATCCCGCAGCTCGCCTTCAATCCGGCGCTGCTCAAGAAGGTCGACGAGCTGGAGCTTTCGGTGCGTTCCGCGAACTGCCTGAAGAACGACAACATCGTCTATATCGGCGACCTCATCCAGAAGTCGGAAGCCGAGATGCTGCGCACGCCGAACTTCGGCCGCAAGTCGCTCAACGAGATCAAGGAAGTTCTCGCGCAGATGGGTCTGCATCTGGGCATGGAAGTGCCCGGCTGGCCGCCCGAGAACATCGACGATCTCGCCAAGCGCTTCGAAGAGCATTACTGAGTTCCACCCCCTCTCGCGGTAAACGCGGCGAGGGAAATAAGAGACGGCCGTTCCTTGGCACGGCGGCCGCATAACCAACGGAGAGCCACATGTATCACGGTCACAAGAAGCGCCGTTTCGGCCGCACCCACGAGCACCGCAAGGCCATGTTCGCGAATATGGCGCAGGCGCTCATCAAGCATGAGCAGATCATCACCACGCTTTACAAGGCGAAGGACCTGCGTCCCGTCGTCGAGAAACTCGTGACGCTCGGCAAGCGCGGCGATCTGCACGCCCGCCGCCAGGCCATCGCCCAGATCAAGGACGTCAAGCTCGTCGCCAAGCTCTTCGACGTGCTCGGCCCGCGCTACAAGGACCGCAACGGCGGCTACTGCCGCGTCCTGAAGGCGGGCTTTCGCTATGGCGACAACGCGCCGCTCGCGGTGATCGAATTCGTCGACCGCGACGTCAATGCGCGCGGCCAGGATTCGGGTCCGGTTCAGGGCGAAGAGGACGCGGCGTAAGCCTCCCGTTTTTTCAAGACTTCGAAGGGCGGCCCCAGCGGCCGCCTTTTTCTTTGCCGGCCGCTTCCTCCCCGCCGCCGGATTTCATGCTTATATCTGGCGACGTTCGATTCTCTTTCCGGAGCGGCCGATGCGCCTTGAATTGCGCCATTTCTACTTCGCCCTCCTCGCCGGCGCGGTCGGCGTCGCGGCGGTCGATCTACGCGTGGGCGAGCCCTCGCCGGCGCAGGCCCAGGTCTCCGCCCTCGACGCCCCCGCCGTCCCCCGGAGCCGCGCCGAAATCGCCTATTCCTTCGCGCCCGTCGTGAAAAAGGCGCAGCCCGCCGTCGTCAACGTCTTCGCCTCGCGCGTCGAGCGCATGCCGGCCAATCCCTTCCTCGACGATCCGATCTTCCGCCGCTTTTTCGAGGGCGGCGGCGGCATGCCGGGCCGGCCGAACACGGCGCAGTCGCTCGGATCCGGCGTCATCGTCGATCCGTCGGGCCTCGTCGTCACCAACAACCACGTCATCGAGGGCATGACCGACGTGAAGGTGGCGCTCGCCGACAAGCGCGAATTTCCGGCGAAAATCCTGCTGCGCGATCCGCGCACCGACCTTGCGGTGCTCAAGCTTGCCGAGGGCTCCAACTTCCCCACCATGGAGCTTGGCGATTCCGACGCGCTTGAAGTCGGCGATCTGGCGCTGGCGATCGGCAACCCCTTCGGCGTCGGCCAGACGGTGACGCAGGGCATCGTCTCGGCTCTGGCGCGCACCCATGTCGGCATTTCCGATTATGGCTTCTTCATTCAGACGGACGCAGCCATTAACCCCGGCAACTCCGGCGGGCCGCTCGTCGACATGAACGGACGCGTCGTCGGCATCAATTCGGCGATCTTCTCCAAGTCCGGCGGTTCTATCGGCATCGGCTTCGCGATCCCCGTCAATATGGTCAAGAGCGTGCTGGCGGCGGCCAAGGGCGGCGGCAAGACGGTCAAGCGCCCCTGGCTCGGCGCGACGCTGCAGACCATTTCGCAGGAGATCGCGGAGGGGCTCGGCCTTGACCGGCCTACGGGCGCGCTTCTCGCAGACGTTGACCCCAGGGGTCCGGCCGCGGAAGCGGGCCTCAAGCGCGGCGACGTCATCGTCTCCGTCGACGGCCAGAGCGCCGACGATCCCGAATCCGTCGGCTTTCGCCTCGGCACCAAGCCGCTCGGCGGGCAGGCGACGCTCGGCGTTCTACGCGGCGGCAAGAAGATCATCGCCCAGATGCGCCTGACGCCCGCGCCGGAGACGCCGCCGCGGGATCTGGTGAAGCTGAAAGGGCAGTCGCCTTTCGCGGGCGCGACCGTGGAGAACATCTCGCCTGCCGTCATCGAGGAAATGTCCGTGCAGGGCGCGGCGAGCGGCGTCGTCGTCTCCGAAGTGGCGGACGGCTCCTTTGCCCAGCAGCTCAATCTGCAGCGCGGCGACGTCGTGCTCGCCGTCAATGACCAGAAGATAAGCTCCACGCGCGATCTCGAGAAAGCCACGTCGAGCCCCGCCTATTATTGGAAGATCACGCTGGCGCGCGGCGGGCAGGTCTTCACCACCGTCGTCGGCGGCTAGGGTGAGCGGCGTCTCGATCCTCGTCACGACGATCGATTCGGCCGCAAAGGCGCAGGAACTCGCGCGCGCCGTCCTCGCCCGGAAGCTGGTCGCATGCGTGCAGATCACGCCGATCACAAGCTATTACGTCTGGAACGGCGAGACTTGCGAGACGGCCGAATTCCGGCTCGAGATGAAGCATCGGACGGCGGACTACGCCGCACTCGCCGAACTCGTGCGCCAACTCCATGGCTACGAGACCCCCGAGATCCTCAGGATCGACGCCGCGGCCGTTGATCCCGCTTACGGCGCATGGCTTTGCGAGGCGATGCGGCATGACTAAACTCCCTTGACAGGGCCCAGCTTTTCACGTCGGTAAGCCCGGTAACACCAATCGCTAGAAAGAGCCTCGAGAGGACGGTCGATGTCGGCGCCTACGGATTATTTGCTCGACCGTCGCCGGATGCGACGCAAGCTCGGATGGTGGCGCATGGCCGCCATCGCGGCCGGCGGCCTCGCCCTTCTCGTGGGATTCGCCAAGCTTGGCGGCGTCGACTCGACCGACAAACTCACGCCGCACATCGCCCGCCTGTCGATCCAGGGCATGATCACCGGCGACAAGGACACGATCGATCTGATCAAGAAGATTGGCGAATCCAGTCAGGCCAAGGCCCTGATCCTGACCATCGACAGCCCGGGGGGCACCACGACCGGCGCCGAGAAGCTTTACGAGGAACTGCGCCGCGTCAACGAGAAGAAGCCGGTCGTCGCGGTCGTGGGCACGCTTGCGGCGTCGGGCGCCTATATCGCCGCCCTGGCCGCCGACACGATCGTCGCGCGCGGCAATTCCCTCGTCGGCTCGATCGGCGTCCTCTTCCAGTTTCCCAATTTCCACCGCCTGCTCGACACGGTCGGCGTCAAGGTGGAGGAGATCAAGTCTTCGCCTCTCAAGGCCTCGCCCAACGGCTTCGAGCCGACGAGCGACGCCGCCAAGGTCGCCATCGCGAGCCTCGTCGCGGATTCCTATACCTGGTTCAAGGATCTGGTGAAGGAGCGGCGCAAGCTCGACGACGCGGAGCTCGCCAAAGTGGCCGATGGCCGCGTCTTCACCGCCCGTCAGGGCGTGCCGCTGAAACTCGTCGACCTCATCGGGGGCGAGCGCGAGGCCATCGCGTGGCTGGAGACGAACAAGAAGCTCGCCAAGGACCTGCCGGTCCGCGAATGGAAGAAGAGCAGCAGCATCGAGCGTCTCGGCCTTGTCGAGAGCGCGGCCGGGGCTGCGCGCGTCTTCGGACTGGAGTCGCTCGCCGCCGTGCTCGACCGCGCCGCGGGCGCCGAGAGCCGTGCCGGCCTTGACGGTCTTTTGGCGATTTGGCAGGGTCTCGACGCGCGCTGAACTTGGCGCATGTGGCTATTTACATTGGATCTCATAGGGCGGACGACCATGATTAAATCTGAACTTATCCAGCGCATCGCGCGTCGCAACGGCCATCTTTATCAGCGGGACGTCGAGACGATCGTGAGCACGATTCTCGACGAGATTACCGCGGCGCTTGCGCGCGGAGACCGGGTCGAGTTACGCGGTTTCGGCGCTTTCTCGGTCAAGAAGCGGGACGCCCGCACCGGTCGCAATCCACGGACCGGCGCGCAGGTGTCCGTCCAGGAAAAATCCGTGCCCTTTTTCAAGACGGGCAAGGAGATGCGTGAGCGTCTCAACGAGAATTATCAGGGCTGAGCGCTGGCGCGCCGCGTCTTGCGCGCGGCGACGACAAGACGCCGAACTTCCCCCGGCCGACGCGCCGTGGAGGCATACGGCGCATCGCTCGGCTTCAGGGAGGGGTCATGAAGTCTATCCTGCGCATCATCGTCTTCGTTCCGCTCGGGCTGATCATCCTCTTTTTCGCTATGGCGAATCGCGGGTCGGTGCGGATCGGCGTCGACCCTTTCGCCGCCAACGACGCCTCGGCGCCTTTTGTCGAGGCGCCGATGTTCCTCGTCGTGCTGACCTCGATGGCTCTCGGCGTGCTCGCCGGCGGCCTTTCCTCCTGGCTCGGCCACCTGCCGGTGCGGCGCGCCGCAAAGGTTGCGCGGGCCGAAGCGAAGAAAACGCGCCTCGAAATTGAAAAGCTGCGCCAGCAGGCGCTCGCCCAATTGCCGGGCGACGAAAAGGGCGGGCGCAGCTGACATTTGGCGCGCCGGCGCGCGAGAAGGCTTCCCGAGCAAAATCTTGGCGCTCAGCCGCTTGAAAAAGCCCGCGTGCGCCGATAAGAGTGTCCCGCGCCGAAAGGCGCACGCCGCAATAGCTCAGCTGGTAGAGCACATCATTCGTAATGATGGGGTCGGGGGTTCGAATCCCTCTTGCGGCACCAGCAAAATCAAAAAGTCACGAATTTCGTCCGAGGCCCTTCCGCTCGCCGGTGATCAGATGGTGACCACGGAGCGCCAAACATGACAGCGCTTAGCCCCGGCGGAGCCGGGTGGCTAGTTGCTGGCGACGGTTGCTTGTGAGCTTCATCATTCTGCGACACGCTATCCAGAAGCCTCGCTATTGAAAGGGCGTGTCATCGGTAATGCGGATAGCGCTCTTACACCTCGCGCCGGCGCCAGGCGCTCTGAACGAAAACCGGCTACTCGTCGACGCGGCGATACGATCCGCAGCGGATGCGGGCGCCCAATGGATCATCACGCCGGAGCTCGCGACGACCGGATATGAATTCATCGAGCACGTCGGCTCCGACTGGATCGAAACCCAGCCGGACGCATGGGTACAGGGCGTAGCCGCACTCTCGCGACGGCGACGGGTAACCGTCTTTCTCTCCGTCCCGGAGCGGGCGGCGGACAAGCTCTATAACACTATGCTCGCGATCGATCGGACCGGACATATCGCCGGGCGTCACCATAAGATCAACGCTCTGCGCATTGGCCCTGAGGCGTGGTCCACCCCGGGCGAGGACATTGATGCCGTTCCCATCAACGGCTTCGGCCTCGTGGGCATGCTGATCTGCGCGGACGCTTACACGCCGAGGATCGCCGAAACCCTGGCGCGTCAAGGCGCGCGCACATTGGTGTCGTCCGCGGCGTGGCGGCCGGGCCTGCATGGTCCGAACGGCGAATGGGAAGCCGTCAGCAAGGCGACATCCCTGCCGATCTTCGTCTGCAACCGCACCGGCCAGGAGCGACAGATCGACTTCACCATCGCCCAGAGCGTCGTCGCGAGCGGTGGCGAACGCGTGGTCAGCTTCACCGCGCCGCGCAGCGCCATTTTTCTGGTCGATTGGAGCTTTGAAGAGAATCGATTAATCCGCCACTCGACAATCGCTCCCTTTCGTTAGTTGAAACTTGGCGGGCGACCTTGTCCGCTGTGTTGCAAGACTGCAATGGTTGGCGAGCCGCTATAGCTAGGCCGCTTGACACACTCGAATTGATCCGCGCTAAATAACGGCGATGGTTCCCTTCGGGGATCAAAAGGGAACTCGGTGCGCGCATTGGCGCCATGCCGAGGCTGCCCCCGCAACTGTAAGCGGTGAGCCTTAGAGCCAAAAAGCCACTGGGGATGTCCCTGGGAAGGCGGCTCGAGGCGACGACCCGCGAGCCAGGAGACCTGCCATCATTCGTGGTCACGCGCGAGAGCGTCGGGCGGGGTGCACCGAGGCGGTCAAGACTGTCATGGCGCTATAGGCGCAAACTGACAGCCGAGACCTTTCGCAGTGACGGCCCACGTTGCTGCGAGTTTTGAACTCATGACTTCCAAAATTTCGGCCGAGAGAGGCGAGTTGCGTCTCGCCCTGCGTTCGAGCGCCTGCGTCCTGACCACAATGCTTTCGACGCCGGCTTTCAGCCAGCAAACGCTCCCGACCATCGACATCGCGACCCCGAATCCGAGGCTCGGCGGGACCGCCGGACGACCGACCGCACCTGCCGCAGGCCAATCGGCACCAGCGGCCGGCGGCGCCGACGTTGCCGGAAACAACGGGACGGAGATCGGACCCGGCAATAGCGGGCAAATCTGCGCCAACGGCATCTGCAACGATCCCAAATCCTATGCCGCGCCCATCCAGTCGCTCGGCACGAAGGTCAACACGCCGGTCATGGAGACGCCGCTCGCGATCAAGGTTGTCACGCGCCAGATGCTCGAGGACCAGCAGGCCATCACGATCGATCAGGCGTTGAAGAACGTCAGTGGCGTCACCGTCGCGGGCGGCGGCAATGCGGCGGTGGGGAATGCGTTCACGCAGATCTTGCTTCGGGGCTTCCCCACGCAGAGCTATTTCCGCGACGGTTTTCGGGTCGACAGCTTCGGCCTCAATTTCGCGGGCGCCAGCGCCATCCAGATGGCCAATGTCGAGAGCATCGAAGTTCTCAAGGGCCCCGCCGCTATTCTCTATGGCGCGGTGGAGCCGGGCGGCATCGTCAACATCAACACGAAGCAGCCGCTGGATAACCCCGCTTTTTCCGTGCAGCAGCAGTTCGGCAGCTATTCGTCCTACCGTACAACTCTCGACGCAACCGGTCCCATCACCCAGAACAAGGACCTGCTCTACCGCTTCGTCATGTCCTATGAGAATGACGCATCGTTCCGCGCGGTGGACTCCAATCGGAACATCATGATCAACCCCGTGGTGCGATGGAACATCGATTCCAGCACCTGGGTCCGAGCGTCAACGCAGTTTCAGCAGAACAACTTCAATCAGGACATGTACTACGTGCCGTATTTCGGCATGTTCAACCCGCTGTGGCTCGGACGCAGCTACAACTGGGGGCCGAAATCTCCATATAATCAGCAGCAAAACTTTACCGAGTTCACCTGGCATCACGACTTCAACAAGGACTGGTCGATCCAGCAGACCGCCTTCATGCAGCTGTTGCGGAACGACTGGGCGAACAATGGCGGCTTTGGCTTTATCGCGGACTGCATGACGCCGGGAAGCACGTCCTGCTTTTCATTTCCCTCGCCGAACAATGTCGCGCTGAACTGGGGCTCGTTTCCGACGGACAACCGGCAGGCGGAATATGCGACGAACGTCAACCTCGTCGGGCATTTCGACACCAGCGAACGACTGAATCACACGCTGCTCTCGGGCGTCGATTATTACCGCTACAATTTCAGGAGCCAGAACCAGCTCCCGCTGAATTACAGTTCTTCCGTGTTCTTCGGCGCGCCACAGCCTCCGACGCCCATCTCCGGCCTCGTGCCCGTCAATGCGACCGAGCAATACGCCGACAATCTGGGCGTCTATCTGCAAGACCAGATCAAATTGCCCTATGGCGTCACTGTGCTTGGTGGCGCGCGCTATCAATATATCAACAGCAGAACCGGCGCCTCGGACAACGCGAAGTTCTGCGGCCCCTTCTCCGAGAACGCATTTTCCGGGCTCTTGATACCCTGCAGCTTCGATACGATCACGACGCGCGCGCAACTCGTCGATCAGCGGGTCACGCCGCGCGTCGGGCTGCTGTGGCGACCCGTCGAATGGGTCAGCCTCTACGGAAACTACGCGGAATCCTACAGCCCGAACTACAACGGCAGGCTCGTCCTGAACACGAACGACCCGACGCCGCCAAGCGCCGGCACGCAAGTGGAAGGAGGCGTCAAGCTGTCATTGCTCGACGGGAAGCTCCAGGCGACCGCGGCCTACTACCATCTGGTCAAGACGAACATCCCCATCGGAATCCCCAATGACATCACCCATGTGATGGTCATCGGCGAAGGGCGCTCGCAAGGTCCGCAACTCGACATACAAGGCGAGTTGCTCCCCGGCTGGAATGTTAACGTCGCCTACGCCAACACCGACGCCATCACCACCAAAACCAATCCGACCGCGCTCGGGGTTCCGACAGTGGGCGCGCCAATCCCCTTCGTCCCGCGCAATGTCGGCTCGCTCTCGACCAGCTACGAATTCAAGACCGGCGAATTGAAGGGCCTGAAATTGGGTGGTCGCTACGATTACACGGGCTACCTTCCATTCTCCCATACCGCCAATGACGGGACTTACATCTATGGCCAGTCGACGCCGGGCTACGGGCTCGCCGGGGTCTTCGGCGCCTATGAGTTCAACGTCGACAGACTCAAGGTCACCGCGCAGCTCAATGTGAGCAATCTCTTCGACAAGACCTACTTCGTCACCGGCGGCCTTGGACCGCAGGCTTTCGACGCCTTTCATCCCGGCGGCTACGCCGTGCCCGGCGCCAATCCCATCCAGACAGGGTGGAACCTGCCCGGGTACAATTACAATGTGATCGGCGTCCCCCGTATTTTTCGCGGCTCGATCAAGGTCTTGTTTTGATGGTCTGGTTGACTCATCGCGTAGGCGTGAGCGCTGGATGCGCTCCCAGACAAAGAAAGCGCATCGCCATGACAGAGGTTGCCGATATAGCGCCCGTCCGGGTCATCGAGCCCGACGGTGTCCCGCTCGACGTGTTTTTGCTCCCGACCGACGCGGCGAGCCTCGAAGAGTTGCTCCGCGACCTCTTCGAGAATCATTGGCGGGAGATCACCTTCGGACCGTTGATCCAGGGCGCCGCTTGGGAAATGAAAGCCGACGCGCCGCCAACCCGGATCGGCATGTTCGACGGCTATCTCACTGTGGCTTTCGGTGTCCCGCATTTCCACATCTGCATCGGGGAAAACCGGGGCACGCGCGTGCAGCCGACATCGCCTGAACTGGCGCAGATACGTCGCACGTCCCGCGCCGAGCTTTACCGACGTATGACGCGCGGCTGCCTCCCCATGTCGTGAGGCTTGCGGTTATTCAACGGTATGAACGAGCAACAGATCACCGTGCTCCTCCCGAACCCGTTTCTCGAGCCGCTGACCGACCGGATATGCAAGCAGCCCGACTGGTCACGCCTCGCGCTGTGGGACAAGCTGCGGGCGCGCTGGCGCGGGCTTCGCGAGCCTGACCCCATTGATCGTTCGGCGAGTTTTTCGCGCGCCGTAGCACCCTGACCACTCGCCTCGCCAACGAGGCCAAATTTTTGTCCAGGCAACCCAAAGGAGACCATCATGTCGCCAATCGCACTCGCCGCCTCCCGCCGCCAAACGATGCTCGGGATCTTCGCATTGCCCGTCGCCAGCATTTTATTCACCCTAGGTTTTGCTTGCGCCGTTCCTCTCGCCGCCTTCGCGGCGATCGCGGCTATGTCGTTCAGCCGCCGTGACGCGTTGGTCGCGACTGGCGCCGTATGGCTGGCCAATCAGCTTTGGGGCTTCGGCGTTCTGCATTATCCGACAGACGTTTCGACGTTCGCCTGGGGCGGCGCGCTCGGCGTCATCGCTCTGCTATCCTGCGAAGCGGCTGGCTTCTCGGCCCGGCGCTTCTCGGGCGTCCTCGGCGGAGGCGCGGCGTTTCTGGCGGCTTTCGTCGCTTATCAGGGTTTGCTCGTCGCGATTGATCTCGCCATCGGTCTGCCTCGTGACGCTTTCGCGCCGGCGATCGTCGCGCGCATCCTCCTCATCAACGCCTGCGCCTTCGGCGGTCTATGGGGGTTGAAGACCGTACTTTCAAACACCGTGATCGGGCGCAGCCAATCGGCGGCGCTCGCGCCTGATTTAGTTTATAATCTAAGGTGTATTTTGGCAAGCCGGGCGGGCAAAAAAGCTGCCCATCGGCGCGTCTTCGAAGGGCGCAGGCCTTCGGCGTTGGGGGCGTTGCGGCATGAGCGTCGTTGATGCGTACTATCCACCCGCTAACCGTAAGCGCCGTTGCGGCCCCACTGATTTTTCGGGTTCGGGCGGATTTTCGGATGTGAGATTCTTCTGAGGGACAGCCATGTCTCTGGAAGGGTCCGAAGATGAACGAGAAAGCGACGGTCGATACGGCTTTTGGCGCAGGATTTATCGGACGTGCTATGGCGGCCTATCATCGTCTGGCTCGCCCCGAGCGCAAAGGTGGCGCGCCGTTGCAGCTCGCCTGGTGCTGGAGCCACGGAAGGCGCGAGATCATCGCCGCGAGGCCGAAGGCGGGCTCGCCCATCGCCTTCTGGTCAGGTCATACGCCTTTCGAGCGCCAAGCTTCGGCAACAGATAGAGATGAATCGCGCTGCGATAGTGGTTTGCAGTCGAGCATTTACGCTTGGCGTTGACGTGCTCGGCCAAGAAGCGAGCGGCTAAATCTCGCACGGTCAGGGCTTGCCTATTCCTCTGGCGCGCCTCAGCTGGGTCGTCACCTCCCCCTCGGCCAATTGCGCAAGCCACCCTTTGAGAGCGCTCCTTGCGCCGCATTTCATTTGCGCCGGTGAGATCTCCCTTGCTCACCATTCCGATCGCCCGGCCATCGGCGTCAATAACCGGAACCACGCTGATCGCTTTGTCGATCAGCAGCAGAGCCACCTCGCGCGGAGTCGCATCGCTCTTAACGGAGGCCACATCATGGGCCATAATGTCTCTTGCGAACAATGGGGGACCTCTTGGGTCGCGCTTGGCGCCGTCTCCTTTTGCAGACATGCAGTTTTAGAGATGGGCAAACTCGGCGTTTCACAACGCGGCGCCTTGACTTGCCATCGAAGGATCGACTTTGGCCAGCGTGATAAGCGAACCGACGATTGTTCAGCCTAAGCTGCACGCCACGGCGGAGACTGGCGTCGTCAGGGCCGTTCGCGGCGCGATTGTCGATGTCGAGTTTGCCCGCGAGAAGCTGCCTGCGATCAATGAAGCCGTGATCATCGAGCGTGATCGTGGCGGTAAGATCATCGCGGAGGTGCAGGCCCATATCGATCAGACCCGCGTTCGCGCGATCGCGCTGCGCTCGACCATCGGGCTGAGGCGCGGGCAAAAGGTCGTCGCCACGGGCGGGCCGGTCGAAGCGCCCGTCGGCGAAGCAGTGCTCGGCCGCCTCATCGACGTCTGCGGAGACATTGCCGACGGCGGGCCGCCGCTGCCGGCCGACGCGCCGCGCCGATCCATCCATCGCCCGCCGCCGCCGCTCGCTGAGAAAAGCCGGAGGACGGAAATATTCGCGACCGGCGTAAAGGCGATTGATCTCCTCACGCCGCTGGCTCATGGCGGCAAGGCCGCGATGTTCGGCGGCGCCGGCGTCGGCAAGACCGTGCTCGTCATGGAGCTGATCAACGCGATGATCGCGCGCTACCAAGGGATATCAGTTTTCGCCGGCGTCGGCGAGCGCTCGCGCGAGGGGCATGAAATGCTGCTCGACATGCGGCGCTATGGCGTTCTTGGCCGCAGCGTGCTCGTCTATGGCCAGATGAACGAACCGCCGGGCGCACGATGGCGCGCGCCGCTGACCGCTTTGACCGTCGCCGAATTCTTTCGCGACGAGCGACGCCAGAACGTCCTTCTGCTGATGGACAATGTCTTCCGCTTCGTGCAGGCGGGCGCGGAAGTATCGGGGCTTCTGGGCCGAATGCCGTCACGCGTCGGCTACCAGCCGACGCTGGCGAGCGAAGTGGCTGATCTGCAGGAGCGCATCGCCTCGGTCGGCGATGCGGCCGTGACCGCGATCGAAGCGGTTTACGTGCCCGCGGATGATTTCACGGATCCGGCTGTCACCGCCATCGCATCTCACGTCGACAGCATGGTGGTGCTGTCCCGCCAGATGGCCGCCGAAGGCATGTATCCGGCGATCGACCCGATCCAGTCGTCGTCGGTCTTGCTCGATCCCCTCATCATTGGGGAGGAACATGCCCGCATTGCGACGGAGACGCGCCGCGTCATCGAACACTATCGCGAGCTTCAGGACGTGATCGCTCTTCTCGGCGTGGACGAATTAAGCGTCGAAGATCGCCGGCTCGTCGGGCGGGCGCGGCGGCTGCAGCGATTCCTCACGCAGCCCTTCGTCGTCACCGAGAGTTTCACCGGCATGGCCGGGCGCTCGGTCACAGTCTCGGAGACCATCGCAGGCTGCAAAGCCATTCTCGACGGCAATTGCGACGACTGGCCGGAGAGCGCCTTTTATATGATCGGATCGATCGAAGAGGCTCGAAAGAAAGTGCTTTCAGCCGACAACCGTGACAGGTCGCAGTCGCAAGTCGGGGCGCAAGTCGGGGCGCACTCATGAATGCGCGGCTCCGGCTGGTCGTCTCGACGCCGACAAGGCTTCTCGTCGACGACTCTACGGTCATGTCGGTGCGGGCGGAAGACGCAAGCGGAGCCTTCGGAATCTTGCCCGGCCATGCAAACCTGGTCACCGCTCTCTCGCCTTGCATTCTTCGGTGGCGGCAGGATGGAGGCGAGAAGTATTGCGCCGTGCGCGGCGGCGTATTGTCGGTCAAGGACGGGCGTCGGGTGAGCGTCGCCTGCCGCCACGGCGTTCTTGGCGACGCGTTGGAGACGCTCGAGACGGAGATACACACGGCGGCGGTCGCGCAAGCCGGCGTCGAAAGCAGCGCCCGCGTCGAGCAGGCGCGGCTTCATGCATACGCCGTGCGTCAGCTCATTCGCTATTTGCGGCCAGCCGGGCTCTCTGACTCCATTGTCGGCGACGGCCAGGAGGAGGGCGAGTGAGCGAGCGGCCCGAGTTGCGTTCGACGGAACGGCTTGCGGAAGCTGCGCGCAAAGCCGCAGCGCGCGAGCGAGAACGTCGCCATGACCCCGAGCCCTCGCTCGGAAAGCGGCTTGGGCAGATCGGCGTCCTGGGCTGGATCATAGTCCTTCCCGCCCTCGTCGGCCTCTTTGCCGGCCGGTGGCTGGACAGGACAATGCATTCCGGGGTTTTCTTCTCGGCGCCGCTCGTAATGATCGGCGCAGCGCTTGGGATGTGGCTCGCCTGGAAATGGATGTCCCACCAATGATTATTTCAGCCGTCGACGCGTCGACCTCGGTCGCGCTCCAGTTCTGCGCCGGAGGCATGGTCGGCGCGGTTGTCGGCTATGGCTACTTCACCGCCCTCTGGTGGAACGTCTTGCTGATCGATCGCGGCGCGACCGGGCGTGCGTTGCTTTTGCTTGCGGCACGGATTGCGGCGCTGGCGCTCACGCTCTATGTGCTGGCTCGCCTGGGCGCGCTTTCTCTTCTCGCCGGCGCCGGCGGGCTTCTTGTGGCGCGGCGCGTGCTGGTGCGGCGCATTGGAAAGACCTCGTGATAGGCTCGCCGCTCGAACTGGAGACGGCGTTTCAACTCGGCCTGGTTCCGATTTCCAGGCCCGTTGCGACGACCTGGGGGTTGATGGCGCTCATGGTGGCGGCAAGTGCGTTGACGACGCGCCGGCTGGCGCTGCGCCCCGGCAACGTCCAGGCGCTTCTCGAACTGATCGTGGATACGCTCGATTCCCAGATCCGAGACACGATGCGCGTCGATCCCGGCCCCTATCGCGCTTTATTCGGAACGATTTTTCTTTTCATCCTTTTTGCGAACTGGTCGGCGCTCCTGCCCGGCGTCGAGCCGCCGACCGCCCGCATCGAGACGGACGCAGCCCTTGCGCTGGTCGTTTTCGCAGCGACCATTTACCACGGTCTGCGTACGCAAGGCGTTGGAGGATATCTCAAAACCTTCGCCGAGCCGAGCCTATTCATGGTTCCGCTCAATCTCGTCGAGCAGATCACTCGGACTTTTTCCCTGGTCGTTCGCCTGTTCGGCAACGTGATGAGCGGCGTGTTCGTCGTGGGCATCGTCCTGTCGCTGGCTGGCCTGCTCGTGCCGATTCCATTGATGGCGCTGGATCTTTTAACAGGAGCTGTGCAGGCCTATATCTTTGCTATTCTTGCAATGGTGTTCACAGCGGCCGCTATCGCACCCGAAAAGGACGCGACGCAGTCTTCCGACGGAGCGCAAAATGGATCAGATTGAAAACATCAGCGTTCTCGCGGCCGCGATCGCGGTGTCATTCGGCGCGATCGGGCCCGCTCTGGCCGAAGGGAAGGCCGTCGCCGCCGCGATGGACGCGATCGCGCGTCAACCCGAGGCGGCGGGCGTCCTGTCGCGAACGCTCTTTGTTGGACTTGCGATGATCGAGACGATGGCGATCTACTGTCTCGTTGTCGCCTTGCTGCTTCTTTTCGCAAATCCCTTCGTGAAATAGGCGTCGATACATATGCGCATCGATTGGTGGACGCTGTCGCTCCAGACCGTCAATGCGATCGTCCTGATCTGGTTGCTGGCCTATTTTCTCTTCAAGCCGGTCGCCAACGTCATTGCGACACGCAAAGCGATGGCGAACCAGTTGCTTGAAGAAGCCGAACAGGCGAAAGCCGCTGCGCTGAAAATGCGCGAGGAGGAAGAGGCCGCGCTCGCCGACGCAGCCGAGCGCCGATCCACCGCTCTGGCCGCGGCGCAGAAGGAGGCGGAGGCGCAAAGGGAAGCCTTGCTCGCCGAAGCTCGCGGCGACGCCGATCGCTTACGCAACGAGGCTCGCATCGATTTGACGCGGCAGATTGACCTTGGTCGGGATGCGCAGATGAAACATGCGGGCGCGCTTGCGCTCGATATTGCAAAGCGATTGGTTGAACGTTTTCCCCAGTCGAACCTCGTATCGGGATTTGTTTCCGGTTTGGCTGATGCGGCCGCCGCCCTACCAAAAGACGCCAAACAGGATTTCGAAAGGGACGGCGACATCCGGCTGAAGACGCCGAGAGCCTTGACGGCCGAGGAAAGCGCCGATTGTCGCCGCGCGCTCGAAACCGGTTTCGGGCGACCGCTCGAATTCACGATTGAAATCGACCCTACGCTCATTGCCGGGCTGGAGCTTGAAAATCGGCACACGACGATCCGTAACAGCCTGCGAGCGGACCTTTCCGACATCGCCGTAGCCTTCGACGCCTATGACCAAAGCTGATGGGGACAACATCCTCGACCCTTGGCGCGGCTGGCTCGAACGAAGCCGCAGCCGACTCTCGCAGCTGACGCTCGGCCCGAGCGTGCGACACATCGGCCGCGTCGAGAGTTTTGCCGACAGTGTCGCCTTCATTTCGGGGTTGCCACAAGCGCGGCTCAATGAGCTGCTGCGTTTCGAAAATGGAAGCCTCGGCTTCGTTACGGCGCTCGACGCGCACCGCATCGGCGCGGTGCTGCTCGATGACGCAGGCGACATTGAGGCCGGCGCGGCGGTCGAGGGCCTCGGCGAGACGGCGCGCGCGCCCGTCGGTCCCGGTTTACTCGGACGGGTCTTAGATCCGCTGGGCCGACCGCTCGACAATCAGGGGGCCCTCGCCGTCGAAGCCTATGAGCCGATCGAGCGGGACGCCCCGACGATCATCGACCGCGATCTCGTCACGGAACCGTTAGAGACCGGCCTTCTCGTCATCGACACGATGTTTTCCATCGGCCGCGGACAGCGCGAACTGATATTGGGGGATCGCGCGACCGGCAAAACGGCGATCGCCGTCGACGCCGTTCTCAACCAGAAGCAGACAGATATGATCTGCGTCTACGTCGCGATCGGACAGCGCGCGACCGCGGTCGAGCGCGTGATCGAGGCGGTGCGCGCGCGCGGCGCGCCGGAGCGCACGATCGTTGTCGTGGCCGCGGCGTCAAGCCCGCCGGGATTGCAGTGGATCGCGCCCTTCGCCGGCTTCGCAATGGCGGAATATTTCCGCGACCGCGGGGCCCACGCCCTTGTCGTGATCGACGATCTGACGAAACATGCAGCCACCCATCGGGAGCTCGCATTGCTCACGCGAGAGCCGCCGGGGCGGGAAGCCTATCCCGGCGACATTTTCTACCTGCACGCCCGTCTTCTGGAACGCGCCGCGAAGCTGTCGCGGGAAAAAGGCGGCGGCTCGATCACCGCCCTGCCGATCGCCGAGACGGAGGCAGGCAATCTCTCCGCCTATATTCCAACCAATCTCATCTCCATTACGGACGGCCAGATCGTCCTCGACTCTCGCCTCTTCGCGGCGAACCAACGCCCGGCAGTCGATGTCGGATTGAGCGTGAGCCGCGTTGGCGGCAAGGCGCAACCGGCGGCGCTGAAGCAAGCGGCCGCGCGGCTGCGACTGCAATATTCGCAGTTTCTCGAACTCGAAATGTTCAGCCGTTTCGGCGGCGTTTCGGCGCGTCTCGTTCAGCACGAAATCACGCGCGGTCGGCTCATTCGCGCGTTGCTGACCCAGGAAAGATTCGCTCTGCTTCGACAGGCCGATCAGGTCGCGCTTCTCCTTGCGCTCGGCGCCGGCGCTCTCGACGCGATGGATTCCACGGCCATCGCCGTTCTGCGCGATCAAATCCCCGATCGTCTTGATCGAGACGCGCCCCAGATTGTTCAGGCTTGTCGATCCGGCGCGGCGCTCGACGAAACGCAGCAGACCGCGCTCGTTCGCGTCGTGGCGGCGCTCGCCTCCGAAATCGCGGCGACGCAATTGAGCGGCAGGGAATGAGCAACGACGACCTGAGCGCCCTTCGCAAGCGCATCGCCGCGACACGCCAGCTCGAAACCGTTTTCACCACCATGCGCGGCGTCGCCGCGGCCCGCAGCCGAGAGGCGCAGCACAGTCTCGACGGCGTACGCGCTTATGCCGGCGCAGTGGGCGAAGCGATCCAGATCGCTCTGGCGCTCTCGCCCGACGAACGGCCCGCCCGTCGTGCGCAGACGAAGCGGATCGTTTTGGCGTTCTGCTCCGAGCAAGGCTTCGCGGGAGCTTTCGACGAACACGTGCTGGCGGCGGCAAGAGGCCTCAGCCACGCCGCCGCTCTTTATATCGTGGGGCAAAGAGGTCAGGCCAGCGCGGTCGAGCGCGGCCTGGCGGTCGCCTGGTCGACGCCCATGGCGGCGCATGCGGTCGACGCTCCGTCGGTCGCCGAACGGATTGCGGACGCGCTTTTCAACGAGGTCGCGGGAAATGAGATCATACAGGTGACGGTCGTCTATGCGACCCCTTTGTCTCCATCCGAGTACGAGGTTACGACGCGATCGCTGGTGCCGCTCGATCTCGCGCGATTCCCAATTTCCGAGCCCCAGGGACAACCGGTCGTAAATCTCCCACCCGCCGCGCTCCTGTCGCTGCTCGCCGAGGAATACGTTTTCGCGGAGCTTTGCGAGGCGGCGCTTCTTTCCTTCGCATCCGAAAACGTCGCCCGCATGCAGGCGATGACCTCAGCTCGAAGCAATGTGCGGAAGACGCTCGACGAGCTGACCGCGCGCCACCGCCGCTCACGGCAGGAACAGATCACTGAGGAGCTGGTAGAGCTCTCGAGAACGGCCGGAGATTTTGGGACGAGCTAATCCGCTTCAGCCCGCTGCCCGTGCAGCGTTACGATGCCGAGATGTGGCGAATTGTCAGCATGGCCGACGCCGCCCGGGCCGCCGAAGTTCAACCTTGCGGTGGAGCCCACGGTCGAGAACGAGGAAACTTGTTGGGAAAGAAGCATCGCGCGATCATGACGCAATATCGCGAACGCCGCTACGATTGCCTCACGGGGCGTTCTCAACAAGGTAATCCGGCATGACGACGACTGAGGCGCTCAATCCTCTTCCTCCGCTCCCATCGACCGTTGATCCTTACAAGCTCGGACGCGGCGGAGGGGCCGCGCTGGGGCATGGCGACCGGGATCTGTGCAATCCCGCCATTGTTGCGATCGAGACCGCTGGCCTACTTGGCTCGAGCTTCACCTGCGGCTTCTCGGCCGTCGCGGCGCATGCGCGCAACGCGTCCTGGACGCAAGCGGCGCTGCTTGCAACCAGCTTTCCGATCAAAGGAATGTTTCGCGCGCGCAACGTCGAGGTCGGCGACCAGACGTCGCCGGTTCCCAAAACTGGGGAGGCGGTCGTCGACATCGTGGCGTCCGGTCCGCGTCACGCGCTCGCGCCCGGAATGCGGGCTCAAACGCGTATCTCGGTGCGCTGACATGGCCTGTGCGAACCACGACGAGCTGTCGGCCCTCGTGCTGCAGGGCGGAGGCGCGCTTGGCTCCTATCAGGCCGGCGCCTATGAGGCGCTGCTTGCGGCGGGCCAGGAGATCGATTGGGTGGCCGGCATTTCCATTGGCGCGGTCAACGGCGCGATCATCTGCGGCAATCCGCCCGAACGCCGCGTGGCGCAGCTCGAGAAGTTCTGGCGCCAGACGTCGAGCCTCATCACCGCAACGCCTCTCGACGGCGACAAAATGGTTCTCGAACTCTTCGACAAGAGCAGCGCAGCGATCACCGCGGCGTTCGGCGCGCCCGGGTTCTTTCGTCCGCGGTTTCCGCCCGCCGCTTTCGGCGTCTCCAATTCGCCGGAGAGCGTGAGCCTTTACGACACCGAGCCCTTGCGCGAGACACTTTTGTCGTTGGTCGACTTCGACCTGCTGAACTCCGGCGCGACGCGCTACAGCGTCGGCGCCGTCAACGTGAAGACCGGGAATTTCCACTATTTCGACACCGCGCATGAGCGAATCGGCCCGGAACATGTCATGGCCAGCGGCGCTCTGCCGCCCGGCCTTCCGATGATCGAAATCGACGGCGACTATTATTGGGACGGCGGCGTCGTCTCCAATACGCCGCTGCAGTACGTGCTCGACTACGAGCGGCCGCGTCAGGACATGCTGGTGTTCCAGATCGATCTCTTCAGCGCGCTGGGCGGCGTACCACACACGCTGCTCGAAGTCGCCCAGCGCGAAAAGGACATTCGCTATTCCTCGCGTACGCGTCTCAATACGGATCTGATGTGCCGGTTGCACAAGCTGAGCGCTGCGATCTCTGGTTTCGGTCCCAAAGTGCCTGAGCAGCTGCGCGACGACCCGCACTGGCGCGTGCTGAGCGAAGCCGCGCAAGAGCACACGACGACGATACTGCATCTGATTCACCGTCGCGCGGTGGGCGAGGGGGCGTCGAAGGATTACGAATTTTCGCGCTTCTCGATGGATCGCAACTGGAGTGACGGCAAGTCCGATGTGAGGAAATCACTTGCTCATCCCGACTGGCGCAGCCGCCCCCGTACGCCAGGTGAGGTATTGACGCTGGACTTGACCAAGGAGGAAGCGTCTCGGCGCGACTGAGCCGGAAAATTACAGTGCGGCTGTGCAAGGGAGGCGGCGAATGAGAAAGGCGACGACAATTGTGATCGGCCTCGTAGCCGCCATCGGTGTGGTGGGCGCGGGCGCAATCTACGCGAATTGGGACTTCTTAGTTCCGATCGCGGCAATGGGAATCAACTACATCCGCTATCTCGACGCGCCCAAGGGTGACCTGACGGTCGAGACGGCGCAAGATGTCTCTGGCTCGGTCGCGGCCGGCGCGCATCGAGAGTCCTCGCCAGACGATGGTCTCTGGCCGAGTTACAACAGGACGCTGACCTCCGATCGCTTCTCCGCGCTCAAGGACATCGACCGCGACAATGCGAGCCGGCTGCGCGTTCTCTGCACCTACGACACCGGTCAATATACAGGCTTCAATTCCGGTCTCCTGATGGTGGACGGCGCGCTGCTGTTCGCGACTGAGTTCGACACTTTCTCGATCGATCCGCTCACATGCCGCGCAAACTGGCGCAAGCATGAGAGCTACACGCCGGCGACGCCGCAAGGCGTGAATCGAGGCGTAGCTTATCTCGACGGACGGGTATTCCGTGGAACGCAGGACGGGCGTGTGCTCGCCTATAGTTTCGTCAATGGCGAACGCTTGTGGGAGACCCGGATCGCAGATCCGAAAAAAAGCGAGAGCGCGCCGGCTGCGCCGATCGCATGGAACGGCCTCGTCTTCATCGGAAACGCTGGCGGTGATTTCAAGGGTGTGAAGGGCCGCATGTACGCGCTCGACGCGGCGACGGGGCGCATCGTCTGGGAATTCTATCTCGTGCCCAAGCAGAAAGGCGATGCGACGCGCGGCCCAGAGGCTCCTTCGCCGCTCGATGCGTCAAGCTGGGACGTTGGCGCTTCGCCGATCGCCGGAGGCGCAACCTGGACCTCCTATACGCTCGATCCCGGCTCCGGGCTCCTCTATGTTCCGAGCGGCAATCCAGGACCCGACTTCGCGCCGGCGTTGCGGGCCGGCGCGGATCTATATTCGAATTCAGTCGTCGTGCTCGACGCAAAGACCGGCGCCTACCGAACGCACTTCAAAATCATTGACAAAGATTGGCACGATTGGGACGTATCCGGCGCGCCTGCGCTCATTACGACGGCATCGGGCCGGCGGACGATGCTTCTCGCGCCCAAGGACGGCCATCTCTATGGTTTCGATCTCGACACGCAGGAGCGGCTCTATCGGCTCCCCGTGACGAAGGTCGAAAACGCCGATATTCCGTTTTCGCCGGACAGGAGCGTGCATTTTTGCCCCGGCTCGGTCGGCGGCGCCGAATGGAACGGACCAGCCTACGACCCGCAGAACAATCTCGTGATGGTCGGCGAGGTGCAGTGGTGCACGACCGTTCGGGTCGAGACCAACAAGCAAATCGAGGAGACGGCGAAATTCACGCCGTGGTCCGGCGAAGATTCGATCAATCCATTCAACATGTGGGGTCGGGCAGACCCGGCGTTTCATTGGGCCGGCTGGCTCTACGCGGTCGACGCGGATAGCGGTCGCTGGAGCTGGCGCGCGAAGACCAACTATCCCGTTCAGAGCGGCGTTACGCCGACGGCCGGCGGCGTCGTCTTCTTCGGCGACATGGGCGGTAATTTTTATGCGCTCGACGCCGACACTGGCGGCAAGCTCTGGGGCGCCAAGATCGGCGGCGCCGTCGGCGGCGGCGTCATTACTTTCGCGACGCCGAAGGGTCAACGAATTGCCGCAGCGACCGGCCTTACCGAAGTCCTCTGGCCGACCGAGATCACGACGGCCAAGGTCTCGATCCTGGGCCTCACCGACAATGCCCAGAATTGACAGGTCTATGCGACGGCGCGCCGCGAGCCGGACCGGAACGCCGGTCCGGCTCGTTGCTACTTTACATCCGGTTGCTGCTCTCGCGATTTGTCCACGTCGCCGGCTCGCATGCTTCGGCGCAGCTGACAGGGACGAACTCGTTCCGCTCGGCGCTAGGACGCGAATCTCAGCCTCTTTGCGGCTTCGAGATGGCTCTCGACCACCGGGGCCATTTCGCCTGCATAGGATCGCAGCTGGGCGTCATCGCCGTTGTCACGGCAAGATTGCATCAGCGAGACCGTTTCCTCGTGCGCCAGCACTTGTTGATCGAGATAGGTCGAATTGAACTCGTCGTCAGGCGCTTCCTCCAGATGCTGGATCATCGACCGCCGTCGGCTGTCGAGCTCCTCGGGCGGCGCGAAAAATTTCTGTCGATGGTTCGGGACATGTTCGACGAGGTCGATCGCAACCAGGACGTCACATTGGAGCCTCGCAGCAAATTCAGCAGAAACTCAAATCGCAGGACTTTACCAACGTAGAGGTCGCGCCTGAGGGCTATATCGTCAGCGCGAAGGACAGGGACGGCGACCCCGTGACGATGATTTTCGGACCGCATTCCGTGATGATCGTCGAGGCCTGCGTCACAACATTCGGCAAAGCGAGGCTCGCAAACGCGGGTTAAGGCCACAAGAGGAGGGCCACGACCTCCGGCCGTTGTTCGTTCAGTCGCGCCTTGAGATCCGCCATGCAATGCTTCACCGCTCGGGCCGAGGTCCCGGGTGCGAACTCCATATGCAGCGCAGCGACGACCTGTCTGGGCGCGAGTTGCACCGTGATAAGCTGATCGGCGGCGAGCACGCATTCTTCCTCTCGCGCAAGCGAGAGGATCGCGCGGCGCAAGGTCGGCTTCGCCTGCTCACCGATCAATAGGCTTTTCGTCTCCCGCGCCAGGATGATTGCCGTAACTGCGAGTATCAGGCCCACGCCGAGCGAGCCCGCGCCGTCGAATTCGTGGATTCCGGTGAAGTGCGCCGCGGTTATGCCGGCGGCGGCCGCGGCGAGACCGAGGATCGCGGCGGAGTCTTCCAACACTACAATGAAGCTTGCGGGATCCTTGCTCTCATGCAGCGCCTCGAGATAGCCAAGATCGCCCTGGGTGCGGCGGAAGGCGCGCAATCCAAACCACCAGCTTACGCTTTCGAAGATAAAAGAAACGCCGAGCACGATATAGCTGATACGGACGTCCGTGATGGGGCTGGGCGAAAGAATGTGCCTGACGCCTTCGTAAAGCGATGCGACCGCCCCCAGGGAGAAGATAAGCAAAGCGACGATGAAGCTATAGAAGTAAAGTTCCCGCCCAAATCCGAGCGGATGCTCGTCGTCGGGCGGCTTTTTTGCGCGATGAAGCCCGTAAAGAAGCAGCGCCTCGTTGGAGGTGTCCACAACCGAATGCAGACCCTCGCTCATCATGGCCGAACTCCCGGTCATCGCGGCGGCGATAAATTTGGTGACGGCGATCACAAAATTACCGATCAGCGCCGCGATGACGGCGCGACGCGAACTCGCCGCCCGACGCATGTACTTGCTCGTGTACTTGCTCGGTCATTGTTGCCTCCACGCCCTCCGCCTCGCGCCATCACATAAGGCGCGGCGAAAAGGCGCGACAGTCGAGGCGACAAAAACCGGCGAAGCCGCCAGAAACGCAGTCTGCGACAGGCGCGCCGTGACTTGCAGCGCCTGGAGGGCAATCGCTCGCGATAAGACCGGGCGACATGCTGCGCGCAAACGGTGCGAAAAGTTATGGAAGCGCGCAGCCCGGCTCGATTGCAGTCGGTCAAGTGATCGAATTGCCCGATGCAATTTCTTCGCATTAACGTCGTCAACCCGCTCGCCGGATGGATGGACAAGCACCGAACCGGGAACCGAGAAGGACGAGCGGGCGTTTAGCTCTTAAGTGTCGATCTTCCGGGAGAAGAGCTATGCAACGGCGTGAATTCATTGTCGCTCTAGGCGGAGCCGCCTCTGTCGTCTCAGCATCTCAGGCCTTTGCCCAGGCCGCTGGCGAAGGCGGCGGGATGGAGGATATGCACCCGCCGCTCTATAAGGCTCTCGAAAAAGCCAGCATCGATTGCGTGGCGACGGGCAATGATTGTCTCAGGCACTGCTTTGGCATGTTCTCGATGAAGGATACGAGCATGGCCGCCTGCGCCAACGCGACATACCAGCTCGTCGCCGCATGCGGTGCGCTCACAGCGCTGACGTCCGTCAATTCGCCCCACGCGCATTCGCTGGCGAAGACGGTCGAGAAAATCTGCGAAGACTGCAAGAAGGAATGCGACAAGTTTCCTAAGGTCGTCGAGTGCAAAGCCTGCGGCGAAGCCTGCCAAAAATGCGCCGAAGAGTGCCGCAAGGTATAGGCGAGCGTCACACGGTGAACTTTGGTCAAGCCGCGATCGCCGAGCTTTGCAGGAGCGATTATTCGTTGCCCGCATATCGAGGAAGGAACGCGCTGATGGGGCCAAGCTCTCTTCCAGATGATCTGGAGCTCGTGCTCGACGCGCACGCTCGAACCGGGGAAAGTCCGACATGGTCGGCGCGTGAGAAAGTTCTTTATTGGATCGACGTAGAAGAGCCCGCTCTGCATCGGTTCGACCCCGCGAGCGGGAAGGACAGCAGCTGGGAGCTGCCGAGCCAAATAGGCGCATTTGCGCTCTGTGAGAGCGGCTCCGTCATCGTCGCCTTGCGGACCGGCATTTCGCGATTGAATCTCGAAGCGGGCGATTGCGAACTGCTGTCGCCGCCGCCTTACAATCCGCTCACTCACCGCTTCAACGAGGGAAAGTGCGATGCCCTCGGACGATTCTGGGTCGCTACGATGCACGATCCTTTGCATCGCCCCTCACGCGACGCTTCAGTGCGCGCGCTGCCGATTCATGTCTTCACCCTCGCTGACGGCTTGATCGAGAAGGACGCGAGCGCCGTTATCGGCAATGGTCTCGCCTGGAATCCGACCAATGAATCGATGTATTTCGCCGATACGCCTTCAAGCCAGATTCGAATTTTCGATTTCGATCTGGAAACCGGAAATATATCGAGCCCTCGCATCTTCGCGTCATTTCTGCAAACGGGAGCAATGCCGGATGGCGCGGCTATGGACTGTGAAGGGCATTACTGGTGCGCGCTCTATGGCGCCGGCCGCATTGTGCGTTTGACGCCAAAAGGCGAAGTTGACCGCGAAATCAGATTGCCGGTCAGCCAACCCACAATGTGCACGTTCGGCGGCGCCGATTGCGACACTCTCTACATCACCACTGCCGCCCGCGGCCTTGCTCCAGATCGGGAACCGGGCGCCGGCGGCATTTTTTCCTGCCGCCCTGGCGTGGCGGGTTCTCCACCCTTCATCTTCGCCGAGGGTTGAACGATGCGCCAGAGCATGGAGCCTCACGCCAGGAAATCTGCAACTCTCGTCGAGGCGAGCGCAACCGGCGCACGACTTGACGAAGCGCCGGCGACTCAGAAGGGTTCACCCCGTCGCAAATACTATTCGGGCAGGAATCTCGACAAGGCGCGAACGATCGAGGATCTGCGCGCGATGGCGCACCGTCGTCTGCCCGCATTCGCGATGGAATATTTGGAAGGAGGCTCCGAAGAGGAGGCGACTCTTGAACGCAACCTCGCGGCGCTCGCAAGTTATCGGTTGCTGCCGCGATACCTCGTCGACGTGACGCAGCGAGATCAGAGTGTGACGCTTTTCGATAAAAGATCTCCTCTCCCCTTTGCGATCGCGCCAACCGGACTCAACGGACTCTTCTGGCACAACGCCGACATTCTTCTCGCAGAAGCCGCGGCGCAGGCCGGCATTCCCTTCATCCAAAGTACGATGTCGAACGATCCTATGGAGGATGTTTCGCGCATCCCGGGGCTGCGGCATTGGTGGCAGCTCTATGTATTCGGCGGCGCGCGCACACGCGACGCGATTATCGAACGCGCCGAAAAGGCGGGTTGCGAAGCGCTCGTCGTCACCATCGACGCGCAGTTTTACGGAAACCGCGAGTGGGAACGAAGGCGGCTCAACAGTTCGAACAGGCCGACGCTCGAGTCGATCCTGGAGACGGCTTTGCATCCCGGGTGGATCGCCACGACGCTGCAACGCGGCCTGCCTGGATTCGCGAATGCGGTCGATTTCGTTCCGAAAGAACATCGAGGCTTTTTCGAAAGCGCCTTCTGGATCCGCGGAAACATGGATCACAAGCTCGACTGGGAGGAAATGTCGTGCATAAGATCCCTGTGGCCGCGCAAGATGCTCATCAAGGGGCTTCTGCGCGCCGACGATATTTCGCACGCGGCCGATATCGGCGTGGACGGCGTCATTCTCTCAAACCATGGCGGGCGTCAACTGGATTGGACGATTTCAGGCCTCGACGCGCTCCCCGAGGCGCGTCGGCGCGTCGGCGATCGCCTTACGCTCATCGTCGACGGGGGTATGCGCCGCGGAACTGACATCATAAAAGCGATCGCTCTCGGAGCGGACGCCGTGCTGCTGGGCCGTGCGGCGCTTTACGGCCTGGCGGCGGCCGGGCGCGAGGGAGTTGAGCGGGCGATCGACCTGCTCAAGGGTGAAATTGATCGCGACCTCGGGCTCATCGGCGCGCCTTCCATAAAAGGACTCGGACCGGAATTTCTCACCCGTTGAGAGTCGCTCAAAGGCGGCCGGAAGCCGCGAGAGCTTGAATTCGGTCGGCGGCCCGGCACGCGAGCGCCTGTATCGTCAGGGACGGGTTGACGCCGCCGCAGGTCGGAAAAATCGATCCGTCGCAAATCCAGAGATTGGGAATGTCCCAACTGCGTCCGTCGGCGTCGACGACGCTCATGTCAGCCTTCTCGCCCATTCGACAAGTGCCGAGGATGTGGCTTGTATCCTGATAATTGCTCCAGATCTCACGGCCGCCGGCCGCTTCGAGAATCTCGCTCATGAATCTCACGGCGTGTTTTTGCAAGCGTTTATCATTATCGGAATAGGAAAAGACGACTTTAGGTATCGACAATCCGAAGCGATCTTTTTCCTCGGCAAGCTCCACCCTGTTTTGCCGTCTCGGCTCTGTCTCCCCGACGGGAACGAACCCTGCGGCGTGATTGTATTTCAGCATTTCCCGCTGCAGCTCCTCACCCCAAAGCCCTCGTGAGGTTGCGACGGTCTGGGCCCACTTCATCGGCAAAGGGCCTTGGCTCATAAAAGCGTAGCAGCCCGAAAAATCTTTGCCTTTGTCGGTATAATTCCAGTGCTCTGTCACCGCCATATTGGGCGGCCCCTTGTACCAGCGGATTTCGTCATCGAAGGTCGCCCAGGCGCCTAGGCCGGCATGTGTCATCAAATGAGTTCCCACCAATCCGGAACTATTGGCGAGGCCTTGGGGAAAGCGTTGGCAGGCGGAATTCAGGAGCAGTCGCGGCGTCTCGATCGCATAGCCCGCGACGACGACATTCCGGGCGTGCTGAAACCGCCAGACTCCCTCCCGAAAATACGCGACCCCGCGTACGCGGCCTCTCGAGTTCGAGCTCGAGGCGCCCGGCCATGGCCAGATCCCGAATCTCCGCGCCGGCCTGTAAGGCCCGCGGCGCCCAGACAACCAATGCGCTCTGCTTCGCGTTGGTCGAGCAGCCATAGTTGCAGAAGCCTCGGTAGACGCAGGGCGGAGATTGCCCGCGCGGCGCCGATACGGTGGCGAGCGGCGTCGGCGCCCATGCAATGCCGAGCTTTTCCGCGCCGCGCGCGAGCACGAGTCCCGCCGCGTTGACGGGATGAGGCCGATAGGGATAACGCCGCCGCCGCACGCCCCAGGGATAGTTTACGGGTCCGGACACTTTGAGTGCGTTCTCGACTTCTTCATAATAGGGTTCGATTTCCTGGTACGATATCGGCCAATCGAAGCCGTAACCCAGCTTTGTGCGCGATTTGAACCATTCGGGCCGAAAACGCAGTGAAATCATGCTGAAATGAACGGTCGAGCCGCCTACCCCGCGGCCAGAATTATTGCCGCCCAATTCAATTGGATCGTCGCCGCCGGTAATCCGGTCGTCGGACCAGTAAATCGTTTCTTGTGCGAGTTCGTCCGAGACGAAATCCTCGAGTGGTCGCCAAAAAGGACCCGCTTCCAGAACGATTACGGAGAACCCCTTTTCCGCAAGTCGACACGCGAGCGTCGCGCCGCCGGCGCCGGCGCCGATGATGAGAAAGTCGACAGCGTCCGTTTCCCTGTGCTCACGCATCGGCGTCCAGCCGCCGATCGTGAAGACGTCGGGCGCCCGGCCATTCTTCGCCCTCGGACGCTCGCTCATCGCGCCCGCTCCGCTTCCCATGGGTCTCGCTCGTTGAAGCCCAGGCGCACATAGCCCCGCGGGCTTGCGGGACCGCCAAAGCCGATTTCGCTCCAAGCTGCGGGGTGCGAATAGGCTAAACCGATGATCGTCTTCAGAAGCGCATCGGAAAAAAACGTCTTGGCGGTGACGCCATGCCAGGGGCCTTCGTCGACATCGCCTTTTTGAACCGCGCTGAGAACGTTGTCGCGATCCGCCGAATTCAGCGCGGGCATGCCGCGCGAGAATCGGCGTTGCGCTTCGCAATCGATCGCGCAAACGCCGATGCGCCAGCTTTCCTGCAAGGGGAGTTCGCCCTCGTGTCGAAATCCCTCGCCGCGGTTGAAGAAAAGGCGCTCGTCGATCCAAAGCGCGATCGGCGGCGGCTCACCCGCGAAAGACGGCGCAATTCTGTCGACGATTGCGGTCAGGACGGCCAATTGTTCTTCATTGAAAAAGCGGCGGGGAGGCGCCTCATGAAGACGCTTTTCGAGCACGCTGCGCGTCTGCGCGTTGAAGGACGGAGAGTTCCATTTCTCGAGGACGTCGTATTCAGGATAGGGTGATTTCATTCGGCCTTATCCAGTTTGTTCAAGTGCCGTGCTTCTTCTTCCAGCAGCGAAAGGGCGGAAAGCGACGCGATCGAAAGCGCGGAGAAGCTCGGCGGCGCGGGCAGAGGAGGGCCGTCGAGCACGTTTTGGCTCCAGTTCCGCCATCCGCCCATCGCGCGCGAGACGCCATAGGCGTGAAAACCCATCCCCACGAAGCCGAGCGCGGCCGTCAGCCAGAGCCAGATTTCGCGTCAGTAAGTAGCGCCGCGCGGGACGCTCCGCCGCGGCTTTCGCCATGAGTCCAGAGGCGACGGGCGGAAGGGTCAAGGGTGCCCACATGAACGGATTTTGGAAGGCTCCCCTGAAATGAAGAAGCGAAACTTCCGCGACAGTTCCGGCGAGCGCGACGCTCGTCAACACGGCGATGACGCGGCCCGCGGAATAGCCTCTCAAGAGTCGCCGTTCCGCAGGCGTCGCATCCCCGAGTTCCTCGCCGCAAAGGCCGAGCAGCCCGGATATCGTCAAGGCCGCGGGCGCGCCAAGCGGCGCGCCGTAGAATAGGTTGAGCCAACCAAAGCCCCCCGGGCGGCGAAACACGTCGTAGAAGTGAAAAGCCGTCCCGGCGAGGCCGGCCAGTACCGCCATCTGGTAAGAACTGCGGCGAACAAGCCGAAGGCTCGGATGAGTCGTCGCGGCCCCTTCCGCTCCCGAAAACAGAGCGAGCGACGAGCTGATCAACGGCGCGTACATGCCTGGATTCTCGAACGAGCCGCGGTAATGCTCGATTGCGCTGTCCATGAGGACCGACGCAGCCAGCAGCGCAGCCGCGCCATGCAAGGCACGCTTCTCTCCGCCCGCATGGGCGGGAGGCGGGCTTATCGCGGGTAAACGGGCGTCTTGCCCAATTTGAACCGACCGCGCACAGATGAGACCAAGGACAAAGGCGCCGACCAGTTTGGGCGTCGTTTTCATCGGCCTTCGCTTCACCCGCGCCAGCGCGAATCCGTCATCCCGCCCCTGCGCCCGACGCACCGGCTCGCTTGCCATTGCTCTGGCAAGGCGGCGGATTCATCGGCCCTGACCCCTGGAATGGCCCGCTTCGCAAAAGCGCCGGCCTTTTCGGCGATCGGCTTGGCGTGTTCCCAAGGCTCGGTCTCTTTGGACTCCCCGAAAATACGTCTGAGCAGAAACCACGCCGCCCCCGCGCCAATCAGCGTGACGGTGAACGGGGAGGAGAGAAGATTGGCAGGCGACATTCGATGGCGCAGATCGTCCACACGGTTCCAAAATTCTTCCATCGTGTCCGCAAGCTGCGCGCGCGCGTCCTCGGCTTCCTGCTCAAGCTGCTCGCTGCGTCGTTCCATGTGTCGACCCCATTTTTGCCATAGCCATTTCAGCGTCGCGGCTGAGTTCGTCGAGCGTCTTCGTCGGTTTCAGCTTGGAAATGCGGATGCGGCGGCGGCCGACCACCGTCAAAACAAGACCCAGAATAAAGGCTCCGCCTCCAAAAATGGCGAGCGCCCAATAATTGGCGAGGCCGGCAGCGACCACCGCCGCGGCGGCGGCCTGCAAAACAAGTACGAGGCCGGGGATGAGCAGGGTGGCCCCCGCGATGATCATGGCGAGTTCCCGGGCGAGCGCATCGAAACTCTCCGACGTTTCGGCGCGCGCCAGACTTGCTTCCGCTCGCAACAGCCTGGACGCCTGACTCCCTGCGTCGGTTACGATCTCTCGGATAGTCCGATCGCCTTCCACCGTCGCCTCCAGACACGCCACCGCGTCGCGCCCTGCGAGCGGTTTGACGACACAACTATCGATCTTGCGGAGTGTTCCTGGCGGGAATCGAACAGTCGACCCATCGATTGCGCCACTCTTGCGGATGCGCGAAGCAGCCCCGAGCAGGAGACCGCTTACGATGAGCGTACGCCATAGAAGCGACTCCGCTTCACGGTACGCAATGTGAGCTCACCTATATCCCCGGCGTCCGTGATGACGCTTCCGATGGCCGCCTCCTCCGCTCCGCGGCGTCGCGACGTTCGGAGTCTTGGCGGAGGCGGTCTGTGAGGGCTTTTCCTGCGCTTGCGAAAGCGGCGAATACGCCATTCTGCCTCTTTCCGCGATCATGGCCATCGCGATTGCGATCGGAACGCCGGCGCTATCGAGCTGGCGCCTCTGTCGAGCGTAAAGTTCGATCCGCTCCTGTCCCTGTTTTTCAAAGACGCTCGGGGAGGGAAACGCTTTCGGCGGAGAGAAATCTCTTGCAGGCGTCTTCCAGCTGTAAAATCCAACCATAGCGGCGAGCGAGGCTGCAAGCCCGAGCAGAATGCCGATTCCGATCACGAAAACCCGCAGCGACTGAACGCCCAGAGGCGCAACCTGCTCCTTTTCCGCATGATCTTCCGACATTTCTAACCCTCTTTCTTTCGAGGAGCGTCGCGCCAAGGCGCAAGCGTCATCGCGCCCAAGAGGCAACCCATCGCGACGGAGCCGAGCAACCCGGCGCCAAGCGAAAGCGCGCCGAACGGAGGCGCAATCAAATAGCCGTAGTAAAGCGCGATTCCCGCAAGCGTCACGGCGCCCACGAATCGCATTCCGGTTCGGCTCGAGCGGATGCGTTCCAGAAAAAGAAGGAGAATAGGAACGACGGAGCCGAAAACGAAGGCGAGGCCGGCGATCAAGCTCCACGGCCATCTGTCACGAAACGAAAACCAGAAAACCTGGTCTGGCAGGTTCCCGTACCAGATCACCAACAGCGCGATGAAATTCAAGTAAGTGATTCCGAGCAGGGTTGCGAGCAATAGGCCCGCGATATCGCCAATCGCGCCTCCGTCGCCATCCGACGGAGACACCAGCACAACAAAGGCAAGCGCCGCAGCGAGCTGAGTGAAGGCTAACGTCGCGCCGAAGGAGCTCGACCAGAATTCGGGCTGGAGCGAGAGAATCCAGTCGACGCCTATCAACCCGATGATAAAGGCGTGAATAACAAGCCCGACGGCGCCGGTGAGAATCTTTCTGCCGCCGTCAAGCTTTGGAATCAACAAACCCAGAAGGCTCCAAAAGCCCAAAGCCGCGGCCGACCGCACGATGAAGAAGGGTGCGTTCAGGTAAATCTCACGCACATCGGCCGGTGGCGGGTTCGAACCATCGATCCATGGATAGAAATGGGGAAGAAACACGAGCGCAGGAATAAACAGGAGCGCCAGAATCGGAGTCGCCGCGGCGGCGCGTGAAAAGGTCTCGGCGAACGACGTCAGCCACCGTCCGCCGGTCAACGCATGTACCGCAAGGGCGAAGACGCTTCCGATCGCAGGGCTGCTGCTCAAGACGAAGGCCGCCAACCATCCCCCGACGGCCTCCCTAGGCCAAAAAACGAAAAACGCGCCCAAGCCGCCGAAAGCGAGAAGCGCCCCCGCAAGCAGCCATAAGGACAGCGCCCAGCCGCGCGGCTGCCCCTCAGGCCCCGGTCGCGCCGCCCCCGCTTCCCGCTCGCGAGAAGCAGGGGGTTTTGGAGCAAGGTCGACGCTCATCTCTGCCCCCCCGGATTCAACGAGGTGGCCGAGCTACGGAGCCGAGACAGCTGAAGGGCGCGAATATAGGCCAGAATCGCCCAGCGATCCGCTGGGTCCACACGCGCACCGTATGAATACATGATCCCGTAGCCGTTGCTGATGGCGTCCAGGAATGTTTGCGCGGGCGCCGTCACGAGCCTTGTGGAATGGTAGGACGGCGGCGCCGGGAAGCCCCTTTTCACAATCATTCCGTCTCCGTCTCCCGCCAGACCATGGCAGGGCGTGCAGAAGATTTCGAAACGTTCGCGCCCGCGCGCCAGAAGCGCGCTGCTCGCGCCTGGCGGATCGCTCAACGCCGCTTCTCTCGCCGGGGCATTCTGATCGACGACCCCTTCCGGAAGCGGACGCGCGGACGCGCCGTCCTCCCAAAAGCGCGACGGTTGATAGGCCGTATATTTTCGTTGCTGCGTCATGCTGTAATCACAGCCAGCAAGCAATAGCGCGGGAAGAACGGCGAGAGCCTTTCGCGCGTTCATGGTTCCAATTCCTTTATATCGACTGCGCCAAGCTCCCGAAGCCACGCTTTCGCGTTCCGCTCTTCCGTAGCGCCAGGCGGCGGCTCGAGAGCAAGAAAAAACCGGTCTTGCGTCGCTCTTTCGAAAGAATCGATTGCGAATAACGGATGGTGCAAAGCGGGCAGACCGGTCCGAAAAATGAGCGTGATGAAGCCGGCCAAGGCCGCCCCGAAAATGGCGACAGCGAACGGAAAGAGCATGAAGGCGGGCCATGAATTGAGCGGCCTGCCGCCGCTATTGATCGGATAGCCATAGATGGCGCTCCAGCCTTCGGTGGCGTAGGCTCCCGCGGCGAAGATCAGCCCGCCAAGGAACATGAGGACCCGCAAATTTGTGGACTCGCAGCCGAGCAAAGGCGCCATTTCCTCGACCGGAAAGGGTGAATAGGCGTCATTCAGTCTGCAGCCGGATTCTTTGATCCTGCGCGCAGCGGCAAGCATGTCTTCGGCTTCAGAGAACTCGGCGAGGAGCGTTTTCCTCATTGCTCCGCCTCGGGCGACAACAGCCGTCTTGTTTCATGCATCGAGACGATCGGCACGACACGACAGAGGAGCAGGTAAAGGAAGGCGAAAAAGCCCAAGGAGCTGAACAGCAGCGCGAAATCCCAGAACGTTGGATAAAACATGCGCCACATGCTCTGAGCATATCCGTGCGACAGCGTGTTCCAAACGATGTTGATGCGCTCGATCCACATTCCAATATTGATGATGATGCCGACGATCACGACAAGCGCGATGTTGCGGCGCGCCGCCCTGAACCAGAATAGTTGGGCGATGGCGCAGTTGCAGAACAGCATGACATAATAGAACGCGCGGTAGTGACCTGTGAACTCGAATACGACGAGGCTGCGCTCGGCGTGCTCGCCGCTGTACCAGGCGCCGAACCATTCGGTTGCATAAGAGGCTGACATGATGATCGACGCGGCGAGCAGAATCTTCGCCATCACGTCAAAGTGCTCGACCGTTATCAAGGCTTCGAGAGAAAAGCCCCAACGAACCGCCGCCGCCAGTAGGATCACCATCGTAAACCCGGAATACATGGCGCCAACGACGAAATAAGGCGGGAAGATTGTCTCCGACCACCCAGGCATCAGGCTCGCGGCGAAATCCAGACCAACGACGCTGTGCAATGTGACAACGAGCGGGACGCCGAGGCAAGCCATCGTCGTGTGATAGACGTGATAGAGGCGCCAATGGCGCGCCGAACCGCGCCAGCCCAAAGCGAAGACGCCGAACCAGAAACGCGCGCGCTGCGTTTTGGCGCGATCCCGCAAACAGGCGAGATCTGGGATGACCCCAGTGTACCAAAACAGGAGCGAGAATAATATGTAGCTCAGGATCGCCCAGAAATCCCAGATCAACGCGCTGCGCCATTGCGGCCAGACCGCCATCGTGTTGGGATAGGGCACGAGCCAATAGAAATACAGCGGTCGACCGAGATGCATGATGGGAAACAAGCCCGCGATCCCGGCGGCGAACAGCGTCATGGCCTCGGCGAATCGATTGATCGACGCGCGCCAATGCTGCCGCATTAAGAGAAGCATCGCCGATATGAGCGTGCCGGCGTTGCCTATTCCGATCCACCAAACATAATTGGCGATGGCGAAGCCCCAGACGACCGTCGTATTGACGCCCCAGAGGCCGATGCCGACGGCAAAGAGCCATGAGGCGCAAACCAACATGAGCAGCGTGAGAGCGACGCTTGCCGCGAATGCGACCCACCACGTTCGCCAGCTCCACTTTTGGGGCTCGAGCAATGGCGCGCTCACGAGTTCGTTGATCGCCTCCAAAGACTGTCCGTTCGGCGTCAACCAGCGTTCCGCTTTGGTGGGCAGCCGATCCGGCGACGCGCTCATGATTTGTCGTTCCCCAGCCGGGGATTGGGATTACTGACAGCGGCAAGGTAAGTGGTGCGCGGACGGGTCCCGAGATGTCGGAGCATCGCGTAATGTTGCGGTTCGTCGCGGAGCTTCTTCACCTTACTGTTCTCGCTGTTGAGATCTCCAAAGTAGATGGCCCCGGTCGGACAGGCAGACTGACACGCGGTGACTACTCCTCCTTCCGGGATGCGGCGATCCTCCTTCTCGGCTTCACGTCTCGCGCGACTTATGCGTTGCACACAGTAAGTGCATTTCTCCATCACCCCACGCGCTCTCACGGTCACGTCCGGGTTGAAGAGAGAATTCAAGGATACCGCGCCAAAATTTGCGTAGGCTTCATCCGGCGTCGCATAACCGAAGAAATTGAAGCGACGCACCTTGTACGGGCAATTCGATTGGCAGAAGCGCGTTCCAATGCAGCGATTGTACACCTGGACGTTCAAGCCCTCGCTGTCATGGACCGACGCTTCGACGGGACAGACCGGCTCACAAGGCGCTTTTTCACAATGCATGCAAGGCACAGGCTGAAAACCGATCGGCTTCGGTGCGCCGTCGAAATATGCGTCGACGCGCAGCCAATGCATGTCTCGACCGAGCTTGATCTCGCCCGGACCGACGATCGGCACATTGTTTTCAGTCTGGCATGCGATCAGACAAGCATTGCAGCCAATGCAAAGGGTGTTGTCGATCGACATCGCCCATTTGTAAGACTCATAATCCCATTCCGGCAGAATGGTCTCGAGGGGCGTACTCTCCGAAACGCTTCCACCGCTTGCAAGGCCCTCGATTGTCAGCGTCGGAAAGACGTCCCTGGTTCCCGGCTCAAGGCGAAAGTTGCGTTGCGTTCGCAAGATCTCCTGCCATTTGCCCGTCTTTGCAAGAGTGAGGCCCGTCGGCAAAAAAATGTTCTCGGCCGGTGCGATCGTATACGCGTTGAATCCGATGCTGTCTGCCATTGCGCCTGCATAACGACGTCCGTAACCGAGGGTCGCGGCGACAACTCCCTTGGCCTGGCCGTCGACGATACAGACGGGCGCTTGAATGCTGAACTTCCCCCGGCTCAATGTGACAACGTCGCCGTCTGCGAGTTGGTTAGCGTCCGCATCCTGGCGTGAAATGTAAAGCGCGTTGCCCCAAACCTCTTTTGTGGTTGGCTTTGGGCATTCCTGTAGCCACGCATTGTTTGAGAAGGCGCCGTCCCACAAAGAAGGATCGGGCGCGACAGTGAGCAATAGACCCTGCGGCGGCTCGATCGGCCGAATATTCGGCGGGGTCGCGGGCGGTACAGCCACCGGCGCGTTACCGGAATTGGCGATCAGCCCTTCATACAGCCATTGTCGCCACGAAGAGTCGAAGTCCCTCGATGCGTGAGCTCCCCAGGTCTCCCTGACGTTCTGATACGGCGTCTGGCGAGGCGATCCCGAGATCAAAGCGACGAGTTCATGGGCAGTGCGCGTGTCGTAGAGTGGCCGGATCAAGGGCTGAACGACACTGGCCGTCCCATCCATGGCGCGAAGATCCGACCAGCTTTCCAGAGAATGCGACAAAGGAAGCCGCCATTGGCAAAGCCTAGCCGTCTCATTGTCGTGGAGATTGAGATCGACCGTGAACGGAACCTTTGCGATCGCCTCCGCGACGCGCAGCTCCCCCGGACTCGCATAGGCAGGGTTGCAGCCGATGACGAAAAGGTTCTCGACGCGCCCGTTGTCGATATCCCGGACGAGTTCTTGCAGCGACTCTGCGTGCGTCGATGAAACTGGATCGACTGGCGGGAGATGGGCTACGGGCGCTTTCAGCGTCTGGTTGATTCGGTGGCAGAGCGCATGGATTTCGGCAGGTTGCGATCGGCCCGCCAAAACGATCGCGCTGCCGATATTGGCTCTCAGATCGTCGATGACGGCCGATAAGAAGCGGTGCGTTTCGTCGGGCAACTCGACAGACGGATATGTCGCGCCCAGGCCGTTGGCGAGCGATAGGGCGAAGTTGCGGATGAGGTTGGGGACGAGCGCCAAACGTTCATCGGCGTTTGCGCCTGTCAAAGTCAGACCGGATTCGACCGCGTAGAGGCGCATGAAGCGATCGATCGGCAGCCGCGCGTCGCGCCTTTTGGAAAAGGCGTTGGCGTAGGCGACTTGATAAGGTCCAGGCCCCAACGGGTCAGCTTCGAGCGCGACGATGACAGAAGCCCTGTCGAGCTGAGGAATCGTTATCACTGGCCTGCGAAACGCCATCACAGCGCCGGAGATTTCCGCATCGTCGTGAACCGGCTCGAAACGCCGCCACCGCGCTTCCGGAAATATCTTGACCAGCGCCCGTAGCTGACGGATGAGCGTCGGCGACGTGACGCGGCCTGTAAGGATCGAAAGTTTCGAGCCGTGACGCAAACGTTCCGTTTGCATCCGCGGCAGCAGGGCTTCTTCGAAAGCGACCCAGGACGAGGGGCCCTGGCGATTTGACACCGCTTTCAATCGATCGGGGTCGTAGAGCGAAAGGGTTTCCGACTGCGCAAATATATCGCATGCGCCAAGGCTCGCCGGATGGCGCGGATTGCCTTCGATCCGGGTTGGGCGCCCTTCGTGCGAGGTTACCAGCACGCCGCGCGCATAGCCGGAGAGCGGCAATGCGGTTACAAAACGCAGAGGTACGCCGGGCACCAGTCGCTCGGGCATGTCGACATAGGGGACAATCTCTTCGCGTGGCGGTCCGCAAGATCCCAAAGCGGTGGCTGCTCCCAACGCCAGCGCCTTCAGCGCGTCGCGCCGATCAAGCTCGAAACCTTGCTGTTCGGACTTCGCGCGTTCGCTCATCGATGGCAGACCGAACAATCGGAGAGGTGCTCGACATGAATGTGATAGCGCTCGATAAGATCGCGCCCCTTTTTGTCCTGATCCTTCGGCGGAGCCCAGCTCATGTTGAAGACCTCCTCTCGGGGACGAAGATAGGGCGCTGGATCGCGATGGCACGAAAGGCACCAAGACATAGTCAAAGGCTGCGTCTGTCGAACGAGAGGCATCTGGTCGACGCGACCATGACATGTCGAGCAGCCAACGCCATTCGCGATATGCACGGAGTGATCAAAATAGACGTAGGCGGGAAGGCGATGAACTCTCGTCCATTGAATCGGCTTCTTTTTCTCGAGACTTTCGCGGACAGGGGCGAGCATTTCCGCGTTGGTGTACAATTGCGAATGACATGTCATGCAGGTATGCGTGGGCGGAACGGAAGCGAAGTGGGATTGCTCCACCGAGGTATGGCAATAGCGGCAATCGAGACCAAGTTCGCCTGCATGATGTGCGTGACTGAATGGCACTGGCTGCTCCAAAGTCACATTCTCCCCGGTGATGTAAGGGGACCGCATCACGCCATAAGCCACTCCGACGATCGCAAACGGAAGGAGAAGAACGCCGACCATCGCCACACGGGCGACGGAGTCCGCAAAGGGACGGAAGATTTGGGCCATGGCGCCCTCCGAACTCTCCGCGGCGGGTGACCCCGCCGGCTCAAATCGAACGGCATGTCGAGGATCGAACCAAGCCCCTCGCTGCAAGCTTGAACCCGGATCACAGAGAGAAGTTCCTGTCGCCTCGCTTCTAAATTCGTCTTGAGCAAAGCCTCCAAGAAATGGAGTAAGCGTCGCAGGCCTTCACCAAGTCGCGGTTTTCTCCGGATAACGGGTGGACGCCTTGTTCCACCCGCGCGTGAAATAATCGGAGAAGGTGAGCGTAAACATGAAGGCGAGCCACAGCAGGCCTGTGACGGCGCACAATCGGACGACGCCGCTCGAGCGGCGCAAATCCATGAACAAAAGCCAGATAAGAAGCACCTGGAGCCCAGCGACTCCAAGATGCAGCACCGCGCCTTTCCCTTGCAGGTCAATAAAGGCGGCTCCGGCCGTCGCGCCAAGAAGCAGAAGCAGGAGCAGCCATATCCCTGCGTATCCTAGCGCTATCCGGTTCATAGGTTTCGACCTGGCAAGTAAATCACCGCATAGAGCACGATCCAGATGCTGTCGACGAAATGCCAGTACAGCGACGTCCCTTCCACGACCGGACTTTCCACAGCGATCTTGTCCCTCATGATCTCGACGCCGACGAAAGTGACAAGGGCCACCCCTATCGCGAGATGGATGGCATGTATCCCTGTCATGACCCAGTAAAGCGCGAAAAACAGACGCGTCGCTTCCGGCTTCAACGAAAAGTCCGGACCTGGAACAAGACGTTTGTCGATGTCGTCGGCATATTCGAGTCCCTTCACCACGAGGAACGCCACTCCGAGCGCCGCGGTCAGGCCGAGACAAACGATGAGAAATCCTCTGGCGCGTTCTTCTGATGCATGCAGCGCTAATGTCATGACGAAGCTGCTGGTCAGCAATAATCCGGTGTTGAGCGTGCCGTAGAACATGCTCGTCTCGTGTGAGGCCGCGTCGAAAGCTTCCGGATAAAGCGTGCGATAGACCGCATAGCTGAGAAACAATCCCCCGAAAAACAGGATCTCGCTTCCCAGAAATGTCCACATTCCGAACGCAACGCCCTGTCGTTGGCGATCGACGTTCGGCCATGGGAAGCGCAGGATACTGTCCATCAGCGACCTCCATGCGGCTCGAACGCTTCTTCGCTCTCAGTTTCATAATTATATGGCGATGTATCCACGTGCGGGATTTCTTCGAAATTATGCTCGGGCGGAGGCGACGGCGTTTGCCATTCGAGACCCGTTGCGCCCCAAGGATTTGCGCTGGCGCGCCTTCCATGGAGGAGCGACCAGGTCAAGTAGATGAGCGGAAGCGTGTAAGCGGCGAGGAGAACGAGCGCACCGAGTGAAGAGATCACATGGTAGACCTGGAACTCCTGCGGATAGACATGATAGCGGCGCGGCATTCCGCCGTAGCCCATGATAAATTGCGGCAGAAACGTCGTGTTGAAGCCGAGGAACATGATGATCGCAGCAAACCGAGCCCATGCCTCCGAATAGAGTCTCCCGGTAATTTTCGGCCACCAGAAATGCAGGGCGGCAAAGAAGGCCGACACAGATCCGCCAACCATGATGTAATGAAAATGCGCCACGACAAAATACGTGTCGGTGACATGGACATCGATTGGAATGGACGCCACGAAGAGTCCGGTCAATCCGCCGATCGTGAACAGGCCCAAAAAGCCCATCGCATAGATCATCGGGGCCTCGAAGCTTATGGAGCCGCGATAGAGCGTCCCCGTCCAATTGAAAACCTTTATTGCGGAGGGCACCGCGACGATGAAGGACAGAAAGGAAAAGGTCAGGTTGGCGAATTGGGACTGCCCGGACACGAACATGTGATGGCCCCAAACGAAAAAGCCAACGATCGCAATCGTAAGGATTGCATAGATCATCATTTTATATCCGAATACGTGACGACGGGCGAAACAGGCAAACACCTCCGACACCACGCCCATCGCAGGCAAAACCATGATGTACACGGCCGGATGGCTATAGAACCAAAAGAGATGCTGGAACAAGATCGGGTCGCCGCCATCATTGGGATCGAAGATCGGCATACCGAAAAGTCTCTCAGCAATGATCAGCAACAGAGACATCGCAAGAACGGGGGTCGCCAGCACCATCACGATGCTCGTGGCGTAAATGGCCCACACAAACAGAGGCAATCTAAACCAAGTCATCCCGGGCGCGCGTAACATATGCGTCGTCGTAATCAGGTTGACACCCGTCGCAATCGACGAAAAGCCGACGATAAAGACACCGGCCGCCGCGGCAAGAACATTGCTGTTGGAATAGAGCGAGGAGAATGGGGTGTAGAATGTCCATCCCGTGTCGACGCCGCCGGCCACGATTGCGTAGCAAGTGAACGCCGCCCCGAAAAGGTAGATATACCAGGAAAGCAGATTGAGCCTCGGAAAGGCGACGTCTTTGGCGCCGATCATCAGCGGAACAAGAAAATTTCCGAATGTCGCAGGGATGGAAGGCACGAGGAAGAACCACACCATCACGATGCCGTGCAACGTAAAGAGTCGATTGTAGCCTTCGTCGGTGAAGATCGCGCCGCGTGGGTTCATGAGCTCCAGGCGCGCAAGGCCGATTGCGAGGCCGGCGATGAAAAAGAAAATCGTAATTGCGATAGCGAAGAGTATGCCGATACGTTTGTGATCCGTCGTCGTGAGCCAGGACATCAGCGTATGCCCGGAGCTCAGAAAGCTCTCGTTGATCGGACTTTCGCCAAGCTTTGGGTCCTCTGCCGTCGGGGGCGCTGTCTCGCTCATTCGTTTCTCCCTGCGACAAGAGACTTCAGATACGCGACGAGCAGCATGATTTGCTCCTCGCTCACCTGGCCGCTGAAGCTCGGCATGATCGGGTCATATCCGGCGACGACATCCTTCTTTGGCAGAAGGATCGAGTCCCGGAGATAAGCTTCATCGGCAATCACGCTACGCCCGTCGGACAGCTGGACCGGGCGGCCGTAAACGCCATCCAGATCGGGAGCGTGGACGCTGGAGCTTTTCGCATGGCAGCCCGAACATCCAAGTGAGCTGAAGAGGGCCCGGCCCTCCTTGGCTGCGTTGTCCGCCTGTGGCTGAGCGGCGCTCCAGCGCGAATATTCAACTGGACTCATTAGAACCAGGCGCCCCGTCATTCGCGAATGGCCGGTTCCACAGAATTCGGCGCACAGCAAGTGATATACGCCAGGCTTGTCCGCATTGAACCAAAGATATGTATAGCGACCTGGGAGCACGTCCTGCTTCAGCCTGAGCGCCGGAAGATACATGCTGTGAATGACGTCTTCGGAAGTCATGATCAGCTGGACCGGCTGTCCCGTCGGCGCATGAAGTTCGTTGATTTCTCGGACGCCGTTTGGCTGCTGCGTCTTCCACATCCATTGCTTCGCCAGAACGTGGATCTGCATAGCGCCTTCGGGCGGGACTATGTGATGGAGCTGAGCCGCAGCGGCCCACCAGAAAATCGCGATAAATGCGAAGGTGGTGGCTGTCGTCCAGCCGTACTCCAACCGGTTCGTGAAAGAGTGAGGAAGGTCTCGGCGGATCGCCGGCGCTCCTTTGCGATACCGGATTGAAAAAACGATGAGCGCAAAGAGAACCGTCGCAACGACGATCCCACTCACTATGACGAGTACGAAGAAAAGCCAGTCCCATTGAGCAGCATAAGAGGACGCTTGGGGCGCAAATCCGTTCATGCCCTCGCCCGCCGCCGGACGAGCAGGAGGGCGCCGGCCACCATCGCGACAAGGATGAGCGTGGCGCCTGCCCTCAAAGCAATCCATATCTCTCGAGTGTAAAGCCCATGTAAGGACTCAAGTCCGTAACAAAGCAGTCGGACAGGCTCGAACGCCGATATTGATCGCCCTTGAGCATGGCGCGCCTCCACAAGGGCGTCGCGCAACATTTCGCTGGTCACATTTGTCGCGTTGAAGACTCTCGTCACGACGCCGTTCGAAGAAACGGTCATCAACGCGGCGGCATGAGCGAATTGATGATTTTCAACGTCTTTGGAATAGCGATAGCCGACGGCGGCGGCGGTCCGTTCGATAGACGAAGCGTCGCCGGTAAGGAAGCGAGCCTGTGACGAGAGCGGAGAGTTTGGGTCGATGATGACGCTTTTGAGCTCCAGGGCCACTCTCACGCGAACCTCCGGATCGAGGCCGATCGCGACAAACCTGAAATCGAGTCCTGGAGTAAGGGTCAAATTTGCCAATGCGTTTGCGGTCAGGGCCAAGATGGCGCTGCACATGTTCTTGCACTCGTAGTCCACGAAGGTCACTACCGCCGGGACACCGCCGATAGCCTCTCCCAAAGTTCGTGAATTGCCTGCCTCGTCCCAGAATGGCGTCTCTAGCGGAAGCCGATTTCCTGCCTGAGGGTTCGCCGAAACACGTGTCAAATCGGACATGGCGCGGCCCGCGGAGGCGGGAGTAGAAGCCAAGCCGATTGAAATCAGGACATACGGCGCAAGTACCGCGGAACGAACCAACGAGGTTCTGACAGAAACACACATCAGCAGATTCCAAAAACATGCAGAGTTGCGATCTCTCAACGTCGAGACGGTCCGAGTCGTTCCAACTCGCGCGACGGCCTTGACAAAAGCCTGGAAACGCTTTTCCGCCCTTTGAGGCGACGGCTCTATCGCGGCTGGAGTTCTTGTTTATCGAAAGTCGAGATGGTCGACCGGTTCCACCGCCTTAATTCCATTAAGCGCTTTGACCGCGTCTGTGCCTGCAAAGACGGCGAAAGCTCCGCCAGGCGTTCTTGCTAACGCGGAAGCCCCGCAGCGACGACGATGGAGTAAAGATATGTCGCCGATCGTTTGGAGCTCTATCATTTTTGCATGGCCCGTAAGCGTCGTATGGCTCATTGCCCGGGCTTACCGGCAGCAACGATTGTTGCCAAGCATCGAGTCAGCGTCGTCATGCTTCACAGCGTGTCGAATCGCGGTTGTCGTTCCCGCGCGGGACGAGGAAGCGAACATCGAGGAGTGCCTGCGCTCGATTCTCATCCAGGACTTTCCGCAAAATCTCCTGGATTTGATTGTGGTCGATGATGATTCGAGCGACTCGACGTTGAGTAAGGCCAAATCGATAGCCCAGACATCTTCACGGTTGAAGGTGTTGGAAGCTCCGTCGCTTCCTTCGACATGGGTGGGAAAGTCTTATGCTTGTTGGGTCGGCGTAAGCGCGGCCCGATCCGATGCGGAATGGCTGTGCTTCATCGACGCGGACATGAGATCGGATCCACGCCTGATTTCCGCCGCCCTTTCGATCTCACAAGGGAACAAGCTTGATCTTTTGTCTCTCGCGCCGCGCCTTGACCTCGTAAGCTTCGCGGAGCGCTTGATTATTCCTTGTGGTCTCTACTGCCTGAGTTTTTGTCGCGATTTACGCAAGGTGCAGGCGGCAGCGAGCGGGGATGCGACCGTAACGGGGCAATTCATGCTCATACGTCGAAGCGCTTATGAAATGGTGGGCGGGCACGCAACGATACGCGAATTCGTCAGTGAGGATGTCGCGCTTGCAAAGCTGTTGAAAAAGGCGGGCGCGCGCGTCGAGCTTTGGGATGGGAGATCGCTTCTCTCAACCAGAATGTATTCAGGCTGGAAAACGCTGTGGCCCGGCCTGTCGAAAAACTTGATTGATGTGCTCGGCGGACCTGCGAAGGCATTGGCTGTCGCCGCGGTCGCATTTCTCCTCGCCTGGGCCGTGTGGCTTGTGCCCATTGCCGCAGCCAAACAATGCATTCATGGGACTTCGATGGACTGCGTGGCCACGGCCGCGGCCGTCGCGGGGTCTGCGGCCGCAATCGGCTTGCATCTCAGTGGTACACGTTATTTCGACATTCCCTTGTGGTACGGCTTGCTTTTCCCGATCGCCTACACGATCGGAATACCGATGGCGATCGACAGCATACGACAGCGGCTTCGCCGCAAGGTGCAATGGAAGGGTAGGCATTATCCAGGAAGACTCGACCACGAAGCGGGGCCATAGGAATCTCCGAGGCTCGAGTTCAACCAAAAGGATTGAAAGCGTGTCGCCCACAACAGATCCCGGCGCGATAAAGTCGCGGCTGCGCGGCTAAGTAAATGCCGCCGAAGATCGTGACGATAATGGCGAGAAGAAACGTAGCGCTTACCCGAAAGAAGCCGCCGACCACCTCGCCGAACGGCCCGTTCAATTCCGCAGATGGCTCAAGACAGATCGGCCGAATTGCGAGCCCTGCATGACCTTATCCAGGTGCTGACGAGTTTCCTCGACGCGATCGATCACCACGCTCATATCCGAAACCACGCTGGAGCCGAAAAGATAGCCGGCGCCGGTGAGGACGGCTGGAGCCAGGGTGGGGGCTGGAATCAAGGCGGCTGGAACCAGGGCGGCGGCAGGAGCGGCCGTCGTGGGATCTATGGCTACAACCCGAGCGGAGGCCAAGCCGGCGGCAACCAGCGCTTCCTGAATGAACAGCCAGCCGACCCCGGCTGACCTCGTCGTGGCGCACCGCGCAGTCGCCGCAGGCCAAGGCAAGGCTTTCCCCTCTCCGACGCCAAAGTCTGGAAAGCAGCAGTCGCAATGACTGCTCGGTTGAATCGCGTAACTCGAAAAGAGCGGCCGAATCATGAAGGTCGATATCGAGAAGCTGGCGGGAACTTTCGGGCTCGAGCGGCCGGTCGGCGATTGCAGCCGGACGCGCTTTGAGCATCGAAATGTGATCGAGGCGTGCGCGAGTAAAGGCCCGAATCGACACTGTGACAAAATAGTTACGCCGATTTGAAATTCTTGGACCTCAATTGACAATTGCCATGCCGTAAGCAAAGTTTTTGAAGAAATCATACGCGATCTTCGGCGGCAAAAAGGCCGCCAATATCGCTTTCGAATGATTGCTTTGCGCCCGTCAAGGAACAGACCCATGAGCGACGACAACAACAAAAAAGGCGAAGGGGCTGGGTCGATTGTAACAGGCAAGGAGCGGGGAAGGCGTCGCTCGCGCAATCTTCTCGGAACTTCGGCCATCGCGCTGTTGGCCGTGCACGGAATCGGCTCCGCGCAGGCGCAAACAAGCCTGCCCACGATTGAAGTCGGGCGAGTCCATCAGGCGCGTACGGTATCGAAGAAAGTGGCGACCGCGCATGTGGAGGGGGGAGTCGCGAGATCTGCGCCGCGCGTGCGGCCGGCCACGCCAGCGCCAGCAAGTGGCGCGACAACCTCCGCGCCCGTCTCTCAGGTGGCGGAGGCGGAAAAGCAGTTCAACGCAACCCAGCAAGCGTCCAGTTCGAGATTCACGACTGGGCGCCAGATCATGGCGACTCCGTTTTCCCGTCCCGCCGAGGCTCTGGAAAACGCGATGCCCGGGTTGATCGTTACGCAACATAGCGGCGAAGGCAAAGCGAACCAGTATCAGCTTCGCGGCTTTCAGCTGGATCATGGCACCGACCTGGCGCTGTGGCTCGACGGCATGCCGCTCAACATGCCGACCCACGGCCATGGCCAGGGGTACGCCGACGCGAATTTCATCATCCCCGAGTTGATCTCGTTTGTTGAGAGCACCAAGGGTCCCTATTACGCGAATCAGGGAGACTTTTCGACCGTCGGATCGATCCATGTGCAATACAAGGATCAAGTCCCGGAGGGTCTGTTTTCGACCACCGTCGGCAGTTTCGACTATGCCCGCCAGCTCGCGATCAAATCGACGCCGCTCGCCGGCGGCAATGTGCTTTCCGCGATCGAACTCGGCACCTACAACGGTCCCTGGACGGTTCCGGATCAGGCGCACAAGATCAACGGCGTATTGCGCTGGACTCAGGGAACTCATGAGAATGGCGCCTCGATCACCGCGATGGCCTACGCCAATCGCTGGCATGCGAGCAACCAGATTCCGGAACGCGCCGTGACGGAGGGGATCATTTCCCCCTGGGGCAATCTCAATCCGACCGACAGAGGCAACACGACGCGCTTCAGTCTCTCCGGCCGGTGGGCCGAGACGGACGCAACGAGTCACAGCTTCATCGAAGCCTATGCGGCGCATACGACGCTCAATCTCTTCAATACGTTCGACTACTGGCTTGCGCAGCCCTTGCTCGGCGACCAATTCCGTCAGTTCGATCGTCGCACGACTCTCGGCATGCAGGCCGAGCACGGCCGCAATTACGAGATCGCCGGCTTTCCTGTCGAGACGCGCGTCGGCATCAATTCCCGTTACGACAACATCCGCCTTGGTCTCCAGGACACTTTCCAGACCACGCCCTACGACACCGTGTCGAATGCCCAGGTCGCGCAAGGGAATGTGGGCGTTTGGACCGACACGACGGTGCGGTGGACGCCGTGGTTGCGCACCGTTACGGGCATTCGCGGGGACTTCTTCGCTGCAAGCGTCGGCGACTATCAAAACCCGCTCGCCGCGCCGACCGGCGCCGCCTTTGGAACGCCGGGCGTCTTCCCGATTTGGACAGGCCCGTGGAACTCCGGGAAAAAATCTGCAGCGCTCGACAGTCCCAAGGCGAGCGTCATTATCCAACCGTGGCAAACGACTCAGTTCTTCCTCAACTTCGGCGAGGGCTTTCACTCGAACGACGCGCGCGGAACCGTAACGACGCTTAATCCGGCCGATGGTTCGCAAACCCCTACGACGCCCCTCCTGACGAAGTCGCGGGGCGCGGAAATCGGCACGAGAACCCAGTTCATAAAGGGGCTGGATACGACCCTCACCTTCTGGTGGCTGAATTTCGATTCCGAGTCCTTTTTCGCCGGCGACAGCGCCTCGACAATCGTCGGCCGGCCGAGCCGCCGCTATGGCATCGAGTGGACCAATCGCTATTCCCCGACGGACTGGCTGCACTTCAACGGGAATCTCGCGCTAAGCCATGCCCGTTTCCGCGGCGTCGATCAGCAGCAGGCATTGGCCTGGCTGGGTCTCGTCACGCCCGACGCGGCCCCTTATTTCACCTTCCTGGGCAACGCTGCAGGCAATTACATCCCGGAGGCGCCGTCCGTCGTCGCCTCGGTCGGCCTCGACGTCGGCAAGGCGATCGGCTGGTTCGGCGCACTCAAATACCGCTTCAAGGGCGCTTATCCGCTCACCGAGGATGGCTATCTCAGAGCGCCGTCGACCGGCTGGCTGAACCTCAGCGGCGGATATCGTTGGGAAAACGGGCTGAAGCTGCAGGCTGACATCTTCAACGCGGTGAATGCGCGGTCGGACCAGATTACTTACGGTTACGGATCGCTTCTGCCGACGGATCAGCTCTTTACTCAATGCGCCAATGGAACGGCTCCGGCGGCGGTCTGCGCGATCGGGATAATGGATCGCCAGTTCAAGCCGCAGGAGCCGATCGCTGTGCGCATCACGATGAGCGGTCCTCTATCTGTGGGCGCGTTCGATCCGATTCTTGCGCCCAAGCCCGATGCGCGTTCGCCCTGGAGAGACTTCGTGGCGCTCGCCACCGACGATTTCGAGGACGCCCCCGCCGGCGCCCTGCCGAATATGAAGGGCCCCGCGCCGCTGGCCCCGCCGCTTCCCGTTTGGACGGGGCTATACGCCGGCGTCAACGGCGGCGCGACTTTCGGCGGCAACAGCACCTACGCTTCGACCGCCCCGATCGGCGTCGGCGCGGATCCGGCGGTCGCTTTGTTCAGCAGCGGCAATTACGGGAACAGCAATGCGGGCTTCGTCGGAGGCGGTCAGGTCGGCTACAGTTACCAGACCGGCCGGCGCACGGTCGTCGGGGTCGAGACCGACATCCAGGGGACCATCGGCGGAAGCGGCGCCTCGACGCTGCAAAGCTCCGGCCCGAGCCTGCTCATACCGGGAGGCACAGTCTTCGGGGCGGTCGACGCGACGCAGCGGCTCGACTGGATCGGCACTGCCCGCGGGCGCGCCGGCTACATCTTCCTGTCGGACGCCATGCTCTATGCGACCGCCGGTCTTGCCTACGGCCAGAGCAGCCTGAGCGCGGGCGCGCAGACGATGAGCGTCGACGCCCTCGGCAACGTCGCCGGCATCAGCGCGGCCTCCGGGTCGGCTTCGCCAATGCGCGTCGGCTGGACGGTCGGCGGCGGCGTCGAGTGGCTGTTCTGGAATCGATGGAGCGTGAAGGCCGAATATCTGCATTACGATCTCGGGAGCGTCACGGCTGCGTCGCCTCAGATCGCCTTCGGGCCTGTGGCGGGCAATCTGGCGACGCAATTCCACGCTCGCGCGGACGGACAGTTGTTCAGAGGCGGACTCAACTATCATCTGAACTGGGACGTCGAACGCCCGGTCGTCGCAAAATATTGAGCCGGTCGCTGCGATCGCGTCAAAAAGAGTAGGCGTGATCGAGGCGGCCAAAACGGATTCGCCAATATCTGATCAGACGAACTCCCAGGCAGACTGACGACGCAAGGATTGATCCTGTGTCGCCGCTGCCTGAGAGCCGGCGCCGAGACGGGCGTTTTTGGGGCAGGAAGCCCGACATCAGCGCCGGACCCAAGTTCGTTGATGCGAATTGAAAGGTTACAGGAAAAGCGACTCGCGGTTTATCGGGCGCGGAACAACAAATGATCGAGGGAGATTTTCCCTGGGCCACGCGCGATCACGACCAGTAGAATTGTCACCCAGTAGACATGCACCGTCCACCACGCATCCGGGTAAACGAAAAACTGAATCACCAGAGTCATGGCGAGCAGCCCAAACGCCGAGATGCGCGTCGCGAGCCCTAATATCAGCATTAGCGGCAGGATGAATTCGAGCCCCGCCGAGAGCATGGCGGCGCTCTCAGGCGGGACATAGGGCAGCTTGTAATCATTTTCGAAGAGCGTGACGGTCGCCTCGCGCAGCCCGGTCGGAATCTGAAAGCTCATGTCATAGCCGAAAATTTCGCGGCCGATCGTGGGACCGTCGATTTTCGTCTGGCCCGCCAGAAAGAATGGGCGGGCCGCGACGATACGCAACAAGAGAGCGAGAAGCGAGTAGGGGATCGCGTCCAGATATCCCCCAATGCTACGAAGCGGATTCATGCGGCTCTCTCCGGCTTATGAGCTGATGGTGGAAGGAGCCGCGACGATCGCCGCGAGCGCCCCGGTCGCCGCGAGCAATCTGACGCTCGCGGCGAGATCGAATTTCGAATCGCGCGACTGGGCGTAAGAAGTCGCCTCGGAAAGCGTCTCTCCTTCGGCGATCGCACGCGTGAAATGAAATCCGCCCGCCGGGAGCCTGTGCACCTCGACATTCCAGAAGGGCCGCACGATGAGCGCGTCTTCGCGAGCCGTCGCATCGAGAAGCTCGACCTCGCTATCGTGGCTGTTCGTGCGCCATATCGAGACGATCGGATGCGCGGACGAAAGCAGTCGCACGGAAGGATGCAGTTGCATCCTCGATCCGGCCAACTGATCCGGAGGCATGCCGAGAAGATGTTGGAGCAACTCGGGCGTTGCATCGGCGGCGTCGTAAGCGCAGCCTATGTCGTATTCCAGTCGAGCGACGTCGGAAAGATAAGGCAGTGCGCGCGCGGGCTCATAACCGCTGACGAAGTCGGCGAACTCGGCTCCGTATTCTGCGAGAACGGGCGACGAAGGAGGCGAGCAACGGATATGTTCGTGCGCCATCACGCGGAAGAATGAGTCGCCGACGAGGCGCCTGCAGACCGGGAAGCGCGCTTCGAGCGCGTCGCCGAGGCTTGTGAACACGTTGTTGCGATAGATCGCGAACCGCCGTGCGGTCGATTCCGCATTTGGCCCCGTCAGAGCGAGGGGCGGCGGCGCATCCGGATTCAATAGCGCCTGCGCAAAGTCCTCGGCGTAGTTATCTCTCATTTGCAACATGGGACGTCCGCTCTTGCGATGACTTAGGGGAGGCGCGATCGGCTTTGCTCACAAGCGATTCAGCGCGCCTCGCTTCTTCCAGAAGGATCTCCCATGCGGGGACGTCATTGTCCCATTCGATCACGGTCTGAACGGGGCCGCGTCTTGCGAGCGCCCGCTCGAAAAGTTCCCACACGCGCCCCGCCGTGCGTGAATTATGCGCGTCGATCAGAAGCGGCTCGCCCGCCTCGTCGATGACATTCGAGTATCCGGCGAGATGTATCTCCTCGACGCTCGTTACCGGAAAGGCGTCGATATAGTCCTCCGGCTCGAAACCATGGTTGCATGCGCAGACGAAAACATTGCTGACATCGAGCAGAAGGCTGCATCCGGTACGCTCGACGATCCGCGAGAGAAATTCAGTCTCGGGCAGGCGTGACCCCTGGAAGCGCGCATAGGTCGCCGGGTTTTCAAGGAGAATTCGGCGTTGCAGCGCATCCTGCACCCGATGGATATTGGAAACGACTCTGTCCAAAGTTTCGAGCGTATAGGGGAGCGGGAGCAGATCGCCAAAATAGCCGCCCGCGTGTGAGGACCAAGCCAGATGTTCGGAGAACGTCTCCGGTTGGAAACGATCGACAAGCTGCTTCACGCGCGCGAGATGCGCGCTGTCGATCGGCTCGACGCCTCCGATCGACAGCCCGACGCCATGAACCGACAGGCGATGATCGCGGCGAAGGAGTTCGAGTTGTGCGAGGCGCGCACCGCCGGCGCTCATATAGTTTTCAGCGTGCACCTCGAACAAGCCAACGCCGCCCGAAGAACTGAATATCTCCTCGGCGTGCTCCGGCTTGAAGCCGACGCCCGTCCAACGGGTGAAACCCGCGGCTTCAGCGGCGGCCATCGCGCTTCTCGGCATCGGGTCCGCCTCAGATCGGATTGAGGCTGCCCTTGCCTTTCGGGGTGGTGATCGAAACGCAGGTGCCCTTGGGCACATATTTCCAGGCGTCGCCCTGATAATCCTTTGTCGCCGATCCCGCGCAGCTCGTCCCAGGGCCTGCCGCGCAATCATTTTTTCCCTTCAGCGACACGCCGAAGCATTTTTCTTGCTCCGCCTTGGCGTGAGCGCTTCCCATCGACGACAACGCAGTCGCGACGGCGCCGGCGATAATGAGAGCTGTAGATATGCGTGCATCGGTCATGATTCATCTCCGCAAAAATTCGAAGGGACTTCCCCGAGCAGGGGGCGCCCTAGCCATCTCTTCGCGCGCTCGGCTCGAAAGTTACAGATTGGCAGAGTGTGCTCGCGATGCAACGGATCAGGCGTCGAATCGACTGCCCGTGATCAGCCCGTCGGCGAACCAGCGCGTCAGAAAGCCCCCGATAAGCAGGCTTACATCTTCGCCGTTGCGCCGGAACGAGAGCAGTGAGCAGACCTCGGCGAATGTCTTCGATCGCATCGATTCGGTCAACGCGAGGCTCTCGTCATGGTCGACGATCCTGTGGAATGTTCTGTATTCCTGCCGCCAGACAAGGACAGCCTCTTCCTCGTCCCCCGCAGACGCCGCAGGCGGCGCGCGATCGTCGGTTGCAGACTCGTATCGCGCGACCGTCCCGGCGGTCAGGTCGAGGAGCGCCATGCCGGGGTGGAACGAAAACGTCAGATTCGGCCAGTGCGCGGAGTCTGTCTGAAACAGCGTCTGCGCGTCGAGGCTTGGCGCGTCGGCGGCGTCGAAAGCGTCCGAGAGCGCGCGTTCAAAACGCGCCAGGTCGCAGGCCTCGCGATCGACGCTCCACGCCGCGGATTGCGCCATAAATTCGGGCAGGCCGCTCGCGTACCATCTTGCATTGCGGTGCGATGAAGGCCTGGCGGTCACATAGTCTTCAACGAGACGACCGAAGCGCTCATCGCCGAGATGGTTGCGCAGAATTGCGAAGTCGGTGGAGATGAATTCCGCAAGGCGCAGGCGATAGGCGTTGTAATAGACGCCGAAAGCCGTCTCGAGATCTGTCAGGCGCGGTTGCGTCAGAAAGTCCAGCACGCTCGGGCCGGGCTCTTCGGCATCGAGAATCGCCGCCTGGAAAGCTTTCTGGAACGAAAGGAGGTTCACGCCGGCGCCCTTTCGGCGTCGACCATCGCCGCGATCTCCCGCATGCGCTCGACTTCCTGCATGAGCTCGCCGAAGGGCGGAAAATTGTCGTCCCGTTCGACCATCGTCGAGACGTCCCCGAATCTGCGGCGCGCGTGCGCATACAGCTCCCAGACGTCTTCGCAGACGGGCTGATCATGGGTGTCGATCTTGTGCGTGACGTGATCGCTATGACCCGCGAGATGGAGTTGCGCTACTCGATCAATCGGGAGGGCGTCGATGAATTGAACAGGATCGAAGCCATGATTGAACCCGGAGACATACACATTGTTGACGTCGAGCAGAAGCAGGCAATCGGCGCGCTGGACGACTTCGGTCAGAAACTCATTTTCCGCCATCTGCGATCCTTTGACGGAGACATAGGTGGAGGCGTTTTCGATGAGAATGCGACGGCCCAGGAAGTCCTGCACGCGGGCGATGCGCTCGGTGAGATGACGCAGCGTTTCCCAGGTGAAGGGGACGGGCAGCAGATCGTGCAAATTCGCGCCGTCGACTCCGGTCCAGGCCAGATGATCCGAAATCCACGCCGGCTCGATGCGCGCGGCGAGCGCCTTCAAATCTCTCAGATAATCGAAGTCGAGCTCGTCGGCGGAGGCCAGCGACATCGAAACCCCATGCATCGCGACCGGGTATTTCTCACGAATGCGCTCAAGCATCGCCAGGGGACGCCCGCCGGGAATCATGTAGTTCTCGGAAATGATCTCGAACCAATCGACGGCGGGATCGCCCTCGAATATGTCCGAATAATAGGTCGGCCGCAAACCGAGCCCGAAGCCGAGCGAGGGAGGAATCGTCACGTCAATTGCCCTTGCCGACAAGTTGGAGGGGGGCGGGACGCAGGCGATATGCGCCCGTCCCGCCCGCGCCAATCACATCGCCTGAACCGTGCCGCCCGCGGCTTCACAGGCCTTCGCGGACTTCTCCGGGAGCCAGCCCTGGCCCTTGCAGGCGTTCATGCCCTTGCAGGAGCTGCTTGCGGTCTTGCAAGCGCTCATACCCTTGCACGAATTCACGCCAACGCAGTGAACGGGTTCAGCGGCGGCCTTCTTCGCAAAAGCGGTAGACGTGGCGGCGCCGCTGGCGGCGAGCGCGATAGCGGCGGCCGCGAGAGTCGCGCCAGAAACAATATTGGCTTTCATTCTCGTTCCTCTGTCATCAATTGTGGACGTACGCACCTGACGCGAGCGCGGTGGGCGCTCCCACTCAACTACGCTACCCATTTCGCAGGGCCTCGGGTGGAGGTTACATCCGGTCGCGTGTTTTGCGGCGATCTTCGCCTGCGCGAATTGCAACCGTTGGGCGGTTGCGAATTTTCCCGGTCGATAAATAATCGCGCTGGGGCGGCCCCTTAGGGGGCAAAGGCGAGGGCATTTTCAATTTTCTTTTTTGGGGTATTGCGATCGCGTCGCGCATAGCGGCGGGGTGTGCGCGGGCGCACGTCTCCAATTTCATCGGCATTTACCGCCTGCGCGTCTTCGCGCGCTGGAGGGGCGTTCTTGGCTTCGCGCTGCGTCGCCGGGACAGAATTCGGCTGACCTGAACGATAAGACTTACGCTCTATAGAGTGTGAGACAGATGACGCTCGTCTTAATAAGTGACAGAAACGTTATTTACTAAACGCGCATGTGACAGTAAAAAGACCATGTATAGCATGGTTTAGTGTTGACTCTGCATTGGCTTTGCTTTTGATTTACGCCGCGGCGGTTATGGGAGGGGGAGATTGACATGGTTGATCGACGTACAGCTTTAAAACTTGGAATTAGCGCGGCAGGAGCAGGAGTTGTCGCGCAGGAGGCCGGCGCGGCCGTGCCGCAGAGCGGCCTGCTGTTTCCTGATGGCTATGTCCCGGGGTTCCAGGCTCGCCCGAGCCCGCCGGCGACGCCTTTCGTGACGCCGCTCTATGTCATGCCGACTGCGCAGCCGGTTTCCGTCGGGTCCCTCGGCGTGCCGCCTGATCCGGCCCGCCACCAGCGGTACAACGAGTTTCTTCCGAAGAAATTCTACAAGCAGATCCTCTCGGAATTTAAGTGGGTCTATCATCCGGAAGGTCCCTACGCGAACGGCTCCTGGTCTTACGGGTTCAACGGCGCGACGCCGGGCGAGACCTTTTATGCGCGCTATGGCGAGCCGATCTTCGTTCGCCGCGTGAACAATCTGCCGCCGGTCGGCACAGGCAAGATCGGCTGGGCGCTGCCGTCCAGCACGATCCATACGCACAACGGCCATCAGGCGTCGGAGAGCGACGGCAATCCCGCCGACTTCACCTTCCCGGGGGAGTTTTGGGATCATCATTATCCCAACATCTATGCGGGAAATGATCCGCGCGAGGCGTTGAGCACCTTGTGGTACCATGACCACCGGCTCGATTTCACGGCGCCAAACGTTTACGCCGGCCTGTCGGGCTTTTATCTCATCTTCGACGAGAGCGACTCAGGCAACGAACGCGATCCGAACCCGAAGGCGTATCGCCTGCCGAGCGGCCGCTATGACGTCCCGCTTATTCTGCATGACGTGCTCTTCGATCAGAATGGTCAGCCGAGCTGGGATTTCACCGGCGCGCATCCTGCAAAGGACAGCAATGAATACGGTGGCTATGTCGGCAACGAGGTCTATACAAACCACGGCATGCTCGGCGACCGCTTTACGGTCAATCGCCGCATCCAGCCCTATTTCCAGGTGGAGCGTCGCAAATATCGCTTCCGTCTGCTCAATGGCGGGCCGTCGCGACTCTACAAGCTCTATCTGACCAAGCAGGGCAAGGACGCGCTTCCGTTCGTCGTGATCTCGAACGACGGCAATCTGCTGCCGCAGCCGATCCTGACCGACAACGTCGATCTCTGGGTCGCCAATCGCTGCGACATCGTCGTCGACTTCTCGAGGTTCAACGCCGGCGACAAGATCTATCTGACCAATCGCCTCGCCATGAGAACGGACGGCGCGGGCCTTCAGGGCGGCCTTCTGGATCAGGGCGACCTGATCATGCGCTTCGACGTCGTCGGCCCGATGGCCGCCGATCCGAGCCGCATCCCCGATCGCTTCCGCGATCTGCCCCCGATCAACCTCAAGGATGTCAAGCGCGAACGGCTGTTCGTGTTCGACTACGACAACGGTCTGTGGACGGTGAACGGCAAGCTCATGGATCCCAAACGCATCGACGCCGCGATCGAGCAGGGCACGGCTGAAATCTGGACCATTCGAAATGGCGGCGACAACTGGTCGCATCCGATCCACACCCATTTCGAGGAATTCCAGATCATCGAAAAGAACGGCAAGCCCATACCGCAGGGCTCCATGCTGAACTCCCGCAAGGACGTCATCGAACTGGCGCCTGGCGACGAGGTCAAGTTCTACGGCCATTGGCGGGACTTCTACGGCAAATACGTCATGCACTGCCACAACGTCGTGCATGAAGATCACGCAATGATGTTCCGCTGGGACATTGTGAAGCCAGGTCAAGGCTTCTGATCCCAAGGCGTACGCAACGGAATTTAAGGAGAGTCATATGAACGAGAGGCGCAAGTTCCTCGCGGGGCTGTCGCTCGCGGGTTTGCTGCCGGTCGTCAACGCCGCCCAGGCGATGACCGACGGGCAAGAGGGGGCGCATGCCCATGGCGGCGCGCAGCTTTACGGCCGCAGCCAGCTTCCGGAATCGGCAGTGGAAACGCACGACGGCCGCACGCTGCAGCTCTATGGCGACCTCATTCGCAATAAAGTCGTCATGATCAATTTCATGTCGATCGCGAACGAGGAAAGCTTCCCGATCACTGCCAACGTCGCGGAGGTCGCCAGACTGCTGGGTGATCGCCTCGAGCAGGAGGTGCGGATCATCTCGATAACGGGCGATCCCGAAAACGATACGGTCGAGCGCCTTGCGGCTTTCGCCGGCAAGTTCGGCGCGCCGAAGGGTTGGACTTTCGTCCGCGCCCCGTCCGACGGGGCCGCGGCTTACGCCACCCGCCTCTACAAGCACGGAAGGGACACGGCGCGTCCCTCCAGTATCGACATCGTTCACTATGGCAATGACTCTGTCGGCCTCTGGGCCGCTTTCCCCGCCTTGATCGCGCCGGAAGACGCGGCGTCGCGGGTCAAGTCGGTCATGAATGGAAAGCCATTGACGGGGGAACTCGTCCAGGCCGGTCCGCGCCGCCTCGATGAGGCCGGGCCTTCGTTCAACAATCGGGCCATCTGAGCTACCGGAGCAACGTCATGAAGTGGAATCAGAAACGCAATGTGACGATCGCCTCCACGGCCATCGTCCTTTTCCTGGGAGGCGGTTTCGCCTTCGCGCAGGTCCCCCCGCCGCCAACTTCCCGCGTCCCCCAGCCGTGGCCGGGCGTTGCGGGTTACAAATATGAAGTGTCGCCGGACGGCAAGACGACGACCGTCACGACGCCCCAGGGTAATTTCCCGCCCTCGGACCCATGGGTCAATCCTACCAATCTGTTGCCGACGATCTATCAAAACGTGAAGGCCGCGGACGGGACGGAGATTCCCAATACGCTGTCGTCTTCGCCCAGCCATCCCTACAATCTGCATGACGATCCAATCGTCACGCCGATCAACAAGACGTCGCCGACCGACGACCTCGCGGCGATCTTCAAAGCGTGGCGTGGGCAAGACGACCACGGCCAGAGCGGTGACCACGGCGACGATAAGAACCCCTATTCTTCGAGCGGGTTCAAAAAAGCCGATATCCAGCGGGCCATCGACATTCTCGAGGGAAACCCGATCGCGGATCGCGTCTATAGCGGGATTCCGATGATGCACTATGCGGGGGCCAGCAAGCTGACGCATGTCGATCCCATCAAAGACTCGGCAGGCAATGTCACTGGCGGCACCGCAACGGTCCACCAGGTCTGGTTCGATACGCATATCGAATCGGACACGGCTTTCCTCGACGTGACCGACGTGAAAGGCGTGCCGTTCACCATCAACTACGTCGTCGATACGCTGAACAAGGGCAAGGACGACTTCACCCCCATGCAGATGTATCTCGACCCGACCGCCGTGCCGGGGTCTGCGATACCGCTGGTGACGATGGATCTGACCTTCTTCCCGATGGAAGACGGCACGCGCACGCAATACAAGTTGAAATTCGCGCCGGGCAAGAACTTCAACCTCACGTACCATTGGGGCTGGCGTCGTCACCCCCCGCGCGTGCAGGTGACCGAGAACGCGCTCAAGCCGGTTGCGGGCAGCACGCCGCTCGGGTGGGAGCAAAGCGTTTTCGGCTCCACGCCGCGCGCCAGCCAGGCTCTGAAAGAAGCCGCGATCGCCAAGATCGGCGACCTCGCGCCCTCGAAGCGCATGTGGAAGGCGTTCCGGTCTCTTCTGAGCAGCGGCTACAATCCGGCTACGATGGCGGAGGCCGAGCGCGCCTTCTTCCAGTGGCAGGATCGAAACAGCCTGCCTGACGGCGTGACGCAGGATCCGGACGCCGACATGACGCTGTTCTACGCCGACAACACGATCTACGGCCACTTCAAGAACAACGATTTCAAGAGTGAGGCGCAGCCTGTTCTCAACAAATGGCACACCCGGCCCGCGACGGTGCAAATCAAGCTGATCAACGGGGATTACTTTGATCACGGCTATGTGAGCGTCGACTTCGGCGGCATGCGCGGGTGGGAAAATACCTTCCAAAACACGTTGCCCGTCGGCGGCGACGGCGCATTCTTCACCTTCGGGCGCGCCTGGTGGGAGATGAACACGCCGACCCCGATCATGGTTCCCGCCGCAACGGTTTCCGCAAATCCGACGCCGTCGAAACCTCCGGTCTTCAACCCGGACTTTTTGAAGCACCGCGAGTTCTGGATGGAAGAGAACGACCCGGAAGGCACTCGGACGTTCGCGCACCCCCGCGCGGCGTCGATGAAAACGCCCTCCGGCATCACGCTCGGCGAAGCGACGGTCATCTTGAACCTCAATTACGAACCGTCACTGCGCCTGCGGCTCTATCAATTCGACCCGCTCCATCACGAGCAGGCGATCTGGTCGATCCACTGAACAAACTGCAGGCGCCGGATCATCCGGCGCCTGCACGCTTGCAAGAGACAAAAATGCCGATACTGTTTCCCGGCGTCCCGCGTTCGATCAGACATGCGGTTCTTTCCGCGCCGCTGCTGCTGATTGCTTTCGCCGGGCCTCGCGCCGCTCAGCCGGATCCCGCGATCATGCGCAGTGAACTCAGCTTCGCGGCGCCCTCGATCGTCCTGACCGACGAGTTGCGGCGCTCTGTCCAGCTGGATCGATTGCTCGCCGAGCGCCGCCCTGTCATCGTGCAATTCATTTTCACGAGCTGCACGACGATATGCGGCGTCCTGACGTCGACACTGGCCGCGGCGAAATCCGAGCTTTCCCGGGTCAGCGATGATTACCAGGCCATATCCATCACGATCGATCCGGATTACGATACGCCGGAGCGACTGCGGGAGTTTGCGGAGAATTTTCCCCCCGACAATCATTGGCGATTGCTGACGGGACGAAGCGACGACATTGCGCGCGTGCTATCGGCTTTCGACGCGCAATTCGCCAATGACGCAAAGGCGAACCACCGGGCCTACACATATCTGCGTGGCCGCCCCGGACAGCCCTGGGTGCGTATCGAAGGCCTGATCAGCAGCAAACAGCTTGTGAGCGAGTACCGAAACGTTGTCGAACGCGCCGAAAGCCTTCACTGAGCGAGCGTCCAGAAGGGCCGCGCTCTCCTTCTTCGCACTTCTTGCCGCAACCTCGACCGCCGCGGCGGAGTCCGCCGGCGATGCGGCGCTCGGCGAGCGCCTGTATTTCGAGGGAAGGAGCGCCGACGGATCGCCGCTCCAGGCGAAGACGCAGACCGACGTCGTTCTGCCGGGGGCGCGCGCGGCTTGCGTCACCTGTCACAGACCGAGCGGCTTCGGGACGAGCGAGGGCGGGTATTTCGTTCCGCCGATCAACGGCTCGATGCTTTTCGGCGAGCGACAATTGGACCGCGGGCGTTTCCTGCTCAACCGTTTCGAGCAGGCGCAGCCGCAGCGCTACCGCGCGCGTCTCAGCCAGCCGCACATGCGTCCCGGCTATAGCTTCGAGACGCTCGGACGCGCCCTGCGAACGGGCGTGGACGCCGCCGGTCAAAGCCTCGATCCGATCATGCCGCACTATGAACTTGCGGACGCCGATGTCGCCAATCTACAGGCGTTTTTGAAGAATCTGTCGACGAAAATCGATCCCGGCGTCAGCGGCGAGGAGCTCCACATCGCGACGATCGTGAGCAAGAACGCGTCGCCTCAGGATCGCGCCGCGATGCTTGCGGTCGTCGAAGCCTATTTTGACTGGGCGAATAAAAACTCGGGCGCAGAACGCAGCCGGGAAGGCTTCTCGCCCTACCACCAGTCCGAACTCATCGACGCAACTCGCAAGTGGCGACTTCATGTCTGGGAACTCGAAGGGGCGCCCGAGAGCTGGCCGCGGCAGCTGGAACTGAACTATCAGGCGCAGCCCGTTTTCGCTTTCGTTTCGGGATTGGCGCCTGTGTGGGAGCCAATCGCCCAATTCTGTGACGCGCGAAAAATCCCGGCGCTTTTTCCCAACACCGAGCTTCCAGGGCGTCGAAAAGACGGCGAGACCTTCTACTTCACGTCCGGCCTGGAGCTCGAAGCAAAAGGTCTCGCCGCCTTTTTTGCGGGGAAGAAGGGCGAAAGCGGCGCGATCCGGCAGGTCGTCGGCGAAGGGCCGACGGCCACTGAGCCGGCCAGGATTTTCGAGCAGGAAGCCCGCAAGGCGGGGATCGCCGTCGATGCGGTCGCCACGGTATCGGCATCTGGCGCGCCGCCGGACAGTCTTGTCCTGTGGCCGGGCGCATTGAGCGACGAACAGGTCGCGTCGCTGCTGTCGGCGTCGCCCAAGGCGACCAAGATCTATCTGCCGTCCAGCATGTTGAAATTCGCCAGAAGCGATTCAGCGCGGCCCTATTCGGAGCGCCTCTTTCTCGTCGATCCCTATGAAGTCGACGTTGCGTCTCACCCGCTGTCGTTCCGCGTGCGCGCCTGGATCGATACGCGCGGCGTCGCCATCACAAATCAGACGCTTCAATTTCAGACGTACTACGCGGTCTCCCTGCTCGATGCCGCGATCGGGAGGCTGAAGACCGACTTCTTCCGCGATTATCTGATTGAAAACGTCGAGCATGAAGCGGAAGGGGACTTGAATCCCGGCGTGTTTCCGCGCCTTTCGCTCGGTCCGCGTCAGCGGGTCGCGTCGCACGGGGTTTATGTCGTTCGGGCGCCGCGCGACAAGGACGCGCCTGTCGAGCCCGTCGGAGACTGGATCATTCCGTAAGGGGACGAGCTTCTCGACAAAACGCTCTAACAGTGAGGCATGGTTTCGTTCTCGAAGGAGGCGATATCCACCGTTCGCCAATAGAGCAGTCGTCGACCGAATAAAGCGGCGAAACCCGTTAGTGCGATCACCGATCCGAATTGCCAGACGAGCACCATGACGCTCGATTCCTGTCGATGGATGAGAAGTATGGCGGCGGCGGCGAGCGAGGCGGCGGCAAGCGCCGAGAGGGCCGTCGTGAGATAAGGCGCAATCGGGGCTCCGCGTCTGACCATGACGAGGATCAGCGCCGCGGGCGCGGCGCTCGACGCAAGAATCTCCCAAAAGCAGCTGAATTCCAGTTTCAGATGCAGGGCCTGAAATCCCAGACAGGGCCAGTTCCCGCCGGCAGCCTTCGCCGATACAGGCCAGCCAGAGAGCGAGAAAAGGAAAGGGCGCGAGACGCTCCCAGAGAGGCCGGCCAGGGCATGTCGAGCAGAACGCCGCCGCAGCCGCCATCATGGCGGTCAGGAGCGCAGCCACGAATTCCACCAGAAAGCGCGGCTCCGCGACGCGCGCGTAAAAATCCTGCCGCAAGCCGAAGGCGACCACCAGCCCAGCCGCATAGGCGAGCGAAATCATGAACCACGCGAGAGTGCGCCTGATCGGATGCAGAAGACGCCGCACTGGCTTCGCGTCCGCCGCGAGACGGCGAATGAGCTCCTCGGACTTCATTGCCGCTAGTTCTCTTTCTTCATGAAATCACGCATTGTCTTTATTCCCCGGTGGACGCTGACCTTGAGCGACGCAATGCTCTTGCCCGTGACGGCCGAAGCCTCCTGAAGCGACAATCCCTTCAGCTTGGTCAGCTCCACCGCCTCGCGTTGTCCGTCCGGCAAATGCGACAGGGCACGCCGCAGGAAGTCTTGATCATCGGCGACGTCCTGTTCGTTTTTCGTATCGGCCTTCGAAAAGGTTTCTGGAAAAATCTCTACGGTCGTTTCGACGGCGTTGCGCGCCATCCGGCGCCGCGCGGCGTCAATGCTCCGGCGCGCCGCAATTGTCATGAGCCAAGGCATGAAAGGGCGTTCCGGATCGTAAGTGTGGCGCACGGCATGAACCGAAAGCAATACTTCCTGAACAATATCCTCTACATCTGAGGCCCCAGGCCACTTATAGGCGACTGATCTTCGCAGAAGGGGAAGCATTTCCGTCAGAAGCGTCGCATAGGCCGCGTTATCGCCGTCCTGAGCGGCGCTCATCAAGGTCCGCCATCGCGTTTCGCGCGCCAGATTTGCGCCTTCGTCCTTACCGGTGGGCATACCGTCTCGACCCTTGGATTAGACGTCTGGCGTCGCTTGAGCGCGCATGCGGTTGGTTGTTCGATGAAGCCCGGCGCGCGCTCGGGCGGAGTCTCGCGCTCTTGTCGCTTGATCGGGGGCGTCAAGGTCCGTGAAGCGCCCCGTCAATGCGTTGGAGCGCGCGGCAGGCGCAGTCCTGAGTCGTTATTTCTTCCCGCCGCTACTATTACTCATATTAGCGGCTGGCGGGTTGCTTGCAAACAGCTGTCGGGACCCAGCGGCCTGGCGTCTCACTTCGTCAAGATGAGCCTGTTATTCGCGGTGATGCGGAGCCGGTAGCGCTCCCCGGCGTGAAGGATCGTCGCCTCCTGCCGGGGGCCGAGCAAGTCCCGGGCGTCTATTTCAGGCGGCGCGCCGGCCCCCCGAGCGTCAGAAGCATGTGGGATCGTTTTTCCATGATGCGGCGCCTTGGGTCGCTTCTCCATAGATGAAACTCATCCAACGGCGCCGGTGCGCGCGTCAACAGCGGCGATCCTTCATTGGAACCTTTCTATGTTTGAAGGAAATGAAGCTATTCGCACATTGCCATGTGCGTTTCGTCAGCTCTTCGACATTATTATTCGCGCAATTCGGCTCCTCAGCTTTTAAAAACAGCTAGTCTGGAAGTTTTCTAACTTCGAAACCAAGCTTTTTGCTTGAGTGTGCGCGCGAGACACTTCTACAAAATAGAAGGTAAATCCAAGCGTTCAGCAAGCCAGCCAAGGCGTACCGCCCAGCCAGCCAGCCAGCATCCACAGCAACATCCCGATGGCCGAGGGCAATCCCGTGAAGCGTGTTCCCAGCTCGATCAAATCGCCACTTTCGCTCAGAACTTTCCGCCTGCCGTCGCCGGGCGGGTCCCTGCGGGATGGGTCGGCTGTTGCGGCACTGGGCATCGCCGCTCTGATCACTTCGACTGTCGGCGTCGCGCTCGCTCAGGACGCCGCCACGACCCTGCCGCCCGTCAAGGTGGATGCGCCGCGTGAGAAGCCGCGCCCGGTGGTGGTTCCCGTGAAGCCGAAACCCACGCCGGTCGCCGTCGCCAAGCCGCAGCCGGCGCACCATGCGGCGCAAACGCACGCGGCCTCGACGACGCATTCGGGGCCGACGACGGCCAGCGCGCGGGCGACCGGGGGCGGGGGACGAGGCGCCCCGAGCGCGCCGAGCGCCGCCTCGAGCGTTCCGGTCTTCGTCGCCGCGGCGGATGCGGATCCTTACGCCGACCCGCAAGCGCCCTATCGCGCGGTGCGGCTGTCGTCCAACAAGTTCACGCAGCCGATCCTCAATACGGCTCGGACCGTGACGGTCCTCACGAAAGAAGTTCTCCAGGACAAGAACGCGACGTCGCTGCGCGAAATCGGCCGCAGCACGGCGGGCGTCACGCTCGGAACGGGCGAAGGCGGCAACGCCTTTGGCGACCGCTTCTTCATTCGCGGCTTCGACGCGCGCAATGACATTTTCGTCGACGGCGTTCGCGATCCCGGCGTCAGCATTCGCGAGAACTTCTACACCGAGCAGGTGGAAATCCTGCGCGGGCCGGGCTCGACTTTCGCCGGCCGCGGCACCGCTGGCGGCGCGATCAACATCGTCACCAAACAGGCGACCGACCGCGACTTCACGGATCTGAACGTCATGGGCGGCTTCTCCGATCAGACGAAGCGCGTCACGCTCGACGTCAACAAGGCGATCAGCCCTATCCTCGCCGTTCGTCTCAACGCCATGTATCAGGACGCCAATGTGGCGGGTCGCAGCTATGTCTTCGACAACCGCAACGGCGTCGCCGGATCAGTGGTCTTCAAGCCCATCGAGGGGCTGACGCTGACAGCGGAATACAACCACGTCTATCAGCGCGGGCTGCCGGATTTCGGCGTGGCGTACAATCGCGTCGCCAACCGTCCGGTTACGGAAGGCCTCGTGCCCCGATATACCTGGTATGGCTTGATCAACCGCGATTTCCAGATCTCTCAGCAGGATTTTGGAACCTTCACCGCGCAGTACAAGGCATCCGATAATATCACCTTCAACAGCCGGCTTCGTCAGGGCAGGTCGGTCCTGGACTATGTCGGAACCATCGCGGAAGGAGCCAATATCTTTAAGGGGACGGTGAACCTCAACCCGCAAAGCCGGAACCAGGTCACGGACGTGCTGGCCAACCAGACGGATGCGACAATCAAGTTCGATACCGGGCCCGTCAATCACGCGGTGGTGACGGGTGTCGAGTTTTCCCGCGAATATCTCACGCGCGACACTTATGCCGGGCTGCAATCCGAACTCAACGTCGCCGGGCCTGTCAGCGGCAGTCTTGTCGGCAATCTCTATCTGCCGCCGACCAACCTGCCTTTCTCGGGCCAGCCTTATCTCACCGGCAATCCGACACGCATATCGGTCGACACCAAGTCGGGCTATCTCATCGAGACCGCGAGTTACAAGGATATCGTCATCGTCAACGGCGGCGTCCGTTTCGACGATTACAATATCGTCAGCCGCAACGAGACCTTTACGTCCTTCGCCGCGAACCATTCCGGCTTGGTGAACTACAACGCCGGCCTCGTTTTGAAGCCGATGCCGAGCATCAGCGTCTATGCCGCTTATGCGACGTCCAGCAATCCCGTGGGCGCCGAACTCGACGGCAGCGCGGCGAACTATGGCGGGCTCTCGACCGCCGCGCAGATTTTTCCGCCGCAGTACAACCGCGCGCAGGAGCTCGGCGTAAAGTGGCAGGCGCTGGAACATTTGCTCGCCACGGCGGCCCTGTTCCGGACGGAGGTGTCAGGCGCGCGCGAGGTGAACTCCGGCGTAACCACCGGCAACTCGGCCTACTATGTTCAGGGCCTCGATCTCGAGCTCGCGGGCAACATCACGGACAAGTGGAGCGCGATCGGCGGCCTGGTTCTGATGGAGTCGAAGGTGACGAGTTCCTATGTGCCGACGAATGTCGGCCTGCAACTCGCGAACATCGCGCACCAGTCTTTCAGCATGCTCTCGAAATACAAATTCGGCGACTTGCTGGGCCTGGACCCCGACGTGCTGGAGTTTGGCGGACAGGCCATTTATCGGTCGAAGATTTACGGCGGCAACAATCTCGTCGCCAATGGCGGGACCAGCTTCAACGCCCTTGGCTGGCCTGCGCCCACCGCGAGCAATCCCTTCGTCAACGTGCCGACGGAGCTGCCCTCCTACTGGCGCTTCGACGCTTTCACCGAGGCCAAGATCGGACCATATACGACGCTGAAGTTCTCGGTGATGAACCTCTTCAACCGCACCTACTACGACGCCTTCTATCAGTCGTCCGCGCCCTTCGCCCAGATGGCGCCGGGCCGAGCCGCCTATCTCGAAGCCCGCGTGAAGTTCTAGGAGGATAGCGATGCTCGCGCATGTCCCTGACGCGCTCGGTAAAGCCGATGTCTCGCGCTTGCGCGAGGCGCTCGCGGGCGCGTCGTGGGAGGACGGGGCGTCGTCAGGCGGCGCCAGCAAGACGGCGAAGCGGAATCTGCAGGTGCCGCTCGACTCCGAATTGTCGCGCAAGCTCGGAGCGGCGGTGGCCTCAGCTCTGCTCGCCAGCCCCGCCTTCGTCGGAGCGGCGATTCCGCTGAGGATTTTCCCGCCACTTTTTGAACGTTACGAGGTGGGCGATCGCTACGACCCGCATGTCGACAACGCCGTGCGGGGCGACGCCATGACCGGCGCGCGCATCCGCGTCGATCTCGCGGCAACGCTCCTATTGTCGGAGCCCGAGGAATATGACGGCGGCCACCTCATCGTCGAAGACATTTTCGGCTCCCGGAAGTTCAAGCCGCAGGCGGGCGACGTCGTGCTGTTTTCGGCGGGCAGCCTCAACATGGTGACGCCCGTCACCCGCGGCGAACGCCTCGCGTCTTTCATCTGGCTGCAGAGCATGATCCAGTCCGACGAGGCGCGCGACCTCGTCTGCGATCTCGACGCGGCCATACAGGAGCTTTCGCCGCGCATGGACGGGGACGACCCCGACATGCGCAAGCTCTCGATGGTCTATCACAACCTCATCCGCATCTGGGGAGAAGCATAGGCGCCCATGCTGATCTGCATCCCCGAAGTCCTGAGCAAACAGCAGGTCGCCTTCTTTCGCGAGACAATGACGGCCGCGGATTGGGAGGACGGCCGCGCGACCGCCGGCTCGCAGTCTTCGCTGGTCAAGAACAATATGCAGCTCCCGCAGGACAGCGCCGCCGCGCGCGAATTGGGAGAGTATGTGCTGCAGGCGCTCGCCAATTGCCCGACTTTCGTCTCGGCGGCTTTGCCGCTCAAGATTTTTCCGCCGCTGTTCAATCGTTACGGCGTCGGACACGACTTCGGCCTCCATGTGGACAACGCCATCCGCGGCATTCCCGGCACGGCGATCCGGATTCGAACCGATCTTTCCTGCACGCTGTTTCTTTCGGAGGCAGAAGATTACGACGGCGGAGAACTCGTGATCGAGGATCGTGTCGGGAATCAGGAGGTCAAGCTTGCCGCAGGCGATCTCGTTCTTTACCCTTCGACGAGCCTTCATTTCGTGCGCGAAGTCACGCGCGGCGAACGCGCCGCTTCTTTTTTCTGGCTGCAAAGCATGATCCGCAACAACGTGGCCCGTGCTTTGCTGTTCGATCTGGACCAGGCGATTCAATCCCTGAGCAATCGGCTCGGCGCAGGCGACCCGGCTTGCGTCCGGTTGACGGGCATCTACCACAACCTCATTCGGATATGGGCGGAAGCATGAAAAGCACGATGCGATCAGCATTCCTGGGAATGCTTGCTCTTGAAGCCTTTGTTTCGACGGGCTGGGCTCAGGGTTCTCCAACCGCCCGCGCCGTCGATGTGGCGATCGCGGCGACCAAGCCTCACGACCTCTCCGTCTGGACGATGTTTTACAACGCCGACATCGTCGTCAAAGTGGTGATGATCGGCCTGCTGCTCGCCTCGATCGGCACGTGGACCGTTCTGATCGCGAAGACGATCGAATTGAAGCGGGCGCGCCAGCGCGCGATCGAGGCTATCGCGAAGCTCTCGGAGGCGCGCGGTCTTTCAGAGGCGCGTCTCGCCCTGGGCAATGGCGACCGTTTGACCACGGCTCTCCTTTCGGAGGCGACGCGTGAACTGAAGCTCTCTTCCGACATTCTCGCGGGGGCCGGCGTCAAGGAGCGAGTCGCGTCCTGTTTCGCGGAAGTGGAACGCGCCGAGGCGCTCTCGATCAAGCGCGGCACGGGACTGCTCGCGTCCGTCGGTTCTACGGGTCCGTTCGTCGGCCTCTTCGGCACCGTGTGGGGCATCATGAACAGCTTCATCGGCATCTCTAAAGCGCAGACGACCAATCTAGCCGTCGTCGCGCCCGGCATCGCAGAGGCGTTGCTCGCGACCGCCATCGGGCTCTTCGCCGCCATCCCCGCCGTGCTGATCTACAACCATCTTGCGCGGCAGACCGGGGGCTATCTCGAACTCGTCTCCAATGTCTCTGGCGAATTGTTGCGCATCGTTTCGCGCGATCTCGATCGCGGACATCATGCAAGCAAAATCCACGCGGCGGAGTAAACGATCATGGCCGCGCATCTCGGCAGGAACGACCTTCAGGAAACGCACGAAATCAACGTCACGCCTTTCATCGACGTGATGCTCGTCCTGCTCATCATCTTCATGGTGGCCGCGCCGCTCGCGACCGTTGATCTTCCCGTCGATCTTCCGGCCTCCAACGCCGCGCCGCATGAGAAGCCGGAGAAGCCCGTCTATGTCACGATCCAATCCGATCTCGCGATCGCCATTGGCGATACGCCCGTCAAGCGCAACGAACTCGTCGCGTCGCTCGAACGGCAGCTCGGCGACAAGAGCAAGCGCATCTATCTGCGCGCCGACAGCGCCGTGCCCTATGGCGAGATGATGGCGGTGCTGGAGCGCCTGCGCGCCGGCGGCTTTCTCAAAGTTGCGCTCGTCGCGCTCGACGCGGGCGGCAAAGATGCGAGCGCCGAGAAATGAGCGGCGCGACGGCTCTTCGAAACGAGACGCCGAACAACAAGCTGTGGGGCGTCGCGGCGCTGTTCGCGATCCTTTTGCATGTCGGGGGCGCCGCGACGGCGCTGCTCACCCTTCGCGGCGATATCGAAGACGATGCGAGCGGCGCGCCGGCGATCGAACTTTCCCTGGAGCCTGTCGCCGCGCGCGACACTGAGCCGACCGACCTACCGCCGGGTCCCGTCACCGACGAATCCGCCGCCGCGGCGCCCTCCGTCGCCTCCGCCGAAACGAAGGAGAACAACGAAGAGAAGATTGCGCGGACCGAAGCGGAAGACGCGGAGATGTCGCGCGACGCGAAGCCGGAGAAACCTGTCGAGGATGAGAAGTCGCGCCAGGCTCAGCAGGTCGTCTCGAGCGAGTCCGCCGCGTCCGAGGCGACCGCGCCGCCAAAATCGGAGGCCGCGAAAGTCGCTGATCGCCCCGCCGCGCCCGTGCAGGGCACGGACGCGGCGGCCAACGCCGTCAAGCTGACGTGGCAGAAGGCGCTGATGGCCCATCTCAATCGCGCCAAGCGCTATCCCGCGGGCGGGGGCCGGCGCGCGGCGGAGGCGAGCGTGCATTTCACGCTCGACCGGCGCGGCCATGTTCTGGCCTACAGCATCAAGCGCTCGTCAGGCCTGCCCGTCTTCGACGAGGCCGCGCTCGCCATGATGAAAAAGGCGGACCCCGTGCCTCCGCCTCCGCCCGTCATGGCCGACGAAAGCCTCTCCTTCGACGTGCCGGTGCAGTTCAGAGCGGATCGTCGATAGACCGTTTTCGCAGATATTTCGCGACGACAGCGTGCAGCCGGCGCGGAATATATTCGGGCTCCCGCCACAGACGCGGAACGAGCTGCGCGAAACGGCCCGGCAGACGGGAAAGATAGGCGTATCTCTCGAACAGCGACGCATAGAGCGGCCGCGTCGCGACAAGCTCGACGAAAAAGGCTTCGCGCTTCTGGCGCCGAGAGCGCGGCAACTCCGCCGGATAGGGCGCATCCAGCCACTGCTCTGCATGGCCCCAATACTGGGCGAGGAGATCGCGTCGGCCGGGGCGCAGGCGCCGGGTCAATTCGCTGACGTCGCATTCCCGCGCATGCGCGCGAGCGAGCAGTGCGAAGTCGAGGAGCTGGCGGATTTCGATCAGGCGCGTCTGCGCCTGCCTGTTCGAAATCTGCGCATGAAGGAAGTTGTGAATCAGACGGGTAGCCGGATCAGGAACGAGCACGGTTGCGCGCCCGTCGAGGACGACCGCTCGATGGGTTAGAAATTCCTGAAGTCGGGCGCTATCCTTCTCCTGCACCAGAAACCGCCGGTGGATTTCCACCTTCACAGGCAATTCGAGATGCAGCAGCGCGGCGGCTTGGTGCTTGCGGTCGAGTATTTCCTTCCTTCTCGGGAACGCCTGTTCATAGGACCGGTAGCCGGCGGCGACGACCGCGGCGACGGCGTCATCGACCCGGTCGGCCGGAACGAGCAGGTCGAGGTCTCCAATCACCCGATCCTGCGCATATTCGTCATGATCGGGGAGGAGAGCGTTGGCGCCTTTCAACAGCAGAGGCCGCACGCCGATGCGGTTCAGCGCGCAGGCTGTTTCGACGAGTTGCCGGCGCAGCGTTTCGTTGCGTTCGGCGTTCAAGGCCTGGATCGCGTCGAGATAGGCTCGGACGTCCTCGTGCAGTCGTTCGTGAAGACCCTTTCGACGCATGGCGGCGGCGAGGGACGGCGTGACGAAATGATCGCCCGCGAGCCGAAGCAACAGCGGCCAATCGATCGCGCCGCCATCCAGCGCGCGCAGAAGCGGATCGTCGACGGTTTCGCCAAGCCGCAGAAGCGCGCGAAGCTGCGACGACGGTGAGGCGGGAGAAAAATTGCTGATTTGCATCCCGTCGGCCTGACCCGCTACCCGGCCAATTCAAGAACGAGCGCCAATCCGGAGTCGAGGTCCGGGTAGTCGAGCGCGAAAGCAGGGACGGAACCCACCCATCGGACGAGGGCGTCGAGTTTTTCCTGTGTCAGATTGCGGATCACCGATTCCGCTTCGATAACCCCCTGCAATGCGGCCTCTGGAGAGAGCGGGCGACAGCAAGGCGCGCTCGAAGCGTCATAGCGGGGAAACAGCAACAGTCCCGGCGCGACCGGCGCTTTCGGAGTTGCGCCGCGCGGCGGAAGGAGCCGGACCGTTTCGCCAAAGCGGCGCAGAAGCGCCGTGCTCTCGATTTCCGGGCGGCGGCTCGCGAGCACGGGCCAGCTTCCCGGCTTCAGGCATATGGGCGTCCCGAGGCCCAGAAGGCGCCCGGAACGATCGACCGGCACGACGTCATCGCTTAGAAGCGCCCAGCCTTGCGCATTGAGCGCCGCCGCCAGCGTGGTCTTGCCCGATCCGCCCGGCGCGACAAGGAGGACTCCAGCCCGATCTGGCGGAACGAGGCCGGCCCCGTGGACGACGAGCAGTCTCTCGGCCGCGCGGCAGGCGAGGTCGATCGACAGGCTCATGACGGCGACGATGGCGCCGTCTGAAGTGTCGCCAGATTCGCAGGCGTCGCCGTTCAGTGTCAGCGTCCATTGCGTGGATGCGCCGTTCAGGGCGAGAACATGCGAGACCTCGCGGACGCACGGGTCCAGCAGCGACGCCAGCGTCCGGGCCAGTTCTTCCCGTAGCGCCTGATCCTCGACGTCGAGGCCGATCGCGCAGCCGGGGGTTTGCAAGGCCATCCGCCCGGCTACGAGCGGGCGCGATGGGGGAGGCGGAATGATCCAGTCTTGAGACGCGGGCGGGCGCAGGCGCGGGGGCGCATCGACAAGACCGCTTCGGCGCCATTCGGCCAGCAGCGCTGAAATCTGGTCGCGGGCGACGGCTTCCGCCACGCTATAGTTTTCAAGGACGTGCGCGACGAGCGCCGCCTCGTCTGCGCCGGCGCCCGGTTCATTGTAACGCGCCCATAGCGCTGCGGCGCTGGCGTTCAATAAATGAATGGCGTCGAAGCCTGGCGTCGCGACCGCGAGACTGGCTCCCAGCGGCGCCTGCAGCATCGCATCCGCCAAGTTCAGGAGGCAGCCGACGCGCGTTGCGAGAGCATCAGGGACAGCATGGCGGGCGGAGTCCAGAGAGCGAGCTTCCCGAGCGTCGCGCGGCGACCCTCGTCCACATTCTCAAGGCTCTTCTCGACGGCTTCTTCGGCAACCTTTTCGGCGTCCTGCGGGCCTTCGGTCATTTGCATGGCTCGGTCCTGTGGACGCCTCACGGCAGCGGCTTTAAGGAACTGGCTGAGGCGCGCTGGGAGACCATGAGGGACAGCATCGCCGGCGGCGTCCAGAGCGCGAGCTTGGCGAGCGCTGATCGGCGTCGCTCGTCCGTGGCTTCGCCCGGTTCCGCACGCGGCTCGTCAACGACCGGTTTGACGTCTTCCGAACTCTCACTCATGCGCATACTCCAGTGACTTCGAAGAGGCCAAGCCATCGAACCGAGCGGCGGAAAACGCCTTCAGCATACCTAAGCGGAAGCCGCGCTAATTTCTGTGATAATTCGGCTAGTTGCTCCGATCTGTCAAGCCGCCGCTTCGAGGCGCGGGCATCCCTGTCGAAGACGCCACGGGGCTGATGGCTATTTAAGCACGACGACCTTGGCGCCGACCTTCACGCGCGAATAGAGGTCGATCACGTCATTGTTCGTCATGCGGATGCAGCCGGAGGACACCGCGGCGCCGATCGTGTCGGGCTCATTGGAGCCATGGATGCGGTAGTCGCTCGAGCCGAGGTAAAGCGCGCGCGCGCCCAATGGATTTTCCACGCCGCCCGCCATGTGGCGCGGCAGGTCCGGGCGGCGCTTCAGCATGGGCGCAGGCGGGCGCCAGTCTGGCCATTCGCGCTTCCGGGTAATGGCTTTTGTTCCCGACCAGGTGAAACCGTCGCGGCCGACGCCCACGCCGTATTCGATCGCGCGGCCGCCGCCGAGCACATAGTAGAGCCTGCGCTGCTCGGTTGAGACGACCACCGTGCCAGGCTTGTATTCGGCGTGCTTCCAGATCACGACCTGCTTTGGAATGGCCGACTGCCGGAAGATCGTCAGAAAGTCCGCAATCGGGCCTCGGTCGAGCGGGCCGCCAACGGCCTGCAAAGGAAAGAGCGCAGCGAGGCCTATGAGCGCCCGGTAGATTCCCTTTCGCGTCGCCATCATATTGCATTCTCCCGTCGCGCCTGCCGAGCGCGAGTGTTCGGCGAGGATTGCGGCCTAAGTCTGACAGGAGCCTGGCATGACGAAGCGCAGCGCGGGCGTCCTGCTCTTTCGCCGATGGCGCGGAAGTCTCCAGTTTTTTCTCGTGCATCCGGGCGGGCCGTTTTGGGCCGGGAAGGACGACGGCGTCTGGTCTATCCCCAAAGGAGAGATCGGCGAAGGCGAAGCCGCCGAATGCGCCGCGACGCGGGAGTTCGCTGAAGAAACGGGAATGACGCTCGAAGGCGGCGCTCTAACGCCGCTCGGCGCCTTCACGCAACCAAGCGGCAAAATCATATACGCCTTCGCCTTGGAAGGAGACGCCGACGCCTCTCGCGCAAAAAGCAATCTTTGTCGCATCGAGTGGCCGCCGAAATCGGCGAAATTTGTCGATATTCCCGAGATCGATCGCGCGGACTGGTTCTCTTTGCCCGAGGCGGCCGAGAAGATCACGAGAGGACAGGGCCCGATCATCGAGGCGCTGGTGCGTAAGCTCGAGAGCGACGACGCGTAAGCCGCGCGAGAACTGGTTCTAGCCGATCTGCTCTGCGACGCTGGCGCGGGGAAGCGTCACCCGAACGATCAGGCCATGGGGCGTCTGGTCCAGGAGCTCCACCGTGCCGCCGTGATTTTCCACGAGCGAGAGCACGATCGAGAGCCCGAGGCCAAAGCCGCTGTGATTGCTGATCGTCCGGCCGGGCTCGCCGCGCACGAAGGGCTCGAATACGGAGCCTTTCTGCGCGTCGGGGATGCCGGGGCCGTTGTCCGCGACATCCACTTGGAGCCTGCCGTGAGCGACGACCGCGATCGACAGCTCCACTTCATCGGCGTGGTGGATTGCGTTCTCCACGAGATTGGAGAACACGCGTTCCATTTCGGTCAAGGAGCCGGTGATCATCTGGTGACCGCCGCCGCTGTAACGCACGTTATGGCCTATGTCCGCGAACTGGTCCGTCACCGTCTGCAGCACGCTGTCGAGATCGATGAGGGAGTGGTCGGACCGGTCGCTCTGCGCGCGCAGATGCTGCAGATTTTTCCTCAACATCGAATCCATCAGATTGATGTCGCGCAGCATCTTGGCCCGCAGGTCGCCGTCCGTGATGAATTCCGTGCGCAGATTAAGTCGTGTGATGATCGTCTTGAGATCGTGGCTGACCGCGGCGAGCACGCGCGTCCGCGCGGCGATCATCGTGCGGATTCGCTCCTGCATCCTGTTGATCGAGCGGGTCAGTTCCCGCACCTCATGGGGTCCGCGTTCGGCGAAAGGGCCCTGGCCAGCGCCGTCGCCCGGGAACTGCTCGGCGTGTCGCGCGAGCGTGATCAGCGGCGCGACAATCCCATCCGACGCCCAGAGGACAAGAATGGAAGTGCAGAGAAAGAAGAGAATTGCAGAAAGGGCCCAAGGCGTCAGCAGAAACGGCGTTCCGGGGTCTGGTTGCCACAGCCAACGCCAGACCGAACGCGGCGGCTTGCGATGCTGCGAGATCGAGACGAGCGCATAGCCCCCCTTGCGCAAGCCGACCGCCATGATGCCGGGATTGTCTGGGCCAGGCTCGGCGACGGCGAAAACCTGCGAGCCCGCCCAGAGATCCGTATGGGTGAGCCGAACCTCATTGCGGAAGCTGCGGTCCTCGACCTCGACGTTCGGCGGCGCGCTCTCGGTGATGTGGATATTGGCGAAGGGAACGGCGTGAGCGAATTCCGCGAGGAGATGGCTGCGGGCCTCGATTGGGGCCGCGTCGAGCGCGAGAATGATGCTCGCGACAAAATCCGTCTGGTCGACGATATGGCGGCGACCTTCAACGTCCAGAACGTGAAAAGTCACGAGAACGATCGTCTGGAAGGTGACGATAGCAACCAGAATCAGAAGCGTGATTTGTCCTGCGAGCCGGTCTGGCTGAAGGCGCAGCAAAAGGCCCCTTATCGTCATATGCGAGAGACCGTCGCGGAAAGCATATAGCCTTCCGACCGTATGGTCTGAATGATCATCGGGTTTTTCGCGTCTTTTTCGATTTTTTGCCTCAGCCGGCTGATCAGGACGTCGATGCTTCGCTCATAGGGGCCCGAGGTCGGGCCGTGCGTCATGTTTATCAGCTGATCCCGCGTCAGAACGCGGTTCGGATTTTCACACAGGGCGTGAAGCAGGTCGAATTCCGCGCCCGTCATCGCGACCTTCGTGCCGCTGGGTGAAACGACTTCGCGCGCGAGAAGATCGAGGCGCCAACCGGCGAAGATATAGGCCTGGCCCGCCGCGATCTCCTCGACGCGCGCCTGCGGCTCCGCCCGTCGCAGCACAGCCCGGATACGCGCCAGCAGCTCCCGGGAGTTGAAGGGCTTCACAACGTAATCGTCCGCGCCCATCTCGAGCCCGAGGATCTTGTCGACGTCCTCGCCCTGCGCCGTGACGATGATGATGGGAATGGTCAGCGACGATCGCACGCGGCGGCAGATGGAAAAGCCGTCCTCGCCCGGGAGGTTGAGGTCGAGGATCAGCACGTCGAAGTTTTGTCTAGCGAAGGCCGCGTCCATGGCTGCGCCATTCTCTACGGCGGTGACTTCCATCGTATTATTCTCGAGATAACGTGCGATCAACTCGCCGATCTCGGCGTCGTCTTCGACGAGTAAGACCCGTGTGCTCATGTCCTGGTCCGCCTCCTTGGTCTGCAGGTCCGCTTCGCTCGGGATCGCTATAGCCCGGACAAAACGGACTGTCCGAGGATTTGGGCTTGCCGTCACTTTTCAGAAACAGAGCAGAAATATGTTCTTGCAGTGCGAAAAACTCTGGAAACCTCGCCCTGCGAGGCTTCTGTCGGCCGCAAAGAAATTGAGGGTTCAGAATGAAGCCAGGCATCGGCTCGCAATTCCCAGGCATTAATCCCTGCGCGTCGCTTGGTAGGCCCCTCCCGCTATGGCGCACGATCGGGTGCGTGATGCCTGAAAGATAGCCAATCTGACAACCTTCCGAACATCCAGCGCGAGCGGAGCGGTTTGGCGCGTGCCTATTTAGTTGGCGCCAATCATGCGATGCCGATAACCGCATCTTCTAGCAGCGCTCCGCAACCTCCATCCGCCGAGAGAGACAGATGACACTTGCCACGCCCGCCATCGAGTTGTCGCAGCCGCCCCAGGCAGGTTTTGCCGGCCTCACCCAGAATTGGCGTTCCGACATCCTGTCGGGTTTCCTCGTCTTCCTCATCGCTTTGCCGCTTTGTCTCGGCATCGCCATGGCGTCAGGCTTTCCGCCGCAGGCCGGCATTTTCACGGCGATCGTCGGCGGCCTTGTGGTTTCAAGGATCAACGGCTCCTTCGTCACCATCATGGGGCCGGCGGCCGGCCTCATTGTCGTCATCCTCGACTCCGTCCAGGAGCTCGGGGAGGGCAATGCGATGGCGGGCTATCGCTACACGCTCGCCGCGATCTTTTTCGCCAGCCTCCTACAAGTCGCGATGGGTGTCGTGAAGGCCGGCAAAATGAGCGCCTTCTTCCCGTCTTCGGCCGTGCACGGGATGCTTGCCGCGATCGGCATCATCATCATGGCGAAGCAGATTCACGTCATGCTTGGCGTGAAGCCGGACGCCCAGACGCTCTTCCAGACGATCGGCGCTATCCCCAAGAGCTTCCGCGACATGAACCCCGAGGTCGCAATCATCGGCCTTCTGGGTCTCGGCCTCCTTATCCTGTGGACTTTCGTCAGCGATCGACGGCTCAAGATGATTCCGGCTCCGCTCGTCGTCGTACTCATCGGCATGGCGCTCGCGAAATATTTCGACCTCGACGACGAACACAAATATCTCTTCCTCCCGAGCGCGGAATTTATGCCGCATCACGAATTCACGATCGGCCCGAAGTTCCTTGTCACTCTGCCGCAGAATTTCTTCTCCGGGTTCGCTTTCCCGGACTTTTCACGCGTCGGCCAGCTGCTGTTCTGGCAACAGGTTGTCACCATTGCCCTGGTCGGCAGTCTCGAGAGTCTGCTGAGCGCCGCCGCCGTCGACAAGCTCGACCCCTACAAGCGCACCTCGGACCTCAACCGGGACATCGCCGCCGTGGGCGTCGGCAATGCGATTTGCGGACTGATCGGCGGCCTGCCCATGATCGCGGAGATCGTGCGTAGCTCGGCCAATGTGAACAATGGCGCGAAGACGGGATGGGCCAATTTCTTCCATGGCCTTTTCCTCCTGGTTTTCGTCGCGCTGTTCCCCAACGTGATCCATGAAATTCCGCTCGCCTCGCTCGCCGCGCTCCTCGTCTTCACGGGCTACCGGCTGGCGTCGCCCCGTGAATTCAAGAAGACACTCGAAATCGGCTGGGATCAGCTTGGCGTCTTCGTCATCACGATCGTGGGCGTGCTGGCCACGGACTTGCTGATCGGCGTCGCCATCGGCGTTGTCGCCGAGCTCGCCTTCCATTTCTGGCGCAGCGTCAACTGGCATCAGGTTCTCAAGCTCAGCCGCTCGATCACCGAAAGTGAGCCGGGCGTCTATCACGTCGAGGTCAAGGGCGCCGCCTTCTTCGGAAACTATCTTGCCCTGAAGAGCGACCTCGCCTTAATTCCTGGAGGTAAGACCGTCTTTTTCGATCTTTCCGAAGCGTCGACAATCGATCACACGGTTATGGAAAACCTGCATCACTTCTGCGAAGACTATCGCGGAAAAGGCGGACGAGCCGAAATTCTTGGACTCGACGGTCTCGTCCCGTCATCGGACCATCCTCTCGCTCCGCGCAAGCGCGTCGCCTGAAGCCAAGCTCGGACAGAGAGAGAGAGAAAGATGCCGCTTGACTTCGCCTTGGTTTTTATTGGAGCCCTGCTCTGCGTCAGCATTGCCTCAATCGTCCTCCGGGACCGAAAGGACGTCAGCTGGATCGTCTACTCCACCACCGGCGGACTCTGCGGTCTGATCTTTCTGATGGCGGTGGCGCCGCGCGGCGCGCATGAACTCTCGACGACGCTTCCGCTCGGGATTCCATGGATCGGGATGCATTTCCGGCTCGACGCGCTGAGCGCTTTCTTCCTTGCCGTAATCAATATCGGCGGAGCCGCGGCGAGCGCCTACGCCATCGGCTATGGCGCGCATGAAAAGAGCCCGATGCGGGTGCTGCCGTTTTTCCCCGCCTTCATCGCGGCGATGAACTGCGTGGTCCTCGCCGACGACGGCTTTGCGTTTCTCGTCGCCTGGGAGTTCATGTCGCTCACGTCCTGGGCGCTCGTGCTCGCCTCCCACGATGACCCGGAAAGCCGCTCCGCCGCTTACATCTATCTCCTCATGGCGAGCTTCGGCACGCTATGCCTTCTAATGGCCTTCGGCTTCCTCGGCGGCGTCGGGGGCGCATATGATTTCTCGACCATCCGCGATGCGCCCAAGGACGCTTGGAAGAGCGGCCTCGTGCTCGCTCTCGTCATTCTCGGCGCGGGCTCCAAGGCCGGCCTCGCGCCGCTGCATATCTGGCTTCCGCTCGCGCATCCGGCCGCGCCGTCACATGTCTCCGCCCTCATGAGCGGCGTGATGACCAAGGTCGCGATCTACGGCTTTATCCGCATCGTATTCGATCTCCTCGGTCCGCCCGCCTTCTGGTGGAGCATCCATCCGCTCGTCTTCGGCGCGCTGAGCGCGGTCATCGGCGTTCTCTTCGCCACGGTTCAGAGCGATTTGAAGAAGCTTCTCGCTTACAGCACGATCGAGAACATCGGCTTCATCTTCGTGGCGCTCGGCCTCGCCCTCGCCTTCAAGGCGAACGGCCAGGCGGTCCCCGCGGCGCTCGCCTTCACTGCGGCGCTTTTCCATGTGTTCAACCACATGCTCTTCAAGAGCGTGCTCTTCTTTGGCGCCGGCGCCGTTTTGGGCGCGACGGGCGAGAGGAACATCGAAAAGCTCGGCGGGCTGATCAGGTCGATGCCGCGCACCGCCTTCGTCTTCCTCGGCGGCTGCGTCGCCATATCGGCGCTGCCGCCGCTCAACGGCTTCGTGTCTGAATGGCTTATCTTTCAGGCCATCCTGCTCACGCCCTCGCTGCCGCAATGGGTTCTGAAGCTTCTCACGCCCGTCGTCGGCGTCGCGCTTGCGCTGAGCGCCGCGCTCGGGGCCGGATGCTATGTGCGCGCCTATGGCGTCGTCTTTCTCGGCCGCGCCCGCTCCGCCGCCGCGCAGGCCGCGAGCGAAACCGACAAATGGTCGCTCGGCGCCATGTCGGTCATGCTGGGACTGTGCCTCCTCGCAGGCATTCTGCCGAGCTTCATGATCGACACGATTTCGCCCGCTGCGCAGGAATATGTCGGCGGCCGCATGTCTGCGCAGGGGGATCTGCCATGGCTCTCCATCGCCCCGATCGCAGAGAGCCGCAGCTCCTATAACGGCCTCCTCGTCTTCCTCTTCATTCTGTTCTCGTCCGTGGGCGCGCGCCATCTCATCCGCACGCTGTGGCCGCGGCCGGTGCGCCGCGCGCCGCCCTGGGACTGCGGCTACATCGAGCCGAGCCTTGCAACGCAATATAGCGCAAGCAGCTTCGCGCAGCCCGTGCGGCGGGCGTTGGGCGCACTCGCCTTCTCGACGCGCGAGAGCCTCGACATGCCACTGCCGGGAGAGACGCGCCCCGCGCGCTTCACCGTCGAGATCAGCGACCGCTTGATGAATTACATCTATGTGCCGCTCACCCGGGCCGTGTGGTTCTGCGCGGACCGGCTGAACGTCGTGAACTACCTTTCAATCCAGGAATATCTGGGGCTCGTTTTCGTCGCCCTCGTCTTCCTCCTCATCATCGTGGCGCTATGACGTTTCTTGTCGATTTCTTTGCGCAGGCGACGCAAATGATGCTCGTTCTGGCGCTGTCGCCGGTGCTCATCGGTTTCACCCGAAAGGTGAAGGCGCGGCTTCTTCGCCGGAAGGGCGCGCCGATCCTGCAGCCGTGGTTTGACATCATCCGGCTCTTGCGCAAGGAGACGGTCCTCGCGCATGACGCGTCGTGGCTGTATCGATCCGCGCCCTACATCATCTTCGGCACAACCTGGGTGGCCGCCTCTGTCGTGCCGACCTTCGCCACCGGCCTCATGTTCAGCTGGACAGCCGATCTCATCGCGCTCACGGCTCTTCTCGGCTGCGCCCGTTTCTTTCTGGCGCTGGCGGGCATGGATGTCGGAACGGCCTTCGGCGGCATCGGCTCCAGCCGAGAGGCGATGTTCGGTTCGCTCGCCGAGCCGTCGATGATCATGATCGTCTTCATCGTGTCGCTCATCGCGGGGTCGACGCAGCTCTCCGAAGTCGCCGCCTATATGGCCTCGGATTTCGAACTGCGCGTTTCGGTCGGCTTCGCGCTCATCGGGCTCTTCATCGTCGCCATCGCCGAGAACGGCCGCATCCCTGTCGACAACCCGGCGACCCATCTCGAGCTGACGATGGTCCATGAGGCCATGATTCTCGAGTATTCCGGGCGCCACCTCGCCGTGATCGAACTCGCCTCGGCGCTGAAGCTTCTCCTCTATGTGTCGCTCATCGGCTGCGTCTTTTTTCCCTTCGGTCTCGCGCCCCATGACGGAAGTCTTGCCGGCATGGGCTATGGCATCGCCTATTATGTGGTGAAGCTGGCGATCGCCGGCTTTTTCCTCGCGCTGTTCGAGGTCTCGACGGCGAAGATGCGCGTCTTTCGCGTGCCCGACTTTCTCGGCGTCGCCCTCATGCTCGGACTTCTGGGCACGCTGCTGGTCTTCGTCACACGGAGCCTTTGATGGAGCATCTCAATCTCGACGTCGCGCAATTGCTGGCTGGCTGCCTTGTGCTTGTCAGTTTCATGCTGCTGTATCAGGATCGACTGTCCGGACTGATCAACATCTTCGCGCTTCACGCCTCGGTGCTCACCCTGTCGGTCGCCTGGCAGGCCTATGTCCAGCACGCGGCCCATCTTTACGTGACAGCGGCGATCGCGCTCATCTTCAAGGCGACGATCATCCCGATCGCGCTGCGCAAAATCGTCAAGCAGCTGCGCATTCACCGCTCTGTCGAAGTCGTGGGCGGCATCGGCCCCACCATGTTCCTTGGCATGTTTCTCATGGCGCTTTCGCTGGTCGTCATGCTGCCGGCGACGGCTTCGGCCGATCCCTTGGCGCGTGAGGATCTCGCCTTCGCGCTCGCGATCGTACTTCTAGGGCTTTTGATGATGGTGACGCGGCGCAACGCCGTTAGCCAGATCATTGGATTCATGTCGCTGGAAAACGGTTTGATTCTTGCGGCCGCCGGCGCCGACGGCATGCCGCTCGTGGTGGAGATCAGCGTCGCACTTTCTGTTCTCGTCGCCTTTATCGTGATCGGCATCTTCCTCTTCCGCATCCGAGAGCGCTTCGACACCGTAGACTTGTTCGAACTCGATCGCGTGCGCGGAGAAAAAAGATGATTTCCGAGATGTTCATGGTGTCGAACGCGCTGATCGTCATCCCTGCGGTGGCGGCGGGCGTTCTCGCCTTCCAGTCGGACTATAAAAAGGGCGCGCAAATCAATCTTGCCGCTTCCGGCGCGACGTTCCTTTTCTCCCTGTTGCTTCTCCTCAAGGCGCACGAAACCGGCAGCTTCCTCTTCGTCGACGATCTCAACATCGTGTTCGTCGTGCTTTCGACGCTTGTCGGCTTCACGACGAGTGGTTTCAGCGCCAGTTATATCCGGCACGAAATCGAGACGGGCAAGCTGTCCGTCGGGAATCTGCGTTTCTATCACGCCATGTATCAGGCGCTGATGTGCTCCATGAACCTCGCCCTGCTCGCGGCGAATATCGGACTCATGTGGGTGTCCGTCGAGGTCGCGACGCTGACGACCGTTCTGATGGTCGGCGTGTATCGCACGCGCGAGTCGATCGAGGCCGCGTGGAAATACTTCATCCTGGGCAGCGTCGGAATCGCCCTCGCGCTTTTCGGAACGATCCTCGTCTACATGGCTGCGGAGCCGGTGCTGGGCCAAGGCTACGACGCGATGGTCTGGTCGTCGCTGTTGGCGCACGCGCCCCATTTCAGCGCGCGGCTGCTGAACGTCGCTTTCGTCTTCCTGATGCTGGGCTATGGAACCAAGGTCGGCCTCGCGCCGATGCACGCCTGGCTTCCCGATGCTCACGCGGAAGGCCCGACGCCCATTTCAGCCGTGCTTTCGGGCCTTCTCCTCAACGTCGCTCTCTACGCCGTCCTGCGCTTCAAGATGCTGCTGACGGCCAATGCGGCGGCGGTGACGCCCGGCCCGATGATGATCGCGCTCGGCCTTACCTCCGTGCTTTTTGCCGCCTTCATGCTCTACAGGCGGGATGACATAAAACGGCTGTTCGCTTATTCGTCGATCGAGCACATGGGAATCATCGCCTTCGCATTTGGCGTCGGCGGCCCGCTCGCCAATTTCGCGGGGCTGCTTCACATGACGATGCACAGCCTCACGAAGTCGGCGATCTTCTTTTCGGTCGGCCACATCGCGCAGGCGAAGGGTACGCAGAAGATCGCGGACATCCGCGGCCTCACGCAAAGCCACCCCGCTCTCGGCTGGGGACTCGTCGTCGGCGTCATGGCGATCTGCGGCATGCCGCCGCTGGGGGTGTTCATGAGCGAGTTTCTCGTCGTGAGTTCGACCTTCGCCCGTCAGCCCTTGCTCGCGATTCCGCTTGTTATCGGGCTTCTGGTGGCCTTCGGCGCCTTGTTGCTCCGAGTGATCGGCATGGCTTTCGGCGAACCCAGCAAAAACGTCGGCGAGGTGCACGCCTCCGCCATTCCGCTCTTCACACATCTGGCGATCGTGCTCATCGCGGGCCTGTATCTGCCCGGATATATCGTCACTTGGTTTCAGAACGTCGCGCGGCTTCTCGGGTTAAGGCGCGGGGGAGAATGCGATGATGTTTCTGCGCAAGGAAAAACAGGGAGGTGGGCCGTCTAGCGCCCCTGCGGCCTGTCCGCCCTGGCGGCGACAAGACGTCGACGCGCAAGGCTGGGACGATGCGGTCCAGGCGATCGCGCGGGGCGAGGCGGACCTTCTCAGCCTCTGGAGCGATGGCGAGCAAGTCTATCTCGCCAAGATCAAGAGAGACGCGCCGGATGTCGAGATCCTGGCGCTCGCGTGCCCGGAGCGGCGCTTTCCGTCCGTCGCGCGCTTCCACCTGCCGGCGCTGCGGCTGGAACGGTCGATCGCGGACCTTTATGGCCTGGAGCCGATCGGCCTCCCCGACGCCAGACGCTGGGTCGATCATGGGCGCTGGGGCGTGCGTCACCCGGGCGGCGCGCGCGAACCGATCGAGACGACGGTGGACCCGTATGAGTTTCTCGCGACGGAGGGCGAGCCTCTCCATCAGATTCCCGTTGGTCCCGTTCACGCCGGCATCATCGAACCGGGCCATTTTCGCTTTTCGGCGAATGGCGAAGTGGTGGTGCGGCTCGAGGAACGACTTGGCTTCGTCCACAAGGGCATCGGCGAGCTCATGGCGGGCGCCGCAATCTCGCGCGGCGCACAAATCGCGGCGCGCATATCAGGCGACAGCACCGTGGGCTACGGCTTCGGCTTCGCGCTCGCCGTCGAGTCGGCGCTGGGCGTCGAGATTCCCCCCCGCGCGAAATATCTGCGTGCGCTCATGGCGGAGCTCGAGCGTCTCGCCAATCATGTCGGCGACATCGGCGGCATCTGCAACGACGCGGCGTTCTCCATGATGCTCGCTCAATGCGCGCTTATCCGCGAACGCATTCTCAGAGCGTCTTTTGCATGTTTTGGCCATCGCTTGATGATGGATCGGATCCAGCCCGGCGGCGTCAGCGTCGATCTTGCGGCGGAGAGGGTCGACGAACTGCAGGCGTTGATGGATTGGATCAACGTGATGGTTCCTCATCTGGTCAGCCTCTATGGCGATACGACCTCGCTCCAGGACCGCACGGTCACGACGGGGTTTGTGAGTTCCGATCTGGTGCGCCAATACGCCTGCGGCGGTTTTGTCGGGCGCGCTTCCGGCCGCGCTTTCGACGCCCGCCGTTCGGTGGGCTACGCGCCCTACGACCAGCTTTCCTTCGAGCTGGGCGCTTCGAGCGAAGGCGACGTCGATGCGCGCGTATGGGTGCGCTTCGACGAGATCACCGCTTCGGTGCAGATCATCGAGCAGATTCTGGACCGTCTGCCGCACGGGCCGATCAGCATCGAAGTTGACGAAAAGCCAGGGCGTCAGGTGGAAGGCGGCGCACTTGTCGAAGGCTTCCGCGGCGACATCCTCGTCTGGTTGCGCATCGGCGCCGATGGACGTATCGAAAGCGCTCATCTGCGCGATCCGTCCTGGTTCCAGTGGCCTCTGCTGGAAGCCGCCATCAAAGGGAACATCGTGGCGGACTTCCCGCTCTGCAACAAATCCTTCAACTGCTCCTATTCGGGCCACGATCTTTAAGCGGGCGGGACATGCAGAAATTCATCCTACAAGGCCTGTTTGGTCGCGCGCTCACCGAACCGGCGCCTGCACCCGACGCGGGTAGCCTCGAAGAACTTGGTCGCACGCTCGAAACGAAAGCGCGTCAAAGACTTGGCCGCAGCCTCTCCATCCGAGAGGTCGACGCGGGGTCGTGCAACGGCTGCGAACTCGAGATCCATGCTCTGAGCAACGCTTTTTACGACATCGAGCGTTTCGGCATCCGCTTCGTCGCGTCGCCCCGGCACGCCGACGTGCTCTTGGTCACGGGACCCGTGACCAAGAACATGCGCGAGGCGCTGGAGCGCACTTACAACGCGACGCCGGACCCCAAATGGGTGGTCGCGGTCGGCGATTGCGCTTTTGACGGCGGCGTTTTCGCCGGAAGCTACGCCTGCGTCGGCGCCGTATCGAATGTCGTGCCCGTTGATTTGCACATTCGCGGATGCCCCCCCGATCCGGTCGCACTTCTCAAGGGTCTGATCGGCCTCGTCGACGGCGCGAACAAAAGCAAAGCCGCCGGCTGAATCCCTTTCAGCGATTCCACCAGCCGCCGCCGAGCGCCATGAAAAGCGCGGCGGTGTCGGATAGGCGCGTCGCCTCGGCCTGCACGCGCGAGAGCGAGGCCAGGAGATAGGTACGCTGGGCGTTGAGCACGGCGATCTGCGAAACCTGCCCGTATTTGAGCTGCATGCGGACGATGTCCAGGCTCCGTTTCGCGGCGTCTTCGGATTTGCGCGCCGTCATCACCGCCCGGGCGTCCGACTGGAGTGAGCGCAATGCATCCGTGACATTTTGGAAACCGTTGACGACAGCGCTGCGATATTGCGCATCCGCCTGTTCGAGCGCCGCTTGCGCGGCCTTCTGCTTATTGAGCAGCGTCATGCCGTCGAAGATCGGCTGCGAGAAATTGGCCGCCGCCGAATAAAGGCCGGTGCCGGGCATGAAAAGCTGCGCCACATGGAAAGCGCTTGTTCCAACGTTCGCGGACAGCGTGATATTGGGCAGGCGATTGGCGATGGCGACGCCGACGGCCGCCGAGGCCTGATGCAGATTGGCCTCGGCGGCCTTGATGTCCGGCCGTTGCGCGACGAGCTTCGAGGGTAGGGAGACAGGCACCGTCATCGGCAGCTTGAGGTTCGCCAGCTCGAATTTCTCGCCCGCTCCCTCGAAAGACATGCGCCCGGCAAGCGCGGTGAGAAGGTCGCGCTGTATCGCAAGTTGCTTCTCGAGAGGCGGCAGCGTCTGCTCGGCCTGCGCGAGGGCGGCTTCCTCCGCGATGACGTCCGCTTTAGCGATCGAGCCAAAGGAGTATTGCCGGTTGAGGATGTCCAGCGACTCGTGGAGAATCGTGATGATCGTCTTGGTCGAATCGATCTGCCCGCGGATTGCAGCTTCCTGGATCGCGGCGACGACGACATTGGTCGTGAGCGCCAGATGCGCCGCCTCGAGTTGCCAGCTCTGCTGCTCCGTCTGCGCGACAAGGGATTCCACCGCGCGCGCGTTTCCGCCCCAGATGTCCGGCGTGAAGCTGACGGTCAGCTGCTTGAGAAACAACCCGTAATTCGCATTGGGATTCGTCGTCAGCGGGCTTGGAGACGGAACGCCCAGCGCGACATTCGCCGGCGTGGGAAAGAACTGGTGGTATAATGACGGATTGATCGAACTCAGCGCGCGATTGTTGGACTGTAGATTGTTGCTCTCGTTCGCGTTCAGGAGCACCTGCGGAAGAAAGCCGCCTTTCTGCGCCTCCGCATTGTAATACGCGATGCGAACCGCCGCCTCGGACGCCTGCAGCGACGGGTTGTTCTCCAGCGCTTCCCGCACCAGGGCGTCGAGCGGCTTCGACTGAAAGAGCCGCCACCATTCCGACGGGATGTCCATGTTCTCGGAGAAGCGCTGACCTTCGCCCGGCGACGCGGTGCGCTCGGGCGTGAATTGCTTCGCTTCGGGCGCTTCAGGAGTCGCGAAATTAGGCCCGACGGCGCAGGACGACAGCAGGAGCGCACCGCACAGAAGCGCGTTGCGGGCTCCGATTTTCGTCGAGATCTTCGGCGGACCAAGACTCATCGCGCCGGAATTCCTTCTTTGGTCGCCGATTTCATTTCGGCCCCGAACAAGGCTCTCGATGACGAAATAGAAGGTCGGCAGAATGAACAATGTGAGCAGCGTCGCGACAATGAGGCCGCCGACGATGACCGTCGCGAGGCTGCGCTGAACGTCGCTGCCGACGCCTGTCGCGAGCGCCGCCGGCAGCATGCCGACGGTCGCGACGGTCGAGGTCATGAGCACCGGTCTGAAGCGTTCGCCAGCGCCTTCCAGCACGCCGGTGCGGATGGCGGCGACAAAGTCGCGCCTCTTCTCGTCGAGATCGAGATCAGATGCGACCCAGCGCGCGCGCTCGGCGGCGACTCGGACCGCCGACGTGCGGTTGAGATTGGCGACCATGATGATGCCGTTCTGCACCGCGACGCCAAAGAGCGCGAGAAAGCCCACGCCGGTCGCGACGTTGAGACTGTCGCCTCTGATATGCAGCGACACCAGTCCGCCGAGGGTCGCGAGCGGCACGACGCCGAGGATGAGCGCGGCGTGGCGGAACTTTCCAAAGCCGATGAAGAGGAAGATGAACATCAGCACGAGCACGGCGCCGACAATGACGGTGAGGCGCGCCTGCGCTCTCTGCTGATTCTCGAATTTACCGCCCCAGACCACCTTGTAGAGCGAGGGGTCGTATTTGACGAGCTTCGATATCCGCGCTTGCGCGTCGGCAAGATAGGACGTGAGGTCACGATTTTCGTAGTCGACGCGCACGGTAAGCGAGCGCTTGATCTTGTCGTGGGAGATGGCGCTCTCGCCGTTCTGCAGCGTGATCTTCGAAATCTGAGAGAGAGCGATCTGTGCGCCCGAAGAGGTGTTGACCAGGAGATTGCCGAGCGCCTCGGGGCTGTTGCGCGCCTCCGGCGGAAAGCGGACGGTGACGTCGTAGGCGCGATCGTTGACGTAGATCTGGCCGATCGGACTGCCGCCGACGCCGGTCTGGATGAGATTGGCGACGTCGGAGACGTTGATGCCGTAACGGGCCGCGAGGCCGCGATCGATGTGGAAGGCGATCTGGGGAATTGGCGGCTCCTGAACGATCGACGTCTGGGTCGTGCCCGTCGTTTCTTTCAAAGTCGCGACGATGTCAGACGCTATTCTGCGCGTCTCTTTGAGGTCCTGACCAAAAACTTTCACGACCAAGGCGCTGTGCGCGCCGCTCATCAGATCGTTCACGTTGTCGATGATCGGTTGGCTGATGCCGGCTTCCACGCCGGGCAATTGCTTCAGTCGATCGCCGAGCCGGTTGACGAAATCGGCTTTGCTTTCGCCCGCCGGCCACTCTTCGTATGGCTTCAGGCCGACAGGCGCCTCGATATGGCTCAGAGTCCAGGGGTCGGTGCGGTCGTCATTGCGTCCGATCTGCGAGACGACGAAGGAAACCTCCGGGAATTCGAGCACTGCGTTTCGAAGATCATGCGCCATTTCCTCCGCCTTGCCGATGGAAATGCCGCTCGGCAACTGGACCTGTAGCCAGAGAGACCCCTCGTCGAGGTTCGGGAGAAATTCGCGTCCGATCGTTCCGCCGGCGATGATTACGCCGATGAAGGCGGCCGCGGCGGCGCCGTAGATGATGCGGGGCTGATCGACGCACATCGCGAGCGTCGCGCCATATTTCGTCTGCAACCGCTCGAGAACGACGTTGTGGAAAATTTTCCCTGGCTTGTGGAAGGCGATATAGGCGAGGCCCGGGACGACGAGCAGCGAACAGAGCAGGGCGCCGAACAGCGCGTAGGAGATCGTATAGGCGACCGGCGAGAACAGCTTCGCCTCGACGCGTTCGAGGCCGAGCAGGGGCAGATATGCCGTGATGATGATGATCGTCGCAAAGAAGATCGGATTGACGACCTGGCGCACGATGAACTGAACCGTGTCGGTTTCGAGGGGGCGGGTCGGGTTGTGTTCGCGCACCCGCAGGATCGTTTCGGTAACCACGATGGCGCCGTCCACGATGACGCCGAAGTCGATGGAGCCGAGTGAAAGAAGGTTGGCGGGCAGCTTGGTCAGATTCATGAGAATGAAGGTGACGCTCAGCGCGATCGGGATCGTCACCGCGACGACGACGGCGCTGCGCGGGCTGCCCAGGAAAAGGATGAGAACGAAGAACACGAGGGCGACGCCTTCGCCGACGGTATGACCCACCTTGGAGACGGTCGCTTCGACGAGTTCATTGCGATCGAGATAAGGCACGATGCGCACGCCCTGCGGCGCCAATTCGGCTTGCAGCTGATCCAGACGCTCATGCACCGCCTTCAGCACCTGCAGGGCGTTCTCGCCCTTGAGCATCTGGATCGTGCCCTGGATCGTATCGGAATTGCGATCCTTGCCGAGCACGCCCTCGCGCTCCTGGCTGCTCAGGCGCGGCGTGCCGAGATCGCGCGTGAGGATCGGCGTGCCATTGTTCTGCGTGACGACGATATTGCCCAGATCGTCGAGATCGCGCACGAGGCCGATGCTGCGAATCACGTATGACTGTTCGCCGCGCGTGATGCGGCTGCCGCCGGAGCTCGCGCTGTTGCTCGTGATGGCCGACGAGACGTCGGACAGACCGAGACCGTAGCGCTGCAGCGCGAGCGGACTGATCTCGAGCTGGAACTGGCGCGTCAGTCCGCCGAAATTCGCGACGCTTGCGACGCCGGGAACCTGGTTGAGCGCGGGAAGGACGACCCAGCGCTGGATCTCCGAGAGTTCTCCGAGGTTTTTTTCGTCCGACTCGAGCGAATAGCGCAGGATTTCGCCCACGGGTCCGCTCAACGGACCGAGAACGGGCGTGATATTCGAGGGCAGAGAAACCTGACTGAGGCGTTCCAGAACGCGTTGGCGGGCCCAGTAATCCTCGACGCCGTCCTTGAAGACCATGGTGATCAGCGAGAGGGCGAATGTGCTGCTCGAACGGATGGTCACAAGGCCCGGGGTGCTCGCGAGCGCGCGTTCGAGAGGCACTGTTATCTGCTGCTCGACTTCTTCCGCGGCGAGGCCTCTCGCCTGCGTCGTGACGATCACGGTCACGTCGCCGACATCGGGATAGGCTTCGAGCTTGAGCTGCGTCCAGGAGTAGAGCCCGTAGAAGAAGACCAGGATCGTCATCAATATGACGATCAGCCGATTATGCAGACAGATATCGACTGCGCGTTCAATCATTGAGCAGAACCCCGCCCCGCACGACGATGCGCTGTCCCGGCTCCACGCCTCGGATGATGGTCGAGCCTTCGTAATCAGACTCGATCAGAACGGGCTTGCGCTGAAAGGTCCAGGGCGCGGTCTCGACAAAGACGCTTGTCGTGTCGTTGACGATGAAGAGCGCGGACGACGGCGTCAAAATGCTCTGCGCGGCGGGCGCAAAAAAGCGGATCGACGCGAACATGTTGATCTTGAAGATGCCGTGGGGGTTATCGAAGGAAATGCGCACTTTGTTGCGGCGCGTGTCGGCTTCGAGGAGCTGGCTGATGACCTGGACGCGGCCCGAGAAGATCTCTCCGGGGTAGGCGAGAAGCGTGACTTCCACCCGCTCGTCCTTCTGCACGAAGGACAAATCCTTTTCCTGCACGCTCGCCGTCACCCAGACTTTCTCGAGGTTGGAGATCGTCATCATCGACTGTGTCGTATTGTCGATGAAATCTCCCGGAGCGGTTTCGAGGCTCGTGATGGTTCCATCCATCGGCGCGGTCAGGACAATCTGCCGCTGCCCCGAGACCTCGCCGCTGTCTCCGATGACTTCCAGCCGCGCCTCGGCGCGTTTCAGCTCCGTCGTCGCCTGGTGGTAGTCGTTCTGGGCCTGCTCCAGTTCGCGCAGGGCGAGGCCGCCAGCCTTGTTGAGGCCGACGGCGCGATCCAGCGCGCTTTTAGTGAGCTTCACGGTCGCGCGCGCCTTTTCGGCGTCGGCGACCGCCTGCGCGAGATCGCCGGAGTTGATGGTGGCGAGCTTCTGGCTCTTTTTGACAGTGTCTCCGAGCGAAACATTCAGCTCTTTGACGCGGCCCGAAACGGGCGCCAGGATTTTGACGGTACGGGTTGGATCCGGTTCGACCGCGCCGGTGACAACCCGGCTCCGGCTGATGCTCTTGATCTGGATGGGCTCGACGACGATGCGCGACCGGTAGGGCGAGCCTTCCGGTATGAAAATCGCGTTACCGCGCCGCACCAGTTGTGGTTTGTGCTCCGCCGCCTGTTGAGCGGCGCTCTCGCTGCTCTTCCCGCTGAAAGCCACTTTTGCGGCCCAGACTCCAGCCGCCAACACGACGGCGGCTAACGCGATGGCCACTAGCTTTGGTCGTGTCTTCAGAGCCGCTATTTTCAATGGCGTCATGGACGGGTGTGTTCGAGAGGCTGCGTGATGAGCGTCCGGGACGCTACACTTGTGACTAAGCTAAGCACATACATCCCGCTAGGGCGACGTAATTGTGACGGAGGCGAGCCTTTGACTCTCCGGCATGTTTTCTACGCCTGCGAACGCCTTGGCGGAAGTGAGACAGAGAAAAAGCTTGTGCAGAACGGCCGTTGCGGAGTTAACAAGTTACGCAGTGATTACCTGGCCCGGGAAAGCAAACGGCCAAGGGCGCGGGCAAGGCGACCCTGGCAAGTTCAGGATAACAATCAGCTTATGCGCCATAAAAGCAGGGCGGCCCCCGCGAGCGAGGGTCGCTTCGTTAGACGGCCTTTTGGGAGTTCATATCCCCTGGCGCTGGTTTCCGCTCGGATTGGTGCTTCCCGGATTGCTTCCACGGCCGCTCGGGCTGGTGGCGCCGGGGCTCTGATTATCGAGGTTCTGGTCCTTTGAGCCGGAACCATTCTGCATCGAGTGGCTGCTTCCGTAGGCGTTCTTGCCGGCGTTGCGGGCGTGATGCCGGTGATGATGATACGAGCAGCCATGCGCGAGCGCCGCCGCGGGGGCGAAGGCCATGACGGAACTCATCAAGGCCGCCACGAGAAACATTCTGTTCATCTCTGTCTCCACTGAGCTCATGCCCCCCGGACCACAGAAAGCTGGGAAACCGGAGCGGCTCGGCAAGCGGAGCGCAAGCACGCGAATGTTTCCGGCGTGTTGCTGAAGGGAGGGCGCGCGAGCGGTGCGCGCCGCGGGTCGGCGCCATATCTATTGCCCTCCACAAGGCGTGGGGACGTGCATGGCCGAGACAAATTTACTGGAAAGGCGAGATGCGGAATCCGCCTCGCAGCCCGCGGCGGAGAAGGGCTTTGTGCGGCGTCATCCGATCGCCCTCGCAGCGGGCGGCGTCGCGATGCTGGCGCTCGCCGCGGCAACCTATCTGTATTGGGATCACGCCTCCCATTTCGAAAGCACCGACGACGCCTTCATCGACGCGCGTCAATATGCGATCTCGCCGAAGGTGGGCGGCTATGTCGTCGCTGTCGAGGTCACGGACAATCAGCACGTAGAGACTGGCGCCGTGCTGATGCGCATCGATCCTCGGGATTACCAGATCGCCCTGGAGAATGCGCAGGCCCAACTCGCCGCCGCCCAGGCCAGCGTCAAGAACCTCGAGGCGCAGATCGCCGCCCAGGAAGCGCAGGCCAGCGCGTCGAAGGCGGGGGTCGAGCAGTCGCAGGCGGCTTTGCGCTTCGCGCAGCAGGAGGCCGCCAGATCCCGCAAGCTCGTCGAGCATGGCACGGGCACCGTTCAAAGGCAGCAGCAGGCGACGTCGACCCTGCGGCAGGAACAGGCGCGGGGGCAGAGCGCCCAGGAAACCGTCGAGGCGGCGCGCGCGAGCGTGCAATCGCTCGAAGCGCAGCGCAAGAGCGCGGAGGCGAACGCGCGGGAGGCGGCCAGCAAGGTGGAAAAGGCGCGTCTCGACCTCTCCTACACCACCATCGTCGCGGCGGAGACGGGCCGGGTCGTGCGGCTCACCGCCGCCGTCGGGCAGTTGGCTCAGGCCGGCGCGGCCCTCGCCATGTTCGTTCCCGACAAGCTGTGGGTCACCGCCAATTTCAAGGAAACTCAGCTCACTGACATGCGCCCGGGGCAACCCGCCGAAATCGGCATAGACGCCTATCCCGGGCGGCTCGTGAAGGGCCGCGTCGTCAGCATTCAGCCGGGGTCCGGCGTCGCCTTTTCCGTCCTGCCGGCGGAAAACGCCACGGGCAACTATGTCAAAATCGTCCAGCGCGTCCCCGTGAAAATCTCGTTGGACTCCCTGCCGCGCGACGTGTCGCTGGGACCCGGCATGTCCGTGACGCCAACCGTGCGCGTCCAGCCGCAGCCCTCGCTCTACGAAAGGCTGATGCAAAGCCTATGAACCCGGGAGCCGCAGGACGCCCGCCGAACCCCTGGCTCATCGCCGGCGTGGTGTCGGTCGCGACCTTCATGGAAGTGCTCGACACGACGATCGCGAATGTCGCGCTGCCCTATATCGCAGGCGGCATGGCGGTTTCAGCCGACGAGGCGACCTGGGTGGTCACGACCTATCTCGTCTCGAACGCGATCATTCTCACGGCGAGCAGCCATCTCGCGCGGGCGCTCGGCCGCAAGCGGTTCTTTCTCATCTGTCTTGCGCTTTTCACCGTAAGCTCGATCCTTTGCGGCTTTGCCTGGGACATCCGTTCGCTGCTCTTTTTTCGCGTCTTGCAGGGCCTTGGCGGCGGCGGCATGGTGCCCGTGTCGCAGTCTATTCTCGCCGACGCCTTCCCGCCGGAAAAACGGGGGCAGGGCTTTGCCCTCTTTGGGATCGCCGTCGTGGTTGCGCCGGTCATTGGACCGACGCTCGGCGGATGGCTATCCGACAACCTCAACTGGCGCTGGTGTTTTTTTATCAACGGGCCGGTCGGCCTCCTCTCCATCGCGCTCGTCGCCACCGTGGTGACGGAGGTCAAGGCGCGCGACGTCGCTCGTTTCGATCGGCTGGGATTTATTCTCGCATCGACCTTTCTGAGCGCGCTGGAAGTGGTTCTCGATCGAGGACAGATCGACGACTGGTTCGCCTCCAACTTCATCGTGACCTTTTCGGCGATCGGCGTGGCCGCTTTCGCCATCATGATCCCCTGGGAACTGGCCCACGAGAATCCGGTCGTCGACATCCGGATGATTGCAAGCCGGCAATTTGGCTCCTGCTTCCTCGTGATGATGGCGATCGGCGCAATTCTGATCTCCACGACCCAGATGCTTCCGCAGCTGTTGCAGCTGAACTTCGGTTATTCGGCGACGCTCGCTGGCCTAGTGCTTTCGCCCGGCGGTCTTGTGACGATGGTGATGATGCTGGTCGTTGGCCGGCTATCCGGGCGCGTGCAACCGAAGTATCTCATCATGACCGGCGCGATCATCGTCGCGCTGGCCATGTACAATCTCACGTCGCTCTACGCCGATCTCGACTTCTGGTTCTTTGCGCGGTCCCGCATTTTCATCGGGATCGGATTGCCGCTGATCTTCATACCGATCACCACGGCGTCCTACGACGGGTTGCCGCCCAGCAAGACCGACCAGGCTTCCGCGATGATCAATGTCGCGCGCAACGTCGGCGGCTCGATGGGCGTATCGCTCGCACAAAACATCCTTGCGCACCGCCAGCAGTTCCACATGAGCCGCCTGTCCGAATCCTTCGCGCCTTCCGATGTCGCTTTCCAGGAGACGCTGAGAAGCGTGACCGCCTATTTTCAGGCGCTGGGCGCGTCGCAAAGTCTCGCCCGTCGGCAGGCCATGGATTGGTTGGGCCGGCAATTGGCGGCTCAATCCTCACTCCTCGCCTACATCGACGTCTTCTACACGCTCATGCTGCTCGCCGCGGCGGTCGCTCTTTTGGCGCTGATCCTGCGTCGAACGGCGGCGGGACCGGCGCCGGGAATGGGGCATTGAGGCGGCGAGGCCATGGCGCCTTATGGACATGCTAAGGCACAGATATATTTTATTTTTTCGTCGCGAAGAGCGTTAACGACAGAAGCGTGACCTTTGCATGACGCGCGGCGGTGCCGATTTTGTGATTTATTTTCAGTGCCTTGGCAATAAACCGGGGATGCGCGGACTCTCATGTGCCGTGCTTGCATCTCGGCTGGGCGGCGGTGTGGGGCGAGATTCTGAGCATGAAATAGCGTTTACAATCACGCCCTTAGCCGGCATCCTATCCTTAAGTTCCCGTTAGGAGCGTTCCCGGCGGTTTGTTAGGAGTAGCCTCGTGAGAGCGATCATTTGTGGCGGTCGAAATATTGGCCGCGCCTCGGGCGAAATTGCCGCCGCTCAGGTTCAGGCTGAACTGGAGCGCGCGTCCGATGAGCGCGCTTTCGTGTTCGAAGCTCTCACCGCTTTGCATGTGAAGCATGGTTTCGCCGAGATCATCGCCGGCGACGAAGGCGGCTGCGAGCGGCTCGGCCTCAACTGGGCCGGACTGAACAATATTCCCGTATCCGTATTTTCAAGAGAGCGTCGCAGCTTTCGCAAAGAGACCATCGACGAGCGCAACGTCAGAATGCTCGTCGCCGCCCGTCCCGACGCCATGGTCTGTTTCGGCGGCGGAGAAGCGACAGAGCGGCTTGTGGCGGCCGCGCAGAGGAGCGGCGTTCCGGTTACGCGGATCAGCGTTACGGCGCAGTCGCGTCACCCGATAGGGAGGGGTCCGATGCGCCCATTGGAGGACGAACTCGCCCGGATGGCGCGCCAGACGGAAACAAGAGGCGGTTGACGCCTTTCCTTCTTGTTTCCGGGAAGGTTCTGCGCGTCGCCAAAGTCGCTTCTGCGAGGGTGGGCGTAAGGCGTCCGGCGAAAGCTTAATCGAAATTTTAATTCTTTTTTGGCTTAACTCTCCCCGGGTCATCCCAAGTTGCGAACAAGCGCAAGCGTAACGGAGAGTTTTATGAAAACGCGGACACTCGCCGCCGCCCTGATTGCGGCGGCCGTTTCCACTGGTTCGGCGTTCGCCGCCGACCTTCCCTCCCGCAAGGGGCCGCCCCCGGTCTATGTTCCGCCGCCGCCGATGATCACCTGGACCGGCATCTACGCCGGTTTGAACCTTGGTGGCGGCTGGAGCGCCAGCAGCGTCAACCCGAACAGCACCGCCCTCTATGTCAGCCCTGCGACCGGCAATCTTTACGCTCTGCCGGGCAACAACTCGGGCGGCAGCAACGCCGGCGGCGTCGTGGGCGGCGGCCAGATCGGCTATAACTACCAGATCAACCAGTTCCTGATCGGCGCCGAGACCGACATTCAGGGCACGAGCATGAGCTCGGGCGGCAACAACAACTATGCGCTCTATCCGGATCCGCTGGTTGCCGGCGGCTTCCTCAACCCGATGTCGCCCTCGGGCAACCGCGGCGTTTCGCTCAACTGGTTCGGCACTCTGCGCGGCCGCGTCGGCTATCTGTTCACGCCGACCCTGCTCCTCTACGGCACGGGCGGCTTCGCTTACGGCGGAATCCAGGCCGGCAACTTCAACAACACCCGCACCGGCTGGACGGCTGGCGGCGGCGTCGAGTGGATGTTCATGCCGAACTGGTCGGCCAAGGCCGAATATCTCTACACGGATCTCAGCTCGGGCGGCACGACCGGCGCTTGGGGCTGGAACTACGGTTACAACCGCCACCCGCAGTACAACGTCGTTCGCGCTGGCGTGAACTATCACTTCAACTTCGGCGCTTCCGCCCCGGGCATCGCGCGCTACTGACAAGGTCGACTGCCTGAGCGCGGGAGCTATTCCCGCGGGGCGGCGAAAACGAAAAGCCCGGCTTTGCGCCGGGCTTTTTGCGTAAGGGCCTGGACGGTTGACCGACGCCGAATGCGGGCTTCTTCCAGAGCGGGGCACTTCCTAAGACGCGCCGCATGACGTAAAGGGCGCTTGTCCCCTCCCGTCTTTGCGCGCGTGCCCATGATTCGCTTCGAGAACATCAGCAAACAGAACGGCTCCCAGATCCTATTCATCGAGGCCTCCGCGGCGCTCCTGAAAGGAGAGAAAGTCGGCCTCGTCGGCCCCAACGGCGCGGGGAAGACGACGCTCTTTCGCATGATCACGGGGCTGGAGCGCCCGGATGAAGGACAGGTCTCCGTCGATCGGGGCGTCACCATCGGCTATTTCAGCCAGGATGTCGGCGAGATGTCCGGTCGCAGCGCGGCTGCGGAAGTGATGGATGGCGCCGGCCCGGTGAGCGCTGTCGCCGCCGAGCTGAAAGCGCTCGAAGCCGCCATGGCCGACCCAGACCGCGTCGACGAGATGGACGCCATCATCGAGGCCTATGGCGAAGTGCAGGGCCGTTTCGAGGAACTCGGCGGCTATGCGCTCGAAGGCCGCGCGCGTGAAGTGCTTGCCGGTCTCGCCTTCACTGAGGAGATGATGGATGGCGACGTCGGCGCGCTTTCGGGCGGCTGGAAGATGCGCGTCGCGCTCGCTCGTATCCTGCTCATGCGGCCCGACGCGATGCTCCTCGACGAGCCGAGCAACCATCTCGACATCGAGAGCCTGATCTGGCTCGAGGAATTCCTGAAAGGCTACGAGGGCGCGCTGCTCATGACCGCTCACGATCGCGAGTTCATGAACCGCATCGTTTCCAAGGTCGTCGAAATCGACGGCGGCGCATTGACGACCTATTCGGGCGACTACGAGTTTTACGAGCAGCAGCGCGCGCTCAACGAGAAGCAGCAGCAGGCCCAATTCGAGCGCCAGCAGGCGATGCTGGCGAAGGAAATCAAGTTCATCGAGCGCTTCAAGGCGCGCGCCTCGCACGCGGCGCAGGTTCAGAGCCGCGTGAAAAAGCTCGACAAGATCGAGAAGGTGGAGCCGCCTCGGCGTCGCCAGACCATCGCCTTCGACTTCCCGCCCGCGCCGCGTTCCGGCGAAGACGTGGCGACGCTTAAGAAGGTCCACAAACGCTACGGCGGCCGGACCATCTATGAAGGCTTCGATTTCGGCGTGCGCCGCAAGGAGCGATGGTGCGTGATGGGCGTGAACGGCGCCGGCAAGTCGACCCTGTTGAAGCTGATCGCGGGCGCCGCGCAGCCGGACGACGGCGCCGTCGCCATCGGCGCCAATGTCAAGATGGGCTATTTCGCCCAGCATGCGATGGAAGTGCTGGAGGGGGATCGCACGGTTTTCCAGACGCTGGAGGACGCCTTTCCGCAAGCAGGGCAGGGGTCGCTGCGGGCACTTGCCGGTTGCTTCGGATTCTCCGGCGACGACGCCGAGAAGAAATGCCGGGTGTTGTCCGGCGGCGAGAAGGCGCGGCTCGTGATGGCCAAAATGCTCTACGATCCGCCGAACTTTCTCGTTCTCGACGAGCCGACGAACCATCTCGATCTTGCGACGAAAGAGATGCTCGTCACGGCGCTCGCGAACTATGAGGGCGCGATGCTCTTCGTTTCGCATGACCGGCGTTTCCTCGCGGCGCTGTCGAATCGCGTGCTCGAACTGACGCCCGAAGGCGTCCACAAATATGAAGGCGGCTATACGGAATACGTGGCGCGCACCGGTCACGAGGCGCCCGGCGTGCATGGCTGAGCGGCTCAGACGCGAGCGCTGCGAAGAGAACTCTTCAAAGAGAACGCTTTCTGAACGCACGCGAAAAGCGGGTGCGCAGGCGTCGCAATCCGCCTATATTCCAATCTGCCTGAACGATTGGCAGGGAGACACCGATGCTTGACCGGCTCGCCGCATTCGCCGGAGAGTTCAAACGCCCGGGCGAATTGCGCTGGCATGTGAATCTCTCGACGCAAGTCACCATGCGCAAGGGCGTCTTGCTCTCGAACGGCCAGTCGCGCGGCGGCGGCGTTTCCGCCCGGCTCTTCGAGGGTGGCCTCTATGGTTTCGCAGCGACGCCCCATGACGACGCCGCGGCGATCCGGGGCGTCATAGGCAAGGCGACTGAGAATGCGGCGAGCGTTCGCGTCAAACGCAATGCGCCGCCGCCGGCCGCTTCCGTTCCGGGCGAAGGAGTGTTTGATTATCGAAGCGCGAAGCCGACGCGTTCGGCGAGCGAGCGCGTCGAAATTCTCAAGAAGTCTCGACAGCCTCATCCGTGAGAAATATCCCGAGCTCGTCAACGTCGATATTTCGCTCTCGAGCCATGCCAGTGAAAAGGTCGTGGCGACGACGGACGGCGTGCGCACATACTCCTATGTTCCGCGTTCGGTGCTTTCGGTGCGGATGGCGCTCGAAGCGAACGATGGCCTCGTCGAGCTGCATGACGCGATCGGCGGCTTCGGGGACATTCAGGATCAGACATTCGAGCCCGAAAGCCTAACGCTCTGGCTCGCCAATCTTCATCAGGAACTTCGCCGCAAGGCGGAGGGCGGCCAATGCGAGGCCGGGCTGCACGACGTCGTGCTCGACTCCGATCTCGCGGGCATTCTCGCGCATGAAGCGATCGGCCATACATGCGAAGCCGATCTCGTGCTTGCCGGATCCGTCGCCGGGGATCACGTCGGACAGCGCGTCGCGTCCGAGAAGATCACGCTTGGTGATTACGCGGGGCGCGGACCCGACGGCAAGTCGAGCTTCGCCATTCACGTCGACGACGAAGGCACCGCCTGCCGCGACGTGACGATCATCGAGAACGGCGTCTTGCGCAATTTTCTGCATAGCCGGCAAACCGCGGCCGAGCTGGGCGCCGAACCTGCCGGGAATGCGCGCGCATTTGCCTTCTCCGACGAGCCGCTGGTGCGCATGCGCAACACCGCGATCCTTGCGGGAAAGGACAAGCTCTCCGACATGATCGGCGCCATCGAGCGCGGCTATTATCTCAAGCGAGCGACCAACGGGCAGGCGGACCTTACGAGCGAATTCATGTTTGGCGTCTGCTGCGGCTATGAAATACGCAACGGCAAAATCGGACGCGCCATTCGCGACACCACGATTTCGGGCGTGGCTTTCGACATGCTCAAGAGCGTGACTCATGTCGGCGACGAATTCAAATGGTCTGGCGCCGGCGGCTGGTGCGGCAAGAAGCAACCGATCGCCGTCGGCATGGGCGGGCCCGCGATCAAATGCAAGATCACGCTCGGAGGCCGCGGATGACAGCGTTCCACGATGCCGGCGTCGAGGATTTTTGCGCCGAGATGGTGACGCTCGCGCATGGGAAAGGGGCGTCGGCGGCGCAGGTTCAGACTCGTCAGAGCCGGTATTTCGAGATGCAATTCGACAATCGTGGCATCGACCTCGTTCGTTCGACGGAGAATGAGGTTTCTGTCCTCACCGTGTTTCGCGATGGGAAGCGCGGGGCGGCGACGCTCAACGGACGCTCGAACGACGACATCGCGGGGGCGATCGGGGCCGCGTTGGCCTCCGCGGAAGCTGGCGTTCCGGATGACGCCAACGACGTCGCCGACGCGCGGTCGCTGCCGCCCAGTCGACATGGCCCGGTTGCGGCGGAGCGCGAGAGAATGGCTGCCGGCGTCGACGCTTTCCTGTCGCGGCTTCATTCCGATTTTCCGCTCGTGCGGACGCGCGACTGCCTCTATTCATTTTCGGACGTCGACACGGCCTTTGCGAATTCGCGCGGCGTCCGGCAACAGGAGCGCCGTGCAAACTACGGTTTTTCCGCGCTCTTCATGGCGAAAGACCGGGCTCGTACGACTTCCCTGAATTTCGCCGCCGCGTCCAGCTTCTCGCCATTCGAGGATCCGTTTCAGGCCGCCGGGCTGGAGCGCTTGCTCATCGAGACGGCGCGCTCGCTCGATCGCAAACCCGTTCCACGGAAGTTCGAAGGCGACGTCATCATCACGCCTGAGTGTCTCTCGTCGCTTCTGCATCCAATCATCGGGGCGTTGTCGGGCGCTTCGCTCTTTGCGGGCACGACGCCTTTCAGGGACAAGAGGGGCGAAGCGATCGCAAGTCCGTTGTTCTCTCTCTCGAACCTTCCTTGCGATCCTACTTCGCCGGGGGGTGTGGATTTCGATGAGGACGGCGTTCCCGCCCGCAATCTGGAGGTGGTGACGTCTGGCGTGCTGAATGATTTTTTGATCGGCCACTTCTTTTCAAAAAAACTGGGCGTTGCGCAAACCGCGGGCGCGCATAATTTCGTGGTCGCCGCGGGTCAACAGTCGCTCAGCGAAATCATTGCAAGGACAAAGCGCGGCATTCTCTTTTCCCGCTTTTCGGGCGGCGGCCCGAACGCCGCGCTCGATTTCGCCGGCATCGCCAAAAACTCATTCTACATCGAGGATGGCGAAATCGGCCACGCTCTCGAAGAGACGATGGTGAGCGGGAATTTCTGCGAACTCCTCAAGAATATCCACGCCGTCTCTTCCGAAAGCGTCGACTTCGGGGCGGGGGCGTATCCCTTCGTCGCCGCTTCAGGCGTCACGATCTCGTCGAAATAGCCCGCGTGATGATGAGCTTCAGCTTCCGCCGTTGACGCTGCGTTAGGCCAGTCTGAAAATCGAGCGGTGGTCCAGGCGCCTCGCTGAACTACTTTCCCGGGAAGATCGGATACAGGCCGCTCGTGCGGCCTGCGACGCTGGAGCGAGCCCATGGAAACCGCGCCGCGAGTTGATTTTCAGGGAATGGAGCCATCGTCCGCATTTCGCGACGACATCATGCGCCGCATCAAGCGCCTCGAAGACCGCTTCGGGCGATTGACCGCGTGTCGTGTCGACGTCCGGGCGCCGAGCGGGCGTCATCACACGGGCGGGCCTTATGAGATCCACATTTATCTGAGCCTGCCGGATGGAAGAGAGGTCGCAGTCAAGCGCGCGCCGCCTCAGGACGAGCGCTTTCAGCGTTTCGAATTCGCGCTCCACGACGCCTTCCAACGTGCGGAGCGCCAGTTGCAGGAGGAAGTGGAGCGCATGCGGGGCGAGGTGAAGCGGCGCGCTGAGCCGACAACCGGAGTCATTCGAAGGCTGATGCGGGAGGATGGCTACGGCTTCCTTGAAGGAGAAGATGGAAGGGAAATCTACTTCCATCGCAACAGCATCGTTGAACACGGCTTCGACAATCTGCAAACCGGCGCGCGCGTCTCTTTTTCAGAAGAGGAGGGAGAGGAAGGGCCGCAGGCCACTCATGTGAAGCCGCTCGGCGAAGAGGCGCCGCAATAGCTTGCTCATCGCCGCAGGACGCGCCCTCGTTTGCGCTCGCCGCACGCCGAGGCCTCGGATAATTTCTCGTCGTCTCTATTGAGCAATCTTTTTTGGGAGATCGGCCCTATGGCGTTCACGAAGATACCCTCGGCGCCGCCCTTCGAGCAGCGCGCGCCCTGGTTCGGGCCAGACCTGCAGACCTTGCGCAACATGCTGCGTGGCGGCGTGGCCGAACTTGGTGGCGGCGACCGTCTACTTCTGCGGATGCCGGACGGCGACCGGCTTTCCGCGCGTCTCGACTGTCCGAGCTACGTGACCGCAAAGCCGCTCATCGTTCTCGTTCATGGCCTTACAGGTTGCGAGACAAGCCTCGCGGTGGTGGGTTCGGCGCGGCATCTCGTCGCCAAGGGCTGGCCGGTGCTTCGTCTCAATCTGCGCGGATCGCGCATGTCGCGCGCGACCTCGGCAGGGCGATATCATGCCGGAAAAACCGAGGATCTTGCGGAGGCCCTGCGACAATTGCCGAGCGCTCTAAGCCAGCGGGGCGTCGTCCTGCTCGGTCATTCGCTCGGCGGCAATCTTGTCCTGAAGTTCATGGGCGAGGGCGAACATGGCGCGCCGATCCTCGCGGCTGTCGCCGTCTCCACGCCGATCGACCTCGCAGCGAGTTGCGTGCGCATGATGTCGGGGCGTAATTTCGTCTATCACCGCCATCTCCTCGCCGCCATGAAGTCAGAAGCGCTCGAACCGGGCGCCGCTCTCGAAGCGAGCGAGCGGGCGGCCATCGCGGCCGCCAGGAGCATCTTCGAATTCGACGACCGTTTCGTCGCGCCGCATTTCGGCTTTCGAGGCGCGCAGGAGTATTACGCGGTCAATTCCGCCCAACGCTTCCTGGCTGCGATCAAGACGCCGACGCTGCTGGTGCACGCGTTGGACGATCCATGGATACCGGCCGAGAGTTACGAAGCAATCGACTGGCCCCGTCTGGGCGCGATAGAGACGGCGCTCAGTTCCGGTGGCGGGCATCTGGGATTTCATGGCCATGGCAGCGATGTGCCTTGGCACGATCGCATGACCGCTTGGTGGCTTACCCGGAGACTTTTTCCGCATGAAGAGGTCTAGTCTACGCCGCGTCGATCAGCCGGAAGCCGCGCAGCAGGAACGCTCCGGAAGGCGAATGTCTCATGCCGGCGAGGCGAGCCCGCCGCGCGCGAGGGGAAAATTTGCGCGCGCCATTCTGGCTGTCGGGCTGACGGCGCTCGGCGCCGCGCTGGCGGGCATTGTGCTTTTCATCATTGGCGAAGCGCTTGCGCATCTTGCCGCGGCGACGGCGCACGCGAAACATGATTGGCGTGGCGGAACGACGATCCTCGCCTTTTTCATCTTCGCCGGAACCTACCTCGTGATTGCGATCGGCAAGCTGCCGGGCTTCCAGCTCGATCGCGCCGGCGCAGCGCTGCTCGGCGCGAGTTTGATGGTCGCCGTCGGCGTCCTGCCGCTCGAACAGGCGTATCGCGCGATCGACTTCGACACCATCACGCTGCTACTGGGCATGATGATTGTGGTTGCGAACCTGCGTCTCTCGGGCTTCTTCCGGATGGTGAGCGATTTTGTGGTCGCGCGTGCGAGGCGCCCGCTTGTGCTTTTGATCGCGATCGTCACAGTCTCCGGGGCGTTTTCAGCTTTCCTCGTCAATGACGCGATCTGTCTCGTCATGACGCCGCTCGTGATCGAACTTATCCGCCGGCTGCAGCGCGACCCGGATCCCTATCTCCTCGCCATTCCGATGGCTTCGAATATCGGCAGCGTGGCAACGATCACCGGCAACCCTCAAAACATGATGATCGGGTCATTCTCGCACATCCCTTATGGAACATTCGCCGCGGCCCTTTGGCCCGTGGCCTGTGTAGGGTTGCTGTTGACGACGCTCTTCATCGCGCTCGCCTATCGCGGGGAGTTTCTGTCGCGCGTGGCGCTGCCCGAAATCGCGCCGCCGCAAACGCGCTTTCACAGCGCGTTGATGCTGAAGGCCGTCATCGTAACGGTGGGCATGATATTCCTTTTCTTCGCCGGGCAGCCGGTCCCCAAGGTCGCGATCGTCGGAGGGGCGCTCCTCTTGCTGACCCGCAAGGTGAAATCTGACAAAGTGTACCGCGAGATCGACTGGCCGCTGCTGCTAATGTTCGTTGGCCTGTTCATCGTCGTCGCTGGACTGGAGAAGGCGGTCGTCACCCCTGATCTCATCGCCGCGGTCGGTCGGCTCGATCTCGGGGCGCCGCCCATTTTATCGACAGTCACGGCGCTGCTGTCGAATGTCGTCAGCAACGTGCCCGCCGTCCTGGTGCTGAAGCCCTTCATCGCCGCTACCGACGATTTGCAGAAGGCGTGGTTGGTCGTCGCCATGGCGTCGACGCTCGCGGGCAATTTCACGCTCGTCGGCTCCGTCGCAAATCTGATTGTCGCGCAGAAAGCCAAGGCGGCGGGCGTCGATCTGAGTTTCTGGTCTTACCTCAGGATCGGCGCGCCATTGACGGTGGCAACAATCCTCTTTGGGGTCTGGTGGCTGTAGACCCGCCGTAGGGCGTTCCTCTCGTGTTAGAGTCCGCGCGCCCAGGCCGGCCTCAGCGGCGCCGCTTCGGGCGCTGCGATCGCCACCCGCAATTCATGGAGGAGCCGTGGTTTGTCGGCGCCGAGCGTCCCCTTCAACACAAGCCAGTTCGAAGCGTGGTCGCTGCGGAAAACCGTGCGCTTCAGTTCGAGCGTGGAAAGGAGCAACTCCATCTCCCGCATCAGGCCCGGCACGGTGAGCGGAACCCATTCGGGAAAAGTCTCGAGAAATCGCGTCTCGCCTTTCGGAAAGCTCACGACGAGGGTCGCGAGATACTCCGGCTGCGCGGCGTTCATGAGGGCGGCAGAATTGAGTGCATGTTGTCGTGACAGCGTTTCGCCGCCGAGGCCATTGAGGATCATGACCGAGCGTTTGATCCCCGCTTCCTGCAATTTCGCCAACGCCTCCCGCGTGGTCTCAAACGTCTCGCCCTTGTTGACGCGCGCCAGCACCTCGTCGTCGCCGGACTCCGCCCCGACATAGACGAGCGACAGGCCAAGTTCTTGCAGTTCGCGAAGTTCCTCGACGGTTTTTTTGCGAAGATTACGCGGCAGGCAGTAGCTCGACACGCGCCGCACGCCTGGAAGATGGCGACGGATTGCATCAAGCACGGTCGCCAGACGGCGCGGAGACAGCGTCAGGGCGTCGCCGTCGGAAAGGAATACCCGCTTGAGGCGATCCCCGAACTCGTCGCCGCAACGCCGGATGCTTTCAAGCGTTTCCGCTTCATCGCGCGGCCGGAACCGCTTCTGCGGAGCGGTATACATTTCGCAGAATGTGCAGTGGTTCCACGAGCAGCCGTCGGTCACAGGGAGGATCAGCGAATCCGCTTCGCTTGGCGGACGATAGACAGGTTCGACATAGTGGATCGGGAGGATGCTCATGTGGGCGGGGCAGACGAAAAGAGAGCGGATGGAGGAAGCTTAGCGCAACTGGAGCTTGAATCGAAAATCATTTTTCTTGTGGTCACTCAACAAAGACCGGGGCGAATCCGGCCCATCTCACCGGCGGCATGTGTCCTGCCGCACAGATCTGATCGGCGACCCGTCTTAACCTTGCTCTATGAACAGGGAGGGTGTGATGACTATGACCAGACAACAGCAACTCCGCCGTCGCTTTAGTGGAATCGGCGTTACGCTGACTTTGATCTTTGCGACGACGTCGGTCGCTCAGGCGGAAACAAGGACCTTCGATTGCAGCTTCGTCAGTCGATATAGCTCCGGGGAAGTTCTTGCCGCGCTTTCCTTCGCGCGCCGCGCCGTCGGCGTGGCCGAAGCGGGCAGCCTCTATAACTCCTATGCCAGCTTGAAGAACGAATGCCAGGCGAACCCGAAGGCCACGCGCGTGGTGAACATTCCCGCGGACGTCGCGGCTGCTTCCGGGATTTGAGGAGCGGGAGCAAAGGCGCGACAAGGGGCCCACGCTCGATGGGCTCTTCGCGCTTCCAGACGTTCCAAGGGACGCACTACGTAACTGAAGGCGCTTCGCGGTTTCGTTCAACCCGCGGGGTCGGCCCCGGAAACGTCCAGGGCGTCGATCAATTCCCGGCGCCTGAGTTCGACCGCCTGCTCGCCCTCCATGATCGCCTCTTTGGCTCGGTCGAATTCCAGGAGGCCGATGTGCCCCACGCGCGGCGTGATGTGCACATCCGGCGGATCGCCCGCGAGGCGGGAGCGCGTCAATCTGTCCTGCATGATGCTGAGTGACGTCGTCATTACGCTGAACAGGCTGGGCTGGTTGCTCTTCTGCCGAAACAAGGCGCCGAAGTAATTTCCCGACGCGGCCTCCGGCGCATCGTCGATATAACCTTCCTGGAGAATGAGCGGATCAAATCCGATCGTCGGTCGTTGTCCGATCCTGGCGCGACGCGATTTTCCGATGACGTCCGTGTTGAGATTGATCGCGATGACGAGGTCGGCTCCCAAAGCGCGGCACGGCGCCACGGGCAGGGGATTGACGAGCGCGCCATCGGCGAGGATGCGGTCGCCGTCTTCGATCGGCGGCAGCAACCCGGGCAGCGCGATTGACGCTCGCACGGCCTCGACAAGATCGCCATCCCGCAACCAGACTTCATGGCCGCTCGTCAGATCGGTCGCGATTGCGACAAAGGGATTACGCAGGTCTTCAATGCGCCTCGCGCCAAGGAGCCGTCGCATCTCCTCGACAATTCGGTTGCCGCTCACCAAGCTCCCGTGCCCGAAGTGCAAATCAAGATATTTCAGGATTCGGCGCCGCGTCAGCGTGAGCGTCCAACTCTCCAGCTGGTCGAGCTGCCTTCCGAGATAGCAGGCGCCGACAAGGGCGCCCGCGGAACACCCCGCTACGATATCGAAGTCGATCCCGAGCCGATTCAAGGCCCGGATTGCCCCGATATGAGCCCAGCCCCTCGCGACGCCGCTGCTCAGAGCGAGGCCGATCTTGCGGCGCCGTCGCAAGGGTCTCCCGGAGAGCATCGCGTCAGCTGACCTCCGCGACCACGATGGCGACGTCGTCGTTCAGCTCCAACGGACTGCAAAAGCGCTTAACATCCTGCAGAAGCTTCTCCATGATCGCCTCGGGCGTGAGGGCTCTGCGCGCGACGAACGCCTGACAGAGGCGCTCGAGCCCGTAGAAGGCGCCCGAACGGTCCTGGGCCTCGACGACGCCATCGGTGTAGAAGAGCAGTTTGTCGCCGGCAGAGAGCGCGATCTCGCGCTCCTCGAAACGAACGTTCCGCTTGGCGCCGAGAATCAGCCCATCGCCATCCAGTTGAGCGCAAACGCTATCGTTCGCGCCGAGAAGCAGGCCGGGGTTGTGGCCCGCATTGGCGTATTTCAGCATGCGCGCATCGGGCGCAAACCGGCAGTACAGCATCGTGATGAACAGTTCCGCCTGAGTGAGATCATCATGCAGAAGCTCGTTCAGATCGCGCAGAATTCCGGCTGGATGTTCGAAAGCGGTCCTGCGAGATTCAGCGCGAACCATGCTTCGGACCTCGGTCATGATAAGAGCCGCGCCGACGCTATGACCGGAAACATCCGCAATGATCACGTCCGTTGCGCCGGAATTCTGGAAGTAGTCGAAATAGTCTCCGCCGACGTGGCTCGCCGGGACACAGATGCCCGCCATCTCCAGGCGGGGAAGCCGCAACGGCGCGTTCGGGAGGAGCGACAGCTGTATCTGGCGCGCGAGATCGAGGTTGCGCCGACTCTCCTCGGCGCGCCGACGTTCGGTAACGTCCGTTTGCACGCCGATGTAATGCGTGACCTCGCCGGATTCGTCCGGCACCGGGGAAATGAACAGTTCGTTCCAGAACGCCTCGCCGTTCTTTCGATAGTTCTTCAAAGTCACTTCGCAGCTCTGCCGGGTCATCACGGCGTGGCGGATTTCGGCGAGGGCTGTCCGGTCCGTTTCAGGCCCTTGCAACATATGCATTCCGCCTTTCAAAAGCTCGTCCTGCGTGTAGCCGGTTATGCGCGACAGCGCCGGATTGACGTAGATATTGGGGTATCCCGGCGCCCGCGCGTCCGAAATGACGATGCCGACATGAACCGCTTCCATGGCGCGGTTGCGCACCCGCAGAGCGTCCTCGTAGCCCTTGCGCGCGGTTATATCCCGATCCACGCCGCGCCATTTCACCATGCGCCCGTGATCGTCGAATACCGGCGCGCCGCTGGACTCGGTGAAAATCAGGCGCCCGTCTTTGTGGCGATAACGGTTGACGATGCGATGAAAGGCATTGAGCCCTTTCGAGCCATCCGGCGCGGCCAACGGCTCCGTCAGCGCGTCGCCGAGCAGGCTCAGGTAATTCCGGCCAATAATTTCCTCCGGCTCAAGGCCGAGGATGTCGCGAACGGCGTCGCTGCTATAAGTATAATTGCCCTGAACATCCTGCTCCCATAGCCACTCTCCAACGAGTTCCGCGACCTTGCGGAAGCGTTCTTCGCTCGCCATGAGCGCCTCCTTGTCGTGACGCTGTTCCGTGACGTCCTGCTGGATGGCGATATATTGCGTGATTTCTCCGTGCTCGTCGCGCAGCGGCGCTATTGTCTCGGACGCCCAATAATGATCGCCATTTTTCCGCCGATCCTGAATTTCGCCGCGCCACTCGGCGCCGGCGTTGATCGCTTCCCAGAGGCGGCGGTATTGCTCGCGCGGAGTTTGAGCGGACTGCAGCAGCCGAGGACTCTGGCCAATCACCTCGTCATCCCGATATCCGGTGAGATTGGTGAAGCAACTGTTCACATATTCGATGAGACCGCTCTTGCTCGCGATCATGACGGCGACAGGGCTCTGCTCAATCGCGGCCGACAACATCCACAGGCGGCTTTCGACGGCCTTGGCCTTTGTAAGATCGTGGGTGACGCCGACGAAAAAGCGGCGTCCCTCCAACCAGATTTCCCCGATGGAAAGATACATGGGGAATGTCGAACCGTCCTTGCGCCGTCCGGAAACCTCGCGTCCAACGCCGATGATTTTTCGAACGCCCGTCTCGCGGTAGGCGGAGAGATAACCGTCGTGCCCCTCCCGGTAAGGGGATGGCATCAGCATCTTGACATTCTCTCCCATCGCTTCCCGCGCGTCATATCCAAACAGCTTCTCCGCGCCGGCGCTGAAAAACAGTATCCTCCCGATTTCGTCGATGAGTACAAGTCCGTCGGCCATCCCGCCGAAAATCGCCTCGAGCTTCTGCTTGATGTCCTCAAGAGCCGCGCTCTCCTTCGACGATGAGGTGACGCGCAGCTTCAGCACAAAGCCCGAGAGGCCGTCTTTCCCAAGGCGATAAAGCGCGCCATCGGCGTCTATCTCCTGCTCATCCTTGCGTTTAATGCGAATGCGGATCCATTGACGCGCGGGGACGAGAAGCCAGGCGAACCATGCGTCGAATCTATCGCCCACATTCCTAGGTCTTCCGGGGAAGGGCCGCCCCGCGAGCTCGCCTTCGTGATAGCCTGTCAATTGCTCGGCGGCGTCGTTCATCGCCTGTATCCGCCCCGCGGCGTCCAACAGACAGGTGGCTTCGTCGTTTACGTCGAGGAGCAGATGCGCGAGCGGCTTTTCCTTCACGAGGAGACGTCCTTTCGACTATGCGGCTTTGCGTGGCGCGTCGCAGGCCTCGATCAGCGACTCGAGTTCCGATGCGAACAACGCATACGGCGCGACCGTTGGCGGCGCGGATTCGAGAAGTTCCGCGTGGAGTTTCTGGAGGCGGCCCAACTGCGGGATCAGTCCCTCCTTTTGGAAGAGTGCGTAGGGATTTTCGCAGGCGCTCCGCAGGGCGATCTGTGCGATCCGCGCGGGAGCGGCGCGAAGACGCTCACCGAGCGCCTCCTGCAATCGTTCCTCCCAAGCGTCGCGTGCTGTCAGCTCCGACGTCAGCGACGCAATCTGGCGTGACCCGAGAAGCTCGACCGTTTCATCGAAGAGCCTCGCAGTCGCCTCGAGGCCCTTGCGGGACAGCCGCGAAAGCTCCACGAGGAACGGGAAGTCGCGAAGCCTGCTCAGAAACATCTCACGAGAAGCTTCCGGCGCTTCTGCGCCCAGGATTGAAGCACCGTCGCTTTGTTCAAGATAGGCCAGGAACTGCTGCAGATGCACCCGCCACAGCGAGACGTCGGCTTCGTCGGATTTCAGGCAGAACCCGCGCTGTTGGGTCCAGCGGCACAGATAGGCGAGAGCGTCCTCGAGTTGCAGGAGGTAATCGTATTGGCGACTCGTCGGCATGGTTCGATCCATGTCGCGCACGCCACTGCGCCAACGCTCCCCTTCCAGGATCTGATCAAAGGCGAGATATGAGCCGACGGCGTCGGCGAGCACGCCTGGCGAGGAGGTGTCGGCAAAGAGTAGAAAACGCGCGCCCGCTTGGTCGATCACGCAATTGCTGATGACCGTCGCCGCGATTTCTTTCGCCAGTGGGTGGCGCTCGATGGCTTCTTTGCAACGGGAACGCAGAGACACGGGGAAGTAGGCATGGAGGTGGTCCCGCGTCCATTCCGCGCGGAAGAAATTCGGCGCTTCCAGCAAATCACTCTTCAAGGCGAGCTTGGCATAAGCCATCAGCAAAGCCAGCTCTGGCCGCGTCAGCTCCTTTTCCGTACGCGCGAGAACTTCCTTCCGGGTCGGGAACGCATCATTGGCGCGGTCGAGCCGACCCGACGCTTCGAACTGATCCGCCAACTCCAGATAAGGCGTGACGTCCCGCCGGCATCGCTCCCGCTCCAGCGAGAGACAGAGGCTCTGCCGGTAACTGTCGTCGAGCACCGCGGTGCAGACCTCATCGGTCATGGCCTTCAGTTGGAAAGCGTCGTCGGACGACAAATCTCGCAGGAGGATTTTGAGATTCACTTCGTGGTCCGAGAGATCGACCCCGCCGGAATTGTCGATCGCGTCCGTATCGATGCGGCCGCCGTTCAATGCATATTGGACGCGCGCGTCCTTGGTGAAGGCGATGTTGGCGCCTTCGCCAACGACCTTCGCGCGCAATTGCTTCGCGTTCACGCGCGCACCGTCGTTCGCCCTGTCGCCGACCATGTCATTCGTTTCACTGCTCGCCTTCACGTAGCAACCCACGCCGCCCATCCACAGCAGATCGACCTGCGCGGTCAGCAGGAGCCGGATCAACCCCTCCCCATCAATCAGTCGATTGGCGATTCCCAGCCAGGCGCGCGCCTCGGCGCTCAAGTCGATATCTTTCGCGTCACGCGGATATACGCCGCCGCCCACCGATAGCGTCGACGCGTCGTAATCGGCCCAGGTCGAGTTCGGCGTGTCGAAAAGACGCCGCCGCTCTGCGAAGGACGTCTGAGGGTCGGGATTGGGGTCGACGAAGATGTGCCGACCGCTGAACGCCCCAAGTAACCGGATAGTGCTCGTCTGCAGCATTCCATTCCCGAACACGTCGCCGTCCATCGACCCCACGCCGACGACGGTGAACGCCTGATTGTCGATGTCGCGTCCCAGCTCACGGAAATGCCGCCGCACGCAGACCCAGGCGCCGCGCGCCGTGATTCCCAGGCGCTTGTGATGAAAGCCGTTGGAACCCCCGGTCGCGAAAGCGTCGCCAAGCCAGAAGTCGCGAGATTGGGCGATTTCGTTCGCCACATCGGACCATCCGCCCGTGCCTTTGTCCGCAGCCACGACGAGGTAAGGATCGTCGGCGTCATAACAGACAAGTTCAGCGGGAGCCGCGCGACCGACATTGTCGGTCAGGTCCAGCAAGGACCCGATGAACTCGCGATAGGCGATCTTGCCATTTTCGGCGCATCGGCGATCGTCCGAACGCGCCTTCAGCGCGAATCCGCCTTTGGCGCCTTGCGGAACGATCAGGGCGTTCTTGACCATCTGCGTCTGCATCAGGTCGAGTATCTCCATGCGCAGGTCGTGCGAGCGGTCGGACCAGCGAACGCCACCTCGGGAGACGCGCGCGCCACGCAAATGAATGCCCTCCATCGAGGGCGAATGAACGTAGATTTCCACCATCGGCTTCGGATTCGGCGCACTGATCACGCCGAGACTGTCGATTTTGAGCGCTATGACATTGCTCGTGGCGCTGGCATTCAGATAGAAACTCGTGCGGAGCGTCGCATCGATGAGATTGAAAATGTCGCGGAGGATGCGGTCGTCAGTCAGATCCGTCACTTGATCGAAGGCCCCGATCAGCTTTTGGCGGAGCTCGGTCAGGGCGTCCAGATCGCCGCGGGCTGCGATCTCCCGTCGAAAGCGTGTTTCGAAATAGGAAAAGAGAAGCCGCGTGACGGCGACCTGTCCCAACAACGCCTCATACAGGCGCGCGCGCGCGATGGCGCCGCCAAGTTGGAGTTTGTAGCCGCAGTAGGCGCGCAGGAGTTCCACGTCTCTCCAACCGAAGCCCGCGGAAGTGATGAGTTGATTGAGCGCATCATTCTCCGCGCGTCCCAAGAGCAATGCCAGAAGCGCCTCAAGTACCCGCCTCTTTGCATGGCCATCTTCAGAGCTTACGGGCTCGGTGAGAAAGCGACGAATGAACCCTCGTTCCTCGTCTATCGTAATGACCATCTCGGTCTGGTCGATCGCCGGTAGGCCCAGATTATGCAGGAACGGCGTAAGTTCATCGAGGGTCGCTTCCGCGCGGCTGTAAATGCGAAGCTCACACAGATCGCCGGCTCTGCGCCGACGCAGATCAACCGCAAAGCCGCCCTGTCCCGCGGCGGCCTCAAGAAGGAGCAGGTCCCGCACCGCCTGCTGGGGCTCGACCAGGGCGCGGTAGCCCGGCGAAAATTCAGGTTCAACACGTTGGATCGGCTGCCGCAGCTGTAATCTGCGCGCGACGCGAAGCAGGAAGTTGTGGAAGCGCGCGTCCCAGTCCATGCCGAGTGCTTTCTTCGTCGCCCTTTTGTCAGCCAAAGTTTCCTACGGGCTCTTCAAGAACTTTCGCATCTCCAGAACGTTTCCGGCTCCGCACTTGTGATACTCGACGCTGTCCATCAGCGTCCGGATAAGAAATATTCCGCGGCCGCGCTCATTGAGAAGATCCGCCGGCTCGGGGGTCGGCAGGCTGGCGAAGTCGAAGCCCTGCCCCTGGTCGTGGACCCTGATCAAGAGGCTGTTGTTCTCCAGGGACAGACATATTTTTACGGTCTGGGTCGAGTTGGTGCGATCCGCATATTCGATCGCGTTGGCGACAGCTTCGGTGAGAACGACATTGAGGTGATAGGCGAGCATGTCCCGATCATTGGCGTCGCCGGTTTCGATCTCCCTGGCGACCAATTCGGCAATATTCCCTACCAAGCGTAGATATCTCGTTTGATTGGGTACGATTATGTCGACGCTCATGACGGGCTCGGACATCTCGACACGCTAGTTGAGGCCGGGGCTGCTGACAGCTTCCTGAAGCCTCGGGTAGATTTCGAACACTCTGTTAAGGCGCGTGAGTTCGAACATCGATCGAACGCGGGGCTGCAATCCAGACAGGATAAGAGCGCCCGAACGCTGGCTTGCGTTTTTGTAACCGGAGAGCAGAGCGCCAAGTCCGGAGCTGTCTATGAACTGCACGTCGGCCAGATCGACAACGAGGTTGCGGCGGCCTTCTTCCAGCGTCTTCAGAAACCAGTCCTTCAGTTCGCCGGAATTATGAGCGTCGAGACGCTCTTCCTTGACCGCGATGACAACTCTGCCATTCACTGTCTCCGTTTCGATTTTCATGCTCGCGTCTCAAAAAGGGGCTATTGGCGCCGTTGCGCCATCGCCAACAGTTAGGTCAGCCCTTGGCGACGTCAATGTCTAGTAGAGAGAAGCGAATGCGAGCATTGGCGTCCGTCACGGGAGTTGCGCCCCGCCCGTGGCGGGGTCGGGCAACGAGGCTATTGCAAAGCTACCGCCTGCGGCCGGCGACTTGTCCCTTGCATCGACTACCAGGTAGATAGGCCCCATGCATGAAATGGCTCTGACGGAAGGCATTGTGGAGATTGTCTGCGAAGAGGCGCTCAAAGAGGGCGTCGGCCACGTCCGCGTCGTGAAGCTCAGCGTTGGGGTCATGGCGCCAGTCGAGCCCGATGCGCTGCGCTTTTGTTTCGACGCGGCGTCGCGCGGCACGGTGGCGGAAGGCGCGAGACTGGACATCGTCCGCCTGCCGGGCGAAGGTTGGTGTCTCGTCTGCAGGAAGACCGTCCCGCTCGAAGAGCGCTTCGGCTCCTGTCCCGAATGCGGCACGCGACAAGTGCAGATGACCTCGGGCGACGAATTGCGCGTCGAGGAGTTGGAGGTCGACTGATGTGTACGGTGTGCGGCTGCGGAACGGCGGCGGTCGAGGGTGGGACGAAGACGGATGCGGGAACCCGCGCGGCGCCAGCGGAACATCATCAGCATTATCATGATCACGGCGATTGCGACCATCCTCATGATCACGCTGACGACACAGGTAAGTCGATCGATTTCGGGAGCGGCATTGCCGGCGTGCATGTCCCGGGCTTGAGCCAGGAACGCATCGTCCGCATCGAGCGCGACATTCTCTCTAAAAACGACGCCTATGCGCGCGACAATCGCGCGACTCTGCGCGCGAAACGCGTGCTTGCGCTCAATCTTGTCTCCAGCCCGGGCTCGGGAAAGACAACCCTGCTCGTTCGCACGATTGAAGATATAAAAGAAAGCCTTCCAGTCTTCGTTATCGAGGGCGATCAGCAGACGTCGAACGACGCCGAACGCATCCGCGCCACCGGCGCGCCGGCGATCCAGATCAACACCGGCAAAGGGTGCCACCTCGACGCGCATATGGTCGGGCACGCGCTCGAAAGTCTGGAGCTGAAGGAGGGCGGCGCGCTGTTCATCGAGAACGTCGGAAATCTCGTCTGTCCCGCGGCCTTCGACCTCGGCGAGGCGCATAAGGTTGTCGTGCTTTCCGTGACGGAAGGCGAGGACAAACCGCTCAAATATCCGGACATGTTTGCGGCCGCCGATCTCATGCTCCTCAACAAATCCGATCTCCTGCCGCATCTTTCTTTCGATATGGGGAAGTGCCTCGCGAATGCGCTGAGGGTCAATCCGCATCTGCAGACGCTGGTCGTCTCGGCGACGACCGGCGAAGGGATGGCCGCGTTTTACGCCTGGATCGAGGCGCGTGTCGCGCTTGCATCTGTAAATGCGGGCTGACGTTATGGCCGGCGCCACGGCGCGCGAAGACACGCCAGCGCGGCTTCGCATACGAGTGCGCGGCGCCGTGCAGGGTGTGGGCTTCCGGCCCTTCGCTTATGCAATCGCGGCGCGGTTTAGCCTGAGCGGCTTCGTGCGCAACGACGGCGATGGCGTGCTGCTGGAGATAGAGGGCGCAAGACACGCCGACTTTCTCGACGCCCTCCGACGCGAGATGCCGCCTCTCGCCAGTATCGATTCGATCGACGTCGAGCGTATCCGTGCGTGCGGCGACGGCGCTTTCTCAATCCTTGAAAGCGCTGGCGGGGAGACCCATACGCGCATGGTCGCCGACGCCGCGACATGCGACGCATGCCTCGACGAACTCTTCGAACCAAGGAGCCGTTTTCATCTCTATCCTTTCATCACCTGCACCGATTGCGGGCCCCGCTTCACCATCGTCTCGTCGCTACCCTATGACCGGTCGCGGACGTCTATGGCGCCTTTTGCCATGTGCGAGGACTGCGCGCGCGACTACCGCGATCCGCGCAGCCGTCGCTTCCATGCGCAGACCATCGCCTGCCCGTCGTGCGGGCCGCGCCTCGAGCACGCGCCCGCGACCATCGTTGCTTCGATCCGCGCTGGAAAGATTGTCGCGCTGAAGGGGATCGGCGGCTATCATCTGATGTGCGATGCGCGGAACGAAGCCGCCGTAGCGGAGCTGCGTCGCCGCAAGGCGCGCGACGCCAAGCCGCTTGCCATCATGGCGGCGAATGTCGCATCGATCCGGCGCTTCGCGGAGCCGAGCGGCGACGAACTGGATCTGCTCACGCAGCGCGCCCGGCCCGTCGTCATCGTCAGATCAAGCGGCGCGCTCGCGCCTTCGGTTGCGCCGCGGTTGAACCGGATCGGCGTCATGCTGCCTTACGCGCCGCTACATCATCTTTTGTTTCACGCGGCGGCGACCTCTCCATGCGGCCCGGCGGCGCGGGAGGCGGCAAACGACTTCGTCGTCGTCGCGACGAGCGCCAATCCTGGCGGAGAGCCGCTTGTTGCGGACGACGACGACGCGCGCCGTCGGCTTTCCACGATCGCCGATCTCATTGTGGGCCATGATCGCGGGATCGTCGCACGCGCGGATGATTCCGTGATGGCCGTCATCGACGGCGCTCCCACCTTTCTGCGGCGTTCCCGGGGTTTCATCCCTGAGCCGATCGACCTTGGCGTCGATGGGCCCAGCGTCATCGCGGTCGGCGCGCATCTCAAATCGTCGGTGACGGTGACGCGCAACCGGGAGGCTTTCGTCTCCCGACATGTCGGCGATCTCGACAATCCGGAAAGTCTACGCTTCTTCGACGAGACAGTTCGGCACCTGCTCTCGTTCCTCGATGTCAGACCGGAGTTCGCGGCCTGCGATCTCCACCCGGATTTTTACGCCTCGCGGTTTGCGCAGGAGATGGATCTGCCGCTGATGCGCGTTCAGCATCACGCGGCGCACGTCGCCGCCGTCGCGGCCGAGCATGGTTTTGTCGATTCCTTTCTCGGCGTCGCGCTCGACGGCTATGGCATGGGCGACGATCACGGCTCCTGGGGCGGGGAACTGCTTCTCGTCGAGGGCGCTCGCTGGAAGCGCATCGGCCATCTGTCGCCGCTCGCATTGCCCGGCGGCGACCGCGCCGCGCGCGAACCTTGGCGCATGGGGCTCGCGGCTCTCGCTGCGATCGGGCGCCTGGACGTCGCGCAACGCCTCTTTCCCGACGCTCCGCTTGCTGGAAGGGCCGTCGAACGACTTAAGCGCGGACAGTCTCCGCAGACAACAAGCATGGGTCGCCTCTTCGACGCCGCGGCGGCGCTTGCGAACGTCTGTCTCGAACAGCGCTACGAGGGACAGGCCGCCATGGAGTTCGAGGCGCTGGTCGAAACACCCGGGGGCATTCCCGAAGCCTTTAGGCTTAGCGAGGGCGTGCTCGACTTCGCGCCCGTCCTTTCTTTCATTGCGACGGAGCGTCCCGGTCCGCGCATGGCCGCGGACGTTTTTCATGGCGCGCTGATCGAGGGTTGTGCGGCATGGATCGACGCCGCAGCGAAGGCGCACGGAAAGACCCGTGTGGCGCTGGGCGGCGGATGCATGATGAACCATGTTCTCGCCAAAGGGCTTGCCGACGCGTTGCGCGCGAAAGACCTTTCTCCCTTCATGGCGAGAGCCGCGCCTTGTAATGACGGCGGCATTTCGCTCGGGCAGGCGGCGTTGGCGCGCGCCGCCTTCGCGACTGATGTGAACGATAAGGAGAGGGTGGTATGTGCCTAGCCATTCCCGTGCGGATCACGGAACTTCTTCCGGATCAGATGGCGGTGGTCTCGCTCGACGGGGTGTGCAAGACGATCTCCGTTGCGCTCGTCGATGATCTCGCCGTCGGCGATTATGTGATTCTACACGTCGGCTTCGCGCTCTCTAAAGTGGACGCGCAGGAAGCCGCGCTTACACTCGCCATGATCCGCGACATTGCGAATGCGACGCAATGAAGTATGTCGATGAATTTCGTGACGGCGACCTGGCGCGCGGCATGGCGGCGCGAGTTGCCGACATGGCCAAACCTGGCCGCGCATATCGGTTCATGGAATTTTGCGGCGGCCATACGCACGCCATTTCGCGCTACGGTCTTGAAGATCTGTTGCCGGAGAACGTGCGCATGATTCACGGTCCTGGCTGCCCGGTTTGCGTCCTGCCGGTTGCGCGCATCGATGCGGCGATACGGCTGGCGCAGGATCCGAGGGTGACGCTCTGCACCTATGCGGATATCATGCGTGTTCCCGCCTCCGGCGGCGCAAGCTTGATGAAGGCCAAAGCTGCCGGCTCCGACATTCGCATGGTGTATTCGACGCTCGACGCGCTTCGCATCGCGCAGGACGAACCCGAACGCGAGGTTGTTTTCCTCGCCATCGGTTTCGAGACGACGACGCCGCCGACGGCGCTCGCCATCAAGCTCGCGCATCGCAGGGCGCTCAAGAATTTCTCCATCTTCTGCAATCATGTCCTGACCCCCCCGGCCATGCGCGCGATACTCGGCGACAATGGTCTGGGCGTCGATCTCGATGGCTTCATCGGCCCCTCGCATGTGTCGGCGGTGATCGGCGCGAATCCCTATCGCTTTGTCGCTCATGAATTCAAAAGGCCGATCGTCGTCGCCGGATTCGAGCCGCTCGACGTGATGCAGGCCATCGTCATGCTCGTTCGGCAATTGAACGAGAAGCGCTGCGACGTCGAAAACCAGTATGGGCGCGCGGTGACGGCGGAAGGGAACGTCAAGGCTCAGGCCGAGGTCGCCGATGTTTTCGAGCTGCGCGAGACCTTTGAGTGGCGCGGTCTCGGCGAGATCGAGAACAGCGCGCTCAGGCTGCGGGACGCTTACGCCGCATTCGACGCGGAACGCCGTTTCGCGCTCGAACTCCCTTCCGGCCAAAGACAATCCCGCCTGCGAGTGCGGCGCGATCCTGCGCGGGGTCAAACGGCCCTATGATTGCAAGCTCTTTGGCACGCTCTGCATCCCCGAGACTCCCGTGGGTTCCTGCATGGTGTCGTCCGAAGGGGCCTGCGCGGCCCAATGGACCTATCGGCGCTTCGACGACAGACCGAGGGCAGCCTCGTGACGATTAAGGCCTGGCGGCGCAAGCTCGATCAGAGCGGCCATGTCGATCTCTCGCACGGCGCCGGAGGCCGCGCGATGGCGCAGCTCATCTTCGAAATATTCCACGCGTCACTCGATAACGAATGGCTGCGCCGGGGAAATGATCAGGCGATTTTCGACATTCCCGCGGGACGCATGGCGATGACGACCGACGCCTTCGTCGTTTCGCCGTTGTTCTTTCCCGGCGGCGACATCGGCTCGCTTGCGGTGCACGGCACGGTGAACGACATCGCGATGTCGGGGGCGAAGCCGATCTATCTCTCCGCAAGCTTCATCATTGAGGAGGGCTTCCCGCTGGCCGACCTCGCGCGTATCGCACAGAGCATGGGCGCCGCTTCTCGCGATGCGGGCGTGCCGGTGATTACCGGCGACACGAAGGTCGTCGAGCGCGGCAAGGCGGACGGCGTCTTCATCTCGACGGCCGGAGTTGGCCTCGTTCCGGCGGGCATAGACCTTTCCGGCGACAAGGCGCGGCCGGGCGATGTCGTGCTGCTCTCCGGCTCGATCGGCGACCACGGCGTCGCCATCATGTCGAAGCGCGAAAATCTGGCGTTCGACTGTGAGATTGTATCGGATTCTGCCGCGCTCCACGGTCTCGTCGCTGATATGATCGACGCTGCAGGCGGATCATTGAAGCTGATGCGCGATCCGACGCGCGGAGGGCTCGCGGCGACGCTCAACGAAATTGCCGCGCAATCGCGTGTGGGTTTTCGCCTTGAAGAGGCCGCCATCCCTGTCAGGCCTCAAGTCGCCGCCGCCTGCGAATTGCTGGGCCTCGACGCGCTCAACGTAGCTAATGAAGGCAAGCTTGTCGCCGTCGCTTCGCAGGATCGTGCGCCAGCGCTGCTTGCCGCGATGCGCGCCCATCCGCTCGGTCGCGACGCCGCAATCATTGGAACCGCGGTCGATGACGAACGGCGGCTGGTTCAGATGCGGTCGTCTTTGGGCGGCCAGCGGATCGTCGATTGGCTCGCGGGCGAGCAGTTGCCCCGTATCTGCTGAGAAGAAGCGCATCGGGAGGCGGGTATATGTCCGGCGCTCGTCAGCTTGTCTCGGAAACGCGCGTTCCGCGCAGCCGCTCCATGTAGAGATATGTGACCGGCGTCGTAAACAGCGTCAGCAATTGCGAGACGAGCAATCCGCCCACCACCGCGACGCCGAGCGGTTGCCGCAGATCGGCGCCCGCGCCCACGCCGACGGCGATCGGCAGGGTCACGAAGACTGCCGCCATTGTTGTCATGAGGATCGGGCGGAACCGCAATAGCGCCGCCTCCTCCACGGCCTCGCGCGGCGGCATGCCGGCGCGCACGCGCTCGACGGCGAAGTCCACCAGCATGATTCCGTTTTTCTTGACGATTCCGATCAGCATCAACAGGCCGATGATCGCGATCATCGTCAGGTCGAAGCCAAAGCCCCACAGGAAGAGCAGGGCGCCTACGGTGGCGGAAGGCAGCGTGAGCAATATCGTTATCGGATGGATGAAGCTCTCGTAAAGCATGCCGAGGACGATATAGACCGCAAAAAGGGCGGCGGCGATGAGCGCGGGCTGAGTAGAAAGGGACAGCTGGAATTCCCGCGCCGCGCCTTGAAAGGAGCCGCGCAGCGCCTCGGGCTTGCCGATCGCATTGACCGCGGCGTCTACGGCCCGCACGGCCTCGCCGAGCGACACGCCGGGCGCCAGGTTGAAAGAAAGCGTCACGGCCGGAATCTGACCCTGGTGATTGACGGTGATCGGCGCTTGCTTTCGCTCGAGGGTCGCGAATTGACTGACCGGGATAAGCTGTCCGCCGGAGCCCCGCACATAAATCCGCGACAAGGCGCCGACGTCGCTTTGATATTGCGGCGCGACCTCGAGTACGACGTGGTAAGTGTCCGTCGCGCTGTAAAGCTGGGTGATGTATGGCTGGCCGAAAGCGTCATACAGCGTCTGCTGGATCGCCGTAACGTTGACGCCGAGGCGGGCCGCGGCGTCGCGATCGATGTTGATCATCAGCTGCAAGCCGCCGGTCTGTTGATCGCTGGTCAAATCCCGCAGGCTCGGCACTTTCTTCAGTGCGGCGAGGATACGTGGGGCCCAATGATCGAGTTCGTTCAGGTCAGCGTCCTGGAGGGTGGTACTGATATTGCGTCGCTTCCAGTCGCGCCCCGATCTGAATGTTCTGGATGGACTGCATGAAGGTTGAGATGCCCGGAATCGAATTGACCTTCGGACGCAGCCGGCGAATGATTTCGTCGGCTCTGGCGCTGCGCGCAGAGAGCGGCTTCAGCTGGATGAAAAAGCGTCCCGTGTTGAAGCCGGCGCCCCCGCTGCCGCCGATGAACGAGCCGAAAGCCTCTACGTCAGGGTCCTTGGCTACGATTTCGCCGACGGCGCTTTGACGCTCGGTCATCCCCTTGAAGGAGACATCCTGATCCGCCTTCGTGAAGCCGAAAAGAAGGCCCGTGTCTTCCTGGGGGAAGAATCCCTTCGGCATAGCATAGAACATCCAGCCGGAGAGCGCGATGAGCGCGAGGTTGAGCGCAAACACGGGGCGCTGATGACGCAGGGAGAAGTGGAGGCCCCGGCGATAGCCTGATGCGAGATAATTGAAGCCGCGCTCGCTGAGACGGTAGATGCGCCCATGCTGTGTCGACTTGGGATTGCTGAGAATGAGCGAGGCCATCATCGGCGACAAGGTAAGCGCGATAAAGGCGGACAGGATTACCGCGACGCTGACGACGATCCCAAATTCCCGGAAGAGCCGCCCGACGATGCCGGTCATGAACAGGATGGGGATGAAGACGGCGACCAATGAAACGGTGATCGAGACAATTGTGAAGCCCATCTCCTGGGCGCCCTTCAGAGCCGCATCGAGCCGTGTCTCTCCCGCTTCGAGATACCGATAGACGTTCTCGACCATGACAATGGCGTCGTCGACGACCAGGCCGACGGCGAGCGTCAGCGCCATGAGCGAGAGGTTATCGAGCGTGTAGCCGAGAATATACATGACGCCGAACGTGCCGACGAGCGAAAGAGGCACTGTCACGCTCGGGATGGATGTGGCCGCGATGTTGCGCAGGAAGAGGAAGATGACGAGGATGACGAGCACGATCGCGGCGGAAAGAGTCGAGTTCGACGTCCCGGAAGCTCTCGCGGATCGACTGCGTGCGGTCGCTGATAACGGAAAGATCCACCGAGCGCGGAATTGCCGACTGAAGCTGCGGCATTGCCGATTTAATTCTGTCGACGAGCTGAATGGTATTGGCGCCAGGCTCGCGCCAGATGCCCACCATCTCGCCTCTTTGGGTTCCAACCCAGCTTGCTTGCAAGGCGCTCTCTGCCCCGATGACGATCTGCGCCACGTCCTTCAGGCGCACGGGCGCGCCGTTGCGATAGGCGATGACGACTTTGCCTAGATCGGCGGGCGTGAACAATTGGCCATTGGTCCCGATCGCGAATGATTGCTGCGGTCCCTGGAGCGTGCCGACAGGCAATTCCGCCGAACTCCCGGCAATGGCGCTTGCGACCTCGTCAAGCCCGATGCCGCGCGCGGCGAGCGCCACCGGATTTACCTTTACTGTGGGGGCGAACTTCTGTTCGCCGAAAATCAACGCCTGGCCTACGCCGGACATTGTCGAGATGCGGCGTACGACGCCGAGATCTGCATATTGATCGAGCTGGGTAAGCGGGATCACCTGGGAGGTCAGCCCGAAAATGATCACAGGCCGGTCCGCGGGATTGACCTTGCGATAAGTGGGCGGCGTTGGCAGGTTTCGCGGAAGATTGCCTTGCGCGGCGTTTATCGCCGCCTGCACGTCGCTCGCGGCCCCGTCAATGTTCCGCGAGAGATCGAACTGCAGTGTGATCTGTGTGAAACCGAGGGAACTCGTCGATGTGAGTTCAGTGACGCCCGGCACCGAGGCGAATTGCCGCTCCAGCGGCTGCGCCACGGACGACGCCATGGTCTCCGGATCGGCCCCCGGCAGATTCGCGCTCACCGACAGAGTGGGAAATTCGACCTCGGGCATGGCCGCGACCGGCAGCAGATTGTAGCCCACGGCGCCGGCGGCCAACAGAGCAAGCATCAAGAGAAAGGTCGCCACCGGCCGGGCGATGAAAGGCGCGGAAATATTCACTGCGCGATGCCCGCGGATGTAGCGCGCGCCGCTTCTCCGGGGAGCGGAGTGATGGAAACCTTGACGCCAGGCGCCAAATTCAATTGTCCGGCGACAACGACGCGGTCGCCTTTCGATATGCCGGAGCGCAAGGCCGACTGGTTGCTTTCGGTCTGGGTGACTTTGACAGGCCGCAACTCCGCCGTATCGTCGTCCGTGATCACATAGACAAACTGGCCGTTCGGTCCCGTCTGAACCGCAACGCTCGGCACCACGATGGCGTTCCTGTCGATATCTACGACGAGATGCGCATTGACGAACTGTCCCGGCCACAGTGACAGATCGGCGTTGGCGAACAGCCCCTTGAGACGCACGGTGCCCGTCGTCTGGTCGACCTGATTGTCGATCAGCTCCAAAACGCCCTGGGACAGCTGCTTCTGGTCCGCCGAGTCATAGGCGAGAACCGGCAGCTTGTGATCGTTCATCGCCTCTCGAACGCGGGAGATGTCCGCCTCGGGCAGGGCGAAGATCACGTAGACAGGCTTGATCTTCGTGACAACGACGAGCGTCTGTGTGTTGGGCTGCACGAGATTGCCGATATCCACCTGCCGAATTCCGACGATTTCGTCGATGGGCGTGGCAATCGAGCAATATTCGACGTTCAGCCTCGCGGCGTCGATTGCAGATTTGTCCACTTCCACTGTCGCGACGTCGGCGCTGACGGTGGCTTGTTGATTTGCGAATTGTTGCTTCGAAATGAAGGCGCCTTTCACCAGCTTGGCGTAGCGCGCCAGATCAGCCCGCGCATTGGCGAGATTGGCTTCGTCGCGGGCGAGGGTCGCATTCGCCTGCGCGAGTACCGCCTGGTAGGGGCGTGGGTCCAATTGTACCAGCACGTCGCCGGCCTCAACTTCCTGGCCTTCCTTGAAATTCATTTTGACGATGTTGCCGATCACGCGGCTTTTGACGTCGACAGTGGCATAGGCTGCGACGGAACCAAGTCCGCGCAGGATAATCGGGACGTCCTTTGTCTTGGCGACCGCGACCGTGACCGGCACGGCCGCCGGCGTGGAGGGCCTCGCAGATTGAGACGTTTGACCGCGGATGGACCAGAAATAGGCGCCCGCGCCCGCCATCGCGAAGAAGACGCCCCAAAGGACGAGCCTGCGCCACATCGCCATGAGGGTGTCCACGCCGTTCGGGTAGTAGTTATCTGGCGCGATGCGCAGGTTTTGACAGTCACTGACGTGCAGAGCGACCATGATCGGTCCAGGTTACGTCGGCCGATCCGGATGTGTAGGAGCCGAGCGAAAAGGCGCTTCGTCGAAAGGCTTCGCCGACGTCTTTCGAGAGAAGGGCCTCGAACTCTTCCCGATAGCGATACCCGGCCCCCTGTCCTTTGAATTTGTCGCTCGTCGCGGGATGGCAATAAATCTCGATCAAGCCTGGCGGGAGATTGGAGAGAAGCCGGATTAAGCGAGCGCTGGTCATGTGCCCCGACCACGCCCAACCAAAGACCGCATCCGCGGTGTAAAGCCCGGCTCTGCGCGCCTGCAGCTTCAACAGCGCGAGTGTGGGGTCGATCGCATTTAGAATTGTCGAAGCGCGGAACGCCTCCGCCTTCCAAGGCGGCTCCGCCGGCACTCTGAGCGCATGCATGCCAAATTCGCGCCCCACCGAGATGATCTCCGCCGCGACATTGGGATGGAGGTGGAAATGCTGGTGGACGTCTACGTGGTCAAGTCTCAGTCCGCTGCGCAGATAGGCCTCGAACTGCGCCCGGATTTCCCGCTTCATCTGCTCTCGGACGTTCGCGCGGACAAAAATATCGAGACCCAAGCGGGCAAGATCGCATCGGAGGAAACCGCGTTCGTCGACAAGGTCGGGGATTGTGTCAGGGGGGAGAGTGGGCGCCCCGTCGGACAATACGACATGGAGGCCGACCGCCAGGCGAGGCAATCCGCGCGCGCGCGAAATTGCATCCTCCGCCGCGTCGGCCCCGACCATTAGACTTGCCGCGCTCAATATTCCGAAGCGATGCGCCAGCTCCACCGCCTCATTAACTTCCTTCGCCAAGCCGAAGTCATCCGCCGTGACGATGAGGCGGTTTCGGCGCGTCGCCGCGGTCAACTTTGAGCGCTCCCGGACGCCTCGCGACAATTTACGCGTTGCAGCGCGCCCGAACGCGTGACGTCGAAATCGATCCCCCGCCAATTGATGCGTGTACCCCAGAGACTCATCAAAAAGACGAGAAAAGAGAGGAGGTCTCTCAGCGGCAAGAGGGCATAAGGCTGCCGGGGCAATGCAAATATGCGCTCCACGGCGAAGCACAGAAGCGCGCGCAGGCCTAACGCGCATGCGGCCAAGGCGAGAGAATCGGCGCCGCCCGCGAGCGCGCCTGCGAGGGCGAGTGGAAAGGGATGGGTGATGAAGGTTCCCGCATAGCCCAACGGATCGATGGATTTTATGATCCGGGCGGCTCGGAGTTCCTGTGCGAGCAGGGATTTCAAGCTTTCAGAAAAGCAGTGATGCCCGACAGTGAAGGTCGGGACGGCGATATGAAACCCAGCCTCTCGCACGGCGCAGCCGAGTTCGTGATCGTCGGCGAGGCGTCCTGCGAAAGTCTCGAACCCGCCAATTCCTTGCAAAGTGCTTCTGCGCAGCGCGATCGTGGAGCCGCAGCACGGCTGCGCCAGTTCAAACGTCAACGCGACGATCATGCTGGGCAGAAGTTGGCAATTTATCGCCAGAGCGGCATGTCGGGACCAGAAGCCGCTCGTGGCGACGCCGTGATAAAGACAGGTGACAGCCCCGATGTTTTCGCGGTGCAGATGCGCCATCACCCCTGACAGATAATCGGGACCAACCTCGATGTCGCTATCGGAAACGACCAATACGTCATTGCGAGCGGCGGGAAGCATGTTGGCGAGATTTGATACTTTCCGGTTGGGACCGTGCTCAAGGCTGCTGACGACAAGGTCTATCGCGGCGTTTTTCGTCCGCTTGACGCAAAGAACGGCCTTCGCCGCGGCGTCGGAATGCTCTCTGATGCCGCAGACAAGTTGAATATCGCCAGCGTAGGTCTGCTCGAAATTGCCTGAGAGGCGCGCGCGAAGGCCAGGCTCGGCGCCGTGCAGAGGCTTCAGGACGCTGACGGGAACGATGGGCGCAGGGGCCGGGCCGCGCCGTCTGGAGAAGGCGTGAACTGCATAGGTCGCTACCGCCAGATAAACGCAGCCAAGGCTCGCACTCGCTGTGAAAAGCCCCGCGATCGCGTCCAGACCGCCTGTCATGAGCCTTCGTATCCGGAGGGGGCGGGCCTCGACAGGGTCATTGCGCGTATCTCCGCTCCAGATCAGCGCGCGAGAGGTACGTCAACGTCCGGCCGCGGCGAAGCGTATCGGCTTTCACCGCGCCGGCGTTGTGTACTATGGTCAGCATCGTGATGAGTATGTTTTCCCCAAGCCGGTGCAGCTTTTGCCGGCGTGACAGGGGTGTTTCTATGACGATCCGTTTGAATCCGAATTTCGAGGCGAGTTTCGCGATCTGCTCGGAACGCAGGTCGGAGCCGAAGCTCATGTTTCCACGTATCGCGCGGATATCGTCCAGTTCGCGACGACCGGCGAGGTAAGACGCCAGTTCGGACAAAGATGAGTTGATGCAACGTTCAATTCGCCGCGCATGGCCGAGCGTGGAAGCGTTGCCTGGCATGACCGGCACATGTTCGTTCCACAAGTGAAGGTCGACGACGCGATCGCCGACGCGCAGCCAGGCGCCCTCGCCAAGCGGCAGTTCGTCGTCGCCTTCGATAATCTGAAGGCGAAATATGCAGTCTGGCGAATTTGAGAATTCGATTATCCCGAGCCGGTCGCGCAAACGGCGATCGATCATAGCGACAAGCTGGGCGAGCAGCGCGAAGCGCCCGCGCGCCTGTTGCCGTGCGAATGTCTGGCCGGTCGCTTGCATGCAAGGAAGGATAGGTCTGCGCGTGCGGTCGCCCATTGTTGTATGCCGCAATTGATTTTCGCGCCTCGCGCCTTAGAGAAAATGCTCGCGCGTCCCTGGTCACGCTGGAGACGAGCCCTCATCCGTCTTGCGCGCGTAGCGGGCTCCCTCGTCGCGGATCACCGCGAGCGACGTCTTGACCGCGATAGCCAATGGCACGGCCAGGATGACGCCGGACACGCCAAAAAGCGCGCCTCCGACTAAAAATCCGACGATGATGACGACGGGGTTGAGCATCGCTGCTGAGCCGAGCACCAAGGGGCCGAGAAGTTGATCGATCGAGAGCCGCAGCGCGATGGCGTAGATGGCGTAGGCGATCACGGGCCCGATGCCGGTAGCGCTGCGGATGGCGACTAGACCGGCGAGAGCCGCGGACGCGCCGGGTCCGATGACTGGAATCATCTCGAACAGGCCGGTCAAAATCGCCAGAAACAACGCATGCTGCAGACCGAGCACCAAGCCAAGCCCGATATAGGCCGCAACAATCGCGTAGATGACTACGATCAAGACGCCAAGAACGTATCGCCACAGCAGAGGGCCAAAGCGCGACCAGATTTTTTCAATGACTGGACGATGCGCTACGGGGGCGAGCCACAACAGGCCGTCCATGATCGCCGGGCCAGTGAGGAGCAAATAAAAAAGTAGCACCAGAACGAGAATGCCCCCGAACAAGCTGGTGAAGCCCATCGCCGCTAATTCCACAGCGACCGCCGGCCGTCCGATCCAGTCTCGCAAGCCATTCATCGCAGCTTCGGCGAGTTGCTGTGCGTCCATTGGCCTTCCAAACAGCACAACCGTTTTCGAGCCAACGAGACTATGCATCAGATTGAGCAGGACCGACTGTATGTCTGTCGCGAACTGCCCGATTTCCCGCAGCAGGGGCGGAAGCGCCAGGTAGCCGGCGCCGGCCGCCAGCGCGACGAGCGCGAGGAAGATGACGAGCGCGCTCTGATAGCGACGTAACTTGAACCTCTGCGCCAGCCGGTCGACGAGGGGATTGCAGAGATAGGCCAACAGGCTGGCGAGTACGAACGGAAGTAGCGCCCAGCGCAGCTCATGAAAGATAACACCCGAAAGCGCCGTAACGGCGACGAGTGCGGTGGCGGTGACCGCCGAATTCCGCTGATCCACGCATTCGGATCGCTCGCTTCCTGCCTGCGTCATTGATAGATTCGCCACTTCCAGGCCACCCGTCCCCGAAAGCGGCAAAGGAGGCTGCGGGCGCGCAGAATAAAGACGACGACAACCGCAAGCCAGAAACAGGAAAGAACAAGCTCCATCCAATTCTCCCGCCAATCCTCCCACGCACAGTCCGGGACGAACGAATCTGCGCCCTGATGGTTCCAACCCCGTGGTTGCAAGCCAGATCTCTGGAACGAAACGTTCCGCGGTTTGCGTTGAAAGGTGAGGCGAAGATGACGACGGTCGAATATTCAAAGCGCGTCGCAATCCTTCTCGCAATGTTTCTGGCGCCGATATTGGTCTGGCGCCTTTTCGACGTCGTCCTCATCACGATCGGAGCCATTCTCGTCGGGACGCTTCTCGATCTCGGCGCGCGAGTTTTCCAACGCCTCCTGCTGCCAAGGGCTCTTGCGTTGATCGCATCCGGGATGCTGATCGTCGGCATACTCGGAGGCGCAGCCTATCTGTTCGGGCGTGGCGTCGTAGCGGAAATGCAGGATGTGCTCCAGCGCGTGGAGGAGGCGCGACACAGCATCGCCGAAGCGCTCCATGCGTCGCCTCTCGGCGCCGTCGTGATGACGCATATGCAGAACGCCAACGTTCCCGTTGCGGAGGTGCTCGGGGGCCTGTTTCGGGTCAGCGCCACCTTCTTGCTCGCAATTCTCATCACCGTCTTCGCCGGCGTCTATCTCGTCGTGCAGCCAACGCTCTACAGGGATGGACTGGGCAAGCTCTTTCCGTTGGATTGGCGAGGAAAGGCCAACGAGACCATCGATCACGTCTCGGACGGGATCAGACTTTGGCTGCTGGGACAATTGATCGATATGCTGATCATCGGATTTCTGTCGGGCATCGCCGTCTGGTTGATAGGCCTTCCGTCTCCCGTTGGGCTCGCGGTCATCGCGGGAGTGACGGAGTTCGTTCCCTATCTTGGACCAATTATCGCAGCCATTCCGGCCATCCTCGTGGCCGTGACGCTGAGCCCGGCTGCGATGCTCTGGACAGCGGTCGCCTATCTGCTCATCCATCAGGCGGAGGGGCATCTCGTGATGCCGCTGATCCAGCGGCAGATGGTTTACATCCCGCCAGCCGTCATGCTGCTCAGCATCGCGGCGATCACTTCCCTTTTCGGCCTGGTCGGCGCGATTTTCGCCGCTCCCATCACTGTCGTGATTTTCGTGCTGGTCAAGAAGCTTTACGTCCGCGATACGCTTGGCGAGTTCGACAAAGCTTCCCGGCGAGGCTCCGCTTCACTAAAGCCTTGGCGTCGGCCCGCGCGAGAAAAAGAAGGCTTCGACCCTCTCGACGGGGATAGAACAGCCGACCTCGAACGAAATGACCAGACTGCGAACCAGGACCAGCGTCGCCAGATAATGAGCGGCGAAGATATAGTCAACTGTCTCGAACATGTTCGTCGTCCTCGACCCATGCATGGTAGCGGAGGTGTGCCTTTTCGCAGTCTGATTTGTGACTAGGGAGGGGGAGGTCAACTGTCGACGGCATGAATGCGTTTTCATAAAATTGCGGGGCCAGATTTCGGAGAGCATCGGCGCAGGCGCAGGCGCGTCGGGATGAATAAAAATCTGCTAGGCCAGAACATTCAACCGTTCAATGGATTTTATCCCTGCGGTCCGAGGAAAGCGTGCATTCGTGATCCGTTGACAACCGTGCAACGGCTCGCTTCTGTCTTCAGGGGCGAGCCGTTATCATTTCGGTGTTGCGGAATGTGGCCCGCAGGGCCCCTTGCGTCGGAGCGCAAAGTTGCAAATGACTTGGCCGTTGGTCGCGGTCGGTCTAGAGTGGCCCGTCTCGGTCGATCAGACGGGCGTTGGAGCATTTGGTTGCGCTTTGGCGAAAAATCCGTGTTGCGCGAATACGCGCTGGCAGTGCTCGCCGTCGCCGCCGCGACTCTTCTACGCTTCTTGTTGACTGACCTGTTGCGTTCCCAGCCGTTTCCGACCTTCTTCCTCGCGATCACAATCGTCGCAATGACGTGCGGAGCTGGACCAACTCTCTTCGCGGCGGCGTTGTCGGCGGTCACCGCGTCTTTTTTTTTCATCAAGCCTACCGGTGATTTCCGGATCGAGTCCGAACTCGATTTAACGCGCATTGCTATTTTTCTTGTGCTGAGCGCGGGCATGGCCGCTCTCGCAGAGGCAAAGAGTTGTTCTCGACAAGTCGCGATGGATGCGAGCGTAAAGCTGGGGGAAGCGCGAAGCCAACTGGCATCGAAAGCTACACTGCAAGGGCGAGAAGCGTTTTTCAGGGGCGTGCTCGATTCCTTGCCGCATGAGATCGCGGTGATCGACAAAAGCGGTCTGCTTTTGGCTATCAACAGGCGCTGGGAGCGCTTCGCCGAGGAGAATTGCGGCGTCGAGGTCAAAGTATCTGTTGGCGCGAATTACCTGGCGGTGTGTAGTGTGGGCATGGATCGGGGCGACGCTTACGCACGCGCGGCTTTTGATGGACTGAATGCCCTGCTGGATGGGCGGCAGGATGAATTCGTGATGGAGTACCCGTGTCACGGACCGAGGCAGGAGCGTTGGTTCATGATGCACGCCGCCCGATTCGATGCGGCGCCGGCGGCGATCGTCATAAGCCATACCAACATCACGGAACGCGTCCAGGCGGAGACAAGGCTTCGGGCGGCGACAAAACGTTTGCATGATGCGGACCAGATCAAGGATCGTTTCCTCGCGACGCTTGCGCACGAGTTGCGTAATCCGCTTGCGCCAATCCGCACGGCGGCTTTTACGCTGCGACGGTTCACGGCCCCGGGAAAGGCTGCGCATCAGGAAAAATTGCTCTCGATGATCGACCGGCAGGTCGATCACCTGATTCGAATTGTCGACGATCTTCTGGATGTCTCACGAATTACGCGCGGCGTGATCGGTCTGAAGAGGGCGCGCGTAGATCTTTCGCAGATACTGAACCATGCTGCTGAGACCGCGCAATCGACGATCGACCATTTTGGCCATCATCTGTACCTCGTTCTCCCTTCAAAGCCACTGTCGATGGAGGTCGATCAGGTGCGTCTCACGCAGGTCTTCACCAACCTCCTGATCAACGCCGGGAAATACACGGAGTCGGGCGGCGTGATCTGGGTGACCGCCGCACGTCAGGGCGACGACGCGGTCGTGATCGTGCGAGACAATGGCGTTGGGATCGCGCCAGATCTGCTGCCGCGGGTCTTCGATTTGTTCACGCAGGCAGGCACGACCTATGTCGGCGGCGGGCTGGGCATTGGTTTGACCCTTGTCAAGAACCTCGTGGAATTGCATGGCGGAAGGGTCGAAGCGCATAGCTTGGGTCTGGGGCGGGGGAGCGTGTTTGTCGTTCGTCTCCCGATGGACAAGACGACATAGCCTTGGTCGCGCGCTGAAGCGTCTCTTGCGCTTTTCCTCACTTGACTCCGGATTTCCAAGAGCCACGTCCATATGCACTGACCATCTTGGCCCTGCCGGGGATTTGCGCCGTGGACTCTCTTGAGAAGCTTCTCGATGTGCTCCAAATGGACTTGAGGCGAGCCGACGAGATCATCGCGGCAGGAAACCGCTCGAATCTCGGCGATAAAGCATCGACGGCGCAGACGATCGAATTATGGAAGCAGTGGCGCGCGGACACCACCGCCATTCTGAGGCATTATGGCAAACTGCGGGAAATCCGACGCACGTAATGCGCTAACGATATGAAGTTGCGTGAAATGCCTGCAGGAGGGTTGGCACGAAAGCTGCTTTTGTCGGATCATGACATCCGAGCCTGCGACATCGCTTTTTGCCAAGCTCGGCGGAGCTGAAACGGTCGGTCGTTTAGTCGACGCCTTTTACGCGAATATGGATCAGCTTGAGGAGGCGCGAGAGATACGCGCCATGCACGGGGCCGATCTCACGCCGGTGCGGTCCATCCTCAAAACCTATCTCGCCGAATGGCTGGGCGGACCGGCGGATTATTCTGCGCGACGCGGCCATCCGCGTCTACGGATGCGGCATGCCCGTTTCCCGATCGGCCCTGCGGAACGCGACGCCTGGATGGCGTGCATGGACAAGGCTCTGGCGGAAGTGGTGGCGGACGCCTCGCTGCGACGTCATTTGCAGGCCAGTTTTCAAGGTCTCGCGGACTGGATGCGTAATGACCCCGACAACGCGCATGACAACCGGCGATAACGGGCGCGTGTCGCATATCGCCCCCTGTCCACGATTGGACGGGTAGGCCCCCAGGGCTCCCCTGAAGGCGGCGACGCGATCGTGCGGTCAGCCCTTGCCGAACCGGGCGAGCCTGGCGAAAAACCTTCGCATTTCGCTCAGATGCCAATACAGGGACCGGCGCCGAAGGAAGAGCGCCTCCTCCTCGAGTTGTGCGACGATCGCCTCGGCCATCTCCTCGCGTCGCAGCGCGGCCGCCGCGCTTGCGCGAAGCCGGGCGTTTTCCGCCTTCAGCAGGCGCAGTTGCTCCTCGAAGCGGGGCATGGCGTCAGCGGTGGATTGTTCGCTCATCAAGAACCATGATAGCCAGTAAAGTCTGCATCCGCAAACCATCCAGTCCACTTCCCTTTAACAAGCCGATCCGAAGTTGTGGAGGCCCCATCTATGTCACAGCGCATTTTTGCATGGCGAGGTCGGCAGTCCGGCAATGACGCCTCAACATGCGCGAGCGCGGACCTCGATGGGTTCGATGTCACGGAGGTGCATTGGTCGAAACGGCTGGAGGCTTTTACCGCCCGGGACGGGGACGAGCCCCTTCATCTGAGCGACGCCGGCGGGCTCGACGGGCTTTGGCTTGCGTTTCTCGACTGGAGCGCCGTCGAAAGTTTGGAAACGCCGCTCGCCGTGATGCTGGATTATGCGCGCTATTACGGGCTCAGGACTTGCGCGATACGCGCGCCGGCCGACGCCGACCCCGCGCCGAGGCCCGAATCTTTCGCATTCGACGCGATCTTCGCGACCGCCGCCGCCGCCGAGGGATTGGCGGAGGCCTGGCGGGCCGAGGGGCTCGATATGGAGCGCGCGCCGCCGGTCGCGCGCCTGCCGGAAGACAGCGCCCAACTTCGAAATGCCCTCGGCTCGATCCCTCCGGTTTCACGGCTTGTTTCTCTTGAAGGCTCTCGCCTGATCCCCGAACCCATGATTGAGGATTGCCGCGCGGCAGGCGTCGAAATTCGGCGCCTGCAATGGAGCGAGGCGGATCGGGCGTTGATCGGGGGAGCTGACGACACGGCTTCGGTCGGCGGCGGCGATCTGTCGGGGCAGTGGGCCGTTCTTTCCCTCGCCTCATGTCGCGACGGCGCCGAGACGATGGAGATTGTCGACGAAGCCAGGGGGCTGGGGCTCAAGATCGTGATCCTCGTCGGCGAGGCGGTTCTCTGCGGCGAATATGGCCGGCTTCCTCTTCAGGGCGTGGATATCGCGATCTTTCCAAGGCAGGAAAGGCTCGACGCCGCGCTTGCAGACGCCTTCCGCCTCGACGAGAAGACCGCCTTGCTGCGCGACCGCTGGGATATCGCGGGTGACGCCCCCGCGCTTCTCGCGCGGGTCCGCGCCCGCCTGCCCAGGCTGAATTCCTCTGGGCGGCTGCGCCCCCCCGGCGCGATCCACATACTCCCGGACAGCGGTCTTTCACCGCAGTTCCTTGCGGAAGTGGAGACGCTTGGCGTCCCGACGAAGCGGATTTACGGCGATGGGCGCCGGGCGAATGGCTTCTCATTTCCGTCACGCGAGATTCGCCGCCCGAACTGGATATCAAAGCCGCCAAGGCTGCGGGGCTGAAGATCGCAGCGATCATCGGCGCTCTGGACGAAGACTCGGCAGCGGGAGCGATGGAAACGCTGCGTAACGTCGATGTCATTCTGCCAAGCGAATGGCCAGCCGCTGCGCAGGTCATTCGCGCGCTCTTATTGGCCGGCGTCACGGAAAAGAAGATCATCCCCTGCATCGGCGCGCAGCCGCGCGACGTGGTGGCGGCGCTGTCGCGCGCGAACGCCGCGCCCGGCTGGCCGGTTTCCGCGATCGTGCCGGACCCGGACCGACCGCTGCTCACCTGTGCGATAACGACTTACAATCGCGCTCCCTGGCTCCGGCACAGCCTCAAACTATTGCTCGACGCCGCAGCGCCCTGGCGCGACAAGATAGAGATCGTCGTCTGCGACAACGCCTCCACCGACGATACGCCGCGCGTCGCTCAGGAGCTGCTCGAAAGCTATGATTTCGAATATCACCGCAATCAGGTGAATGTCGGGATGCTCGGCAATCTCGGCGCAACCGCGCGGCATTGCAAGGGCGCCTATGTCTGGGTCATCGGAGACGACGATCTCGTCGTTTCCGAAGGGCTGAAGGGCATCCTCGACGGCATTGAACGCCATCCCGACGTCGAGATGGTTTATCTCAATTATGGCTATACGCGCTTCAACGAGCCGGAATCGCTTTCGGACGGCAAGCGGATCATCGAAGGCGCGACGCCGATCGGTTTTGGCGGACACGACCGCTACGCCGAGCGTCTCTCTGAAGTCGCGGCCTTCAACGAAAATCTTTTCACCGCGATCTACGCCTGCGTCTTCCGTCGCGATCACGCGCTTCGCGCCTATCAGCTCGATACGCGCGGCGCGCCCTTCTCGTCGCTGCCGACCTGCGTGCCGTCCTCGGTCTATACGCTTTCCGCGCTCGCGGATCGTCCCGCCTACTGGCTCGGCTTTCCCGCCATCGTCGTGAACATGAATGTCTCATGGATGCGATGGGCGCTGCTGTGGCATCTCGAACGCATGCCCGACCTTCACGACATGGCTGAACTGGCGGGTGTGGACGCTGCGCGGATCGACCGTCACCGTCACAAACACTGCTGGAACGCCGGCGATTGGCTGCGCGAGGCCCTGTTCGAACTCCGAGGAGCCCATCCGCGCCGGAGTCTCGGTCGCAAGATTGATCGAACGCTGCAAGCATATCGAAGTCTTTCGCGGGCAGGAAATACAGAAAATCGCGGAAGTCTACCGGGAGGCATGGCGGCAGGGGCGCGTTCTCGGCGATAAGGAGCCGCTTGAAAGCCTTTTCTCCCGATACGGCTTTTCGCCGGGAATTGCTCCGGCGGGCGAAAGATTGTAGCGAAATGGCGCAGCGACTTTGACAGATCGAGAATGAGTAGAGGCGCGTCCGATGACGAAGCGAATTGCCAAATGCCGCGTAAGCGGCTCCAACAACCTTGTGACCGTGCTTTCTCTGGGCGAGCAGGCGCTTACCGGCGTCTTTCCGTCATCGGCGGAAACGCTCGTCACGGTCGGTCCGCTCGAACTTGTCTGGTGCCCCGAATCGGGCCTGCTGCAGCTCGCGCACAGTTACGACGCTGACGAGATGTATGGCGAGAATTATGGCTATCGCTCGGGCCTCAACCAGTCGATGGTGCGGCACCTGACGCAGAAAATTGCTCATCTCGAGAAGGCGGCCGGTCTGAAGCCGGGGGACGTCGTGCTGGACATCGGCTCCAACGACTGCACGACTTTGAAGGCATACAAGACCGGCGCACTGAAGCGTATCGGCATTGATCCGACCGGCGCCAAGTTCCGTCAATATTATCCCGACGACGTGAAGCTCGTTCCAGACTTCTTCTCGTACGCGAATTTTGCGAGCGCCGCCGGCGATGACAAGGCCAAGGTCGTCACCTCGATCGCGATGTTCTACGATCTCGAAGATCCGATCTGGTTCGCGCGGGAAATCGCGAAATCGCTCGCACCGGAGGGCCTGTGGCATCTGGAGCAAAGCTACATGCCCTCCATGCTGCGGCTAATGTCCTATGACACGATCTGCCACGAACATATCGAATATTATTCGCTCGCCGTCGTTCGCCGGATTGTGGAGGCGGCGGAACTGCGCGTCGTCGACGTGCAGATGAACGGCATCAATGGCGGCAGTTTCGCCGTCACCGTCGCTCATAAGAATTCGCAGCACAAGGCCAACAACGCGGTCATCGACTGGCTGCTGTCGCAAGAGGAGCGGATGGGGCTCGACACGCCGACGCCCTATCGCGAGTTCGAGACGCGCGTCTACCGTCATCGAGAGGACTTGCGTCGGTTGCTCACCGCCTTGCGCAATGACGGCAAGAAGGTTCTCGGCTACGGCGCCTCCACCAAGGGCAATGTCGTTCTGCAATTCTGCGGCATTGGTCCCGACCTCGTGGAGGCGATCGCGGAGGTCAATCCGGAAAAATTCGGCTGCGTAACGCCGGGGTCCCATATTCCGATCATTTCGGAAGCTGAGGCCAAAGCTCGCAACCCCGATTACTTTCTGGTGCTCCCCTGGCATTTCAAGGAGAATATCTTGCAGCGGGAGCAGGAATATCTGGCCAATGGCGGCAAGATGATCTTCCCGTTCCCCGAGATCGAGATCGTCTGAAGCGACACGCCCTGGCTGGAGGACGTCATCATGCAGTTACCCCACATGGTCTCCTATGCGCAGAACGGCGAAGACGTCGTTCTGCGACGCGCCTTCCATGGCCAGGAACGCGGGTTCTGGGTCGACGTCGGGGCTTGCGACCCGGAACTCGACAGTGTGACCCAGCATTTCTCGCTCATCGGCTGGACGGGCATCAATGTCGAGCCGGACGCCGCGTTGTACGAGAAGTTTCTCGCTGCGCGGCCGCACGACGTCAATGTGCGGGCGGCGATCGCCGAGGACGCCGAAGAGCGTCATTTCTACCCCACCGGCACGCGCGGCCATGGCACGCTCGTGCAGGAAATCGCCAGGGACCGAGCGCCAAAGGAGAGCTACAGCGTCCCATCCCTGCCGCTCTGCGACCTGATCGACCGCTACGCGCCGGCGGGGCAGGAGATCGATTTTCTCAAGATCGACGTCGAGGGGTTCGAGAAAGCGGTGATCTCCTCGGGCGACTGGAAGAGGCATCGGCCGCGGATCATCGTTGTCGAGGCGGTCGACGCCCTTGGCGCCGCGACCCACGAAGACTGGGAGGGCGTCCTTCTGCAGAACGACTATAAACTCGCGCTATTCGACGGCCTCAATCGCTGGTATGCGCGCGCCGACGAACCCGCCCTGCTGGAGAAGCTGAAAGCTCCGGCCAATGTCATCGACAACTGGACCGGCGTCTGCCAATGCCGCGCAATCGCGGCGCTGGAGCAGCTGCAGAATGAGAATGCTGCGCTGCGTCAACAGCTCGCCAACCCGCTGCGCCGGCTGCTGTCCATGGTGAAACGGTCCTGAAATCGTTTGAAAACCGCGAGGCAAGTCATTTCCCCGTCACCATTTCCCGGTAACTCCTTCCCTTGAACCTTCCGGGCCTGGCCTTGAGCGGTTCAAGAAGCGCCGGGCCGGAGGTACGCCCGGCGTTTTCTGTTTGTGGCACACGCAAGAGGCGAGAATCTCGCAGTCAATTAAGCCAAAAAAAGATTTGTTTTTAAGCCCTTGCGCCAGATAGGCGGAATCGATCATTCTTAGCCTTGGAGGGGGCGATGAGTGGTTTGATACGCAGATTTGCCGGGTTCACATACAGCGCGCAGACAGGCCTCAAGCGGAACGGGACACATATTCATCTCGGGCCCCAGGCGCGCCAGCTTCTGGAGCTCCTTCTTGATTCGAGCGGCGGCGTGGTCTCGAAGGCGGACATCGCCGCGCGACTTTGGCCGGATCGCCCTCCATCGGACGACTCGATCGACCGCTGCGCCTATCTCCTCAGGAAGCCCCTGCGCGACGCGGGGTTTGGCGATCTGATCGCAACTGCGTACGGACGCGGCCTTTCATTGCGGGCGACGGTGGAATTGCTCGATGCGGATGACGCTTTTCCGCCGCCTATGAAATCGAGCGTCAGCGCTCGTGTCCTCGACCTTTGGCAGACAGCTTACGAACTCGCGGGGACGCGCACCCGCGACGGTTTCGAGCGCGCGCAGGCGGCGACCGAGGCGGCGATCGAGGTTGACCCCGGTTTGCCTGCGGTCTGGTCGCTTTCCGCCGACATCGCCGCCTGGCGCGTCGTTCGCGGCTATCTTGCCCCCGTCCAGGCGTTGGAATTGATCGAGCGTCACGCGGGCAGGTCGCTCGAACTGTTGCCGGATTTTCCCCCCGCGCTGGCGGCTCTCGGTTGGGCGCGGGTTGTCATGGCCGGCCGCATCTCGGAAGGGCTCGACATGCTCGAGCGGGCGATCGCACAGGACCGGCGATACGCCAAAGCGCGCGCCTATCGTGGTTGGGCGCTGGTGCATGTCGGGCGGCTTGCCGAAGCTTCGGAAGATTCCGAGGCCGGGCTGCGGGATTCTCCGCTCGACCAGAGCCTCCTGACGTTGAGAGCATGGCTGGCGATCTGCGTCGGCGACGCCGACCGTTGCGAGGAACTGGCGCGCCGCGGGCTCGAACTGCGGCCGGACGGCAATGGCCTTCGCGGCATTGCCGCCATCGCGGCGAGCATGCGGGGGCGCCATGAGGAGGCGATTCAGATCGCCAACCAGAGTCTGCAGCTTGCGCCTGAAGATCCGATCATGCTGGCCATGAAGTCCTATGTCCTCGCCACCGCGGGACGTTTTCCAGAAGCCGAGGAGGCGCTTGTCGCCGTCACCGGCGCGCAGCAGAATGTCCAGCCGTCCACCTTCGTCGCGGCGGCCAAACTGGCGCTCGGCCAGACGGCGGACGCCGTTGCCGCGCTGCGGCGCGGCCAGCAAGAGGGGTGCCCCTGGCTTTCCTTCGCGCCATACGATCCCCGACTCCGGCCGCTCGCCGGGGAGATTGCCGTGCTGCGCGCCTCGGTCTCCCAGACCGCCGGGAGTTGAATTTCCCGCGCCGGGGCCTTATTGCCGCGAAAGGAAACGGGCGCGACGACGCCCGCGCAATAAGGAAAAAGTGAAAATGATCGGACGCCTGAACCATGTCGCCATCGCCGTAGACAGCGTCGAGAAGGCCTCGGCCGTCTATCGCGGCGCGCTCGGGGCCAAAGTGTCCGCTCCTGAAACGCTGCCGGAGCACGGCGTCACAGTGGTTTTCGTCGAATTGCCGAACACGAAGATCGAACTGCTACAGCCCCACGGCGAAAATTCGCCGCTCGCCGGCTTCGTCGCCAAGAATCCCGCGGGCGGCATTCACCATGTGTGCTATGAGGTCGATGACATCATCGCTGCGCGCGAGCAGTTGAAGGCGGCTGGGGCGCGGGTTCTGGGAGACGGCGAGCCGAAGATCGGCGCCCATGGCAAGCCCGTTCTCTTCCTGCATCCCAAGGATTTCTGCGGCACGCTCATCGAACTCGAACAGGCGTAACCTTCTTGCCCTTCGCTCTCCCGCTCGCGCTCGCAATTTATGTCACGATCTGGTGGATCGTGCTTTTTGCCGTCCTGCCCTTCGGCGTGCGCTCGGCTGAGGAGGCCGGTGAGGAGCAGCCGGAGGGCGCCGATCCGGGCGCTCCTGTCGCGCCGCAACTCTTGAAAAAGGCGGCGGTAACGACCGTGATCGCGGCGATCGTCTTCCTGATCGTGGTGGTTGTGGCGAATAACGTCGGGAAATGACCGCTGGCCTGCTGGCCAGGGTTGACCCCGCAGGCGGCGCCCGGTAGTTGAAATCCCAGCCGTGAAAACGGCGAGACTAGGCGGACCGACCCGCCGGTCTGTATTTGCCGCGGCGATATCGGCGCGGAAGGTCGAGCGCGTAGCTCAGTCGGTAGAGCATCTGACTTTTAATCAGGGGGTCGTGGGTTCGAGCCCCACCGCGCTCACCAATAAAGCAAATCATCCCGGCCCGAAGCGTCGTGTCGCCATCGCCTGACCGGCACCGCCCACCCAACCGTGCTGGCGGCGCTTCGGCACTTTTGGCGGCGCGTCTAATGTGCCGCGACCAATAGCTGTGGCCTTGCTTTCCCTTTTTTCAGCAAGGGATTGAATTTCCTGCAGATGCGCTCGGCGAATTCCGCGGGCGGCTCACGCCCATGGACCAGGCGATACAGCGCGAAGATGTCCTCGATTGCGCTTGAAGAGGTCTGATCGATCTTACGCGTGTTCACGGATGACTCCTTCGCAGCAAAACGCATGGCCGATACGAGTTGGCCTCACGGGATTGGAGCCGATCAAGGTAAACGAACAGTCAAAACGCGGCGCATCGAGGTGCGCGCGACGAGGGCGGGCGAGCCCGAAAATCCGTCGGTCCGGGAGCGCAGCTTGTTGCCAGACGCCTTTTTTCTCGAGGTCCGCCAGGAGAGCTCGCCAACTCCGCTACGTCACTCTGCGCCTTACGTCATTGCGTTGGTCGCCAATGGCAAGGTGAAGCTGGCGATCGCGCCTCCGCCCGGGGCCTCGCTCACCGACATTTCTCCATGATGCGCTTCGATGATGGAGCGGGAGACAGACAAGCCGACCCCCATGCCATTGGCCTTCGACGTCGCGAATGGTTCGAACAGCCGGGCCTTTAGTGTCTGTGAGACCCCGTGACCCGTATCCTTGACCGCGACCCGGACCGTTGCGCCGTCGCTGGAGGTGAGCAATTCCAGTTTTCGTTCGGCGGTCTCGCGCATCGCATCGACAGCATTGCGCATGAGGTTCACGATGACCTGCACGATCTGAATCCGGTCGGCGACGACGCTATCGTCCACGGCGCGAAAATTGAACGATATTTCCACGCCCACCTGCTTGGCGCTCTCCTGCGTCAGAATGCACGCGTCATTTATCAACTGATGAATGCTGCATACCGACTTGTCGGGCTCTCCACGCACGACGAATTCGCGAATATGCTTGAGGATTCTGCCTGCCCGGAGCGCTTGCTCCGTCGCGGCGGCGAGGGTTTTCTCGAGGCTCGCCGGGCGCACTCCGCTCGGCATGCGCAACAGCCGTTGAGCTGCATGCAGATAAGTCGTCGTCGCGGCCAGAGGCTGATTGAGTTCATGCGCCAGGGCGGTCGCCATTCCGCCGATTGCGTCGACACGATCGGCGTGGAGCTTTCGGATCCGCTCCTCCGCCTCGCGCTGCCGCGTAAGGTCTCTGATGCAGCCGACGAAGAGTTGCTGCTCATTGGCGTTCGTGGTGCGCAGCGTCCATTCTATGGGGAACGTCGTATTATCCTTGCGCCGGCCCTCGCCTTCATGGCTCGCGCCGATTTGACGCCGTAAACGCTCGGATGCCTCTCCTGCCTTGCCGGCATCCCACAGATCTGGAACCAGCGCGCCGATCTGCACGGCTGGAATTTCGTGCGGCTCATAACCGAACATCTGCCGCGCGGCCGCGTTCGCCAATAAAATCGAGCCGTGCACATCGACGGTGACGATTCCGTCGCTTGCGCCGTCGATCGTCGCGCCGAGCCGCGCTTCGTTCTCACGCGACAGGCGTTCCGTCCGATGACGCGCAAAGCTCTTGAACGACGACCACGCGCCGCCTTCGCGAACCAGCGCCAGTTCATGATTTGCGATGGCGTCGAAAACCTCCTTCGCGCCCATCTTTTCGAGTGCGTAGGTGCAGAGCGCGAGAATGGGGCCCTCGACGATGACGGGGTCGAGGCGCGCCTCATAAGTCACGAAACTCTCCCAGTCCGCGGCGCCGAGCCAGTAGGTGTCCCCCGACAGTCGCATGCCATCGAATCCCCGCGCGGTCGCCGCCTCGAGCTTCCTCGCCCAGGCTTGGCAAACTCTCTCCCCGTCGAACCCGCCCTCCGCAAGATACCATTCGCTGCAGTCGAGAATATCGATCTGACCCTTCGCCACGCAACGATCCAGCCAGGGAACTTCAGCGCGAAGCGCCGCGATGGCCTCAGCCTTGGGGAGAGCGTCAGAGGTGATCCAGATGCAGTATTCGTTCGAGAGCAGGCCCGCTTCGAAATACGGAACGAGCACCTCCAGAAGATCAGCGCGGCTGGCGTATAGCTGACAGATATGAGAGCCCCAGGGCAGTTCGCCCAGGCAATCGATGCCGGACTTGCGCCATCTTCCCGAGGCGGCGCCGCTCGTGACGTACCGGGCGTCGATATTCATTGCTCACTCCCACAGCAGAAGCTGAAGCTCAACCAACAGGGTAATTGGAACGGCGGTCCCGTCGATGTCGTACTGGTTTATCATGTCCCGAATGTTAGACGAAAATTTCGTCCTCCTTGGCCCGAGCGGGGCGGGCTGTTCTCGTTGAGTTTGCGCCTGCGCTTGTCGCGTCGCTCACAGGCTTGCGCTTCGACGCGGCAGCGACGCGGCGGCCAGTTTTCAGCGCCGCAAACTTTCGTCGGAACCAAGCAAGGAGCGTCGGGTTGGGTCCACGTCTTTCCTCGGAAAAACGGCGGTGGGAAATGGAACCTCGCACGATCGCAGAAATCGCCAGGACCGCGCGCATATCGCATCTCGATTGTCCTCAATGGGCTCTTCGGCGCCGAAGACTCGAGCGTCTCGCGAAACTGCTCGACACGACAAAGGAGCCCGTCCGGCTTTTCACAACAATGGAATGCTATCGCAGGAAAGAGAGGCTCGCGCTTAGTCAGCCGGGTTCGCCTCTCTCCTTCGCCTATGACGACGTCTCCTTTCGACGCGAGGGGCTCGCGGGCGAGACCGTCGGCGACGGCGTTGCGTTCTTCGGGCTTTCCATGAGCGAGGCGCACACGCTCCTTTGTGATTGCGGCTACGGCGGCGTGGCGCGCATGGGCGCCCCGCTCGCGCAACTTGTCGCAGCGCGCGCGCGCAGCCTCGCGGCGAAGCCCAGCCTCGCGGAAATCCGCTTCCGGCTCGCCCAGTGGTTTAGCTGACGCTTCACGTGGCCCGACCAAAACACCGGCCGCTGGGGGCCGGAAGCGACGGGGCCATTGGAGTGAGCGTCATCTTTAAGGCGTAAAGTTTTCATGAGTTGCCGTGACGTTGCAGGCGAATCGCCGCAACACCAATCAACCTCGTCGATTGAAAGTCACGCCATGCAACTTGTGATTAAGCACCGTTCGCTCAACAGAGCGATCGCTTTTGGCGCCGTTCTGGCTGCGGCGTTCTCGCTTTACGGCTGCAACTCTCCCACTCAGCGGGCGCTTGGCGGCGGCGCGATCGGCGGTCTCGGCGGCGCCGGAATCGGCGCTCTCGCCTCGGGGGGCCTCCTCGGCCCGACGCTCGCAGCGGGCGCGGTCGGCGCCGCCGGCGGCGCCCTCATCGGCGTCGCGACGACGCCGCAGCCACGTTACTATCGTCGCCGGTATTATTGAGTTGAGCGGGGGCCGCGACGGGCGGCTCCCGGTGTCTGCATCGGGATTTCACGCGTAGCGGAACGTCGCGAACATGCCGGCCTGCGCGTGATAGAGCAGGTGGCAATGAAAGGCCCAGTGGCCGGGATTGTCGGCGTCGAACGCCACCACGACACGCCGGCCCGGCGGAACGAGAATCGTATCGCGCAGCGCGCCCGCCGTGCGCCGCCCGTCGATCTCCACGACCTGGAACCGATGCCCGTGCAGATGCATCGGGTGGGACATCATCGTCTTGTTGGTCATGGCGAGTTCAACGCGCTCGCCGGCGACAAGTTCGATCGGCGGGGTGTTTTCGGTCCAAACGCGATTGTTGATCGACCAGACGTAACTGGCCATGTCGCCCGTAAGGTCCAACGCGACGGCGCGATCCGTCCTTCGCGCCGCGAGCGGCCTCGCGGCGTATAATTGCGTCTCCAGCATGAGGTCGAGCGCTTTGGAGGCCTGCGCGGCGAGATCGGGCGCACGCGTGACGGGCGCGCCCTTCGGCGCGAGGATGACGCCCGTCTGCTTCCTCTCCCCCTCCAGTATGCACAGCACCGGAAAAGCGCGCGCCCCTATGGGCAGCTCGAGGAGAATGTCGAGCCTTTGCCCGACCGCGATCGGAAATCGAGAGCCCGGAACCGGGAAAACGTCCTGACCATCGACGGCGACAAGTCTTCCTGTCAGTTCGCCGAGATCCACATGGAAGGCGCTCATGCAGGCGCTGTTGATGATCCTTAGAAGAACGCGCCCGCCATTCTCCACGGCGATCACCTCGGGATCGGCGAGCGTTCGCTCATTGGCGAGAAAAGCGTCGTAGTCCACGTCGTTCAGATCGGGCGCCGCCATCTGCTCCGCGGGCGAGGTTGAAGCCATGTGCTCCATGCCGGACATGCCGCTCATATCCATCCCGCCATGGCTCATATCCATATCCGGCATACCCCCCATGCCGCCCATGGCGTTTGGCGCGTCCTTGCGGCCTGTGAGGGACTCGTAGATTTCCTGCGCCGGACGGAAACTGAAATCCGCCAGCATGACGACGACTTCCTGCGAGTCGGCGTAGCGCTTGGGATCGCGCACGATGAGCGGCGCGGCGAGAAGCGACTGCTCCTGCAGGCCGTAATGCGCATGCATGAAATAGGTGCCGCCGGCGGTGAGCGGGAAATCATACTCCGCAGCGCCGCCGGGGGGAATCGCGGGCCCCGAGAGTCCGGGCACGCCATCTTGTTGCGAGGGCGGCGTTAGCCCGTGCCAGTGCATCAGGCTCGGCTCGCTCAGCTCATTTTGCAGCCGGACGCGAAAACGCGCGCCGACCTCCGCCACAAGGCCTGAAAAGCCGTCGCCGTGACGAACGCCATGAACCGACGCCGCCCTTCCATTCACCTCGATGGTGCGACGTTGCAAGGACAGCGTCGTCGGAGCGGGCTCTTGCGCATGGATGTTGGCGGGCGCAGCCGCGGCGAACGCCGCCCCGCTCATCAGGAAATGTCGTCTCGTCAGCATTCGCCCCGCCTCCGGAATCATCTTCAAAGTTCACTCAACAGGGAGCTATACATAACTTCATTTCTCCACCAAAGCTTCTGGCCGCAAAGATCGCCCGCATTGGCGCGCTGCCGCGATTCGTTTATGAAATGGCGCTTGATTCCGATCTTCCGGAGCATTCCCGATGCGCGAACCCGCCGCTGTCCGCTTTTTTCACGTCTGGGACACTTACGCAAAAGTCGTCGCCGCCAATTACATGTTCCATCGCGAGATCGGCGAGGCGGTGAGAGCCGCCCTGCGCGCGCAGTTCGGCGCGCGTTCCTTCTCGGTTCTCGATCTAGGTTGCGGCGACGCGGCGACCTTCGCGCCGCTTCTGCACGGCTTCGCGCTGAAGAGCTACAAGGGCGCCGATCTGTCCGAAGCCGCGCTCGCCCTCGCTCGCAAGAATCTCGCGGGCCTCACTTGTCCTGTCGAACTCGTGCAGGCCGATATGATGAGTGAGATCGAAGCCGCCGATCCGGTGGACGCCATTTACGTCAGCTTTGCGCTCCATCATCTGGCGACGGAACGCAAACAGGCGTTCTTCGACGTGGCGGCTGAAAAGCTCGCGCCGGGCGGAATCCTTCTTCTCGCGGATGTCGTTCGAGAGGAAGGTCAGAGCCTGCCTGCCTATCACGCAGCTTATTGCGAGTGGCTGCGCGATTCCATGACGAGGCTCGACTCGGGCGAAAAGGACGCTATATGCGAGCATCTGGTGAACAACGATTTGCCCGAACCGCTCTCCGTTCTGCGCGCGCAGGCGGAGAGGGCGGGGCTTCGCATGATGACCGTCGCCGAGCCGCAGAAATGGCACCGTCTGATGCCTTTCGTGCGCGGCTGACGTTCGTCAGAGTTTGCCAAGGGTAAAAGAGACGCCCCTGTTTGTCCCTCCTGATATTGAAATCAGTTCGCCGCTTCCTCGGGTCCCTCTCCACCCGGACGCGAACCCTCAAGCGGGTTCAGAGGAGAGGCGTCGACCATGGCGAACGCAGACGTTTTCGCTGACTTCGTTCAAACCTATCGAGACCGGCAAGGCAGCGAGATGTCGCTCGAAGCCTATCTCGACCTCTGCCGAGCAGATCCAAAGGCGTACGCCAGTGCGGCCGAACGCATCCTGCAGGCGATCGGGGAGCCTCAGCTCGTCGACACCTCCCGCGATCAGAGGCTTGGCCGCATCTTCATGAACCGCACCATCCGGGTTTATCCTGCATTCGCGGAATTCTATGGAATGGAAGAGACGATCGAGCGCATCGTCAGCTTCTTCAGGCACGCGGCGCAGGGGCTCGAGGAGCGCAAACAGATTCTCTATCTGTTGGGGCCGGTCGGCGGCGGAAAATCATCCCTCGCCGAGCGGCTCAAGGCGCTCATGGAGGTCAACCCCATCTATGTGCTGAAAGCGGGCGACGAGCTGAGCCCGGTCTTCGAAAGCCCGTTGTGCCTCTTCGATCCTGTCGATGCCGGGCCGCTGCTCGAAGAGCGCTACGGCGTTCCGCGCCGCAGGCTCGGCGCCGTCATGAGCCCCTGGTGCCTGAAGCGTCTCGATGCGTTCGGCGGGGATATCACGCGCTTCACGGTCGCGAAGGTTTCGCCCTCCCGATTGCGACAAATCGCCATCGCAAAGACGGAGCCCGGCGACGAAAACAACCAGGACATTTCATCCCTCGTCGGCAAGGTCGACATCCGCAAGCTGGAGGCGCATGCGCAGGCAGATCCGGACGCCTACAGCTATTCCGGCGGCCTCAACCGCGCCAATCAGGGCCTGCTCGAATTCGTCGAAATGTTCAAGGCGCCGATCAAGATGCTGCACCCCCTGCTGACGGCGACGCAGGAGGGAAATTATATCGGAACTGAAAATATCGGCGCGATTCCTTTCCTTGGGATTGTGATCGCGCATTCCAATGAAGCGGAGTGGCAGAGCTTCAAAGCGAACCGCAACAATGAGGCCTTCATCGATCGCATCTATGTGATCAAGGTTCCCTATTGCCTGCGTGTCACCGAGGAGCAGCGCATTTACGAAAAGCTTCTGCGTGAATCCGAACTCGCGGAAGCGAGCTGCGCGCCCAACACGCTTGAAATGCTCGCGCGCTTCGTTGTGCTGTCGCGATTGAGTCCGCACGAGAACTCGAACCTCTTTTCGAAAATGCGCGTCTACGACGGCGAGAGCCTGCGCGAGGTCGACCCCCGCGCGCGCAGCGTCCTCGAGTATCGCGAAGCTGCGGGCGTGGATGAGGGCATGACCGGGCTTTCGACGCGCTTCGCCTTCAAGGTGCTCGCGGCCACGTTCAATCACGACACCATCGAGGTCGCCGCGGACCCGGTTCATCTGATGTATGTGCTCGAACAGTCGTTGCGGCGCGAGCAACTACCGGCCGAAACGGAGAAGCGCTACCTCGAGTTTATCAAGGCCGAACTGGCGCCGCGCTACGCCGAATTCATCGGCAAAGAAATACAGAAAGCATATCTTGAATCATATCAGGACTATGGTCAGAACCTTTTCGACCGCTACATCGATTATGCAGACGCATGGATAGAGGATCAGGACTTCAAGGACCCGGACACCGGGCAGATGCTGGACCGGGAGTTGCTCAATCAGGAACTGACCAAGATCGAGAAGCCGGCCGGCATCGCCAACCCGAAGGACTTCCGCAATGAAGTGGTGAAGTTCGCGCTGCGCTGGCGCGCGGCCAACAAAGGGCGCAATCCCGCTTGGTCGAGCTATGAAAAAATTCGCGACGTGATCGAGAAACGGATGTTTTCGCAAGTTGAGGACTTGCTGCCCGTCATCAGTTTCGGGACCAAAAAGGATAGCGACACCGAAAACAAACACGGCGAATTCGTCAGCCGCATGGTTTCGCGCGGCTACACGGAGCGGCAGGTTCGCCGCCTCGTGGAATGGTACATGCGCGTCAAGCAGGCCGGCTGAGTCAGGCCGGCGCGGCGCAGCTTAGCTTAAGCGAAGGAAGACATGCGCATCGTCGACCGTCGGCTGAACCCTTCCGGAAAGAGCTTCTCGAACCGCCAGCGCTTCCTCCGTCGCGTAAAAGACACGGTGGAGCGCGCGGTCCGCGAGGCGAGCCGCGAGCGAGCCATCGAGGATCTTGAAAACGAGCAGGAGGTCGTCGTACCTGTCGACGGCGCGCGCGAACCGCAGTTTCGTCACACGTCGGGCGATCGACGCGACTTCGTTCTGCCAGGAAACCGCGACTATGTCGAAGGCGACCTCATCGACCGGCCGGAGAGCGCGGGCGGGGGCGGCGGACGCAAGCCGGGCCTTGGCGAGGGACAGGAGGACGCCTTCAAATTCGTCCTCTCGCGAGAGGAGTTTCTCAACATCTTTCTCGACGACCTCGAGCTTCCCGATTTCGCCAAGCGCGGCATCGTCGATACGCAGAAGCTCGGCGTGCGGCGATCTGGCTACACGACGAGCGGCGCCCCGGCGAATCTCTCCCTGGCGAGAACGATGCAGATGTCGCTGGCCCGCCGTATCGCCATGCGCCGGCCGCGGCAGAACGCCATCGAGCGACTGGAGCGGGAACGAGCGACGGCCGAAGATGAAACGGCGCAGGCTCTGGATGACGCCCTGATCGAGGCGTTGGCGCGGCGCCGCCACATCCCCTATCTCGATCCGGTGGATCTTCGCTATCGCCACTTCGAGCGCTTTCCCAAGCCCGTCGCGCAGGCCGTGATGTTCTGTCTCATGGACGTCTCTGGCTCCATGACGGAGCACATGAAGGATCTGGCGAAGCGCTTCTTCATGCTGCTCCATGTGTTTCTCACGCGTCGCTATCAGCGCGTCGAACTCGTTTTCATCAGACACACCGACGAGGCGCAGGAGGTTGACGAGGAGACGTTCTTCCGTTCGGCCGAGACCGGCGGCACAATAGTCTCTTCGGCTCTGGTGGAGATGGCGCGCATCGTCGGCGCGCGTTTTGACCCTGCGAACTGGAACATATACGGAGCCCAGGCGTCCGACGGCGACAACATGCTGAGCGACAACGATCATACGCGTCATCTGTTGGAGGATGCGATCCTGCCTCTTTGCCAATATTTCGCTTATCTCGAAGTCGCCCATCCCAATTCCGACGATGCGCCTTCACTGGCGCATTTCGGCGGCAGCACGCTCTGGAACGCCTACGCATCGCTCTCTCAATCGCACAGGAACTTCCAGATGCGGCGCGTCGCGCGGCGCGACCATATTTATCCCGTCTTCCGTGACCTCTTTCAGAAACGTCCTGACAATGCGCCGGAGTCTTTGAAATGAGCGAGGGCCTCCTCTTTGAAGGCAAGGACTGGACCTTCGAAACGCTGCAGGAAATCCATGACGCCGTTGAAAACGTCGCGCGCGGCGAGCTTGGTCTGAACACTTTCACCAATCAGATCGAGGTCATCACCGCCGAGCAGATGCTCGACGCCTATTCCTCGACGGGGATGCCGCTTCTCTACCGGCATTGGTCCTTCGGGAAACGCTTCGCGCAATATGAAGGCATCTATCGGCTTGGTCTGCAGAGCCTTGCCTATGAGATCGTGATCAACGCCAACCCCTGCATCAGCTATGTGATGGAGGAAAATTCGCGCCACGATGCAGGCGCTCGTGATTGCGCACGCCGCCTTCGGACACAATCATTTCTTCAAGAACAATTACCAGTTCCGGCAATGGACGGACCCGTCCGGCATCCTCGATTATATCGCCTACGCCAAAAATTACATCGCGAGATGCGAGGAGCGCTATGGCGAGGCGGAAGTCGAGCGTCTTCTCGACGCCGCCCATGCGTTGGCGCCGCAAGGGATCGACCGCTACCCGAGGAAGCGGCCGCCGAGTCTTGTTGACGAAGAGATGCGGGCGCGGCGTCGCATGGAGGAGAGCGAGCGGGACTTCAACGATCTCTGGAGGACTGTGCCTCAGCAAAAGAAGAGCGGCGAAAAGGCGATCGACCATCAACGCGCGCTGTTGCGGCTTCCGCAGGAAAACCTGATTTATTTTCTCGAGAAAGTCGGCGCCTAAGCTTCAACCGTGGCAACGCGAGGCGCTGCGCATCGTGCGCCTGATGGCCCAATATTTCTACCCGCAGCAGCAGACCAAGGTCATGAACGAAGGCTGCGCGACTTATTGTCACTATCGCATTATGACCTCGCTGCATGAGGCCGGGCGCATCGGGCCTGGCAGTTTCCTCGAGTTTTTGCAATCGCACACCAACGCCATCCGCCAGCCGACCGCGCATGATCCCTCATATAGCGGCGTCAATCCTTACGCGCTTGGGTTTCGATATGATGTGCGACATCGCGCGCATCGTCACGACGCCGACGCGAGGAGGATCGCATCTGGTTTCCCGAGATCGCCGGAACGGGCGACGAGATGGCCGTCCTTCGTGAAATCTGGGCGAACTACCGGGACGACAGTTTCATCGCGCAGTTTCTCAGTCCGCATCTCATGCGAAAGTGGCGACTGTTTCATATCGTCGACGAAGACGGCGCGCCGAAGCTCCGGGTGGAGGCGATCCATAATGAGCGCGGCTATCGCGATCTTCGCAGGCGTCTCGCGAGCGACTATGAAGTGGGACGCAACGCCGCCGATATTCAAGTGGTTGACGTCGATCTTGCCGGCAGCCGCCGGCTGATGCTGCAGCATCGCGTCTTCAATGGGCAGCTGCTCGACGTTCCCGACGCCGCCCTGGTGCTTCGGCATATCGCGGCGCTCTGGGGTTATGATGTCGTGCTGGAAGAGGTCGACGCGGCGACGAACGAAGTGCTAAAGGCGCATATGACGTCGCCCGATAGTTAGCGGCGCGCAGCCCGTGACGGTCCAATGCCGCCTTTTACGCAACAAATTCCCGCGCAGCTTTGGAGCCGCTGGATCGTGCACTCCGGCGCGCTTCTCGATTCCTTCCAGCGCGCGTCGGGTCGCGATCTCGCACCGAGGGGCGGCGGCCCGGAGGCCGAGGCTTTGCGCCTCCTCGACGCCCCTTTCGTCGTCGTCTCCCATGGCCGGGAAAGCGACCCCCTCCTGAATTACGGCAATCGCGTCGCTCTGGCGCTTTGGGAGATGGACATCGCGACGTTCCTTGCGACGCCGTCGCGGCTGACTGCGGAAGCGACGCTGCGGGAGTCCCGCGAGCGCCTGCTCGAGGAGACCGCGCGGAGCGGTTTTGTCAGCGGCTATGAGGGCGTGCGCATCAGCGCCACCGGGCGTCGCTTCAGAATTTCCAATGTCACGATCTGGAACGTACCGAACGGGGATGGCTCGCCGGCGGGCCAGGCGGCGACCTTCTCCCGCTGGACGTTCTTATGAAGCGTCCAGAATCTCGTCGACCCAGGCGGGTACGACGAGGCTCGCCACGCCATATCGCCGCGCGTCAAATGCGTGGGCGTTGTCGGAAGGCTCAAGATTGATCTCGCAGGTGCGCAGGCCATTCAAGCGGGCCTGAGTGACGAAGCCAGCTGCGGGATAGACCGACCCCGACGTGCCGATGGCGACGAAGAGATCCGCTGCGGGGAGGGCCGCAAGGATCGCCGCCATAAAGAGCGGCGGTTCGCCGAACCAGACGACATGCGGGCGCATTTTCCCGATCCCGCCGCAGCGGGGGCAGGGGACGGTCGTCGTGAGATCCGTGCGCTGCTCACAGACGAAGTCGCAGGCGGCGCAGCGCGCCTTGAGGAGTTCGCCGTGCATGTGGATGACGTCGCGCGCGCCGCCCCGTTCGTGCAGATCGTCGATGTTCTGCGTAACCAATGTGAGATTTCCGCCGCGCGCGCACAGTCCCGCCTGCAGCCGCGCCAATGCGCGATGCGCCGCATTGGGCGCCGCCGAGAGCAGGTTTTTCCGCCGAGCGTTGTAGAAGGCCTGAACGGCCTCGGGCGTGCGCGCGAAGGCCTCAGGCGTCGCGAGTTGCAGGGGGTCGAACTGCACCCAGAGGCCGGCGCCGGAATTGTCGCGGAACGTGCCGAGGCCGCTCTCGGCGGAAACGCCGGCGCCGGTGAGGAGGAAGATATTCATGCGGGGCTCCCGCGTGGAACGAAATCCCTACCAAGAACAAAAGGCGATCGTCAAATTTCTTTCCGGGCGTGGCTGGGCGGCATTGAGGCGCGGCGAAAAATGCGCAACATGGGTCCGGGCGGTTGGCGGCCCGGCTCGCGCCGGCGTCGCCGTCTGCCTTGTTTCATGTCGGAGAGAAAAAGATGATTTCGCGTCGCCTCATATTCACGCTCGCGCTCGGCGCCGGCTTTTCCGCAGTTGCGCCGCAGTTCGCTTGCGCCGAACAGCAATATCTCGAAGAGGCGATCGCCGAAACGAAAGCCGCGATCGACGCGGGCAAGCAATCGCTCGCGGCGTCGTTCGTCGAGCATATCGACGTCGCTTTCGACCGCGCGCGCAGCGCGGTGTGGCAGAATCCGACGGACTCCATCCGCAAAGGCATCAAGGCGCTGCGCAAGGCTTCCAAGCTCGCCAAGGGCACGAGTTCGGACAAGAGCATCGCCAAGGCGACCGAGCAGGCCGAACTCGCCCTCAAGCTGTTCGAAATCCGCGAACTAGCGCCGGCGCTTCACCTGCCGTCGCAGGCGGCGAGCGGCATCGGTTCGAGGCGATAGGCCTTGTCGTCGCTCACAGTGTCTTTCTCTGGCCCGCAATAGGCTTCGAGCGGCAAGCCCATGTTGGGGTTGCCGAGCATCATGAAGTCTTTCTGGCTGCGGCGCAGATAGACCGTGCGCGTCTCGCCGGTCTCGCAGCCGGCGGCCTTGGCGTTCTCTCTGTCCTGCGGGGCGCAATCCTTGTCGCCAGATTTGCAATAGGTCGCGGCGCACTCCCACTGGTCCGCATAGGGCGTGCAGACATAGCTCAGGGCGATGGGCCTTCCCTGTTTGCGCGTCGTCACGGAGACTGTCACGCTCGCCCCGTCGGGCCAGTCGGGAAGCAGATTTTTCGCGCGATCGGCGCTGATAAGCGTCGCATTGCGCGAGACGCGGATCGACGTCGTAACCTGCTTTGGATGCGAGGCGAGATGCTCGGGCGCGTAGTCGCGTCCGTAACAGAAAGCGGCGTCCGGCCTCAGTCGCTCGCGCAAAGGCGCGCCGAGATTGGCGTAGGGCGAGTTGGTCTTGTTGGCCTCCGCGACGCATTCTTCGATGGGGCGCTGTTCGAGTCGGAAAGACGTGTCGTCGGCGCCGAGCTTGCGAGAGGGATCATTCGGCTTGTCGTCTTCGGGGTCGATCAGGAAATACGGTCCCACCTCCTCGAAAACGAGGCGTCCGCCGTCGTCCACACGCAGCTTGCCGATCTGCCGGTCGCATTCGCCGCCGCAATAGAGTCTTTGAGTCTCGCCATCGAGCCTGTAGCACCACCCCGCGACGTTCTCGGGTTTGGACATGCCGCGCAAGGTCATCAGAACGGCGACAGCAGTCGAGCTGCGCTCCGCGTCAGGGCTCGCGTGCTTGTGAGGACTTTCTTCGCTGTGTCGAAGATTGGGATCCTCCCAATAGGTCGAGGCCTTGTTCTTGCCGAGCATGACATGGAGACGCTCGACTTTCTGTCGAGGATGGGCCTTGAGATGCGCCTGATCATAAACGCTGGCGAAACAGAGCTTGCCTTGATCCTTGACAAGCTTCTCGATGCGAGATTCCTCCGCCGCCGCGCAAAGGGTGGGAAGAAGGGCTGCGCCGGTCACGACGCCCAATGCAAAACGTCTCACAACCTTCCCCCGGGCTTTGTCAATGGCGCGGATCATGCCATATTTCCGCGGCCTTGTGGGAGAGCGCTCAGATGAATCGACGCGGTTTGTTCGGCGCGCTTGCGGCGGCCTCGGCATGGTTCGGCGCGGCGCGCGCCGCAACGGGCGAGACGGCGGCGCCGATGAAAGTCGTCTATCACCTCTCGGATTTCGAGAAGGCCGATTTTGTTCTGCACAATATGCGGGTTCATTACGACAACGCCGGGGGACCGGTGACGATCGCCCTCGTCGTTCACGGCCCGGCCGTACGCGCCTTTCGTCGGGATGGCTCCGCCGTGACGCAGGAGCGGTTCACGGCGCTGCGTCGCCGCGGGCTCGCGCCATACATGTGCGCAGTCGCCATGCGCGGACAAAATGTCGATGAGAAGGATCTGACGGAAGGCTTCATGATCACGGAGGCGGGAACCGTCCGCCTCGCTCAATTGCAACGCGACGGCTACATCTATCTGCGGCCCTGACGGAGAAACGGCGTCATGATCAACCGGCGGGCCTGTCTTACGTCGCTTGCGCTCAGCCTCGCTTGCGCTCCGGCCGTGGCAGAGGGACAGGCGCGCGGCCTCGACGACGATCTCGAAGAACTCCGAGCCAGATACGGACTGCCGGCACTCGCCGCGGCCGTGGTGAAGCAGGGGACGATCGTCTCCAGCGGCGTCGTCGGCGTGCGCGCGCTCGGAAGCGACGTGAAGGCGGCCATCGACGATCGCTTTCACCTCGGCTCCGACACGAAGGCGATGACGGCGACGCTCGCCGGCATGTTGATCGACGAAGGCAGGCTCGCCTGGGACGCGACGATCGGCGACATTCTCAGCAGCGACGTTCCGGGTCTCAACGCGCGCCTTGCCGTGGTGACGCTCGAGCAGCTGCTCTCGCACAGCGGCGGCATTCCCTCAGACACGCCGCAGATCGCGCGGCTCTATTACAACACCGACGTTTTCGAACTCAACCTGCCGCCGTTGCGGCTGAAGACGCTCTCCGCCTGGAAATCCCATCCGCCGATCAGCCGACCCGGCGCCGCCTTTCATTACGCCAATCTCGGCTATCTCATCGCCGGCGCCATGATCGAAAAGGCCGCGGGGCGTCCGTGGGAGGCGTTGATTACCGACCGCATCTTCACGCCGCTGGGCTTGAAGACCGCCGGCCTCGGGCCGCAGGCGACGAGAGGCAGGCTCGACGCCCCGGTCGGGCACGATATCGACGACGCGGGCAGGGCGACGCCCATGTATTGGGGGCCGGCGGCAGATATTCCGCCCATGCTCGGGCCCGCGGGCGTCGCGCATATGTCCGTGCTCGACTTCGGCCGGTGGGCGGGGTGGAACGCTGGAGGCGGGAAGCGGGGGCCTGCGCTGGTCAAGCCGGAAACGCTCGAACGCATTCACCGGCCGCACATAAAGACCGGAAAGCTCCCGAACGCTCGCCCGGGAACGCCGCAAGAGGGCGAATATGCGCTCGGCTGGGGCGTCATCAAATTCGATTGGTCGCGCGCGCCGCTGCTCACGCACAACGGCTCGAACAGCATGAATTTCGCCAGGATTTCCGTGGACCGGGAGGCGGACCTCGCAGTCGTCGTCACCACGAATTTCCCGGAAAAGAAGGCCGAAGACGCGACCTATGCGATGACCGAGCGGCTCTATCGGCGTCACATCTAGAGGCCATTGCGCGGGCGGCGAAAGCGTGGTCCAAGAGGGTAGGGAAAGTGTCTCACGCCCCTCGCGGACCTGCGGCCAGCGTATCGCCATTTCCCGTCCATCGCGTCCCGGCGGTTTGGTGCGTTACGCTCATGCGGCGCCTTGAACCCGCGGGCAGCACGTCCCGCTTCTGCGCATCGACGGAATTGTCCTGTCGGCGTCGCCATTTCTCAGGTTGCCCGCCCAATGGGATTTCGCGAAACCAGCCCCGCGCTCGCCCGCGCGCTCGCCGAGCACAACTATGTGTCGGCCACTCCGGTTCAGGCGGCGATCCTGGAAAATGAAGAGCTGGGCGGCGATATGCTCGTTTCCGCGCAGACCGGTTCGGGCAAGACCGTCGCTTACGGATTGGCGATTGCGTCCACGATACTCGGCGAAACAGGCCAGATCGCGGTAGCACGTTCGCCCCTCGCGCTGGTCGTCGCGCCGACGCGCGAACTCGCGCTGCAGGTCGAGCGCGAGCTGAGTTGGCTTTACAAATATGCGTCGGCGCGGATCGTCGCATGCGTCGGCGGCATGGACGCGCGCCTCGAGAGACGCAGGCTGTCGGAAGGCGCGCACATCGTGGTTGGAACGCCGGGACGGCTGCGCGACCATATCGAGCGCGGCGGCCTGAACGCCGCGACGCTGGCGGCCGTCGTCCTCGACGAAGCCGACGAGATGCTCGACCTTGGATTTCGCGAGGATCTCGAATTCATCCTGGAAGCGGCGCCCGCGGACAGAAGAACCCTGATGTTCTCGGCCACCATGCCGAAGGGCATTGCGGCGCTCGCCAAGCGCTATCAGCGCAACGCTCGGCGGATCGACGTCGCCGGCGCGGCGCGCGGCCACGCCGACATCGAATATCGGGCGGTGCGCGTCGCCCCGAACGAGACGGAGCTGGCGACGGTCAATCTGCTGCGCTACTTCGAGGCGCCGACGGCGATCGTCTTCTGCAACACGCGCGAAGCGGTCAGGCACCTGCACGCGACCCTGGTCGAGCGCGGCTTTTCGGCGGTGCTGCTGTCGGGTGAACTGAGCCAGCACGAGCGAAACCACTCCATGCAGGCGTTGCGTGACGGGCGCGCCCGCGTCTGCGTCGCGACCGACGTGGCGGCGCGCGGCATCGACCTGCCGAACCTGAGCCTCGTCATTCACGCCGATCTTCCCAACGATGCGGAGGCCCTGCAGCATCGCAGCGGGCGCACGGGTCGCGCCGGTCGCAAGGGCGTCAGCGCCCTGCTCGTGCCGGCCTCCCGGCGCCGGCGCGCCGAGCGGTTGCTGGCGGATGCGGGCGTCGGCGTGCAATGGAGCGGGCCGCCGACGGCGGAGGAAATCCGCGACCTCGACCAGAGCCGCATGCTGCAGGATCCCTTGCTGACTGAGACGCCGGGCGAGGAGGATTTCCGCACCGCGAGACTGCTGCTCGCCGAGCGCTCGCCGGAACAGCTTGGCGCGGCGCTCGTGCGCATCTATCGTTCGCGTCTTCCGGCCATCGAAGAGGTCGTGGACCCCGGGCACGGGCCGGAGCGCAGCGAGGCGCGCGCTCCCCGAACCGTCCCCGCCAGAAAACCGCGCGACGAGCCGGGCCGGCGCCCGCCCGGGGCCGACTTTCCCGGTGGCGCGACGTGGTTTCGACTGGATGTCGGCCGCAAGAAGAACGCCGATCCGAAATGGCTGCTGCCGATGCTGTGCCGCAAGGGAAACATCACGCGGCAGGATATTGGCGCGATCCGCATTTTCGATCACGAGACAAAGGTCGAAATCTCGGCGAAGGCGGCCAAGGAGTTCGCCGCGAACATGCGACGCCCGGGCGGCGACAATATACGGGTGGAAGCCTTGGGCGACGCGGGCGAGCCACGACAGGCGCAAGCGCGGGACCGCAAGCCGGAACGACCGGCGAGAACGAGGAAAAACCCGAAAAGCTGAGGCGGACAGTCAGGCGGGACGGCGCGCGCCCGCCTCGATGCGCGTCGCGACCCAGATGACGTGCCGGGCGCCGCCCCGCCCGCCATTGGCCCGCACCCTGACCTCCGCGACGTCAAATCCTGCTCTGCGCAGACGTCCGGCGAAGCCCCGATCCGGCTCCGCCGACCAGACCGCCAACACGCCGCCGGGGCGCAGCGACTCGCGGGCCGCGCTTAATCCCGCCTTGTGATACAGGCCGTCATTGGCGTCGCGCGTCAGCCCCTCGGGGCCATTGTCGACATCGAGCAGGATTGCGTCATAGGACGCGCGCGACGTCCGGATGAGGCGGCCCACGTCACACTCCTCGATGGTGACGCGCGGATCGGTCAGGCTCGTCCCGTGCACGTCAGCCATCGGCCCGCGCGCCCACGCCACGACCGCGGGGACGAGTTCGACGACGATCACTTGCGCCTTCGCATCGAGGACCGCGAGAGCCGCCCGCAAGGTAAACCCCATGCCGAGCCCGCCGATGAGAATGCGAGGGCCCGGGCGGGCATGGATTTTCTCGCAGGCGAGCGTGGCGAGCGCCTGCTCGGACCCGCTCAGGCGACTGTTCATCAGTTCATTGTCGCCGAGCATGATGGAAAATTCCGCGCCGCGGCGCTTGAGCCGCAGCTGTCCCCCGCCGCCCGGTATGGACGCCGTGTCGAGCAAAGCCCAGGGAATCACGATCCCGACTCCGGCCCCTTTCGAGGTCCGGCGCGACGAAAAACGACGCTCAGATTATTGGCCGGCATCTCGACGATCTCGGGTCCGTCAAATCCCGCCTGGCGGCCAAGCTCGGTCACCGTCTCGACGTCCCGCACGCCCCATGCGGGGTCCTGAGCGCGAAGCCAGGCGTCGAATTCGACATTGCTGGGCGCCGTATGCGCGCCGCCCCGTTTGTAGGGACCATAGAGATACAGCGGCGCCGTCTGGGGCAGGATGGCCGCTGCATTGTGAAAAAGGCCCTCTGTCGCGGCCCAGGGCGAAATATGGATCATGTTGAGGCAGATCACCGCGTCGGCCTGCTTTATCGGCCAAGGCGTAGACGCAGCGTCGAGCGCAAGCGGTGCGAGGATATTTTTGAGGCGCGTTTCGGCGATCCACGCGGCGACGCTCTCGCGCGCTTTCGGGCTGGGGTCCGAAGGCGCGAATGTCAATTTCGGCAGATGCGCGGCGAAATGCACGCAATGCTCGCCCGAACCGCTCGCGATCTCCAGCACGAGCCCCCGCTCGGGCAGGACAGCGCGCAGGACATCCAGAACAGGCTCGCGGTTGCGGGCGGCCGCGGGCGCGAAGAGACGCTTGTCGGTCACGCCTTCACCCCTCTGACAACAGGCGCTTGCGCCGTTCTCTGGCGATGGCTTGATCCAGCGTCTGCAGGAAACGGGACCGGTTCGCCGATGAAAAAGGCGGCGGCCCGCCCGTCGTTTCCCCCGTCGAGCGGATATGCTCCATGATCGAGCGCTGCGCCAGCGCCAGTCCGATCGAATCTTCCGTAAAGGGGCGTCCATAAGGCGCAATCGCGTGCGCTTGCCTCTCCAGAACCCGCGCCGCCAGGGGAATATCGCTCGTGACCACGACATCGCCGGCTGCAATATTGTCGGCGATCCAGTCGTCGGCGACGTCGGCGCCGGCGCCGACGACGATCCGCGTAATCAGCGGCGAGGCTGGAACCTGCATAAAGCTGTTGGCGACCACGAATGTCTGCAATCCATAGCGGATGGCGACCTTGTAGGTTTCCTCCTTCACCGGACAGGCGTCGGCGTCGATGTAGATCTTGAGGGTCATCGCCAGAATTTATAGCACAAGGGCGTCGCGTTGCGCAGGTCGCGGCCCCGGAAAGGCCCCTCTCCCGCCTGCGCTCGAAAGGCGATAAGGAAGAGCGGTTCCCAGCCTTTCAGAAAGAGGCACGACATGCGCAGGCTTCTCGCCGCTTTCATTCTCGTTGCGACGCCCGCGGCGGCGGACGTCAACGACTATCCGACCTCCGCGCGCGCCGATTACGTTTTCGGCTGCATGAAGGCCAATGGCGATACGCGGCTGGCGCTGGAGCAGTGCGCATGCTCGATCGACGTGATCGCGAGCATCATCCGCTATGACGACTATGTCGAGGCGGAGACGGTGGCGAGCGTCGGCCAGCAAATGGGGCAGATCGGCCGCGCGGTGCAGAGCACGGGCGCGCTGCAGGATATTCTCGTCACGCTACGCCGCGCCCAGGCCGAGGCGCAGGTCCGCTGTTTCTGATCGCAGGCTCAGAAAATTCTCTTTTTCCGCCAGGAGTTCAACATGCTCATCCTCATCCTCGGCATCGCGCTATTTATCGGCGCCCATGTCTTTTCAACGATGCGCGGTCCGCGCGCCGCAATGATCGAGACCTATGGACTGAAAGCCTACAAGGGCGCCTATTCGGCAGTCTCCGTCGCCGGGCTGGCGCTCATCGTCTGGGGCTTCTCCCGTTATCGCGCGGAAGGGATCATTCAAATATGGAATCCGCCGGCCGGCATGCGCCATGTCGCCATGCCGCTGGTGTGGTTCGCCTTCGTCGCGCTGGCCAGCCGCCGCGCGCCGGCCTCGCGCATAAGGGGGTGGCTGCGCCATCCAACGCTCGTCGCGATCAAAAGCTGGGCCGCCGCCCATCTCCTCGCCAATGGCGATCTCGGCGGCATGCTGCTGTTCGGATCGTTTCTCGCTTTCGGCGTTTACGACCGCATTGCCGTGAAGCGCCGCGGCGATCTCGGCGCGCCGCGGCTCGAGGCCTTCACGAAGGGCGACGCCATCGCATTGGGCGCGGGAACGGCGATTTTCGCGCTGATCCTCGTGCTGCACCCGTATCTGTTCGGCGTGTCCGTGCTGCACGGATAATGATCGGCGGGCGTTACGATCCTCGCCATGAGGGGAGGGCTGTAACGCCCACGAACAGTTGGGGAAATCGACGTCAGGCGGTCGGCAGCTTTCCGTCGGGGGTGGCCTTGTCGATGGCGTCGGGCAGATGCTGGGCCAGCAGTTCGGCGACCTTGTCGACGGGAACCCCGAATTTGGCGGCCATATCTTTCACGACGTCGGATCCGAGCGCCGCCTGAATCTGTTCAGCGGAGACGGGGAGATTGCCGCCCGTCCCGACCCATGACGCGACCTGTTGGCCAAGGCCGGTCTTTTCGAGTTGCGCCGCCACTCCTGCAACGCCGCCATGCGTGTCCATGTAACCCTTGAGAAGCGACAACGCTTCGGCGCCGACAACGCCGCCAAGAAGTCCGTCCAGCAAGCCCATTATCTTCTCCTTTATGAAACATACGCGGCCGAGCGCCGCATTCTGCGCGCGAGCGTCCGCTTCATCCGATATTCCGGCGTCCGCTTTATGACCCAGAAACGAAACGTCAGTCTTATGCAAACTCTAGAGCGGAGCGCCTCTTCCTCTACGACTGTACAAGCTGCACAAGCAACCGGCGCGCGGCCGGCGTTCACAGTGCAGCAATTAATGGCCGGCGGAAAGGTTTGACCGTCGGCGACGCCCGGCGTCGGAGCGTGAAATCAGGCAACATCAAGTAATAGCTTGGTTATACGGGATTGATGCTTTGGCGCGCTACCCCTCAGCCCGTGAGGCGCGCCTGCGCTTTCGCATGTCCGATCAGCGGCAGGAGCGCCGCAAGCTCCGGGCCGCTGTCTTCGCCCGTGAGCGCCAGCCGCAGCGGGTGGAACAGCGCTTTTCCCTTTCGGCGCGTCGCGGTCTTCACCTCGCCGACCCAGGTGGACCATGTCGTCTCGTCCCAGGGCTCGGCGGGAAGAAGCTGCGCGGCTTGCGCCAGAAACGCCGGGTCTTCTCGCACCGGTTCAATTTCGCCTTCGATCACGCGCCACCATTTCAGAATATCGTCGAAAGCCGAGAGATTGCCGCGCGCCGCGCGCCATAATGGCTCGGCCTTGTGGCCGACGATTTCGAGCGCGGCGAGGCGATCGCGCACGTCCTCGAAGTCGAACAGCGCCAGCGTGCGGTGGGTCAGCGTCGCGAGATCTTCCGGATCGAAACGGGCGGGATTGCGCGAGACATGCCCGAGATCGAATTTCTCTCCCAGTTCCGTCAGCGAACGCGCCGCATGCACATTGTCGGAGGAGCCGGTGAGCGTCGCGAGCGCCGCGACCGCCATGGCCTCGTAGCCTTCCTCGCGCAGCGAGGCGATGGAGAGCGACCCTGTGCGCTTGGAGAGGCCTTCGCCGCTCGCGCCGATCAAGAGGTTGTGATGGGCGAAGACGGGAGGCCTCGCGCCCGGCGCGAGCGCGGCCAGAAGCTGAATCTGCACGGCGGTGTTCGTCACGTGATCCTCGCCCCGGATAACATGGGTGATCTTCATGTCGATGTCGTCGGCGACGGATGGCAGGGTATAGAGGAAGCTGCCGTCTTCACGGATCAAAACCGGGTCCGAAAGCGCCGCGCAGTCGATATGCGCGGGTCCACGGATGAGATCGTCCCATTCCACGACCCCCGGCGCCAGCTCGAAGCGCCAGTGCGGGCGCCGGCCCTCCGCCTCCAGCGTTGCGCGTTCCGCGGCGGTCAGCCGCCGCGCCGCGCGATCATAGACGGGAGGCAAGCCGCGCGCCTGCTGGATCTTGCGGCGCTTTTCGAGCTCTTCGGGGGTCTCGTAGCAGGGGTAAAGGCGGCCCGCGTCCCGTAACTTCGTCGCGGCCGCCTCGTAGAGCGAAACGCGCCGGGACTGCCGGAATGTCTCATGCGGAACGATGCCGAGCCAAGCCAGATCGATCTCGATTCCCCGCGCGAATTCCTCGGTGGACCGGGCGAAATCCGTGTCATCGAACCGCAGTATGAATCGTCCAAAGTGCGTCGCGGCGAACAGGTAGTTGAACAGCGCCACCCGCGCATTGCCGATATGGATGCGGCCGGTTGGCGACGGTGCGAAACGAACGATCGGAGAGGTCATGAGGAAGCTTCGTCAGGAGGTTTCGCAGGATAGGCGTCGCGAGAAGATTCTCGCGCTGCAGCCCTTTTGCCAAGAGCCGGCGACTTTGTCAGGCGGAATATTGAGCTGGCCGCGCCCGGGCGTGTCCGGCCGCTCCGCGCGACAGGATGAGGCGAGCCGTCGCCTGCGCCGCGACGTTTCCCTGCACTCCGAAGCCTGAGAGCCGCTGACGCCCATGATTCTCGCCTGGTTCTGCGCCGGCTGGTGCGCCTTCATCCTCACCCTCAACTTCGCCAGCCTCTGGCTCATGGCCCGCAAATGCCGCGCTCGCGCGCGCAATCTGCCGGTTCCCGCCGAGGCCCCGCCGGTCAGCATCGTGCGTCCTCTGCGCGGGCTTGAGGCCTTCAGCAAAGAGACTCTCGGCGCCACCTTTGAACTCGACTATCCGGATTATGAGATCCTGTTCTGCGTCCAGTCGCCGAACGATCCGATCATTCCGCTGGTCGAAGCGCTCATCGCCGAACATCCCCAACGAGAGGCGCGCATTCTCGTCGGCGACGATTACGTCAGCGCCAATCCCAAGCTAAACAATTGCGTCAAGGGCTGGGACGCAGCGCGCCACGACTTTGTGATCCTCGCGGATTCCAACGCCCTGCCGCCTCGCGACTATGTGCAGACCATGCTGGCCGCCTTCGAGCCCGATACGGCCATGACCGTCTCCATGCCGATCGGCTCCCGGCCCAAGGGTTTCTGGGCGATGGTCGAATGCGCCGTTCTCAACACCTTCCAGGCGCGCTGGCAATATGGCGCCGAGGCGATCGGCGCAGGCTTCGCACAGGGCAAGAACATGATGTGGCGGCGCGAGGTTCTCGACCGCGTCGGCGGCATCCGCGCGCTGGGCGCGGAAATCGCCGAGGACGCCGCCTCGACCAAGATCATCCGGGCGCAGAACATGACCGTGCGCCTCGTCGATATGCCATTCGAGCAACCGCTCGGCGCGCGCACCGCTCATGAGGTCTATTCCCGCCATGTGCGCTGGGCGCGCCTGCGCCGCGTGACCTTCCCCGCGCATTACGCGCCCGAATTCATGAACGGCAGTTTCGTCGCCGTCGTGCTCGGCGCCTATGCCGCGCTGGACTTCGGCGGGGACGCGACGGCCTCTGTCCTCACGGCCGCGGCGATCGTGCTTGCGCTGCACGGCGGGGAACTGGGGCTGGCGCGCGTTTGCGGCTTCCCGCTGGACTGGCGCATGCCCCTGGCGCTGATCATGCGAGATCTGCATGCTGCCCGTGATGTTCGTCGACGCGCTGCTCTTCGATGACTTTGTCTGGCACGGCAACGCCATGACGGTGCGCGAAGCCGAGGATACGGCGAGCTGAGCGGCGCGGTCGGTTAGACAATGACGAAAAAGGGCGCGGTCTCCGCGCCCTTTTTGTTTTCCGGCTTCTCAGTCCGTTTCCAGTCTCTCGGCGCTCGGCGCGCCAGCGTCATTCCGCGGCGCGCTGCTCCGGCAGACCGCGGGCGATGCGCTCCGCCTTCAAGAGCTCCGCCACCAGAAAAGCCACTTCTATCGCCTGCTCGGCGTTGAGGCGGGGGTCGCAATAGGTGTGGTAGCGATCGCGAAGGTTGTCCTCGGAGATGGCGCGGGCGCCGCCGGTGCATTCGGTGACGTCCTTGCCGGTCATCTCGAGATGGATGCCCCCGGCGTAGGTGCCTTCCGCCTGATGCACGCTGAAGAACCCGCGGATTTCCGACATGATGCGATCGAACGGGCGGGTCTTGTAGCCCGCCGCGCTGATGGTGTTGCCGTGCATCGGATCGCAGGACCAAAGGACGTTGCGGCCCTCGCGCGCCACTGCGCGCACCAGCGCGGGGAGCGCGTCGCCGATCTTGTCCGCGCCGAAGCGGCAGATGAGCGTGATGCGCCCGGCTTCGTCCTCGGGGTTGAGCGCGTCGATGAGACGGATGAGCCCGTCCGGCGTCAGGCTCGGCCCGCATTTCAGGCCGATCGGGTTCTTGATGCCGCGCATGAACTCGACATGCGCGCCAGTCTCCTGGCGCGTGCGGTCGCCGATCCACAGCATGTGGCCGGAGGTTGCGTAATAGTCGCCCGTCGTCGAATTCGACGCGCGTCAGCGCCTGCTCGTAGCAGAGCAGCAGCGCCTCATGCGAGGTGTAGAAATCCGTGCCGCGCAATTCCGGATGATGCTCGGGATCGAGGCCGATGGCGCGCATGAAGCCGAGCGTCTCGGTGATCTGGTCGGCGAGTTTCTGATAGCGCTCGGACTGCGGGCTGCTCTTGACGAAGCCGAGCATCCAGCGGTGCACATTCTCCAGATTGGCGAAGCCGCCGGCGGCAAAGGCGCGGATGAGGTTGAGCGTCGCCGCTGACTGGCGATAGGCGAGCAGCTGGCGCTGCGGATCGGGCTCGCGCGACTGCGGGTTGAAGTCGATGTCGTTGATGATGTCGCCGCGATAGCTCGGCAGCTCCTGATCGCCCTTCTTCTCGAGCGGCGACGAGCGGGGCTTGGCGAACTGGCCGGCGATGCGGCCGACCTTCACGACCGGGGAGCCAGCGGCGTAGGTCAGAACCACCGCCATCTGCAGGAAGACCCGGAAGAAGTCGCGGATATTGTCGGCCGAATGCTCGTTGAAGCTTTCGGCGCAGTCGCCGCCTTGAAGCAGGAAGGCCTTGCCGGCGGCGACATCCGCAAGCTGGCGCTTGAGATTGCGGGCCTCGCCGGCGAAGACGAGGGGCGGAAACCCGGCCAGCTGACGTTCAACGTCGGCCAGCGCCGCCTGGTCGCGATAGACCGGCGTCTGCTCGATCGGCAAGGTTCTCCAACTGCCCGGCGCCCAGCGTTCCACAGCCCAAACTCCACGAAAAATCAAAGCCTAACGACACGGCCGCGCGCGGCGGCCGCCTTGGCGGGAGAGGCGCTTATAGAGGAATTCTCGAATCATTGCGACCCTTTCGGCTCGGGCGGGCGCATTGGCGAAGGCGCCGTTGCACGGCTATAAGCGGCGCACACGCCGTAGCCGAATCTGGATCGGAGCCCGATGCCCTTCCTGCTTTCCCAGCTCATCGAGGCCTCCCGCTGGCTCGGCGCTCTTGCGGTTCTATCGCTCCACGTCACCAATATGTTCGTCAATCAGGCGGACATCATGAGCGCGCCCCATACCGCGCCGGCCTACGTCTGGTGGTTCTTCACCCCCTTTGAAATGGGGCATCAGGCGGTCGTCGGCTTTTTCGTCATCTCGGGCTGGCTCGTCGGCGGCGCAGCGCTCGAGAAGACCTTCAACGGTCAGGATTATCTTCGGGACTATCTGATCCACCGCTTCTCGCGCATCTATCTCGTGCTCGTTCCCGCGCTCTTTGTCACTCTGGCCTTCGACTTGATTGGGCGCGCGTTCCTCGCCGACTCTGGGAGTTTACGACTGGTCCATGTTCAAGGGGCATTTCCTGCCGAAGCTGTTTTTCACGAGCCTGCTCAGTCTGCAGAACATCGTCTTCGACTATTTCGGAACGAACGGCCCGCTCTGGTCGCTGGCTTGCGAGTTCTGGGACTATGTCATATTCCCGCTCCTGTTGCTGCCGCTCGCCCGCAATTACCCACGCAACCTGCGCTTCGGGGGCTTCGCGCTGGGGATCCTTCTCGCGGCGGGACTATCGGCGCCGCAGAGCTGGTTCGGTTTCGGTTTTCTGCTTTGGGCGTTGGGGGCCTTCGCCTCGCGCGCATCGCGCCCGCTCATCCGCTCGCGCTGGCTGTCTCTCGGCGTCTACGCTTCGATGGTCGTCGTTATCCGTCTTCTGGTTCGGGGGCAGCTGCTCGCCGCTCATCCGATGCTGGCTCAGGCGGCTGACTTCGTCAGCGCGGCGCTCCTCGTCAATATGCTGCTCGCTTTCCGGGATGCGCCAGCGGAGGGTTTTTCCGCGTTGCGCTGGAAAGGCCACGCCTCCCTCGCGAACTTCTCCTTTTCACTCTATGCCGTGCATATGCCGCTGGTGATTTTCGCGCGGGCCGCCGTCGGCCATTTCCTGGGGCGCGACTGGGCGACCCGGCTTGCGACGACGGAGAATTATGCTGCCGCAGTCGCGGTGATCCTGGCGACGACGGCGGCGGCGTACGGCTTCTCGCGCCTGACGGAGGCGCGGACGGGCGCGGCGCGGCGCGCTCTGTCCAGAATGTTTGACGGGATCGCTCCGGCGCCGACCCCGCTGTCGCAGGCCGCGGCGCGCGAGCGCGCGACGACAGGGTCGTAGCGCATCGCGGCGAAACCAGCGCGTTAGCCGTTCTTGCGAATCCGGTGTGCGGGCGTGCGCATGGTGACGAGTTCCTCCGCGGCCGTCGGATGCACCGCCATGGTCGCGTCGAAATCGCGCTTCGTTGCGCCCATGCGCATGGGGATCGCGACAAGCTGCGCCATCTCGCCCGCTTCGGGACCGAAGATGTGCGCGCCGACGACGCGCTGGGTTTCGGCAAGGACGATGAGCTTCATGTAGATGCGTTCGGCGCGGCCGGAGAGGGTGGCGCGCATCGGGCGAAAGCTCGTCTCGTAGACGTCGAGTGCGCCGAATTTCTCCCTTGCGGCGGCCTCCGTCAGCCCCACCGCGCCAACTTCCGGCGTGGTGAAGACGGCGCTCGGCACGCAGTCATAATCGACCGTCGTCGGCAGATCGCCAAAGACGGAATTGGCGAAGGCGTGTCCCTCGCGGATTGCGACGGGCGTCAGATTGATACGGTCGGTGACGTCGCCAACGGCGTAGATCGACGGGACATTGGTGCGGGAGTGTGCGTCGACGATGATCGCGCCATTCTCGCGCGTGGCGACGCCCGCGCGTTCGAGCCCGAGATTTTGCGTCAGCGGACGCCGCCCCGTCGCGACGAGAACCGCGTCGACGTCCAGCGTTTCGCCGTCGCTCATCGCGACCTTATAGCCCTTCGCGCTCTTGTCGATGCGGGTGGGCAGGGCGGCCACATGATGCGCGACGCCTGCGGTCGTCAGCGCCTCGGCGACGCGCGCGCGCAGATCTTCGTCGAAGCCGCGCAAGGGCAGATCGGCGCGATAGGCGAGATAGACCTTCGCGCCGAGCCGCGCGAAGATGCTGGCGAATTCGACCGCGATATAGCCCGCGCCGACGATCAGCAGGCGTTGCGGGAAGCTTGGCAGGTCGAAGATCTCATTCGACGACAGTCCCCATTCGAGGCCGGGAATATGCGGCGCCAGCACCGGCGCGCCACCGGTCGCGACGAGGATGTAGCGCGCGCTCGCCGTGCGCCCGTCCGAGAAATGCACCGCGTTGGGCCCGGCGAGGGTCGCGCGGGCGCGGATCAACTCGACCCCGGCGTTGCCCAGCGTCTGCTCATAGAGGCCCGAAAGGCGCGTGATTTCCTTCTCTTTGGCCGAGACGAGGGCACTCCAGTCGAAGGAGGTTTCCCCGACGCGCCAGCCGAAGCCTTTTGCGTCCTCCAGATCGTCCTTGAAGCGGCTCGCGAGCACATAGAGCTTCTTGGGCACGCAGCCGCGGATCACGCAGGTGCCGCCGACCCGAAACTCTTCCGCGACCGCGACCCTTGCGCCATGGCTCGCCGCGACGCGGGCCGCGCGCACGCCGCCTGAGCCCGCGCCGATGACGATGAGGTCGTAGTCGAAGCCGCTCATAGGCCCTCGTCCGTAATGTCGCCGATGATGCGGACGCCCTTGGCGCCCGCGATGAAGATCGCCGTCGCGAGACCGACGAAAAGCCCGTGGTCGACGACCCCGGGAATGGCCTGCAGCCGCTCCGCGAGCGTCTCCGGCGCATCAATGGCGCCGAAGGCGCAGTCAAGGATGTAATGTCCGCCGTCCGTGACATAGGGCGCGTCCGGCGCGCTCATACGCTGGACAATTGGCCCCTCGAGGCCGAGCCCGCGCGCCGTGCGCTCGATATGGAGCGTGGTCGAGCGTGCGCCAAAGCGGTCGATCTCGACGGGAAGCGGGAAGGCGCCGAGGGTCCCGACTTCCTTCGTCGCATCGGCGATCACGAACATGCGCGTCGAGGCTGCGGCGACGATCTTTTCGCGCAGCAGCGCGCCGCCGCCGCCCTTGATCAGCCGCAGCGACGCGTCGAATTCATCGGCGCCGTCGATGGTGAGGTCGAGCTCCGGCGTTTCATCGAGCGTCGTGAGCTTGATCCCCAGCGCCTCGGCCTGCGCCCGCGTGCGCTCGGAAGTCGGGACGCCGACGACCTCCAGCCCCTCGCGCACGCGCGCGCCGAGAAGATCCACGAAATGCGCGGCGGTGGAGCCCGTGCCGAGCCCGAGCCGCATCCCGTGGCTGACGGATCGAAGCGCCGCCTGCGCGGCCGCGCGCTTCATGGCGTCGGCGGAAGGCGCAGTCGAGGTCATTTCGCTTGCGGCGTGCACACGACCGAGCTTTCGTTGAGGACGAAGCAGATCGACATCATCCCCGTGCGCAGGTCGACGCGGAAAACGCCGCCTTCGCCCGTGTGACGCGAGGCGACGAGGGCGTATTCACTGAACGACCCGGCTTTCGCCCCTTCGCCCGGGGGATAGCAGAGCGTTACGCCGATGCTCGTGCCTTCCTTGAGGCCATATTGGCACGCGCCCACTTCGCCGGTCGATTTGTCGAGCCGGAAGACGCGGTTGAGGTCCGTCTGCGGCGCGGCCAGAAATTCGTAATTGACGCCGCCGGCGGCCGTCGCGCCGCCTGCCGTCAGGAGGGACGCCGCGACGAAGGCCGCTGCGCGCAGAAGCCGTCCTTTTTCCCGGAAAAAGTGCGATTGGCGCATCCGTTCCTCCCTAATCCTCGAATTGTTGGGGCAGTCTACACGCGGGGCCGCAGGGCTCCGTGCGAATTTTTCGCGCCATGCTTGATCCGGGCGAGCGGGACCTTTAGCCCTCTCGTCATGACCCAGCGCGCGCCTATCCTCGTCTTCGATCTCGACGGCACTTTGGCGGACACCGCCCGCGACCTCGTCGCGACGCTCAATGTCCTTCTGGCCCGCGAGGGCCTCCCCGCCGTCGCGCCCTCTGCCGCGAGAAGCCTTGTCGGGGCCGGGGCGCGGGCGCTGGTGGAACGTGGCTACGCGATGAACGGCGCGCCCCTCGCCCCCGAGCGCCTCGATCCGCTCGTTCGGGATTTCCTCGCCCATTACGAGGCGCATATCGCCGACGAGAGCGAATTATTCCCCGGCGCGCTGGCGGCGCTCGACCGTTTCGCGGGCGCCGGATTCCGCCTCGCCGTCTGCACCAACAAGCCCGAGCCGCTGGCGAAGCTGTTGCTGGAGAAGCTCGACGTCGCCGCCCGTTTCGCGGCGATCTGCGGGCGCGGGACCTTCCCCATGCACAAGCCCGACCCGCGCACCTTCGCGCTGACGGTCGAGGCCGCCGGCGGGGACCTGCGGCGCGCCGTGATGGTGGGCGACTCCAAGACCGACATCGACACGGCGAAAGCCGCCGGCGCGCCGGTCGTGGCGGTCGATTTCGGCTATACCGACGTCCACGTCGCCGAACTCGGCCCGGACCGGGTGATCTCGCATTTCGACGAGCTCTGGGAGGCGGCGGAGGCGATTTTGCCCGCTTCCGCCTTCGCGCGCACTTGACGGGAGGCCGGCCGCTCTCTTACAGGGAGGGCGTTCCGCAAATTCGCGACGGGCGATTAGCTCAGCGGGAGAGCACTCCCTTCACACGGGAGGGGTCGCAGGTTCAATCCCTGCATCGCCCACCATTAAGACCCACGAGAAATCAACGGCGTAGGCGCTCGCATCTGCCGCCGAGGCCGACGCAGTCGTGCTGCGCTCTCCCGTTATCCAAATTCGAGACAACTTCTTGCCAGGCGTTAAGCAATCGTTAATGTTGGCGTCAGTTTGCGGTTGCGTATCCGTGGAGTGACGCATGGTTAAGGAGTTTCTGGTCGGGGCGGCCTTCGTCGCCTGCGCATCTGGCGCGGCTTTCGCTTACGTGGGCGTCGCGCCGGTTCCGGTTCCGGTAGCCTTCGAGGGCGGGGGAATGAACCCTTTCACCGCCTGCGCGGCTGACGCGCAGGAGCGTTTTCTCTCCGGGGCGGCTTATGACGCCTTCATGGAGACCTGCAATCGGGCCGCGGCGGCGACGGTTTGTGACGCAGTCGCGTCGCAAAAGGCGCTTATCGGTAAGAATCGCGTAAGCTACACCAAGAAATGCGTCGCCGAGGAGTTGGAGGCCCAGCGCTGACGAGGTCGCGCCGCATCAGGCCTCGAGCGGCGCCGGCGACGACGGCGCGCAACGGGCTTTGATTTTTGCCGCGTGCCCCCATATGCATTGTTTCAACAAAGGCGACCGGGCTCCATGACAGACAACACCCACGACGATATGGATGGTCTCTCCGATCCGTTCAGCTACGAGGATCTCGTCTCGCAGCGGGCGATGGCCTTCTACCATGTCGCGCGGCTGACCGAGACGGTTCAGGACGAGGCGGTGAAGGATCTGTGCCTCACCATGCTGCGGAAGCTCAACGCCAGCATCAAGGCCCCCTCGACGGCGGAACTGCGCACGATCGAGGGACACAAGCCGCGCTGAAGCCTGTGGCCGATCGGCCACAAGAGGCCCTTTCTTCGGCGCCGGCCGCGATCGAACACAGTTTCGCCACATGCCGGCGTTCCGATACGTAGGTGCTCTCCTTGGGCATTCCTCCCTGAACTTGGGCCGCTGGCGATCCAGCGGCTCTTTTTTATGCCCGAAGCTGTGGAAAAGCCCCAGTCACGCGCCGCCGCCCCCAAGTTAGCGGGCGCGCCTCGGCCAAGACGGTTCCTTAGCGCAAGCCAAACGCGTATGATCCGGCCCAACCTGCGGCTCACTCTCGCGGGAACCCCAACACAATAAAGAAGGGACGTCTGAATGCGCATTTTTATCCGGCTCTCCGCTCTGTTGGCGCTGTTTTTGGCCGCGCCCGCCATGGCTCAGGGCACCGCCTCCCAGCGCGCCTCTTGCGAGGACGACGCCAAGCGCCTCTGCCAGGCGCAGATTCCGGATGTGGTCGCGATCGAAAGCTGCCTGCGCTCGAGCGCCGGAAGCCTGAGCCCCGACTGCCGCGCGGAAATGGGTCTGGCTTCAGCCGGCGGCAAGAAGCGCAGGCACTGACAAAGACAAGGGCGCCGCGGCGCGCTCCAGCAATTTTCCTGCAATTTCGGGCGCGAGGAGGCGATCCTCGCGCCCTTCTTTTTGGGCCAGCTTGAGCGCCCGCTTTGATTCAGACACGGCTCGATAGGCTTCGGGCGCAGACGCGAGCGGCGACGACGCGCGCTGACGTCAGAGACGCCGCCGTCGATAATATTCCGAGCCGACGCCGATCCCGATCCCGTCTTCTTCCAGCCTTTTCATCACAGGCTCGAGCTTTCGTTTGAGCGCGGCAAGCGCGGCTCCAGGACGTTGCGCGAAAGCGTCAGCACAAGAAGCGATTGGAACAAAAGCGCCTCAATTTCCGTTACGAGCAGGGACGAAGCGTTCTCTTACAGTCCTTGTTACGTAAAGGAGCAGGCGAAATGGCGCAGAGCGTTGCAAGAGAAATGCCCGATTGCTCAGCTCACTTGATCTGCTTCTCGCATCTTCGCTGGAACTTCGTGTATCAGCGCCCTCAACATCTCATGAGCCGCGCTGCGAAGTCATTCAGTGTCTGGTATTTCGAGGAGCCTGAATTTTTCGAAGGGCGCCCCGTCCTCAAGATCGAAACTCAGGATTGCGGCGTTAGCGTCGTCACGCCGATGCTGCCACGGAGCCTTCCGGCCGAGCGCGTCAACGAGGCGTTGCGAGGGTTGCTCGTCGGGCTACTTTCGAAGGTTCAGCCGCAACGTCTCATCGCATGGTACGTACACGCCCCTCGCGTTGCAATTTGCGGATGATCTCGAGCCGGATTGCTGCGTGTACGACAATATGGACGAGCTTTCGACATTTGCTGGCGCGCCCCCGGGAATTCTCGACTGGGAGCGTCGGCTCCTCTCCAGATGCGACGTCGTTTACGTTGGCGGCCACAGCCTCTTCGCCGCAAAGCAGAACCGGCATCCAAATATTCATGTCTTTCCCAGCAGCGTGGACGCCTCCCATTTCAAAGCCGCGCGCGACCCCGTGACGGAACCTGCCGATCAGGCGCCGATACCTGGCCCCCGGCTCGGCTTCTTCGGCGTTATCGACGAACGCATGGATCTCACAATCGTCTCGCGCATTGCCGAATTGCGTCCCGACTGGCGACTCGTCATGATTGGTCCGACGGCGAAAATCGACGAGACGACGCTGCCGCGCGCGCCCAATATTCATTGGCTGGGCTGCAAGCTTTACCGCGAACTTCCGCGCTACCTCGCAGGCTGGGACGTCGGCATCATGCCATTCGCCACAAACGAGGCGACGCGTTTCATCAGCCCAACGAAGACCCCTGAGTTTCTCGCAGCCGGCCTGCCGGTCGTCTCGACGCCGATCGCCGACGTCGTTCGGCCTTATGGCGTCGCCGGTCATGTCGCGATCGCGTCCGACGCGGAGTCATTTGTCGCACGCGCGCAAGAGCTGATGGCGCGGCCGAAGGGCCACTGGCTCAAAGCCGTCGATCTTCACCTTGCCGCGATGTCCTGGGACGAGACATGGGCCGGCATGAAACGGCGCCTCGACGAAGTGGGCCCCGCATGGGGTCGGGAGGCGCGCCGTGTTTGACTGGCTCATCGTCGGAGCGGGCTTCGCGGGAAGCGTGCTCGCCGAGCGCATCGCCACCCAACGTGGCGAAAGCGTGCTCATCGTGGATCGCAGGCCGCATATCGCGGGCAACGCCTATGATCATTACGACGAGGCGGGCGTCCTCGTTCACCGCTACGGCCCGCATATTTTCCACACCAACGCCAAATCGGTCTTCGACTATCTGTCGGCATTCACCGCATGGCGTCCCTACGAGCATCGGGTGCTCGCAGAGGTGGACGGGATGTTGCTGCCCATCCCCATCAATCGCACGACAGTCAATCGCCTCTTCGGCCTCGATCTCGATTCGCAGGCGCTCGTCGCATGGTTTGCGGAGCGCGCCGAGCCGAGGGATGAGATCAGGACGTCCGAGGATGTCGTCGTCAACGCGATCGGACGCGAACTCTATGAGAAATTTTTCCGGGGCTACACGAAGAAACAGTGGGGCGTCGAACCGTCTCAACTCGACAAATCGGTGACGGCGCGCGTCCCGACGCGCGTCAATGACGACGACCGCTACTTCAGCGACGCATATCAGTTCATGCCCTCGGACGGTTACACGCGCATGTTCGAGCGCATGCTCGACCACCCGAACATACGCATCATGCTGCAAACCCGCTTCGATGAGATCCGAAGCGAGGTGAGTTACCGGCGGCTGATCTACACCGGCCCCATCGACGAATATTTCGGCTTTCGCTTCGGCAAGCTTCCTTACCGGTCGCTGCAATTCAAGCATGTGACGCTGGATCAGCCTTGGCGGCAACCGACGGCGGTGGTCAATTATCCGCAGACTCACGCCTACACCCGCATCACGGAATACAAGCATCTCACAGGTCAGGAGCATTCCAAGACGAGCCTGACCTATGAATATCCGTCGGACTCGGGCGATCCCTATTATCCCGTGCCGCGACCCGAAAACATGGAGATCTACAAGCGCTATGAGGCGCTCGCGCTCGAGCAGCGCAATGTCTGGTTTGTGGGGCGGCTTGCGACCTACCGTTACTACAATATGGACCAGGTCGTCGGGCAGGCGCTCTCGACATTCCGGCGCATCAATCAGGGAATCCCCGTCTCCGGCGGCCGTTCCCTCCCGGCGCAGGTGGCTGCGGAATAGATGGAGGGAAGCCATGAAGCGACGCGACGAAGGAATAGAGATATGGGGCGGCCATGAATGCACGGTCGCGCGCATCGGGGACGACTTCCGCAGCGAGGGCGCCGAAACCGGTCACGACGTCAGGCCCCTCGATCTTGAACTGGTCGCTTCGCTGGGCGTGCGCACATTGCGTTATCCGGCGCTGTGGGAGAGGGTGGCCCCCGCGCATCCGGAGGACTGCAACTGGGACTGGCTCGATCAGCGCCTGTCCCGGCTGCGTGAGTTCGGCATATCGCCGATCGCGGGGCTCCTTCATCACGGTAGCGGACCTCGCTACACCAACCTTCTCGACGTGAAGTTTCCGCAGATGCTCGCGGACTATGCGGGCAGGGTCGCCGAGCGCTACCCCTGGATCGAACGCTATACACCGGTCAACGAGCCTTTGACCACGGCTCGCTTCAGCGGTCTTTACGGGCATTGGTATCCGCACGAACGGAGTGACCGCGCATTCCTGCGCGCCCTTGTCCACCAATGCGCGGGCGTCGTCCTTTCCATGCGCGCGATCAGGCGCGTCAGTGCGGCGGCCCAACTCGTTCAGACGGAAGACTTGGGCAGGATTTTCAGCACGCCGAAGCTTGCGTATCAGTGCGAGTTCGAGAATGAGCGACGATGGCTTTCCTTCGATCTCCTTTGCGGAAAGGTCGATCGCCATCATCGCTGGTGGAAAATCTTTCTGGCGAATGGCGTGACGGAGCGCGAATTGGCGCTTTTTCTGGACGAACCCTGTCCGCCGGACATTATCGGGATCGACCATTATCTCACGAGCGATCGCTATCTCGACGAACGGATGGCGCTCTATCCGAAGGAAAATCACGGCGGCAATGGGCGCGATCGCTATGCCGACGTCGACGCCGTGCGGTCCGATCTGCCGGCCGAGGCGACGGGCCCGGCCCCGCGCCTGCGAGAAGCCTGGGAGAGATACCGCCTCCCTGTCGCCGTGACCGAAGCGCATCACGGTTGCTCGCGCGACGAACAACTCAGATGGCTGGCCGAAATCTGGAACGCCGCGCACGATCTGAAGGAAAGCGGCGTCGACATTCGGGCGGTCACGTTCTGGGCCATGTTCGGCTCGATGGATTGGAGCAGCCTGCTGACGCGCAAGAGGGGCCATTACGAGCCGGGCGCCTTCGACATCCGCAGCGATCCGCCCCGCCGAACGGCTGTCGCGCGGGCGGTGGCGACGCTTGCGCACAGGCGCGACTTCGATCATCCGGCGCTGGACAGCCCGGGCTGGTGGCGACGGGACGGTCGCCATTTTATTGCGCCGGCAACACATACCACGACGCGAACGCCCAGCCCCGCGCGTCGCCGCCTGCTCATCACGGGCGCTCGTGGGCTTCTCGGTCGCGCGGTGACGCGCATCTGCCGCTCGAGGGGCCTCGAATATGTCAGTCTGTCGCGATCGGCTCTCGATATCGCCGACGCGGCCGCCGTCGACCGTGCGCTCGACGAGTTGCGACCATGGGCGGTCATCAACGCCGCCGGATTCGTGCGTCTTGCGGACGCCGCCGCCGAATATGACAGATGTATGCGCGCGAACGCTGAAGGTCCTGCGGTCCTCGCCGCCGCCGCCGCGCGGCGCGGCGCGGCTTTCGTCACTTTCTCATCCGACCTCGTTTTCAATGGCCGTTTGGGGCGCGCCTATGTGGAGGACGACTTGCCGGCCCCAGCATGTACATATGGACGCAGCAAACTCGAAGCCGAGCGGCGGGTGCAGGAGGCCTTTCCCCACGCTCTGGTGCTGCGAACCAGCGCCTTTTTCTGTCCCTGGGACCGAACAAACTTCGCTTACCGCGTGCTCCGCCGGCTGGACAATGGACAGGATGTCGAGGCGAGCGTCAGCGAGCGCGTGGCGCCGACCTATACGCCCGACCTCGTGCATGCGGCGCTGGACCTTCTCATCGATGGCGAAACGGGAATCTGGCACCTTGCAAATCCTGGCCATGTCAGTTGGCATGACTTTGCCGTTCGTCTCGCCGCGGGGGCGAATTTCAAAAAGAAGCTTGTGAAGCCGATCGTTCGCATGGAACGCGACACGACGCTCGGCAGCGCGCGGGGATTGCTGCTTCCGCCGCTCGACAATGCGATCGAGCGGTTCTTTCACGAAAATGAACATGACTGGACAGCGGCGAGAATCGTGAAAGGCGCCGCCAATGCTGGTTAGGGGCGGATAGGAACTTCGTTACCCCAGAAGCGTTTTTCGGCGAGAAATCTTGGAAGAGGAGCCGCCGATGTTCACGCACAACAAGAAGCTTCAGTATACCGTTCGGGTCTCGGAGCCGAACCCTGTCCTTGCGAGCATGATCCTCGAACAGTTCGGCGGCCCGCAGGGAGAGCTGGCGGCCGCGATGCGTTACTTCACGCAAGCGCTTGCCGAGGACGATCCCGGCCGGAAAGACATGCTTCTGGATATCGCAACGGAGGAACTGAGTCATCTCGAGGTCATCGGAAGCATCGTCGCCATGCTCAACAAGGGCGTCAAGGGCGAACTGGCGGAGGCCAGTCAATCGGAAGCGGATCTCTATCGTTCGCTGACGCAGGGCGGCGACAGTCATACCCAGGCGATCCTCTATGGCGGCGGGCCGTCGCTGACGAACTCTTCCGGCGTCCCCTGGACCGCGGCCTATATCGACACAATCGGTGATCCTGCTTGTGACTTGCGCTCCAATATTGCCGCGGAGTCCCGCGCGAAGATCATCTACGAGCGCCTGATCAACGTCACCGACGACGCCGGCGTTAAGGAAGCGCTTGGCTTCCTGATGACGCGCGAGATCGCCCACCAGAAATCATTCGAGAAGGCGCTGTATGCGATCGACGTCAACTTCCCGCCCGGCAAGCTCCACGGCATCCCGGAATTCGCGGACCTATACGTCAACACGTCGCAGGGCGAAGGCGATTGCGAAGGTCCGTGGAACACCGGCGACCAGTGGCGTCGCATGGACGACGTCATCGGCGGGATTCCTCTCGATGGCGGCGACGGCAATGCGAGCGTCGATTTGACGACCTCGGAGCGCAGCGACCTGTCGAGCTTTGCCGCGCGAACCATGTCGAACCCGTTGTCGGATCCCACGACCGGCGCAGAGCTCGGCGAGGGCAAGGTGACGCACTGAGGGTGAAGGCGGCGCGCGCTACGCGGGGCTCTGCTCGTCCCCGTTGCTCGCCGCGAGCGCCATTTTCACGAGTTCGGCGAGGTTGCCCGCCCGCATCTTGGCCATGATGTTGGCGCGGTGCACCTCGGCCGTGCGGATGCTGATGCCGAGATCATGCGCGATCACCTTATTCGAGAGGCCGCGCATCAGCCCGGCCAATATCTCGTTTTCTCGACGGGTGAGGCTTGCGAGCCTGTTTTTGATGACGAGCGACTCGCGACTACGGACGTCGTCTGCGCTGCGACGCTCCAGCGCCGCGTCCACGGCGGTAAGGAGCGCGTCGTCCTCGAAAGGCTTTTCGAGCAGATCGACCGCGCCAAGCTTCATCGCCTCGACGGCGAGCGGCACGTCGGCGTGCGCGGTGAGGACGATGACCGGCATCCCGATCCGCTCTTCTCTCATCCGGGCGATGAGATCGATTCCATTCATTTCGGGCATGCGCACATCCGTCACGACGCAGCCCTGTCGCTGCGTCGCGATCGCTTTCAGAAATGCCGGCGCGTTCGCGTGCGTGTGTACCTTGAAGCCCTCTGTGCTCAGCAGTAATCCGACTGCGTCGCGCATGGCGGCATCGTCATCGACGACATGGACGATTTTCTGCTCTTTCATAAATCGACATCCGTGTCCTGAAGGGGCAATGTGAAGCTGAACACGGTGCCGCCGTTCGTGTTCGATTTCGCCCAGATACGCCCATAGTGGGCTTCGATGATGGAGCGAGAAATAGATAGTCCTATGCCCAGTCCCTTGGCTTTGGTGCTGGTGAAGGGTTCGAAGCAATCTTCCTGCGCAAACGTTCCAAGGCCGCACCCCGAGTCCCTTACCTCGATACGAATGGTTGCTTCATCCGGATTGTCGGTCGAAACGAGAAGTTCACGCTTCTCCGCCGAGCTCATGGCGTCTATGGCGTTGCGAATAAGATTGCCGAGCACCTGGCGAAGTTGGGCGCGATCCGCGACGACCTGATCCCTGCGGGCCTCGAACGCAAGCTGTATCTTTATACCCGAGGCTCTGCCTTCGCCATGGATCGAGTCGCAGGTTTCCCGGATCAGCCCGTTGACCTGCACCAGCGTTTTGTCAGGTTCACCTCGCTGCATGAGATCCCTGAGACTCGTGACGATGCGTCCAGCCCGGAGAGTCTGCACCGCCGCCTTGTCGAGAACGTCCATCACTTCCTGGTCTTCGCCCTCTGAGCTCTTCTCGAGCATACGGCGCGCAACTTTCAGATAAGTCGCCGTCGCGGCCAGCGGCTGATTGATTTCATGCGCAAGCGTCGCAGCCATGCCGCCCATCGCGTCGAGACGGTTGTGCCTCAGTTCCTCCACCCGCTTTTCGATCATGCGTTGCCGCGAAAGATCCTTGATGAAGACGACGAGGAGCCGACAACCATCGAACTTGACATCCGACAGGCTCAGCTCGACCGGGAAAGATGAACGGTCACGGCGAAGCCCGCGGGCAGTGATTCTCTCGGCCGCGCCAGCGGCCCGGTCCCTGTGCGCGTTCGACCACGCGCCCGCAAGGAGCTCAGAAAGGTTCGCGCTTTCCACGATAGACTCGATCATCGAGCCGATCATGGCCTCTGCCGCAGAGTCGAACATCGCGGCGCTTGCGCTGTTGACGGACTGGATGTATCCCTTTCCATCCATTGTCATGATCGCATCCTGGGCGCCGTCGATGGTGGCCTGCAATAGCGCGGCCGTCTCGGCGAGCGTTAGTTCCGAGAGCTTCCGAGCTGTTATGTCGGAGGCGTAACCATACCACAGCACGCCAGTCTGCGGGTCACGAACCGGCGCCGCCTGCGCCTCGAGCCAGACGAGCCCCTTCTTGGGATGGTCGAAACGAAACTCGACGATGTAAGGCGTCATATCCTGCGCGGATTGGAAAAGTTTCGCGTTCAGGGCGTCGAGGTCCGTTTTGTGAAGTCGCTTGAAAAGAAGGGCAGGGTCGGCGCAAATCGCATCCGCCGCCAGCCCGAAAATCGCCTCTGATTTTGGCGAGACGTAACGATAGGCGACATGGCCGTTCGGCCCGAGGAAAAAGACCCCGAGCACGCCCGGGGCGGCCAAAGCGACATTTGCCAATTCCTCGGACATCGTCATGCACTCGGAAGTGATGCGCGCGACATCGCGCATCTTGTCGTGGCCGCAAGAGTGGTCATCTCGCGGTGCGTCGGGCCGTCCCGAACTGGTCTCGCCCACACGAAGAACGGTACCATGAATGGCCCCCGTCTCCTTATGCGGAGATCGTTTGCGCGCGCCGTGCATTTTTCCGACAATTGAGGCGCTCTTCGACACGATCCCGATGATTTCTGTGGAAATCGCTATATCAAATTTTGCGCCGATGAGACAGTCACGCTCCGCGGCTTTGCGTCGCGCTTGCGCAAGCTTGGGCTTAGGCTGCGTTGTCGAGCGGATAGCGGCGAGAGGCGACATCGCCACACCCCTTCTTTGCGGCGGTCGCCTGTTTCCGGGCGTCGCGCCCTGGGCGCGGCCGGCGTGAACCGTTTCTTGCAATCTAGCGGATCGATCGCTCACGCTTATGCAGAAACGCCTCGTCGACCGGGTCTGCGCGCTCGCGCGCGGCTGCAGAAGATGCGAGCGGAAACGGTGACGTGCGCCCATGAGGGAGATGACTGAAAAAGAAATAAATAAATGCGCTCGTCATTCAGACGCACTCCCGACCTCACGCACGTCAATTCGTCATGCGCATCTCGTTGCGAGCGGCTTTCGCCGCATCGGAAAAGATTAGATACAGGACCACAGTCGATGGCGGAACTCAGTGGAAATACGTAAATACGTGAGCGTGACAGATTTGATAATGTGCAGTTCGTGCTTTGCTTTGACGTGCGGAAGGGAATATCTCGCTCTTGAATGAAACGTGGAAATCGCCTGCTCAGCGCGGCCGGAGTTCAACGTGATTTTTGAGAACAGAGCGTGCGCAAATTTCCGGGACGGCGAAGCTTTCTTGCGCGCCGTGATAGACGCCTTGCCGCATGAGATCGCCGTCCTCGACCGTAAGGGCTTTGTCGTCGCGGCGAACGAACGCTGGTTGAAGTCGGAGGGGAGCGGCGGGCTCATCGGCGAACGTATCGCCGCATCGGCGAATCTTTTTGACGCCGTGCGAGAGGTCGGGCGCGCCGGAAATGAGCAGGCGCGCCGGATGGCGGATGGGCTGGAGGCGGTGCTCGCCGGCGCGTCGGTTGAATTCGAGATCGAATATTCTTCTGGCGAGGGCGAGTCCAGGCGATGGTACCTGATGCGTGTCGAGATCGCGCCTTTCGAGCGCGGCGGCGCGGTCCTGTCGCGTAGCGAAATCACGGCAAGGCGTGACGCTGAAGAGAGCGCGCGCCGGCACGAGTTGCACCTGCGGCTTGCGCTCGAAGCCAGTTTTGCAGTCTCGTTCGAATGGAATATTCAGCGCGACGAGATTCGCCGCTTTGTCTCGATCTGCGGCGCCTTGCCGGCGACCGCAGACAATGCGCCAGACGATCTCGCGGCAGTCTGCCAAAAGGTCGTTCCGGATGATCGGGAGTTGTTCGTCGCGAACGTAAGACGTGCGATCGAGAGTGAAAGCGGAGTCTACGAAAGCGAGTTCCGCGTAGCCCTCCCCGACGGCGATATGATCTGGCTTTCCGAAAAGGGGCGCCTCGAGCGCGACGCTACCGGGCGCCCTCTGCGGCTCATCGGACTTTCGCAGGACGTTACGGATCGCAAGTGCGTGGAAGAGTCGCTGCGTCAAAGCGAGGCCAACCTGCGGCGCCAGCGCGACGAACTCGACTGGATCTATCAGAACGCGCCTATCGGGCTGTGCGTCCTTGATCTCGACTTGCGCTACCTCCGCGTCAATGAGTGGCTTGCCGAATTGCACGGCGTTCCGGTCAATGCGCATATCGGCCGCGCGATCGAAGACATCGTGCCGAACCTCGCGGCGCAGGCGCGAAAGATCGCGCGGCAGATCCTCGAGAAGAAGGAATCCGTGCAGGACGTCGAATGTTCGGGCGAGACGCCGGCTCGCTTCGGCGTGGAGCGCTTTTTCAATACGAGTTGGCGCCCGCTGTTCGACGCCGAAGGCGAAATCATCAGCTTCGGCGTCGTCGTCGAGGAGACGACCGAGCGCAAGCGCATCGAGCGCGCGCTTCGGGAGCATGCAGCGCGCGACGCCTTCGTCGTCAATCTCGGAGACAGGCTGCGATCGCTTACGGACGCCTTCGAAATCCAGGAAGCCGCTTGCCGGCTGCTCGGCGAGCATCTCGACGCCGATCGCGTCTACTTCGGCGATATCTACGAAGACCAGGATCTCGCGATCGTCCGACCAGATTACTCCAAAGAGGGCCTGCACAGCATTTCGGGCCAGTATCGCCTGACGAAATTCCCGGGGGCCCTGTCGCCTCTCGCGGCTGGCCGACCGTTCGTCATTCACGATACGAGCGAGTCGATGGCGGCGTCGATGGAGGGCTATCGCGCGCTGGGAATAGGCGCGCTCGCATGTACGCCCCTTCTCGCGGACGGAAAACTCGTATGGACGCTCAACGTCGTGTCGTTGCGCAAGCGACAATGGAGCGACGAGGAAATCGGTCTGATCGCGGACGTCGCGAAGCGCGCGTGGGACGCCGTGAAGCGGGCGCTCGTCGAGGCTGCGCTTCGGGACAGCGAACAGAGAGAAAGGCGTCGTTCGGCGGAGTTGCAGGCGGTTCTGGATATGGCTCCCATCGGACTCGCGATCGCATTTGATCCCACGGGCGAGCACATCAGCGGCAATCCCGCCTGCGGGCAGATATTTGGCGTCGCCGGCGGTTCGGAGTTCTCCAAAACAGGCCGGCGCCCGCCGGCTTTCAACATCTTTCAGGGCGGGCGTGAACTTATGGCCGGGGAGCTTCCCATGCAGCGGGCGGTGCGCGGGGAAGCGGTTGGCGGAGAAATTATTAATATCAGACAAGAGAGCGGCGAATGGCTGACGGCGTTCGCGAAAGCGATGCCGCTCTATGACGAAAGCGGAAATCCACGGGGCGCCGTCGGCGCCTTCGTGGACATTACGAAGATCAAGCGCGCTGAGGACGCCCTGCGCGAAAGCGAAGAGCGGTTTCGCTCGCTGGTGGAGTCCTATGCGCAAGCGGTGTGGGAAGCGGATGCCGATGGCGTCGTCGTCAAGGACAGCCCGTCCTGGAGGGCCTACACCGGGCAATCGCTGGATGAATTGCTTTGCGATGGCTGGATCACGGCCATCCATCCCGATGATCGCTCATGCGTCCAACGTCGATGGCGCGAAGCTTTGGAGACGCGTTGCGATCTCGATGCCGAGTTCAGGCTGAGACATAAGGGCGATGGGTGGAGATGGACGAATGTCCGTGCGACGCCGATCCGCGCAAGCGACGGCTCCGTCGTGAAATGGACGGGCATGAACATCGACATCGACGCGCGCAAGCGCGCCGAGACGGCTCTTCAGGAAAGCGAAGCGGAATTCCGCGCCACGTTCGAATTGACCGGCGTCGGCATAACTCAGACCAATCCGGCGACGGGCGAGTTCATCAACGTCAATCCGACGTTCGCAAAGATGCTCGGCTACGAGCGATCGGAATTGATCGGCCGGCGGTTCAGCGAATTCACACATCCGGACGACCGCGTGGCCGATTGGGAGCGCTTCGCTCGCATGGCGCGCGGGGAGACGAAGGTCTACGACAACGAAAAGCGATATCTGCGCAAGGATGGAACGTCGTTCTGGATTCGCGCCAACGCCACGCTGATCGGCGCCCCGGATGGCCCGGCGACCAGAACCGTGGCCATGATCCAGGACATCAGCGAGCAGAAACACATTGAGCACGAATTGCGTGAGAGCGAGACCCGCCTCAAGCTCGCAGTCGACGCCGGAAAGATCGGCATCTTCGATTGGCGTCTCGACGCCGACGAACTGATCTGGGACGATCGCATGCGCGTCCAATGGGGGCTGCGTCCTGACGCGCCGACCAGCTTCGACGTTTTCATGCAGGGCGTTCATCAGGACGATCGCGCCAAAGTGCGACAAATCATCGATCGTTCGCTCGATCCGGATTCGGGGGGCGTTTACGAAATCGAGTACAGGGTTATCGGCATCGAAGATCAGACGGAGCGATGGATTTCGGCGTCCGGGAGGGTCTTTTTCGAGAACGGCCGCGCCGTGCGTTTCGTTGGCACGACCAAGGACATCACGTCGCACAAGCGGATGGACGCCGAGCGCCAGAAATTCGTTTCGCTGGCGGAGCAGAGCGTAGAATTCATCGGGATCTGCGGGATGGCGTTCGAGCCGCTTTACGTAAATCCGGCGGGGCTTCGTCTCGTCGGATTGGAGAGCATGGAGGAAGCCGTCAGCGGCCGCGTACAAGTCGGCGACTTTTTCTTCCCCGAAGATCACGCTTTCCTGTTCCACGAGTTTTTCCCGCACGTGATGCAAGAGGGAAACGGCAGCGTCGAAATCCGTTTTCGACATTTCAGTACGGGAGAAGCGATATGGATGCTTTACAATGTTTTCTTCCTGCGTGATCCGGACGGGGAGACGATCGGTTTCGCGACCGTCAGTCGTGACATCACCGCAAGAAAGCGCACCGAGGACGCGCTCAAGGACGCGGATCGGCGCAAGGACGAATTCCTCGCGACGCTGGCGCATGAACTGCGCAACCCTCTCGCGCCCATCCGCAACGCGGTGCATGTGCTGAGGCACGACGGGATCGCAACGATCAAGGAAAAGCGCGACTTTAATCTTCTGGCGATGATCGAGCGGCAGGTCGAACACCTCATCCGCCTCGTCGACGATCTTCTGGAAGTCTCCCGCATCACGCGCGGCAAGATCGAACTGAAGAAAGCCAAGGTCGACCTCGTCGACGTTCTGAGCCACGCGCTCGAGATGGCGCAGCCGATGATCGAGCGCGGCGGCCATTTGCTGCACGTCGAGATGCCGCCGGAGCCCATCTTTGTCGACGGCGACTCGGTGCGTCTGGCCCAGGTCTTCACCAATCTCCTCAATAACGCCGCGAAATATACGGAACATGGAGGCGCGATAATGCTTTGGGCGGAACGACGCGGCGACGAGGCGGTTGTGTCGGTTCGAGACAGTGGGCTCGGCATTCCCGCCGAGATGCTGCCCCGCGTCTTCGACCTCTTTACCCAGGTCGATCGCACGCTGGGCCGCGCTCAGGGCGGATTGGGAATTGGACTTGCGCTGGTCCGCAGCCTGCTCCAATTGCATGGCGGATCAGTGGAGGCGCAGAGTGAGGGCCTCGGACGGGGCAGCGCCTTCATCGTCCGGTTGCCCGCGTTCGACGCGAAGGAAAGAGAGGAAGCCATGGCGCCGCCGTTGCCGATCGAGTCGACATCGCGCCGGGTTCTCGTCATCGACGACGACCACGACGTCGCCGACAGCCTGGTGATGTTTCTCGAGACTTTCGGCGCCGAGGTGCGGGTTGCCTATGGCGGCGCGGAGGGGGTGGAAAGCGTCAAGGCGTTCCAGCCGGATATCGTCTTTCTCGATCTTGGTATGCCCCAGATGGACGGTTATGAGACCGCGCGTCGCATCCGCGCCCTTCCGGAAGGGCGAAGCCTCACGCTCGTCGCGCTCACCGGCTGGGGGCAGGATCAGATTCACGACCGGGTGCGCGACTGCGGCTTCAATCGACAGCTCACGAAGCCGGCGGGGCTAGAGGCGCTGCAGGACGTGCTCGCGAATGGCTAGGGCCCTTCTTGAGAGCGCATATTCAGCGGGAGCGGGGCGCTCGGAAGCCTGGCGAAGCTGTGGGGAGATGGCGAGAGAGACGGGACTCGAACCCGCGACCTCCGGCGTGACAGGCCGGCGCTCTAACCAACTGAGCTACTCCCCCGCGGCGCGCGTTTCGCGTGCGAGGCCTGCGGGATAGGGCAGCGGCTGCGTGAAGTCAAGCGCTTTGCGCCCGCAGAGCCCTTCCCTTTCGCCCGGGGCTGCGATAAGCCTTCGGCCCCGGCAGGCGGGGATTTTCCTCGCGCCGCGCAGCCGCGATTGCGCTTATGTCCGAACCCTCCATGGCTGGCGGTCAGCCGCTCAGCGACAGCGACATCCGTCGCCGCCGGATCAGGATTCGGGCCTGGCGGCGTGGCTTGCGGGAGCTCGACATCCTCATGGGCGGCTTCGTCGACGCCCGCCTCGAAGCATTGAGCGACGCTGACCTCGCCGAGATGGAGCAGCTGCTCGATCTGCCGGACGCGGAGCTCTTGAGCTGGCTTTCGCGCGCGGCGGACCCTCCGCCGGAGCGTGATACGGCCCTACTTAAGGCCATCATCGCCTTCCACACCCACGACGGACCCATTCATTGACCAAGGCGGCCGTGAAGACCAGAAGCGCGTCCGCAGCGCTCGACGCTGCGCGGGCGCGGCTCGCAAAAGGCGAAGAGCTCCTCTTCTCCCGAGCGCCCGAGGGTTTCGACGCTTTTCTATGCGCCGACCTTGCGCGCGCCCTCGCGCGCCAGGCGGAGGGACAGCCGGCGGTCTTCGTTCATGTGGCGCGCGACGCGGCGCGCTCCGCTTCTTTCCGCGAGGCTCTGCGTTTCGCCAATCCGGACGTCGAGATTCTCGATATTCCCGGCTGGGACTGCCAGCCCTACGACCGCGTTTCGCCGCACGCCAATGTCGTCTCGCGGCGCATGACGGCGCTCTCCCGCCTCGCGCGCGCCAGTTCCTCCGCCGAGCGGCCGCGCGTCGTCACCACGACCGCAGATTGCCTGCTGCAGCGCGTGCCCCCCAAAAAGATGGTTTCGGCGGAGAGCTTCTCGGCTGCGCCCGGCAATGTCGTCAAGCTCGACGAACTGGCGCTGTGGCTGGCCGCGAACGGCTTCCTGCGGGCGAGCACCGTTCGCGAGACGGGCGAATACGCCCAGCGCGGCGGGTTGATCGATCTTTTCCCGCCGGGGCTGACGGCGCCAATTCGTCTCGACTTCTTCGGCGATACGCTGGAGTCGATCCGCGCTTTCGATCCCGAGACGCAGCGCGCCACGGGCCAGTTGCGCGCGCTCGATCTCACGCCGATGAGCGAATTGCGGCTCACATCCGACACCATGCGGCGCTTTCGCCAGAACTACGCCGCGCGGTTTGGGGGACAGACTCGCGGCGACGCCCTCTATGAGGCGGTGAGCGAGGGCCGCCGGCACCACGGGATGGAGCACTGGCTGCCTCTCTTCTACGAGCGGATGGATACGCTCTTCGACTATCTTGGCGATGCGCCTTTGATGCTCGACGCGCTTGTCGAGGACGCGGCGGGCGAGCGCCTCAAGCAGATCGCCGACTATTACGACGCGCGCAAAGAGGCGCATGATCTCGATCCCGCCGCCTCCAACTACAAGCCGCTGGAGCCGCGCGAGCTTTATCTGACGCCCGACGAATGGCGTGGCGCGCTGGCGGCGCGCGCCAGAGCGCAATTCTCGCCTTTCGCTTCGGAAAAGCCCGATTCGATCGACTGCGGCGTACAAGCCGGGCGCGATTTTGCGCCCGAGCGCAACGAGCCGGACGTGAACGTCTTTCAGGCGGCGGCCAATCATGTGCTGGCGCTGCGCGGCGCGGGCAAGACGGTCGTCGTCGCTGGCTGGTCGGACGGCTCCTGCGAGCGGCTCGGTCACGTGCTGCAGGAGCATGGCCTCAAGGATCTCGCGCTCGTCGGCTCGCTGCCGCAAGCGCTCGCGCGAGGGAAGGAAAAGGGAGCTGGCGGCGTCGCGCTCGCGGTGCTCGGCGTGGAACATGGCTTCGAGACCGACGCTTATGCGCTGGTGGGCGAGCAGGACATTCTCGGCGACCGCCTCGTGCGACGTCGGCGCAAGCGCAAGGCGAATGAAAATCTGCTCGGCGAGGTCGCCGCGCTCACGGCGGGCGACCTGATCGTCCACGTCGATTACGGCATTGGCCGCTTCATCGGCCTCGACACGATCGAAACCGCCGGCGTGCGGCGCGATTATCTCGAAATCCACTACGCAGAGGAGCAGAAGCTTTATCTGCCGGTGGAGAACATCGAGCTTCTGACCCGCTATGGCGGCGAGGACGCCGAGGCGCAACTCGACCGATTGGGCGGCGCGAGCTGGCAGGCGCGCAAGGCGCGGATGAAAAACCGCATCCGCGAGATGGCGAAAGGCCTCATCGCCATCGCCGCGCAGCGCCAGATGCGGCAGGCGCCCAAGCTTGCGCCACCAGAAGGCCTTTACGACGAATTCTGCGCGCGCTTCCCTTACGACGAGACGGAGGACCAGCTCGCGGCGATCGAGGCGGTCCTCGAGGATCTCGCTTCCGGGCGGCCGATGGACCGACTCGTTTGCGGCGACGTCGGATTCGGCAAGACCGAAGTCGCCTTGCGGGCCGCATTCTGCGCAGCGATCAGCGGCAGGCAAGTCGCCGTCGTTGCGCCGACGACGCTGCTCGCACGCCAACACTTCAAGACGTTCTCGGAGCGCTTCGCCGGACTGCCAATCAAGATCGGTCGCCTGTCGCGGATGGTCGGCGTCGCAGAAGCGCGCGAAACGAAGAAAGAGCTGGCCGAGGGTAAAATCGAGATTCTCATCGGCACGCACGCCCTTCTCGGCAAGGGCGTGAGCTTCAAGGATCTCGGCCTCGTTATCATCGACGAGGAGCAGCATTTCGGCGTCGGCCACAAGGAACGGCTGAAGGAATTACGCGCCGAGGTGCATGTGCTGACGCTCTCCGCGACGCCCATTCCGCGAACGCTGCAGCTCGCCATGACCGGCGTGCGCGAACTCTCGCTCATCACCACGCCGCCCGTCGATCGACTCGCCGTGCGCAGTTTCATCTCACCCTTCGATCCTCTCATCGTTCGCGAGGCCTTGCTGCGCGAACGCTATCGCGGCGGACAGGCCTTCTTCGTCTGCCCGCGGATCGACGACCTTGAAGAAGCCGCCGCCTTCCTGCGCGAAAATCTGCCCGAGGCGAAATTCGTAATCGCTCACGGCCAGATGAGCCCCACCGAGCTCGAAGATAGGATGTCGGCCTTCTACGATGGCAAGTTCGACATCCTGCTCTCGACGACGATCGTCGAATCCGGCCTCGACATCCCGACCGCCAATACGCTCATCGTCTGGCGGGCCGACATGTTCGGCCTGGCGCAGCTCTATCAGTTGCGCGGGCGTGTCGGCCGTTCGAAGACTCGCGCCTATGCGCTCTTCACGACGCCTGCCAATCGCGCCATCACGCCGCAGGCGCAGAAGCGTCTCGAAGTGCTGCAGTCGCTCGATACGCTTGGCGCGGGTTTCCAGCTCGCCAGTCACGACCTCGACATCCGCGGCGCCGGCAATCTGCTGGGGGACGAACAGTCCGGCCATATCAAGGAAGTCGGCTACGAGCTGTATCAGCAGATGCTCGCCGACGCGATCACGTTGCTCAAGGCGGGCGTCGAGGAGCCGCAGGAAGAAGTCTGGTCGCCGACGATCGCCATCGGCGCACCGGTCACCATTCCTGAAGATTACGTTTCCGATCTCACGCTGCGTCTGCAGCTCTATCGACGTCTTTCGACGCTCGATACCGATCAGGACATCGAGGCGTTCGCCGCGGAAATGATCGATCGTTTCGGGCCCATTCCGCCGGAAGTCGAGCAGCTGTTCGAAATCGTCGCCATCAAGGCCATGTGCCGCCGCGCGCATGTGGAGAAGGTCGACGCCGGGCCGAAGGGCGTCATCGTCTCCTTCAGAGACAATCATTTCTCCGACCCGGCCGGCCTCGTGCGCTATGTCGCGGAGCAGGGCAATCAGGCTAAGGTGCGTCCTGACATGCGCATCGTCTTCATTCGCGAATTCGACTCGATGAAGCAGCGCCTTGCCGGCACGCGACGTATCCTGCGGGCGCTCGTTGGAATAGCGGAAAAGAAAGCGGCCTGACAAACAGGTCCGGCTATCCAGAGGGGAAAGAGCTGCGCCCGTTGGTTCACAAGCAATGGGATTTTCTCAACTTTCCCCATCCAGCGTCAAAATTGACGCGCGACAATTGGCGGGGATGTTCCTCCCGCCTTTGTGTGACATTATTCCAGACTACGCGGCGACCGCGATGCAATAAAGCTGCGCGGGTATAAAGAAGAATTTAGGGAGGGATCATGATCCGTCGGACCACTTTCATCACCACGAGCCTCGCGACGCTTGCGCTCGCCGCCGGCCTTGTCGTCGCGCGCGCGGAAGATCACGCGGGCATGGATCATAGCAAGATGGATCATGGCGCGGCCGCCGCGCAATGGGCCGATCCGGGCAAAGGACAGCCCGCGAAGCCGGAGACCGCTGCGCCCGCGGAAGCTGGAAAGGCGGACGATCACGCCGGCCATCATCCGGGCGGCGGCGACGCCGGCGGGATGAAGGGCATGGATCATGGCGGCGGCGGCATGATGGGCGGCATGGGCGGAATGGGCGGCATGATGAGCGGCGGCATGAGCCACGGCGGCTCCAGCGGCGGCATGGATCACGGCTCCAGCGGCGGCATGAGCGGCGGCATGGGTGGCGGTATGGGCGGAATGATGCAGCATATGCTGTGCGGTTTCACCGAACATCTCGACGGGCGCCTTGCCTATCTCAAGGCGGAGCTCAAGTTGACGGATCAGCAGGTTTCCGCGTGGAACGCTTTCGAGGAGGCCTGGCGCGCGGCCGCGCAGAAAGCGACGTCGAAATGCGGCGCGACCGATGAGCGCATGGATCATTCCAAGCCGGCGGTGCTTCACAAGCTGCAGATGATGGAAAACCATATGGCGAATCATCTCGACGTCGTGCGCGCGCAGAAGGCGGCGATCGAACCCCTGTTCGTTGCGCTCTCCGAAGATCAGAAGAAGATCGCAAGCGAAACCTTAACGAGCGTCATGAAGGTCGGCATGTCCATGGGCGGCGGCGGCATGTCCATGGGTGGCGGCATGGGCGGCGGCGGCATGGGTGGCGGCGGCATGGGCGGCATGCAGCACTGAGCTTTTTTAGATCGCCAGGAGGCCTCGCATCTGCCGATGCGGGGCCTTTTTCATTGGCGGACGCGCAGATTGTCTTGCGCAATGGGGTGCAGATTGCTTCATCGCTCGGGCCAGATCGCGAGAACTCTCATGACCGTCGCCCAATTGATTGAAAAGCTCCGCCACATGCCGGCCGAAGCCGTCGTGCTGCTGGAGAACGACGGCGGGCTTGCCCGCATCGCCGGCGTCAATCTGGAAAAAAGCGTGACGGCCGGTCTTCCCGATGAAGTGATCCTGTTTACGGACGCGGAGGAATAGGCGCTCTCCTCAGCCGCTCACTCGACCGAGAATTCCCGCATCATGCCCATGTCCTCATGTTCGAGGTTGTGGCAGTGATACATGAAGCGCCCTTTGAAATCCTCAAACGGCTTTGCGATGCGGATGCGTTCTCCGGGCGCGACGAGCACGGTGTCTTTCAGGCCGCTGTCGATAAGTCCGTCGCGGATGGTCGCATAAGCGGCTTCATTGTCGCCTTCATAGGTCCGGCTCAGCACCTCGAAAGGCTGGCCGTGCAAATGGATGGGATGGGCCATATCCATCATGCCCATCATTCCCATGCCGCCGCCCATGCCGCCGCCGCCCATCATTCGGCCGCGCATCATGCCGCCGCCGCCCATGCCCATTCCCATGCCGCCACGGTCGTGGAAGATCTCGAAGAGTTGAACGCTGCCGACTGGGACGCGTTCGATCGGCAGAAGATTGTCATGCTCGTAGCTTCTCCCGTTGAGCATGACGGACATATGCCCCATGGAGATGGCGATTGGTCGTGCGTCGTCGCGATTGGCGATTTCTTCCGGCCGGTAGCGCCTGATCGTCGCCAGTTTCTCGGGCGGCTTTGAATTGTCGCTGGCCGCGCGAGTCACATTGACGGTGAAGAGCGGGTAATCGTCGCCGACGATCAAGCCGCCGCCGCCCATCCGTTGCGCCATCGGCGGCACGAGCCCGTCGAATTCGCCGCTGCGCATCACGAGTTTCGAGCCGATCTTGCGGCCGCTGAAATCGACCCAGAGATCAATGCGCTCAGCCGGCGCGAGCATTACATAGGGGCGCGTCTGCGGCTTCTCGAGAAGTCCGCCGTCGACGCCGATGACAGTGAGCGGCGCGCCGTCGTCCCATTGCAGCTTGTAGATGCGCGCATTCGACGCGTTGAGGATGCGCAGCCGATAGGCGCGGCTCGCGACGTCGAGTGAAAAGTCGGGCCGTCCGTTGACGAGAACGCGCTCTCCATAGAACCCGAACATGTCGCGATGCATGCCGCCCCAGTAGGCGAGCTGGTTGTTGTCGTCGAAGGAGCGGTCCTGCAGAACGAGCGGGATTTCGTATTCGCCTGAGGGAAGGCCCAGTCCGCGCTCCTCCTCATCCTCGACGATGATCCCGCCCGCGAGTCCGTGATAGACCTGTGTCGCCGTCGCTTCATGCGTATGCGGGTGGTAGAAATTGAAGCTTGCGCGATTGCGCATTTCGAACTCGTAGACATAGGTCTGGCCGGGTTCGATCGCAGCCGACGGATGTCCGTCGGCCTCCATCGGCACATGCAGCCCATGCCAGTGCGTGATCGTCTGTTCGGGCAGATCGTTGCGCAGGCGGATGCGAATCTTCTGGCCCCTCGTGAAACCGCATCAGCGGCCCGAGGTAGGAGTCGGGCAGGGCGGTCAGCGTATTCGCGGGGCCCTTCAACAGATTGCCGGCGTAGCGCCAGACCTGCGTCGCTTTGCCTGGAAGAATCTGGACCAAATCGCGCTTGCAGGTCAGTTCGACGTCGACATCTGGGACGAAGCCTTCGGTCGCAGCTCTGGGCGTCGGCCGGGGCGCGTTTTCGCCCAACGCCACGGCAGGCGCCGCCAGCGCTGCCGCCGACATCAGAAATCTGCGTCTTGTGAAGCCGCTCCCGTTGCGCATGTTTCCGATTCCCCTCGCGCGGCGCCTACCGGCGCTATTCATTAGTTGCTTCTTATATAAGCGCGATTGCAGCCGAATTGGCTGCGGCAAAACGCGCGAATTCGCAAAGCAGAAACATTTGCCGCCAGAAAATTTGCGAAGCAGGCGCGCCCTGTGGCACATTCCCTCCTGATTTCACCCCTGAGCTTGGCGTTGAGGCTTGGCCTGCGGCGACGGGTCCTCCCATAGAGATGAACGAAACGGTCAGACAAAAGCCGCGGGGCGCAGCGCTCGCCGCTGTCGCAATGGAGCGACTATTCGAGCCGCGCCGCGGCGGGAGCCTGCCGCGTCCGCGCTTTCTGGCCTTCGTCCTGCTGGGCCTGCTCCTGCATCTCGCCATCCTGGCTTTCCTCCTTTGGGAGGATAAGGAGTCCGCGCCGCAACCGGTGGCCGAGGAAATCCCTGTCGAGGTGATCACCGAGCCCCCGCCGCCGCCGGAAGAGAAGAAGGAGGAGCCGCCGCCGCCCGAGCCGCCGCCGCCGGAGCAGAAGCAGGAGCAGCAGAAACCCCCGCCGCCGCCGCCACCGCCCGTGGAAGAGGACAAGCCGGCTTTCGACGCCCCAAAGGCCGAGAGCAAGGAGAAGAGCGAGCAGAATGCGCCGGAGGAGGCCAAGGAAGCCAAGACGAACCGCAACGAGCCGGAGAAGATCGCGCCTAAAGACGACAAGCAGCAGGGCCTGAAGGACGCCGAGGAGGACGCCGACGGCGACAAGAAACCCGAGCCTGCGCCCGAAAAGGAGGTGGAGGACAAGCCCGACGCCGAAATCATCGAGCGCGCGGAAAAAACGCCGACGCCCACGGAGAAGCCCGAAACCAAGGACGCCAAGCCCGCCAAGAAGGGCGACTCCATGACGATCGCCGACATGGTGGCCGCCCTCGCGCCTTTGCCCGCTTTCAAGCTTGCGGCGCCGCCCAAACCCTCGCCGGTCGGCGGCGGACAGGCGAAGACGACATATCTCACGATCCTCTACGGCCTCATCATGCCGCACATGCGGATTCCGCCGCGCGTGCGCGAGTTGCAGATGTCGTCGAAGGGCGTCGTGGCGTTCTATATCGACGAGATGGGCAATCTGACCCATCAGGCGGTTTATAAATCCAGCGGCCTGCCGGACCTCGATTCCGCCGCGCTGGCGGCGGTGCGCGCCGCCGCGCCCTTCCCGGCGCCGCCGCACGGTCTGCCGCATTCGATGCTTTTCACCTACGCGACGAAGTGAGGCGCTTCAGGCGATGAGCGCGATTGCTGAGACCAGCCGTCCGTAATCCGGCTCTTTGCGATGCGTGCAGCGGCGATAGCTGAAGCAGCGGGCTTCGTCGGCGTAAGTGTCGACGCCAAGGAATTCGAACGACGCGACGCCGAGCCTTTCCACACGCGATGTAATGAAGCCCGGAAGGTCGAACATGGAATGGCCCGCACGCGTCGAGGGCGCGAAGAAGCGGGCGTAGTCGCGGTCCTGCGCCATGAAATTCGCGACGAAATCGGCGCCGACTTCATAACTTTCGGGGCCTATGCACGGGCCGAGCGCGACATTTATCTCGCTGCGGCGCGCACTCTGTTCTTCCATCCCCGCGACTGTGGCTTCGATCATGCCGCCGAGCGCGCCTTTCCAGCCCGCGTGACAGGCGCCGACGACGCCCGCGCCCGCATCGGCGAAAAGCAGCATGCCGCAATCGGCGCCGGTGACGCCCAGCGCAAGGGAGCGCTCCCGCGTGACGAGGCCATCGCAGCGCGGCCGCGCGTCATGGGCCCAGGGTTCGCGCACATGCAGCGCGTCGGCGGAATGGATCTGGAAGGGCACCAGCAGGCGCTCGGGCGCAACGCCGAGCCGGCCCGCCATGCGGGCGCGATTTTCCGCAACGTGCACGGGCGCGTCGCTGGAGCCGACGCCGCCGTTGAGCGAATCGTAGACGCCTTGGGAAACCCCGCCCTCGCGGGTGAAGAAGGCGTGGCGCACGCCGGGCAGATCAAGGTTTCGCGCGCTCAGCGCGGGCGGCACAGTCACGCTCTTCCCTCTCAGACGATGAAGCCCGGCATGTCCGGCATGCCCGGATGCGCCACCGCCATCACCTTGAACAATGCGCCCATATGCCGGCGCGGATCGTCGATCCCGATCAGACGGTCGAATGCGTCGGCGATCGACTGGGCCTGCTCGGGGCTGGCTTTCTTCATCAGCGACTGCGCGCGGCGCTCGATGCCGAGCTGCAGCAGGAACTGCGACTGCGTCACCGGCCCCATGACCTTCGCGCCCGCCGCGCGCGCGGCGCGGGCGAGCGCCGCGAAATCGACATGCGTCGTAAGATCGGCTTCGCCGGGCTCGGCCAGCGGATCGACATAGGCGTGGCGCGAGACGGCCTGCAGACTGTCGCCGAGCGACGTTTCGGTATAGCCGTAATCGATGACGAGCATCGCGCCGCCCTCGCGCACGAGGCGCGCGGCGATCTCGCCCATCAAGCGCTGCGCGATCGCGCTCACCTCGACGATTGCGCCTTCGCGCGCCGGGACATTGAGCGCGGGCTCGCCTTCATGCGACAGGCCGAAGTAGAGGTCGCCCGTCGGATCGAGCCCGACGAGCCGCTCGCGCCAGCCGGTCGTCGTCTTCACATAATGCCGGACGGGCAGGGCGTCGAAAAACTCATTGGCGACGATGAAGGCCGGCCCGTGGGGCGTGTCGCGAGAATGCGTCGCTCCAGTTCACGGGCTTCGGGCTGCTTGCGAGCGTCTGCCGCTGCACGCTGCGCAGCTTCGGGCTCGTCTCCACGAGGTGCACGTTGATCGCATCGAGGAAGTCGGGCGCGATGCGGGCGACGCGCAGGACATCGGACATCAGCGTGCCGCGGCCGGGACCGAGCTCGACGAGCCGCGCCGGCGCGGGAGCGCCCGCCATTCGCCACGCTTCGCTCGCCCAGACGCCGACGAGTTCGCCGAACATCTGGCTGATCTCCGGCGCGGTGACGAAATCGCCGCCGGCGCCGAAAGGATCGCGCGTCATGTAATAGCCGTAACGCGGATGCCCGAGGCAAAGCCCCATGTATTGCTCCAGGGACATCGGCCCTTCATGGGTGATCGTCGCGGCGATTTCGTGTTTCAGCGCGTTCATGCGGCAAGGCTCCGCCGGCGTAGCGAATGGACAACCAGGCCCGCGCCCACCAGGACGAGCGGAAGCGAAAAAAGCATGCCCTTGGTGAGGCCGCTTTGGAGAGCCTCCTGAACGGGATCGGGTTCGCGAAAGAATTCACAGAAGATGCGAGCCAGACCGTAGCCGGCGCCGAACAGGCCGGCGACCAGGCCGGGCCGTTTCAACGCGCCGCCGCGTGCGGCGAACCAGAGCAGCGCAAAGAGGGCGACGCCTTCGAGACCCGCCTCGTAAAGCTGGCTCGGGTGGCGGGGCGCGTCGCCGGCCGGCGGGAACACCATCGCCCAGGGAACGTCCGTCTCGCGGCCCCACATCTCCGGCTTGATGAAATTGGCGAGCCGCCCGAAGAACAGGCCCACGGGCGTCACGGCGGCGCAGACGTCCATGATGGTCAGAAAGGGCACGCGATGGCTGCGCGAGAAGAGCCACATGCCGACGACCGCGCCGATCAACCCGCCATGAAAGGCCATGCCGCCTTTCCATGTCTGCAGAATCTCGAGCGGATCGGCAAGATAGAAGGCCGGGTCGTAGAACAGCACATGCCCCAGCCGCCCCCCGATGATGACGCCGAGCGCCGCATTGACGAGGAGATCGTCGGCGCCCTCCGGCGTCGGCCGCGGTTGCCCGGCGGCCCAGAGGCGGTCGTCGCCGACCAGCGCGCGCAGCCCGAACCAACCGAACAGGAAGCCGCCGATATAGGCCAAGGCATACCAGCGCACCGGCAGCGGGCCGAGATTGACGGCGACCGGATCGATGATCGGGAAGGGGAGGATAAAGAAGGGCATAAAGCGGGGTCCAGCAAGGCGCGACTCATGTTCACGCCCTGTTAACCTTTTAGCCGCGGCGCGGGGGGATGTCATGTCCCCCGCTTGATTTCAACCGCTTTGGCGGCCTATGCGGCCTTCTGGCTCGGCATGAAACGCCCGTAGAAGCTTTCGCCGTTCAGGGCCATGTCGCGCAGAAGCTGCGGCGGCTCGAAGCGGGGCCCGTGCTTCTCCGCGAGCGCGTCGCACAGCGCCACGAAGGCCTTGGCGCCCATTCCGTCGATGTAGCTGAGCGTGCCGCCGGTGAAAGGCGCGAAGCCGAAGCCGAGTATGGAGCCGACATCCGCCTCGCGCGGATCGGTGACGACGCCCTCCGCGATCGTGCGCGCGGCCTCCACCGCCTGAGTGACGAGAATACGCTGCTTCAATTCGGTCACGTCGATCGTGTCGGGGTCGAGCTTTGTTTCGGCGAGCGCCGAAAGACCGGGCCACAGGCTTTTCTTGCCGTCGGAATGATAGTCGTAGAAGCCCTTGCCGTTCTTGCGGCCGAAGCGGCCCTGGTCCTCAACCATAAAGCGCAGCACGCGCTCCTGGCGCGGGTCGATCGCCTTGTCGCCGAGATCCTTCTTGGTGGCCTGCAGGATTTTCCAGCCCAGATCGAGCGCCACTTCGTCGTTGAGCGAGAGCGGGCCCACGGGCATCCCGGCCATTTTGGCGACATTCTCGATCATCGCCGGCGGCACGCCTTCGGTCAGCATGATCTGGCCTTCGCGCACGAAGTTCAGCACGCAGCGGTTGGCGTAGAAGCCACGCGAGTCGTTCACCACGATCGGCGTCTTCTTGATGATGCGGATGAAGTCGAGCGCCGTGGCGAGCGCGCGGTCGCCGGACTTCTCGCCCATGATGACTTCGACGAGCAGCATCTTCTCGACCGGCGAGAAAAAGTGGATGCCGACGAAGTTTTCGGGAACCTGCGACGTCTCGGCGAGCGACGTGATCGGCAGCGTCGAAGTGTTGGAGGCGAAGATCATCTCGCCGCCGACAATATCCTGGGCGCGCTTCGTCACCTCGGCCTTTACGGCGCGGTCTTCGAACACGGCCTCCAGCACGAGGTCGCAGCCTTTGAGCGCTGCGTAATCCGCTGTGGCGTTGACGCGCGCGAGCAACGCCTCCTTGTCGGCCGGCGTGGCGCGACCCTTGGCGACGGAGCCGGAAATCAGCTTGTCGATCGTGGCCCTACCCTTATCGGCGCTTTCCTGGTCGCGGTCGATCAGCACGACGTCCAATCCGTTGAGCGCCGACACATAAGCGACGCCGGCGCCCATGAAGCCCGCGCCGAGAATGCCGATCTTCTTGAGATTTGTCGGCGGCGCGTCGGCGGGGCGATGCGCGCCCTTTTCCAGTTCGTTCTTGGAGAGGAAGAGCGAGCGGATCATCGCCGCCGCTTCCTTCGAGCGCAGGATATGCGCGAACCAGCGCGATTCGACGGTGAGCGCCTGATCCATCGGCAATTGCAGGCCTTCATAGGCTGCGTGCAGAATAGCGCGGGCGGCCGGATAATTGTCGTAGGTCTCGCGGCGCAGAATGGCGTTGGCGGCGGGCCAGATCATCATGCCCGTCGGCGAAAATACGCGGCCCGATGGATTTTTGAAGTCCTTCGCGTCCCAGGGCGCCTGCGCCTTGCCGCCGTTCACGATCCAGGCGCGGGCGCGATCGACGATCTCAGCTTTCGGCGCGACTTCGTGCACAAGCTTGGCGCCGAGCGCCCGTTGCGGCTTCAACTGGTCGCCCTTGAACAGAAACTGCAGCGCGTCGCCCGTCTGCATGATGCGCGAGACGCGCGTCGTGCCGCCGGCGCCCGGGAAGAGGCCGACCTTGATTTCGGGAAGGCCCACTTTCGTCTTCTCATCATCCGCCATCACGCGGTGATGGCAGGCGAGAGCGAGTTCGAAGGCGCCCCCCAGGCACACGCCGTGGATGGCGATGGCGAAAGGCTTTCCGCAGGTCTCGAGCTTGCGATAGAGCAGCGAGAGCTTGCGCGAATTTTCGAAGAACAGCTTGTTCGCCGCTTCCTCGCCCTGCTCCTTCAGCGCCTTTGCGTATTGCGCCGCGCCCTGCTGCAGCATGGAAAGGTCCGCGCCCCCGGAGAAGGCGCTCTTGCCGGAAGCGATCACGCAGCCTTTGACGTTGGCGTCGGCGACGACCGTATCGATGACCTGTTCGAGTTCGTCCATCACGTCCGGCGTGATGACATTCATCGAACGGCCGGGCATGTCCCAGGTGAGGAGCGCAACGCCGTCGGCGCCGGTCTCGAAGCGGAAATTGGCGAGGTTCATTGTATCGCTCCCGAAAGTCTTCTGCTGACATTCGAGCCTCGTCCTTCGAGACGCCCGCTCCGCGGACTCCTCAGGATGAGGCTCGAAGGGTTTCCTCATCCTGAGGAGCGAGAGAAGCTCGCGTCTCGAAGGACGAGGAAACCGTTCATCCTCACACCCGTTCGATGATCGTCGCCGTGCCCATGCCGGCGCCGATGCAGAGCGTCACGAGCGCCGTGGATTTCCCCGTGCGCTCCAGTTCGTCGAGCGCAATGCCCACCAGCATCGCGCCCGTCGAGCCGAGTGGATGGCCCATGGCGATGGCGCCGCCATTGGGGTTCACTTTCGCGGGGTCGAGATCGAAGGCCTGCAGATAGCGCAGAACCACGGCGGCGAAGGCCTCGTTGATTTCGATGAGGTCGATGTCGGCGAGCGTCATGCCAGCGCGCGCGAGAAGCTTCTTTGTCACGTCGACCGGGCCGGTGAGCATGATCGCCGGCTCGGAGCCGATATTGGCGAAGGCGCGGATGCGCGCCCGCGGCTTGGCGTCGATGCGCTCGCCCGCCTCTTTCGAGCCGACGAGCACGGCCGCTGCGCCGTCGACGATGCCGGAAGAATTGCCGGCGTGATGCACATAGTTGAGCTTCTCGATTTCCGGATAGGCCTGGATCGCCACGGCGTCGAAGCCGCCCTGTTCAGCAAAGAAGGCGAAGGAGGGCTTCAGGCTCGCGAGCGACTGCATATCCGTGCTGGGCCGCATATGCTCGTCGCGGTCGAGAATGGCGATGCCGTTCACATCCTTCACCGGCACAACGGACTTCGCGAAGCGGCCTTCCTCCCACGCCCTGGCGGCGCGTTTCTGCGATTCCACCGCAAAAGCGTCGACGTCGTCGCGCGAGAAGCCGTATTTCGTCGCGATGAGATCGGCCGAGACGCCCTGCGGCATGAAATAGGAGGGAAGGGCGATGGTCGGATCGACCGGCCAGGCGCCGCCCGAGGCGCCGATGCCGACGCGGCTCATGCTCTCGACGCCGCCGCCGATGGCGAGGTCGTGCTGTCCGGACATGATTTCCGCCGCGGCGAAATTCACCGAGTCGAGACCGGAGGCGCAGAAGCGGTTGATCTGCACACCCGGCACCTTGTACGAATATCCTGACGCGATCGCCGCAGCGCGCGCAATGTCGCCGCCGGCTTCGCCCACCGGATCGACGCAGCCGAGAATGACGTCGTCGACTTCGGGGCCCGCGAGATTGTTGCGTTCGCGAATCGCCGTCAGCGCCGTATCGGCGAGACCGAGCGAGGAGACCTCATGCAGCGCGCCGTCCGGCTTGCCGCGGCCGCGCGGCGTGCGGACCGCATCGTAGATAAAGGCTTCGGGCATGACGTTTCCTCTCGTGATTCTTTATTCTGCCGACGCGCTCAAAACATCTCCGTCGGGAGTGACATCATCGTGTCGGCGCCGGTGACGATGCGCGCAAGGCGCAGGGCCGTCTCGGGCAGCATGCGCTCCATATAGAAGCGCGCGGTGGTGAGCTTGGCGTCCATCAGCGGCGCCGTCTCCGGTTCGCGTTCCTTTTTCTCGAGCGCTGCGGCGGCGATCTTCACCCACATCAGGGCGAGCGCCACGCGGCCGAGGAGATGCATATAGTCATAGGAGCCGGCGCCGGCGTTGTCGGGCTTGGCCATGGCGTTCTGCATCAGCCACATGGAGGCCTTCTGCAGATCGCCCAGCGCCGCCTGCGCGGGGATGACGTAAGGCTTCATCGCCTCATTGGCGACGTGGCCGCCAAGGAGTTCCGAGCCATCCTTGAAAAAGGACATGATGGCGCGCCCGCCCTCGCGGGGCAGCTTGCGGCCCACGAGATCGAGCGCCTGGATGCCGTTGGCGCCCTCGTAGATCATGGCGATGCGGGCATCGCGCACGAACTGCTCCATGCCCCATTCGCGAATATAGCCGTGGCCGCCGAAGACCTGCTGCGCTTTCACGGCGTTGTCGAAACCGACGTCCGTCAACATGCCCTTGAGCACCGGTGTCATCAGGCCGAGCCGGTCCTCCGCCGCCTGTCGCGCCGCCGGGTCTTCCGAGCGATGGGCGATGTCGCTGTCGAGCGCGGCGGCGAGCGCGAGGCCGCGCGCCCCCTCGTTGAAAGCCTTGATCTCCATCAGCATGCGCCGGATGTCGGGATGCACGATGATGGGGTCGGCTTTCTTGTCGGGGGCCTTGGCGCCGGTGAGGGCGCGGCCCTGCAGGCGTTCCTTCGCGTAGGCGACGGCGTTCTGATAAGCGACCTCGGACTGCGCGAGGCCCTGAACGGCGACGCCGAGCCGCGCCTCGTTCATCATCACGAACATGGCGTTGAGGCCACGATTCTCCTCGCCGATGAGAAAGCCCTGCGCGCCGTCGTAATTCATGACGCAGGTGGCGTTGCCGTGAATGCCCATCTTCTCTTCGATAGAGCCGCAGGAGACGCCGTTGCGCGGGCCCAGCGAGCCGTCGGGGTTCGGAACAATCTTGGGCACGATGAAGAGCGAGATGCCCTTGACGCCGGCCGGCGCGCCCTCGATCCGCGCCAGCACCAGATGGACGATATTTTCGGCAAGGTCGTGCTCGCCTGCTGAAATGAAGATTTTCTGGCCGGTGATGGAATAGCTGCCGTCGCCGCGCGGGGCCGCCTTGGTCGTCAGAAGGCCCAGGTCGGTCCCGCATTGGGGCTCGGTGAGGTTCATCGTGCCGGCCCAACGGCCTTCGACCATCTTGGGCGCGTAGAGCTCCTTCAGCTCCTTCGAGCCGTGCGTAAGGAGCGCGGCGAGGGCCCCCTGCGTGAGGCCGGGATACATCGCGAAGGCCATATTCGCCGAAGAAGCGAACTCGCTCATGGGCATGGAGAGCGTGTAGGGCAGGCCCTGGCCGCCGTATTCCTCCGGCGCGGGCAGGCCGATCCAGCCGCCGTCCCCATAGGCCCGAAAAGCGGCTTTGAAGCCGGCGGGGGCGGTCACGCCGCCGTCGGGCGTGCGTTTGCAGCCGCTGGCGTCGCCGGACTGATTGACGGGCGCGAGCACCTCCTCGCAGAGCTTGCCGGCTTCCGTCAGCACCTGCGCGACGACGTCGTAGGAGATGTCGGCAAAGCCCTTGAGATTGTTGAAACGCTGAAATTTCAGCACGTCGCTGAGGAGAAAAAGCGTGTCGTCGACGGGCGCTCTGTAGCTCGGCATCGAAAGCTCCTTGTGGGTCGAGGCCCAGGCGGAATCGCCGTCCGGGGAGACGCCTTCGGCGTCTTAGGTAGAGAGGCTCGCCCGGCCGCGCAATAGCAGCTTGAACGTCGCTCAAAATCCTTGAACCTCCGCAGGGATCGGTGTTCTGTTTTGAGATAGGCGATTCGCAGGGCCGTTAAAGGAATCGTGCAAAATCGTGAACGGATCGAGACGATTCCCGCCCTCCCTTAACGGCTTGTTTACCTCGATTGTCGGAAAGTCGTCCCAACGGCGCCTCGGCGTCGGCAGTGTAACGCGATTCGCGCGGTCCTGAGTCGGTGCCCTTCGTTCTCTCTCGAGCAATCCGCAGGCCGGATCCGCCGGAAACAACCATGACCAAGGCTCTTTCCCGCAATTCCCGTGGTCCCGATTACGACTCGCGCGAAGCCGCCCGCGCCGCCCGGCGCTCCGGCAAGAGCCTCGGCGACTGGCTCGACGATGCGATTCGCGAAGACGATGACCAGGATTATGAGGACTCCGACCGCATCGACGCGGTCGCGCGCCGCCTGGCCCGATCCAGGCAGGATGGCGGGTCCGTGCGCGAGGAACGGGACGATTACGATCAGCCCCGCCGCTGGCGCGACGACGCCGAAGATCGCCGCGACGCCTATGACCGTTTATCCCGCGACGAGGACGACGATGAGGACGATCGCGACGTCGCCCGCGGACGCAGGGAACGCGAATCGCGCTTCCGGCGCGACGAGGACGCGGGCGCGCGCCGCTCGCGCGAGCAGCCGCAGATCGACCCGAAGGCGATCGTCGCCGACGCCGCCGCCATCGTCGAGCGCCGTGTCTCCGAAAGCGAGCGCCAGACGGCGCGCGCCTTTCAGAATCTTGCAGGCCTGATCAAGAAGGGTCAGCGCGAGGGCGACGGCAAAGTCGTCAAGCGCGCGGTCGAAGCCTTCGCGCAACGCGCCGAGCAGAGCGAGCGCCAGACGGCGCGCGCCCTCACTGAGATTGCCGGCATTCTCGAGAACGGCCGGCGCGGGCGCGATACGGCGGACGATGGTCTCGCCTATCTCGCCGAACGTCTCGGCCGCATCGAAAACCGGCTCAGCGAGCAGCCGGCCGCCAATTCCACCGTGCGGCCTATCCGCACCGCGCTGGCGCGGCTCGAAACGCGCCTCGACCGCCTCGCGGGTGACGACCGCGCTGCGGAAGTCGAACAGACGTTGAGCGGCCTCGACAAGCGCCTCGCCGACATCGCCCGTCGTCTCGACGACGAGGCGCGCCAGCGTGAAGAACGCGAGGAACGCCAGCGCGAGAGCGCCGCCGCCGCGGCCGCCGTGATCGCATCGCCGCCGCCGCCCCCTGCGCCGGCGCCTGTCGCGGTCGCCACCATGAACGGCGCGAGCCCCGCGGCGATCGAGCAGGGCTTGCGCCACGTCGAGCCCTCGAACTCGCCGCCCGCTCGTCGACGCCATCGCCGAAATCACCCAGCGCCAGCGCTTCCTCGACGCGCCGGCCGTCGCGCCTCCCCGGCGCCCGCTCCGCCAGCGCCGGATATCTGGGAAGGCGAGGGGCCCACCAGGCGCTTCGCGTCCCTCAACGCGACGCTCGACGCGATTTCACATCAACTCGACACCGTCCGCGACGACGCGGGCGAGCGCGGCGACCAGCAGATGATCGTCATGCGCCAGGTCGAAGGCCTGCGCCGCGAAATGGAAGAGATGTCGCGCGCCCTCGGCGATCTTGCGCCGCGCGCGTCGATCGCCGCGATCGAGACCGCGCTACGCGACCTTGCGCATCGTGTCGACTCACAGCGCTATCGCGGCGTCGCGGACGAACTCCTCGCGCCCGCCGAGCGGATCGCGGGCGAATTGCGCGCCGTCATCAAGGATCTCGATCCGAGCCCGATCGTGCGCAACCTCCATGCCGACGTGCAGACGATCGGGCGGCGGCTCGACGCCATGCAGGCGCCCGGAGGCGCCGACGCCGCGTCGATAGAAGCGCTTTTTGCGCATACCCGTGAGATCAAGGAGCAACTCGCGGCGCTCGCTTCGCGTCCGCTGCCGCTCGAAAAGATCGAGACGCGGCTGTTCGATCTCACCCAGCGCGTCGACTCCCTCGCCTACGCCACGCCCGGCGCGGGCAAAGCCGCCGCCGCCCTGGACATGGGCGAACTCGTCCGCTCCATCCGCTCCATCGTCGCTACCGAGACGAGCGCCAGCTTCGAGACCTTCAACCGCCGGCTGGAGCAATTGGCCGGCAAACTCGACGAGGCCGTCGCGCGGTCCGGCGGGAAGCGCTTCGACGAACTCGGCCAGCGCATCGACGCGCTCGGCAAGTCGCTCGCGCAGCGGATCGACAAGAGCGCCTTGCAAAAGCCGCTCGACACGGCGCCACTCGAAAATCTCATCGCTTCGCTCGCCAGGAAGATCGACTCGGCGTTCGACCAGAAGCCCAATGGCAAGGGCTTCGACGAACTCGGCCGCAAGATCGACCGCCTCGAGACGCAGTTCGCCAATCCGGTCCCCGCGGAATCGATGGCGCGCATCGAAGCGATGCTGGCGAAGCCGGTCGCAAGCGAGCAATTCGCCGAACTCGCCGAGCGCATCGACCTCGTCCACAGAACATTGTCGCAGCAACTCGAACTCGGGGCCGGCTCGGAACAGGCCGCCGACGTGCGCTATATCGAGGAGTTGGTGCGCGGCCTCGATCAGAAGATTGAAAGCGCGGTCGGCGCCGGCGCGAAAAGCGCCGACCTGAGCGCGATCGAATACCAGCTCGCGCAGCTTTCACACAAGGTTGAGCGTCTCGAAGATCCGAGCTCCAATCCCAAGCTCGGCGCGTTCCTGGCGCGGCCGTTGAGCAATCCGCAGCTGGATGAAATCTCGCAGCGCCTGGAGCGGATGCAGGCCGCGCTGGCGCAGCGCGCCGAACAGAGTAACCGCGCGGAAGCGCGCCACAACGATCTCGCGGGCCTCGTCGAGCAACTCGCGGCGCGCATGAATCAGGCGCTCGATCCGCGCGGCGACGCCAATGCCCTCAAGTCGCTCGAGAGCCAGATCACCGCGCTCTCACAGCGTCTCGACCGTACCGACCAGAACGGCGTCTCGCTCGCCTCGATCGAAGCCCGGATCGGCGCGCTCGTCGCGCAGATGGAGGACGCCAAGGCGACGACGACGCAGATCGCCGAGGAGACCGTGCGGCGCGCAACGCAGGAAGTTCTGCGCCAGGCCGCCCCGGCGCCCGGCGCGCTTCAGGACGCGCTCGATCGCGAATTGAACGACATCCGCAAGGTTCAGGACGAAAGCGGCCAGCGCACGCATGAGACGCTGCTCGCCGTGCACGAGACCTTGGAGCGCGTCGTCGATCGCCTTGCGCAGTTCGAGGACGAGCTGACCGATATCCGCACCGCCCCCGAGGCGACGGTCCAAGCCGCTTATCCGGCCCTGGCCGTCGAGCCTTCCCGGCGTCGCGAGGAGGCGCCCCCCGCGCCGCGTCCCGTCATCGCGCCCGAACTCGCCGTCGAGCCGCGCCACCTACGTACCGCGCCCGATCATGACGATCTGATGGATTTCCTCGTTCCGCCGGGGAGTTCGGCCCCTCACCGGCTCGAACCGGACTTCTCAGCGGCCGCTGCGCCGGAAGAGGAGCGTGGATCCCGTGGCGGCGTGCAGAGCGATTTCATCGCCGCGGCGCGCCGTGCGGCCCAACAGGCGGCGCTCGACGCCGAGACGGCTGCCCAGGCGCAGCAGAACCGTCGTGGTCAGACCGGCCGCCCGTCCGCCGCGCAGCCCGCCTCCACGAAGAACGCCGGCAAGGGCGGCGGCGTCGCCGCCGCCATTCAGGACCGCAAACGCCCCTTGCTGCTCGGCCTCGGCGCGCTCGTGATGTTGATCGGCGCCTATCAGGTGGCCCGTATCAGCATCGAGGGCGGAAATCTTCCGGGCCCCGGCGCGCATCAGGAGGCCGAGGCGACGTCCGAGGACGCCGGCGCGCCCGCCCAAGAGGCGAATGCGCCCGCCCAGGCGACCGCTCCCGACGCGACCGCTCCCGCTGCGATCGCGCCGCACGCCGCCGTTCCGATGCTCCCGCCCAAGGAGCCGCCGCGCCTCGCCTCCCCGACTTCGGCGCCTGATCCTGTGCGCATCGTCACGCCCCCCACGATGCAGCCGCCGCGCCCGGCGGTCCCGCCGAAGCCGGTGACGCCGCCGCATGTCGACGCCGCCCCCATCGACCCGACGCCGACCGGCTCGATCGATCAGACGCGCGTCCTCCAGCCGCCCGAGGCGATCGGCGTCATCAAATCGCTCGCGGAGCGTGGCGAGCCGGCGGCGCAGTTCGAGCTCGCCGTGCGTTACGCCGATGGTCGCGGCGTCGCCCGCGACGCCAAGGCCGCCGCGCAATGGTTCGAAAAAGCCGCCAATCAGGGCCTCGCTCCTGCGCAATACCGCATTGGCTCGGTCTACGAGAAGGGCATCGGGGTGGAGCGGGACTACGGCCGCGCCCGGAAGTGGTATCAATCCGCCGCCGAGGCGGGCAACGCTCGCGCCATGCATAATCTCGCCGTCCTGCTCGCCGAGGGCGGCGACGGCGGCAAGCCGGATTATGTGTCGGCTTCCGGATGGTTCCGCAAGGCCGCGGACCTTGGTGTGCGCGACAGCCAGTTCAATCTCGCCATCCTCTATGCGCGCGGTCTGGGCGTCGCCCAGAGCCTCCCGCAGTCCTATCTCTGGTTCTCCGCCGCCGCGGAGCAGGGCGACGGAGACGCCGCCAAGAAGAGAGACGAGGTCGGCGCGCGGCTCGCTTCGAAGGAACTCGACGTGGCGAAGGCGCTTGCCGCCAGCTTCCACGCCAAGGAGCCGCTGCGCGAGGCGAACGACGTCCTGCCGCCGAAGGGCGGCTGGGAAGCGGCGAAGGATCCGGCCGCCGGCGCGCGTCCGGGAGCCAAGTCCGGCGCGAAATCGAAAATTTCGGCAATCTGAACAATGTCTTGCGGCGAAAACGTCAAGTTTTCGCCGCTCGTTTACGTTTCATCGACTCTCTGACGATTAACGTCGCGACGTGAAAACGGCTTTGACGGCCCGTCGCCCCTTGGGAGACTCAGATGATGAAAATCCGCGCCCTCCTCGCCGCTGCGGCGATCGGCGTCCTCGCATTCGCTACGACTACGCCGGCGCGCGCCGATTCGGCTGGTCCGGCAATCGCCGCCGGCATCGGGGGCTTCGCGCTCGGCGCCATCGCCGGCGGGGCGCTCGCCCGCCCTGCGCCGCCGCCGGTCGTCTATTACGATGCGCCGCCGCCTCCGCCGCCGCCGCGCTGCTGGGTTGAGCGTCGCCCGATCTTCGACGAATACGGCGTCGAAATCGGCTCGCGCCCCCGCCGCATCTGCGAGTAAAGCTCAATCGAACATAGGTGCGTCGGACCGCCGCAGGGCGGCCGGCGCAGGTTTCTTTCGCGATGGCATGTCGGTTGCTCAAATCTCTTCGCTCGAATTCAAATTGGCGAAGAGAGACGACATGACCAGTATATCCGACACCGCCTTCAAGACCCTCGAAGAGCAGGGCCGCCTCCTCAACGCAGTCCTCAAGGGCCCCACGGAAAAGCCCGGTCGCTTCGGCTTTCGCGGAGAAGTGGCGCTCCTTTTCCAGGAAACCCTCGCCGATGAAAAGCGTCCGCCGGAGCGCTCCGTCGATCAGGTGATCGCGATCGCAAATGTCGGAGAACCGACAATTCCGTTCTTCGCCTGTTATCTTCACTCCTTCGAGTGGTTGACCAACCTCGCCGAAGTGACGAAGGGCCTGTTTAGCCCCGAAGGCAAATATTTCATTTTCTGCAACAACATCGATTTGCTCTCGAAGTATGAGGTCGAGGTCGACGGCGTCACCTTCAACGTGCTGCCGATCGACGAGGCCACGGTCTATAACGAGCTTCTCGAGCTGCTCTATCTCGACAAGGGCGACCTCAAGAAATTCACGACCGGCGGCAAGACCGACGCGATCGCCGACGCGGCGCTCGGCTTCAATGCGAAATTTGACGTGATCAGCTACGCTCAGGGCGTGGAGCGAATGGGCCCGGTCCGCAACCGCAACGCAAATCGTCCCGTCTAAACCGCTATCTAAAAAACGGACCGCCAGCGACTCCGGTCGCTGGCGGGCTTGACGCTCAGGCGTGCGCGTGCCCTCGCGGGCTCTCCTCGCCGCCCATGCCGCCGCGCGCGTGACCGTTGCTGCGCTGGCTCTCGTGCTGAAGTTCGGCGCGGGCTTCCTCGATGATGTCGGAGGTCGCCTCTTTCATCGTCGAGTAGGTCTCGTCGTAGACGGTCATCCCGGTCTTGATCACGCCCTTGACGACGGGCCGAAGAATTCTCCCCAGAGCCGGCAACAGCGTCGGAGCCAGCATCAACGCTCCAACGCCGAGCACGAGCGGGCCGGCTCCTTCCGCTTTCGCCATATCTTCCAGAAGCGCCATCTCATCCTCCGTGCATGCATCCAGCTTGTTGAAAATTGGCCTCTAAGGCGGCGGATCAAGACGCGTCGTGACAGATTTATGTCGCCGGTGCTTCGCCCATCGTCTGCGCCTGTTCGCCGGACCTTGCTGCGGCAGTTTTGTGAAGCTCGTTCGCGATGAGAGGCCCGGCGCCGGCCGCCAGCGCGACAACGAGGTCGAAGGCGCTGATGGGCGCGACGCCGAGCAGGCGACGGATCGGCGCAAAGGCCATGGTCGCGGCCTGCAGGGCAAAAGATCCGAGGACCACGCTTGCGAGAATAGGGTTCGGCGGCAGCTGCCGACTAAGGAGGCCGTGCTTCTGCGAGCGTGCGCTCAGCGCATGCAGCAACTGCGCGGTGACGATGCTCGTAAAGCAGATTGTCCGCGCGCGTGGCGCATAGCCGTATCTGGATACGCCGTAGAGATATGCGCCAAAGGAGCCGGCGGCGATCAATCCTGCTTCGCGACCCAGCACGCGGGCCGATTGCAGGTTGACGATCTCTTCGCGCGCCGACATCGGCGGCGCATCCATGACATCGTGGTGAGGCGGCTCGACGCCGAGCGCCAAAGCCGGTCCGACGTCCGTGACCAGATTGATCCACAGAAGCTGGGCGGGCGTGAGCGGCTGTCCGAGATTGGCGGCGGGCGCGAGCAGCATCAGCAATATCTCGCTCATGTTGGTCGCAAGGAGATAGCGGATGGCGCGGCGGATATTCGCATGGGTTGCGCGTCCCTGCCGAATCGCCGGAATGAGCGATTGGAGATTGTCGTCCTGCAGGATGAGATGCGCGACGTCGCGGGCGGCCTCGCTGCCGCTGCGGCCCATGGCGATCCCGATGTCCGCCGCTTTCAGCGCCGGGCTGTCGTTGACGCCGTCGCCCGTCATGGCGACGACATGCCCCGCGCGCTGCAGCGCCTCGACGATCTCGAGCTTCTGGCCCGGCGTGACGCGCGCAAAGACATGCGGAACCTGCGATAGCTCGGGCATGGCGGCCAAATTGGCGAAGGCGTCGGAGTCGATGATCCGCAGGTCGCCGTTTCCGAGATCGAGCGCGCGCGCGATGGCTTCCGCGGTCCTTCGCTGGTCGCCGGTGATCATCACGGGGCTGACGCCAGCGCCGCGGAGCGAGGCGAGAAGCGCGGCGACGCCGGGACGCAGCGGATCGGCAAGGCCGACAAGCCCCACGAAAATGAGATCGCCGGAGGGCGCGTCGCCGCCCGCGAACTCCCGATAGGCCGCTCCCAGAACGCGTTGCCCCGCGCCGGCGAGCCGCGCATTTTCCTGCTCGACATGGCGCCGCAATTCCGGCGTGAAAGCGACCGGCTTGTCGCCGATGAAGATGCGATCGCAGAGCCCGAGCACCTCTTCCGGGCTGCCTTTCACCGCCGCGAGCTTCGCGCCGCGCTTCGTCGCGTGCAGCGTCGTCATGAACAGGCGCCGCTCCGATCGGTAGGAAACCCGCGCCAGCGGATGGTCGCGGCGCAGCCGCCGGACATCGACGCCGACATCCTTTGCGAATTGGAGCAGCGCCGCTTCTGTCGCGGAGGGCGCGGCCTCATCGCCGCCGCCGTCCTCTTCGCATGGCGCCTCATTGCACAAGGCCACGATCTCGGCGATTTTTCTCAACGCCGGCGTGGCGCCGCGATCGAGGTCGCGCACGACGCCCTCTTCGCAGAGATAGGCGCGTCCGTCGCAACTGACTTCGGCCGCCGACATGCGGTTGAAGGTCATCGTGCCGGTCTTGTCGAGACAGATGATGCGAACCGAGGCGAGCGTTTCCACGGCGTCGAGACGGCGGATGAGAACGTGGTGGCGGCGCATCTCCCTCACGCCGAGCGCGAGAGTGGTCGTCGCAAGGGTGGGCAGTCCCTCGGGCACGGCGGCGACGGCGAGCGCCACGGCGTTCTTGAGCGTCGCGAAGAAGCCGTAGCCTCGGAGGAGCCCGACGAGAAAGACGGCGGCGCAGGCGCCTCCGGCGATCATTGTGAGCTGTCGGCCAAGATGCGCGAGCTGTCGTTGCAGAGGCGTATCGGGGGCGCTGGCGCCGGCAAGGAAGTTCTGCAGCTGGCCGATCTCCGTCGCGGCGCCGGTGGCCACGACCGCGGCGAGACCGCTGCCGCCGGTGACGATCGTGCCGCGATAGGCGATATTGAGGCGATCGGCGAGCGCGGCGGCGCGATATTCGAGAGCCTTCGGCGACTTCTGCACGGGGGCGCTTTCACCGGTCAGCGTCGCCTCGTTGATCGTCAATCCTTCCGCGGCGATGATGCGCGCATCGGCGGCGACGATGACGCCGGGGCGCAGGTCGAGGACGTCGCCGGGAACCGTGCATTCGATGGGAACCATCTCGCGCTTTCCCGCGCGAATGACGGCGACGCCGCCGGTCGAGGGTTGCGAAAGCGCGCGCACCGAGCGCTCGGCCTGAGCTTCGGTGGCGAAGCCGATCGTCGCGTTGAGCGCCACGACAGATAGAACGACGACGGCGTCGGCCGCGCCTCCCGTGAAGAGCGACAGAGCGGCGGCGCCGATAAGCAGCGCGACGGGCAGGCTCTGGAACTGCTCGAGGATGATTTCCATTCGGTCACGTCCCGGAATGGAAGGAAGCGCATTTTCGCCGTAGCGCTTCAGCCGGCGTTCGAACGCCTTGGCCGAGAGTCCCTGCATGGAGCTGTGCAGCCGTTTCAGCGTCTCGTCGACCCGCAGCACATGCCACGGCGCGGGGCGGGGCCGTCCGCCCGCGGGCTCCAGTCGGCCGGCGGCGTAACGAAGCAGGGCGTCATCTATGGCGCTCACGATCGCTCCCGCCGCAACATCGGGATGGAAGAGCAGCAGAACCGTGCCGGTCGCCACGCTCGCGCTGGCCTCGGTTATCCCATGCGCGCCCCGCAGGGCGCCTTCGAGCGCCAGTTTCAGCCTCCTGACGCCCTTCAGCCCGGGCACGCGCACGCGCAGGCGCCCGGGAACCGCAGCATGGACGAGGCTGACCCGGCTCTCGCAGCGAACCGCTTCGAGCGTCATGAGTTCTCCCTGCGATAGGCGCGAGTCAGCGCGGTTTCTGTTCCGGGCCCGGCGCCCAAAGTCGCAAGGCTTCCCCGGCGTACCAAAGCAGCGTCACTGCGGGCGCCAGCGTCCTTCCGCGCGCGATCTGGAGCACGCTCGAAGCGAAGAGCGCGAGGACGATGACGCTGCGCGCGTCGACGCCCCCGCCCGCGATGCGCGAGAAGCGTTCGTTCACGCCCTGGATTTTCTGGCGCAATTGCAGCAGGTCGAATCCCGCCTCGTCCCGTCGTTCGACAATCTCGAACGGCGCCTGCGGTCCAAGCCTGGCGACGCGTTTCGACGCATCCGCCGCGACGACGAGAATGCTGCCTGTCACCGGATTCGCCTCGACCTCGACGTTCGCGACGTCTTTGAGCAGGCGCGCCGCCTCGGCGAAAAACGCCTTGTCGTGCCGCTTGTCCGGCACCCTCAGGCGCAGCCTCGACGAAGTTTCATGAACGATGTGGGCCTCGGGCTTCTCAGCCATGGGCCGTCCTCTCGGCCTCCTGCGCGGTCTTCGCCCCAAAGGGCGCGACATGCTCTCGTGCGCCTGCGCTTTCGCTTTCGACCCTGCCTCCACCTGCCTTTTGCGCATCCTCTCGATGATGCGGCCCCGCGCCGCCGCGTTCTTCTTCCAGTTCGGACTGCACCTCCGCGACAACGTCCGTCATCGTCTCCGACATCTCGCCGACGGCGCCTCGAACGCGGTCGAACATCAGCAGGCCCGAACGCACCGCGCCTTTCGCCAGCGAGCGTTTGTCGCCCGAGTCGCGATTGAGGAGCGTCGCCGCGGCGCCGCCCGCGGCTCCCGCGGCCAAAGCGAGCAGTAGACTGCGAACAATATGCGCCATGGCGAAAGACTCCGCTTTATCGGGGCTTAAAGGCGATGGGGAGTAGTGATAGGGTCAGGGGTCTTCCCTTCAAGCGCAGCCGGGCGAGCCGTTCGCCCGCTCGCAGACGAGGCGCGGCGAGGCGGAACGCATGAAAAATTTTCCCTGTTGCGTTACGCTTCGCCCATGAAAGCGAATCAACTTCTCCTGGCTTCGGCTGCGCTTGTCTCCCTCGTGGGTCCGGCCCAGGCGGACTGGTCTTCCTGTCTGGGCGGCCTGCGCCATGCGGCCGGGAGCGCAGGCGTCGGCCAGCAGACCATCGCCTCCGCGACGGACGGGCTCGAGCCCAATGACGCGGTGAGCTTCATGGACAAGCAGCCGGAGTTCACGACGCCCGTGTGGGATTACGTCTCCGGCCTCGTGGACGAAGAGCGCGTCGACGAAGGCAAGACGATGCTGCACAAGAACGCCAGCGCTCTGCACGCCGCCGAGACCCGCTATGGCGTCGATCCGGCGACCGTCGTCGCCGTCTGGGGCGTCGAGAGCGATTTCGGCAAGAGCTTCGGCAAGCGTCCCGTGGTGCAGTCCTTGGCGACGCTCGCCTGCGAGGCGCCGCGCCGCAACGAATACTGGCGCAAGGAATTCATCGCGGCGCTCAAGATTCTCGACAGCGGCGATATTCGCGCCGATGAATTCGTCGGCTCATGGGCCGGCGCCTTCGGCCACACGCAGTTCATGCCCTCGACGTTTCTGGGCACGGCGGTCGATCTGGATGGCGACGGCCGCCGCAACATCGCGAGCTCCGCGGCGGATTCTCTGGGCTCCACGGCCAACTATCTGCGAAAGAGCGGCTGGCGCTCGGGCGAGCATTGGGGATTTGAGGTCAAGCTGCCCGACGGCTATTCGGGCCCTTCGGGCCGCACGCGCAAGCTGCCGATGTCGCACTGGGAATCTCATGGGATTACGCGGCTCGACGGCGGCGGCCTGGGCGGCGGCTCGGCGGGCCTGCTTCTGCCGGCGGGCCGCAACGGGCCGGCCTTTCTCGTCACCAAGAACTTCGACGCGATTTACGCCTATAACGCCGCCGAATCCTACGCGCTCGCGATCTGCGTTCTGTCGGACCGTCTGCGTGGCCGGCCGGGCATCCAGACGCCCTGGCCGACGGACGATCCCGGCCTGTCGCGGGCGGAGCGGCGCGAACTGCAGTCGCTGCTCATTCGCGCCGGTTACGAGGTCGGCGAACCTGACGGCGTGATTGGGACGAAGACCAAGGAAGCGATCGCCGACTACCAGGGCCGTGTCGGCCTGCAACGCAACGGCCGGGCCAGCCTAAAGGTTCTCAATTCCCTGCGCGGGCGCTGAGGGCGCGGGGCCGGCGAGTTTCGCCTTGGCGGCTTTCTCCTCGGCGACCATGGCGCCCCGCGCCGCGACGTCCTCCTCGATCCACGCCTTGCCCAGTTCCCACACGACCGCGAGCACGACCGGGCCGACAAAGAGCCCGGCGACGCCATGCGCCAGCACGCCGCCGAGCACGCCGCAGAAAATGACCGGGATGGGCGTCGAGAGTCCGCGCGCTAGCAGGAACGGCTTGATGAAATTATCCATGTAATTGACGGTCACCATGCAGATCGTCAGTCCGATGGCCGCGGGCGTCGAGAGATGCGTCCAGGCCCAGAAGATCACCGGCGCGACGATCGGCAGCGGCCCGATCTGCACGATGCCCAGCACGAGGATGGCGATCATCAGCAGGCTCGCGCCGGGAACGTTGGACAGGGACATGCCGACGCCGCCGATCACCGCCTGCATCAGCGACAGGCCCATCACGCCGCGAGAGACGGCGTTGATCGTGGCGCCGGCGAGATCGACGAATTTGCTGCCCGTGGCGGGGTCGATGCGGCGCGCCAGCGCGCGCGTGCCGGCGAGCATCTGCCGCCCGAAGGCGAGAAGGAACCCGGACAGCACCACGGAGAGCAGGAATTTTAGCGTGCCGAGGCCGGCGTTGCGCGCCATGTCGAGCAGATATTCGCCCACCGGCTTCAATTGCGGCAGCAGCTGCGCGAAGGCGCTGTGCAGATTGGTCGAGGCAAGCTCCCAATAGGCATGCAGCTGCGCGCCGATGAATGGCCAGTCCTTCACCGTGTCGGGCGGCGGCGGAACGGCGATGTCGCCCGATTCGAGCCCGGCGATGAGAAGCTTGCTCGGCTCGACGACGCCGATGCCGACCCAGGTGACCGGGCCGATGATGAGGACGAGGCCGGCAAGCGTCATCAGCGCCGCAGCGAGGCCTTCGCGCCCGCCGAGCCACTCGCAGAGCTTTTCGTAGATCGGATAGAAGGCCACCGCGAGCACGACGCTCCAGACGATCATCGCCGCAAAAGGCTGGACGATGACGAAGGCCCAATAGACGAGCATGCCGATCACGAAGAGGCGGATCGACAGTTCGATGAAGATGGCATTGAAGCGCCGTTCGACGCCGTTCAGTCCGGAAGGTTCGTCGGTCACGCGAAAATCTCGTTGCACGCTGCGTCGCAACGAGAGTGAACGCGCGACCCCCGGCTTGCAAGGGGTCGCGCGACAATTCGGCGCGATTACTGGCTGGTCGTGGTTTGCGGCTGCGCGCCGTCCTTCGTGCAGGAGGCCACGAACTTGTGAAGCGCCTTGCCGGCGAGGCCCTGCGATTGCGCCTGATCCGCGCAGGCCTTGGCGATCGTCGCCTTTCCGCTGTCCTTGGCATGGGTCCATTTGTCCCCGGCGGTTTTCTTCGCCGAGTTCGAGAAGTCCCTGGCCGGCCGAGCCCGCGGCGCCCGTAGCCGCCCCGGCAGCCGAAGACGCGGCGCCGGCGGCCGAAGTCGCCGCTCCAATGTCGGGAAGGCCGGCCTGCGCCGAGGCGGAGCCCGCAAAGCAAGGGACCGCAAGGCCGATCAGGCAAAGTAAAGTAGTAACGCGCATTTTGTGTCTCCCGCTGAATCAGACCGTCCGATTCTGCAGGAGGATGTTCGAGTTTCCAAGCTTAATGCCGGCTGAACGGCCTCAGCATTACTAAAGTAATGAATAGAAAAAACGAGCTTACACTCACGTCACAAACACTTGATTTGTTTCATTGAGTCCGAGTATCGCGAAAAGCGAGCGTCACCTTTGATTTGACGAGGTCGCGAATATTTTGCGACCAACAGGTCGAGTCGAGCGCCTCGTCGATCTGCTTTTGATCCGAAAAGCCGAGGTCGGCGAGTTGCTTGCGCACGCGCGCCGTTTCCTGCGTGTCGTCGCGCGCCGCCGCCAGCGCCAGCTCGACAACGAGGACGGCGGCCGCGTCAGTCTGATCGGAGGCGCGCTTCAACCGGGGTCGATTGTCATAGATTCCGCGTCTCAGGGCGTCGATCGCGATGGCGATGGTGTCGAAAGGCGTCAGGTCCGGGGCAATGGCGCGCGCGCGTTCGATGAGCGCCACCCCTTCGGCGGCGTCGCCGGAACTCAGGATCAGCCGGGAGCCGACATCGGCGAGCCCGACCGGGTTGTTGGGAAAGCGCTCCACGGTCTCGCGCGCGACAGATCGGAAAGTCTCGATGTCGCCGGCGCAGACGGCGGAAATGTAGCGCGCCGCCCGCGGGAAGAACTCGATGCTGTTGAGTTCGTAGGCCCGCGACGCCATAGCGGACGCCTCGGCGCGCGCTTCCGGCAGCGTTCGGCCCGAAAAGCGCAGGCTGAGCGGGTCCAAGGTGAGAACGGCGTCCATGGCCAGGCTGTTCGCGTCGAGCTGGCGCTTGGCGGCGGCCTCGTCGAAACAGCGGCGGGCGGGGCCGTAATCCACGGACTTCAATGTCTTCCAGTAGTGCAGGGCGCGCAACTGGCAGGCGAAGGCTTCGTCCGTGGGCGACTGGTCCGCCGACCATTGCGCCAGGGCGATATCGGCCACGATGCCGAACGGGTTGCCGACGTCGCGGCCGATCGAGGTCACGAGGTCGCGCTGCATCGCCATAACCTCGCCGGTGCGAAGGTGGAAATCATAGGACTTGGTCCAGCGCGCTTCGCGGGTCTGGCCATCGAGCAGCAGCACGGTCGCCTTGGCCTGATCGCCAATGAGGCGAAGCGAGCCGCGAACGGTGAAATCCGGCTTGGCGATGAGGTCGCTCCCCCTTTCGTCGTTCAGGGGAATGACAGTCAGCCACTGATATTGCGAAAGAATATCGGCAAGGTCGGCCTGCAGCCCGCCGGCGACATAGGCGACGCCCTCCCGGTCGGCGTGGAAGTCGAAGGGCAGGATCGCGACAATGGGGCCGCGCCGCGGCGCCGTCGTCGCGGTGGGGGACGGAAACGCCAACCTCCAGACCGCGAGGCCGGTTAATAGGAGGAGAGAAAGAGTTAAAGTCGCGCTTAACCAGTAATGCTTTTTCGAGGGGCCGCGCTCGAGGGCGAGAGGTTCCGGCTGCGGCGGCGCGGCGGCCGTGAAGACCGGGCGGTACTGCCCCTTGGGGATGGAGATGACGATCGCGGCGTTCTTGCCCTCGGTGAGATAGTAGCGCTCCAGCGCCTGCCGCAGACGCCCCACTTCGACTCGGACGATGCTGTCCTGCTGGGGGTCGAAATCCGCTGACCGACCAAGAACTTCCGTGGCGATCGAATAGGCCTTGAGCCGGTCTCCGCGCCCTTCCAGCTCTTCGGTGACGAGATAGGAGAGGAGGCTACGCTGGCGGTCGCTCACGCCGTCCAGCCCGCTGTCGAACGCCCGGTGCAGTTCCTCGAGCACCGAGAGTTTCAACTGCGATTCCGTGGTTACGTAACCCGTCAAATCTTAAGCTCCTGAACAATAAGGCCGTTACGGTCACCTGTTAACGCCTGGTACGTGCCTGCCGTTGCGTCGAAGCTACGACATTCTCGGGTTCGTCGAAACGGGGCGCCGGCCGAAACGCCGTCGCCCGCACTTGGGGGAAGATCAGGAAAATGACCGAACTCGACGAAGGCGAGAACGAAGACAATAACGAAGCAAGCCCGGAAACGGACGCCGCCCGGCTGGAGCAGGCGCTGGTCGAGGCGCATTATCTGGGTCTTTCTCTGCGGGCGCTCGCCGCCAACCGCAATTTCCGCTATGCGGCGATCACCTCTTCGGTATGTGAGCTGCTGATCGGCTGGGCGCGTTTCGTGGGCGACAGGCTGCAGGAAGGCGATCGCCCTTTCTCGGGCCAGCCGGCGCCGCGCGGGCGTCCGCCCAAGAAGCGGTAAGCGCCGCTTTCGACAAGCTTTCCGCTTTTCGGTAAGGATAGCGGAAAGCCTCTTTCCCGAATCGAGCTCCATGACCATACGCTTGCATCAGGGCGACCTCCCGTCCGCAGACGCCCCCGCGCCGATCGTCGCCATCGACACCGAGACGCTGGGCCTGAATCCACATCGCGATCGCCTGTGTCTGGTGCAGCTCTCGTTCGGAGACGGGAACGCCGAACTCGTGCAGATCGCGCGCGGGCAAACCCGCGCGCCCCATCTCGAGAAGCTTCTGGCTGATCCGAACGTGCTGAAACTTTTCCACTTCGCGCGCTTCGACGTCGCGATCCTCGCCAAAACCTTCGGCGTCATGTCGTCGCCGGTCTATTGCACCAAGATCGCGTCGAAGCTCGTGCGCACCTATACGGACCGGCACGGGCTGAAGGATCTCGTGCGCGAGCTTGCCGGGATCGAGATCTCCAAGCAGCAGCAGTCCTCGGACTGGGGTGCGGCCACGCTCACGGACGCCCAACAGGCTTACGCCGCCTCGGACGTGCTCTACCTTCATCAGCTGAAGGAAAAGCTCGACGTGATGCTGGCGCGGGAAAACAGGACTGATCTGGCGCAGGCCTGTTTCGATTTCCTCCCCGCGCGGGCGCGTCTCGATCTCTCCGGCTGGCCGGAGACCGACATCTTCTCTCATGAGTGAGGAGGCTCGCGCCGCCTCGAATTCGCCATCGCGCCGCCGGATGATCCCGACCATGACCGAGGGCGGCGCCGCGGACGTTCGAACCGCCACTGCGACGAAGAAGAAGGGCGATCGGGCGGACTCTCCGCCCGAGACAGGCGGTCGTGACCGCCTTTCTGGCCTCACAGCGAAGCGTGAGAGCGCCTTTCCCGAAGCCTTGCGCCATACCGCGCGCGTCACCCGGCTGCGCCGCCTGATCCTCTGGGGCGCGGGCGGGACCGTTGGCATTGTCGGCCTGGGTCTCTTGGTGAGCTCCCTGCGCCTCCTGCCGGTCGATCTCAATCTTGCCCGCGTCGCCCTGCAGGGCACGCGCATCGTAATCGAGAGCCCCAAGCTCGTGGGCTACCGCAAGGACGGGCGCCCTTACGAAATCCGCGCGAAAGTCGGCGTTCAGGACATCATGAAGCCCGATCTTTTCGATCTCGACGGGCTCGACGTGCGCGTCGAGACGCAGGGCGAGAAGGCGGTCGTCCTCACCGCCGCCAAGGCCCTCTACAACACCAAGACAGACCACGCCGACATGGGCGGCGGCGTCGTCATCCGCGACGACAAGAGCTTCGACATGCGGATGGATTCGGCGGCCATGGATTTCAAGACGAGCGTAATGACCTCCGACAAGACCGTCACCCTGAAGATCGACGGCGGAGAGGTCGTTGCCGATTTCGGTCAATTTCTCGCAAAAGGAGCGCCGCGCGACCTTCGCCGGCAGGGTGCGCTCCGTGCTCTATGGCGAGGACGCCGCGCCCGGCGACGCCCTGCACGCCGCGCAATGAAGAAAGTCCCATGAACCGGAAGCTTTCAGCCGCACTGTTCTCGGCGCTCCTCTTCGCCGCCGCTCCCGCCTGCGCCAAGGGGGGCCGCTCCGGCGGCATCCTGCCGGGCGCCACGGCGAAGGATCCGCTCAACATCGACGCCGGCAAGCTCGACTATTTCGATCACGAGCAGAAGCTCGTCTATTCGGGCAGCGTCATCGTCACAAATGGGCCGTCGACGCTGAAGGCCGCGCGCATTACGATTTTTCTCGAGGGCAAAGGCGCGGCGGGCGATGGGACGAGCAACGACCGCGTCAAGCATATCGACGCCGATGGCCCCGTGACGCTGGTCTCGAAAGACCAGATCGGGACCGGAGACCACGGCAGCTATGAAAAGGCCGACAACAAGGTTTATCTCACCGGCAATGTCACGCTCACGCAGGGGGAGAATATCGTGAAGGGCGAGCGGCTCGTCTATGACGTGACGAGCGGCGTCGCGACGGTGCAGGGCGGTTCGGCCCAAGGCGGCCGCGTGCGCTCGACCTTCATGCCGGGTTCTGCGAAGGGCCAGTAAGGCCCGACTTACGGCTCCAGCGCGCCGGCGTGCAGTTCGCCGAGCATCCCACGGCGCTTCGCCTCGTAATAATAGCCGCCGGCGTATAGCTGGATCGCGCGCGCTTCGCTGCCGCCCGAGAGCTTATAGGCGTTGGCGAGATAGGGCACGGCGTAAGTGAGGTTGGTCTCCGCGTCGAGAAGCCCGTGCGCCGGGCCCTTGTAGCCCATGCCCCGCGCCGTATCGTGGCGAATTTGCATGAGGCCCCAATAGGGGCCGTTGCGGGCGCCGGGATTGTAATTGCTCTCGCGCCGCACCGAGCGATGAATGAGCGATTCCGGGATGTTGTAGAGCCGGGCGAAATGAGCGATGCGCGTGTGAATCGCTTCCTTGCCGGTGGCGGAGGCCTCGGGCCGGGGTTCATTGACGTAGGATTCCGGCGCGGTGGCGACTGGCGAGCCAGTCTGAGCACAACCAGCAAGCGCAAGAGCAGTCAGAACAGCGCAGGTCGCTGATTTCATATCAAGTGTATCCCTAAATGCGCCCCGACAAAATCATTCCCTGGCACATCGCCACGCCCGAATGGCGAAATCGTGGCGGCGCGGCGCCGGCCGAATCCGCCTCAGACCCGGGAGACGTGCGCCAGCGCACGGACCTAAGGTTAAGAAACCGTCACTCTTTGCGTGTTGATAGCAGGCGTTTTCAGGGACGTGTTTCAGGCCCGTTTCTTTCAAAGTGGCTTTCAGGGGCAGGTTCAGGGGCAAGTTTTCAGGGGCGATCGACCCAGCCGCGCAATCGGCTGGGTCTTTTCACGCGTGCGCCACCCGATCGCCAGGGCGCGATGTCCCCGGCTCAATCAGCGCGTGAATTTCTTGTATTTCAGCCGGTGCGGGATGATGCTGTCAGTCCCCAGGCGGCGCTTCTTGTCTTCTTCATAATCGGCGAAATTTCCTTCGAACCATTCGACATGGCTGTCGCCTTCGTACGCGAGGATATGCGTGGCGATGCGGTCGAGGAAGAAGCGATCATGGCTGATGATGACGGCGCAGCCCGCGAAATCGACGAGCGCGTCCTCTAGCGCGCGCAGCGTGTCGACGTCGAGATCGTTGGTCGGTTCGTCCAGCAGCAGAACATTGGCGCCGCTCTTGAGCATCTTGGCGAGATGCACGCGGTTGCGCTCGCCGCCCGAAAGCTGGCCGACCTTCTTTTGCTGGTCCGAGCCTTTGAAGTTGAAGGCCGAGCAATAGGCGCGGGAGTTGATCTCGCGCTTGCCCAGATAGATGACCTCATTGCCTTCGGAGACTTCCTCCCAGACGCTCTTGTTGGCGTGCAGCGCGTCGCGCGACTGGTCGACATAGCCGAGCTGGACGCTGTCGCCGATGGTGATCGTCCCTTTGTCGGGCTTTTCCTGGCCGGTGATCATGCGAAACAGCGTGGTCTTGCCGGCGCCGTTGGGGCCGATCACGCCGACAATGCCGCCGGGCGGCAGCTTGAAGGAGAGGTCGTCGATGAGCAGCGTATCGCCGAAAGCCTTGGCGATGTGCTCGAAGTCGATGACATTGTCCCCGAGACGCTCCGCGACCGGAATGACGATCTGCGCGGTCGTCGGCGCCTTGTCGTTCTGCTTGGCGACGAGTTCCTCATAGCGCTGGATGCGGGCCTTGCTCTTGGCCTGACGCGCCTTCGGGCTCGCGGCGATCCACTCGCTTTCGGCCTCCAGCGCGCGCTGGCGGGCCTTGTCCTCGCTCGAACTCCTGCGAGAGGCGCTTCTGCTTCTGCTTCAGCCAGTTCGTGTAATTTCCTTCATACGGGATGCCGCGGCCGCGATCGAGTTCGAGAATCCAGCCCGTGACATTGTCGAGGAAGTAGCGATCGTGGGTTACGATCAGGATCGCGCCCGGATAGTTGCGCAAATGCCCTTCCAGCCAGTTCACCGTCTCGGCGTCGAGATGGTTCGTCGGTTCGTCGAGGAGCAGCATTTCAGGCTGTTCGAGCAGCAGCTTGCACAGCGCCACGCGGCGGCGCTCGCCGCCCGAGAGCTTGGTCACCTCCGCGTCGTCCGGCGGGCAGCCCAGCGCGTCCATGGCCTGATCGACCTGGCTGTCGAGATCCCACAGGCCCTTGGCCTCGATCTCATCCTGCAGCTTCGTCATCTCGTCGGCGGTCTCGTCCGAGTAGTTCATGGCGAGATCGTTGTAACGGTCGAGAATGCCCTTCTTGTCCGCGACGCCCAGCATGACGTTCTCACGGACATTGAGCGTCGGTTCGAGATGCGGCTCCTGCGGGAGGTAGCCGACGCGCGCGCCGTCGGCGACGAAGCCCTCGCCGGTGAATTCCTTGTCGATGCCCGCCATGATCCGCAGCAGGGTCGATTTGCCGGCGCCGTTGACGCCGAGCACGCCGATCTTGGCGTCCGGGTAGAAGGAGAGGTGGACGTTGTCCAGAACCTTCTTTCCGCCCGGATAGGTCTTGGTGAGGCCCTGCATGTGGTAGATGAATTGGCGCGCCATAGTGCCTCGCATGAAGAGGATTTGGCGCCGTGTTTAGAGCATTTCCGCCCGTGGGGGAAAGTCACTTCTTGCGACGGGCCCCAAAGCGCGAAGGACGCCCTTTGGACCGGGGCGTCCTTGCGCCGACAGCCGCGTCGCGCCCATCAGGTCCGCATGAAGCCCAAGACCGTTGCGCTCAGCGAACTGCCGGTGAGCACCAGCGTGGAGCCGAGCGCCAGCAAGGCCACCAGATTGAGCACCATGTCGTAGGAGCTGCCCGCGAGCGCCAGAATGCCCAGGACGATCGCCGCAAGCCCCGCGAGCGCCTGCAGCCCCGCCGATCCGGAGGCCATTTCGCTCGCCAGGATCTCGCCGCCGGAGTGCTGGGTCGTGGCCGCCGCCTGCATCCGCGCCGCGCGCCGCATCAAAAAGAGATGCCACACGGCGTTGCTGCTCATAACCAGTGCGGTTCCGAAGGCGATCACCGCCACCGGCGTCAGCACGCCAGGGTTTATCCCCAGCAGCGCCAGAATGCCGAGCACGAATTCCGGCCCCGCCGACGAGGAAGACCACCGCGAGACTGTTGCCGCCGAACTGATCCGTGGAGATGCCGCGCGCTTCTGCTGGAAAGGCCGTCTGGGCGTATTCGGAGACCATGGCCCCGCCCTGGATCAGCAGCGCGACGCCGAAGACGATGGTGGCGATGGACGTCATATAGGCGGGCGCGATGTTCACCAGGCCGCAGATGGCCAGAACGATGGTGGCGACGCCGCCGATGGCGTCGATGAGGCCACCATAGGCGGCGGCATTCTCGGCTGTGCCGCTTTCTCTTGTGATTGACATCTGGGATTCTCCGGCATGCCCCCTCCCGGCGACTAGCTAGCGCCGCCGGAATGAGCAACAAGCATGGCTTGCCGCGATTGCGCGCACAGGCGCCTTGGGCCGCAGGATTGCGTTTCCTGCGGCGGGCGTCCTAGAAGCGAGCGTCGGGACCAGCCAGGCGGAGCGCCATGAACATTCTTCTCATCGGATCGGGCGGGCGCGAGCACGCCATGGCCAATGCGTTGGCAAAAAGCCCGCTGCTTACACGTCTTTACGTCGCGCCGGGCAATCCGGGAACGGAGGCGGTGGCCGAAAATGTCGAACTCGACGCCGGAGACCACGGCGCGGTGCTGCGTTTCTGCCGCGACATGGGCGTCGCCCTCGTGGTCGTCGGGCCCGAGCAGCCGCTGATCGGCGGGCTCGTCGACGCTCTGACGCGCGCCGGGATCATGGCCTTTGGGCCGACGGCGGCCGCGGCGCAGTTGGAGGGCTCCAAGGGCTTCACCAAGGACCTTTGCCGCGATTACGGCATCCCCACCGCCGCCTACGAACGCTTCGCCGACATGGACAGCGCGCTGGCCTATCTGCGCGAGAAGGGCGCGCCCATCGTCGTGAAGGCCGACGGGCTCGCGGCTGGCAAGGGCGTCGTGGTGGCGGCCACTCTCGACGAGGCCGAGCGCGCGGTGGAGGCGATGTTCGCCGGAGTCTACGGCCAATCCGGCGCGGAAGTGGTGATCGAAGAGTTTCTCGAAGGCGAAGAGGCTTCTTTTTTCGCCATTTGCGACGGCGTTTGCGCCGTTCCATTCGCCACGGCGCAGGATCATAAGCGCGTCGGCGACGGCGACGCCGGGCCGAATACGGGGGGCATGGGCGCCTATTCGCCGGCCTCCGTGGTGACGCCGCAGATCGAAGCCCAGGCGATGCGCGAGATCATCGAGCCCACCATGCGCGCGATGCGGGAGAAGGGCGCGCCCTTCAAGGGCGTGCTCTATGCCGGGCTGATGCTGACGCAAGACGGCCTCAAGCTCATCGAATACAATAACCGCTTCGGCGATCCGGAGGCCCAGGTCATCCTGCCGCGTCTCGAAGACGATCTTCTCGCGCTCATGCTCGCCGCGGCGCGCGGCGCGCTGGATGAGGCGCATCCGCGTTTTTCGAACGCCGCGGCGCTCACCGTCGTGCTGGCGGCCAGGGGCTATCCCGGCACGCCGATGACCGGTTCGGAAATCCGCGGCGTCGCGCGCGCCGAGGCGATGGAGGAGGTCATCGTCACCCATGCGGGAACGCGGGTCGAGGGCGGGAGGCTGCTCGCAGCGGGCGGGCGCGTCCTCAACGTCACAGCGCTCGCAGAGAGCGTCGCGCAGGCGCAGGCCAGGGCCTATGCGGCGGTCGACGCCATCGATTGGCCCGGCGGGTTCTGCCGGAGGGACATCGGCTGGCGGGAAGTCGAGCGGGAGAAGCGCGGATAGGCGCAAAGGCGTAAACTTGACGAAGCGCGCATTGCCGAACTGAATTTCATCGATCCTACTGGAGCGCCGCGTGAATCAACGAAAGCGAATCTTCGCCGTCGTCGGCGGCCTTCTCGGCGCGTTCCTCCTTTTCGAGGCTGTCACGACTTTCGTCGTCTATACCGACGACGCTTACGTCCGCTCCTATATCGTCTCCGTGGCGCCGGAAGTCACAGGCCGCATCATCGCGGTTCATGTCGTCGACAATCAGGACGTCAAGATCGGCGATCCGCTGGCCTCGATCGATCCCGTTCCCTTCCAGCTCGCCGTGAACGAGCGCCGGCACGCCGTCGAGGAAGCGCGCGCCCAGATCGCCGTGGACGAAGACGCCATCAAGGCGGCGCGGGACGTCGTCTCGGCGCAGGGCTCCGCGCTCACCTTCGCCAAGGGCGCTCAGCAGCGTCGTGTGGCGCTGGGAAGGGCCGATTTCGTCTCGCCCGAGGATGTGGACGCCGCGACAGACCGCGCCAGGCGCGCCGCCGCCTCCGTCTCGCAGGCGCAATCGGTCGTCGCCGAGCGCATCTCTGCGAGAGCGAAGCATCAGGCCGCATTGGCCAAAACCGAGAGCGAACTCACAACGGCGGAGTGGCGGCTCTCGAAGACGGAGGTCGTCGCGCCGCGCCCGGGCGCGATCAACAATCTCCGCGTGCGCGTGGGCGACACGGCGACCGCCTATGAGCCTCTGATCGGGATCATTGACGCCGAGGGCTGGCGCATCATCGCCAATTACCTTCAATACGACATCCGCGCCTTCCAGATCGGCAAGACGGCGTGGGTGTGGCTCGACTCCGACCCTTGGCGTTGGCGGCGCGCGAAGATCGAAGGGATCGCGCGGGGCGTCAGTCGCGACCCGGGCCCGGAGAAGCTCCTCCCCTATGTGGCGCCGACGACGGATTGGATTCGCCTGCAGCGGCGTTTTCCGGTGACGATCACTTTGATCGACCCGCCCACCGATCTGAAGCTTTATATGGGCGCCGACGCGCGCACGGTGATCTTCCCGTGAGTGCGCCGGCCGAGGCGCGACGCAGCCTCTACGCCGTGCTCATCGATGAACTGAGCGACCTCAGTTTCGCCGGCCCGCGCGCACGGGTTTCGCTCATCGCGACGCTTTCCGTCGTCATCTCGGTCGTCGTGGCTCTCGCCTTGCGTCTCGACAACGCCTGGTGGGCGGGGATCAGCGGCTTCATCGTGAGCCAGGCGACAAGCGCCGCGTCGTTCAAGAAGGGCGCGCAGCGGATTTCGGGCACGGCGCTCGGCGCCCTCACCGCTTTTATCGCAATGCGCTGGATCGCTTACGACCATGTCGCCTGCTATCTCTTTCTCCTGCTTTTCACCACGATCGGCGTGCTGGGATATGAAGTGAAGCGCAACGCCTATGCGTGGCTTCTTAGCGCCGTCACTGCAGACATGATCGTGCTCATGTCGATCGAGCAGCCGAGTGAGACGCTCCATGCTGCCGTCTACCGCACGGCCGAGGTCGCAATCGGCACGATTGTGGCCATGCTCGTCGCCTTCGCGCTCGCCGACGCCGCCCCGGACGACGGCCCGGACCCGGAGCCTCCCGGTTTTCTCGGCGCCGACAGCGCTGCGCTGCTGCACGCGGCGCGCAGCGGGGTCAGCGTCATGCTGATCCCGATCGTCTGGTCGTGGCTCGAATTGCAGATGTCCGGCGCGCAGATGGGGATTACCGCGATCGTCGTTTCGGCGGTCCCCGCTCTCGGCGCGGCGCCGTCGATCTTATTGTCGATCGTCATCACGCGCGCGCTGCACAGGATCGTCGGCTGCCTCATCGGCGGCGTCGCCGCGCTCTTTTGCCTGATGATTCCGCTGACGGCGTTTCTGCCGTGGGTTCTCGCGCTCGCGGGCGGCGTCTGGATCGCCACGCACATCCAATCGAGCCTGCGCGGGGTCAGCTATGTCGGCACGCAGATCAGCGTCGCTTTCATCCTGACGCTGGTGCAGGGCTTCGGTCCGCCGCTCAGCGTCTGGCCAGGGGCCGAACGCCTTGCGGGCGTGATGATCGGGCTGGTGACCCTGCTGGTCGTTACGCTCGTGCTCTGGCCGTCGGAGGCGAAGGCGCCCGCCTAAGCCTCGCCGCTTTGCCGCGTCACTTCTTCGCGCCCCGCGCCGCGCGCTTGGCCAGCGTCCTCAGCCGCAGCGCATTCAGCTTGATGAAGCCATGCGCGTCGCGCTGATCGTAGGCGCCGCCTTCCTCGAAGGTGACGAGGTCCTGATCGTAGAGCGACCACGGGCTCTCACGCCCGACAAGGCGCGCAGACCCCTTGTATAGCTTCAGACGAACCCGGCCGGTCACATGCTGCTGGCTGTGGTCGATCGCCGCCTGCAGCATCTCGCGCTCGGGCGCGAACCAGAAGCCGTTGTAGATGAGCTCCGCGTAGCGCGGCATCAGCTCGTCCTTGAGATGCGCGGCGCCGCGGTCCAGCGTGATGCTCTCGATGCCGCGATGCGCGACGAGCAGGATTTCGCCGCCGGGCGTCTCGTACATGCCGCGCGACTTCATGCCGACGAAGCGGTTCTCGACGAGATCGAGCCGGCCGATTCCGTGGGTGCGTCCGAGGTCGTTAAGCTTCGCCAGCAGCGACGCCGGCGAAAGCGCCACGCCGTCCACCGCAACCGCGTCGCCCTTCTCGAAATCGACGGTGATGTATTGCGGCTCGTTCGGCGCGTCTTCAGGATGGCCGGTGCGCGAATAGACGTAATCCGGCGTCTCCTGCGCCGGGTCTTCCAGCACCTTGCCCTCGGAGGAGGTGTGCAGGAGATTGGCGTCCGTGGAGAACGGCGCCTCGCCGCGCTTGTCTTTGGCGATCGGGATCTGATGCGCCTCGGCGAAGGCGATGAGGTCCGTGCGCGAGACGAAATCCCATTCGCGCCAGGGCGCGATCACGTGGATGTCGGGCTCGAGCGCGTAATAGCCGAGCTCGAAGCGCACCTGGTCGTTGCCCTTGCCGGTCGCGCCGTGACAGACGGCGTCCGCGCCCATCTTGCGGGCGATTTCAATTTGCTTCTTGGCGATCAGCGGCCGCGCGATAGAGGTGCCCAGCAGATAGAGGCCCTCATAGACGGCGTTGGCGCGGAACATCGGGAAGACGTAGTCGCGTACGAATTCCTCGCGCAAATCCTCGATGAAGATGTTCTCGGGCTTCACGCCGAGCAGCAGCGCCTTCTCGCGCGCCGGCCCCAGCTCCTCGCCCTGGCCGAGGTCCGCGGTGAAGGTGATCACCTCCGCGCCATAGACCGTCTGCAGCCATTTGAGGATGATGGAGGTGTCGAGACCGCCGGAATAGGCGAGGACGACTTTCTTGATATCTTTTTTGGCGCGGGTCATGGCGGGCTCGGGCTGATGGCTGGGTCGGCGCCGTTATAAACGGGCCACCGCGGCGCGCAAGCCGCCGCCGCGAGCCAGGAGCGGGAGAGCCTTTACGCCGCCTTCTCCATCAGCGCCGCGAGCGCCGGGTCGATGTCCGGGGATTCCTCCTTGAGGAAGCGCAGCAGGCGCTTTTCCGCCGGGGAAATCTGGCCGTCGCGATTGAGGCGCGCGACGAGCCATTCGGCTTCGCCGGCGTCGACCGGCGCGGCCCGGCGCAGTTCCCGGTCGTCGGCGGCGTTCTGCATCGCGTCGACGTCGACGCTCGGCGGTATCTTGCTGAAGTCGAGCATGGACGAGACGAAATCGCCGAAACTCGGCGGCGGCGCGTTCAGCCAGGCCTCGACATGCTTCGCCTCGGCCGCCGATGGCGTCCAGCGGAAGGCGACGCCCATGAGATAATTGCCGATGGCTCTGGCGAAGAAATCGTCAAAGGCCGGATTGTCCGCGCCATCGGCCAGAACGTCAGAAATCCGGAACAGCGCCTCGGCGGACTCGCGGGTCAGGTGCAGCGAGCTGCCTTCGGTCGCGGCGTAGACCACGGTGCGCAGCGCCTGAAGGTCCGCTTCCGTCACGACGCCGGCGGGGTGGCCGGCGACTCCGATCACGATGGCGCGCTCGATCTCGCCGACGGCGAAGGCGGCGAGGGACGGCGGGACCGAAACGGCATGGCTGATCACATGGGTCAGCATGTCATATTCGGCGCGATTGGCGAGGCCGCCATTCCTGGAGAGCTCCGAGACGAGCCAGTCCGCGTCGGCGTGCTGAATATATTGCGGCGGATCGACGTCGTTGACCAGAACGTCGGCGGCGACCTCGGACAGAAGCTCGGTGAAAGCCTGGGAGACGGCGTCGGCGCCTCGTCCGGCGTCGATGAGGCGCGCAAGATCAGTCTTGCCGGCCTTGCCCTTGGCGTAGATGTCGCGGCGCATCGCCAGCGCGGCCTGTTCATCGATCGTCATACAAAACCCTCGACAGCAAAATGAAACCGGGTGAAACGTGACCGTGAAAACTTTACGTTCGATGAAATGGAAACTCTGGGGAGCGGTATGGAAAGTAAATTTATAGCACTTATCTGCGCCTGCCTGCCTCTGGTTGCAGAAGCCTTGTTCTCTTCAACGCCTGCGCGCGCCGCGGAGGAGCGGGTCTGGACGCTCTCGGGACCGGGTAAGAAAAAGACGGACCCCGTTTCCCTCGAATATGGCGCGCCGGAATCGGACTATGTGACCGTCGTTTTCTCCTGCAAGCCGAAAGGCGGCGAGGTCGGCGTCTTCGTCTCCGAAACGAGCGCGAAGCTGAAGCCCGGCAAGAGGGCCGCGGCGACGCTCGCCGTGGGGGAGGCCCGGGCGACGGTCCCCGGCAGGCTCACGGTCAACGAGGAGGCCGGGAGTCCGAGCTTCGACGGGAGCCTGCCGGCGAACGACCCGATTTTCGCCGCCATGGCGGGCGGCGGGACTCTCTTGATGACGGTCGGCCCCTCGAAGGAAACCGCGCCCCTGACGGGCGCGGCCGAAAAAGTGAAGAAATTCGCGCAGGCCTGCGCGAAGCCATGATCAGTCGAAGGCGAGCTGCGCGGTGACGATGGCGCGGTCGAACCAGGCGGCCGGCACGTAGCAATATCCATTGGTCGCCATCGGCGCCTCCTGGCAGCGGGCTTCGTCCTGCGCCCACTGGAACCCGGACGCGTTCATGCAGGCGACGATATGGCGGCCGATGACGCCGGTCGAGCCGCCGCGCGCGTCGGGATGCGCAGCCTCGCCTTCCATTTCGCATTGCGAGGCGCGTTGCATCTGCCCCTTGAGAAAGGCCGTATTGCTGCTGCCGGTGAAATGCACGCCGATGCCGGCGACAAACATGAAGGCGGCGGCGGCGAAGACGACGCCCTGCGCGAGGCGCGAGCGCGTCTGCATCAGCACGAGATTGCTGCGCATGAAGCCCATGCCGCCGACGACGACCATGACGGTGCCGAGCGCGAAGGCGACGGCCATGAAGAGTGCGGTGAGTTCAGGTGTCATACTGCTTTCTCCAAAACATCTCCGTTTGCGCAACGTCGAATTCACGACGCGTTGCACACCGGCGTAAGTGTTGATCGGGACAGAAGGTCTTTTTTATTTCCGGACTCCCGAGGGCTCGCCGGATTTTCTTGATCTTTTCATCTTGGCTTGACCTGCGTCTGTGACTTTGTCTTCGTCGCCGAATTTTTCGGTGTGTCGCTCATTGGCTCGGCCTCGTCTTTCCATATCCGCGCCGCTAGAATGGGGGGCATGAGCAGCCATCCGCCGCACGACGCGGGACAAATTGCAGGCATGACCCCGGCGCGCCGCCGCGCGCTCGAAATACTCACGCAAGCGAACCGCCCGGTCGGCGCCTATGAAATGATCGACCTGATGGCGGGCGCCGACGGCAAGCGCCCGGCGCCCGTTTCCGTCTATCGCGCGCTCGCCTTCCTCCTCGACAATGGCCTCGCCCACAGGCTCGAATCCAAAAACGCCTTCGTGGTCTGCGGCCATTCGCACGGCGCGGAGGAGCCGGTGGTGTTTCTCATCTGTGAGCAGTGCGGCGAGGTGAACGAGGCGACTTCCGCTGGCCTCGCGCGCGAGCTTTCGGCGCTTGCCGCCGAAGCGGGTTTCAAGGCGCGCACGCGGGTCGTGGAGATTGCGGGGCGCTGCGCGCGCTGCGCGGGCGGATGAAGATGCGCGCCGCCGCCGTCGACCCTCGCGCCCATGCGCTTCGCGGGCTTCTCGCCCTCCTCGCCCTTCTTGTCGCGGCGGTCGCGCTCGCCGCGCCGAAATATCCCGAGCTGACGGGCCGCGTCGTCGATCAGGCGGGCGTTCTGCAGGCCTCGACGAGAGCGGGGCTCACGTCGAAGCTGCGCGACCTCGAAGACAAATCCGGCATCCAGCTCGTCGTCGCGACGATCAGATCGCTGGAGGGCGGCGACGTCGAGACCTACGCCAATGGCCTCTTCCGGTATTGGAAGCTCGGCGAAGCCAAGAAGAACAACGGGGTGCTCTTCCTTATCGCGCCCAATGACCGCAAGATGCGCATCGAGGTCGGCTATGGCCTCGAGGGCACGCTCACCGACGCGCTCTCGAAAGTCATCATCGCCAGCGCGGTGACGCCGAAATTCAAGGCCGGCGACTATAACGCCGGCGTCGAGAGCGGCGTCGACGGCATCATCGAAATCCTCAGCGGCGACAAATCGGAGTGGGCGAAGAAACTCCCGGCGCCGCCGTCGCTTTTCGACGAGATGCTGCCGCTCCTCATCTTCGCGCTGTTCGTCTTCATCTTCATCATGATGGCGAGGAGCGCCGGGCGGCCGACGAATTATGGGGGCTATCGCCGCGGCGGGCCGCCCATCATCGTCCTGCCGCCAAGCGGGCGCGGCTGGGACGACTTCGGCGGCTCCTCGGGCGGTTCGTCCTGGGGCGGCGGGGGCGGGGGCTTCGACAGCTTCTCCGGCGGCGGCGGGTCGTCGGGCGGCGGCGGCGCCTCGGGGGATTGGTGATGCGGCTTTCGACGCAAGACCTCGACCGGATCGCGCAAGCGATCGGCAAGGCGGAGGAGAAGACCTCCGGCGAGATCGTCTGCGCGCTCGCGCGCCGCGCATCGGACTACGCTTATGTGCCGCCGCTCTGGGCGGCCTTCGTCGCGCTGGCGACGCCCTGGCCGCTGGCGGAATTCACGGCGCTGTCCGCAAAGACGATCTACGCCGTGCAGATCGGCGTCTTCATGCTGGTCGCGCTGATCGTCTGGTGGCCGCCGATCCGTCTCGCCCTGACCCCCCGCCTCGTGAAGAGGCGCCGCGCCGAACGCGCCGCCGTCGAGCAGTTTTTCATGCGAGGCGTCGCGGGGACGAAGGGCCGCACCGGCGTGCTGATTTTCGTGTCTTTCTCCGAGCATTACGCCCGCATCATCGCCGACGAGGGGCTGAACGGGAAAATCTCGGACGAAGAATGGTCGGCGGCGCTGGAGCCCTTGCTGGCGCGCCTTGCGCAGGGCCGCTGCGCCGAGGGGTTCGTCGCCGCGATCGAGGAATGCGCCCGGCTGCTGGCGAGGGTCGCTCCGCCGGGGGCGGAGGGGGATGAGTTGCCGGACAAGGTTTATGTGAGTTGAGGGGGCGGGCTGAGGAAACCATTCAAGGAAGCCCTGGCGGCGCTGCTTGATTAGGTTCCCCTTTCTGAGAAGGCCGGGCGCCGGTCTTCTCGAAGAAGACGGTAGGCCTCGAGCCTTCCAATTTCCCCCGCATTCAGCTAAAACCCGCCGCATCGCAACATAAGTCGCCGCCGCGTCGTCCGGGCCACAGGGGCCCCACGGACCGGGTCGCGGCTGTTTCTATTGAAAGCCGGCCAGTTCCATGCAGCTGCGCAACATCGCCATCATCGCCCACGTCGACCATGGCAAGACCACGCTCGTCGATCGCCTTCTCCAGCAGTCGGGCGCCTTCCGCGAGAACCAGCGCGTCGCCGAGCGCGTGATGGATTCGAACGATCTCGAAAAAGAGCGCGGCATCACCATCATGGCCAAGGCCACGTCCATCACCTGGAAGGACGTGCGCATCAACATCGTCGACACGCCCGGCCACGCCGATTTCGGCGGCGAGGTGGAGCGCATCCTGTCGATGGTCGACGGCGCCATCGTGCTCGTCGACGCCGCCGAAGGCCCGATGCCGCAGACGAAATTTGTCGTCGGCAAGGCGCTCAAGATCGGCCTCAAGCCCATCGTCTGCGTCAACAAGGTAGACAAGCCGGACGCGCGCATCTCGGAAGTCGTCAACGAGGTCTTCGATCTCTTCGCCGCGCTCGACGCTACCGATGAGCAGCTCGATTTCCCGATCATCTACGGCTCGGCTAAGCAGGGCTGGATGGCCGAGGAGCCGACTGGCCCGCAGGACGGCATGGCGCCGCTGTTCGATCTCGTGGTCAAGCACGTGCCGGCGCCCACGGTCGAGGAGGGCGGCTTCCGCATGCTCGGCACGCTGCTGGAGGCGAACCCCTATCTCGGCCGCATCGTCACCGGCCGCGTCTTCGCCGGCAGCGTGAAGCCCAATCAGGCGGTGAAGGTGCTGGACCGCTCGGGCAAGATCGTCGAGCAGGGCCGCGTCTCCAAGATTCTCGCCTTCCGCGGCATCGAGCGCCAGCCGATCGAGGACGCGGAGGCCGGCGACATCGTCGCCATTGCGGGCCTCGAGAAATTCAACGTCGCCGACACGCTGTGCGCGCTCGACGTCAACGAACCCTTGCAGGCGCAGCCTATCGACCCGCCGACTCTGTCCATGACCTTCCTCGTCAACGACAGCCCGCTCGCGGGCACCGAGGGCGACAAGGTCACGAGCCGCATGATCCGTGCGCGCCTCTTCAAGGAGGCGGAGGGCAATGTCGCGCTGCGCGTGGAAGACGCGCCGGCGGGCGACGCCTTCATCGTCTCCGGCCGCGGCGAATTACAGCTCGGCATCCTCATCGAGACCATGCGCCGCGAGGGTTTCGAACTCGGCGTGTCGCGCCCCAAGGTCGTCTTCAAGAAGGGCGAAGGCGACGAGATTCTCGAGCCGATCGAAGAGGTCGTAATCGACGTCGACGAGGAGCATAGCGGCGTCGTCGTGCAGAAGATGAACGAGCGCAAGGCCGAGATGATCGAGATGCGCCCGTCCGGCGGCAATCGCCTGCGCCTCGTGTTCCATGCGCCGACGCGCGGCCTCATCGGCTATCAGGGCGAACTGCTCACCGACACGCGCGGCACGGCGATCATGAACCGCCTGTTCCATGAATACGCCCCCTACAAGGGCGAGATTCAGGGCCGCCGCAACGGCGTGCTGATCAGCAACGATCAGGGCGAGGCCGTCGCCTACGCCATGTGGAAGCTGGAAGATCGCGGGCCGATGATGATCGAGCCCGGCTGGAAGGTCTACAAGGGCATGATCGTCGGCGAGCACACGCGCGACAATGATCTCGAGATCAACGTGCTCAAGGGCAAGCAGCTCACCAACATCCGCACCCAGTCGAAGGACGAGGCCGTGCGCCTCACCCCGCCGATCCAGATGACGCTGGAGAAGGCGCTGGCTTACATCGAGGACGACGAGCGCGTGGAAGTGACGCCGAAGTCGATCCGCCTGCGCAAGGTGTATCTGGACCCGAACGACCGCAAGCGCTTCGGCAAGGCGAAAGCCGCGCTGGTGGAGTGAGGGGCAGAAGCGGTCGGCGCCTAGCGGAAGTAGCCAGTGATGGTGGAAAACCCTGCGTCGGCGCCGATGCGAAGCGAGGCCCCGAGGGCTACGCCCACCAAGGCGGACATCGGGCTCATCCCAATGATGACGACGACGAAGCCAGTGACGGCGCCGATCAAAAGATCTGCGCCGCCAGCGGCGTGGACTCCTATGGCGAGGACGGCGCAAAGCAAAGCCACGATCATCGTGGCCATAAGCGCGTTGAACCCGGCTGTAATGCCGCTTCCCTTCACAATTTCGGTCGCTCCTGCGACGACCATTGCAGCCACAACGGCCGATTTGGTCGCTGGAGGGAGATCGAGGCCGTCTGTCCGAAACAGGAAGCCTACCGCCGCCATGAGACCCGCGGCCCGCAGGTCGTCCCGCGTGAGGTCGTCAGTAAAGGATTGCGCGCCATAGCGGGCGCTGACCACCGAATAGCCCGCCGCTCCGCAGATCGCGCCGACAGACTGTGCGTCTGAAACCCCCGCTCCGGCTGCAGCGTAGGCGCATGCGATTGCTGTGATGATTGCGAGGCCAAATCGCTTCGCGAAGGAATCTTGATCGATCACGTCAACCGTCCGATCTCGAAAGAATAATTACTCAATTTTCCTGAACTGTAGCGCAGCGTCCTGCGCCGTCAACGGATGATGATCGCGCTTTTACACATCCTCCAACGCCTTCATCAGCCTCTCCAAATCCTCCGGCAGTTCGCTTTCGAACATCATCTCCTCTTTCGTGATGGGATGCGCGAACCCCAGCGTCGCGGCGTGCAGAGCCTGGCGGCCCAGCCCCGTCACCGCCTCGCGGGCGGCGTCGGAAAGCTTCGTGATCTTCGTCTTGAACCCCGCCCCGTATGTCGCGTCGCCGATCAGCGGATGGCCGATATGGGCCATGTGCACGCGGATCTGATGGGTGCGGCCGGTCTCCAGCTGGCAGCGCACCAGCGCGGCGACGCCGTAGTCGGCGACCTTCTCCCAATGGGTGATCGCCTCACGCCCGCGCGCCTCCGGCACGACGGCCATCTTCTCGCGCTGGGTGGCGTGGCGGCCGATATGGGTCTCGATCATCCCGTGCGCGCGGTCGGGAACGCCCCACACGAAAGCGAGATATTCGCGCGTGAGCGACAATTTGCGGCCATGGTCGGCGAAAAGCCGCGAGAGGCCGTGATGCGCGGCGTCGGTCTTGGCGACGACGAGGAGGCCGCTCGTGTCCTTGTCGATGCGATGCACGATGCCGGGCTTCTTCACGCCGCCGACGCCGGACAGACTGTCGCCGCAATGCGCGATGAGGGCGTTGACGAGCGTCCCCGTCTCGTGGCCGCTCGCTGGATGCACGACGAGTCCCGCTGGCTTGTCGATGACGATGACGTGCGCGTCCTCGTGGACGATGGTCAGCGCGATGTCCTCGGCCTGCGGCTCGGCGGGTTCGGGCGGCGGCACGTCGAGCGCGACGGCGTCCCCGGATGCGAGCTTTTTGGCTGGATCGCGGGCGGGCGCGCCGCGCAGGAGCACGCGCCCTTCCTCGATCAGCGCCTTGATGCGGCTGCGGGAGAGATGCGCCGCCACCAGTTCCGGACGCTCGGCGAGGAAGCGGTCGAGCCGCGCGCCGCCCTCTCCCTCCGCCACGGTGAAGTCGAAGCGCGCGCCCTCTGCGTCGTTATGCTGCATGTCATTGATCGTCATTTAAAGTTTTCTTTCGCCCGAGGGCGCGCCCGTGGTAACTGGAGCGCGACAAAAACGCTGGTGGCCCGCGTGTGACAAGAGATGGGACCGAACCATCCCCCTTTCGCCTGCGCCGCCGCCGCTCGCTTGGAGGCCGCCCAGATTAGCGACCGCGCTGTTCCGTTCTGCGCCGTCATCGGCGCCGGGCCCGCTGGCCTGTTCGCGGCCGAGGCGCTCGCCCGCGCCGGCGCGCGCGTCGTCGTCTATGAGCACAAGCCGAGCCCCGCGCGCAAATTTCTGATGGCCGGGCGCGGCGGGCTCAACATCACGCACAGCGAAACTCTGGACCGATTCGTCGCGCGCTACGGGGCGGCGGCGGCGCGCGTCGGGCCTTATATCCGCGCCTTTCCGCCTCAGGCGCTGCGCGATTTCTGCGCGGAGCTGGGCGAAGCGACTTTCATCGGCTCCAGCGGCCGGGTCTTTCCGGCGAGCTTCAAGGCGTCGCCTCTGCTGCGCGCCTGGCTCGCGCGTCTCGCGCGCCTCGGCGTCACGGTCGCGACGCGCCATTCGTTTCTGGGCTTCGCGGGGGCCGGCCAATTGCGCCTGAAGGGGCCGGAGGGGGAGGAGTTCACGCGCACCGTCGACGCGGTCGTGCTGGCGCTCGGCGGCGCCTCGTGGCCAAGGCTCGGCTCGGACGGGGCCTGGACGAAATGCCTTGGCGCCGCTGGCGTCGCGGTGCAGCCGCTGGCTGCGGCGAACAGCGGCGCGCTGGCGCCGTGGAGCGCGATCTTTCGCGCAGATTGCGAGGGTCTGCCGCTGAAGACCGTGTTGCTGCGTCACGGCGAGGGCGCGGCGCGGGGGGACATGGTGGTGACCCGCACAGGGCTCGAGGGCGGGCCGGTCTACGCCCTGTCGTCGCGGCTGCGCGAGGCTGTGGCGAAGGATGGCGAAACGACCCTCTTCGTCGATCTGCGGCCCGATACGACGCACGCCTGCCTGGCCCGCAAGCTTTCCCGCCGGCCGCCCAAGCAGTCGCACGCGACTTTCCTCAAGCGCGCCGGTTTCACGAGGGTGGAGATCGGCCTGCTGCGTGAGGCGCGGCCCGAGGGTCTGCCGCGCGACGCGGACGCCATGGCGACGCTCGTGAAGAACGCGCCGCTCAAGATTACCGGCGTCTCCGGCTTGGAGCGCGCCATCTCCTCAGCTGGGGGCGTCTCCTTCGATGAGGTCGACGCCAATCTGATGCTGAGGAGAATGCCGGGCGTTTTCGTCGCCGGTGAGATGCTCGACTTCGACGCGCCGACCGGCGGCTATCTGCTGCAGGCGGCCTTCGCGACCGGGCAGGCCGCGGGCAGGGGCGCCGCCCGCTATCTGGGGCTCCTCGGCCCCGCGCCTCACGCCGGCTTGTCGCCGAGCCATTTGCCGAATTCCCGTGCGCCAGAGGCGTCGAACAAATACAGCGCGTAAGGTTCCGGCACGCCCATCTCCATGCCGGGCGAACCCATGGGCATGCCCGGCGCCGCGACGCCGACGACCTTCGGGCGCTCCTTCAGGAGCTGATTGATCGCCTGCGCCGGCACATGGCCTTCGATGACGTAGCCGTCTAATTCGGCCGTATGGCAGGAGGCCATGTCCTGCGGCACGCCGAATTTGGCTTTCACGGTCTTCATGTCGGCCTCAATGATTTCCTCGACGACGAATCCGGCTTCGCGCATGCGCTTCGCCCAGCCGCCGCAGCATCCGCATGTCGGACTCTTGTGCACAATCATCTGCTTGGCTTCTTGGGCGCGGCCTGCGCCCGCCGTCAGGGCCCAAGCCCCGGAGCCAAGGAAGCGCATGGCGGCGCGACGTGAGAAAAAAGAGGTCATCGCTTGATCCATCCGTGTGCGCCGCGGGTTGGTTAAACATAGCGGCACATTACCGAAGTTTAAATTGCCGATCGGGTCTCTTGGGAGAACAATCCCATGCGTTGTATCGCCTTAAAGGACATTCCAACCATGCGTAAGCTCCTCCTCCTCGCCGGCGCCGCCGTCGCGGCGTCCCAGATCTCTCTCGCCTCCGTTTCTCTCGCCCAGGCCGCGAACGCCGAGCCGTTCTCGCCGCCGCAGCATTTTTCGCAGCAGGATCTCTCCGCTTTCGCCGACGCCCGTATCGCCGGGCTCAAGGCCGGCCTGCAGTTGACGTCGGCCCAGGAGAAGAACTGGCCGTCGCTCGAAACCGCCATGCGCGAGGTCGCCAAGGCCCGCATCGCGCGCTTCCAGGAATTCCGCGAAGGCAAGGCGGAGAGGCCCGGCGTCGATCCGCTCGCGGCCATGCAGCGGCGCGCCCAGGGGATGTCCGCGCGCGCCGCGGAACTGGAGAAGCTCAGCGCCGCCGCAAAGCCGCTGTATGACAGCCTCGACGATACGCAAAAGCATCGCTTCGGCTTTCTGATGCGGGCCGCAACGCACGGCAGCATGCACGCCGCCCACCACTTCATGGGGCCGCAGGGCGGCGCTGGCGGTCAGCCACTCTGAAACAAAAGACGCGGCGCCCGATCGCGCTTTGACCTTTCTGGCGCGATCGGGCTTTAATCCTACTCATGCTGCCATCCCGTTTCTGGTCCGAGCTTTCCCTGCGCGACATTCGCGCGCACGACATGTCCGGCGTGATCGCGGTGCTGCCCGTCGCGGCCGTGGAGCAGCACGGGCCGCATCTGCCGCTCGGCGTCGACGCCATGATTATGAAGGGCTGTGTGGAGCGCGTCGCGTCGCGGCTTCCCGACGATCTCGACGCGGTCTTCCTGCCGATGCTGAGCGTCGGCGTCTCGCTCGAGCACCGCGACTTTCCCGGCACGCTGTCACTCTCGCCAGAGACGGCGGCGCGCGTTCTTTTTGAGATCGCGGAGGGGGTGACGCGCGCGGGCGTGAAAAAGCTCGTGCTGATGAATTCGCACGGCGGCAATTCGGCGCTGATCTCGACCGTCGCGCTCGAGCTGCGCGCCCGGCACGGCGTTCTCGCCGTCACCTGCTCATGGGCGCGCTTTGGCTATCCGGACGGGCTCTTCTCTGCGGTCGAGCAGCGTCACGGCATTCACGGCGGCGAGATCGAGACGTCGCTGATGCTCGCCTTCCGCCCCGAGCTCGTCGACATGGGCCGCGCCAAGAACTTTCCGCCGGCGACGCTAGACTTCGAGCGCGATTTTGCCTGGCTGCGCGCCGACCGGCCGGCGGGTTTTGGCTGGATGACACAGGATCTCTCGCCCGCGGGCGCCATGGGCGACGCCTCGAAAGCCACGGTCGAAAAAGGCGAGGCGACGGCGGATTACTGGGCGACCGCCTTTACCGAACTGCTGCGCGACGTCGAGGCCTTCGATCTGGAGCGGCTGCGCCGTTGAGTCTCGCCCCAGCAGGGGCCGCCCGCATTGAAATCGCGGCGGCGATGCGGTACGCGATACGACGCGCGGTTTAAGGGCGACAAACCACAGTTATTCTGGTTGCGGCCACGTATCTGCCTGCACATTTTTTCAGGGGCGCTGCGGAAAACGCAGCCGGGGGGCTTCATGACAACAAGGTGGACGTCAATTTTTCTGGTCGCGACCATGGGCGCGCTCGCCGGGTGTAATGACAAGCAGGCGGCGTCCTCTCCCGAGACGACCAACGTCAACGCCGAGACGGAGGCCAAGGAACAGGCGGCCCTGAAGGCAGGCGCGGAGGCGGTCGTCTATGGCCTGCCGCTGATCATGGTCGACCTCACCAAGGACAAGACGACCAATGTCGCCAAGCCCGAAGGCTTTGCGGCGCCCATCAATCAGTTCGTCAATGTCCGCGCCTTCCCCGACGCCTCGTTCAAGGACGTCGTGCGCGCCAATGTCGATACGCTCTATTCCTCGGCGTTTCTCGATCTCTCGGCCGAGCCGATCGTCCTCTCCGTGCCGGACACGCATGGCCGCTATTATCTGATGCCGATGCTCGACGCCTGGACCAATATCTTCGCGTCGCCCGGCAAGCGCACGACCGGAACGAAGGCGGGCCATTTCGCGGTGACCGGCCCCGGCTGGGCGGGAACGCTGCCCAAGGGCGTGACGCAGCTCAAGGCGCCGACCAATATGGTCTGGATCATCGGCCGCACGCAGACGAATGGCCCCAGCGATTATCCGGCCGTGCACAAGGTCCAGGACGGTTACAAGCTCATGCCGCTGTCCGCCTTCGGCAAGCCTTACACGGCGCCGGCAGGCAAGGTCGATCCCAGTCTCGACATGAAGACGCCGCCGGTCGAGCAGGCGCAGAAGATGAGCGCGGAGACCTTCTTCAATCGCCTGGCGACGCTCCTGAAGTCCAACCCGCCGCCCGCGTCCGAAGCGCCGATTCTCGAAAAGCTCAAGGCGATCGGCGTCGTTCCGGGCGAGAAGTTTGATCCGTCCAAGCTCGAGCCCGCGGTCGCGAAGGGCCTCGAGCAGTCGGTCAAGGTGGCGTTCGAAAAGCTCCTTGCGGCGTCGAAGGGAGTTGGCGCGCCCGTCAATGGCTGGCGTGTGCCGCCGATGGTTCTCGGCAATTACGGCGCCGATTACGGGGCGCGCGCCGTCGTCTCGCTGGTCGGCCTCGGCGCCAATCTTCCGCAGGACGCCGTTTACCCGTCGGCCTTTGTCGACGGCGAGGGCAAGCCGCTCGACGGCGCGAACAAATATGTCGTGCATTTCGACAAGGGCGCGCTGCCGCCGGTCAAGGCCTTCTGGTCGCTGACGATGTACAATCCCGAATCCTTCTTCGTGGCCAATCCCATCAATCGCTATGCGATCAGCAGCTGGATGCCGCTGAAGAAGAACAAGGACGGTTCTCTCGATCTCTACGTGCAGCACGACTCGCCGGGCAAGGACAAGGAAGCCAACTGGCTGCCGGCGGGCGACAAGGCGTTCAACGCGACGCTGCGCATGTACTGGCCGGAAGAGAAGGCGCCGTCGATCATCGACGGAAGCTGGAAGCCGCCGGCCGTGAAGCAGGTCCCCTGATCGGGCGATAGCGTCCAAGACAGGAGGGGGAGAGAAATTTCTCCCCCTTTCGAGTCGCAAGAGCATCCTTGCAAAAACTCGCGGGGCTCTGCGGATCGATGGCGGGCTAAGTCGGCGCGCTTTCCCTGCCGGCCTGATTTGTCAGGCGGCCGGCGCCGACCACGGATAGGTCCAGGTTTCCGTCAGCGCGCGGCCGTTCGAGCGCAGGAACAGGCGCAGGTCCGCCGTGTCCCCGGGCTTCACCGTGACGTCGAAGATGGCGCGCAGGCCCTCGATATGCGCATTGGCGCTGACGCTCGCACGCAGCACGCGTCCATTGGAGGTCGTCGCGACGACTTCCACCTGAGCGGGATCCGCGACGTAATAGCCAAGGTCGCCGCCGGCGAAATCCACGAGGAATCGCCGCGCGCCCGGATCGTTCGGTTCGGAGGAGCCAAGGGCGCGGGGCTGGGCCTCGAATGTGTGGACGACATGGCCATTGGGCGCGAGGCGCGGCATGTCCAGCCCGGCCGTGACCCGATAGGCGTAGGCGAAAGGCTTGCCCGGCTCGGGAGCGGCGGCGGGCGTCCAGCTCGCCACGACATTGTCGTTCGATTTCATCTGGCGTCGGCAGCTCGATCAGTTCGACGCTGCCCTCGCCCCAGTCGCCTTTCGGTTCGACGAAATAGCTCGGCCGGTTCTGATACGCGAGATCGAGGTCCTGGTAGGATTCGAAAGCGCGGTCGCGCTGCAGCAGGCCGTAGCCGCGCAGATTGCGGTCGACGAAGGACGACATGCGCTCGCGTGGCGGATTGCCGAGCGGACGCCATAGCCATTCTTCCGAACCGTTGTGAACGAGCAGGCCGTCCGAATCATGCAGCTCGTTGCGGAAGCCGTCGCGCACGCGTCGGTCGTTCTCGCCGGTCAGATACATGGAGGTGAGCGGCGCTATGCCGATCTTCAACCCGGCGCGCCGCGGGAACAGCGTCGCCTGCACGTCGAGCGCGGTCTCCTGCCCGACCAAAAGGTCGAAGCGATAGGCGCCCGTCGCCGCCTCGCTGTCGAGCAGCGCGTAGATGGTGGCGTGATTGCTCCCGGCGACCGGCGTCTCCACCCAGAATTCTCGAAAGAAGGGGAAGGTTTCCTTCGCGGTTCCGGCTTCGACGCAGAGGGCGCGAGCGGAGAGGCCATATTGCTGGTCTCGTCCAAGGAAGCGGAAATAGCTGGCGCCGAGGAAGGAGATCGCCTCGTCGTGCACATTCGGATCATTGACCGGAAAATGCAGGCGGAAGCCCGCGAAGCCAGTGTTGACCGCCAGAGGCTTTTCGACCTTCAGTCGGCCATATTCGAAAAGCGCCGGCGAATAGGGGATCGGCGTGGCGATGCCGTCGCGGATCGTGTTCACCGTCACCGGGCGGCGGTAGAGAAAGCCCAGATGAAAGGTTTCGAGTCGGAAACCGCCGTTGACGTTCGAAAAGAGCGCATGATCCGGCTTGAAGCGGATGTCGCGCCAGGCGTCGTAGTCCAGCGTATCGAACGGGGCCGGCAGTTGCGCCGCCACGTCCTCGAAAGGCGCCTGCGCGAGGCCGCGCGCGCGCTGGAGCACGTCGTCGAAGCCGAATTTCGGCGCTGGTCCGGGGCTTTGGCCGTGGGCTGGGAGCGCGATCTGCGCGCCTGCGGCCGCCATGGCGCCGATCATCCGCCGCCGTGTGATGTCGATCATTCTCTCAACCGGAAGAGCCTCGGCGCCCGCGCTGTTACGGATGGCGCACAGTCCGAGACGGTCTAGCGGCATCGCCGCCGGTGCGCAAGGAGGGCGGCGATGCCGCAGCGACGGCTCTGCCGCTGCGCTCTTGCTGCAACACGCTGTAAAAAATACACGACAAAGGTCAAAAACCGCTTGTGTTCGCTCGAAAAGCGCGTATCTACGGTTTTGCCCAAATCGCACGTGCCTGTGGTCGTGTGTCGGTCGGCGGGGATCCGGACAAGAGGCCGGTTAACCGCCCTAGCAAAACCGGCAGCCGGAGGCGAACCGGCGAACTCCGTTCTCAGCGGAGGATCGCGACTTAAAGCAACGACGGACCGGGCTTTTTTGGTCTCTGTCAGCCCTCCAAAGGCTGGCTTACCGAAGAGGCTTGTCTTTCTTGCCGGGCGTGCGGAAAGGGAAAATCCCCTTCCAATCGATGGCTGTTCAGCGTTCGAGCGACATGCGCGGCTGCGCGTGTCTTTTCGTCGTCTGATCGGCCAACGGCGCATCACCGGACCGTACAGCGCGCAAGCGTGAAGCGGTCCTGGATTGCTGGCGCATTCAACCGTCGTCGCGTCTCCATCGCGCGCGAGGGAAGGACGTCGTGCATCCGCCGAAGCAACTGGTTCCTGGCGCGGCTTGATCCGCGCCCTTCGAAGGGGATGCCGCAATGACCGACCGTATCCATGAATTCCTCGCCGAGCGCCGTCGCGCGGGCCGCGACGCCGGTCCCTGCCTCGTCGTCGATCTCGACGTCGTGCGTGAAAACTATGTCGGCTTCGCCAAGTCGCTGCCGGACACGCGCGTCTTCTATGCCGTGAAGGCCAATCCCGCGCCGGAAGTGCTGTCGCTGCTCGCTTCGCTCGGCTCCTGCTTCGACACGGCCTCGGTCGTCGAGATCGAGCAGACGCTGGCCGCCGGCGCCACGCCCGACCGCATCTCCTTCGGCAATACGATCAAGAAGGAGCGCGACATCGCGCGGGCCTACGAATACGGGATTCGCCTGTTCGCGGTCGATTGCCTCGAAGAGGTCGAGAAGATCGCGCGCGCCGCGCCGGGCTCGAAGGTGTTCTGCCGCATTCTCTGCGACGGCTCAGGCGCGGAATGGCCGCTGTCGCGCAAGTTCGGCTGCGTTCCGGAGATGGCCACGAACGTGCTGGAGCATGCGTATCGTCTCGGCCTGCAGGCTTACGGCGTGTCGTTCCATGTCGGCTCGCAGCAGACCGACCCGCGCAAGTGGGACGGCGCGCTGAAATCGGCCGCGGACATCTTCCGCGATCTCGCCGAGCGCGGCATCACGCTGCAGATGGTCAATCTGGGCGGCGGCTTCCCGACGAAATACCTCAAGAACGTGCCGGCGGTGAAGCAGTATGGCGCCGCCATCTTCCGCGCGCTGTCGAAGCATTTCGGCAACCGCATTCCGGAGACGATCATCGAGCCGGGCCGCGGCATGGTCGGCAATGCCGGCGTCATCGAGGCGGAGGTTGTGCTGATCTCCAAGAAGTCTCAGGCCGAGGGCGAGCTGCGCTGGGTCTATCTCGACATCGGCAAGTTCAACGGCCTTGCCGAGACGATCGACGAGATGATCCGTTATCCGATCCGCACGGAAGCGGACGGCGCGCCGGCGAGCCCTTGCGTCGTCGCCGGGCCGAGCTGCGATTCGGTGGACGTTTTGTACGAGAAGAAGCCATACGACCTGCCGCTCTCGCTCGAAATCGGCACGAAGGTGCTGATCGAGGGGACGGGCGCGTATACGACGACCTATTCGGCCGTCGGCTTCAACGGTTTCCCGCCGCTCGAGACCTTCATCATCTGAGGCCGCTTCCCCTCTCCGGCAAACAGGAGAGGGGAAATCCCAAAGTTCCCGTATCACTCCCGTTCGGCGGGCGCAGTTGCGCCAGGCGCGAGGGTCGCCTTTCCTCATGGAGGGACCGATGACCTTTGAACTTCATTCCGACATGGCCTCCGGGGCCTCGCGCGAGCGCCGGGACGCGCGCGAGCGCGAAGAACGCGTCGACGCGCTGCACCGCATTGTGACGGGGCAGGCGCTGAGCCGGAAAGAGCTGAATTACGCGGGCTTCTTCATTGCGACGTGGTTCATGATGGACCTCGTGCAATGGCTCGACTGGCTCTTCGAAAAGCTCCGATAGGCGCTACGCCGGCAGAAAACCCACACTCGTCTCCAGTCCCGTTCGGCGGGCGCGATTCCCGCGCCAGGCGCGAGGGTCGCTTGTCCTCGTCGGGAGGAACAGATGACCTTTGATTTGGTCCTTCAACCCTTCGCCGCGCCTCTCGTCGCCCCTGCTGCGTCGGCGCCGCGCGCTTTCGTGATCCTCGACGAGACGTCCGCCGACGTTCCGGCGCGGGAAGCGCTGCTCGACGCCGCCTTCGGCCCCGCGCGTTTTCTCAAGACCTGCGAACGGCTGCGGGAAGGACGCAAGCCCGCGCCGGGGCTCGCGCTCATCGCGCGGGACGACGAGGGCGACCTCCTCGCGACGATCCGCCTGTGGCCCATCTTCGCGGGCGGCCGCCTTCCGGCGCTGCTGCTGGGGCCGCTGGCGATCGCCGAACAAGCGCGTTCGCTCGGGCTCGGCGCCGAGATGATGCGTCATGCGCTCGCGCGCGCGCAGGCGCTCGGCCATCGCGCCGTGCTGCTGGTCGGCGACGAGCCCTATTACCGCCGCTTCGGTTTCGAGCGTGGGTTCACTGAAAGGCTCGCCATGCCGGGGCCGGTGGAGCGCGCGCGCTTTCTTGGATTGGAGCTTGCGCCGGGCGCCCTCGAGGGCGCAAGGGGACGCGTGAGCGCGGCCCCGGCCGGCGGGTTGTCGCAGGCTTTGCCGCGTGCGGCCTAGAACAGCGACAGCGCGTAGCTCGAAAGCGGGAAGGCGAGCGCGACCGCCAGCGCGACGCCAGCAATAACGTCGCTCGGGTAGTGATGCGCCGTCGCGATGCGCGACCAGGCCATCGACAGTACCGATCAGCACGGCCGAGACCGTCATCGCCGGCCAGGCGAGAACGATCGGCGCGAGCACGCCGGTGATCGTCATGGCGTGGCCACTGGGGAAGCTGTGCTCGTCGAGCGTGCTCAGGAGCGAGGGCAGCCGCGCGTCGACATGGTAGGGGCGTCTGCGGCGGAAGCGGCGCTTGATGATCGGGTAGAGCGTATGCAGCAGCGCCGCGTTGAGTCCCGCGAGCGCGACGACGCGCCAGCCGCTCAAGCCCAGGCCCCAGAAGACGAGCGGCAGCAGGATGAGATAGATCCAGCCATTGCCAAGCTTGCTCACGCCGATGGCGAGATAGCGGATGGCCGTCGGCTGCGCCCAGCGGGAGAAGAAGTGCACCGCGGCGAGATCGGCCGCGACAAAGCTTTGAAACCAGAGGGCCGCGAGGCCCTTATGCGGATCGGGTGACGCGTCGCGCGTCAGCTTTGCCGCGAGGTCGGTCGTAAACGCCATGACACGAGGCTAGGCGCGTCAGGCTTCGTTTTCGCGACGGTGCGACTGCGTTTTGGTGACGGTTGAATAGAGCTTACGTGACGGATGAATGAAATTTCGATGACGGACCCCGTCAGCTCTTGAGACAGTTCCTGAGCATGTCCCTGGCTGCGCTTTTGACAGCGTGGCCCTTTTTGTCGGTGGAGTAGGTGACGATGTCGTCGACACGCCATTTACCCTGCTCCTCGACGAGGACATAGGTGACCTTCAAGACGTCCTTGCGCCACGTGCCCTTCAGATAGACGTCGTAGGTCGCGCCTCCCGCGGGCTGCGCGACGATCCTGTATTGGGCGATGTTGGGGTCCTGACTGTCGCTGATCTGATCGAAGTCGATGCAGACCTCGCCGCTGTCGCCGATCGCCTTTTCGACGCGCTTGTTGAGCACGGCGGCGTCGTGGGAAAGCGGCAGCGTCTCCCACGTCGGCAGATCGCCGACGTCGCCCTTGCCGAGCCATGCCTTGTCCGCCTTGTGCCAGGCGTCAGCGGGTTCGGACTCCGGATATTGCCCGTAAATCGCTTTGAAAAGCGCGATGGGCGTGTCCTGCGGGGCGACGCGCTTTTGCGCGGCGAAAGCGCCGACGCAAGAAAGGATGGATGTCGCCGCGATTGCGGTGAATATGAATTTGCGCATGATGGGCTCCAAGGACGACGCTGAAAAAATATCGCTGAGAAGCCTGCTTCGCTGTTTGCCGCAGCACATGCGACGCGGACGGGCCCTTACACCCTCAAATCGCCCGCGTCGCCTCCCGCAACCACTTCCGGGTCCTCGCGTCCAAAAGTGGCGAGAGCGTCTTGCGCACATGCGCGTGATAGGCGTTGAGCCACGCGATCTCTTCCGCGTTCATCAGCTTCGGCTCGACGCAATTGAGATCGAACGGGGCCAGCGTGATCGTTTCGAAGCCATACATTTCGCGCTCGCCGCCTGCGATCTCGCGCTTCTCGACAATGATGAGATTCTCCAGCCTGATCCCATATTCGCCGGCGCGGTAATAGCCGGGCTCGTTGGAGAGGATCATGCCCGGCGCGAGCGGCGTTGCGCCGAATTTCGAAATGCGCTGCGGCCCTTCGTGTACGGAAAGATAGGAGCCGACGCCGTGGCCGACGCCGTGGTCGAAATCGAGCCCCGCCTCCCAAAGATAGCGCCGCGCGAAGGCGTCGAGCTGCGCGCCGCTGACGCCCTTGGGAAACACCGCGCGCGCAATGGCGATATGACCCTTGAGCACGCGCGTGAAATGATCCTTCAACTGCTTCGAGGCGCGCCCCACCACGACGGTGCGCGTCACATCCGTCGTGCCGTCGGGATATTGCGCGCCGCTGTCGAGAAGATAGACGCCTTTGCCGATCTTCAGATTGCTCTTCTCGGTGACGCGATAATGCGGGATCGCCGCATGTTCGCCGAAGGCCGAGATGGTCGGGAAGGAGATGTCGCGCAGATCGCCGTTCTCGCGGCGGAACGTCTCGACCGCTTCCGCCGCAGAGATTTCCGTCAGTCCGCCCTTTGGCGCGGCCTCGGCGAACCAGGCGAGAAAACGCGTAAGCGCAAGCCCGTCGCGAATATGCGCTTCGCGCGCGCCCGCAAGCTCCGCCTTGTTCTTGATCGCCTTGGGCAGCGCTGCAGGGTCTTCGGCGATGCGCGGCTTGCCGCCGGCGCTGAGCAGCGTCTCGATAAGCTTTGCCGGCGCGGTCGCGCTGTCGAACATCACTGTGTCGCCGCGCTGGCCCGCTTGCGTCAGATCGTGGATCAGCGCGTCTGGCGCGCGCAGGGTGAGAAATTTCTCCAGCGCCGCGCGCGTCTTCCCGTCTAGTTTCGCGCCGTCGATATAGAGCGTCGGCGCGCCTTCCCTCGGGAGCAGCGCGAAGGCGAGAACGATTGGCGTATGCGCGACGTCGGCGCCGCGGATATTGAAGGCCCAGCAGATCGCATGCGGATCGGACATCAGCGCGGCGTTGGCGCCGTTCAGGGCGCGGCGCAGCTTCTTGATCTTCGCGGCCGTCGTCTCGCCGGCGAAGCGCAGGGGGTGGATTGCGACCGGCCCCGTGGGCTCTGCGGGGCGATCGAGCCACAGAGCGTCGATGGGATTGGCGTCGAGCGCGACGAGTCCGATTTTCTTCTCCGTCGCCGCTTTGGCGAAGCGCTCGATCTGCCCGCCGGTGTGGACCCATGGGTCGTAGCCGATGCGGGCGCCCGCGCGCGCATGTTCGGCGAGCCAGGCCGAGGGCGACGTTTCGGCGATGTCGACGGGCGAGAAAACCTTGCCGTCGATCTCCTGGCGCACCTGAATGACGTAACGGCCGTCAACGAAGATCGCAGCCTCATCCGCGAGCACGATGGCGAAGCCGGCCGAGCCCGTGAAGCCCGTGAGCCAGGCGAGTCGCTCGGCGCTTTTGGGCACATATTCATTCTGATGCGCGTCGGCGCGCGGGACGAGGAAGCCGTCGAGATTCTGGCGCTTCAGTTCCGCGCGGAGCGCGGCGACCCGCGCGGCGCTGTCGTTGGAGGAAGAGGCGTCGGCGAAAGATTGGAATTTTGCTTCGAACATGAAGCAAAGCTAGTCGCGCCGGCGACTTTGGGCAACCGCAACTCTTGCTTCCCGCTCACATAGAGGGCAGTGGGTGCGCCCCGCTCCTTCGCAAGACCAGCGTCGCCCAGCCGTCGATGTCCCCGCGCTCCGCGAGAGAAAATCCCTGCGCGCGATAGGCCGACAGCACGCCGGGAACGTCGCGCCCGAGCAGGCCCGACAGCACCAGCTCTGCGCCCGGGCCGGCGGCGGCGGCGATGCTCGGGGCGAGGAGCCGCAAGGGTTTGGCCAGAATATTCGCGAAGATGAGGTCGTAGCGCCCGGCCATCGCGCCATGGCGCAGGCCGACGGCGACCACCGGCCGCACATAGGGGCCGGCGCCGTTGGCCACGGCATTGGCGCGGGCCGTCTCCACCGCCACGGGGTCGATGTCGCCGCAGGGGACCGGCTGGCGCAGCAATTTCGCCGCCGCGATGGCGAGCACGCCCGTGCCCGTGCCGACGTCCAGCACGCGGGCGGGGCGGCGGCGCTTCGTGATGCGATCGAGCGCGCGCAGGCAGCCAAGCGTCGTGCCGTGATGGCCTGTGCCGAAGGCGAGCGCGGCCTCGATCTCGACGCCGATGTCGTTGGGCATCAGGCGAACGCGGTCGTGTGAGCCGTGCACCAGGACGCGGCCGGCGCGCACCGGCTCGAGCCCCGCGAGCGACTTCATCACCCAGTCTTCCTTGGCGATCTGCGCGAATTCGGCGCGCGCCGCGGTCTCGGCGTCGCTCACCGCTTCGATCAGTCCGCGGATCTCGTCTTCGTCAGGCGCGTCGGCGAAATAGACCTCGACCGTCCAGACCGGGCCGTCGTCGACCTCGAAGGCGGCTGCGGCGGTTTCTGTGGGGTCGAACGTCTCGACGATGATGTCCGCGACGGCGCGGGCGCGCTGCTCGTCGGTGGCGAGGCGCAGCACATGGCTGGCGCCGTTGGGGGGAAGGCCTTCAAGCATGACGCGCGCTTAGCATGCCACGCGCTCGCCCGCCACCGTCGGCTCTGCGCGCCGCGCCTTTCCTGCGCCGTGCGCCGCCTGTATGGTCGCTGGTCGAAAGAGGGCGGGCGAATGGAGCGGAAATGACCGAGAAACTCGCCATCTGTCTCGTCGGTCCCAAGAAGGGCGGCAAGTCCTCCCTTCTCGCCTCCTTGTCCGATTGCGTCGCGCAAAGCGCCTATGGCTATTCGCCGCGCCTGCGGCCGGCTCTTCAGCCCATCACGCGCGCGGAGTTTTCCTCCGAGCCGGCCGAGCCGCGTAAGTCCGACCTGTTGACGATCGAGCAGGGCGATTACGAGCGCATGAAGCGCGACTTCGCGGAGGGCGGCGTCGCCACCGACACGCTCGACACCTATGAATATTATTTCCGGCTCTCCGTGAATGGCGAGGCCCCGCCGGAGGTCGTGACGCGCGGCCCCTGGCTTCTCGAAGTCGTCGATTCGGCCGGGGAGATCGCCGTGCCGCCGGATGGCGCCGAGGTGGCGATTCTCAACGACGTGAAGGCAAAGCTCGCGCGCCAGATGCTCGAATCGGAAGCGATCGTGCTGGTTCTGCCGATGGTGCGGCTCGAAAACTCGGCCTGGACAGGCACGCTCGCGCGACTGGTCGACCGGCTGGCCCTGTCGCGCGAGAAGAAGGTGAAGCGCGTCGTCGTCGCTTTCTCACAATATGAGCGGCTTTTCATCCGGCTCGGACCCAGCGCCTTCACCTATGCGTGCGATCCGGCGGTGGCGCTGCATGTGCTCAAGAAATCCCTGCGCGCCGCTCCGTGGCTCGACCGGTTGCGGGCGCTGGAGCCCGCCGTCTCGGTGCGCTTCACGGTTTGTTCCGCCTACGGATTCACGAAGCGGTTCCAGAACCCCAACATGGACCCCCACCAGCCGGGGGAGCGGCGTTTCCGGCGCGCCAGCCTCGATGGACAACGCGCCTACAGCGAGTATTGGCGCCCCTTCCTGACTGCAGAACCAGTGATCTACGCCGCTCTGGGTATGGACAGCCCCTTCACCTTCTCTTATGGACAGGTTGACGCTCGGATCGAGGAATCCGCAGCGTCGTCAACACTTGCTTAAGCGTGTTCGCGTAATTGTACAGGACTTCTCAACGCTTTCGCGAGGACATGAGCGATGGATGCGGGCCTGCCGGCGGTCGAATCCGAGGATTGCCTCATCTCCTTTGATCGCCTGCACTATGGCAAGCTCGCTAAAGGCGAGGCGGGCCGCGTCCCGGCCACCGCGGGATATGAAATCACGCGCCGCTCGACCGGTCTCGATTCAAGGGTCGAGCAGCTGCTGTCGCCGCTCCACGTCGCCGGCCTGCGCCGCTTCGCGCCGGAAGTCATCGACACCGAATCTCGCGGTCCCGGGTGCTTCGTCGCCCGCGTGAGCGGCGACAATGTCATCTTCATGCGCGCGCGCTTCCGTCCCGAGGACGGAGAGGGCGGCGCCGGCCGGCTCCATCAGCAATCGGCGATCTGGGTCGGCTCCTTCGAGAACTGGCGCGGCAATCCGGCGGGCTGCCTCGCGGTCGCGGCGCGGGAGCTGCGCGCCGAACCCGATCAGGCGGACGAGGACGAATCGGCTCGGCTTAACGACCAGCCGCTGCGCTGGCGCGTGGCGCAGCCCAATCCCACGGGCGTGCGCCGGGTGGTCGAGCGCGCCCCTTGGGCCTATGCGATGCTCCACCTCTTCGCCGATGGCGCCCAGACGGGCGACGACGCGCTGCTCGACTTCGGGACGAAGGACTTCGCGACGGAAGGCGATTTCCTCGCCGCCGTCGGCTACGCGCTGCAGTTTCTGCCGAGGGCCTATCCGCGCTGGCATGAGATCAGCGTCGTTTCGGGGCTGACGCATCCCTTGCCGGGCCTCTGCCTGCGCTACGTCCCGTCCTCGAGCGAGGCGCGCGCGGCGGCTTAGGGCGCCGCCGGGCCTGCGCCCGTCTCGCCTGCGCCGTCCTGCGTGAGATATCGCTCCAGCGCGGTCGGCCGGCGTCGCCGCGCGTTCGCCAGCGCCGCATCGCTGTAATAGGTCCGGGGGCCGCCGCCCGCCGCGGCGCCTTCCAGCGCATAGCGCGCCGCCCGCAGCGCGCGCGGCTTCAGCGCCGCAAACAGCCGCGATTCGACCTGGGAAACCGTGACATTGTCGACGACGTAGCCGCCCTTGCGGTCGACATGCGCGATCTCGTCGCGCACGAGACGGTTGAGGATGGCGACGAGGTTGTCCCGAACGGCGCTCGGCAATTCGAGAATGGCGGGCGCGTTCGGGTCGATCTCGCTCATGTCGCCATGCATGGGCCTTGCGATGCGCAGCATCGCTTTCATCGCGCGGATTTCGACGGGCTCGCGCTCCTCGTCCGTGAGATCCATCGGCGTCATGAATTGCCGCCGCTCGCGGGCCTCGAAGCCGCGCTTGAAGATTTCCGAGAGGAATTTCATGATGAACAGGAAGGCGTCCTGCGCCATGGCGACGCCGATCGCCATGGTCGAGTTGGGCGTGAAGCTCCAGAAGGCCTCGCGCGCGAGTTCGAACTTGTTGCGTTCGCTCGAATGGGCCCGCAGATAGGCGTCGCTCTTCTTCAATACGTCGCGGACGTCGTCGTCCGTCAGTCCGAGCGCCTTGCCGGACACGACGCAGGCGTCGACCAGCGCCTTCGCTTCGTTGAAGCCGTTCGCCATCGCCGCCTTGTCCGAAGCCGGCGCCGCGCGGATCTTGGCGACGATGACGTTGATCTCGTCGCGCAGTCCGGTTTCGAGCCCGCATTTCTGATCGAAGGCCGCGCGGGCCGCGATGACCTCGTCTCGCGCCGAGAGAAGATCGCGCGCGGCACCCTGTGGTTCACAGGCAAAATCGCGCGGGACGTTCGGGGGCAGGGCGTTCGATTGCCGCGCGGCGGTGAGAATCGGCTCGCAGAGCGGCGTCGCCTCGCGGACCCTGGCCCAGGTCGGCTCGACTCTCAGCTGGTCGCGAAGCGCGGTGAGGTCTCGCAGCGTCGCGTCGAGATCGACGGCGGCCTCGGTCTTCGGGGCGGGGCGCCGGGCGGCGGTCGCGGCGAGCTCCGCCTTCTGCTTCAACGCGATGGATTGCGCGGCGAGGGCGTCGCGTTTTTTCAGGGCGCTGGCGCGTTCGTTGGTCGGGCCGGCGAGCGTCTGGCGGATCGTGGCGGCGCGGCGGTTCGCCTCTTCGGCCTTTACGCGATGGGTATGGCAATTTGGCCCGCAGGCCGCGCCTCTGTTGTCGAGCCCGTGCTCCGCGTCGACGGCGAGCTGCTCCTCCTGCCGCGCGGCGGCCGCGAGCGCCGCGATTTCCTCCTGCTTCGATTTGATGATGGCGTCGAGACCCGCGACGGCGCGCTCCAGCGCCGCGATTTCCGAACGCGCCTCATCGAAACGACGGCTCGCGTCGCGCGCGGCGTCCAGCTCCGTCGCCGCCTGCTGGGCCGCCCTGGCGAGGATCGCCTGCTGCGCTTCCTGGTTTCTGCGGATCGCCTCGCGCAGCGCCGGTCCCGCCGTTCGCGCCGTCTCGATCAGCCCGTCGAGCGGGTCGAGATAAGCCCTGAACGCGGAGTCGGCGCCGATTTTGGCGGAGGCCGCCTCATAGGCCGCATGGATCTCTTTCGCCTCAGGCAGGACAACCTCGGCCGCAAGCTCCATGGGCTGCAGTTCGGCGACGATCTTGCGCGAGGAGAGCTTGAATATGTTGTTGTAATAATAAGTGAAAGAGAAAAAGGCGGAGATCGAGAAGACAAAGAGGAAGACCGCCGCCGTGACCAGCGTCTTCATCACCATGCGTTCGCGCGCCATGCGCCGACGCGCGATCAGCGCCGCGAGATCGGCCCCGAGCGACCAGGATGTCGAGGCCAGCATGACGAGGATGGCGGTGGTGGCGACCAGGGTGCCGGCGACGCCGACGATGTCGCCCGGCTCCTTCTGCATGATGTCGATCATGCCGGAGGAGGTCGTGTAGAAGACCCAGGCGAGAACCGGCAGCGTCACCGCCATGCCGACGCGGCCGAGGTCGATCTCGCCGGCCCAGAGCGTGCGCAGCGGCGCGAGAAACGCCCGAAGCCGGGGAAGCCCGTGCGGCGACGGCGCCGCGGCGGCCTTGAGGGGCGGGGTGACGGCGCTCATGCCGCCGGGTCTCGGGCTGGGGCGCGCGGATGGGCGGCAGGCGTCGTCGTCACGTGTAGCGATCCTCGTTCAGCAGGCCCGCGCGCAAGCGTTACGGTTGATGAGACCGAAATGAGACCTATTTTTGCTCTTTCGCAAGCCGCGGATTTCCCGGAGAGGACAAGACGACGGGTTTTCCTCTTCCTCCAATTCGTGCTAGACGGCCCAGTCGGCGCAATTGGCGGCATGAATTCGCGCCGGCGCCTCTCGTCTCGCGGCCCCTTGAAGGTTCGCGCACCACGCAGGAACAGGCCGTGTCCATACCATTTCGTTATGTCGCGAAAATCGGAACTTATATCGTCAAACAGCATCTGATGGGCCGCAAGCGGTATCCTCTCGTCTTGATGCTGGAGCCGCTCTTCCGCTGCAATCTCGCTTGTTCCGGCTGCGGAAAGATCGACTATCCCGACCATATTCTGAACAAGCGTCTCTCCGTCGAAGATTGCCTCGCTTCCGTCGACGAATGCGGTGCGCCGGTCGTGGTCATCGCGGGCGGCGAGCCGCTGCTTCACAAGGATCTGCCGGCCATCGTCGAGGGGATCGCCAAGCGCGGCAAATTCGCGATCGTCTGCACCAACGCGCTGCTGCTGGCCAAGAAGATCGACCAGTACAAGCCGTCGCCTTATTTCACCTGGTCGATCCATCTCGATGGCGACAAGGAAGACCATGACCGCGCCGTGAGCCAGGAAGGCGTCTTCGAGCGGGCGGTCGAGGCGATCAAGCTTGCGAAGTCCAAGGGCTTTCGCGTCACGACGAACAGCACCTTCTTCGCGGACGCCGATCCGGAGCGGATCGCGAAGTTCCTCGACGACACCACGGCGCTCGGCATCGACGGCATGACGGTGTCGCCGGGCTACGCCTATGAGCGCGCGCCCGACCAGACGCACTTCCTCAATCGCCAGAAGACCAAGGAGCTCTTCCGCGCCATCCTGCGCCGCGGTCGCGGCGGCAAGGCCTGGGAGTTCCAGCAGTCCGGCCTGTTCATGAATTTCCTCGCGGGCAATGAGAGCTATCTCTGCACGCCCTGGGGCAATCCGCTGCGCACCGTCTTCGGCTGGCAGCGTCCGTGCTATCTGCTTGGCGAAGGCTATGTGCCGACGTTCAAGCAGTTGATGGACGAGACCAACTGGGACGCCTATGGCGTCGGCAATTACGAGAAATGCGCCGACTGCATGGTGCATTCTGGCTTTGAGGCCAGCGCGGTCAAGGATGCGGTCAAGCGTCCTTGGAAGGCGGCGGCCGTGGCGCTCTTCGGCGTGCGGACGGAAGGCCCCATGGCGCCGGACGTCTCGCTCGAGAACCAGCGGCCGGCCGAATATGTCTATGACGAGAACATCGCCAAGCTCTCAGAGATCCGCGAGCATGAGGCGAAGCAGCGGTCCGAGCAGCGGTCCACAGCGGCCTAAAGACTGAAAGGCCGCGCGGGAATCGAGGCCCGCGAGGATCAAACCGCCGATCTGGCCCGGCGCGCGAACGAGTTCGCGCGCCACCAAAGCCCCGTCTACGTCGCCCTGCGGCGTCAGCGCCCTGGCGGCCACCGCCGGCAGCGCGCGCGACGCGGGATCGCTGATGGCGCGCATCACGGCGAAGGGAAGCCGGCGCGCGTGGGCGAATTCGGCCGCGAGGTGCGATTCCATATCGACGGCGACGGCCCTGGCGCTCTCGCGTAGCTGCGCCTTGGCGGCCGTGTCCATCGCGGGCGCGTCGACCCCGACGACCGCGCCGGCGACGCTCTTGCAGCCCTTGGCCGCGGCGCCTTCCGCCAGGAGATCCGAAAAGCGGCGGTGCGTCGTGTGGCGGGTCTCGCGGGAGACCACTTCGTCGGCGATGACGATGTCCCCGGGGCGCAGCGCATAATCGAGGCCGCCGGCGAGGCCGAAGCTGATCACCGCCGAGAATTTCGCGTCATGCAGCCGGTCGAACTCGGCGCGCAGCCGCACGACGCTGGCGCCGCTACAGATTGTTCGCACGCTCTCGCGCGCGGCGCAGGCGGCTTCGCGTTTCATGCCCGTGACGACAAGCACGGGGCCTTCGCTAATGCGGGCCGCCTCGCGTCGGCGGCTCTGGATCAGCGTCATGGCCCCTCCGTGTCTGCTGCCCGTCAGGGTCCGACATTTTGCAGCGCAAAGCAACGTCCGAGCGCTCCGCTCAAGCGTCTCGGGCGCAGGCTATGCGTTCTGCAAAGACTTAGAGCCCGACCTGCACCAGCTTGCGGTTGGCGCGCGTCAGGTTGCGGTAGCGAGCGAGCGCCCACAGCGGGAAGAATTTCGCATAGCCGTGGTAGCGCAGGTAGAAGACGCGCGGGAAACCTGTCGCCGTGTAGCGCGGTTCCGCCCAGAGTCCGGTTTCCGCCTGCGTCGCCTGCAGATAAGCGACGCCGCGCGCAACCGCCGGATGATCGACCTCGCCCGCGGCCATGAGGCCAAGGATCGCCCATGCGGTCTGCGAGGATGTCGACGGCGCGGGCTCATAGCCCTTGTAGTCGAGCTTGTAGCTGGAGAGATCCTCGCCCCAGCCGCCGTCGTCGTTTTGGATCGACACGAGCCAGTTCACGGCCCGGCGAACGCAGTCGTGCTCATGCGGCAGGCCGGCGGCGTTGAGCGCGCAGAGCGCCGACCAGGCGCCGTAGATGTAATTGGCGCCCCAGCGGCCGAACCAGGACCCGTCGTTTTCCTGGTCCTCGATGATGTAGTCGACGCCGCGCCTGAGGCAGTCGCTCGTTTCAACGGTGTCGCCGAGCTGCGCCAGCATCGAGACGCAGCGCGCCGAGACGTCGACCGTGGGCGGATCGAGCAGCGCGCCATGGTCGGCGAAGGGAATGTGGTTGAGGTAGTGGTAGACATTGTCGGCGTCGAAGGCGCCCCAGCCGCCGTTCTGCGACTGCATGCCGACAATCCATTCTTTCGCGCGGGCGATGCGCTCGGCATAGGGCTTCGCATCTTCGCCGCTGGTGAGGCGATCCATCGCGGTCGCGACGACGGCGGTGTCATCCACGTCCGGATAGTAGGCGTTGGCGTATTGAAAGGCCCAGCCGCCGGGACGCAGGTCGGGGCGCTGCACGGCCCAGTCGCCCTGCACGTCGAGCACCTGCAGCGGCGCGAGCCAATCGCAGGCGGCCCGCGCGCTTTCGCGCGCGTCCGCCTCGCCCGTCTCCAGCAGCGCATGGGCGACGAGCGAGGTGTCCCACACAGGCGAGACGCAGGGCTGGCAATAGGCTTCCGTTTCATTGACGACGAGAAGACGCTCGATCGATTCGCGCGCGTTCTTCACGCGCTGGTCGGTCTGGGGAACGCCGAGGACGCTCGTACATCAGCAGGCTGTTGACCATCGACGGGAAGATGGCGCCGAGCCCGTCGACGCCATTGATTCGTTCGGTCGTCCAGCGTTCCGCGAGCTCGAGCGCATATGCGCGCGAGCGCTTCGGCATATGCGGCTCGACGATCCGCAGAAGCTTGTCGATCTCGCCGAAGACATGCGCCCAGGGCCAAGTCTGGTGTTCGCCCTTGGGCCAGATTCTCACATCCTCCGGCGGCGTCGCGAAAAGCTCCTGGATACGCACGCCCTTGAGGTTTTTGGCCTGCGGCTTCTTCGTCATCAGCACGAGAAGCGGCACGAGGACGGTGCGGCCCCAATAGGAGATCTTGTCGAGGTGGAAAGGAAACCATTTCGGCAGCAGCATGATCTCGACGGGCATCACCGGCACGCCGCGCCAGGGAATTTCGCCGTAAAGCGCGAGCAGCGACCGCGTGAAGACGTTGCTCGTGGCGGCGCCGCCCTGCGCGAGGATCGCGTCTCGCGCGCGTCTCATATGCGGCGCGTCGATGTCGTCGCCGATCATCTTGAGCGCAAAGTAGGCCTTCACGCTGGCGCTGATGTTGAAGGCGCCGTCCTGGAAGAGCGGCCAGCCGCCATGCTCGCCCTGCGTGCGGCGCAGATACACGGCGATCTTGCGTTCGAGCTCGGCGTCGACCGGCTCGGCGCGGTAATGGCGCATCAGCACATATTCGGCGGGAATGGTGCAATCGGCTTCGAGCTCGAAGCACCAGTGGCCGTCGCCTTTGGCGAGGTTCAGAAGCGCGATTTTGGCGCTCTGTATGCTTTGCTCGAGCGCGTCGGGACCGACGGGAGCGTAATTATCGTCAATGCGCGCGGCTGCGGTCATATCGAGTCCTATTGGTCAATCTCAGGCGAGGCGGAGCGATGCGGCGTCGGCGGAGTCGTGCGGCCTCACGACGATTTCCACGTCTTGCCCAAGCGCGACGAGGAAGCGCAGGAGGCGCTCCACCGAGAATTGCCGAAAATCGCCATGCAGCATCTTGGAGATGTCGGGCTGCTTCACGCCGAAGAGTCGCGCGGCCTCCACCTGCTTGAGGCCGCGCTCCTTCAGCAGCGCGCCGATCTTGCCGACGAGTTGCGCCTTGAGGAGGCTGTCCTCGGCGCTCTGGGCGCGGGGGGATGAAGGGTCGTCGCTCATCGCCTCTGTTCGCCTTTCTCCGGCAAAGCATGCCGAACGGAGTTCCGGATATAGTGATTTAACCATATGGTCAAGCCCGATGTGGCGCATCGATTGCTACCTGAGCCCAAGACCCGCCTCTTTCACCCGGAGGCGCTCGACATTGTTCGAAAGAGGCAGCCCCATGGACGAGCTTTTTGTGATTTGTCGGACAGTCGAGATCGACGACGCGCAGGCCCACGGCTTCGTTCTGATGAAGTCGGAGGAGAGCGGCGAGGCGGCGCCCTGGCCGATCATCGTCACGCGCAAGGGCAACAACTTCTACGGTTTTGAGAATGTCTGTCCGCATGAGGGGCTGCGCCTCGACGCGCAGCCGGGCCAGTTCATGGACGAGGAGGGCAACTTTCTCGAATGCGGCCGCCATCACGCGCAGTTCGACATCGACACGGGGGAGTGTTTCATCGGGCCCTGCCAGGGGGCGCATCTCACTCCCATCAAGCTGGTAATCGACGACGGCGACGTCTGCGTGACCGGCGTGATGCTCGCGGACGCGTAAAGGAGAGGCGACTCATGACGGATATGGCGGAACTGCAAAGGCGCAAGAAGCTCATCAACGCTGCGATCGTCTATGTCGATCCGGACGCCTTCGTCGCAAATTATCTCGGCTGGCTCGAGATCACGACCTTCATCACGGCGCTGCGCGCTGGCGACGTTCAGATTCCGGTCGACGGCGTAACGCCGGGTCTGACGCCGCAGCAGATGAAGGGCGGCGTCGCTGCCAACTATGGCAACGACGCCGTCTTCGCCTTTTGCATGACGGCGGCGCTGAAGGGCGACAAGGCGGCCGTCGACAAGGTCGAGGCCGCGCTCGCTGAAAGTCTGGGCAAGGACTTTCCCGGCTCGGTCGCCTTCTGGACCTTCCGCTCGGCGAACGACGCGCCGATGAGCCTCGAGGATCACGTGGGCGGGGCGGCCTACAAGATGCTCGCGGGCGATATCCCGCCGCCGCCAATGCGCGCGCGCGAGAACTGGAACGCCGGGCTGCGGTTCTTCGAGAAGGCGCGGCAATCCAACTTCGTACAGGAGATCATGTATCCGCTCGCCGTGTGGACGCGGACGAAGTGGAGCGAGACGCAGGAGAAAGGCATCGCCTTTCTGGCGCATATCGAAGACAGCGTGCCGGTGCTGCAGGAGGCGCTCGCCGAGACGCGCAACGATCAGGCGTTCATCGCCAACATGCTGCTCAAAATGGCGCCCGCGATCGAGCAGGATCTCGACGACGACATGCAGGGGTTTTTGAGGTCGCTGGCGCGGCGGGGGTAGGGCGAGGGTTCAAACCCACTGAGCCAGTTCGACGGTGACGACTTCTGCGCGCAGCCTCGCGCGCCGTCGACGACGATCGTCAGGCGATCAAAATTTCTCAACATCTGAATTGCCTCCGGCTCGAGCCGGAAATCAGATAGGGAAGTTGAGGCCAGTCAAATAGGGCGCGTGGCGAGATCGGCGGCGAGATAGCCTGACCTGATCGAGCCCTCGATTGTCGCGGGCAGCCCGGTCGCGGTCCAGTCGCCTGCGAGCAGCAGATTGTCCCACTGCGTCTTTGCGCCAGGGCGCCGCGCTTCCTGCGCGGGCGTCGCGGCGAAGGTCGCGCGCTTTTCCTTCACGATCTGCCATGGCGGCAGGGGCGCCGCCGGCAAGCCGGTCGCCGACGCGACTTCGACCCAGATTTTTTCGGCCAGTTCCTCGCGCGGCGCGTCCATCAGCCGGTCGGCGCCGGAGATCGTCACCGACAAACGATCATCGAAGGCGAAGAGCCATTCGGTGAGCGAACTCACCATGCCGAGCAGCAGCGGCCGCCCCGGCGGCGGGGCGATTTTGAAATGCACATTGAGGATCGCGCGGAAATTGTCGGGCGCGGCGAGGCCGGGCACGAGTTCCTGCGCCATCCAGGGCGGAACGGCGAGCACGACGCTGTCGTCACGCCCGAGCGCGACTTCCTCGTCCCCGAAACGAAGGGCGCTGACGCGGTCGCCTTCGAAAGCGATCCCGCGCAGGCGCGCCCCAAAGCGCGGCTCGACGCCCTTGGTCTGCAAAGTGCGCAGCGCCGGCTCGATGAAGGCGTGGCCGAGCCCGTCCCTGGCGACGAGCGGCCGGCAGGCGGCGCCGCCAGCGGCGAGCGTCTCGCGCAGCACGGCGCCGGCGAGCGTCGCGCAGGCGTCGCGAGGCTCGGTGTTGAGCGCCGAGAGCAGCACCGGGCGCCAGAGCTTGTCCCATAGCGCGCCTTCGCAGCGCATGGTCTCGCCGATGGTCGCGCCCGGCTTTGCGAAAAGCAGTCTGCCCGCGTCGAGGTAATCGAGCGGCCCCGTGCCCGGGACGCGGCGGTCGGCGAAGAAAACCCACCAGGGGAGTTTCGAGGCGTTGGGCCGCAGCGTCCAGCGTTGGCCCGTCTCGAAATCGAGGAACGCGAATTCACATTCGCTTGGGCCGACAAGCGCGTCGCCCGCCCCGATGCGCGCGCCATAGTCGCGGGCGGCGGCGTTGCCGGACAGCAGCAGGTGGTTCCCGTTGTCGATCGTCAGATCGAGCGTCGCGTCGAAATAGGAACGGCAGCGCCCGCCCGCCATACGCGCGGCTTCGTAAAGCGCAACGCGCCTGCCATCGTCCGCAAGGCGCACGGCGCAGGCGAGGCCCGCGAGCCCCGCGCCGACGATGTGAATGGCTCCGGTCACAGAAAGGCGTGTCGCAGCAGGGCGCCGACAAGCCTCACGCGCGACATGCGCACCGGTTCGCGCGGGGGAGAGAAGCCGCGCACCGACAAACGATCGAGAATTGAGCGATAGCCGGCGGCCATGAGATAGGGCGCTTTGACTGTGGCTTTGGGCAGGCTGGCCATGACAAGGTCCGCCTGCTCGAAATGTTCGCGCGCCCGGTTCATGACGGGCGTGCAGACAACGTCCAGTTCGGGGTTCGCGAGGGCGGCGTGGGGCGCGAAATTGCTTACGCCCGCCTCTACGAGCGCCTCCCGCGGGAGGTAGAGACGGCCGCGGGCCGCGTCTTCGTCGAGGTCGCGCAGGATGTTGGTGAGCTGAAGCGCCCGACCGAGGTGATAGGCGAGGAGCTTCGGGCCCGTCGGCAGATCGCTTTCGCCGTCGTCCACCAATCCGAAAGCGCGCACCGAGAGCCGACCGACGGCGCTCGCGACGCGGTCGCAATAAAGCTCGAGCTTTTCCCAGTCGGGCGCGCAGATATCCTCTTCGACATCCATCGCCATGCCGTCGATGATCGCCTCGAAGTCGGCGCGGGCGAGGCTGAAGCGCCGCACGGGCGAGGCCAGAAATCCGACGCGCGGGCGGATGCGCCCAGCGTAGAGTTCGTCGAGGTCATAGCGCCAGTCGTCGAGCGCGGCGCGGCGCGTCGCCCGATCACCCTCGTCGTCGGCGATGTCGTCGACGGAGCGACAGAAGCTGTAGATGGCGAACATGGCTTCCCGGCGCGGCGGCTCGAGGATGCGCATCGCCAGATAGAATGAGCTCTTGACGGCGACAGCCTGCGTCTTGAGCGGCTCGATTTCTGAGAGGGAGTCGACGGTCATCGGGCGGCGCCCACAACAGGGCTGCGCGGGCGTGACGCGCGGCGCAGCAGGGCGCCGACGACGCCCTGCACGCCGGCCAAGGCGAAGCCGAGCTTGCCTTCATGGACCTTGTCGCAAAGCGGGTCGGCGATCCGCAGGCGCCCAACGAGTTTCTCAGCGAGCGCCTGAATGGCCCCGACTTCCATGGCGAGGCGCGTGTCGTCCAGAAGTTCGGCGAAGCTGCGAGATTGATCGAGGAGCGCGGCGGTTCTTTCGTTGAGATCGCGGATCGCCGCGAGTAGCGGCGTCGGCGCGCGGGTTTCGCCCAGCATCTCGACGTCCCCGCCATGCGCAGCGAGCGACTCGGCCGTGACATAGACGCGGTTCAGATCGCGATAGTCCTTGCCGCAGTCCTGCAGGTGGTTGATGACCTGCAAGGCGGCGCAGAGCGCGTCATTGGCGGCCCAGACGCGGCTGGCGTCTTCGCCATGCACGTCGCAGACGAAGCGCCCGACGGGCATGGCTGAATAACGGCAGTAGTCGATGAGGTCGTCCCAGTCGCGATAGCGCAGATAGGTGACGTCGCGCATGAAGGCGGTGAGAAGGTCGCGGGCGTGCTGCACGTCGAGGCGCCGCTCGCGGCACTGCGCCAGCAGCCGCGCTGCCACCGGCTCCTCAGGGCCGCGCGCCGTCAGCGCGGCGTCCAATCGCGCCAGCAGATCGAGCTTCTCTTGCGGCGTGAGGGTCGGATGGTCGGAGATGTCGTCCGCCGCGCGAACGAAGTCGTAGAAGGTCATGATCGGCGCGCGATGGCGCGGCGCGATGAGCATCGACGCGACGGGAAAATTCTCGTCGCGGTGCGTCTTGCCCGAACTCGTCTCGGCAATGTCGATCATCGAACAGCCAACGCTTTCCATCCCTCGCTCATGCGGCCGCCTGGTAGCGGCCCTTCCATTCGCCGCCGCGGCCGCGCATGTGCCGCCACGCCGAAACCGCAGTAAACCACGTATAGCACGCCGCGACTGCCGGCAAAGCGAAGGCCCGCGTTCGCGACAGACCGTAAAAGCGCAGGCTCGGCATATAGGCCTGGGCCATGATCGCCCAGGCGACCATTGCGGTCTCCTGGGCGGCGGGTTCGCCGAAGATGACGAGGAATGGCGGCGCAAGATAGACGAGCATCATGCCGAGAATGGCCCCGATGAGCTTCGCCGGCGAATAATCGAGCTGGGCGTAGGCCGAGCGCGTCACCATTCGGGCGATGTCGGCGAGATGCGGATAGGGTCGCAGGCTGCGAACGTCGTCCGTGAGGCCGAGCCAGATCGGCCCCTGGCTTTTCATCAGGGCCCCGAGCGCGCAATCGTCGATCAGCGCGCCGCGAATCGCGGGCAGGCCTCCAGCCTTCTCCAGCGCGTCCGGCCGCACCAGCATCACCCCGCCCGCCGCGCCGGCGGCCTTGCTCGTCGGGTCGTTGATCGCGCGAAAAGGATAGAGCTTCTGGAAGAAGAAGACGAAGGCCGGGATGAACCATTCCTCGGCGGCGCTCTCGCAGCGCAGCTTCACCATCAGCGAGGAAAGGACTGTCCCGCGCGCCGCGGCGCCCGAGACGAGGCGAGTGACGGCATGTGGCGCAAAGGCGATGTCCGCGTCGCAGAAAAGAACGAAATCTGGCTGCCGGACGAGGCCGCGGACATAGGTGAAGCCGCGATGCATGGCGGCGATCTTGCCAGTCCAGCCGTCGTCCGGGCCGTCGGAGCGCAGGATTGTCAGCCGATCTTCCGCCCCGAGATCGGCGGCCATGGCGCGGGCGATCCGTGCGGTGCCGTCGACGCTTTCGTCATCGACGAGCACGACCTCGAAACGACCGGGAAAATCCTGCCCGAGCAACGAGGCGACGCTCGTCGCGATGACGCCCGCCTCATCGCGCGCCGGCATGATCACGATGACATGGGCTCCCGGCGCGACGGTCGCGCCTTCGGGCCGGAATTTACTGTCGTGCTCAGTGAGCCGCCAGAACCCCGAGTTGAAGATCAGGAGGTAGAGCCAGGCGGCGAGGGCGGCGAGGGCGAGAAGGATTGAGGCCATTGCGCTGAGGATGTGCTCGCCGGGAGGTTTTCGGGCCGCGGCTTTTACCATTCCACGGCGGGGCTGGCCAGAGCGTCGCCTCAATCGCCGTCGCGCCGCCGCCATCCCTCTTGCGTCCGCACATAGTCGCGCTTCACCGCAGCCCAGGCGATTCGATGCGCCGCCTCCTCTTGCCGGGGATCGCCCTCATGGTCGGCGAAAGCGTGGTTGAAGGCGGCGCGATAGACATCCTGCGCGTGTTCCGGAAGCAGACGTTGCAAGTTCTCGGGGAGATCGTGGTTTTTTGCGTAAGGCATGGCTCGACTCGCGACTGGCCCCCCCCCCCGCGTTGTGGCGCGCGCCACGGAGGTCTAGCATGTCGCGGCGTCCGCCAATTGCAACAAAGTTCGTCTGCGCGGGCGCGTGCCGATTGCGGAGTATTATGATGTTTTACTGGACGATTTTCTTCGGCGCGGCCGCCGTTCTCGTCAGCTTTCTACCCACTAAATCCGCCGGGGACTCGACAGAGGTCGCGCTGAGGTCTCTCGAGCGCGGCAAGGATTTTTCGGCCCCGGAGCTCGCGTCGTGGGTCGCCGCCAATCCAGAGGCTGCGAGAGTTTACGCCTTTCCGATCCTGCTGGGGTTCGACATCGTTTTTCTACTGTGCCTCGGCGGGTTTCTTCTGACGGGTTCGCTCCAGTGCCGCGTCGGGGCGCAGTGGCCCGGCGTCGTCGGATGGGCGCTCGTCGTTTTGCCGATCGTCTACATGGTCGCCGATCTGACCGAGGACGTGACGCTGGCCCGTTTCCTGTTGCGGCCGGCGACGATCGACGATTCGGCTGTCGCCTTCGTCCACAAGGTGACCGCCGTGAAGATCAAGGCCGCCGGGGCTGCGATGACGCAGACCATACTGCTGTCAGCCTATGTCGCGCTCTTCATGCGGCCCTGAAGACGCGCCTGCGATCTCGGCGACGATCGCCTCGGCGGCCGCCCGCGGGTCGGCGGCGCGGGTGATGGGCCGCCCGACGACGATGTGATTCGCGCTTGCGCCGACCGCCTGCGCGGGAGTCATGATGCGCTTCTGGTCGCCGGCGTCGGAGCCCGCCGGGCGCACGCCGGGCGTGACGAGCAGCATGTCCGGCCCGACAAGGGGACGGATCGCCGCGAGTTCCAGCGGGGAGAGAATCAGCCCGTCGATGCCTGCGGCCCGGGCCTGCGCTGCGCGGCGGGCGACAAGCTCGGCCACCGAAAGGGCGTAGCCCGCCTCCTTCAGATCGGCGTCGTCATAGGAGGTCATGACCGTCACCGCGAGGAGCCGGAGGTCGCCCGCTCCGGCGCGCGCGGCCGCCATGGTCTGAGGAAAGGCGTGAATGGTGAGGAAATCGAGCCCGAGGCGCGCAATCTGGCGGGTTGCGCGTTCGACGGTCGCGCCGATGTCGTGCAGCTTCAGATCGATGAAGACGCGCTTGCCCTCGCCCTTGAGCTCCTGCGCGAGCGTCAGTCCGCCGCCATAGGCCAGTTCCATACCGATCTTGTAGAAGGAGACGGCCTCGCCCAGCGTCGCAACGAGGGCGCGCGCCGCCTCGATGGTGTCGACGTCGAGGGCGACGATGAGACGATCCCGGGCGGATTTGCCGCTCACGGCCTGCCGCCGTGCCCGGCCTTGCGGTAGCGCCAGACACGCGCGGGCGGGATGTTCATGACGATCGGGGCCGACCCCTTGCCGGCATAGGCGCCGCTGACGCCATGGGCGTGAAGCGGCATGGGCGATTTGGCGAGTCCGTAAGTGAACTGGATGAAAAGCCCCTCGTCGCCCATCAGCTCGAAGGCCTGATGCAAAAGCTCGACGCGGTCACGCTCGGGCCGCACGAGAAGCGGGAGGCTCGAGACGACCGTGGCGACCGCGCCGTCGATCTTGCCCGACAGCGTCTTCTTGAGGCCATAGGCGTCGCCCTGCACGATCGTAACGCCGGGGAAGCGCTCGGCGAGCATGTGGCAGAATCGCTGCTCGAATTCGACGAGCACCAGTCGCTCGGCCGGAACGCCGCGGGCGAGCAGCGCCTTGGTGACCGGACCCGTGCCGGGTCCGAGTTCGACGATCGGTCCCTTCCGGGAGAGATCGACAAAGCTCGCCATGCACTTGGCGAGCGCCGGGCCGGAGGGCGAGACGGCGCCGATGAGCCGCGGGTTCTCGATCCATTGCTTGATGAAGCGGGCGCTGTCGGCGAGCGAACTTTTGGTCTTTTGCAAGGGCGTCTTCCCTCAGGATTGGCTTCTGGCGGCCAGTTTCACGCAAACGGCCCCGCTGCCGGGGCCGTGGGCGCGAGAATAGGGGAGGCGTGTGACAAAGACAACGCGCCGCGCCCGGCCTCAGCCGCCGAACAAATCCTTCATCTTGGCGAAGAAGCCGTGCTCCTCGGGATGGGTCTCGTGCGAGGATTCCGCCTCGAATTCGGCCAGCAGCTCTCTTTGCTTCTTGGTGAGCTTTTGCGGAGTCTCGACGGAGAGCTGCACATGCAGATCGCCATGATCGCGCCCGCGCAGCACCGGCATGCCCTTGGCCTTGGCCTTGAGCTGCTTGCCGGACTGAGACCCTTCCGGCACCTTCAGCTTGATCTCCGAACCGTCGAGGGCGTGCACCGCGACTTCGCCGCCGAGCGCGGCGCGAACCATGGAGATGGGCACGCGGCAATAAAGGTCCGCCCCGTCGCGCTGAAAGAAGGGATGGGGCTTCACCGAGAGGAAGATGTAGAGGTCGCCCGGCGGCCCGCCGCGCACGCCGGCTTCGCCTTCGCCCGCAAGGCGGATGCGCGTGCCGTCCTCGACGCCCGCCGGCACGTTGACCGAGAGCGCGCGCTCCACCGTCTTGCGGCCCGAGCCCGAGCAGGAGGGGCAAGGATTGTCGATCGTCTCCCCGCGCCCCTGGCAGGTGGGGCACGTGCGCTCAATGGCGAAAAAGCCCTGCTGCGCCCGCACCCGGCCATGGCCGGCGCAGGTGGCGCAGGTCTTGGGCTTGGAGCCTTTCTTCGCGCCCGTGCCGGAACAGGGCTCGCAAGTGGCGGAGGTCGGGATTTTCAGCGAGGCGGCCTTGCCGTGATAGGCCTCCTCCAGCGTGATCTCCATGTTGTAACGCAGGTCCGAGCCGCGTTCGCGCCCGCCCGAGCGGCCGCCGCGCCGACCCATGACGTCGCCGAAGAGATCCTCGAATATGTCGGCCATGGAGGCGCCGAAGCCGTCCGACGAGGAAAAGCCGCCCATGCCGCCCTGCTCGAAGGCGGCGTGGCCGAAGCGGTCGTAGGCGGAGCGCTTCTGCGCGTCGCACAGGCACTGATAGGCCTCGTTCAGCTCCTTGAAGCGCGCCTCCGCCTCCGTATCGCCCGGATGGCGGTCCGGGTGGCACTGCATCGCCTGCTTGCGGAAGGCGATCTTGAGATCGGCCTCCGTGACGGTGCGGGTGACGCCGAGGATTTCATAGTAATCGCGTTTGGACATGGTCAGTGGTCAGCCAATCATGAGGAGCCGGGTTCATCGACCCCGCTCACAGCGGCGATGATCTGGGGCAGCGGATACACCAGTTCGGCCGCGTCTGTCAGCACCGTCGCCCAAACGACCTCGAAATCGAGATAGAAGTAACCCGAACGCGACGAAACCCGGCGCTGGTCGCGCCGGGCTCCCGTTCGTTAGCGCCGGTTGCTCAAGGTCAGCCCGCCGCTTACTTCTTGTCGTCGCCGACGTCCTTGAACTCGGCGTCGATCACGTCGTCCTGTGGCGCCTCGGTTGCCCCGGCGGCGCCGGTATCGGCCTGCTGGGCCTTGTACATCGCCTCGCCGAGCTTCATCGAGGCCTGGGCCAGCTCGTTGGTCTTGGCCTTGATGGTCTCGACATTTTCGCCCTCGAGCGCGGTCTTCAGCGCCGCGATGGCCGCCTCGATCGCGCTCTTGTCGGCCCCGGAAACCTTGTCGCCATAATCCGCCACCGCCTTCTCGGCCGTATGGATCGAGGCTTCGCCATGGTTCCTGGCGTCGACCAGCTCGCGCCGCGCCTTGTCCTCGGCCGCGTGCACCTCGGCGTCCTTCACCATCTTGTCGATGTCGGCGTCCGAGAGGCCGCCCGAGGCCTGGATGCGGATCTGTTGCTCTTTATTGGTGGCCTTGTCTTTCGCCGTGACGTTCACGATGCCGTTGGCGTCGATGTCGAAGGTCACCTCGATCTGCGGCATGCCGCGCGGCGCCGGCGGGATGCCGACGAGGTCGAAGGAGCCAAGGAGCTTATTGTCCTGCGCCATCTCGCGCTCGCCCTGGAAGACGCGGATGGTCACGGCCCCCTGATTATCTTCGGCGGTCGAGAACACCTGACTCTTCTTGGTCGGGATCGTGGTGTTGCGGTCGATGAGGCGCGTGAACACGCCGCCGAGCGTCTCGATGCCGAGCGACAGCGGGGTCACGTCGAGCAGCAGCACGTCCTTGACGTCGCCCTGCAGAACGCCCGCCTGGACGGCCGCGCCGATGGCGACGACTTCGTCCGGGTTGACGCCCTTGTGGGGCTCTTTGCCGAAGAACTGCTTCACGACTTCCTGCACCTTCGGCATGCGGGTCATGCCGCCGACGAGCACGACTTCGCCGATCTCGGCCGCGGTCAGCCCAGCGTCCTTGAGCGCCTTCTTGCAGGGCTCGACGGTGCGCTGGATCAGGTCGTCGACCAACGCCTCGAACTTGGCGCGCGTCAGCTTCAGGGTCAGGTGCTTCGGACCCGCAGCGTCGGCGGTGATGTAGGGCAGGTTGATCTCGGTCTGCGTCGCGGACGACAGCTCGATCTTCGCCTTTTCAGCCGCTTCCTTCAGGCGTTGCAGAGCGAGCTTGTCCTTCGTGAGGTCGATGCCCTGCTCTTTCTTGAACTCGGCCGCCAGATATTCGACAACGCGGTTGTCGAAGTCCTCGCCGCCCAGGAACGTGTCGCCGTTGGTCGACTTCACCTCGAAGACGCCGTCGCCGATCTCGAGAATCGAGACGTCGAAGGTGCCGCCGCCGAGATCGTAGACCGCGATGGTGCCGGTCTGCTTCTTGTCGAGGCCATAGGCGAGGGCCGCGGCGGTGGGTTCGTTGATGATGCGCAGGACCTCGAGGCCGGCGATCTTGCCGGCGTCCTTGGTCGCCTGACGCTGGGCGTCATTGAAGTAGGCCGGAACGGTGATGACCGCCTGGGTCACCGTGGAGCCGAGAAAAGCCTCGGCCGTCTCTTTCATTTTCTGCAGGATGAAGGCCGAAATCTGGGACGGCGAATATTGCTTGCCCGAAGCTTCCACCCAGGCGTCGCCGTTCGGCGCCTTCACGATCTTGTAAGGGACGAGGCCGATGTCCTTCTTGGTCATCGGGTCGTCGAAGGTGCGGCCGATCAGTCGCTTGATGGCGAAGAAGGTCTTGTCGGGGTTCGTCACCGCCTGACGCTTCGCCGGCTGGCCCACGAGGCGCTCGCCGTCCTCGGTGAAGGCGACGATGGACGGCGTCGTGCGCGCGCCTTCCGCATTTTCGATCACCTTGGGGCTCGACCCTTCCATCACGGCCACGCAGGAATTGGTCGTGCCGAGGTCGATGCCGATAATCTTGGCCATATGAGTTTCCTTTCGCTCGCGAATTTGGACCCCGAAGCGGTCCCTCGAACGCCCTGGACGGCGGCTCGCCATGAGCCCGCCGCGCGATCCTTTGGCGCCTTCCGTTTCCCAAGATTGTGTTTGCCCCAGTCCGCCGCAAGGGCAGGCCGCATATAGAAGAAGGAATCATTTACGACAAGCGCCGTTGCAGCTCGCCGGGGTTGCGCGGCGCGGGAGACGGCCTTGACCGGAGGTTGACGAGTGATAGATATCAAAATTCGTCAGAAGTCACACCCGTCTCCTCGCGATCCGGAGCACAAAGAGACGATGGTCAGAGCGCGCTTTTCGAGGATTCTATCGTTCCTGGCGTGTATGGGCGCACTGGGGCTCGTGGGATGCGGGAAGCCGGCGGAGCAATCCGACGCCGGATCCGATCGCCCGGTCCTCGTGGCGCAGGCCCACGCCGCCGCGCAGTCCCAGGCGCGCGACTTTGTAGCCACCATTCGCCCGCGGGTTGAGTCCGACCTCGGCTTCCGCGTGACGGGCAAGGTCGTTAAGCGCCTGGTTCAGGCCGGTCAGCGCGTCAAGGCGGGAGACCCCCTGGCGCTGCTCGACGAGAACGATCTGAGACTGCAGAGGGAGCAGGCCGAGGCCGAATATTCCGCGGCGAAGATGGTGCTCGCCCAGGCGAGCGGCGACGAGAAGCGGACCGCGGCGCTGCGCAAGAACGGCTGGACCACGCAGGCGACCTCCGACCGCATCCGCGCGGCGCTCGAGGAAGCGCGCGGCCGCCAGCAGCGGGCCGAACGCGCTCTGGAGCTGGCGCGCAACTCAGTTGATTACGCCACCTTGCGGGCGGACGCCGACGGCGTCGTCACGCAGACTCTGATCGAGCCGGGGCAGGTGGTCGCCGCGGGCCAGACGGCGGTTCGGCTTGCCCGTTCGGGGGAATTGGAGGCCGCCGTTTCATTGCCCGAAGATTTCGCGCGCCTCGCCGACAAGGGAGCGGCGACTTTGTCGCTCTGGTCCAACAAGGGCAAGACCTATCACGCGAAGCTGCGCGAGCTGAATCCCTCGGCGGACGCCGCGACGCGCACTTTCGCCGCGCGTTACTCGATCCTCGACCCCGATCCCGCCGTCGCGATCGGCATGAGCGCGACGCTCAAAGTCGCGCCGCCGGGCGCCGAGGCGGTTTACAGCGTGCCCCTGTCGGCGATCTACAATCGCGGCGAGGGCCCGGCCGTTTGGAAGGTCGACGCGGAGAACCGGCTGCAGCTCGCGCCGGTCAAGCTGGTTCGCTATGAATCCGATTCGGCTGTCGTCGCTGGTGGCGTGTCGGACGGCGATCAGATCGTCATTCTGGGCGTTCACAAGCTCGAGGCCGGCCGCAAGGTGCGGGTCATGAACGTGCAGACGCTTTAGGGGGCGCGCCGATGGGCTTCAACCTCTCGAAATGGGCGGTCGCACGTCCGGCGCTGATGCTCTTCCTGATGCTCGCCATCGGAGCCGCGGGAACCGCCTCCTATCGGCGACTCGGGCGCGCGGAGGATCCCTCTTTCACGATTAAGGTCGCAAATATTTCGGCCACCTGGCCGGGCGCGACGGCGAAAGAGATGCGCGATCAGGTCGCGGATCTGATCGAGAAGAAGCTCCAAAGCCTGCCCTATCTCGACAAGTTCGAGACCTACACCAAGCCGGGCTTCCTCGCGACGCAGGTCACCTTCAAGGATTTCACGCCGCCCAAGGAGATTCCGCAGCTGTTCTATCAGCTGCGCAAGAAGCTCAGCGACATGAAATCCGACCTCCCCGAGGGCGTCAAAGGACCGTCGGTCAATGACGAATACGGCGACGTCGACACCGTGATGTACGCCGTGACCGGCGACGGCGCGGATTATCATATGCTCGACAAGGCGGTGGAAGCGCTGCGCCAGCGCCTTCTGGAGACGCCGGACGTCGTCAAGGTCGACGTCTATGGCGAGCAGGCGCGGCGCATCTACGTCGAGTTCAACGAGGCGAAGCTCGCTACTCTGGGAGTCGAGCCTCAGGCGGCGTTCGACTCCCTCAAGAAGCAGAACGCCGTCGCCGACGCCGGCGTCTTCCAAACGACGTCCAACCGCGTGCGCATTCAGGTCACCGAGGAGCTAAAGGGCCCGGCCGCGATTGCGGCGATCCCCGTTCCCGCGAGCGGGAAGGTGATCCGTCTCGGGGACATCGCTAATGTCTACGCCGGTTTCGAGGATCCGCCGAGTTTTCTTGTGCGCTACAAAGGAGAGCCCGCCATCGTCGTCGGCGTCGTCATGGCGCGGGGCGGAAATGTGCTGAACTTCGGGGTGAGCGTGGCCGCCGCCGTCGACGAGATCCGCGCCAAAGTTCCGATCGGCATCGATATCGACCAGGTCGCCGATCAACCCAAAGTGGTCGAGGAGGCGGTCGGGGAGTTCACGCGTTCGTTCATCGAGGCGCTCATCATCGTTCTGGGCGTCAGCTTCGTGTCGCTGGGCTTTCGCACCGGAATCGTCGTTGCGCTCTCGGTGCCGCTCGTCCTCGCCATCGTGTTCATCGCCATGAGCCAGATGGGCATTGATCTCCAGCGCATTTCGCTCGGCGCGCTCATCATCGCGCTGGGTCTTCTCGTGGACGACGCCATCATCGCGGTCGAGATGATGATGGTGAAGATGGAGCAGGGCTACAGCCGCATCAAGGCCGCAACCTATGCCTGGGATTTCGACCGCCTTCCCCATGCTCACCGGCACATTGATCACGGCCGCGGGATTTCTGCCGGTGGGCTTCGCCAATTCGGCGGTCGGCGAATATACGGGGTCGATGTTCTGGGTCCTGCTCGTCGCGCTGATCGCCTCGTGGTTCGTCGCGGTGATGTTCACGCCCTATCTCGGCGTGAAGCTGCTGCCGGATTTCGGCAAGCTGCACCCCCATCATGATCCTGACGAAATATACGATACGCCGGCTTATCGCCGCCTGCGTTCGCTCATCGCCTGGGCGGTGGACAATCGCCTGCTGGTGATCGGCTCGACGGTTGGCGTCTTCGCGCTGGCGATCCTCGGCATGTTCGTCGTGCAGAAGCAGTTTTTCCCTTATGCGGAGCGCCTCGAACTCTTCTTCCAGCTCAAGCTCCCCGAAGGCTCCTCCATCGGCGCCTCGCTGGAGGCCGCCAAGCAGGCCGAAGCGCTGCTCAAGGACGATCCCGACGCGGCCTATTTCACGACCTATGTCGGGCAGGGGCCGCCGCGCTTCTGGCTGGGGCTCAATCCGCAACTGCCCAACGAGTCCTATTCCGAGATCGTCATCGTCTCGAAGGACATCGAGGCGCGCGAACGACTGAAGAAGAAGCTGGAGGCGGCGATCGCGCATGGCGCCGTGCCGCAGGCGCGCGCCCGGGTCGACCGCTTCAGCTATGGCCCGCCGGTGGGCTACGCCGTGCAGTTCCGGGTCGTCGGCGAGGACCCGCAGAAAGTGCGCGCGATCGCCTATCAGGTGCGCGAGATTCTGGGGAGGGACGAGGGGGTGGATGACGCGCACCTCTCCTGGGACGAAATGACGCCGAGCGTGCGGCTCGTCATCGATCAGGACCGCGCGCGTCTCCTCGGCGTCACGCCCCAGGATGTTTCAAATCGGCTGCGCATGGTCATCTCGGGCGTCACGGTGGCGACGCTGCGCGACGGAATCGACCAGATCGACGTGGTGGCGCGGGCCGTTCCGGGCGAGCGCGGCGATCTGGGACGCCTCGGCGACATCGTGGTCGACACCCGCGACGGCAAGCCCGTCACCGTCTCCCAGGTGGCGAAGATCGTCTATGAGCATGAGGAGCCGATCTTCTGGCGGCGCAATCGGAACATGACGATCACCGTGCGCTCCGGCGTCAAAGATGGCGTGCAGGCGCCCGATGTCTCGATGCGCGTCTGGCCGAAGCTCGCGGAAATCCGCGACCAGGCGCCCCCCGGCTACAGGATCGAAATGGGCGGCGCGATCGAGGAGTCTACCAAGGGAAACACCTCGATTTTTGCAATTTTCCCGCTCGTGGGCCTCGCCATGCTCACGATCGTGATGTTCCAGCTCCAGGATTTCACGCGGGTCGGGCTCGTAGCGATCAGCGCGCCGCTTGGGCTGATCGGCGCCTCTCTTGCTCTCAATCTCGCCCATGCGCCCTTCGGCTTCGTGGCGCTTCTCGGGCTCTTTGCGCTTTCGGGCATGGACATGCGAAATTCGATCATCCTGGTTGATCAGGTCAGGCAGGATCTCGAACGCGGCGAAAGCTACCGGGAGGCGATCATCGGCGCGACGGTGCGGCGCGTGCGGCCCGTCGCGCTCACGGCGCTCGCCGCCATTCTCGCCATGGTGCCGCTCTCGCGGTCCGCCTTCTGGGGTCCCATGGCGCTCACCATCATGGGCGGCCTCTTTGTCGCGACCTTCCTGACCGTGCTTTTCCTGCCGGCGCTCTACGCGACCTGGTTTCGCAAGCATCTCAACGAGGGCATGGCCAAGCCGACGCCGCAGTCCATGCCGGCCGGCTCGGAACTCGCGGGGGAGGCGGCGGAATGAGCGTCGCGACCGACGCCGGGATCGCCCGGGAATGCGAACAGCGCATCAGGATCGTCGCGACGGCGGAGCGGCTCTTTCGAGATATCGGCTTCCAGAAAACCACCGTGGCCGATATTGCGCGCGAACTGCGCATGTCGCCCGCCAATGTCTATCGCTTCTTCGGCTCCAAGGCTGAAATCCACGAGGCGGTCGCGCGCCACCTCATGGGCGAAGTAGAGGCCGCGGCCGAAAAGATCGCCCATGCGCCTGCTCCGGCCACGGACCGGCTGCGGGCGCTGATCCTCGGCGCGGAGTCGATGAACGCTGAGCGATATGTGGCCGACCGCAAGCTGCATGAAATGGTCGAAGCGGCGCTCGACGAGCGCTGGCCCTCCATTGACGCGCATATCGACCGCATCGACGGGCTGATCGAATGCGTCGTCGCATCCGGCATGGAGAGCGGCGTATTCGCCAAGGGCGACGCGCATCTCGCGGCCCGGCTGGTCCACCTGGCCTGCATCCGGTTCTTTCATCCGCGGCTGATGGTGGAATGCGCCGATCGGCCCGAACCGACCAGCCTGCAAATGATCGAATTCTGCCTCGCCGCCCTGCGCAAGGGTTGCGGAACCTAGCGTTTTCCTCCGGACGAATGGGCTATACGCCCGCCGCCGCGCTTGTGTAGAATGCAGGCGGTAGAAACCGTTGCGCGACACCGCGCCCAGAGAACAGCAGAGCGCTTATGAAGGTCACACTGGTTCAGATGAATTCGATCGGCGACAAGGCCGTCAATCTCGCCAACGCCCGCGCCCTGATCGAGCGGGCCGTGACTCAGGAAAAGCCCGACTGGATCTGCCTCCCGGAGGTCTTCGATTTCATCGGGGGCTCCCGCGCCGAAAAAATGGCGGCGGCCGAAGAGTTTCCCAACGGCCCCGCCTATGAGATGTGCAGCGCGCTCGCGCGGGAGCACAAGGTCTTTATTCACGCGGGCTCCATCCTGGAGAAAATCCCCGGCGAGGAGCGCCTGCACAACACCAGCGTCGCCTTCAACCGGGAGGGGAAGGAGGTCGCGCGCTATCGCAAGATCCACATGTTCGACATCACGGCCCCGGACGGCGCGAAATATCACGAAAGCGCGGCGTTCAAGCCGGGCGACGCGGTTGTGACCTACGATTGCGACGGCGTCATCGTCGGCTGCGCCATCTGCTACGATCTGCGGTTTTCGTACCTCTTCCAGGCGCTCGCCGAAAAAGGGGCGGACATCGTCGCGCTGCCTGCCGCCTTCACGCTCGTGACGGGGAAGGACCACTGGGAGGTGCTCTGCCGGGCCCGCGCGATTGAAATGCAGGCCTATCTCTGCGCCCCCGCCCAGACAGGCGCCCACAAGGCCGGTCACGAAACGCGTTTCACCTACGGAAACTCGCTGATCGCGGACCCCTGGGGCCACGTCGTCGCCAAGGCGTCGGAAGGGCCGGGCCTCGTGTCTTCCTATGTGGACGTCGAGCGCATCCGGAAAGTCCGGGCGATGATCCCCGTGGCGCAGCACAAGGTCAAGCTCGTGGTTTGATTGTGCGCTGCAGCACGCACTGTGGCGCCGCAGCGTCAGAATCTTGACGTTACGGCGGCCCGGTCTTGCATCTCTATGATTTATGCGTACTATAATGGCCGTGAGCTTTTCGCTCCCGCGAATGTTTCAATCAGTTTCGTCGCGTTGGCACAATAGTAAGGGGGACTTGCGTGTTCACGCCGATCAGCCGAGCGACAGACGGACTCTTCAGCGTTTGTCCCACATGGTGAGAAAGAGCGAGCCCGGAAGCACATTGACGCGCGCTGCGCTGCGGGAGGCCGTATACGGCTGTTGTCCAACGCTGTCGCGCGCCGAAGCTCGGAAGATTCTCGACGCGACCTTCGATGAAATCAGCGACGCCCTGCTGAGCGGGGAGTCGGTCAAGCTGCGGTCGTTCGGCACGTTCAACATCCGCTCGAAGCGCGAACGCATTGGCCGCAATCCGAAAACGGGCGTCGAGGCCACAATTACGCCGCGCCGGGTCCTCACTTTCAAGGCCTCTCCCGTGCTTATCGCTCACGTCAATGGCGACGACGTGATACCGACCGAGGACGATTGAGTTCCAGCGCCGGCCGTGCAAAGTCGCGCCGAGCGCAACGGCGTCGGCGCGAGAGCGCTGACGCGGCCTGATCCTTCAAGGGACCAAAGATGCGAAAACTGAGCGCGGCCGTCGCCGCCTTTGCCGTTCTTGCAGCGCTTGCGGGCGCGCATCGGGCGGATGCGGACCTTTTCGTCCTCGCCGTCGCGGCGGGGCTTTGCGCTTACACAACCTGGCGCGCCGTCGACATATCGACCTTCATGAAGATCTTTGCGGCGATCTTCTCGACGGAGACGGTCGTCTTCGGGCTCCTGCGACTGATGCAGGCGGAGGGCCTCTGGCCGCCGTCGCTCGCGATCTACGCGCCGCCGGAGAGCATGGCCGTGACGGTCGCGGTCTTCTCGATCCTCGTTTACGCCATCGCTCATATTCCGGTCGTGCGGGAGATGAACCGCATCTCGGACCTCTACTTCGACACGCACGACAGGGGACAGGCCCGCGTGTGGCCGTTTCCGGCCTTCACCTCGCGCGAAAGGTCCATCGCCATCGCGATGATCGTCGTGCTCGTCCTCATCAATCAGGGGCAGGTCGGCATCACGGTGCGCCTTTCCTTCTTCAATCGCGACTGGTTCAACGCCATTCAGGAAAAGAACGCGGCCGAGTTCTGGCGTCAGCTTCTCTATGTCTTCACGCCCTGGGCGTTCTTTTATGTCGCGATCGCCGTCATCGAATATGTGCTCAAGTCCATGCTCACGATCCGCTGGCGCGCCTGGCTGACCGAGCATTATATCAGCCGATGGCTCGGCGGTCACACGCATTACGGGATGACGCTCGCGGGCGGCGACGCCGATAACCCCGACCAGCGCATCGCCGAAGACGTCAATCGTTTCATCGACGGCGGCGAGGAAGGCTATGGCATCTACACCTATTCCATCCTGCTGATCTCGACGCTGAGCTCACTCGTCTCCTTCTCCTTCGTGCTTTGGGAGCTTTCGGGCAACTATCCGCTTCCCGGCACCAATATCTTCATTCCCGGCTTCCTGTTCTGGGTCGTGCTCGCCTATGCGGCGCTCGGCACGGCGGTGACGCATCTCATTGGTCGCCCGCTGACGCGCCTTTTTTACGAGAAGCAGCATCGCGAGGCCGATTTCCGCTTTTCGCTGGCGCGCCTGCGCGAATACAGCGAGCAGATCGCGCTGCTCTCGGGCGAAAATGGCGAGCGCTCCTCGCTTCTGCAGCGCTTCGCTGGCGTCTTCGGCAATTATCTCGACATCGTGCGCAAGCGCAAAGAGCTGATGGCCTTCACCGCCTCCTATGGCCAGATTTCGCCGATTATCCCTTATGTGATCACCGCGCCTTTCTATTTCGCCGGCAAAATCCAGCTCGGCGTCATGACGCAGACCGCGAGCGCCTTCGGGCGCGTCGAGGGCGCGCTCACTTTCTTCATCAATTATTACACCTTCCTCGCCAGCTTCAAATCGGTACTCGACCGCCTGAGCTCCTTTGATCAGGCGATCGACGTTGCGCGCGCGACGGCGGCGAAGACGCATGTCATCTCGCACGCCGCGACGCCGCAGATCAGCCTGCGCGACCTCACGCTTTCACTGCCGGACGGCCGCCGCATCGTGCATGTCGACGCGCTGGCCTTCGAACCTCGCCAATCCGTATTGCTCACCGGCCCGTCGGGCTCGGGCAAATCGACGCTGTTTCGCGCCATCGCCGGCATCTGGCCGCACGCGTCCGGCGATATCGTCCTGCCGGAGGGCGCAAGAGTCATGCTCGCGCCGCAACGCCCCTACATCCCGATGGGAACGCTCGCGCAAGCGGTCGTCTATCCCGCCAAGGGGGAGGATTTCTCCCGCGCCGAGATCGAAGAAGCCTTGCGGGCCGCCTGTCTCGCGCCCTTCGTCGAGCGTCTGGATGAAGACAACAACTGGGGTCAGCGCCTGTCCGGCGGCGAACAGCAGCGCGTCGCCATCGCGCGGGCCGTGCTTGCGAAGCCGGACTGGCTCTTTCTCGATGAGGCGACGTCGGCGCTCGACGAGAAGCTGGAGGGCGACATCTATCGGATGTTGAGCGCGCGCCTGCCGAAGACCACGGTCGTCTCCATCGGCCATCGCTCCACGCTGCTCGACTATCACGATCGCCATATCGAGATGGAGCCCGGCGCGGATAATCTCTTCGCGCCGCGCGACAAGGTTCTGGCGTGAGCGAGAGCAAAGGATCAGGCCGCGAGGGCGGTCGCTCGCTGAAGACGCGGGTGAAGACTGCCCGCAAGCGCTCTCTGTCGTCGACGCTCTGGCTCGAGCGCCAGCTCAACGATCCCTATGTCGCGCGCGCCAAGCGCGACGGCTATCGCTCGCGCGCGGCCTATAAGCTCATCGAGATGGACGACCGCCATCATCTTCTCAAGCCGGGCGGCCGCATCGTCGATCTTGGCGCCGCGCCGGGCGGCTGGTCGCAGATCGCCGCCGCTCGCGTGAAAGCGAAAGATGGCAAGGGAAAGGTGGTCGCCATCGATCTTCTCGACATGGAGCCGGTCGCGGGCGTCGAATTCGCGGTGAAGGACTTCAACGACGACGATGCGCCCGACTTCATGAAGCGCATGCTGGGCGGAGAGGCCGACGGCGTCATGTCCGACATGGCGGCGAACGCCACCGGCCACAAGCAGACGGATCATCTGCGCATCATCGGTCTTGCCGAACTTGCGGCGGAGTTTGCGATGGGCGTTCTCGCCCCGGGCGGCTTCTTTGTCGCGAAAGTCCTTCAGGGCGGCACGGAGGGGCAGTTGCTCGCGCGGCTCAAGCGTGATTTCGCCACCGTTCGCCATGTGAAGCCTTCCGCCAGCCGCGCCGATTCAGCCGAGCTTTACGTGCTCGCGACGGGGTTTCGCGGCAGGCGCAGCTAGCGCGCGGCGCCGCGGCCGGTCAGCTCGTCGCCCGCGTTTGGCGCGAGTCGCAGGAAGGTTACGACCGACACCGCCGAGATGAAGGCGACGACCCAGAAAGCCGGCGCGAAATCCTGCGCCTGCAGGGTCCCGCCGCCGTGCAGCGCGCGCGCCGCCTCGAGAGCCGCGGCGCCGATGGCGACGCCCGTCGACAGCGATAATTGCTGTCCGACGGCCGCAAAGCTCGTGGCGTTGCTCATCGACTCCTGAGAAACGTCGGCATAGCAGATCGCGTTGAGCGCGGTGAATTCGAGCGACCGGAAGAAGCCGCCAACGAGCAGGACCGTCATGATGGTCCAGTGCGGCGTCGTCTGCGTGAAGAACGCATTGGCGATCAGAAAGGCCGAGGAGATGATCGCATTCGTCACCAGCACGCGGCGGAAGCCGAAGCGCTTGAGAATGGGCTGAGCCGTCGTCTTCATCACCATGGCGCCGGCGGCCGCGACGAAGGTCAGCAGCCCGGATTCATAAGCGCTGAGGTTGAAGCCGACCTGCAACAGAAGCGGCAGCAGAAAGGGAATGGCGCCAAGGCCGACGCGAAACAGGAAGCCGCCAAAGATCGCCGCCTGGAAGGTCGGGATTCGCAGAGAGCGAAAGGTCGATGATCGGATGAGCGACGCGCCTCGCATGCGCGACATAGGCGGAAATCGCAGCGGCGCCGATTGCGACGATCGCAACGACGACCGGCGTCGGCGCAAAGCCGCGCCCGGCGATGGTGAAGCCGAAAACGATGAAGGAAAGCCCCAGTCCCGAAAGCACGGCGCCCGTCACATCGAGCGGCGGAACATTCTCTTCCTTGAGATCGGGAATGAAACGGGTCGTCAGCGCCGCGCCGAGCAGGCCGATCGGCACATTGATCCAGAAGATGTAGCGCCACTCGAAATAGGTCGCGATGAAGCCGCCGAGGGGCGGACCGATCAGCGGCCCGACGAGCGCGGGGATGGTGAGCCAGGCCATGGCGCGCACGAGTTCGTGACGCGGGGCCGTGCGCAGAATGACGAGCCGTCCGACGGGCACCATCATGGCGCCGCCCAGCCCCTGCAGGATGCGCGCGGCGACGATCGAGGCGAGCGAGCCCGAGAAGCCGCACAGGATCGAGCCGACCGTGAAGACGCCGATGGCGGCGCGGAAAACGCGCCGCGCGCCGAATTTATCCGCGGCCCAGCCCGAGAGCGGGATGAAGACGGCCAGCGAGAGAAGATAGGAGGTGAGCGCAAGTTTCAGCGCCACCGGATCTTCATGGAGGTCGGCGGCCATCGCCGGCAGAGCGGTGGCCAGCACGGTGCCGTCGAGCTGCTCCATGAAGAGCGCTGTCGCGATGATGAGCGGCGTGAGGGTGAAACCAGACAAATCGGCGAAGCTCTATGAATGATCAGATAAGCTTCAGTCCCTTGAAACTCGTCTGCCCGCTGCGTCCGACGATGAGATGGTCGTGCACGGCGATGCCGAAGGGTTGCGCGATGACGACAATCTCCTTGGTCATGCGGATGTCGGCGGCTGAAGGGCGTCGGATCGCCTGAGGGGTGATTGTGCGCAAGGATGAGGGCGCTCGCGCCCAGTTCCAGCGCGCGGCGCACGACCTCGCGCGGGTAGACGGGCGTGTGGTCGACCGTGCCGACGCCCTGCACCTCGTCGGCGATCAGGGCGTTGCGCTTGTCCAGGAAGAGAACGCGAAATTCTTCGCGGTCGGCATAGGCCATGGCGGTGCGGCAATAGTCGGTCACCGCCGAGAAGGACGAGAGCACGGCGCGCTTTTCCAGCGCGCCGCGCGCAAGGCGGCGGGCGGCCGCCTCGACGATCTTCAGCTCGGCGATCGCGGCTTCGCTTAATCCCGAAATCTCCCGCAGCCGCTCCGGCCTCGCGGCGAGCGCCTCGGCAAAAGAGCCGAAGCGCTCCACCAGCGCCTTGGCGAGCGGTTTCACGTCGCGGCGCGCGATGGCGCGAAAAAGCAAAAGCTCCATTAGCTCATAGTCGGCGAGCGCATGGTCGCCCGCCTCCATGAATCTGTCTCGCAAGCGTTGGCGATGCCCGAAATAATGCGGCGCCGGCGCGTCCTCCATGCCGGATTCGGGCTCGCGCTTGAGTGGCTGCGCCTCGTCTGGCGGCGGCTTCATGCGGTCGCGCGAGGCGCAGCCGGATTGTCGAGACCTTCGAGGGAGAGCGTGAAAATCTCCGCTCCCGTTTCGGTGACGCCAATCGAATGCTCAAACTGCGCCGACAGCGAGCGGTCGCGCGTGACCGCCGTCCAGCCGTCTGAAAGAATTTTCACCTGCGGACGGCCGAGATTGATCATCGGCTCGATGGTGAAAAACATGCCGGGGCGCAGCTGGACGCCCTGACCCTTCGTCGCCGTAATGGAGAATGTTCGGCTCGTCGTGGAAGACGCGGCCCAGCCCATGTCCGCAGAAATCGCGCACGACCGAGCAGCGCTCGCTCTCGGCATATTGCTGAATAGCGGCGCCGATGTCGCCGGTCGTTGCGCCCGGCTTGACGACGGCGATGCCACGCATGAGGAACTCATAGGTCACCTCGATCAGCCGCTGCGCCTTTCGGGAGATTTCGCCGACGCCGAACATGCGGCTTGCGTCGCCATGCCAGTCGTCGATGATGAAGGTCACGTCGATGTTGACGATATCGCCTTCCCGAAGCGCCTTGTTGTCGGGCACGCCGTGGCAGACGACATGGTTGATCGACGTGCAGATCGATTTGCGATAGCCGCGATAGTCCAGCGGCGCGGGATAGGCGCCATTCGCGATTGCGAAGTCGAAGACGAGATCGTCGAGTTGTTGCGTCGTGACGCCGGGCTTGACATGCGGAGCGAGCATGTCGAGCGCCTCCGCGGTCAGCTTACCCGCCTTGCGCATCCCCTCGAAGTCTTCGGGACCGTGCAGCTTGATGTGTCCGCTCTTACGGCCGGCGGGGGCGAGGTGCGACTCTATGAACGTCATGCGCGCGGGTCTTTTTCGCTTAGGATTGAGTTGTCGACAAGGTAGTGATTTGGCCGGCTAAAGCAAGGAGGCGGGAGACGCTCGGCCCGGATCGCGCACGGCGGGCCATGGTTGCGGCGCAAGATTTGTATGATCCTTGGCGCGGCAAGCGACCGAGCTGAAGTCGGGAGGCGCTCAAAGGGATGAGAAAACGGTGGCCCTGCAATCCAAACGCGTACAAGCGATAGATTTTTGGCGCGGCGTCGCCCTTGTCGCCATTTTGGTGAACCACATTCCGGGGAATGTTCTCGGGGCGCTGACGCCGCGTAACTTCAACCTGTCGGATGCGGCCGAGCTCTTCGTCTTTTTCTCGGGCGTTTCAGTTTATCTGGCCTATGGCGAGCGCTTCGCCGAGACGGAAAGCGTCGTGGCGTCGCTGGCGCGGCGCATAGCGAAGCTCTACGGCGCGCATCTGGCGTTGACTGGCGCCGCGCTCGCGCTGTTCTGGCTTGCGAACGGCTTCACCCCCAACGACCTTCTGGGCGCGGAGTATGGCCGCGCCACGCCGTTCCTCGATCCGGCAAGGGGCTTGCTCGGGATTCTGGCGCTCAGCCATCAACTCGCCTACTTCAACATACTGCCGCTTTACATCGTGCTCATGGCGAGCGCGCCGTCGCTGCTTGCGCTCACGCTGCGCAGCCGCTCCGCCATGCTGGCGGCTTCCGCCCTGGTTTACGCCAGCGCCCGCGCGGGCGGCGTCAATCTGCCCTCCTGGCCCGAACCCGGCGGCTGGTATTTCAACCCCTTCGCCTGGCAATTCATGTTCGCTCTGGGCATTTACTGCGGCGGCGCGCTGCGGGCGGAGGGCGTGCCCTACCACGCCGGCGCCCTGCGGGCCTCCCAGATCCTGACAATTCTTTCGGCTCTCGTCGTCTCCAACTGCTTCGGCCTCGCGCCGGGGCTCATCGACTCGGCCGGGGGTTATCTCGACTGGAGCAAGAGCGACCTTGGCGTGGCGCGCATCGTCGATTTCTTCGCCCTCGCCTATACGGTCTATTTCTCGGGGCTCAATCTGCAGGTTCAGGCGAGGCCCGTCTTCGATTTCTTTGCCTTGCTCGGCCGCAACGCTTTGCTGATTTTTTGCGCAGGAAGCCTGATGAGCGCACTGGGGCAGATCCTCGCCGACTCGGGCTTCGCTTCGCCGCTGCTGGATGTCGCTTATGTCGGCGTGGCGCTGGCCCTGCTCCATCGTCTTGCAGGTGTTGTCGATCGACCGGGTCTTGTTGATCGACCAGGTCTTGTTGATCGACCGGCGCCGGTCCTCGCGATCGCTCGGGCCTCGATTCGCGAGGCTCCTCGCAAAATCTGATTTCTTCCCCCCGCTTACAGACTTGGCGTTCCCGCGCGCGCTCGCCATAATCCGCCACCAGGGAGGCGGGCCAGAAATGAACGACCCAGAAACGGGCGAAACGCCGGCGACGGCCGCGGTTCTCGTTATCGGCGACGAGATTCTCTCGGGCCGCACGCAGGACGCCAACACGCGTTACATCGCCGGTTACCTCTCCCAGATCGGCGTCGACCTGCGCGAGGCGCGCGTCGTTCCTGACGATGAGGCGGAAATCGTCGCGGCGCTCAACGCGCTTCGCGCTCGTTACACTTATGTGTTCACGACGGGCGGCATCGGCCCGACGCACGACGACATCACCGCGGACGCGGTGGCCAAGGCCTTCGGGGTCGAAATCGGCGAAGATCCGCGCGCCATCGCCATGTTATGCGAACGCTTCACCGCGGAGGAGCTCAATTCCGCCCGCCGCCGCATGGCGCGTATCCCCAGGGGCGCTGAACTCGTGCGCAACGCCGGGTCGAAGGCGCCGGGCTTCTGGATCGGCAATGTCATCGTCATGGCGGGCGTGCCGGTCATCATGCAATCCATGATGGACACGGTCGGGCCAATGCTCCGCGCCGGGGCGCGTATCCTTGCCGAGACGGTGGAGGCCGGCGCGATCCACGAGGGCAGCTATGCGCTGCGGCTCGAGGAGATCGCCCACGCACATAAAAGCGTCAGTATCGGGTCTTACCCGCAATTCACCGCCGAGGGCGTGCGCAACCAGATCGTCTTGCGCAGCCGCGACGCTGCGGGGCTCGCCGCCGCGACGTCGGCTGTGCGGGCCCTCCTCGTCGAGCTTGCGGCGCGCGTGACCTGACAGAAGAACAGGACGGAAGATGGACAGCGCCCCCGATAAAGCCTTCCCTGTCTCATGGGACATGTTCCATCGCGACGCCCGCGCGCTCGCCTGGCGCCTCGCGGCGATCGGCGGTTTCTCGGCGATCGTCGCCGTGACGCGCGGCGGGCTCGTGCCCGCGGGCGTCGTCGCGCGCGAACTCGGCATCCGCGTCATCGAGACGGTCTGCGTCGCGAGCTATCACGAGGAGACAGAGCGCGAGGCGATCGAAGTGCTCAAACCCTTGAGCGAAACGATCATTTGCCGGCCCAGCGCGGAGGTGCTGATCATCGACGACCTGGTCGATACGGGCGCGACCGCGAAGGTCGTGCGCGCCATGCTGCCGAAGGCGCATTTCGCCACCGTCTACGCCAAGCCTCAGGGGCTCCCGATGGTCGACACCTTCGTCACCGAAGTGTCTCAGGACACCTGGATTTACTTCCCGTGGGACACGGGGCTCACTTTCCAGGCGCCGATCCGCACGGGGCAGGGGAGGGCGACGCGGCGCGATTGATTTCGCGCTTGTCCCCGCTGCGCGGCGCGCCCTATAAGCGTCCTGTTGCGGGCGTGGCGAAACTGGTAGACGCAACGGACTTGAAGAAATTTGAGTGCTCCAGACGGGAAACTGCAGGAGTAGAACCGCTCAAAGTCGGGGAACCCTCGAAAGTGGCGATCCCGAGCCAAGCCCGCCCTCGCGGCGGGAAGGTGTAGAGACTAGACGGGCGGCGCCTAAGGCGTTTGACGCTATGGCGAAGGGATAGTCCAGACCCCAAACCCGCCCCGGCGGGGCGGCGAAAGCCGTAGCGGGTAAGAAAATCCGTAGGGCCGCAAGGCCTGTGCCGGTTCGATTCCGGCCGCCCGCACCATGCCATGAGACCGTCATGGTAAACGCAAAAGCCGCCGCGTCCGGAGTCATCCTTAACCTTTCTTAACGGTTCGCCGACATCATGGCGTTGCGCGATGTCGCGCGGGCTTGATTCGACGAGCGGTGATGACTGACGCAGCGCAGCGACTTTCAGGAGACGCGGATTTCGCGAGCGCTTTCCCCTCCGAGGCGGACCGGGCGGCGAAGACGTCGCCGTCGCGTTCGCGCCTCGAGCTCATGCTGACCTCCGGCGGCGACGAGCGCATCTGGCCGGATGCGGTGACGCGCCGTAATCGCTATGGGACGCCGACGCCGCCTGCGCCGGGGGAATTGTGGTTTTCCTCATCCACCGCCGCCGCCATCACCGAGCGCGGCTATGTCGCCGCGCGCGAGGCCTTCGAGACGCTCGCGCGGGAGCGCGGCGATCTGGGGGCGCTGTTCGACGACATCCGCTCGCGCATCTTCGCGCAATTTGGCGCCGAAGGTTGCGAGGTCGTCCTCACGGCTTCGGGCACCGAGGCCGAATTCGCCGCGCTCGCCGTGGCCAAGGCGCTGCTGCGCCGTCCCATCGCGAATATCGTGGTCGCGCCGGACGAAACCGGCAGCGGCGTCCCGCTCGCCGCGACGGGCGCGCATTTCGCCGCCACCGCAGCCTTCGAATCGAACGTCGAGAAAGGCGCGCCGATCGCCGGCTGGGAAGCCGACGACGTCGTCATGCGCCGCCTCGATATAAGAGAGGCATCAGGGGCGGCGCGCTCCAGCGCCGAGATGGATCGCCTCGCGGGTCTTGCGGTCGCCGACGCAATCCGCACCGGACGCGACGCGCTGCTGCATCTTCTCGACGCCTCCAAGACGGGTCGCGGCGGGCCGAGCCGCGCCGCCGCCCGGAACATTCTCGCGAGCGCGGGCGAGCGCGCGGTCGTTCTCGTCGACGCCTGCCAGCTGCGCTGCTCCTTCGAGCAGATCAAGGCCGATCTCGCTGCCGGGTTTCTCGTGATGATCACGGGATCGAAATTTGCGGGCGGCCCGCCTTTCTGCGGGGCGCTGCTGATCCCGAGGGACAAGGCGGCCCGCCTGAGCCAGATGAAGCTGCCCGAGGGGCTCGCCGCCTACGCCGCACGCCGAGACTGGCCGGAGAGCTTCTCTCGCGCCTTCGATGCGGGGAGCTTCGCGCCGGCCAATCTGGGAATGGGACTGCGCTGGATCGCCGCCCTCGCCGAAATCGAGGCCTATGCGCGCATACCCTCAAAGCTGCGGGAGGACATCGCCGCGCGCTTTGCGGAATCGGCGCGTCGTTGCGTGGCCGGGAACCCCGATCTCGATTTTCTCGACGCCGAATCCTGGCGTCTCGGCGGCAAGCCGGGCACGATCTTTCCCATCCTGACCCATCGCGGCGACCCGGCGCAGGCGCGCCTCATCTATGATTCCCTTCGCGCCTCGACCGGCGCGTTCGACAAGCCGGACCTCCTCAGGGTCTGTCACGTCGGCCAGCCCGTCACGATCGGCGAACGCGCGGCGCTGCGACTGTGCTTCAGCATGCCGCAGGCCAACGACGTCGCCGCGCGCGTATCGCAGGGCATGGCGCTCGACGACGCCTTCCAGCCTTTGCGGCAGGACATGGAGCTTCTGTTCCGCAAATGGGGCGCCCTCGCGAAGCGCGTCGTCGTCGGCGGACCGACGCTCGCCGCATCCAACAGCTGAAGATATCCATGCGCCTCGGCGCCCCATTCCGGAGGAACGGCTTTGGCCTTTTCATTTCTGAGCCGCAAGCAGAAATCCGAGCAGCCCGCCGAGGCCGCGAGCTTCGACACCGCCCATGAGGGACCGCAGGTCTCGATGGCGGAAAGCATGCAACGCGCCGCCCAGCAGACGGGCGCGCCGCCGATGCAGCTCATGCGGGAATATTCAAAGCTCGCCTTCGGTCCGGGCAAGCTGTCCTTCGAAGACTACGTGAAATATCGCCTCTTCGACGACTGCTGGCTCGCCGGCGCCGAGAAGGCCGACTTCATCGGCGCGCGTCGCAACCGCGACCTCGTCATCGAGATCAACTACCGGCACGACTGGCACGGGCTCCTGACGAACAAGCTCGTCTCGCAAAGCTATCTCGCGACCTACGGCCTGCCGACCATCGCGCCGCGCGCCATCTACACGCCGGGCATGACCGTCGCCTGCGCTGCTCTGCTGCGCTCTCGCGACGAACTGCGGGCGTTTCTGCTCGATGCGCAGAACTATCCGCTATTCGGCAAGCCGGTCGAAAGCTTCCAGAGTCTCGGCGCGCTCGCCTTGCTGGGCTGCGATGCGGCCAGCGGCGAACTCATCGCCGTCGGAAACAAGCGCCTGAGCGTCGATGCGACGCTCGACGACATCGAGAAGCATTATTCCGCCGGATACCTCATCCAGGCGATGGTCAAGCCGCATCGCGACCTCATCCCCGCCATCGGCGAGCGTCTCGCGACCGTGCGCATCCTCACCATTGCGACGCCCGATGGACCCAAAGCGTTCCGTGCGGGCTGGAAGATTCCGGCGGCCGGCAATGTCGCCGACAATTTCTGGCGCGCCGGCAATATGCTTGCGGGTCTCGACTTCGAAACAGGGCGCGTCGAGCGCGTGACGAGCGGCGTCGGCTTCGACATGAAAGACGTCACGCATCATCCGGACACCGGCGCCGCGCTGATCGGCCTCGCCGTGCCCGATTGGGAGAAAATGAAGGCGACCGCGGTGGAGGGCGCGAAGGTTCTGCGCCACTTCGGCATCATCGGCTGGGACATGGCGGCGACCGACGACGGCCCTGTCATTGTCGAGGCGAATGAAACGCCCGACTTCGGCCTCGTTCAGATCGCCGATCGTCGCGGCATCGTCTGCAAGGCGTTCAACGACCTCATTTCGATGCAACAGGCGGCGAACGCCGCGCATATGAAGCGCATCAAGGAGGCGGTGGCGCGGCTTTGATCTCTGCGGCGAGCTGGCTGTGGTTTCGGCCGTAGAGAAAATAGACCGCAAGGCCAAGCGCAAGCCAGACGAGGAAGCGCTCCCAGGCGATCGCCGGTAGCCGCGACATCAGCCATAGCGAAAAGCCGACGCCGATGAGCGGCGTGAAAGGCACGAAGGGCGTGCGAAACGTCCTCGGCGCGTCCGGCCGTGTCCTGCGCAGCACAAGGACGGCGATGCAGATCACGGCGAAAGCGGAGAGCGTGCCGATGTTCACAAGCTCCGCCACCTCTCTTATCGGATAGAGAGCGGCAACGATCGCCGTCACGGCGCCAGCGACGAGCGTGGGCCTGTAAGGCGTGCGAAAACGTGGATGCACGACCGCGAACCAGGCTGGCAACAGACCGTCCCGGCTCATGGCGAACCAGATGCGCGCGCATCCCAACAGAAAAGCGAGCATGACGCTTGTGATGCCGGCGACCGCGGCGACCGAGACGATGAAGGCGACCCAGGGAAGACCGAGCGAGGCGAAAGCCGTGACGACTGGCGCGGGATTGTTGAGCGTGTCGAACCGCACGACGCCGGTAAGGACCAGCGACATCGCCACATAGAGCGTGAGCGCCACGGCGAGCGACAGCAAGACGGCTCGCGGCAAGTCACGCTGCGGGTCGCGCGCCTCCTCCGCCGCCGTCGTGAGCGTGTCGTAGCCGAAGACGGCGAAGAATACGACAGCCGCCCCTTCCGCGACGCCCGAGAAGCCGAAGGGCATGAAAGGGCGCCAATTCTCGACGCGCACATAGGGAAGGCCGACGGCGATGACAAAAAGCACCGCAAAAATTTTGACGGCGACCATCACGGTATTGAAGCGCGCGCCCCATTCGATGCGCAGCGAAAGAAGGCCCGCCACGCCAAGGGCGCCGAGAGCGGCCGGCAGATCGACGACATGGCCCGGTCCTGTTCCCGCCGCGCCCGCGGCCCAGGCCGGGAGGGGAAAGCCAAGCTGCCCCAACAGCGCCTGCAGATAGCCTGACCAGCCAATGGAGACGACGGCGACCACGAGCGCATATTCGAGCAGCAGGTCCCAGCCGATGATCCAGGCGACAAGCTCGCCGAGCACGGCATAGGCATAGGTATAGGCGCTGCCCGCGACGGGAATGAGCCCCGCAAACTCCGCGTATGAAAGCGCGGCCGCTCCGCTTGCGACGCCTGCGATCAGGAAGGAGAGCGCGACCGCGGGTCCCGCCTGTGTCGCGGCCACCTCGCCCGTCAGCACGAAGATGCCGACGCCGATGAGTCCGCCAAGTCCGATGCTGGAGAGCTGCCAGACGCCGAGCACGCGCCGGAACCCACTCGAACTCACCCTCCGCGCGCAGGCGTTCGATGGATTTGGCGCGCGTCAGTTTATGCAGGTTCATGCTTAGCCCTCGCAATGCTCGGGCTTCACATAAAGGATGGCTTCCGCGCTGTCATGCGGCGGAGAGAGGGCGGCTCCGAATAACCGCCCTCGCAACTCTCACTTCTTTTCGGCGGCTTCCAGATGAGTCAACGCTTCTTCCGCGTGCTTTGTCGCGGACTCGGCGTGCTTTTCCTTGCCCTGTTCAATCGCCGCATCGAGGTGCGTGATACCTTCCTTGATATGCGGGTTCGCCTTCTCGGCCTCAGCCGCCTTGGCGTGTTTCAGGGCCTCCTCGGCATGCGTCACGAGAACGTCTGCATGGCCCATCTTGCCATGGTCGATCGCCTGTTTCGTATGCGTAATGGCCTCCGAAAGGTGCTGGCTTTCCGCCAAGGCGAAACGGGGCACGAAGGCCGCCGCCGTTCCAAGAGCGAGGACGAAAGCGAAGACTCTGCGTTTCATGACGATCTCCCAAATCTTGCTGAACAAGCTTCATGTGGGGCGGGCTCGACAACAAATCGAGTCTCCTAGCGCGGCAAGCGCAAGATAAGGCATTTCGCCGCGCCCCCCGCCTTCATGAATTCTCCCAACGGCTTCGGCGTCGGCTCGAATCCGCGGGCGCGCAATTGATCCTGCAGCTGCGGGCTTGCGGCGTTCAGCACCACAAGCGAGCAAAGTTCGATTGCGTTGCAGGCGAAGCGATTGGCGTCGCTCTCGCTGACCGCGATGCGGTGATGTGGCGGAACGCGCGCCTCGATCCGCGCGCGGGATGCGTCGTCGAATGCGGCCGGGTAATAAATCAGGCCGCCATCAGACAAGGGACACAGACACGTGTCCAGATGATAAAACAGCGGATCGACGAGCCGCAGCGGCGCCGTCTCGATCTCCAATATCTCCTGCAAGAATTTCGCGGCGGATGGGTCGGAGCGAAAGCCATGCCCACACCAGATAATTTTGCGCGCCTCGTCGAAAAGCGCATCCCCTGCGCCTTCGAAGCAGACATCCTCCGGCCAGGGCGCGATCTCATATCCGCGCGTGGCGAACCATCTTCGAAAATGCAGCTCCTCGCCTCTCCGCACCGGCGCGTTGAAGCGAGAGACAATCGCGGTGTCGCCATGCGCAAAGCCGGCGTTTGCGGTGAAGACCATATCCGGCAGTCCCCTTGCCGGCGCTATCTCCTCGATCGTCGCGCGCGCAGACAGTGTTTCGCGCAGCTCTCGCCACTGTGCGACGGCGCGCGCATGATCGGAAAGACCGACATGGGGCTCCATCCACGGATTGATCACATAGGAGACGCCGAAATGGTCGGGCGGACACATCAGAAGAAACGGCTTGCGCGCAGCCGCCTTCGAGCTGGCCTCGCGGGCCTCGTGGCGGCTCGTCACTGGCGATCCGCCGCGTAAAGGGCGCAGCTCTCGCCGAATTCGCCGAGTCCCTCTTCGAGAAGCCCGGCGAGCAACGGAACGCCCAACAGGTAGCCGGATGTCTCCTGTTCACGCCTCCCGCGGGCTTGAGCGACAGCTTCATTCCACTCCTGCGCCGAGAAATCACCGCGCCCGACCCAGGCGAGCGCGACAAGCTCGGCCTGTTCGTCGACGTCCATCGCGTCGATGAACGAGGCTAATTCGTTGCGCACGGTTTCGAAGGCGTCGTCGGTCAAAACAGAAGAAAAACCGTCGTCGGTGGGGTTGGACGCATCCGCCTCGACGCCCTCGTCTTCGCTTTCGAGTTCACGGGCCTTCACGATAACGAAACAGACTTTATCCGTGTTGATCGTCGGCATCGCAAAAGCCTCCGGTTGATGTCGCGCACGCCCGGCGAGCTTGGCCTCCAGCCTTGTCGCAGGGCTGCGCACCCAGCATATATTCATCGCGCCGCAAATTTTGACCCGGCGCGTCCTTCGATTTTGGAGAATGACATGCGGATCGGCGCGCCAAAGGAGATCAAGAACAACGAATTTCGCGTGGGCCTGACGCCGTCGTCCGTGGCGGAACTTGTGCACGGGGGTCACGAAGTGCGCGTCGAGCAAGGGGCCGGAGACGGCGCCGGCCTTTCGGACGACGATTATGCGAGCGCCGGCGCCATTCTCGTCTCCGGCGCGTCCGACGTTTTCGCCGCGTCCGATCTCATCGTGAAGGTCAAGGAGCCACAAAGCCGCGAGGTCGCCCTGCTGCGTCCGGGGCAGGCTATCTTCACCTATTTTCATCTCGCGGTGGATGCGGCGCTCACCCGCGATCTTTTGGCGAGCGGCGCCGTTTGCATCGCCTATGAAACCGTGACGGCGACGGGTGGAGGGTTGCCGTTGCTTGCGCCAATGTCGGAAATCGCGGGTCGGCTCGCGCCGCAGATGGGCGCGCGGCTTCTCGAAAAGTCGACGGGCGGTCGTGGTGTGCTTCTCTCCGGGGCGCCTGGCGTTCCCTCGGCTGAGGTTCTTGTCCTTGGCGCTGGGAATGTCGGCCTGCAAGCCGCGACGATCGCCTTCGGCATGGGGGCGAGCATTCTCGTCGCCGATCGGAACCTCGACGCCTTGCGTCGCATGGAGGCGCGCCTTGGCGCGGCGGTGCGCACGATTTATTCCACGCGCACGGCGATCGCCGAAGCGATCAAGCGCGCCGATCTCGTCATCTGCGCCGCCCTCTCGCCGGGGGCCAGGGCGCCGCTGCTCGTCACGCACGAAATGTTGAAAACGATGAAGCGCGGAGCGGTGATCGTCGACGTTGCGATCGATCAGGGAGGCTGCTGCGAAACCTCACGCCCCACCAGCCATTCCGACCCGATCTATGTGGTCGACGGCGTCGTGCATTACTGCGTGACGAACATGCCGGGCGCCGTGCCCCGCACATCGACCTTTGCATTGAACAACGCAACGCTTCCCTTCGTTCTTGCGCTCGCGGACAAGGGCTGGCGCTCGGCTATGGCGGACGACGCAAATCTGCGCGCCGGGCTTGAAATCGCCGACGGGAAGCTCGTCTCCGAGCCGGTGGCGATGGCGCATGGAATGCGATTGACGTCCGTCTCCGATGTATTGATTGGTCGATCAATCGCTATTAGTTGACAATCAACGCCGCCTTCTTAAACATTTCCAATGGCATATCAAGATGTTTACTATCACTAATCTGTTGACCAAGAGGATTTCGCGCTCTTAATTGGGAGTGTGAGCCGATTCGAGGCGATCGCATTTCATCTGAAAGACCGGGAGCAGAGCATGTTCATCATTGTCGACGAGCGTGATCTCGTAACGAACGGATACTCATGTCGATTCGATGAAGAAGGCGTCGCCTCGGCCGGCTTTCGGCCCGGTCCTTTTCGCGACTGGGTCGACTCCGCGGTCGAAGGGGATGTGCAGGCAATCGAAGCGTTTCTTATCGGGGAGTGCCCGGAGCGCGAGGAGATCCCGCGGCTCATTCGCCGCCGCTCGCAAGCGCCGGTCATTGCGATGAATGATGCGCCCTCGCTGGAGCAGACGCTCGGCCTGTTCAGCGCAGGGGTTGACGACGTCGTGCGCAAGCCCGTCCATGTGCGCGAAATTCTCGCACGCGTTCACGCCATTCGGCGGCGCGCCGAAGCGCGGCGCGATTTTGCGACGATCGGCGGCATCCAGGTCTTTTTCAACGGAAGCGATCCCGTCGTTATGGGCGAAGTGCTCGCCCTGCCTCGCCGCGAGCGCCGCATTCTCGAATATCTCGCGCTCAACCGTGGACGACGGATGACAAAGGCACAAATCTTCAACGCCGTTTATGGCCTCTTCGACGACGAAGTCGAGGAGAATGTCATCGAAAGCCACATCAGCAAGCTGCGTAAAAAGCTGCGCCTGCGTCTTGGCTACGATCCGATCGATTCTCAACGCTTCCTCGGCTACCTTCTCGTCGCGCCGCTCGGCTTTGCGGAATTTGAGGAAATGCGCGCCGCCGGTTGAGCCAGCGTCCTCTCAGTTCGCGCGCGATCGTTGTTCCCGAATGAATCCCTTGTCGGTCGCCACGGTCCACATGCCGCCGCGCTGATAGATCGAAATGACGGCGCCAAGATTATCAAGGCGCGCGCGCGGGGCGACACGCTTCAAGGCGCCGTCTGGAAGCCGCAATAGCGCGCTCTCTTGGCTCGCTTCGACGATTTCGTAGCCCTGTAGCGAGGCGCCGTCTCTCCGTGTCGAGCCGACCGGCGCATAGTCGATATCCGGCCATCTCTCCCGGCGCGCGCGCAGCGTCGCCGGCTTGGAATAAATGGCAAGATGCTCCACGCCGGAGATTTGCGGCGCACGGGTCGGATCCAAAGCCATGCCAACCGCGAAAAAGAGACTGGCGCCGGCGAGGCCGACGCCCGTGATGCGCAGCGCGGTCTCGCTGAAGTCAGCGCCTTTGAGTCGCGAAATGAGCATCCTTGCCTCCTTCTCCATCGACGCAAACATAATTGCTTTCGATTTCGTGAAGCTTGAGCGACGAAAGCGGACCGAGGACAGCGTGGAGAAAGCCGCACGAACTAAGTTTGACGTGCAGACACGAAAAGAGGTTTCTCATGCATCCGATAGCGCAACTGGACCAGCTCCGCCGGCATATGGCGGAGGAACTGACGCAGATCCCCGAGTATCGCGCGCTCAAAATCATGGAGCGCTTCATTGCGGAAATGTCGGCGATCTACGATTCGAAGAAAGACGACGAGCAGCCGCAGGCGGACGATACCGAACGCAAGTTTGCGCAAGCGATCGAGACCCACCTCAAAGGCGACGCGAGCCCGTCGATCGTGCGCAACGCCGCCTATCTTCCGGTACATCGAGTCGCGTGACGTCGGCATGCGCGCGACCGGGAGGCCGCGCGCATCTCATCGCGGCATATCCTCGCGGGCGACGAAGGCGAAGTTGCGCAGCAGCGTTTCCTTGATGATGGAACGCCCAATTCGCCGGTTCACATTGGCGGTGATCTGCTCGGTAAGCGCGGCGAGATCCTTCTTCTCAAGATGAGCGAAATCAACTTGCGTGTCGCTATAGATCAGCCGAAACGCCTCATCCATGAAGAAGCTCTCTGGCTCCGGACCGGCGCTTTCGTGTCCTCCGGCTTCGGCTCCGACAAAACTGAACTCCGCAGAAACATAGCCTTTCAGCGTTCCGTTCGCGATAATCGGCACGGTGATCGCCTTGACCTTGTGAACAGAAGCTTTTTCGACGTGTTGGGGCTCCGGCGCCGCGCCTCGGGCGCGCCATTGCACGCCGGCGTAAGTTGCTCCAAGAGTGACCAGACACGCCCATAGGCCGACAAACAGCGTCTTCAGCATGACTAACGCAGCGCTCCGTGCTTGCGGTAGGTGCCGTCCGACTCTTCCTCGAGTATCCTGTCGATCAGAAGCGTTGCGATTTCCTGCGTCGCACGTAGGCGCAGCTCGAGCGCCTCCGCGTTTCGATGCAGCGCGCCGCGGAGGGCTTCGATTGGCTCCCGTACATGCGTGCGACCTTCCGCAGGCGCTCGTTGGCGAAATTGCATGAACTCGACGAGCGCATGAGACTTGCGTTGGTTGAACGCCTCAAAATCAATCGGTCCGGGCCGGGTCAACGCATCCGTCTCGGCTGCTATCAAATCATGGAGGCGATGAATGCAAAGTAACAAACCGTATTCGGTGAGCGGCAGGTCTTCTTCACCGCTTGCGTTCGGGCGCGCGCTCATCTCAGGTTCCTCATCATGGGTTGGAGTCATGAATTCGCGCGACCCCATTGCTCCAGCGTTTTCTGAAGTCCAAGGCCGCCGGAACGGGCGATCTGCATGCCGAGTTGTTCTGCCATCATCGACCGCCAGACATTGCCGGAAGCGCCCGAACCGTAGCTTCCGCCCTCTTTGCTGGGTAGCAGAATTTCGAGCCAGTTCTGGAGCAGGAACGCTTCGAACTTCTGCACGGCCTGCAGTCCGGAAGGCGCCGCTTCAGAAGTCTGATTGGACCGCGCGCTGCTCGAGACGACTGTTGTCTGCCCCTCGACCGCCCGCGCGGCACGGGCGTCGAGCCCTTGCGTGAAGCCCGAATTGCCCGGATCGACGCCGGTGAGCAGCTTCGTGGCGACGCGAAGCTTTTCAGGGTCGGCGGCGCGCGCGACGCCGGAGACAATATCAGTTGCAGGAAATATCGACATGCGGAGTCTCCCCAAACTCGCGATTGAGAATAGGGGGCCGAACTTATGGCGGACTGACCTTTGTGATCGCTGCCAGTCGCCTGAGCTGGGCGACAGCCTCTTCCCGCCGCGCAAGCGTCTCAGCCTCCTTCGCCAGACGCTCAATTAATTTTGCGCGCCCGCCTTGCGCGCGCACGCGATCGATCTGCTGGGCCCTCGCGTCGAGAGCCGTGGTGAGTCGAAGCGCCAGCGTCTGAAGTCGAGGCTCGATCAACCGCGGATCGAGGCGCCCCTGCACAAAGACGTCGATCGCTTGCCGCTCGGATTGCCGCAGGGCGGCCGCCTCGCTTTCCAATTGCGCGAGCCGGGTCCTTTCAAGTCTCCAGAGCTTGTCGCAAAGCGTCTTGGCGCGCTGCAGGCGTGCGCATCGAGCGGATGAGTCAGTCATGCAGGAAGTCGACGAAATGGCCTGCGAAGGCGGCAAAGAAGTCGGCGTAGAGAATGGAGATGGCGTATACGCCAAGAAAAATTACGAGCGGAGACGCGATGAAGTAAACTTGTATTTGCGGGGTCAGGCGCGAGAGCATGCCGAGTCCGACGTTGACAATGAGCCCGAAAAGCAGGAACGGACTGCAGATGCGCAGCGCCAGCACATGGGATTTCGTCAGCGCTCGGATGATTTCGTCGAGGAGGCCGCCGGGCGCGGCGCCTTCGAAGAGGGGCGCAGCTTCGTAAGAGGCGAACAACGCACGGATGATTTCCAGGTGGCCATCCGTCAGAAAGACAAGCGTCAAGGCGCAGGTCGTGATGAAGGTCGCAAGCGCCGGCATCGGCTCCTGCTCGGTGACCGGGGCGCCGAAGATATTCCCGAGCCCGAAGGTCATCGCGACGCTCGTCGTCAGCGTCTCCAGGGCAAGGAAATATACCCGTGCCAACAGGCCGAGCGCCACGCCGATCGTCAATTCCGTCAGAATTGCTCCAAGGAGACGCGATGGTGCGAGGTCGTGGAAAGAAGCGCTCAGCCTCTCCATGAGCAGCGGCGCCAGCGACAGGGCGAAGGCGATGGAAAGATAAAGGCGCATCCGAAGCGGAACACGTTCGCTCGAAAAGCCTGGCGCCGTCATCAGACAGCCGCCAACGCGGCAGAAAATGAGGAAAGCCGGGACGAGCGGGCTTTCAGAGATGCTCATGAAATCGACCCGAGGGACTTCACGTCGACGCCGCTCGCGACTTCGAGATGTGAAAGCACGGGCTGCGACGGGAACGGCCGGCTGAGGATCAGTCTGACATAGGGACGCGCTTCTGGCGTCGTCAGAAGCACGAAGGACTCCCCGCGCTCAACGAGCGAACGTATGATCTCGCCGGCCTCGGTCGCGAATTTCTCGACATGCGAAGGGTCGGCGTCGAAAGCGATCATCTCGCCCTTGGCGTCGCGCTTGAGATGTTCGTGGAAAAAGAGATCCCATCGTGCGCCCAGACGCAGAACGCCCAGACAACCGTCTATGGAATGGTCGCTGCATATCTGCCAGGCGAGACGCGTTCGGACATGCTCGGCGATCGCTTCCGGACGGCGCGCGAAGGGCGCGATCTCTGCGACGCCTTCGAGGATGAGCGGAAGATTTCGAATGGAGACCCGCTCGACGAGTAGAAGTTTGAGCACGGAATGAAGCGTGGAGTAGGTCAAAACGCCCGGAACCATGTCGTCCACGAGTCGGCGATACTCGGGCTCGAGGCGTTCAATCAGGCCACGCATATCTTTGTAGGTGAGAAGCTGAGCGAGACTGCTTCTCAAAACCTCGGAAAGATGTGTAAGCAGCACAGACACAGGGTCGATCGACGTGAACCCCTGGCGCTTCGCCTCCTCCACCAGCGCGTCTGAAATCCACATGGCGCGCATGCCGAAAGCAGGGTCGACGGCCTCCTCTCCGGCAAGCTCCGGCGCCGCGCCTCGCCCGATGATCACGAGGTGACGCTTGAGCGGAAGCTCTCGTGTTGCGGCGAGCGCGCCATGGATGCGAATTTCGTAATGCTTGGGCTTGATGTGCAGATCGTCGGCAAGTTTGATTTCCGGAAATACGAAGCCATAGTCCCTGGCGAACTTTCGCCGCATCTTGAATACTCTTTGACCGAGCTCCACCTGCGACGCGAGGAGTCCCGCCCATATCTGCTTGCCCAGGCGAAGCTCAACTGGGGGAATTAGCAGAACGTCGCGGGCGCTCTCTCTTGCTTCCTTCTCCTCTTCCCGCTCGAGCGCACGCTTGCCTTCGACTTCGAGAAGCCGCGTTCGCTCCGCCTGCCTGGGAATGAGATAAGCGACGAAGCCCATGGCGGAGCCGAGAGCGGCGAAAGGCGTGAGCGGGAGGCCGGGAATCAGGGCGAGAACGAACATCAGCGCCGCCGCCACGACGAGCGCGCGGGGGTACATGCCGAATTGCCGCAGGATATTCTGCTCGGCGGATCCCCGGGTTCCGCCCTTGGAGACGAGGAGACCCGCCGAGAGCGACACGATGAGCGCCGGAATCTGTGATACGAGACCGTCGCCCACCGAGAGTTTGGTGTAGACGTCCGCGGCGGATGACAAGCTCATTCCGTGCCGGGTGACGCCGATGACGATTCCACCAAAGATGTTGACCGCGAGAATGATCAGGCCGGCGATCGCGTCGCCGCGCACGAATTTCGAGGCGCCGTCCATTGATCCGAAGAAGGCGCTTTCCTCCTCCAGCTCCTGACGACGAAGTTGCGCCTGTCGTTCGTCCACCAATCCGGCCGAGAGATCGGCATCGATCGCCATCTGCTTGCCGGGAATGGCGTCGAGCGTGAAACGCGCGCCAACCTCGGCGATACGAGTGGCGCCCTTCGTGATGACGAGAAAATTCACCGTCACGATGATGGAAAAGACGGTAAGGCCGATTACGAAGTCTCCGCTCATGACGAGTCTGGAGAAGCCGCTGATGATGTAACCGGCGGCGGTCGAGCCTTCAGCGCCATTCGCGAGAATGAGTCGCGTCGTCGCAATGTTGAGCGAAAGCCGAAGGATTGTCGCGACGAGCAGTACGGTCGGGAAGGAAGAAAAGTCGAGAGGCTTTTAAATCCATAAAGCCACCATGAGGATCAGTACAGAGATTCCGATGGAAAACGCGAGACCGAGATCGAGGAGAAAAGGCGGGATAGGAAGAAAGAAGACGCATAGAATGAAGACGATCGACATCGCGAATCCGATGTCGCGGGAACTTCCTTCCGATGCTGCAGGCTTAATGCCAGTGGCGGTCATGCCGCGATCCTCGCGTGGACTTCAATAGCCCGTTTCGATGCGGGAATAGACGAAATGCGCGAGGGCTCCGATTTTCGAGCCGATGAAAGGCGCGGCAAGACCAAGGACGCCGATCATCGCGATGATCTTCGGGACGAAGGTAAGAGTCATTTCCTGAACCTGAGTCAACGCCTGCAAGAGCGCGACGATGACCCCGACGACCATCGCGGCGCCGACGAGCGGTCCAGATACGATGACGATCGTCAAGATTGCCCGGTGGATGATCTCGAGCGCTTCGGCTTCGTTCATGTCAACTGATCGAGACGCCCGATCCAAGGGCGAGGTTTTGGCCATCTGCGAGCTGCGCGACCAGACCACTGTCCCCGATCGTCACCGAGGAGACAAGACCCGAGACGGACCCATCGCTCGACGCCACAGTGCGCCCTATGAGAGAGCTCGCTTGAGAGAGAGCCGAGTTGGCGCCTAGAGTGGCCAGCAGGCTGTTTGTTTTCACCGACTGCTCGACCGACGAGAAGGTCGCAAGCTGCGTGACGGTCTGCGTCGGATCGACAGGCTTCGTTGGATCCTGGTTCTTCAGTTCGGTGACGAGAAGCTGGAGAAATGTGCTCGCATCGTTGGTAGACTGCGATGCGCCAGACGACGAAACTGCGCTCGCAGAACGTGCCTGACTTGCTTGAATGGCGTTGATTGACATGTCTTGCTTCCTTTTCAGGCGGTCTCGCGCATATCGGTCGGCGTCTCGAATTCTGGTTCGATGGCGAAAAGCAGCCGAACGGATTTCAACGCATCGAACATGCGTCCTTCACTGATGTGACGGGCCGCCAGCGCGAGTCCGCTCGCAATGCGCGGGTCGCGTGAACTATCAAGCGACGCAAGCAGACTTCGGCAAAGCTGCGTTGCGGATTCGCAGTCGTTCGGCGACATCAGCGTCGTTTGTATCGCGAAGTAGAGACGCTTGAAGGGCGTCGTCGCTTCCTGTGGCTGCATGACGTGATTCTCGAGGAGGAAAGTCACATCGTTGAGCAATTCGAGGCAAACTTTGCGATCGACCCGGACGACGGCGCCGTTGATGAAAATTCTCTCGCCGCGTCGCAGTGAAATATTCATCTCAGGCGAGCCCGTCGCAGATCAGACGATTGATGTCGATGAGACCGTCGAAGTTGACGGAGCGGCCCGAGTTCGACGCTGTCGGCCTCGCGGCATATCCACAGGCCTATCGATATGAGAGATGCGCGCAGGTCCGGAGGAAGTCCGTTTTCATCGTTGCGCAGATCTGCAAGAAAGAACGACCATAAGCGCCTGACGAAATCCGTCGCTTCAAACGCCTGCGACGTGCCGGCGCCGCTTGCCTTGGCTGCAGCGAGTTTGGCGATTGCGGCTTCGAGCGCGTCTCGCTCATTGGCCCTTGCGCTCGTCCCGGACTCGCTTGCGATTTCCAGGTAGATTTGTCGATAGCTCATGTTTCTGCTCGCTACAGATATTTCGTCAGTGTCAACTGACTGATGCGCGACGTCAGCGTGTAGGCCGTTTCTATTTGGGTCATCAGACTGTTGACCCGAGTCGCCGCCTCAGTCGTATCGACCCCCTCAAGGTTGTTGAGCTGCTGAGTGAGCGTGTCGGATTGCACAGACATGGCGTCACTGGCGGTCGTGATGGAGCTTTGCATGACGCCGGCGCGCGCCTGGGTTCGAGTCAACGCATCTATCGACGCGTCGATCGTCTGCAGGGCTGTTGCCAGAACGGCGTGGTAAGCGGGCTTACTCATATTCTCAGCGCCAAGATCGCCAACCATCGTGTAGGCTTTGGCGAGCTGTTGAAAGGCCGGTTCATTGGCCGTGATCGACGTATCGATCGTCGAGGAAACCGAAATCCTGCTGCGAAGCGCGGCGTCTGTCGCATGCGACCAATCCGCTTTCCAACTCGCCGATTGAAAAAGCTGCTGGAAGTCGCCGGAAAGGAAGCTCTGCATCTGGTCGGCGGTGACATCTGCAATTGACGGGTCGGTCTGCGTTGCGCCGAAGGCGGTGCGAAAGGCGGCGTCGAGCGCAAGCTTGTTGGACGCCGGAGGGTCGGAAAAGTAATTCTCGACGGGCTGCATCGCTGCGTTCTGACCGGAGAACAGATACTCGCCGCCATCGCCGCCGTTGATGGTCGCCGTGAAATTCGCGAGCCCGTCGCGCGCCTGAGAGACGATCGCCGAAGGGTCTCCGCCGTCGGTCTGGGCTGCAAGCAAGGTGGCGCGCATGCTCTGCGCGCTGGTCAGCAGATTGCTCAGAGCCGTCTGTGTCGAATCCAGCCGAGCGGAGGCGCGATTGTTTGTCGTGCGAATGGCTTCGATTTCGGTTTGAGTATTCGCCAGCGAAAAAGAGCGGCTTGTCTGAGCGCCGAGCGCGACGCCAATATCCGCGTGACGACCGCTCGCAAGTTCTTTTTGCCCCTGAGCAAGCTGGAGTTGCAGGGCGCCGAGCGTCTGTCGCAGCGCGGCGCTCATGGAAAAGGAGGATGTCACGTATGTCATGTGGAGGCTCAGGCGTGGAGAGCGGAGAAAAGGGTCGAGAAGAGACTGTTGACGGTTTCGAGCAGCTTCGCCGAGGCTTGATAGGAGTTCTCGAGCGCCAGCATCTGCGACATCTGGTCGTCGAGGTTGACCCCGGTGGTGTCGGAGAGGCTTTGCGTCGCCTGCGATGCGAGAGAGTCCAAATAGGTCGTGTCTCGGTTCGACTGCTGGCGCTCCGCTTCGAACCATCCGTTCGAATTGGACGCAGCCGTCGCCAGCGAGCCCGTGGCGCCAAGACCGGCGGAAGCGTCAAATTGCAGCGTGTTCCCGGGGGCGTCGACAAGCTGCAGAATGCGGCTCGCGTCGTCGCTCGCGCCCGATTTGTTGTAGACGTAATTCTGGTTGCCAGAGATTCCTCCGTCCCGCAGAAGCGTCCAGTCCCCGCCCGCGGCCGGATCAACCGTCGGGTTCAAGACGATTGCGCCCGCCAGTCCGTTCACAAGGCTCGAAGCCGGATTCGCGACGGCGTCCGGGGCGGTGAAGAGGCCGGGAAGGTCCGCCGCGCCGGCGCCGCTCTGATCCTTCTCGGAAAAGGCGACGACAAGACCGCGCGCGATTTCATCGAGCTGGCTTTGATATTGTGGCGCGACGACGTCGCGAACCTGGGCGAGGCCCTGGAGTTCTCCGGAGCGCAGAGCGAAGGGCGAGTCGGCGCCTGTCACCTGCACGCCATCGATGTAGACCGCCGCGCCCGATACGCCGGGAGAGAGGTTCGGGGTCTCCTGGAATGAGACCTTGCGCGGCTGCGTCTCAAAAAGCGTGACGCCGCTGTCCGTGTAGATCACGACGTCGTTGTTGGCGCGCGACGTGGTGCGAATCCCGATCTTGGTCGAAAGCTGGGTGAGCAGCTGGTCCCGCTGGTCGAGCGCGTCCGTGATGTCGGAGCCCTTAGCGGCGCCCGCCACAACCTGCGAATTCACGGCTGTGAATTTCGTCAGCAGGTCGTTGATGTCGGCGACGTCGGCCGCCATCCCTGCGTCTGCGTTCTGGCGTTCGCCCTGCGTCGCGGCGGTGGCGTCGTGCAGCGAAGAGACGACGTCGCTGGCCGCAGAAAGCGCAAGCTGCCCTGTCGTCTCGTCGTTCGGGGAAGCGCTGTATGTCTGCAACGCGGCAGTCAATTGGGCGATGACGGCGCTGGGCGAACGGCTGTCCGTAGTGTCTGAAAGACCGACCGACTGATCGATGCGGTCGAGCGCGTCCGCGGTCGCATTCGCCGACGCCTGCGACGCGGTGGCCGAGAGGAGGCTGCGAAAGAGCGCGGGGTTCGCCGCGCGTCCGACGCCGACGAATGCGACGCCGGAATCGTTCGTGGCGAGCAGCGCAAGCTTCTCGTTCGAGCCGGAATTCCCCGCGCTGGCGATGTTCCGCGAGACGACGCTGATCTGATTTGAGATCGTTCCCAGAGATCTTGCGGCGGTCGAGCCGGCTGCTTCGAGCGTCATGGCCTCATTCCACCGTTACTTGAGGTTGTTGAGGACTTGCAGGATTTCCGACGCCACCTGGAAAGACTGCGTATTGGCGGTGTAGGCGCGCTGCGTGACGATCATCGCGGAGAGTTCCGTCGCGAGGTCGACGGTCGAGGCTTCGAGCGTCGAGGACGCAATCTCGCCGAGCCCGCCTGAACCTGCGGCTCCCACGGATATCTGTCCGGAGTCGCCGTTGGCGGCGTAGACGTTCCCCGAGTAGTTGGAAAGCAGCGTCGGCGCCGCGACATTGGCGAGACCGATTCGATAGGCTGCTGCGATCTGGCCATTGTCGAGTTGATAGCTCATCTCGCCATCCGAGGAGATTTGAACGTCCCTGATGGCGCCGGGCGCGTTGCCGTTCATCTCGGCCTTGTTGACGGCGAAATCCGCGCCGAGCTGTGTCGTGCTCGACATGTCGAGATTGATCGTTGGGCCGCCCGGCAGGGAGAAGGCGCTCGCGCCGCCTGTCAGTATGGCGCCGTTCGTTGGATCGAATGTCAGGGTTTTGGTTGTGACGGCTGCAGACGAATAGGGAAAGCCGCCGCTAGTGGCGCCGAAAGAGTCGTAGGCGGACATCTCCCAAGTATTCGCGGCGGTCTTGGAAAAATACACATCTAGAACGACCGGCTTGCCGAGAGTGTCGTAGGCTGTCACCGACGTCTTGGCGGCGTAAGTGGCGCCTGCGCTGTTTGTCGAAGGAAGGTTCGCCGCGGGGGTGACGTCCGCCGATACGGGGAGGTTTGCCGACAATGTGCCGGCGGTCGTCGGCGCCGCATAAAGGCGATCGTTGCGTACAGTTACGATCTCCATGTCGTCAAGCGCGTTCGAGCCGCTGCCAGCAGGAAAGCCCTTCAGGAAATAGCCGCCCGCATTGACGAGCCGGCCCTGCGCGTCGGGGACGAACGACCCGGCGCGAGTGAGAAAGGTGGCGCCGGAGCTGTCGGCCACGACGAAAAATCCGTTGCCGCGAATGGCGAGGTCCGTCGAAGAGCTGGTTGGCGTCAACGCGCCCTGCGTCGTGACGTCGTAACGGCTGCGCGTATAGACGCCGCCGCCGTACTCGTCGGATCCCTGGAAGCCGCTCAACACGGTCAGGAAATTAGTCGTCGCACGCTTGTAGCCGTCGGTGGCGGAGTTCGCGACGTTTTCCGAGATATTGGAAAGCGCGTCGGCCTGAGCCGACATGCCCATGATGGAGGAGTTGAACAATCCAAATGTGCTCGTCATCGCCGCCTCGAAGGAGTGCCTCAGCGTCACTAGACGTCATCGGCCTTGTCCGAAGCTTTCATCGCGTCGCTGCGCAGGTTGCGCAGGAGAATGTTGAGATTAAGAAATGGTGAAGGAATTCGAGCAGCGAGGAATTGATGTCGACCGATCATTTTCTGGACGGCGTTCGATTGGCGAGCGGTGCGCTGGCGCGCTGGCGCGCGCAACGATGTAGAGTCGTTACCTACGCGCGGCTTCATGATACGGAGCCGGAACGCCGGAAGGAACTGCGCCGCGCCGCGCGGCTGAAATGGGGTAAAGCGCTGGATTGCGCCGACCGGTTTCTTTCGGATTGTCTCGTTGCGGACAGGACGGATGACGGCGCCCGGTTGAAGCTGTTGCGCAATGTGTCGCCGCCGCAACGGTTCTACTTCTATGAAGACGAAAGCGGCGGACTCTTTCTGGCGCGGATCGTCTGGCGGCGCGGCGGCGAAATCGGCTGCCGGCTCTCCGATGCGACGACGCTCGACAAGGAGCGCCTCAAGCGGCGCATGAGAAGCCGATATTATGCGCTCTGATCAGGCTTCGCCGGCGACGAAGCGCAGCAGGCGCCGCTTACGGGCCCAATCTGCGGCGCGGTTGGCGCTCGCGGCGAAGGAGCGCGCGTCGAACGCCGCTCGCCTCTCGTCGGCGGCGCAGGCGATCAATCCGGCGGCGATGGAAAGAAGCACTGTGGTCGAGGCCGCGACAAAAGTCGTGTCGTCCGTGCCCGCGTCGCAGGCCTCGCGACGTATGCGCGCGACGAGGGTGCGCACTTCGTAGTCGAGCACTTCGAGATCATCGCGCAGGGGCGCGTCGAGACGCTGGCACTCTTCGATCGGCATCGCCGCGATCTCGCCTTGCTTCGAAACGCGCATCCTGCAAACTCCTTACGTTCATCTTCGGCCGCAGCCTGATCGTCGCGACTGAAGATATGATTGCCTTGCGGCTTTCCGCGTTCGGCGGCGCAAGGCCGACGCAATCTTCAGCCTTCCCGCACGACACAGCCGATGCGCTCGAGCTGGGCGGCGAGGGCGAGCGCCTCGCCCTTCAGTCGCGCGACTTCGGCTGTGCGGCTTTCCTCGAAGATCGTCGCCATGGGCACGGGCGCGCCGAAGACGCGCGTGCGATCCTCTGCGTAATTGTGATCCTGGGCGAGACTGGAGAAGACGAGCGTTCGCATCGTCTTTGCGCGCATCAGCGTGAGCTCGCGGCAATTTGCGCCCTCATAGGCTGACGGCGGAATTGGTTCTGGAGCAATTTCGGCGTGCGGCGCTGCGCATGCGGCGACGCCGCACACGAGGGCAAGGGTCAAGGTCGAGCGCGCAGGTTTCAGCATCCAACGTCTCCGCGAGGGCCGGCGATTGTGGACCGGCGCGGCTCTTTTCTTGCCCGTAAAGGCTGGCGCGAAGCCGTCGGCAGGGGCGGGGGCCGCGACAACATGGCGTCGCGGCGCGCTTTGCCTCGCCTTACTGGCTGTAATATATGGTCCTTATCTTCTGCGCGCCCCTAGGGGCGAGACGGGCGTTTCCTCGTCGCAGCAAAATCGATAGACCACGATGCCACGCCGGGCATATTGATTCCGCCCGCGGGGCAAACGCTTCGCCGGCAGACAGGAAAGAGCATGACGATAGGTCGCGACGACGAGCCGACGGTCAAGCGGCGGAAGAGCCCGCCCGAAGCCAAGGCGGTTTCGGAGCGCAAGAAGAAGTCGGAAAAAAAGGCCGGCAAGAATGCGAAGGGCGAAGGCGCCGCGCCGAAGGCCGAGGCGAAAGGGGCCGTGAAGCTCAAGGCGAAGCGCCCCGGCAGGATCGAAGACGCGACGATGGCCGCCGCCGCGTCGCCCGCCGCGCCCTTGCCGAACGCGGACATCGAGGCCTTCGCCGAGAATATGGCCCAACTCGTCGACCAGGGCCGGAAGGCGCTCGCTGCGGCGATCGGAGCCGTCGATTCGGGCGGGCCGCGAAGCGAACTCGCGGCGAATGTGGCCGACGCGACCAAGACGCTCGGAACGGTCGCCGAATATTGGCTCGCCAAGCCCGAACGCGCGGCGATTGCGCAGGCGGAGCTATACGGCGGCTTAAGCGAAATCTGGCGGCAGACGCTGCGCCGCTATTCGGGCGAAAGCGTTCCGCCCGTCGTGCCGCCGGCGCCAGGCGACAAGCGCTTCGCTTCGCCCGAATGGGAGCAGAGCCCTTTTTTCGATTGGCTGCGACAGTCTTATCTCTATGCTTCTCGCTGGGCCGGTGAGATGGTGGAGAAGGCGGAGGGGCTCGATCCGCACACGCGCGCCAAGGCGGCCTTTTATACGCGACTCATCTCTAGCGCCGTGTCGCCATCCAATTTCGTCGCCACCAATCCCGAGTTGCTGCGAGCGACGATCGAAAACAAGGGCGAGAACCTCATCCGCGGCATGAAGATGTTGGCGGAGGACATCAACGCCGGCGGCGGCGTGCTCAAAATTCGCCAGACCGACGACAGCAAGTTTCGCCTCGGAATTGACCTCGCGACGACGCCCGGCAAGGTGGTCTGGCGCAACGACGTGATGGAGCTGATCCAATACGCGCCGACGACCGAAGAGGTCTATGTGCGTCCTTTGCTGATCACGCCGCCCTGGATCAACAAATTCTATGTGCTCGATCTCAATCCCGAGAAGAGCTTCGTGCGCTGGGCGGTGGCGCAGGGTTTCACTGTCTTCATCATCTCCTGGGTCAACCCGGACGAAAGCCAGGCCGAGAAGGGTTTCGACGCCTATATGCACGAGGGGATTCTCACCGCGCTCGACGTCATCGAAAAGGCGACCGGCGCGCGCAAGGTGACGGCGGCGGGGTATTGCGTCGGCGGCACGCTGCTGGCGCTGACGCTCGCCTACTTGGCGGCGAAGGGCGACGATCGCATCGAAAGCGTGACATTCTTCGCCACGCAGGTCGATTTCAGCGAGGCGGGCGATCTTCAGATCTTGATCGATGACGAGCGGATGACGGCGCTCGACGAGGAAATGGCCAAGACCGGCTATCTCGAAGGCGTGAAGATGGCGAACGCCTTCAACATGCTGCGGCCGAACGAATTAATCTGGACCTATGTCGTCAACAATTACATGAAGGGCGTCGAACCGGCGGCCTTCGATCTCTTGTACTGGAATTCGGATTCGACGCGTATCCCGCGCGCCAATCACTCCTTCTACATGCGCAGCTGCTATCTCGAAAACCGCATCACGCGGGGCGAGATGGTCGTGAGCGGCGTGACGATCGATCTGCGGCTCGTGAAAATCCCGGTCTACTCGATCGCGACGAAGGAAGATCACATTGCGCCGGCGCGCTCCGTCTTCCGCGGGGACAAATTCTTCGGCGGCCCGGTGACCTATGTTCTCGGCGGCTCCGGACATATCGCCGGCATCATCAATCCGCCGACCAAGAACAAATATGGTTACATGACAGGCGGACCGGTGAAGGGAACCTTCGACGAATGGGTCGCCAGGGCCGAGGAGCGCCCCGGCTCCTGGTGGCCGCATTGGCTGCAATGGGTCACGGCGCAGGCCCCGGGGAAGACGCCCGCGCGCCACCCTGGCGTCGGCGCGATCAAAGCCATCTGCGACGCGCCGGGAGAGTATGTGCGCGTGAAAGGATAAAGGGGCCGGCCGGCCCCTTTGCTCTTCGATCAGCCGGGCAGGATGCCGACGCGCTGCAGGAACCAGTACACGCCCGCAAGGGCGATGGCGCCCGATAGCGCATAGACGAGCTTCTCGTTGCGCTTGCCGCCCGTCGCCTTGTCGATTCCCAAAAGGATCGGCATCACCGCCATCACAATGGCGATCTGCCCTGCCTCGACGCCGATATTGAACGCCGCTAGCGCCGGCACTACGCCGCCCTGAGGCACTCCCATTTCGGTGAGCGCCGAGGCGAAGCCGAAGCCGTGGATGAAGCCGAACAGGAAGGTGTTGCGCCAGCGATTGTCGACGTCGCGCGAGAAGAAGTTCTCCGCCGCGACGAACACGATCGAGGCGGCGATCAACGCCTCGGTGAGCGACGAGGGCAGGGCGAAGATGTTCAGCGCCGCCAGCGACAGCGTGATCGAGTGCGAGACGGTGAAGGCGGTGACGATCTTCACAACCGGCCAGACGCGCGTCGCCCACAGGATCAGCGCGAAGAGGAAGCAGAGATGGTCGTAGCCGGTGACGATATGCTCGATGCCGGCTTCGAAGAATTTCCACATCAGCTGGCCCGTCGTCTCCATCGGCTGGGCGAGGTCGAGCGGCGGGTTCTGCGGATAGAGCATGGTCTCGCCGGCGTTCTCGCCGAGCAGCGTGATGAGGTGCTTGCCTTTGGAGCCCTGCGTCGCGAGGAGCCGAGTGGCGTCATAGAAGACCTTGCCGCTCGTTGCGGCGCAATCGAAGCGCATGACGATCAGCGCGCTGTCCTGATTCGTCGGGTCTTCGCCCGACTTTTCGACCTTGGAGATGCAGGCGCGCCCGGTCTCGTCGCGCATGGCGACGCGTTTGGCGACAAATTTGCCGATTTCCTCCTCCAGCACGCCGGGCGGCGAAAGGTCGACGCTGGCGCGCTCGTCCATCGTCTCCTGGAACATGCGCTCGAGGTCGGTGGCGAGGAAGCCGACGTCGACGACATAGACGCGCTCCGGCTGCGGCGAGATCTTGGCCGTCGAAATGTCCGGCGTATGCGCGAACGCGGGCGCTGCAAGGCCGAGGCTGAGCCCCACGCAGAGCAGAAAAAAGGCGGCCCGTCTCCTCCAGAACCCGTTCATTTGGCGTTTCCTTTTGTTTTCGTTGGCGGCACCATGCCAAAGGCGGAGAGAGCGGACAAGACCAAGCAGGCCGGGCGCCGCGTTGCGGCGACGGGGACGGAGGGCTAAGAAAGCCACAGGTGACGCTGGAGCGGCAGGGCGGGAGCGGATAATGCAGCGCGTGACAGTGACGATCGACGACGAGCTGATGGCGGAGGTGGACCGCTATATGGAGGCCGGCGGCCATCAGAACCGCTCGGAGGCCGTCCGTGATCTCGTCCGCGCCGGGCTTCTGCAACTGCCCAAGGCCGACGACGACGCGCGGAACTGCATCGCCGCGCTAGTTTATGTCTATGATCACGAGACTCGGCAGCTCTCCAGAAAGCTCGTTCACGACCATCACACCCATGCCGACATGTCGATCGCGACGCTGCACGTCCATCTCGACGAGGCGAGCTGTCTGGAAGTCTCGCTCCTCAAGGGGCGCAAATCGGAGGTGGAGCACTTCGCCGGCCACCTCATCGGCGAGCGGGGGGTGCGCTACGGTCAGCTCGTCGTAGTGCCGGGAGACGCCGAAGAGCCGCACGCCGATGGCGGCCACGCTCATTCGCACCCCTGACCGCGTCGGGGCGGGCCTCTGAATTACAACTTTCGTGACAGAGCTTCCCGACCTCGGGACGCCTTTCAAGGCGTTTTCGAGCAAATGAGCTTCAAATCAACTCGTCCTGCGCTGCTTCATGTAGCTGCGCAGGACGGCGTTGATGCGACGCTGGTAGCCGGGGCCTTCCGACTTGAAATAGTCGATGAGGTCCTGGTCGAGGCGGATCGAAATCGCTTGCTTCTTCGGAGGCAAGACAATCTCGGCCTTGCTCCAGTCAACAGACTCGAACTCCGCCCAATCGGGATCGCTCGCGGTGGAAGCTTCGATTTCAGCATCGGTCAAGCCGCCCGGGCCTCGCTCCGTGGCGCGGTCAAGGTGGATTGTCGAATCTGTCCGTGTAGATTTCTCTTTCATTGCTCCTGGCTCTACAGGCGGAGATGATGCGGATACGCTCGTCTCTCTAGGTGTAGATCACCGCGATTATCCGAGCCGATGTCTTCCCCAAGGCTAGCCAACGGGTTTCTCCCGATCGATTGGATCGGACTCTCAAATGGGGTCCATCGAAGATGGTCGCGGCTTCCTCGAACGAAATCCCGTGCTTTTCGCAGTTCAAGGCGTTTTTCTTCGAATCCCATTCGAAGAAAACGAATTGCTCCGATGTCATTCAGTTCAGTCATTTCCGAAACTGTTGCGCCGCCGCGACGCTGGGTGCTGCATTTGTATATACGATGCATAGATCGGTCAACCGATTGCGGAGCATTCCCTGTTCTGGCTTAAGATAAACTTCGCTCCGACCGGCCTGTACCACCCATGCGCTTCTCACCCACCTTCCTCGAAGAAATCCGGGCCCGCGTGCCCGTGTCCGAGGTCGTGCGCCAGAAGGTGAAGCTCAGGAAGGAGGGCCGCGAGTGGCGCGGGCTTTCGCCCTTCAACGCCGAGAAGACCCCCTCCTTCTACGTCAACGACCAGAAGATGCGCTGGTTCGATTTCTCGGCGGGCAAGAACGGCAATATCTTCGATTTCCTGATGGAGTCGGACGGCCTCTCCTTCCCCGAGGCCGTGGAGCGCCTCGCCGCCATGGCGGGACTCGCCATGCCGGTGGAGACCAGAGAGCAGCGTGAGGAGGAGCAAAAGCGCGCCTCGTTGCAGGAAATTCTGGACGGGGCGGCCGAGTTTTTCATCAAGCAACTCGCGAGCCCGGCCGGGCGCGAGGCCCGGAGCTATCTCGACCGGCGGCAGATCTCCGCCGCCTCGCGCGAGAAATTCCGGCTCGGCTACGCGCCGGCCGATCGTCACGCGCTGCGTGACCATCTCGCGGGCAAGGGCGCGCTGGTCGAGACCATGATCGAGGCGGGCCTCCTCATTCATGGCGAGGACATTCCCGTACCCTACGACCGCTTCCGCAACCGCGTCATGTTCCCGATCTGCGACCGGGGCGGGCGGGTCATCGCCTTCGGCGGCCGGGCGCTGGAAGCCGAACCACAAGCCAAATATCTGAACTCCCCCGAGACGCCGCTCTTCCACAAGGGCGCGACCCTCTACAACATCCACAACGCCCGCAAGGCCGCCCATGACGCGGGGACGGTCATCGCCGTCGAAGGCTATATGGACGTTATCGCGCTGACGGCGGCGGGGTTTCCCCACGCCGTCGCGCCGCTGGGAACGGCTCTGACTCAGGATCAGTGCGGGCTGCTGTGGCGGATGGGGGAGGAGCCCATCCTGTGTTTCGATGGCGACAAGGCCGGGCTCAAGGCGGCCTTTCGCGCCGTCGATACGGCGCTGCCGCTCATCGGGCCCGGCCGCACCCTGCGCTTCGTCCTGCTGCCTGGCGGGCAGGATCCGGACGAGTTGCTACGCGCGGGCGGCCCCGCCGCCGTGGCCGAGGCGCTGGGCCAGGCCCTGCCGCTTGTCGACATCCTCTGGATGCGGGAGACCGAAGGCGCCGTTCTCGACACGCCTGAGCGGCGCGCCGCCCTGGAGCGGCGGCTGAAGGAAATCGCCGCGCAGATCGGCGACGAGATGCTGCGCCGCTACTATGCCCAGGAATTGAGCGACCGGCTCTCCCGCCTCTTCGGCAGGGCGCCCACGCCCGCCCGCAGCCGGGACTTTTCGCCCCGCCGTCGGCCCCCGGGCCGGCCGGGCGCGCCCGAAGCGGGCCCCGTCCGCATCAGTCCGGCGCTTGCCAATTCCCCGCTCTTTCGGGGAGGCAAGGCGACGATCGCGCCGCGTGACGCATTGATTTTGCTCGTTCTCATGAATCATCCGGAGGTGCTCGCCTCTCAGGTCGAGGAGGTCGCGAGCCTCGAATTCGCTTCCCCGGAAGCGGCCGCGCTGCGCGATGCGCTTGTGCGGTTCACAGAGGGAGGCGGCGGCGATCGAGGCGATCTTGCCCGGTCGCTGGAGGCGTCGGACGTCGGCGCCGTAGCCGCGCGGCTGGAGGGGATGGTGGCCCACGCCACCCTCTGGAGCGTGCGGCCGGAGGCGGCTCCCGCCGACGCGGCTGAGAGCCTGCGTCAGGCTTTAGTCTTGCATCGCCGGTTCTGGGCGTTAAATAGAGAGCTTCGCGCGGTGGAGGGCCGGCTGGCGGAAAACCCCAGCGAGCAAGATTTTGCGCGACTCAGGGATATTCAAACGCAACTGTCCGCGCTAGATGGCGCAGAAGCGGCTCTCGAGGGGTTTGGGGCTCCGTCGGGGCGCTCGCCGCGCACGCTTTGACTTTCTGGACCTATCGCGCGATTTCATGTTGGTTAGCGGGGCGTTAAGACCCCGTGGAGAATGTTGGGGAGAATCGGGGCGGGGCCCGTTTGTCGGCCCTGCCGCAAAGGGAGAGGCTGGAATGGCCGTCTCTGGACATGTCGACAGATGCGAGGCCTGGCCTGGCAGCCCGCGTGAGGCGCCGCGTCGGGAACCGTGTGGAGCTGTTAATGGCGAAAAAAGACGAAGATAAGGTCGAAAATGATGGCGCAGCGACGGTAGACGCCGCTGACGGGCCGCTTCTCGACCTCAATGACGCCGCCGTTAAGCGGATGATCAAGCTCGCCAAAAAGCGCGGCTTCGTCACTTATGCCGAGTTGAACGCCGTGCTGCCGTCGGAGGAGGTGTCTTCCGACCAGATCGAAGACGTCTTCGCGATGCTTTCCGAGATGGGCATCACCGTCTCCGAGGGCGATGACCCCGACGACGTCGAGGAAGAGCAGGCCGCCGAAGAGGAGGAAGCCGAGGGCGGCGAACTCGTCGAGAGCCCGCGCGCGACCGCAGTCGCGACGCGCACTTCCGAACCGGCCGACCGCACCGACGACCCCGTGCGCATGTATCTGCGCGAAATGGGCTCGGTGGAGCTTCTGTCGCGCGAGGGCGAAATCGCCATCGCCAAGCGCATCGAAGCTGGCCGCGAGGCCATGATCGCGGGCCTCTGCGAGAGCCCGCTCACCTTCCAGGCGATTATCATCTGGCGCGAGGAGCTCGAAGCCGGGAAGGTGCTGCTGCGCGACATCATCGATCTCGAAGCGACTTACGCGGGCCCGGACGGCAAGGCGACGGCCAAGCCCGCCGGCGAAGCGGAAGCGCCGGTTGAAATGGCGCCCGCGACCGCGCCGCGCACGCCGCCCGAAGGGATCGAGGCGGGCGCGGCCCCAGAGGAATCCTTCGAAGAAGAAGACGACATGGAGAATTCCGTGTCGCTTTCCGCGATGGAGGCGGAGCTCAAGCCGAAGGTTCTCGAAACTTTCGCGCGCGTCGCGGACGCTTACAAAAAGCTGCGCCGCCTGCAGGACCAGAATGTCGAGAACAAGCTCAAAAACGAGACCCTGACGCCGGCGCAGGAGCGCAAATACAAGCAGCTCAAGAAGGAGATCGTCACCGACGTGAAGTCTCTTTCGCTGAACCAGAACCGCATCGAGGCGCTGGTGGAGCAGCTCTATGACATCAACAAGCGTCTTATCGGCTACGAGACGAAGCTGCTGCGCCTTGCCGACAGCCATGGCGTCGCGCGCGAGGATTTCATCGACAAGTTCCACGGCTCCGAGCTCGACCCCAAATGGGTGATGCGCGTTGCGCAGCTCAAGTCGAAGGGCTGGAAGGATTTCGTCGCGAGCGAGAAAGACCGCATCAAGGATCTGCGCACCGAGATCCATGCGCTTGCGACCGAGACCGGGCTCGAAATCTCCGAGTTCCGCAAGATCGTGCACATGGTGCAGAAGGGTGAGCGCGAGGCCCGGCAGGCGAAGAAGGAAATGGTCGAGGCGAACTTGCGTCTCGTCATCTCCATCGCCAAGAAATATACCAACCGCGGCCTGCAGTTTCTCGACCTCATTCAGGAAGGCAACATCGGCCTGATGAAGGCGGTCGACAAATTCGAATATCGCCGCGGCTACAAGTTTTCGACTTACGCGACCTGGTGGATTCGTCAGGCGATCACCCGGTCGATCGCCGATCAGGCGCGCACCATCCGCATACCGGTGCACATGATCGAGACGATCAACAAGATCGTGCGCACCTCGCGCCAGATGCTGCACGAAATCGGCCGCGAGCCGACGCCGGAAGAGCTTTCCGAGAAGCTCGCCATGCCGCTCGAAAAGGTGCGCAAGGTGCTCAAGATCGCCAAGGAGCCGATCTCGCTCGAAACGCCGATCGGCGACGAGGAAGATTTGCATCTGGGCGATTTCATCGAGGACAAGAACGCCGTGCTGCCGATCGAGGCGGCGATCCAGTCGAACCTGCGCGAGACCACGACGCGCGTTCTGGCTTCGCTCACGCCGCGCGAGGAGCGCGTGCTGCGCATGCGCTTCGGCATCGGCATGAACACCGACCACACGCTGGAAGAGGTTGGCCAGCAGTTCTCGGTGACGCGCGAACGCATTCGTCAGATCGAGGCGAAGGCGCTGCGGAAGCTGAAGCATCCGTCGCGCAGCCGGAAGCTGCGGAGCTTCCTGGATAACTGATGCAAGGGACGCTTCGGCGTCCCTTTTTAATCGTCGATGTCAGAAATCTCTCGCGTCTCCGGCATCGTCGCATACACGATCAGCGACACGAAGATCGCCGCGCTCGCGTACCAAAAGAACCAGCTCTCATGTCCCTGCGTCTTGAACCACAGGGCCACGGATTCCGCCGAACCGCCAAAGAGCGAGACGGTCGCGGCATAGGGCAGGGCGACGCCAGTGACGCGGATCGCGGCCGGGAAGAGTTCGGCTTTCACCACGGCGTTGATCGATGTGTAAAGCGCAACGATCAGCCAGGCGACGCAGATGAGTCCGAAGGCGGTCCAGGCGTCGCGCGTCTGTTGTATGGCGGTGAGCAGCGGCACGGTGAAAACCGTCCCCAGCAGGCCGAAAGCGATGAGCATCGGCCGCCGCCCCACGCGGTCCGAAATCGCCCCGTAGATGGGTTGCAGGACGAGCGCGAAGAGCAAAGACCCTGCCGAAATCCACGTCGTCTGCGTCGCGCTCAGCCCCGCGGAGAGCTTGAGAAATTTCTGCATGTAGGTCGTGTAGACATAAAAGGCGATCGTGCCGCCCAACGTCAATCCGACGACTGTCGCCGTCTCCCGCTTGTGATGGAGCAGCGCGCGCAGCGAACCGCGCTCGGCCTCTTTGCGCGAGGCTTCGAAAGCCGACGTCTCCGCAAGATCGCGGCGCATGACGAGCGTGACGACGGCGAGCGCCGCGCCGATGAAAAAGGGAATGCGCCAGCCCCAGGCGTGCAGCGCCTTTTCGTCGAGGACGACATTCTGCAGCGCGAGCAGCACGATGAGCGCGAGAAGCTGCCCCGCGATCATCGTCACATACTGAAAGCTCGAATAGAAACCGCGCCGTTCCGGCGTCGCCGTCTCCGCGAGATAGGCGGCGCTCGACCCATATTCGCCCCCTAAACTCGCGCCCTGAATGAGCCGCGCGACGAGCAGCAGCGCGGGCGCCGCGGCGCCGACCGACGCATAGGTCGGGATGAAGGCGATGATCAGCGACCCTGCGCACATCAGGAGCACGGACAGCATCAGGGCGGCGCGCCGTCCCTTGCTGTCGCCGATGCGGCCGAAAACATAGGCGCCGACGGGCCGCATGAAGAAGCCGAGCGCGAAGACGCCGGAGGCCGAGAGCATTTGCGCCACGGGATCGTCGCCGGGAAAGAAAGCGTCGGCGAAATAAAGGGAAAACGCCGAATAGACGTAGAAGTCGTACCATTCCACGAGGTTTCCGGCCGAGCCCACGAGAATGGCGCGTATGCGCGCCTTCTCGTCTGGCTTCGCCGCATCGCGCATCAGACGAGGCCGCTCGAGATGTTCACCATGAGCGCGAGGATCGTCGTGTTGAAGAAAAAGGCGACGACGCCATGCACCAGCGCGACCGCCCGCATGGCGCGCGAGCAGATTTCGACGTCGCCGGTCTGGCAGGCGACGCCGATCGTGTACGAGAAATAGAGGAAGTCGATATATTGCGGCATCGGCGTGTTCGGGAAATGCAGGCCGCCGCGCCCGGGCGTCGTCACCTGCGGCGTCTCCTCCGCCTCGCTGTAGAATTCATGGGCGTAGTGGAAGGCGAAAATCAGATGCATGAAGGCCCATGAGGTGAAGACAGTCACCACGGCCAATGCAATGTGGGCGCCTTGTTCGTCTTCCAAGAGCGTCTTCGATTGACCCAGTTCGGCGACGATCGCGCCGATCGCGACGCATGTGGCGGTCGCGGTGAGAAACAGCACGGCAGTACGGCCTTCGTCGCTCATCATCGCGCGCCGCCGGATGGATTCATGCGTCGACCGCAGGATGATCCTTGTCGCCGCCACCATGTAAAGGAGCACCGCCGCGTTCCAGCCGACGAGGCCGCGGGTGACGGCGGGAAATTCGGACGGCAGCAACTCCGCCGCCCATGCGCTTTGGTCGATCGTCGCGGGCAGCGCAAGGCCGATCGCGGCGCCGATAACGCCGCAGATCGCGAGTCGGTAATGAGCGCGCAGAATACGCAGCGGCGCAAGCAGCGGCGATTGACTCTCGTCGTCTCCGTCGCGGGCCATGAGCCTGCCTAATTGCGTCTGGCGGCGACGAAGCTGGCGGCTTCGGCGAGAATGGCCGTCCGCTCGCCGAGCCCGGTGTCGTGCAGCGCCGCCATCGCCTCATTGACGAGTTCGTCGCAGCGCGTTTTCGCGGCGGCGAGGCCAAGAAGGCTGACCAGCGTCGCCTTGCCGCGTTCGGCGTCCTTGCCGGCGCGCTTGCCGAGCGCGGCGGTGTCGCCCTCGGCGTCCAGAATGTCGTCGGCGACCTGGAACGCCGCGCCGAGCGCCTTGCCATAGCGATGCAGCGCCTGCGCCTGACCGGGGGGTGCGCCGCCGAGAATGGCGCCGGCGTCGACAGCGAAGCGCAGCAGCGCGCCGGTCTTCATCGCCTGCATCTGCAAGGTCTCGGCCTGGTCGAGCGGCACGGCCGCCGTCTCGGCCGCGAGATCCAGCGCCTGTCCGCCGACCATGCCGCCGAGCCCGGCGGCGCGCGCCAGCGCCAGCACCAGCGCGGCGCGCAGTTTGGCGTCGGCGTGTGTGGCGGGATCGGCGACGACGTCGAAGGCGTAGGTCAGCAGTCCGTCGCCCGCGAGAATGGCGGTCGCCTCGTCGAAGGCCTTGTGCGCGGTCGGACGGCCGCGGCGCAGATCGTCGTCGTCCATCGCCGGGAGATCGTCATGGACGAGCGAATAGCAGTGGATCATCTCCAGCGCGCAGGCCGTGCGCAAGGCGCTCTCGCCCTCGACGTCGAAGAGACGCGCGCTCTCGATCACGAGAAAGGGCCGCAGTCTTTTGCCGCCGCCAAGAGTTGCGTAGCGCATCGCCTCCAGCAGGCGCGCCGGCCGCGTGATTTCGCCCGGGAGCGCCGCAGGCGAGAGGAGGGCGTCGAGCGTGGCCTCGGTGGCCTCGGCCGCCGATTCCAGACGTCGGCGAAACTCCTTTGCTCTCATATCGGCGTCCATCGGCGATCGCGTCCTTGTCATTGGTTCGTCGGCCATGCTGCTAGCAAATTTGGCGCAAAAGCCCAAGGCCGGGACGAAGGCTGTAATGACACACAATGCGCGGAGAGTTGGCTAAGTTGCGGCGGCTTCGAGGTTTCGCGGAAAGCCAAACTCGGCCGTTGTTGTATTTTTGCGACAGCTATCGCGCCGCCCCTTCATTAATCTTTCGCAAGGGATCCGCGGTCCGACGAGATTCCCCTCGGGCGTCAGGCAGGCTGCGGAGCCGACGCCCGGTTTTGGCTGGAAGAATTGCCGCCCGTCCTTCTGACGTCGCGGCCAGAGGAGACCCACGCATGAAGAAGTTGCTGATGTTCACGGCGGCGATCGCCCTTGCGGCGCCGCTTGCTGGTTGCAATTCGCCCGGCGAACGGGCCGCGGGCGGCGCCGTCATCGGCGGCTTGGGCGGCGCGGGCATTGGCGCGCTGGCTTCGGGCGGGCGCGCCGGCGGGACTTTGGCGGGCGCCGCCATCGGCGCGGCGGGCGGCGCGGTCCTCGGCGCGGCGACGGCCCCGCCGCAGCGTTGCGCCAAGTGGGGATATGATTATTACGGCCAGCGCGTGTGCGTTGCCTTCTACAACTACTGAGCCTGCGCCGCGGGTTCCCGGACCCGCGGCTTCTTCCGTAACCAGCAGATCGGCCCCTCAGACCGGCGCCTCGATTTCGCCGTCGCCCGCGCGCGCCATGAGCATTCCGGGGGTCGAACGGGCGTCGCCGCAGACGCCGTTGCGATCCACGATGATCAAGCCCCCCGCGCCTTTCACCCGTCGCTCGAGATAGGCGATCGCCTCTCGCGCCGCCTCGGCCGCGTCCAGCCCCTGCCGTTCGATGAAGAGTGACGCCGTGCGGGCGAGCGAGGTGCGCAGGAAAGCCTCCCCGACGCCCGTGCAGGAAACCGCGCAACTCTCATTGTCCGCATAAACGCCCGCGCCGATCACGGGGGAATCCCCGACACGGCCGCTCATCTGATTGACGAGGCCGCCGGTGGAGGTCGCGGCGGCCAGGTCGCCCTTCCGGTCGCGCGCGACGGCGCCCACCGTGCCAAGCTTGTCATGGCTCGCCGGATCATGGTCGAGCGGCATGGCCTGGCGCTCTTTCGCCCGCAGCAATTGCTCGCGCCGCTCCTTCGTGACGAAATAGCTGTCGTCTTCGAAAATCGCGCCATGCGCGCGACCGAAGCGCTCCGCGCCCTCGCCGATGAGAAACACATGGGGGCTCCGCTCCATCACCATCCGTGCGAGCGACACCGGATTGCGCACGTTCCGGACCCCTGCGACCGCGCCGGCCGCGAGCGTGCGGCCGTCCATGATGGAGGCGTCGCAGCAAGCAACGCCCGCCGCGTTGAGGACAGAGCCTCGCCCGGCGTTGTAGAGCGGATCGTCTTCCAGAAGCGCGACGCAATGCGCCACGGCGTCGAGGGCGGGCGCGCCGGCGTCGAGCAGGGCGGCGCCGGATCGGATGACGGCGCGAAGCGAGGCCGAGAAGCGCTCAGGCGCCACAATGGCCCCGGCTCCGCCGTGGATCATTAGAGAAAAGCTCATGGCTCAGCCTCATTGAAATGCCCGCGCACCCAACAGATTACGAGAATCTGGCAAGAAACGCGCGGCGATTGGCGCTCAGGGCAGTGTCGCCAGCAAGCGGCGCACTTATCTTATGGAGATCGTAAACCTCCCATCTTCCACTTGGCCCGGGCGTAAGCTTGGGCCTTTTTTTCGCATTGGCGCGATCGGAAGGCGAAAATTTTACCGGGTTGAGGGAATCATTCCGTAAGCGCAGGCGCTTAGCTTATGCCCCGGCGGCGCGTCGGGGCGCCGTGCTCAGCAGGAAGACATATCGTGGTCCATTTCATCCGCGCAGCCGCGCTCATCGCGGCAGCGTTTTTCTCGGCGCCGCCCGCGTCGGCCCTCGTCAACCGCGCTTACGCATCGGGCGCGGGAAGCGACTCGGCAAGCTGCGGCACAATCGCTGCGCCATGCAAGACGTTGCAATATGTCCACGACAAGGTCATCAATCCGGGCGGCGAAATCGACCTGATAGGCTCGGGCGAATACGGTCCGATCGCGATCACCAAGGCGCTCACAATCGTCAACAAGAGCGGGGGAGTCGCGAGCGTCACGCAGCCAGCCTCGGGTCAACCGGCCATGCTCGTCAACGCGGGCGACGCGGACGTCGTCTTTCTTCAGGGGCTGACCGTCGAAGGCGCTTGGGCGGCGAACGCCGGCGTATATTTTCAGTCCGGCGGGACGCTTCAGATCAGCGATTGCGTCATACGCCATTTCAAGGATGTCGGCGTCATCGCAACGTCCTGGAGCGCCACCAGCGCCCTGATCATGAATAATGTCGCGATCTCCGACACGAGCAACTATGGCGTGCGCCTTTTGTGGAGCGGCGGGGCGCTGACGGCCAGCGTCACCGGGCTCAAAGTCTCGAACACGACGACCGGGCTCGCGGTTTCGGGAGGCGTTATGCGCGGTCCGTCGGCCCCGGTGGTGAAGGTCTGGGAGAGCGCGGTCACCGGAACCAGCAACGGCTTCTCGGCGGTGTCGGACACTTTCACCAACCCTGCGAGCCTGACGCTGGACAAGGTCGACGTCTCCGGCAACGGAACCGGCGTCGTCGCTACAAACTCGGCCCTACACCTGTCCAGGTCGCTGATCGTCGGCAATGGCGTCGGCGTCGCCATTTCCGGCGGGAGGGTCGTCTCGAACAAAACCAACTCCATCCAGGACAACGGCCAGAACGTCACCGGGGGGACGCTCACCGCCACGGGGAGCGATTGACGATGCGCGCCCCCGCGCGCGTTGCGCGGGCTTCTGCGTGAGGTCGCGGCGACGGACGAGCCCTGGCGCGGCGCGAAAGGCGATTGCTAAATCTTTACCTAGTTTAGGGCGTCTTTCCGTAAGAACCGTGGCTTAGCTTGTCCCGGACGGCGCGCTGGGCGCCGCTCAATCAGGAATAAGCGTCGTGGGCCAGTTCATTCGCGCAGCCACAATCATCGCCGCAACGGCCTTCGCCGCGACGCCGGCGTCGGCGCTCGTCAACCGTGCATTCGCCTCCGGAACGGGAACCGACTCCGCTTCCTGCGGCACGGTCGCCGCGCCGTGCAAGACCCTGCAATTCGTCCATGACAAGGTCGTCAATCCGGGCGGCGAGATCGTGCTGATGGGCTCGGGCGAATACGGCCCGATCACGATCACCAAGGCTCTCAGCATCGTGAACAACGGCGCGGGCGTCGCAAGCGTCACTCAGGCGACGGCCGCCCAGAATGCGATCTATGTCAAGGCCGCCGCGACCGACGTCGTGCTGCTGCGGGGGCTGACCCTCGATGGCGCTTGGGCGGCGAGCGCCGGGGTTTATGTCCAGTCGGGCGGCACGCTGCAGATGATGGATTGCGTCGTGCGACGCTTCAAGGGTCTTGGCGTCTATGCGGCTCCGGCCGCCGGCGGCAAGATCATCATGACGAATATCGTGATCTCCGACGCGAGCAGCGGCGGCGCGCTGATCGCTCCCGCGGGCTCCTTCGCGGGCGTGGTGCAGGGATTGAAGGTCACGAATGTGCCCAATGGCTTCGAACTCTCGGGGCGCAACGCCCCCACCGGCTCGCCCATCTACATGCTCGTCTCCGACAGCTTCGCCACCGGCACCTCCAACGGCTTTCTCGCGACCTCCATCGACGGCAAGGCCATCCCGTCCATGGCGCTGGACGGCGTTTACGCCAGCGGCAACGGCATCGGCGTCGTCGCCAATCGCGGCAATGCGCGCCTCGCCAATTCGCTCGTCGTCGGCAACGGCACGGGGGTCTCGATTTCGAGCGGCTCTGTCCGCTCCAACAAGACCAACAGCATCCAGGACAATGGCGCGAACGTGCTGGGCGGAACCATCAGCGCGATCTCGGCCGATTGATCGGGCAAGCTCCCCGCCGTTGCATGTAGACCGCTGAAGCTTGAGGGCATGACGGGCGCTGTCGCCTGAGGGGGGAACTTGGCGCGGCGCTGGCCGCCCCGGTAAACTGACCCATATGTCAGTGACCGGGACAGGGACGCCCATGCATTTTGGCGACGCCAATTATCTGCCGATCGCGACTCCGGTCTTTCTCCTGTTCGCCGGCGCCGTCGTCCTCCTGATCGTTCTCATTCAGCTTGGCGTTCTGCGCTACGCCTATACGCAGCTCGGCGTCACGTCGGGCGCGGCGAGTTTTCTTCTCTTCGCCTCGCTCGCCGGCAGCTATGTGAACATCCCGATCGCCGTATTGGGGAGCGAGCCCTTCGTCGAGGAGCGCGAGATTGTCTATTTCGGCGTGCCCTATGTCGTGCCGAGGCTCGTCCATGGAGCCGAAGTCGTCCTTGCGGTGAATGTCGGCGGGGCCGTGATACCCACGGCCTTGTCGGTGTTCCTTTTGTCGGCGCATGCGCTCTGGGGCAGAGGGGTCCTCGCGACGGTCATCGTCGCGGCAATCTGCCATGCGCTCGCGGAACCCGTGAGAGGCATCGGGATCGCCTTGCCGATCTTCGTGCCGCCGCTCGTCGCAACCTTCGTCGCTCTGGTCGTCTCATGGCGGCGGGCCGGTCCGCTCGCCTATGCGAGCGGCAGCCTGGGCGTGCTGATCGGCGCCGACCTTCTCAACCTTGACAAGCTTGAGGGGCTTGGGGCGCCCGTGCTCTCGATTGGCGGCGCCGGCACCTTCGACGGCATCTTCGTCACCGGCATCGCTGCAGTGCTGCTGGCGAGCCTCATCGGCGGAGGTCAGCGCGAAGAATCGATCAGCGCGCCTTGGCCGCGGATGTGAAAGCGCGCGCGAGCCCCTCCATGTGAAACTGGCCCGTGGGCGGCTGTTCGTTGGCCGAAGGGGCCGAGCCGGACAGCGACGCGAAAAGCAGCGCCTCGATCCCCGCCGACTTGGCGCTTCTGAGCATCCGGGAGGTGTTCTCCCCTTCGCCAAAGCAGACGATCAGATCCGGCTTTCCTTCAAGCAGCATTCTCAGGTTGCGGTCGCCTATGACCTCGGTTTGGAGAAGGCCTCTTTTGCGCGTGAACGCCCTCGTGGGAATGCAGCTGCGTTGCGCCCATTGCATGCCCAGTCGCTCGGCCCCGCCTTCCTCGCCGCCGATCACGAGGCTGAACGGTTTCTCCCGATGAAGGAAGGACAAGGTGTCCGCGACAAAATCGCGCTCGGCGCCGGCGCGCGCAATTTCGCGCGCCGCAAGAGAACGCTCCACTTGATCGGAGGGTCTGCCGACATTGCGTCCACCGCAAACGAGAACCTTCATGGCATAACAACCTGAGAGTGCAATCACATTGATTCTGTTTACATAATAGGTCAGGCGTGGCGATTTGGTTAACGAAGTCCTTATACGGCCCGCCCGACTTCGAGGCGTTGCGCCATAAGGCAGGATTCGGGCTCGGGAATTTTAGTCCGGCCGCGGCTCGGAAAAAATTTCGGGGAGAGCGGCGCGTGGTTCCGGATTGGAGACAACCGAAAATGCGGACACATTGCGGACATGGCGTTTATGTCGCCCGCAACGCTTCCTGCAAATCTTTGATTTTATTGGTGGGCGCACAAGGGCTCGAACCTTGGACCCGCTGATTAAGAGTCAGCTGCTCTACCAACTGAGCTATGCGCCCGTCCGGCGGGCCTTGCCATGCCCTCGGAACGGGGGAGCGAATAACAAATGCGCTACCCCCTGTCCAGCGCTCTCATGCTTTTCCGCGTCAAATTTCTGTCGCGTCTGGCTCTCTCGTCATTTTGGGGCCGCCCGCGGGCCGCGGATGGTTACGAGGTCGGCTCACGGGCACTTAATCGCCGTGCCCATTCCTTGCCCGTTCAAGCCGATGCGGCGGCGCTTCGCTAGGCAAAGCGGGAAGCGGCGCGGCGGCTCGCAACGTCCTGCGACATCGCGCCCGTTGAGAACCCTGCCCATGCGCGCCAAACGGGCGCCTCCCTTTGGCGCCGCGCTTTTAGGCGGAGCCAGCTTCCCTGTTCCCTGTTGCGTTTTGCACATGCGAAAAAGAGACGGGCACGTCTTCCCTCACGCGCGAAAGCGCGCTAGCAGTTTAAGGGAAATCAAAGCACGAGATTTGTTATGTCGCGAAACAAGATCGCCTTGGTCGGCGCCGGCAATATCGGCGGAACGCTCGCCCACCTCGCTGGCCTCAAGGAGCTTGGCGACATCGTGTTGTTCGACATCGTCGACGGCGTGCCCCAGGGCAAGGCGCTCGACCTTGCCCAGTCCTCGCCGGTTTCCGGCTTCGACGCCAGTCTCTCCGGCGCGTCGGATTACGCCGCCATCGCGGGAGCCGACGTCGTCATCGTGACCGCCGGCGTGCCGCGCCAACCCGGCATGAGCCGGGACGATCTCCTCACAGTCAATCTTGGCGTCGTCGCCAAGGTCGGCGCAGGCATCCGGCAGTATGCGCCGAACGCCTTCGTGATCTGCATCACCAACCCGCTCGACGTCATGGTCTGGGCGCTGCAGAAGGCGTCGGGGCTCCCCACCAACCGCGTGGTCGGCATGGCAGGCGTGCTGGACTCGGCGCGCTTCCGCTACTTCCTGTCCGAGGAGTTCAAGGTCTCGGTCGAGGACGTCAGCGCCTTTGTGCTCGGCGGCCATGGCGACGACATGGTCCCCTCCGTCCGCTACTCCACCGTCGGCGGCGTGCCGCTGCCGGATCTCGTGGCCATGGGCTGGACGACGCAGGAGCGCATCGACGCCATCGTCGACCGCACACGCAAGGGCGGCGGCGAGATCGTCGGCCTGCTCAAGACCGGCTCGGCCTATTATGCCCCCGCGGCTTCCGCCATCGCCATGGCCGAGAGCTTTCTCAAGGACAAGCGCCGGGTTCTCCCCTGCGCCGCCTATCTCGACGGCGAATATGGCGTGCAGGGCCTCTATGTGGGCGTGCCGGCGGTGATCGGCGCCAATGGCGTCGAGAAGGTGATGGAGATCAAGCTCGACGCCGCCGAGCAGGCGATGTTCGATAAATCCGTCGGCAGCGTGAAGACGCTGATCGAGGCGGCGAAGGGGCTCAACAACGCCTTCGCCTGAGGGCTTCTCCAGCGCGTCGGCGCGCTTATATCTGGACCGCTGTCTTTTCAGGAGCCGTCCATGTCCGAGCGCTATTCCTTCCCGATCCGTTTCGAAGACGCCGAGATGCGCGCGGCCGTCAACGCCTTCACCTTCCGCGCGCTGTTCCTCGAGCAGCCCTTGCGCACCGCATTGCCGCTCGCGCTGATCGCGATTTCCTGCGCCGGCCTCGCCTATGCCGGCGATGGCGAGGACGCGCTCCTGCTCCTGACGGGCGCGCTCGCGCTGCTGGCGATTTTCGTCTACGGCGGCTGGCGCATGCAGCAGCGCCTTATGAGCGAGAGAGTGGAGCGGGCGCGCGGCCATTTGTCGAGCGCGCGTCTTTTCGACGAGGGCGTCGTCATCGATGCGGGCGCCGCTGCGCCGTTGCTGCCATGGAAGTCGATCAAGTCGATCTGGCCGGGCGAGCGCGTTTGGCTGCTTATCGTCGCGACAAACCATTTCATCGCGCTCCCCATCGAACGCGCGCCGCGCGAGGCGCTGGATTTCCTCTGCGCGCAGGTGGGAGCGCCGCGGGCTTGATCTGGTCCGGTCCTTGCTCGAAACTGGCGGCGGCGTGGTCAGTGAAGAACAGGGAAGCCGGCCCCCCATGGCAAAGAACACGATCGATCATCTGCTCAGCGGAAACGAGCAGTTCGTCGCCGAGGAGTTCCATCCCCACGCCGCTTATTACGAGTCCATCGCCAAGCGCCAGTCGCCGAAAGTCTTGTGGATCGGCTGTTCCGATTCGCGGGTGAGCGAAGATGTCATCACCGGCTCGCGGCCGGGGACCATGTTCGTGCATCGCAATGTCGCGAACATCATTGCTTTCAATGACGTCAACGTCGCCTCGATCATCGAGTACGGGGTCACGCATCTCAAGATCGAGGACATCATCGTCTGCGGCCACACGCGCTGCGGCGGCATCGCGGCGATCGAGGACGGGGTGCGCGAGAATTATATCGCCGACTGGCTGTGCATCGCGTCGGGCGCCAAGGAGAAGGCCGACCGTCTCGCCAAGGAGCAGAAACTCAACCGCGAGCAGAAGCTCGAAGTCCTGACGGCGGAGAACGTCAAGCTGCAGATCAAGCATCTGCGCAGCCTTGCGCTGATCCGCAACATGCACGCCGCCGGCGCGTTGCCGCGCATCCACGGCTGGCTCTACCGGGTCGAGAACGGCAAGATCGACGTGCTGGTCGACGGACGGGAGGGGCACGGGGCGGAGGACTGATTTCTCGCCAAGCCCGGTCTCGTCCCCGTGCGAAGCCCGCCGCCGAACGCCTCTATGCGCTGTCCTGCGCCAGGGGCAGGAGTATCCTGAATTCGCTGCCCTGATCGCGGCCAGCGCTATGGGCCTCCACGCTCCCGCCGTGCATTTCGACGAGGCTGCGGACGAGAGCGAGTCCGATCCCCAGTCCCTTGTGGTCCGGGTCGAAACTCTTGTTGGGTTGCGCGAACCAGTCGAACACCGAATCAAGATGTTCCGCCGGTATTCCGCAGCCTTCGTCGCGAACGCTGATGATCGCATGTGACTGTGATCGAGTCGAGCGTCAGATATAAGCGCCCGGACTGGGGCGTAAATTTCGCAGCGTTTCCAAGTATATTTATGAGTATCTGCAGCAAACGAGCGGGGTCTGCTTCAATAACGATCCTTTCGTCGGGCGCTGCATAGCCAATTGATTGTTTTTTCTCGCGGAAGTTCAATTCGACAACATCGATAGCCTGCTGGGCAATGCTGTTCAGATCCACGGACTGTTTCTGAAGTTCGATCTTCTTGGAGTTTATTCTGGAAATATCTAGCAGATCGTCGACGATTCGGACCAGCAGACCCAGCTGACGTTCCATTATTCCGTTGATCCTCGCAGTCGTCGCCTCGCCCGGCGCTCTTTGCATCGCAAGGAAGGCGTTCTGGATGGCTGCGAGAGGGTTACGCAATTCGTGGGCGAGAAGCGCGAGAAACTCCTCCTTGCGCTGATCCGCTTCGCGAAGGGAGCGTTCAATGCGGCGGCGCTGGGTCACGTCGATGGCGACCGCAACGCCGCCGAGCAAGGCGCCATCGCGCGCCGTAATGGGCGCGGCCGACGCTTCTAGGATCCAGCGCCGCCCGCTCGGCAAGAGAACGTCAAAATCGCATGGCTCGATCTTCTGTCGCTCGGCGACGGCGCGCTGGAGCGGAAGCTCGTGATCGCCAATCTCCCTCCCATCCAGAAAAAAGCGAACTTGCCGTCCCGCCGCCGCCGGATCGGGCGCGGAGGCGGACGCGTTGTCGTCCGGCGCGAATTCGAATTGATGCCGAAGCGTCGGGTTGCCGACGATGACGCTGCAGCTCGGACTCGTCGAATAGCCGATGCCGACCGGAATGGCGTCCATGATGGCCTGCAGGCGCAACTCGGCTTTGCTCAGACTTGCGGCGAGAAGCCGTTGCTCCGCCGCGCTGGCGGCTTCCTGGGTGCGGATCAGGATTTCGGCGAGGGCCGATATCCCGAAGCCTGTTACTATGAATAAAAGCAGAGTCACGGTGACGCCGGTGTCGGTCACGCCCAAAGATCCGGCCGGCGGAAGGAAGTAGTAGTCGCCTATTATTCCACAGGCGATCGTCGCCAGCGCCCCATAGGCTGCGCCGTTGAACAAGGCGACGATGATTATCGCGGGAAAAAAAGTTGTGAAGGGCGGCTGAACATTCAGATATTCGCCGAACAGCCATCGCGCCGCGGTCGCTGCCGCTACGATGATGGCGGTCACGACCAGATGCGACGCAACATCAGGCCACGTATGGGTCGATCTACGCGCAGGGCGCCCAAACTTGAACGTCGCCATTTTGAGCCGCCCGCGAGCCTCCTTGCCGTGAGATGGCTTTCACCCTAGCAGAAACGCTGCGAGATTGCTGGCCGGAACCCGCGTCGAGGGTTTCCGCGCCCGCTCCCCCGCGACCACCCGTCCGCTTGACGATTCCGCCCCGCCATGGCCAATAAGCGCGAAGCCTTAATTGCGCGCCTTTTGCTTCGAGGGAGAGCCCATCGCATGAATATCCATGAATACCAGGCCAAGGCCATTCTGCGCGAATTCGGCGCCCCCGTCGCCATGGGCGTTCCGGTGCTCAAGGCCGAGGACGCCGCCGCGGCGGCGAAGCAGCTTCCCGGCCCGGTCTATGTGGTGAAGGCGCAGATTCACGCTGGCGGGCGCGGCAAGGGCAAGTTCAAGGAAGCGGCGGCCGGCCCGCAGGGCGGCGTGCGAATCGCCAAGTCGATCGAGGAGGCGCAGGCCTTCGCGAGCCAGATGCTCGGCAACACGCTCGTCACCATACAGACGGGCGAAGCCGGCAAGCAGGTCAACCGCCTCTATATCGAGGACGGCGCCGCCATCGAGAAGGAATTTTATCTCTCCATGCTCATCGACCGCGCGACTTCGCGCATCTCCTTCGTCGTCTCGACGGAAGGCGGCATGGACATCGAGGAAGTCGCCCATTCGACGCCTGAAAAGATCGTCACCTTCTCCGTCGATCCGGCGACGGGCCTGATGCCGCACCACGGCCGCCACGTCGCCGACGCGCTGGGCCTCAAGGGCGATCTCGCCAAGCAAGCGGGCGCGCTGGCCGAGAAGCTCTACAAGGCCTTCGTCGAGAAGGACATGGAGATGCTCGAGATCAATCCGCTGATCACGACCAAGGACGGCCAGCTGCGCTGCCTCGACGCCAAGGTGAGCTTCGAGAACAACGCCCTTTACCGCCATCCGGACGTCGTCGAGTTGCGCGACCTCTCGGAGGAGGACGAGAAGGAGATCGAGGCCTCGAAATACGACCTCGCCTATATCTCGCTCGACGGCAATATCGGCTGCATGGTCAACGGCGCCGGCCTCGCCATGGCGACGATGGACATCATCAAGCTTTACGGCGCCTTCCCGGCGAACTTCCTCGACGTCGGCGGCGGCGCCACGACCGAGAAGGTCACGGCGGCGTTTAAGATCATCACCGCCGATCCGAATGTTAAGGGCATCCTCGTCAACATTTTCGGCGGCATCATGCGCTGCGACACCATCGCCGAGGGCGTCATCGCCGCGGTGAAGGAAGTGGGGTTGCAAGTGCCGCTCGTCGTGCGCCTCGAAGGCACCAATGTCGAACTCGGCAAGAAGATCATCAGCGAGTCGGGCCTGAACGTGATCCCGGCCGACGATCTCGACGACGCCGCGCAGAAGATCGTAAAAGCGATCAGCTGAAGGCAGGCGTTTTTGCAGGAAAATCAGGGCCGGCCGTTGCGCCGGCCCTTTTTGTTGCACGCCCCTCCCGGCTCGGGCGAATCGCCTTGCTTCGCGGGCGCAAAACGGCCATCTTTGGGCGCGAATCTAGACATTCCGGCCACTCGTCCCGGTGGGCCTGCCGCGGTTGCGTATCGGCTGCTCCGCCCGCATTCTAGGAAAGCGCCTGTGCCTCATATTGCTCGTTCGCCTGTCGTCGCCTCTCGCGGCGCAAGGAGCCGGTTGCTGCGCCAGGGCGCGGCGCTCGTCGCCAGCGTCGCCGTCTTGTGCGCTTTTCCCGAGGCGACCTTCGCTCTGGCGCGTGAAGGCGGCCTTTCGGTTGCGCGGCCTTTCGAGGTCGGCGCCAGCCTTTCGGGCAACTATCTTGCGGCGATCATCGCCGGCGCCGAGCGCGACACGCTCGCCGCCTCGACCTTCTTCCGTGAGGCGCTGCGGGACGATCCATCCAATCGGGACCTCGTCGACCGCGCTTTCGTCGCGGCGCTCGCCAACGGCAATATGGCGGAGGCCGCCGCGCTTGCGCCGCGCGTCGTCGTGCATGACAAAGGCAACGGCCTCGCGCATCTCACCAAGGGCGTCGACCTGATCAAGAACCGGCGCTACGCCGCGGCTCGGGTGGAGCTCGCAAAGGGCGGCGGGGATCGACGCCGCGACATCACCTCGACGCTGCTCGTCGCCTGGAGCTACGCCGGCGCCAAGGACACGCGCAAGGCGCTTTCGACGCTCGATCAGCTCAATGACGACGCTTTCGTCGTCTTCCGCGATTATCATGCGGCGCTCATCGCCGATCTCGGCGGCGACAAGGCCGAGGCGGAAAAGCGCTTCAAGGCGGCCTATAGCGCGGAAAAGAATACGCTGCGCCTCGTCGACGCTTATGCGCGTTTTCTCGCGAGCCGCGGCCAGCGCGACGAAGCCAGGAAAATCTATCAGGGCTTCGACGAGGTCGCGCCCGGCCATCCGATCATCGTCGCGGGCCTCAAGGCGCTCGACGAAGGCAAGCCGCTTCCGCCTTTCGTGCGCACGCCGGACGAGGGCGCGGCCGAGGTGCTTTACGGCCTCGGCGCCGTCGGCGGCCGCCAGGGCGACGAACTCGCCTCGCTCATCTATCTACGCCTCTCGCTTTACCTTGCGCCGGAGAACTCGCTCGCCATCATCACGCTCGGCGACGTCTATGAGCGCATGAAGCAGGACGAGACGGCGATCGACCTCTATGACAGCGTTCCCAAGGACAGCCCGCTGCGGGTCAACGCCGACGTGCAGGCGGCGCTTCTGCTCGAGACGCTCGGCAAATCCAAGGAGGCGACGGAGCATCTGTCGGCCGTGGTCGCGGCGAACCCGAAAAATCAGGAGGCGCTGACGGCGCTCGGCAATCTGCAGCGTTCGCGCAAGCTTTTCGCCGACGCGGCGGCGACTTATTCGCGGGTGATCGCGCTGCAGCCGACGGCCGAGAAAAGCCAGTGGCTCATCTATTATTATCGCGGCATCGCCAATGAGCGCCGCAAGGACTGGAAGGGCGCCGAGGCCGATCTCAAAAAGGCGCTGGAGCTCAACCCCGACCAGCCGCTCGTTCTGAACTATCTCGGCTACAGCTGGGTGGATCAGGGCGTCAATCTCGACGAAGCCTTCCGCATGCTGCGCCGCGCGGTCGATCTGCGCCAGCGCGACGGCTATGTGGTGGACAGCCTCGGCTGGGCCTATTACCGCCTCGGTCGCTACGACGACGCCGTGCGCGAACTGGAAAAGGCGATCGATCTCAAGCCTTCCGACCCGGTCATCAACGACCATCTCGGCGACGCCTATTGGCGCGTCGGCCGCAAGCTGGAGGCGCAGTTCCAGTGGAACCACGCGCGCGATCTCCAGCCCGACCCCGAAGACTTGCCGAAGATCCTGGACAAGATCAAAAGCGGCATGAAGGACTCGTCGGAGCTCGCGGGCGCAAGCGGCAAGTCGGGGGGGTAATTTTTGTGTCGCCAAACCCCTCGCTATGAAGAGGGCTTTGGCGCGTCAGGTTACTTCTCCCCCGCCATCTCCATCACCAACGCCCATTCCGCATCCGTCACCGGCTGCACTGAGAGGCGCGAATTATTCACCAGCACCATGTCGGCGAGACGCGGCTCATTCTTGATCTCCGCCAGCGTCACCGGCCTCTTTAAGGCCCTCACCGCCTTCACGTCCACCATGCCGAATTTGCCGCTCTCGTCCGTATGGTCGGGGTAATATTCCTTGATGATCTCGACGATTCCGACGATCGCGCGCTCGTCGTTGGAGTGGTAGAAGAATCCGCGCTCGCCCTTCTTCATCGCCATCATCTGCTGCTTGGCGAGATGATTGCGCACGCCGTTCCAGAAGGTGCCTTTGGCGCCGGCCTCAACCTGTCGATCCCAGGACCAGGTGGAGGGTTCGCTCTTCAGCAGCCAATGCGCCATCAGAGCTCCGCTCCCACCACACGCTTCCAGGCGCGCAACTCCACGCGCTCGAAGAGATTGGCCTTGGCGTAGGGGTCCTCGGCGAGAAGGTCGCGCGCCTCGGCGTAGTCGGCGCAATCGATGATGAGCATCGAGCCTACCGGCTTGTCGCCGTCGAGGAAGGGACCGCCGAGCTTCACCTTGGCGGCATATTTGGCGAGGAAGGCGAGATGCGCCTCGCGCGTCGCCATGCGAAGATCCACAGAGCCGGGCTTGTCGAAACAGAGGGCGGCGAAAAGCATAAGCGGGCCTCCTTGAAACATCTGACCTTGCGGCCCTTCTCCCAAAGGGCGCGCGCAGCGTCAACCCGCCGATTCCGCCCGCTCCTGCGCCGGGGTTTTCTCGTTCCCGGCAAGCTGCGCGACGCGGTCGCCAAAGTCGATGATCGCCGCGCGCAACGCGGCGATGTCGGGCTCGCCGCCGGCTTCGCCCATCGCCGGACGACGCTCTTTGGCGTTGGCGCGCTCGGCGCGCAACGCCTCGATGGCGCCGTTCAGCAAGGCGTTGTCGGCGCGTGCGGCTTCGAGCTTGTCGGCAGTGTCGCGCGCCTCCGCGCGGGCGACACGCAAGGCGTTTTCAAGTTGATCCACTTCGTTGCGCCGCCGCTCCTTTTCGCCCGCGAGCGCGGCGACGGTCTCGTCGCGGTCTTTCGTGACGCTCTGACGCCCGGCGCGCGTCGCCTCCAGATCGGCGGTCGCGGCGGCGAGTTGCTGCGTGAGCCCCGGCACGCGCTGCGCCTCGGTCGAAACGCGTTCGAACTCTTCCTGCAGTTTGGCGAGGTCGCGCTGAAGCCTGGCGCTTTCGTCGTGCAGCGCGCCGATCTTGGCTTCATGCGCCACCACCCGGCTGTATTGCGCCTCTTTCTCGCGGCCTAGCTCCTCCTTGTCAGACTCGAGCAGGCGCAAGCGCTCGACTCCGCGGTCGGCGCGCTCGGTCATTTCGTGCAGGGCAAGTTCGGTGGAGCGCAGCAGATCGGTGCGTTCGGCCAGCATCTTCTGCGCCTCACGCACGGCGAGCTCCATGTCGCGAGTGGCGGCCTCGGCCCTCTTCTGGAGCGTCTCCGCTTCGAAGACCCGTGCGGCGTGGCGGCCGATCGCGACGAGATCGTCGGCCTTCGCCGCCTTCACGGCCTCCATCTCCTGTTCGAGGCGACGCTCGCGTACGGCGAATTCGGCGCGCAGCAAATCGCGCTCGGCGATGACCTCTTCCTTGGACATGGGCGCCAGCATCTGCAGCCGGCGCATGGAGAGGCGCAGGGCGCGCCGCCAGAAGGCGGGCAAAGACAGCAGCGCAATCAGCCCGGCGACAAGAAATCCGAGCGCAAAATACATTGCCTGTTCGATCAAGACGCCAACCTCGCGCCGCCGTGGGATGATCGGGCGGTACGGGCCTGAGAGTGCCACGTCCGGCGCGTGAAATCAAAACCGGCGCGTCGTTTCAAGGTGAGCCGAACACCGGCTTTCGCCGTACGTTCGGGCGCGAGCGTCAGAACGGATTCCAGGTGGAGGCCGGCGTGAACTTCAGATAGCCGAGTGCAAGGCCGAGACGCGCGCCGACGCCGGCGCGCACCGGGATCACCACCACTTCGTCATTGTTGAGCGCCGTGAAGCCCAGTCCGCCGACGAGATAGGCCGAACCGTTGACGCCGGCGAAGCGGCGATAGATCCAGTCGACTTCGGGCAGATTATAAACGAGCATCATCGTGCGATCGCCGTCCGCGCCGGCGTCCAGGCCGATCGAGGGCCCCTGCCAGAAGACGCGCTTCTGTCCGGCGTTACGGGTGAACATCGTACCTTCGCCATAGCGCACGCCGCCGACGAAGGCCCCGCCCGCCTCCTGTCCGAGGACATAAGCGTTGGGGCGTCCCCACTTCTTGTTGGCCTGCTCGACGCCTTCGGCGAGGCCGCGCGAGATGGAGCCGAAAAAGCGATGGCCGTTCTCCACGATCTCGCCGCTCGAATAGGCTTCCGGCCGCGTCGCGGCGCGGGCGAAGGAGGGCAGGGCGGCTGCGGCGGCGGTGGCCGTCGCCAGACGGATGAGATCGCGGCGGGACGAAACAGGCGAGACGCTCATGATCGCTCAGGCTCCAAAAACACAGATTAACCGACGCCTCGACGGTTCGGCGTCGAATGCGGCCGCGACGCGGCGCGTCGGCGTCAGGGTTGCGGCGAGGTTATCTTCATGGTTCAGAATCGCGCGGCGTCCTTAAGAAACCGTTGAGGGCTCGGGATCGCCCCAGGCGATGAAAGGCCCGTTGCGATAGTGTTGCGCGGCCTTGCCGTAAGCGAGCGGCGCGCCCGAGAGATCGACGACCGCGCCGCCGGCCGCCCGCAGAATGGCGTCGCCCGCCGCCGTGTCCCATTCCATCGTGCGGCCGAAGCGGGGATAGACGTCCGCCGCGCCTTCGGCGATACGGCAGAACTTGATGGAGGAGCCCATCGGCGCCTGCGCGCCGATCGGAAGCGTCGCGAGAAAATCCACCGTCTCCGCAATGAGATGCGACTTGGAAACGAGCGCCGTGAGCGCCGGCGGGCGTTTCCGCGTCATGAGCGGTCGCCAGTCCTGCGTCGGCGGAAGCGGTTCGCCGGGCCGCACATTGGCGCCAAAGGCGCGCGAGCCGGCGAACCAGACCCTGTCGAGTGCGGGAGCGGAGATCGCCCCCGCTTTCGGCTCGCCGGCCGAGACCAGCGCGAGATTGACGCTGAACTCGGGACTGCGCGCGATGAATTCGCGCGTGCCGTCAATTGGATCGATCAGCAGAAATGCGTCGCCATGCGCCGCTGTCTCGCCGCGCGCAGCAGCTTCCTCCGCGATGACGGGAACGCCGGGCAGGGCACTTGCAAGCGCCTTGATCAGATATTCCTCAACGCGCTCGTCGGCCTCGCTGACCGGCGACTGGTCCGATTTCAGCCGCGCGGCGATCTTGGGACGCGCCAGAGCCTCCATCGCCAGCTTGCCAGCCTCAACGACGAGGCGCGCGAAGAGGCGCGCGAGGTCGTCAGATTCATGGCTCGGGCGAGCGCAGGCGTTTCGGCCGTCCGTCATGCAGGCGATCCTTCAGGCTTTGTTTACGACCAATTGCCGCTCAATTTGCAATCCGCGCAGCTGCGGTTACTTTTCACATAGACTGATTGCGGTGATTCGCGCTTTCGCAATCGGGGCGTCCTGCGTCCGAACGCCGAAGTTTCTGACCGCGCTTCCTAAACAACCATGCGCCGTGCGGCGCCACCGGGAATGGCTCCATGACACAGTTCTCGCTCGACGCCCTCGACCTTGCGGCCCTGCTGTCCTCGCGGGTCTGCCATGACGTGATTTCCCCGGTCGGCGCCATCGTCAACGGCCTCGAGGTGCTGGAAGAGGAAAAGGACGCTGAAATGCGCGGCCACGCGCTCGCACTGATCAAGTCGAGCGCCAACGAGGCGTCGTCGCGGCTGCAGTTCTGCCGCCTCGCCTTCGGCGCCGCCGGCTCCAAGGGCGCCTCGATCGATACGGGCGACGCCGAACTCGTCACCCGCCAGCTTCTCGCGGACGACCGCACCCAACTCAACTGGAGCGTCCCGCGCGTTCTCATGTCGAAGAACAAGGTGAAGCTGCTGCTCAATCTCTGCCTGCTGGCGGACGCCACGATCCCGCGCGGCGGCGTCATCTCCGTCTCCTCTACCGGAGAAGAAGATCGTATCGCCTTCAGGATCGAAGCCAAGGGAACCAACGCCCGCGTCGCGGCGGCCATTCCGGCGCTTCTCTCGGGCGAAGCCGAGGACGGCGCTATCGACGCGCGCGCGATCCAGCCTTATTACGCGGGCCTCGTCGCCAAGGCCTGCGGTCTGGATATCAGCGTCGTGAGCGAGCCCGAACTCGTGACGATCGAAGCGAAGCCGGCCGAAGCGACCGCCGAGAAGGATGAGACTCAGGAGCCGCAGAGCGCCGTCGCCTGATCAAGGTCAAAGGATGATTGAAGGCCGCCTGCCGGCGGCCTTTTTTGCTGAGCGTTTTTGTCGGAATCTCACGCCCTTCAGCCGGGGTTTCGGTTCTTTTAACCCGTTTTCCGCATACTCCGCCCGTTCGCCGCGATCGCGGCGCGAGGCGTTGCATGGACGATCTGCTAAAAGATTTTCTTCAGGAAGCGACCGAGCACATCGACGCCGCGTCGGTGGAGCTGTTGCGCTTCGAGAAAGATCAGGCCGATCCCGCGCTGATCGCCAGCCTTTTCAGGCATATTCATACGATCAAGGGGTCGAGCGGCTTTCTTAGCCTGCCGCGCGTCGCGCGCCTCACCCATGCGACTGAAACGCTTATCGGCCGCCTGCGCGACGGCGGCGCCGCGGCGCCTGCGCATGTGTCGCTGATCCTTGCCGCGGTCGACCGTCTCTCGGCGCTGCTCATCGACATCGCCTGTTCCGAAGCGGAGCCGGTGGGCGACGACGCCGACCTCCTGCATGAACTCGAATTGGGGGCGGCGAGCCTGCGTCCGGGACAAGGGCGGCCGGCGCCCGTCGCCGATGGCGCGCCTCTCGAGCAGGCGCCCGCGTCGCCGCCGCTTTTCAATCCTTCTCACCTTGCGACCATGCCGGAGCATATCCATGCGCCCGGCGCCCGGATGGGCGAGACGGTGCGTGTGTCCGTCGGGGTGCTGGATCGCCTCATGGGCATCGTCTCGGAACTGGTGCTCACGCGCAATCAGCTGCTCGAGCTCTCGAGCGCCGTCGGCGACGAGACGGTAAAAGCCTCGGTGCAGAATTTGTCGAGCGTCACAAGCGACCTGCAGGACGCCGTGATGCGGGTGCGCATGCAGCCGGTCGAGCGGCTCTTCGCGACCTTGCCGCGCCTCGTGCGCGACCTTTCGATCGACCTCGGCAAAAAAATCGAACTCGTCACCTACGGCGCCGAGACCGAACTCGACCGGCAGGTGATCGAACTCATCCGCGCGCCGCTCACCCATATCATCCGCAACGCGGCGGACCATGGCCTCGAGACGATTGCGGAGCGCCTGGCGCTGGGCAAGCCGGAAATCGGCCTGATCCGCATCAGCGCCACCTATGACGCCGGCCAGATCACGATAGAAATCAAGGACGACGGGCGCGGCCTCGATCTCGAGGGAATCAAGGCGAAAGCGATCGCGCGCGGGCTTGCGACGCAGGATTCGCTTTCGCGCATGAGCGACGCCGACATCTTCCAGTTCATCCTGCTGCCTGGCTTCTCGACGGCGGCCGCCGTCACCAGAGTGTCGGGGCGCGGCGTCGGCATGGACGTCGTGCGCGAGAACATACATTCGATCGGCGGCACCGTGTCGCTCAATTCCAAAGCGGGCAAGGGCACGACGGTCACGCTGCGCATCCCGCTCACGCTCGCCATCGCTCCGGCCCTCATCCTCTCGACCGGCGGCTCGCGCTTCGCCATTCCGCAGATGGCGGTGGTGGAGGTCGTGGGTGTTGGAGAGGGGTTCGAGCACGAGATTCAGTTCATCCACGACGCCCCCGTGCTGCGGCTGCGCGGTGACGCCCTGCCGTTGGCCGATCTTGCCGCCGCACTCGAGCTTCGCGTCGCCGGCGGAGCGTTGCGCGCCGGCTTTGTCGTCATCCTTCGCGTCGGCGGCGTTCGGTTCGGCCTGCTCGTCGAGACGATCGCCGATGTGCAGGAAGTCGTCATCGAACCGCTCGTCGGTCCGCTCGCGCGCATCGGGGTCTTCTCCGGCCAGACGATTCTGGGCGACGGCGGGGTGGTGCTCATCCTCGATCCGGCCGCCATCATCGAACGTGTGGGCCTCGACAATATCGGCGAGCTGCCGCGGCCGATCGAAGCGGCGACCGCTCCTGAACGCGAAAAGACGCGCGTCGTGCTGATGCGCGCCGGCCCGGGAGCGTTGAAGGCGCTGCCGCTGTCGCTCATCATGCGCATTGAAGAGGTCGAGGCCAAGCGCTTCGCCCGCTCGGGCGACGGCTATCTGATGCTGCACGAGGGCCGCCTCCTGCCGATCATTCCCGCGGCGGCCGGCATCTCGCTCGACCGGGCGACGTACCCCGTGCTCATCCTCGCCGGCGCCGGACAGGCCATCGCGCTTCTCGCCGAGGAGATCGTCGACGTCGCGGAGGAGGCGCTGGTCTTCCAAAAGCGCAGCGCCGATCCGAGCATCATCGGCACGGTAAACATCAATGACGCGATCGTCGACGTTCTCGACGTCGCTTATTTCATCGAAAGCGTCGACCCGAGCGTGCTTACACGCGGCGTAAATCAACGCCCGCGCGTGCTGCTGGTCGACGACAAGCAGTTCTTCCGCGACATGCTCGCGCCGGTGCTGCTCGCCGCGGGCTACGAAGTGTCGACCGCCGCTTCGGGTAAAGAGGCCCTGTCACTTCTCGAGCGCGGCTTGCGCATCCATGCGGCGGTGACCGACATCGACATGCCGGAGATGGACGGTTACGCGTTTGCACGCGCCCTGTTGCAGTCGCCGGGGCTGGCCAATCTGCCGGTCATCGCCCTCGCGCCGCAAAAGACCGCGAGCGCCGTCGAGGTCGCGACTCTGTGCGGCGTGCGCGCCGTCGTCGGCAAGTTCGATCGCCGCGCGCTTGTCGAGACGATCGATCAGTTCCTCAAGGGCGTGTCCTCGTCGGGCGACGAGATCGAACGGCGCGTCAAGGCGGAGATTGCGGCATGAGCAGTTTCGACATCGCCGATTTCAGCTACAGCCGCAAGCGCGCGGCGGCCGTCGCCGAGCAGAGCCGCTTTTTCACGATCAAAGTCCGGGGCCAGACGATCGGCCTGCCCGTCGATCTCGTGAAGACGATCTTCCACCTCGACAATCTCACGACCGTTCCGCTCGCCCCGCCAGAAGTCGCAGGGCTCACCAATCTGCGCGGGCGCATCGTCACAGCGCTCCATCTCGACCGCTGCCTCTGGCTTGAAAAAGGAACAGAGGAAAACCGGACGCTCGCAGTCGGGATCGAACACAACGGCGAGGAATATGCGCTCCTCGTTGATCACACGGAGGACGTGGTCGCGACGAACGACAGCGACCGCATCAGCTGTCCTGCCCACATTGATCCGCGTCTCGCGGAGCTCGTGGACGGGTGCTACCGCCACAACGACGGCTTCCTGTCGATCCTCGACATCGGCGCCGTGCTGCGGCGGGTGGGGAAACTGAGCGAAGCGGCGCTTCGCGAGGGCAGGCAGAGCAATTTCAACAGAGGAACAATCGCATGAAACAGGTGCTCGTCGTCGACGACTCCGCCGTCATCCGCAAGGTCGCACGGCGCATTCTGGAAGGTCTGCATTTCCGCACGAGCGAAGCCGGCGACGGCAAGGCCGCGCTCGCTGAATGTGAGAAGGGCATGCCGGACGCCATTCTTCTCGACTGGAACATGCCGGAAATGGACGGCTTCGAATTCCTTTGCGCGCTGCGGCGCATGCCGGGCGGCTCCGCGCCGAAGGTGGTCTTCTGCACGACCGAGAACGAAGTCGGGCATATCGCCCGCGCCATGCACGCCGGCGCCGACGAATACATCATGAAACCTTTCGATCAGAACATCGTGCGTTCAAAGTTCGAGGAGATCGGCCTCGTCTGAGGCTGATTTCCCGTACGCGACGGCGATCGGCCGAAGCCAAAGTCAAGGCGTAAGTGAATGTGTGAGAGTCGTCAGTCCCGTCGCCGGGGCCTTCCGTCCAGGAGGGTCCCCGGATGAATCTGGTCTTCGCGCGTTTCCGGCGTCGGCTTGCCGAGCTGACGGGGATCTCCCTCGGCGCCGACAAGCAGTATCTCGCGGAAAGCCGCCTTGCGCCCGTCATGCGCGCGCATGGAATCGAGAGTTTCGCCCGTCTCGTGGAGGCGATGGAGCGCCGCGAGAATCCTTTGTTCACGAGAGATGTGATCGACGCCATGACGACGAATGAGACGCTCTTTTTCCGCGATCGGACGCCTTTCGAGACCTTCCGTAGCAAAGTCCTGCCCGAGCTTATCGCCTCGCACGCGCAGGAGCGGCGGCTGCGCTTCTGGTGCGCCGCCTGCTCGACGGGTCAGGAAGCCTATTCACTCGCGATGACGCTCGATCAGGACGCTCTGGCGCTGCGCGGCTGGAGCCTCGAGATCGTCGCGACGGATCTGTCGACCGCCGCTATCGAAGCGGCGCGCAACGGCAGCTATAGCCAGTTCGAGGTGCAGCGGGGCCTCTCGACGAGCCAGCTTCTGCGTTATTTCCATCGGCGGGACGAGAGCTGGCGCGTCAACGAACATCTGCGCGCGCGCATCGACTTCCGCGACTTCAATCTGCTCTCCGATTACACCGAGCTCGGGACGTTCGACGTCATCTTCTGCCGCAACGTGCTGATGTATTTCGACGCGGACAATAAGCAGGCGGTTCTGGCCCGACTCGCGAACGCCCTGAATGAGGGCGGCTATCTGCTCGTCGGCGCGTCGGAGACGACGAGCGAGCCCAACGCCTACTTCTCGAAGGTTTCCGACAATGGTCTGTGGCGGGCGCGCCGCCGAGCGCCGCCGCAACTGCGGCTCGCCTGATCGCGCTCGCTATCGCGCGCCGGCCGCTCGTCTTGGTGCGTAAGGGCGGCGCGTTGTCATGTGATTGCGCAAATGAAAAAGCCATGTCCAAACGACATGGCTTTTTTCTTGCCGCATTTTCTGCCGTCAGCGCCTCAGGCGGTGATGCGCTCGTCCGCTTCGTTCGGCTCGCGCAGCACATAGCCGCGGCCCCATACCGTCTCGATGTAGTTGCGCCCGTCGCTGGCGTTGGCGAGCTTCTTGCGCAATTTGCAGATGAACACGTCGATGATCTTGAGTTCCGGCTCGTCCATGCCGCCGTAGAGATGGTTGAGGAACATCTCTTTCGTGAGCGTCGTGCCCTTGCGCAGCGAGAGCAGCTCGAGCATCTGATATTCCTTGCCGGTCAGATGCACGCGCGCGCCGCCCACTTCGACCGTCTTCTGGTCGAGATTGACGACGAGGTCGCCGGTGGTGATGACCGATTGCGCATGGCCCTTGGAGCGGCGGACGATCGCATGAATGCGTGCGACGAGCTCGTCCTTGTGGAAGGGCTTGGTCAGATAGTCGTCGGCGCCGAAGCCAAGACCCTTCACCTTGTCTTCGATGCCGGCGAGGCCCGAGAGGATCAGGATCGGCGTCTTCACCTTCGCGACGCGCAGCGTGCGGAGAACCTCGTAACCCGACATGTCGGGGAGATTCAGGTCGAGAAGGATGATGTCGTAGTCATAGAGCTTGCCGAGATCGATGCCTTCCTCGCCCAGATCGGTCGTGTAGACATTGAAGTTTTCGGACTTGAGCATGAGCTCGATGCTTTGAGCCGTCGCGCTGTCGTCTTCGATCAATAAAACGCGCATGTTGGTTCCCCACCGAGCTCCATCGAAATTCCCCGGAATGACAACGCGCCATTTTGGCGGCCGCCTGCCGCAGGCCAGACTCGGGCCTTGCAACTCTTCCCGTCTAGCGTCAACGGTAAGCGGGATTGGTTAATAAACCTTCACTTCCCCCCGCAATGCGGCCCAAAATCTTAATTGGGGCTGACAAAACAGGGATCCGCCTGAACGCAACGAAGGAAGGAATGCAGTTACGGCACGAATCACTAAGCGTTCCCAATTAATACGCCGGCGCGACTCCAGGGCGCAAAGCTAAAAATATGCAATCGCGAGAAAAGGGTGTGGGCTCGCCCGCACCCTCGCTTTTTCGCGCGCCTGTTCGCTCAGTCGTCTCCGGCGCCGCGCCATTTGGGCATCAGGACGATGCAATTTGGATTGAGCCCGGCTTTCTGAAGCACGTCGATTCGGCCGACAGGCTTGTTCGACTCAAGGTCGACGACCGTCACGGAGCCATCGCTCATGTCGGGCAGGTTCAGCAGGCTGTTCTGCACGAAGGCGTAGCGCCGGTCGGGAGAGAAGACGAAGTGGTGCGCGCCCGCGGCGGTCGGTATGCTCGCCAGAAGCTTCGGGCGGTCGACATCGGCGATGTCGAAGATGTTCAGTGCGCCGGGCTTGGCGGTCGTCAAATAGAGCCGATCGCCCGCTTCGCTGAACTCCATCTCGAGGGGTACCCCCTGGCCGATCGTTGCGAAGTCATAGGCTTGCATGAATTCGAAGGACTTCTTCTCCTCCTGCCAGACCGCGCGCCACAATGTCCCGCCCAGCATATTGGTGATGTAGGCCGTGTGTGGCGCGCGCCTTGGAACGAAGGCCGTTTCGACCGGCGCCTCGCCTGAGGGAGAGGGCTTTTTGGAAACCTTGTGGGTGGCGATCAGCTTTCCGGTCGAGGCCTGAATGAGGGCGATGGTCTCGCCGGCGTCTTTGAAATCCACGGGGTCGACGGTGCTGGTCGCGATCAGGAGGTCGAGCGGCTCATACAGCGTCAAGCCATGTGGATGCTTGATGAAGGGGCGGGCGGGGGCGTCGGATTTCGGCTCTTCGCCCGAGACGACGCCGATTGTCCGATTGGTCGCCGCGTCGCCGATGACGACATTGCTGGATCCCATGCAGGAGAGGAACCAGCGCTTGCGATCGGCGGAGAAAACCATGTCCTCGCCGACTTTGCAGTCGGGAACGGCGACAATCTCGGGCGCCTCGGGGAGCTTTGCGGCGTCATAGACCGCGATCGCGCCGCGGCCGAGCGAGGTCACATAAGCCTTGCTTGCGTCCTTGTTGAAATAGATGTGGTGCGCGACGAAGTCGGGCGGCAGCGGCGCGTCCTTCACGATCCTGTTGAAGGTGGGCGAGGCCGGGTCGATGTCGATGACGGCGATCCCCTCACGCCGCGGGGTGACGCCGGCCTTCGTCTCGTAATTGAGGGCGGCAAGAATCTCCGCGCGGACCGGGGCGCCGGCGAAGGCGACGAATGCGCAAAGCGCAGCGGCAGTTTTTTTCATGGGCTGTTCCCTCTACTGTATTAGACTGGTCGTCTAGTTTCCTTGTGCAGTCTGTGAATCCTCTGCAATGTCTCCTCTCTCGCTTAGTGAAAGATGGGGCGGCGGGCACCGCTGTCAGGCGCCGCGGCAGTAGCCGAGCAGCGTCTCGTCGATAAAGGCGTGGAGCGGGGCGGACGAGCGTTCGACCTTGATGCGCAGCATGGCCCCCTGCCAGCCGTCGATGAGCAGATCGGCCATGGCGCGCGCCTCTCGGTCGGCGCGCGCGGCGCCCTCCTGCTGCGCGCGGGCGAGGCCCCTCGCGAGAAGGTCGCGATAGCGGTCGACGGCGCGTTTCAGCGCGTCGCGGGCGGCGGGGCTGGTGTCGCCGATCTCGCCCATCAGATTGCCGAGCAAGCAGCCGCCCTTGAAGTCATTGGCCTCGAGATCGACCACAAGATCGCGGAAATAGGCAGCCAGCGCTTCGAGCCCGCTTTTTCCCGGCTCGGCCAGCCGCTCGGTCAGACGGCGCAGGAAAGGCGCAAGATAATGCTCGACCGCCGCCGCCCCGAAGGCCTCTTTGCTGGCGAAGTAATAATAGAAGGAGCCCTTGGGCACATCGGCCGCCTTGAGGATGTCGGCGAGGCCGGCCCCGTGATAGCCGTTCATCAGCATCAGCGCGACGCCGTGGTCGAGCAGGCGTTTTTTGGTGGCGTCGAGCGAGCGGTCGGACATGCCTGCATTATGCGACCGGTCGTCTAGTCAGGTCAAGTCTGCGGCATAAGGGATATTTCCCGCGGACCGTGTCTTTTAGGCAATATCGGGGCGCGGCTTTCTCCCTTAGAAAAAAAGTTCGCCACTCCCTCAAGACATCGAGACGGTCCTATGGATTCCTCGCCTTTTCAAAAGCTGATCCTCGTCGCAGCCTTCGCCGGCCTTGCCGGATGTAATTCGACCCCCGGCGCGATGACGGCCGCCGTCAATCCCGCCGCCGTCGAGAAGCCCGCGAAGCCCAAGACCACTGCGCAGCCGGTCGCGCTCGCCGACGCCGTCGAGCCCAAATACAGCGCGATCTACGGCGAGATGAAGGACGGGGAGCACACGGTTCCCGCCGTGAAGCTCAGCGGAATCGGCTCGCAGTTCCTTCGCAAGAACGTCGATTACGCGACCAGGGAGTCCGCGGGAACCGTGGTCGTCGATCCGGGCAGCCACTTCCTTTATTATGTCGAAGGCGGCGGAAGGGCGACGCGCTACGGCGTCGGCGTCGGCCGCGAGGGCTTCGTCTGGGTCGGGGACGCCACGATCAAGAACAAGCAGGAATGGCCCGACTGGTATCCGCCCAAGGAGATGATCGCGCGCCGGCCGGACCTGCAGGGCAAGATGAGCAAGCTGCAGAGCGGCGAGGGCATGCATGGCGGCCCATCCAACCCGCTCGGCGCCCGCGCCATGTATCTGTGGCAGGGCGATAAGGACACGCTGTTCCGCATCCACGGCACCAACGAGCCCTGGAGCATCGGCCACAGCGAGTCCTCCGGCTGCATCCGCATGATCAACCAGGACGCGATCGACCTTTACAGCAAGATCCAGCCCGGGGCGCGGGTGGTGGTGCTGGGCTCGCGCGGCGCGCAGCCGGTGGAGAAGCTGGCGCAAAGGTGAGGATATCGGACCTGTCGGAAGCAGGCCCGATTTATCCGCACATAGGCCGAAAACCGCCGGCCCGTAACATTGACTTGAGCCGCAGCTTTCTCCTATATGCGTGCCATCGGCGCCGCTCCAAAAGGGGCGGCGAATGCTTTGTGGCGGGCCGCTTTGCGGACCCCTCGGGCGCCGTCCCCCTTCAAGCCCAGGCGCGAGCCGCGGCGAAGAATTGAAAATAAATGCGGAAGCCGCGTGAGCGCGCCTCCGCCAGTGGAGAAGAACGGTGAAACGGACTTATCAGCCCTCCAAAATCGTGCGCAAGCGTCGCCACGGCTTCCGCGCCCGCATGGCCACCGTCGGCGGCCGCAACGTCATCGCGGCGCGTCGCGCGCGCGGCCGCAAGCGCCTCTCGGCTTAAGGCCCGCCGCGGAGATTTGACGGAAAAGGCGGACCGCACAATGACGACGGACGCCCCCGCCGATCAGCGGCAATCCGGAAAAAAGCCGGCGCGTCTGCGCCGGCGCCAGGATTTTGTGCGTGCGTCGAAGCTCGGCGCGCGCGTTTCGGCGCGTCTGTTCACGCTTCAGATGGCGGCGCAGGGCGACGCTTCGGAAGCGGCGCTCCCCGAGGCCCGCTTTGGCTTCACGGTCACCAAGAAGGTCGCCGGCGCGGTCGGGCGCAATCGCATCCGCCGGCGCCTGAAGGAGGCGCTGCGCGTCAGCGGAGGCCTTGGCGCGCGGCCGGCGCGCGACTACGTGTTCGTCGCGAGGCGGGAGGCGTTGACCGCGCCCTTCGCCGACATCATCACTCAAATGGCCGAAGGCTTCGCGCGGCTCGACGAGCGCCACGCTGCGAACCTTCGGCGGAAGAAGAAAGACAGGCCTGCGGCGTCATGAAAGACAACACCAAGAACATGCTCATGGCTGCGGCGCTCTCGATGTTCTTCATCGCGCTGTGGGACTATTTCTACGCCTTTCCGGAGATGGAGCGGCAGAAACAGGCGCAGCAGCAGCAACAGCGCATGGCCAAGATCCCCAAGCTTGGCGCGCCCGACCAGAGCGGCGTCGTAGCGGCCAAGCCCGTGGCGCGCACGCGCGCCGAGGCGCTGGCGCTGAGCCCACGCATCGGGATCGACACCCGCTCGCTCTCGGGCACGATCGCGCTGAAGGGCGGCCGCGTCGACGACGTGTCTCTCAAGGGCTACCACCAGACCGTCGACCTGACGAGCCCGATCATCACGCTGCTCTCGCCCGAGGAAGGGCCGGACCCCTATTACGCTGAGCTCGGTTACCTCACCAGCGCAGTCGAAGGCGCGCCCGCATTGCCGACGACGGAAACGCTGTGGACCGCCAGCGGGGACAAGCTGACCTCCTCGGCGCCCGTTGACTCTGAGCTGGGACAACGGCCAGGGCCTGATCTTCAAGCGCGTCATCTCTGTCGACGACGAATATCTCTTCACGATCAAGGACAGCGTCGAGAACAAGTCGGGCAAGCCCGTCACGCTCTTCAATTTCTCGCGCGTGACCCGCATCGGACATCCCCCGTCGGCGGGCTACGCCGCGCTGCACGAGGGCTTCGTCGGCGTCGTCGGCGACAAGGGCGAGGAGCTCACCTACGACAAGATCGAGAAAGAGCCGAACGCCACAAAGACTTTCAAGGGCGTTGGCGGCTGGGTCGGCTTCACCGACAAATACTGGGGCGCGGTCGTCGCGCCCAATCAGGACACGGCCATCGAAGCGCGCTATGTCTCGATGGGCGGCGTGACCAAGACTTATCAGGCGGATACGGTCACGGAGCCGCGCACGATCGAGCCTGGCGCCACGGCCGACGCGACGACTTACGTCTTCGCCGGCGCCAAGGAGGTCGATACGCTCGACGCCTACAAGGCGAATCCGGGCCTCAAACGTTTCGACCTGTTGATCGACTGGGGCTGGTTCTACTTCATCACCCGGCCGATGTTCCGCGTCATCGACTTCCTCTACAAGCTGCTCGGCAATTTCGGCCTCGCGATTCTTGCCGTGACCGTGCTCGTGAAGCTCGTCTTCCTGCCGCTCGCCAACAAGAGCTACAAGTCGATCGCCAAGATGAAGGAAATTCAGCCCAAGATCAAAGAGCTGAAAGAAAAATACGGCGACGACAAGCACAAGTTCAACATGGAGCAGATGGAGCTCTACAAGCGGGAGAAGGTCAATCCTGCGAGCGGCTGCCTGCCCGTGCTGTTGCAGATCCCGGTCTTTTTCTCGCTCTATAAGGTGCTTGTGGTCACCATCGAGATGCGCCACGCGCCTTTCTTTGGTTGGATCAAGGATCTTTCGGCGCCCGATCCGACCAACGTCTTCAACCTCTTCGGCCTCATCCCGTTCGATCCAACCCATGTCGCCATCTTCGGGCCCTATCTGGCGCTCGGCGTCTGGCCGCTCATTATGGGCGTGACCATGTGGCTGCAGATGAAGATGAACCCGGAGCCGACGGACGAGATCCAGAAGACCATGTTCGCCTGGATGCCGGTGATGTTCACTTTCACCATGGGCAGCTTCGCCTCGGGCCTCATCATCTACTGGTCCTGGAACAATCTGCTCTCGATCACTCAGCAGGGCATCATCATGAAGCGCGCCGGGGTGAAGTTCGAATTGTGGGACAATCTCCGCAAGACCTTCGGAATGGCGTAAGGATTTCGGCGGCCGGGGCGATGTCGCGCCCGGCCGCCGGTTTTTGAAAAACATGACAGAGCCCGACTTCCTCGAAGACGGCCGCATTCTCTTTGCGGGCGAGTGCGACTTCATCTTCGCGAGCGTGAAGGCGAGCGACATGCCGCCGCTGGGTCCGCCGGAGATCGCCTTCGCCGGCCGCTCCAATGTCGGCAAATCCTCGCTCCTCAATGCGCTGACGAACCGCAAGACGCTGGCGCGCGTCTCGCACACGCCCGGACGCACGCAGCAGCTCAATTTCTTCGCGCTTGGCGGGCCGCCGGGCGCCGAACGCCTGCGCCTCGTCGACATGCCGGGCTACGGCTATGCGGCGGTGGGCAAGGAAAAGGTCGCCAGCTGGGGCGTGCTGATGCGCGACTACCTGCGCGGGCGCGCGTCGCTCCTGCGCGTCTTCGTGCTCATCGACGGCCGGCGCGGAATGAAGCCGGTGGACGCCGAGATGCTGGATGTCCTCGACCAGTCGGCGGTCTCCTATCAGGCCATCCTCACCAAGCATGACGAACTGAAGGTCTCCGAACGCGACGACGTCGTGGCCGCGACGCTCGAAGCGCTCTCGAAACGCCCGGCCGCCTATCCGGAGATTATCTTCACCTCTTCCCGCACGGGGGAGGGGATACCGGCCCTGCGCGGCGCTGTCGCGAAGCTGCTCGCCGAACGCGGGGCTTGAAAGCGACGGAAACTCCGGTCTAGGTGGAGGGCCCGCGAAGCTCCGCGGGCGTCTTCCCAGAGGCCACGCCCATGACCGTCTCCTCCGCCGAAAGCGCGCTCGAACAGGCCCGCATCCTCATGCAGGCGCTGCCGCACATGTTGCGCTATGACGAGGCCATCGTCGTCGTGAAATACGGCGGCCACGCCATGGGCGACGACGAGGTGGCGCGCAACTTCTCGCGCGACATGGTGCTGCTGGAGCAGTCCGGCGTGAACCCGGTCGTGGTGCATGGCGGCGGCCCGCAGATCGGCGCCATGCTCAAGCGGCTCGGCGTCGAATCGCGCTTCGCCGACGGGCTGCGCATCACCGACGGCGAGACGATGGGCATCGTCGAGATGGTGCTCGCCGGCTCCATCAACAAGCAGATCGTCGGCCACATCAATTCGGAGGGCGGTCGCGCCATCGGCCTCACCGGCAAGGACGGCCGGATGTTGACGGCAAAGAAGCTCGAGCGCCCGGACGGCATTGATCTCGGCTATGTCGGGGAACCCGACAAGGTCGACACGACGGTGCTCGACCAGGTGCTGGGGCGCGAACTCATTCCCGTGCTGGCGCCTGTCGCGCAGGGGCCGGCCGGCGCGAGCTTCAACATCAACGCGGACACTTTCGCGGGCGCCATCGCCGGCGCGCTCGGCGCCAAGCGCCTTTTGTTCCTGACCGACGTGCCGGGCGTCCTCGACAAGGACAAGAATCTGATCCGCGAGCTGAAGGTCGCCGACATCCCGGGCCTCATCGCCGATGGCACCATCACCGGCGGCATGATCCCCAAGGTCGAGACCTGCATGTATGCCATCGAACGCGGCGTCGAAGGCGTCGTCATTCTCGATGGCCAGCTGCCGCATGCGGTGCTGATCGAACTGCTGACCGACCACGGCGCCGGCACGCTGATCACACGGTGATCACGCGGGCGCCGGCCTGTCGACTCCCCCAACCCCTCCCCCAAGGGGGAGGGGAGCGCGATGACCAGGACCGCCCCCAACGCCGCGCGCTTCTCGCACATCGACACATGGGTGTTCGATCTCGACAACACGCTTTATCCCGCGACCTCCGCCATGTGGGCGGAGATCGACGACCGCATTACGCTGTTCATGATGCGCCTCTTCGGCCTCGACGCGATTTCGCTGCGGGCGTTGCAGAAGCATTATTATCTGCGCTACGGCACGACGCTGCGCGGGCTGATGACGGAGCACGGCGTCGACGCACATGCTTACCTTTCCTATGTTCACGATATCGACCGCAGTCTCATCGCGCATAATCATTCGCTGGCCGAGGCCATCGCCGCGCTGCCGGGCCGCAAGCTGATATTGACCAACGGATCGCGCGATCACGCCATCAAGACGGCGACGCGGATCGGGATCGACCATCTCTTCGAGGACATCTTCGACATCATCGCCGCCGATTTCATCGCCAAGCCGGACGTCGGGAACTACGACCGCTTTTTCGACCAGTTGAAGGTCGATCCCACGCGCGCCGCGCTGTTCGAAGACCTGCCGCGCAACCTCGTCGTGCCCCATGCGCGCGGCATGACGACCGTGCTGGTGCTCCCGGGCGGGGGCGAGGAGGTCGAGCGCGAGACATGGGAGATTGCGCGCGGCGACGAGCCGCATGTGGATTTCGTGACGGATGATCTGGCGGGGTTTTTGGAGGGGGTGGCGGGATCATGAAGGCGATGGGGCGGGCAGGTCACAACCCGCCCGGTTGACTCCCCCCGCCAGACCCCTACAACCCGCCTCAGCCTTCACACATTGCCGGGAACTCCATGCATACGGGACTCGAAACCCTCATCACCCACGCTTTCGAAGATCGCGCCAACATCAACGCCGAGACGCAGGGCGACATCCGCCGCGCGGTGGACAGCGCGCTGCGGTTGCTGGACCACGGCAAGCTGCGCGTCGCCGAGAAGATCGAGGGCAAGGAGGGGCCGGACAGCTGGCAGGTGAATCAGTGGCTGAAAAAGGCCGTGCTGCTCTCCTTCCGCCTCAACGACATGTCGGTCATCGCGGGCGGCCCCGGCGGCGCGACGTGGTGGGATAAAGTCCCCTCCAAATTCACCGGCTGGGGTGCGAGCGAACATGCGGCGGCGGGCTTCCGTTCCGTGCCGGGCGCCATCGTGCGCCATTCGGCCTTTATCGCGCCGGGCGCGATCCTGATGCCGTCCTTCGTGAATCTCGGCGCCTATGTCGATGCGGGCACGATGGTCGACACCTGGGTGACGGTCGGCTCCTGCGCGCAGATCGGCAAGAATGTACATCTTTCCGGCGGCGTCGGAATCGGCGGCGTGCTGGAGCCGCTGCAGGCGAACCCGACCATCATCGAGGACGACTGCTTCATCGGCGCGCGCTCCGAGGTGGTCGAGGGCGTCGTCGTCGGCAAGGGTTCGGTGCTGTCCATGGGCGTCTTCATCGGCGCCTCCACCAAGATCATCGATCGCGCCACCGGCAAGGTCCATATGGGCTATGTGCCGCCTTATTCAGTGGTGGTTTCGGGAAGCCTCCCCGGCAAGGCCCTGCCGGGCGGCGATCCTGGACCGTCGCTTTATTGCGCGGTGATCGTGAAGACCGTCGACGCGCAGACGCGCAGCAAAACGGGCATCAACGAGCTTTTGAGGGACTGATGGCACTCGACGCCGAGCGCATCCGCTTTCTCTACCGCACCGAGGACGGGCGTATCGACGCCGCCACCTGGGCGAAGGGCGCGGGCGCGCTCGCGGCGATCATCGCGCCCTTCTTCTTGATCTGGCTCGCGCTCTCGCCCTATACGGATCACGATCTTGCAAAAGATCCTTTCTTCGTGCCGATGACGGCCGTCGCCTACGCCTATGTGCTTGTATATTCCTTCGCGATCCTGCTCGTGGCGGTGAGCTATGTGAATCTTTCCGCCAAGCGCTTCCGCGACATTGGCCGGCCCGCGCCCGTGGCGCTTGCGGGCCTTGCGCCCTTCATGGCGCTCCTCGCCGGCGCAACGCATTGGTTGCAGCCGCGCGTGGCGGAAGTCATGTCTGTGTGGTGGGTGTGGAGCGTCGATGCGGCGCTCGCCGCGGCGATCGCCTGGACGGTCTATGAATTGGGCTTCAAGGAGTCCCATGGCTGACCTTTCCCCGGCCGTTTCCCTCACGCGCGATCTCGTACGCTGCGCCTCGGTTACGCCCGTCGACGCCGGCGCGCTCGATCTTGTCGAGCGCAGGCTGAAGGCGCTGGGATTTACGACGCATCGGCTGCCCTTCACGGAGCCCGGCACGCCGGATGTCGACAATCTCTTCGCGAAGCTCGGGGCCGCCGGCCCGCATCTCGTCTTCGCCGGCCACACCGACGTCGTGCCCACGGGCGATCCCGCGCGCTGGCGCTGCGATCCTTTCGAGCCGGCGTTCGACGACGGCAGGATCTATGGCCGCGGCGCGAGCGACATGAAGGGCGCCATCGCCGCCTTCGTGGCCGCGACGCAGTCTTACGTCGAGCGACATGGCGCGCCGAAGGGAGCGATTTCCTTTCTCCTCACCGGTGACGAGGAAGGCCCTTCCATCAACGGCACCGTGAAGATGCTCGACTGGGCGCGGGCTCGGGGCGAGAAGTTCGATCACGCGATCGTCGGCGAGCCCACGAACGTCGATGCGCTTGGCGACACCATCAAGATCGGTCGGCGCGGCTCGCTCAACGGCAAGATTCGCGTCCTCGGCAAACAGGGCCATGTCGCCTATCCGCATCGCGCGGAAAACCCCGTGCCGGTCGTCGCGCGCATTGTGGCGGCGCTGTCGTCTTTCGAGTTCGACCGCGGCACGGCGCATTTCGACCGCACCAATCTCGAGGTTTCGTCCATCGACGTCGGCAATCCGGCGGTGAACGTCATCCCCGCCGAGGCGCGCGCGCAGTTCAACGTCCGCTTCAATGACCTCTGGACGCTGGAAACGCTTCGGGCGCGCATTGCGTCGGTTGTGACGGAGGCCGCCGGCGAAGCGCGGGTAGAGCTCGAATTCCTTGCCAGCAATGCGGTCTCTTTCATCACGCAGCCCGGCGAATTCACCGGCCTGGTCGCCAGGGCCGTGACGGAGGTGACCGGTCTGACGCCGGAGCTTTCGACGAGCGGCGGCACGTCGGATGCGCGTTTCATCACGCGCGACTGTCCGGTCGTGGAGTTCGGTCTCACCAACGAGACGATACACGCGATCGACGAGAATGCGCGCGTTTCGGACATCGACGCGTTGGCGGCGGTTTATCTGAAGATACTGGAATTCTATTTCGCGGTTTGAGACGCGCCCTGTCACGAATTGCGCGTCATGTTCATTCCACCATCACGCGCACCGGCCGCGACGCGACGGGCGCGAGCGCCAGCCGGGCCTGGATGCGATGCGCGCCGGCCGTCATCGGCCAGAAGACCGTCTCGTCCGCCAGCGCGATGGTGAAGGGCGCGCCATCGACGAGCCAGATGATCTGTGTGTCCTTGCCGCCGCTCGCGAGTTTCAGCGCCAGCTTATTCAGCTGCGCCGGCTGCTCGGGGTTCCGCCAGACATGCAAATTATGCTCCGGCGTCGCGATGATTAGCGGGGCGCTCTCGTCCGAGGCGGCGTCCGCATTGGCTGTCGGCGCTGTCATGGCGGGCGCCGCGGCGACCTCTGCGGGCGTCACCCATTCGCGTAGCGTCTGCGCGCAAGCCGCGCCCGCGTCGGCCCGGCACAGATCGATGGCGATGCGAGCGGGCGGCGGCGCGAAGGTCTCGGGCGCGATCTCGCCGGGCCTTGCGCCGTGTAGTCTCGTCATCAACGCATGGGCCAGCCGCGCCGCCGAATTGGCGCCGGCAAGGCCGCGCATCGCGTTCGCGTCGCCGCGTCCAAACCACACGCCCACAATATATCTGTGCGAGAAGGCGAGCGTCCAGGCGTCTCGGTAATTCTGCGACGTGCCGGTCTTCACCGCGACCGCGAAGGGATATTCGAGCGGACCATATCGCGCAAAAGACGGCAGGCGCGCCTGCGGATCCGATAGGAAGGACGTCACGAGCCGCGCCGTGTCGAGCGACATCACCCGACGCGTCGGCGCGCGTCTCTCATCCCGTGCGAAGGAAAGATCACTCATCACGCCGTCGTCGGCGAGCGCGGCATAGGCGCGCATGAGATTTTCCAACCGCGTGGGCAGCGCGCCGATCGCCATGGAGATGCCGAAGCTCTCCGCCGGCGCCGCGAGATCATGCAGGCCGAGTTCGTGCAGGAAGTCGAAATTCGCCTGCAGCCCCACGCGGCGCAGCAGGTTTGTCGCCGGCACATTGCGCGAATTGGCGAGCGCCTGGCGCGCGGTCAACGGGCCGAGATAGAGCCCGTCGGCATTGGCGACGCCCGAGGCGCCTTCAGGAACATCGTCGAGCAGGTCGGTCGCCTTCAGCGCGCCACGCTCGAGCGCGAGCGCATAGACGAAGGGCTTCAGCGTCGAGCCCGGCGAACGCAGCACGCGGGTAAAATTGAAAGCGCCGGCGCGTGGATCATTGTAATCGGCGGAGCCGACATCGGCGATGACGGCGTTTGAGCCGCGCTCCGCCACCATCACGGCGACCTGCCGCGCGCCCGCGATTCGGAAGATCGAGAGATAACGCCGCGCAAGCTGCGCCGCCTCGCGCTCGACGGCGAGATCGATCGTCGCGTGAATGCGCGGATCGTAAGGCGACGTCGCCCGCACGCGGCCCTCGCGCGCAAGCCGCTCGTAACGCAAGGCGAGATGCAGCATGTCCGGCCGGCGCCTGCCCTCGAAGGGGCGCATGGCCGCGAGCTCCCGCCGCGCCATCTCCGCCTGCGCGGCGTCGAGCGCGCCATCCGCTTGCAACTGCGAGACGGCGTAGCCCGCGCGCGCCACCGCCAGCCGCAGGCCAGTCGCGCGCGTGATATTCATGCGGCCGGGCGACTGAGGAATGGCGGCGAGCAGCGCGACCTGCGCCCAGGACAGATCGTCGACGGGCTTGTCGAAATAAAAGCGCGCAGCGTGCGCGATCCCGTGGCTGCCGAGCCCATAAGGCGCGAGGCGCAGATAATGCGCGAGCGTCGCTTCGTGGCCGTAGCGTTCGACAATCGCGAGCGCGGTCGCCGCTTCCCAGAATTTGCTGGCGTAGTTGCGCGGCGCAGGCGCCTGCATGCGCGCAACCTGCATGGCGATGGTCGAGGCGCCTTGTGCGCGCCGGGCGCGCGTCACATTATTCCAAAGAGCGCGCAGCACCGCGCGCCCGTCGACCCCGGGGTGCGCTCGAAATCGCCTGTCTTCGAGCGCGAGGGTCGCGCGCGCGACGCGCTCGGGGATACGCTCCAGCGGCCAGTAACCGTAATCGACCCGCTTCGCGCCGTCCGTGCCTCGCGTCTCACGACCGATCTGCGTGAGAAAGGCGCCGGAGCGGTCATAGACGATCTGGCTCGGAGGCGGCGCGACGAGATCGGCGCCGGCGGTAGCATCCTTCATGACCATGACGCCGCCGCGCAGCGCCGTCGCGATGACGGCGAGCGCGGTGAGAAGCGCGAAGCGTCTCATGGATGCTTCGCGATCTCGACGCGCGCGCCGGCGCTCTGGCCCCGCACGCCTTTCTTGTACATCGTCTCGGCGGACGCCGGCGGTTGCGTATAGGCGCCCGCCGTTTGCGCGCGGAGACGGAACGCGAAGCGGTAATTTCCCTTGGGCAGCGAGTCATAGGCGTAGAGCACGCGGTCGTCGCCATAAGAAACCCAGCTCGGCGCCAGCGTCGGCGCGCTCGAGGGCTGCGCCTCCGCAGGCGCCGTTGCGATATTGGGATTGAGCGGCTCGTAACCCGCCGCGAGCGGCAAAGAGATCGCGACATAGGTGCGGTCTTCCGGGTTCACGACTTCCGCCGTCTCTTCGACGATCTCGCCCTGGTTCACCCGCAGCGCGCCGTCGGTCGCGTCGAGTTTTTCGGGCGCCTGACCGCTCTTCACGCGCCAGCTCTGCCGCGTGATCGCGAAGCCTTCGCTCTCCGCTCGCGCCGTGGCGCCCGTCTCGACGGGCATGTAGCGCGTCTCGATCAAGGCGATGAGCGGCGCGTTCGACGTGTTGCCGATGGCGAGCGGCGCATTCTCCATGCTCACATGGCGCACCACGGGATTGTTCGCGTCGATGGTCACGTTCTGCGGCGCGCCGCCTTGCGCGAAGGCGACGCCGATCGGCGAGATGGGGCGTCGCCAGCCTTCGGCAAGCGCTTCGATTGCGCTCGCGTTGGCGTTGGTCGTGCCCCAGCCATCGCCCTCGCCGAGTCGCAGCAACGCCTCGCGCAGAACGCCCGCGCGCGGGTCCGACGGCGCAGCGAGCGCGGTGGCGCGCAACATTTCCGAAAGGCTGCGGGTCTCGGACGGCAATATCACGTCGGAGGCGCTCTCCGCCGCCTGGCCCGCATAAACCTGCACGCCGCCGCGGCTCGCGAATTTCACGCGCCCCCACATCGTTTCCATGAGAGACGCGAGAATGCGTTGATCAGCGTTCGGCAAGCGCGCCGCAGCGGAGGCCATTTCTGCCACGCTTTCATTGGGCAGGAAATCTACGCGCCGCGTGAATTCAGCGAGATAGGAATCGTCGAGCTTACCGCCTTCGGCGAGCGCCGCCAGCGCCGCCGCGCGTTCGCGCATCTCCTCGCCGCCGATGAGGCGCGAATAGTCCGAGCGCAGCGAAAGTCTCAATATGTTGGCGAGGCGCTCCATCAGCGTCTTGTCGACGCTCTCGCCTGCGCGATCGGCGCGCGCCAGAAAGGCATAGGCCCAGGCGGTCAGCGAGACGCTGCCGCGCGCCCGCGGCCAGAAGGCGACGAGGCCGTCGCTGTCGATCGACTGCTCGATCTGCGTCGCCGCGGCCCTGACGCTCGCCGAGACGCGATCCTGCAGCCCGGCCGCCGAGAGAATGGGCGCGAAGCCCTTCAGCGACAATCCGGCGCGCGCCAGCGCCAACCGCTGCTCGGTGCAGCCATAGGGATAGTCGACGAGCATGTTCAGACCCGCAACAAGTTTCACGAGCGCCGGATCAGCTGCGACGACGATACTCCGCGAGAAGCTATTCGGGCGCGCCACGTCGTCGAGAGACGAGATCGTCTTGGTCTCGCCGGGCGCGATTGCAACGACGGCGTAGCGACGCGCGGGTTCACGATCCGGCTTCACGGGCAGGTCGATCTCCACGGCGTCTTTGGCGTGGTCGGCGTCGCGGTCGATCCGAAAAGCGATCTTCGCGACGTTTTCCAAGGACGCAGGCGCCTCGGCGCGCAGATCGACGCGAACCGGACGCTTCTGCGCCCAATCGATCTTGCGGCTTGCGTCGCTCGCAAGCTTCAGGGCAGGCGCCGTGATGGACGCGGCGCCGGCGCCGCCAGGGCCTTCCACAACGCGCGCCACGAGGCCGATGTCGAAAGCGTCTCCGGGGCGGATGAAGCGGGGCAGCGCGGGCTGCGCGACAAGCTCCTGGCGGATGAGCATCTCACCGCCCGCGGCGCCAAAGCGATCCGGCCCGCTCACAGCCTTGGCGCGCAGCTTGAAGACAGTGAGCGTGTCGGGCAATGCGACCTTGACCTTTGCGACCCCGTCGGCGCCGACTTTCACGCTCGGCAGATAGATCGGCACGGGCGTGAAATTCTTGCGCACGGAAATGTTGTTCTCGGCCCCCCATTCCTGCAGTTCGCCGCCGTCGCCGCCCGCGATCTCTTCGAGAGGAATGACGCCAAAGGCCATGTTGCGGGTGTCGCGCGCCGCCATCTTCGTTTCGCGCGCCACGATGAAATCGGGAAGCGGATCGAGCGGGCGTTCCTTGGCGAGCGACAGGACCGCCTGATCGACCATCCAGAATGTCGCTTCGCCCGCGAGCGGTTTGCCGGCGTCGTCGGTGAGCCTCAGCGTGACGTCGACTTCCTGTCCGGGCCGCGCCTTGATTGGCGCTTCGAGCTTCACATTGACGATGTTCTTGACCGGCGTGATCTCGATCCATTTTGTCGCTGCGATGGTGACGGGCTTGCCTTGGTCGAAAGTCGCCGCCGGTTGCGGCGCGCTGTCCGCCAGGCGCCCGCGCATCACCAGAAAATGCACCGCGAGCCGGGGTGTTTGCTCCTTTTTGAGCGGCAGCGAGAAGCGACCGAAGCCGTTGGCGATGTCGACAAAGCTGTAGTCGTAAACGCCGCTCGGCTGTTCGACGACGGCGAGCGCGCGCGCGACCTGGAAGGGCGACTGGATCACGAGCGTCGCGGTCTCGCCGGGCGCATATTTCTCTTTGTCGGCCGTCACCGTGGCGGAGGAGGCCGGCGGGCGCGCGAAAGTGACGGGCGTGTCGCCGCCGACGAAGAAGTCAACACTCACCTGCTGGCGGCGTTTCAGCCTGTCGTAGGCTTCGAGTTGCACGACATAAACGCCGGCGTCCTTCGTCTCGAGTGCGATCTTCAACGCTTCCTTGCCGCTCGTCACCTTGCGTTCGAGAAGGGTCTCGTCCTGGACCTGCGTGACATATTTCGCCGCGCCCTGCGCAAAGTCGCTCGCCTGCAGTGTCGACATCCAGTTGCGTTTGATCAGACGCAGCGTCATGTCGACGCCGGCGATCGTGTCCCCCTTGCCGTCGACCGCGACGATCGCCGGCGTCACCGCGCCGGGCTTCTCGACATAGCGCGGCGTCTTCACGCCCAGCACGAAGGGCGGCAGGGCGATCACGTTCTGAACGTTGCGCACTTCGACGCCGTCGTCGCCCGTCACGGTCGCTTCGATGGAGTATCGGCGCGGCTGCGCAGTGGGCTCGATCGTCGTGTCGAACGTCATGCGTGCGGCGCCGCCCGCGTCCGTCCGCGCATCGCTCTCCAGCACGGCCGTGGATTTGAACTTGCCGTCGCCGGAAAATCGCGCATCGGTAGAGAAAAGGAAACCTTCGCGATTGGGGGGCGTGAACACATGCGGGAACTGAGCGGCGCGCCATTTCACCGGGCGCTCCGCTGCGAGCCCGCCGGCGAAATAGCGTGCGAGGAGGTCGACGTCAAAGGTTCCGTCGAGCGCCACGGTCTGCGGCGCGTTGAGCACGACTTCGAAAGTCGGCAGGCGATAGGCTTCCTTCTTGAAGCTGAATTGACCGCAGGAGAGATCCTGCGGCGCGGCCTGAGCGGTTTCGCCTTCTGCGCTCGCCCCGCTATCGTTCGCCTCTTCCTTCTTTGCGTCCTTCTTCGGCGTATCGGGTTCGAACTTCACGGCATAGTCGCCGGTCGCGGGCGTCTGCGCGTCGAATTTATGGTAGAAACCTCCGCTCGCATCCAGCTTCACGGGAATGCGCCATTCCTGATTGTTGGGGCCCGTGACGACGAGAGCGCCGCCCGCTTTCGTCAGGCTCAGCGCGCCGCCCTTGTAGCTGCGCACAAAGCCCTTGATATGCGCCGGCTCCTCGGGTCGATAGATCGGCCGCTCTGAGAAGAGATGGCAGAGCGTGCGCGCCTTTTCCGCGCGAGGCGCATCGTCTTCGCCGGTCCAGGCGAGCCATTGCGCCTCGGGCTTCGACCACAGCTCCTTTGAATATTCAGAAGGCGCGGCGTCGGGATCGATAACCAGCGTGTCGAGGCCCTTGCTCACGACCACGCGGCGCATTTCGCCGGCGTTGCGTTTGGGCGGACTCCAGGAGAAGAAGCCCGAAGCGTCGGTCGTCCCGCTGACGAGCGCGATGAATTTATCGTCCTTGACGCCTTCGATTCGAATCTGCGCGCCGCTCACCGGCTGCGCCGTGGCGAGAGACGTAACCGCAAAGCGCACGAGCGTCGGCTCTTCGATGGCGGAAAGCGACAAGTCGGTCACTTGCACGCGCAGCCATTTACGCGTGCTTTGATCCACGGCGCGCAGGCCGACGAGGTAGGTTCCCGGCTGTTCCCGGCCAGCAATGCGCGCGAAATCGTCCTTGAGATCGATGCCGAATTTCGCGTCTGAACCATTACGTTTGATCGGGAGATCGAAGAGCCGCGACACCGCGGGCGAACCGAGCAGTTTGAGCCGTTCCTTGATGGCGTCGGCCTCTATGTTCGCGGCCTCGCTCCAGTGCTTTGGCTCATTGCCCGGAAGCGGCGGCGCGTCGGCGTCGGTGGTCTCGACGCCATGTTCGGGAAAGGGCCAGAAGTCGCGCGCCGCCGGATCGATGGCGTGGATGCGAATGTCGGCGCGGTCATAGCCGCGGCCCCGCAAAGGCAGCAGTTGCGGGCCGAGTCGTTCAACGACGCCATATCCGGCGTCCCATTGCAGGGCGAGATCGTCGCGCGTGAAGGCGAAGCGATGGCCGTAGGCGCTCGCGAGCGGTCGTCCGCGGCTGTCGTGAATGGCGCCGGGCGCGATGGCGAGTTCATAGAGCTTGTCGCTGAGAAATTTTCCAGTGATCTTCAGATGGGCGCTGTCCGCTTCAACCGCGAGGTCGTCGACCGGCGGCGTGATGCGCAGCGCGTTTGCGCGCGCGCAGAACGTCGAGCGCTTCTGCGGCTTCGCATTGAAGGCAAGCGTGAGGCGGCGCCTGCCCGTCGGGGCATATGTCGCCGCGTCGTCGCCGCCTTCCTCGTCATCGCTTCGCGGCGCGGGGGCGTCGCCGTTCGCCGCGCAGCGCAGGACGCCGCCTAGATCGTCGTCGTCCCAGCCGCGTCCGCAATTTGTTTCCGTGACGGCGAAAGGCAGCGCGGTGCGCACGCGCAATTCATAAGTCTCGTCGTCGAGGCCGGGTTCGTCGGAGAGCTTCAGCCGGATGATGGCGACGCGCCCGTCGGCCACGGTATCGTGAAAACGCAATACATAGGTCTGCTCCGCGGCGCGTTCACTGCGTTCGAGCGGCCGGATGTCGTATGCAGAGGGACCGAGGACCTGTCCGCCTTGGGATGACACGCCCGGCGCCGGGCGGAGTTCCACGCTCATCAAACGTCTCAGCGCGGCGACGTCGACGGGCTGCGCGAAGGTCATCGCGATCTGCGTGAGCTCCGGACTCGGATCCGCGCCATTTTCCGGATTGGTCGAAGTCGGCGTCGGCAGAAGCGCGACAAGCTTCTGTTCTGCGGAGCCGCTCTTGACATGCACGCGCGCAAGCGGCTTCCACGGTTCGGCGGGACGGAACTGCAGCGCGCGCGCGCCGAGCCAGCGCCATTCCCCCGCGACCGGAGGATCGAGCGCGACATATCGGGCGGGGACGTCTCCCGGCCCGCCAGCCTTCGGCCCCGTGTCTCCCGGAAAGAAAATGGTGAGCGGATCATAGCTGCGCAAGAAACGATCGGGCGCGATGCGCGCGCCGTCGACCCGCTGCGGTCGATCGAACTGCGGCGGCGCTTCGGCATGCGCGGGCTGCGCAAAGAAAACCGCCGCGCAGAGCGCAAGGAAGAGAGACGTTTTCATTGCAATCGCCTTTTCAGATTTGTCGAAAAGCGGCTTCGCTTCCATGTCACTTGCTCTTCTTGAGGCCGGCCTTGTCGAGCAGTTCGGCGACGACATCGGCGGGCGGCGCGGCGGGCGGCGGCGAAAGGCCGACGATGGCGGCGCGGATGGTTGTGGCGCTCGCGTCTGCGGGGACGCGGGCTTCGATGAAGTAGCGACCGGGGGTCAGCTTCAGCGTTTGGCCCACGCCTTCGCCGAGAGTCCTGCCGCTGGCGTCGAGCAGGCGCGCCTCGATCCGGTCAGGTTCCGCGCGCACGCCGATCCCGATGTCGGCTTCGCGTTTCGTCGCGAAGGAAAAGAGTACGCTTGCTCCGGGCGAAACGGCGATCGCTTCGTTGACGCCTTCATGCGCCTCGATCACCGGCTGCGCCGCGAGTTCCAGCGCGCCGGAGAGCGCGCCGTCATGCGGCGAATAGATGTCCAGAAGAGCGTCGCCCGCCGCCATGTAATGATGGAAGTCGATCCCGGCGGGATAGGCGAAAGTGCGTCGCGCGCCTTCTTGCGTGAAGGCGACGAGCGCCGGCGCGCCTGACTTTGCGGAAAGCATGACCGGCGCGTCGCGCGTGAGCTTGAAACGCATCGCCGGGCCTTCCATCGCGAGGCGTTGCGGAAGCGTCGCGGCGCGCGGTTCCGGCTGCGGCCAGGGCGCGGCGCCTTTGCGTTCGATCCAGGCGGCGACGAGGCCCGGCTTATAGTCGATGACGAGTTCGCCGGCGCCGTCAAGCGTGAGTGCGTTGCCGTGCAGCACCCGACCGCTCTGCGAGACGACGGTCGCATCAGCGCCGATGACGTAAAGGCGGTCGCCGTAGTTCGCAGCGAGGGGCAATGAAAGCTGGCCCGCGGCGCCAAAGAAGCGCTTGAGCGCCGTCTTGCCGTCCAACAACGCTAGGGCGGCGTCCGACATGCGCGTCACGCGCGCGGGCAGGGGTGCTTCTGTCACGTTGATGAGGAGGACGGGCGCCTGTGCGCCATGGACGATGCGGGAGACGGCCGCGACGTCGCCGAAGACGGCGCGCGGCCCAACGAAGGCGACGATCCCGGCGGGAAGATCGAAGGCGAGCGGGCCGTTGGATTTCACCAGATCGAGCGGCTGCGCGCTCATTGCCGGAATGACCCGCGAAAATGTCGCGTCGACGCTCATGGGCGGGAGGGTCGTCGCGTCGATCGCCGAAAGCGACGCGCGCATCGCAGCGTCGCCATTCGCGTTCCACAATTGCGCCGCTGCGCTGCTTGCAAGCGCGACGGCGGCGCCATCCGCAACCCCCGATCCCGCGCCCGCGTCGATCGCAGGCTGCGTGAAGGTCGAGCGCGCGAGCCACAACCGTGTCTTGCCCCTGGGCGCCCCGAGCGGCGGCAGCTGCGCGCGCTCGCTCTCGCCGATGTCGAGCGACACGCCTTCGCCAAGCCACTCGAAGGCGGCGACATGCGCCTTCGCCTTACAATCATTGGCGACCAGCCACAGCGTCTGCGCTTGCGGCGCAAATGCGCCGGATTGAGCGGGGCGCAGGAGCCGCCCGGGCGCAGAACCCGCGACGACGCCCTCGGTCGCGTTGAGATCCACGAGCGCAGCGTTGGGCGTCTCAACTTTGCCGGCGCAGGGTTGCGGCGCGCCCGCGATCGGCGCGAAAGCGACATCGCCGGCGCCTTGCGCACGTCGCCCGATCGCCTGTGCGCTCACCGTGATCGGCTCCGTTCCGCCGCCGACGGACCAGATCGTGGTGCGCCATTCATGCTTGTCTTCGCCGGCAGGCCATGCGGCGATCGGCGAAAGGCCGCGTTCGATGCCGACGACGCGCCATTCGCCGTCGGCGTCGCGGCGCTCGATGGAGACCGCGACCTCGGCGGTCGAGCGCGCAGCGACGAGCGCCAGCGCTCCCGTCGGCGGCGCGGCGAGAGAAAGGCGTTGCGCGCTTGCCGAGGCGAGCGTCTTTTCTTCGCCCCAGGCGAGCGCTCCGGCGTCGGTCTCGTCGAAGATCGCGAGATGGATCTCGACGCCATCGTCGCTCGTTTGCGCGCCGTCGCCGTCTTCGGCGTTCTGATCGGCTTCTTCGCTTGCTACTTCCGAAACAGGCTGACGCGCCGCGCCGAGTTCCTCGAGGTCGATATGGTAGGCGCCGGCGGGCAGGCGGCGGGAGACGGCTATATTCCAGTCGTTTTCCCGAGGCTGCAGACGCTCGACAATGTCGCCGACGGCGTTCTTCAAGGCGCCGATGATTTCCTTATCGCCATAAGTCGAAAGATCGACGATGGTCTCTCTCGCAAGGGAGAACGTCACTTTGGCGGGCAGATCGACGCGGCGCGGCGCGTCGGGTTGCAGCTGCGACGATGCGAGGGTGATGTCGTAATCCAGCCGGTCGTCATGCGCGAGGCTTCTCGCCTCGACGCGATAGTCGCCGAAGGCGAGTTTCCCCTTGAAGGGGCGCTCGCCCACGACCTTCCCAACGCTTTCGTTCGCGCCCTTGAATATCTCGCCGATCATCCCCTCGCCGATCATGAGCGTGACGTCCGCGTCGCCGCGCAGCGTGAAGCGCCAGATGTCGGGCGAACGCGGCGCGTCTTTGGCCTGCGGTTCGCGCCATTGAAGCGTCTGAGCGTCGTCGAAGGGCAGGGCGTGCGGGCCATGGCCTTCGAGCGTTTGTTTCGGCGCGACGGGCGCAAGAGTGAACGCCATGCGCGCTTCGACATCCTCGGGAAGGACGACGAGGCGGTAGGCGCCGGGTTCCAGATGAATCATGCGCTGCTTCATCGGACCGGGCTGCGTGATCGGCCAGCCGTCGGCGTCCTCGAGCCTCGCGCGCCACTCGCGTTTGAGGCTCATCAGCGAGAGGCTGTAGTCGCCTGCGCGCGTGATATCGATCGGGACGCTCGCGCCTTTCCCGGGCGCCAGCGCCGCGCGAACGGTTCCCGCATTTGAGAGCTTGGCGGTTTGAGTGAAGGAGGCGGGCGTGACGGCGAGGCCGAGATGTCCGGCCGACTCCTTCGCCGTCACGGCGGCACGATAGGCGCCGGCGCGCAGGAAGGCCGTGACGAGGCCATTGCCGCCCGCGCCATTGCCTTCGCCTTCGCCAAGACGCGGCGTGACGGCGGCGCCGACGCGCAGGGCGGCTTTCATCCGGCCCAGCGTTTCGATGCGATAGAGACCGCCTTGCGCGACCTCGAAGCGGAGATTTTTCGTCTCGTCGCGGGCGAGGTCGAAGAAGGCGGGCTTCCCGACCGCGGCGGCGCGCGCTTTCGCCTTCTCTTCGGGCTTGGCCGCCTCCTTGCTTTCCGGCGTCGGCGCGTCCGGCAAAAAGAGGAGGCCAATCGCCCGCTCTGCGTCGACAGGAGGGATTTTCACCATGACGGTGCGGACGTCGTTCTCGATCTTCTCATCAGAAAGAGAGAGCGCGATGTCGGCGCCGTGCGCGTCGTGGCCGACAATGGCGCCGGCCTTCGGCGTGCGCACGGCAAGCACCATCGCCTGGCCCGGAGCCTGATGCAGGGCGAGCGGCGCCTTGTCGAGCGCGGCGGGCAGGGCGACGACGCGAATGCCGGTGAGGAGTTGCGGCGCCGTGTTGGTCAGCACGAGATAGGAGCCGTTGTTCTCGAGCGCCTGCTCGCCAAAGGAAATCGATGCGCGCGAAGGCGTCGCCGACGCCGGGGGTGCGGCGAGGCCGGGCGGTCCGAGCGTCACGTCGAGCGCGCCGCCGGAGCCGTTCAGCGGCTCCAGCATCAGAAAATAGAAGCCTGCCGCAAGATCGTAGCGCGTCGGGTCCTTGCCGTCGGCGCGCGGCGCGAGGGAGCCGAGCGCCGGTGCGATGGTCGCGCGCAGTTTCACGCCCCTGGCGTCGATGACGACGGGTCCGTCGCGCGTCGCCTCGAAGAGGAGCGACGCCGGCCCCAGCACATTGAATTTGCCGCGCCAGGCTTGTCCGGCGCCGATGCGGGGGGCGTCGGACGCGATGACGCGCGTCCTGCCGTCGCGCTCGAGGCGGGCGAGGAGCGCCGTGGCGGGCGCCTCGTCGCCGCCTTCGCCCGCGACGTCGACGGAGACAAGATGCGGGCCGGCGGCTTCGAAAGTCTCGCGGTTCGATTGATGCACGGCGCGCAGGCTGTAGGGTTGGCCCTCATAGCCCGTGACTTCGAGACGCGCGGGGGCGTCGCCGGCAATGCGCAGGCTCGCGACGGGCGCACGGCTCGTTTTGCCGATCTCGGCGGTCTCATGCGCGCCGCCGCGTCTGGCGTCGAGGCGCGCGGGCTCCTGTTTGGGCAGTTCGAGCCGGAAGCTGTCGTAGCTCGCCGGGGCGTCGAAGCGCTCGGCGCCGAAGGGGCCGATGACGCCTTCCGCGACGCCCGCCGCGAGCAGCGCCGGCTTGGCGAAGCGCAGGAGGAAAGGCTGCGCCGCCGCGCCGTCGGACCAGACGAGCTTCTCGCCGCCGTAAGCCGTCACGACATAGGCGCCGGGTGGAAGGCTTCCCTCCAGCCGCAGGCGGTTCATTGGATGGCCGGGCTTTGTCTCAATGGTCGTGCGCTCGAAGGCGAGATCGACCAGAGCGCCATCCGTCTGCCAGATGCGCACATCCTGCAGGGCGCGGCCCGCCGCTTCGATATAAACCGGGGTTTCCGCGCCGAGATCGAGTGCATAGGAGCGCTGCTGCATGTCGGCGAGTTCGCCGCTTTGCGCGACGCCCATGACGAGCGGCGCGCGCGTCCCCTGCATCTCGCTGAACGGTTCGGCCGCCAGCGCCGCCTTGCCTTTGCCGTCCCTCACCGCGCCGATGCGCAGCTTGTAAACGCCCTTGTCGAGCAGCGCATCGATGCGGCCGTCGCGCAGGCCCGCCGCGCCCCCGGAATCGAGCGGTCCCGCGATCATGTCGACGAGTTCGATGCGCGCGCCCGTCGGGGTTCGTGCCCGAATGGAATAGCGGCCGGCGGCGGGGATGGTGACGAGGCTCGCGCCGTCTTTGTCGAGCGGCAGCTCCCCGGGCGCGACCGTCGCCGACGCGGACCTGGTTTTCGCGTCAACGGCCTGATCCTTCGCCGGCGAAGCCAGGGCGGAGAGGAGATAGGCCGCGCTCGCGGCCAGGAGGGAGAACGCAATGCGCCGCATGAGGCCACCGTGAAAAGCGAGAGCGGCGCGCGGGCCGCGGGGAGAGGATAGGGCGCGGCCCCTGCGAAAGTCGAGGGTTTGCCGGTCGTCGTCACAACGCGCCATCACACGCTCCCCTCGTCACGAACACATGAATTGAGACCTGTCAGTTTTCTTTCTAGACTGTGGAGAGGCAATTGATGTTGCGCTGGCGCACAGGCCGGCCGTTTGCCGCGGAGACGACATGCGCGCTTTGATTCGCATCCTGACGACTTTTCTCGCCCTGATCCTCGCGTCCGCCGCGTCGGGCGTGACGCTGCAGGAGCCGGTAGACCTGCGCGTGAAGCCGGGCGTGAAGCGCCCCGTCGTCGTGACCGCGCCGGCCGGCGCCGATCTGACGGTTCTCGACGACCGTCGCGACTGGATCGTGGTCTTGTTCGAAGGGCGGCGTCTCTATGCGCCGGTGGGACAGCTCGTCGCCGCGACGCCGACCTATCAGGCCGGGCCCGATCCGACCTGCGATTACGGCTATCCGTATTCCGGCAGCAATTACTTCTTCTCAGGTCCGCTCACGCAATTGCGGCACGGCGAACCGTTCGGATTCCTTCTTGGCTACCATCGATTCTATCCGTGCTGAATCTCTTGATCGCGCGCTCGAACGGCTGCGACATAATCGCGCGAAGGTTTGTTTTCATTCGTCGCGCAATCGTCGCGATTCCGTGGCGCGATTGCGCAAATGCAGGCGACGCCTGAGGCGATCAAGGTTCGGATTTATTGATCTGTGACAATTGCGCGCAGACGCGCGTAGAACCGGCTTTCTTGACGCCTGTCAACTTCAAAGCCGTTGGTGCGCTGTACAATACTTGTCGCGGCTTGAGTCGGCTTGCAGCGTGACTTTGTCACGTTTTGCAGGGCTGGCGAGAGTCTCGCATACGCAAGAAAATCCGCGGAAAACTCCAGAGGACAAATATCATGGAGCGCCCCCCTCTCATGGCGAAGCAGATGACCTTCGGCGAGAAATCGCTGAGCGCCATTTTCATCGCCCTCGCCATCGCGACCGCTTTTATCGCGACCAAGGCCTATACCCCCGCTTACGCTTTCCACGCGACGCTCTTCGCGCTGGGCTCCGTCGGCGCAGTCGTCGCCATCTATCTGCGCTACCGCGCGCGCCCGGCGACGCTTCCGCCGCTGATGATCGACGGGCGGCCCAATTATAATTACGGGCCCGTGAAATTCGCGGCGATCGCCTCGCTCTTCTGGGGCGTCGCGGGCTTTCTGGTCGGGCTCTATCTCGCCCTGGAACTGGCGTTTCCCGCCTTCAATCTCGATCTTCCCTGGACGAACTTCGGGCGCCTGCGGCCGCTGCATACATCCGCGGTGATCTTCGCGTTCGGCGGCAATGCGCTGATCGCGACATCGTTCTACGTCATGCAGCGCACCAGCCGCGCGCGGATCGCGGGCGATCTTGCGCCATGGTTCGTGGTGCTCGGCTACAACTTCTTCATCCTCATCGCCGGCACGGGCTATCTGCTCGGCATCACGCGGAGCCATGAATACGCCGAGCCGGAATGGTATGCGATCCTGTGGCTGGTCGTCGTGTGGGTGACCTATCTTCTGGTCTATCTCTTCACGCTGGCGCGCCGCGCCGAGCCGCACATCTATGTTGCGAACTGGTTCTATCTGTCCTTCATCGTGACGGTCGCCGTGCTTGTGCTCGGCAACAACGCCGAAATCCCGATCTCCATCTTCTCGCCGAAGTCTGTGATCGTCTGGGCCGGCGTGCAGGACGCCATGATCCAGTGGTGGTACGGACACAACGCCGTGGGCTTCTTCCTTACCACCGGCTTCCTCGGCATCATGTATTACTTCATCCCCAAGCGCACGGGGCGGCCGATTTATTCGTATCGCCTCTCCATCGTGCACTTCTGGTCGTTGATCTTCCTCTACATCTGGGCCGGCCCGCATCACCTGCACTACACCGCGCTGCCGGACTGGGCGCAGACGCTCGGCATGGTGTTCTCAGTGGTGCTGTGGATGCCCTCATGGGGCGGCATGATCAACGGCCTGATGACGCTCTCGGGCGCCTGGGACAAGCTGCGCACCGATCCGGTGTTGCGCATGTTGGTCGTGTCGGTCGCTTTCTATGGCATGTCGACCTTCGAAGGCCCGTTGATGTCGGTGAAGGCGGTGAATTCCCTGTCGCATTACACCGACTGGGGCATCGGCCACGTGCACTCCGGGTCGCTCGGCTGGGTCGCCTTCGTGTCCTTCGGCGCGCTCTACTGCCTGATTCCCTGGGTGTTCAACCGGCAGCTTTATTCCTTGAAGCTCGTCAACTGGCACTTCTGGATTTCGACGATCGGCATCGTCTTCTACATCACCTCGATGTGGGTGGCGGGCATCATGCAGGGTCTCATGTGGCGCGCCTACACGCCGCAGGGCTTCCTCGAATATTCCTTCGTGGAGACCACCGAGGCGCTGCATCCCGAATATGTGATCCGCGCCATCGGCGGCGGGCTCTTCGTGATCGGAGCGTTGATCATGGTCTACAATATCTACAAGACCATCGCCTCGCCGGCGCTGGAAGCCGCGCAGGACGTGGCCGCGTCGCCCATGCCTGCCGAGTGAGGACAAGAAGATGACTCAACCGACCGAACACGCCTCTCCCGGCGGCTTTCACAAGGTCTTCGAGACGAACTCCATCATTCTCGTCGTCGGCATTCTGCTGATGGTGTCGATTGGCGGCATCGTCGAGATCGTTCCGCTCTTCTATCTGAAGAACACAATCGAGAAGGTGGACGGCGTTCGTCCCTATTCACCGCTCGAGCTTGCCGGCTACAATATCTATGTGCGCGAGGGCTGCTACACCTGCCACTCGCAGATGATCCGTCCGCTGCGCGACGAAGTGGAGCGTTATGGTCATTATTCGCTCGCGGCCGAGAGCATGTATGACCATCCCTTCCAGTGGGGCTCGAAGCGTAACGGGGCCGGATCTCGCGCGCGTTGGCGGCAAATATTCGAACGACTGGCAGCGCGATCACCTGCGCAACCCGCGCGCGGTGGTGCCGCCCTCCATCATGCCGGGTTACCCGTTCCTTTCGCAGGCGCCTGTGAAGGCCGAGCGTATTCCGGAACAGATGAAGACGCTGCGCATCGTCGGCGTGCCCTACACGGACGAGCAGATCGAAAATGCGGAGGCCGATCTTCTTGCGCAGGCCTCTCCGGACGCCTCCGGCGGCGCCGACATGCAAAAGCGTTATCCGAACGCCGTCTTCGCCGATTCGCCGACGAAGGCCGGCGTGACGGAGGAGGATGCGCTCGTTTCCTATCTGCAGCACCTTGGCGTCTCCGTAGATTTCAAGATCTACGACGACAAGGCGAACGTCAGGTGATCCCATGAATCAAGGAGCGGCCGAAGCGATGTCGACCTACGAAAATCTCCGCGCGCTCGCGGGGGCGTGGGGACTCCTTTTCTTCGGCGTGATCTTCGTTGGCGTCCTGGTCTACGTCTTCTGGCCCTCGCGCCGGAAAGAGTTCGAGCAGGATGCCCAAATCCCCTTCCGAGAGGACGACGACGATGTCTCAGGACACGTTTGATAACGACAAAGTCAGAATCGACCCGGTCAGCGGCACGCCGACGACGGGTCATGAGTGGGACGGCATCGAGGAACTGAACACGCCCTTGCCGCGCTGGTGGGTGTGGACGTTCATCGTCACGGTCATATGGGGGGTGGGCTATATGGTCGTCTATCCTGCATGGCCGACGCTTTCAGGCGGCACGCACGGGCTCTTCGCCTGGAATTCGCGCACGCAGGTCGCAAACGAGCTTGCCGAACTGCAGGTGACGCGCGGCCCCGTCCTCGACAAGATCGCCGCCGCGCCGCTCGACAAGATCGAATCGGACCCCGAACTTCTCGCAGCCGCGCGCATGGTCGGCAAAGTGGCGTTCGCGACCAACTGCGCCTCGTGCCACGGCGCGGGCGGGCAGGGCTCGAAGGGCTACGCCAACCTCAATGACGACGACTGGATCTGGGGCGGCAAGCTCGCCGACATCCAGCAGACGATCGAGCATGGCGTGCGCTGGGAGTCCGACAAGGCGACCCGCTCCATGGCCATGCCGGCGTTCGGCCGCGACGGCATTCTGACCCCGGATCAGATTTCCGTCGTCGCCGATCACGTGCGGACATTCGCCGAAACGCCGGACTCCGACGCGCCGACGGTGGAAGGCGAAAAGCTCTACAACGACAATTGCGCGAGCTGCCACGGGGTCGAGGGCAAGGGCAATCCGGAAATGGGCGCGCCCGCGCTCTTCGATCAAGTCTGGCTTTATGGCGCCGACAAGCCGACGATCGTCGCGCGCATCGTCAACGGCGGCGGCGCCGTGATGCCAGCCTGGAAGGGCAGGCTCGACGATACGACGATCAAGGCGTTGACCGTCTACGTTCATTCGCTCGGCGGCGGGCAGTAAAACCCTAGCGCTCCCTCTCCCGCCAGCGGGAGAGGGAGCAGCCGCAAGAAATCAGGACGCCTTCACTCATGTCCAGCGCAGACGCACAGCATCAGCTTCTCGACGAACCCATCGTCGAAGTCGAGCACAAGATTTACCCCAAGAAGGTCGACGGACAATTCCGCCGCATCAAATGGGGGATCCAGCTCGCGACGCTTGCAATTTACTACTTCCTGCCTTTCGTGCGCTGGCATCGCGGCGTGGACGCGCCGAGCCAGGCGGTGCTCGTCGATTTCCCCCACCGGCGCTTCTATTTCTTCTTCATCGAGATCTGGCCGCAGGAGGTCTATTACGTCACGGGCCTCCTCATCCTCGCGGCGCTCACGCTGTTCCTGATGAACGCCGTCGCGGGCCGCATCTGGTGCGGCTACATGTGTCCGCAGACGGTGTGGACCGACTTCTTCATGACGACCGAGCGCTGGATCGAGGGCGACGCCCGCGACCGCATGAAGCTCGACAATGGACCCTGGACGGCGGAAAAGATCCGCAAGAAATTTTCCAAGCACTTCGTCTGGCTGCTCATCGCCTGGTGGACCGGCGGCGCCTGGGTGCTTTACTTCACAGATGCGCCGACGCTCGTGTGGAAGCTGGCCACCTTCCAGGCCGGCGCCTTCGACACCTATCTCTGGATCGGCATCCTCACCTTCACAACCTATATTTTCGCGGGTTGGATGCGCGAAAAGCTTTGCCTGCACGCCTGTCCCTGGCCGCGCATCCAGGCCGCGCTCACCGACGAATATGCGCTGAACGTCACTTACCGTTATGATCGCGGCGAGCCGCGCATGTCTTTGAAGCAGGCGACGGCGGCGCATGCGGCCGGCGTCCCGGCGGGCGACTGCGTCGACTGCGGCCAATGCGTCGCCGTCTGTCCGACGGGTGTCGATATCCGCAAGGGCGCGCAGCTCGGCTGCATCCAGTGCGGGCTGTGTATCGACGCCTGCGACGCGATCATGGAGAAAATCCATCGTCCGGCGCGGCTCATCGGCTACGACACGGAAATGAACCTCAAGCGCCGCGGGTGCGGCGAGAGCGCCGTCTACAAGCCAATGCGCGTTCGCACCGTGCTTTACGCCCTCCTCATCCTCGCCATCGGCGGCTTCATGACGCTTACGCTCGCGACGCGAGGCGACCTGCATGTGAACGTTCTGCACGACCGCAATCCGCTGACCGTTCGGCTGAAGGACGGCGGCGCGCGCAACGGCTACACGATCCGCTTTTCCAACAAGAAGTCGGAAACACGCAGATTCGCCATCGGCGTTTCGGGCGTCGCCGGGGCGCAGACCGAGGTCGTGGGCGTCGCCCCCGAGGTCAATGGCAAGTTCCTGGTCGAGGTTGGTCCGGATCAAACCCGCGAAACGCGCGTTCTACTCTCGACCCACGGCACGGCTGCCTCCAAGGGGCAGACCCCCGTCACATTCACCGCGACCGACGCCCAGACGGGCAGCGCAGTCGAGGTGAGAGACGTTTTCATCTGGCCGTGAGAGCACGACATGAGCATGACCATGAGCGAACCACGCAAGCCTCTGCAGGAGCCTGAGCGCTTCTCCGATTATCAAGCCGGCGGCAAGCCGCTGACCGGTTGGAAGGTGCTGGCAATGATTGTCAGCTTCTTCCTCGTCGTCGTCGCCGTCGACGGTCTCATGGCCTTCAAGGCTGTCGGCACCTTCTCCGGCGAAGTCGTCCAGCACCCCTACGAGCGTGGGCTGGCCTATAACCGCGACATTGCGCAGGCGCGCGAACAGGCGACCCGCGGTTGGAAAGTCACCGCGGCTCTCTCGCGCCTGTCGACGGGTCAGACGGAAATCCGCGTCGATGCGCGTGACGCCGAAGGCGCCGCTATCACGGGCGTCGAAATGAATGCGCTTCTTGCGGCGCCGGCCGATCTCGCCAGAGACCTGCGGGTAAAGCTCGAAGAGACGGCGCCAGGCCGCTACGTAGGCGTGGCCCTGGCGCCTGCGGGGCAACGTGATCTCGTATTGACGGGGACGCGCGGCGGCGATCAAGTGTTTCGGTCGAAGAACCGGATCGACGTACGATAATCAGAGAGCCGCGCATGGCTGCCGCATTCGACTATGAGTCTCTCGTGACGCGCGCCGACGACGGCGTGTGTCGCTTCGTGGCCGCGGTCGAGGGCATGACCTGCGCCGCCTGCATCGGCGAGATCGAGCAGAGCTTGCGTGACCTGCCGGGGCTCGACCATGCGCGCGTGAATTATACGCATCGCCGCCTTGCGCTCGAATGGCGGGGCGACTCTTTCAATCTGCCCGCCGCCCTGGACCGGCTGCGCCGCATGGGCTACGCGCTGCAGCCCTTCGAGCTGGCGGAAAGCGAGCGCGAGGAGATTGAGACGTCGCGCTGGCTCCTGCGTTGTCTCGCCATCGCAGGCTTTGCGGCGATGAACATCATGCTGCTCTCCGTTGGCGTCTGGGTTGGCGGAGAAGGCGGCGACATCGATCCCGCCACGCGCGATCTCTTTCATGGCGTCTCGGCGCTGATCGCGCTTCCCGCGGCCGCTTTCGCGGGACAGCCCTTCTTTAGGAGCGCCTTTGGGGCATTGCGTGCGGGCCGCCTCAACATGGACGTGCCCATCTCGCTCGGCGTTCTTCTGGCGCTGGCTATGTCGGTCTACGAGACGTTGACGCACGCCGCGCACGCCTATTTCGACAGCGCGATCATGCTGCTCGCCTTCCTGCTGCTCGGGCGTTTCCTCGACCACGCCATGCGCCGCAAGACGCGCGCGGTCGCCGCCAATCTCGCCGCCTTGCGCGCCCCGATCGCATGCCGGATATCAGCCGACGGCGCCGAGACGCTTGCGCCGCTCGCCACGATAGCGCCGGGCGACGTCCTGCTGGTGCGGCCGGGCGAGCGCCTGCCGGTCGATGGCGTCGTGGCGACGGGCGCGTCGCAGCTCGATGAAAGCCTCATCACGGGCGAGACGCTGCGGCGCAACGTCATCGCCGGCGAGCAGGTCTACGCCGGCAGCATGAATTACGACGGCGTGCTCACGATCCGCGTCGAGGCGGCGAGCGGCGCGACGCTTCTCGACGACATCGAGCGCCTGCTGGAGAAGGCTACCAGTGCGCGCTCGCGCTATGTGCGCCTCGCCGACCGCGTCTCGCGGTTTTATGCGCCCATGGTGCACCTTGCTGCGTTTTCCACAGCGCTCTTCTGGGTCTGGCGCGGGGTGAGCCTTCACGATGCGCTCATCACGGCGATTTGCGTGCTTATCATCACCTGTCCCTGCGCTTTGGCGCTTGCCGTGCCGGCGGTGCAGGTCGTTGCGAGCGGCGCGCTGTTTCGCGCCGGGGTGCTGCTCAACAACGCCGACGCCATCGAGCGCCTCGCCGAAGCCGACACGATCGTCTTCGACAAGACCGGCACGCTGACGGCCCCGGCGCCGCGCGTCGTGAATGCGCGTGCGATCGACGCAGGCGTCATGGAGCTCGCAGCGCGTCTTGCGCGTGCCAGTAATCATCCGCTCGCCCGCGCCGTGGCGCAGGAGCGCCCGAAGGCCGCCGCGATCGAGGCGCGCGAGGAGCATGGCCTCGGCGTTTGCGCGATGATCGATGGCGTGGAGGCGCGGCTTGGTTCGCCGCATTTCTGCGCGATGGAGCAGGAGGCCGCATCGCTGGGCCCGCTCGACGTCGACGTCTCGCTGGTCGCTTTTTGTCACGGCGAGACCCGCGCCCTGTTCCAGGTGCGCCAGACTCTGCGCATCGATGCGGTCGCGACGATCGCGGCGCTGCGGGCGCGGGGGTTCTCAATCGAAATCCTGTCGGGCGACCGGAGCGAAGCGGTCGCGACGATCGCGGACGCCCTCGGCGTCGACAATCGGCGTGGGGCGCTGAAGCCCGCCGACAAGGTTGCGCGCCTTGAGGAACTGCGCGCGCAGGGCCGCAAGGTTCTCATGGTGGGCGACGGTTTGAACGACGCGCCGGCGCTCGCGTCCGCCTATGTCTCGATGTCGCCGATCGACGCCACGCAGATCACGCAGGCCGCCGCCGATGCGGTATTCCTCGGCGAGCGGCTCGCGCCGATTGTCACGACGCTCGATCTCGCGCGCAAGGCTCGCATGGTGATGCGCCAGAATCTCGCCCTTTCCGTACTCTACAATGTCTTTGCGGTGCCGCTCGCCATGGCGGGTTGGCTCACGCCGCTCATCGCCGCGGCGGCCATGTCGGGTTCGTCGATCCTGGTGACGTTGAACGCCTTGCGGGCGGGCGGCGGCGGCCGCTTCCCGGCTGATCTTCCTGCTTTGCCTGAGGCGGGCCTTACTCCGCCTTTTGACGCAGAAACCGTGGAGGCGGCAGAATGACCGTCCTTCTCTTCCTTATCCCGCTCGCCTTGCTGCTTGGCGTCGGCGCGCTCGTCGCCTTCATGTGGTCGCTGAAGAGCGGGCAGTTCGACGATCTCGACGGCGCCGCGCATCGCGTGCTGATGGATGACGATGTCGAGGAGAAGCGGTGAGCGTCGACGACCTTGACGACGGCGCCGCCCGCCTGGGCCATCTCGCCTGCGCTTGTCCGGCCGCCCTGCCGCGCGCCTCGATCACCGACAATCGCGCGACTCTTGCCGTCGGCTTCGGCCTTGCGGTGCTGGCGCAGGCGCTCGTGCTGACAGCGCTGCCGGAACAGAGCCGCCTGATGGCGCCGAGTGTCGAGCGCATCGGCTGGCCTTTCGCGCTGTTGCTGATCGGCGCGGCGCTGGCGAGTTTCCCCGCCGCCATGCTTGTCGACTCTTTCGGACGCCGCGCGGCCTTCAGCCTTGGCGCGTCGCTTGGCGCGGCGGGCGGCGCGCTCTGCGCCTTCTCGATCGGCAAGGGCAATTTCTTCGGCCTCTGCCTTGGCGCCTTCTGGCTCGGGCTCGCGCAGGGCTTCGCGCTCTTTTATCGGCATATTGCGGCGCAGGGCGCAGGGCGCAACGGGCTGATCGTCCTCGCGGGCGGCGCGGGCGCGGCGCTCGGGGCGCCGCTCTTCGTGTCGCTGGCGCAAACTCCCGGTGTCGCGCTGCTCGCGGCCGCAGCCCTTTACATCGGCGCGCTGTGGCTGTCGGTGCGCATGCCGCATGTCGTCGCGCGCGACTTGGGCGTGAGCGACTGGCGCCTCTCGCGCAATTTTTTCGTCGCGACCATCGCCGGCGCGCTCGCCTGGTTTGGCATGTCCGCAGGCATGTTGCACGGGCCGCTCACGCTCGCCGTCTGTTCCGCGGCGCCAGCCTTCATCAGCGGCGCGATGGGCTGGCATCTCATGTCGATGTATGGCCCGGTCGCTGTCGCGGCGCGGTGGCCGACGCTTTTTGCGCCTCTGCCCACGATCGGCGTCGCGCTCGCCGCCATGCTGGGCGGCGGCGCGGCCATTCACGTCGGGGCTTCGACTGCGAGCGTGGCGCTGGGCCTGATCGCCATCGGCGCGGGTTGGGGCGCGGTGAATGTCGCCGCGATGCGGCTGCTCCACGATGGCGAGCGGCCGACGCGCGCGGCGCTCGCCTTCCACGATGTCTGCCTGCTCGTCGCCGCAGCGGCGGGGGCGCTCGCGTTCTAGATCAGAGCCCGTCGCCGACGCGCGCCATCTCCACCTGAGGCGCGCGCGTGTCCGTGTCGCGGAACTTGGCGCGATAGACGACGAAATTTTCCATCACGCGCTGCACGTAATTGCGCGTTTCGGTGATGGGGATGCGCTCTACCCAGTCGATCGGGTCGACGCCGGGTTTGCGCGGGTCGCCATAGGCGTCCATCCATTGCTTCACGCGCCCGCCGCCGGCGTTGTAGGCGGCGAAAGTGAGGAGATAGGCGCCTTTGTATTCGCCGAGCAGAATGCCGAGATGCGCGGCCCCGAGCTGCGCGTTGAAGGAGGGTTCGGCGATCATGCGCGAGGGGTCGAAGGCGAGCCCGTGCTGATAGGCCGTGTGCCGTGCGGTGGAGGGGATCATCTGCATGAGTCCCATCGCGCCGGCGGAAGACAGGGCCCTGGGGTCGAAAGCGCTCTCCTGACGTGCGATGGCGTAGACGACCGAGCGTGCGGCGGAGTTCGGCAGGGCGTTGAAATTCGGGATGCCGTAGGAAGGGAAGGCGACGTCATCGAGCGGAACGCCGCGGTAGGAGGCGCTCTTTCCGAAGATGAGGGAGAGCTTCGCGTCTTTCTGCTGCGCGACAACTTCGCCGAGCGCGGCGACCTGTGCGATGTCGCTCATGTTCTTGGCGGCGTCGAGCGCGAGCGGCGCGGCGATGTCCTTGTCGCCGGTCGCAAAGAGCAGTTCCGCGACGCGCACCGCTTCGTCGCGCGCTTCGCCCTTTGCAGGCGCAGGGGCGGGGCGCAGCGGCTTGTCCTCGGCGCCAAGCTTCGCACTCGCAAGCTGGCCATAGAAGGTCGTCGAATGCGCGGCGGCCTGGCGGTAGAAATCGCGCGCTTTGGCTTCGTCCTCGGGCGAGCGGAACGCCTCCGCCGCGCGCGCGCGCCAATAGAGGGCGCGCGACTTCTGAAGCGGCGTCTCGGCGACCTGCTCCAGGGTCGCGAAATGACGTGCGGCGCGCGCGGGATCATCAAGGAAGCGAAGGGCGATCCAGCCCGCCTGGAACTCGGCTTCCACCTTGTTGCTGGTCGAGGCGGCATTGTGCTGCGCGGCGACGACATAGGCTGTTTCGGCGTCCCCCATGTCGAGCAGCTTGCGCGACGTCTGACGCCGTTCGGCCCACCAGGCGTCGCCGTCGACGACCTGCGCGGGATCGGTCGGCGCCTTGCGCAGCGCTGCGCCGGCCTCGGCATATTTCTTCGCAGCGTTGAACATGCGGGCGCGCGAGAAGATGAGGCCCGGATCGTTTTGCAACGCCGGCGGCACGGTGGCGAAGAGGCGCTCGCCGCCGGCGCCGATGTTTGCGGCGGCGCGGGCGCGAGCGAGAAGCGTCACGTCCTGCCCCGCATATGCCGCGGCGCGCAGGCCCAGCGTGTTCTTGCCCGCATAGAGCAGGCGGTCGGCGCGATATTTGTGGTCCGCGACGCGCAAAAGGTCGCCGAGGTCCTTGACGAAGATCGCCTCGAAGCTCTGTCCGAGATCGTCCTGACGCCAGGCGTCCCGCGCATAGAAGGCCGCGGTGTCGAAATCGCCGTCGCGCGCCAGCGCCTTCGCCAGCGCATATTTGCCGTAGGGCGTCGTGGGCGGCGTCGTTTCGAACCAGCCCTTCACCACATGGTCGGGTTGATGCTCGGCGACGAGCGCCTCCTCCGCGCGCTTTCGCAGCCAGTCGGCGGCGGGCCAGCGCGGATGGGCCTCGAGAAACGCCGCAATGCGCTTGAAGCCCGCCTCGCGCGGGTGAAGCCTCAGCCCGGCCCACCGCGCGGCGGCGTCCGCAAGGCTCGCCTGCAGCGACTGCGCGGCGGCTTCGCCAGCGGCGAAATCATTGGCCTTGAATGCGGCGATCGCTTGCAGGAAGGCGGGTGCGTCGTCGCCGAGGAGCCCTGCGGCGTCGATCGGCTGCGGCGTCGAGCCGCGCAGCCATCCTTGGGGCGGCGCGTAATTGGTCAGCGGCGTCGCCCCGGAATCCTCGGGTGCGAAAAGCGACGCCTGCTCCGGGTGAGCCGCCTCGGTGTGGGCCGGGTCGCCCGTTAAAAAATCGCGAAACGTCTCTTCCAGCGATCCGACGTGGGCGCGCCAGGCTCCGAGGCTGAAGGGGATGTGTGGAACCCAGCGGGCTTCTTCACGTCTGGCTTCGCCGTCGCCCACTGTGCCAAAGCCCGTGAAAGCGGGCGTGACAAGAGCGATCGCCGTCGCCGTAGCGAGGATCCTGAGCCGCAGAGAAACGCGTGAAGGCAACATCATCGCGGTGTTCCATCCTTGCGCAAAAGCTGCTCTCTATTCGTTTTCGAATCGTCAACCAAACGCCTCGCTGCGGATTTGGGCCAAGGAATTGTTTTGGCCAAGCAATCGACCGGCAGCGGATAGGTGGGGCTTTTCTCGCCAGCGCCCAGCGGCTATGAAGGACGGCTCTATCATACGGACGCGAATGCGGCGGCTGTGAGGCGCGGGGAAGTTCCTAATTCTATGAGCAAAAAGCAGATTTTCCACGGGTCGATCACCGCCCTGGTCACGCCCTTCGCCAATGGAGAAGTCGATTTTGACGCGCTGCGCGCGCTTATCGACTGGCAGATCGAGAATGGAACGCATGGCTTTGTGCCGGTCGGCACCACGGGCGAGAGCCCAACGCTCTCCCATGAGGAGCACGGCCGCGTCATCACCGCGACGATCCGCGCCGCAAAGGGCCGCGTGCCGGTCATTGCGGGCGCCGGCTCCAACAACACCCGCGAGGCGATCGCCCTCGCCGGACATGCCGAGCGCGCGGGCGCCGACGGGCTTCTCGTCGTTACGCCCTATTACAACAAGCCGAATCAGGAAGGGCTGTATCAGCACTTCAAGGCGATCAACGACGCCGTCTCGATTCCGATCGTGATCTACAACATCCCTCCGCGTTCGGTGATCGATATGAGCGTCGAGACGATGAAGCGCCTCTCGGAGCTCAAGAACATCGTCGGCGTGAAGGACGCGACCGGAAACATCGGCCGCATCTCGCTGCAGCGCGAAGCCATGGGGCCGGATTTCATCCAGCTCTCGGGCGACGATCTCACCGCGCTCGCCTGCATGGCCGCAGGGGCGCATGGCTGCATCTCCGTGGTCGCCAACATTGCGCCGCGCCTCTGCGCCGATCTCCAGAACGCGTGTCTGTCCGGCGATTTCGCCAAGGCCCTGGACATCCAGGACAAGCTGGTTCCGCTCCATGTCGCGACCTTCCTCGAGGCGGGCGTGACAGGCGCGAAATACGGGCTGTCGCTGCTCGGCAAGGCGCGCGAAGAGGTGCGGCTGCCGCTCGTTCCCTCGACGCAGGCGACGAAAGAGCGCATTCGCGCCGCGATGGTCCACGCCGGCGCGCTGCCGGCCTGAGGAAAATAAGTGGCCGAAAAGCAGGAGCCGAACCACAAGGTCGTCGCGGACAACCGCAGGGCGCGCTACAACTTCGAGGTTGGCGAGACGCTCGAGGCAGGTCTCGTTCTGACTGGCACAGAAGTGAAGTCGCTGCGCACGGGCAAAGCGACGATCGCCGAGAGCTATTGCCATGTCGATCGGCGCGGCGAGGCCTGGCTCGTGAACGCCAACATCCCCGAATATCTTTCAGGCAACCGTTTCAACCACGAGCCCAAGCGCCCGCGCAAGCTGCTCCTGAAGACCCGTCAGATCGCCAAACTGGCTCAGGGGGTGGAGCGCGAGGGCATGACGATCGTGCCGCTGAAGCTCTATTTCAATGAAAAGGGCCGGGCCAAACTTCTGATCGCGCTGGCGCGCGGCAAGCAATTGCACGACAAGCGCGAGGTGGAAAAGAAGCGCGATTGGAGCCGCGAAAAGGGCCGGCTGATGCGCGAGAAGGGTTGAGACGGACACGAAAAAAGCCCGGCGCGAGGCCGGGCTTTTGAATTCCTGCAGGAACGGCGAAGACTACTCTTCCTCTTCCTCATGGCCGCCCGCGACAGGCGCAGTCATCGGGCGACGCTCCTGATAGCGCTGCATCCGCTCGGCGCGCTCGCCGGGATCGCGGCCTATCTTGCCAACCAGATGGATGAGGTCGATGAACTCGTCCGCCTGGCGACGCAATTCGTCGGCGATCATCGGCGGCTGGGTGGTGATCGTGGAGATCACCGAAACGCGGACGCCCTTGCGTTGCACGGCCTCGACCAGCGACCGGAAGTCGCCGTCGCCCGAGAACAGCACCATGTGGTCGATGTGCTCGGCCATCTCCATCGCGTCTACCGCGAGTTCGATGTCCATGTTGCCCTTGACTTTGCGGCGGCCGAGCGAGTCGACGAATTCTTTCGTGGGCTTGGTGACGACGGCGTAGCCATTGTAGTCCAGCCAGTCGATCAGCGGGCGGATCGAAGAATATTCCTGGTCTTCGATCAGCGCCGTGTAATAAAAAGCGCGGATCAGGCGACCCTTCCCTTGGAATTCGCGTAGCAGGCGCTTGTAATCGATGTCAAACCCCAAGGATTTGGCCGTGGCGTACAGATTGGCGCCGTCAATGAATAATGCAATTCTCTCGATATCTGCCATTTCTTTCTCACGCTCGGGTTGTAGGTGTTAGCGCCTGTTTCCGATCACCCTTGCAACGCCGACCAACCCTTAAATTCGGCGCCGGCTGCAATCGCGGCGGCTGTTGTTTCAACTGCTAAGCGTTCGGCTGGAGGCCTTTTTCAAATTCTTTCGATTTCGAAAACCGGCGCGAGTCCTTACGATATTCTCGCCAAACCTCTGGAGATCAGGCAACGTATCACCCGGGTGTCCAGACCGAAGCGTCTTGACGAATAAATTGCGCCTAAGTGTCGCGCGGTCAAGGGGGCGGCGCATTTTTCGCGCACAAAACCTTATGAAGATTGCGGAAAATTGCAAATGTTCCAAACTACAAGAACAACTTAGAGCAGATTCTCTCCGGTTCAACGCCCTGCTGACGTTGATTTATTCCGCGGAGTGGTGTAGCTGCGCCTCTTCCCCGACACGAGGAGTTCACCTGATGGCGCGCGTCACCGTCGAAGACTGCATCGACAAGATCGAAAACCGGTTCGATCTCGTTCTGCTTGCGGCGCATCGCGCGCGGCTGATCTCCTCCGGCCAGCCGATCCTCGTCGACCGCGACCGGGACAAAAACCCGGTCGTCGCGCTGCGCGAGATCGCTGAGACGGCGCTTTCGCCTGAGGATCTGTCCGAAGATTTCATCCACTCGCTCCAGCGCCATGTCGAGGTCGACGAGCCGGAGATCGAGGCCGCGCCGGCGCTGACGCCCGCGAGCGGCGAGTTCGACGCCGACCAGCAATTCGACCGCATGACGGAGGAAGACCTCCTGCGCGGACTCGAGGGACTCGTTCCGCCGGCCGAAGTCGAAGAAGACGGCGAATAAAAATCTCCCCGACGGTGCGCTTCGGCTGGAGGCGACACTGAAGCTGCGGTAGACTTCGCGTTCATCCTTGCGGCCGGGCGTCGTGGGTGGCGCGCGTCTCGCCGCCCGGAGGCCTGCCGCGCAGCTCGGTTTTGGCTTTCGCGCATGATGCGTCAATATGAACTCGTCGAACGGGTTCGGAAATATAATCCGAACGTCGACGAGGATTTGCTCAACCGCGCCTATGTCTATGCGATGAAGGCGCACGGTCAGCAGACCCGCGCGTCCGGAGATCCCTATTTCTCGCATCCTCTCGAAGTCGCGGCCATCCTTACGGATCTAAAGCTCGACGACGCCACGATCGTGGCTGCGGTTCTGCACGACACAATCGAAGATACGGAGACGACGCGCGAGGAAATCGACCGGCTTTTCGGCGAGCAGATCGGCCGGCTGGTCGAAGGCTTGACCAAGATCGAGAAGCTCGACCTCGTCTCCAAACAGGCGCGTCAGGGCGAGAATTTCCGCAAGCTGTTGCTCGCCGTCGCGGAGGACGTCCGCGTCCTTCTCGTCAAGCTCGCGGATCGGCTCCACAACATGCGCACGCTGCACTTCGTGCCGCAGGAAAAGCGTGCCCGCATCTCCCAGGAGACGCTCGACATCTACGCCCCGCTTGCGGGACGCATTGGCATGCAGCGCCTGCGCGAAGAGCTCGAAGGGCTGGCTTTTCGGCACCTGATGCCGGAGGCGCATCACACGATCGAGCAGCGGCTGCACGAGCTGCGGACCAAGAATGGCCGTATCATCAAGAGGATCGAAGACGAGCTGACGCGCGAATTCTCCATGCGCGGCATCGAGGCGGGGGTTACCGGGCGCCAGAAGACGGCCTATTCGGTCTGGCGCAAGATGGAGCGCAAATCCGTCTCTTTCGAGCAGCTTTCAGATATCTTCGGCTTTCGCATCATCGTCGGCACGGTCGAGGATTGTTATCGCGCGCTCGGCGTCGTCCACACCAAATGGCCGAACGTGCCCGGTCGCTTCAAGGATTACGTCTCGACGCCTAAGCAGAACGATTACCGCTCGATCCACACCACCGTGATTGGCCCCGGCCATCAGCGCGTCGAGTTGCAGATCCGCACCGCGGAAATGCATGAGATCGCCCGCTTCGGCATCGCCGCCCATGCGCTCTACAAGGACGCGACTGGCGACGAGGGGCGCGAGGAGCTTGCGAAAGAGAGCCGCGCCTTCCGCTGGCTGCAGGAGACGCTCGACCTCATCGCCCATGGCGACAGCCCGGAGGAGTTTCTGGAGCATACGCGGCTCGAGCTCTTCCAGGATCAGGTCTTCTGCTTCACGCCCAAGGGCGGGCTCATTGCGTTGCCGCGCGGCGCAACGCCCATCGATTTCGCCTACGCCGTCCACACCAAGCTCGGCGATTCGGCGGTTGGCGCCAAGATCAACGGCCGCGTCGCGCCGGTGCTGTCGCAATTGCAGAACGGCGACGAGGTGGAGATCATCCGCGCCGAGGGCCATGTGCCCCCGGCCGCCTGGGAGGCCGCTGTGGCGACGGGCAAGGCCCGCGCCGCCATTCGCCGGGCGACGCGCGAAGCGGTGCGTCAGCAATATGCGGGGCTGGGGCGCCAGATTGTCGAGCGCGCCTTCGAGCGCGCCGGCCGCCCTTATTCCGACGAGAGGCTCAAGGCGGCCGTGATGCGGCTGGCCCGCCCCTCGGTCGACGACGCGCTGGCGGCGGTGGGCCGCGGGGAAATCTACTCGGGCGACGTCGTGAAGGCCGTCTATCCGGATTTCATCGAGGAGCGGAAGACGCCGCAGGCCTCCATGGCGCCGGGCGAGCCCGGCTGGTTCGGCGTGAAGGCCAACGCCAACGTCGTCTTCAAGGCGCCAGGCGTGACGAGTGAAGGCGACGCGGGCGCGATCCCGATCCGGGGGCTGCGCGGCGACGCGCCGGTGCGTTTCGCGCCCGAGGGCGGCGCGGTGCCGGGCGACCGCATCGTCGGCATTTTCACGCCCGGGGAGGGGATCACCATCTATCCGATCCAGTCTCCGTCGCTGACGAATTTCGACGATCAGCCCGAGCGATGGCTCGACGTGCGGTGGGATATCGATCCGGAAGCGCGCGCTTTCTTCCCTGCGCGTCTCGTGGCGACGGCGATCAACGAGCCGGGTTCGCTCGGCGCGCTGGCGACGCTCATCGGCGAGGCGCGCGCCAATATCGACAACATAACCTTCCGCGCCCATTCGCCCGACTTCCGCGAAATGACCTTCGATCTCGAAGTCGCGGATCTGAAGCATCTCACCGCCGTGCTGGCGAAACTGCGCGCGAGCCCGCTGGTGAGCAAGGTGGAGCGGGTGATCGGATAGGCCGTAGTAGAGCTGAGGCTCGCGCGTCAACTCTCCGGGCGCGCCGGAATGGCGAACAACCAGCCTGCGAGATATGAAGAAGCCATGATGCTCCAACCCCTCCGCCTCGGCGTTAACGTCGATCACGTCGCCACCATCCGCAACGCGCGCGGCGGCCCGCGACCCGATCCTGTCCGCGCGGCGCTGCTCGCCATCGAGGCCGGCGCCGACGGGATCACCGCGCATCTGCGCGAGGATCGCCGCCACATCACCGACGCCGACATGGCGCGGCTGAAGGCCGCGATCACGAAGCCCTTGAATTTCGAGATGGCGGCGACCGAGCAGATGCTGGACATCGCGGTCGCCACAGCCCCGCACGCCGTCTGCCTCGTGCCCGAGAAGCGCACCGAGCGCACGACCGAGGGCGGGCTCGACGTCGTCGGCGCGCATGACTATCTCGTGCCTTACGTCGATCAGCTCGCGCGCGGCGGCATTCGAGTCTCGCTCTTCATCGAGCCCTCGTTTGAGGCGATCGACGCCGCCGTCTCGATCAAGGCGCCGGTTATCGAGCTGCATACGGGCGCCTGGTGCCATGCGGTCGAAATCGGCAACGCGGCGCTCGCTGAACGGGAGTTCGAACGTGTGAAAAGGGGCGCCGCCCATGCCGGCGCGCGGGGCCTCGAAGTTCACGCGGGCCACGGCCTTGATTACGACACTGCACGGCAGGTTGCGGCGCTCCCGCAGGTGGTCGAGCTCAACATCGGCCATTTTCTGATCGGCGAGGCCGTGTTCGTCGGTCTGAGCGAAGCCATCCGCCGAATGCGCGCGGCGATGGACGAGGGGCGGGCGCTGGCCGGATGATACTTGGGCTTGGCAATGACCTTTGCGATATCCGTCGCATCGAGAAGGCGCTGGCGCGCTTCGGCGAGCGCTTCACCCGCCGCTGCTTCACGGACATAGAGCGCGCCAAAGTGGACCGGCGGGCCGCGCGGGCGGCGACCTACGCCAAGCGCTTCGCCGCCAAGGAGGCCTGCGCCAAGGCGCTGGGCACGGGCCTGCGGCGCGGCGTATTCTGGCGGGACATGGGCGTCGTAAATCTCCCCTCGGGCCGCCCGACGGTCGCGCTCACGGGCGGGGCTGCGGCGCGGCTCGCCGAAATGACCCCGCCCGGGATGACCGCGGTCGTCCATCTGACGCTGACCGACGAATATCCGCTCGCCCAGGCGCTGGTTCTCATCGAGGCGACGCCGTGCTAAGCGGGTCCTCCGGGCCGGTCTGAGCCGCCCGCGATCCAAGGAGCATCGGCTTGAGCAGGAACGTCCCGGTGGCCCACAAGCAGGAAGAAGGCGGGATTCTGGAGACGATCAAGGTCATCGTCCAGGCGCTCGCCATTGCGCTCGTCATCCGCACGCTGCTGTTTCAGCCCTTCAACATTCCGTCGGGTTCGATGATCCCGACGCTGCTCATCGGCGATTACGTCTTCGTGTCGAAATACGCCTATGGTTATTCGAATTATTCGATGCCCTTCGGCCCCAATGTCTTCTCGGGCCGCGTCCTGTCCTCGCCGCCCAAGCGCGGCGACGTAGCCGTGTTCAAGCTCCCCCGCGACAATGAGACCGACTACATCAAGCGCGTCATCGGCATGCCGGGCGACCGGATCCAGATGATCGAGGGGCGCCTCTATATCAACGGCGTCGTCGTGCCGCGCGAGCCGATCGCAAAGACCGAGACGGAAAATCGCGAGGGCCATGAGGTTCCGGTCTCGACCTACAAGGAGACGCTGCCGGGCGACGAGGATCATGCGGGCGTCGAGCACACAATTATCGAGATCGAGGGCGATCACGGGATCAACGACAACACCGAACTCTTCGTCGTGCCGTCGGATCATTATTTCATGATGGGCGACAACCGCGATAATTCGACCGACTCGCGCATCGCCCCGGAAATGGGCGGCGTTGGCTACGTGCCTTTCATCAATCTCGTCGGCCGGGCCGAGATCATCTTCTTCTCGGTCAAGAGAGACGAATCGGCGCTGGCCTTCTGGCGCTGGCCGTGGTCGGTGCGCTGGAACCGGCTGTTCAAGCCGGCGCATTGAGCGGACGCGGATGGCGCGGGGCAAGCCCGATCTTTCGGCGCTGGAGGCGCGCGTCGGACGTGAATTCGCGGATAAGGCCCTGCTGCGCTGGGCGCTCACCCATGTCAGCGCCGCGGTCAAGCGTCCGGATTCCTATGAACGGCTGGAGTTTCTGGGCGACCGGGTGCTCGGCCTCGCCGTGGCGCATATGATCTACGAGGCGTTTCCCGGAGAGAGCGAGGGCGAACTTTCGCGCCGTCTCGCGGCGCTGGTGCGCAAGGAAACCTGCGCCGAGGTCGCGGAAAGCTGGGGCGTCGGCCCGCATATCCGGCTGGGCGAGGGCGAGGCGCAGACCGGCGGGCGCAAGAAGCGGGCGATCCTCGGCGACGTCTGCGAAGCCATCATTGGGGCGGTTTTTCTGGACGGCGGGGCCGCGGCGGCGGAGGATGTGGTGCGCGCCGCCTTCGGCCCTAAAATGCTGGAGGCGGGGCGGAGCCTGCGCGACGCGAAGACCGCCCTGCAGGAATGGGCGCAGGCGCGCCGTCTCGCGCCGCCGCGCTATCGTCTGGTGACGCGCAGCGGGCCGGACCATGCGCCAGCCTTCGAACTGGCGGTGGAGATCGAGGGTTTTGATCCGGCATCGGGCGCGGGGACGTCGAAACGCGCTGCGGAACAGGCGGCGGCAGCGGCCTTCATGGCGCGCGAGGGCGTTGCAGAATAATCGCGCTCCGCAGGATATCGGCGCGCGACTCACGATCATGGAGACCAATTGACCGAAGACACCGCCATGCAACAGGAAACCCGCTGCGGCTTCGCGGCGCTGGTCGGGGCGCCCAACGCCGGCAAGTCGACGCTGCTCAATCAGCTCGTCGGGGCCAAGGTCTCGATCGTCTCGCGCAAGGCGCAGACGACGCGCGCGCTCGTTCGCGGCATCGCGATCGACGGGCCGGCGCAGGTTATCCTCGTCGACACGCCCGGCATCTTCAAGCCCAAGCGGCGGCTCGACCGCGCCATGGTCGCGAGCGCGCTTTCCGGCGCAGCGGACGCCGAAGTTGTCGCGCTCCTCATCGACGCCCGCAAGGGAGTCGATGACGAGGTGGAGGCGATATTGGCGCAGCTTGCGACAGTGCGGGCGCCGAAAATTCTGGTGCTGAACAAGGTCGACATCGTCGCGCGGGAGAAGCTTCTGGCCCTGACGGCGAAGCTCAACGAACGGGAAAAGTTCGACGAAACCTTCATGGTCTCCGCGCTCACCGGCGACGGCGTGAAGGACTTGCTCCACGCGTTCGCAAAGCACATGCCGCCCTCTCCGTGGCTCTACCCGGAAGATCAGCTCTCCGACGCGCCGCTGCGGCTGCTCGCGGCGGAGATCACCCGCGAGCAGATCTACGAGCGGCTGCACGACGAATTGCCCTATCAATCGACCGTCGAGACGGACAGCTGGACGAATCAGAAGGACGGCTCAGCCCGGATCGAGCAGACAATCTTTGTCGCGCGCGACGGCCAGAAGCGGATCGTCATCGGCGAGGGCGGCAAGACGATCAAAGCCATCGGGCAGGCGGCGCGGCGCGAGATCGCGGAGGCCGCGGAGCAGACGGTCCACCTCTTCCTTTTCGTGAAGGTGCGGGAGAACTGGGCCGACGACCCGGAACGCTACCGCGAGATGCGGCTCGATTTTCCCAAGGGCGAGTAAAATCGTCTCGACTCCCCTGATTCGCGAGAGGCGCACGATGTCCGAAGAAGCCACGAAGACGACGGTCTACCGCTTTCTGACCGGCCCGGACGACGTCGCCTTCTGTCACCGCGTCACCCAGGCCCTCAGCATGGGCTGGCAGCTCTATGGCCAGCCGACGCTGACCTTCGACTCCGCGCGCAACCGGATTATCTGCGGCCAGGCGATCATCAAGGAGGTTGAGGGGTTGGAATACAAAGCGGATATGAAGCTGTCAGAGGTGTGAGCCGTCATGGAATGGCGCGATGAAGGCCTCGTCATCGGCGCCCGCCAGCATGGCGAGGCCTCTGTCATACTGGAGTTGATGACCCGCGCCCATGGCCGCCATCTCGGCGTGGTGCGCGGCGGCCGCTCGCGGGCCATGCGCCCCGTTCTGCAGCCCGGCAATCTCGTCGCCGCCACTTGGCGCGCGCGGATTGAAGATCACCTCGGCGCCTTTGCCGTGGAGCCGCTCGTCTCACGCGCGGCGCGCCTCATCGACCGGGGGACGGCGCTCCATGGCCTCGCGGCGCTTGCCGCCTTGCTCCGGCTGCTGCCCGAGCGCGACCCGCATGAAGAGCTGTTCGAAACGGCCGACGCCATCGCCGCCCAACTCGACGCCCCCGACGCCGCCGCGGCCTCCATGGCCCGGTTTGAACTTGCCTTGCTCGGCGCGCTTGGCTTCGGGCTCGATCTCGAGGCTTGCGCGCTCACCGGCGCGCGCGAGGACCTCGCCTATGTCTCGCCCAGGTCGGGCCGCGCCGTGAGCCGCGCCGCCGGCGCGCCCTGGGGCGACCGGCTCCTGCCGTATCCCGATTTTCTGCAGGACGCGGGCGATGGCGCGCCCGTCGCGGATATCGTCCAAGCCTTTAGACTGACAGGCTATTTTCTCTCGAGGGACGTGCTGGGCCCGCGCGGTGCGGCAATGCCCGCCTCTCGCGCGCTCTATATCAGCGCGCTGGCGGTGGCTTAGAAAGGCTCAGCGGAGCGGGTCGCAGATGACGCGCGCTTCCCGATTGGTCACGCCATAGCCCTCGTCGGTATCGAAGAGAACCTCGTGGCAGACAGCCTGCATCCCATTGTCGTTTCGGGCTTCTTCGGTCGCCGGGGCCGCATGACGGCGGGCGCCGTGGGGCGAGTCGGCTGCGACGAGTTCTGCATTTTCCAGCGCATGGGCGCTCGCCGAGAGAACAAGCGCAGCACAGCAGGCTATCAGTCTCAAGATACTCATCATGTTCGGAAGCCGAATGAAAAGAGAAAGAATCGCCCGTGACGTGAAGCGTCGCGACCGCTTCGCCGACCTTTCTATGAAGGGCGGCAATGCGTCGCAAGACCTAAATTGCAACAATATGCCCGAAAAAATGAAAAGCGCGTATCCACTTGAGGTTACCACTTTGCATCTGATTTTTCTGTGCTTGCGCGCCCGCCTTCCTGCCCATAGTACGGGCGCTGGCGACGAGAATCAGGATTTATCTGGATGGCGCAAAAGGGCGGCCCGGCGGGCAAGGGCAAGGATGGCGGCGGCGAAAGCGTCGTGACGCCGGTGGATCTGCGCGAGGCGCTGGAAGAACGCTACCTGCGTTACGCACTCTCGACGATCACCGACCGTGCGTTGCCGGATGCGCGAGACGGCCTAAAGCCCGTTCATCGGCGCATTCTTTACGGCATGCATGTGCTGCGGCTCGACCCGGGCGCGCCTTTCAAAAAATGCGCGAAGATCGTCGGCGACGTGATGGGTTCGTACCATCCCCATGGTGACCAGGCGATCTACGATGCCCTGGTGCGCCTCGCACAGGATTTCTCGTCGCGCTATCCGCTCGTCGACGGGCAGGGGAACTTCGGCAACATCGACGGCGATTCGGCCGCGGCCTATCGCTACACGGAAGCGCGCATGACGGCGGTCGCGCGCGCGCTGCTCGCAGGCATCGATGAGGACGCCATCGACTTCAAGCCCAACTACTCGGGCGAGGAGCAGGAGCCGATCGTCCTTCCCTCCGCATTGCCAAACATGCTCGCCAATGGCGCGCAGGGCATTGCGGTCGGCATGGCGACATCGATCCCGCCCCACAATCTCGCCGAGCTTTGCGACGCGGCCCTGTATCTGATTTCGCATCGCCAGGCCACGAGCGAGCAATTGCTCACCTTTGTGCAGGGCCCCGATTTCCCCACCGGCGGCGTCATCGTCGACAAGCGCGCGGAAATCGTCGAGGCCTATCGCACGGGGCGCGGCTCCTTCCGCGTGCGTGCGCGCTGGAACAAGGAGGAATTGCCGCGCGGCGGCTGGGTCGCCGTCGTCACCGAAATTCCTTACGGCGTGCAGAAATCGCGCCTCATCGAGAAGCTTGCGGAGCTGATTTCCGAGAAGAAGCTGCCGCTCGTCGCGGACGTGCGCGACGAATCGGCCGAGGACGTGCGCATCGTCTTCGAGCCGCGCGCGCGCAACGTCGATCCGGCTTTGATGATGGAGACGCTGTTCAAGTTCTCCGAACTCGAATCTCGCTTCAGCATGAACATGAATGTGCTGGTGGACGGCGTGACGCCACGCGTCGTGTCGCTGGACGAGGCGTTGCGCCAATGGCTCGACCATCGCCGCACCGTTCTGCTGCGCCGCTCGCGCCATCGTCTCGCGGCGATCCTGCGGCGAATCGAGCAACTGGAAGGCATGGTCATCGTCTTCCTCAATCTCGACGAGGTGATCCGCATCATCCGCGAGGAGGATGACGCCAAGGCCGAGTTGAAGCGGGTTTTCAAGCTCTCCGATCTGCAGGTCGACTACGTCCTCGACACGCGCCTGCGCGCCCTGCGCAAGCTGGAGGAAATGGAGCTGCGCAAGGAACTCGACGAACTCTCGTTAGAGCGCTCCGACATCGATAGCCTGCTCGCGGACGAAGCCAGGCAGTGGAAGACGATCGCGACCCAGGTGCGCGACCTCAAAAAGACCTATGGGCCGCAGACGCCGGTCGGCAGGCGCCGCACGACCTTCGAAGATGCGCCGGCGACCGTCGATTTCGATCTCGCCGAAGCGATGATCGAGCGCGAGCCCGTGACGATCGTGATCTCGAAGAAGGGCTGGATTCGCGCGCTGAAAGGCCATGTGCAGGATCTATCGACGTTGCAGTTCAAGGGCGACGACGAACTCGACACATCCTTTTTCGCGCAGACGACGACAAAGATTCTCGTGCTCGCGACGAATGGCAAGGCCTTCACGCTCGACGCCTCCAGGCTTCCCGGCGGGCGCGGGCATGGCGAGCCGATCCGCCTTTACGCCGACATCGACGAAGGCGCGGATGTGGCGCGCGTGCTGCCCCATGCGGGCGGCGCTTCCCTGCTGCTCATCGGCGACGACGCGCGCGGCTTTGTGGTTGGACAGGACGATCTCCTGTCATCGACCAAAAAAGGTCGCGCCGCGCTCACGGTCGACCCGCCGGCCAAGCTGAAAATCGTAACGGAGGCCGAGGGCGATCACGTCGCCATCATCGGCGAGAACCGCAAGCTTCTGGTTTTCCCGCTGGACGAGGCGCCGCGCATGGCGCGTGGCAAGGGCGTGCGCATGCAGCGCTACAAGGACGGCGGCGTCGCGGATGCGAAAGTCTTTGCGCTTGCGGATGGCCTGAGCTGGACGGACGCCGCGGGGCGGGTGTTCAACGTCGCGGCCGCGGAGCTGGCGGAGTGGATGGGCCACCGCGCCGAGGCCGGACGCCTGCCGCCGAGGGGATTTCCGAAGAATAATCGGTTCAGGTGATATCCAAGGGGCGCTTCGACCCGCGCGCTCGGCGATCAGCTCTCCCCCATCCACGTTCGGGGAAAGATGGTAGCGGAGGAGGGATTCGAACCCCCGACACAAGGATTATGATTCCTCTGCTCTAGCCAACTGAGCTACTCCGCCCCGGACCGTCTTGCGCGGCCTTCGGACGCGAGGGGTATAGGTCGCGTCGCCGCGGCAAGTCAAGCGCTTGTCGGGCGGTTCCCACGCTACGCCGACGGCGTCAACCGGCCGCCCGGAGCCCCGCCTGGAGGCGGCTCCGGCAGGCGGCGCTGATCGGGTCGCGGCGCGGGAATCAGGATTTGGGGCCGGTCAAGCGCTCCGGATCGAGGACCGGATAAATCCGCCCCCGCGGCGCCGGACCTTCGCCCGGCCTGGGGGCGGTCAAAAGCCTTTCCTTTGCCGGGCGGCCGTGCGACAAGCCGAGCGCGGCGCGCCTGCGGGCGTGGGCGCCGCCAGCCGGATAAGGAACTCATTGGGTAGCGCGCCCATGTCGGTCAAACACCCCATCATTTCGATCACCGGATCGTCCGGGGCGGGCACGAGTTCCGTCAAGGCCACTTTCGAGCAGATTTTCCGCCGCGAGCGCATTGAGGTCGCCTATGTCGAGGGCGACAGCTTCCACCGCTACGACCGGGAGGAAATGAAGGCCAAGATGGCCGAGGCGCAGGCCAGCGACAATCATCACTTCAGTCATTTCGGGTCGGAGGCCAATCTGCTTTCGGAGCTCGAAAACCTTTTCCGCGAATATGGCGAAACGGGCTCCGGCCGCTACCGCCACTACGCCCACGACGAGAATGAGGCCGCCAGAACTCGGCGTGCCGCCCGGCCGGTTCACGGATTGGGAGGAGCTGCCCGCCAACACCGACATCCTTTTCTACGAAGGGCTGCACGGCGCCGTGGTCACCGATGATGTCAATGTCGCGCGCTACGCCGACCTCAAGATCGGCGTCGTCCCGGTCATCAATCTCGAATGGACCCAGAAGCTCCATCGCGACCGTAGCTCGCGCGGCTACACAACCGAGGCCGTGACCGAGACCATCCTGCGCCGCATGCACGATTATGTGCATTACATCTGCCCGCAGTTCTCGGAGACCGACATAAATTTCCAGCGCGCGCCGACGGTCGACACGTCGAACCCCTTCGTCGCGCGCTCCATTCCGACGCCCGACGAATCCATCGTCGTCATCCGCTTCCGGGAGCCGCGCGGGGTGGACTTCCCCTATCTCGTCTCCATGATCGCCGGAAGCTGGATGTCGCGAGCCAATTCCATCGTCATTCCGGGCAACAAGCTCGATCTCGCCATGCAACTGATCCTCACGCCGAGGATCCTCGAACTCGTCAAGCGCCGCAAGAGCGCGACGTGAAAGAACCAGAGAATGTCTGAAGCACTCGAAGCCGCCGCCGTCGATATTCGCGTGAGCGCCAACGCCATCCGCGCGCTGGCCATGGACGCGGTGGAGAAGGCCAAATCCGGCCATCCCGGCATGCCGATGGGCATGGCAGACGTCGCGACCGTGCTCTTCCAGCGCTTCATGAAGCTCGACGCCAGCCGCCCGGATTGGCCGGACCGCGATCGTTTCGTGCTCTCGGCCGGCCACGGCTCGATGCTGCTCTATGCGCTGCATTATCTGCTCGGCTATCCGGGCATGACGAAGGCGGACCTTGAGAATTTCCGCCAGTTCGGCGCGCCGACGGCCGGCCACCCGGAATATGGCCATGCCCCGGGCGTCGAGACGACGACCGGCCCGCTGGGGCAGGGCCTCGCGACGGCCGTCGGCATGGCGATCGCCGAGCGGTTGTCAGCGGCGCGCTTCGGCGATGACCTCGTCGACCACAATACCTATGTCATCGCGGGCGACGGCTGCCTGATGGAAGGGCTCAGCCATGAGGCGATCGACCTTGCGGGGCATCTCAAGCTCTCGCGCATGATCGTCCTGTGGGACGACAATTCGATCTCGATCGACGGCCCGACGGACCTTTCGACATCCATGGATCAGTGCGCACGCTTTTCCGCCGCGGGCTGGCATACCCAGCGCGTCGACGGCCACGATCCGGAGGCGGTCGCGGCCGCCATCGCGGCCGCAAAGGCTGATCCCCGGCCCTCCATGATCGCCTGCCGCACGCTGATCGGTTTCGGCTCCCCTGGCAAACAGGGCAAGGAGTCCGCTCACGGCGCCCCGCTCGGCGCAACTGAAATTGCCGCCGCGCGCGAGGCGCTTCAGTGGCCACACACGCCCTTCGACGTGCCGGAGGAAATTCTCGCCGCCTGGCGCGCCGCCGGACAGCGCGGCGCGAGCGCCCGCGAGGCTTGGGAGAAGCGCTGCGCCGCCTCGCCCAAGGGGCGCGCGCTGGAGACCTTCCTCAAGGCCGATGTGGCGGCGGAGATCGCCGCGCCTCTCGCCGCCTTCCGCGCGACGCTGGCCGCTGAAAAACCCAAGGTCGCGACCCGGAAGTCCTCCGAAATGACGCTCGCCGTCATCAACGAGGCGACCGGGGCCACCATCGGCGGCTCCGCGGATCTCACCCATTCCAATTTCACCATCACCAAGGGCATGGGCTCGGTGCGCCCCGACGACTTCTCGGGCCGTTACATTCACTACGGCGTGCGCGAATTCGGCATGGCGGCGGCGATGAACGGAATCGCGCTGCATGGCGGCTTCGCGCCCTATGGCGGCACCTTCCTCGTCTTCTCCGATTATGCGCGCGGCGCCATCCGCCTTTCCGCGCTCATGGGCCTTCGCGTTATTTATGTGCTCACCCACAACTCGATCGGCCTCGGCGAGGACGGCCCCACTCATCAGCCGGTCGAGCATCTGGCGTCGCTGCGGGCCATGCCCAATCTCCTCGTTTTCCGCCCGGCGGACGCCATCGAAACGGCGGAATGCTGGGAGCTCGCCCTTACGCAAGCCAGCACGCCGTCCCTGCTCAGCCTCTCGCGCCAGAACCTGCCGACGCTGGAACGCTCCGTCTTGGAGAACCTCTCCGCCAAAGGCGCCTATGTGCTGCGCGAGCCCGCGGGCGGTCGCGACGTCACGATCCTCGCCACGGGTTCGGAGGTTGAGATCGCGCTCGCCGGCGCCGACGCCCTGACGGCGAAGGGGATCAAGGCGGCCGTGGTCTCGATGCCCTGCTGGGAGCTGTTCGAGGCGCAGCCGGCGAGCTACCGCACGCAGGTGCTGGGAACGGCCCCGCGCGTCGGCGTCGAGGCCGCGGTGCGGCTTGGCTGGGACCGCTGGCTCGGCGAGCGCAGCGCCTTCATCGGCATGACCAGCTTTGGCGCCAGCGCGCCGGCTGCGGAGCTTTATAAACATTTCGGGATAACCGCTGAGGCCGTGGCCGATGCGGCGGTCGCGCTACTTAAGTCTTAAAGGAAAAAGCGGAGGCGAACATGGCTCTCATTACACTGCGGCAACTCCTCGATCACGCCGCCGAGCACGACTATGGCGTGCCCGCCTTCAACATCAACAATATGGAGCAGGGCCTCGCCGTGCTCGAGGCGGCCTCCACCGTCGACGCCCCGGTCATCATCCAGGCCTCGCGCGGCGCCCGCAGCTATGCCAACGACATCATGCTCGCCAAGATGATCGAGGCGCTGATCGCCATGTATCCCGACATTCCGATCGTGATGCATCAGGACCATGGCAACAGCGAAGCGACCTGCGCCAGCGCCATCCGCTTCGGCTTCTCCTCGGTGATGATGGACGGCTCGCTCAAGGCCGACGGCAAGACTCCCGCCGATTACCAATATAATGTCGACGTGACGCGCCGTGTGGTCGATCTTGCGCATTGGGTCGGCGCCTCTGTCGAGGGCGAACTCGGCGTGCTCGGCTCGCTCGAAACCGGCGAAGGCGAGAAGGAAGACGGCCACGGCGCTGAAGGCAAACTCAGCCACGATCAGCTGCTGACCGATCCGGCGCAGGCGGAAGACTTTGTGGCCCGCACCAAGGTCGACGCGCTCGCCATCGCCATGGGCACCTCGCATGGCGCCTATAAGTTCTCGCGCAAGCCCGACGGCGCAATTCTGGCGATGAATGTCATCGAGCAGATTCACAACCGCCTGCCCAACACGCACCTCGTGATGCACGGCTCGTCTTCCGTGCCGCAGGATTTGCAGGACGCGTTCAACGCGGCCGGCGGCGAGATGCCCCAGACCTGGGGCGTTCCGGTCGAAGAGATTCAGCGCGGCATCAAATTCGGCGTGCGCAAGATCAATATCGACACGGACTGCCGCATCGCCATGACCGCCGCCATCCGCGCGACGCTCGGCAAGAACAAAGGCGAGTTCGACCCGCGCAAATATCTGAAGCCGGCGCAGGAAGCGATGGTGAAGGTCTGCAAGCAGCGCTACGAGGAATTCGGCACGGCGGGGCAGGCGGGCAAGATCAAGCCGGTGGCCATGTCGGAAATGGCGAAGCGCTACGCATCCGGCGCGCTCGATCCGCAGTTCGGGACGAAGAAGGCGGCGGAGTAAGAGCGGCGAGGGAGGCTGCGATGCCTCTAGAAAATCGCCTAAGTGTCTGTCCGAAGGGATATTGAATCGGATGAATTGTTTGTGATTCAAAGAGGCGGCCTGATTCGCGGGGAGGTCGCCGATGTGGACGAACGAAAATCGTGCGCGTTATGATCGCAGCAAGTTGCGCTATCCCAGTGACGTGACGGACGCCGAATGGGCGCTGCTCGCTCCCTTGATCCCGCCTGCAAAGCGCGGCGGCGGCAAGCGCACGGTGAGCGTGCGCGAAGTGGTGAATGGCCTGATGTATGTTCTCTCGACGGGCTGTCAGTGGCGGGCGATCCCGAAGGATTTGCCGCCGAGAAGCACGGTTCATGGCTACTTCGATCTTTGGACCTACGACGGCACGTTGGATCGCATTCATCACGCGTTGTATGTGAAGTGTCGCGAAGCCGCCGGACGCGAGGCCAGTCCGACCGCCGCCGTCATCGACAGCCAGAGCGTGAAGAGCGCCGAAAAAGGGGGGCCTGCATCGACCCGCACGGCTATGATGCGGGCAAAAAGATCAAAGGCAAGAAGCGGCACATTCTCGTCGACACGCTAGGCCTGCTGCTGCACGCCATCGTCCACTCCGCCGACGTTCAAGATCGCGACGGCGGCGTTCTCGTCCTGCAAACGCTGTTCGGGAAGTTTCCGTTCCTGCAAAAGCTATTCGCGGACGGCGGCTATCAAGGCCCGCAATTTCTCGATGGGCAGAAGAAGGCGTTGCCCTGCCTCGCGACTGAAATCGTCAAGCGTTCCGATGCGGCCAAAGGCTTCGAGGTCTTGCCAAGGCGCTGGGTGGTCGAGAGAACTTTTGCTTGGCTCGGTCGCTGTCGAAGATTGGCCAAGGACTGGGAGAACTTCAATCGCAAAGCGCTCGCCTTCCTGCGCCTCGCTTCAATCCGCCTCATGCTCAGAAAACTTTGTAATCCCGCCTGAAGTCATCGGACAGACTCTAAGGGAAATAGAGCAACAAGAGACGGCGCTACTGCGCCTTCTCGAGAATTGTGTAGCTCTGGGTGTTTTCACGTCGCGGCAACTTCATGCCTACCTATTCTTATTCGGTATTGGGAAACGAACCCTAGCGCAATCCGCAGGCTTCCGAGCGATGATCGAGGTGCGCAACTTTGTCTGTGGCGCTGGTCTTCTGTGGATGCAGATTGATACTGCTATGCGTCTGAATGCAATACACGTTGCTGGAGACATTGACTCTTTTCTCGATGCTTGGGTGTCGGGGAAAAAAATCCGCACATTCGATCAGTCACCGGAGAAAAGATGCAAGATCACCTCCTCGTTCGAGAGTTTGGGAAAAAGTACCATTGGGTGCCAGAAGTATATGCTCAATCCTCCGCTTTCGTTCATTTCACCTCAAGACATGCTTGGGCCGCGATTACGAATTTGGGCAACGAGGAGCAGACTTTCCAATTGACAATTGGCCCGACTGAGTGACTTAACGGACGCCCTTTTTGCTCGCTCCGAGAGGGACCGATAATGAGTAAGACAACCATCATCGCCCCCTCCATCCTCTCCGCCGACTTCGCCAGGCTCGGCGAGGAGACCCGCGCGATGGAGCAGGCGGGCGCCGACTGGATTCATCTCGACGTGATGGACGGCCATTTCGTGCCCAACATCACCTTTGGCCCGGCGGTCGTCGCGGCGCTGCGGCCGGTGACCAAGCTGCCGCTCGACGTGCATCTGATGATCTCGCCCATCGACCCCTATATCGGCGCCTTCGCCGACGCCGGGGCGGACATCATCACCGTCCACGCCGAAGGCGGGCCGCACCTCCATCGCTCGCTGCAGGCAATCCGCGCGAAGGGCAAGAAGGCGGGCGTGTCGCTCAATCCGGCGACGCATGAGTCCTGCCTGCAATATGTGCTCGACGAGGTCGACCTCATCCTCGTCATGAGCGTCAATCCGGGCTTTGGCGGCCAGAGCTTCATCGCGTCGCAGCTCGACAAGATCCGCGCCATCCGCGAGATGATCTTCCGGCGCCCCATCCGCCTCGAAGTCGATGGCGGCGTGACGCCTGAGACGGCGGCGGCCATCGTCGAGGCCGGCGCCGACGCGCTGGTCGCGGGCTCGGCCGCCTTTCGCGGCGGACCCTCGCAATACGCCGCAAATATAGCCGCCTTGCGCAAGGGCGCCGGGGCTGCCGGCGCGGTGAGCGTGTAACGTCATTCATCTGGCGCGCGCGATGCATTGGACTCAGACTATGCACCCGATCGCGATATTCGAAATCTTCCTCCTGCTGCTCACGGCGGCGCTCATTCTGTCAGTGGCCGCAAGGCGGCTCGGCATGCCGCCCGCCGCGGCTTACGTCATCGGCGGCGTGGCGCTGGCCTTCACCCCGGGCGCGCCGCGGTTCGAGATCGATCCCGAGCTGATCATGGCGCTGTTCATGCCGCCGCTCCTGCTCTCGAGCGCCTATTTCACCGTGTGGCGCGATTTCAAGGCCAATCTCAGGCCCATTCTCCTGCTCGCCCTCGGCGCGGTCACCTTTACCACGCTCGTCGTCGGCCTCGTGGCGCATACGCTGCTCCCGACGCTGCCGCTCGCGGCCGGATTCTGTCTCGGCGCCATCGTCTCGCCGCCAGACGCCGTCGCCGCAAAGGCCGTGTTGCAGCGGCTGCCTGTGCCGCTGCGGCTCGTGACGATCCTCGAAGGCGAAAGCCTCGTCAACGACGCTTCCGGCCTCATGCTCTACCGGCTGGCGGCGACGGCGGCGCTCACCGGCGCCTTCGGCTGGTCCGACGCCGCCTTGACCTTCGCCCGATTGACGGCGGGGGGAGTCGCGATAGGCGCCTCCGCCGCTTTCGTCTCCGACGCCGTCGTCGCCCGGCTGCGCGACGCCCAGCTCGTCATCGTGACAAGCTTTCTCGCGGCCTACGCCTCCTATATCGGCGCGGAATATGTCCATGTCTCCGGCGTGCTCGCGGTGGTGACGGCGGGGCTCATCATGGGCTGGCGCCAGCATGCGCTGCTCGACGCGCAGAGCCGGCTGGAGGCGCAGGCGGTGTGGCGCACGGTCGTCTTCGTGATGGAGGCGTTGGTCTTCATTCTTATCGGACTCGCCCTGCGCAACGTCGTCGATGAACTCGGCGGCTTCGGCCCGGCGCTGACGTCGTCGCTGCCCTTCGCGCTGACGGTGACGCTCGCGGTCGTGCTTGCACGTTTCATCTGGGTCTTCCCGGCGACTTACCTCCCCCGGCTCGTTCCTTCCATTCGCGCGCGCGATCCGAACCCGCCGCTTTCAGTGCCCATTCTCGTGGGCTGGGCCGGAATGCGCGGCGTGGTGAGCCTCGCGGCCGCACTCGCCCTGCCGATCGGCTTTCCCGGCCGGGACGTCATTATTCTCACGACTTTCGTCGTCATCGCGATCACGGTGCTCGTGCAGGGCGCGAGCCTGGGGGCGCTCGTGCGATGGCTGAATCCAAGCACGCCCGAAATCGTCGCCCGCGCGCTTTTCAGCGAACATCAGGCGCGGGCTCGCGTCTACGGCGCAGCGCTCGAGCGCATCGCCCGCGAAGTGGATGCTGAGGGCCGCGATCTCCACCCCAGGCTGATGGAGGAATACCGGCGCCGCGTCTTCGTCTACCGCCGCAACGATGAAGATCGCGAGGCGGTCGCCGAAATGCGCAAGGCGCATTTCGACATGGCGCTCGCCGCGACCGACGCTGCGCGGGAGGAATTGCTGCGCCTTCATCACACGGGCGACATTCACGACGCGACCTTGCACGCCGTGGAGGCCGAGCTTGATCTCGAGGAGTCGCGCCTGCGCCGCCTCTCGGGGGAGAACGGCGCCGCGCACTGACGTCTTTTCCTGACGCATAGGTCGGTCGATTTCCTGAAAGCGACCAGAAGGCTGCGGCGCAACGGCGCAGCCAGCGAGATTGTTACACAACCGTCGTCTCGCTTAGACCAGATGAGCGGGAAAAAGCGAGAGACGAAAACGATGCATGCCCATGTCTGCCAGACGCCGCCCGAACTGAAAGAATTGCGCGACGAAGTCACCGCCCTCCGCGACGCCGTGGCGCGTGAAGGCGACGCGCGTCTCACCGCATGGAAGCTGTCTGGAGACGCAGCGGAAAACGCGCGCAATCTGGCGAATTATCTTGCGCTGCGAAGCCGGGATCTGAGCGCGTTGCAGTTGCGCCTCGCCGCCTACGGCCTTTCTTCCCTCGGTCGCAGCGAGGCGGACGTCATGCCGGCGCTCGAAGCGCTGCTCACGACGCTGCGGCGCCTTTGCGGCGAAGACGCCGACTACCCCGCGCGCCAGTCTCTCCACAAAGGCGAGGAGGCGTTGATGGGCGCCTGTGCGCGTATTTTCGGAGGATGCGACGACGCTCGCCAGACGCGGATCATGGCGACCCTGCCGAGCGAAGCCGCCGATGACCCTGCGCTGGTCGCGAGTCTGATCGAGGCCGGCATGGATTGCGCGCGGATCAATTGCGCCCATGACGGCGCCGACGCCTGGAGGCGGATGATCGACAATGTGCAGGCGGCGGCGGAGCGGCTCGGCCGGCCGTGCAGGATATTGATGGACATCGCCGGACCCAAGCTGCGCATCGCAGACGTGCGCGCGCCCGAGAAATGCCGGCTGCTGACGGGCGACCGCCTGCGCCTCGTCACGCATTTCCGCAAGGGCGCCGAGCGACCCGAGGCGATGTTGAACTTTCCTCAGGTCATCGCCCAGCTCCGGGCCGGCGCCGAAGTCTCCTTTGACGACGGCAAGGCGATCGGGCGCGTCGTCGCGGAAACCGACTGCGGCGCGGAAATCGAAATCATCGCGGCGCGCGCCAGGGGGATGCGCCTCAAGCCGGATAAGGGGGTCAACTTCCCGGGAGCGGAGCTCGACCTGTCTCCGCTGACCGACAAGGATGTCGCGGATCTCGACGTCATCGCGGAACGCGCCGACCTCGTCGGCTTCTCCTTCGTGCAACGGCCCGAAGACGTCGCCTTGCTGCAGGATCAACTTGCAGCGCGCCGCGGCGCCCGCCCGCCGCAGGCGCTGATCCTGAAAATCGAGACGCCGCTCGCCGTACGCAACCTTCCTCGTCTGATCGTCCAGTCGGCGGCCCGCCATCCCACAGCGGTCATGATCGCCCGCGGCGATCTTGCCGTCGAGGTCGGCTTCGCCCGCCTCTCCGAGATGCAGGAGGAGCTTCTGTGGCTCTGCGAAGCCGCCCATGTCCCGGTCATCTGGGCGACGCAGGTGCTTGAACAGCTGGTGCACGAAGGTGTCGCGAGCCGCGCCGAGACCACGGACGCCGCCATGGCCCAGCGCGCTGATTGCGTCATGCTGAACAAGGGCGACTATCTGCTGGAGGGCATGCTTTTCCTGCGCGACGTTCTGGCGCGGATGGAGCGGCATCACGCCAAGAAATTCCCGCGCCTGGCCCGCCTGGCGGCCTGGTCCTAGCGGAAAGTCGCACCGTCGCCGCCGCCGAAGCCGGGTTGCGGAGCCGCGCGGGCGGCATTATGGAGAGCGGGCGCTTTGGGGCGTCGCCAAGTGGTAAGGCAGCGGATTTTGATTCCGCCATACGGAGGTTCGAATCCTCCCGCCCCAGCCACGCAGTTCCGGAATTAAGAGACTTCGTCTTATCGCCCAGTCTGGCCCACGTTCCGTGGGCCTTAGCGAGGGCGGAGATCGGAGACCGTCTTAAAGGCGTCTCCAGAGCGGGGATTCGACGACCGGTCTCCAATGGCGATTTGGGAATCTCCGGAAGGCGCTCTGGGCCAAGATCTCTGGCGCGAATGTCGTCGATTTACGCTGGCTGATGAGACGCTTGGCCGCAACCCGCGAAACGGCGGCCGCCGCCGATTGGCGACGCTTCGTGCCTGCGTCTATCAGGCAAGCCCGATCGTGGCTTCCTGTTCTCTCCAGGCCATCGGCAAGCGGCGGGCAAGGCCGGAGACTGTGAGGTCGGCTGGAGCTTGGCCATCGACAATCGCCTGAATGATTCTCGGGGACAGAAACGCCAGCGGCGCGAGGAAGCGGATATGTCGCTCGGCCAGCTGCTCGCGCTCAGCAATCGTTTTGAAGCTCTGGGACGGGTCGTTAAGGATGGCGTCAATCCAGCCGCGCGATCTTGCAATCGCGGTCAGCAGCGCCGCGCGGCTGACTTCATCGAGCCGATCAGGCGCTGCCGACGGCTCATGCGCCACACCCTTTCTGCAGGGCCCGGTTGTCGAAAAAGGAATCCTGATCTCGAGGGGATCGGTGCTCGGTCCTGAATCATCGTTGTCGGTGCGAAGCGCAATGGCGATCGAATCAGCTCCGACGACGGCGCGATGAAGATGTCGGTCGACGACATCCCGGTCGGAGACCTGCGCTTCGACGGGAGCGTTGGAGCGTATGCCGGCGACAATCACCTTCTCCACATCCGGCGCCGAGACGCGGGTGATTGATCCAGCGTCGCCTTTGCGTCCCTGCAGGAGGACGTGCGAGACATAGTAGCGATAGCGCACGCCCTTCTTCTTCGCGTGCGTCGGGGTCATCGGGTTACCCCGGTCGTCGAAGAGCTTGCCCATGAGCAATGAGGGGGACGCTCGGCGTTTCTTGGATCGCTCGACGGCCTGTTGGTTCAGCCGTTCCTGAACCGCCTCGAACAGCGCCCGATCGAGAATGGGTTCATGCTCGCCCTTGTGGATCTCGTTCCTGTAGACGACCTCGCCCAGATAAAACCGGTTCCTGAGGAGATGCGCGAGGGGACCGACCCGGTAGCGCGCGGCCTGAAGGACTTCGCCATTGGCGAGCCGCCTCGGCTTGGGCCTGAGCCCCTCGCCATTCAGCGCATCCGTCAGCGTCCGGATCGATCCCAGATTGAGATAGTCCGAAAAAATCCTGCGGACGAGGTCCGCCTCTTCTGGAACGACCTCCAGCTTCTTGTCGACGCTGCGATAGCCGAGCGGCACAGGGCCCCCGACCCAGAGGCCCTTTCGCTTCGAGGCGGCGATCTTGTCCCTGACCCGCTCCCCGATCACCTCCCGCTCGAACTGGGCGAAGGACAGGAGCACGTTGAGGGTCAGCCGCCCCATGCTGGACGTCGTGTTGAAGGACTGGGTGACCGAGACGAAGGAGACGTCATATTCGTCGAAGAGTTCGACGAGCTTGGCGAAGTCGGCCAGGGACCGGGTGAGGCGATCCACCTTGTAGACGACGATCACGTCGGCCTGGCGAGCGCGGACGAAGTCCATCAGCTCCCTTAAGGCCGGGCGCTCGAGGGACGCGCCGGACAGGCCGCCATCGTCGAAGCGGTCGCGAAGGAGCGTCCAGCCCTCATGGGCCTGGCTTTTGACATAGGCCTCGCAGGCCTCCCTCTGGGCGTCGAGGGAGTTGAAGGCGAGATCGAGATTATGCTCGGTCGATTTGCGGGTGTAGATCGCGCAGCGCTGGCGCTCGGGAGCCGCATGCTTCATGGCTGCTGCACTCCCATGCGAATGCTCGAGCGACGGCCAGAACGTTCAGCGCGACTGACTTCGTCCGCCGACGCCGCATGATCGGCAGCCGGTTTGGATATCAGGCCAAAGAAGCGGGGTCCATTCCAGCTGACGCCGGTGATCTTCTTCGCGATGGTCGACAGGCTGTCATAGGTCTCGCCGCGCCAGCAGAAGCCGTCGGGGACCACCATCACCTCATGCAGCACGCCCTTGTGCTCGCGGACGATGACGGACCCGACTTTGACCTGCCGGGGCGGCTCCGCGCCCGGGTTCGCAGTCATGGCCCGCAGCAGACGCGCCGTCTGCGGCTTGAGGCCGCCATAAGCCTGCTCCTGGACGCGATAGGCGATGGCGCGGGCGAGCAGGTCCTTCGAGAAGGCCGACGGCGGCTGAACGCCGAAAGTCTCCCGCCAGAAGCGCCGTAGCTAGGCGACGTTCATCCCGGCGATCCGGGCGACTTCGCCCTCGACGCACACAGCCGGCGGCGTCGCCGGCTGTGTCCTCTTTCCCAACCGGGACATGGATCAGGCGAAGTCGGCTTAAGTCTTAAAGCAGGCGCTCACTTTGCCGGCGCATCCGGAGCGCCCCATCTGGGATAAGAACCGTCGCATCGTGATCCAGGAGCTGCTCGATAAGGTGCAGAGCAAGATCGCAAAATAGCTCGCGCTCGCTGCTGCGTGACTCACCTCACTAACGAGCTCTGGGGCGCGATCGGTTCGGTTGGAAGCCGACAAGCTCGATACGGGAAACCAGAAGATTCTGGTTGCTGTTTTTCCTAAGAGCAAATCATTCCGTCTACAGCGTCCCTATAGCGCGGAAAATATTACGGACCGGTTGCGCCAGCTTGCCGGGGACAGAGGCTACGGAAGCTTCTCCAAAGTTCGCTTTGGCCTCAGGAGGCGACGACGGAGAGTGCTTCCCTCGATGCATTTCCGACTAATCTTCGAATTCCTCTGAGGACTGTCGAGATTCCTGAAGTGGGGCGGTCTCTCTTTCGCACACCAGCCAATAAGTCAGGATGGCGGCCGCTCCGGATATCAAGGCCGCGGAAAATAGAAGCATCGCAAATCCGGATCCGAAGCTCGCTTGGAATATTTCAGAGAACTGTCCTCGCCTCGCGAAATCAAGACCGCTCAGCAAGGAGTCGACGTCACCCGCCACAAGGCGTGACGCAACGAGGTTTTCGCCGCCCCCAAAACCTGGGATATCCGACAGCGTCTCCGTCAGTTGACCGTATCGACGCCGCGCTCCTCCGGCAAGTATCGCGCCAAGCCCTGCAAAGCCAATCCCGATGCCGACGAAGCGAAGCGACGAGCTGATCCCCGACGCCATCCCGCCGCGTTCAGGAGGTATTGCACTCATCAATACCTTGACCGTCTCTCCATTCAGGAGGCCGGCGCCCGTACCTATGAGCAGCATACCAAGCGCGAATGGCGGATATGGCATAGGCGCACCGGCCATGATCGCAGCGACGAGGTTGCCGACGGCAACCAACCCCAATCCACTTGTCAAAAGCGTTCTTCCGGAAACGCGGACGGCCAGCTTTGCGCCTATAGTCGGAAAGACGAGAAGCGGGAGCGCATAGGGGAGCATTGCCAAGCCAGTGACGGCAGGTCCGAAGTGAAAGGCGTTCTGAAGATAGAGAGGCAGATAAGTTACCATGACCTGAGCGCTCGCCGCGTAGCCGAGCATTGCCGCGCATGCGCCGAGAAACGACTTGTTGCTGAAGAGGTCGAGGTCGATCATGGGCCGCGACTGGCGTCGCTCAACGAAGTAGAAAAGGAGAAAGAGACTCAAGCCGCCACCAATTTTCGCAACGGTGGAATCGGTTAACCAGCCATCAGAGTTAGCGTCGATCAATCCCCAGACGATGCAAAACAGACCGAAACCGAAGCTCGCCATGCCCGCAATGTCGAGCTCGATGGCGTTAAAATCCCGGGACTCTTCGACATCCCGCGCCGCTATTGCAAGCAAGACCATACCCGTCGGTATATTTACCAGAAACGCCCAACGCCAACTAAGGTAGGAAGTCGCCAACCCGCCAACGATCGGTCCCGCCGTTACGGCGACTCCCAAGACGGCGCCCCAAATGCCGAATGCGCGCACGCGCTCCATTCCACGAAATTCGTGCCCCAACACCGCGAGCGCAGCGCTCAATTGAATTGCGGCCCCAACGCCCTGGAGCGCCCGCGCCCAATTGAGCAGCCAAGCGGTCTGCGCCACCCCGCAAGCCAAGGACGCGACTGTGAAAAACAAGAGACCGGCCACCAAGAGGCGCCTGCGCCCATAGCGGTCAGCAAGGGATCCTGCGGGCATAAGTCCTACAGCGAAGGTGAGGACATAGGCGCTGACGACCCATTCTACGCTGGCGAAGGCGGCATTGAGATCCCGGGCTATCGTCGGAAGCGCGACGGCGACGATGTTGGAGTCCAGCACAATCATAAACGATACGCCGGACGCACATAGCAGCACTCTCGAGCGGCGATCTGTCATCCAGTTCATGATTTCGCTTCGCATCCCTTAAGAACTGCATGCCATGGCAAACGAATTTCGGAACTTGTCATGTATCGCTCGGTCGTCGAATTCGGTCATCGCTTCGCACACAAACTCGTTGACTGCTCGGCGCGAAGCTCATCAAAATTCGTTTGATCTGTCATCTTCCGATGCCAAGCGTCACTTATCCGCGTATTGCGCTTCACCGTTTCCGAACGACCAGTTTTCTTTGGGAACCTCCACGAGATTGATGAAAATGTCCTCGCTGCGAAGTCCCAAGCGGCAATGAAGTTCTTTCGCCACCGCTTGATAAAAGGATTTCTTTTGCTCGATCGATCGACCTCCGTTGAGGGTGATCTGGATGAACACGCAGTCCTGCGTACAGTTTGATTCCAAGGTAATTCACGTCGGCAATCAGGGAGTGCTGGGGATGTTCGGCGATCACCTGAAATCGGTCGTCCTTGGGAACCTTCAACACTTCTATCATCGTCTGATAGACGACGTCGCCGATCCCACGACAATATTCGACAGGCTTCCCTTCCATGATGTCGATGCGCACGAGAGGCATTTGATCTCTCCTCATTCGTAGTCGTTCGGGCGCGCGCTTCAGCGCGTGGTTGCTTTATGATGAACGAGCGCCCCGGGGTTCATCGGGGCGCTCGCATCGAGCAGAGCGACCTTGTCAGGCCACGTCCTCGATCTCATCCAGCAGCTGAATCATACGCATCACCTGCTGCAGCAAGATTCCGCCAACGCCATGGGCGAACCATACGCCAGTGACGAAGCCCCAGTGGATCGGCGCGGCGAAGAACTCTTCACGGAACCAGAAGGTGTGACCCCATTCGTTGAATCCGACGCTGACGAAGATCATGAATGGACCGACGACGGCCAGGGTCAGCGGGACAGAGATGCCCTTGGCGTAAAGCGGCAAGCGCGTCCTCGCATAGAGCCACGCGGAGCCGCCCATCAGGATGTAAAAGGGAAAGTTGAAATAGAATTCGATGATGTGATTGACCGTAAAGGGCGTATCGCGGATCGACACCTGGTGCCAGGAATTGTCCTGTTCGGCAAAATAGCTGCCAGCCCAATAGACGGCGAATGTGTAGATGCTGATCCACATCGTCAGCGTGAAATAGCGGGTGATTTCCTCTTTCGGCGTAATCTGATCGAGGTTTTGATCCCGTGTGAACCAAAGATAGCCCCACAGCGACGGAAACACGACCGCGAGAAACGCCCCTTCGAGATAAAGGAGCCGCATCCAATGCGTGTCGAACATTGGATCGGAAAAGTCGAGACCGGTCGAAATGGCGTATGCGCCCTGATACATTCTGAAGCCGACATACATGACGGTCATCAAGGCGAAGGTCAGGAGATATTTCGGCAGGTCCCTCAGATACCACGGAAGATTGAATAACGTCCGCGGCTCGGATCGGGAGATTGTTTGCGTCGTGTTGCTCATGTCGGTTCCTTTACTGGCTCGAATCGGTTTCGGACGCGCGACGGTCTTTGCCCCGCCGCGCGAGAGTGTGTCAGTCGAATTTCGGTATGACCGCTGCAGACACACTGGAGACGTAGCGCTGGCCGTCGTCGCCATAGAGGAAGAGCAAGCCTCCCATGCGCGTATCCGCGTCGCGGATCAATCCGTCGAGCCTCTCTCGCTGCCATAGCGAATCCGTCGCAGTGATGCGGATGATTCGTGTCTCTCCGGGCGCGATTGGAGCAGACAAATCGAGGGTAAGCCCCTCGGCGACGGCCAACGCGGCGCCCTCGCCTTGCGGCGGTTGGACAACGGCTTGGTTGAGGAATCGCACATTCGCGGTCGCGAACTCGCCAACCCGGATCGGATGCTCGGAACCATTGTGAAGCTGCGTCGTCATGGTCATTGCGCGTGCGGGCACGTTGTACTCGGCGCGCTGAATTTTGACCTGTACCGTCCCGGCGTCGACGATAGGCGGCAGAGGATCGATCTGATCCATCGCAGCTTGCAACGGAATGGCGTTGCGATATTGACGGTCGGTCATGAAGCTCCCGGCGAGCACGATCAAAGGAACGCCGACAAGGATCACGGCTCCCACGTGACGGTCCATCGGCGTGATGAGGCTTCCTTCCTGGCCCGAATGCAGCATTTTGTATCGCGGGATGAAGAGAGGGCGCCTGACCCACCAGAGCAGCCATGCGGAACCCAGCGCGATCCAGAAGAAATGCCAAGCGAGGCCATTTGCGAGGCCGTAGGTTTCCATGTCGATGACGTTGCCGTCGAGCGTTTTGACCTGATTGCTGAAGGCCGATGCATCGCCATCGACCTCGAGCCATTGCCCCGGTCCGACAACCGATCCCGCATCATGCAGGTTGAAGAATGGGTGGAGATGGAAGCGCCCGGGCATCCTGGCCTTCAACACCATTTTGAAATCGTAGTCTCCACCAGGCTTTAGAGCAGCCGAACTAACCGATGGTTGTCCGTTAAGGTAGCGCTCTGTTCGAACCATGACAGGTCCCGGCGCCGAGACGTTCAAATATGTCGCGTCGGGCTTTGCGACGCCGCGCGGCCAGTCTTCTGCAACGTGGAATTTGCCGGTGATGACAACTTCCTCGTTGACGGCGAGTTTGCTTTTTGACCATGCGACGTCGTACCACTGAATCGTCCGCATGCGGATGAAAGGCTCCAGGGCCTTTTCGCCATGAGCGAGCGCCGCGTCCGGCGCGAGCGAACCCGCGCATAGTCCTAGGAAAAGAGCGCCGAAAAGCGTCTTGATCTGACTTTTCATCTTCTACTCTCCCCTCAGATTTTCGTGACGTATTTCGTCGTCGCGAACAATTTGCCCAGATACCACCAGAGCGGATACATCAGGGTGCAAAGCAGCGCCGAGCAAAACGCCGACAGCGGCGTCGCATATTGGCCGTAGGTTCGCAGTGTTCCGCGCTCGATCAGACGAAGATATTCAGGCGTCCCCGCGCGGATGTATTGAAAGCCGAAGAGGTCGGCCACGGTGAGCTGCGCGCCGCCATATTCCACCGGCACGTGAAACATGCCGAAAATCGGCCAGTTGGTCGGATAGAAAAGCAGGGCGAAAGCCATGCCGCCAAAGATGCTCGTGACAGTCAGGCTGTTGCTCAGCATCAGGATCGCGTCGAGAACGAGCGCGCTCGGCAACATGGTGGCCGGCAAGACTTCGTTGATGGGGAAAAAATTCCACATGTGATAGGCAAAGAAGCGGGTGATCCAGGTGCCGATCAGCAAGCAGGAAATGCAAAGCGTCGCGCCGAGCGGCAGCCTGAAGTTAGGCCATAAAACGGCCTGTACCGCCGCGGGGAAGGTGATCATCATCAGGGGCGTGATCAACGGCCACCATTGCCGGTCTTTCCAATCCACCCAGAAGTCCCAATCGCCCACAGTCAATGCGACGTGCAGATGGAAGGATCCAATGAAAAGGAACAACGCCAGCACCAGGATGAGATAATCATAGGCGCGGGTCAGCCTCGCCTTTTCCCCTGTATAAGGCTGTGCTGGAAGGTCTGGGGATTTGCCTGTCATGCGGTCCTCCACGAAGCTTGGCTCTCTGTGCGCACTTTGCCGACGGGGGCCGGAATGGCTATCGGCGATGCGGCGCAACTTTCGGGAAGCTAAGCAGGGCTCGGCGCTGCGTGAAATGGTGAGTTTTGATAGGCATATGAATAAAAGTCACATGCGCAATCGCCGCAAGGTGCTTAGGGATACAATGAGGGTTGAGCCGTGACGGAGCTGCATAAATTCGATCTCAATCTGCTCGTTGCGTTCGATCTTCTCATGGACGAGAAGAACGTCTCGCGCGCCGCCGAACGCATGTTCGTCACGCAATCGGCGATGAGCCATACTTTGCAGCGGCTGAGACAGCAGTTGGACGATCCGCTACTCGTCAAGACCCCGGCAGGTATGAAGCCGACAGATCGCGCACTGTCCCTGGTCAAACCGGTGAAGGCCGTTCTGCGCGACGTCAAACGGCTGATCCGTGCGCCGGAGGAATTCGATCCTTCGCGAAGCAGGCGGCGGTTTGTGATCGCCGCTACCGATTACATGGACCTGCTGGTGCTCCCTCCGCTCGTCGAGCGCATGGCCTTGGCAGCTCCTGGCATCGACATTCACGTGAAGAGAACCGAGTTCGCCATTTCCAGAGGCAGACCTCGAGCACAACGATATCGATGTCGTGCTGGGCTTCGACGCGGTACTGAAGCCGCCTGCCTATTTGAGCAGAGCGAAACTTTTTGATGACCGCATGGCCTGCGTTGTCGGAAGGGAGCATTCAGTCAGCAAGAGTGGGCAGCTAACGCTCGAAGAATACGTCTCGTGCAAGCACATGTTGATCTCACGCACTGGCACCCGCGTGGGGTTGATCGACGAGTGGCTTGCCGAGAGAGGGTTCACGCGGCGCATCGCGTTGATCGTCCCTCACTTCCTCTCGGCCCCATTCATTGCTGCGAAGACGGACATGATCTTGTCCCTGCCGGAGCGGATCGCCAATGACTTCGTCGAACTGGCTCCGCTGAACATTATCCCCATCCCGATCGAATTGCCGGCCTATGACCTCGTCATGGTCTGGCACCCGCTCCATGATCCCGACCCCGCCCATCGCTGGTTGCGGGATCAGATCACGGGAATTTGCGGGGAACTCGACACGCCCATTGCGGCCCGCTCAGCGGCCCGCTAATCCGGCCGCAAAAGCCTTCACCTCGATCAGAAGGTAGGGCGGCTTCGAGAGCCCCTTGCCGCCATTCAAAACTGCTGAGCGATGCAGTTGGTTGGCGACCGCATAGAGCTTGCCGCCCGGCCCGAAGCTGAAGGAATTGACCCAGGAGAGTTGGTCGCTCTTTGCGATCTGCTGATAACTGCGGTCAGGCTTGATCACGCCGATCGCATTCTCCGCCAGATCGCCGAGATAGATGTTGTTGTCCTTGTCTATGGTGATGCCGTCGCACACCGGTTTCGCACTGTAGCGCTCGACCCTGGATGCAAGCGCATTTGCATCCAACCCATCATTGGCGAGGTCGGCGGCTCTGACGCGATAGAGACTGAGCCCATGCATGGGCCCGAAATAGACCCAGTCATTCTCGAAATCCTCGGTGATCGGGTTGACGCCGATGTGCGGTTTGACCAGGCCCCCAGTCGCGTCCTTAACCTGGATTGGACGGCCGTCTATGACGAGGTCGACATTCTCCGGAACAACGCTCGGATGACCTTCGAGCACCCGACGCGCGGCGCCGGTTTCAATGTCGACGACGATCAGCCCCGCATTTTGACCGCCTGCAGGATCCGCAATGAAGATCTTCTTGTGCCGCGCATCAATCGTAAAGTCGTTGACGAAGGCGTCTTTCGGGGCGATCGGCGGCGGCAGGTAAATGACGCGCGACAGTCGATTCATCGTCGTGTCCCACGCGACAAGCTTCGGCGTCACGCCGCTTCGCATGCCGTTATCGAGCAACCAGACGACGCCATCGTCGCTGCGGAGGCCAAGCACCAAATCCAGCGACACGCCGCTCGGGCGCTCCCTGCTATTCGTCTCCGCATTCGGAAAAGGCGCGGTGGTTCCATCAGGGCGGAGTTCGACCACCGAAAATGGAGGCTCGTAGAATTGGTGTTGGCTCATCACGATCCGGCCGTTGGCAGAGACCGTCACGTTGCCGGGAGCCTGAGCTAATCGCGCCACGACATCGAAATGTTCGTCCATTGCGACGCTCGGATCGCACGTCAGAGCGGGCAGGGCGAGAGCGAGAGCGACAACAAGCTTTTTTTTCACGGCCATCCCCATGCTTCTACGGTGCGCGAAGATGTATGATCGAGCGCTCCGGTCAAAATGACGGTTGCTCATAGCGGTATGACCGACCTTGATCGCCTGATAGCGTTGATTGCGTTTCCAGGCTCAATGGCCGAGCCGCCGATCGAAACCCGATCGAACTCTGAGCCTGGTCAGAACAATTGCCGCGGGCCGCAGAGTGCTGATAAAGGCACACGCGATTGCATTTTCGTCGAATGCAACCTGTGCGGCTTCGTTGTCTCCCACTCCGAGCGCGACTTCGTAGCCGTCGCTCACGCTGGCGCGCATCCCGTTTTTTGAGGCCACCCGAGGAAGATAACGCCTAGAAAGGCGCAACGCCCATGCCCCGGCTCCTGCGAGGGCTGCTTTGGGTCAGGAACGGCCCTTGGGGTCCGTCTGCTTTGCACCAAGAGTGGACCTTGGGGCGCACGTTTGCGTATCGCGTTTGCGCGCTACGCCAATTTTCAGCGACGGGACCGCGCTGATGGCTTGCCGGTCTTCGGCGGTTTCAGGGACAATTCGCCAATCGCCGTCCGTAGTCTCGGCGCGGCGAAGTCGACGAAGGCGCGGACCTTGGGAGCGATAAGGCGGCCTTGCGGATAGACGAGTTGCACCGGCGCCGGCGGCGGAGTGAACTGCGGAAGGACTTCGACAAGCGTACCGTGCTTGATCTTCTCCGCGACCATGTACGACAGGCAGATCGTCACCCCTTCGCCCTGTTCCGCGCTCGCGATGGCGCTCACGGCATCATTGATCTCAAAGCGCGGTTGTAGGGAGACCCGTTGGATTCGCGTTCCGTCGGCGTAACGCCATTCGCGGTCCGGCATGAGGCCGGTGAACGCGATAATCGAGTGCAGCTTGAGATCTTCGGGCGCGCGCGGCGCGCCACGTCTTGCAAGATAGTCGGGGCTCGCGACGAGAATCCGCTTCACAGCGGCGATCTTGACCGAGATGAGACTCGAATCCGGCAAGTCTCCAACCCGAAGGGCGACGTCGACGCCCTCTTCGACGAGGTTGACCACGCGGTCGAGCAGCAGGACCGTCGCCGCTACACGCGAATGCGCGCGCAGGAAATCATTTATGATTGGCGGCAGAAGCGAACGACCCATCGTCACCGACGCCGTCAGGGTCAGTCGTCCGGACGGCACGCTGCTTTGGCCTGTGGCTTCACTTTCGACGGCGTCGAGCGCGTCGAGCGCCGTGCGCGCGCCCTCCGCGAAGCGCAGCCCGGCGTCGGTCAGATTGACTCTTCGCGTCGTGCGATTGAAGAGCTGAACGCCGAGCCGCGCCTCAAGAGAGGCTATCAGGCGCGTCACCGCCGGCGGCGAGTTGCCTAGTCGCGCAGCCGCCTTGGCGAAGCCGCCGGTCTCCGCGACCGCGACGAAGGTCCTCAATTCCTGGAAGCGGTCCATAGACTATTCCGATCTACGCAATAATAAATTACGATTTTATCGTATTCTTCCGGAACTTATAAGGGGGCATGTTCGGGGCGTTGGCGATGTCCGCGACCGCGCGGCGTCCAGGCCAAGGAGCCCAACCCATGACCCTGCACATCGATCCCCAGGCGGCTTTCACCCCCGCGCCGGGCGCGACGACCGTCCTCAACAAGACCATCGTCGTCGACGGCTTGAATGTCTTCTACCGGGAGGCAGGGAATCCGTCCTCGCCGAAGCTTGTCCTGCTGCATGGCTTCCCTGCTTCCTCGCATCAAGATCGCAACCTGATCCCGGCGCTCGCGACGCGCTTCCACGTCATCGCGCCCGATTATCCGGGCTTCGGCAATTCCGACATGCCCGACCCGGCGACTTACGCCTACACGTTCGACAAGACATCGGAGGTCATCGAGGACTTTCTGGAAAAGGTCGGCTTCGCGAGCTTCGGACTCTTCGTTCAGGATTACGGCGGCCCTGTCGGCTTCCGCATCGTCGCGCGCCATCCGGAATGGCTGGAGTGGCTGATCATCCAGAACACCAACGCCTATGAAGTCGGCTTCGCGCCCGTCTGGGACGGGCTGCGCGGCGCCTATTGGAAGTCGCGGGCGCCGGGGACGGAGAAGCCGTTGGAGGCCTTCCTGCAAGCGGAGACCGTGAAGCTGGTCTACACGCACGGGCACGCCGACCCGACGCTGATCAGCCCGGACAATTGGAATATGGATCAGCACTACCTCGACCGCCCCGGCGCACGGCAGGTCCAGCTCGATTTCTTCTACGACTACCGGACCAATGTCGCGTTGTATCCGCAGTGGCAGACCTTCCTGCGCGAACGGCAGCCCAAGACGATCATCTTCTGGGGACAGGGCGACATCTTCTTCACGCCCGAAGGCGCCGAATCCTATCTGAAGGATCTGCCCAACGCCGAACTGCATCGGTTGAACTCGGGGCATTTCGCGGTCGAGGACTGTCTGCCCCAGATCGTGGAAGGGATGATCGCCTTCCATGCAAGGCATGTCGCGCTCGCGCCGCCGCGCGCGGCCATTTGATTACAAAACGGAGCCGCTCCATCATGGATACGCTCACGCCGGGGGAACGACGATGGGCCATAAATTCGCGGAAATCGCCTTCACGCCCGGCGTCCAGCGGGCGCAGGAGCGAATGGGAAGTCAGCGCGGCTATGCGCGATTGCTGGGCGGCGAAGCACATCATCGTCGCCTCGGCCCCAGCGAAGCGGCTTTCATCCGCGCACGCGACAGCTTCTATATTGCGAGCGTCGGCGAGACGGGCTGGCCCTACATCCAGCATCGCGGCGGCCCGAAGGGCTTCCTGCGAGTTCTGGGCGAGCAGACCATCGGCTTCGCCGATTTCAGCGGCAATCGGCAATATGTGACCGTCGGCAATATAGCCGGCGATGATCGCGTCTCTCTCTTCCTCATGGATTATCCCAATCGCACGCGTCTCAAGATACTCGGACATGCGCGCGAGGTTGGGCATGGCGACGCGGTTTTGGAGCAACTGAGCGTTCCGGAGTATCGCGCGCGCGTTGAACGCGGACTGCTCGTCACCGTCGCGGCCTTCGACTGGAACTGCCCGCAACACATAACCGCACGCTATACAGCTGAAGAGATTGAGGCGGCACATCCCTTATGCGCTCAGCATGGGCAATCAGTTCCTAACGATATGGAGTGACCGTTTGGGTCTGTCCTCGGCGCGACGCCAGACGGGCAAGCCCGGCTTCGCTTTCACTTCCCGCATGAGCATGCGGACAATCAGCCTCGATCCGACCTTCGCGGCCGCCGCCTTGTTCATCTTCACCGGCGCAAACGTCAGCCCGTCTTCCCGCGCGGCGGCCGCCGACAGGACGATGAGCTGCGAATCCGTAAGCTTGGCGATGTTTTTCTCCTCCGCTTGGACAGCCTGCGCTGTCACCGGGGCGACCCCGCGAAGGCCCAAGGCCCGCAGGGTGAGGAGAACGGCGTTCGCGGATACCTGCCCGCAGTACGTCAGGAACGCTCTCCCGCGAGAAGAAGTCCAGTGGAATTCCAAGCGACCGTGAAGGGCACGACGCAGACCAATGTGCATCGCATCACGGTGCCGCAGTTTCGATCCACGCGCGCGGGAAGGGCGCGACCTCACGATCACGGCGCCCAGCTCCACGGCCGCTTTTCTCAACAGCCGCAAAATTGATTTAGCTCAATGACAAAGTCACAGACCAGATCGCGGTTCGATGGAAAGCTAAGCTAAGACCCGGTCGGGTCCGGGGGCCCGGAAAGTCGCTCACACAGCAAGGCCGCGCGCATGGGATTTGTCTCCAAGGCGGAAGGTTTGTGTGAGGGATTCCCATGCTCACGCCAACGCTGGCAAGGGCCGCTTTTCCTTACGCCCCCGAGAGAAACATAAAAACAAGGAGGATCGCCATGACCGTCAACGTGCCCGCAGACCGCCCGCCGATTGATCCGCATCCGCTCAGCCCCTATGTCGCCTGGGCGGGAAACCGCAATCGTGATCCAATTCTGACCGTGTTCAGAGATATCTTCCCAAAGAGCGGAAACGTGCTGGAGCTGGCGAGCGGCGCCGGCAATCATGTCAATTATTTCGCGCCGCATTTTCCCGAACTGACCTTCCAGCCCTCCGACTATGACGTCGAGGTGTTCGACGCGATCAAGAAGAAGCGCGCCGAGCACGGCAACCGCAATATCGCCGATCCGATCAAGATCGATCTGACTGCTTCAAACACATGGCCCAGCCCCGACGACCGGCTCTATGACGCGATTTTCGTCGTGAATCTGTTCCAGGTCGCGCCCGTCTCCATTTGCGATGGCATCGCCCAGGTCGCCGAACGCGTCCTCACCAAGGACGGTTTCGTCGCGATCTATGGTCCGTTCAAGGTGGGCGGCCAATATACGACAGAGTTGAACGCAGCCTTTGATCAGGAAATTCTCGCGCCCAAGGTCGCCGAATGGGGCCTCAAGGACGTGAAGGACCTCGAGAAGGCCGCCAATGCGCACAACATCGCATTGAAGAAAATCGTGGACATGCCCGCGAACAACTTCATCCTTCTCTTCGGACGGGTTTGAGGAAACGAGCCGCCGAAGAGGATCGAGGGCGTCATGACGAATGAAAAGGCTTCGCCCAAGGGCGCGGCGGTTGTGATTGGCGTCGGTGCCGAGACAGGTCTCGGCGCCGCGCTGGCAAGGCGGTTCGCGCGGGAGGGCTTGCGCGTCACCATCGCAGGCCGCACGCCCGAGCGTCTACGTATCGTCGCCGAGCAAATCGCATCGGCCGGCGGCGCCGTTTCCGTCAAGGTCGCCGACGCCGCCAATGAGGCCGACGTCGCAGCATTGTTCGACGAAGCGGACAGGAACGTCGCCGTCGAGCTCGTGGCCTATAATGTCGGGAGCAATGTCGCCGCCTCCGCGCTGGAGACGACGCCGGAACTCTTCGAGCGCCTTTGGCGCCAGAACGCCTTTGGCGGCTTTATCGTCGGCCGGGAGGCGGCGCTTCGCATGGCCCCGCGCGGGAAAGGCACGATCCTCTTCACCGGCGCGACCGCCTCGATGCGGGCGCGCCCGCCCTTCCTCGCTTTCGGCGTGGCCAAGGCGGGATTGCGCGCCGTGGCGCAAGGTCTCGCGCGTGAATTCAGCCCGCAGGGCGTCCATGTCGCCCATGTCGTGATCGACGGCGTGATTGAGGGCGACTATGCCGCGACCAATTTTGCAGAATATGTCCGCTCAAAGGGCGCCGACGGTCTGCTCGCTGTCGACGACATCGCGGACGTCTATTGGACGTTGCATCGCCAGCCGCGCAGCGTCTGGACGCACGAACTCGATCTGAGGCCGTTCAAGGAGCCGTTCTGACGAGGAATTGTCGCGCGTCGCCCGACCCAAGGAGACACACATGACCGCCCAGAAGAAATGGCGCCTCGTCGGCGACTATTTCGAGAATTGCAACTGCAACATCGTCTGCCCCTGCGTGTTCTCGGCCAAGGCCATGGCCGAGCAGCCGACGCAGGGCTTCTGTGACGTCGTGATGGCGTTTCACATCGACAAGGGCAGCTATGGCGACGTCGCGCTCGATGGGCTGAATGTCGCGCTGGCGGCCCATGCGCCCGGCCCCATGGCGGAAGGCGACTGGACCCTCGCCGTCTATCTCGACGAGCGCGCAAGCGACGCACAGACCGCCGCGATCGGGGCGATCTTCGGCGGCGCAGAAGGCGGGCCGATGGCGGCCTTCGCGCCGCTGATCGGAACGCATCTCGGGGTGAAGAAAGCTGCGATCACTTATGCGATAAACGGCAAGTCGCGCTCTGTCGAAATCCCCGGGGTGCTCGCCATGGCCGTGGATCCGCTGACCGGACTGCACCCGAGCGGCGAAATCTGGGCGACGAGCGGCCATCCCGTGGCTCCGGAGAAGATCGCCCTCGCCGTTGGCCGCGACGGCAACAGCTATGTCGACCACGGCATGAACTGGAACAATGCGGGTCGCAACGGACATTACGCGCCGATCGAATGGTCGAACTGACGGCGGCTTTGGAAATGGAAAAGGTCCAGAGAGATCCGATTTTGACGCAGCGAAATGTCATCATGGGCCTACTCGTCGCGTTCTGCGCGGCGGCCTGGACATGGCTCGCGTGGCAGAGGACGGGGATGCACCATCATCCCGCTTCGCCTATGGCCTCCCTAACTATGGGAATGCAGGCGCCGCTGTTTGTCGCAATGTGGATGGCGATGACCGTGGCGATGATGTTTCCCACAGCCGCGCCGATGTTGCTCACCTTTCACAAGACGCAGGAGAGCAAGCGCCGACGCGGCCAGGCGTTTGTGGCGACTTGGGTGTTCCTCGCCGGATATATGATCGTCTGGCTGCTGTCGGGCGTCGCCGCCTATGTTGGCGCGGTCGCCTTCGAAGCCTTCGCTTCCCGCGCGGGGTTCTCGGCGGAGACGATGAACCGCTTCGGCGGCGCAATCCTTGTCGCGGCTGGCCTCTACCAACTGACCCCGATCAAAGACATGTGCCTCTCCAAGTGCCGGACGCCGCTCAGCTTCATCATGACATCCTGGCGCGACGGGATGAAAGGCGCGGTGCTAATGGGGGCGATTCATGGCGCCTATTGCCTGGGATGCTGCTGGCTCCTGTGCGCCATCATGTTCCCGCTCGGCATGATGAACCTCGCCGTGCTGGCCACCGTGACCGTCGTTGTCTTTGCGGAAAAGACTTTGCCTCAGGCGAGGCTATTGGCGCAGGCCACAGCCGTAATCTTGACGGTTGGCGGCGCCGTGATGATCGCTGCGCCTGACGCGCTTTCTATCTTCGTTGAAGGATGAACGCTAAGGCGCCGCGGCGCTCGGGTCTCCAGGATGCGGCCTTGTGCCGCGTCTCGGCGTAATCGCGGCCGAAATCGAGATTTTCGGCGGAGCGGCGCGTGCACACCACGTCGGGCTTCGTCGACCATTTTCGACAGCGGCTTCGCACCGGGAAAGACCGAAGACATAATCGACGCCGTTGTCTTCGCACCACGTCATCGCCTGAGGCCGCGAGCCTTGATGTTGCCGGAGGCCGTGCAAAATGTGGATGACCTCCCCGCGCTTCCAGGAGAGTGCGGGGAGGCGAAATTCAGCGAAAACCCTCAAACCGGGATTTTTTCATTCCGCGCCCTGAAGGCTGGGCGCGCGGTTATGAGTTAGGGCCCACCGTAGCGAAGCAATCAAGCCAAGGAACCCGATGGCATAGAGAATGTAGTCGATCTGGTTCCAGAAGGTCGACAGACCAATCGTCACAGCCTTCTCGCCCGTGAACTCATGTCCCGCTTTGTCCTGAACTGTTACGACGACCCTATATTTGCCGGCCACAGGAACATCGCGCTCGACGGTTAGGATGCCGTTGGGGTTAGACTTTGGTTCGATGGCGAAGACAGTTCCTCCCTGCTCATCGAGCAGTTTCAGACCAAGTGGCAGGTCGCGCGCATCAGAGTTTACAGGCGTTAACCCAAAGACAGTTGCGCCGGTTTTGAAGATGTCGTCACAGGCTTCCTGCTCCTCGCCGTAGCGCTGATATGCGCTGAAATGGATCGCGTAGGGACCTGCCGTGACCGTGCACACGTCTTTTTCTAAAGCGACCCCGTCATGCGCCAACGCGCTAGACGCGAAAAGCGCGGCGGCGATTGTCATCAATATCGTTTTCATGCAGCACTCTCATCGTCCGAAACACTCATTCTGGGCTTGTCGATCACAGCCCCACGGGTGTCGAATGAGACATTGTTATAGTCGTAGACTTCTGCAAGAGCCCTTTTAGTCTCCAAGAAATGCGACATTTCCGCCTACCGCTTCGAACTGACTCAGGCAGGACGAATTTCTGGCTGCATGCACGAACAGCAAGGAGACCATGAGGAAGTGTGGGGCGGTTAGGCGAGGACAAGGTCGAATTCGCAGACGAGGCTATCCGTATTTTTTTTCAGCGCTTGGCGCGACGAATGGACAAACGAAGCCATCTTTCTCGATGAGGAGATTCGCGCCGTGAAGTGGAAGCTGTGGCACAACCGCTTTTGACTTATGCAAGCCTCCAATGCACGACAAGTATCTCTACGCGCCGGCTTGATCGGGCTTCACGTCCTCCATAGAGGTTATTTGACTTCGACCGAAGAAAGGAGCGGCAGCACAGCGCGCCGCGCCATTGGCGCTGACATCCGACGGGATATCACAAGCCTGTGTCCGGCGGGTTCGCGCGAGCCTATGTTTTGGCGCTTTCCAAAAGCGCACACACGCTATCAGTCATCTCCTCGAGCGAGAATGGCTTGCGAAGAACTTGAATATGCAACTCCTTCTGCAAGGTTTTCAACTGGTCGCCCGCATATCCGGTGATTAGCAGGATTGGCAGACGAGGCCGCACAGAGCGTGTGGATTCCGCTAATTGACGTCCACTCAGCCCCGGAAGGCCGACGTCTGTGATCAGCAGGTCCAGCGGCTCGCCTGATTCAATTATCTGTAGGCCAGATATCCCATCACTGGCCTGTAAAATCGAAAAGCCCGCTCTGAGGAGTTCGTCGGCGATCTGGGAGCGCACGTCCGGCTCGTCCTCTACGAGTAAGATCTTCCCGGCTTGCCTTCGTCGCGATAGAGCGGGGCCCTCAGGGATCACAGGCGCGTCTTTGGCGTCTCCTGCCGGGGTAATATCAAGGTCGTATCCCGGTAAATAGATACGCACGCTTGTTCCTTTACCAGGACCGCTTTCGATCCGCACAAACCCGCCCGACTGCTTCACGAAGCCGTAGACTTGTGACAAGCCGAGGCCAGTGCCCTTTCCGATCGCTTTAGTCGTGAAAAATGGCTCGAAAGCACGAGCAACTATATCTGGACTCATGCCGACGCCGCTGTCAGTCACTTCAAATTCGACATAATCGCCTACATGCATATGCGGATCGGGCAGATCGGCAACGGTCAACCTCCGATCCGCCGTCGCAATCTTGAGGACGCCGCCTTGCGGCATGGCGTCGCGAGCATTGATCGCGAGATTCAACAGCGCGACCTCGAGCTGGCTGGGGTCACAGCGCACCGAACTTCGAGAGTCGTTCAATCGCAGATCGAGCTCAATTTCGGGTCCGAGCGTCCGACGCAGCATCTCGGCCATGCTGGCCACAAGCTCGTCTGGCTCCAGAACCTTAGGTATTAAAGTCTGCCGAAGAGAGAATGCCAGCATTCTATTGATAAGATTCGAAGCGCTGGTCAGCATCTTTTGTATCGCAGCAACAGCGGGCTGTATTTCGTTACCACGTCCATGAGCGAGTTGATGATTAATTACGCCTATAGAGCCAGTTATAACCTGAAGTATATTGTTGAAATCGTGCGCTATTCCTCCTGTCAATTGGCCAATTGCCTCCATTTTCTGCGCCTGCGCAAGCTTTTTCTCACTCTCAAGAAGCGCAGCATTGGCATGAGCTAATTGAATTGGCGAGGGAAGGGCGAGAAAGTCCGGAAGACGCCACCAAAGCACGGCCGCAGTCGCAACTGAGGCGACCGCTGTCGCTGCTTTGACAAGTCCTTGGAGGCCATAGAGCGGGACCCACAAGGTTAGCACATCGAGCCAATGGGTAGTGCCGCAGAGCAGTATAAAAGCGGCGAACAGCCATAGTAGCGGTCGAAAAACCAGATCACTACGCTTTTGGCCAACAACGATAATCGCTAAGGGGATAGAAAAATAGGCGAGCGCGATTGCTGCATCGGAGAGCGCATAGAGCCAGATCAGTCCCGGTTCCCATAACAGGCAATAACCATGCGCCTCGAGCCCGGAGGTATTGAAGAGCCACTCACTGAGAGTTGAAAACATTCGATGTTCTCCCGGCTCGCAGAAGAGGCGCCAGATCGACGGCCGAGATGACGCTGGTCAAGATACGGCCGTCGCGCACCCTGCGACAAGCAGTCGGCTTGTCAGGGATTGATACGGTTGTAAACCCATTTGAATGCACGTTTCAATTGTTAAGGTAGGGGCAATGCGGGTGCAGAAATCCATATGGCTCGGCGGAAAGCTGATTTTCAAACGGACATTTATTCCCGAAGGAAAAGCCTCGCTCGAGGCCTTCGTTGAGCGGTTCAAGAGCGAGCTTTGCCGAGAGTACCCAGAGCTGCAAAAGCACTCAGACGAGGTCTGTGAAATTTGGGAACCGGTCGACGACCGGATGAGCCATAGCGTCCCGCATGACGGCGGCGCGATCGCACGGATTCATTCGACGGTTCCGGCGCAGGCGAAGCGCTCGAAGCCTCGCAGCCCGCGCGCGTCCGAGTAGAATTCCGGCAGCGCGTCGCCGTAGCAGAGGCCATGCTCGGCCTCGTCGTGCTTGGCGTCGGGCCCGCCTTCGAGGATTGGCTCGGCTTCGAGATCAGGCTATGGTTTCGAGGTCCGCGCCGCCGTCGATTTCGTCCAAGAGCGCGATGAGGGCTTCAAGTGGGCATTGCTCAGACTTTCGGGTCGAAGCGCCGGCAGCGGCGCCCGCTCATCGGTATCCTCCGGAGAGGCTTTCAATTACCCCGTCCGTGTGTTGAACCGATTGCGATGCCAAAGGCAATAATCTTGGTCGGAACACGCCAGGACCGACGTCGACGGGCTAGTCCGCTGACCGAGGGCTCTCCGCGCCGATATTCTCGGCGCGGCGTCCGGCGAGCCCAGGAGGCCGCTACTCGGCGCTCAATATTGTTGCGGTAAGCGCGCCCCCGGTAATGACTAGGGTGGCCCCAAGCTCCAGTAGCGCGACTAGAATAAGAGCCGGATAGTTGAGGCCGGCGAGCACGAGGATGCCGAGAACCACCGCCGCGAGGCCGGCAAGCGACTGGCTAACGGCTGACATGGAAGCCAGTTCGGACACAAGAGACTCCAAACCGTCGCCGCCCCGCTGACCCGGATTGCGCACTCGGCGAAGCGCATGAAGTTGCGGAATGGAGCTGCTTCCCAGGATCATGCCAGCCCCATAGGCGATGATAGCCACGGGGATCAGCACGCCTGTGTCGATCGTGAGCAAGGAGAGAATGCCGAGCACGATCCCTGCAACGCCGACAAGCAAAACGGCGGCGACATTACCGCCCGGCTCCACGCCAGGGCTATGGCCGATCGCTCTTGTGATTTGCCGCAGATCGGCAACACTGGCGCTGCCTTGAAGGAGCAAGGCCACGCCGAAAACAATCGTGGCGATCGAGGCCATCATCGGCGGGTTGATATCGACGAGACCGCAAATGGCGAGCACCGCGGTGGCGACGCCGCCGATGGCGTCGACCAGACCGCCAGCAGCGACAGCGCTCTGGTGCATAGTCGTTTCTCGAGCGAAGGTCATCTCTTCTACCTTTCAAGATTTAGGTTTCAAGGGCTGCGTTGCGCGACGACAGGCTCTCCTCAAGCCTCGTCGACGCGACCGGAGGTGCGGCTTATCACCAGTGCGATCGGAGAGGCGCAACGCGTCATCGCCACCATTGCAAGCCTGCTCATTACGGCGAGCGTGGAGGCGGCGATGACTATTGCGACCAGATTGAGAGTGAGATCGTTTCTATTGCCCGCCGCGGCGATTGCGCCGAGAGCGCCAGACACGAAACCCGATAGCGCAAACACGGCTGGGTCGGCGTCGATGCTCGTGAAGTCTCGCCTCAGCCAAGCAACCTTTGTTGCGCCAGAAACTTCGAGCAGGCGAAGTTCCCAGACGGCGTTGCTTTTCAAGACGAGGCCCGCGCCAAATACCGCGCTCGCGATGGGCGTAAGAAACGCAGGATCAACGTCGACGAGCGCAAAGACTCCGAGTGCTGCGCCTACGAGACCTGCGACGACAACAGAGAAACGCAGCACGCCATTCCGCCCGCCACGGTCGCGGATATGTTCATAGCTGCGTAAGAGCCTGTTCCCGTTTCCCGCAAAAGCTACGCCCAGCACCACGGTCGCGACCGGCGCCAATATGGCCGGATAAATGCCGCTCAATCCGCACGCGGCGATCGCTACGGCTCCAAGGCTCGCGATCACCTCGAACAGTTCCGACGCCCATCCCCCTTGCGAGTAGTCTCGTGAAATCAGCATCTGCGTGGACCTTTCTGGCCTGGCGCTGTTCGCTCTCGGTACGCCTCACTCACTTCGCAAGGCTTCGCAGCATCAGGCCAAGACTGCCGCCGGATACAAGAACCGCGGCTCCCAGAACAAGCAACGCCGCGAGCGTCAAAGAAAGGCTCGCAGGAATATGCATCAGCACGAGAGCAAGAATCCCGAGGATAATGGCCGCAAGCCCAGCGACGACCGGCACGCCTTCCGCGACAGGAGACTGCTCCGCGGGCGTGGCCTTTTCATCGGCGAGGATGGCCCAGCCGCTGCCGCCGCTCAGAATAAGCGCAACGCCGAAACCGATGATCGATACGGACACCAGAACGGCCTGAGCAACGCCGAGGATCGAGAGAATCCCCAAAGTGACGCCACCAAAGCCCACCAGAAACAAGGCCGCGAGGCCGCCGCCATACTCACCTGAATCTTCAGTCGAGCCATTGCGCGCTGCAGACATGAGCGAGATGATCATTCCCGCGCGCGCCAGAAGCTCAGCGCCGAACACCACAACGGCGATAGACGCCAAAATCGGCGGGTGAATACCTGTCAGGCCGCAAATCGCAAGCACAATTGTCGCGACGCCGCCAGCCGCATCCAAAAGGCCGGCGCCAACGAATCCCTCGTAAGACGGGCTCGATGATTCTCTCGAGGTGACTGACATGCTCTTTACTCCGTAGGCGCGAGGTTTCCGACTTAGAATTGGTTTCTAATGCGCGCTGGCAAGCGAGGCGGCGCCAGGAAACGCTCCAAGCTTTTGGGCAGCCGCCGATCGTGAACGATGCTGCGCAGGAGAGATGATCCCATCATTGGGCTCGCAAAAAGCTTCACGAACGGTCACTGATATGCGCGCGTCCAAGGTCGGGCGGAAGGTTTGCCATTTTTCGGCTTCAATGCAATTACTTGGGGCGCGAACGAAGACGAAGCGAAATGGTTCCCCTGCTGAGATCGCCTCCAACCTCGCGAAAAGAGTTCGCCATTCCCCCCCCCCGCCCGAGAGTGTCGCCGCGTCTCGTGAAGCGAACCTGTGCCTGAAAAGAGCCTACTGATGCAGGCCGCTTCATTGGAGCCGAGCGGCCCTAGGTTGGCGTCGACTATCTCGCCTCGCGACGGATGCGCCATTAAGATTCGTTCATTCTCCTGATGTTCACGACATTGCCGATCCGACGACTTACTTGAAGTCATTACGTCCACAAGGCCGTCTTTGATCGGACTGCGACCTTTTGGCCAATGGCGGCGGCTCCTCATGAGCGCTTCCTCACTGCCGGCCTGTCGGCGCCGTCCTAGTCTCGTCTGACGCGCTGGCCGATGTTGACACCAAGGGGCGAGACTCCATCAGTTTAGTTCGAGATCAGTGACGTCCTCGCCGCCGTATTCGTTTGCAGGAGAAATTGTCATGCGCCAGGGTCTCTCATCGCTTGCCGCCCTATCTTTTCTCGCCGCGATTATCGCGCCGCCGGCCCAGGCGCAATCGAGCGCCAACGCCGACATTTGCGCGGCGAGCGATGAGAGCGCCTTCTCGCCGTCACAACGCATTGCGGCCTGCAACGTCCTGGTGAAGGCCGCCAAGAATGCGCCCAAGGAGCTCGCGGACGCCTTGGTCAATCGCGGCGCGACGAACTGGTATGTCGACAAGATGAAGCAGGCTTTCGAGGATCTCGATCGCGCCATTGCGCTCGATGCGAAAAACGCCAGGGCCTTTCGCGAACGCTCCAACGCCTACCGCTCGATCGGGAAGCTCGACCGGGCGCTCGCCGATGCAAACGACGCGGTGCGTCTCGATCCGAAGGACGCGAAAGCGTTCGACAACCGTGGCAACGTGTTCAATGAAAATGATCAGTATGACCGAGCCATTGAAGACTATAACGAAGCGCTGCGGCTCGATCCGAAATTCAGCATGGCGTTCAGGGATCGCGGCGCAGCTGCCTATTTCAAGAAGAACTACGAGAGCGCGATCAAGGACTATAACGAGGCGATCAAGCTCGATCCCCGCAGCGACCGGGCCTATTCCAACCGTGGCGCTGCATACAAGAAGCTCGGTCGCAACGACCAGGCCATCGCCGACGAGAGCGAGGCGATCAAACTCGATCCGACCGTGCCCGAGTATTTCGACAATCGCGGCCTGTCCTATGCAAACAATGGCGATTTCGACCGCGCGATCATTGACTACAACGAGGCGATTCGCATCGATCCGCAGGCGAAGTTCCTGACCAATCGCGGCGACTCCTACCAGTCGAAGAACGAAATCGACCGCGCCATTGCCGATTACGATCGCGCACTGAAGCTCAATCCCGGATTTTACCTCGCCCACAACAATCGCGGCGCAGCCTTTCGCAAGAAAGGCGATCTCGACCGCGCGATCGCCGACTATGAGGACGCTCTGCGCATCGATCCACACTTCGATACGGCGGCGGAAAACCTCGCGGCCGTCCGCCAGGAGTGCGATCGGCGGGACACGCTTGCGCACGGGACGCGTCCGAGTTTCGCTTGTGGACCAAGGGCCGGCGCCGTTGAAAAGGCCATCTGCTCCGATCCGGACCTCACCCGGCTCGACCGCCAGATCGATGACGCTTACAAGGCCGCGCTCGCCAAGCTCGATCGCAAAGGCGTCGCTCGCTTGCAGAAGGACGAGCGCAGCTTCATCGCCAGGCGCGACAAGTCCTTCGGCAATCCCGACTACCAGCTCAAACGCGATCTGGAAGCGCGCCTTTCGGCGCTACGCGCCATGACCGGAGGAATCTGATCGACGAATCTTCGCCTGCGGCGAAGGACGGGCCTCAAGACGGCTTGGAGAAATCCGGAATCTTGAACGCAAGCTTCCCCTGCCGCCACAAGGTGAAAGCGATGGCGCCGGCGGCGACGGCGAAGGCGGCGAAGCCGATATAAAGGTAGAACTCCTCGTCGGTGATGAGCCCAACCGAAAACGGATGGCGGCCTTCAAAACTTTTGGCGCCGTCGTCGCTCGCGAGCTTCACATAGAGCACGTAATTGCCGGGCTGCTTGAAGTCGTGGTCGAAATTGACCATGCCGTTGCGGAATTTCTGGACCGGCAGGCGGCCGACGAGGTCGGCGTCCGGGTCGGGTTTGGCGTCCGGCGCCTTGGCGCTCAGGATTCGAATGTCCCAGTTCATGTCGCGCAGCTCATTGTCGCCGGCGTCGAGCACGATCACGGAAGGGCCGGTCTCGGGCAGCGATTCGCATTCGCGGTCGATGTTCTTCTTGGGCTGCATCGCCACGAATTTCATCGACTTCGTAGGCGCGGCGGCGCCGGCGCCGATCGGAATCGGGCAGTCGGGATCGTAATAATGCCAGCCGGCGGCGTGAGCGGCGCGCGGCGCAAGGCCCGCAACGATAAGAAAGGCGCATGTCGCGGCGAAAATCAGTCTCTTCACAGTCCCTCACATCCCCGCATCAAGAACAGCCAGCATTTGATCCATGGCGAGCGCCGGCTCGGCGCATTTCGCATCTCCGACGATCCGCGCGGGCACGCCCGCGACGGTCTTGTTGGCGGGCACGGAGTCGAGCACGACCGAACCCGCCGCGATCATGGCGCAGCGCCCGATCTCTATATTGCCCAGCACTTTCGCGCCGGCGCCGATCAGCACGCCGCGCCGCACCTTCGGATGGCGGTCGCAACTCGACCGGCCCGAGCCGCCGAGCGTCACGCCATGCAGCATGGAGACGTCGTCCTCGATGACGCTCGTCGCGCCGATCACGACGCCGGTCGCGTGGTCGATGAAAACCCCCTTGCCGATGACGGCGCCGGGGTGGATGTCCGTCTGGAAAATCTGCGAGGAAAGGCTCTGCAGCGTCAGAGCGAAGTCGCTGCGCCCGTTCTTCCAGGCCCAATGCGCGAGCCGGTAGGTCTGCAGCGCATGGAATCCCTTGAAGTAAAGCGCCGGCTCGATCAGCCGGTTGCAGGCGGGATCGCGTTCGACGACCGCGAGAAGGTCGGCGCGGAAGGCCTCGATGATCGAAGGGTCCCGGGCGAGAGAGGCTTCGAAGCCCTGCCGGATCGCCGCGTATGACGCCTCCGGGCGATCCAGGCGCTGGGCGACGCGATGAACGATGACGCCCGCGATCGAGTTCTGGGCGAGGATCGCGGGGTAGATGAAGCCGCCGAGCTCCGGCTCGCGCCGCAGGATATCCTCGGCCTCGAGCCGCAGACGGGCCAACAACGGGTCGAAGTCGACGATCGTCGCAACCTGTTCTCGCATATCTGCGGCCATGGGATTCCTCCTTGGCGGCTTATATAGCGCGTCCGCCCAGCTTTCGCATCAAGGGCGCGCGGCGAGAAACTCCAGCACCGCCTGCTTGTATATGCGGTCGCCCACGGCGCGGTTGTGGTCTCGGCCGGGAATGTCGACAAGGCGCGCATTCCGGAACAGCGGCTGGAGGGGCGTCGGATCGCCCGCGACGTCGTCGCGCGTGCCCACGCAGATCAGCACGGGGCACTCGATCTTCGCCAAAAGCGCCGGATCAATGGCTTTGCGGGCGCCCCGCACGCAGGCCGCCAGCGCCCTGAGATCGCTGCGCGTCGATTCGGCAAAGCCGCGGAAAATCTTGAGCATCGAATTGTCGATGTCCTCGATCCGGTCGACTTCCATGGCTTCGGCGAGGCCGCCCGGCAGCCCCGCGTCCTGTATAAGATACTGACCGATGCCGCCAAGGATGAGCGAGCGCACGCGATCGGGAGTTGAGAGCGTCAGTATGGTCGCGATCCGCGCGCCGAGCGAATAGCCCATGACGTCGGCGCGGGCGATGGACAGATGGTCGAGCAGATTGGCGATGTCCCCCGCCATGAACTCGAGCGCATACTGAGCGGGGTCATAGAGTTTCTGAGAGCGACCATGCCCGCGGTTGTCCAGCACGATCACGCGGCGGCCATCCTCGGTCAGGGTCTTGACCCATTGCGTGAAGAGCCAGTTGACGGCGTGGGTCGAGGCGAAGCCGTGAACGAGAACGATCGGCTCTCGCCGATCGGCGCTCAAAGGTTCGAAATCAGTATAGGCAAGCTCGACGCCCTTGGAGACGAAAGTTTCCATCACAAATCCTGGTTGGCTATCTCTACTTAACGGCTGGCGCAGGGTGCGCAAGCCGCATGCCGTCAAATAATGAGTGTCGCTATTGCCATTCGCTCCGCTTGTCGCTAAACGGTCGCTTGCCGATGCGCGAGCCCCCAAATGGGCTAGGCCGCGCAGCTGGTAGGGCGCCCGTAGCTCAGCTGGATAGAGCACCAGACTACGAATTTGGGGGTCAGAGGTTCGAATCCTTTCGGGCGCGCCACCCATCGCATCGAGTTGATTTATCTGATTTTTCCTGTTTCGGACGATCCTCGAAGCGTGCGCATGCGCGCGCAGGGCGGGCTCGGTCCCTGCGGCGCCACGCGTCAGCCTGCCGCCGAGACGAGCGCTGTTTCAGCGGGGGGCTCCGGCCCCGCTTCGATCCGCCACTGGCGCGCATAGACGCCGCCGCGCGCAAGAAGCTGGGAATGGGTTCCGCGCTCAACGATCCTCCCCTTGTCCATGACGAAGATGCGGTCGCAATCGACGACCGACGCGAGGCGGTGCGTGACCAGAAGAATGGTGCGCCGCCGTTTCAATCGGTGCAGCGTTTCGACGAGGAGCTGCTGGCTTTTCGGATCGAGCGCGCTCGTTGGTTCGTCCAGAACGAGGAAAGGCGCCTCGCTCAAGAGCGCGCGCGCGATCGCGACGCGCTGCTTCTGTCCGCCGGAGAGATTGGCGCCGCCCTCGTCGAGCAGCGTGTCAAATCCTTTCGGCGAAGCTTGTATGAATTCCGCCGCGCCCGCGAGCGCGGCCGCCGTCTCGATTTCCTCGCGGCTCGCCCCGGGACGGCCATAAGAGATGTTTTCGGCGATACTCGCGGGCAGCATCACGCTGTCCTGCGTGACAAGGGCGAAATGGGCGCGCAGGTCGTGCAGCTTCATCTGGCGGACGTCGAGGCCGTCGAGGCGCACGGAGCCGCCGACCGGATCGTGAAAGCGCAGAAGCAGCTTGAGCAGGGAGCTCTTCCCGGTTCCGCTCGGGCCGACAAAGGCGGCCATCTCGCCGGGGCCGACGATCGCCGTCAAATCGCTAAGAACCGGCTGGCCGGGCTTATAGCTGAACGATACCCGCTCGAAAGCCAGGACGCGCGGTTGCGGCGGCAGGGCGCGCGCCCCCGGCCGGTCTTTCACGGCCTCCGGCGCGTCGACGACGAAGAAGACGCGCCGCGCGGCGGCTTCGAAGGTTCTCACCTTGGAGAAAAATTCCGCCAGCCACTTCAGCGGGTCCCAGAGCTTGCGCAGATAATCCATGAAGATGATCAGTGCGCCCACAGTCATGCCGTTCGCGACGGGCGTCACAAACTCATCGCGATAGACGAGCCAGCCGCCATAGCCGAGGATGATTGCGCTCCCGACCGCGAGAATTGTATCGCGCGCCAGCGGATAAAGCTGCTCCTGCCAGTTCAGGCGCAAGAGCGCGCCCACGCTGCGCGCCACGGCTGCGTCGAAGCGGCCGAATTCGAAGCCCTCGCGTCGAAAGGCCTGCGCCAAGGGCGTCCGCACCATCGCCTGCTGGAAATGCGCGGTGAGGTCGGCGTCGATCTGCTTCGACTCCAGCGCGCGCTTGTGGATCTTCACGCCGAAGCGCCAGTTGCTCCACAAGATGATGGGCGCGACGGAATAGGCGGCGAAAGTAAGCGAGGCGTTGCGTGACAGCAGGATCGCGGTCATCACGACGAGCGTCACCGCGGCGACCGAGGTGCCGATCATGATGTCGACGATGCCCCAGGGACCGAAGGCGTCGGTCGTCAGGCGATAGATCGAGTCGCCTTGCGGGCGCGACTGATGATAGGCGAGGTCCAGGCGCTGAAGTTTACGAAACAGATGGGCGCGCACGCGCGTGGTGCCCCAGTAGTTCAGGTGATAATTGATCATCATGCGCGCCATCCAGGCGGCGTACCCGACCACCTGCAGCACGAGTCCGATGAGGACGAGGCCCAGAATCTGCCCCGGCTTGTCCTTGGGCAGCAGCGCCAGGAAATAGCCGTGCAGCCAGCCGGTCTTGGGGTCGTGCGTCAGAACAGAGTCTACAAGCACCGCGAGCGGCCAGGCCTCCAGCAGTCCAACGCCGACAGACACGCCGATGAGTGCGACGAGCGCCGCGATCCATGGCCAGTCGGCGGAGAAGTAGGAGAAGGCTCTGCCATAAACTTCGTTCCTGTCGTCTGAGGCCAGACTGGAAAATTTCGCGCGCATCCGAGCATAACGCGCCGGCAGGCGAAAAGGTCTCGCCCGCGCGCCAATTCAGAAGCGAGACAACGACAAAAAGCGTTCCAACCTAAGAGAATTCGTTCATGAGCGTCGTTTGGCGATGAGCGGCCCAGATGAACGTTCTGATATGTATTCGTACTTACTTCCCACGCAGAACGCACAACCGATCTAGCGCTGATCGCTTCGATGGTCTGGCGATTGCGAACCGGCGTTATCGGCGTTTCAGGCGCCGATGCCCCGGCGACGCGGCAGTCGGACGTGGGCTCGCTCGGCACAGGAACAGCGCTGGCCAGCAAGCGGCCTTTCGGGGTCCGGAACATGCGCTCAGAGCGTTCGTTTCGGTAGGGGCAGGCAACGCCCGCGAACATCCAGCGCGATCCTCAAAAGGAGGTCAAGATGGCCCGCAATACCGAACATGAAAAAGGCGGCGAGAAGGCCAAGGGCACGATGACGGTTCAGGAAGCCGGCAAGATGGGCGGCGAAATCCGCAAGGAGGAGCTGGGTCCGGAAGGTTATTCCGAGATCGGCAAGATGGGCGGCGAGGTCCGCAAGGAGCAGCTCGGCCACGAAGGCTATTCCGAAATGGGCAAGAAGGGCGGCGAGGCGCGCAAGGAACAGCTTGGCCCCGAAGGCTACGCCGAGATCGGCAAGATGGGCGGCGAGGCGCGTAAGGAGCAACTTGGTCCGGAAGGCTATTCGGAACTCGGCCACAAGGGCGGTCAGCGCGTGAAGCAGCTGATCGAGGAAGGCAAGCGCGCCGAGGGCGAAGGCGAGGGAATGAACGAGGAGAATGAGGAGAAGCGCGGCGAGACGCGCGGGCACGGCAAGCCGCGCCATTGATCGAGCCGCGCCACTGATTGACTCCAGCAGAGAGGACAGAGCATGGCCCAGAGACAGACGGACGATGAGAAGCAGCCCCCGCGTCAGGGACGGATGACCGTGGAGCAGGCGGGACGCCTCGGCGGCCACAAGGGCGGCCAGCGCGTCAAAGAACTCATCGAGGAGGGGAAGCGGGCCGAACGCGAAGACGCCGGAGAAGACATCGAGGATACGCAGGAAGAGGAAGACGGCGAAGCCTGAAATCCCGGTTTCGCCGCAATGGCGAAAGGAAAAGAAAATGCCGAACAAGCAGACAGGATCGCAGGGCGGCGGAAAATCGGGCGCCAAGGGCCCGATGACCGTCAAGGAAGCTGGCAAGATGGGCGGCGAAGCCCGCAAGGAGGAGCTCGGCCCCGAGGGTTATTCGGAGATCGGCCACAAAGGCGGGCAGCGCGTGAAGGAGCTGATCGAGGAAGGCAAACGCAGCGAGGGCGGGGGATCTTCTTCCGGCAAGGGCAAGAAGCACTAGGAGCGCGCGTCATGCCTCGAACGACCGAAAATACCGGCGAGGGCCGCGGCAGCGGCAAGGGTCCCGCAAAGGGCTTCGCCTTCGGCGTGGCGTCGGTGACGCAGGCGCTACGCGGCGCAAGCTTCCCGATCTCGAAAGAGGATTTGATCCGCGCACATGGCCGGGAGGAGGTCAACTGGACGAAGGACAGTTCCGAACGTCTGGGCGATCTTCTCAGGCACGTGGACAAGGACGAGTTTCTTTCCGTCGCCGACGTCGTTTCGGTCGTTTCCGAAGCGCACAGGAACGAGGAAGACTAGCCCCGTCTCCCGAAGCCGTCGACCAGAGGGGGGTCGGCGGTTCTCAAAATGAGTTTCGAGAGCACATTGCACCATGGCGCCGTCGGCGTTAAAACCCGCTCCTTCACTATCGCGAAGCGACTTACGCCGATCCGTGTCGGCGATTGAGCGCGACAGGAGCGACATATGGTTTCCGTTACTTTCCCCGACGGGGCGTCCCGTCAGTTCGAGCCCGGCGTCACGGGCTTCGACATCGCAAAGAGCATCTCCCCCTCTCTCGCCAAGCGCACCGTCGCCATGGCGCTCGATGGCCAGCTCGTCGATCTGAAGAACCCGGTGAACCACGACGCGAAGATTGAATTCGTCTCGCGCGAGGACCCGCGCGCGCTGGAGCTCATCCGCCACGACGCCGCCCATGTGCTGGCCGAGGCCGTGCAGGAGCTTTTTCCCGGCACGCAGGTCACCATCGGCCCGGTGATCGAGAACGGCTTCTATTACGATTTTCACCGCGCCGAGCCCTTCACGCTGGAAGACCTGCCGGCGATCGAAAAAAAAATGCGCGAGATCATTGCGCGCGACGCGCCGATTGTGCGCGAAGAATGGGACCGCGACCACGCCAAGACGTGGTTCATCGCCAAGGGCGAGACCTTCAAGGGCGAACTCATTGACAGCATCAAGTCGGACGAGCCGCTCTCGGTCTACAAGCAGGGGCACTGGCTCGATCTCTGCCGCGGCCCGCATCTGCCGTCGGTTGGCAAGGTTGGTGCGGCTTTCAAGCTGATGAAGGTTGCGGGCGCCTATTGGCGCGGCGATTCGACGAAACCCATGCTCTCTCGCATCTACGGCACCGCCTGGGCGACGCAGGAAGAGCTAGACGCCTATCTGCACCGCCTCGAAGAAGCCGAACGCCGCGACCATCGCCGCCTCGGGCGCGAGATGGATTTATTCCATTTCCAGGAGGAGGGGCCGGGCGCGATTTTCTGGCACGCCAAGGGTTGGACCCTGTTCCAGTCGCTCGTCTCCTACATGCGCCGCAAGCAGCAGGCGGCGGGTTATACGGAGGTGAACACGCCGCAGGTGCTCGACCGCGCGCTGTGGGAGACGTCGGGGCATTGGCAGACCTATCGCGAAAACATGTTCGTCACGAAGACCGAAGACGAACGGATTTTTGCGCTGAAGCCCATGAACTGTCCCGGCCATGTGCAGATCTTCAAGAACGGGCTGAAGTCCTATCGTGACCTGCCCGTAAAGATCGCGGAATTTGGCATCGTGCATCGCTACGAGCCGTCGGGCGCATTGCACGGCATGATGCGCGTGCGCGCCTTTACGCAGGACGACGCGCATATCTTCTGCTCCGAAGACCAGATCATGGAAGAGGCGCTGAAGATCAACGATCTCATTCTGACGATCTACCGCGACTTCGGCTTCGACGACGTCGTCGTGAAGCTCTCGACGCGGCCTGAAAAGCGGGTCGGCTCGGACGAAGCCTGGGACAAGGCGGAGGCCGCGCTCGCCCGCGTGCTCGAGGAACTCGCCAAGAGAGGCCTGAAGACCAGCGTGCAGCCGGGGGAGGGCGCCTTCTATGGGCCGAAACTCGAATATACGTTGCGCGACGCCATCGGCCGCGAATGGCAATGCGGCACGACGCAGGTCGACTTCAACCTGCCGGTGCGCTTTGGCGCCTTCTACATCGGGCCCGACAGCGAGAAGAAGACGCCGGTGATGATCCACCGCGCCATGTTCGGTTCGCTGGAGCGCTTCACCGGCATTCTGATCGAGCATTTCGCCGGCCATCTGCCGCTGTGGCTCTCGCCGGTACAGATCGTCATCTGCACTATTACGCAGGAGGCGGACGACTACGCCTATGAAGTGGCGACCGCCGCGCGAAAACTCGGGCTCAAGGTCGACGTCGACGCACGCAACGAAAAGATCACCTACAAGGTGCGCGAACATTCGCTCGCCAAGGTTCCGGTGCTGCTCGTCGCCGGCAAGAAGGAGGCGGCCGAACACACCATCTCCATGCGCCGGCTCGGCTCGCAGGCGCAGACGCAGCTTACGCTGGACGAGGCGTTGAAGAACTCTGAGCGAGGAAGCAGCGCCGCCGGATGTGCGGGAGTAGCGCACACGGGGCTCCTCATCCTGAGGCGCGCGCAAGGAGGCTCACGATTCGCCTGATCGTTTCCCCCACAGAAACGCCCCCGCCAGCAATCCCAAACCCGCCACCGCTGCGCCGCCCCGCAGCAAGGCGGGATCGATCGCCGCGATCTGGTCGCGCGCCTTCGCCGTGAATCGGCCGCGGGCGCCATGGTCGCGGTGGTCGGGACCCATCAGTTCGTCGGGGTCGCCCGGCAGCACGGGGTCGTTGGAGAGCTGCTGCTCATAGGCGTTTCTGGCGAGATACCGGTCGGTAAAATTCGGCGCGAATACGGCGCCGACGATCGCGCCGACCGTGGACGCGCTGAGCCACAATTCGCGCGGCGCTGTCGTCGCTTCAGCCGCCTCGACCACCGCTTGCGCCACCGTCTCCGGCTCATAGCACCCGCCGATCGGCTGATGGCGGTTCTTGAAATGCATATGCGACCAGTCGAACTGCGGCGTGTTGACCCCCGGAAGCTGCACCATGGTCAAGCCGATGCGGCTGCGGTCGTGGAGAAGCTCCGTACGCAGCGAATCCGTGAATCCGCGGATGGCGAATTTCGCCGCGCAATAGGCCGATTGCAGGGGAATGGCGCGGTAGGAGAGGGCCGAGCCGATCTGAATGATGCGCCCTTCGTCGCGCGGGCGCATGTGTCGCAGCGCCGCGAGCGTGCCGTGGACATAGCCAAGATAAGTGACTTCCGTGACGCGGCGGAACTCCTCGGGCCGGATTTCGTCAACGGGGCCGACGACCGTCTCCATCGCGTCGTTCACCCAGACATGGATGCGTCCCCATCGCGCGACGACGGCTTCCGCGGCGGCGAAGACATCGTCGGCGCGCGCGACGTCCGCCACGAATTCAAATGGCTCTCCGCCAGCGTCCGAGACGTCGCGGCAGGCGCCTTCCAGCCCCTCCGGGCTGCGGGCGAGCAAGGCGACGCGGTAATGGCGGCGCGCGAAAGCCACCGCGATGGCGCGGCCAACGCCAGCCGAGGCGCCGGTGACGACGACGACAGGAGATTCTTCCCTTTTTGCAGCTTCGCTCGCCATGGCGCGCCTTCCGAATGACTTCCCACCCGCTACTTAAATTGAGATCTGCGGCGCGTCCGGCAACCTGCGCGGCGCCTTAATGGCGTTGCGCCTTCTCCTGCTCGCGTTCGTTCGAAGCCCCGCTGGCAAGGCGGTCCCAGAAGGCGACCAGCGGCACAGTGAGGCAAACGCTTTGCGCCGGCAGCACCTCACGCCAATCCTTGATGAGTTGCTTGTAGGCTTTGCCGACGGCGCGCGGCCTGCGGTCGAGATCATAGAGGCCGACGGGCCAGATCGTCCCGCTCGCCTCGCGCAGCTCATTGCCCCAGTCGATCTGGTCGATGAGCGAATACCAGGTAAAGCCGACGATCGGCATGCCGCTGTTGCGCACGCGCAGGACGTTCGCCCATTCCTTGCGCAGCCAGCGCACCGCCTCGTCGCCGCAGGGGCCTTCGCAGGAATTCGTCTCGGTGTGCATTACCGGCAGGCGATAGCGCTCATAATATTGGCGCGTGATTTCATTGTAGCCGAAGATCTCGCCCGACGACCACGTCCGGCCGTCTTCGGCGACATTGTGTTCGTTCGTGCGGTAATAATCATTGCCCATGATGCAATGGCTCTTGAGGTTTTCGCGCATGAAGAAGTCGTATTCCGCGCGGCTCATGCCGTTATCCATAAGAAAGCAGAACATCTCCGAGTTCACGCGGCGTCCGTAATTGAGATCGAGGGACAGAAAGCGCCGCTCGTTGAGCGCTTCGGCGTGACTGAGCGCTTTCGTGTTTTCCGCGTGAAAATATTCGGACAATTCGCTCTGCACGAAGATAGCGTTGGACCGAACGGAGAGAATTGCATGCATGGCGAGCACATTGGCGCGCACGATATGCTTTAGCGCGGTGACGAAGCCGGCGTCCGTCGCAAGCTGCTCGTTCCACCAGCCATAGGCGGCCGAGAAGGTCGCGCAGATGAACATCTCGTTCACCGGCGTGTAGAGTTGCACAAAAGGGAAGCGCTGCGCGAAAGCCCGGGCGTAGCAGGCGAAAAGCTCGGGAAAATCGGGGTTCTGGAAATCGCCGATCCAGTCCGGCACGCCGAAATGGCAGAGGTCGGCGATGGGGATGATCCGCCGCGCCTTGAGATCGCCGAACGCGAGGTCCGCGAATTCCCAATCATAGCGGTCAGGCCCGAGCCAGGACTTGCAGAGCGGAACGCCGTAGCGCAGCGTCTTGACGCCAAGGTCCTGCACCAATTCGAAATCCTCGCGCCAGCGTCGGTAATGGCCGGCAAGCTCCATCTCGTCGATACGCGTTCGACCTTGCCCGATTCTGGGGCAGCTGTTTTCTATGCCTGTGCTGAACATGAAATGGGTCATTGCACGCTCCTCACCGCTTCCGATCAGCGTTTAGCTATGGAGGAACGCGCGAATGAACAGCCGCACCGGCGTGGAAGCCGCAACGAGAAAAGCCCCGCCGCTGGAAGCGACGGGGCTGAAAGCCTGATTGACGCGCGGCGATTAGGCGGTCGCGGCGGCCTGCTTCTTCTCGATTTCGCGCTTCAGCACGCGGGCGCCCTGCGAGAGATCCTCGACGTGCGCCTTCGCCAGGAAGGCGTCGAGCCCGCCGCGATGCTCGACCGAGCGGAGCGCCGCCGCCGAAATGCGCAGACGCACCGAACGCGCAAGCGTCTCGGAGGCGAGCGTCACATTGACGAGGTTGGGCAGAAAGCGCGTGCGCGTTTTATGATTGGAGTGGCTGACGAGATTACCCGTCTGAACGCCCTTGCCGGTCAGCTCGCAACGCCGGGACATGGAACTTCCTTTCAATCCGTTCTAGCTTCCATGCGCCGCGGGGGGGCCCTGGCCCGCTACCGGACGACACATGGGTGGAAACGACGACAAAAGGCTCGCCACTCACGCGCCGAGCCCTGTTCGCGGCCCTTATAAGTGCAAAGTCCGGGGAGCGTCAACCGGCTGAAACCGTTAACCCGCGCCCGGCGCGGCGAGGGCGGTCGCTGCGGTGCATTCCCCTCTGGACATTGGCGGCGTTCTGGGCTCTAAGCCTCTCCGTCGCTCCGGGCGGGGTCGGGCGCGCCCGCGCCATTCTATATGCCCGGACAACCGAAAATCGACAGAGCTGGAGCCTGTCCTCCCGCCGCGCCCCCTAAGGGCGCCGCCGGGCCAGAATGACAAAGGTTGGGGATTTTCCGATGGCCAAAGCAATTCTGCATATGCTCAGCACATTGAAGCATATGAGTCCCTTTGACGTGAACATGGCCCTTGACGCCGGCTACGATGCGGCGGTCCCCTATACCAACGTCACGCTCGACGAGGTCACGGCGCTCGTTCAGGACGCGATGTTCTCCCGCGCGCCCTCCGCGGCGCTCAAGACGGGCATCTTCTTCGCCGGCCGCGACGCGGTGCTGGCGCTCGACATGCTTGAAGCCGCCCAGAAGGCGCTGCTCAAGCCCTTCGAAGTCTCCCTCTTCGCCGATCCCTACGGCTCCTTCACCACCGCGGGCGCGATGGTCGCCTGCACCGAGAAGGTGCTGAAGGACAAGAAACAGCGCGAGCTCAAGGGCGCCAAGATCGTCATCTATGGCGCGACGGGCGTCGTAGGCTATTGCTCGGCGGTCATCGCGGCGCTCGAAGGCGCAGACGTCACGATCGTCGGCTACAGCGGGCTCGATCGCGTCGCCAAGCAGGCCGACGAGATGTGCAAACGCTTCAACATCAAGGTCAAGCCGGCCGACGGCAGCTCTGCCGAGCAGGTCCGCGCGCTTCTCGTCGAGCATGAGATTGCGCTCTGCGCGGCGCGCGCTGGCGTCCAGGTGCTGTCGAAGGCCGATCTGAACGCGGCCAAGAACCTGCTCATCGCCGCGGACGTCAACGCCGTGCCGCCGCTGGGCGTCGAGGGTTGCGGCCTGCACGACAACGGCGTGGTGATTTCGGATCATGGCGCGCTCGGCATCGGCGCGCTCGCCATCGGCAATGTCAAATACGGCACAGAGTCGGGCCTGTTCAAGCAGATGGTCACCTCCGACAAGCCGCTCTGTCTCGATTTCCGTCACGCTTTCGCTCTGGCGCGCCAGCTCGTCTGATTTCTTGCGCGGCAGGCCGGATTTTTTCTTGGCGGTGTCGCGCAAAACTGGTTGAGTCCGCGCCGCGCGAGAGTCTCGCGGCGCTTCTCAAGGCCGGCCACGAGCCGGTTCTTTACAAAGCGCCTGCCGCAGCGGCGGGTCGTAGGTCTCTTCGAAAGGAAACGCACATGGCTTTGATCAACAAACTGATGGTTGGCGAGTCGCTCGTCGGCGAAGGCAATGAAGTCGCTCACATCGACCTCATCATCGGACCGCGCGGTTCGGCTGCCGAGCTCGCCTTCGCCAATGCGCTCGTCAACAACAAGGACGGCTTCACGACCCTGCTCGCGGTCGTTGCGCCGAACCTGCTGTGCAAGCCCAACACCATCCTGTTCAACAAGGTCACCATCAAGGGCGCCAAGCAGGCCGTCCAGATGTTCGGCCCCGCCCAGCGCGGCGTCGCCATGGCCGTTGCGGATTCGGTCGCCGAAGGCGTGATCCCGGCCGCCGAGGCCGACGACCTCTTCATCTCGGTCGGCGTGTTCATCCATTGGGACGCTTCGGACGACAAGAAGATCCAGGACTACAATTACACCGCCACGAAGGAAGCCATCGCCCGCGCCGTCAAGGGCGAGCCGAAGGCCGCCGAAGTCGTCGCCAAGCGCAACGAAGCCAAGCACCCCTTCGCCCCGAACTGATTTCGGGACAAGAAGCTTTTTCGAAGGGGGGCCGCAGGGCTCCCCTTTTTTATTTCGAGCAGGAAGATGACGGCGACCATCGGCTGGGACATCGGCGGTGCGCATATCAAGGCCGCGCGCGCTGAGCGGGGCGAACTCGTCGCCGTCTCGCAACGCGCCTGCGCGCCCCATCTTGGCCTTGCGCATCTCGAAGCGCCGCTGCGCGAGACGCTTGCGGAACTAGGTCCCGCCGCGCGCCATCGCGTGACAATGACCGCAGAACTCTCCGACGCCTTCGAGGATCGCGTGCGCGGCGTGATTTCCGTGGCGGCGATCGTCGCGCGCGAGATCGGCGGCGAGGCCGAGATCCGGTTCTACGCCGGAGCGCGCGGCTTCCTCTCCCGGGCTGATCTCCCTCACGCCGCCGAAGCCGTCGCGTCTGCGAACTGGCGCGTCAGCGCCGAATTCGTCGCGGCACGCGTCCGGGACGCTCTCTTCGTCGACATCGGCTCGACGACGACCGATCTTGTGCCGATCCGAGAGGGGCGCGTCGCCGCGTTGGGGGCGTCCGACGCCGAGCGCCTCGTCTGCGGCGAACTCTGCTATGCGGGATTCTCTCGCGGCGCCCCTCAGGCCTATGCGTCGCGCGCCCCGGTCGACGGGACCTGGACGCCGCTCGTCAATGAAGCTTTCGCCTCCATGGCCGACGTGCGGCGCGTGCTCGGCGATCTCCCCGACGGGGAGTGCGGCGCGGATCTCTCGCCCGCCGCCGACGGACGCCCCAAGACCGTTGCGGCGTCGCGTGCGCGTCTGGCGCGTCTCGTCGGCCGTGACGCGTTGAGCGACGCCGCGGCCCGCGCGCTTGCCGATCATCTCGCGCGCACGCAGATGCACGCCATAGAAGAGCAGATCGCACTGCTGGCGTCCCGTGCGGCCGTGACGCCCGATGCGCCGCTCGTGGGCGCCGGCGTCGGGCGCGGGCTCGTCGCGCGTCTCGCCCTCGTCCAAGGGCGCGCATTTCATGATTTCGGGGAGCTGTTGCAAGCGTTGGAGCCGCTTCGCGCCGCCGCCGCCGATTGTGCGCCTGCGTCGGCGCTGGCCTTGCTCGATTAGCGAAAAACCCGCCGCGGCGGCTCCTGTGCTAGGATTCTGCTCGATTCTCCCGGACAGGAATTCGCTCTTGCGCAATCTTCATCTTGTCGCGCTTGCGACCGCGCTGTTTTCCGCGAGCGCCGCATTGATGGCGAGCGGCTTTTCCCTACTCCCCGCGATGGCTTCGATCGCCTGCTTCATCGGCGTCAACGCGATCGTTGCGACGACGCCCACGGGCGAATTGCTTCAACGACGCGTCGCATGGCCCTGGTTCGCGCAATGCCTACTCATCGCACTGCTCTGGTGCATCATCGGCGGGCAGGGGCATTTCATCTTCGCGAAAGACGACTGGCTGTATCGAGACGCCGTGCTCGCCGACATTACAGCGCGCTGGCTGCCGGTGGTTTATGCGGACGGGCCGGAAAGCTGGCTCCTGCGCGCGCCGCTCGGCATGTATCTTCTACCCGGCGGCGTCGGGCATCTTCTGGGCTTGCGCGTCGCGCATCTTGCGCAGCTTCTGCAGAACAGCGCCATCCTGGGCGCGACGCTGTATCTCGTCACGCTTGTCTGGCCGTGCCGGCGGTTGTTATTCATCGCGCTTTTCGCCGCCTTCAGCGGCCTTGACGTCATCCCGGTGCTGCTCAAGACAGGCGGCGCCTCGCTGCTCGTCAATCTCTCCTTCTGGTCCGATCAGTGGCAGTATTCCAGCAACGTCACGCAGCTCGTCTGGAGTCCAAACCACACGCTGCCCGGCTGGTTTTTCGCAGCGCTCGCCGTGCTCTACCTCAAGCGCGAGATTGACCTCGCAGCGCTCGCCGCCGCCAGCATTCCGCTCGCGCTGTGGTCGCCGCTGACGCTTGTCGGCGCGGCGGCGCTCTTTCTCTTTTTCGTGGCGCGGTCGCCGCGTGAGCTGCTGTCCCTGCGCTTTGCCGGCGCCTGCGCGGCGGGCGTCGCCTTCCTGCCCATCCTCGCCTATCTCGCGGCCGACGCCGGCGACGTGCCGCACGAGTGGCTCGTCTTCGCGCCGCACTTTTTTGACGACTACTTCCTTTTCATCCTCTTTGCGCTGACGCAGGCTTTTCTGCTCGCCTTCCTGCGCGACCGCATCGAGCCCTGGTTTCGCGGCGCGCTGTTCTTCTCCATCGCGTTGCTGCTCGTCATTCCGGCCTACAGCGTCGGCTACATGAATGATTTTTCGCAGCGCGCGCCCATCGTGCCGCGCGCTCTTCTGGCGTTTGGTTTCGACGCGCTGGTCATCGACATGATGACATCGGGTCCTGCGCTTGCGTTTGCCGGCGCCCTCGCCATCGCGCTCATCGGCGCCGTGACGCCGGCATTGGAAATCTACGACGCCGTCTCGACCCGCGCCTTCAGCCCGAGCGCCTGCAATCTGATGACGGTGCATAAAAAGTTGCACCCGAAGAACTATCTCTCGACTTATCTCGCGCGTCTCCCAGCGTTGCCCGAATGGATGAAGAAAGGCGCGGTAGCGACGGCGTCTTTGCAGGACGAGGCGCACGACTGTTGGCCGGATCGCCCTTATGGCGAGAAGCTCTTCAACTGGCTGAAGCCTGAAAATCAACTCTGGCTGCGCGCGCCGCGCCCGGAGGACATGGTCGATCCAGCAACGCGGCAGTGACGGCGAGCGGTCAGGCCTTTTCGAGGTGCGTGGCGATCTTCTCCATCACCATATCCCACGCCTCGCGCTCGGCCTCGCCGGCCGTCTTGTCGATGGCGATCTCGAGATAGGCGATCTCGCTCTCGATCTTCTCGCGCGACAGGCGCTGTAGGCGCGTCGCAAGAATTGCGGCTTCCAGCACAGCCGCGCGGGCGCGGTTCATGCCCAGAAACGGGCGGTGCGACTCGGTGCGCACGACGCGGCATAAGAATCGCGGGCGCAACTTGTCTTCTTCGACGCGGACGACTTCGAGTTCCGCATGCGCCAGCGCCGCGGACAGGCGCGGCGCAGGCCAGTCTTCCACGTCGGTCAAAGGAAAGCTGCGGGCGCCTGTCACCAGTCTGGCGAAGATGCGCGCGTCATCCGTGAAGCTCGCCGTGAGCTTGCGAGTGTGTTCGAGGTTGAACAATGTCGTCGACGGCCGGAAGGGGGCGGCGACCCAATGCGCGCCCTCGTCGATAAGACCCAGTGGCGCGACATGCGGGCGGCCTTCTGGCGACAGCGTCGTGACGACGCATTCATGAATCAGAGGCATTGCCTTTTCCCTCGCCCGCCTTGCGCATGGTGTGTCCCATTTCCTTGAAGCGGGTCGTATCTTCGTCATTGATCTCGCTCGCGACGCCGAAGTCGAGCGCTTCGTCCTGGCGGTAGCGCTTGCCGAGCTTGTAGGCGAGTTCCGCCTTCATCAGCTCCGCACCGAGGTAGAAGGCGTGCGCGCCGTCGTGTTCGACGTTGAGATGCGGAAAGAGCGACATCGCGTCCTGCTCCAGGCAGTGAAAATTCCGCGCAAAAACATGCACGCCGTCGCGCGTGACGTCGATGCGGAAATTCGTGTCGCGCAATTCCCGCGCAAGCTCAGCGATCTCTTCGGGCGTCGCCGCATAAGGGCGCTTGTCGTGCACCTGCAGCAGCGCGTCGCTATATCCCTTCGGCAATGCGCGATCGGCGCGCGCGGCGTACATGAGGCGCCGCGCGGCGTCGTGCTCCTGAAGCGTGCGGCGCGTATGGGGGCTCACCTGCACCGTGAGCAGATGGCGGATGTTGAGCTCCGAACAGACGCCGAGCATGGCGGCGGTGACGCCGGCCGAATCCGCGTCGGTGAGTTCGGTGAGATTGCCGGTGCCCATCATGATTTCGGCGTCGGGCTCTCTCGCGCGCGTCTCCACATAGCGCGCGATGGAGGCGGCGAATCCGAAATGGATGGGATCGAGGATCGGGTCGAGAATGAAGTCGATGCCGCGCGCCCGCGCGATATTTGCGGCGCGCTGCAGAGAGTCGAGATCGCCATGCGGGCGCGACACGAGGACCGGAACGAGCGGCGAATGGTCAGGCAGGATCGAGAGCGTCTCCTCGTCGAGGCTGAGGAGATGATCGACGCCGGCCGCCGCCGCGCGGCGCAACTCGGCGACATTGGCTGAGTCGACGGAAATTTTCAGCCCTTCCGCCTTCAGCGCGGCGATCGCTTCCTCCATATGGTCGAAGGGCGTATCGGGCAGGCAGCCAAGATCGATGACGTCGGCGCCGCTTCGCGCTAGGTCCAGCGCCTTGTCGACGATCGCCGCGACGCTCATCGTCGAGGCGTCGACAATCTCGGCGAAGATGCGCATGTCGTAGCGCGAGAGGTCGGGCCTGGCGCCGCCGCGGCCAAGATAGACGGGCAGGTCGGCGACCTCCTCCGGGCCGCGTGCGAACGGCACGCCGAACTCGTTCGTCAGCGCGTCGAGATCGGCGCGGCAGCGGCCCGGCAGGATGACGCGGTCGGCCTCGACGGGGCGCGGCAGGCGCCGCAGGATGATTTCCTGCGTCATCAGCGCAGCGACCTTCACGCCGATATCGTGGATGCGCCAGTCCCGCGCCGCCTCGCCAAAGCCTGCGACCATCCGCTCGAGGCGCGGATAGGCGAGATGGCCGGTGAGAAACAACAGGCGCTCGGTCATGAAGGACTTTCTTGCCGGACTTAAGAAGACGTCCGGTCGGACACTTCCGCAGTGAACTCCTCTAGCGCGCTTTGAACGCACATGGAATTCCCGGATCGCTCAGGCCCCCCGACGTCGCAACGACCTCACCACTTTTCAGCGAAGGGCCGGGCCTCGACTTCAAAACTCCAGGCGCTCCGATCCTGCCGGCAAAGCTGGAGCGCCGTTTCCGCTACGCCCGCCGGCTTGACGAATGCGGCGGCTTTGTCCGGCATCACCGTCAGCGCTTCCGGCGTTCCGACGATCCCATCGACGATGATCAGGGCGACGTGAACGCCCGCGGGCCACAATGACCGTGCGAGCAATTCCGCAAGGCTCCGCTGCGCGGCCTTGGCCGCCGCGAAGGCGGCCGTCCTGGGGCCGCCCCGGCGGGAAGCGGTCGCGCCGATAAAGACGATATTGCCCCCGCCCGCCGCCTTCATGGCGGACATGACTTCGCGGGCGCAGAGAAATCCGCCAAAGGCGTTCACGCGCCACGACTGCTCGAATTGCTCCGGCGTTGTGGCCTCGATGTCCAGAAAGGCGCCCGACCCTGCATTGTAGAGGAGCGTGTCGACCTCGCCGAGGTCTCGCCGAATGGCGGCGAAGGCGGCGGCGACCGAGGCAGGGTCGGTCACGTCGCATGCATAGCCCGCCACGCCCTCTACCTCTTTCGCGACCGCGTCGAGCGATTTCTCCGATCGGGCCAGCGCCGCCACCGAGTAGCCGGCCTCGGCGAAGCGGCGAGCCAAAGCCGTCCCGTTTCCGGAACCCGCGCCGACCACTACCGCCACAGGTTTTCTGCTCGACATTCGCTCACTCCCGGTCTGGGGCGCGTCAATCCGCCCCCGTAACCTATGCGTGCTGCGCCAGTTCCCGCTTTCGACGCTCTACAGCCTCCACCAGCGCGGCGAGGCTCTCGACGACCTGCGTCGCCTCGAAGAGTTTCAGCTTGTCGGTGTTCTCGAGGTCGATGCGGCGGGGATAGACCATCACCATGCCCTTGGGGGCGCGCGTCTCGAGTTCGGGCGCCGTGTCGCAGGCGAAGACGATGGTCGGCACGCGGCACTTGCCGGCCTGCGCGAAAACGTTGGTCGCGAGATTGTCGGAGATGCCGACGACGGCCTTGGCGACCGTGTTCGAGGTCGCCGGGGCGACGACCAGCGTGTGATAGACGTTGTAGTAGAAATTGCCGACCGGCGCGGCGCTCGCGGTCGTGTCCTTGAAGATGCGGATCGTTTCCGGCAGGTCGAGATCGTGCTTGTACATGCGCACGACTTCCGCCGCCGCCTTGCTGACGAAAAGATCGCAATGGTCGAGCGAGCGGATCATGTCGAGGCATTCGGTGAAGAAATGCCCGGAGCCTGTAAGCGCCCATCCCCAGCGCGGCGTGATGACGTCTTTCTTTTTTGTCATGAAGCGATCTTCTGTGTTTGTGAGGCGACAGGCGCGCCGGGAACGGCGCCGCTGGCCATGATCTGCGCCGCGGCGGCGAGCGCGCGCGGGCCGGCGACGAAGACGGGCGTCCCGCCGACATGGTTGGGAAAGGCCGGATCGACGACTCCGGCCGAGGCTAGGCCCCCCAAAGCAGAATCGGCGCCGACATCGACGCTCTTGATCATCAACAGCGCGTCCGCGCCGGTCTTTCGCGCGAGCCAGGCGGCGAGGCTGTCGGAGGTGACGTCCCAGCCGGGCGTGATGTCTCTCGCGGCGGTCACCATCGTCGAGGCGCGCCAAAGCGCGATACGGCCGCGCGCATGGGCGGCGTCCATCTCGTCGCGCGTGGCGGCGAGATCGAGATCATGGAGCTGAGAAAGCGCGAGCGCATATTGCTCCATGGCGAGCACGGCCATCGCATGCGCCGTCTCGTCCGAATATCCCAGCCTCGGCTGCGCGTCGCGCACGGCGTCGGCGAAGGGGCCGCCGCCCGAAACAAGCGTGAGGCGATGGGGCCAACATTTGAGCGCCTCGATCCAGCGCGAAAGATCGGGCGAGGCGTGGAGGCTGCCGCCGATCTTCGCGACGAGGAGGGGGCGCGCCCGGCCGGGCGTCTCGCGCGGCATGAATTCAGCCCGGCGCGGAGCGGCGGGCGTGGGCATGGCGTTCGCGGCGGATTTTCACGCCGACGGTGCCCGGCGCGACGTCGAGCTTCTCCACCTGTACCGTCACGGCGCGCACGCGCTCATGCAGCAGCACGGTCTCGGCGAGGCGCTCGGCGATCGTCTCCACCATGGCGATATGGCCGCCGGCGAGGATCATTTTGATCGCGTCCATGATGACGTCGTAGGAGAACACCGCGCGCATGTCGTCGGAGACTTCGATGCGCGTCACCTCGGCGTCGACGTTGAATCGCACGCGCTGGGTGTGGCCGTATTCATGCGCATAAGCCCCGACTTCCATCGGCAGGACGTAATCATGCAGGAAGACGCAGTCCGTGTCGTTGGCCCCCGGCGGCTCGATGAAGCCGCGCGCGATGAGCGCCCATTCGGCGGCCATCTCCTCGACGACGTCGCGACGCGTGGGGATGAGATCACGGATGAGGGCGACGGCGGGGGCGCTCAGCGCGCCCTTGCGGTCGCCATGCGCGCAGAGCGCGCCGCGAAATCCGAGCACAGCGGCGCCGGTGACGAGCAGACGCGGCACGTCCGGCGGCTCCAGCGCGCCTGCGAGGCCGGGCGCGAGGCGGAGGTCCCGGCAGCGCGTCGCGAATTCGGAGAGCGCGCCGACGGTCATCATGTCGATGAGGCGGCCGTTATCCTTGTTCGCTGTGTCGAGCATGGCGCCGTGGAAACCCGCCTTGGCGAGCGCCGGCAGTCGCGCGAAATCGGGGCGCAGGTCGGCAAAGAGCACGGCGACGAGTTTCACGCGCTCGGCGATGGGCGCAAGGCCGGCGACGATCTCGTCCGCGTCGGGGGTCTGCGGCAGCGAAAACTTGATGAACTCCACGCCGGTCCGGATCACGTCCTCGAAGGCGCGGCGGGCCTGGCCGACGTCATGCGGCAGGTCGACCACGGCGCTCACGGGCCGCCGGCCGTTCACGGCGGCGACGATCTCGGCAATCAGCTCCAGGGGCAAGGCGCCCAGCGCCCCGCGCGCGGGGTCCTTGCAGTCGATGATGTCGGCGCCGTAGGCGAGGGCGGTTTCCGCCTCTTCGCGCGACAGAACGCTGGCCAACATCAAAGTCATCTATCGGGCTCCGGAATGGCGTCCACCAGGGGGCGGGGGCTTTGGCCCCCTATACACGATTTCGCGGCTTTTGAAGCGCTACTCGATCTGCGACCCATTGGCCGAGAGCACCGCGGCGGCAAGGTAGAGCGACCCGGCGATCAGGATGCGCGGCGGGCGATCGAAGCTGCGGGCCGAGAGGAGCTTCAGCGCCTCCTCTACATTCCCGGCGGCGGCGGTCGAGGGGATGCCTTCGGCTTTGGCCAGCGCGGCGACTTCCTCGGGCGGCCAGCTCTTGTGCTCACCTTCAACCGGAACGGCGACCACCTCGCGCGCCAATCCCGCGAAATGCCGGAGCAAGGCTCGGACATCCTTGGTCGTTTGCGCGCCGCAGATGAGCGTCAGCGGGCGCGGCGAGCGGTCGTGGAACTCCGCCATGGCCTCGGCGAGGACGCGCCCGCCGTCCTCATTGTGGCCGCCGTCGAGCCAGACCTCGGCGTCGGCAGGCGCAAGATCGACGATATGGCCGCGCATCAGGCGCTGGAGGCGCGCGGGCCATTCGGCGCGGGTGAGGCCGGCCTCGATGGCGCTTGCGGCAAGCTCCGGCGCGATCGCGCGCAGCGCCGCGATGGCGCCCGCGGCGTTCTGGTGCTGGTGGCGCCCGGCGAGGCGCGGGAGCGGCAGATCGAGGAGGCCGCTGTCGTCTTCGAAGACGAGACGGCCGTTTTCCTCATGCATGTGGAAATCCCGGCCGGCGACAAAGAGCGGCGCGCCGACGCGTCGGGCCTCCCGCTCCAGGACCTTCTCGGCCGCCTCCGCCTGAAATCCGATGACGGCGGGCGCGCCCCGCTTGAAGATGCCGGCCTTCTCATAGGCGATCTTCTCGACCGAATCGCCCAGAAACTCCGTGTGGTCGAGCGATACCGAGGTGACGATCGTCGCCTTGGGGTTCTGGATGACGTTGGTCGCGTCGTAGCGGCCGCCCAGCCCCGTCTCGAGCAGCAGCCAATCCGCCGGCGTTTCGGCGAAGAGCGTGAAGGCCGCGGCCGTGGTCACCTCGAAGAAGGTGATGGGCTGGCCGCCGTTCGCCACTTCACAGCGCTCCAGAATCTCGGTCAGGCGTTCGTCGTCGACGAGACTGCCGCCGTCCGCCGCGCCAAGGCGGATGCGCTCGTTGAAGCGGATGAGATGCGGCGAAGTGTAGACATGCACGCGCTTGCCGGCGGCCTCCAGCATGGCGCGCAGGAAGGCGATGGTCGACCCCTTTCCGTTCGTCCCCGCGACATGAATCGTCGGCGGCAGGCGCAGATCGGGACGGCCGAGCGCATCCAGCAGCCGCTCGGTGCGCCCGAGCGACAGGTCGATTTTCTTGGGGTGCAGAGTGAGCAGTCGCGACAGGATCGCGTCATGCTGATCCATGGCGGCCGCGCCTTTCCTGCGTCAGGCGGCGCGGCGCTGCGGCGCCTTGGTGAGGAGGCCGCAGATGCGCGAGAGGGTCTCGCGGATCTCCTGTCGCGGCACAACCATATCGACCATGCCGTGGTCGCGCAGATATTCGGCGCGCTGGAAGCCCTCGGGGAGTTTCTCGCGGATGGTCTGCTCGATGACGCGGGCGCCGGCGAAACCGATGATCGCGCCGGGCTCGGCGATCTGGATGTCTCCCAACATGGCGTAAGAGGCGGTGACGCCGCCGGTCGTCGGATTGGTCAGCACGACGATATAGGGGAGGCGTGCGTTGCGCAGGCGCTGCACGGCGATGGTCGTGCGCGGCATCTGCATCAGCGAGAACATGCCTTCCTGCATCCGGGCGCCGCCCGAGGCTGTGAAAATGATGAAGGGCGTCCGCTTTTCGAGCGCATGGGTGGCGCCGGCGACAATGGCTTCGCCTGCGGCCATGCCCAGCGAGCCGCCGAGGAAATCGAAGTCCTGCACGGCGACCGTGATCTGCGAACCGTCCAGCTTGCCGGTGGCGAGGGTCACGGCGTCCTGTGCGCCGGTCTTAACGCGATACTCCTTCAGCTTGTCGATATAGCGCTTGATGTCGCGGAACTTCAGCGGGTCGAGCGGGGCTTCCGGCGTCGGCAGAATCTCAAGTTCGCTGTTGTCGAACAGGCTGGTCAGCCGCACGTCCACAGGGCAGCGCATGTGATAGCCCGAGCTCGGCACGACAAAGAGATTGGCCTCGATGTCCTTGTGGAAGACGAGCTGACCGCTCTCCGGGCATTTCACCCAGAGATTTTCCGGCGCCTCGCGCTTGATGAGGGCTTTGATCTTCGGCGGAACGACATTGGAATACCAGTTCATGCCCAAAGCCTCGTGAGCCAGGAAAATGCGCCGCCGTTCTTGCCGTCGGACGGCCGGCTGCGGGCGCCGCGCACGCCCTGGGCGATGCTCGCGACGAGCGTCGTCACCGTCGCGACGGTCTTCTCGCTCGCCTTGCCGCCCTCGTCCAGTGACCCCTTCAACGCCTCGATGAGGGCGGAGCCCACCACGACGCCATCGGCGTTGCGGGCGATCTCCGCCGCATTCTCGGCGTTCTTCACGCCGAACCCGACAGCGATCGGGAGGCTCGTATGACCCTTGATGCGCGCAACCGCCTCGCTCACGCCGGCGTAATCCGCCAGTGCGGCGCCGGTGATGCCCGTAAGCGATACATAGTAAACGAAGCCAGAGGTGTTTTCGAGGACCTTGGGGAGCCGCTTGTCGTCGGTCGTCGGGGTGGCGAGGCGGATGAAATTCAGCCCGGCGCCACGGGCCGGGATGCAAAGCTCCGCGTCTTCCTCCGGCGGCAGATCGACGACGAGCAGGCCATCGACTCCCGCGGCCTTGGCGTCGACGAGAAATTTTTCCACGCCATAGACATAGATGGGGTTGTAATAGCCCATAAGAACGAGCGGGGTTGCGTTGTCACCGGCGCGGAAATCGGCGACGAGCTGCAGCGTCTTTTTCAGCGTCATGCCCGCCTTCAGCGCCCGCAGGCCGGCGGCCTGGATCGCGGGGCCGTCAGCCATGGGGTCGGTGAAGGGCATGCCGAGCTCGATGACGTCGGCGCCCGCCGCCGGCAACGCCTTGAGGATATCGAGCGAGGTCACAGGGCCGGGATCGCCCGCCATCACGAATGTCACGAGGGCGGCGCGGCCCTCGGTTTTCAGGGCGGCAAATCGGGCGTCGATGCGGGTGGACATCAGTTTTTGCGTTCTTTCGGGTCTCGCGGGCGCCGCCAGTCGCCCGGCCAGCCGCCCCATTTTGGAGGGAAGGCTTAGTCCCTGGCCCGCCTTCCGTCCACCCCCTTGGGGCGCCTCAGATCGTCACTTTAATCAGATCGTCGCTTCGTCAGATTGTCACCTGCGCCCCGAGCTCCACCACGCGGTCCGACGGAATCGCGAAGAAGTCCGTGGCGTTCGCGGACTGCTTGGTCAGCGCCACATAGAGCTTGTCCTGCCAGGGCGGCATTTCGGAAGCGGGGCTTTCCTTGATCGTTCGACGCCCGAGGAAAAAGCTCGTGGTCATGATGTCGTATTTGTAGCCGGCCTTGCGCATCAGGGCGAGGGCGGCGGGCACGCGTGGACTTTCCATGAAGCCGTAGTGCAGGATCGCAAGGTCGAAATCGCTCGAGAGCTTCTGCAACTCGTAGCGCCTCGCGACCGACACGCGCGGGCGGTTCTCGGTGCGCACGCAAAGAATCAGCACGCGTTCGTGCAGCACCTTGTTGTGCTTGATGTTGTGCATGAGGGCCGTTGGCGCCACGTTTGGATCGTTGGTCAGGAAGATCGCCGTACCCGGCGCGCGCATGGGCTTGGATTTCTCGAGCATGGGGATGAGCTCCATGATCGGGATCGAATCGCGATGCGTCTTCTCGATCAGCAGCTTGGTCCCGCGCACCCAGGTCCACATGACGATCATCGAGCAGGCGCCGAGCGCCAGCGGCACCCAGCCGCCATCGACGATCTTCATAAGATTGGCGGCGAGGAAGGCAAGGTCGACGACGAGGAAAGAAGCGATCACGCCGACGCTCAGCCAGAGCGGCCATCTCCAGCGATAGCGGACGACGACGAAGGCGAGCGCCGTCGTCACCACCATCGTGCCCGTGACGGCGATGCCATAGGCGGAAGCGAGCGCCGAGGAGCTGCGGAAGGCGATAACGAGCAGCAGCACGCCGAGCAGCAGCAGGCGGTTGACCCGCGCAATGTAAATCTGCCCCTCCTGCGACTCCGACGTGTGCGTGACTTCGAGGCGGGGCAGCAAGCCGAGCTGGATCGCCTGACGCACGATGGAGAAAGCGCCGGTGATGACCGCCTGGCTGGCGATGACCGTGGCGACCGTCGAGAGGATGACGAGCGGCAGCAGCGCCCACTCCGGCGCCAGCAGAAAGAAGGGATTGTCGATCGCCTCCGGGCGCGACAGGATCAGCGCGCCCTGGCCGAGATAGTTCAGCAGCAGCGCCGGCAGGACGAAGCCGAGCCAGGCCGCCTGAATCGGGAAGCGGCCGAAATGGCCCATGTCGGCGTAAAGCGCCTCTGCGCCCGTCACGCCGAGGAAAACAGAGCCAAGGATCGCGAAGCCGAGCCAGCCGTTGTTGAAGAGAAAACTCAGGCCCGAGCGCGGATCGAAGGCCCAGAGCACCTCCGGCGCGTCGCTGATATGCATGGCTCCGAGCACGCCGATGACCGTAAAGAAGACCACCATGACGGGGCCGAAGAAGCTCGCCACGCGCGCCGTGCCATGGCTCTGCGCCCAGAAGAGGGTTACGAGAATGGTGAGCGTGATCGGCTGGACATAGTCGCTGAAGCGATGCGTGACGAGTTCCAGGCCCTCCACGGCGGAGAGGACCGAAATCGCCGGCGTGATGATAGCGTCGCCCGAAAAAAGCGCGGCGCCGGCGACGCCAAGAACGAAGATCGCAAGGGAACGTCCGCCGACCGCCGACTCGGCCAGCGCCATGAGCGAGAGCGTCCCGCCCTCGCCGCGGTTGTCGGCGCGCATCAGGAAGACGACGTATTTCAGCGTGACAGTGAAGACGAGCGCCAGGATCAGCAGCGAAATCGCGCCGATGACGGTTTCCTCGGTGAGAATGTCGGCCTTGACGGCATGCGAGAGCGATTCGCGCAGCGCATAAAGCGGACTCGTGCCGATGTCGCCATAGACGACGCCGATCGAGCCGAGGACCAGCGCGGCGCTCGAAGCCGTCGGATGACCTTCTTCGTCCTCCGTCGTTCCGGCGCTCAGTTGGACATGCTTCGTCATTAATAATTCTCCAGAAAAACGTCGACTAGATCGTCACCTGTGCCCCGAGCTCCACAACCCTGTCGGAGGGGATGGAGAAGAAGTCCGTCGCATTCGCCGCTTGCTTGGTGAGTGCGACATAAAGCTTGTCCTGCCATGCCGGCATCTCGGATGTCGGGCTCTCCTTGATGGAGCGGCGGCCGAGGAAGAAGCTTGTTGTCATGATATCGTATCTGAAGCCGGCCTTGCGCATGGCGGCCAGCGCCGCGGGGACGCGCGGGCTCTCCATGAAGCCAAAGTGCAGCGTCGCTGCGGAGAAATCGTCGGAAAGCTTGTCGATCTCGAAGCGCTTCCCCGCCGCGACGCGGGGGCGATCCTCGGTCTTGACGGAAATGATCAGGACGCGCTCGTGCAGAACCTTGTTGTGCTTGATGTTGTGCATCAAGGCAGTGGGCGCGACCCTCGGATCGCTCGTCAGAAAGACCGCGGTTCCCGGCACGCGGGTTGGTTTCGATTTCCGCAGCATGGCGATCAGTTCGTCGATCGGGATCGAGTCGCGGTGGGTCTTTTCGGCGAGCAGGCGCGTGCCGCGCACCCAGGTCCACATCACGATCATCGAACAGGCGCCGAGCGCCAGCGGCACCCAGCCGCCTTCGACGACCTTCATCAGATTGGCGGCGAGAAAGGTGAGGTCCACGACGAGGAACGACGAAATGAAAAGCGCGGAGAGGCCCAGCGGCCAGCCCCATTTTCGCCAGACGACGACAAAGGCGAGAGCGGTCGTGACGACCATCGTGCCGGTTACCGCGATGCCATAGGCCGAGGCGAGTGCGGAGGAGCTGCGGAAAGCCATGACGAGTACGAGAACGCCGATCAGGAGCAGGCGGTTCACGCGGCCGATATAGATCTGCCCCTCCTGCATCGCCGAAGTGTGCGTGATCTCTAGACGCGGCAGCAAACCGAGCTGGATCGCCTGACGGACGATCGAGAAGGCTCCGGTGATGACCGCCTGGCTGGCGATGACCGTCGCCATCGTCGACAGGATGACGAGCGGTAGCAGCAGCCAATCCGGCGCGAGCAGGAAAAACGGGTTGCCGATGGCTTCGGGCCGCGAGAGGATGAGCGCGCCCTGGCCCAGATAGTTCAGCAGCAGCGCCGGCAGAATGAATGTGAGCCAGGCCACGCGGATCGGTCGGCGGCCAAAATGCCCCATGTCGGCGTAAAGCGCCTCGGCGCCCGTGACGCCTAGAAATACGGAGCCAAGAACCGCAAAGCCCAGCCAGCCATGTTGCAGAAGAAATTCGACGCCGACAATCGGGTTGAATGCCTGAACGACCTGTGGGGCATCGGGAATATGCATGGCGCCGAGAACGCCGATGGTGAGGAAAAACACGATCATCACGGGCCCGAAAAGCGCCGCGACGCGCGCCGTGCCCCGGCTCTGCATCCAGAAAAGCGTGACGAGGATGAAGATGGTGATCGGCGTCACGAATTCGCTGAAGCGATGGGTGACGAGATCGAGTCCTTCAATGGCGGACATCACCGAAATCGCCGGCGTGATGATGGCGTCGCCCGAGAACAGCGCCGCGCCGGCGACGCCGAGCAGGAAGACGGAAAGCGATCCGCCTCCGACTGCCGATTGCGCCAGCGCCATGAGCGAGAGCGTGCCGCCCTCGCCGCGGTTGTCGGCGCGCATGAGGAAGAGGACGTATTTGATGGTGACGGTGAAGACCAGCGCGAAAATCAGCAGCGAGATGGCGCCGATCACCGCTTCCTCGGTCAGGAGATCCGCTTTCGCGATATGCGCCAGCGATTCCCGCAGCGCATAGAGCGGGCTGGTGCCGATATCGCCGTAGACGACCCCGATGGAGCCGACAATGAGGCCGACCAGCCCGCCTTTGCCGTGCTCCTGCCCCTCAGGCTCGGCGGCAGGCGCCAAGGCCTGCGGCTCCGCGCCGGATTGCTGCGTCATTCGGCGTTCCTCTTGGAAAGACGATTCAACACCGTAAGGCGGCGAACAGGGGCGGCGGGCGGCTCCAAGACGACCAGTCGGGCTAACACGAACTCGGCCCTCACAGCGCGGAAAGCGGATTTCCACGGACGGTGCGGGCATATACGCCCTTTTCCACCCGATGAGAAGGCCAAGTTGGGCGCTGCAACAAGATGGTTTGTCGCTTGCGGTTGCGCGCCGGCGCGCGCACGCTGACTATTTGATGAGTCGAGGGTGGAGGATATCGGCGATGGCGCAGGAAACGAGCGGCAGGGGTTTCGCTGCAGCGGCCGGCGAAATCCCGTTGCATGTCATAAGAACGGACGCCGAGGGGCTCGATGCAGGCATGGTCACGCTGCCGTGCGGCGCGCCGGCCTATTTCGCCAGGCCGCATCGCGGCGAGGACTTGCCGGTCATTCTGATCGCGGAAGAAATCTTCGGGCTGCACGAGCACATCCGCGATGTCGCCCGTCGCCTCGCCAAACTCGGGCTTTTCGCTATCGCGCCGGACTATCTCGTCCGCTATAGCGATCCGCAGAGCGGCCCTGACATCGACGCCATTCGCGCCATCGTCGCCAAGGTTCCCGACGTCGAAACGATGACCGTCTTCGACGAGGCGCTCGCCTATGTGGCCGGCAAGGGCGGTGACGTCACGCACGCCGCTGTCACCGGCTTCTGCTGGGGCGGACGCATCGCCTGGCTCTACGCGGCGCATAATCCGCGACTCGCCGCCTGCGCGCCCTGGTATGGCAGGCTCGACGGGACGCGTACGAAAGAACAGCCGACATGGCCGATCGACGTCGCTTCCGACATCAAGGTTCAGACGCTCGGCCTTTATGGCGGCGACGACCCCAGCATTCCCTACGATCTCATTCTCGAAATGATGGACAAGCTCGCGAAAGCGGAGGCGCCGGCGGACATCGTCATTTATGATCAGGCCCCGCATGGTTTCTTTGCCGATTACAGGCCAAGCTACCGCGAGAAGGATGCCCATGACGCCTGGGGGCGGATGGTCGCGTTCCTGCGGGCGCAGGGGGTAGGCTAGAAGTCGCTCGCGAGGCCCTTTACCTCCCAATCCCCGTAGCGGGCGGGGTCAGAGCCGCCCCGGCCGCCGAGTTCTTCGGCCTGCGGCTTGGGCTGCGCGGCGCGCCGACGCGCCTCAGCTTCAGCCAGGGCGCGCTGCGCCGCCGGGGGCAAATTCTGCTTGATCTCCAAGCTCTTCGCGTCGGCTTTCTCCTGTCGCGGCTCCGTTGGCATTTTGGTTCCCCCGCTTTCCTCGCCCGCCCGCGCGGCGCATGTGCTATGATTCGTGCCGCCCCTGGGCAGTGGAGACGACCGTTTGAGCGATAGTAAATCATTCCCGGGACGGTCAAAACCAGCGCGGCAATCCGCGCGGCAGGGTTTCGTGCCGGCCGAGGCCGCGCGCGAGCTGGAAGCCGCGAAGACGCCCGGCCTGCTGACGCGCATGGCCGCCGCCGCCATCATCGGCGATGTGGTGCAGGGCGGCCACCGGCTGGACGAATGCTTTTCCCCGCAGGCGGTGCCGAACCGCCTCACCGGCCTCGACCCCCGCGACGTGGCGCTGGCCCGCTCCATCGCGACCGTCGCGCTGCGCCGTCTTGGAGTCATCCGCCATGCGCTGGGCGAACTTCTGGAAAAGGGTCTCCCTCGCCAGGCCGGACGGCTGGAATACACGCTGATCGCCGCGGCGGCGCAGCTGCTCTTTCTCGACGCCGCCGATCACGCAGCGATCGACCTTGCGGTGCGCGCGACCAAACTCGAGCCCAAGACCGGCCCCTTCGCCAATATGGTGAACGGCGTCCTGCGCAATCTGCTGCGCCAGCGCGAGGTCTTTTTGGAACTCGCGGCGGGCGGGGATTACGACACGCCGCCCTGGCTCGCGCAGCGCTGGCGCAAGAATTACGGAGAAGAGGCGGCGCGCGCCATCTCGGCGATGCATATGCAGGAGCCGCCGCTCGATCTCACGGTGAAATCCGACGCGCAGGAATGGGCGGAAAAACTCGACGGCGTCGTCCTGCCGACGGGTTCCGTGCGCCTCAAGACGCGCGCGCCGGTGCCCGAGCTTGCGGGCTACAGCGACGGCGAATGGTGGGTGCAGGACGCCGCGGCCGCGCTGCCGGCGCGGCTGCTCGGTCCGAAGCCGGACGAGCGCGTGCTCGATATGTGCGCCGCGCCCGGCGGCAAGACGGCGCAACTGGCTTTTGCCCGCGCCCATGTCGTGGCGCTGGATCGCTCCGCTGAACGGCTGAAGATGCTGGCCGCGAATCTCTCGCGGCTCGATCTGCGCGCCGACGTCGCGGTCGGCGACGCCACCGGCTATCAGGCGCAGCCTTTCGACGCCATTCTGATCGACGCGCCCTGTTCCGCCACCGGCACGGTGCGCCGTCATCCTGACGTGCCGTGGACCAAGAAGCCGGGGGACATCGAGACCCTGGCCGCACTGCAGGCGAAAATGTTGGCGCGCGCCGCGCTGCTGACGAAAGCGGGCGGCCGCATCGTCTATTGCACCTGTTCTCTCGAGCCCGAAGAGGGCGAGCATCAGATCGCGGCGTTTCTCCGCCGCAACCCCGACTTCCGCCGCGAGCCGGTGACGGTAGAGGAGGGGATTCCCGCCGAGTTCATCAACAAGGACGGCGATCTGCGCACGCTCCCCGGCTACTGGCCGAACGAGGAATCGCGGCTGGCGGGAATAGACGGATTTTTTGCCTCGAGGCTGGTGCGGAGCGCTTAGCGCCTCAGCGGTCAAGCCTTTTTCGGACCGCGCGCCCGCATCGCCTCGATCAGCGCCCGGCGTTCCACCGGCTTCGGCAGGCAGCCGTTGAAACCGGCTTCCATGACGCGCTCGGCGACGGCGTTCTTTTCCCAGCCCGAGAGCGCGACAAGCATGATGTCACGACCTTCGGGCAGGGCGCGGATGCAGCGCGCCGTCTCGTAGCCGTCCATATGCGGCATGGCGAGGTTGAGAAAGACGATGTCAGGCTTGATCATCCGCAGCTGTTCGATCGCCGCCGCGCCCGAGTAAGCGACGCTGACGGTCGCGCCGATGTCTTCAAGAAGCAATGCGACGCTGTCGGCGACGTCATGCTCGTCATCGACGACGAGCGCCCGCCGGGCGACCGCTTCCGGCGACGGCCCCGGAGTCCCTCGCAAGTCTTCCGGCTCTCGACGCTGCAACGGCAGGCGTACGATGAAGGCGCTGCCGCAGCCCGGCCCCTCGCTCTCCGCCACGATGCTCGCGCCATGGGCCTCGATCACGCTGCGCGCAAGCGCGAGGCCGATGCCCGCCCCCCCATGCGCGCGCCCCAGCGCCTTGTCGACCTGCGTGAAGCGTTCGAAAATCATCGACAGCAATTCCCGCGGCACGCCAGCGCCGCTGTCGCGTACGGTCACGACCACAAAGTCCTTCTCACGCTCCACGACCAGCGAGATGACTCCCGCCGGCGCAGTGTATTTCGCGGCGTTGTCGAGGAGCCCGGCGAAGACCTGATTGAGCCGCGCAAAATCCCCGGAGAGAAACAAGGGCTCTTGCGGAAGCCGGAGCAGAAGGTCGTGCCGCCCCGCAGCGATCCTGGGCCGCGCCGTCTCGACTGCGCGCCGCAAAACCTCCATGAGATCGATTCTCTCCATTTTCAACTCGATGGCGCTGAAGGCGAGGCGCGAAACGTCAAAAAGGTCGTCGACGAAGCGGATCAGATTTTCGACCTGCCGGTCGATCATGGCGAGGAGAGACAGCGCGCGATCCCTTTTGTCAGGAACCGCGACATCCTCCCGCAGAAGATACACCGCGCTGCGCATGGGGGTCAGCGGGTTGCGCAATTCATGAGCGAGGGTCGCCAGAAACTCGTCCTTGCGCCGGTCGGCCGCCCGCAACGCGTCTTCGGCGCGCTTTCGCTCGGTGATGTCGCGCACGAAGGCGCGAAAGCCCACAACCTTGCCGCCGCCGTCATGCACAGACCAGGTTCGGACGCTGACCGGAAAGACGCTTCCATCCTTGCAAACATATTCCGCTTCATATTCGCCGGAGTCTCCGCCGGGAAGCACGCGTTCCAGCAAGATGCGCGTCTCGGCCGCGTGGCACGCTGGCGAGGTGACGTCCTGACGGCCGAGTTTGCGCAACTCGTCCATCGTGTAGCCAAGCTTTTCCCGATAGGCGGGATTAGCTTCCTGAATGCGGCCCTCCTTGTCCATCGTGACGATTCCGTCGCGGCTGGTCTCGAAGAGAGAGCGGTATCGCTGCTCGCTCTGCTGGAGGCTTTCATTGGTTTCCTCCCGCAGCAATATTCTTGCGCGCGCCAGTTCGGCTTCCATCGCCGCCCGCTGCCTCGCTCGAATCCACGCCGCGATGATGGCGATCGCCATGCCGATACAGACGAAAAGCAGTGTTTGCACGACGTCTTCGGGCAGGACGATGGCGAAGGAGCGTTTTGGCGGAAGGAAGAAATAGACGCTCGCAAGAGCGGAGAGAACCGTCGCCAGCGCGCCCGGACCAGATCCCGCGAACACCGTCACCAGCAGCGTTGCGAAAAAAAAGGGCGCGTAGACGTTATCGGTGAAGAAATCGTCGAACGCCGCTCGGACGGCGGTTGCGAGCGCCACCGCGACGACGGCGGCGCCGAAGCGCGCTGCGCGCCACTCGTTCTGATGGAACCTGGTCACTTCAGCGCCTCCCGAACGGGGTGCGAGGCCCGGCCCTCAGGAAGCTGCGAAGGGCGCGAAAGCCTCGACAACGTCCAGATACACCTGCCGCTTAAACGGAACGATCAATTCGGGAAGCTTCTCAAGCCTCTCCCAGCGCCAGGCGTCGAATTCCGGTTTGTAATCGCCGCCCGCCGGCGCATGAATGTCGATCTCGTCCTCCTCGCCCAGAAAGCGCAGCGCGAACCAGCGCTGGGTCTGGCCGATGAATTTGCCGCTCCAGCGCTTCTTGGCGTCAGGCGGCAGATCATAGTTGAGCCACATCGGCGCTTCGGCGAGGAACGCGACGCTCGTGACGTTCGTCTCCTCGTGCAATTCCCGCAGCGCCGCGTCGAATGGCTTTTCCTCTCCGTCGATCCCGCCCTGCGGCATCTGCCACATGTGCGGTTCGGAAACGAGATCGAAGTCGCCCTTCGATTTCCGATGGCCAACGAAGACGAGGCCCTGGCGATTGAAAAGCGCGACGCCGACGCAGGGACGGTAGCGCCTGTCCGGCGCGCTCATTTGCTGCGTCCCGCATCCGCCGCTGGGCCGCTGCGGGGCCCGAGCGCCGCGGAGACTGGCGCGAGCGCAATGCCGCGCCGCTCGAGATCACGCGCGAAACGTGCGACGTGCGCAATGGCGGCAGGCGTCGCATTGGCGAAGCCGATGGCCACGCCCTTTTCGCGAGCTTGCGTTTCGAGCTGCGACAGAGCCGCGTCCATCGACTGCGGCGTGGCGCGTTGGTCGATGATGACGTCGACCTTGGCGTGCGGCAGGGAGAGCTTCGGCGCAAGAGTTGCGGCCACCGACTGCGGCGAGGCGCCGTCGTCGAGGAAGAAGAGGCCGCGCTGCGCAACTTCGCCCAGCGCGCCATACATTGCCGGTTCGTCCGACATGAAACGGCCGCCCATATAGTTGACCACCCCGGCATAACCCGGAAAGCGGCTCATCAGCCATTGCAGATCGTCGATTCCGCCGTCCTGCGACCCGGTGAGAAGCGTATGCGGACCGGGATTGTTCTGCGGATAGTCGAAGGGCTCCATCGGAGCCTGCAGCAGGGCTTCGTGTCCGCGCGCGCGCGCCTGCGCCGCGAGACGATCGAGATCGGCGCCATAGGGCGCGAAGGCGAGCGTGACGCCCTCGGGCAACTGGTCGATGGCGTCGAGCGAGGATTGGGCGTTGAGGCCGACGCCGCCGATCACGAGCGCGATGCGCGGCGCGTCCGCCTTCAGGCTCGTCGCGGTGACGAAGGGGCGGGCGTAGACGTCCATCGGCCGCGCCCCGTCGGCGGCGATCTTCGGCAGAGGCCCGTATCGGCCGCGCTCCACGACGCGCCGGTCCGGGGCGGGAGCCAGCCTGACGCCGGAGACGGGCTCGATGCGGATGACACGCGCGGTTCCGCCTTCGCCGCCGTGGCGCGTGATCTTGACGCCCGTGAGCTGCTCGATCTCGTTTGCCCCCATCTCGCCCGGCGGCGGCGCTTGCTCGGCGGCGGCGAGCGTCTGCTGGGGCGGCAGGGGCGGGGCGGGCTCGGGCGGCTTCGCCGGCTCGATTCTGGCGACGGCGTAAGGCTCGCCGCCGAACGGATCGCGCGGCGCGACGAAGAGCGCGACGGCCCCCGCCGCGATCAGTCCGCCCGCAGCCAGGGGAAACCAGCGTCGCGGCCCGGCGCCCTCTACGCCCGGCTTCGGCAGGGGCGTCTGGCGTCCGAGAGGGTCGTTCAATTCGTCGGTCATCGGCGGGCGGCTCATGATCAGGGGCGCGTAATGCTTGCAGAAATCCTTTGCGAATCACGCAGGAGCATTGTGAAGGTTGAGCGGCGCCGCGTCGAGCGCGAAAGGCTTGTTACCCCGCGTGCGCCAGCGCCCCGTCGGCCTCCATCAATTCAAGGAGCATCCCCTCGCGCAGGCCGCGGTCGGCGATGCGGGTACGCGTCGCCGGGAACATTTCCCGAATCGCCTCGAAAATCGCGCAACCGGCGAGGACGAGGTCGGCGCGTTGCGGGCCGATGCAGCCATTCGCGACCCGCGCCTCGAAATCCATGCCGCGCAGACGTTCGATCGCCCGTGTCGACTCGGCGTCGGTCATCCACAGGCCGTCGACGCGCCAGCGGTCGTAGCGCTCGAGCCGGAGATGAACGCCCGCGAGCGTCGTGACCGTGCCCGACGTGCCGAGGAGGTGAAAGCGCGAGCAACGGCGCACGACGGCGGTCTCCGCCACGAATTGGGCGAGCGCCTCACGGGCGTGGCTCTTCATGGCGACGAAGGTCTCGTCGTCGACGATCCGCCCGCCGAAATGCTCGGCTAGCGTTACGACGCCCAGCTCGAGCGACGTCCAGCTGTGCAGTTCGCGCGTCTCTCCCGACGTGGGCGACCGGGTGAGCCAGACGAGTTCGGTCGAGCCGCCGCCGATGTCGAAGAGCAATACGCTTTCGGCGTTCGGATCGGCCAGCGAGCCGCATCCGCGCGCGGCGAACCTCGCCTCCGTTTCCCGGTCGATGATCTCGAGCGCGAGTCCGGTGCGCTCGCGGACGCGGGCCACGAATTCGTCGCCGTTCGCGGCGCCCCGGCAGGCCTGTGTCGCGACGAGCCGGGCGCGGGTGACTCCGCGCGCCTCCATTTTGTCCCGGCAGACCTCCAGCGCCGCGATGGTGCGCTCGATCGCCGCCTCGCTGATGCGGCCGGCGCGGCCCAGGCCCTCGCCGAGGCGTACGATCCGCGAGAAGGCGTCGATGACGCGCAGGAAGTCGGCGTTGCGCCGGCGTGGCCGGCGCTCCGGGCGCGCGACGAGGAGACGGCAATTGTTCGTGCCGAGATCGAGCGCGGCGTAGGTATGGCGGTTCTGGGCGGGCGGATAAGGCTGACCCGCCGGAGCCGCAGGGGCAAAGGCGCCTCCCTGCGCAGCGTCGTCGACGCGCACTTTCATCGCCTCCAGACCCGGCCCAAAGGTCGCGGGCCGATCGGTGCCAGCCAAAGTTAAGCTCCCGTCATACACGGTCGGTCGCGCGCCTGCCGCAGATGCGACGCCATTCGCGTATAAACGCTCTTCATGCAGGATTGCCGCGGCGCCCGCAAGTGGCTCCGGCGCTCGTAAGTGGCAGCGGCGCCTCGGCCGGAAGCGGCTCGGCCGGCGTGCGCGGGGGGCCGGTTGACAGGGCGCGCCGCGCTCTCTAGATCACGACGCGCTGCCGCGGAACGTCCGCGCGCCCGTTGGGGGATAGTTCAACGGTAGAACAGCGGACTCTGACTCCGTTAATCTTGGTTCGAATCCAGGTCCCCCAGCCAATTGTTTTAATTGATAATTCTGTCTGAAATGCGCCCCGCGATGGGCTTGTTTTATGTTGCGTTATGTCGCAGCTAATTGCGTTGATTTCCCAACGATTTCAAAAGAGACGCGGCAATTCCACGCAACATGAATCGCGACATGCGCAGATTTCGAGCATACGTTGCAGCGGCACTAATACTTTTACTTTTGTCGGAAGGTTATCTGTTGCCACGTTTAAGCTACGCGCCCGGCCAAGCGGTCGCGCAGGCATAATTGGAGGTTTTTGTGAAACATACTTTTTGTTGGGATATTGGACCTCTGTCATACAAGGCGCGGGTGCAGCAGATTCGTAACAGCCTATTGGACGTAACCAAAGAAGGCACATTCCAATTGACCAACATCGGGAAGCGGAAGCGGAACCGAAAAGCAAATCGTATTGAATGGTGTCTCGCGTTTGAGTTGCGATTGCACTATGAGCATGCAGTTATCTGTATGCACCTCGGGAAGCTGACATAGAGCGCAGATTATCCGCTGTCGGGCCAATCTGGTCGTGGGCGAATACGGCGGGTGATGCCGATTCGGCGCTCGTTGCCGCCGCTTAAGCGGCCTTGTCCTCGTCCCCATCTTCGACCGGCAACCAGGCCAGAACGCGCGCGCCGCTTTTTGTCTTCTCGACAACGGGCGGCGCCGCGATCTCGATGGCGCATTCGTCGACGAAATAGGCGGCGCGCGCCTTCTCGACATAGGCCGCAGCCTGAACGTCGTCTGTCACCCGCCTGGTGTCAGCGCGTCGCGATAGGTCGGCTCATTCAGCGAAATGCCACTTGAGCCGGCGCCGAGCAGCGCCAGTTCGAGCAGACGCGCATGGGCGCGGATCGCGTCGAGTTCGTCCCGGCCGTCAATCGTCGTCGTCATGCGGCGCCTCCCGTGAAGTGCAAATCGAGAGCGACGGCGAGCAGAGGCGGAACTCTTGCTGCTCGCTTACGCTGCGCTATCGGTGAGCGATTTGATGAACGCAAGGGCGTTCTCGTCCCAAAAATCCGTGACGGTCCGAACGGTCGCGATATAGCCGGCCTTGCGGCGGACGTCCTCGATGGTCGCGCAGGAGTAAGCGCAAACGGCGAAGGCTGCGGCCGCCTCCGCGCCGCTGGCCCCGTCCAGCTTTGCGCTGGCCGCTTCGTAAGCGTCGGGCGAGCCGTTGGGATTGGCGGCGAGAATGGCTTCGGCCTCTTGTTCGGCGTCAAGTGCGCGGAAATAGGCCGCGCACGCTTTCTGATGGTCCGCGATCAGGCTCTCGAGGTCGGGCGTCGCGGCGGCGACCGCGGGCAGAGTGCGGAGGAAGCCGCGGCGGGCCGTTTCGGTGTTCGTGTTCATCATGGCCTCCTATGCCAGTTCAAGTTCGATGGTAGACGAAGCTTCGGGTGCAAGGCCCGTAAGCGGAACACGCGGATTGACTGACGTGCAGGCCGCGTCGTCGCCTTCGTCCCGTTCCGCGGCCTCCAGAGCCGCTTTGACGAGCGGATCGTCGAATAAGTGCGAGATTTTCATTGTCGTTGTCCTCCGTCAGGCAAGCCGCGAGCGTTCGCCGAAATGGGGGTCGGCGGCGAATTCGTCAGAAAGGCGCTCGGTTTGCTCTTTTCGTTTTTTAGCGCTACAAATTCATTATGTCAATATCTAGCGCCAAGAAACCAAAAAAGGGCCGTCCGCCAGTCGAGAGCGAAGCTGTGAACGTGCGGCTTGAACGCACCATGATCCGGGCTTTAGATGATTGGCGAAAGACACAAGACGATTTGCCAACACGCCCGGAAGCTATCCGTAGGCTGATTGTCAAGGCGCTTGGTAAATGAAGAGACGGTAGCGAAGACTAATCGATCGGGATTTTATCTAAAAAGATTGGAGATCCCATGCCGACTTCCCAAATAGTTTTTTGCTTTTTCACAATATTGCTTACGACGGGTTTCGTTCGCGGCGACGAAGCACATCTGAAATGTTTTCCAACGTCTATCGGAGAAATCGTCGAGATCGACATTCGAATAAACGGAAAAATTCTCAGTGTATCGCACATAGCCCGCAACGGCGTCGCCTATGAGCGCATGTCGCAATATCATGTCTACTATTCAGGATCGGACAAAGGATTAATATGGGAGGGCATTCATTCTCGCAAACAAGACCTCAAGATGGTCGGCCGTCTTGATGGCTTTTCGCCAACCACACAAGCGACATACACTGAAGATTTGATCAACGCTAACACTGGCCTACTGAATCAGACAAAGGCTCTCTGTCCAGCGCTCCGAAAGGAGCAAGAGGTCGCGACCTCTGCCAGCGCGATGGTCGAAGCGCCTGAGCAGACTCAGTCTCGTTCCAATTCGCCCATGCCGGCACCTGCCACAACTAACGATCCAACCGGCAAAAAAACATTCGCCGAAACTGCGTCGCCAAAACAACGCATGGGCTCAGAACCTGCAGACCGAACTCCTTCGGCACAGCCATTGGCGACGCCTTCGGAAAGTTCGCATGGCGCTCAAGAGGAAAGCCCTCCGGCCCACTCCCCCTTATTATCCAAGGCCGAAGTTTCAAAGACGGAGAAAAAAACAACAGATAGCGGTTTTGGCTTTTTTATGCTGGCGGCATTTTTGTTTGCTTTGGCGCTCTATTTTCTCCCTTTCATCGTTGCATACTCAAGAGGACATATGTCTCCCACGGCAATTTTTGTAGTAAACTTGTTCTTCGGATGGACCCTGCTTGGTTGGGTTGGTTCGCTCGCGTGGGCATTAAACTCAAACACCAGAGAAAATTTTGAAGCCCTCACTAAATTTAAGGACCTCGCGTCCCGATAAGGCTCTGCCGATGAGCCTTGAACAGTGTTTCGTGACAGGATAGCGTCACGAAATGGGCCGACCGACAGTTTTCAAAAAAGGCGCGATGACACCCGCCGAGCGCCAGCGGCGGCGAAGGAAGAAACTTCGCCGAGCTGCCAAAGCGGCAGAGATAGAAGCCAAGCAGGCGGAGAACGCGCGTAAATACAGCGCTAGCCGGGAAAAGGAATTCACTGACAAAGGCGAACCTGCTTGGACCATTGCCCTTGAGGCGCCATTGCCGTCGCCGATTGATGAGCTTGTCGCTCAGGTAGCGGACACGCTCTTGTCCGAACGGATTGACGCTAGTGAATTCCGCGAGGCGTTTAACAGACGCTTCCCCGTTTGACATGTTCGAGTTCATCGCCGAAGTCGGCCGGGCCGGCGCGAAATGCAGACGCCTCCCGGCCTGCAGGTGATTTACGCCTCCGCCTGCTGGGCTCCCGCAGCGCGCCCTCGCGCTCGCGGAAAAGATTTGCTCTCACACCGGCAACACGGCGTCAGCGTCTCGCTTCAACGCTTCACGCGCCGCCGACCATTCCGCCGCGCCAGGATGGCGTTCAAGGTCGACGCGGAAAAGGCGGGCTTGCTGCGACAGCATGCACTGCCTCTCATCGGGCTTATAGCCTGCGTTCTCAATTATCCAATGTATTGCTGCGCGACGGCGCGCAACCTCGGCCTGCATTTCCGCGAGGCCATGCATCAGCTTCTCGACTGAACCGCTCGCCGCGAGAACAGCCGCCACTTTCGAATCCACGGACAACTCTAAGTAGACGAGCCGCCTCTCCGCGTCACGGATCTTCGCGTCGCATTCGTCTTTTGCCCGTTTCCAGATGTCGACGGCGTTTGCCAATTCGCGTTCGGTCGCCGCCATTCTGACGCGGTCGCTTTCGAGGGCGCCGGCGTCGGGATTTTTGCCGCTGGCAATCTCCTCACTGAGGTGTTCTCCCAGCGTCTCGGACCGCTCGTTTTCCGGATTGCGGAGCGTTTCAAGCGCCGCATCTGCCTTCAACCATTCATCACGCGCATGGGTTCTTGCCCGTGTTACGGCGTCGATTTCGTCTTTGACGACCTGCCGCTTTGCAATCGCCTCGTGCAACGCTTCGCGCGTCATCTCTGCCGGATCAACGACTTTGAGATTGTTCCGAGCCATCGACTTCACCCCACGACAGTTCGAGCGCTGCGATGATCGATTTCAATGCGCGCTGCTTCCGGTAACATCGATTTATAGGACTTCGCCGCATTCGCCGCGTCTTGCGCGATGCGATCGGCGCGAGAAAATGAGCCGCGGCGAACGGGAGGGGAGACGCACGTATAGTCGGGCGCGATGCGCGCGGCGTCGGGGAACATCTTGGCGTAGGAGTTAGCCGCCGCCAGTTCATCGCGCCGCTTCCATGCGGGTTGATGCCCAGGCTTCCCTTGCCGCGCAAGCCGCCAAAATGGCCGCCGGCTCGATTGTCCTCGTCAATGACCGGCCAATCGACGTCAGGCCCAAGGCCCGACTTCGCGGAGACGCTGGCGAGCACGTCGTCGACGAGCGGCGCGATCTTCGCGAAGTCGGCCTCGTCAAGCTTCGCGCGAAGCAGTTCGACGATCTCAGCGGCTGCGTCGTCGCGATCGGCGGCACCGTATGGATAGGACTTTATCAGCGGCATTGTTTCGGCGTCACGAGCGCCGCCAAGACCGGCGATTAAGGCGCTCACATCGTCGCGTGAAAGATTTTCCTGCACCCAACGGATCACAGTTTTAACCGCTGCGGCGTTCTCTTTGGCCTCGTCCATTGCGGATTTTGAGTTCGCATGCATAGCCATTGCCGCTCTGATGCACGCCCGGCGAGCGCCGACGCCCTCGAGAACATACCAAGTTCCCAAGTCCTCACCGCGGTTGATCGGGACGCCCTTCGACGGCATGGAGTTGATTCCGATTTTCATGTCAATTTCACCCTTTCCGTTTCAATTCGCGCCGTAATTGAGATGATGCGCGAAGGATGTGTTCGTAATTATCTTCTGCAGGTCCCGTGCGACGCCGGGGCCATCGCTTGCCTGCGTGTTGACGTGGAACGGCCCGATGTGTGTCTCGGACGATGTGTTCGCGACCGACGACGTGTTGCTGATGTTCGCCGCCGCCTTGGCGCCGAAGTCGCGCGGAAGACCTTGCAGGAATTCGTAGCGGGTCGATATCGCGCCGCGCGTGTCGGCCGGCCTCTCGTAATTCTCGACGAGCGCCCGGATCATCTCCTGCGCGTTGCCGCCTTTCAGCGCCTGGCTCGTGCGGGCGTAATGGCCGTTCGTGTTGATTTCCCAGATTGCGGCGCGCGTCTGCTCCGCAACGGTCATATCTTTCGGATATTCGCCGAATTTCTGGCGGATGGCTTCGGCGCGCTGCGGGTCCCATTGCACAATGCCCTGCGACATATGCCTACTATCCCAATGGTAGTCGCGCGGGTTCGCGAGGCTTTCGCCGCTCATATTCGCGACGAGCGCGCGCGCTGCCTGGTCGCTCAGGCCTTCCGCGCGCGCCGCGTTATAGGCTTCTTGCTGGTTAGCCGCGAGATTGCCCCGCGCATGGCGCACGCGCCCGCCGATGATCGGACGATCGTCGCCGCGCCCACCGCCGCCGTTGCCTTCGCCTCGCGCTCCACCTGCAGAATGCGCGCTGGTTGACGAGAATAGGTTGTGACCTGTCACGGCCCGCCAGACGCGATTGAACTGGTCTTCAATCCATTTAATCGCTTCGGCGAAAGCGTTTTTGATAGCGTCTAGTATCTTCGGTCCGGCGCCTGAAATGTCCCCAACAAATTTGGCGAATTTTTCCCCTGCCGCACGCAAGAATTCGACAATGTCGCGCTCGGCTTCCTTCATGACATCTTGTATGAGGATGAAAGCCTTCTCGGATGTCCTCGAGAATATCGCGGACAACCTCCAAAGCTTTTTGAATCACGGGAGAGCGAAACTCGAGGATATCGCGGCCGATCAGCCTTATGGTCTGCAAAATTTCGGTCCAGACTTTCGACAGCTTCATCGCGGCTTCGGCCTGCTCCTTCGTGATCGCGAGGCCTTTGGCGTCGGCGAGCGCCTGCGCGACCGCCGCGCGACCCTGCACGAGCAGACGAATTGACCCCTCATCAAGACCAAGCTTCTTCCCGAAGAAGAAAGCCATCGCCGGGTCTTTGTCGTAGATGCGCTTCAGATTGTCTGCGAGCGCGCCCATCTGCTCGGTGATCGGCTTCGAAATATCGAACTTCACGCCCCCGAGCGCCTGCAACTTCCCAAGCCACGGTAGGATAGCGCTCTGTCCCGTCGTCTTCAGTTCGTTGAATTCGTCAATGAGATGGCCGACCGACCCGACAGCTTCCGTCGAACTGCCGCCGAGACGTTCGACCGCCTGCCCCCATGTCGACAGCGCCTCTGGCGTCGACCCGAGGCTCTGCGCCATGCGCCCCGTCGCGGCGTTGATCTCGTTCAGCGACGTCAGGAATTCGTAGAGCGCCTTCGACGACAGGATGACGCCGAACAAGGTCGCGACATTGCGCGTCAGCGTCGCGAAGGATTCGGCGGCCTTCGCGCCGGCCAACTCGATATCCTTGCCGCTCTTGACCGCCTCGTCGCGCGTCTTCTTCAGCGCTTCGGTGGCTTCCTTCTGGCCTTTCTTGTAGCCCGAGGCATCCAAAGAAAGTGTGACGATCAGAGCGTCGACGATTTTCAAGGCAATCTCCCTTCCTGCAGGCGTCCGTGACGCGCGGACGCTGTTATTTTGCTGAATTCCACGAGATAGGCGTCGTCGATTTGAACGCCCAAACTCTTCTCGCTCGCCATGACGATTGCGCCAGCGACTGCGTTGGCGATATCGTCATGGGCGCCCGGAGCATGGTCGATGCTGTCACGCCCGCCGCGCGCCGTGCGACGCTCCAACGTGACAAGCTGATTAACGAGGCGCGAGTAATCGAGCAGCTCAACGCGGCTGGAATTCACCAACGGCAGAAGCGCCTGATAGAGTTCGGAGCGCGCTTTGTCCGAAAGCTCGTAAGCTATTCCATGCTTTCGAAACTGCTCGCGCGGCCACTCGCCCGCGTATCGGTCGCCGCGCACGGTCGAAATGCGATACGACTTCAACAGCGTCGAAAACTCCGAGACAACCGACTCGGGGCTAAACGGCGGCTTCACCTCCCGGACAGCGTCAAGAACATTCGAGTCCCCTTCCCGATGCGCAATCGCGAGCGTCATGGCGTCGGAGCTTCCGCCGGATGGATCAACAAAGCCGAAATATCGTTGCGTCGTGGCGGGCGGCCGCTCGAAAAGGCCGGCCACGACGCAAGCCTCGACGGATTCCCTCGAGATGAATGCTTCCACGTCACTGCGAAATTCGGCGCCGTATTCCGCGCTCGCCGCCGCCGGGTCGCGCTCGTATGCGCGTTTGACGACGGCTTCGCTCAGCGACGGATTTATCACGCGTGACGGCGCTTTCGCAACCATGATCGCAGCGTCGCCATTCGGGCCGAAGTCCCGCTTCCATGTGTTGTAGAGCTCACCGCGCCGCGCATAGGGGCTGCTTATGCAGGCCAACATTCCGGCAGTTGTAGCGAGCGCGGGGCGGATGGCGTCGAGAATTTCCTTATCGGGATTGGCGCTGTTTTCGCTGCGCCAGAACGCCACCTCGTCGGCAATCGCCGCAACGCATGTTCCGCCGCGCGCCGTTCGGAAACTTGCCGGCCTCACTTCAATATCGACGCGCGTCGAGAGGCTAATTGTGTCGGCGGTCTCATTCTCGACGAGCCGCGACAGCGCCGGAACCGTGGCGAATATTCCGCTGAGATACTGTTTTGCCTTGTTCGCCTGCCAGGTCGACGCGCTCATAATCGGCAAGCTGGCCCGCTCGCCAGGCGCGAGGATGTCCGACCAATCGACGAGAGCCGCAATATAGGCCGCCAGAACGGCCACAGCGCGCGTTTTGCCGCCGCGGCGGCCAATGACGGCCCAAAACTCATCAACGCGCTCAGCGGGCTCCGCAGGCCGCGCTGTGAGGCGCTGGTAGATGACGCGCTCGTCGTCGGTCAACGCCTCGCCCATCGCAGCAATGAGCAACACGCGCCATGCCGCCCATGACGCGCCCTGCAGCACCGTCCCGAATAGGTCGGGCTCGGTCAGAGCGCTGCGCATGGTGACGAGGGCCTTCACGCGCTGGGCGTCCCCTTGCGATGGCGGGCGGCAATTTCGGCAATCGTCGGCACCGAGCTCTTCGGCTTCTGGCGGGCCCTCAAGGCGGCCATGGCGCGTGCCAGGCTGTTCCCGAGACGCGTAAGTTCCTCCTCGCCTATATGCTCGCCCCGGACCATGCGAACCTGGAGGGCTTCGCTATGCATAGCAACGGCGACGCAGTGCTTTACGAGGACGCGATCTGCTTCGCTTAGCCCCTCAACCCCGCCGAGCTCGTCCGCGAATGCCAGGAATAAGTCACGATAGCGTCGCCCCTCGGGACTGCGGCCGTCGACGCCGGGCAGCAACGTATTGCCATTGGAGATGGCGCTGCGGTTCGTTTTCGACACTCTCACGGCGCGCAGGCGGTTCGCTCGCGATGGGCGGGTGCGCAGGTTCGTTTCGTCGGCCAAGGTCATGCGCCGCATGATGGCGCGAGACGAGAATGAACGCAACATGATAGCAACATGATAACGGAATAGCTGTAAAATCATTGTATTACAATGAGACCAACGGATATTAAATCCGTATTGTGGCCGCGCTAGCAAACCCGCGAAAACCGGCCGCGAGCGCGAGGCTGGAAAATTATGGTGCTATCGGGGCTTGTAGCGTCGCCTTTCCAGAGGTTTTAGAGTTTCCAATCGCATCTTCAGCCAATGACCGTGACACACCGTGACAAACCGTGACATTGTCACGCCATGTCACGCCGCAAACGGGGGATGACCGTGACACACCGTGACAACACCCTATAGGGTGTCACGTGTTGTCACGCTCCCGAGCGGTTACGGCAGCCACAGGATGCGCTCGCCGTTGTTTACGCCAGCCATGATCCGCTTCGCGTCGAGGTTCTTTTTGATGGACCGATTGAATGCCTGCCGCTGGCGGTCTGCGAGTTTCTCGACCGTGTCTCCCGGTTTCGGCTTCTCGGCGATTTTGGCGTAATAGCGCTCGCGGACGATTTCATCGGACACAGCGTCGACCAGAACGCTATCGGTGGATGGGCGGATTTTGGCGCCGGCTTCATTGATCGCCGCGACGATGGTTTCCATAAAGAGCCGCTCAGATGCGGGAAATGGTTTTTCTCGATTGGCGGCTTTCTTCACGGGGGCGGAGGCCATCCACTCAACAACGGCGGACTTGATCATCCGGCCGGAAGCGTCTTCACCCAGCATTTCGTCGACCAGCGAGAAGCCGAATTCCGCGCCGCACTCCATATCGCGCTGTTTTGCCGCCCGGATAACTCCGGCCGCCACCTCTATTTCCGTATCGGTCGCGGCCCGCAAGAGCGAGTGACCGCGAGCGCCTCTCGCGGCATCTTTTCCAGTATGGTGGACGTAGGTGAAATGGGCTTCCGTTTCGGCGCGTATATGGTCGGCCGAGACAACGATGCGTCCCATGTCGACGGGGCTGTTTTCGTCTCCGCCGGCCAAGGCCCGCGAGAGCGTATCAATGATGATCCAGACGCAGGTCCTGCCGCATTGGCGCTCGGCGTCTCGGATTAGCTCGACAAGCTCTTTAAGGTTCGCGTCGTTTGAGCGGAGGTCGATCGGGTATCGGATCAATGCGAGGAGAGGCTTTTCGTGGGGGTGTCTCTGTTTAAGAGCGGCTATACGACGCGTGATGCGCCGGCCACCTTCAGCTGCGACGTAGATCACGAGACCATGCCGCGTCTTTTTCCCGTTCCATCCGCATCCAGTGGCGACTGCGTGCGCCATATCGAGAGCTATAAAAGTCTTACCGCTGTTCGAATCTCCGTAGATGACGCTGAGAGCGCCTTCGTCGAGAGTATCTTCGATCAGCTGGTTTGACGGATCGTCGAGCGCGATTGTTGCGGCGTCGTCAAACCATTCGAGCTGCATCTTGCGCGCTGGCGGCGCGATAAGTTCGCTGTGCGGGACGTAAAAGCCCTCGGGCTCGGGCGGCGGCTGCGCTGCCTGCCGATGGTCCTCGGGCGCGAAGCTCGCGACGATGCGACCATGATTAAAAAGCTCTTCCCTCATGCGGCGCGCCCCTCCCGCGCCTTTGTGATCAGAATGTCGTTAGCGTCTTTCTGCGCGAGGGGAGGCGCCCAAACATGCACGTCATGGCCTTCAACAGCCCAACGGGGGCCAGCATCGCGCCACGCCTTTTCGGAAGCGCCAGCGTCACGCTCGCCGCTGATCGTGAGATGCGACCAAATCCAAGGCGGCTGAAACGTTCGGAAACGGCCAGCGCCGGAGAGCGCGACGTTAGCCTCAAAGCCGATAGTCCGCATGGCTAAAGCGGTCTCCACGCCTTCACTGATCGTCGCCGATGCGCTGTAGAAATGCGTCATAGGGCCGTCGACAAAGACGACGGCATTGCCCATCGGGCCGAGCGATCGACGTTCAACCTTGCGCCCGCAGTCGTCGAGGCGAATGCGTTGCACAGCCTGAACAAGCGAGAGGTCGCTGAGGATCTTGCGCTCAACTGCGTCACGGTCGCCGAGCATGGCGCAGCGCCGAGTTGTTTCTTCCGCATCGCGTAGCGCGCAGATCAAGCTCGGCGCATAAACAAGTCGGCGTTCATCGCGGAACGGCGCGCGCCCAAGAAAGCGAATTGTGAGCGTCGTTGTGTCATCAAGTGCATGCGGTAACGCGCGCTCATGCTTGAGATAACGCTCACCGAGCGTCCCGCGCGGATCGACGGCCTCAGCGAACAACGCGCGGGCCAAGTCGCTGACGCGGTCCACAGCATCGCCGTTATGATGTTCGCGCGGCGCTGGGATGGGGTGGCGATGATCATCGCGCCGAAGGCCAAGCCGAGCGCGCACATAATCGAGACAGGCCCGCCAGTCGTCGCCAGCGTGCGAAAATACAATGAAGCCATCCGGCGCTTGTGGTGATATCCGAACAGCGAGCGACCGATCGCGTTTGCTGTGGCCAGGCCCAGGAGCGAGCACCTGTCCGCTAGAGACTTCGCCGCCGAGCGCGCGCGCGAATTGATGAAGGTTCACGGCGCGCCACCTTTCCATGTCTCGGCGCCATAGCGCGCGAGCAAGGCGGCCTCCGCGCGCCCATGATCTTTCTTGCGGTAGAACAACTCGGCGCGCGCCGGCCATGTCCTCAAAGCGAGGGCGCGAGCCGCTTCCTTGTCCGCGCAAAGAGAGAAGTGGCGTTTCCACTTTGTCGGTGTGACGAGCTGATAGGGCACGCCGAGCGCCGCGACGACGCCGATAAGAGCACCGTAGGAAGCGCCAAACTTGAAGGTTGACGCGACGCCCTGTTTCGGCATGGCCCCGACGCGTTCAATAATCGCGACGTCGGGCTTCATCTGTTTGATTTGTCCGGCGATCGTCGCGACGTCGAGGTCGCCGCCGACAATTGGCGAATCTTCAGCCGAAACGTGGCCCGGCGCGCCGGGAAAGTAAAACGCGACGGCACCGCTGAGGCCAGGGTCGACGCCCATGATACAAAGTGACATGCGCGCCTCCCTAAAACGGAATCATGTCGCCAAACTCATCCACGGTGTTGCTGCCATGGCGGTCGAGGGAATGACGATCGAGCGCGCGGCCGGGCGAAGCGGCGTCAGGCTTGGCCGCCTTCAGCTTGCGCTCGCGCGGCTGCTGGCGGAGTGCTAAAACATGGTCGGCGACGATAGTCAGTCCCACTTTGGTCAGCCCGTCCTTCTCGTAGGTCTCGATTTTCAGGGTGCCCTGAGCGCTAATGGCGTCGCCGTCCGAGAGGCGCGTCAGCTCGGCGCCGGCGCTTTCGGAGAATACGAGCAGCTTTATCCAAGAAGTCGCATCGCCCTCCTTCGATTTGAGAGTTGCGAAGACGAATGGGCGTCCGGCTTTCGAGGTCTTCTGTTCGGGGGCGCGGAAGAGCGTTCCGGCAACAATGGCATAGACGGTCATCGCGCCACCTCCCAAAAAGCAACGCTGCACGCGCCAATTCGCGCGAGCCAAGCCGCGCGAATTTTCTGGATTTCAGGGGTGGGTTGGGCTATCTCCGGATCGTTCCAGCCGACAAGCAAGAACATCGGAGCCTGGTCCGCGTTACCCCGCGGGACCAGGCTTTTGCATTTCTCGGCCATCTCGTCAGACGCCTCCCTGCTCGCGGCGGCGTAGTTCCTCGACGAGCGCCGAGCGGCGGGCGTGATAGAGGCGACCAAGCTTGAAGATGCCCGGAAGCTGTCCTGTGGCGCACAGATGGTAAACTTGCCGTTCCGGCAAATCTAAAAACAAAGCAATGGCCTTCACCCCCTTGAGCATGTCGCCTTTGAGTGACGTGGGCGGATGAGTGCCCGTGGCAATGGCTTCTCGTGGAGAGGGATGAGTTGAGGACGACGGCATCTTTGTCTCCGAAAATCATGAGTGCACACTCACACTAAATCGCGGCGTGCTAAATCGCAAGTGCGAGATTGAGATTGCGTGCGAGTTTGCTACACTGCCTTGGAACTAATGGAATGGACGAATGCTGACATACAAACAGGTTGAAGCCGCTCTTGCGAAAATCCATCATGTTGATGATGGATCAATTGGAGCATTTCGTGGGCGAATTAAGCATTTCCAAAAAATTGGATTAGTCACATCTTCGCCTGGAAAAGGTAAGAGGATTTCATATGGAGTATATGACCTATTATACTGGGCGTATTGCTTGGAGTTGACGCAGTTTGGTATTGACCCGACCCTAATAAAGAATTCAATTATAAATATAATGACGTTTTTTATTGATGCATTTGAATTAGTTGATAAGACAGAGAAAGACGTATATCTTGTTTTTCATCCAAATATATTGTCTTCGTATATGCAGAAAGATAAGGATATGGTAGTGAGTGCGGGATCTACATTGGGCGCAATATACGTACTTGAGGATAAGGGTGCGTCTTTCGGAGCCATGAAAGAGCGGCTTACCCCAAAAGTGCGTTTCGAGAAGACTGCACCCACTGCGTTAGATTTATTTGACAGGAGGACGGCTCTAATCAACATGACGCAATTGAAGCGCCAGTTGGAACTCGCCCTTTCTACGATCCCGGGCGTTCCCAAAGGGTTACTGCGGGACATTGTCTTCGAGCGCATACCGCCTAACCCGCACACTTGACTAACGGATTTAGTGCAACATAATGCATGCGACTGAGGGAGGTCGTCATGTCGGTCCGGAAGCGCGCCTGGAAAACCGCGAAGGGTGAAGGGAAAGAGGCATGGATCGTCGACTACGTCGACCAGGCCGGAAAGCGTCATATCAAGACGTTTGACCGCAAAAAGGATGCAGACGCCTATCACGCGACGGCGCGCGTTGAAGTCAGGGCGGGGACCCATACAGCCGACTCGGCGAGCGTCTCAATTGGCGATGCCGCCGCCCTATGGGTTGAAAGCTGCCATGCGCGCAATCTGGAGGCTTCGACAATTGACGCCTACGAGCAGCATGTCGAGCTGCATATCAAACCGTTCCTTGGACGGGTGAAGCTGTCTCAACTCGCCGCGCCCATGATCCGCGAGTTTGAAGACAAGCTGCGCCGTGGTGATCCGGCTCCGGGAGAGGATCAAGGCAAACGGCGCTCGTCTGCGATGGTCAAGCGCATCCTTGGTTCGCTCAGCTCAATGATTACCGATGCGCAGGAGCGCGGGCTTGTCGCGCGCAATGTCGTTCGCGATCTCCGCGCCCGCCGGAAGAAGGGCGTCGAGAGACGCTCGGAGCGTCGCCAGAAGGGCAAGCTTAAGGTTGGCATCGACATTCCCACGCCTGCAGAGATCAGGGTGATCATCACGGCGCTAGATGGACGGTGGCGGCCGCTACTGCTGACGGCAATCTTCACCGGCTTGCGCGCCTCAGAGCTTCGTGGGCTGCGATGGGAGCATGTCGACTTGAAGAAAGGCGTCCTGCACGTCCGCGAGCGCGCCGACAAATACAACAAGATGGGCGCGCCGAAGTCGGAGTTCGGCGAGCGGACCGTGCCGCTGCCCCCGATCGTCGCGAACACGCTGCGCGAATGGAGGCTCCAATGCCCGAAATCGGAGGTCGGGCTTGTCTTCCCGACCGGCGCCGGCGCGGTCGAATATCATTCGAACATCGTGACGCGCGGGTTGCAGCCGGTACAGGTCGCCGCCGGCGTCGTCGACAGGGAGGGCAACGCCAAGTATCCCGGCTTGCATTCTCTCAGACATTTTTACGCGAGCTGGTGCATTAACCGGAAGTCGGACGGCGGCTTGGAGTTGCCCTTGAAGGTGGTTTCCGAGCGGATGGGCCATTCCTCGATCACAATGACGGCGGACGTCTACGGCCACCTTTTTCCACGCGACGATCACGCTACGGAATTAGCGGAAGCGGAGCGGGTTTTGCTCGGCTGATTTGGCGCTCTCGCCGGCTTCGGGAAAATTAGTCTGCGACATGAATGCAACATGGAGGCTGGAAGGCATTTAAAAACAATGCCTATAAGCGGACTCTGACTCCGTTAATCTTGGTTCGAATCCAGGTCCCCCAGCCAAACACACGCCGATACCAGAGACTTGGCCAATCCGGCAGAATAGCGCCGGATTCCGTGGGCTTTTGCGCGCGGGAAAATTGGAGACGGCCTCGGACGGGCGCCGGCGCGCCTTTTTGGGCCCGTGGTCTCTATCGCGCTTTTTCCAATTTTCGTTCTCTGCCTGCGGCGGGAGGCTGAGACCGGGTTCGCTCCTGGCGGAGACGTGTTCGACGGGGACCCGGTCGTCGAGGAGGGACGGGACGGACGGCGTGCTTCGGCCGGGCGACGGCATGGGCACGCCGCCGGTTGATCCGGAGAAGATCCGATCCCTCGTCACTCGCTGCCGGCGATGGCTCAGTCTCAGCGAGACAAGAAGCGCCGTTCCTGCTCCGCCCAGCTCATCGGGAACTCGCCAAGCAATTTCGTGGCGGTGAGATCGCCTGAGGCGCGCCCGTCGGCGATCGCCTCCATGATGCGCGGCGAGAGAAAAGCGAGCGACGCCAGCCGCCGGACGTAAGCAGCCCCGAGGCGATTGCGCGCGGCGATGGCCGTGAAGTCGATGGCGGGGTCTTGCATGATCTCGTCGACCCAGACCTTCGCCCGGGCGATCGCCGCGAGCAGGGCGGTTCGAGAGTTGTCGTTCATGGTTCGCTCGACCGCCGGGCTGTGCACGACGCCCTTGCGCGAGGGCAGCGTGGGAGTGAAAGGGATCGTGAGCGTGATGCCGTCCGCCGCGTGTTCCGGATCAGCGTCAGCGTTCTGCGCCGTCGGACGAAGAGCGATGGCGATTTCCTCGCGACGGATGACGATGCGTGCGAGATGCGTTTCGACGAGATCGCGATCCGACGCTCCTTCCGCCATGCTCTCACCAAGCTCCCGACGCAGCGTCTCGACAACAAGGCTTTCGACATCCGGAGCGGAAACGCGCGGGATCACGCCAGCGTCGGATTTGCGCCCCTGCAGGAGCGCCTGCGAGACGTAATAGCGATAACGCACGCGTTTCTTGTTGGCGTGGGTCGGCGACATCGGGTTGCCGCGGTCGTCGAAGAGCTTGCCGGCAAGCAAGGCGGGCGAGGCGCGTCGCAAGCCGCTGCGCGCGACGGCCTGTTCCTTCAAGCGTTGTTGGACGGCGTCGAAGGTCTCCCGATCAAGGATCGGGGGATGCTCGCCCCTGTAGATCTCGCCACGATAGGCGATCTCGCCGACATAGATGCGGTTCTTCAGCAGATAGAACAGGCCGCCGACGCCAAAGCGGAGGGTAGGGGCTCCAGAGGTCGACAGGCGTTTGGACTTCGGCCGCAGGCCATCCTCCTCCAGCGACGCGGCCAGCGCGGCGATCGAGCCCAGACGCAGATAGTCGGCGAAGATCTTGCGCACCATGTCGGCGTCTTCCGGAACGACCTCCAGCTTTTTGTCGACGCTGCGATAGCCGAGCGGCACGGGGCCGCCGACCCAGATGCCTTTCTTCTTCGACGCAGCGATCTTGTCCCGCACCCGTTCGCCAATCACTTCGCGTTCAAACTGGGCGAAAGACAGGAGGACGTTGAGAGTGAGCCGACCCATGCTCGACGTCGTGTTGAAGCTCTGCGTCACCGAGACGAAGGAGACGCCATATTCGTCGAAGAGTTCGACGAGCTTGGCGAAGTCAGCGAGCGACCGGGTGAGCCGGTCCACCTTGTAGACGACGATGACGTCGATCTGACGGGCGCGCACGATCTGGAGAAGGTTCTGCAGCGCGGGCCGGTCGAGGGAGGCGCCGGAGAGGCCGCCATCGTCGAAGCGGTCGCGAAGCTGCGTCCAGCCTTCATGCGCCTGGCTTTTGACGTAGGCCTCGCAGGCTTCGCGCTGCGCGTCGAGAGAATTGAAAGCGAGGTCGAGATTATGCTCGGTCGATTTGCGGGTGTAGATGGCGCAGCGCTGCCGCCGGGGCGCAACCGGCTTCATGGCGCGCCTCCGGCGCGAATGCTGGAGCGCCGGCCGGATCGAACGGACGTGGCTCCGATGGAAGCACGACGCGTCCCCGTAACAGCTGACGCGTCGCATTTTCCCGCCGGATCGGTTCCGAGCGCTGTCTCCTTTTTCGACCGCAGGCCGAAGAAGCGGGGGCCGTTCCAGTTCACCCCGGTGATCTTCTTCGCAATAGTGGACAGGCTGTCATAGGTCGCTCCCCGCCAGCAGAAGCCGCCGGGGACGACCATCACCTCATGCAGCGCGCCCTTGTGTTCGCGGACGATGATGGAGCCGACCTTCACCTGCCGGGGCTGCTCCGCGCCGGGCTTGGTCGCCAAGGCGCGGAGCAGCCGGGCCGTCTGCGGCTTGAGGCCGCCATGGGCCTGCTGCTGAAGGTCATGGGCGAGGGCGCGGGCGAGGAGGTCTTTGGAAAAGGCGGGCGGCGGATCGAAATTTCGTCTGTCCCGCCAGAGCGCCCGCAGCTCGGTGAGATTCATCGCGCCGATGCGCGCAACTTCCGTTTCGACATCGCCAGCCGGCGCGACCGCCGGCTGCGCCCCGTTCTGATTGACGCGGGACATTGGCTCAGGCCGCCGCCCGCGCCTGTCCGACGATGTGGTAGACGGAGGTCTCGCCTTCGCGCCGGCGCTCGATGGAAAACCCGCGCTTGCGCAATCCGGTCAGCGCCGCCCGCGTCGTATGCGGCAGCCACCCGGTGGCCGCGACCAGCGCGTCGAGCGTTGCGCCCGCCTTCTCGCTCAGCATCTCGATCAGCAGCGCCTGCTTTGAGCCGGTGCGCGGTGCGGGGACGGCGTCGGGTTTGCCCCCGTCCTTATTATTGGCAGGTTCCTTGACGCCTTGCGCTGACCGCCTTGAGGCGGCATTACTCTTTGACGCGGTCGCCCTTTCAGCCCCGCCTGGCTCCTCAACGCCCATTGCGATGCGGCCCGCCTTGGTGATCATCAGGCTGATCGGGCGACCATCCCCATCCTGCCGCCAGGGGGGCGTTCCCGCCCTGGCTCTCACTTCTCGCATCAGCTTGCGGGCGACAAGGCTCGATCCAACCTTTGAGGCCGCCGCCTTGTTCATCTTCACCGGGACCACAGCTGCGCCGTCGTCGCGCGCGGCGGCCGCGGATAATATGATGAGCTGAGAGTCGGTAAGTTTGGCCATGGTCATCTCCTTGTGCTTCGACAGCATCCGCTGTCACCAGCACGACCCCGCAGTGGCAAAAGCCTGCGGGGTGAGGGAGGGCAGGGGCTAAAGCCCTTCCGCGACGACAAGGAACGCTCCGTCGCGCGCAGAAGTCCAGTCAATCATGGGGCGTGAGATTTCCTTATCTGAGTTAGCCGCTTGCACGCGCGAGCGACGATCGCCAACTAACGCGAAACGTAACTCCAGCCTCAACTGGTATCAATCTCTCGCTGCTCCGATCGGCGTCTGGACCCCGCACTGAATCCAGTCCTTCTTTGGCAACACGTCAGTTGCCAATTTTGAGGAGATCTCCGATTCTGTCTCCGGAGGGGCGGGAGATCGGACGACGTACGCGGCTACGTTATCGGATGCGCACTCGTTTTCCCAAGCTCGGAATAGGGATTGAGTGCGCGCGTTACGACCACGCGTCGAGTCATTAGTGAATCCTCAACGGAGCATTTAATGCGGACTCCAATCCCGCTGGGCATCAACTGGGCGAAGCTTTCGCCGCGCGGCGGCGCGCCAGAACGTTGGCACCCGCTGGCTGACCACTGTTTCGACGTAGCGGCTTGCGTGGAAGCCCTGCTCGCGATGCCCATCGTTCGCGCAAGATTGGCCGCACTGGCGGAGGCGGATTTATTCCCAGAAACCTGGGCGACGCGACTAACGGTCGTTTCTTTTCTGCACGATTTCGGCAAAGCGAACCGAGAGTTTCAGAGACGTGCGATCGAACCTTCCGGCCGGGGTGGCCATATCGCCGAAGCGGCCTATGTCCTCGACCGTATCGCTATGCTGCGAGCTGCAGGCCTCGACGCCCTCAATGCATGGGGCGGCGACGGCGCTCTGGGGTTGCTGACCGTTGCGCTGGCACATCATGGCGCGCCCCCGGATTACGAGCGTTTACCGCAATGCGACCGCGCCTGGAGCGCCGACGAATTCCGCGATCCCGTGTGTGACGTCGCCACGCTAGTGGCCCAAGCGAGAGGCTTATGGCCGAAGGCTTTTGAGGCCGGAGGCGCGTCTTTGCCGGCACAGGACGTCGGGCCCTTTTGGCACGGGTTTCTTGGCCTGTTGCAGCTCGCGGACTGGCTGGGATCTGACGAAGCCGTCGACGCCTTTCCATACAGCGAGCATGGTGACAGCTCGCGCCCGATATTCGCGCGCCAGCGCGCACGCGAGCTCGTCGAGCGCATCGGTCTCGACACTGCGTCGTTTCGCCACGCTCTGCCAGCCCAGCTCGACTTTTCCGCCGTCTCCGCCTTTGCGCCCAGCCCGATTCAGTCTGCGGCGGCCGAGGCGCCTGGCCCCGTCGTTGTGTTGGAAGCCGAGACCGGCGCGGGTAAGACCGAGGCCGCCCTATGGCGATTCGCTAGTCTGTTCGACCAAGGAAAAGTGGAGGGTCTCTACTTCGCGTTGCCCACACGGGTCGCTGCGACGCAGATCCATGGCAGGGTAACGCAGGCGGCCAAGCGGCTCTTCGGCGAACGGGCGCCGGGAGTTCTGCGCGCGCTTCCCGGCGACGTGCGCATGGACGGCGCTTTCGCACGTCCGCTTCCCGGTTTCGCCATGCAGTGGAACGATGACCCGGACGAAGCGACCAGGCGATCCCGTTGGTGCGCCGAACAGCCAAAGCGATTCTTGGCGGCGACCATCGCCGTCGGGACAGTGGACCAGGCGCTGCTCGGCACAGTTTGCGTCAAGCACGCGCAGATGCGCGCCTTTTGCCTGTCCCGGTCGCTGCTCGTTGTCGACGAAGTGCATTCATCCGACGCCTATATGGAGCAACTGCTGATAAAATTGCTTGAGCAACATCGTCGCGCCGGCGGGGAGGCCCTGCTTTTATCGGCGACATTGGGCGCAACGACGCGGGCGCGACTGTTGCTTGGTGGAGCCGGCAAAGTGAAGAAGGCGCGCATCTCGCCCGTTGAGGCCTCGGCCCAGCCGTATCCCGCGCTATCGTTCGTCGAGAAGGGCATGATGCGACTCGAAGGCGCGGCGAGCCGTGGGCGCGCCAAGACGGTCAGAATAGAGCCGGACAATATTATTGCGGACCCATTCGCCGTCGCCCGCCGAGCGCTTGCGGCGGCGGACGCGGGCGCACGCGTGCTCGTCGTGCGCAATACCGTCCGCGCGGCGATCGCGACCGCGCGCGCGCTCGAAAGTCTGGCTCCCGATCATCCCGCGCTGTTTCGGCTCGCTGGCGTCTCCACCTTGCACCATGGTCGCTTCGCGCGCGCGGATCGGCGACGCCTCGACGCGGAGGTAGAACGCTGTTTCGGCAAAGCCGCGGCGGCAAGCCCGCGGATCGCGATCGGCTCGCAGACGCTAGAGCAAAGCCTTGATATCGACGCTGATTTTCTGATCTCGGACCTCGCGCCGATGGATGTGCTGCTGCAGCGTATCGGACGCTTGCATCGACACGACCGCGACGGGCGGCCTAAGGATTATGCAAATTCGTGCGCACTGGTGTTGGTGCCCGAAGATTTCGACGCGGTATTGCGGGCGAAGGATTTCAGAGGACCGCATGGTTTTGGCAGCGTTTATGAGAACCTGCTGTCACTCGCCGCGACGCGCGAAGCAATCGGAGCGGGCGTGACATGGACGATACCGGCCATGAATTGTGCGCTTGTCGAGGCGGCGACACATCCGGACGCATTGGAAGCGCTGGAGCAGCGTCTGGCCGAGCAAGATTTCACGTTGGAGCAACGCGAGTCGCGCAAATATGGGCGGAAACATCGCGCGGAGCGGCGCGGCGCGGCTCGCGGCAATCGACTGGCAGGCGCCGGTCGGCGACTTTCGCCTTGCGGAGGACCGCATCGGCACGCGTCTTGGTCTCGGCGATTTGGAGGTCGTGTTCGAAATGCCGCTTCGAGGGCCGTTCAACAATTCCGAGCCGATCGCACGTTTGCCGATCCCGGCGCATCTCCTGCGCAAAGCCACCGCCGATACAAAGCCGGTGGATATCGCAACAAACGCCGAGGGATTCACTTTCGTATTTGGAGAGGCGATGTACAAATATAGCCGGTTTGGACTGGAGCGAATTTAGCTCTCCCAATATCGGGGCATATCCCTTGTTCAATTTATTACGTGATCCGATTATTCGGACGACCTCGCGCAATGGACAAGAATCCATTGCGATGCCAGAGCTTTATGCAGCGCTGTTCGCTGATGATGTCGAATCCTTTCCGGCGCTGCGCCCGCATCAGCGCCACGCTTGGCATGCGCTGCTTTGTCAGCTCGCCGCCATCGCTTGCATTCGCGCCAGTCTCTCCTGTCCGCCGTCGGACGCGGAGGGTTGGCGCGTAGCGCTCGAGGGTTTGACGCCTGATTTTCCGGAGGGTGAGCCCTGGCGACTGGTTTCGCCGCTGGATCGTCCCGCATTCCTTCAGCCGGTCGTCGGCGCGGTGGATGGTTTCAAGCGCTTCGTCACGCCAGACCAGCTCGATATTCTCGTTACGTCAAAAAATCACGACGTCAAAGTCGCGCGCCTTGCCGAATCGAAGGCCGATGACTGGTTGTTCGCGCTCGTCACGCTGCAAACGATGGAAGGCTTTCTCGGCGCAGGCAATTATGGCGTGTCTCGAATGAATGGCGGGTTCTCCAACCGTCCCGGCTTCTCTCTCGCGCCGGTCGGCGGCGTTGGCGCGCATGTTCGGCGCGACACGGAAAGGCTGATCGACCTGCGCGAAAAAATGCTCGACCATTCGGCCGGGTTCGACGAAGGCGGGCTGGCGCTGGTTTGGCTGGCGCCGTGGGACGGCGCGACGTCGCTGCGCCCCAAAGAACTCGACCCCTATTATATCGAGATTTGCCGTCGCGTGCGGCTGGCGGAAAAGAATCAACGTATTCACGCCTGCGCAAGCGGCAGCAAGGCTCCGCGCATCGGATTCGGCAAGGAAGCGAAGGGACTTCACCGGCGATCCTTGGGCTCCCCTTGAAACCAGTGACGGCGATGCCAAGGCCCTGACCATAGACGCGCGTGGTTTTTCTTATCGACGCATGTCGGAGATTCTGTCCGGGAAGGGATTTGCTCCGGCGCCGCTGCAAACGCCCTGCTCCCGAAGCGAGAGAGACAAGGCAATGGTGCTGGTTGCCCGTGCACTGGCGCGGGGCCAAGGGAAGACCGAGGGGCTGCACGAACGGCGCATCGTCGCGACTCGAAAGATCATTTCCCTATTGGCGGATGGGCGAAACGAGGAGATCGAGATTCCGGCCAAACTCCGTATTGACCAGGCCGGTTTCGTGCGGAAGGCGCTGCGCTATGGATTGATGATGATGTTCCAGAATGGTCCGGCCGAATTCCGTCCGACAGATCCAAACTCCGCTAACCGCGCCAAACCCTTTCTTGACCGGTTTGAAATTGAAATCGACCGCGATTTTTTCGATGCGCTTTTCGAGGAAGTCGAAGCAGAGAGCGAGACGGCGAAATTCGCCATTCGTAAGGCGTGGCTCCTTACGTTGCGGCAACGCGCCTTCGAGATATTGAAAGCCGCCGAGACCGGCTCGCCCGTTTCCGCAATCCGGCGCCATCGGGCGATGGTGCGCGCAGAAAGCGCCTTTCGGAACTCGTTCTACAAATCGTTTCGCGACCCCTATTTCCCTAAGGAAGAAGAGCTCGATGCTGCCTGAAGCGCAAAGCGCCGCCGCGGCGGCCAAAGCTGTACAAACAACTGTTGCCAGCTCTACCGACGCTGAAAACGACCTCGGCTTTCACCTCTACAAGGAGGTTCGCGCATTGGTGGAAGCCGAACGGCGGGGCGATCTTGCCGAGCTGCGCCGGCTCGACCCCGATTGTCCCGGCGCACCCGTGTTCTTTCGCATTCTTGCTCGTGCCGCGCCGGACGCTGCACCGGAGACGATGCGTCGCTATGCGCATTACCTGCGGATTCTTGCGCTCAACCCTCAAGCGCTGACAGGCGACCGCCTTGGCGCTGTCATGGCGGCGTCCGGCGTCTCGGAAAGTCGCGTGCAGCGAATGTTGGCCGCCCGGGACGAAGCGATGCGCGATCAACTGCGCCTGATCGGGAGGCGTCTCGCCAACGCCGGCAATGTGCCATGGCGTGGTTTCGCCTATCTCCTCCTAACGGGGGATGACGACAAAATCGAAAAATCGCGCATGATCGTCGCCCGCGATTTCTGGCGCGCGCTCGATCGCGCGGAAGCTCAATCCTGATTTAGCAAGGAACCAATTCATGCAAGCCCCGCGTTTCATTCAGCTTCACGCTCTGGTTTCTTATTCCGCCGCTTTGCTCAACCGCGACGATTCCGGCTTCGCCAAGCGTCTGCCTTTCGGGGGGGCGACGCGCACGCGCATTTCTTCGCAATGCCTCAAGCGTCATTGGCGTAAGGCGGAAGACGAATGGTCACTGAAGGGCGTCGGTCCCGAGATGGCGGTGCGTTCCCGCAAAATTCCGGAGGAGCGCATTCTTCCCGCGCTGGAGGCCGCCGGCGTCGGAACTCCAGAAACACGAAAGGCAACCGTCGAGGCGCTCGCAATCGCGCTTTACAGCAAGTCGGCTGTGAAGGACCCCTCATCGCGGCAAGCGCTTCTGATCGGCGAAGCCGAAATCGCCTATTTGACCGAAAAGGCGAAGCTGGCAGCCGCCTCGGAGGATGCGAAGACGGCGACATCGAGCATCGAAGCGCTTTTCAAAAAGGAAGAAAAGGCCAACCTCTCGGCGATGCTGGCGAGCAAGGGGACCCTGCACGCCGGCCTCGAAGCCGCACTGTTCGGTCGCATGGTGACTTCTGATCCTGAGGCCAACACTGATGCCGCCATCCATGTCGCCCACGCATTCACGGTCCATGGCGAAGAGGCCGAAACAGATTACTTCACCGTCGTCGACGATCTCGAAACTGGCACTGGGGCGGGCGGCATATTCGACACGGAAGTCACCGCTGGCCTCTTCTATCTGTATGTCGTGATCGACGTTCCTGGTCTCTTGGCCAATCTGGGTGGTGACGCAGTTTTGGCAGGCAAGGTGGTCGAGCACATGACCCATCTCATCGCGACGATTTCACCGGGCGCCAAGAAGGGTTCGACCGCGCCTTACGCCTATGCCGATCTGCTGTTCGTCGAAACCGGCGTGCGCCAGCCGCGCTCTCTTGCGAACGCTTTTCGGGCACCGGCCAAGGCGCGCACCGAGGAGGCCACGGCTCGGATCGCCGCCTATCTCGCTCAACTCGACGGCATGTATGGTGCGAAGGAAACGCGCCGTCTCGCATCGCTCGCGGACGTGACCCTGCCCGGCGTCGCCGGTCGCCAAACTCTCGACGAGCTTGCGCGGGCGCTCGCCGCCGAGGTGGCGGGAGTGTGAGATGAGCAAGCATCTCATTCTGACTCTTGAAGGAACTCTCGCTGCTTACGGCGCCGAAATGGTGGACGCGCGCGGCCCTGTGCGCGACTGGCCGGGCGCGTCGCTTCTCACCGGCTTGATCGCTAATGCGCTCGGCTACCGCCGCTCGATGGGCGTCGCACATATGGCGCTTCAATCGCGGCTCGACTTCGCCGTGCGAATTGACCGAAGGGGATCCAACCTGCGCGACTTTCAGACCGCGCAATTGGAAAAGAACGATGCGGGTTGGACAACGCGGGGCGCGCCAGAAGGGCGAGACGGTGGCGCGAACACCTACAACAGCCCCCATATCCGCGAACGCGACTATTTCGCGGACAGCCGCGTGACTGTCGCTCTTGCGTTACGCGACGCGGATTCGCCGCCCACTGTGGAGACCATCGGGCTCGCGCTGGAGACGCCTGCGCGGCCGTTGTTCCTAGGCCGCAAGCCCTGCCTGCCATCGCGACCGTTGTTCGCTGGCTTCGTCGAAGCTTCCGACGCGCTCGCCGCCGTCCTCGCCACGCCGCCAGGAGATGACGCCGATTCCGACCCTTGGATCGTTCTGCGTGATCGCCCCGATCTGCCACGCGCGTTCGAGCCGCTGCATGTCACCGACGAGCGCAATTGGATCGCCGGCGTTCACGCGGGCGAACGCGTTTACCGTCGCGGCCGCGCCTCGCTTCTCGACGCCAAGGAACCGGGATCGACGACATGACCACGCATCTGCTGCGGTTCGACCCCGACATACGACTCGCCAGCCAGTGGGTGGCGGCTGAAGGTCTTGCTGAAAGCGAGAATGTTGACCACGGTTACGGCTGGCACGCCCTGCTTTGCGCCGCCTTCGGCAAGGCCGACGCACCGAAGCCGTTCAGAGTCATTGCGAGGCGCGGTCGGCCCGCGCAATTGCTCGCCTATTCCCCGCTCGCCAGCGTGGAGCTAGCGGAGCGGGCCGCGGCCTTCGCCGATCCAAAGGCGTACCTGGCTCTGGGCGTTGGGGAACTGGCGAGCAAGCCTATGCCACTCTTCTCGAAAGGGTGCCGGCTTGGCTTCTCCTTGCGCGCACGGCCCGTTGTGCGTAGCGATCGGAACGGAGATCGGGCCAGAAGCCGCGAGATCGACGCTTACGTCCATGCGCGCGCGAATGGCGACGCACGTGAAATGGCGGAAATTTATCTCGATTGGATCGGCCGCAAACTTCAAGCTGGAGGAGCCGAGATCGACGCGCTTCGGCTCGACGGTCTGGACAGCGTGACGGTCGTTCGTCGCGCCGCTCCCGGCGTAAAAGGCCGACCGTTGAAGGCGATTGCTGGCCATTCAGTCGCCGTTGTCGGCAAACTGCACGTCGTAGACGAGGCGCGTTTCGCCGAGACCGTCGCGCGCGGCGTCGGCCGCCATCGCGCTTTCGGCTTCGGCATGTTGCTCCTCTCGCCGCCGGAGGCCTGAATGCTGCCTGGTCGTCTTGGGCTCGAGACGGCCCGTCTTCCCCATGCCGACCGGCACGGCCTGATCTATCTGGATCGGGGACGGCTGATGGTTGAAGATGGCTGCCTGGCGTTTGAATGCGCGGGCGGAGGCGCGACGCCGGCGGGTGGCTATGGCGTTCCGCATCAATCCGTGTCGCTGATGCTGCTCGGCCCCGGCTCGACGATCAGCCACGACGCACTGCGTCTACTCGCCCGACATAATGTGGGGCTGGCGGCAGTTGGCGACGATGGCGTGCGCTTCTACACGGCGATGCCATTGCTGCCGGATTTCTCGCATCTTGCCCGCGCGCAGGCCGCGTTTTGGGGTGACCCGCGCAAGGGGCGACTGTTGGTTGCGCGGCGCATGTATGCGTTGCGCCTGGGCGAGGCGTTTCCAAACGCCGATATCGCGAAACTGCGCGGCATCGAAGGCGCACGCATGAAGGAGACTTATCGCATCGCAGCCGCGCGCGCGGGCGTGAAATGGAACGGCCGCCGTTACGATCGACAGAACCCGATGTCCGCCGACCTCGCTAATCAGGCGCTCAATCACGCCGCCAGCGCCGTCGAGGGGGCGGCGGCCATCGCGGTGGCAGCGACCGCGACGATCCCGCAACTCGGTTTTATCCATGAGGACTCCGGCCAAAGCTTTGTGCTCGACGTAGCGGATATGGCGCGCGACGCCGTCACCGTGCCCTGCGCCTTTCAGGCAGCGGCGCTCGCCGCCAAGCGCCCCGGCGAAAACATCGAGCGCCTGACGCGACGCCTGACAGGCGAGCGCATGCGGCGTAGCGGGCTTATTCCAAAGCTGATTGACGGGATAAAGGCGATCCTCGCCGAGCCGAGCAGCGACGAGGCGGCCGTACCCGCCGTGCGCGCGCGGATAAATCCGCCGCCGAAGGAAAGCGTACCGGATGACTCCGGGGAGGGCGGCCCTTGCCTATGACGGTGATCGTGACCCGCGACGTGCCGGGCAGAACGAGAGGTTTTCTAGCCTCGGTCATGCCCGAGCCAGCGCCAGGCGTCTATACGGCCGGAGATTTGTCGAAGGCGGTTCGTGAGCGCGTCTGGGTGGTGATGACGGATTGGCACGCCGCGACCGGCGAGGGTTCGGTCGTTATGATCTGGCGGGATGACAAGGCGCCGGGTGGGTTGGGCCTCGCGACAGTCGGCGCGCCGCCTCGTCGTCTCGCCGATCTGGACGGCGTCCTCGTATCGGTCTGGCGCGATGCCAAACCCTGAAAACTCTGTCCGCTTATGGCGTGCCTCGGCGTGTTGAAAGGCAGGTGGACGGCAGGCTATTACACATCGTAAACAAGATCAGTAGCTTCTGATGAAGAGGCTCCCCCGCCTACGCGGGGATGGACCCGGCCCCGCCTATGAAACCTGCCAGACTTCAAAGGCTCCCCCGCCTACGCGGGGATGGACCCTCTCTGACTATGGCGCGTGATGCGCCAGTCACGGGCTCCCCCGCCTACGCGGGGATGGACCCCATGAGAAAGGACGATATTGACCATGCCGTTAAGGCTCCCCCGCCTACGCGGGGATGGACCCGGAATGGTCAAGATCGCCCTCGGACTCCTATACGGCTCCCCCGCCTACGCGGGGATGGACCCGCTGACCGTCATTCTCCGACGGCCGACGCTCCCGGGCTCCCCCGCCTACGCGGGGATGGACCCGGGGCGCCGGTTCCAGTGCCGACCGGACACCGGAGGCTCCCCCGCCTACGCGGGGATGGACCTGTCCTTGTTCCGAGCGCGCCGACGCCAAGTCCGGCTCCCCCGCCTACGCGGGGATGGACCCAGGCTAATGTGAGGTCATTACAGGCGCTCTTGGCTCCCCCGCCTACGCGGGGATGGACCCTGCCCACCAGCGATCCATATTCTTGGATACGGCGCCGGCTCCCCCGCCTACGCGGGGATGGACCCCATATTGGTATCAGTGCCTCGCAACATCGCAGTGGCTCCCCCGCCTACGCGGGGATGGACCCCCGACGCCCTTGCGCCGCCATTCCTGATACGGGCTCCCCCGCCTACGCGGGGATGGACCCATCGGCGACGCCTATGCAAATGGCGTTTTCACGGCTCCCCCGCCTACGCGGGGATGGACCCTCGAATGGCCTCGCGCGCCTGAGTCTGAAACTGGCTCCCCCGCCTACGCGGGGATGGACCCAATTCCAAGCGTAGTAGCAAGCGCTAACCACGGGCTCCCCCGCCTACGCGGGGATGGACCCGATCATACAGCTTATAATCGACCAGCATAATATCGGCTCCCCCGCCTACGCGGGGATGGACCCGCGCACCGCGCGGATTTTTGGGCTTGTATAGTCGGCTCCCCCGCCTACGCGGGGATGGACCCGGTTACGCGTATGTTGTGGCGCATGTGAAAGAGGCTCCCCCGCCTACGCGGGGATGGACCCCCGGTCGGATAGAACGTTTGTGGCGGGAACCCGGCTCCCCCGCCTACGCGGGGATGGACCCGAGAAGCGCCGAAGGCCACCCGCGCCGCCACCGGCTCCCCCGCCTACGCGGGGATGGACCCCGATAGAGACCGGGAGCGATGAGGCCAGCGACGGCTCCCCCGCCTACGCGGGGATGGACCCTTCGGCGACGGCGATACGGTCAATCCGCAATTGGCTCCCCCGCCTACGCGGGGATGGACCCACGCCGAGCTGGACGGCGATCAAGGGCGCCGAGGCTCCCCCGCCTACGCGGGGATGGACCCGCTACAACATCATCAAATAAATCGGCCTATTCGGCTCCCCCGCCTACGCGGGGATGGACCCTTTGAAAAATTCGTTACCCCTCTATATGCAGAGGCTCCCCCGCCTACGCGGGGATGGACCCGCAAGGCGGTAGTTGTGCCACGACTGGCCGCCGGCTCCCCCGCCTACGCGGGGATGGACCCTGCAATGCTTTTCTGGTCAATACGCCGCTTCCGGCTCCCCCGCCTACGCGGGGATGGACCCCGCGAACATTTGGAGGGAACAGGATTGCGCCAGGCTCCCCCGCCTACGCGGGGATGGACCCGCCATCGCGGCGGACGCGACTTCCGGTCTCACGGCTCCCCCGCCTACGCGGGGATGGACCCGAGACGACCATTTCCGCGGCGGGGACCATTACGGCTCCCCCGCCTACGCGGGGATGGACCCGGCGTCCGTTCCGTGCTGCTCGGCGGCGTGTGGGCTCCCCCGCCTACGCGGGGATGGACCCTCCGAAGCCGCGTCGCATGGCGATGCGAGCACGGCTCCCCCGCCTACGCGGGGATGGACCCCTCTCAACAGCCACACGGCCAACGGCGAGCGCGGCTCCCCCGCCTACGCGGGGATGGACCCATCCTCGTCACGGCCGAATGCAGCCCGGCCATGGCTCCCCCGCCTACGCGGGGATGGACCCTGCGGCTTCGACGTTCACTGCGACGCCGGGCGGGCTCCCCCGCCTACGCGGGGATGGACCCCGGCGAAACGGCCGCGCCAAGGATGCTCGCGCGGCTCCCCCGCCTACGCGGGGATGGACCCGCGGGGATGCCGTCGCGGATCAAGCCGACAACGGCTCCCCCGCCTACGCGGGGATGGACCCGTCGCGAGCTATTCGAAAAGCGCCGGGCGCTTGGCTCCCCCGCCTACGCGGGGATGGAGTCCGCGGCGAGGAGGGCGCATTTTGCGGCCCCGACACAGCCTGATTTCGTTTCTTGGGGCGGGGTCGCTCATCGCCGCCGACTCTCATCTACACCCTCCTGATGCGCGGTTGAGCCTTCGGCCTGGAGAGCCAGGTGAGAGCCTGAGAGATCGAGTTCGACCTGATCGTCGTGCCGGCTTTGCGGAAAGCTGAAGAGTTCGGCTTCGAGGTCAGGGAGCCAGGGCGCGAGGTCGGGAAGAATGACGCGCCGGGCTTCGAAGAGCGGCGCGCGCACGGCGAGACGGGTGACTTTGTCGGCGTCGGGACGGATCGCAATCGCGGGGAAGTTTTCAGCGCGAAGATCGGCGATAAGCGCGGCGCCGACGCCGGCGTCCTCGACGAGAATGGCGTCTGGTCCATCCCTTTGGGCAAGAAGGCGGGCGCGACGTTTGAGGTCCTGATATTCCATGCGCTCGCGGACGACGTCGAGAAGGCGGTAGCCGTCGGACCCGGCGCGCCAGATCGTGCAGACAGACCAGTCATTGGCCTCGCCCGCCTTCGTGGCCGTGTCCCAGCTGTGGATCAGCCGACCGTCGGCGGCGCGCATGAGCGCCAGCGGCTCCCGCCTGATCCAGACGCGCCGGATGAGGGCGCCCCCGGGCGGGACCGGGGATTGCTGATATTGGGCGGCGAAGAGATCCGATCCGAGTTCCGCCTTGAGCCCGTTCAGGATGGGAAGCGGCTCACGCGCGCCATGCAGGATATGGCCTGCGGGCCGATGAAGCGTGCGGGCGGCGTCCAGTTGAACCGTGTGATCGATCTCGGCGATCGCCGGAAGCGAGAGAACCTCCCAGTCCGTTGCATTGCGTTCGAGGAGATGGCCGACGAGGTCGTTCTGGTGAACCCGTTGCATCACGATGACGATCGCGTCGCGGCGCTTGTCGTCGAGGCGGGACAGGAGCGTGTTGGAGAACCAGGCGTTGACCGCTTCGCGTTTCGGCTCGGAAAAGGCGTCCGCGGCCTTCAGGGGATCGTCGATGACGATGAGATTGCCGCCGCGTCCCGTCAGCGTCCCGCCGACGGAGGTCGACAGCCGGAACCCGCACCTCGTGGTGGCGAACTCCGTTTCGCTGTCCTTTCCCGGATCGATGAGAGCGCCCGGAAACAGCCGCCGATACCATGCGGTCCGCATCACCGCACGGCTGTCATTGGCGTGCTTGATCGCGAGTTCATTCGAATAGCTCGCGCAAACGATCCTGCGCGTCGGGTCGTGGCCGAGGGCGAAGGCGGGGAAGGCGACGGAGGCCGCGATGGATTTGAGGCTTCTGGGCGGCAAGGTGACGATGAGGCGCGTGACGCGGCCCGCCAGCACCTGCTCGAGCCGCCAGCAGATCGCGTCGATATGCCAGTTAGGATAGAAGGCGACGCCGGGCGAAACGACGCCGAAGGCTTTTCGAACGAAGCAGGCGAGGTCGGTTCGCAGAACCGCGTCGATCGCGCCCTGGGGAGGGTAGGGGGCGATAGAGGCGCTATCCGGCGTCGGCATCGCGTTCGAACGCTCGGCGCCTGGCGAGATACTCCTCCAGGATCTCCTGATCTTCAGCGGCTGACGCCGCTTCATTCGCCGGCGCCTCCGGAGGGGGCAGCCTCTGCTGGCCGTCGAGCAACAGCTTGGCGGCGCGGTTATCCCCGCGCAAGGCGCGTTGCATCAGGGCCCGGAGCAGCGCCTCGACGGCGGGCACCCGCCGACGGCCGGCGGCGTCCTGAATTGTGACCTTCTGATTGAGAAGCGACTGCAGGACCGCATCGACCGATTTCGATCCCTTTGGCCGTCCCCGCTTGTTGCCGCTCTCTCCGGGTTTGAAGCGTGTGTGACGCGGCGGCTGGCGATAGCCAACGCGCTCCGGCGCATCAATGGGGCTTCCCCTGTCGTCAATGCGCTCGCCTTGATCGGACGCGCTCTGTCGAAGGGCGGCGGGGTCGGGCGGGCGCATGTCATCCTTCATTGGAAGCATGCTCCGCATCCGATCCGGACTTCGCCGGCAGGGACCGGGTGGGCGCGCTCGTCGCGGCGCAGGCGTCAAAGGTCCTGCCGGTGACGGCCTGGATCGCATCCTTGCCGGTCATCGCCTGCCATCGTCTGACGGCGACGTCGACATAGAGCGGATCGATTTCCAGCCCAAAGCCCCGCCGGCCGACCTTCTCCGCCGCGATGAACAGCGTGCCGGATCCCGCGAAACCGTCGAGCACGACGCCGCCCCGGCTCGAACAGTCGCGCATGGCGTCGGCGACCATGGCGACGGGTTTGACGGTGGGATGCACGGCCAGCTGCTCAAGGCGTCCCGCGCCAAAGCTGTTCACGCCGGGATAGGTCCAGACATTGGAGCGATTGCGGCCGGCGGCGAGACCATCCGTGCCGCCGCCCGCGCCAAGGCCGAAACTGTTGATATGCGGCGCATCGCCCGTCTTGAACACGAAAACAAGTTCGTGCTGCGAGCGATAGAAGCTGCCCTGGCCCGGACTGGTCTTGTTCCAGACGCAGAGATTCTTCAGCTCGGAGAAGACCTGTCGTCCTGCGGCGAGTAGCTCGCCGACATGGCGCCAGTCCATGCAGACATAGGCGATGGCGCCGGCGGTTGCGACCTCGGCGAGATTGCCGAGGGTCGCGCAGAGGAAGTCGGTGAAAGCCGCTTCGCTCATCTCGCCGCTCGCCATGGCGAATTCCCGATGGCGAATGCTCCCCCGTCCCATGGCGTTGCCGTCGATGCGCACATTGTAAGGCGGATCGGTGAAAATCATCTGGGCGCGGGCGCCGTCGAGGAGGCGGGCGACGCAATTTTTTTCCCGCACATCGCCGCAAAGCAGCCGGTGCTTTCCCATGAGCCAAAGATCGCCCGGGCGAGAGACCGCAGGCGCATTCGCGGCGATGGCGGGAACCGCGTCGGCGGGGTCCGCCCGTGGGGTTTGGGAAAAGTCGTCGATCAGCGCGTCGATATCGCCGATGTCGAAGCCCGTGATCGAGACGTCGAGGTCAAGATCCGGCAGCAGTTCGACCAGGACGCCGAGTTCGCCAACGAGGATCTCGCGGTCCCAACCGGCCTTCTCCGCGATCCGGTTGTCGGCGATCACATAAGCGCGCTTTTCCGCGTCGCGCATGCCGTCGAGGACCATGACGGGGACGAGGGTCCGCCCGAGGAGCTTCGCGGCCTCGACGCGTCCGTGGCCGGCGAGAATGACGCCGCTCTCGTCGATCAGAACGGGATTGGTGAAGCCGAAAGTTTCGATGCTGTCCGCGATCGAGCGCAGCTGCTTCTTCGAATGAGTGCGGGCGTTCTGCGGGAAAGGCCGCAGCGTCGAGATCGGACGCGTCTCGATGCGCTGCGCGAAACGGGCGCGAGCGTCATCCACGGAACCGGCGGTTACGAGCCCTTTCGGGCGCCTATTGGGTGAGCGCATGGGTCATCTCCGAGCGAAGCCGCGATAGATGACCTTCTGGCTATGCCATATGTCCGCCCCTGAAAAATGGCGATTTATCCCCGCCGACGCCGCTTTATTGCGCCATTCGGTTTTGGCGCCGCTGGTCCCCGGAGGTCGCTGAGGGCGTCCAGTTCCTCCCGAACGATGCCTGTGAGGGCGGACGGCGCTTCGAGGACAAGATTCTTTGCCGCCTTCGACGCAAATGCATGCGCCAGAGCGGCGAAGCGCCGGGATAGCTCCAGGAACCAGGTACTGGTCGCCTGACTGGCTTGTGTGATCGGTCTCGATTTTGAATGTGCGCCTTGGCGGGTCGCCCGCGATTTCGGCGACGCAAACCGCCAGCCCCCGCACCATCTGGCGATAGACCGTTCCGGACTCGCGCCGGACTGGCGTGATCTCGAAGCGCTCTCCCACGCCCAGGATCAGATCGAGCAGTCGCAAAATGTCCCTGCGCCACTTGTCGCTTGTGATCCTTGTCCCCACCCGGTCGCTTTGCGCAAGAGTTGCCAGCTCCGACAATTGTGCGTCAAGGAGGCGCATCATGGCCTCATCGAGGCCTTCGACGACGTCTCTCGCTTGCGCCATCGACTGCTGAAGTTTGAGCAGCTGGTCCCGGGCGTGAAGCGCAGGCGAACCGTCGCATTTGCCAGCGGTCAACAGATTCTCGACCGTGCCGTTAAATATCCTCTGCGCGGCGCGTTCGAACGCCTGCCGCCCGTCCTCGCCGAGTGAGGGAATCAAATCGGTGAGTTCCGTCAATTCGGCCACGTCGAGCATCCGCATATACCGACCACCCGCCCGTCGCGGCCATTCGTTGCTGGACGTCGAGGGGCTTGAGTCTCCTCGCCATGGGATCGCCTGCAATTCGTTGTCGGATCAGATGTCAGGATAATCGCATTTTGGCGAGGTCTCCATTCCTTGACGCGCCGGATTGATATTCGGCAAAGGGTCCCGACGCCGATCAGCACGGTAAGTGTCTAATCTTTCGTGCAGAGGAGGGGTCGCTTTGTCGCGCCGGATCGCAGTCCTCTCCTTAAATGGGGCAAAGGTTCGGCGATCGCGGGGGATATGCCGGTCCGGCTTGAATCCGACAATGAACGCTCGAGGCGTCGCGATTTCTGCTTAAGGTGTTGATTAGGGTCGGCGATGAGCGCGGAGCCGACGCCGGCGTCCGCGCAAAATCTAGACACGAATCCGTGACGCTCCGCGCTGCAGCTCCTGCAAGGAGGCGCGGGCCGTTGGCCCACATCAAGGCGATCGCAGGCTCAACTTGAAAGAAGGCCTTTCATCGGCGCCGCGCCGGCCGAGTCAGGGAATATCTTTTCAGCAAGAACGCGGTCGCCCATACCGATGTGCTCCGCCAAGATGCCTTTCAGAACGGCGCGCATGTCGATCGTCGGGTTGAGGTCCCGGCCTTGATAGAGCCGGTTTTGCGCCAAGCCCGGCCACTGACTGATTACGCGCCCGCCGGCCAACGCTCCTCCTGCGAGAAGAGCGGCTGAGGCGGTTCCATGGTCGGTGCCAATCGTGCCATTTGCGCGGGCGGTGCGGCCAAATTCCGTTACGGCGACGACGACCGTATTTTTCCACGCGTCGCCAAGGCCCTTCTCCAACTCTTCGAAAACCGCGTCGAGCCCTGACAAGCGGGTGGCAAGCTGCCCTTGAACGCCGCCCTCATTGGCGTGCGTATCGAAGCCGTCGAAAGCGATGGCGGCGATGCGCGGGCCGCCAGAGGCGGCAAGGAGCCGCGCGGCCCCGGCGGCCGCTTGACGCATCCCGCCAAACTGACCGGTTCCGTTCCTTTGTTTCGTCTTTTCATCGGAGAGGCCGTCGCTGCGCGCCAATCGCTCTGTGTCGAGGCCGGCTTTCAGGGCCTCAGCGAGCGCAGGGTCGCGATGCGCATAAAGATCCAGAACGCGTTGGGCAAGACCCGCGCTCGCCTCGGGCAAGCCCTGAGGCGCCCACCCGAGCACGCGAGCTGGTCCGCGCATGACGAGTGGCGCAACGGCGCCAACGCCAAGTCCCTGAGCGGGAGCGCCAAGGGTCGAAGGCAATTGAGCCACGGCGCGGTTAAGCCAACCACTATCGGTGTGGCCTGGCGAAGGATAGCCGCTCTCCAGGACGTCCTGGCCGTCGAAATGGGATCGGTCGCGATACGCCGTCGCCACGGCGTGGATCACCGCAGCCTGTTTCGCTTTGTAGAGGCGCGTGAAGGTCTGCAGCGAGGGATGCGCGGCAAAGAAATCATCGAGCGTCAGGCCGCCGCGGTCTCCCGAACGAGGGAGAGCGAGCGGACCTCTAATTTCGGCGTAGTTTGGATCCCCGACGGGCGCAATGGCGGTTAGTCCGTCCATTGCGCCGCGCAATATCAGCACAATAAAACGCGGATCGCGCGCACCCGCCGCGCTGAGCGGAGGAGGCAGGAACGCGGCCGCAAAGCTGACGCCTGCACGCGCAAAAAAATGCCGGCGCGATAGCGAGTAAGAGGCTTTCATTGATCACCTCCGCTGAAACTCAGGGGACATGAAGAGCAAGGCGAGGGCCTCCTGCCGCGACTCCGCATGCGCGATGGCGTCTCGCGTTTCGCGCGAGGCGGCGAGGCCCGCGACAGTGTCGAGGACGCCGAGTGGATTGCCAACTTCACGAAAGCGCTGTGCAATCCGCCAGGACACGTCCAAACGCAGTTTCATCGCCTCCGGCGCCGCCCAAACGCTGGCGGAATCGGAGAAGCCGTTTGGCCCGCCCGGCTGCCAGAGAGGCATGCCGAGTAGATTCAGCAGATGGAGGATCGGCCCGGGTTCGTCAGGTAGAAAGTCCATCGCCCGAGCGGCGGCGAGGAGGTATTCGGACGGCGCCCGAATTTTTGTCGCCGGCGCGCGCCAGGCGCGGTCGTCTCGAATGAGGGCGAGACTCACTTCCATGAGGTCGCCGTCCGTGTCGCGAAACTTTCTGGACAAGGAGTTGATCATGCCAGGCGGCGGCGTATCGGCGATGAAGTGCCTGACGAGCTTCGTTGCAATGTGATTGGCCGTTGCTGGATGGCGCGCAAGGTCGAGAAGGGCCGCCTCTCCCTGATCGCGCCCTTTCTGCGGGTAATTTTTGCCTAGCAGGTTATGCGGCCCTGGTTCATGCCAATTGGCCTTGAACACGAATGCTCCCGGTTCGCCAGTTTCGCTTTCGGCTTCTGTAAAGCTCCAGCCTGTGATGATACGGGCAAGTTCAGTTACGTCGTTTTGCTGATAACCGCCGTCAACGCCGAGCGTGTGTAGCTCCAGAATTTCGCGCGCCAGATTTTCGTTCAGCCCTTTACCGGCCAGGCGCCCCGCAGTGGCGTTAGGACCTATGGAGCGTTGGTTGTCGAGGTAGAAGATCATGGCCGGATGCGACTCGACGGCCATCAGCATCTGCGTGAATTTGCCCAGCACGAAGGGGCGAATGGCTTCTCTCTCGAATGGCCCCGCCGCGACGCGGATGAATTGGCCCTTGCTCACAGACACTGCGAAATGGTTCGACCAGAAGGCCACAAGACGTTCGACTAAGCCGATGCGGGCTGAAAACGCATTCCGAAACCGCGCCATCGCTTCATCACGAAAAAGCTTCTGCTCCAGACTTGGACTTTGTGATTTGGCTTGGTTTGCGGTCTGCTGCGCGGAGCCGAATGTGCTTTGGCCGTTTGCTGGGGCGGCTTCGGGCGGCGGCTCCATCGCGGCGCGTTCGCGCGCCATACGCTTGTCTTGCTGGTCTTGAAAGAGCTTTTGCAGCGCATCTACGGAGGAGCCAAGCGCATCGGGGGCGACCTCTGTGACTCCGGGCGTCTTCAACTCATCGACCAGCACGCCGCGTGGATCGCTGGCGGCGAGGGCGAGATCGCCGGGCTTTGCTCCCAGACCGAAGCGGTTGAACGCGGTCATGGCCGCCTGCGGATCTACGATCGCCAAAATAACGCCCCTGGATTCCTCTCAAGCTTTCCAAAATAGACGCCCCGAAATCTGACCAAGGCCTGAACGATTTCCGCGAAGGTTTGCTTTAGCTGCGGCGCCTGTTGTCCAGTCGGTAGCCGAGGCGCGTGAACCGCGCCGGGTTTGCCATAGGCGTTTTGCTTAAATCAGGCCGCGATGGCGGTCTGATTTAGAAAGGCGTAATAACGCGCCTTAGCCTTGACCGGGGTCGATCACCGGCCAAGCCGCCAAGCGGCTATCTGGACTGAAACGTCGCAGCTTCTCGCGACCGAAGGCCGTTTCGATATAGAGCGGGTTGCAAGTGCCTAAAGCTCCGCTAAACTCGTCATGCCTCCTCAACTTTCCCATCGATCTGGATTGAAAAAATAGGATGGTGATTGCGATGAAAGACGACTCTTGCTCTGACATTCTCAAAGATTTTTTCTACGTTGGCTTCACATTTTTAGGGAGTTTTTTATCCGGGTGTTGAGAGCCGCTTACAGTGGGCGATCCGTTTGACATAGACATTGGCGACGCTGCAGAAGTTGTAATTGTGTCAATCCTCGGAGTTGTTGTGTACTCCGGTGTTGACAAGGTAACTTACTGCGTTTTCTGATCTCGGGCGGTATCTATGGCGACTGCAGGCGGTGGCTGGGAGCCAGGGTGAGTTGTTGTAAGTGTCTGTCCGAAGGGATATTGAATCGGATGAATTGTTTGTGATTCAAAGAGGCGGCCTGATTCGCGGGGAGGTCGCCGATGTGGACGAACGAAAATCGTGCGCGTTATGATCGCAGCAAGTTGCGCTATCCCAGTGACGTGACGGACGCCGAATGGGCGCTGCTCGCTCCCTTGATCCCGCCTGCAAAGCGCGGCGGCGGCAAGCGCACGGTGAGCGTGCGCGAAGTGGTGAATGGCCTGATGTATGTTCTCTCGACGGGCTGTCAGTGGCGGGCGATCCCGAAGGATTTGCCGCCGAGAAGCACGGTTCATGGCTACTTCGATCTTTGGACCTACGACGGCACGTTGGATCGCATTCATCACGCGTTGTATGTGAAGTGTCGCGAAGCCGCCGGACGCGAGGCCAGTCCGACCGCCGCCGTCATCGACAGCCAGAGCGTGAAGAGCGCCGAAAAAGGGGGGCCTGCATCGACCCGCACGGCTATGATGCGGGCAAAAAGATCAAAGGCAAGAAGCGGCACATTCTCGTCGACACGCTAGGCCTGCTGCTGCACGCCATCGTCCACTCCGCCGACGTTCAAGATCGCGACGGCGGCGTTCTCGTCCTGCAAACGCTGTTCGGGAAGTTTCCGTTCCTGCAAAAGCTATTCGCGGACGGCGGCTATCAAGGCCCGCAATTTCTCGATGGGCAGAAGAAGGCGTTGCCCTGCCTCGCGACTGAAATCGTCAAGCGTTCCGATGCGGCCAAAGGCTTCGAGGTCTTGCCAAGGCGCTGGGTGGTCGAGAGAACTTTTGCTTGGCTCGGTCGCTGTCGAAGATTGGCCAAGGACTGGGAGAACTTCAATCGCAAAGCGCTCGCCTTCCTGCGCCTCGCTTCAATCCGCCTCATGCTCAGAAAACTTTGTAATCCCGCCTGAAGTCATCGGACAGACTCTAAGAGGGGCGACGACGACAATCGTGCCTCCAACGGTCCGCGTAATCCGAGTATTTATCTCCGTTAGCTGCGGAGTTGGTTTTGCCCACTCGGCCCGAGCAACTTTTGGTCTCGACTATACGACGGGAGTAATACTTGCCTGCTTTATGGCGGGAGTGATTTGGGAGGTATTGAGGTCAACGACGGCCAAATCAGCTTAAAGCGCCGACTAATGGATAAGATTCGACGGTTGAGTCCTTTGCGGGATTCCTATAGTGCGCGGCGTGTACGAGTCTGGGCGATGCGCACGGGAATCTCCATCAGTTTGTCATCCGCGTCCTCTGACCGGGGAGGCCAAAGAATATATTCTAACTGATTCGCACCTACCCGAACGCAGGCGCAGAAGGCTGTCCCTGCTGACCTAGCATGTGACCCCGCTAACGCCGAGAGGGACGTCAACAAATCAGCCGCGCTTGCGCTACGATCGAGTCCTTGCGAACATATATGATGGCTTATCGGCCCGAGGGAGAATAACATGGCCGACGTATTTGTAAGTTACTCACATGAAGATAGAAATAGGATTTCTGATATCGTCGCGGCCCTGCGTCAATTGAGAATCGAGGTGTGGGCCGACACAAACCTCGGCGCCGGCGCCGAAATGGTTTCTGCCGAAAGGGATCATTTGCGCGTCCAAGGCCAAGGGGCGCCGGCGATTGAATCCCTTTCTGCAATGTTGGATGCCGAGAAAAAGAGGAACGAGGCGTCGGACACCGAGCTGCAGAAAGCGCGAATAGATCTGGCCGATACAGGTCAGAAGCTAAGTTCAGCATATAAAGAAAGAGACCAACTTCGCGGCCAAATTGGAACGTTGCAACATGAGCTAGCCCAATCACGGTCGCAAGCGGTTGTCGAATCCAAGGTTGAACCAGATTTGATCGCTCACGCCATCCCTGAACCGAACGGCGTCCGCTTGAAAATCGCGGAACGCACTCGGGCGTATCCCGAGCGGCTTAACAGTGCGACGAGATGCGATAAATTGAGCGGGAGTCGCTATGACGACGACAACAAAAGCGGCGTGTTCCAACCTGACATGAACCTCCTCAGTTCCGATGAAATTGAGCAAGCTATCAGCTCTTGCAGGCTTGCCAGTGCCAGCCAAAAAAAGGGGGCGGTCGAGAGGCATTTTTTGACGCAGTTGGGGCGCTCGTTGGCGGCGTCCGCGGTTCGCAAGGCGATTGAGGCAGATGACGTAGAAGCGCATCGGCGTATGGAACAGGCGGTTCAGGCATGGAACCAAGCACAACTCAAAGGCTCCAGTTATGCGATGGACCTAATTGGGGCGTTTCACTACGGCGTGTTTGCAAAGGAGGCCAAAAAGGCCGCCAATTTCTTCGGTCAGAAAAATATATCTGAGGCAGCGCAATGGTGGAAGAGATCGGCAGAATCCGGCAACGCCGTTGCGATGGTTAACCTCGCGGGGGCATTGCTTGATCCAGATTATGAGGGGCCCGATAAAAATTCAGAAAGCGCGGCGCTACGTTGGCTACATGAGGCCAAGGAGAAGCGTTACCCTAAAGCATACATAAATCATGCGAGTAACATACTCGCCGGCAAACTCGATAAAAAAACATCGATGACTGATGAGGAGCGGGGTCGAAGAGCCGCTGAAATGGCTGAGAAGGCCTTTGGCTGTCTTGGCGACAAAGAGTCGGTCGAAAAATTTTTCTCGGAAAATCCACGTTTGCAAAAATACCGAAATACGAACGCGGCGTGTTGACCTCCCTTGCGCACCAACGATGCGCTATGACGATCCCGCAAAACCTCAGATGTCGAGCAATTTGATCAACCACGTGGAACAGGCTTCGGCTTCTCGCAGATCGGTCTTGGTGCTGACCTGCCCCTGAAAAACTGACCTGCCACTACGAAGTTCCACCATGAGCGATTAGAGTCCGGCCATTCGAAGGACGGACCTGATGAAGCGTGCACGGTTTACGGAAGAGCAGATCATCGGGGTTTTGCGAGAGCAGGTCACAGCCCGCAGCGTGTCAATCGCCGCGACATCGTGACTCAAGAACATCAATGGTTTACCGCGCCGATTGGCGTCGGGTTTCGACGCCGAATTACAGTTGCCTCGCATCGAGGTCTGTGCGTGCGTCGTAAGCGTTCGAGCTGGTCTAAGTCAAGATTGGCGAGGGTCCACAGGCACCCCAATCAAAGCTCCTTAGGCAATGAGGACTCAACTTAGAGTTGCTATATATCACCCCTTCGCCCGCGCCTCCAGCGCCGCGATAATCCGCTGCAGACGCGGAACATCCTTCCCCGCGATCACCCACGCATCGCGGACGAGCGACAAGTTCCTAGCAGTCGTCTCGGCCTCCCATGGCTCGCGTAAATTTGCGAGCGCATCCGGCAGCGTCTTCTCTGCCTCTTCGAGATTGTCGGCTATCACGGCAAGTTCCAACAGCGTCGCGTGATCCCAGTAATCTCCGCCGCCGCGATCGATCTTGCGTTGGACCGCGTAGCGCACGACGGGCGCGATCAAGCCAATGCGCTCGTCCCTCGGCTTTGTCAGCGCCATCAGTGTTACGGCATTGACGCCGGGATAGGCGTCGCGCCAGTCGGCTTCGAAACCCTTCAGATAGGCGCTGATCGCCTTGTCCGCCCAGCCGAGCGCCGCCGGGTCGTTAGCCGTCTTGGTCGCGTCCCAGCGGTCCTTGTAGACGCGCCCGAGCAGGCCAAGGGTCTCGCTTGACGCCCCGCGGTCAAGGATCAATTCGGTCAGCACTTCCTCGGCGTCGTCGCTACGCCCGGCGCGGTTGAGCGCGAAGGCGTATTGCTCCTGGACAAGCGTGGTGTTGCGCAGCACGGGGTCGATCTCATGATAGAGATCGATCATCCTTTGCCACGCCTTGACGGCGCGATAGGACAGATAGAGGTCGATCACGACGCCGGCCTCGACCGCGCCGATGTCGCCAAGTTCCGAGCGTACCGATGCCGGAAAAAGCCTTCAGTGGCAGCGTAGTCCCACTTCCTATAAAGACCGAAGCGCGGGGAGACCTATAATGAGGAGTGCTGTGTCGATTACCGGACTGGCGGTGATGCTAGGCGCAGCCCTGCTCGGTTCGAGCGGCAAAGGCAACGGCGCACAGCCCGCTGGCGCTCCTGGCAGCGAATCCGAAAAAGCCGCCTCCGCGCAACAGGTCTTTGATGAGTTTGTGGGTGGCACGTTAACCAACTGCTTCTTCAAATACGGCCCGACGGGTCGCGATCCTCTCAACAACAGGGCGTTCCCCGACGCCGGCGCGATCTACTGGGCGGCCGTGTTTGTACGCCCGCCGGGGTCAAAGGTAGAGATGGAGGGCGTGTATCCCAACTCCCGTTTCATGTCCTTTATCAGCTACGACAAGGCCGGGCTCTTCGTTGACGGGACTTCCGATTACATGATCAATCCGGACTCTGGTTCGGTGAACACGTTCAGGAACGGGGCGAACCGCTATGCGACTCCCGAGGATCGGCGGAGATACACCGTCGAGGTGCGTCTCGATGAAAAACCCGCCGACCTACCCTTGGTGCAGAACGCGGGGCAGCCTCCCAGGAACTACCTATACTCGTTGCCGTCAAAGAACCGTTGGTATCTCGAAACCGGGGAAGCTGTAGAAACAATCCTGTATCGGATATACGTCCCGGATAGGGGCTTCGACTACGCAGGGGGCGAGCCAGTGCCATCGGTCAAACTGACCCTGACTAACGGTACCCGTGATGCGCGGACGAGAAGCCTGCGACGTCCTGAGGTCCAATCCGAAGTCTCCCGAGGAGACTTTCGCACCCAACCTTTCGGCGCTCGTCATGCCGATGCCCCAATGGAAGAAACTCTCAAGTCCAAAGGGCGTGCCCCCCACGTTCCCTGCGCGCTACCCCGCGGACTGGAGAGCGGCTTACGACCCTGATTACAACATGGACCAGTTCGCGCTAAATCCGACCGATTACTCGAATCCCAGTGTCCCAACGCCAAACAAATTCGGTGGCAGCTACTATCCGAACGTCTTCAACACATATCTGCGGACATTTATCAATCGCGGAATTGGCAAGGTAGTCGTCATACGGCTGAAGCCGTGGGCGACAGTGAAGACATTCAACCGAGCCCCGGTGTTCGATGGCGCGGGCGCAGAAATGCGCTTCTGGTCGATCTCTCTCAGCGAATCGCAAGCGACGACGCGGGTCATGGACGGCGTTGTCGATGAGCAGTTCCCCGTCAATAGCGACGGCTACGTCACCTTCGTGGCAAGCAGCGAGAGGGATCGCCCGCGATTCGCGACGACCGAGTGCGGTGTCGCTTGGGCAAATTGGTCGAGCAGAGGCGACGGAGTTGGCAACCCGAATTTCGGCTGGCTCAGCATCCGCAATATGTTGCCGGAACCAGGCACAACGGACAACTTCTTCGCATTCAAAAGGCCGGGGGACGAGAGGCAAGTCCTAGGCCAGCACTACCCCGAACTGAAGTATTATAAGGATGCGGCGGCGTTCGACGCGCTCGGCTGCGGAGGCGCAGGGACCAAGGCCGCGATGCAAGACATCCCGAGGAAGGATTCCCCAACCGCGATCGGCTGGCCATATTCTGCCCGGGGCGCGGGTGCGCGCCGAAACGTGCACTAATCAAGACTTCTGTATCAAAATTAGAGCGTTGATTAAAAACGGCTTTTTCGTTGCACAAGTTAGGTGCAAAAGTCCGGCGCTATTCTGTCCTTGGGACGATATGTGCGCGCCGCGCCTTGATATGCGCGAGGAAGCGCAGCCTGAGTTCTTCGGCGAATTTGTAAGGCAGAAGCCCCAAAGCTGCGCTTGCGGCGTCGGCGTTTGGCAAAGGGCGCAGATCGGGACCGGGCCAGACGAAGCGATTGGCCTCTGACAGGACAACCCATGATCGTTCGGCGTCGAGACCCAAGCGTGTTTTTGTGATCGAAGGAATTTCGACCGCGAAGAGATCATCGGCGGGCGGCGTGTGCGTGATTGGAAGGACGGTGACGACCTCTTCGTCGTCTTCTGTTGTCGTCACTAGCACAACGGCGCAGGGACGATCCTTGACGCCCTCTTCTTGACCGCGCCGCTGTTCGGCGCGCCAGAGATAGGAATAACGGATAACGAGACCCTGGACTGGCTTTGGCAGAGGCACGATGTTCAGGGTTCAAGTTCGTGGTTGAATGCCTTCGCCTCTTCCGGCGGACGGGAGCTTTCAAGTGCTGCAATATCGGCGTCGGTGAAATCCTCGATACCCAGCACTTCGCGGTCCCGGCGCTTAAGGCGGCGATATTCCTCAGTCGAGATCAGCACGCAGCTTTCGCGGCCGTTGCGGGTGACAGCGACCGGCTGGCGCAGCGCGAGGTCTTGATAGCGACCGATGTTGCGCTGAAAATCGGCAGCGGAGACTTTGAGCACGTCCATGCATCCCCCGGTTAAGTACTATATGCAATATACATGAGTTGCATGATTTTGTCGAGGATTGAGTTTGCTAGCTCAACCACGGCGTTGCGGGCTGCTTCTATATATGATAATATCCTTTATAATACAGCATATTAAATGCGCCTTATGCGACTGGCGCACCGGTAATTGCCGCGCGGGTTCCATAATGGTGGTTAGTCTTTGCGCTTCCAAGTTGTCGGGTTTTTCCACTCAATTGTACGGCCGCCGTCTAAAATTAGGGGATTATCCCCTTGACGCAAGTATGAGCTTCTGGCATAGTCGCGTCATTGGAGACGACGACTATGGCTACTCGGAAACGCAAACGCCCCTCTCAAGCCGGACAGAATGTTAGCGGCGTTCAGTCTTTTTCGGTTCGCGAGTTTTTCGCGACCTTCAAGGATGATGACGCCTGCCTGAACCGCATCATGGAAGTGCGCTATGGAATGCGCCACGTCTGCGGTAAGTGCGGCGTCGAGAGCAGCTTTCACAAGATCACGGGCCGCCGTGCGTTTGCTTGCGCCGCCTGCGGCGATCACGTCTACCCCTGCGCAGGCACGATCTTTCAGGACAGCCGCACGCCGCTCCAGACGTGGTTCTATGCGATCTACCTCTTTATCGCGACGCGCCATGGCGTGAGCGGCAAGGAACTCCAGCGCACGCTTGGCGTGACCTACAAGACGGCTTGGCGCATCGGCCAGCAAATCCGCGACCTGATGACCAAGGCGGACGGCTTCGAAATGCTCAAGGGCCACGTTGAACTCGACGAGGCTTACGTGGGCGGGCGCCGCTCTGGCAAGCGCGGGCGCGGCGCGGAAGGCAAGACGATCGTCATGGGCCTGAAAGAGCGCGGCGGTAAAATCCAGACGCAAGTGATTGAGAACGTGAAGCAAGACACGCTGCGCAAAGTCGTGCTCGAAAAGGTCGAAAAGGGCGCGATCGTCTCGACGGACGAACTTGTGTCCTATGGTTTACTGGAAGGCGACGGCTACAAGCACGGGGCGGTTCAGCACGGGGCGAAAGAGTGGGCCTATTACGACTACCGCCACGATGCGCAGCACCACACGAACAACGTTGAGAGCTTCTGGAAGCTGTTTAAGAAGTCGGTCGCTTCGACCCACATTCATATCAGCGCGAAGCACATGGACCGCTACCTTGGCGAGTTTTCTTTCCGCTCGAACCATCGCCAGATGCGGAACGCGATGTTTGATCTTCTGATTGCGGCGCTCTAACGAGCGCCGCAGCCAAAGCGTCGAACTCATCGCGGTCGATAGGGCCAACGCCGCGAGATTCCTCCTGAGCAATGAATTCTTCTAATTTACCGGCCTTCACGGCTTCGGACAGGGTCATCATGCCGCTAGCCTCAGGAAAGTTTGATCCGACGCCGATGTCTCAATAACTGAAGTCGACGCAGCGGATATCACGCCGATGTAATCACCAAGAGATTCCCTTTTCGATACCACGGCAACACGGGAAGGGAATGTTTCAAGGCGTGCAAGATCATGGAATTTCGCTGTCGCACTAACTACCGATGGGTAGTGATGCGAAACAGCCTCAAATGCGGATCGCCTATCATCAAGGGAAACCAGAGTCGACACATGCCATTGATGGCCAGACGCACCAATAATTGCTGCGTCTTTGGCTAGAGACGACGCGGGGAAAATTCGCGAAAGCCTAGCGAATAGCATATCCCCCGCATCGCGCTGCACGCGCTCAGATGAGCGCATGACACTCATATTTGCCGCAGACTGAGAGCTATTGGCTATGATTGTAAGCGCTCCCGGAAGCTGCCCGACCGTCACTTCGACGATAAACATGTCGCGGCCGTCGAACTTAACCCCGCATTCTTCGGCAATGCGCCGCGCCTCGCGGCCATAATACCGTGAAGCTCCAGCAAATTCGGCTTCTTGATGCCCTCCACCACGATCAGAGACGAAGAACTTTTCGCCCTGCTGAAAGACTTCAAGGACGACCGATGCCCCGCTAGGATATGTGACCGGCATTGTGACAAGTGAGGCGGCGTGAAAATGCTCTGCGGAAACCAGCTTTCTGATCGCCGCATCAATGACGGAGGACATTCTCTCACGCACAAAGTTAGCCATCGTTACCCCAGAACAGGTCAGGCCCTCCAGGCACCTCAACCAAATTCATATTCTTGATTCTAAAGCAATTTCCGCAGAAATCAAGGAATTCGGAAAGTGTATTAGGATCAGGCAGAAGCGGAAGTGCCGCTGGAAGACTGCCGCCCCGCATCCGCCCCTCAGACGCGACCCAATTTTCCCAGAATGGGTGATGGTGGCTTTCGCCAACAAATCTAGCCATTTCGAAATCCCGGCGGCCCCCACGTTTTATTCGTGTGCGTCTCAAACGGTCGCCATTGGCAGCGCCATAGCTCTTCGCGGCTCCGCCCGGTGGTCGCGAACTCAAGCTGCATAAACGCATCACGATTAACAAATTGCTTGGAAATTTTTGCCCGAACCCCGAACCCTCCTATGGTTTCCTCGCCGATGGAGAGAGGAGCTAGAAAGGTATAATAACGTGGGTCTGACTGATCATCCCATCTTGGTCGCACTGGGAACGACTTTTCGGCGTCAATCAGTTGGTCAATATTCGTCGGGAGAACGGACATCCCGCGACGATAGCGCGGCCTTTGCCCGAACGCGAGTCAAACTTGTCTCAAGGGGATAATCCCCTAAAATTATGCCCTTTAAATTTACATTTTCAATATACACAGAACGCGATGATCCATCGTATGAAGCATTAGATGGCTGACTCTTTTCGTTAGTAACAATCAATTTGCCATTATCATACGTAATTCGGCCGACCCCGCCGGGTGACTGGCATCCTCCGTAACAGATGTACTCTCCGACGAGGAATTCTGGGGTCGACGGTAGGCAAAATAATTTTGTGTTATTGCACCATTCGTCGCGCAATGTATGAATATTTGCGACTAGCAAGGCTAAAATGCCCACCGCCCCCACGGTTGACCCGATCGCTGCACCAATGGCGGCTCCAACGAGCTACCGCAGCCTCGGCCGTTCAAAAATCAAGATTTATGCACAAAAGCTAAGCCGCTGGCTGGAAGGCCCTTTTTTTGTGCAGAATATACGTGCAGAATGCCCTCGTGAATTTGCTTGAAATTATAGTTCATTGTGCTATAGTTTATAGCGTTATAGGGGTGCTGTGCGGGTTTTTAAAATCAAATGGTTTGTGAAGTTCGCCCGGGGCGAACGTATCGCCGACAAGAGCCTAAGCGAAGCTATCGAGCGCGCCGCGCGTGGATTGGTTGATGCCGACCTGGGCGGCGGACTGATTAAGCAACGCATCGCGCGCCCCGGTCGCGGTCGCTCAGGCGGCTATCGGACGATCATCGCTTATCAAACGACGGAGCGCGCGGTGTTCCTCTATGGATTCGCCAAGAGCGAAAGAGACAATATCGAGCCGGATGAATTGGAGGATTTGCGTTTGGTCGCGCGTGGTTGGCTTGACGCGACGCCCAAGCAGATTGCCGCCGCGTTGGCGGATGGAGCGATTGAGGAGGTCGAACCATGACGAAGAAAGCAACGCCTAGCCGCTTGCGGGAAGCTATTCTCGAAACGGCAGGAGACATGCGCCGCCTTGGCCTCATGGACGAAGCGACGCATGAGAAAATTACCATGCGGAATCTGGCGAAAGACGACGCGCCGGAGCCGTCGCCCATCACAGGCGAGGAAATCCGCAGCTTGCGCGAAAAGGCGCGGCTCAGTCAGGCGGTTTTCGCCCGCTATCTCAATTTGACCGTCGGCTATGTTTCGCAGCTGGAACGCGGCGCGAAGCGGCCAAGCGGCCCGGCCCTTGTGTTGCTCGACCTCATCCGCCGCAAAGGCATGGAAGCCATCCTGTAGGCCGCCTGTATGATTTACGGCTATGCGCGCGTATCGACCGACGGCCAGAGCGTTGACGCGCAGGTCAAGCAGCTACGCGCCGCAGGGGCCGAGAGAATCCTCAAAGTGTAAATCGGCTCGGCGTTTGACCCCCGATCGGCTTCCAAGGTTGACCCCACCGCAGCTCAGGTAGCGCTCTGATCCAACGAGATAAAATGATCGCCCACCGGGGGCATTGTTGGACGCCGATAGGGGTCAAATTTCGGAGCCAAAACACACCAATTGCTCCGGCTTCTGCTGGCCGTGTCCGGGGAAGGCCTGCACGGGATCTGTCGTCAGCTCCCGAACCCAGCGCCGCAACACGTTCTCATGCACATCCAGATCGCGGCAGGCCTGCGCGACGGTGACGCCGCGCTCCTTCACCAGACGAACCGCCTCAACCTTGAACTCCCGACTGAATATCCGTCTCGCCATAACCAACCTCCGGCCTCATGAAACACCGTTTCTCGGCGTCCACGAAACCGGCAGCAGCTCAGACCGGGGTCGGTCTGTCGAAGTCGAACGAGGGTATTGGTGTGAATCGGCGTCAGCGTGTGCCCCCTCTGGTCGATAGGATTTCAGCTACTTGCGATGCCGATCGGCGTAGAAACCCCACGCCGAATGATACCCGTCCAAGGAGGCGGACTGAGATCCAGAGCTTAACTCAGAGCTTGGTTGCGATGATCATGGCGGTATCGAGCTCAAAGCTGCCGTCCGCCTCAATGGAGAAATGTTCAATAACCTCCTGCGCCGCCAGCTCTTGCAAGGACCGGATGGCCGCGACGTGCACCGCCGGTGGGTTCATGCGGGAGATCCAGGAGGCGAACTCGAGGCGAATCCGAAACCGCGCCACCTCGTCCACGATAAAGCCCGCTCTCGCTACCAAACCCCGCCAGCCCTCTAGCGAGGGATTGCGCACATGTGAGGGGTCGCGCAGCAACTCCAGACTTTGTAGCCAGGTATCGAGCAGTGGATCTTCGGGCGAGACCGTGTCCATGAAAATCGCCATACCTCCGCTTTTTAAGACGCGATGCATCTGTACCAAGCCAGCTGGCAAATCGCGCCAATGGTGGGTGCTGAAGCGGGTCGCCACCACGTCAAAGGCTTCGGAAGGGCACGGGAGACCTTCCGCTGCGCCCTATTTGGTCACCACATTCTGGAAGCCGCGCCGTTGGGCTTCGTCTTTCACGGTCGCCAGCATGTCGGGGGAGAGATCGTAGGCCACCACCTTTTTGATTCGGGGGGCCAGCCGAAACGTTACATGCCCGCCGCCGCATCCCATGTCGAGGGCGATCGCTTCCGGGCGATGCCCGACGCGCTGTTCCATCATATCGAGGTCTTGGCCCAGAGCGTGAACGGTGCTTTTCAGATACGCATGCGCACGCGGTCCGAACTGTCGGGCGACGACTTTGGCGTGGGTCTGGGATGTCATGAGCGGCTCCCTAGGGGGGTGAGAGCCGCGATAATGTCGCATTTTTTTACCAGTAAAAGACGAGCAAATATCCTAGTATAAGTCCTGCCATGAACGAGATTGACCGGTTGCGTTTGCTCGGCGCCTTCCTTCGCGTCCATCGCGAGCGCATGCCATCCCCTGCAGGAGCGGGGTCACGCCGCCGTACCCCCGGGATGCGACGCGAAGAATTGGCCGAAGCGGCCGGGATCAGCGTGACTTGGATCACGTGGCTCGAACAAGGGCGGGAAGTGAGTGCGTCTGTCGCAGCCCTGTCGCGAATAGCCAATGCGTTACGCCTCACCCCAGCGGAGCGGGCCTCGCTTTTTGATCTGGCTGGCAAGCGCGATCCAAGTATCCCATCACCCTTCGAGCCTGATCTTCCTGCTGAGTTGCTGGCCCTGTCCTCACAGTTCGCCGGCCCCTCCTATCTTCTCGATGCTGCTTGGACGGCGCGGGCGTGGAACGCCGCCGCCGCCGATCTCTTCACTGGCTGGTTGGACGACACCTCCGCAGAGCGCAATCTTCTCGCCTTCGTGTTCCTTTCACCCGTCGCCCCGACCTTATTAGGCGATTGGGCTGACCGGGCCCGGCGTCTCGTGGCGGAATTCCGGGCCGACTTCAACCGCCACCCGAACGACCCCGCGATGGGCGCGCTGGTCGATCGTCTCGTTGAGGAAAGCTCCCTTTTCGCCTCCCATTGGCGCGAGCAAGATGTCCTCGGTCGCGAAGGAGGCGAACGGCGCTTCACCCACCCTCGGCGCGGTGAATTGCATTTCAACCAAGTCACCCTCCTGGCGGCTTCGCGGCCAGAGATCAAACTTGTCTGCCTCACGGCCCTGTAACAGGAGGCTTTCCGAGAATCTGCTCTGGTCACGCACTGGGCTCTCGACGCCGACAATTTCGCTGGCACGCTGAACAAAAGAGAGAGCTTTTTCTCGGTTGCCTTCGCCGGTCGCTTTCGAGGATATAGCGGACCTTCGGGCTGTAGGGCCGGCTCGAGGTGACCCGTTGCATTGAACGTCAGGAGGGATTCGTAGAGAGGCGCGGGCGCCAAGGCTCGTCACGCGCGAAAATCTCGGCGAAGAACTCCACGAACGCCCGCACCCGCGGTGGAGGAGCAACCCTAGCATGATACAAGAGGTGAACAGGAGCTGGCGCAGGTCGCCATGAATTCAGCACGAGCTTGAGTCGCTTCGCTGCAATGTCGTCGGCTACCAGGAAAGACGGAAGCGCCGCCACGCCGCCCCCGGCCAAGACTATCGCTTTCGCGGCCTCCGGATCGTTGACTTCGATGTTTGGAACCAGGCGAACAGTTTGCGCTTTGCCCTCCCGATGGAGTTCGATCCGATTGTCGGCCGCAGGCGGTCTGAGTTCGACGAAGTTCGTATGCGAGAGGTCAATAGGCTCCTCTATCTTGGCCGTGCTGGAGAGATAGCCGGGCGAAGCGACCAGGACATAGTCGATCTCTCCCAACCTGCCGACGCCGAGGCCCGCCTCGACGAGAGGACCAAGCCGAATGGCGATATCAACCACTTCGCCGAGCTCCAGCTTCGCCGGGCTGAGACGCAAAGCGACGCGAATATTCGGATGACGTTGCTGAAAGCGAGGCAAAAGAGGCGCGATGAAAGCGCGTCCAAAGGTGCTCGGCGCTGTCATGGTCAGATATCCGCGCGCGATTTCCGCTCCCGCGCTGAACACATTGCGCGCTTCGATGCTGTCGTCGAGAAGTCTGCGCGCGTGCGGCAGGAACAATTCCCCGTCTTCCGTCAGGGTGACCACGCGGGTGGATCTGGCGACCAGCTGGCGGCCGATCTTTTCCTCGAGGCGGGCGAGCCGCCGCGCGACGCTGGATTTCGGCATGCGCAACGCTTGCGCCGCGCGCGTGAAGCTTTCCAGATGGGCGATTTCAACGAAAACGCGAAGATCTTCGATATCGAGCACTGTCCAACTTTCCGGGTCAATATAGCTAAAATTGGTGAATTGATCGGAAATTGCAACAACCCTAATCTCCTCGCCAAAGAATTGGCAGCCGAACGCGCCCGCTGATCCTCGCGCGCAGAAGCTTCGCCATCGAGGCCCCGTATGTCGAACAGCGACGTCTTGATTATCGGCGCAGGGCCTGTGGGGCTGACGCTCGCCAATGAACTCGTTCGGCATGGGGTGACGCCGAGAATCGTGGACAAGTCGGAACGCGTCCGTGAGGTGTCGAAAGCGTTGATCCTGCATGTCCGCACGCAGGAGATCCTCGACAAGGTCGGGATCATGGCGCGCGTGCAGGACGAGGCGGAGCCGCTCCGTGAAGTCGTCGTGCATGCTTATGGCCAGCAAATTGGCGGCTGGGATCTCGACCGGATTGATAGCCCCTATCCGCACCCGCTTATCCTCGGGCAAAATCGCACCCAACATATTTTGCAGGACCAACTCGGGAGCCGCGGCGTCCGGGTCGAATATGGCCTCGACGCGACGGCGCTCGATCTTCAAGAAAACGAAGCCGCCGTCACCTTGCGCTCGGGCGAACGGACCGAATGCATAAGTGCGCGTTATGTCGTGGGCTGTGACGGCTCGAACAGCCTTGTGCGACGCGCCATGGGCGCGAGCTTCGACGGCGAACGATATTCTGGCGAGCAATTCATACAGGCCGATTGCCGGATTCGGTGGGGCCTTCCGAAGGGCCGCTCCTATCTGTTTCTGACCCCGGATGGCTATATGATGGCGATCGAAATGCCGGGAGATGTCGTCAGGATTTTTATTTCACTTCCTGACGAGCCTGGAAGCGCCGGGGCTGCCGCGGCGGACCACCAGATTGGGGCCGTTGAAGCCACGAACGAACCGCCCACACTCGACGAAATCCGCCACCATCTTATGAGGCTGTCCGGATTTGAGTCCACGCTTAGCGAAGCGAGCTGGCTCGCGCGATACCGAACCTCTCATCGTTATGCCGACCGGTTCCAGGATCGCTGCGCCTTTATCGCCGGAGACGCAGGCCATGTTCATGTGCCAATTGGCGGTCAGGGCATGAATACCGGGTTGCAGGACGCCTTCAATCTGGGATGGAAGCTCGCGGGCGTGATCAAGGGCGTATTGCAGCCGAACATTCTCGAAACCTATCAAAGCGAGCGTCATCCCGTCGCAGTCGGCTTGATCAGGGGCACCAATCTCGCCTATCGGGGCGTGTTGCATCCAGGCAAGCTCAGGCAATACGCCACACGCTTTTTTGGGCCGTTTCTCATCCGCAATCGACGCGTGCAGGAGTTTATGCGCGGCACGCTCGAAGAGCTTCGTATCTCCTATTCATCGAGCCGCCTCAATCTCGATCTCGGCGGTTCGAGCGGCCCTGCCCCCGGCGAACGCGTTCTCGACGCGACTCTCGTCCGGCTTGACGATTTGTCGACGACTTCGATCAACGCTCTGACGCGGACGACCCGCTGGACGCTCTTCATCTTCGCGGGCGCAGACGATGCGGAGCGCGCACAAGACTTGTTTCGACCCTATCAGGAAGTTGCAGCGCGCTGGCCGGAGGCGATCGATTGCTATCTTGTCATTAGGTCCGCGCCGACCGCCGCAGTTCCTCGATCTCGCTTGCTTCTCGATCATCTCGGCGAGGCACATAGGCGTTACGGAGTTGGGGAGCCAGCCTTCGTGCTCTTGCGGCCCGACACCTATGTCACGGCGCGCGGACCACTCGCCAGACGCTCCGATCTCGCGTCCTATCTCGAAACGATCTTCGTCGATTGAGGAGACCGCAAATGTCGGGAACGCAGTATATTCTGGTCGCAGGCGCAACCGGGATGCTCGGCGCGCAGATCGCCGAAAGGCTGCTTCAGCGCGGAGCCAAGCTGGCCTTGCTGGTGCGGGAGTCGACGCCGTCCGATCCACAAAAAGCCGCGCTTCTTGAAAAGCTCGTGGCGCAAGGCGCGACCTTGCGACAAGCAGATCTTCGCGATGCGGCGGCGCTTCGCACCGCCATGGCCAATGTTGGCTGCGTGGTCTCGGCCTTGCAGGGCGGCCCCGAGGTCATCGTGGACGCACAGATCAATCTCGCGCAGATGGCGGCCGAATCCGACGTGCGGCGCTTTATCCCCTCGGATTTCTCCGTCGATTTCATGAAGCTCCCGGAAGGCGCGCATCCCAATCTCGATCTGCGCCGTGAGGCCGATCGGGTGATCGGAACGTTGCCCATGGAAATGACGAATATCTTTATCGGCGGCTTCATGGACATCGTTTTCGCGCCGTTCTTCCAGATCATCGATTTCGACAAAGCCACTGTCGGATTCTTTGGAGAGCCGGATCAGGAATTCGATGTGACGACGGTTGCCGATACGGCGCGCTTCGTCGCGACCGTTGCGATGGAAGAGCGCCCAATCGCGGGGCCCTTCGGCGTTGTCGGCGACAAGGTCTCCTCAACGCGTCTGGTCGAGTTGTTGTCGCAGACGCATGGCCGGCCCTTTCAACTATTCCGCAAAGGTTCGATCTCCGATCTCGAAGCATGGATCGCGAAGGAACAGCAGGCTGGCCGTGCGCATGAATGGTCGACCATCGGCGCGCAATATCAATGGGCGATGATGTCGGGCGCAGCCCGGATCACGGATCCGCTCAACGCGCGCTATCCGGAAATCGAACCGACTTCGGTCGCGGCATTCCTCCAACATGCCGCAAGGAGCAGCGAAGCCCGATGACGGTCGGACTGAATCCCAGTGACTGCGCGCTGCTGCTTGTGGATCTACAAGTGGGGGCGCTTTCCAGCATCAAGACAATCGAGCCGGCGCGGCTAAAGGATAACGCAATTGCGCTCACTTCGATCTGTCGCCTCCACTCAATGCCCGCGGTTCTCATCGCCGGCAAGAAGCCGGGGATAGGCGGAGTGTTTCTACCCGAGCTGAAATTGCTCTGTGCTGACCATGTTCTGGTCGAACGGACGCGAGTCGCCGCTTTTGAAGACCCCGCGGTCGCCAAATCCATCTCTGATCTCGGGCGACGCATAATTATAGCCGCCGGCATAGCGACCGACATCGGACTGCTCTATGCCACTCTTGGCGCCCGCGCCGCAGGTTACGAGGTATGGGCCGTGCTCGACGCGTCCGGAGCGACAGATTCAATTGCCGAAGAGTGCGCGAAGGCGCGCATGGCAAGCGCCGGCATTGTTCTCACCACATGGGCGTCGGTAGCGGCTGCGCTGATGGGCGATTTTGCCGGTCCGAACGCGCTCGACACAATGGCGGTTCTCGCGCAGCGCGTGGGCCCCAAACCTTTCGAGTGATGTCGCAAGTTGGATCGCGCAAGGGCCGCGTCCAGTTCGGTCAAGAAGGGAGGAAGATGTGAAGGCAATCGTCTATCGGCAATTCGGCTCGGCGGACGTCCTGCAGGTCGAATCGGTGGAAAAGCCCGCGTTGAAGCCCGACGAGGTACTTGTGGAGATGCGCGCCACATCAATCAACGTGATCGACAGTCGGACGCGTCAGGGTGCGATGTGGCCGCTGGTTGATCGAAAATTCCCCAAAATTCCCGGGGCGGATATCGCAGGAATCGTGGCAGAGATCGGGCCGAGAGTCGACGATTTTTGCGTTGGAGACCGCGTCTTCGGGATGACCAGCCCCTTCAAGGGTGGGGCTTTCGCCGAATTCGCCGCCGTTCCGGCATCGCACCTCGCGAGGCTTCCCGATGGCGTATCTTTCGAAGACGCCGCCTCGATTCCGATTGCGGGCCTCGCCGCCTTGCAGGCTCTGCGGGACTGCGGCCAAGCCAAAACCGGATCATCGATTTTGTTTCACGGCGCATCAGGAGGCATGGGCCTCTTCTCCATTCAGATCGCCAAATTGTTCGGCGCGCGAATGACCGCAGTCGCTGGCACGAATGGCGTTGAACGAATGCACGAACTCGGCGCGGATCAAGTGATCGATTACAAGACACGGGACGGAACCCGCTTTGACCATCCGTTCGACATCATCGTCAATGGCTCTGGCAAGTTCCCATATGCTGCTGGTCAACGCTTCCTGGTCAGCAATGGGCGATTGATCGAAGCATCGCCCACGATTCCCGGATTCATCGGTTCTAAGATCGCCAATATTTTTCGATCAAGGCAACATCTGATGCTCATGACCCAAGCCCGTAGAGTGGACCTGGTGGAGCTGGTTCGCCTCGTCGATCGACGCCTTTTACAAACAACGATCGCAAAGCACTATCGATTTAGCGACACTCCAGTGGCCTTTATGGAGCAAGAGAAAGGTGGCATTGTTGGGAAGGCAGTAATTCAAATTTCGCATTAAGGACCGTTTATGATGAAGGCTACTTTGAGCAGGCGGCAATCGCTGGTCTTTCATGTCCGTGGTGTTGTTTTTGTTGAGCGCTGTTGGTTCAGTCCCGCGCCCGAAGGCGACGCCAATCCTCGCGCAGAGGGAAGAGCGTCAGCTGCGCGGACGCTTCTCGCGCTCTTTTCTTGAGCCTATCTCGGTTCGCGGGCGCGCAACGGCTTGTCAGAGTCGAAAGCGAGATCCTCGCATTCCTTCAGCTCCGTGCGCACCAGCCGGAACGCCTTGTCGTCCGCGCCGAGAGGATTTTTCACCGTGTCGTGCCGCTGGTCGATCGGGCCGGGCGCCCAGAGGTCCGCACCGCCGCGAATGGCGATGACGACGGCGTCTTTTCCGTCGAGCGTCAGATGCACGCCCTTGTCCCCGGGTCCGGCACAATAGGCGCCCCGTACGCGCGAGTCTTTCAGGTCGCCGCCGCATTCCGCGACCTGCGTCAGCGTCTCCGGACGGTCCTTGAGCTTGAAGGCGAGACTGACCTGATAGGCATAGGAGCCAGGCGCCGAAGGCGGGAAGGCCTCCGTATAATAGGCGTTCACCAGCATCTTCATATCGGCGACCTTCTGCTTTGGATGCGCGGCGAGATGCGCGTTGTCATAATGACGGCTGAAGCAGGCGAAGGATTTTTGCTTTTTGTCCAGGCCGCCGACAAGGCGTTCCAGAAACGGATTGCCGGAGCCGGCGGCGAGGGCCGGCGTGACGAGAGCGACAGCCGCTCCGACGAGAAGTAATCTACGAAACATTGCAACACCTTTTCAAATTGGCCTTCGGGCCGTTCTCCAACGCTTGCATCCTGCGTCTCGACGACCGGCCCGGCTGTGCGCGCGGACACGATGTGATCAGCCGCTGACCTGCCCCTGAAAAACTCCTCCATCCTGGATTAGAGTCCGGCCTATTGCAGGATGGACGAGATGAAGAAGAAGCGGTTCACGGAAGAGCAGATCATCGGGATTTTGCGGGAGCGGGAAGCGGGGGCGAAGGTCGCGGATCTGGCGCGCAAATATGCGGTTTCGGAAGCGACGCTCTACAATTGGAAAGCCAAATTTGGCGGCATGGACGTCTCCGAAGTGAGTGGCGTTCCAGGAGTTGGGGTGAGACGCTCCGCCTCCGATGATGGAGCGTCGCGGAGCTTCCCCACGATCCAGGCGTTTGTCGCCTCCGGGTTGGCCCAGAGTTCCAAGGGAACCGAAGCGAACGCGAAGTCGTCCTCCTCCTCTCGCACGCGACCATGAAGCCGGTCTTCGTACCAGCCGATCCAGCCTTGCAATCCCTCGTCGGCGGACAGCAGCGCGTTCTTGAGGGCATGCCATCTCTCGTTCGCCCAAGCCGGCGCCCGTTCGGCCAGAGCGGCGCGCCGGCAAGGCTCGTCGGATCGACGCCCGCCCTCAGGGCGGATGCGTCCGTCATCTTGGCGTCGATAAAGGCGAGACAGGGCGCGGTCTTTCAGATGACTGGGACGAACATGATGGGATGCTGCGGAAGCCCCGGGTCTCGCGCGTAGATCGCGTCGATGGAGACCGCGGACGCACAGGCCAGTATCCCGAGCGCCAAGGCGATGTCGGAGACGCTTTCGCAGCCTTGATAATCGGTGGATCTCGCGCCGAACGATCTCAGTTTGCACGGCGGCGAGAATGGCGACCATCTAACGATCGCCGTCGTCGGGCCCGGCGAGCTTGCGGCGGACGCGCTCGAGCGCGCCGGGCAACAGCCAGTCCTTAAACGGCGCGCCGTGCCCGGGGCTTTCGCGCCAGAACGGGCACGTAACGCCAGGGTGAGCTGCTGCCGGTTTCACGGACGCCACGAAATCTGGGCAAAGTGTTAAGTGGCGCGCGGCAGCGATCAACCCGGATCATGGCCGAGGCTCCCCAAGTCTCCTGTATGCGTTTCTTCAGCGGGAGCAGTTGCTTCAGCAACAGGCGGCTTTGAAGCCGCTAAATCGGAAGGCGTCGACGGCGCGGTCGGGGGCCAAGGCCGTCGCCGGTCGAGATCGAGCGCCTCGCGTAAACGCGCCACTGGGGCCGTCTCCGGGTCGATGTCGGCGGCGTTGCGCCGCCAGTACCTGTGTATGGGAAAGCCAACCTGCCCAAGTCTTGGTTGAGACCGGTACGTCCCGCACTCCGGCCCAGAACAGGGGCGCGATCGGGCCGCCGACCAAGTCCCCCTTCAGTACATGCCGACAGGGAAAATAGAGGTTGGTCCATCCCACCACGGCGAAGACCGCCGCATGGTTTAGGACGACTGCCCGCTGAGGCCTTCCCTTATTGTCAAAATCCCGGTGTTCGAAGGAGAACTTGCCGTTCAACTCGCGTACCGGCGGGCAATGCGGCAGCTCGCGCTCGCGAGCGCGACGTTCGAAGTCGAGCCTGTCTTTGGCGAGCAGCAGCGCACCATGCGCGAGAGGACTGCCCAACGTAACGAAATCGGTGACAAGCCAGTCATCGCCATTTGCGCGTTGCTCCTCGTCGACCGCGCCAGTCGCACGCCGCCACCGGGCTGCGAGCGCTGCCATGTCGTCCATTGGGTTGCGCGTATCCCGGATCTCCTTCGCGACCAACTCGGCCGCGCGGAGCGCCGTGGTGGTGCGTTGCGGGTAGCGCCCTTCGCCCCAGGCTGCAGAGATGCGTTCGCGAAGCCTCTCGCAGTGGCGTTGCCAGGCGAAGGTCAGAACATCGTAGCCGATTACGCTTCCCAGGCTATGGCCGACGATTACGATGCGGTCGTAACGCTCCGACGCGACGACCTTGTCTAGGAGCGCGAGGCCGGCGGCGCGAATTTTCTGGCGAGCCTCGATATTTGGTGGGCTCGGGCTCAAATAGACCGCGGCGTCGCCGACATAGGAGCGGACCGTAGCCGACAGGAGGCTGCCGAAGGCGATGATCAACCAAGGCGCTTTTTCCAGCGGCTCGGAGCCTACTCGATAACCAAGGGCGAAGCGCATCGTCTCGGTGAGCCCAAAACCTATGACGACGATGAAGATCAGCCAGCTGAGGAGATAGAGCGGCATCACCTGCGTTGGCACATCCTTCGGGCGGCGTTGCATCAATACCCAGTACCAGCTCGCGAGGCGGCCCCAGGCCGTGGTCGGCATCAGATGGGCCCAATAGAATTCGTAGAAATCGGTGCGATCATCGCGCCCGCCGGCGCTCACTAGCCGCCGCAACTCGAGATTGTCTGCGAGAAGATCGGGCTTGCTGTAATATTTCGCTTCGGCTTGGCTCGTCGATGGACCTTGGTCGAGCACCGCATCGACGAAGCCACGCAGAGTCTCCATCGGCCGCTGCTCGCCGATCCCATGGATCAGGATCAGCGCCTGCCGTGATCTCGCCATGCCTGCCTCCTCTCTCAAGCCTAGACAAAGATAGCGGGATCGGAGGGCGCGTGCATTACAACTATCCGCCTCTTGCGAAGGTAGCTGCTCTTCTTGATTGTGAAACACGCCTCGAAACACGAAGGGGCCCGCAGCGAGTCTTTGTGGCGGGCCTTGGCAATTTCGTCCCGACTTGCAACTTTGCCGTCCATCATACGGGTAATTCAAGCCCGTTTATGAGCGTCGTCGTCCCGCCTCCTCGCAATCAAGCCCCGGGTATTGAAAATGTCATCCCGGCAAACGACAATTCGATTCCACTTAGCGACAATCGAATCTCGCCTAGCGACAATTTATCGCCTTGATGACAGGACCCGCGCGCCCGCCGACGCCGGAAGCTCCCTGTTTGCCTCTTTTGAGTTCCCTGTTTTGGGAGATTAAATTCCCTGATCTTGTGCGTCGGGAATTCTGGCTCAACTTATTGAAGCGCGGTGCCTTTCTGCGCGAAAATGCTGCTTCGCCGCTCGAAATCGTGATTTTTTCCCTGTTAATTCCCTGTAAATAGGGATTTCTTGATGAGACGGGTTCTTGGATGACTGCGTCGTCAGCCAAACACACGCCGATACCAGAGACTTGGCCAATCCCGCAGAATAGCGCCGGATTCCGTGGGCTTTTGCGCGCGGAAAAATTGGAGACGGCCTCGGAAGGGCGCCGGCGCGCCTTTTTGGGCCCGTGGTCTCTATCGCGCTTTTTCCAATTTTCGTTCTCTGCCTGCGGCGGGAGGCTGAGACCGGGTTCGCTCCTGGCGGAGACGGGTTCGACAGGGATCCGGTCGTCGAGGAGGGACGGGACGGACGGCATGCTTAGGCCGGGCGACAGCATGGGCACGCCGCCGATTGATCCGAAGAAGATTCAGTCCGTCGTCGCTCGCTGTCGGCGATGGCTTGGTCTCAGCGAGACAAGAAGCGCCGTTCCTGCTCCCCCCAGCCAATGGGGAGGTCGCCAAGCAATCTCGTGGCGGTGAGATCGCCTGAGGCGCGCCCGTCGGCGATCGCCTCGAGGATGCGCGGCGAGAGAAAAGCTAGTTGTCGCAAGCGCCTGAGCCGTTGCGACGGTCGCGATGCAGATTAGGACTGAAGCGAGGATTGGTGGTGCATTCCGGATGTTGATTGATCTCCAACGGGGCCACTAAGGCAATGGGCCGCTCGGCGGCAGGTCGGGCGCGAATCCGAGCCCGACATAAAGGACAGCCGCGAGCAGCATCGCTGCAATCCCGATCAGCACGACGGTTGTGTCGGAGAGGGATGGCTTCTCCGCCATGTCTCACGCCGCTTTGGGGCGCTCATACCAGCGGCGCGAGCGGCGGACGATATGGACGACGGAAAGCATGACCGGCACTTCGACGAGGACGCCCACGACCGTCGCCAGCGCCGCGCCGGACTGGAAGCCGAAAAGCGCGATCGCGGTCGCGACCGCCAGCTCGAAAAAGTTGCTGGCCCCGATCAGGGCTGACGGGCCGGCGACGCACCACTCGACGCCAAGGGCGCGGTTCATGAGATAGGCGAAGCCCGCGTTAAAATAGACCTGAATGAGGATCGGCACGGCCAGCAGGCCGATGACCAGCGGCTGGGCGATGATCTGCTCGCCTTGCAGGCCAAAAAGTAGGACGAGGGTCAGCAAGAGGGCTGAGAGCGACAGCGGGCCGAGCCGCGCGAGCGTCTTCTTCAGAGCCGCCTCGCCGCCTTGGGCCAGTAGCGCCCGCCGCCACAATTGCGCGACGATGACCGGTACGACGATGTAGAGCACGACCGACAGCATCAGCGTGTCCCAAGGCACGGTGATGGAGGAGAGTCCGAGCAGCAGAGCGACGATCGGCGCGAAGGCGATCACCATGATGCTGTCATTCAGGGCGACCTGCGACAGCGTGAAATGGGGCTCGCCGTCCACGAGGTTGGACCACACGAAGACCATCGCCGTGCAGGGCGCCGCCGCCAACAGGATCAGCCCGGCAATATAGCCGTCGATCTGGTCCGCCGGCAGGTAAGGCCGGAACAGATGCGAGATGAAAATCCAGCCGAGCAACGCCATGGAGAAGGGTTTCACCAGCCAGTTGATGCCGACCGTTACGGCAATGCCGCGCCAATGCTCCTTGACCTGCCCAAGTGCGCCGAGGTCGATCTTCAGCAGCATGGGGATGATCATCAGCCACACCAGCGCGGCGACGGGCAAATTGACCTCGGCGACCGTCGCCGCGCCGATCGCGTGGAAGACGGAAGGGATCATCTGCCCGAGAACGATCCCGGCCACGATGCATAGGCCCACCCACACGGTCAGAAAGCGCTCGAAGAAGCCCATGGCCGGAGGGCTGCCAAGGTCGTGGGCGCTGGGAACGGCTGTGGCTTCACTCATGGTTGAGGCTCTCTCTCGAATGTTCAGGCGTGTACAGGGGCGGGCGCGGACAGACGAAGCAGGCGATCCACGCCGACCGGTTCTTCCTTCAACAACGGCACGACGGCGTAGCGTCCTGTGTGTCGCGCCGTAATCTTCTCAATCTCGCCCAGCTCGTTGCGGGCGCGTCGTTGCAGCAGCGGCGAATGTGGGTGCGCCGCCGCCACGCTGTTGTTGACGACCCATGCCCATGGCTCGATCCCCGCGCGGCGCAGATCGGCTTGCAAATTGGCGGCTTCGAGAACGGGCGTGGTTTCCGCCAAGGTCACGATAAGCACCTTTGTGCGCTTCTCGTCCTGAAGCTGCATCATCGGGGTGGTGTAATGCGCGCCCCCGGCGTCCAGCATCCGCGCAACTTCGCGGTGATAGGCCCCCGTCGCATCCAGCAGCAGCAGCGTGTGACCAGTCGGGGCCGTATCCATGACGACGAACTTCTCGCCAGCCTCGCGGATGATGCGGGAGAAGGCTTGGAAGACGGCGATTTCCTCGGTGCAGGGTGAGCGCAAATCCTCGTCGAGGAGCGCGCGTCCTTGCGCGTCGAGTTGCGCCCCTCTCGTTCGCAGCACTTCCTGCCGGTAGCGTTCGGTTTCGGCGTGGGGGTCGATGCGGCTGACCGTCAAATGCTCCATGGAGCCGTGCAGCGTCTCGGCGAGATGCGCGGCAGGGTCGGAAGTTGTGAGATGAACCGGCAGACCGCGCCGCGCCAGCTCGACCGCGACCGCCGCCGCAAGCGTGGTCTTGCCGACGCCGCCCTTGCCCATCAGCATGACGAGGCCGTGACCTTCGGCGGCGATGCCCGCGACCAGCTCGCATAAGCTTGGCGCGCGCAGTTCGGCGGGCGCGTCGCCTTCGGAAGCGTCGCCTTCGGAAGGTTGCGAGGCGGCTTCACCGAGCAATTGGCGCAAGGCGTCCAGCCCGACGAGATTGAAGGGCTTCAGCGGTACATCATCTCGTGGCAAAGCGCGGAGGACTTCGGGGATCGCGGCCAGGGATGCTTGTTCGTGCGCGTAGATTGCTTGTGCGAGCGGATCGAGCGGCGCCTCCTCCTTCGGCAGGAGGCCATTGACGACCAGAAACTGCTCGGTCAGGCCGATTGCCGCCAGCTCGCCGTGGGTCCGCGCCGCTTCGCCGAGCGCGGAATTCTGAGCGCGGGCGACCAGGACGAGACGCGTGCGTTCTTTATCCGCCAGCGCCTCGACCGCCGCCTCATACTGCGCGCGTTGCTTGGCGAGGCCCGCGAGGGGACCGAGGCACGAGGCGTCGCCCTTCCCAGCTTCAAGGAAGCCGCTCCATGCCACTGGGAGCTGCAACAGGCGGATGGTGTGGCCGGTCGGCGCCGTGTCGAAAACGATGTGGTCGAAACTTGAGGTCAGCTCCGTATCGGTCAGCAGCGCCGTGAATTCATCGAAGGCGGCGATTTCCGTCGTGCAGGCTCCCGAGAGTTGCTCTTCGATGCCCTTCACCACGGCGTCCGGCAGCTTGCCGCGCACGGGGCCGACGATGCGATCCCGGTAGGCTTGCGCGGCGGCCTGCGGGTCAATTTCCAGAGCGAAGAGGCCCGCCACGGCAGGGATCGACGTCTCCTTGTCGCCAATGGTAACCTCGAAGACCTGCCCCACATTCGACGCCGGATCAGTGCTGACGAGCAGTACGCGGCGACCGGCTTTGGCAAGCGAGATCGACGTCGCGCAGGCGATCGACGTTTTGCCAACGCCGCCCTTGCCGGTGAAGAACAGATAACGTGGGGCGCCTTCGAGGAAATTCATATGGGCCTTTCAGCTGCAGGAGGTCTTGCCGCCGCAGCAGGCGCCTTGCGCTTCGGCGGCTTCCTTGACGCCCGCCCAGCGCGCCAGCTCTATGCGGTTCGGGTAACGGCCCGCGAGCGCGATATCGCCGTCAACGAGGATCAACGGCAGGGCTTCCTGTCCCGAGCGCTCCAGGAAGCCCTTCACCGTGGCGTTTTCGGCGAAGTCCATAGGTTGCTGGGCCAAATTAAAGCGCTCGATTTGCGCGCCGTTCTGCTTCGCCCAGTCCACATCCGCCGCGAAGGTGACGAGCGCCTGATCGGTTTCGACGCCGCAGAGGCCAGTGCTGCAACAGAGAGCGGGATCGAAAACTTGGATGGTGGTCATGACATTCCTTTCAGGGATGACGTTGCGCGGCCCTGCCGGCGACGACTTCGCCGTCTTCCTTCGTGAAATCGCCGATAGCCGGATTGGGCAGGATATCGAGTACCGGCTTCGGAAGGACGGCAGAGGCGCGCACCCTTCGGCGTCACGACGATGGGACGATTGATGAGGATCGGATGCGCGAGCATGAAATCGATTAGCTCGTCATCTGTCCATTTTGGATCGGCGAGGCCCAGCTCGTCATAAGGCGTTCCCTTCTGGCGCAGCAGCTCGCGCGCTGGAATCCCCATGGCGGCGATCAGCGCGACGAGCTGCGCGCGCGTCGGCGGGTCTTTCAGATATTCGATGACGACGGGATCTTCCCCGCTCTGGCGGATCATGGCGAGCGTGTTGCGCGACGTGCCGCAGGCGGGGTTGTGGTAGATCGTCATCGTCACGACTGTTTCTCCGCTGAATGCGTCGCGCCTTCTGATTGACCGATCTCGCGCAAGCGGTTCTTCAGCGCAAGCTTATCGAGTCGGGCGATCGGAGTGGCCAGGAGCAAGGAAATGCGCGTCTTCATGTAGCGGAAGGTGAGATTGAAGGCCTTCTGCTTATCCAGATCGGAACCCTCGACGGCGGCGGGATCTTCGATGCCCCAATGCGCCGTCATCGGTTGCCCAGGCCAGATCGGACAGGCTTCGCCCGCTGCGTTGTCACACACCGTGAACACGAAGTTCAGCTCCGGGGCTCCCGGCGCGGCAAACTCTCGCCAATCCTTGGAACGGAATCCGTCGGTGGGGTAGTCGTAGGCTTCGAGCGTCTTAAGCGCATAAGGATTGATAACGCCCTTCGGGTGGCTCCCTGCTGAAAAAGCGTTGAAGCGTCCCGCGCCATCCTTACGAAGAATGCCTTCCGCAATGATCGAACGGGCGCTGTTGCCCGTGCAGAGGAAGAGGACATTGTAGGTTTTCTCAGTCATCGACTTCGGCCTTTGTGCAGCAGGGAGAGAGGTCAGCGACAAGCGGCGAGCAGACGTCGGGTCGACCGCCGCAGCAATCCTTGAGTAGAAACAGCGTTATCTCGCGCAGGCGCGCGAGGTTGGCGCGATAGATGATCGATCGACTGTGACGTTCGGCAGTTACGAGACGCGCGCGCGCCAGTATGCCGAGATGAGCCGACATTGTGTTTTGCGGGACCGCCATAAGGCGGGCGAGTTCACCGGCCGGCACGCCTTCGGGCTCACAGGTGACAAGGAGGCGAAACACGTCGAGCCGCGTCGGCTGCGCGAGGGCCGCTAGCGCGGCGATTGCGTCTATATTATCCATATTTCCAGCTTAGTCGATATTTGACGGAACAGCAATAAGCGCGTCACGAACTCGGTCGGCAATCTCCTTTGCGGCCATTTCCTGTGCCTCCGACCATTCCGCAAAGCGTCTACTACGGCAAGCAGAAGGCGGTAACGATCTCGTCGGAAGAAGGGCGATTAGGACCCCTTGAAGCCTGTCGGAACAAATGACAGTTCCTCGGGTTCCCGCTCGGAGGACCCCCGCTATGAAAAGAACCAGCGCGTTCGTCTTCCTGTTTTTTTTGGCGGCTTGCCTGCCAAGCGAGCCGGCCTATGCGAAGGGCTGCATCAAGGGCGCGATAGTCGGCGGCGTCGCCGGACACTATGCAGCCCACCACGGCGTCTTGGGAGCTCTGGCCGGGTGCCTGTATGGACGTCACGAGGCGAACAAACATGCGCCTCACCAAGCGCACAGTGGCGGATGGATGTGACGAGTGGCCCTGGCCGATTGCGCAAGGTGGAAGAAGCGGAGCCGCCGGACGGGTCCCGGGTTCCAAAGCGCAAATCGAGGACATCGTCGGTGGGCTGTACAAGATGGTATCTTGTTGCCGGTTGGTAAGTGTTCCCTAGAACACTCGGCGACGCGCCCAGTCGCTTCAATTCGAGGCGCCCGGAAGAGGGGGCGCTCGGCGATCGCGCTGCGCGAAGTCTTCTTTCGATGCTGAATAGCGGCCCGTTCCAGTCCGTTGGGCTGCGGAATCTTAAATCAACGGTGCTCCAATGTTCCAGAGGATCGACAACGGCGCTAATTGAATGCAAGAATAATCCGTCGCAAGAATGAGGTGCCGCTTGCCGAGCCACAGGTGCGCGGAATGTTTCCTTCGTGACAGCTAAGAAGCGCCTTCGGGTCGTGCCACCAGTCGACTGGAAATCCGGCAGGTGGGGGTAACGGAGCCGGGGTCGCAGCGTTCCTAAAAAGGACGCGCGCAATGGAACGCAAGAACTGCTTTAGCGACCGTGTCGGCGTGCGCGACAGCGAGATCGGTGAGCAGCCTTGCACGCGATAATAGAGGACGGCGCCGCCTTGCCGGCAGGCGCGATCCGTTTTCGTGACGGTCCGAGGGCGCCGATTGCGGGCGGAGAGTTCCAAAAACCTTCCATCGTCCCGCTCGGTTTAAAGTTCCTGTTCCTCTCGCCATTCTCAACTCGGATGATTGATCGATGATGCAAAGCCTTCCCCACAACGCGGCCCGTCGAAAACTTGTTGCATGCGTCTGTTTGGCGTTGGCCTTGGACGCTGCAATGACGGTAAAAGGCTGCGCGCAAACTGGGACCCCGCATATCACGAAGTTTGGCGCATGGGTGCTGCGCTGCGAAGCTCTGGCAGGCGCCGGCAATCAGCAATGCGCCTTAATCCAAACCGTTCATTCTGAGGAAAACGCGAATGTGAGCGTTGCCGCGATCTTTCGCAAATCTCCCGCGCTGAAAAACGGCATATTCGAAGTGATCGCGCCCGAAGGCGTGCTGTTGCCTGAAGGGATAAAATTCAAAATCGATCAGTCGGACGTAGGACAACTGCCGTTTATGAAATGCATCTCGGGCGGGTGCCTCGCGGAGACGGTCTTGGATGATAACGTTTTGGAAAAACTGAACAACGGTCGAGTCGGATTGGTGACCATTTACGTCAATCCAGGCGAAGGATTGCGGCATGTGTTCAGTCTCGACGGCTTCAAGGATGGGTGGGAGGCTTTGAAGTGAGGTTGCGAAACTCCTTGGCGTTGGCATATGCGCTTAGGCAAGCCCTCGTCTCTCACGATGAGCAAAGGCGATTTGCTTGACGCACTGCGAAGGTAAGAGTGACCGCTAGAAGCGGCAAAAGGCCAAACCCTGAGGCAATCTCGAGTGTGGTGCGCGTGTCGCGCCTGCAAATCGATCAAGAAGCTACCGAGGGTATCGGTTTCTCCCGGATCCTATTGCCACAATCTCAAAGCAGACGGCCCTCTCTGGCTGGCCGAATGCGCGATCATGCCGGCGCCGTGAGTATGCGGGCGCAGACAACCAGGCCATGTTCGATTTCTTCTCGTTGATCCGGGCTCTCGTCCCGCTTCGCCTTCACGTTGGGAGGGCGAGGTCGGCTATGGCGGCGGCGAGAAAGCGTCCCGCTTCTCCTCCGGAAACCACGCGATGATCGAAGGTAAGGCTCAGCGGCAAAACGCGCGAGACGACTGGGGCGCCGTCCCTTGCGGTCACTGCGCTGCGGATCCGCCCGGCACCCAGTATGGCGACGGTGGGCGGTAGAACGATAGGCGCCGCGTAGCGGCCGGCGATTGTGCCAAAGTTCGAGAGCGTTATGGTGGCGCCGCGCAATTCGTCGGGCGGAATGCGCCGTGCGGCGACATCCGCGCGCATACGGTCCAGTCCCGCCCGCAAATCCGCCGGCGCGCGGACCGCGACATCCCGCAACACCGGAACGAAGAGTCCTTCGGGCATATCGACCGCAATTCCAAGATCGATCTTGCGCAGGATGCGACGCGAAAGCGTTGCGCTCTCGAACCAGCAATTGAGGCCTGGCTCCACTAGGCAGCTCTTCACCAAGGCGCGAATTAGACGGATGGTGACGTCGGCGCCTTGCGCCCATTCTCCGACGTCGGCGTCGTCCATAATCGTCGCCGCCGCGACCTCCGATTGCGCAAGCGCCATATTCTGCGCCATCGCGCGCCGCGGCCCGCGCAGCGGTTCGGCGGGCTCCGCTTCCCTCAGAATGCGCGCGACGCGCTGCACGTCTTCGGCCGTGACGACCCCGTCGGGTCCCGACGGCGTGACGATCGACAGATCGACGTCGAGTTTGCGTGCGAGCGCGCGCACGGCAGGAATGGCGCGGACCGCGCCGCCCGTGTGTGCGACGGTCATCGGCGACTCGCGCAGGACGCTCGCGCTCGTTTCGACCGCGCCGACGACGGTGCCGGAATCCTCCGCCGCCGCGCCCTCGAATGCGACGAGGGGCGCACCAACGCGGATCATGTCGCCGGCTGCGACGAAGAGGCGTTCGACGCGGCCCGACACTGGCGACGGAATCTCGACGACCGCCTTCGCGGTTTCGACCGCAAGCAGCGGTTGGTCGACCGCGACCTGTTCGCCGGGGTGCACGCGCCATTCAATCAACTCGGCTTCCTGGAGGCCCTCTCCGAGGTCGGGCAACCGGAACGTCCTCATGTCCCCTCCACTACGCTGCGGACCTCGTATATGATGCGTTCGACGCTAGGCATGTATTGTTTTTCGAGGCGGGAGAGCGGCACGACGACGTCGTAGCCCGTGACGCGCTTTACGGGCGCCTGCAGCGAAAGCAGCGCGCGTTCGGCTATTTCGGCGGCAATCTCAGCGCCCAGACCTGCGGTGCGCGGCGCCTCGTGCACAATTACGCACCGTCCCGTCTTTTCCACCGAGCGGAGGATCGTTTCGACGTCGAGCGGCTTCAGGGTCGCGACGTCGATGACGTCGCAGTCGATCCCGTCTTCTGCGAGCGCGTCGGCGGCGGCGAGCGCCTCCCGCATCATTGCACCCCAGGCGATCAGCGTGACGTCTGCGCCCTCGCGCGATACGAAGCATGTGTCAAGCGGAAGGCCCGCGCCATCGTCGAGGACGTCCTGCTTGAAGAGTCGGTAAAGCCGCGTCGGCTCTAGAAACACGACCGGATCCGGATCGCGTATCGCTGCGAGGAGCAGGCCGTACGCGCGCGCGGGCGATGATGGCGCGACGACGCGCAACCCCGGCATATGCGCGAAAAGCGCTTCCGGGCTCTCGGAATGATGCTCGGGCGCATGAATGCCGGCGCCGTACGGCGAGCGCAGAACCATCGGGCACGTCAGCCGCCCGCGCGTGCGATTGCGCAGCCGAGAGGCGTGATTGATCATCTGGTCGATGGTCGGATAGATGAAGCCCGTGAACTGGATTTCCGCCACGGGCTTGAGGCCCATCGCGGCCATGCCGACCGAAACTCCCGCGATGGCGCCTTCGGCCAGCGGAGTGTCGATGACGCGCTCAGGCCCGAAGCGCGCCTGCAATCCGCTCGTCGCCCGAAAGACGCCGCCATTGACGCCGATGTCTTCGCCAAGCAGCAGCACGCTGTCGTCGCACGCCATTTCATGCGCAAGCGCGCAGTTCACCGCTTCGACCAGACTGAGATCAGCCATGCCCGCCTCCATTGCGTCGCGCGAAGCGGCGCGCCATCTCGCGCTGGCCCACGTAAACGCTCGGCAGCTCGGCATAGAGATCATCGAACATCGCGTCGCTGCCGACGATGGCGGTCGCGAGATAGTCCTCGACGGCGCGTGCGACGTTCTCGTGGGATTCGTTCTGCAAGGCCGCTTCTTTGGCTTCGTTCCACGCGCCGATCTGCAGGAGGTAGTTCCGCATACGTGCGATGGGTTCGCGCGCCCATTCGCGTCGAACGAGATCGGGGTCGCGGTAACGCGTCGCGTCGTCGGCTGTCGTGTGGTCGCCAAGGCGATAGGTCAGCGCCTCGATGATCGTCGGACCTCCTCCGGCACGAGCTTTTTCGATCGCCTGCCGCGCACTCTCGTAGACGGCGACAACGTCGTTACCGTCGACTTGTTGTCCAGCAACGCCCGTGGCGACGCCTTTCTGCGCCAGTGTCGGCGCGGCGCATTCGCGCGAACGGGGCGTTGAGATCGCCCAGCCGTTGTTGTTGATCACGATCACGACCGGGACATTCCAGACGCCCGCCATGTTCAACGCCTCGTAGAAGGCGCCGTTGGCCGTGCCGCCGTCGCCGATGAAGGTGACGGCCACTCTACCCTCGCGACGTAGCTTGAAGGCGTAGGCCGCACCAACGGCATGAGCGACTTGAGTCGCAACGGGCACGCAGTTCGGAAAATCCTGGCGAGAGCGAGCGAAGTCGCTGCCGCGCTCGTCTCCACCCCAGTAAAGAAGACATTCCGCCATGCTCATGCCGCGCAAGAACTGCGCGGCATGATCGCGATAGGACGGCGCCAGAACGTCCTGCTCCGCCATCGCAGCAGCGACGCCAACGCCCACCGCCTCCTGGCCGAGAGCGGAGGCGAAAGTTCCGAGTTGCCCCGTGCGCTGCAAGGCGACGGCTTTTCCATCGAAGACGCGCGTTAGCGCCATTGCGCGATAGAGGAATACGAGAAGCGACTCCGTCGCGGACGCGGGAAGGGGGCGGCTCGGCGCGCCTTCCGGCGAGAGAAAGCGAAGGACGTCGGAATTGTGATCGACGCTCGTATGAAGGCCCATGTCGAGGCTCGTCGCGGTTCGCTCGAAAAAGATCGACGCTTCGATGCTTGATCAAGTAGCGCGTGTCTGCTCGAAGTCACGCGTGGCCCATGCATTTGCCCTGCGCGCGGTTTCTGCGATGCACAACTTCCGCATCAGGCCAGGGCCCTTGACGAGCGCTTCGTCGCCTCCAAGGTAGTCGCCATGGCGACAAACGGGCAAGTTGATCTTTTCTCGTTCGCCGACGCGTTTGGGCCGGCGAAGATCGTGCATCTCCACACGCCCGGAGCTAATCTGCGCGCAATCGTCGTGATCGACAACGTCGACGCAGGTCCAGCGATCGGCGGGACGCGCATGGCGCCGGATGTTTCCGTGACGGAGTGTTTCCGGCTGGCGCGGGCGATGACGCTGAAAAGCGCAGCGTGCGGTTTGGCGCACGGCGGCGCCAAGTCGGTCATTTTCGGCGACCCAAGAATGCCTCCCGGAGAAAAAGAGCGATTGATCCGAGCATTCGCCTGCGCGATCGAACCGCTCGTCGAATATATTCCCGGCCCGGACATGGGAACGGACGAGCTGGCGATGGCGTGGATTCACGACGAGATCGGCCGGGCCGTCGGCCTTCCGGCCGAAATCGGCGGGATTCCGCTCGATGAAGTCGGCGCGACCGGCTTCGGCGTCGCCATCGCCGCCGAGGTCGCGGCGCCGCTCGCGGGTGTCTCGCTCGCGGGCGCGCGCGTGGTGATCCAGGGCTTCGGGGCGGTCGGCGAGCACGCGGCTCGTTTTCTGGCGAAGAAGGGCGCACGGCTGGTCAGCGTCGCCGATATCGCAGGCGCGATCTGGCACGCCGACGGGCTCGATATCGAAGCGCTTGCCGCGTTGAAACGCGCCGGGAAAAGCGTCGTCGAATATCGAGGGGCCAAGTCGATCCCGGGCGAAGCGCTCGCGGCGATCCCTTGCGATATATGGATTCCTGCCGCGCGGCCGGACGCTTTGCGGGCCGATAATGTCGATCAACTCGCGTGCAAACTCGTCGTCCAAGGCGCGAACGTGGCGGTCACGTGCGAAGCAGAACAGCGCCTGTTCGAGCGCGGGGTGATCAGCGTGCCGGATTTCATCGCCAACGCCGGCGGGGTGATCGCCGCGGCCGTCGAATATGCAGGTGGGGGCGAAGCGGCCGCCTTCGCATCCATCGCCGAAAAAGTCGGCCGCAATACGCGGATCACGCTTGCGACGGCGCGGCGGATCGGATGCGCGCCCGTCGAGGCGGCAAGCAAGCTCGCACTCGATCGATTGGTACGGATGGCGCGCTTCCGGCGCTGGCGCTGACGGTAATTAGCGCCGTTCGATCGCCACAGCCGTGGCCTCGCCGCCCCCGATGCAGAGCGCGGCGACGCCCCGCTTGAGATTGTAGCGAGCCAGCGCCGACAGCAATGTCACGACGATGCGCGCGCCCGATGCGCCGATGGGATGACCGAGCGCGCAGGCGCCGCCGTGCACGTTGACCCTGTCGTGTGGCAAAGCTAGATCGCGCATTGTGGCCATCGTTACGATGGCGAAGGCCTCGTTGATCTCAAAAAGGTCGACCTCTTCGCAGCGCCATCCTATTTTTTCCATGAGCTTGCCCACGGCGGCGATCGGCGCGGTGGGAAACTGCGATGGCGGGCCCGCGTGAGTCACGTGGCCAACGAGTGTAGCGCACGGCTCCAGAAGTCGGCGCCGAGCTTCCGTTGCCGTCGTCAGGACGAGTGCGGCGGCGCCGTCGGAGATGGCGCTCGAATTACCGGCGGTGAGCGTGCCGTCCGGACGGAACGCAGGCTTCAAGCTTCCGATGGCGTCGACGCTCGCTCTGGATGGAAGCTCGTCGCTCGCGATCTGCGCCGATTCTTTCGCGCCGTCGATAGAAACTGTCTCGATCTCGGGCGCAAAAAGTCCCTCGCGCATCGCTCGCTGCGCGCGCATGAGCGACCCGCGCGCAAATTCATCCTGCATATCGCGCGTGAATTGATAGGTTGTCGCGCAGTCTTCCGCAAAGGAGCCCATCAAACGACCCTTCTCATAGGCGTCCTCGAGCCCGTCGAGAAACATGTGATCGAGCGCGCGGCCGTGCCCCATCCGATAGCCGGACCGTGCGCGGTCGAGCAGATAGGGCGCGCCGCTCATGCTCTCCATGCCGCCGGCGACGACGATGCGCGCGCCACCATCGGCCTGCAATCCGTCGTGCGCGATCATGATGGCCTTCATCCCGGATCCACACATCTTGTTGATGGTCGTGCATCCGGCGCCGTCGCTCAGCCCCGCGCCGAGCGCGGCCTGCCGAGCCGGCGCCTGCCCGATGCCGGCTGTCAAAACGCAGCCCATCAGGCATTCTTCGATATCGCCTTTCTGCAACCCCGCCCGGTCCACGGCCGCTGCGATCGCTCGCGCGCCGAGTTGTGGGGCGGCGACATTCTTGAACGCGCCGAGAAATGCGCCGATCGGGGTTCGCGCGGCGCCGACAATGACGACTGGTTCGCGCGCGCTCATATTACCGCCCTCTCGCTTTGCTCCTCACTCCTCTATCTGGCGTGCGGGCGCCAGGAATAAAGTGGCGATGCCAGAAAGCCGAAGTCGGGCTCAGGATCTCCGCGCCCTTCGAGGATTGCGGCGACCACCGCGTCGCTCACGTCGGCGAGCGTTACGGGTCGCCACTTCGGGGCTCGATCCTTGTCGATGATCGCCGCTCGAATGCCTTCGTAGAGGTCGTGTCCGTCGAGCAGGCTGCAAGCGGCGCGGTATTCGGCGAGAAGACAGTCCGGAAGACTGCGCGCGGCCCGCGCCCGCTTCAGCAGCGCATGCGTCACGACAAGACTGGTCGGGGATCTGGCAGCGATGTCCGCGGCCGCCTTGCGCGAAAACTCCGTACCGCAGGCTCGAAGCGCCTCGAGGATCTCAGCCACGGTATCGGCGGTCATCGCGCGCGCTAGTTCGTCAGCATGTTCCGCAAGGACGCTGCGGCCCGGCGGCGCGACGAGCGCCGCGAGAATCGTATCGACGTCATGCGGCCGGGAGATGCCGGTCAGGTCTTCGAAGAGCCGCGGTATATCGGAGGATGCGATGCGCATATCGGCCAGGCCGACATGCAATGCGTCGTCCGGCCCCACCGTCTCGCCGGAAAGCGCCATGTAGGCTCCGCCGGCATTCTTTCTCGTCAGGAGCCACGTGCCGCCGACATCGGGAATGAAGCCTATCCCAGTCTCCGGCATGGCGAGCCGCGTGCGCTCCGTGACGATGCGGCGGTTGCCGTGAGCGGATATGCCGACGCCGCCGCCCATCACGACGCCGTCCATCAATGCGACGAAGGGCTTGGGGAAGGCGGCGATGCGCGCGTTCAGTTCGTACTCCTCGCGCCAGAATGTCTTGTAGTAAGTCTTGTCGCCGTCGCGCAATTCATAGAGCGCACGAATGTCGCCGCCTGCGCAAAGGCCGCGCTCGCCTTCGCCCGAGACGAGGACGGCGGCGACCTCTGGTTCGGCTGCAAAGCGCGCGAGCGCCTGCGTGAAACCGCGCACCATTTCCAACGTCAGGCTGTTCAGCGCCTTCGGGCGATTCAGCCGAATGTGGCCGAGACGCCTTTCGCGTGAAACAATAAGTTGGTCTTCCATTTCATTCAGCCGCTCAGAAGGTCGCGCGCTACGATCATGCGCATGATTTCGTTCGTGCCCTCCAGTATGCGATGCACGCGCAGATCGCGAACGATTTTCTCAAGGCCGAAATCCGAGAGATAGCCATAGCCCCCGTGCAGTTGCAGCGCCTGGTCCGCGACCTCGAACCCCGCGTCGGTTGCGACGCGCTTCGCCATGGCGCAAAGCCTGGTAGCGTCTTCCGCGCCCGATTCAAGCGCGGAGGCCGCGCGCCAGACGAGCGCGCGCGCCGCCTCCAATTCCGTCGCCATGTCGGCAAGACGAAACTGCAGCGCCTGGAAGTCTTCCAGCGGTCGACCAAACGCTTTGCGCTCCTTCACGTAGGCGAGAGCCTGCATCAGCGCCGCGGAGGCTCCGCCGAGCGAGCAGGCGGCAATATTCAGCCGTCCACCGTCCAGCCCGGACATCGCGATGCGGAATCCCTCGCCCTCCTTGCCCAGAAGATTTTCCGCGGGCGTGCGGCACTCGTCGAACAGCACCGCGCGCGTCGGTTGCGCCCGCCAACCCATCTTATGCTCATTGGCGCCGAACTGCAGGCCCGGCGCGCCGCCCTCGACAAGAAACGCCGAAATTCCGCGAGCTCCGGTTCCTCCCGTTCGCGCCATGACGACGTAGAGATGCGCATCGCCTCCCGCGCCCGCGCCGGAAATAAACTGCTTTTCTCCTGTCAGAAAATAGGCGTCGCCGCGCCGAACTGCGCGCGTGCGCAGAGCCGAGGCGTCGGACCCGCAGCCCGATTCCGTCAGACAGTAGCTCGTGAGCGCCTCCATCGAGGCCAGCCGGGGAAGCCAATGCCGACGCTGCGCCGGCGATCCATGGGCGTCGATCATCCACGCGCACATATTGTGGATCGAGAGATAGGCCGCGATCGTCGGACAGCCTGTCGCCAACGCTTCGAAAATAAGTGCCGCATCGAAACGGGAGAGACCCGCGCCGCCTGACTCGCCGCGCACATAAATCGTCGCCATGCCGAGCGCCGCCGCGGCGCGCAATACGTCGACGGGGAAAAAGCTGTCGCGGTCCCACTGTTTTGCAAAGGGCGCGAGGCGTTCGTCCGCGAAAGCCTGCGCCATGTCGTGAATGGCGATCTGCTCCGCACTGAGACCGACCGAAGAAATTATGGACAAGGGGAGCCTCGCTGCTTCAAAGGGCACGTGTCGCGCAGGGCGACAACGGCAAGGTCTGCGCGCGCATTGCGCGCGCGACGCGGCTTTCGGATTTCCGGCCCAACTGGCGGCAGATGAATTCGCCCGCATCCAGCAGGGCCGCGAGGTCGACGCCGGTATCGACGCCGCACCCATGGAGCATGTAGACGACGTCTTCCGTCGCGACGTTGCCGGTTGCGCCGGGAGCGAAAGGACATCCGCCGAGCCCGCCCACTGCGCTATCGACGATAGAGACGCCGACCTCGAGACATGAGAAAATATTGGCGAGGGCCTGTCCGTAGCTGTCGTGGAAATGGATGGCGATGCGATCGAGCGGAATGCGCTGCGCGACGTCTTCGACCATCCGCCGGGCGGACAATGGCGTTCCGATCCCGATCGTATCTGCGAGCGAGATCTCCTGGCATCCGAGTTCGTACAGCCGGCTGGCGACCTCGACAATTCGAAGACTGTCGACCGCGCCCTCGTATGGGCAACCAAGTGCGCAGGAGACATAGCCGCGCGCAAACACGCCAGCGTCGCGCGCCGCAGCGAGGACGCCGACGTATCGATCGAGACTTTCCTCCACGCCGCAGCCGAGATTCTTGCGCGAGAAGCTGTCGGATGCAGCGGCCATGACGCCGATTTCCCGCGCGCCGACCGCCAACGCGGCCTGCAAGCCTCGCATGTTTGGCGTGAGAACTGCGAGGCGAGTCTGCGCGGGAAGGTAGACGGAGGCGAGAAGCCGGCCCGTCACCGCCATTTGCGGAACCGCCTTTTCCGAAACAAAGCTTCCGGCTTCGATGCGGCGCAGGCCCGCCTTCGCGAGCCGTTCGATCAAATCGACACGCACGTCGAGGGGAACGATCTTCGGCTCGTTTTGTAGTCCGTCTCGCGGGCTGACCTCCACGATGCGCACATGATCGGGCAGCGTCACGACACGTCCCCCAGGTGAACGAGAGCGGCGCCTTCGGCGACCGCCTGGCCGCATTCACAGGCGACCTCCAGGATTCGACCCTCACGCGGGCTGGTCAACGTTATCTCCATTTTCATAGCCTCCAGCGCGACGAGCGGCGCGCCTTTTTCGACTTGATCTCCCGAGCCTACGAAGACGCGCGTCACCCGCGCAGGCAGGGGCGCCGCCAGTGTCGTGTCTTCCGCTTGATCGACAGCGTGGGTCGCGAGCGGATCGATGCGCCTCAAGACATAGTTCCGGCCTCCGACGACGATCGTATAGGCGTGGGCGCGCCGCAAGATTCCGACCTCGCGACGAACGCCACCAAGATAAAGAGCCAGCCTGTTGCCGTTCCACACAGCGCGCACAAGAAGCGTACCGACCTGCGTCTCCAGTTCGAATTCCGAAAATGGAAGCGGGAGCACCACTCCGGTCAATGTCAGATCGTCAACGGCGAAGCACAGGCGATGGCCGGCGCGGTCAAAGTGACGCCAACCATCCGCGGCGCTCCATGGCGACCATGCTCCCGCAGCGTCAGCTTGCTTTGAGGCGTCAAGAAGCTCCTGAAGCCAGACCGCGGCGCCTGACGCCAGAAGGACGTTTTCGTCGAAGGGAGGCGGCGGAGCCGCGCGGACCATCTCGACAAGACCCGTGTCATAGGCGCCGTTTTCGAAACGCGCGTCGCGCGCGAGTGCGCGTAACAGGTCGAGATTCGTCGAAATGCCGACAAGTTCGGTGGCGTCGAGCGCAATTTGGAGTTTGCGGCGCGCAGCAGCGCGATCTTCACCCCAGACCACGAGTTTTGCCAGCAACGAGTCATAATAAGGAGAGATACGGTTGCCCTCGCGAACGCCGGTGTCGATGCGTAGTCCCGCGTCTTGCGGCGGAAAGCGGAGCCATTCGATCACGCCTGTCGCTGGCATGAAGTCATGCGTCGGGTCTTCCGCGCAGATGCGCGCCTCGATCGCTGCGCCCCGCGACTTCAACTGAGCCTGTTTCAAAGGCAAGGGCTCGCCGGTGGCGACCCGAAATTGCCATTCCACCAGATCGACGCCGCAAATCATCTCGGATACAGGATGTTCAACTTGCAGCCGGGTGTTCATCTCGAGGAAGTAGAAGGCGCCATCTTGCATGAGAAACTCGATGGTGCCGGCGCCGACATAGCCCGAAGCGCGCGCGGCAGCGACCGCCGCGTCGCGCATCGCTCGGTCGCACTCGGTCGAAGTGGCTGGCGCCGGTGTTTCCTCGACGACCTTCTGGCGCCGACGCTGCGCCGAACAATCGCGGGCGGGAAACGTCACGACCTCGCCGTTGGCGTCTGCGAAGATTTGCTGCTCGATGTGCCGCGGGCAAGGGAGATAGGTCTCGATCAGCAGACGCGCATTCCCAAAGGAGACGAGCGCTTCGCGGGCTGCGGCCTCCAGCGCGTCCGGGAGCTCCGTTGAATTACGAACGATACGCATGCCGCGTCCGCCGCCGCCCGCTGCGGCTTTAACAAGAACCGGATAGCCGAGGCGCGCCGCCGCTTCGGCGAATGTCGCGGCGTCCTGCGCATCGCCCTGATAGCCGGGCAGCACGGGAACGCCGATTTTCGCCATCAGTTGCTTGGCCGTCGCCTTCGAACCCATAAGTCGGATTGCTTGGGGAGATGGTCCAACGAAAGCGAAGCCAGCGTCGGCGCAGTCTTGTGCAAAGTCGGCGTTCTCCGAAAGAAAGCCGTAGCCCGGATGGATCGCCTGCGCGCCGCTTCGCCGCGCGACGTCGATCAGTTTATCGGCGCAGAGGTAGCTATCGCCTGCTGGTCCAGCCCCGAGCCGATAGGCCTCGTCCGCCAGTTCGACATGAAGCGCATCGACATCGGCGTCGGAGTAGACCGCGACGGACGAAATTCCCAGCCGCCGAGCGGTCCGAGCGATGCGGCAGGCGATTTCGCCGCGGTTCGCGATCAAGACTTTTTCGAACATCCGCTCCCTCGCCACGCGGGCGCGCGTTTCTCGAGAAAGGCGGCCAGGCCTTCCGCCGCTTCCGCCGTCGCCAAGCGTTCGGCGAGAACCGTCGCCGTCTTCACCCCGAGAAATTGGTCGAGCGGCGGCGCGAGACAGAGTTCAGTTAAGCTTTTGGCCTGCGCCTGTGCGCCGGGCGCTCCCAGTAGCAGCGCTTCTATCGTGCGCTCACGCGCGGCGTCGCAGGCGTCTTCGGGCGCAACCTCGTGCAGAAGACCAATGTGCATGGCCCTGTCGGCGGCAATGCTGCCGCCTGCGAGAAACAAGGCGCGCGCTTGACGCGGGCCGATCGCCCGGACAACGAATGGCGCGATCACCGCTGGCGCGAGCCCTAGCCGGACCTCGCTCAGGGAGAATGTCGCCGTCGGCTCCGCTATGGCGATGTCGCAGGCGGCGACAAGCCCGACGCCCCCGCCGAAAGCCGCGCCCTCGATCGTCGCGATCGTGGGCTTGGTGAGGCCGTAGAGCGTATGAAGGAGCCCGGCAAGGGCGCGCGCGTTCTCTTCAAAATGCGCCGCGTCGCGAATCCACTCGATGTCCACCCCGGCGCAGAAGTTTCCGCCTGCGCCCTGAAGTCCCACGACCCGCACGCCGTCGTCGGCTTCGAGGCGACCGAGCGCGGACGTCAGGGCCGCGACGAGCGCGCCGTCAAGCGCGTTGCGCCTGTGCGGACGATTTAGCGTCAGATAGGCGACGCCGCGCGCATCGATGGATTCGGAAAGCTGCATAAGCCCTCACATTCGAAACACCCCGAAATGCGTCTGTTCCCGGGGCGCGTTGCGGCTCGTCGCCAGCGCAAGCGCCAAGGTCCGCCGCGTATCGAGCGGATCGATGATCCCGTCGTCCCACAGTCTCGCGCTGGAGTAGAGCGGGTCCCCCTGACGTTCGTATTGCGCGCGTATCGGCGTTTCGAACTCCTGCCCGGATGCAAGCGACCACGCCTCACCCCGCGCCTCGAGAGATTTTCGGCGGACCTGCGAAAGCACGGTGGCCGCCTGAGCGCCGCCCATGACGCTGATCCGGGCGTTTGGCCACATCCACAGGAAGCGTGGGGAAAAGGCGCGTCCACACATGGCGTAATTCCCGGCGCCGAAACTGCCGCCGATCACGACCGTGAACTTCGGAACCGCCGCGCTCGCAACCGCGGTCACCATTTTGGCGCCGTCTTTCGCGACGCCGGCCGCCTCGACCTTGCTCCCCACCATGAAGCCGGTCGTATTTTGCAGGAAGATCAGCGGCGTGTTCCGCTGGGAGCAGAGTTCGATGAAATGCGCCGCCTTCGACGCGCTCTCGGGAAAGAGGATGCCGTTGTTGGCGACGACGCCAACGCGGTAACCCCAGATGCGCGCAAAGCCAGCAACAAGCGTCGCGCCATAAAGCGATTTGAATTCGTCGAATTCGCTTCCATCCACAAGGCGTGCGATCACCTCTCGCACGTCGAACATTTTGCGCAAGTCGCAGGGGACGACCCCGTAAAGCTCGGCGGGATCGAAGCGCGGGTCGACGGGAGCTTCATCGGCGCTCGCGCATGTGGCGGGCAGATTTGCGATCACGCCGCGAACCAGCGCCAGCGCGTGCGCGTCGTTCTCCGCGATGTAGTCGGCGACGCCGGACCGGCGGCAATGCACCTCGGCACCGCCGAGCTCTTCGGCGGTGACGACCTCGCCGGTCGCAGCCTCGACGAGCGGAGGTCCGGCGAGGAAGATCGTGCCCTGGTTTCGAACGATGATCGTCTGATCGCACATCGCGGGCACATAGGCGCCGCCGGCAGTGCAGGAACCCATCACGACGGCGATCTGGGCGATGCCTTCGGCTGACATTCTCGCCTGGTTGTAGAAGATACGTCCGAAATGCTCGCGGTCGGGAAAGACCTCGTCCTGCAAGGGGAGATAGGCGCCGCCCGAATCCACGAGATAGACGCAGGCGAGTCGGTTCTGTGCAGCGATTTCCTGCGCGCGCAGATGCTTCTTCACAGTCATCGGGTAATACACGCCCCCTTTCACCGTGGCGTCGTTAGCAACGATCATGCAGGTGCGGCCGGCAATTCGCCCGACGCCCGCCACGACTCCCGCGCATGGGACGGCGCCGTCGTACATGTCGTACGCGGCGAATTCCGCCGATCTCCAGGAAAGGTGAAAGCGGATCGATCAAGGCGTCGATGCGTTCGCGGACCAACATCTTGCCGCGCTGGCGGTGCCGTTCGCGCGCCTCGGGGCCGCCGCCGGCGGCAATCTTGCCGGAAACCGCGCGAAGGCGCTGGACAAGTTGGCTCATGGCGTCGCGATTGGTCTCGAACTCCGGCGTGCGCGCATTGATCGAAGATCCTAGCGCCGACATATTTTCCTTCTCCGGCGTCGTGGCGACGACGCGTTACATCGTCTCTTCAAACAACTCCCGGCCGATCAGCATGCGTCTGATTTCGCTGGTGCCCGCGCCGATCTCATAAAGCTTGGCGTCGCGTAGCAGTCTCCCTGTGGGATAGTCATTGGTGTAGCCATTGCCGCCGAGACATTGGATCGCTTCCAAAGCCATCCAGGTGGCCCGTTCGGCCGCAAAATGAATTGCAGCCGCGGCATCCTTGCGCGTCCACCGCCCGAGATCGCAGGCCTTGGCGACGGCATAGACGTATGCGCGCGTGGCGCTCAACGCCGTATACATGTCGGCGAGCTTGCCCTGCATCAGCTCGAACTTGCCGATTGGCTGTCCGAACTGCTTGCGATCGTGGACGTAGGGCAGCACGACATCCATACATGCGCGCATGATTCCGATCGGGCCGCCGGCGAGCACCGTTCGCTCATAATCCAGACCGCTCATCAACACGGCGACGCCCTGTTGCGGCAGGCCGAGAACATTCTCGGCAGGAAGGGCGCAATCCTCGAATACGATTTCGCAGGTGTTGGAACCGCGCATCCCGAGTTTGTCGATCTTGCCGGACGCATGGCATCCCCCGAACGCCTTCTCCACGATGAAAGCCGTGATCCCCCGCGCCCCTCCTGAGGCGTCTGTCTTGGCGTAAACGACCAAGATGTCTGCATCCGGGCCGTTGGTCACCCACATCTTCGCGCCGTTGAGAATATACGACTCGCCTCGTCGTTCGGCGCGCAGCGACATGCTTGCGATATCGGAGCCCGCGCCCGGTTCTGACATGGCGAGCGCGCCGACATGTTCGCCCGATATGAGCTTGGGCAGATAGCGACGCTTCTGTTCGGCCGTTCCGTTTCGCTGGATCTGATTAACGCAGAGATTTGAATGTGCGCCGTAGGAAAGGCCGACCGAAGCGGAGGCGCGGCTTATCTCCTCCATGACTATGACATGCTCGATGTAGCCGAGACCGGCGCCGCCATACTCCTCCGATGCGGTGACGCCAAGGAGACCGAGCGCGCCCATTTTCTTCCACAAATGGTTCGGGAAGGCGTTCTGGGCGTCGATCTGCGCGGCGAGCGGCATGATCTCGGATGTTGCGAAGCGTTCGACCTCCCGCCTGAGGGAGTTGATTGTCTCCCCGAGGGCAAAGTCCATCACGGGCGTAAAGTGGCGCATCTGCCACACTCCTGAGCGCCTGCAGGCGAACAATGCCTATATTTGCCGGCGACGGAACGTTTCAAGGCGGCGCCTATTCGGCGTCGGGCTGCGCGGTGGGATGCGCGGCGCGAAACGCCGGATGCGCATCGCAGGCGGCACCGGCGGCGCACACCTTTGGGAGTTCTTCGAGCGGAATTGCGAAGCGCGCCGCGTAGAAGAGCTGGGCGCCAGGCAGATGTCGGCGATCGTCGGCTCCGCCCCGAAGCAGAATGGCCCCGGGTCGATCAATCGCTCGATCGCGCGCAAGCCGTCGAGCACCCAGTGCGTGCGCCATGCGGCGAGGGCCTCGGCGTCGAGGCCGAGCTCGTTCTTGAGATAGAACAAGACCCGCAGATTGCCGAGCGGGTGGGTGTCGCAGGCTATCGTAAGCGCTGCGGCGCGCGTTTGCGCGGCAAGCAGCGGCTGGAGGGGAACAATCCGGGGGCTAGGCTGAAGCGCATCCAGATATTCGATGATCGCAAGCGACTGCGTGAGCACGACGCCGTTGTCGAGCTCCAGCGCGGGCACCAGCCCTTGCGGGTTCTTGCGGCGGTAGTCCTCGGAATGCTGCATGCCGCCGTCCGCCTGGAGATGGATGAAGCGACGCTCCGTCGAAAGCCCCTTCAAGGCGAGCGCTATGCGCACGCGAAAGGCGGCGGAGGACCGGAAGTAATCGTAAAGCAGCATCTGCGCCTCGGGAAAATTTGCGCGACGGGATCCAGATAGGGCTTCAACCTTGGCGGCGTCGCCATATTTTACATTCCAACTCTCAACCTCCGAGGGGAAAATGGCAATGGATCTGGCGCAAAGCGAGCCGCCCGCCGCCGCGTCCCCCGAGAACCCGATGGGAACGGACGGTT
>CAWDYM010000004.1:0-1236115 GCA_963806665.1 uncultured Alphaproteobacteria bacterium | reverse complement strand
TCATAGGCGCCGACGATCTGTCGCACGAGATCGTGACGCACGACGTCGCCCTCCGAGAATCTGACACGTCCGACGCTGTCGATGTCGGAGAGAAGAGAAACGGCTTCCGACAGGCCCGATATCTGGCCGGGCGGCAGGTCCGTCTGCGACGGATCGCCGGTGACGATCATCCGAGAGCCTTCGCCGATGCGCGTGAGGAACATCTTCATCTGCATGGAGGTCGCATTTTGCGCCTCGTCCAGCAATACGCATGCGCGCGTGAGCGTGCGGCCGCGCATGAAGGCCAGCGGCGCCACCTCGATGATGCCGGTCTGCATCCCGCGCTCGACCATGCGGGAATCCATGAAGTCATGCAGCGCGTCGTAGATCGGGCGCAGATAGGGGTCGACCTTCTCGCGCATGTCGCCGGGCAGAAAGCCGAGACGCTCGCCAGCCTCGACGGCGGGGCGCGAGAGGATGAGACGTTCGACGACGCCTTGCTCCATGAGCTGCACGGCGTGGCCGACGGCGAGCCAGGTCTTGCCGGTGCCGGCGGGGCCTTCGCCGAACACGAGTTCGTAGCGTTTCAGGGCGCGCAGATACTGATCCTGCGCAGCGTTGCGGGCGCGCACGAGACCGCGCTTGCGCGTGATGACCTGCTCGAAGGCGCCGCGCGAGGGCTCGGCGTCGGGGAAGAGGCTGCGCTGGCCCGCCGTCTCCTCGATCGCGCCGTCGACGTCGCCGAGCGCGATGGTCTGGCCCTTGGAGATGCGCTCGTACAGCGCCTCGAGAACGCGGCGGGCGTGTTCGCAGGCGTCGGATCTGCCTTTGAGCGTGACGTGATTGCCATTGGCGAAGGAGGCAATTTTCAGCCGCCGTTCGATCTTCGCGAGATTCTGGTCGTAATGCCCGAATACGAGCGAGGCGTATCTGTTGTTCTCGAAGGCCAGAGTGATTTCCGCATCGGGCTCGGCCGCCTCATCCCGGCGCGCGAGCCGCACATCTTCGATCGTCGTCAAGCCTTCGCCTCCTCGCCATTCCCCAACAGCCTGCCCGCCAGCGAATTGGAGCCCGCCGCGATGATCGCGACGCGCCCCACGCTGCCGATCATGTCAGCGGAGCCGCTGACGTGAACAGCCTGCATATAGGGGCTCTTGCCACCGATTTGACCCTCGTGGCGGCCGGGCTTTTCGAACAGGACGTCGATCGTCGCGCCGACGGTCGCGCTGTTGAAAGACTGGCGCTGCTCCTCGAGCAGCGCTTGCAGCGCGGCGAGACGTGCGCGCATGACCTCTTCGTCGATCTGGTCGTCGCGTTCGGCGCCGGGCGTGCCCGGGCGCGGAGAATATTTGAAGGAGAAGCTCGCTGCGAAGCCGACCTCACGTGCGAGCCGCATCGTCGCCTCGAAGTCCTCGTCCGTCTCGCCGGGAAACCCCACGATGAAATCCGACGACAACGCCACATCCGGCCGCGTGCTGCGCAGCTGGGCGATGATGTCGTGATAGTCGGCGGCCGTGTGCTTGCGATTCATGGCTTTCAGCACGCGATCCGATCCAGACTGCACGGGAAGATGCACATAAGGCATGAGTTTGCGATTCGACCCATGCGCATCAATCAAGTCCTGCGCCATGTCGACAGGATGACTGGTGGTGTAGCGCAGGCGGGAAATCCCCTGAATTTCCGCAAGGCGCTCCAGAAGGCGGGCGAGGCTGCATTCCCGGCCCGTTTCGTCCGGGCCGCGATAGCCGTTGACGTTCTGGCCGATGAGCGTGATCTCGCGCACGCCGGCGTCCACGAGGCGCTGAGTCTCGGCGACGACATCCGCGACGGGCCGAGAAACCTCTGCGCCGCGGGTATAGGGAACGACGCAGAAGGAGCAGAACTTGTCGCAGCCTTCCTGCACCGTCACAAAGGCGGAAACGCCGCGCGCACGGATCTGCGCGCGCGTGGGCTGAGGCAGCGCGTCGAATTTATCCTCGACGGCGAATTCCGTGTCGCTGAGCCGACGCCCGCCGCTCACCTGCTGCAAGAGGTTCGGCAGCCGGTGGTAACTCTGCGGGCCGACTACGAGATCGACCGCGCGCTGGCGCTTCAGGACCTCTTCGCCCTCGGCTTGCGCGACACAGCCCGCGACGACGATCTTCATCTCGCGACCGACGGCTTCGCGCTCGCGTTTCTCGATCGCCAGCTTGCCGAGCTCGGAGTAAATCTTCTCGGCGGCTTTCTCGCGGATATGACAGGTGTTGAGGATAACGAGATCGGCGTCGGCTTCGTCGGCGGCCTCGGCGTAGCCCTCGCGGCCAAGAAGGTCCGCCATGCGCGTCGCGTCATAGACGTTCATCTGGCAGCCATAGGACTTGACCAGAACCTTGCCGCCTTTCGCGGGCGCCGACTCGCGGGCCTCTTGAAGCGTCTCAGCCGCGTTCGTTACCGGAGTGGAAATCGTTGGCGCTCCTTCAAGCCTGAAGCGCGACTCGGTCGCAGCCTCAGTCCGTTCCGGCATTATAGGGGGTTTTGGCGACCGCGCCGACTCGAATATTCGAGCGCTTCACATCTCCAGCCGCAAATTCACCGCCGCGCGCTTGGTCCCGTCGAGGCGCTGGTAATAGTTTCCGCGGCGGCCGATCTCCTTGAATCCCACGCGGGCGTAGAGCTTCAGGGCGGCTTCGTTGTCGTCGGCGACTTCCAGGAACACGAGGCGCGCGCCGCCGCGCTCAAGGTTCTCGAGGTGCTTTTCCATGATCATGCGGCCAAGACCGGTCCCGCGACGGACGGATTCGACCGCGAAGGTCAGCACTTCCGAATCCGGCGGCAGAAGGCGCGAGAGGATGAAGCCGCCCAGCCTCGATCGCGCGCCCTCGGTGACGGCGCCGTCGGCGATGACGTGGGGGTCGGTCAGATAGCTCTCGAAGTCTATTTTCGACCACCCGAATGCGAAGGAGCCGCCGTGCAGGGTTTCGCATTCCTCCGAGCGCTCGGCTCCGATGGGCCGAACGACAAATGTCGGCTTGGCGAAAAAACTGGTCAGGAGACTCATGGTGGGCTCTCAGGCCTGCGCCGGAGCCGGAGAGAAGGCGGCGGCGGGCTCGGATTCGCGCGCCTCTTCAACGAGCGTCGGCGGCGGCGCGGCGGGCGCTTCCTGCGCCTTTCCCGGAAGCGTGACGTCCGGCTCCTTGAGATAGAGCGGCTTCGCGGGGGCGTTCTCGGGGCGGGCCGCGAGGCCGAGTTGGGCGATGAAGGTGATGTCGGCAGAGGCTTGTTCGCTGACGATCTTGACCGGCACGCCGCGGGCGCGAGCCTCTCTGGCGAGCAGTTCGGCTCCCGAGCCGATGAGCAGAAGCGGGCCGTCGCCGAGCGCGCGCTGCGCTTCATGCGCACCCAAACGGCGCGGCGAGAGCAGGGCGCGGCCGTCGGGCCCGAACGCCGCCACATAGACCTTGCCGTGGCGGGCGTCGATCGCCGCGGCGACGACGCCGTCCGCCTCATCGAGGATCAGCGGCGCGGCCAGCGCCGAGAGGGTGGAGACGCCGACGATCTCCGCCTTGCAGGCAAGAGCGATGGCTTTTCCGGCCGCGAGGCCGATGCGGATGCCTGTGAAGGACCCCGGTCCCACCGCGACGGCGACCCGGTCGATCGTCGAGAAGCCGCCCTCCACCTTGTTCATGACGCGCTCGATCAGCGGCATGATCGCCTCCGCATGCCCGCGCTCCATGGCGAGGGTCTCGGAAGCGATCGGCTCCTCCGCGTCGTGATCAAGGACGCAGGCCGAGACGGCGGGCAGGGCGGTGTCAATCGCAAGGATTCGCATAGCGCGATTATGACCCTTTTGCAGGCGTGATCAACAAAGGGGCTGCAAATCCCTTCAGAGCGGCGCCGGCTCGACCGATTTCACTTGAGGAACGAAGTGGCGCAGCAGATTTTCAATGCCATTCCTGAGCGTCGCGGTCGAGGAAGGGCAGCCCGAGCAGGCGCCTTTCATGCCGAGATAAACCACGCCGTCGCGGAAACCGCGGAAGACGATGTCGCCGCCGTCGCCGGCGACCGCCGGACGCACGCGGGTCTCGATCAATTCCTTGATTGTCGCGACGGTTTCGGCGTCGCCCGGATCGTAGAATTCGCCGCTTGCGTCCGTGGCGGGCGCCGCGCCGCCCGTGAGGAGGGGCGCGCCGGAAGCGAAATGCTCCATGATCGTGCCGAGAATGGCGGGCTTGAGGTGCGCCCAATCGGCTTGTGTCTTGGTTACAGACACGAAGTCGCCGCCGTACATGACCGCCTCGACGCCGTCGATGGCGAGGAGGGCTTGCGCCAGCGGCGCGTTGGCGGCGGCCTCTGCAGAGCGAAACTCCATGGCGCCCTGGCCGAGGACGCTCTGGCCGGGCAGAAACTTTAGCGTGGCTGGATTGGGAGTTGTTTCGGTCTGGATGAACATGTCAGGCCTCCTGCGCCCGGTGCAAGGCCGGGGAATTGGCCGTGCTTTAGCACGGTTTCGTGCGCGTGGGATATGGACCACCTCTCATTTGGGGCTTCAATCGCCTTGGTGAAAGTCCCGGCGCCGCGCCAGCCACCGCCGGAGCGCCACGACGGACCACACGCCCTCGACGAGACCGAAGGGCCAGGCGCCTTGCAGGAAGCCGTAGACGGAGCCGAGCGCGCAGGATGCGGCGAAGCCGAGCACGAACCAGGGGCTGCGCTCCTCAAACGCATAGGTGAGCAGCATGGCGCTCACTGCGAAAAGCCCGAAAACTGTCAGCGGATCCATTACTTCTGCCCGAAAAATTCCAGCATAGGCGAAGGACGGAGGATCTCGCAGACGTATATTACGTCAAAAAAGCCGCCCGGCGGCCGCCTCTGATTAAGGCGTGCTTCTCGCGGGGATTTTCGACCTGGAAGCACAGGGCCGCAGGGAACGGAACGAGGTAATAAATAGAACAAAAGCAGGCGTTTGCGTTTACATTCATATTGCTACGTTGAAGCCTAGGCGCTAACTTTCGAGCTTGTCTCGTAAGCGTGGCGCATTGCATGCGTGTTTTTGTATTTGTTTTATTTGTTATTTTTGCCGGTTGCGGAATTTACCCCGCTCGCGCCGGCGCCTGGCTCTGGCCCGAAGGCAAGGGGCAGGTCATCGTCACCACCACTTTCGCGAACGCGCGCAACGCCTATGACGCCGCTGGGCGTTTGATCCAGACGCCTTCTGGTACCGGAAATTCGCGGTATTAGGTAGCAAACGCACCTAGCCGAAAAATCAATGGCTTGGCGCTGCAAGCGCGTGGCGATGCGCTTGCCGCATTTGCTTCCTACCGCCGCGTTATTCTTCCAAGGGCAGTTCGTCCGATGACTCTTCCGGCGGGTCATAATACGGGGTGTTTGGAGGAATCCCCGCGACTCATTTAGGGAGTCGCGAGAGCCAATAGCCTCGCCCCTCGATATTCACGAAAACCCCTTTGTTCCGCCAGGCGATGGTTCCGACATAACGAGCCTTGTCTTTAGCGGGGATTTCTATGTCGCGCCGGTCAAATGCATCGACGATCTCTCCGCGCGACATTGGGCGCCCGGCCTCGCGAATCACTCGCTCCATTAGTTCGGCCGTCTCTTTTGGCGAAGGAGCGCCCATTATATTGCGCCGGCGGCGAACGTTACCCACAGGACGATTACTCCCACCGGCAGTACCTGTTTCCTTTGAGTTGCGTATCTTCTACGCAAATGCCAGAAGACAGATCGGCATCCCGGTCAAGCGTATGATACATTTCAATAAATCGGCGCAATTCATCGGCTTCACGCTGCAACTGCGCCAGTCTTTTTATGGCTTTATCGAGTGGAGTCATGCCAGCCAGCCTCTATCGTATCCACAGAAATTCATGCCACAGACGTGGTCCGAGGCCAATCACGGATTTGATTGGCCGTCTGATTCCTGTAAAAGGAGCGAGGCGGCAGGTTGTCGCTTTTTTTGGGAATTGGCCCTGCGCATCGCCCTCAGAAAGCAGCGCAGGGCCGTAACCAGAAACCCGGATCACACCGGGAAGGTAGGTGGTGGATGACAACATAGTTGCCGAGCACCCGGCGGCGGCCCTTGCTACTTGCGGGGCCGTCGTCAACTAGTGGGGCTGCATAGTGCAGGGCACGGCTTTCCATCCAACGCCCGGCGGGTGCAAGTCCCGCTAGCTCCACCGTCTTTCCCCCTAGCAGAATCTACAGATTCTGTCTACTGCGCGGGGCTCTATTCGGGCTCCGCGTAAAGGACGCCGTGTGTCCCGCCTTCCTCGACAAATCGAACGCCCCGCCGTTCAAGCTCAACTTGAATTGCCTTTAGGTTGTTCACCATCGGAGTCCGGCGGCCAGCTTCAAAGTCGCGAACCGTCGAAACCCCGACGTTCGCGGCTGTCGCCAGCTCGGGTTGCGAAATTTCAAGAAATGCGCGAGCTGCGCGGCATTGCCCTGGCGTCATGCTCGGAAAATAGCGACGCGATCAAAAAGCGTCAAGGTCATCATTTTGTGTTGACGCAATCACTTTTGTCACTTATCACTGAGGTCAACGCAAAACGTTGGACCTCTGGACATGGCGCAGCACTTCCTCCTTTCCTCCGCCGCTCGCTCGCTTTCGCTGGCGAAGGTCGCGCGTATGTCCGAAGAAGACGCCCGCGACGCTTTCCGCATGATCCGCTGGAGCGCCACGGAAGGCCAGCCGGTTTGCCCTCATTGCGGCTGCATGGGCGTCTATGCCTACAAGGCTCGCCCGATCTTCAAGTGCAAGGCTTGTGAAGGCCAGTTCTCGGTTACGAGCGGGACCATCTTCGCCAGCCGCAAGCTCCCGGTTCGCGACTACCTCTTGGCCATCGCGATCTTCGTCAACGAGGTCAAAGGCAAGTCGGCGCTGGCCCTGTCCCGCGATCTCAACGTGCAATACAAGACGGCTTTCGTCCTTGCTCACAAAATCCGCGAAGCCCTTTCTGCCGAAGTCGAGAGCGTCCAGCCTGCGGGCGTCGTTGAAGTCGACGGCTGCTATGTCGGCGGCTACGTGAAGCCTGCCAACTTCAAGGATAACCGCGTCGACCGCCGCAAGGCCGTAAACCAGACCGGCAAGCGCCGCGTCGTTGTCGTCATGCGCGAGCGCGACGGTCGCACCCTGCCATTCGTCTTCAAGACGGAAGGCGAGTCAGTCGCGACGATCGCTGAGCGCGTCGCCGCCAACGCCGTCGTTCACGCCGACGAAGCCGCGCATTGGGACAAGTTGCACGCGATCTTTCTGACCAAGCGCATCAATCACCAGTTCGCCTATTCGGCGGATGGCGCCTGCACGAACCAAGCGGAAAGCTTCTTCTCGCGCATCCGTCGCGCGGAAATGGGCCATCACCATCATCTGAGCGGCCCGCACCTGAACGCCTACGCCCGCGAAATGGCGTGGCGCGAGGATCACCGCCGCGTCTCGAATGGCGAGCAATATTTGATGGTTGCGGCGGCGGCGCTGGCGCATCCTGTGTCGCGCCAGTGGAAGGGATATTGGCAGCGTTCCGGGCTCGAACTAAGACAACATTAGCGCATTGACTAAACTTAGTATGTTAGCTAAGTTTAGCTCGCGAGCTAAACCGCGCTTAGTTGGAGGCCGAAAAATGAGTTTGACTCCCGCCACATTGCCGCAGAACCCCTTCAGGCCTGGCAATGGTCAAAAGCCAGTTTATTTAGCTGGGCGCACAAAGGAGCAAGATAGTTTCACTAAAATGCTTTGGCAGTCACCTATTCTACAAAACGTAATAGTGACTGGCCTGCGCGGCGTTGGTAAAACGGTTTTATTGGAAACCTTAAAGCCTATAGCGCAGTCTGAAAAGTGGCTTTGGACAGGAAATGATCTATCTGAGTTTGTCAGCCTGACAGAAGAAAGAGTGGCGAGGAGGCTTATTGTTGATCTGTCTACGCTTCTCGGGCCATTGTTCACGGTAACTGAGGCGCTAACTCCCAGAAGGATTCGTTGCAGGCAAGGAATTCTTGTCAACGCTCATTTTCGTTCGATGACCTTTGGAAAATTTACGAGGCAACTCCTGGTCTTGTTCTAGATAAGTTGCAGGCTGTCTTCGCGCACGTCTCTTATTTAATAGACGCCGCCCCAATCAAGGGAATTGTGTTTGCGTATGATGAAGCGCAGAATCTTGCAGACCACGCTGCTGCAAAAGAGTTTCCACTTTCACTGTTGCTTGACTTATTTGCTTCCTTGCAAAGGAAGAATCTAAATAAGAGCTTTATGCTTGTGCTAACTGGACTTCCAACTCTTTTCCCAAAATTAAATGAAGCAAGAACATATACAGAAAGAATGTTTCATGTTTTTCACCTTGATAGGTTAGGACCAGATGACGCCCGTGAAGCCGTCGTTAGACCGCTAAATATGACGAATAGCCCGCTAGGGTTCTCGGATGAGACAATAAATAACATTGTTTATATGTCTGGAGGATATCCATATTTCATTCAGTTTATTGGAAAGGAAGTTTTTGATGCGTGGATCGGTAAAATATCTAACGGTCTAGCTCCTTCAATACCAATGGCTGAAATCATAGAAAAGCTAGACCAGGACTTTTTCTCGCCTAGATGGGTCAATGCCACTGATCGTCAGCAACAGTTCATGCAAGTCATCTCGACACTTGGGAATGCAGAAGATGAATTTTCTGTTCCAGAAATCGTAAAAGCCTCGAAGGAATTACTAAAGAGTGGCTTTAATCCAAGTCATGCAATTCAGATACTGCAAGCTTTGTCTGAGCGCGGACTAATATATAGAAATAGAAGGGGGTCGTATTGTTTTGCAGTGCCGCTTCTTGCGAGGTTCATCAAGCGGCAGCCTTGGGAGAAATCGACACTTAAGGATACGTAGTAATAACCATTGCATCATTACTCCCCCGAAGATGCGGAATAGCCATCTCTTCGCCTGCACCTGCACGGCCTGCACAAAACAATGGCCTAGGTGCGGTGCTTCGAGGTTCGCGACCAAACTAACGTTCCTCTCGGCCCCTTCTCAGCCTCCACCAGCCCCACCACCCGCATCCGCCGCAGGGCGTTGGTCGTCCTGTGTGAGATTTCCTTGAACAGCTTCCGATCGCGGGAATCGAGCCCGAGCTTTTCCATGACTATCGTGGCCAAATCGAAGGTCTTCATCGGGCCGGGCGCCGTCCTCAATTCGTCGGCAAGGATGCGAGCAAGCTGGCCCTTCTCAAAGAAGATCGTGCGGAGCTTGGGCGCGACTCGTCTAGGTCTTCGTTGTAGCCGAACGTCTCCAGCACGCGATTGACCGCGGCGACGTCGTTCCGTAGCCCGGCTATCGCCGCATAGTTCGCCTCGATTGTTTGCAATAGAAGACCGCGCTTCTCTAGGAGAGCTTTGACGGTCGGCGGGTACCGGTCTGGATCGTTTGTCATCCCGGAATCTTGCCAAATCCCGGCAAATTCCGCATCTTCCCGCTAGGTGTGTTTGCTACCTAATACCGGAAATTCGAGACGCGCGCCTATGTCGAGCATGGCGTGACCGACTGGCTCAATTTCGTCGGCGAGGCGAGCTTCGTGAGATTTCATGGGGCGGCCGATCCGGGCGATCATCTCAACCTACTGGTCGACGAGGCGAAAGCCGGGCTGCCGCTGTCGCTCGTCGGACCGCCGGGGGCGCGATACGAGGGGCTCGGACTGGGAGCCGTCGGCGCGCGCATCCGGCTTCTCACCTACGGCGACTATGTCTTTTCCTTTGAGACGACCCTGCGCGGGGCGTCGCAGGATGCGCGGCGATTTCTGGACATGCGCGACCCGACCCAGATCGACGCGCGCTTTTTGATGGGGCGGCCGTTCAGCATTCTCGGTATGACGGGCTTTGTCGATACGCAGCTGGGCCTTCGCACGCGGGGCCAGAACGGCGATGAGATCCGGATGGACGTGACCGCCGGCTTACGCCCTGTCGATCGCCTGTTGCTGATGGCGCAGAGTTTTTCGGCCGTCGCGCCGCATGGCGGGATGGCGACCTTTGTCGCCGCGCAGAAATTCCAGCTTTCCGCGGTCTATGAGGCGACCCCGTCGATTTCGCTGCAATTGGGCGGCGTCACCGCGCTCGAAGGCGTCAATTCGCCCGCCGAGCGCGGCATCGTCAGCGCCTTGTGGTTTCGTTACTGAGCGTCGGCGACGGTCGACACCGGCTCGACCTTCACATGCGCAACGCCGGCGGAGCGAAAGCCCAGCGCATCGGCGGCATGTTGAGAGACGTCGATGATGCGGCCGCCCGTAAACGGTCCTCGATCATTGACGGTGACGACGACCGAACGGTTGTTCTTGAGATTCGTGACGCGCAGCCGGGAGCCGAAAGGCAGCGAACGATGCGCGGCCGTGAACGCGCCGACATGACCGCCGCTCGCCGTGCGTCCCCCAAGATTATAATAGGACGCCTTGCCGACCCACGCCGCTTCGGCGCCAAAGGTGAGCGCGAAGAGCGCGGCGGTTGCGATCATCAGTTTCTTCAAGAGCAGGTCTCCTGTTCCGGCGCGCCTGTCGGCGCGGATCGAGTGGCGGCGCGCGTTTCAGCGCCAGCGTCGCTATTTCGGTAAGGGCCGGTGCAGGCAAAATAAAGGCAACGGACGGAACGGCTTTCGATCGCTGTTTGGGTGCGGCGTCGATGTTATTTGCGTAGTTGATAAATATACTCTCGTAATCCAAAGACTATCATGGAGCCAAATGCTGCAGGGAGACTAGACGCTAGGGCATCGTATGCTGTTGCAGAAGAGTGACACAGAGCCGGAAATCGCTCCACATGGCCGCATTTCTCTAACCGTGGCTCCTGTCGGGGCGCGTGGATAAGCCTCACGCCTGAGCGTCTTGAATTGCGGCGTCCGCGCGGCATCTAGCGACTTCTGGCGAAGGCGGATGCTCGCGCGTGCGTGTCGTCCCCCTCGCGGGAAGGAGGCCAGTAATGTTGACGCATGGACTGAAGACCGGGCTGGCGGCGGCGGCGCTCGCTTTGGCGTTGATCGCGCAGACGGGCGTCGCGGAAGCCTTCGGCAGAGGCGGCGGCTTTGGCGGCGGGGGCTTTCATGGCGGCGGCTTTGGCGGCGGCGGCTTCGGGGGCGGCGGCTTCGGCGGCTTTCGTGGCGGCGGCTTTGGCGGCGGTGGTTTCGGCGGCAGCGGCTTTGGCGGCGGCTTTCGCGGGGCGGGCCTGGCGAGCCCCGGGTTTGGCGGCTTCCGAGGCGCCGTGGCGCCGGGCGGTTTCCGACCTGGTTTTGGCGGCGGCGGCTTTGGGCTGGGTCGGCGCAATATTGCGATCGGCGGCGCCGGCTGGGGTCGCCCGGTGATCGGCGGTGGATGGGGCGCAGGGCGCTGGGGCGGCGGCCGCTGGGGATATCGGCGGGGCTGGGGCGGCGGCTGGCCGCTCTATGGCGCGGGACTTCTCGGCGGGTGGGGTTTGGGCGGCTACGGCTGGCCCTATTACAACGCCGGCTATTACGGCGGCTGCTATCGGCCGAGGCTCGTGCGCACCTATTGGGGCTTGCGGCGGACCTGGGTGAACGTCTGCTACGGCGGCTTTGGTGGCTACGGCGGCTACGGCGGCTACGGCGGCTGGGGCGGAGGTTCGCCGATCGGCATCGGCTGGGGCGGCGGTTGGTGGTGACGAAGCAGCCCTCCCTCGGTCAGGGGGAGGGCTGTTCTCTTATACGCCCGTCGTATGGGCGTGGACGTCGCGCCCGCCGTTTTTCTGCATAACTGCGACGGCGATGCGCTCCTTGGCCTCGTCCCATGTGCGCGCCCAAAGCAACATGCCGCCGTGGTCGATCTGCGCGGTGACCCACGTCGCCTCGGCCGAGCCGACGAGCTGGGCGAGCGTCGCGCCAATGATTCCGCCGCCGCCGCCCAGCACCACCGCCGCGGCGATCGCCGGCCCGAGCGCGCCGCCCGCCGCCATCGCCACGCCGGCGCCGCCGATGGCGCCGATATAGATGAGCGCGCCGATCAGTCCGGCCTTGGCCTCGTTGCGCGCTTCGGGGTCCACATAGGTTCCGCGCGGCGCGCGCGGATCGTCCTCCAGCTCTTTGGTTGAAAGGCTCTTGTCGCCCAGCGTCTCGCGCACCACGGCCTCGGGCGCGAGCACGCTGATCGTCGTCTGGTCGAAGCCGTCGGTGAGGAGATCGTCGATGGCCGACTGCATCTGGGCGAGATTGTCGAACACGCCGACGACCTCGCGCACCTCGCCGCGTTGTTTGGGGGTGAGGGGTTGGTCCATTGCCTTGCTCCGCGAGCGCGGCGCGGCCGGAAGCGGCCGAGCCTATCGCGCTCCCGCTTTGTTAAAGGGAGCGCGGAGGAGGGCCGGCAAGGCGGGGTGCGCTAAAGACTTGCGCGGCGCCCGAGCAAATCGCATCTGAGAGGGCTGCGAAGCTCGCGTTATGCTTTCGAGGGCGCGCGTTGATAGGATGCGCGACACACAGGGGGCCGCATGAATTTTCTCGACACATTGTTTTCGACGCTGGCGTCCAATCAGCTTCTTGTCGGCGGCGTCGGCACGTTGGCGTTCGGCACGCTAATGTATGTGCTTCGCGCCGTCCCGGAGAAAATTCTGGAGTTCCTCGAGAGAACCCTGTGGACGAAAGTGTTCGTCGAAAGCCTCTCCAACGAATATCGCGACGTGGACGCCTTCATCGAGGGACGGCGACTCGATTTCTTCAGCCGCTCGCTGGAGATCAAGGACGGCAGCCTGAAGACCGGCTTTGGCGGGGGCTGGGGAACCTATGCGGGGACGCTGTTCAGCTACACGAAAACGAAATCCGCCCAGCAGCTCACGCATTTCGAAACGATCACCATCTCATTCCTCACGCGCGACCGCAGCGTGGTCGAGCGCTTCATGAAGGACTGCAAGCCCGAGGAGCACAGGAACTCGATCTACATCTCCCTCTATTCCGCCGGCGGCAGCGATGGCGGCCTGCGCCGGCGCAAGCGCGGGCTCGAGACCGTTTTCGTCGATCAGGCAATCAAGGACAGGCTCGTATCGCGACTCGCATGGTTTCTCGGCGCCGAGGAATGGCACTCGAAGCGCGGCATTCCCTGGAAGCTCGGGATCATTCTGCATGGCCCGCCCGGAACGGGAAAAACCAGCCTCATCCATGCGCTCGCCTCGGACTTCGGCTTCGACATAAAATATATCAAATCGCTGCATGGCCTCGGCGCGGCGTTCAAGTCTGGAACGCAGAACGACCTCTTCGTCATCGAGGACATCGACACGATCGCGAGCAGCCTCAACCGCGACACGCGCAAGGAAAGCGCTGAAGACGGCGGCGCCCTGCGCGGCGCGCCCCTGCATGAAATCCTGAACTCCATGGACGGGATGCAGACGCCCGACGGGCTGAAATTCATCGTGACGACGAACCATCTCGACCGCCTCGATCCCGCCATCGTGCGGCCGGGGCGGATCGACGACGTGATCGAGATCGGCCCGCTGTCGGCGGAGAGCGCGCGGGCGATGTTCCGCGCGTTTTACGGGCGCGACGGAGTTGGGGACTATTCCCCGCGCACGGGCGCCGAGTTGCAGCAAATGTTTTCGACGATGCGCGCGGAGGATGCGGAGGCCGAGTTGGGCATGGCGGAGCGGCGGCGGGCCGTCGTTCGAGAGCCGGCCGCTGCAAACATCGATGCGCTGTCCTGAATCAGGCGCTCAGACCGACGACGCGTCGCGGATCAGCGGCGTTGCGGTCGCAAGGCGGCGGCGCTTCGCGCTGTTGTTCTTCACCTTGAGCTTCATATCCGCGGCGTCATAGCCGCGATCCCAGGCGTATTTGAAGGCCGTGCCGATGATGAGCGTCAGTCCGACCGACACGACCAGCTCGCCGCCGAGCGTGGCGACGGCCGCAAAGGTGGCCGCCGTCACGACGCCGTTTTTCAACGCCTCCTTGCCGACGTCGAGCGCAGCGTCTGCTTCGGTGGTCGATCCGACCCTCAGCCGCTCGGCGTTCTTCGCCATGGCGTTCGTGCCGCTGATCACCGCGCCGAGGACGCCCATTCCGACGGTCGTCTCGGCAAGATATGGTCCCAGTCGAAACGGCAACGATCCCTCCTGTCGGCGTCGGCACGGCGGGCGACACAAAAAGCAATATTATTTGACAGCACTGTGAATTGGGGGCGCGTGTGGGCGAGCGCGTCTCGAAGGATTGCGTTGCGGATGAACGCACGGGCGCGGAGTTGCAGCAGATGTTTTCGACGATGAGCGCGGAGGAGGCGGAGGGGGACTTGGGGCGGAAAGAGCGCGTGCGGGAGGTGGCGGGAGGGCGGCGCCTCGGCCGAGGTTCGATGGCGCGGCGGTGGGCGTCGCGCCTCTTCGCCCGACCGGCGCTCCGTGGTATGGTTCATTCATGATCAACACTCTGGAACTTGCGTTTTCCAAAGCCGCTGCGCTGCCCGAGCCGGCGCGCGAAAAAATCGCACGCGAGCTGCTGGATCGGATCGACGCCCTGTCGCGTTTGAGGGCGGAGGTCGAGGCCGGCGTCGCCGAACTTGACGCCGGCCTGGGTGCGCCGCTCGATGTCGAGGCGTTGATCCAGGAAGTGCGCGCCGAGCATGACAAGGGTTAGGACGCTCGTCTGGGCGCCCCGCGCAAGAGCCGACTTGAAGGACGTCTGGCGCTATTACGCGCGCGTTGCGTCCGTAGAGACCGCCGACCGAATTCTCCGCGACATCGCGCAACAGGCTGCGCGCCTGGAAGGCGATCCGCTTCCCGGCCGCGACCGAGACGAGCTGCGACCGGGCCTGCGCTCCCTTCTGGCGCACCCCTACACGGTCTTTTACCGCGTCGAAGGCGACCGGGCGCAAATCGCCCGCGTGCTGCACGAGCGGCGCGATTTTCATGCGGCTTTTCACGACGAAGATGGGTGACAGGCAGCTCAGCGGACAAGCGCGTCGCCGCGCACGGGGGCGGAGCTGCAGCAGATGTTTTCGACGATGTCCGCGGAGGAGGCGGAGGGGGCGTTGGGGCGGGGGGTTACGGAGAGGGTGCGGGAGGTGGCGTGAGTCAAAGCTTCGATCGTTAACCGGACTCAAGTGCACGCTGGAAAAGCGCTTCCTCTGGGTTCTCAAGAGCCGAGAGAATGTTTTCCGCGACCTTTTCAATTAAGCGCTGCCCCCAGAAAGGGTCCGTGGTCTTGTAATAGATCACACGGATATGCCTTAGGTCGAAAGGTACATCGTTCTCGTCTGCAGACACGAGAACCACGGGTCTTCCCAAGGCATGTGCTAAGCCAAGCTCGTAAAATACGTTTGGATTTCGTCCTGTAAGTTCCGCGACCAAAACCTTCGCTTCATTGATCCCTCGCCATATCTGATCGATGATTTTTCCGGTGCCGAAAATGTCGGTGTCTGCGCGTACAGCTTTCAGGCCGGCCTTTTCGATTGCTGGTTTGTAGAGTTGATCGTAGTAGGGGCCTATCGGCGCGTTGAAAGGCATGATGACGAAGCAAGTGTCCGTTGGGTGGCTTCGACTAGTGCTTGCTTTAGATTTCCCAGCGGCTTTATGCGCAGCATCCGGCGTGGAAACGTCAATGACCCGAACTTTACCATCCGTCTCTTCTAAGTGTCTGTCCGAAGGGATATTGAATCGGATGAATCGTTTGTGATTCAAAGAGGCGGCCTGATTCGCGGGGAGGTCGCCGATGTGGACGAACGAAAATCGTGCGCGTTATGATCGCAGCAAGTTGCGCTATCCCAGTGACGTGACGGACGCCGAATGGGCGCTGCTCGCTCCCTTGATCCCGCCTGCAAAGCGCGGCGGCGGCAAGCGCACGGTGAGCGTGCGCGAAGTGGTGAATGGCCTGATGTATGTTCTCTCGACGGGCTGTCAGTGGCGGGCGATCCCGAAGGATTTGCCGCCGAGAAGCACGGTTCATGGCTACTTCGATCTTTGGACCTACGACGGCACGTTGGATCGCATTCATCACGCGTTGTATGTGAAGTGTCGCGAAGCCGCCGGACGCGAGGCCAGTCCGACCGCCGCCGTCATCGACAGCCAGAGCGTGAAGAGCGCCGAAAAAGGGGGGCCTGCATCGACCCGCACGGCTATGATGCGGGCAAAAAGATCAAAGGCAAGAAGCGGCACATTCTCGTCGACACGCTAGGCCTGCTGCTGCACGCCATCGTCCACTCCGCCGACGTTCAAGATCGCGACGGCGGCGTTCTCGTCCTGCAAACGCTGTTCGGGAAGTTTCCGTTCCTGCAAAAGCTATTCGCGGACGGCGGCTATCAAGGCCCGCAATTTCTCGATGGGCAGAAGAAGGCGTTGCCCTGCCTCGCGACTGAAATCGTCAAGCGTTCCGATGCGGCCAAAGGCTTCGAGGTCTTGCCAAGGCGCTGGGTGGTCGAGAGAACTTTTGCTTGGCTCGGTCGCTGTCGAAGATTGGCCAAGGACTGGGAGAACTTCAATCGCAAAGCGCTCGCCTTCCTGCGCCTCGCTTCAATCCGCCTCATGCTCAGAAAACTTTGTAATCCCGCCTGAAGTCATCGGACAGACTCTAAGAGGTGAGCTGAGCGCAACGACTCCAGAAAGACTGTCTTGAACAGCTGAAGTTTGTCGTCGGGAATCCCAAATTTATCGGTTAGCGCATTGTCAAAGAAGCTTCCGTCCGGTAGGTGCTCCCCGCGATAATGTCCATACACCTCCGAGATATCTGGTGCGTCTTGGATAGCACCCTGAAGCGCTTCTATTTCGTCGCCAGGGTTTTGTGGTCTCAGCGCTTGACGCGCGCGATCAGTTACCGCGACGGTTCCTGTGCTTGGCCGCTCAAGAAAACCATACTTTTGTGCGGAGGCTAGCTCCACTTTAAACGGCCCATTGAAGCCTACGCCAAGATATTCGGCTGCTTCCTGATCCGTACACGGCTTGCCGGCATTTTGTTCCATTATCGCGCGCGCGACGCGCAATGCCCTCTCAACAGACTGACGAGGAAACTTCGCGTTAGTCGTCGTCGTGGCTCGAGCTTTTCTCTTAACCGGCTTCCGAGGCATCGAAAAAATCCTGAAAGAATTCTCGCTCTACGGACAGGAGGCTATGGCGCCTCCCGTCCTTCCATGTTGGCTCGGTAATGCAGCGGCGAGGTCCTAGTCGCGCCTCACGAACACCCCGTCGTCGATCCACACGTCTCGCACTTCAAACACGTCCCATTGCGCACCAAGGTAAAATTCGCGCATTCCGGGCACGCCTCGCCGACATACCCCTTCATCCGCGCTTCGGCGCGCTTTTCGGCGACGCCCTGTATCGGCTTTTTCGGTTCGGTCCAGCCGAGCGTCGAGAGCCCGTCGGCGTCCTCGACTTCCGGCGTTTCGCGCAGCGCCACCGCGCCGCCGCGCACCACCATCAGCTTGTCGCCCTTGGAGCGCAGCAGGCCGCGCGAGACGACGGAGGACGCCGCCTCCGGCGCCTTGCCTTCATGCTCGCCCTTGCCGAGCACGTCGTGGCCGATGTCCTCGGGCGAGACATGCGCGAGATCGTTGCGGCCGAGATAGGAGACGGCGAGTTCGCGGAACACATAGTCGAGGATCGACGTCGCGTTCTTGATCGCGTCATTGCCCTGCACCGGGCCCGCGGGCTCGAAGCGCGTGAAGGTGAAGGCGTCGACATACTCCTCCAGCGGCACGCCGTATTGCAGACCAAGCGAAATCGCGATGGCGAAATTATTCATCAGGCTGCGGAAGGCGGCGCCTTCCTTGTGCATGTCGATGAAGATTTCGCCGATGCGGCCGTCGGCGTATTCGCCGGTGCGCAGATAGACCTTGTGGCCGCCGACAGCCGCCTTCTGCGTATAGCCCTTGCGGCGATCGGGCAGCTTCTCGCGCTCGCGCACCACCTGATGAATGACGCGCTCGACGATGCGCTCGGCGACCTGCGCCGCGCGTGCGGGAATGTTCTGCGCGAGAAGCTCCTCGACCTTGTCCTCTTCCTCCTCGTCGCCCTGAATGAGCTGCGACGAGAGCGGCTGCGACAGCTTGGAGCCGTCGCGATAGAGGGCGTTGGCCTTGAGCCCGAGGCGCCAGGAGAGGAGGTAGGACTGCCCGCAATCCTCCACCGTCGCGTCATTCGGCATGTTGATGGTCTTGGAGATCGCGCCCGAGATGAAGGGCTGCGCCGCCGCCATCATGCGGATGTGCGAGTTGACCGAGAGATAACGCTTGCCGGTGCGCCCGCAGGGATTGGCGCAATCGAACACCGCGTAATGCTCGCCCTTGAGGAAAGGCGCGCCTTCCAGCGTCATGGCGCCGCAGGCGTGGACGTTGGCCGCTTCGATCTCCGCCTTCGAGAAGCCCAGATGCGAGAGCAGATCGAAGTTCTTGTCCTCCATCTGCTCGGCGCTGACCTTCAACGTTCCGGTGAGGAAATCCGGGCCGAGCGTCCATTTGTTGAAGACGAATTTGATGTCGAAGGCACTGGGGAGCGCAGCATCCACCGCCGCGATCTTCTCATCGGTAAAGCCGCGCGTGCGCAGCGACGCCGTGTTGATCGCGGGCGCATTGGCGAGCGAGGCGTGGCCGACGGCGTAGGCCTCGATCTCGGCGATCTCGCTCTCGCGATAGCCGAGCGCGCGCAAGCCCTCCGGCACGGCGCGGTTGACGATCTTGAGATAGCCGCCGCCCGCGAGCTTCTTGAACTTCACCAGCGCGAAGTCGGGTTCGATGCCGGTTGTGTCGCAATCCATCACGAGGCCGATCGTGCCGGTGGGCGCCACGACGGAGACCTGCGCATTGCGATAGCCGTGCAGTTCGCCTTGCGCCAGCGCGCGATCCCAGGCGGCCGCGGCGTGTTGCGCGAGGATGGGGTCTGGGCAGGAGGCGATGTCGAGCGGCACAGGATTGACGGCGAGGCCTTCATATCCGGCGCGTTCGCCATGCGCCGCGCGGCGATGGTTGCGGATGACGCGCAGCATCGCCTCGCGGTTTTCCATGAAGCGCGCGAAGGGGCCGCGCTCCTTCGCCATTTCGGCGGAGGTTTCGTAGCAGACGCCCGTCATGATGGCTGAAAGCGCGCCGGTGATCGCGCGGCCGGCTTCGCTGTCGTAAGCGACGCCCGAAGACATCAGCAGGCCGCCGACATTGGCGTAGCCGAGGCCGAGCGTGCGGTATTCGTAGGAAAGCTGCGCGATTTCCTTCGAGGGGAACTGCGCCATCAGCACTGATATTTCGAGCACGACGGTCCACAGGCGCACGGCGTGTTCATATGAACCGACGTCGATGCGCTTGGTCGTCTCGTCGCGGAACTGCAGCAGGTTCAGCGAGGCGAGGTTGCAGGCCGTGTCGTCGAGGAACATATACTCGCTGCACGGATTGGAGGCGCGGATCTCGCCGCCCTTGGGGCAGGTGTGCCAGTCGTTGATCGTCGTGTGGAACTGGATGCCTGGGTCGGCCGAGGCCCAGGCCGCATAGCCGATCTTGTCCCAAAGATCGCGGGCCTTCAGGGTCTTCGCGATCTTGCCGTCGAGGCGCTTGATGAGATTCCAGTCCTCGTCCTTCTCCACCGCATGCAGGAACGTGTCCGTCACGCGCACGGTGTTGTTGGAGTTCTGGCCGGAGACGGTGAGATAGGCCTCGCTGTCCCAGTCGGTGTCATAGGTGTCGAACTGTATGTCCTTGTAACCCTGGCGCGCGAACTGGACGATGCGCTTGATGAGATTGTCCGGCACGTCGTTCTTGCGCGCGGCCTTGATCTCGCGCTTGAGCGCCGGGTTGATGTCGGGGTTGAAGCAGTCGTCGCCGGGGCCTTCGCAGTTCACGCAGGCGCGCAGGATCGCCTTCAGATGTTTCTTGACGATCTTGGAGCCGGTGACGAGCGCCGCGACCTTCTCTTCCTCCTTCACCTTCCAGTCGATGAAGGCTTCGATGTCGGGATGGTCGATGTCGACGACGACCATCTTGGCCGCGCGGCGCGTCGTGCCGCCCGACTTGATCGCGCCCGCCGCACGGTCGCCGATCTTGAGGAATGACATCAGGCCCGAGGAGGAGCCGCCGCCCGAGAGCTTCTCCTTCTCGCCGCGCAATCGGGAGAAGTTGGTGCCGGTGCCGGAGCCGTATTTGAACAGGCGCGCCTCGCGCACCCATAGATCCATGATGCCGCCGTCGTTGACGAGGTCGTCCTCGATCGACTGGATGAAACAGGCGTGCGGCTGCGGATGCTCGTAGGAGGACTTCGACTTCACCATTTTGCCGTTGGCGTAGTCGACATAGAAGTGGCCCTGGCTCGGGCCGTCGATGCCATAGGCCCAGTGCAGGCCGGTGTTGAACCATTGCGGGGAGTTGGGCGCCGCCATCTGCGCGGCGAGCATGTAGCGCAGTTCGTCGCAGAAGGCCTGCGCGTCGTCTTCGCTGTCGAAATAGCCGCCCTTCCAGCCCCAATAGGTCCAGGCGCCGGCGAGGCGGTCGAAGACCTGCTTGGCGGAGATTTCGGATGTGTGGCGCTGGTCTTTCGGAAGCTCCGAGAGGGCTTCCGTATCGGGCGCCGATCGCCACAGGAAGGAGGGGAGGGCGTTCTCCTCGAGCTTTTTCAGCCGTGCGGGGACGCCCGCCTTGCGGAAATATTTCTGCGCCAGCACGTCGCAAGCGACCTGGCTCCATTGCGCCGGCGCCTCGATATTGTCGAGGGAGAACACGACGGACCCGTCCGGATTGCGGATCTCGCTCTTCGTCGTCCGAAACTCGATAGACGCGTAAGGAGACTCGCCCGCCGTGGTGTATCGCCGCTCGATTTTCATATGAATATTGCCCTCTCATGGGCGCGAGCAATGGCTCGCGCGCAGCCGTCCGCCGGCAAGCGACGCAGATGTCCGCTATCCAGAACTCGAAAGAGGCGCGCCGGACTTCCCGCAGCGAATGGCCGCGTGGGTGGAACGCCGAAAACGAGGATTACGCCCAAGCGAATCTACGCGCTGATCCGGCTCACGCCGAACACGGTCAAACGTCGGGAGGAACGTTCGCCGCTGCGTCATCGCTTGGTGTCCTCACACTGCGTGAGTTTGACTGTCTCGTCAAGATATAGTGTCGGAAATTAACAGAAGACCAATATGTGGAGAAAATAGTGGATAGTGGGGACAATTTTCGCGAAAGCCCGCTGGGAGGCTCGACCAAAAGGCGAGATTCGGCAAGGGGGATTCTCGTCGCGCCCCGGCCGGGCGGCGCCTACCTCCTCGGCGGCTTGCAGACGGCGTCAGGCGCCGGCTGGAGCAGGAACGCCCGATCCTCGGCCGTATCCGGGCCAAGGTAGAGGAAGGTCGATTGATCGAGGGGGCCGGGCAGCTCCAGCCGCTCGCGCACCGTCAGCATAAGGCCCTCGGGCTTCTGGGCCAGCGTGAAGGACCCCGAATTGGCCGTGGAGATCCGGCAGTCCCGCACGCCGCTCTGCTTGGTTTTGCACAGGCGCGTTTCCTCGGCGGAAAACGCGGCGTTGCAGACGAGGCCGATCTTGTCCCAGTAGCAGGCTCCGAGCGTGCTGAACGACGTCCCCGCGACCTGAAAGGCGAGGGTCGCGTCGGCGAGAATTGGCTCTTTGTCCTCCGGCGCGCGCGGCACGGAGGTCTTCGTCACAAAGAGCGTCACGCGGCGCACGAGCTGCCCGGGATGCGCCTTCAGCCAGGCGGGGTCATAGGCGCGCTGGTAACAGCCGGCGAGGGGGACGATCTCTTCCGCGCGCGCCATCGGCCCATGGAGCGCCAGACACGCCGCCGTGATCAATCCACGTCGCCACATCGCCATTCCATCCTCCCTCGTTGCGGCGCGAACCTAGAGCGGATGGAGTAGCGCGTCACCCTGCGCCGCGTCACAAAAGCTTTGCCTGTTCGTGATCTTTCATTCTCGACAGCGCGGGAGAAAAGACTCGGCATGTGGACGACCAACGCGGACCTTGGCCGAAAGCTCGCAGCCCTAACCAGCCTCCACTTGCCGAAGGCGAATGCGATTCTCGACGGCGAGACGCTCGGCAGGATGGGGACGCTCGAAGCGCGGCTCGCGCGTGGCAAGAAAGAAATCCGCAAAGCGCAACGACTGCGATTCGATGTCTTCTACAAGGAGGGCGGCGCTGCTCCGGATGCGCGCACGGCCTTCACGCGCCGCGACGCCGACAAATTCGACAAATATTGCGACCATCTGATCGTCATCGACCACGGGTGGAAGAATCTGCGCGGCAAAGTGAAGCCGAAGATCGTCGGCGCCTACCGGCTCCTGCGCGACGAGATGGCCAGCGAGGCGGGCGGATTTTACTCGGCCAGTGAATATGAGATCGCGCCGCTGCTCGCGCGTCACGAAGGCAAGCGCATTCTCGAACTCGGCCGTTCCTGCGTCCTCGAATCCTATCGCAGCAAGCGCACGATCGAACTCCTGTGGCGCGGACTCCTCGCATATATCCGCGCCCATCGAATTGACGTGCTGATTGGCTGCGCGAGCTTCCCGGGCGTCAGCCCGCTCACCCATGCGCAGGCGCTGAGCTACCTTGCCCATTACGCGCGCGCGGACGGCGAATGGAGCGTGAAGGCGAAGGGCGACCTTTATCTGCCGATGGCGATGGTCGCGAAGGAATCGCTCGACGCGCGTGCGGCGCGCGAGGCCCTGTCGCCGCTCATCAAGGGCTATCTGCGCCTTGGCGCGCGCTTTGGCGACGGCGCCGTGGTCGACATAAAGTTCAATACCACCGACGTCTTCGTCGTGATGCCCGTCGCCGAGATGAGCGCGCGCTACATCCAATATTTCAGCGGCGTCGAACGCAAGGCTGCGTGAGGCGTCAGAACTGCGCTGCGGCTTCGTTGGCCGTCAAGCCATCAAGCAGCGTGCGCACGCGGGCTTCCGACTCCGCAGCGAGCGCCTTGCGATCCTTGTCGGCTGGCGCGATGGCCTCGCCGAAGGCGATGCGGCAGCCAATTTCGCCACATTTCAGCAGGCGCCACAGATGCGGCAGGAAGGTCATGTCGCCATACCAGCCTATGTCGATGGCCCGTTCGCCGTCCGTGTAGGAAATGGCGACGGGCGCAATCGCCGATTCCCCGCCATAACGCTGAATTGCGTCGAAATGCGCCGGCTTGAACGGTAGAACGACTGAGCCGGCGCTCGACGTGCCTTCGGGGAAAACGACAAGATTACGCCCCTGGGCGAGAGCGTCGAAAAGCGCGGCGTTGACGCGCGGGATGTCGGCTCGCGAGCCGCGGGGCACAAAGACCGTGCCCTGCAATCTTGCAAGAAAGCCCAGGACCGGCCACTGCGCGACTTCGCTCTTTGCCAGAAAAGTGAGGGGATAAAGACTTGCGAGCGCAATGACGTCTGTCCAGGACACGTGATTGGAGACGATGAAGCGCGGCGCCCGCGCGGGCAGGGCGCCGATGCGCGTCACCCTGATGCCGATGGTCGCGCAGATCGCGCGGCAGAAACCCGTCTGTATCTTGTGCTGGATCGGCCAGCCGCGGCGCCGCGCGAGCGCCTGGATCGGCACGAGGAAAAGGAAACCGGCCAGCAGGGCGGCGACGAAAGCGAAGGCGCGGAGGAACGGGAGCATCCGCCCCTGATCCGTCCCGCTCAAGACGCCTTTATGACACCGGCCCGTTTCAGCGCTTTGAGGGAGCCTCAAGGAAGAACCTCACCATTTCGCGCGACGCGTCCGGCCCGTCTCGATCTGTATACGAGCCTTCCGGAGCGCCGCCAGACCACGCATGGCCGAGCCCTTCTATCACCCAATATTCGACTTGCGGAACGCCGTTCCCGTCAACGACCAAGGTGCGGCTGTAGCGCCGCCCGCCCGCGGTTCCGCGCTCGGCGCTTTCGTGATGCCGCGACATGCCGGCGCGCGCTTCCGCGACGATGAGTTCGGCGTTGGTCGGATGCACCTTTCTGTCCGATCCACCGTGAAAGATGATTGTGCGCACCCGTTCCTGCGCGCGCCGCACGCGACGAGGCCCCGCCTTTCCGTTCATCGCGGCGAAAGCCGTCGTGGTGTCGCTCGCGGCGCCATAGGGGAGACCCGAGTGGACGCATGCGCCGGCATAGAGGTCGGGATAGGTCGCGCTCATGACCTCAGCCATGGCGCCGCCCGCGGAAAGGCCGGCGACGAAGACCCGGCCCGGGTCGATGTTCATCTCGGCGACGAGAGCGCGGGTGATGCCGGCGATGATGCTGGGCTCGCCGCCGTCGCGGAGTTGGTCCTGCGGGTTGAACCAGTTCCAGCACCCCATCTGATTGGCCGTCGTCGCCTGCTCGGGGTAGGCGACCACGAAGTCGTGCTCTTCGGCGAGAAGGTTCATCCGGGTCCCGACAGCAAAATCATCCGAGTTCTGCGTGCAGCCGTGCAGCATGACGACGAGGGGAAGCGCCGCGCCGCGCGCCGCCGCGGCGGGAATGTAGACCTTGTAGGGCCGCGCGCCCGCCTCGCAGGCGAATGATCGTGTCTCATAGGCGGCGCCGCTCGGCGCGACGACATGCGGATGCTTGCGGAATTTCGCGAGCGCCTCCATCCCCGAACCCAGGTCTGGCAGTTCGCCGTTGCGCAGGCGCTGCAAAGTCTCCCCGAGGGGCAGAGGCGTGCGGGGCGCCGTTTCGGTCAGTCGCTCGGCGAAGGACGTCGCGCTTTCGCCGATCTTCTCGACCCAGTCGGCGACCGCGTCTGGCGAATCCTGCGGCGCGGGCGCGCCTTTTTCCCCCGTCAGACCGCGCATGATCACCCGCGTCGCATCCACGAGGTTTTGCGTCTGCGTCAGTTTGGTCGCTCGTTTGATCGCGTCGCCGAAGAGCGGTTTCATGATGTTCGATACTCCAGGGAAAGGCGCAGACCCGTTCAGCCGATGCGATCGGATAGCGCCGCTTTCACTTCTTTGCTCGCCTGCAGCGCGCCGAGCACGACGACGGACTCGATCGTCTCGCGGGCGAGTTCAGGCGTGACGTCGTCGGCAATCATTGCAAGCCCCAGAACCTGTATGCGCAGTTTCCGGCCTGCTGCTCTTTCCGCTTCGAGTTCCTCCCGCGCATAGCGTCGCATGCCAAGGTCGAGCGTATGCCGACGAATGGATTGTTTGACGGCCTCCGAGTGGCTCGCGAGCTGATTTCGAATCGCCGTGCGGATGAAATCCGTGCGGTTCGTATAGAAGCCCTCGCGCACCAGAAGGTCGATGTGGCCGAGATCGACGTAACCGACATTGACCGTGATCTTCTCGGTGTCGCCCGTTCTTTCTCTCGGTCGTTGTATCTCCACCATAACGTCTCCGCCATCCAGTTGGATGGTATGTGGATGGCGGACCGGCCAATTGCAAGGTCGGGAGCCAATCGAATTTTTGGGGGCCCGGGTCACCGGCAACCATGCTCTCGCGCCCTTGACGCCGCCGCTTCTGGCGCCTTTATGTGCGTGGCCGTCCTCTGGGCGGCCAAGGAGAGGTTCCCCAGGAGATATTCCCATGTCCTTTGTGATTGCGCGCCGCGCTGTCGTCGTCGCGGCCCTGTCGCTGGTTTCCGCCGGCCTCGCGACCGGTCCCGCCTCAGCGCACGGCCCCTCGCGCCAGAAGGTTGTCGAGACGATCGAGATCAACGCGCCGGCCGACAAGGTCTGGGAAGTCGTCGGCAATTTCCAGGACATGAGCTGGCTCCCGGCCGTCGCCAAGACCGAAGGGACGGGCGGCAATGCGGCCGGCGCGAAACGCAAGCTCACGCTGAAGAACGGCGGAACGATCGACGAAGACGGTCGCCAAGTTCGACGCCGCCGGCAAATCGCTGAAATACAAGATCGACGCCGTCGACGTGAAGGTTCTGCCGGTGAACAACTACGCCTCGACGATCACCGTCAAGGACGCTGGCGGCAAGACGCTCGTCGAGTGGAAGGGCGCCTTCTACCGCGGCTTCATGAACAACGACCCGCCGCCGGAACTCTCCGACGAAGCTTCCCTGAAGGCCGTGACCGACGTCTACAAGTGCGGCCTCGCCGCGCTGAAGGCGAAGCTGGAAGCCAAGTAAGGGCGAAAGCAAGCCGGCGAGTGGGGCCGCCGGGAGGATCGAAAATGTCCAGCCTGTCGCGCCGCGCCGCGCTTCTCGCGCTTGCGGCGTTCGCCCCTTTGGTCTCGGCTGCTCATTCAGCCGGGGCGGAGCCCCCTGTGCCGGGGCCGAACTCCTGGGCGGCGCATGGCGCCGCCCCGCTCAAATCCGTCGAGACGATCGCGATCGACGCGCCGCCGGAAAAGGTCTGGGCGGCGGCGAGCGACTTTGCGCATTACGACTGGCTTCCAGGCGTCGCCCGCATCGAGGCGAGCGGCGGAAATACGCCGGAGAAGGCGCGGCGCAAGCTCGTGATGGCGGATGGCGGCGTGATTGACGAAACGCTGGTCAGATGGGACGCCGAGCGCATGACGCTCGCGTGGCATCGCGACCATGACGACATGAAACGCCTGCGCGCCATCAATTACATGACGCATGTGACGGTGAAGGCGGCGGAAGGCGGCAAATCCATCGCCGAATGGAAGGGCCGCTTCTACCGCGGCCACCCATTCAACGACCCGCCGCCGGGCCTCGACGACGACACGGCGCTCGCCGCCGTGACGGCGCTGCACCGCGCGAATCTCGCTGCGCTGAAGGCGCGGGTGGAGGCGCGGTGAGGCCCTTTTTTCATCTTGCGCGCGACCTTCTGCTCGCTCTTGCTGGGATTCGTTCTAGCGACGGCGCCCATGGCGCGCGCCGACGAGGCCATCGTCACCGCGCAGGGCGCTGACGCCCTCGACATCATCGACCTTGCCGCCATGAAGCCTCTCGCGCGGCTGCCGATCGGCGGCAAGCCGGCGGGGGTCGCCGTCAGCGCCGACGGCGCGCGCGCCTATGTCACGAGCCCCGAAGGGCGCTTTTTGACCGTCCTCGACGTCAGAGCGCGGAGCGTCGAGCGGCGGATCGCCATCGCGGGCGGACCCCTCGGCGTCGCGGTCAGCCCGAGACGGAAGGCGCGTCTATGTCGCGGATCTTTATGGCCGGCGCCTCGTCGAGATCGACCCTGAAAAGGGCGAGACGCGCAGCGTGAGCGTCGGGGCGATGGCCTCCGGCGTCGCCGTGACGCCGGACGGCAAGACGATCCTCGTCGCGGACCGGGACGACAACGCTGTCTCGATCATCGACGCCGCGACCTTTGCCCGGGTCGCGACGGTCCCCGTCGGCAAGCATCCCTTCGGCGTGACCATCGACGCGGCCGGCGTCCGCGCATACACGGCCGATGTCGAATCGGATGACGTCAGCGTCATCGATATCGCGGCCAGCAAGCGCGTGGCGACGCTTAAATCACCCGGTCGGCCCTATACGGTGGCGCTCGCGGGTGGCCGCATCTTCGTCGCTAACCAGCATGCCGACAGCGTCAGCGTCTTCGAGGCCGCAAGTCTTGCGCCGGCCGGGGTTGTGAAGGTTGGCGAATATCCGGAAGGCCTGTCCGCGAGCCGCGACGGCGCCCGGATCTATGTCGTGAACTGGTTCTCCAACGATTTATGGGCGATAGACGCCAGAACGTTGCAGGTCGTCGGCAAGGTGGAGACCGGCGACGGCCCGCGCGCCTTCGGGGCCTTCGTCGCCGCCACGCGACACTAGACACCGCCGCGCCGCGACGCCATAAGAGGCGAAACGCCGCCATCTGTCGCGCGCCAAGATCGGACGATCTGAAAGCGCGCCGCAAGCAAGAGGCTGAACGCAAGATGTCCATCTTCACCCGTATATTCACCTGGTGGGACCGCTCGACCCTCTCAACCGGGCTTTGGACCACGCTCTATGGCGAGCGCGTGGGAACGGACGAACTGGGCAACGTCTATTACCGCCGCCGCCACGGCAAGATCGACAAGGCTCTGGGTCTCGAGCGCCGCTGGGTCATCTTCAACGGCTATTGCGAGGGCTCTGCGATTCCGCAGGGCTGGTATGGCTGGCTCCATCACACGGTGGATACGCCGCCGACGCAGGAGAGCTATGCGGCGAAGGAATGGCAGCTGCCTCACAAGCCGAACATGACCGGCACGCCGCAGGCCTACCGTCCGCCGGGATCGCAGCTTTCGACCGGCGAACGCGCGCCGGCAGGGGGGGATTACGTGGCCTGGCGGCCCGAGGGCTGAGCCCGCCCTCCTTGGAAACGCCTTTCTTGTCTGTTTTTGTGACCTGCGTTTTTCCTCTGGCCGCCGAGCGCGGCGCGGTGAGCCGATGATGTCATTCTTCCGTAACGGCGTGGCGCTGGGCGCTTTCGCGGCCGCGTTCTCTGGCGTGGCGGCCGCTGAACCGATCCACCACCCGACCGCCATCTTCGCCGGGCTCGACAAGACGACCGGCCGGATCATCAACTTTGACGTCGCCATCGACGAGACGGTGCAATTCGGCTCGCTCAACGTCACGCCGCGCGTTTGCAACACGCGCCCGCAGACGGAAGCCCCGCAGACGACGAGTTTCGTCGAGGTGGACGAGATCGCCGTCAAACAGGAACGACACGCCGAACTCGAGCAGAAAGACCCGAGCAAGTCGGACGCCAAGCCTGATTCCAAGCAGGAGGCGAAGCGTATCTTCTCGGGCTGGATGTTCTCGGCGAGCCCCGGCCTCCATGGCGTCGAACACCCGGTTTACGACGTGTGGCTCGTCGACTGTAAGGGCGGCAAGGAGAGCGCGCCGGCGGCTCAGCCCGCCGCGGCGGAAGGGCAGCCCGGCGCTGCGCCGGCGGACGCCAGCGCCGCGGCCCCGGCCGAACCCGTCAAGAAGCGCAAGTCGCGCAAGGTTGAGCCCAAGGCGCCGGCCCCGGTCGAGAACGCGCCCATCGGCCCGGCCGACGCCGCGCCGCCGCAGCCGTCGCTCGATGCGCCGGACGCCGGCACGGGCGAAGCGCCAGCTCAGCCCGCGCCGCCCCGCAAAAAGGTCAGGAAGCCACGCGCGGACGCTCCGGCTGCGGCTCCGGTCGAACCGTCAGGCGGCGGGCTTCTCCCCTTCTGATCAGTCGTCGAGTGCGGTCAGCGCCCGGCGCCCGCTGATGAACTCGCCCGGCTTCCAGACGTGATAGTCGGCGACGACGCAAAGCGCCTCCTCCAGTGCGCGGTGATAGGCCTCGCGCGAAATCTCGATCGCGCCGAGCGAGGCGAGATGCGTGGTCATGAATTGCGTGTCGAGCAACTGGAAGCCGCCGGCCCGCAAGCCGCGCGATGAGATGGGCGAGGGCGACCTTGGAGGCGTCGCGCTCGCGATGAAACATGCTCTCGCCGAAGAAGGCGCCGCGTAGCGCGACGCCATATAGCCCGCCGACAAGCTGGCCATCGCGCCAGCACTCGACCGTATGGGCGAAGCCCATGTCGAAAAGCTCGCGATAGAGGCGACGGATTTCGCAGTTGATCCAGGTCTTTTCGCGATCCGGCGCCGGCGCGGCGCAAGCGTCGATGACCGCGTCGAAATCGTGGTCGACCCTGACCTCGAAACGGTCGGCGCGCACCGTCTTGGCGAGCGAGCGCGTAGACGATGAACGTATCCAGCGGGAAAATCGCGCGCTTTTCGGGATCGACCCAGAAGAGCTGATCGTCCTCGGCGCTCTCCGCCATCGGGAAAAGCCCGATGGAATAGGCGCGCAACAAAAGCTGCGGCGTGATGGCGTAAGGTGCGCCGGGTTGGGACATAGGCAGAGTTTAGCGGCCTGAACCGCGGGCGCCATCCCCCATCAGGCGATTTATCTTCAGCAATAAGGTCAGGCTAATGCTCGATGGCGCATTTCAGCTTGTCGCCGCGCCATTCGAGCACGCCGTCTTCGCCCTTGTTCCAGAACTCGATCTGCGGCGCGGTGTAGCGCCCGCCGTCAGCTGAAACGGCGTGTTTTGCAACGACCGTCTCGCCCTTGTAGCTCAGCCGCGCGCGGTCGGCCGTTGCGCCAAGGAACGTGACTTTCAGCGTTTCAGCGCTATCGCCGACGCAGGCGAAGACGAACGGCCCGCGGGTCGGCGTCTTGGAATGCGCCGAGGAGCCAACCGCAAAGAGAACGCCGAACGCGAGGGTGGCCCTGACCGTCAAACTGAAGCGCATGTCTCTTCGCCTGTTCTCTTCGCCGGTTCTCTTGACGCGTCCGTCAAAATCCCGGTTCGATGCCGCCGGTCGCGAGGAAGTGCTCCAGCCAGTGGATGTCGTAGACGCCGTTCTGGATGTCCGAGTTGCGCACCAGCGTGCGGAACAGCGGCAGTGTCGTATCGATGCCGTCGACGATGAATTCGTCGAGCGAGCGACGCAGGCGCATCAGCGCCTCGGTACGGTTTCGACCGTGCACGATCAGCTTGCCGATCAGGGAATCGTAGTTCGGCGGGATCGCGTAGCCCTGATAGACGGCTAAATCGACGCGCACGCCGACGCCGCCCGGCGGATGATAATAGGCAATGCGCCCGGGCGACGGACGGAACGTCGCGTGATGCTCGGCGTTGACGCGGCACTCGATCGCGTGGCCATAGAACTGGATGTCTTCCTGCTTCATCGAAAGCGGCGAGCCCGCCGCGACGCGAATCTGCTCGCAGACGAGATCGACGCCCGTGATCGATTCCGTCACGGGATGCTCGACCTGAATGCGCGTGTTCATCTCGATGAAGAAGAACTCGCCGTTTTCATAAAGGAATTCGATCGTGCCGGCGCCGGAGTATTGCAGCTCGCGCATGGCCTTGGCGCAGACTTCGCCGATCGTCGCGGCGCTGCGTGTCGTTGAGCGCGGGGGAGGGGCTTTCCTCGAAGACCTTCTGGTGACGCCGCTGCAAGGAGCAGTCGCGTTCGCCCAGATGCACCGCCTCGCCTTTGCCGTCGCCGAAGATCTGAACCTCGATATGGCGGGGCTTTCCGAGGAATTTCTCGACGATAGACGGTATCGTCGCCGAAGGCGGCCTTTGCTTCGGTTCGCGCCGTCGCCAGGGCGACGCCGAGATCATGCGCGTCATGCGCGACCTTCATGCCGCGCCCGCCGCCGCCCGCAGCCGCCTTGACGAGAACAGGGAAGCCGATCTTCTGGGCGACCTTCAGCGCTTCCTTCTCGGAGAGAACCGGCCCGTCGGAGCCCGGCACGCAGGGAATGCCGAGGCGCCTCGCCGTCGCCTTGGCCTCGATCTTGTCGCCCATCAGCCGGATGTGCTCCGACTTGGGGCCGATGAAGGTGATGTTATGCTCTTCGAGAATCTCGGCGAAGCGCGCGTTCTCGGACAGGAACCCATAGCCCGGATGTACAGCGTCGGCGCCGGTGATTTCGCAGGCGGACAGCAGCGAGGGAATGTTGAGATAGGAATCGCGCGCCGCGGGCGGGCCGATGCAGACGGACTCGTCGGCGAGCTTCACGTGCATGGCGTCGGCGTCGGCGGTCGAGTGCACGGCGACCGTCGCGATGCCGAGCTCCTTCGCCGCGCGGAGAATTCGCAGCGCGATTTCGCCGCGATTGGCGATGAGAATTTTATCGAACATTCGCGAACCTTATTCGATCACGAGGAGAGGTTCGCCATATTCGACCGGCTGGCCGTCCTCGACCATGATGGCGGTCACGACGCCGCGACTTTGGCGCGACGATGTCGTTGAAGGTTTTCATCGCCTCGATGAGCAACAGCTTGTCACCCGTCGAAACGCGCGCGCCGATTTCGATGAAGGCCTTCGCGTCGGGATTTGGGCGCAGATAGGCGGTGCCGACCATCGGCGACTTCACGGCGCCCGGATGGTCCGCAAATGACTCCTCGATTTCCGGCGCGGGCGCGACGGGCCTCGGGGCGGCCGCCGTGGGCGCGGGATGCGGCGCATAGGCATGAGCGGCCGGCGGCGGCGCGGCGAACGTCACGGTCGTGGGCGGCGGCGGGGCCGGGGATACGCGCGGCGCGTATACGCAGATCGCCTTTCTGCACCTCGAACTCAGTCAACTCGCTCTTGGCGACGCAGCTCCGCGATCGTGCGCAGCAGCGCCGGATCAATCGACTGGGCGCGACGGGCGGCCGCGGCGGCGGCGCGGGCGGGTGGTTTTGGCAGGCGTTTGAGCTTTGCGCGCCATGGTCTGTCTCAGGTCTTTCTCAGATGCTTTCGAAAACGGCCTCGAGGGCCAGAAAATACGAGACCGGGCCGAAGCCCGCGATAATTCCCCGCGCCGGCCGGAGAAATGAAGGAGTGGCGCCGAAAGTCTCTCCCGCGCATGCACGTTGGAGAGATGCACCTCGATCACTTCCGCCTTGGCCCCCTTGATCGCGTCATGGAGCGCGATGGACGTGTGGGTGTAAGCTCCCGCATTGAGGATGACCGGCGCGCCGGACTCTCCCGCCTCCTGAATCCAGGTGACGAGGTCGCCTTCATTGTTGGACTGCTTGAAAACGAGCGAAACGCCGCGCGCCTTGCAGCGCTCTTCCAGTCTGGCGCGGATATCTTCGAGGGTCGCCGTTCCGTAGACCGCCGGCTCCCTCTTGCCGAGGAGGTTGAGATTGGGACCGTTGAGCACGTGTACGACAGGCATTGCGGTCCCAAAACGTCCAAATATCCCCGAAAGCGCGATGCGCGTTCTCTCTTAGCCGCATTGCCGCCGCAAAGGAAGCCCGCCGTAGGCTCCCCTCGCGGGCGGATGTCTCTTTGCTAGCAGGAGAAAAGCGTGGCTGAGAGGCCTTTCAGCATTCCGCCTTGCCGCATTTATGCATGTTGTCGACTTTGACCTTGAGCTGAGCGAAAGGCACGCCGCCGACAATGGCTTCCTTGCCGATCACCCAGGCCGGCGTGCCGTCGAATTTCAGCTGCTCGGCGAGGGTGGCGACTTCCTTGAGCGCCGCCTGGGTCTCGGGAGAGGCGGCGTCCTTCTCCAGACGGTCCATGTCGGCGCCGACTTCCTTGGCCGCGGCGAGCGCCTGACTCTTGCCGAGATGGCCGCGCGTCGAGAGCAGCTTCTTGTGAAACTCCCAGAACTTGGGCGGCGGCAACTGCATGCGCACGGCGGTCGCGATCTGTGCGATTTCGACCGAATCCGCGCCAAGGATCGGGAAGTCCTTCAGCACGACCCGCAGCTTGGGATCGCCCTCGATGAGCTTGTTGACCGAGGTCAAAGACTGCTTGCAGTAGCCGCAGTTGTAGTCGAAGAATTCAACGAGGGTGACGTCGCCCTCGGGGTTGCCGACGACGGCCTGATTGGCCGAGCGCGCGATCTTCTCGCCCTGCTCGTTCACGATCTTTTCGCGCGCCGCGAACTCCTGCGCCTTCTGGCGCTTTTCAAGCTCGTCGATTGCTTCGCGGATCACTTCCGGATTGGAAATCAGGTAGTCGTGGACGATCTTCTCGATTCCCGCCTTCTGCTGCGGGGGAATCGCGTCCGTGGCCGGCGCGGGCGTCGCAACGCCGATGGCGATGCAGGCGACAGCGCCCGCAAGCGCATAGGCGCGGCGCGAGGTCGCAGCCAGGGACATAGGGAGGCGCATCATTCTCTCCTTCATGCGGGGGAGCCCGGGAAGTGGCTTTTAACAGAGCTCCGGACGCCTGTCATTGAGCGCTGTCGCTCAGGGCTCAGCGGGTAAACGTGCTGGTGCTCGAGGTCGTGGTCGAGCCGGCTGCGGCATTGCGAACGCCATCGTTCACCAGCACTGAACCAAGGCCGTAGTTGAAGCGCGCCTCGCCCAGCGTGCGGAACTGCAGCGTCACCATCACCGACTGGTTGCGCGCCGGCAGACCGGTTGTGGATTGCGGCTGGTAGATCTGTGAATAATTGACCGACAGGGTCGTGCATTCGTCGTGATAGCCGACGCCCGCGCCGAGGGCCGCGACGGAGAACAGCGGCGCGGTGCCGTTCAGGTTGATGCCGGTGTACGGGGTGTAGAGCGCCGGGTTCGAGGTGAGATTGTTGTAGAGGTAACGGCTCATGTCGAAAGTGACGGTGCCGTTCAGGAAGTAGTTTTTCGTGATGTCGTAGCGCCCGGTCGCCGAGAGGCCCTGGCGGCGGACGCCGAAGCCGATCGCCGGCTGCGATGCATAATTGGCGTACTGCAGCTGCAGGCTGAGCGGCCTGAAGTCGAAGGTCGAGAAAAGATCGATGCGCTTTGCGACGAGACTGTCCTGGTCGAAGCGGCCCTTGGCGACGAAACTCATCATTCTCGACGGCGAAAAGGCGAAGCGGCCGACGAGGTCGGACGCGCGGGTGTCGAGGCCGGAGTTCAATCCGACATTCGCCGCGTCGGCGGTGGAATAGGAGTTCGCGCCGGCGATTTGCCGCGACTGGCCCACCAAGGCGTTGACGTAGCCGCCGTTGGCGAGCGTCATCGTCGCCTGACCGCCGTAATTGAGGCGCGTGCCCGTCTCGAACCGGTCGTAACCCGAGAACTTGCTCCATTCGAAGAGCGTCGAGTTCGTCGAACACGAGGCTCTGCGCGTCCATGTTGACGAGCGAAGGGATGGAGGTCTGGTTCGGACGCGCGATGATCTGAGCGATCGGTTCGACGACGATATTGCCGATCGGGCTGCGCGCGAGAATCGGGTAGCGCCATTCCGCGCCGAAGCCGGGCGTCGCCTGCCCGCGGAAGCGCTGATCGAGACCGTTCAGAAACTGTCCCTGGTTGCCGTTCGGAATGGGCTGATAGGATTGATTGTAGATCGGATAGGTGCCAGTGCGGTCGTAATCCAGATAGCTGCCGGTGAAGCGCGCAAAAGCGAAGGCCGTCCACACGCCGCCAATCGGATCGATGACCTTGCGCTTCCAGTTCGCGCTGACTGTCGCGTGTTCGTAAGTCGCCGCCGATGCCGCGCAGCAGACAGCTGCTCTTGGACGGGTCGTTGGCGCGCGCATAGAGCTGACAGACATTGTACAGACCGTAGATGCTGTCGAGCGTGCGCGGATTGATCAACTCATAGTTGGCGACGCTCGCCGACGTGCTCGTCACATTGGCGTCGACTTCGACCTGGCCGCCGATGCCGTGGGTCTTTTTCGGATCGATGTCGAAGACGCGGTTGTAGTCGGTGACCGGATGCACGACCGGTTGCTGGGCCTGCACGTCGTTGGGCGACAGGACCTGGAAATAATAGCTGCGCATGTCGAAGAAGCTGCGCGGCCCCTGGCCGTTCAGGTAGATCGTCGAGGACGACTCTCGGAAGTAGTAGTTCTGCAGGAGATAGTTGAACTGCTTGTAGTCCTGCAGGAAGTAGCGATCCGACAGTGCGGTGATGTCCCATCCCGCGCGCCAGCGGTCGTTGAGCGAGAATTCGCCCTGCGAGTGGAGCGCCCCGCGCCATTCCCTGTCCCGCGCGCCGAGCGGCGCGACGGCGAAGGCGCTCGGATCGCCGACATGCGTGCCTTCCGCCCGGATCGAGAAGCCGCCATTCTCGAAACGCTTCCGGAACTCGCCCGTGAGGAACGGTCCCTGGCGGGTGAAGATCGTCGGCGTGATGGTCAGGTCGGCGTCGGGCGCGATGGCGTAGAAATAGGGAACGCCGAACCCAGCGCCCAGCTGGGAGCGATAGGTGAAGATCGGCGTGAGGAAGCCCGACTTGCGCTTCACCGTCGGGTCGGCGGAGGACCAGAAGGGCACATAGGCGATCGGCGTTCCGAGGAGCTCGAACGTCGCGTCCTCGTAGTAGATCATCTTTTCCGCGTTGTCGTGGATGATCCGCTTCGCCTTCAGCTGCCACGTGCGCGGCTTCGAAGGATCGTCCTTGCAGGCCTCGCAGGCCGTGTAGGAGCCCATGTCGAACGTCGTCGTATCGCCGGTGCGCTCGGCGCGCGGCGCGCTGAAATGCGTGTCGTTGGCCGCATCGACCTGCAGGCTCTCGATGAAGCCGTTCTTGAAGTCGTCGGTGAAGTCGAAACGCTCGGCCCGTGCGATCGTGCCGTTTGTCTCGGTGAGTTTGGCGTGGCCCTCGGCGTAAACGCGGGAGGTGTTGCGGTCGTAGACAACCTGATCGGCCTCGAGGAGACGACCCTTGTAGAGAATTTGCACCTGACCGCGCGCGGTTACGGTGTTCTTCTTCTCGTTGTAGACCATCTCCTTGGCCTCGACGACCATGCGCGCGTCCGCGTCCGGCGTCGCGGCGGCGGTCGACGACGACGACAAAGTCGCAGCTCCCGCGAGGGCGGAGGCGCTGACGAGAAGGGCGGGGAGATGACGGAGGCGACGAAAACGCATCAGCCGTCCTCCGAGTATAACAAAGTGAGCGTGCCCAACATGCTCCCGACAAGCGCAGGCGACCAAGCGGCGACGAGAGGACTGATCATTCCCGCGCCGCCGAGATCAGAGAGAACTTTGGTTAATATGTAGAGCACGAAGCCTGCCACCACGCCACCGGAAAGGGTTTTGGCGACGCCGCCAAATCGAAAGAACCTTAATGAAAAGCTAGCGGCCACCAGGACCATGGCGACGAGAAACAGAGGGCGCGCCAGAAGCGACTGAAATTGCAGCGCATAGCCGGTGGAGTCGAGACCGGCCTCGGCCGTGCGGGCAGTCATCTCGGGCAGGCTCCAGAACGGCGTACCCTGCGGAGGCGTCGTCGCCGCAGCGGCTTGTTCCGGCGTGAGGTCGGTAGCGAGCATATAAGCGTGGACAGCGCGTGCGGCCTCGCCCGGCGCGCTGACGGTCGCGTCCTTGAGAACCCACACGCCCGGCTCCAGATGAGCGCGGGCCGCTTCGACGCGCTCCACGAAGCCGCCGGTGGCCGAATAGATGTTCACGCTCACGCCGCTGAGATCGACCCCGCCATGCGAGGTCCCCATGGCGTGGATCACGGATTGCCCATCAACGCCATGTTCCCGCAGCCAGACCCCATGATCGATGCGCACGCTCCCCGGAACGCCGAAAAGCTCGAGCTCCATCTGATCCGAGCGCTGCTTCATGACGGCGGAGAGCGGATTATAAACCGTGACGGAGACGATCCCGATGAGCAGGGCGGTGAGCACGGGCGGGGTGATGAATTGCCAGACCGACATGCCCGCGGCGCGGGCGACGATAAGCTCCAGCTTGCGTGTAAGGTCGACGAAGGTCGCCATGGAGCCGAACAGCACGGCGAAGGGAAGGATCATCTCCGCCGCCGCAGGCACCTTCATGGCGGTCATCAGCGCCACCGTGCCGGCGCCGGCGGCCGGATTGTCGCTCGCGCGCCGTAACATCTCGACGAAGATGACGACAAACATCAGGCAGAAAATCGTGAGGAATATCGCGAGGATAGTGCGCATGAAGCGCCATGCGAAATAGCGCGTGACCGTGAAGCCGATCATGGCCGCGCTCCAAGGCGCGGCCCAGCCTGGGGCGGGGTCGGAGCGCAACATTGCCTCGTCGTCGCCATCGGCCCCGGCATACCCTTCCTTAAAAATTAGTTAGCGCCGAGACGCCTCGGGCGATGGCTAGCTGCTCCAAAGCTCCTATGCAAGCGGCCCCCCGGGTCCCGCGCATCGCCCAACGCATTCATTTTTCGAGCGTTGCTTTTCCGCAACGCCTCCATTTTCGGGACCGATAGCGGCGTTTTGGCGGCGCGATTTGACCAGACCCCTTGGCCGGGATATTGCGCGCCCAACATTCCTTTAGCGCGGCTGCGTCCCGCCGGCGCGCGCTCCAGCGAGGCAGCTGATGACTTTGAACGCGAAAATCGAGGTTCTCTCCTTCGACGAGGCCGAAGCGGCGCTGCGTGCGCCGGAGGACGCCAGCCGCCCGCGCACGCTGGTGGTTTTCGCCGGAACGGACCTCGCGCTCGGCGGGCGCGCGAAGGCGGTGCTGACAGACGCGCAGGCCCAGTTCGAGCGCGCCGCCGCCGCCGCGAAGTTCAAGGGCAAGTCAGGCTCCGCCCTCGAGATTCTGGCGCCGGCGGGCGTTCCCGCAAGCCGGCTGCTGGTCATGGGTGTCGGGGTCGCGGCTTCGGACGCCGGCGACAAGCCGGTGAAATTCGAGGATTACCTCTCTCTCGGCGGCCAGACTGCGGCCAAGCTCGGGCAGGGGGCGCTGGCCGTGGTCCTCTTCGATCTGCCGGAAGCGCCCTCTGAGCCGGCCGTCGCCGCCGCTCAATTCGCGCTCGGCGCCTGGCTGCGCACCTATAAATTCGACCAGTACAAGACCAAAAAGAAGGACGACGCCGAAAAAGACGGCCCGATCGAGGTCCAGATCGGCGTCGCGGACGCCGAAAGCGCGAGGGGCCTCGTGACCGAGGCGTACCACACGGCGGAGGCCGTCGTTCTCGCCCGCACGCTCGTCAACGAACCGGCCAACGTGCTCTCGCCGGCCGAATTCGCCCGCCGCGCTTCCGAACTGATGAAACTGGGCGTGGAGGTTGAGATCCTCGACGAGAAGGCGATGGCCGAACTGGGGATGCGCGCGCTGCTCGGCGTCGGGCAGGGCTCTGACAACGAGAGCCGCCTCGTCGTGCTGCGCTGGAACGGCGGCGCCGAGGGCGCGGCCCCGATCGCCTTCGTCGGCAAGGGCGTCGTGTTCGACACCGGCGGCATTTCGATCAAGCCCGCCGCCGGCATGGAGGACATGAAGGGCGACATGGGCGGCGCGGCCGCGGTCACCGGCGCGCTCTACGCCGTGGCGGCGCGCAAGGCGAAGGCGAATGTGGTGGGCGTTCTCGGCCTCGTCGAGAACATGCCCGACGGCAAGGCGCAGCGTCCAGGCGACATCGTGAAGTCGATGTCAGGGCAGACGATCGAGGTCATCAACACCGACGCGGAAGGGCGCCTCGTGCTCGCCGACGCGCTCACTTATGTGATCGAAAAGCACAAGCCTGCGGCGATTGTCGATCTGGCGACGCTCACCGGCGCGATCCTCGTCGCGCTCGGGCAGGAGTATGGCGGCCTCTTTTCGAATAACGACGAGCTTTCCGAGCGCCTCACTGGGGCCGGCGTCGCGACGGGCGAGAAGCTGTGGCGCTTTCCAATGGGTCCATACTACGACAAGCTCATCGACTCGAAATTCGCCGACATGAAGAACACCGGCGGACGCCACGCCGGCTCCATCACGGCGGCGCAATTCCTGGCGCGTTTCGTCGGCAAGACGCCCTGGGCGCATCTCGACATCGCCGGCACCGGCATGGGCTCGCCGGCGAGCGACATCAATCAGAGCTGGGGCGCCGGCTGGGGCGTGCGGCTGCTGGACCGGCTGGTGAAGGATCACTACGAGGGGTGAGCCCCCGGGCATGAACAGGAGCGATCCCAAAGCCGGCGAGAGCCGGTTCGGGACGCCTGTTCCGCGTCGGCTTGAGCCTAACGCAATTAGTTGTTTTTTTATTTGAAAACCCTTCGCTGCGTCCCACCTACAGGCCTGTATGACCGGGGAATGCACACTCCCCTTTCGGGACGCGAAACGCGCTTGGCGCGCAGAGCGAAAGGAAAGCTTACATGGCAACGACCATCGCCACTCGGGGCTGGAACGCCGACGTCCTCGCCCGGATCTTCGGCTGGATCTTCATCGGCGTGGGGATATTGGGATTCTTTCCCAATCCTCTCGTCTCCTACCGCGGCCTGTTCGAGGTGAACACGCTGCATAATCTCTTCCACCTCGTGAGCGGCGGCATCCTGCTCGCGAGCCCCTACAACAACCTGTCGGTAACTGCGATGCGGGTCGTCGGCGTCATCTACGCCGTCGTCATGATCGCCGGCTTCATCTCGACGAACGTGATGAGCTGGCTCGCGATCAATCAGCCCGACAACTGGCTGCACCTCTTCCTCGCGGCCGCCCTTCTCTGGGCTGGCTATTCCATGACGGAGGAGCGCGAAAAAGTCACCACCGCGCATATGTGACACGGTGGGTGACGTCTGCATCCGCGCCGCAGCCTCACCAGCTGCGGCGCGTCTCTTTTTCCGGGGGGAGAATCATGGCGCGCCCAGAGCCAGCCGATCTTAGTTCAGCCCTTGAAGAGGCGCTGCGCGATCATGCGATCGACATGAGCCGCATCGCCATCGAGATTGGCCCCGACGACGAAGTCATCATCAAAGGCGTGGTCAATACGGCCGCTGAACAAGAGACGGTCATGGAGGCCGCGGCGCGGGTCGCTCGTCGCGCCAACGCCAGTTGCGAACTCGTCGTGGCGCTCGTCTATGAAGCGGGCAAAGACGTCGTTTACGAGGCCGGGGTCGAGTCCTTCCCGGCGAGCGATCCGCCCAGCTGGGCGTCGGGGTCCGGCAGCCCTTAAACGTCGAAGCACTTGCGCGCGCGCCCCGGAACGGCCATCAAAGGCCGAGCCGTCAGTCACCGGGCGCCGAGCCGATGGTCGAAATTACTTTTTATCATCACCAGACCCGCAGGATCGAAGACACGTTGCCCACGCTGCTGGAGCGCACTCTCGCGCGCGGCTGGCGCGCCGTGGTTCAGGCGTCGAGCGAGACGCGTCTCGCCGCGCTCGATCAATGGCTGTGGTCTTACCGGCCCGAAAGCTTTCTGCCGCACGGGACCGCGCGCGACGCCTCGCCGCAGTCGCAGCCCGTCTATCTGACTTGTGCAGACGAAAACCCGAACGACGCGGACGTGCGCTTTTTCGTCGAGAGCGCGCAGGTCGCGCCGGTTCTTGCCGGCGCCGGCGCACCGCGCCTTCGCGCGTTGCTGCTGTTTGACGGCGAAGACCTCGCGGAACTCGAGGACGCGCGTCGCCAATGGGCGGAGCTGCGCGAGGCGGGCCATAAGCTGATCTATCAACAGCAGGACGAGAGCGGCCGATGGGTCGAGAAGGCGCGGAGCCCGAAGGAGGCCCAGATTTGACGCAGGACTTCGGTGAGCGCCGCGCCAAGGCGCGGGACCGGCTTGATGCGATCGACCCGCACAAGCGCCCGGGCGGCGTCGAGGCAGATCCACGTCGGCGGGAGTGGTTCGACGCGGTTTATGAACTCGCCGGCGACGATCCGGCGGGCGTCCCTTGGGCGGGACTCGCGCCTCATCCCGTTTTGGCGCAATGGCTCGAAGGACGCTCGCTTGGAGGCGCGCGGGCGCTCGATGTCGGCTGCGGTCTTGGCGACAATGCGGAGGCGCTGGCGAAAGCCGGGGCGCAGGTTACGGCCTTCGATCTCGTGGCGCGCGCCATCGAATGGGCGAAGCGGCGTTTTCCCGACAGCGGCGTCAAATACGTTACGGCCGATCTTTTTGCGGCGCCTCCGGAATGGCGCGGCGCATTCGATCTCGTGCACGAACTCTATACATTGCAGGCCCTGCCGGCGGCTCTGCTTCCGGAGGCTGCGCGCGCGCTCGCGTCAATGGTCGCGCCGGGCGGAAGGCTTGTCGTCATCGCCCGCGCGCGTGATGACGGGCAGACGATCAAGGGCCCGCCCTGGCCGCTGTCGCAGGCGCAGATCGAGTCGCTTGCGGTGGAGGGCCTGCGCCTTTCTTCGCTCGAAGACTTGCCGGCGAATGAAACCATCGTGCGCCACTGGCGCGCGGATTTTCGCCGCGAGGGCGCGGCTTGAGCGCGCCGCTTCTTTCCATAGAACATATATCCAGGAAATTCGGCCCCATCGTCGCGCTCGACGACGTGTCGCTGCAGGTCGGCGCCGGAGAATTCTTCGCGCTGCTCGGTCCGTCCGGTTGCGGCAAGACCACGCTCATGCGCTGCATCGCGGGCTTCGAGACGCCGGACAGCGGGCGCCTCACGTTGCGCGACGCGGATCTCGCCGGCGTCCCGCCGCACCGGCGGCCGGTGAACATGATGTTCCAGTCCTACGCCCTGTTTCCGCACCTCGACGTCTTTGAGAATGTCGCTTTCGGCCTACGCCGCAAGGGCGAGGCGCAGGAGGCGATCCGCGCGCGCGTCGCGGAGCTTCTGGAGATGACGCAACTCGCGGCCCTTGGGGCGCGGCGCATCAGCGAGCTTTCGGGCGGTCAGCGGCAGCGTGTCGCGCTCGCCCGTGCGCTGGCTCCGCGCCCGGCACTGCTGTTGCTCGACGAACCGCTCGCCGCGCTGGATCGGAAGCTGCGCGAAGAGACGCAGTTTCAACTCAAGGAAATCCAGCGGAAGACGCGGACGAGCTTCGTCATCGTCACTCACGATCAGGACGAAGCGCTCGCGCTCGCCGACCGCGTCGCAGTGATGCGCGCCGGAAAAGTGGAGCAGATCGCCCCGCCGATCGACATCTATGAGCAGCCGGCGACGCGTTTCGTCGCGGGCTTTGTGGGCGAGATGAATTTCGTCGCGGGCAAGGTGGCCCGGACAAATGGCCCGGTGTTTGAAACCTCCTTTGGCACCCTGCCGCGCGCGCAATGCGACGTGCCGGAAGGTGCGCGCGCGACGCTGAGCGTGCGGCCCGAGCGCATCGAGGTTTCGCGCGACGGGGAGGGAATACCGGGCCGCGTCGACGATTTCGTGTTTCGCGGCGAATATACGCTGCTGCGCGTGCGCGTCTCGCCCGACGTCGTCTTGCGCGTCGGGGCCTATGACGGGCGCTTTCGCATCGGCGACGACGTGCGTCTCAAAATCGCGCCGGACGTCGGCGTCCTCTTTGCGGAAGAGGCATGAGCGCGCGGCGCCGCCTTTCGCTCGGCCAGCGATTTACGCTCGCGATCCCCTATCTCTGGATTGCCGCGTTTTTCCTGGCGCCGATGCTGCTGATCGCGAAGATTTCCGTCTCGCGTCAGGTGCTGGCGCGCCCGCCCTATGAGCCGCGCTTTCTGCCGACGGACACGTTCGCAGAACTGTGGGCGAAAGCGCAGACGCTCACCTTCGAGAACTACCGCAGTCTCGTCACGGACAATCTTTATTTCGACGCATACGTTTCTTCGCTCTGGATCGCGGCCGTGGCGACGCTGGCGACGCTGATTGTGGCCTATCCCTTCGCGTTGGCGATGGCGCGCAGTCCGCGCGAATGGCGCCCGCTTCTGATCGGGATCGCCGCCGCGCCTTTCTGGACGAGCTTTCTCATCCGCGTCTACGCGTGGATCGCGCTGCTGAAGGATGAAGGGCTGATCAACAACGCGCTGATCGGGCTCGGTCTCATCCACGCTCCGATCCAAATGTTCGCGACGACGGGGGCGGTGATCGTCGGAATCGTCTACTCTTATCTGCCTTTCATGCTGTTGCCGATCTACGCGGCGCTGGAGGGGCAGGACGGGACGCTGCGCGAAGCGGCGGCTGACCTTGGCGCGCCGCCCTGGGAAGTTTTCCGCCGCATCACGCTACCGCTGTCGCGAGACGGCGTCTCCGCCGGGGCGCTGCTGGTGTTCATCCCGGCGGTAGGGGAATTCGTCATCCCCGATCTTCTCGGCGGCTCGGACACGCTGATGATCGGCCGCACGCTATGGAACGACTTCTTCTCCAACCATGATTGGCCGACGGCGTCCGCCGTGGCGATCGTGCTTGTCTGCGTTCTTCTCGTTCCGCTCATGCTGTGGGAGCGCGCGCGTTTGAAGGAAGGGGAGGGGCGGCGATGAACCGCCTGTCAGATCCCGCGCGCATCGCCGTTCTGATCGCCGGCTTTGTTTTCCTGTATGCGCCGATCGCGATCCTCGCCGCGATGAGCTTCAACGCCTCGCGCCTCGTGTCGGTCTGGGGCGGTTTTTCGACCAAGTGGTATGCGGCGCTGCTCGAGAACGATCTCTTGATCCAGTCCGCGAGGATCAGTCTCGCCGCCGCGCTGATTTCCGCCACCATCGCGACGATCCTCGGGCTTCTTGCTGCGATCGCGCTGGGCCGCTTCGGCGCCTTTCGCACACGCATGCTGTTCTTCGGGGCCGTTCACGCTCCCCTGGTCTTGCCCGAAGTGGTGCTGGGCCTTGCGCTTCTTTCCTGCTTCGTGGCGCTCGGGGTCGGGCGAGGCTTCACAACGCTCGTGATCGCCCATGTGACGCTGACCATGTGCTTTACGACCGTCGCTATTCTGGCCGCCCTGCGCGGGTGCGATCCGACACTGGAGGAGGCGGCGATGGATCTGGGCGCCACGCCTCTGCGCGCTTTCGCACTCGTCGCCCTGCCTCAGATCACGCCGGCCGTCGTGAGCGCTTTTCTCCTGGCCTTCACGATCTCGCTGGACGATCTCGTCATCGCGAGCTTCGCAACGGGCCCGGGCGCGACGACCTTGCCGATGCGGATCTATTCGCAGGTGCGCCTTGGCGTCTCGCCGCAGATCAACGCCATCTCCACATTGCTCCTGGGCATGGTGGCCGTAGCCCTGGCGTTGTCGGCGGTCGCGATGAGCCGCGGCAAACGGCGAGGATTGTGAACAGCCGCCGCAGCGCCAGATATAGGCCATGGCGTTTGACTGGTTCTCGTCGCTTCCGAATTTGATCACGATTGGGCGGCTGGTGCTCACGCCCGTGGCGATCATGTTGATCGCGGACGAAAAGTGGTGGCTGGCCTTCGGCGTTTTTGTCGTCGCTGGGGTCTCCGACGCGCTCGATGGCTGGCTCGCCAAGACTTACCATCTGCAGTCCGAGTTGGGCGCCGTGCTCGACCCGCTCGCCGACAAGACCCTGATCATCTCGATCTATGTCGCTCTGGCGATCGTCGATGACGCGCCGCCCTGGCTCACGATCCTGGTGGTGTCGCGCGACGCTATGATTCTCGGCGGAGTGGTGGTTTCCTGGTTTCTGTCGCGCCCGATCAAGGTCGAGCCGCATCTCGTGTCCAAGGCGACGACCGCCGCCCAACTGGCTTTCGCAGGGGTGATGCTCCTCGTCGAGGCGACACACCTCCAGCTCGGCGCGCTCGAGCCTGTGCTTGCCGCAAGCGTCGCCGCATTGACCATTGCTTCCGCCACCGTCTATCTGTGGCTCTGGGTCCGGCATATGAGGCCTTGAGCGATGGCGAAGCAGGTACAGACGACGGCGTCCCCAAGCAGGAGGGCGACGACCCCGGCTAACGCGCCCGTAGCCGCGGCGTCACCCGAAGCGGCGGCGCTGGCGTCTGGCGGAGTCAAATGGGCCGGCCTGAGCCTTGAGCGGCAACTCACGCTCTGGGGGCTGACGCTGGTTGTTCTGGCCGCCGTCCTTTACGTCCTAAGTCCGGTCCTCGCGCCCTTCGTCGCGGGAACGGCGCTCGGCTACCTGCTCGATCCGGTCGCGGATCGCCTGCAGAAGCTTGGCGCCTCTCGCCTCGGTGCGGCGCTCCTGCTGCTGTCCGTCTTCGTTGCGTTCCTGATTACGGCGCTGGTGGTGTTGCTGCCGATCCTCTCTCACCAGCTCGCAGGCTTCATCACGGCTCTGCCGGGTTATCTGCAAACGCTGCACGGGCTCGTCACCGACTGGAGCCAGCAGTTCACCAGCGCAGACGTGCAGGCCTGGCTCGAAAAATACGGCCTCGGGAGCGCGGGGGCCAATTTTGACGCTCAGAAGTATTTCAATGACCTGGCCAACCAAGGCGCGGCGCTCGTCGGCGATTTCCTCAAATCGTTGATCTGGCGCGGTTATGCGCTGATCAACGTTGTATCGCTCGTCGTCATCACCCCGGTGGTCGCTTTTTACATGCTGCTCGACTGGGACCATATGGTTCAGATCGTCGACGATCTGGTTCCGCCGCGCCACCGCGAGGACGTGCGTATGCTGGCGCGCGACATCGACCGGGCGCTCGCCGGATTCGTGCGCGGCCAATCGCTCGTCTGCCTATTTCTGGGGGTCTGGTACGCGGTGGGGCTCTCCGCCATCGGCCTGAATTTCGGATTTCTGATCGGGGTGATCGCCGGCTTCCTCAGCTTCATCCCTTATGCCGGGTCGCTCACGGCCTTTCTGTTTTCGATCATTATCGCCATCGTCCAGGCGTGGCCTCACGTCAATCTGCCGATAGAGGCGATCGCCATCGTGACGACCGGGTTGATCATGGACGGCTATGTGCTGTCGCCGCGGCTGGTTGGCGCCTCGGTCGGGCTGCATCCAGTCTGGATCATGTTCGCCTTGCTCGCTTTTGGCGCCCTCTTTGGCTTCACCGGCCTGATCGTCGCCGTTCCTGCCGCGGCCGCGCTCGGCGCCCTGATGCGGTTTCTCGCCCGCCGTTATCGTGCGAGCGCGCTTTACCGAGAGTTGCCATACGCCAGCGATCGGGCCTGAGCGGCAATGGGTGGGGAGAAGCGCGGAAATGCGCCGGCGCAGCTTCCGCTCGAGCTGCTGGTGGCGCCGCGCTTTGGCCGCGCCGACTTCCTGTCGGCGCCGTCCAACGAACTGGCGCTTTCGACGATCGAGCGCTGGCCTGACTGGCCAGCGCGAATCATGTCTCTCGTCGGCCCGCCCGGCAGCGGTAAGACGCACCTTCTGTCGATTTTCGCGGCGCGCGCTGGAGCATTGTGCGCCAGTCCCGCAGCCTTGCCGCGTCTGTCTGCGCTTTCGGCGGCTCCGCCGGGGGTCGTGGCGATCGACGACGTCGACAGGGCCACCGATGAAACAGCGTTGTTTCACCTGCTCAACTTCGCAGTGGAGCATGGCGCGTTCGTGCTGATGAGCGCCACACGTCCGCCATCGGCCGCCGGCGTGAAGCTCCCCGATCTTCTGTCGCGGCTGCGTCGTGCGCCGATCGTGGAAATCGGCGAACCGGACGACGAACTCATGCGCGCGGTTCTCGAGAAGCTATTTCGCGACCGCCAGCTTCCGGTGGAGCCTCCGGCGATTGCTTACGTCGCCTTGCGGCTGGAACGCTCGCTGGGGGCTGCGCGGGCTTTCGTCGCCGCCCTCGATCGCGAGGCGCTCGCGCAGAACCGGCCGGTCACGCGCGCGCTCGCTGCGGAAGTCATGGAGCGTTTCACGGGCGCCTCGCGCGGGGCGGCGGATTAACCTTGCGGTTTCGGCCTGACGCCCGAGGCGCCGATATGTCATTATGGAAAAAACGGATGAGCGGCATGAAGGCCAACACGCGAGATAAGAACGAGATCGGCCCGACGGAAGTCGAAGTGGCCGCCATCGAGGTCATGGACCCGGCCGGCGAGATCCTCGAGCGTCCTGAGGAACTCCTTGTTTCGCCGGACCGCTTCATCAACCGCGAGCTCTCCTGGCTCGAGTTCAACAGGCGCGTTCTGGAAGAAGCGTCCAACAAGAACCATCCGCTGCTGGAGCAGCTTCGCTTCCTGTCGATCTCCGCGAACAATCTCGACGAGTTCTTCATGGTGCGCGTCGCGGGCCTACGCGGGCAGATTCGCTCGGGTCTCACCGCGCTTTCGCAGGACGGCCTGACGCCCGCCGAGCAACTCGCCAAGATCAACGAACGCGCGGCGCTGCTCGTGAAGGAGCAGTTACGCCGCTGGCGCGATCTGCGCCGCGAGGTCGGGGAAGTCGGGATCGTCACCGTCGAGCCCTCCGATCTTTCGAAACCTGATCGCGAGTGGCTCGAAGATCACTTTCTCAGTCGCGTTTTCCCCGTGCTGACGCCGCTTGCGGTCGATCCGGCGCATCCTTTCCCCTTCATCCCAAATCTCGGCTTTACGCTCGCGCTCGAGCTGGTGCGGCCCGGCGATCGAAAGACGCTGCAGGCGCTCGTTCGTCTGCCCTCGAAGATCGAGCGTTTCGTGCGCCTTCCAAATCCCGGCGGCACGCGCGAGCGGTTCATTCTGCTCGAAACCTTGATCGCGATGAACGCGCAGCGTCTATTCCCAGGTTATCTGCTCCGCGGGCAGGGGCTGTTTCGCGTGATCCGCGACAGCGATCTGGAAGTCGAGGAAGAGGCGGAAGATCTCGTGCTGTTCTTCGAGACGGCGTTGAAGCGCCGGCGCCGGGGATCGGTGATCCGCCTCGAAGTCGCGGCCGACATGCCCGACTCGCTGCGCGCGCTTGTCGCCGACGAACTCGACGTCACGCCCGGCGAGACATTCGAGATCGACGGGATGCTCGCGCTCAACGATCTTTCCGAGCTTGTCGCCCTGGACCGGCCCGATCTCAAGTTCAAGCCTTACAACCCACGCTTTCCCGAGCGGGTGCGCGACAATGGCGGCGATTGTTTTCTCGCCATCAAGCAGAAGGACCTCGCGGTCCACCACCCCTACGAATCCTTCGACGTCGTGGTGCAGTTTCTGCAACAGGCGGCGCGCGACCCCAACGTCATCGCGATCAAGCAGACGCTTTATCGCACCTCCAACAATAGCCCGATCGTGCGGGCGCTGGTCGAGGCGGCGGAGGCGGGCAAATCGGTGACGGCGCTTGTTGAACTCAAGGCGCGCTTCGACGAAGAGGCTAACATCCGCTGGGCGCGCGACCTGGAGCGCGCCGGCGCGCAGGTCGTCTTCGGCTTCATCGAACTGAAGACGCATGGCAAGCTGTCCATGGTGGTTCGCCGCGAAGGCGCAGGGCTGGCCACTTACTGCCATGTCGGCACGGGCAATTATCACCCCGTCACCGCGCGCATCTACACGGATATCTCGGTCTTCACCGCCGATCCCGTCATCGGGCGCGACGTTTCGCGCATCTTCAATTACATCACTGGCTATGCCGAGCCCGCCGGACTCGAGCGCATGTCCGTCTCGCCGATTTCCCTGAAGAAGCGGTTGCTCGAGCATATCGAACAGGAAATCGAATCCATCAAAGCCGGCAAGCCGGGGTCCATCTGGCTGAAATGCAACGCGCTGGTCGATCCCGAGATCATTGACGCGCTTTATGCGGCGTCGCGGGCCGGCGTGCAGATCGATTGCGTCGTGCGCGGCATCTGCTGCCTGCGTCCCGGCGTCCCAGGTCTGTCCGAAAACATCCGCGTGAAATCGATCGTCGGGCGCTTTCTCGAGCATGCGCGCGTCTACGCCTTCGGCGGCGGTCACAAATTGCCGCATCCGCGCGCGCATGTTTACATCTCCTCGGCCGATCTCATGCCGCGCAATCTCGATCGGCGCGTCGAGGTGCTGATGCCGATCGGCAATCCCACCGTTCACCAGCAATTGCTCGATCAGATCATGCTCGCGAATCTCATCGACAACGAGCAAAGCTACCGTGTGCTTCCCGACGGTTCGTCGCAGCGCATCACGCCGCCAGAAGGCGAAGAGCGCTTCAACGCGCACAAATATTTCATGACCCATCCCAGCCTTTCCGGCCGCGGCAAATCGCTGAAGGATTGGCGCCCACGCTCACTGTTGAAGCGCCAGCAGAATGCTTAAGAAGTTTTTCCGCCCGCAGCCGATCGAGCAGCCGGCACCGAGTTCGACCCGGCCGATCGCCATCGTCGACATCGGTTCGAATTCGGTCCGTCTCGTCGCTTATCAGGCGCTCTCCCGCGCGCCGACGCCGATCTTCAACGAGAAGGCGATGTGCGGTCTCGGCAAGGGCGTGGTGACCAGCGGGCGCCTGCCAGAGGAAGGCGTCGAGAAGGCGCTGAAGGCGCTGCGCCGTTACCGCGCGCTGTGCGAAACGATGGGCGTCGCCGACACGGAGGTCGTCGCCACGGCGGCCGCGCGCGACGCGGAGAACGGGCCTGCCTTCCTCGAAGCCGCGAGCGCGGCGATCGGCAGGGAAATCCTGCTTCTTTCGGGCAAGCGCGAGGCGGAGCTTTCCGCGCTCGGCGTCATCTCGGCCATTCATGAGCCCAACGGCGTCGTCGGAGACCTCGGTGGAGGCTCGCTCGAACTGATCGACGTAAAGGAGAAGCATCTTGGCAAGGGCGTCACCCTGCCGCTCGGCGGTCTGGCTCTGATGGACGCTTCGCGCCGTTCGCCGCGCGAGGCGACGCGCATCGCGCGAAAAGCCATCACTGACGCCAAGCCGCTCGAGCATCTCAAGGGCCGCACTTTCTATGCGGTCGGCGGCACCTGGCGCTCGCTGGCCAAGCTGCACATGCGCCAGCGCAACTATCCGCTGGGCGTCATGCACAATTACCGCATCCAGACAAACGAGGCGCATGATTTCGCGGCTCTGGTCGAGCATGTGGACAGCGAGGCGATCGAGGACATCAATCTCGTCTCGGCGGCGCGCCGGCCTTTGCTCGCCTATGGCGCGATCGTGCTCGACGAGATCATCCGCCGCGCCAAGCCGAAGGAGATCGTGATCTCAGCCGCGGGCGTGCGCGAGGGCATCCTCTACGAGCGCCTTTCGGAAGCCGAGCGCAGCATCGATCCGCTGCTCGCGGGATCGCGCGAACTCGAGGCGATGTTCGCCCGCGCCCCCGGCTATGGCGACGACCTGATCGCCTGGACCGACGCTTTCATGGCGTCGGGCGTGATCGACGAGACGGGGGAGGAAAGGCGCCTGCGCCATGCGGCCTGTCTGCTCTCCGACATCGCCTGGCGCGCGCATCCGGAATATCGGGCCGAGCGCGCCCTGAACGTCGTGACGCAGGGCCCCTTCGTTTCGGTCGATCATCCGGGCCGCGGGTTTCTCTCGCTCGCGATCGTCGTGCGTCACGAGGGGCCGGAGGGCGGCGAGGCCGTTGGCGGCGTCAGGAGCCTGCTCACGACGCGCCTCTTCGTGCGCGCTCGCGTGTTGGGGGCCGCGATGCGCGTCGCCTATCTGCTGTCGGCCTCCATGCCGGGCGTCCTGCCGCGTACGGGCCTGCGCGTGAAGGACGGCGTGCTGCTGCTCTCCCTGCCGAAAGACTTCGCCGATCTTGCCAGCGACCGGGTGTTGAGCCGCATGAAATCGCTGGGGCGTCTGCTCGGGACGGATGCGGCGGTGAACATCGCGTAGTCAGGCCCCAGGCGAAAACACGTCCGATCGGATCGCCTTCATGCTCGCGCCGCGCATGAAGAGATCGCGCTTCAGCCGGCTGACCAGATTTTCCCCGCCGCAGAGAAAATAGGCGGTCTGCGCCGCACGCGACGCCTCGGCTTCCAGCGCCAGCGCCGCCACGTCCCCGCCATGCGGGGAGCCGGGGTCGAGCGCGCTCGGACGATAGTCAAAGCCGCCGCCGGTGCGGGCGAGCGCCACCAACTCGTCGGCCAGATAAAGCCCCGCTCGCTCGCGTGCGCCGTGATAGAGGCGGATCGGCCCGCGATGCCCGTGGCGCAGCGCGTCACGCAACACGCCGTAAAGCGGCGCGAGCCCTGTCCCGGCGCCGATGAGCGCGAGCGGCTGATTCTTGTGTACCCCCTCATAAAAACATGTTCCAAGAGGGCCTGCGACATGGAGCTTGTCTCCACTGGCCAGCGCCATGACATGCTGACTCATGCGTCCGGCCGGATGCAGCCGGATGTGCATCTCGAGGAATGGGTCTTCCTCGGGGTGGCTCGCGAGCGAATAATGTCTCTCGAGGCCGTCGCGCGCGATCAGCGTCAGGAACTGGCCGGGGCGATAGGCGAAAGGCCCTGTCTCGATCCGCAGCCGCATTACGTCTGGCGCGAGCGGCTCGATTGAGCGGACGGCCGCGAGGACACGCGCGCCAGCGTCGTCCGGCGGGACGACCGTGAGCGGCGACGCGGGCCGGCAGACGCAGGGGAGGAAGAAGCCCATCGCCTTCTGCGCTTCGGTGAGGCCGGATTGCGCCTCGGCAGGGGGCGTTCCCTGCGTCGCGCGGCGCAAACACGTCTGACAGGCGCCGGCCCGGCAAGAGCTCGGGGTCTCTATGCCGGCGCGCAGCAGCGCCTCCAGGACGGTCTCGCCCGGGGCAATATCCACCGGGCGATCCGCGTAGGTGAGAAGGGCGGCCACTCAGCGACAGAGAACGTCGTTGCGGACCGAGTTGGCCAGCGCGGCGACTTCTTTCACTTCCTTCTCCGGCACGCCGAGCGCGCGCAGCGTCGAATTCAGGTTCTCGACGACAGCGTCGACGTGAGAGTTGTTCAGACCCTTTTCGACGAGCTTCTTGTGCGCGTTGCGCATGTCGAGCCCGCTGTAGTTATTGGGGCCGCCGAAGGCCATCGTGAGGAAGGACCGCTGCTTGGCGATTTGCTGGTCGATGTCGACGCCCTCGAAGAATTGCGCGATGCGGCCATCGGCGAGGACTTTTCGATAAAACTGCTCCACGGCGGCGTTGACGGCGTTCTCGCCACCGAGGCGTTCATATAGGCTGGTCATCGGCGTGCTCCTGCATAAGAAGTATTTTTGATACTTCTTATGTAGCAGCGTCTCTCCACCATTGCATAGAGCCACAGATGCGCTTGACGACACATAGTGACCTTTCCTTCAGGACATTGATTTTTCTTGGTTTTTCAGGGACGGATGGATCCACGATCCCCCAGATCGCAGCCGCTTTCGGGGCGTCGGAGCACCATCTGCGCAAGGTCGTCCGGGAGCTCTCGCGCCTCAAGCTCGTTCGGGCGACGCGGGGGAGAAGCGGCGGGCTTCGGCTTGCGGTCGCGCCCGCCGAGATTACGATCGGCGGGCTTTTGCGGCAGTTCGAGCCGGAATTCGCGCGCTCGCAGTGCCTGGGCGCCGCGCAGAACGGTTGCGTGATACTCGGCCTGTGCGGCCTTCAGCAGGTCTTCAACGAATCGCTGGGCGCGCTTTTCGCTGTGCTTGACCGCTACACGCTGGAGGATGTGCTCAAATCGTCTCCCGACGTCGCGGCGAAACTCCGAACAAGGGCCGCGGCGCCGCCAGCTTGAACGGGCGGCCTGTCAGACAGCCGTCCGCTCGCATTTATCGCGTCGGCGACAGCGCCAGACGGTCCACGCGGACGACATTCATCGCCTCGGCGCTATAAAGGCAGGTGAAGCGCGAGGATTTGCCGTCGGCGTCGTCGACAAACGCGGCCCGGCCCGGTTCGACCGTCATCTGAATGCGCGTCGGAGAGCCACCCTTCGTCTCCATGTCCCCGCCCGCGATCATCATGGTGAGGCGGCAAGCGCCATTCACCGGCTGGAAATAGCTCACGACATGAGCGCCGCCCGCTTCGAGACTGGTCGCCATGAGCGGCTTCATCGTCGTTTCGGACCAAAAGTCTGCGGCCGACACGGGCGTCGCAGCCGCGAGGGCCAGAGCGCCGCCGAGCGCCATCGCGATATACCGTGTTTTCATAGTCTATTCCTTTCTTCTATCACGCGAGAGGCCGGGGCGATCCCATCACGTCGAAAGGCGACGCGCAGATCCGTCTCGGTTCCTGCGTTGATCTGAACTTAGCATTGCAGCGCAGCATTTCAATGACAGCCTTGAATTAATTCATTATTGCATTGATCTATAAGGCTATACGCGAATAACCTCGTTCCGGGCGACGGAAGATCGGCGCCTTTATATCATGCACTGCAACAAAATGATCAGAAATTGAGAAAGCTTCGCTAGGACAAGGGGATCGGGCGGATCATGATAGAAATATCCTATCAATCCTGCCCGCCAATTGACCTAGCGCAGCAGTGCGATCGATCGCTAATTTGTCTGATGGGGTCCCACGAAGCGGTCGATTCGGGTCACGTGCATCGATTGCGCCCGATTGTCGCAGTTGAAGGCGAGGGACGCGCCTTGCGCCGTATCGAGCGACGCGCTTCTACCCGCTTCGATCACCAGCTGCAGGCGGGACGCAAGAACGCTCGCATCGTCGTCGACATCAGCGATCATCAGCGTCAGCCGGCAAATTCCCCGCTCGCCGAGGAAATAGGTCACGATGTGCTTGTGGCCGACGTCGAGGCTCTGCGCCTGCATCGGAGCCAGGGAGAGGGCCAAAGGCGCGTCAGCTCGCGCCGGGATCGCGTATGAGGCAAGTGCCGCGGCGAATCCCGCGCCCTCGAGCGCCGCCGTGAGAAGTCGTCTTACTGTGCTCATGGCTCGTCCTTCCATTGCTGGCGATGGAGCCGATGGTCTGTTGCGGGTTCTCCCGCCCCTCTAAAGCATGCCCCTGTGGCGACCCCATCGCGCGCGCAGCAAGCACTCTGGTGCGGCGCACAATAGATCTATGTGGGGCGGGGGAGCGGCAATTCAGCCTGAGGCGGACGCCTCCGCGTGGGAATTGGACAGCTGCGCCTGCGGCGCATCGCCGACTTCTGCGTCATGCCAGTCGAAGGTGACGACCTTGCCATTCTCGACCGCCAGCGCCAGCCGGCCCCGCTTCAATTCAAGCGCTTTCTCACCAAAAATCGTGCGGCGCCAGCCCTTTAGGGCTTGAACGTCGGCGTTGTCGTCGGAGGCGATGGCTTCCAGATCCTCAACCGTGGCGATCAGCTTTGCGGCAACGCCGCTCTGCTCCGTCACTTGCCGCAGCAGAACCTTCAAAAGTTCGACCGTCGCCCCATTGGAGCCGCGTCGCTCGCGCTCGATCCGCGGAACCGAGGCGGGGTCGCGGGCGAGGCCGCGCTCGACCGCGGCCACGATATCAGCGCCGGCGCGGGAGCGCTCCATCCCTTTGGGGAACGAGCGCAGATTGGCGAGCGCCTCGGGCGTATGCGGCGCAGCCTGAGCGACTTCGATCAGCACGTCGTCCTTCAGCACCCGCGAACGCGGCACGTCACGGCTCTGGGCCTCGGCCTCACGCCAGGCCGCGAGTTCCATCAGCACCGCCAGGTCGCGCGGCTTGCGCGCTCTGTGGCGCAGGCGCTCCCAGGCGTTTTCGGGATGTTGCTCGTAGGTCGCTGGCGATGTCAGCGTCTGCATCTCATCCGCCAGCCAATCCAGCCGGTTGGAGCGTTCAAGCCTGGAGCGCAGCGTCGCATAGATATCGCGCAGATGGGTGACGTCGGCGATGGCGTATTCGATCTGGGCGGCGGAAAGCGGGCGGCGCGACCAATCTGTGAAGCGCGAGGATTTATCGAGGTTGGCGCGGGAAATGGCCTTCACGAGCTCGAGGTAGGAGGCCTGCTCGCCGAAGCCGCAGACCATCGCCGCGACTTGGGTGTCGAAAAGAGGGGTCGGGATTAGTCGGGCGAGGCGCCAGATAATCTCAAGGTCCTGCCGGGCGGCGTGGAACACCTTGACCACGTCCGGCTTCGCCATCAGAGCGAAGAAGGGCGAAAGATCGATGCCCTCCGCCAGTGCGTCGATGGCGACCGCCTCCTCGGGCGATGCGATCTGAATGACGCAGACCTTTGGCCAAAAGGTGGTTTCGCGCAGGAACTCCGTGTCCACTGTCACGAAGGGGTGGCGGGAAAAGCGGTCGCAGATCGCCGCGAGTTCGTCGTTGGTGGTCAGAAGGCTCATCGGGGCCAGTCTACCAAAGTTTCATTCGGAGTTCTGAAGAACTTTCGTATCAGGCGCGCTCGACGATCACGGCCGTGCCATAGGCGAGCACCTCGGTCACCCCGTCCATGATCTCATTGGCGTCATATCTCATGCCGACGATGGCGTTCGCGCCGGCGTCTGCGGCGTGCTCGCACATGTGCTCGAAAGCCTCCTGCCGCGTCGTCTCCGCCAGATTGACGTAGACCGAGAGCTTGCCGCCAAAGATCGTCTGGATGCCGCCGAAAAAATTGCCGACGACCGAGCGGGACCGGACCGTGATGCCACGGACGAGGCCGAGATGGCGGACGATGCGATAACCCGCGACATCGTTTGTTGTCGAGACGATCATTTGCATCTCCCAAAAGGCGAATCATGAATTCGAACTAGCGTATCCGCCCACGCGCCCGGCGCAATCCCCGTGATTTGCGCTACGCGACTATGGGAGTAGGATTACGCGCCACTCTTTTTTTCATGGAGCCAATCCGACACATGGACCCCAACTCTCTCAACGCCCTGCGCGCGGCGGCGGCGGCCTTTGCGCTTCTCACCTTCGCGAGTTCATCAGCGGCCCACGCGGAAGGCGTCGGCCCGGGATGGACGCTGTGCCGCTCCACCAACCCCGACGAGCGTATCGCGGGCTGCACGCAGGTGATCGACGACATCGCCAAGGAGTTGAAGCACAATCAACTCGCGGCTTACGTCAATCGCGCCGGGGCCTATCAGGCCAAGGCCGATTACGTTCATGCGATTGAAGATTACGGTAAGGCGCTCGAGGTCGATCCGTCGTCCGCAGTCGTGCTGCTCGCGCGGGGCGCGGCGGAGCACGCCAAGGGCGACGTCGACGCGGCCATCGCCGATTACGACAAGGCCATCGAGAAGGACAAGAAGATCGCCGCGGCCTTCATGGCGCGCGCCTCCGCCTGGCGCGTGAAGGGCGAGGCCGAGAAGATGCTCGCCGACATCGAAGAGGCTGTGAAACTCGACAGGAAGACAGGCGGCCCTCTCGCGGCGAGGGGAACCTATTATCACGGCAAGGGCGACCACAATCGCGCCATTGCGGATTATTCGGAAGCGTTGAAGCGCGAGCCCAGGCTTTCAAGCGCGCTTCTCGGGCGCGGCGGCTGCTATTACGCGAAGGCGGAATACGACAAGGCCATCGCCGATTTTGACGCGGTTCTGAAGACGGACCCGAAAAACGCGCTGGCGCTCGTCAATCTCGCCAACGCCTATCGCGGCAAAAAAGACTTCGAGCGGGCCAAGACCGACTACGAAGCTGCGCTTGCGGTCAAGCCGGACCTCGCCTCGGCGAAGAAGGGGCTCGACGACGTGACCAGGATCCTCGCCAAAAAGGCCGCCGCAGGCGCGGCGCCCGCGGATGTCGCGCCGGCGAACGTCGAACATGAGCACAACTGAGACGCCCTTTATCTTCGCCGCCGGGGAAAACTCCGGCGGCGAGAGTCACTTCAGCGCCGCCGCCGCCGCAAGCACCTCTTCGGCGTGGCCGGGCACTTTCACCTTGCGCCAGATCTTCGCCACCTTGCCGTCGGCGCCGATGAGGAAGGTCGCGCGCTCGACGCCCATGTATTTGCGGCCGTACATGCTCTTCTCGACCCAGACGCCATAGGCCGAAAGGGTCTCCTTCGCCTCGTCCGATGCGAGCGGGAAGGCCAGTTCATATTTTTCGCGAAACTTGTCGTGGCTTTTGACCGAATCCGGGGACATGCCGATCAGGACCGTCTTCAATTTGGCGAATTTGTCCCGCAAGGCGTTGAATTCAATCGCCTCCTTCGTGCAGCCGGATGTGTCGTCCTTGGGGTAGAAGTAAAGGACCACCTTCTTGCCGGCGAAAGAAGCCAGGGAGACGGGCGCCCCGCCAGCGCCGGGCAGATCGAAAGCAGGGGCCACGGCGCCTTCCCTCGGGCCAGCGGTTTCGACCGCCGGCTTGGCGGGTGCCGCCTTCTCGACGGCCTTCTCCTTGGCCGTTTTGCCGGATTCGGCCTTTGCTTTGGGTTTTGTGGAAGTGTTTTTCGTCGTTGCCGCCTTCGTCGCCATTGGGCGCCTTCCTTTCGTCGCAACCGCCGCTAGAATCGAGCTAAACAATGCAGACACGGCGCCAGGGGGCAAGTATGCTGTTCGGTAAGCTGCGCCAATTTTCGAGGCCGCCCGGCCGCAATCGCCTGAAGCGAGGATAATTGAGCGACCAGATAGGGCGCGAGCATCGCGACGAGCGGGCGGCATTCTCGTGGCGTCCAAGACGTTGGCGCCGGCGAGGCCGCGCCAACGGAATCATGCGCGCGACCGCGTTTCTCGCTCTCGGCGCGCTTGCGCTCGGCTTCGTAGCGGTCGGGGCTTTTATTCTGCTGCTGTCGCGCGGACCCATCAGCCTTACCTGGCTTGCGCCCCGGATCGTGGAATCCCTCGACGAGCATTTCGGCGGGAGATACGACTTCGGGCTTGCCGGCGCCTCGATCGCCAATACCGACCACGGACCCAAGCTATCGGTCGATGGGCTGATCGTGAAGCACGCCGGCCACGCGATCCTGGCGGCTCCGCGCGCGGAACTTTCGCTGGACCTCCCCTCGCTTCTTGTCGCGCAAATCCGGCCGCGCCGGCTGGAAGTCCTCGATCTCGATCTGCGGCTGGCGGTTCAGGCGGACGGAACCATCGCCTTTTCCGCGGGGGCCGAGCCGGTGGCGGCCAAACCCTTGCCCGTCACGCCCGCCGACGGTACGGGCGGCCCGATCTCCGCTGCATCCTCTGAACGCGTCGCATTGCTCAAGACGGCGGCAGGCGCCTTGCGGGGGCTCATGGATTTAGCCACGAGCCCCGACAGCCCTGTCGCCGACCTCGACCGTCTGGGGATTGCTCACGGCCAGCTCACCATCGACGACCGCACCATCGACCGTGTGATCCGTTACAAGGATGTCTCGGTGAGCCTGGACAAGGGCGATCGCGCCATGCGCTTCAGCGTCGGCGCCACCGGTCCCTCGCGGCGATGGACCATGATCGCGGTCGCCAAGGGCGCTCCCGGGCAACGCAGGGAATTTTCCGCAAAGGTCCGGGATCTCACGATCGACGAAGCCGCGCTTATCGGCGGCTTTAGATCGGCGACATTCGACACCGACTCGCCGTTTGGGGTTGCGCTGAGCTTCGCGCTCGCCCCCGATGACCGCGTGCTGGAGGCGAAGGGCAGTTTTGAAATCGGTCACGGCTTCTTCCGGCTGGACGATCCCGACCATGAGCCGGTCATGATCGAGCGCATCGCCGCGCAGGCCAATTGGGACGGCGCTACGCGCAAGATCATCGTCGCGCCCTTCGAGTTCAAGGCCGGGGGGTTCGACATGGCGCTCGCGGGCGAGGCGGCGGCTCCGGCGGAACTGGCGGCGGGCGCGAATCCGGGCGCCGACGCGTGGACGATCTCTCTCAAGCTCGTGAGGCCGACGCAGGTCGCGCCCGAGCGGCTTCGGGAGAAGCCGCTTACGATCAGCGATGGCGGCTTCGAGGCTCGGCTCATGCACGGGCAGGGGAAGGTTCTTGTCGACAGGCTCGGCTTCTCCGGGCCGGATGGGCGGATCGCCGCTTCCGGCGCTCTGGCGTATGTCGGCGGTCTGCGCGTCTCTTATGCGCTCGACGTCGACGACACTCAGGTTCGGGCGCTCGCGCGCCTTTGGCCGACTCATGTCACCGCGCCGGTCAGAGCCTGGTTTGTCGACCATGCGCCTGCGGGCGTCATCAAGCATGCGCACGCCGCCGGCGCGTTCGACGAGGCCGCGCTTGTCGCGATGCGTTATGAGCGGCCCCCGCCGGACGACTCGGTGGAAGTCTTCGGCGAGATCGTGAATGCGACGGTTGTCGACGTGCTGCCCGGCCTCGCGCCTCTTACCGGCGTTTCGGGACGCCTGCACATCACTGGCCGCACTTCGAATTTTGATGCGACCTCCGGCACGATCGAGACGTCGCCCGGCCGCCGGCTGACGTTGAGCGAAGGCCGGTTCTCCGTGGCGGACAACGCGCTGAAGCCGACTCCCGCGGCGCTCGACCTAAAGGTCGCCGGCAACGTCGAAGCGGTGGCGGATATTCTATCGCTTCCGAGCGTCGCGCCCCATGCGAGCGTCCCGGTCGACGCGTCGGCCCTGAAGGGCCAGATCGACGGGAAGCTCCACATCGACTTTGAAGTCGGCAACGACGCGCGCGAGGACGCCACGACCTTTTCGGTCGACGCCACGACCACCAATCTCGTCGTCGAGCGGTTGATCGGCAAAGAGCGGCTGGAGGGTGCGACGCTGCATATTCTGGCGGATGGTTCTGGTCTGCGAGTCAATGGAGCGGGACGAATTTACGGCGCGCCCGCGACGCTCGAAATCAAGCGCGGCTTCGGGGAGAAGGGACCAGCCCACGCGCAGGTGGCGCTCACTTTCGACGATGGCGCGCGGCAACGTGCGGGCTTCGTCGTCGCCGGCATTGGCGGCCCGGTTTCCGCCATCGTGCGGACGCCGCTGCCTGTCGAAGACATCAACACCCAGATCGAACTGGATTTCACCCGAACGGTGTTTGACAATCCCGTGCCGGGCTTCTCGAAGCCCTCGGGCAAACCTGCGAAGGCTTCATTCGTGCTCACCAAGCGCGGCGACGGGATCGCGCTGGACCAATTGAACGTCGACGCCGGGGCGGCTCAGGCGCAAGGCGTCGTCGAGCTTTCGAAAGATGGCGCCTTTCGCGCGGCGCATCTGGCCCCGGCGCGGCTCTCGGCGGGCGACGACATGAAGGTCGATATCCAGAAGAGCGCCGACGCCGTCAAGATTCTCGCCCGCGGCCGTAACTTCGACGCACGCCCGATGATCGCGGCGATGATCCGCTCGGGTGGCGGGAACGGCTCAGGCTCGGGCTCGGCCGCTGCGAGCGGAGGCTCGAGCCTCGACAACGTCGAAGTCGACTTCAAATCTCCCATCGTCACAGGTCACGGGAAGCAGATCCTCTCCAACGTCGAATTGAGATACGACAGTCGCGGCGGGTGCGTGCGCAATGTTTCCGTGACAGGGAATTTCGGGCGCGAACAACTTGCGGCGTCGTTGGCGCATAACGCCGCCAGCGGGCAGCAGCTCGAAATTTCCACGAATGACGCGGGGTCGTTTCTGGCGTTTCTCGACATTTATCGAAAGATGGACAATGGCGTCCTGAATGCGAGCGTCCAACTCGGCCAGAATCGGGCGGACGGCGCGATCCGTATCCGTGATTTCTATGTGAAGGGCGAGCCGACGATGCGCCAGCTCATGGCGCAGGGCGGCGTCTCGCGAACCGACGAACGCGGCAATATGCGCTTTGACCCGGACTCGGTTCGCGTCGGGCGACTGCAGTCGGACTTCACCTGGTCCGGCGGCAGACTGTTTATGCGCGAAGGCGTGATGTCCGGTCCCGAAATCGGCATGACCTTCGACGGCTTCATCGACTTCCCGCGCGACCGGATCGATCTCTCGGGCGCCTATGTGCCGGCCTATGCTTTGAACAGCCTTTTGTCGAACATTCCCGTGCTTGGCGTCGTGATCACGGGCGGCCAGCACGAAGGCATTTTCGCCCTGAATTACCGCCTGACCGGCGCGATTTCGTCGCCGGTGGTCAACGTCAATCCGCTCTCCGCGATCGCGCCGGGCCTCATGCGAAAGATGATGGGCGTGCTGGATGGGACGGCGCGGATGCCCGAGGGGCGGTAGCGCTCACCCGCGCTCCAGCAACACATGCTTCTTCTTGCCGAGCGAGAGCTTCGCAACGCCGTCCGTCTCGAAATCCTTCTCCGAGAGCGTCCCGCGCTCGTCGGTCACGATGACGTCATTGACTTTCAGCCCGCCGCCCTTGACCTGACGGCGCGCTTCGCCGGTGGAGGCGACGAGACCCGCCTTCACGAAAGCGGTCAGCACGCCAAGACCGGCGGCGATCTCGTCGTTCGAGACGGGAATCTTGGGGAGCGACAGCGCCAGCGAACCTTCTTCAAAGGTGGCGCGGGCGGTTTCGGCCGCCTGGTCCGCCGCATCGCGCCCATGAATGAGCGCCGTCGTTTCAGTGGCGAGGGTCTTCTTGGCTTCGTTGATCTCTGCGCCCCCCAATGCGGCGAGGCGCGCGACTTCATCGATCGGCATGAATGTGAAAAGCTTCAGGAAGCGCGCGACGTCGGCGTCCTCCGTATTGCGCCAATACTGCCAGTAGTCGTAGGGCGAGAGCATGTCGGCGTTGAGCCATACTGCGCCCGCGGCGGTCTTGCCCATCTTCGCGCCCGACGAGGTGGTCAGCAGCGGGGAGGTGAGGGCGTAGAGCTGCGGCGTCCCCATGCGGCGCCCAAGATCGAGCCCGGTGACGATATTGCCCCACTGGTCGGAGCCGCCCATCTGCAGCAAGGCGCCGTGGCGGCGGTTGACCTCCACGAAATCGTAAGCCTGCAGGCACATGTAGTTGAACTCGATGAAAGAGAGTTCATGCTCGCGTTCGAGCCGCAGCTTCACCGAATCCATGGTCAGCATGCGGTTGACCGAGAAGTGTCGGCCGACGTCGCGGAGGAATTCGATGTAATTGAGCCCCGCAAGCCAGTCGGCGTTGTCGAGCATCTGCGCATCGGTCGGGCCGTCGCCAAAGGTCAGAAAGCGCTCGAAGACGCGCTTGATCGACGCCTTGTTGGCGTCGATCTGCTCGACCGTGAGCAGCTTGCGGCTCTCATCCTTGCCGGAGGGATCGCCGACGCGCGTCGTGCCGCCGCCCATGAGCGGAAGAGGCTTGCCGCCGGTGCGTTGCAGCCAGGCGAGCATCATGATCGGCAACAGCGACCCGACATGCAGGGACGAGGCCGTGCAATCGAAGCCGATATAGGCCGCGAGGCCCCCGGCCGCGGCCTTCTCGTCGAGCCCCGTGAAATCGGAGCATTGATGCACGAAGCCGCGCGCCATAAGCACGCGCAGGAAGTCGGACTTGGGGGAGAAATCATCGGCCATGGGGCAGGGTGATAGGGGCAAGGGGCCCGATAGGCAAGACTTGGCAAACTCGCCGAGGGTTTCTCTCGCCTTCCCGGTTTGCTAGAAGCCCGGGTGCCGCGTGCGCCACTTTCCCGGCCACAGCCTTAAGGATTGGGATGCTTTTCTACGAGCCGCTTTTCCTGTTCCTGTTCGCGCCGGCGGTCTATCTGCTTTATTTGTTTTTTGGCGCGCATCGCGGCCAGCGCACGCTCATTCTGCTCGTCGCCAGCGTGATTTTCTATGGCTGGAGCGAGCCGGTCTTCGTCTTCGTCGTTTTCGCCTCGATCGCGCTCGATCTTTTCGTCGCCGGGCGCGTCGCATCGGGCGAGACCCGATCGCGCTGGCTTGCGCTCGGCGTCGGAGCCAATCTCGCGATCCTCGTCTATTACAAATACACGGGCTTTCTGGCGCTCAATCTCGATGCGCTCTTGCGCGCGCTGACTTTGCCAGGCCTGCATATCCCCGAAATCGCCCTGCCCATCGGCGTCAGCTTCATCGTCTTCGAGAAAATCACCTATCTCGTGGATGTCTACCGCGGCGTCACGAAGCCGGCGCGCAGCACGATGATTTACGCGCTTTACGTCTTCTTCTTTCCAAAGCTGCTCGCGGGACCGATCATCAAATATCATGACATTGCTGGCCAGCTCGAAACGGTCCCGCATGCCCATGCCGAGGATTTCATCGCCGGCTTCTCGCGTTTCATACTCGGCGTCGTGAAGAAGCTGCTCATTGCAGATGTGATGGCCAACGGCGCCGATGCGATCTTTTCGCGCGACGCCGCAACGCTTGGCTTTGGCGACGCATGGATGGGCGCCATCTTCTTCACCTTACAGATCTACTTCGATTTCTCGGGTTATTCTGACATGGCGATCGGCCTCGCGCGCATGTTCGGCTTCCGCCTGCTCGAAAATTTCAACATGCCCTATATTGCGACGAGCATGACGGATTTCTGGCGGCGGTGGCACATCTCCCTCACCAGCTGGATTCGGGAGTATCTCTATTTCCCGCTTGGCGGAAACAGGATGGGCGAGGCCCGCACATACTTTAATCTCTGGGTCTGCTTCCTCGCGTCCGGCGTATGGCACGGAGCCGCCTGGACGTATATTTTCTGGGGCGCGTACAATGGCGTCTTTCTCGTGCTCGACAGGCTGTTCCTGTTCGACAGGATGAAGCGCTTGCCGGACTGGCTCGCCAACGTCGTCACGATGCTCATCGTCATGGTTGGCTGGACCCTGTTCCGCGCCGCTTCCCTTGAGCAGGCGGGCGCATTGCTTTCGCTGATGTGGCGGCCGTGGGCGTCCGATCAGGCGTCCTTGCCGGTCGAGCCGGCATATGCAGTGATGGCCGTGATCGCGGTGGGCGTATGCGTCGCGCAACGCGTCGCGACGAGCGTGGGACTCGACTGGACCGCGCTCGCCCGCCGCCACGCACTCGCCGCGAACAGCATGCTGGCTGTTCTCTTCATCGCCGCGCTCGCAAAGGGGCTCGCCGATCCGTTCAAACCCTTCATCTACTTCCGGTTCTAGCAGCGATGACCCGCACGAACATTGAACGGCTCCCCATTTTCGCCTGCGCGGGCTTCATCCTTTTCCTGTTTCTCGCGAATATCTGGAATTACGCGGTCGAGCGCGACTGGCCGAAACTGCGCATTCGCAGCGCATCGCCGCTGGCGGGCGTCGCCAAGCCAAAGCCAGCGCCGTGGACGCTGGACGCCTTTCTTGCTGGCGAAACTCAAAAGGCCGTATCGAATAACCTCGGGCGCTCGCTTCCCGTCTTTCCGATTTCCGTGCGCGCGAAAAACCAGCTCGTTTTTTCGCTCTTTGGCGAGTCGGCCGCATCGGGCGTGGTCATCGGCCGAAACGGAGAACTCTTCGAACAAATATACATCGACGAGTATTGCCGTCGTGGCGACGCGCCCGATCCCGAGCATATCGAGAGTTGGGCGGAAGCCATTCAGGCGACCCAGGCGCTTTTCGAAAGCGCAGGGAAAAGCTTCGTCTATCTCGTTTCGCCCTCCAAGGCGGCGCGTTATGCGGACGATCTCCCGCCTCTCGTCTGCCCGGCGCGGGCCGCGAAGGCGCCGGACAAGATGCTTCCCTATCTCTCGGCGCTGCGCGGACGCGGCGTGCGCTTCGTCGACGGGCCGGGGCTGATCACTGCGCGGCAGGCTGATTTTGCGACCCCGCTTTTCCCCCGCGGCGGCACGCATTGGGGGAGCCTGGGGGCGGCGCTGGCCTTGCGCGAGATCACGCTTGCGCCTACCGCGTCGCCGATCGGCGCCTTCAGTTTCGAGGCGAGTCCGGCGCCGGAGGCGATGGGCTCGGACCGCGACCTCGTCGATCTTCTGAACCTTTTGTCGCCCGACGTCAGCTACCCGACGAGCGTCATCACGCGGGCCGGCGCCCCCGGCGATTGCGCGCGCCCGCCTCGGGTGCTGGCGCTGGGCGGAAGTTTCCTCAATCAAATTCTGATCGCAGCGACACAGGCCCCATGTCCGCCGGATATCGACTACTGGTTTTACATGCGGACAGAGAACCTATCGGTGGAGCTCGGGCATTTTCGCCGCCCGCCCGGCGATGTTTCGAAGGGCCAGAGGCAATCGACGGACGCCGGGACTCTGGCCGAAAACATCCGCGCCGCCGATCTCGTGATCCTTGAGGAGAACGAGGCGAATATTTCTTTCACATCTCAGGTCACGGACCTTCGTAAAGCGGCCGGGCTGTTGCGACAAACGGATCACGCCCCCTGAGGCGCGTCCCAATAGCCTTCCTCGCGGGCGATGCGCGCGTAGTGGCGGCGCACCATCACGGGATCGTAAACGCGCTCGAGCCGGCGCACCGCGAAATGCCCGCGCGCCAGCGTCTGAAAATGCTCGGTGAAGGCGACATTTATGGCCGCGCCGCTCAGCGCGCCGATGAAAGGGATCGCCTGCGCGGCGGCCTTCTGCGACACCACGAGCCCGAAGCGCGACGCAACCTGCGCAACCAGGCGTACCAGAGCCGGCGCGCCTTCCTGAACGACGCTGCGGGACGCGACAAAGTGTGTGGCGTCGGTCACCGATTTCGCAAGCAGGCTGCGCACCGCGAGATACCCGCCCTCCAGGACATTGTCGCCCGGATGTCCCCCGAGCGCGAAGACTTCGAGGCAGGCGAGGCCTGTCTCGGGATGGCGCAGGTTTTCGCCTTCGTTCCGGGCGATGTCCGCAATCGACCGAAGCATGATAGCCGTCGAAATCGGGAGTTCCAGCGGGAGGCTGGCGAGGCCCACGGCGCCGCCGACCCCGCCCGTGATTGCGGCGAGTTGTTTGTGCAGCCGGGTCGAATCCCCCTGCGGCGCACCCTCCAGGCTGGAGAGTGCAACATTGAGCGCGCCGCTCAGCGCCCGGTGAGCGGCGGCCGACGCCGCGGCTTGCAGATGCGGGTGCAGGGAGCGCCCGGCGAGGCCGATGCGTCGTCCGGCCAGGCGAGCGAGACGCTCCGCAAAACTCTGACGCTCCAGCGCCCAGACGGCGAGGCGCAGGGCTTCGAGATCGGAGCCTGAGAGGTCGGGTTCAAACAATACTGGGAGCTGGCTGCTCATGGCTTTGCCTCCGCCGCCGCGTCCTTGCGTCGCATAGGAAGCGAGGCACGGAGCGCTTACCTCAAGATTGTCCGTTTCACCCTCATTTGCAAGGATTTGCAGAGCGGGGAAGCAAACGCGGCGGCCCGTCGCCGCCGAGCTTGTGTTGCAGCGCATGGCGGGGGCGTCGCAATTGCATATTCCTGTGGCGATCCCGCCGGATGTCCTATTGTGCGCCTTATGCGGAGCAGTATGCTGACGCAGACAGGGCGAGGAACGCCCGAAGGGAAAATGAGGAGGAGTTTCTATATGTCCAGCCGTTTCAATTTTGCTCAAGCGCTCGGCGGCGCCTGCATACTAGCTATGATCGCGCCCGCGGCCGCCTTTGCAGGCGATCGCGTCGGCACGCTGCAGTGCAAGCTGCTCGGCAATGATCTGAGCGTCGTTGTCGAGAACCAGCAGATCGACTGTAATTATCGCGATTCGGCCGAGGGCGGCGTTCCTGCTCACTACACCGGCACGCTGACCAAGGTCGGCCCGAACATCACCGTCAACGGCCAGGGCGAACTCGGTTGGGGTGTGGTCGCCGAAACCGATCACGTCGGCCCCGGCGCGCTCTCGGGCAACTATGTCGGTCCGGGCGTTTCCGCCAAGATTGGCGTCGGCGGCGGCGGCGCCATGCTGGTCGGCGGCTCCAACAACACCTTCTCGCTGCAGCCGTTCAATGTGCAGGCCGGTTCGGGACTTGGGTGGAACGCCGGCGTCGAGAGCCTGACGCTCACCTACGTTCCGCCGCCGCCGCCCCCGCCGCCGCCGGCGCATCACCACCACCATCACCACCATCATCATTGATGGCGGTCGGGGCGCGGGGTTATTCCCGCGCCTCTCAGCCCGGCGGATGGAAATCCATCACCCGGTCCGTCGGAAAGTCATAGAGCCTGCCGCTTTCGCGCCAATCCGGCCTGAGCAGCGGCAGGCATTTTTTTGCGAACTCTTCCGGCGTCGGCAGGGTCGCCGGGTCTTCGCCGGGCATCGCCTGTGCGCGCATGCGCGTGCGCATCCGACCCGGGTTGGCGATCATTGCGGTGACGCCGTCACCCTTTGCCTCGGCGGCATAGGTGCGCGCCAGCGCTTCGAGCGCCGCCTTCGAGACGGCATAAGGGCCCCAATAGGGGGTCGCCTTGTAGGCTGCGCTGGAGCTGATGAAGGCGACGCGCGCGGTTCCTGATGCGCGCAGCAGGAAGTCCAGCGAGCGGATGAGGCGCCAATTGGCAGTGACGTTCACCGCCATCACGCGATTCCAGTCCTTCACATCGACATGGGCGAGCGGCGAGAGCACGCCGAGCACGCCGGCGTTCGCTACAAAGACGTCGAGCCGGCCCCAGCGCTCGAAAAGGGCGGCTCCGAGCCGGTCGAGCGCGTCGAAATCGGCAAGGTCGCAGGGGACGAGCGTCGCCTCTCCGCCGAGCGCGCGGATCTCGTCGTCGAGCTGCTCCAGCGCGCCCTGTGTGCGGGCGAGCGCGACGACATGCGCGCCGTCGCGCGCAAGTTCGAGCGCAAGAGCGCGGCCGATCCCGCGCGAGGCGCCGGTGACGAGGGCGATGCGGGGGGAAGTCATAGAGCGGAGGATTGGGTCACGGCGTCACGCGGCTGAAGCAAAGCAACACTTCAGCTCGCCTCCGCCAGCAACGACAGCTGCGCCCGGTTCTCTTCCACAAGATCGGTCAGCGACGTCGGATAATCGCCTGTGAAGCAATGATCGGTGAATTGCGGGCGGGCGTTGTCGCGGCCTGGATAGCCCATCGACCGATAGATGCCGTCGACAGAGAGGAAGGAGAGAGAATCCGAGCCGATGTAGGCGCGCATCTCCTCCAGCGTATGCGTCGCCGCGAGCAGCTTGTCCTTCTGCGGGGTGTCGATGCCGTAATAATCTGGATGGGTGATCGGCGGCGAGGAGATCAGGAAGTGAACTTCCGTCGCGCCCGCGTCACGCATCATCTGCACAATCTTCACTGAAGTCGTGCCTCGCACGATGGAGTTGTCGATGAGGATGACACGCTTTCCTTCCACCACGCAGCGGTTTGCGCTGTGCTTCATGCGCACGCCCACTTCGCGCACGGACTGCGTCGGCTGGATGAAGGTGCGGCCGACGTAATGGTTGCGGATGATTCCCAGCTCGAAGGGAATGCCGGATTGCTGCGAATAGCCAAGCGCCGCCGGAACGCCGGAATCAGGCACCGGCACCACAACGTCGGCGTCGATGATGCGCTCGCGCGCGAGTTCGCGGCCCATGGCCTTGCGCACTTCATAGACGGGGCGTCCATGCACGACCGAATCCGGCCGTGCGAAATAGATGTATTCGAAGATGCAGGGGCGCATCTGCTGCTGCGGGAACGGCTGGAGGCTTTGCAGCCCGGCGTCCGAAATGACGACGACCTCGCCATTCTTCACGTCGCGAACGAAGCGCGCGCCGATGATGTCGAGCGCGCAGGTCTCCGACGCGAGGATATACTTGCCGTCGAGTTCGCCGATGACGAGCGGGCGGATGCCGAGCGGATCGCGCGCGCCGATGAGCTTCTTGTTGGTCAGCGCGACAAGCGAATAGGCGCCCTCGATCGAGCGCAGGGCTTCGATGAAGCGGTCGACAAGCTGCGGCTTGCGGCTGCGCGCGACGAGGTGGAGAAGCACTTCGGTGTCGGACGTCGACTGGAAGATCGCGCCTTCCTTGATGAGGTCGCGGCGCAGCGCCTGGGCGTTGGTGAGATTGCCATTGTGCGCGACGGCGAACCCGCCGGTATGCAGTTCGGCGAAGAGCGGCTGGACGTTTCGCAACATGGTCTCGCCAGTCGTCGCGTAACGGACATGGCCGATGGCTTCCGAGCCCGGCAGGCGCTTGATCGTGCTTTCCTTGGAGAAGTGGTCGCCGACGAGGCCGAGGCGGCGCTCGCCATGGAAGCGTCCCGCTTCGTAGGTGACAATGCCGGCGGCCTCCTGGCCGCGATGCTGCAGGGCGTGCAGCCCCAGCGCCGTGACGGCGGCGGCGTCGGGCAGGTCGAACACGCCGAAGACGCCGCAATATTCGCGCAGCCGGTCCCCGTCGAAGTCGTCGGCGGTCTCGGGGCCGGGAACGAATTCGTCGTGTTGCGTCGACTCTGCCATTCCATCGTTCCCCTTGCCGAGACCCCGGCTAGCCTGCTCGCACGCAAGCATCATCTTTGCCATCCGCGCCGGGAGCGGGCAAGCGCCGCTCCCGTCCGCCTATCTATCGGGAACCCGGGTCCGGCTTGTCCGTTTCGGGCTTCTCGGCGGCAGGCGCATCCGCCTTCTCGGGCTCCGCTTCGGCTGGCGGCGCCTCCTCGACGGGCGCGCTGGATTTCTTGGCCTTGATCTTGGCGACGATGCTGTCGAGATCCTCGGGCATCATCTCGCGCAGCTTCTCTCCTCCCGCCTGCAGGAGCGGCTTGGCGCGGGCGTTCCGCACCCATTCGGGCTGGTTCTGATCGGGAACGAGCCAGCCGTAGAACACGAAGGCGACCACGGCGAGCAGCACCCCGCGAACCGCGCCGAAGACAAAGCCGAGCGAACGGTCGAGCGCGCCGACTTTCGAGTCGAGGATGACGTCCGAGAGTTTCACCGTCAGGAGCGACACGACGACCAGAGCAACGAAGAAAACCGCCGCGACAGACGCCGCCAGGGCGAGTTCTTCCTTCGATATGTAGGGCTTCACATAGGGGGTCGCCAGCGGGTGGAAGTAGTAGGCCGCCGCGGCCGCCGCCACCCAGGAGAGGATCGCCAGCACCTCGCGGGTGAACCCCCGGAGCAGAGCCAGCAGGCCGGAAACGAGAACGACGATAATTACTGCCAGATCAAGGTATGACGGCATCTCAATCCTCTTCTTTTCGCCCTGACGCCCGAATTTCGAATGAACGCTTCACTGTCGACGCGCCACGCGCACGCGCCGGTCGCATCATTCTCCTGCGAAAGTCCCTTGAACTTTCGACCATCGAATGCGGCAGGGTCGTCGTCCCTGGCGTTGCGAAGGCTGACTTCTAGCGCAACTCCGCCGCCAACGGAAAGAAGAAAGGTTGAATCAACTGCGCGCCTGCTTGCGTGGAGCGGTCTGGGCGATGGTCGCGACCAACTGACCGACGTCCGCGCAAGGGCGCAGGGCGAGGCCCACGCGCCGGTCATCGTCGTTTATCTGCTGCGCCTGGGCGAGCACGGCCTGATGGAAGCCGAGTTTCGCTGCTTCCCGCAACCGCATCCCGGCGTGGATGACGGGACGAATCGCGCCCGAGAGGCCGATCTCGCCGAAGAAGGTCTGATCGGGGGGCAGGATCGCCCCGGTGAGCGAGGAGACGAGCGCCGCCGCGGCGGCGAGGTCGCCCGCCGGTTCGTCGGCCCGCAAGCCGCCCGCGACGTTGAGATAAACGTCGTGCATGCCGAGCTTCAGCCCGCCATGGGCCTCGAGGACCGCAAGGATCATCGAAAGGCGATTTTGATCGAAGCCGACGACGGCGCGGCGCGGCGTGCCAAGAGAAGTCGGCGCGACGAGCGCCTGGATCTCGATTAGCATGGGGCGCTGCCCCTCCATCCCCGCGAAGACGGCCGCGCCAGGAGCGGACGCGTCTCGACCTGCGAGGAAAAGCGCGGAAGGGTTCGCGACCTCGGCAAGTCCAAGCCCGGTCATCTCGAACACCCCGATTTCGCCGGTCGCGCCGAAACGATTCTTGGACGCGCGCAACATGCGGAAATGATGCGCCGCGTCGCCCTCGAACGAGAGCACGGCGTCGACCATGTGCTCGACGACGCGCGGTCCCGCGACCTGCCCGTCCTTCGTGACATGGCCCACGAGGATGATGGTGGAGCCGGTCGTCTTGGCGTGCCGAAGCAGCGCCTGCGCGCAGGCCCGCACCTGGGTCACCGTTCCGGGCGCCGAAGGGACGAGGTCGGTATGCATCGTCTGGATGGAATTGATCACGATGAGCGTCGCGCGCTTCCCGGCGGCGCAGGTGGCGAGGATATCCTCGACCTGCGTCGCAGCGGCGAGTTCCACCGGAGCGTCCGCAAGGTTGATGCGCGCCGCGCGCAGGCGGACCTGCGCCACGGCCTCTTCGCCGGAGATATAGATGACGCGTGCGCCGCGCCGCGCCAGCGCCGCGCAAGCCTGGATCAGTAGCGTGGATTTGCCGATCCCCGGTTCTCCGCCGAGGAGAAGAACGGAGCCCGGAACGAATCCGCCGCCGGTGACGCGGTCGAACTCATCGACGCCGGTGACCATGCGCGCGGCGGCGCGATCCTCGCCCGCCAGCCCCTCGAGGTCGAAGGGGCGCCCGCGCGTCGCGCGCGCGCCGGTCGGGCCCGGGTCGCCCTCCTCGACGATCGAATTCCATTCGCTGCAGGATTCGCAGCGGCCCTGCCACCGGGACGAGACGGCGCCGCAGTTCTGACAGACGAATGTTGAACGGGACCGAGCCATGCTCGCTTGGCGCACGCCTTGTGAAGTTTTGTCAAGTTCGCTGTCGGAGCCGCGGCGGGGTCAGCGCTTTTCGTCGTCCGCACAGCCGTTGTTTATCCGCGAGCGAAGAATATTGGACGGCTTGAAGGCCACGACGAGGCGGGCGGTGATTCTCGCGTCGTCGCCGGTCTTCGGATTGCGTCCCTGCCGCTCTTTCTTCGCGCGCACCTGAAATGCGCCGAAGGACGAGAGCTTCACATCTTGACGGGAGACGACGGCCTGGAAGATTTCCTCAAGCACCATCTCGACGTATTTCGCCGATTCGGCCCGGCCCAATCCTGTCTTGTCGTGAACCGCGTCCGCAAGATCGGCGCGCGTTATGGTCCTGTAGTCGCCCCGTCTGTCGGGCGTTTCCTCCTGGGACATCTCAAACCTTGCTTATTCTTTTCAGAAAATCCAATTCAGCCAACAGAAAGTGGCTCTCGCCCCAATTGGCCCCAATAGATTGCAGGTCTCGGGAGGCGCGCCCCCCAAGGTCAGACCGCACGCTCTATGAAGAAGGCCGCGTTTCCCCTAGTCGGAATTTTTCAGAATTGCATCAGAAAATCAAGCGAAGGTTGCAAAAGAGAAAAAGGGAGTGCTTGGGTAATAGTTGCCCGCGACTGAAACGCCTTCTTTTATACCGACTTACCAGCGAATAAGCGCGGAACCCCACGTAAATCCGCCTCCCACGGCCTCCAGCATTACAAGGTCGCCCTCTTTGATGCGGCCATCTGCCACAGCCACGGAAAGAGCGAGTGGAACGCTGGCGGCCGAGGTGTTGCCGTGCAGATGCACGGTCGCGACGACCTTCTCCGGAGCGATCCCGAGCTTCTGGGCGGACATGTCGATGATGCGGCGGTTCGCCTGATGGGGGACGAACCAGTCGAGCCGCTCAGCGGTGATCCCGGTCGCGGCAAATGCGTCGTCGACCACATCGGTCACCTTGCCAACCGCGAATTTGAAAACTTCCTTGCCCTCCATGCGCAAATGGCCGACCGTTTGCGTCGCCGACGGGCCGCCGTCGACATGCAGCTTGGCGCGGTGTCGGCCGTCGGAGCGCAGATGGGTCGTCAGTATGCCTCGCTCGTCGAGGCTTCCCGTGGAGGGGCGCGCCTCCAGCACCATGGCGCCGGCGCCGTCGCCAAAGAGCACGCAGGTCGTGCGGTCCTCCCAGTCAATAATGCGCGAGAAGGTCTCCGCGCCGATGACGAGCGCACGCTTGTGCGAGCCGGAACGCAGGAATTTCTCCGCGGTGGCGACGGCGAAGACGAAGCCTGAGCACACGGCTTGCAGGTCAAAGGCGACGCCATGCGTCACGCCGAGCGCGGCTTGAATCTGGCTCGCCGTCGACGGGAACGTCCAGTCCGGGGTCGAGGTGCCGACGATGATAATGTCGATGTCGTTCGGCTCCAGCCCCGCCGCGGCCAGCGCGGCGCGGGCGGCCTTTTCGCCGAGCATGGAGGTCGTCTCGCCCTCCGCCGCGATATGGCGCTCCCTGATGCCTGTGCGCTGGAAAATCCAGTCGTCGCTGGTGTCGACAATCTTCGAAAGATCGTCGTTCGTCAGCGTCCTTGCAGGGAGATAGGAGCCCACGCCGAGAACGACGGAGCGCAATTGACTGTTTTCCGTCTTCACTGAGCGGCTTCCTGCGGAGGGTTTGTCGGATCGGCGGAGCCGTATCGATGGGCGAGGGCGACAGTGTCGCGGATGCGGTTCAGGAGGTCGCTCCTGGCCATGTCATAGCCGATCTCGACGGCGCGGGCGAAGCCAACCGAATCCGTGCCGCCGTGACTTTTGATGACCACGCCTTCGAGACCGAGGAAGACGCCGCCGTTGATCGAGCGCGTGTCCATCTTGCCCTTGAGCTCCGCGAAGGCGCCGCGGGCGAGGAGATAGCCGAGCTTCGCGAGAAGCGAGCCGCTCATGGCCTGCTTGAGATAGGCGCCGATCTGTTTGGCGGTGCCTTCGGCCGTCTTGAGCGTGATGTTGCCCGTGAAGCCTTCGGTCACGACCACGTCGACGGCGCCCATGCCGATGCCGTCTCCCTCGACGAAGCCTGAATAATTGAGGCCGGGGAGGTTCGACTCGCGCAAAATCGCGGCGGCCGCCTTTACTTCCTCGACGCCCTTGATCTCCTCGGTTCCCACATTGAGAAGGCCGACGGTCGGGCGCTCGAGCCTTAGAACAATACGCGCCATCGCTGACCCCATGATCGCGAGGTCGACGAGATGGGCCGCATTGGCGCCCATCGATGCGCCGACGTCGAGGACGACGGATTGACCCCGCAGCGTGGGCCACAGGCAGGCGAGGGCCGGCCGGTCGACGCGCGCCATGGTGCGCAGGCAGATTTTCGCCATGGCCATCAGGGCGCCCGTGTTGCCAGCCGAAACCGCGACGTCCGCCTCGCCCTTCTTCACCGCTTCAACCGCCATCCACATCGAAGACACGCGGCGCCCGTAACGCAGCGCCTGGCTGGGCTTGTCGTCCATCCGGATGGCGACGTCAGAGTGGCGGATCTCGACGCATTCTGCGAGGCGGGGATATCGCGCAAGTTCGGCGCGGATCGCGGCCTCGTCCCCGATGAGGAGAAAGTGGCTCTCCGGCCTGCGTTCGAGCGCGAGGGCGCAGCCGGGCACCGTTACCGACGGGCCGAAATCGCCGCCCATCGCGTCGACCGCGATCCGAACTTTTTCCGGCATGATGTCCGACATCCCTCGACTACTCGGCCACGAGGGCCGCGCGATTCACAAAGTCGCCTACTGTTGTTGCTTCTTGTTGACCCCGGTTCGAGTGCGCCGGGCGACGTCCAAGGCCGGCGATCCCGCGCGGTGATTGCCATTTGCGGACGCGGGGCGCAAGTGCCTGGTCCCAAGGCGCCTGACCCCCTGATCAATCCTCCGGCAGAGCCGTCACCCGTCAGCGGGCGGTTCGCCATCCGTCGCCTTCAAGCGGGCGAAGGGGGAGATTTTCTCGTCGCCCTCGGCGGGCGCGGGCGTCGTGAACGCCGCCCCGGGCTTGCGGGGGTAGGGGTCGAGCGCGAGGGTCAGGAACTCCGACGCTACGGCGCCGAGATCCACTACGCCGTCGACAAGCGGGTCCGGCGGATCGACGCCGAATGGGTCCTCGATCGGCTCCGGTTCGGGCGCGCCGCGTCTCGACCGGGCGGGGGCGGAGGCGGGTTTCCTTGGGGGCGCGAAGCGCACCTCGACAGGTTCGACGACAGTCGAATCGAACGCCTCCAGCGTCGTTACGCAGATCTGGCGCACATCCGCGCGCAGCTCTCCCTGGATTTCCACGCCGTCGCCGCGCCAGCGTCGCGCCGTCAGCTTGGCGCTCAGGGAGCTCACGGCCGGAATGGCGTTGAGGCGAGCCAACGCCGCACGCTCGGCGTCGGAGGCGACGATCTCGATCTCCAACCCCTCGGGAGGAACCTCCGCGACCGGGAGCGGTCGCGAGAACGCCAGCTTGCCGTTTTCCACCTCGTCCCGCATCATGCCCTCGCCTTCGTTATCCAGCTTCAAGTCTACCCCTTAAATACGCACGGGAGCCTGCGGACGCCAGCGCGGACCAGTAGAGGATCGGCTTGCTTTCGCTACAATCGAAGGCTACGCAAGCCACATTGTTTTCTAAATCCGCCCCGGACGCCCGGCGCGGTCGGCGAAACTTGAACGGCATTTAGCTTGGCGGAGATCGACATGGCGGGGCGGGGGTTGCGCAGTTTTTCAGGCGGCGCGTTCGGGCAGGGGACAATGCGGCTGGCGGCGGCCTGCGGACTCGCGATGACGCTTTCGGGCTGCCTTGGCTATGAAGGCGTCATCAACCGCGGCGCCATCATCGACTCGCGCAAGCTGGCGCAAGTCAAGCCGGGCATGGCGGCTCCTGCCGTCATCCAAAATCTCGGAACGCCGTCCACCACTTCCACGGTCGGCGGCGACGCGTGGTATTATATAAGCCAGCGCGTCGAGCGCAGCTTCGCCTTCATGCCGCAGAACATCACGGACCAGCACGTCCTCGCCGTTTACTTCGACAGCGGCAAGAAGGTCACGCGCATCGCCGATTACGGGATGGAGGACGGCAAGCCGATCGACTTCATGACCCGTACGACGCCGAACGCGGGGCCTGAATATCATCTCCTGCAGAGCCTGCTCTCCAAGATGCCGTTCTGATTCCGCGACCGCCCGCTTTCATGGCTCAAATGTGGCCATTGGTGCGAGGGAGGAACGGCGCTGGCCGACATTGCCTGCTTTTCGGGCGATAGGCTGACGTCGGCGCTTCTCGGAATGTGGCGCGGGCGTGGCGGCGGCGGTCGCTCTTTCGCCCTCCATTCCGTCTAACTTCCTGATTAAGCCGCGGTTGCGGAGACAGGGAGCTTCTGGGAAGCATGACGGATCTTGCGCTGTCCACGACCAAGTCCGCGCGTAGGGTGAGTTTGCGGGAACGCTGGGCGCATCTGCGCGCTGATCGCTCCTGCGCGCTTCTGCTGCGCACGCTTTGCGTCGGGGCGGCCCTGTCAGCCGTCGTCGCCCTGAGCTTTTCGACCCCGCACGAAGACGCGCCCCGCTACGAGCGGCTGGGACGCGCCGCGCGCGTGAGGACGCCGGTTTCTCCGCTCATGCAGATGGCTACCGCGGACGACGGATCGGCGCTCGACAGCGACTTCTCACTCGAGCAGGCGGCTCTCACCTGGTCGCACCGTCTTGGAAGGGACGAGCAGATCGCGGACGCGCCGGGCGTGATGCGTTTCGGCTCGGTGAAAGTGCATCAGTCCATCGTCGAGCGCGTCGTTCAGGCGGCCAACAAGACGGAGATGGATCCGGCGCTGTTGATGGCGATCGCGGAAAAGGAGTCCAACTTCTCTTCCACCGCCAAGGCGAAAACATCGTCGGCCTCCGGGCTCTTTCAATTCGTTGAAAAGACGTGGATGCAGGCGCTCAAGGATTTCGGCCACCTCTACGGTCGCAAGGAAGAGGCGAGCGCCATCGCGGACGCCTCGGAGGCCATCGGAAACGTCGCGCCGCAGCAGCGCGCGAAGATCCTCGGCCTGCGCAACGACCCTTACCTCTCGGCGGCGCTTGCGGCGGAGATGCTGAAGAAGGACGGCGCGAAAATCGCCGAAAAGGTCGGCCGCCAGCTCTCGGCCGGCGAAACCTATCTGATCCACTTCCTCGGCCCGGACGACACGGCGCGATTCATGACCGCGCTGAACGAGGCGCCGAATATGTCGGCGGCTGCGCTTCTCCCGAAGCCCGCCCGCGCCAACCGGCCCATCTTCTATGAGCAGCATGGGCGCAAGCTTCGGGACAAGACGGTCGCCGAAGTCCATGAAGCGTTCGAGTCGATGATGGACAAGCGCACGAGCCGCTATGAGGACGTGGCGCAGAAGCTGCCGGCGGGCGCGATGGCCTATTCGGAGTAGGAGCGACTTAGGTCCCCTCTATCATCAGCTCCAAATTCTGGACCGCGGCGCCCGACGCGCCCTTGCCGAGATTATCGAGCCGCGCGACGAGCACAGCGTGGCGGCGCGGCTCATTGGCGAAGACGAACAGCTCCATATCGTCCGTGCCGTTGAGCGCCTCCGCGTCCAGCCGCCCGCTTTTGGGCGCGGGCGTCGCGCGAACATGCGGGGCGCCTTCGTAATGGCGGCGATAGGCGGCCTCCAGATCGGCGGCGACGGGCGCGCCCGGCAGGCTCTCGAGAACGAGCGGGATCGAGACCAGCATTCCCTGACGAAAGTTGCCGACAGCCGGCGCAAAGAGCGGCCGCGCGGTCAGCTTCGAGTATTCCATGATCTCGGGAATGTGCTTGTGCTCGAGACCGAGCGCATAAAGCTCGAAGGCGGGCGCCTCGCCTTTCTCGTAGAATTCGATCATCTGCCTCCCGCCGCCGGAATAGCCGGAGACGGCGTTGATCGTGAGCGGCTGGTCGGGCCGGATGAATCCGGCTTCGACCAGCGGCCGCAGCAATGCGATGGACCCCGTGGCGTAGCACCCGACATTGGCGATGCGCGCGGCGCGCGCGATGGCCTCCGCCTGTCCCGGACAGAGCTCGGGAAAGCCGTAGACCCAGCCGGGCGCGACCCGATGGGCGGTCGATGCGTCGAGCAGGCGTGGGGCCTTGTCTCCAAGAGCGTCGCAGAGCGCGACGGTCTCTTTCGCCGCTTCGTCCGGGAGGCACAGGATTGCGATGTCGACCGCCGCGAGGATATCGCGCTTGGCGCCGATGTCCTTCCGCTTCTCGGCGGAGATGGCGACTATTTCGATATCGCTTCTTTCCGCGAGCCGTTCGCGGATTTCAAGGCCGGTGGTGCCGGCGTCGCCGTCGATGAAGATCTTCGTCATGGCTCGCATCTAACCTATCGGGCGGAAAAGAAAAGGCGCCTGGACCCGCTCACGCCCTGCAAAGACTGGCCGCGTCGGTTTCCCGCCATACTTTGCAATCATGACGCTGCGCACACGGCGGCGGCGAATTCTGGATCGCGAGGCATTGCTATGACGACGCATCCCATCAAAGAGGCGTTCAAGGCTTACGGCGTGAGGGCGGTCGAACTCGGTCTATCAAGCCTCTGTCTATTCCATCATCGCCTATAGCGGTCTGTTGATTTTGCTTGCAGCGATCGGCGCGGCGGTGTTTTTCGATGTGGTCACCGTTCCACAGTTTCATCCAAAGTAACGAGCTTGTCGAAAAGGCTGCTTCTCGTCGCCCATGCGCCTTCGCAGAATCTCCGGCGCATGCGGGACGCGCTGGTCGAGGGGGCGCAGGCTCCCGACATCGTTACGGTCGAGACGCGAGCGCTGGGCGCTTTCGCCGCCAATTCGGACGACGTGCTCGCCGCCAGCGCCGTCATCCTGCTGACCCCGGAAAACCTTGGCTATATGAGCGGCGCCCTCAAGGATTTCTTCGATCGCAGCTATTACCCCTGTCTCGAACGCTCGCAAGGGATGCCCTACGCTCTGGTGATCCGCGCCGGCAGCGACGGCACGGGAACGAGGCGCGGCGTCGAAGCGATTGCGACGGGACTGCGCTGGCGCGCGATTCACGACCCGCTCATCTGCCGCGGCGACTGGCGCGAGGACTTCATCGCCGAATGCCGGGAACTCGGCATGTTGATGGCCGCGGGGCTCGACGCGGGAATATTCTGAACGAGAAGGAGCCCGGCGTTTCCGCCGGGCTCCATAATTCGCTGCGGCTCTGATCAGTATTTCGCGAGAACAGGCGCGGAGCCGCCGAAGTTGAAGTGATAGTTCACGCCGGCCCGCACGATGTTGAACTGCGGGTGGCGGTTGTAACCATAGTTCCAGCCCCACGCGCCCTGCGTGCCGTTGGAGCTGAGATCGGTATAGAGATATTCGGCCTTGGCCGACCAGTTGGGCATGAACATCCACTCGACGCCGCCGCCGGCGGTCCAGCCGGTGCGGGTGTTGCTGTAGCCGGCATAGCCCCCCTGAATTCCGCCGTAAGCGAAGCCGCCCGTGCCATAGACCAGCAGGGTCGGGGTGAGCAGCCAGCCGAGGCGGCCGCGCACCGTGCCGAACCAATTCAGCGCGACGCCCGGATTCCCGGAGGGAGACAGGGGGTTCAGGAAGCCGCCGACGACGAGCGGATCGGGATAGAGCGCATAGTTGTTGTTGCCGCCCGAGCGCATGCTCGTGCCCTGGATGTCGGTCTCGACGCCGGCGAGGAAGCTTGAACCGAACTGGTAGTTGTAGCCGATCTGGCCGCCGCCTACGACGCCGCCGGCGTTGCTGCCGCCCGAGTTGTTCCCCGGAAGAGCGTAGAGATTCCCGGTGACCGGGCTGACGTAAAGGGCGGTGCTGTTTGGATTGACGCTGTTGGAGGACCAGCCGCCGCCGATGTTCAAGCCGGCATAGAAGCCGGTCCACATGGGGGGTGGGGGCGGCGGGGGAAGGTAGGGGGCCGGTTCCTTGCGGGATGGAAGGTCCGCGGCCAGCGCGGAGCCGATGGCGGCGAACGACGCCGCAGCAATGAGAGCCAGTTTCTTCATGTCGTCTGCCTTTTTCGCTTGATATTCAGATCATGCTTGGCGCCGAAATGCGCACGCGAGTTTCTTATCAAAAAACATGTATCCGGATATTTCTAGAAGCACTGTGCAGTATAATTTAGAGCAGGCGTTGCACAAATGGCACAATATAATCTTGATCTCGGCAATTCCGTGGATATGTATATCACAGTAATATACGTTCATGTGGCATTGTTGTGATGTTAATGTCTAGCTTATGGCTTTTCTACCTGTCACGCTGCCTACGCAGAAGCGTGCTCGGCGCCCGCCGTCATCGACCGGCTAGGTCGCTAGCTGATTTCGCGCAAGAGTAGGGGCGTTCAGGCCGTTTCGGGGGGAACTGACATGAGACTTCGTTTTTTATCGATTGCTGCGTCGGCTCTCGTGCTGGTTGCGAGCGCCGCCGAGGCGCGCAATGCGCAATGCATGATCGTCAGCAATGGCGAGAGCCGGTTCGAGGGCGTGTGCGACTTCATCGCCGATCGCGACGGCAGCTTTTCGGTCGGCAAGGCCAGAGGTCACAAATTCCTGGACATCGACCCGATCAGCGTCGTGATGGTCTCGCCGGGCGTCGCGGAGGTGCGAGGCGTCACCAGGGACGGAATCAATTCCCGCTGGGGCGACGCGAAGCGGTCAAGGTCCGATCCGGCCTGCTGGATCGGCGAGGACTTCAAGATCTGCGTCTACTGAGCGGCGCCCTGGACCTCAGCTCGATCCGATCAGGGAACGCTAGCGGTTGTCCTGTGTCAGCATATGCCGAAGGAGATATCCGACGGAATAGGAGAAGGCCGCGCCTACAACGCCCAGAAAAGCCGAGCTGACATACTTGGCCTCCATCCCCTCGGAGAACATGCGCATGACAGATGCGCCGAAGAGCACGATGAAGGGCAGCGAAAGCAGTATGCCGATCCAATAAAGGATTGTCGCAATCTGTCTGGACACACGCGCCTCCGTATCTTGTTCAATCTTCAGCGACATGGGTTTCATCTGGCGGATTGCCATGCCGCCCAGGCCATGACAGCGGCTTTCGCGCGAAGATTGGCGAGTTTCCGCCGCAAAAAGAAAAAGCCGGGCGCTGGGCCCGGCTTTGCTGACTGATGCGAGGCGCGCTCAGCGCTTCGAGAACTGGAAGCTGCGGCGCGCTTTCCGCTTGCCGTATTTCTTGCGCTCGACCACGCGGGAGTCGCGGGTGAGGAAGCCTTCCTTCTTGAGGGGACTGCGCAGATCCGGCTCGTAATGCGTCAGCGCCTTGGAGAGGCCGTGGCGCACCGCGCCGGCCTGGCCCGAGAGGCCGCCGCCAGCGACCGTAGCGACGATGTCATACTGACCGACGCGCTTGGCGACGCCGAAGGGCTGCGCGAGGATCATGCGCAGCACGGGGCGGGCGAAATAGACCTCGACGTCGCGGCCGTTGATGGTGACCTTGCCGGAGCCCGGCTTGATCCACACGCGGGCGACGGCGTTCTTGCGCTTGCCGGTGGCGTAGGCGCGGCCCTGCTTGTCGAGCTTCTGCTCGTAGCGCGGGCCCTCGGCGAGCGCGGCCGGATTGAGGTCAGAGAGCGAGGAAAGAGTGGTCTCGGCCATGTTCAGGCGCTCCGGCTATTCTTGGCGTTCAGGGCGGCGACGTCGAGCGTCTGCGGGCTCTGCGCCTCATGCGGATGAGTGGCGCCTTTGTAGACGCGCAGATTGCTCAGCTGCTGGCGGCCGAGCGGACCGCGCGGCAGCATGCGCTGCACAGCCTTCTCGAGAACGCGCTCGGGGAAGCGCCCTTCCAGGAGGAACTTGGCCGAGCGCTCCTTGATGCCGCCCGGGAAGCCGGTGTGATGGTGATAGACCTTCTGGTCGCGCTTGCGGCCGGTCAGCACCACCTTCTCGGCGTTGATGACGATGATATTGTCGCCATCGTCCATATGAGGCGTGAAGGTCGCCTTGTGCTTGCCGCGCAGGCGCAGCGCGATGATGGTCGCGAGGCGGCCGACGACGAGCCCGGAGGCGTCGATCAGCACCCATTTCTTTTCGATGTCGGCGGGTGTCGCCGAATAGGTCTTGCCAAACATGGGATGCGAATTCCGTCTGAACGAACTGTTCGGATGCGGGTGGATAGGGGAAGCGGGAGGGCAGGTCAAGCGAAATTGCCGGCCATTGCATCCTTTGAGGCCAGAAAAACCAACGGTTTTACGTTAGTGGTAATATAATACCGCAATTTGCCGCTCAGTGCGCATGCGGGAGCGCAAGTTTTGTCTTGCCGGTTGAAGATTCCAGAGACGCGCGCGCTTACTGATGCAGCGCTTCGCCATGCAGAGCGATGTCCAGCCCTTCGCGCTCGTCGTCGCTGTCGACGCGCAGTCCGGTGAAGAGCGAGACGACCTTCAGCGAGATCAGCGTGCCGATCACGCACCAGACGATCGTCACGCCGACGCCGATGGCCTGCACGACGAGCTGATGCGCGTCGCCCTCCAGCAGGCCCGCGACGCCGGGATCGCTTCCCGAGGCGGTGATGGCGCGCGTCGCGAAGACGCCGGCGAGCAGCGTGCCCATGATGCCGCCGACGCCGTGGACGCCAAAGACGTCGAGCGTGTCGTCGTAGCGGTACCTATGTTTGGCGACAGTGCAGAACCAATAGCAGACGCCGCCCGCGATGAGCCCGATGACCACGCCATGCCAGGGCAGGACGTAGCCCGAGGCGGGGGTGATCGTGCCGAGCCCCGCAACGGCGCCGGAGATGACGCCGAGTACCGGAAGGCTTGCCGCGCTGCGCCCATTCCAGCCCGCTCCACATCAGCGCGCCTGAGCAGGCGGCGAGGTGCGTCGCGACGATGGCGAACACCGCGCGCGAATTGGCGCCGAGCGCCGAACCGCCGTTGAATCCAAACCAGCCGACCCACAGCAGACCCGTGCCGATTACGGCGAGCGAGAGATCGAAGGGCGAGAGGTTTTCCCGCCCAAAGCCCACGCGATTGCCGAGCACCAGCGCGCAGACGAGGCCCGCGACGCCGGCGTTGATATGCACGACGGTGCCGCCTGCGAAATCGAGCAGGCCCATCTTCTGCAGGAAGCCGCCGCCCCACACCCAATGCGCCGATGGCGCATAGACGATGAAGAGCCAGACGATCGAGAAGAGGATGAAGGCCGAGAATTTCATGCGCTCCGCGACCGAGCCGCCGACCAGCGCGCAGGTAATGACCGCGAAGGTCATCTGATAGGCCATGAAGAGGATTTCGGGGATGGTTTTGGCGAGCGGGCTCACCGTGTCGATCCCGACGCCCGAAAGCAGCACCCGCGCCGTATCGCCGATATAGGCGCCCTCGCCCGAGAAGGCGAGGCTGTAGCCGAGGGCGATCCAGAGCAGTGACACGACGGCGGTCGCTGTGAGGCTCTGCGCCATGGTGGCGAGGACATTCTTCTTGCGCACCATGCCACTGTAGAAGAGCGCGAGGCCCGGCAGCGTCATCATCAGGACGAGCGCCGTGGCGACGATCATGAAGGCGGTGTCGGCGCCGTCGATTTTGGGCGCGTCCTGCGCGAGGGCGGGGGATGCGGCGAGGCACAGCGCGACGAGCGCCGGGAAGCGTTTCATGGGCGTTTGCTCTTTTTGATTGTTACAGCGCTTCGTTGTCGGTTTCGCCGGTGCGAATGCGCAACGCCTGCTCGAGCGGCGTGACGAAGATCTTGCCGTCGCCGATATGGCCGGTATGAGCGGCCTTGCTGATCGCGTCGACGGCGTCGGCGACACGTTCATCACTGACGCCGATTTCGATTTTCACCTTCGGGAGAAAGGAGACGATGTATTCGGCTCCGCGGTAGATTTCCGAGTGCCCTTTCTGGCGGCCGTATCCCTTCACTTCGGTGGCGGTCATGCCATCGATGCCGAGGGCCATGAGATTGTCGCGCACTTCGTCGAGCTTGAAGGGTTTGATGATCGCGGTGATGATTTTCATGCGCAGTTGATGCTTTTGTTGAAGGCAGTGTGGGTAATGAATTAGCAATCGATGTGCCAAGCTGCGCAATAACTGGACGTAACGGCGTTTCGGCAGGCGCCGGGCGATGAATGTCGACGCAAAAGGCGCCGTGCGATCAAAGTTTGAACATTATGCATAAAATATTGGCTGAACGACTGCCTTGTTCCGCGGCATGGCACACGCCTTCCGGTTGCAGCGCAAGCGCTGAGCGCAAAGGAAAAAGGCTTGGCTACGCCCGCCATTCGTCCAAGAACTCAATGCGGTGTAGAAATTCCCGCTATTGCCGGGCCGCGCTGCGCTTCGTCGCGCCGGCCTGGATGTCCCGCCATGTATCCGATTGCGAGATCATCTGGCGGATCGAGGCCACGTTCTGGGCGGCGTCCATGGGCGGCAGGTCCTGCCGCGACAGCGCCTCCGCCTCGCTGAATTTGCCTTGCAAAGCGAGCACCAGCGCAAGGTTCTGGCGCACGCGCATATCGGCGCCGGGCTGAGCCGCCGCGAGCCGCAGCGTCTCCTCGGCGCGCGGCAGATTGCGGGCGAGGGCGTAGGAGAGCCCGAGGTTGGAGAGGACGGAGGGCTCGTTCGGCCGAATCTTTAGGGCGGTCTCGTAGTAGCTGCGGGCCCCGTCATGATCGCCGAGCTGGTCGGCAATCGAGCCCTGGGTCGAGAGGATGGACCAATCCGGCCGCTCGGGCGTATGGGCCTTCTGCAGCACGTCGGCCGCCTGCTTGAGGTTTCCGGCGTCGGCGAGCGCCTTGCCATAGGCGCCGAGCACCTTCATATCCTCGGGATAAGTAATGGCGAGCCCCTGCATCACGGCCACGGCTTGCGCATTCTGGTTGAGCGCATGGAGCGCTCGCGCGTAAGTCATCGCCGCCATCTTGTCCTTGGGGTTGCGTTCATAGCGACGTCCCCATTCTTCGGAGAATTGTCGCAAAGCCCCTTCGTCGCTGGGCAGTGCGGTGGGGGCCGAGATGGAGCCGGTGACGTCGGTGAAGGACGTCTTGTTGCAGCCCGTGAGGCCGAGGAGCGCGGCCAGAAGGAACGCAGAGAGACGGATCGGTCTGGCGGAAGAAGGGAGCGCCTTGGTCACGACGAATCTGTTCCATTTCTGTAATCTGGCTACAGGGCCGAGCAATAAAGCGTTAACTTTAACGGATGCTTAACGAGGGTAAAAAGAGGCTGATGACAATGAAGCTCGAGGACGGCTCCAGCGACGCCATAGCGATTGATTTCGTGGCAAAGAGCCGCTGGCCTCACGTCGAGGCAGGCCTTCCGTCCGTCGTCGCGGCGCTCGCGGCGGCGACGGGATTCGAGGCGAAGCCAGGAAGTCTCTTGATCGCTCCGCCGGTCGATGGCGCTCCCGCGCGGGTCTTCTTCGGCGTCGAGGAGCCGGACGCAAAAAGGAAAGACAGCTTCCTTGCCGGAAAGCTCGCGTCCTTGCCGCCGGGCCTCTATCGGCTCGGGGAGGGCGTGGCCGATCCGACAAGCGCGGCGCTCGCCTTTCTGCTCACAAGCTATTCCTTCTCGCGCTACGTCGCGCCCAAGGGCGAAAAGCCGCATCTGTGCGCGCCGGGCGAAATCGACCGTGCGCGCGTCGAGCGCATCGCCGGCGCCGTGGCGCTCGGGCGCGACCTCGTGAATACGCCGGCCAACGACATGGGCCCTGAGGCGCTGGCGGAGGCGGCTCTGGCGCTCGCCGCGAAATATGGCGCGCAGACCCGCGTGATCGTGGGGGACGCGCTGCTTGCCGAGAATTTCCCGCTGATCCATGCCGTAGGCCGCGCCGCCGCGCAGGCGCCGCGGCTCGTCGAGTTTACCCACGGTCCCGAGGACGGGCTGAAGGTAACGCTGGTCGGCAAGGGCGTCTGCTATGACACGGGCGGCCTCGACATCAAGCCGTCATCCGCCATGGCGCTCATGAAGAAGGACATGGGCGGCGCGGCGACAACGCTCGCGCTCGCCGCCATGCTCATGGACGGCGCGGTACCCGTGCGACTGCGCGTGCTCTTGCCGATCGTCGAGAATTCGATTTCTTCGAACGCCTTCCGGACCGGCGACATTTATCGCAGCCGCAAGGGGCTGACGGTCGAGATCGGCAACACCGACGCCGAAGGACGCCTCATCCTCGCCGATGCGCTCGCCTACGCCAGTGAAGACGCGCCCGACCTTCTCTTCAACTTCGCGACGCTGACCGGCGCCGCGCGCGTTGCGCTGGGGCCTGAGTTGCCGCCCTTCTATACCGGCGACGATACGCTCGCCGAGGACATCGCCGCGCAGGGACGCGCCGTGAACGATCCGCTCTGGCGAATGCCGTTGTGGGACAATTACGACAGCGGCCTCGACGGCAAGATTTCCGATCTCAACAGCGTCACCAGCGGCGGCTTCTCCGGCTCCATCGTCGCGGCCCTGTTTCTTCGTCGCTTCGTCGCCGATCCCGCGCGCTGGGCGCATTTCGACGTCTACTGCTGGAATCCCTCGACCAGGCCCGGGCGACCGGAAGGCGGCGAGGTTCAGAGCGCACGCGCGCTTTATCAGCTGATCGAAGACCGTGCGCTGCGTGGAGAAGCGAAACTGTGAGCGAGACCTTCGACCGACGGCTGACGCCCGCGCGACCCGATCTTGCGGCCGCATATCTGAAAGGGCGCGTGACAGCGGATTCTTATGTCGAAGGCGCGGTGATGGAGGTCAAGGAGGGCGTCATCGACATGCGTCGCGAGCCGCGCCCCGACTGCCCCATCGACACGCAGGTTCTCTACGGCGAGCGGGTGACGGTTTATGACGAGCTGGAGGGCTGGGCCTGGGCCCAACTCGCGGGCGACGGTTACGTCGGCTGGATCGCCGCCAATGCGTTGTGGAGCCAGTTGAGCGCGCCGACGCATCGTGTTCGCGTGCCGCGCACCTTCGTTTATCCGGCCGCGAGCATCAAGCAACCGCCGCTCCTCGCCTTGCCCCTGAGCGCCGAGGTTGAAATCATCGAGGCGCGCGAGAATTTTCTCGTCACGCGCGATATGGGGTTTATCTGGCGTCCGCATCTCGCGCCGTTGGAGACGCCGGCCGAGGACTTTGTCGCCGTCGCGGAAACGCTCACCGGCGCTCCCTATCTGTGGGGCGGCAAGTCGTCCATCGGCGTCGATTGCTCCGGCCTCGTGCAGACCGCGCTGCTCACCACAGGGTTCCGGGCCCCGCGCGACAGCGACATGCAGGAGGCGCAGCTCGGCGCGCCGGTCGAGATCGGCGCGCCGCTGCAGCGCGGCGATCTGATCTTCTGGAAGGGACATGTGGGCGTCATGCGGGATTCGGAGACGCTGCTCCACGCCAACGGCACGCATATGCTGGTTTCCAGCGAGCCGCTCGAACTGGTGCGGGACCGAAATATTCGCGCCGGGGCGGGGGATATCACGCGTATTCGTCGGCTGGACCCAGCCGCCCGGTTGCGTTGATCGAGGGAACCATGCGCCCGAACGTTTACTTCGAGGACATAGAAGTCGGCCAGAAATTCCGCTCGGAGTGGTTGGAGATAACCGCTGAAGTTGATCATCGCATTCGCGCGCGACAACGATCCTCAATTTTTCCATGTCGACGAGGAGGCAGCCAAAGACTGCATGTTCGGCGGTTTGATTGCGAGCGGTTGGCAGACGGCGGCCCTGACGCTGCGCCTGTTGCTCAGCGATTTGGGCATGGATTTTCCGGGCGGCGTCATCGGCACGAACGCCCAGATTTCCTGGCTGCGTCCGGTCCGTCCCGGCGACAGGATTCGCATGGAGGGAGAAATAGTCGAGAAGATCGCGCCCCGCGGCGCCCGCGATCGTGGCTCCGTGACTTTTCGCGGCGCCGACCTTAAACCAGGAAGGCGTCGTCGTGCAGACGACCGAGGCGACAATGCTCGTCTTGCGAGACCCTGCCGGCCGCGTGTGAAGAGAGCGCGCCTCAGCGCCCTTTCATGAACGCACGCAGCAAGCGCTTCGTCGCCACGACGCCGGCGACCGCCGGGCCGCGCGTCAGATCCGCTGTGGGGTTTCCGTTCGAAAAGCCGGCGGCGAAATCGGTCACCACGGCGATTCCCGAAAACAGGATGCCATAGCGGCGGGCCAGTATCGCCTCCGGGACGATGGTCCAGCCGAGCACATCGGCGTCGAGTTGGCGGGCGACTTTCGCCTCGGCAGGGGTCTCGAAGCTCGGTCCGGCGAACCACATCATGACGCCTTCATGCACCGAGACGCCCGCATTGCCGGCGGCGGTTTTCACACGCCGCAGGAGCCGCTTGTCGTAAGCCTCGTTCATATTGACCATCGCCTTCCCGCCAGCGGGCGCGCCAATCAGCGGATTGAGGCCGGTAAAGTTGATGTGATCGGTCAGCAGAACGATGCTGCTCGGGACGAGATCGGCCTGAACGGAGAGCACAAGGCCCGTGCAGAGCAGGTTGCGCACGCCAAGCAGGGCAAGCGTTGCGATCACGCTCGCCATCAGGCTGGGATCGCCCGTTTCGTGAAACGTGGAGCGCCCCTTCAGCAGAATGGCGGGGACGCCGTCGATCATGGTGACGAGGAGTTCGCCGCCTTCGATGCCCGGTCCCGTCGGGAAGCCGGGAAGGTCGGCATAGGGGATTGTCGCCACACGGTCGCCGAGATCGGCGACCCCGAAAAAGACGCGGCCGAGAATGACGGCGGCCTCGACGCCGCTCAAGTCGGCTCGCGACTTTATGATCTCGGCAGCTTCCTCTGCGGGGGTCGTCATTTTGGCCTCGATTGGGTACGGCGATTCGTGCTTCCGCCTCAGCTTGGAACTTCGCAGGCTGGTTGCATGAAATCAACTAATTAGAATTTCAGATGCTGTTCATACTTGCTTAAACTTTAGGACATTTCCGTCTCGCCGCGAAACGCTGCCGCGAAGAGCGTCCGGGTGTACTCCTGTTCGGGACGCGAGAAAACGCTGGAAGCAGGACCCTCTTCGACGACTTTCCCATGCCGCATGACGATTAGATAGGCGGCGAGGGCTTTTACGACCCGCAGATCGTGGCTGATGAAGAGAAAGGCGAGCGAACGGCGTCTCTGCAAATCGCGTAACAGATCGATGATCTGCGCCTGAACCGACATGTCGAGCGCGGACGTCGGTTCGTCGAGCACGACGAATTTGGGCTCCAGCACCATTGCGCGCGCGATGGCGATGCGCTGGCGTTGACCGCCCGAGAATTCATGCGGATAGCGATCCATCGTCGCCGGATCGAGGCCGGTTTCCGCCATTGCGCGCGCGACGATTTCCCGTCGTTCGTCCAGTGTGAGGTCCGGCTGCTGCACCGTCAGCCCCTCAGCGACGATTTCTGCGACCGACATGCGAGGCGAGAGCGAGCCGTAGGGATCCTGAAACACGATCTGCATGTCGCGGCGCAGCGGTCGCATCTCGGCGACGCTTCTGTCGTCTATTCTCGAGCCGAGGAAGACGATCGGCCCATCCGAACGGATGAGGCGCAGGATGGCGAGCGCCAGCGTTGTCTTGCCGGAGCCGGATTCGCCGACGACGCCGACCGTCGCGCCTTCCCGAACCGTCACCGTCACGCCGTCGACCGCCTTGATGTGATCGACCGTCCGCCGCATGAAGCCGCGCTTGATGGGGAACCAGACGCGCAGATTGTCGGCGGATACGACCACGGGCGCAGTCGGGTTCTCGATCACTGGATCGCCCTTGGGCTCCGCCGTGAGCAGCGCCTTAGTGTAAGGATGGCTTGGCGCCGAGAACACCGTCCGCACGTCGCCAGCCTCTACGATCCGCCCCTTCTGCATCACGCAGACCCTGTCGGCGAAGCGACGCACGAGATTGAGATCGTGCGTGATGAAGAGGATCGCCATGCCATAGGTCTGCTGCAGCCGCTCGAGCAGCGTGATGATCTGCGCCTGCACGGTGACGTCGAGCGCCGTCGTCGGCTCGTCGGCGATGAGCAGGTCCGGCTTGTTGGCGAGCGACATGGCGATCATGACGCGCTGGCGCTGGCCCCCCGAGAGCTGATGCGGATAGGCGCCGAGCCGCGCTTCCGGATTTGGGATGCCGACCTCGGTGAGAAGCTCGACGACGCGGGCGTGCGTCGACTCGCGGCCGCGCATGCCGTGAAGCTCCAGAATTTCGGCGATCTGCTGCTCGATCGTCTGCAGCGGATTGAGCGAGGTCATGGGCTCCTGGAAGACCATGGTGATCCGTGCGCCGCGGATGGCGCGCAAGGCGCCGTCGCCGATCTTCAGCATGTCCTGGCCGCCGAAGAGCGCTTCACCGCTCGCGATCGCGCCCGGCGGCAGGAGCCTGACGATCGAGAGCGCGCTGATCGATTTCCCGGAGCCCGACTCGCCGACGAGCGCAAGCGTTTTGCCGCGTTCTAGCGAGAAGGAGACCCGGTCGACGGCGAGCGTCTCGCGCCCGCCTTGCAGGAACGAGACGGAGAGATCGCGGACGTCGAGAAGCGGGGCGGCCGTGCCGGGCGTGTCGTCCATTACCGGAAGTTCTTTCTCGGGTCGAAAGCGTCGCGAACGGCCTCGCCGACGAAGACGAGGAGCGACAACATCAGGGCGATGATGGCGAAGCCGGTGAGGCCCAGCCAGGGCGCCTGGAGGTTCGATTTCCCTTGCAGGAGCAACTCTCCAAGCGACGGCGAGCCGGGCGGGAGGCCGAAGCCGAGAAAGTCCAGCGCCGTGAGAGTCGTGATCGACGAATTGAGGATGAAGGGCAGGAAGGTCAGCGTCGCCACCGTGGCGTTGGGGAGAAGATGCCGCCAGATGATGCGGAAGTTGGAAAGTCCGAGCGCCCGCGCCGCGTTCACATATTCGAAATTGCGTGCGCGCAGGAACTCGGCGCGCACGACATGCACGAGCGAAACCCAGGAAAACAGCAGCAGGATGCCGAGCAGCACGAAGAAGCCCGGCGTGAGGAAAGACGAGATGATGATAAGCAGGTAAAGCTGCGGCAGCGAGGACCAGACCTCGATGAAGCGCTGAAACACCAGATCGACGCGCCCGCCGAAGTAACCCTGTATAGCGCCAGCCGCGACGCCGACGATGGAGGAGATCGTGGCGAGGATGAGCCCGAAGAGCACCGAGATCCGAAAGCCGTAAAGAAGCCGCGCGACGACGTCGCGGCCCTGGTCGTCCGTGCCGAGCCAGTTCCATTCTATGTCCGCGCAGCCATGGTTGGGCTGGCCGGGACGGATCGCCTTCTCGGCCGCGATGCGGCACTGCTCCGGCGTCAGCATCCAGGTCGGCGGGGAAGGGGCCGGCGTCGGCAGCGCGAGATTATGCGTATCGTAGGAATATCTGATCGGCGGCCAGATCATGAAGCCGTGGGCAGTGATCTCGGTCTCGATCACCGGGTCGCGATAATCCGTTCTGGCGAGGAAGCCGCCGAACTTCTCTTCCGGATAGGTGACGAAGGCGGGAAACAGAAGTTCGCCCTTGTAGTAGGCGAAGATCGGCTTGTCGTTCGCGAGTATGTTGGAGAGAAGCGACATGACGAAAAGCGTCAGAAAAATCCAGAACGACCAGTAGCCGCGGTTGTTGGCTCTGAAGTTCGCGAGGCGCCGCTGATCGAGCGGCGAAAGGCGCAGCAGGCCCTCCCGGACGATCGGCGGCGCGAGGCGGGCGTTGGCGTCGGTCGTCACGCTCATGTCAGACCTCCCGCGTCTCGAAGTCGATCCTTGGATCGATCCATGTGTAGGTGAGGTCGGAAATCAGGTTCACCACCAGGCCAAGCAGCGCGAAGATATAGAGATTTGCGAAGACCACGGGGTAGTCGCGGTTCACGATGCTCTCGAAGGAGAGATAGCCGAGTCCATCCAGCGAGAAGATCGTTTCGATCAGCACCGACCCGGTCAGGAAAGCGTGGACGAACGCGCCTGGAAAGCCGGCGATGACGATGAGCATCGCGTTGCGGAAGACATGGCCATAGAGAACGCGGTTCTCGGTGAGGCCCTTCATGCGCGCCGTCTGGACATATTGCTTGCGGATTTCGTCCAGGAACGAGTTCTTCGTCAGGAACGTCTGTGTAGCGAAGGCGCCGAGCGTCATCGCGCTGACGGGCAGGACGATGTGCCAAAGATAGTCCTTCACCTTGCCGAAAACAGAGAGCTGCGCAAAATCGTCGGAGGTGAGGCCGCGCAGCGGGAAAATCTGCCAGAACGAGCCGCCCGCAAAGAGCACGATCAGCAGCATCGCAAAAAGGAAACTCGGGATGGCGTAGCCGATGATGATGAGATTCGACGTCCATGTGTCGAACTTCGTTCCATCGCGCACGGCTTTGGCGATGCCGAGCGGGATCGAGATCGAATAGGAGAGCAGCGTCATCCAGAGGCCGAGAGACATGGAGACGGGAAGCTTCTCGCCAATGAGCTTGATTACGCTTTCATCGCGGAAATAGCTCCGCCCGAAATCGAACATCGCGTAATTCTTCACCATCAGCAGGAACCGCTCCCATGCCGGCTTGTCGAAGCCGAACTGCTTCTCGAGCTCCGCGATGAATTTGGGGTCGAGGCCCTGCGCGCCCCGGTATTTCGAGGCGCTTTCGGCGGCCATCGGGCCGGCCTGCGCCGCCGCGCCCTGGCCCACGTCGCCGCCGCCGCCCGAGAAGCGGCCGGTCGCACCGACGTCGAAGCCCTGAAGTTGCGCAATGATGCGCTCGACAGGGCCGCCCGGCGCGAACTGCACGATAGCGAAAGAGATGAGCATAATGCCGAGGATCGTCGGGATCATCAGCAATATGCGGCGTGCGATATAGGCGCCCATCGGTCAGCGTCCCGTGAAGTTGATCTTCTTGGCCTTGTCGTCGTCCCACCACCAGGTCGAGAGCACGCCGGTGTCGAATTTGGGCGCCCGTTCGGGCTGGCCGAAGAGGTCCCAATAGGCGAGGCGGTGCACAGGATTGTACCAGTGCGGAATCCAGTAGCGTTGGGAGCGCAGCGCGCGATCGAGGGCGCGGCAGCATGACACCAGCTCCTCGCGCGTCCCCGCCTGCAGCGATTTGTCCACGAGAGCGTCGATCGCGGGATTGGATACGCCCGCGAGATTACGCGCGCCCTTCACATTGGCGGTCTTAGAGCTGAAATAGCCGCGCAGCTCCTCGCCGGGGTTCCATCCCATCAGCATCACGTCGTGGACGATGTCGAAGTCGAAATCCTCGAGCCTCTGCTTGTACTGCGCGGCGTCGACGACGCGCAGGCGGGCGGTGACGCCAAGAAGCTTGAGGTTCTTGATGAAAGGCTGCGTGTGCCGTTCGAACACATTCGAATTGTCGAGAAACTCGAAGTCCAGCGGCGTTCCGTCGGGGAGACGAAGCACGCCATCTTTTCGGGTGCAGCCGGCGGCCGTGAAGAGATCATTGGCCTTCTTGAGCAGCGCGCGGTCTTGGCCGGAACCGTCCGACACGGGGGAGCTGAAGGGCTCGCCGAAGACTTCCGCGGGCAGGCTTGCGCGGAAAGGCTCCAGCAGCTTTTTCTCCTCTTCGCTCGGCAGGCCTTTGGCCGCAAGCTCCGAGTTCTCGAAATAGGAGGAAATTCGCTTATAGGCGTCGTACATCAGATTTCGGCTCGTCCATTCGAAATCGAATGCGTAGCCGATGGCCTCGCGCACGCGGGGGTCCTGGAAGATTTTGCGGCGCGTATTGAACATCCATCCCTGGATATTCGGAATGCTGTTGTTGGGCGTCGTCGTGCGCTTGACGCGGCCGTCCTTGAACGCCGGGAAGTCGTAGCCGGTCGCCCAGACGCGCGCGATATTTTCCTCGCGCTCGGTGAAGGCGCCGGCCTTGAAGGCCTCGAACGCCACCTGGCTGTCGCCGAAATATTCGAAGCGGACGACGTCGAAGTTGTTCTGGCCCTTGGCGATCGGAAGGTCCTTCGCCCAATAGTCCGGCGCGCGCCGATAGGCGATGTAACGGCCCTGCTCGAATTCTCCGACCTTGTAGGCGCTCGAGCCGAGCGGCGGCTCCATCGTCGTCGCCTCAAAGTCGCGATCCTTGTAATAGGCCTTGGAGAATATCGGCTGGCCGACGACATTGAGCGGCAGGTCGCGCGTGCGGCCAGGCGCGAATTTCACAACGAGGATGTCGTCGCCCTCGGCCGTCGCGCTGGCAACGTCGCGCAGCATCTGGCTGATGACCGGATGGCCTTTATCCTTCAGGATGTTGAGCGAGAACGCCGCATCATGCGCCGTGAGGGGTGAGCCGTCGTGGAAGCGCGCTTCCTTGCGCAGCAGAAAAGTGTAGGTCAACTTGTCGGGCGAGATGCGGACTTTCTGCGCGACGAGACCGTAATAGGCGTCGCGCTCGTCGAGGCTCTGGCTCATCAGAGTGTCGAACACGAGCGACATCCCTGTCGCGGGATTGCCGCGCAGGACATAAGCGTTGAAGGTGTCGTAGGTCGGGCTCGCAGGAGAGAGCGCGAGCGTCCCGCCTTTCGGGGCGGCCGGATTCACATAGCCGAAATAACTGAAATCGGCGGGTTGTTCGAGGTCGCCGAAGGTCGAAAGGCCATGGCTTTCGATCTCGCCCGGCGCGAGCGCCGACGCCAGTGCGGCCTTGGCGGCGCCCTTAGCCAGGGCGCTCCCCGGATAAAATGCGGCCGCGGCGCCGATCGCTCCGGCGCGGATCAGATGGCGGCGGGTGAGCGGGTAGGCATAGCGAAGATCAGCCAAAATCGACCTCGGGCAGGGAAGGGGGACGGCGCGTGGCGCGGCCGATGATTCTTCCCTGATTATGTCGGTTTTTGGCGGCGTCGCCAGTGGCGGACGATTTTTCAGGCCGCGACGGCCGATTGCTCGTGGGCGCGAGGCTGCGCCAGAGCTTCGTCCGAAGTCTGCCGGGGAGGTGAACGGGGCTCACGCCGCGAGAGAAAGGCTCTCGATCTGGCGGGACTGCTCGGGGTCATAAAGCTTCAGCCGCACGGCGTTCGCCTTGTTGTAGACAACGGCGGCCTCTCGCAAATCCAGCCTGTCGAGGGCGTTGTTCGCGTCCTGCGCGCTGGTCTTGTCCCACTCGATCAAAAACACGGTCTTGTCCGCCTGCGCGGCGAGGAAGCGTGCGTGCGGCGCCTCCAGCGTCGGCGGGCCGTCGATGACGATGACGTCGAACCATTTGCGCGCGAGCTTCAAAGTGGCGCGTAACGTCATGCCGCTCATCAGGGCGGCGATGGAGCTGGGGCGGCGGACAGTGCGCCCGCCATAGGGCAGCAGCGTATAGCCGTCCGAGGCCTGATCGATGAGCGCGCCTTCGAGATCTTCGCCTGAATCCAGAACGTCGAGCAAGCCGTAAGGCGGGCGCTCGAGATGCTCGTTCCGGTCCGCTTCGATGAGGAGAACGCGTTCGCCGCCCTGCGCGAGATAGGCGGCGAGGTTCACCGAGACGGTCGAGCGGCCTTCGCCGCGCCGCGTCGAGGAGACGAGAATGACGATCCCTTCGTCTCCGGGAATCGCTGGCGTGATCTCGGCGCAGACGTTGGCGAGCCAGGGCGTGAGATCGGGCACTTCCACATCGGCGCTCTCTTTGTCGGAGGCGGACGCATCGAGCGTGGGGAGGAAGCCCAGCACCTCTACGCCGCCGAGGCGCTCCGCCTGCGTCGTCGTGCGAAGGGTCGTCTGTCGCCATTCGCGGGCGAAAGCGTAAATGAGCCCGGCCAGAAGGCCGAGCGTCGCGCTGGCTACGGCGAGCGCCATGCGGCTTGGCGTGGGCTTCGACGGCGGGGTCGCCGGCGAGACGATACGGATGTCGCTCGGCTCGAGGCCCTTGACCTGGATGAGTTCGCGCTCGCGGTTCAGGAGTTCTTCGTAGACCGCTCGCTCGGCCTTGGCTTCCCGCTCCAATTCGCCGAGTTTCACCATCTGGGGACCGAGTTCGCCGCTCTCCGTCTGCACCTCCTGCAACTGTCGGGCGAGATCGGCCTCCCGTTGCTGGGCCTCGAGAAATTCGGTGCCGGCCGTCGAAATCATCCTCGAAAGCTCGGCGTTGATCTGGCGGCGCATGTCAGCGATCTGCGCGTTGAGACTCGCCACCTCCGGATGGCGGGGACCGAGCACCGTGGCCTGATCCGCCGACTGTCGCGAGAGACGCGCATATTCATTGCGCAGCGAATTGAGCACCGACGACTGGATCGCCGCCGGCAAATTCTCGCCGACGTTGGCTCCGGACTTCTTCAAAAGCTCGTAGCGCGCGCGGGCCTCCGCGGTCTTCGCCCCGGTCAGAACATATTGCTGGTTGAGCTCGACGACCCGGCGCTCGAGGAGCGTATTGCCCTGGCCTGCGTCGGTCACTTTCAGTCGCGCCTTCAATTGCGCGGCCGCATCCTCGGCGCGGCTCAACCGCCCGCGCAATTCGGTGAGTTCGACCTTCGATTTCCTCAGCGGTCTTGGCGTTGGCGCCCGACCGCAGGTCACTCTGATCGGTGACGAGCTTCCGCGCGGTGGCGTTGGCCAGCTTCGCGCTCAGCGCGGCGGAAGGCGTGACGGCGGTGACGTCGATGACATAAGTCGTGCCCCGCCGCGCGATCGAGAGTTTTGCGGCGAGTTTCTCGATCGTCGCGAGGCGTCTGGCGTCTTCCGTGGCGCCGGACCCGCCGAAATAGCTGTCCTTGGTGAGTTCGAGTTCATCCACGAGGCCGGCGAAAAAGCTGTCGGATTTGGCGACCTGCACAAGGCTTTCGATGGCGATGGCGTCGCCGCCAATATTGGAGATGACGCCGCCCGTTCTCGTCACATGCGCGCTTCGCGGGTCGACCATGACGACCGCGGTCGCCGAATATTTGTTGAAGATGAAGAGCGACGCGACGAAACTGAGGGCGGCGACGCCGGCCGCGACGGCAAGGATCGGCAGCGTGTTTCTGCGCAGAAAAAGCCAGACGGCATTGGGGTCGACGATCGCGTAAGCGCGCCGGGAGGGTTCGCGCCATAACTCCATCACGCCGTCGTCAGCGGAGTTGGCGCGGCTCGAAATCTGGCTGACGCTCTTCATAATCGTTGTAAACCAATTCAGACGACGCTAGTTCACGCGAGGGAGCGGCCCTCATAAGATATGCAATTGATTAACCATGAGTTACGCCTTTAACGAAAGACAGGCAATGACGCTGTGCTTATCACGGCGCGCGCTCGTTTCCGGGGTCGCCGCGAGCTGTTTTGGCCTTGGGCGCGCCAACGCTGCGGGGAGCGGCGGCCGGATTCCGCCCGCGATGGCGAGAGGATTCAATCTGCCCGGCCAAGCGCCGATGCGCGCCGATCACGCGGCCGCACAAGAGACTTTGCGCGCTTTGCGCGGCTTCGGCATGACGCATGTGCGCCTTCCCGTCGTCGCCGAGCATGTCCTGCCGCATTTCTCCGGACCGGCGACCGTGTCCGCGGCCATGGACGACGTCGAGCGCGCGGTCGATCGCCTTCTCGCACTGGATTATTCAGTGACCGTGGACCTGCATCCCGGGCCCGATTTCAACGTCCTGCATCGGCGTGACCCAGATGACGCGCACCGCGCGCTGCTGGGCGGCTGGCAGGCCCTTGCAAGGCGCATGGCCAAGTGGCCGGTGGATCGTCTCTTCGCTGAACTTCTCAACGAGCCGGCGACGACGGACGACGTTTGGCGCCCGTTCGCGGAGAAGCTGGCGGCGGCCGTGAGGTCAATCCTGCCGGAGAGCTACATTCTCGTCGGTCCCGCGCCCTTTCATCGCGTGGATGCGCTCATGCGCTGGCGCCCTCTCGCCGACGACAGAGTTATGTATGTCTGCCATTTCTACGACCCGATGATGTTCACGCATCAAGGGTCGTCATGGGACACGAGCACGCCCTGGGGGCGCGGCGCGGGCGTTCCCTTCCCGACGAAAGCGGACGATCCTGCGCTCCGCGCGCTTGCGGAGGCCGCCGATACGAATGGCGACGGCCAGCTCGCCGCCGAACTGCGGGCCATGGCCGCGCGCGCCTGGGACGCCAGCGCGATCGCCGGGCAATTCACCGAACTCGGGCGGTGGAGCGCGGAGCATTCGGCGCCGGTGATCGTGAATGAATTCGGCGTCCTGAAATGGAAGGCCAGGCGCCCGGATCGGCTCGCCTGGCTCGCCGCCGCGCGCGCCGCCATAGAGGCGCAGGGATTTGGCTGGGCTCATTGGGATTACGCCAGCGCCTTCGGGCTGCTGAACGATGCGGGCGAAATCGATCAGGCCGTGCTTTCCGTGCTTTTGCCGAAAATGGCCCGGTCCGTCGTCCCGAGAGTCAGGGCGACGAGCCCCATGACGACGGGCAGCGACAACGGAACAAAATAGGCTTCCTCCTGATACAAGCCGTTGACCAGGCAGAAAGCGATGGCGCCCATGATGAAGGCGTGCGCGGGCGCGCGCGTCACCTTGAAGAGGTGCCAGCCGGTCCAGGCGACCCAGAGATAGAAGGCGATCAGAAACGCCGTGCAGACGCCGAGCTGGTAGAGCAGCACGCCGAAGGCGCTTTCGACCGCCACCGTCGCGGCGCCCGAGCGCTGGAAGGAACTCCAGTCCAGTTTGGAGAAATCCTCGATCGAGAGATTGCCGCCTTCGCCCAGCGAATGGCCGATCGGCAGTTTCAGGAAGCCGTTGACCCCACCGAGCAGGCCTATGACGTGGTAATCGCCCGACCGGTAGCCCGACTGGAACACGAAGACCGCATAGACGACGAGGGCGACGGCGAGCGCCTTGATCGGGAAATTTGAATTGGATCGCCGCGCCAGCAGATAGAAGCCGATGCAGCCGAGCACAAAGACAAGCGGCCCCTTGGCGCTCGTCGCGAGAAGCAGCGGCATGGCGAGCGCCACCGTGAGCCGGTATCTGTGCAGCCAGAGAAAGGCCATCAGGATCGACAGCAGATAGGCTAGGCTGATCGTATTGAAATTGGGCCCGTTAAGCCGCTGGATGCGGATGCCGAGATCGCTCGTCAGCGTCGTGTTGAAGAGATTGGCGCGCCCATAATCGGTGACGCTTGTGATGACGCTTCCCTGTTCCGCGGCGGTCTTGATCTCATCGACGTTGAGCAGCCGTTTGGCTGTGAAAAGCTCGAGGTAATGCAGCCCATTGGTCAAGGCGAGCCATGTTTCGTTGGAAATCAGCTCAATGTAGCAGCAGGCCATCACGAGGCCGAGCAGCACGAACATGGTCTCTGGGACGGGGATGCGATGCTTGACGCCGGCGATCAGGAAAATCTGAAACACGAAGATCGGCAGGCTAATGTTGCGAAGGTAGATGACTGCGCTGCGCGGATTGATTGCAAGACCCAACACGAAATAGGCGGCGACGAGGGCAAGGACGCCCGCCGAAGCAAGAATTAGTCGCCTGACGAAAGGCGAGAACACCATCGGTTGGCGCAGGAAGCCATAAGCGACGACGATATAGCAGACGATCGTCGTGATGAAATTATAGCTTTTCAGCAGCTCGATGTCGGCGAAGTCCGTGTAATTGACCGAGACGAGCGAGATGAAGACGTTCTGGAAGATATTCGCTGTCAGGATAATGACGGGCACGTCCTGCTCGAACGCGCGCGCGGCGACAATCGCGGCGACGACGCAGAAGAGCAGGGCGACGGGCTGAGACGCCACGTGGATCAGGACCGGCGCGCCGGTCAGCAGAAACGCGATCGCGAATCCGCGAAACACGTCCTCCCACGGTCCGCGCTGCGCGAGCGGCCTGCCGCGTGACGGCGTCATGGGCGCAACGATCCGCTCGCTGGCGAATTTGTCGCTCGCGGGGCTGGAGGCGCGCACCGAATACCCCATCGATCGCATTGGCAGGAGTGACTTTCGCCGCGATTCTTTGCCGCTCAGACCTAAGATTTGGTTAAGGCGAAGGCGGCCGCCACGTTCCGAGCAACGAAAATCCTTTGCCGGTGCAGCGTTATTCGTGGCGCTAGAAATCTCGGCCGACTTCGTTCCTTCGTGCTAACCGTTTCGACAGGATACTATAGCGGTAGATGCGGAGCGGCGTTATTCCCAACCCGAAGGATGGAGTGTCAAAATTCATGCGAAACCGCTTGAAAGCGCTGCTGGCCTGGTTGGAGGCGCACCGCGCGGCGATGGGCGCCATCGTCGCGATGAGCCTGAAGGCCGGCGGCGCCTTGATGACGCTCGCCGTCTTCACTCTCGCGGCGCGCGGGATGAGCGCGGATGAATTTGGGCGCCTCGCGATCTGGTTCAACGCGGTTGGCTTTCTCGCCGTGGCGGCCGTCTTCGGCCAGGACACGCTGATCGCCCGATCCTATGGCGAATATGCGGGGCGCGGCGCTTATCCTCAGGCATGGGGAGCTTATCGCTTCGGCTGGGCGATGACGGTCGCGTCGGCGCTCGTCTTCGTCGCTCTCATGCTGCTGGTCGCGCCGCTGGTCTTTCCCGAAATCCTGCGGACAACCCTGCTCGCGGGCGCCTTCTTTCTCTTTACGCAGACGCTGCTGCACTACTCCTCACATTCGTCCCGCGTGATCGTGAACTTCGTCGTATCCGAGACGACGCGGGAATTGATCTGGCGCTCGATCCTGCTCCTCGTCGTCATTTGGTCCGTTCTTCATCAAGGTCTGACGCCGACGGAATTCTTCCTGGCTGCGGGGATCGGGCAGCTTTTGTCGCTCGGCGTGGCGCTGCGCTATGTGCTCCGTTCCTACCGCGAGCACGCCGTCGAGACGGTCAGTTACGAAGAGCGGGGCCTCTGGCTTTCGCGCAGCTTCCCCATGTGGCAGTCGGCGATCGTGGAGGCGGCGAGCCTCTATTTCGACGTCATGCTGATCGGCTATGTCGCTTCGCCGGCCGAGGCGGGCGCCTATTTCGCGGCGCAGCGCATCGCCAATGTGTTCATGATGGTGCTCACCGGGCTCAACACATATTCCTTCTCGCAGAGCGCCCATCTATATTTCTCAGGACAGACTTAGAAGCTCCAGGACATCCTGCGCTCACTCGTCCTCGTCTCGACAGTGATGCTCGCTCCGCTGCTGCTGCTGATCTACGCCTTCGGCGCGCCGCTGCTGACAATCTTCGGCGGCTCCTATGCGAGCGTATATCCGACGCTGGTCGTCCTCAGCACGGCCTGTTTCACAATGTCGCTTGGCGGATCGGCGTCGGTCATCCTGCTGACGACCGGGCATGAGCGGCTTTATTCACGTGTGATCACGGCGGCGACCCTTGGGCGCGTCGCATTCACCGCGGTTCTGGCCTGGCGCTTCGGCGCCTTCGGCGCGGCCTGCGGGTGGGCGCTCGTCAATGCGCCGCTTTTCCTCGCGCTTTCGGTGATATGCAAGCGGGCGACCGGCGTCGATACGTCGATCCTGAGCGTCGTCGCCTATGTCCAAAAAAAGATCGGCGGCGAGGCGATAGGGGCGGCGGCGCCGTCCCCCGGCGAGGGCGCGCCGACCCAGCTCTGACCCTTGCAGCAAGATTTCAGCCGGCAGCGAGCGTTTCGGCGTCCCGGCTTTGTCGTAATCCGGCGAGGCGGCGTCCGTCGGTCTTCTCATGCAGGTATCGTCGGAGCGCAAGAGGCTTCGGCGTCAGGATCGCGCCGTCGATGCACTCCAGGCGTCCGCTGCGATTGAGCGTATGCAGACGCCCGCCGGGCCAGTCGGGACCGGGCGACATATGGCTCACGAGGGTCTGCTCGAAAACGGCCTCGTCGAGTTGGTCGATCCGCATGATGGCGAGGCCCTTGCCGTAACCGCGCGAGCAGTCCTGCACGGGGCGGTAAAGAGCGCCGCCCTGCGCGACGACGGCGCCCGCCGGCCGGGCGTAGCGCGAATCCACAAGTACAGGCGAGAGCGCGTGCGGCTCCCATGGGCCGAAAATACTGGTCGCGCGGTGGATCGCCAGCGTGTCGGAGTAGCCGCCGAAGCCTTCTCTCACGACCGACGTCATCCAGAAGCTGTCTCCATGGCGGAAGACAGTTGCGTCCGCCGCTTCGATCCCCTCGAGCAGCCGGGCGATCGGCTCCCAGCGATTGGGAAAGGCGACGCAACGGTAAAGGGTCAGGCCGCTCGAGGCCGAAGCCTCCGGGAGCATGTAAAGCTCGCCGTCATGCTCGATGAGTGACGGATAGGAGAGGTGCCAGGGCTCCTTCAGCGCCGGAACCGGTTCCCCCGTCGGGCCGCAGGCGTCGAATGCCTGAAAGCAGATTTCGCCGATGTTGGTGCGGTAATCGAGACGCTCATAAAAGACGCCCATGCGTCCGCGCCACTCGATGGGGAAGGGGTCCGCCGCGAAACTCATCTCGCGGTCCTGCATCGCCCGCCAGGGGACGCCCGAGAGCGCGCCCGTTTCGAGAACCCCGGGTCCGTCCACAAAGCGCCAGCCGACGCGCCAATGCGGCGAGTGGCAACAGAGGTGATAGATCGCCCGGATGCATTGGAAAGCGAGATTTCCAGTTAGAAACACCATCGGCGTCGGCGGCGCGCGTCTGGTCGGCGCCGGCGACCCTTCAAAGTTGTGGCCCGGCGCGGCGATCGCCTTTTCGATGAGAGTTGCGATGCGAGAGTAAATCGCCTCGAGGGCGCCGGTGAGACCATCGGCCGCTTCGAAGGAGGGGAGGCCCTGCGCGACGCTGCGCCCTGTGGCCGCGTCCTCTATCGCAAGGAAGGGCGCCTCGCCCGAAAACGCCGCCGCAACCGCGGCCTGCTCAGACTCGTGGCCGTCGTAGAGCGGTTTCAAGACGCGCTTGCCGCTCGTCGGCGAGGCGTCGCCGATGAGGTCCACGACAATGTCGGCGGCGACGTCGAGCGTAGCGGGCGCCGCCGCAGGATCAAGCCGGTCGCAGAGCGTCGTCTTGCCTCGGCGTAATAGCATGCGTTCAAGCGTGAGGAGCTGAGAGACCGCCAGCGGCTGCGGGTCTTCCTGAGGCTCGAAGCGGTAGGCGACTTCAGCGCCCGGCCATCGGCGGGAGAGGCTCTGCCGGAGTTGTTCATGCCATCTGAGGAAGTGCGAGACGCGAACCACGATGACGATGCGGGAAGGCGTCATTTCGCGAGGCGCTGCATGAGTTGCACATATTGATCGACCATCGCGTCGATCGGATAGCGTTCCGTGAGCCGCCGGCCAACGCCGGTCAGCGACGCTCTCAGCTCAGGATCGTCGAGCACGTTCCGAACGGCGGCGGCGAACCCCGTGGTGTCGCGCGCGTCGACAAAGAGCGCGCATGGCGCGCCGTTGACAGCCAGAACCTCGCGCAACACTTCGATATCATTGGTCACGACGGGCAGTCCGGCCTGCGCCGCTTCAACGGGCGCAAGTCCGAATGTCTCCGTCGCGCTCGGAAAAACAAAGCAGTCCAGCGCGGAGAGGAAGGCGCCCATTCTCGCTGCATCGAGTTCCCCAAGGAAATGAACGCGATCTGCGGCGCCGAGCCTTTTGGCGAGCGCCACGAGGTTGTCGTGTTCGGGGCCTTGTCCCGCGAGCGCGAGATGTTGCTTCTCGTTCAGCCCCATCAGGGAGATCGCGAGATCGACCTGCTTGAGCGGGGAAAGGCGGGCGGCGCATCCCAGGAGTTCGACATCCTGCGGAAGGGCAAGCGCCTGCCGCGCCGCCTCCCTGGAAATGTTCGCGGATTTGTCGGTGACGCCATGGTCGATGCGCTTCAGGCGCTTCGTGAAGGCGGCGGGATATGCGCGATAGGCGACTTCGGTCTGCGTGGAGTTCACGACGATATGGTCGTAAACGCCCGTTGCTCCGAGGAGCTTGTCGATCGCGTTGACCACGCCCGGAATGACTTCGGGGGGCGAAAGCTCGTTGGCGATGATGATGGGCGCGCCGGCGAGCCGGGCGATCGGCGCGGCGATGATGTTGCCGTAATGCTGCAGCGTGACGACGACGTCGGGGGTCTCCCGCCGGTAATCTCTGTAAAGTTCGCGCATCATCCGCAGCACGCCAAGCGGCGAAGACGGGCGCGCGGCCGAGCAAAAAAACACGTTCTGATCTGCGTCGAAGCTCTCGGTGCGCCGGAAGAAGAAGATCTGGCGGGCGCGCCACCCCCGCTTTTCGAAGCCAGCCGCGAGCTGGCGCCCGATTTCCTGCGCGCCGGCGTTCTCAGCTTGCGTCTGTACGATGGCGACTGTCTTTTTCGGCGTCGGCTGCAAGGGATCGTCTTCGTAAGGCGCGCGTTGAAGGTATTCGCTGATATTGATCTAGCGACGTTTCGGGCGGCGCGCCAGCCTGCCCGGTGAGCAGGGTTAAACGGAGGAAGGTTTACGAACGTCCAACTTTCCTTGAAATAGTTGCGGTCCTGACCTGTATTTCAGTCGGGGCTGGAGCGCGCGACGGCGCGATGGCGAGGAAGCGAGAACTGGATGGATGTAACGCAGCTTTCCCTTATCGAACGCTCCCTTATCGGCGGGGCCTGGGTCGCCGCCGACAGTGGCGCGACCTTCCCGGTCACGAATCCCGCGACGGGCGCGACGCTGGGAACAGTCCCGGACATGGGCGTTGCCGAGACGCGGCGGGCGATCGAGGCGGCCGATCGGGCGTTGCCGGGCTGGCGGGACCGCCCGGCGAAAGAGCGCGCTCAGATTATGCGCCGCTGGTTCGAGCTGATCATGGCGGAGCAGGAGCGACTCGCGCAGATCATCACGGCGGAGCAGGGCAAGCCGCTCGCCGAAGCGCGGGGTGAGATCGCCTATGGCGCGTCCTACGTCGACTGGTTCGCGGAGGAAGGCCGCCGGGTCTATGGCGACATCGTGCCGGGGCTGATGGACCGGCGGATTCTGGTCTTGAAGCAGGCGATCGGCGTCACCGCGGCCATCACGCCCTGGAATTTCCCCTCCGCCATGCTCGCGCGCAAGGTGGCGGCGGCGCTCGGGGCCGGCTGCACGATGGTGGTGAAGCCGGCCGAGCTGACCCCCTTCTCGGCGCTCGCCCTCGCCGAACTTGCCGAGCGCGCGGGCGTGCCGGCAGGCGTCGTCAATGTCGTCACCGCGCAGGATCCCGCGCCCGTCGGTCAGGAGCTCACCGGCAATCCGACGGTGCGGAAGATCACTTTCACGGGTTCGACGGAGGTCGGCAGAATCCTGCTGCGTCAGGCCGCAGAGAATGTTCAGAAATGCTCGATGGAGCTCGGCGGCAACGCGCCGCTCATCGTCTTCAATGACGCCGATCTCGACCGCGCCGTCAGGGGCGCCGTCGCCACGAAATACCGCAACTGCGGACAGACCTGCATATCGGCGAACCGGTTTCTGGTGCAGGCGCGCGTCGCCGAGGCTTTCTCGCGCAAGCTCGCCGAGGCGGCGAGCGGCCTGAAAGTCGGCGTCGGCACGGCTGAAGGCGTCGTCGTCGGGCCGATGATCGAGGAGGCGGCGATCGAGAAGGTCGAGCGCCATATCTCCGACGCCGTGGCGCATGGCGCCAAAGTGCTGACTGGCGGCGCCCGACACGCGCTCGGAGGGTTGTTCTTTGAACCGACCGTCCTCGCCGATGTCCCGCCGGAGGCGCTGATTTTTCGCGAAGAGACTTTCGGGCCAGTGGCGCCTGTCATCTCCTTCGAGACGGAGGAGGACGCCATCCGCCTCGCCAATGCGACGCCCTTCGGTCTTGCGGCCTATTTCTACAGCAGCGACGTCGCGCGCATCTTCCGGGTCGCGGAGAAGCTTGAATTCGGGATGGTCGGCGTCAATGAAAGCATCATCACGTCCGAGGCCGCTCCTTTCGGAGGGGTGAAACATTCAGGGCTCGGGCGCGAGGGCTCGCGCTACGGCATCGACGATTATCTGGAGCTGAAATACGTCTGTTTGGGCGGCATATGAAACGGGCGGCTGAGGGCCTGCGCCCTCACGACGCTTTGCGGCAGACGGTGCGGGTCGCCTTGCCGCGCACGCCATAGCCTTCGTCGGTCTCGACCGCGACTTTGTAGCAGTTCGAGGCGCGGGCGTCCGCGACGAGAATTCTGTGCGGCGCGGCGTCGCGCGGGGCTGCGGCGGCGTCATCGACCTGCAGGATGAAGGGCGTCACCGACGAGATGCTCGGCGCGACGATCGGGGCGAGAGTCGCCGTCTTGTGGAAGACGGCCTTGGCGGCGGCGAAGCTCACATTCGCGGCCATGATGGCGAGGGCGATCTTCACGGCGACAGCGGCGCGCATCGGGCGCGAGGCGAATTTCCGGGCTACGGCGGCGCGGGTGGCGTCGATGCGGTTCATGTCCAGGACCCTTCTTCGTTGCGTTCATCTTGCGAACGAGGAGAGGTTTAGGACCGCGGAGGCCGGAAGTTGGTGCGCTGGCGCACAGGGCGGGAGGTCAGGCCGGCGGGATCAAACTGTGGACAAACCACCCTGGCGGCCTCGTCCTTCGAGACGCGAGCTTCGCTCCACCTCAGGACGAGGCCTTTCCCTTGATGCTGAGGCGCCTGCGCAGCAGGCGTCTCGAAGCACGAGATCAGACGTCGAAGCCGCCGTCGCCGCCGTCGTCGAAACCGCCCCCGTCGTCGTAGCCGGGGTCGGCGCTGTAATCGGCGTCGCGCAGGTCGGAGGCGTCGCCGCCGCCCTGGTCGAAGCCCGCGTCCTGACCGCCGTACTGCCCTGCGGGCTCGTCGCCGTAATAATTATTGATGACGGTCGTATCGCCCGCGGGATTGAAGCCCGAACCGATGCCGAGATTCGCCATCCCGCCGTAGCCCCCGCCATGGGAGAACAGGCTGCGGATGCCGTCGGCGAGCAAGACGCCGCCCGCGACGCCAGCGGCCGTGCCGAGCGCGCCGGTCAGGAAGCTGCCGCCCGGCTGCTGCTGCTGGCCCCAGGCCTGGGGCGCATAGCCGCCCGCGACAGCGTTCTGGCCGCCCCAAGGGCCGCCCATCGGCGCGCCCTGCGGCGCGGCGCCGGGCAGGGGACGACGCGGCGGGGGCGGGGCCTGACGCTGGCCGCCGCCGAACAATCCGCCGAGAAAGCCGCCGGCAGGCTTCGACTGCAGATCCTTCACCTGCGCTTCGAGCTCCTCGATCCGGGCGTTGGCGCCCTGCAAGGCCTGCTCCTGCACGATGACCGTCTGCGCCAGCAAATAGGGCGCGGCCGGCTGCTGCTTGACCTGATCGCCGATAAAAGCTTCCGCCTCCTGGTCGCGCGGACCAGCGGCGGCGCCCTTCGTGCGCTCGAACAGTCCGACAAGCAGTTGACGTTCTTCCGGTGACATTCGTCTCTCCCCAAAGGAACCGGCCCGAGAGGCGCGGCGTCTTGAAATATGGGGGAGGCGCGCCAGGGCGCCAAGGGCGGGCGAGAGCCAGGCAGGATTAAAGATTGGAAAGCTGACGACGCCCGTGGGGCGTGCGCATCTTGACGCCGCCGGCTGTAGCACGTTCTGTCACGCCTCAAGCGAGGGCAACTCCATGAGCTTTCTGATTGTCTTTCTTGGCGGGGGAGTGGGCGCCGCCATACGTCATGGCGTCAATCTGCTTGTCTCCCTTATGATCAGCGCGCACTTTCCATTGGGAACCCTTTTCATAAACGCTTTCGGCTCGTTTCTGATGGGCGCGATCGTGGGCTATATGGCGTTCCGGGGCGACGTCTCCCAATCCTGGCGACTGTTTCTCGCGACAGGCGTACTCGGAGGCTTCACGACATTCTCGACCTTTTCGCTGGAAACCGTTTTGCTTTTTGAGCGTGGCGAGCAATTGAACGCCGCTCTTTACGTGATGGCTTCCGTTGGGCTTGGAGTGGCGGGCTTTTTCGGGGGCGTGGCGCTTCTACGGCATTTCCCGAGTTGACGCGCCCCGCAGGAGGGGCGGTCGGCTCCGGCCGCTACCCTGCCGTCTCCCCTTCCGCCTTCCCCAGCGCATCCACCACCGCGTCGAAGGCGAGCAGGGTAGACCCGTGCCGGGCCTTGTAGTCCCGCACCGGCTCCAGGACGGCGAGGTCGGCCCATTTGCCGGTCGGGGGCGGGCCGTTCTCCTTCAGCATGCTGCGCAGCGCCTCGCGGGCCTCGCGCAGTTCCTGCGGGGTCGAGCCCACGACGTTGCGAGCCATGATGGAGGCGGAGGCCTGGCCGAGGGCGCAGGCTTTCAGCTCATGGGCGTAGTCGGCCACGACCCCGTCGCTCAGGTTGAGGTCGACCGTGATGGTCGAGCCGCAGAGTTTGGAATAGCCCCTGGCCGTCGCGTCCGGCTTCTCCAGCCGCCCAAGGCGGGGGATGTTGCCGGCGAGTTCCAGAATTCGGGCGTTGTAGACCTTGTCGAGCATGTCGGGGCGAGCTTCACCGGGCGGGGCTTACCTTCGCTCCCGCTCGCCTCTATATAGAACCCCGAGGGCGCGCGCGAAAGCGCAAGTCCTTGGCGCAACGCCGAGGCGCCGCATTTCTTGCATGAACTCGTGCGACGTCTCGAATTCTCGCGGTTTCTCAAAGGCAGAGGGGCGACGATTTGAGGTTTTTGCCCATGCGTCTTGAGCGCATGGGGTGACAGCGTTGCGCGTTTTGCGACGCGATTGTTGAGGAGGCGCCACATGGATGACGTGGTTAAGACCTTTCCCGTTCGCCCCAGTTTCGAAGAAGACCGCAGCGACACAGTGCTAGATTCTCCTCCCGCTTCCGCCGCCCGCCCCGCAGCTTCCGAGCCCGCCAAACAAGCGCTCGAGCGCCCCAGCCGCGAAGAGGCCGAGGCCGCGGTGCGCACCCTGCTGCGATGGGCCGGGGACGATCCGGAGCGTGAAGGCCTGCGCGAGACGCCCCGGCGCGTCGTGAAGGCCTATGAAGAGTTCTTCAAGGGCTATGGCGAGAGCCCGGACGAAGTGCTTTCCCGCATCTTCGAGGAGGTCGAGGGATACGACGACCTCGTGCTGGTGCGCGACATCCCCTTCACCTCGCATTGCGAGCACCATGTGGTGCCCTTCGTCGGCAAGGCCCATATCGCCTATTATCCGACGGGCGGCGTCGTGGGCCTCTCCAAGCTCGCGCGCCTCGTCGACGTTTTCGCCAAGCGCCTGCAGACGCAGGAGGCGATGACCGCGCAGATCGCCGACGCCATCGGGGAGCATCTGACGCCGCGCGGCGTCGCCGTTCTCATCGAGGCCGAGCATATGTGCATGTCCATGCGCGGCGTGCTCAAGCACGGCTCGTCGACGGTCACCGTGCAGTTCTCTGGCGTCTTCCGGGACGATCCGGCGCAGCAGGCGCATTTCTATACGCTGCTTCGCGGCGCGCGCTGATGACGCCGGACAAGGCGGCGCTGGAGGAGGGGACGGAATTCGTCCCCCGCTTCGACGCGAACGGCCTCATCGTGTGCATCACGGTCGAAGCCGCGACGCGCGACATCCTCATGGTCGCATATATGAACCAGCTCGCGCTCGACAAGACGATCGAGACGGGCGTCGCGCATTACTGGTCGCGCTCGCGCAATGCGCTCTGGCGCAAGGGCGACACCTCGGGCCAGGTGCAGCGCGTGCTGTCGCTTTCTGTCGACTGCGATCAGGACGCCCTGATGCTGACGGTCGAGGCCGGCGGCGACGGCAAGGCCTGCCACACGGGCCGTAAGTCCTGCTTCTACCGCAGGCTCATAACCGAAGGCGGCGGACGGCGGCTGGTATTCGAGGGCGCGTAGCCCAGAAGCTGCGCAGTATGTCAGAAGGTTAACCTTCTGGACATTTTCCGGGCGCAGCCTCGCTCCCATATAAAAAAATATAGAAAATTGGGATGTGAGACGGCTGAGCGGGAATGATGCGATGCTATCGTTGCTACGACGCTATGAAACTCCTGTAACAGAGTCGCGAGACGCGATGGACGCTTCGGACGCCAAGGCTCTGGTTACGCCGCCTGCCGTTCGTAACGAGGACGCGGGCGCGGCCCCGCGCCCGCGCGGCCAGCCCTTGATCGGGCTCGCGCTCGGTGCCGGCGCGGCGCGCGGCTGGTCACATATAGGCGTGCTGAGGGAACTCGCGGAGCAGGGGATCTATCCCGACATCATCGCCGGGACGTCGATCGGCGCCGTGGTGGGCGGCTGCTACGCCGCCGGACGGCTCGATCAGATCGAGGCCTTCGCGCGTTCGCTGACGCGCCGCCGCGTGTTCACGCTGATGGACCTCTCTTTTTCCGGCGCGAGCCTGATCACGGGCGAAAGGCTGAAAGCGTCGCTCGAGAAGGAATTGGAGGGCTTCAATATCGAGGCGCTGCCGATTCCCTTCGCCGCCGTTGCGACGGAAGTGGGAACGGGTCACGAAGTCTGGCTGCAACGCGGCTCTCTGGCGGAGGCGATACGCGCCTCCTACGCGCTGCCAGGCATTTTCGAGCCGGTGCGCTTCGGCGACCGCTGGCTTTTCGACGGCGCGCTGGTCAATCCGGTGCCGGTGACCGTGTGCCGCGCGCTGGGCGCGGAGTTTGTGATCGCCGTCAACGTCACAGCAGACACCATGTATCGCGCGCGGGTCATTCGCGAAGATCCGGCGGCGCAGAAGAAGGCCGCCGAGGCGGGTCCCTTCGGCGAGAAACCGGACATCTCCTTCGTCGATCGCATCCTGCCGCGTTACTTCGAGCGGCAGGCGAGCGACGCGCCGAATGTCGCGACGGCGATGATCGACGCTTTCAACATCATTCAGGACCGCATCCTGCGCTCGCGCCTCGCAGGCGATCCACCCGACGCCACCATCACCGCAAGGATGGAGGATATCGGCATGTTCGATTTCCACAAGGCGGACCAGCTCATCAACGTCGGGCGCTCCGCCGCCAAGCGGGCGCTGCCCAACATCTTCGCTCATATCCCGATCCCCGGCGCGGTGGTCTAGCGCCGTTTTCGCCCGCACGGTTCAGTGCGGGCGATGGAAATGGGGTCTTACGCCTGCGCGATATATTCGCGCATGGAGCGGTGCTCTTCCTCGATCACGCGGATGCGGTGCTTCACCACGTCGCCGATCGAGATCAGTCCGCAGAGACGGCGTTCGCGCAGGACCGGCAGATGGCGCCGCCGCTCGATCGTCATTGTCTGCATGGTGGAGTCGACGGTGTCGTTCTCATGCGCGGTCACGGGATTGACCTGCATGTGATCGGCGACCTGCTCATCGAGCGCCGAGGCCCCGCCCGTCGCGATCGCCGCGACGAGATCGCGCTCCGAAATCAGGCCGATGACGGAACCATCGCCGTCGACGATCACCAGCGCGCCGATGCCATGGCGCATGAGTTCCACCGCGACTTCCCGAAGAGTCGTCTCCGGCGGAGAGGTGACGACATGGCGGCCTTTATCTGAGAGGATCATCGCGACGGTCATAGTTTCCTCCTCGTGCCAACGTCCAACCCGCCGCGCGCATTTTTATTGCGCGACTGAGGTTGCGGCTGGTCGAGTGAGGCCCGGCTAAACGCCGCGTCGCGCCCAGTGGTCAAAGGCGCCATACGCGAGAAGGCCGAACAGAAATCCTCCGATATGCGCTTCCCAGGCGATGGCTTCGGAAGACCCCGCCGCCTGGGGGAAGGCGCCAAACAGGAAGTTTGCGGCGAACCAGACGACCAGAAACACAATCGCCTGTCTGTTCCCTTTAAGCTGGGAGAGAGAGGCCGTCCGCACCTCCCGCCCGTCCTCTGTCTCCCCCAGCCGCGAACCGGGGGCGAAAGCAAAACGCACGATTGCGGCCATTGTTCCGGCGATGGCGGCTGAGGCGCCGACGACGGGCGTCGCGTCCAGGGGGTGGAGGGCGAAATGCGTCAAGGCGCCGGCTAGGGCGCCGCCCGCGAAGAACACAAGGAAGAGCCTGTCCCCCAGCCGCCGGGCGACGGGCGTGCCGAAGGCGGCCAGAGTGAGCCCGTTGACGGCCAGATGCGTCCATCCGCCATGCAGGAAGGTGTAGGTGATGGGGGTCGCGTAGACCCAGGCGTCGGCGCCCAGCGCCACGGCGAGCGTCTGCTGATCGTCGCCGTCATGGGCTGCAAGCGCGTCGAGCACAGTCTGCGGGGAGAGCAGAAAACTCAGCCGCACGGGGATGAAGGCGAAAGCGTCGACGAGAAACGCATCGACGCCTTGCGGCCCATTGGACGCAATGAGTTGGATCGCCACCATGATCGCCAGAAGGGCCGTAACGACGCGCGGCAGTTTGATCATCGGTTCCAGATCGGCGCCCACATCGTCCCCTTGCCAGCTGGCCCTTAATCTAACGCATCTGGGGCCATCGTCCCGATTTGGCGCAGGACGCGATCGAGCGGTGGCGGCGGAGTCTCAGTGAAGCGATGGGATCATAACCCGTCGGAAGCGGGAAGGGGCGAACGGGAACGCCGGAGCAAACGTTCCCGCCCAAATCCATCTCCCGTTCTTTCAACGGTCTTCGGCTGGAGGATAACCCTTCCAAATCAGCTGCTTGCCGTGGCCTATGACAGGGAGCGGAGCGTCTCCCGCACAAGCCTCGTCGCAGGTCAAAAAGTGCCACAGGCGCGGCAGCGCCACAAGTCGAGGATTGAGAAAGGGTTAACGCCACCGCGTCGTGGCATGTGGTCTGCTGTTAATAGCCCGACGCGGGCTCCTGTTGCGGGCCTGTTTCAATGCGAGGCGGAAAACGGAGAGCCCGGGCTGCGATGAGGCAACAAGTCACCAAGGATCTCTATGCCTACTGGCGCGACCTCAAAGGCGCGCGCGCGGCTCCCGATCGCGCGGACATCGATCCGGGCGCCATCCGACATATACTGGCGGACACCTTCATCATCGAAGTGGATGCGGACGGCGCCTTTCCATTGCGCCTTTCCGGCACGCGCTTCAATGCGCTCTGGTTGCGCGAGCGCAAGGGCGCGTCCTTCGTGGGGCTCTGGCAGGAAGCGGATCAGCGCAGCGTCGCCTCGGCCTTGCTGACCGTGATCGACGGCGTGACTCCGGTCGTCGCCGGCTTGAAAGCAAAGCCGTCGGGAGAAGTCCCGATCGAGATGGAATTGCTTCTGCTGCCGTTGCGGCATTTCGGCAAGACGCATTCGCGCGTGCTCGGCTCTTTGTCTCCCGTTTACCAACCGGACTGGCTTGGCCAAACAAGCGCCGGGCTGCTTGAGCTCATATCGATGCGGGTTATTTCGGCCGCTCCTTCACATGCAAGCAGCGGGCGAGGAACGCGCTTCGAGGCCGCAGGCGTAAGGAGAGAGCGACCCCGCCTCGTTGTGTATCAAGGAGATAAACCACATTGAAGACGGCGAATTGCTTTGGGCCGTAAGCAATCATTAATTGGGTAGTGGGTATTGTCTGGAAACTCGAATGCGGAAGCGCGACCAGACATGGCGGCTACTCACCCCCAACTGAATTATCTCTATGACTCGCGAGAGAACCGTCGGTTCCAGCGTGTCCCCGTCACCCTGTTCGGGCGTTACATGCTTGAGTCTCGGCGCGAGTATCCGTGTCAGACGATGGAAATGTCTCCCGGCGACATGACGCTTTTTGCGCCGGTCAAAGCGCAGATCGGCGAGAAGGTCGTCGTCTATCTCGACGACATCGGCCGCTTCGCCGGGGTTGCGATGCGTCAGACGGACGTCGGTTTCGCGCTGTCGATGAACCTGCCGCCGATGAAGCGCGACAAGCTCGCCGATCAGCTCACCTGGTTCGCCAATCGCCATGCGTTCAACCTGCCGGAAGACCGTCGCCACGAGCGTATCGTCCCGCTGATGCAGCGCACGCTGCTGCGTCTGCCGGAAGGGCACGAGATCATCGCCAAGATCAAGGATATTTCACTTTCTGGCGTCGGCATCGAGACCGAGGCGCGTCCCTATATGGGCGCCAAGGTCGTCGTCGGAACGACGCCAGCGGTCATCGTGCGCCATTTCCCCGGCGGCATCGGCGCCGAATTCGAAAAGCCGTTCACACCCGGCGACATCGACGAGTTCGACGCGCCTTTGACGGCGACGCCCGGAAACTTTCGCCTTTACGCTTTCGATCTTTTATTATGCCCGACGACGCTGCGCCTTCCGCAGCGCATGGTTTTCTGAAACCGGGCGTTCGCCGCCATGCAGGATCGCAAATATGTGGCCTGGCTCTATGGCCAGCTGCCCGTTCTGGAGCGGGAGGGCGCGCTCGACGCGGGCGCCGCCGCGCGCCTGCGCGCGCATTATGGCGAGGTCGCCGAGGGCGGCGCGAGCCGCGCCATCATCCTCTTCGGGGTCCTTGGCGCCGCTCTCATCGGCGGCGGGATCATCCTGCTCCTCGCACATAACTGGGACGAGCTCGGCCGGCCCATCCGCGCGGCTCTGTCTTTCGCGCCGGTTCTCGTTGCGCAAGGCCTCGCCGGCTGGGCGCTGACGCGCCGTCCGGAGAGCCGCGCCTGGCGCGAGGGGGCGGGGACGTTCCTGACATTGGCGATCGGCAGTTCGATCGCGCTCGTCGCCCAGACCTACCACATGGGCGGACGCTTTGAAGACTTCCTGCTGAGCTGGGTCATTCTCGGTCTGCCCGTCGCCTATCTGCTGCGCGCGACGCTTCCTGCGATCCTCTATCTCGTGGGCGTCGCGACATGGGCAGGCATTTCCTCTGCGCCCGGCTGGAGCGAACCTACTCTCGGACTGGGGCAGGCCCTTGGCTATTGGGGTTTGCTGGCGCTGGCGGCGCCCTGGTGGCTTATCGAGATGAGAGAGGGGCGGTATCGCCCGCAAGTCGCGCTCTTCGGCTGGGCGCTCGCACTGACGATCCCGGTGGGTTTCGCCGTCTCGCTTCACAGCCTTGCATGGAGCGGCGCCTGGCCGGTCTGGCATGGCGCGCTGTGGACGACGCTCTTTCTTGCCGGCGCCAGATGGTGGGGGGACGCCGCTTCCGGGGGGCAGTGCCCGCTGCAGACCGTCGGCGCCCTCGGAGCCATAGGGCTGGCTCTGGTTCTCACTTTCGAGGAGCCATGGGTCGCTCATGGGGGCGATCCGACGCTCGCAGGCTATGTCGTCGCGCTCGCATGGCTCGCCGCGAGCCTGGCGCTATGGGCGGACGCCCTGCGCCGGCGCGAGATTGCGGCAGGGCTTCTCGGGGCGCTGCCGGTCGTAGCCGGTGCGGGATACGCGCTTGCGCATACCTCGCCGTGGGCGGCGGTCGCGCTCGCCAATCTCTATGTCTTCGTCCTCGGCGTGGGCGTGCTGGTCGCGGGGCTGCGTTCGCAGGGCCTGGCCATGGTGAACGCCGGAATGATGATCCTTTCGGCGCTCATCCTGCTTCGCTTCTTCGACGCCGACATCGGCTTCGTAGCGCGCGGGGTCGCCTTCATCGTCATTGGCGCGGGGTTCCTTGTCACGAACCTCCTGCTGCTGCGCAAGCGGAGGGCGGCGCAATGAGACGGGCATGGCTCTTGCCGGCGTTCGTCCTTGTCTGTCTGGTGCAACTGGCCGCGCCTGCCAGCATGATCTGGCGGCACGAACGGACATTGGCGAACGGGCTGCCCTTCAAATTCCAGACGGCTCCCGTCGATCCTTACGACGCCTTCCGGGGCAATTCGTCGCTCTGAATTTCCGGGACAATCTTCCGACCCTGCCAAAGGGCGCCGCCACGGCGGCCGGCCAGAAGGTCTATGCGCCGATCGTGATGGGCGCCGACGGTTTCGCGCGATTTGGCGAAACGTCGGTGTCGCCGCCGGACGGTCCCTATCTGACGCTGCGGGTCGCCGAGCGGTTTTCAACCCAGAGCCTGCCCTTGCCCTTCGACCGCTATTATCTCGACGAAGGCAAGGCCCCGCAGGCTGAAGCGGAATATCTCAAGCATGCGCGAGACCGGGACGCCTGGCTCGTCGTGCGCATCCTCGATGGCGAGTGGGCGATCGAGGATCTCTATGTCGGCGGCAAGTCCATCCGAGACTCCATGGCCGGGCGTTAGGCTTCCGCGTTCACCGCGCCTCAGCCGACCCAAATGTTTCCCGTCCGTGCTCAGTGTGCGACGGCGCACGTTCGGCGCTGATCCTGGTTGGTAATTGCAGACAATGCGTCGCTGATCCTCGAGCTGCATGAGCGCGAGGTCGGTTCAACGGCGTTGCGAGGCCAACCGATGAACACATTCGTGCAGCAGGCGGTCGAAAGCACAATACGAAACACGGCGCAGCTGCTCGACGACGGAGCGATCTCCTGGTCCGACGCGCGGCTCGGGGTTCTTCGCATCATGGAAGACCTGCGGAGCCGCTATCCGATGCAGGAGTCGGCGATCACGCGAAGGCTCGGCCCCTGGCTTGTGGACAGAGACGCCATGCACGGCGAGGCCGTCGCAAAAAAAGGCTGCGGCCAAAGCGGCGGCCCGAGCACTGCTGTTTGAGCGGGCAAGGCAATGGGGTTGGGCTCTCTAGCGCCGCCACCACGCGCCGAACCAGGCCGGCTTATGCGCTCTCGCCCCCTCGGTTTCTGCACTCGCGCGAGCTTGATCGCGCGCTTTCGCAAGGAGCGATTTGGTCCTGCGCTCCCGCTGCTTCTCGCTCGCGAGGGTCTTTTCAAGGGCCGTCTTCTTGCGCCACAAGGCGGCCGGCTCGATCCATGAACCGGATTTCGCCACCGCCTGCTGCCGCAGCTTCGCCTCTTCCTGAAGCAGGCGCTCGTAAGCTTCCTGATCGGCCGCGAGTGCAGCTTTGGCGTCGGCGTGGCTCTTCTCGGCTTGCATCAAAAAGTCCGGCGACGCCCAATCCACCGCGCGCGCGGGCGTCGCGAGCGCGCCGACGAGCGCCAGTATGGCCAAGGAGGCATGCGGCGTGCTCATTCCTGCGTTCTCCAACCCGAGGCGCTTGCGCACAGAGACGAACTTCGCTGTTCAATTTATGCCGATTAACGCCGTATTCCAGACGCGGCGCGGGCGAACAGGCGGGAGGAACGGCAACGAAGGCCCGGCGCCTGATTGGGGACAAGCGCCGGGCCTTGCGAGCCGCGGGGCCGATAGTTACGCGCGGCCTGGCATTTGTCTATCTGGCAGAGGCTAAGCCTGCGCCAACGGCGAAGCTAAAATCGAAGGGCGCAAATTAACGCGCAGGCCATGCCGTTGGATGGATGCGGGGCCGGACTCGCGCAACAGCATCCCTGTTGCAAGCGCGGCCGCGGGAGGGGTAGGCGCGTAGCAACGGGAGGTTTTGGTCGGAGTGGCGGGATTCGAACCCACGACCCCTTGTCCCCCAGACAAGTGCGCTAACCGGGCTGCGCTACACTCCGACTGGCCGCCCTTATAGAGAGGCGACGGCCCGCTGGCAACGGGCTCGACGCGCTATCTGCGCGTGAGATTGAGAAGCCTTTTGCATTCCTCGATTTCCGCCAGCGCTTCCCTCAAAATGACTGCCTGCTCCTGGTCGAGCCGCCGCGTGACGATGAGGGGCAGATGCGCCGTCGGCACGGTGGCGGGGACGGCGACGGCCGGAATTTCCGGGGCAATCGGACGAGGCGTTTCCACCATCGGCTCGTCAGAAACCGGAATCGGGGCGGGTAGGTGCAGATCGAGCGTCGCCTGTCGCTGGGGCGACAGTAAAGGCTCAGGCTCGAGGGGAGGGGCAGGTGCAGGTGCAGGGCAGGGGCAGGTGCAGGTGCAGGGAGGGGCTCCTCGCCGCGCTGGCGGCGACGCACTTCCTCCATGACGGCGTCGACGCCCTGTTCCTTGAGGATGCGCTGCACCCCCTTGATCGTATAGCCCTCGCTGTAGAGCAGGTGCCGGATCGTCTCGACGAGTTCGATGTCGCGCGGACGATAGAACCGCCGGCCGCCGGCGCGCTTCACCGGGTCGATCTCCTTGAAGCGGGTCTCCCAGAAGCGCAGCACATGCTGCGGCAGGTCGAGCGCCTCCGCGACATCGCCGATGGTGCGCAGCGTTGCGATGTCTTCCCGGGATGTCGCGCTTCTACCGACCACCTTCGCTCCCCGACTCAATGCGCGTCCATTCTTACATCGCAGCGCGGCGCCATTTCAGCCCAAATTCTGGCGCCAGGCGGGCGGGCGTCGCGCGAGGTGTGGACAAGCCTCGTTCCCATCCCTTAAGTGCCGGGGTCCGAAAACTCGAGCGAGTGCGCAATGGAAGACTGGCTTCTGTTTCCCCAACCGGTGCCGGAGGTCAGGCATCACACGACCGAGGAGAACGCCATTGGCGTTCGCAATTGGCTCTGGGTCGTCGCCGCGCTCGTCTTTCTTATGGTCATTGTCGGCGGCGCGATGCGCCTCACCGAGTCCGGCCTCTCGATCGTCGAGTGGAAGCCCGTGACCGGCGCGCTGCCGCCGCTCTCGCACAAGGAATGGCTGGAGGCCTTCGAGGACTACAAGAAGATTCCGCAATACAAGGAACTGTTCCCGGATATGGACCTCGCCGGGTTCAAATTCATCTACGCTTGGGAATGGGCGCACCGGCTGCTGGGAAGGCTCATCGGCGCCGTCTTCGTGCTGCCGCTCGTCTGGTTCTGGGCGACGAAGCGCATCCCATCGTCGGTGAAGCCCAAGCTCATCGGCATATTGGCGCTGGGCGCGCTGCAGGGTGGCGTCGGCTGGTGGATGGTCTCGTCCGGCCTCGTTCATCGCACCGAAGTCGCGCAGGAGCGGCTCGCCATCCATCTCGTCATCGCCGCTTTCATCTTCTCCTCCTGCCTCTGGGTCGCGGGCGGGCTCGGGCCGCGCAAGCTTTCGATCGCGCATGACCATGCCGGGCGGCTGCGTATGGTCGGGCTCGTCATGCTGGGGCTCGTCTTCGTACAGATCTTCATGGGCGGCATCGTCGCGGGGTTGCGCGCGGGACTGGTCGACAATACTTGGCCGCTGATGGACGGCGTCTTCGTTCCGCCGGCTGACCTATTGTGGCCCAAAGAGCCGTGGTGGCTCAATCTGCTCGACACGCCCGTCACCGCGCAATTCGTCCACCGCATGATCGCCTATGTGATCTTCGCGCTCGCGACGCTGCATCTCGTCGACGCGTTGATGAACACTGGCGGCAAGGCGCGGCGCGGCGCCGTCCTCCTCTTCGCCCATGTCGTCGCGCAGATCGCGCTCGGCGTCGCGACTCTGCTTCTCGTCGAGCCGCCCTACGCCGGGACGCCGCATGTTCTCCTGGCGCTGGCGCATCAGGCGATCGGACTCGCCGTGCTCGCGGTCGCGACGCTGCAGGCGCGCCGTCTCGTCAACGATCTTTCGGAGACCTGAATATGGAGAATCTGCCGTTTCTGGCTCTGCCCGGACCCGACTTCCTCAATGTCTTCGGCGTCCTCGCCATCATCGTCCTCGTTGCGACATGGGCGTCGATCCATTTCGCCGATCGGACGGACAAACGCCCGCCGCCGGCCGTTCCGCAGAACCCGGACCCCATAGAGATCGCCTTTCTTCAGGGCGGCGTAAATCAGGTCGTGCGCACGATCGTCTACGATCTCGTGCAGCGGGGTTACGCCGCGCTGGGGCCGGAAGACCGCATTGTCGCGACGAACAAGCAGGCCGAAGCCGGCGCGCTCGACGCGGTCGAAAAGCGCGTGCTGGAATCCATTCAGGCCAGACCCAAGGCGCATGAGCTGTTCCAGAACCGCACGCAGCGCGACGTTCTGCTGAGATTGCTCGAACCCGTGCGGGCGAAGCTCGCCGCGGAAGATCTGGTGAAGCCCGACGCGGTGAAGGTCTGGCGCAAGCGCGCGCAGATACTCGGCACGCTGGCGCTCGTCGGCTTTGCCGGCGCGAAAATCTTCGTCGCGCTCGAGACCGGCCACTCGAACGTCTCTTATCTCGTCTTCCTGTGTGTCGCCGCGGTCATAGCGCTGTTTGTGCTCGCTTATGTCCTCACGCGCAGCCATGCGAGCCGGCGCGGGCGCGCCTATCTTGAAGCGATGAAGCTTGCCTATGAAAGTCGGCTGAAGGAGGCGGTTTCGCACATCGGTTCGCCGGGGCCCGAGGCGCGCGCCTTTGAAGGCGCTTCGCTTTTTCTTATCGGCCTGTATGGATTCTCCGCCCTGAAGGGCACGAGCGAAGAGATGTTCGCGACTCACTTCAAGCGCGCCTCCGGCGACGGCGGCGGCGGCTGCGGTTCGAGCTGCGGCGGCTCCTGCGGCAGCGGCGATGGCGGAGGCGGATGTGGCGGCTGCGGCGGCGGGGATTGACGCGCCTGCGCTCGGCTCCGGCCTCGGCTATCGGCCGAGCTTTCGCGCCGACCTCTTCGCCAATCGCGCGCGCGTCGATTTTCTGGAGATCATCGCCGATCACTATTTCGGCGCCTCGCGCGAGAAGTTGCGCGAGCTCGATCTCCTGTGCGCGCACTTCCCGATCGTCGCGCATGGGCTCAATCTCTCGATCGGTTCGGCCGAGGGCGTCGATCCCGACTACCTCGACAGATTCGCGCGGCTGATCGAGCGCGTCGATCCGCCCTGGTGGAGCGAGCATCTCTGCTTCACGCGTGCGGGCGGCGTCGACATCGGCCATCTTGCCGCGCTCCCCTTCACGCGCGAGGCGATCGACGTCGTCGCGCGCAATGTCGAGACGGTTCGCAAGCGCATCGAGGCGCCGCTTGTTCTTGAAAACATCACGACGGTCGTGCGCGTGCCAGGCGCCGAAATGGACGAGCCGGAATTTCTTACGCGCGTTCTTGAGCGCACGGGTTGCGGGTGGCTTTGCGACGTTGCCAATCTTTACACGAACGCCGTCAATCACTGCGTCGATCTCGACGCGACATTCGAGCGCTGGCCCTGGGACCGGCTGGTGCAGATTCACTACGCCGGCGGCCGATGGCGGGGCGGCGTTCTGATCGACAGCCACGACTCTGCGACGAGCGGCGCCGTCTGGGCGCTTTATGACCGCGTCGTCGCGCGCGCGCCGGTGAAGGGCGTGATTCTGGAACGCGACGAGCGTCTGCCGCCTTTCGGCGAATTGCTGGAGGAGGTCGCGCGCGCCCGCGCCACGCTCACGGAGCATGGCCGATGGCGCTAGGGGAGACGCAGGCGCTGCTGGCGCGCCTCTTCACGGATGCGCAAACGCGGCGAGCGTTCTTCGCCGACCCACAGGCGACGGGCCTGCGATTCGGGTTGAGCGAGACGGAGGCGCTCACGCTTGCGGCGCTGGATCGGCAAGAGGTCGAGATTTTTGCCGAAAGTCTCCTCGGCAAACGCGCCCTCGATGCGCGCAAGACGCTGCCGTTGACCGCCAAGGGACTGGGCGACAGGTTCGATCAGCTGCTCAGTGTGGCGATCGACGGGCCGCCGGCGCCCGAGCGGCATCGCGCCGACGCCGCGTCGCTCGCGCGTTTTCTGGCCGGGGACGGGGCATCCGAGCCCAGCTGGATCGGCGACCTTGCGCGCTATGAAATGGCTTTCATCTCAGCCGCCCGGCCAGGCGCTTTTCTGTTGCTACGCCGCTTCGCTTATCCGGTAAACCACATCGCGCGCCAGCTTGCCGCGGGCGCGCATGTGGACGTCTCTCCTCGCGCTTGCGTCGGGCTCTGGTTACGCGCGCCGCGAGGCCGTCTTTTTCATCGCATGTTCTAGCGACGGAACGCCTGGCTCATCTCAACCTGGCGGCGCTCGGCGACCACTTCAATCATGCCGCGATCGCGCGCTTCCTGACTCTGGGCCTTGGAAAGCTCCTCATTCGCTTCCTTGAACTGTGCTTCCGCTTCTTCAAGCTGCCCGCGCAATTCCGTCAGCGAAGCGACGATGTTGTCGCGGCGCGTGCGCGCAGCCCGCGCATAGGTCGGGTAAGCAAAGTGGTTTGGATCCGAAATATTGGCGCGCTGCTCTTCATTGGAGATCTCGCGGTCGAGCTCATTCGACATCCGCGTGAATTCGCCAATCATCGTGTTCAGCTGAACGACGCGCCGGCGTTTCTCTTCTGCCTGAAAGCGCTTCAGGCGCACAAGCGTATCCCGCGACTTCATACGATGGACTCCGTTACGCGACTCTTTTGCGAAACAAATTCTTAACTTCGCGAGACAAGTCCAATATGCACGGCGTAGGTTGCTCTTTTGTTACCGTGACGAAAAAATTCCCCACGCTCTGCACCGACGTGAAAACCGCTCTACCTGTTCCCGGGGTCGGCCCCGAAGGAGGCGTAACCTATGCGACTGAGCGCTCTCACACTCGGAGCCTATTGCGCCATGGGCGTTCTCGGAGCATTGGCCGAGGGCGGCGTGCGGCAGGCTAGCGAACTCGACTGGACGGCGGCGCCGCCGGACCTGCCGCGCGGCGCGGAGGTCGCGATGCTTTATGGAAACCCGACTCAGGCCGGACCTTTTGTCGTGCGGCTGCGCGCGCGGGAAGGCTATCAGGTGCCCGCGCACACGCATCCCGATCTCGAAACCATCACAGTGCTGTCCGGCACGCTGCGTGTTGGTCAGGGCAAGCAAATCGATCCTGCGGCGGAGCATTACGCTCATGCAGGCGATTTCATCGCCGCGCCGGCCGGTATGGGCCACTGGATCGTGGCCAATGAAAATGTGGTGCTGCAGGTCACGGGGACCGGGCCGTGGCGCATCGATTATCTTGATCCGCGCTACCGGCCGCAGGGTGCTGCGCTGGATTGAAGCTAGCTTCTCGCTGCCGCCAAGGGCGCGGCTCAGACAAGGTCGCCGGCCTCGATCTCGTTCAGATAGATAAACTCTGGCGACACGACGCCGGCGATCCTTCGTATCTCTGCAAGCTCCGGCGATTCGAAAAAGGCGCGGGCCGCATCAAGCGACGTCCATTGCGAGAAATGAACGATGCGGCTCGCGTCCTCTGCGGAGGAGAGAAGCTGGTAGCGAATTTCGCCCGCTTCTTTGCGAATTGCGGCGGCGTTGTCGAACACGACTTTCCATTTTTCGTAATCATCGACGTCATGGATGATCAGCACGAAGCGCATGGTCTGCTCCCCCAGTCTTCTCTCTCTTCAGAAGGCGACGATCGAAGGAACTAGACCGACTCTTCCGCCGCCGCGTGTTGCTGCGCGCCGCCGAAGCGCCGGTAGATGAAGTCGGGGGCGGGCGCGTGCGATTCCGTCTCGGCAAAGGCGGCAAAGCGCGCGTGGTCCTTAGAGAGATGGCAGGCGGGGTCGGTCGCGGCCACATCGCCCGTCACGGCGAAGGCCTGACAGCGGCAGCCGCCGTAATCGATCTCCCGGCGCTCGCAGGAGCGGCAGGGCTCCTTCATCCAATCCGTTCCTCGGTACGCGTTGAACGCCGAGCCGTCGCGCCAGATGTCGGCGAGCGGGCGTTCGCGCACGTCGTCGAAGGTCAGGCCCGGAAGAGTCTGCGCCGCGTGGCAGGGCAGGGCCTTGCCCGAGGGCGTCACCGCCATGATGGAGCGGCCCCAGCCGCCGGTGCATTGCTTGGGCCGCGTCGCGTAATGGTCGTGGATGACGAAGTCGAAGTTGAGCACGCCTTGCAGGCGCTGCTTCGCGGCCTCAACGACGCCGACGGTCTCCATGAAGGTTTCTCGCGTCGGGATGAGCGCGGCGCGGTTTTCCTGCGCCCAGGCGTAATACTGAATATGCGCGATCTCGATGCGCTGCGCGTCGACCTCGACGGCGAAGTCGATGATGTGCGGCAGATGCGCGATGTTCTGGCGATGCATCGGCGCATTGATGGTGAGCCCTAGCCCAAGTTCGCGCGTCCAGCGCGCGACGTCGCGTTTCTTCGGCACGCCGCCCTCGTAGGCCGAGATGCGGTCGGCGCTTTGCGGCACGACGTCTTGTATCGACACCTGCACATGATCGAGGCCGATGCGCGCGAGCCGCTCCAGTTTTTCGCGCGTGAGCAGCACGGCCGAGGTGACGAGATTGGTGTAGAGGCCGGCCTCCACCGCGTATGTCAGTATCTCTTCAAGATCGCGCCGCACCGTGGGCTCGCCGCCGGAAAGATGCAGTTGCAGCGCGCCGATCGAGGCCGCCTGACGGAACGTCGCGCCCCATTGTTCGGCGGTCATCTCCACGTTGGACTTTTCAAGATCCAGCGGGTTGGAGCAATAGGGGCATTGCAGCGGGCAACGATGCGTAAGCTCCGCGAGAAGTCCTGCGGGGCCGCCTGCGAAAGGTGCGATGGACGAGGCGAAGGTCGAAATCTTCGGCGGCAAAAACGGATCGACGCCGTCGCGCAGCAGGCGCTTGTCGGCGAGGCCTTGCAGGAGGTTCGTCACGTCGCGCGTGATGACGTCGAGCGGCGCCGCATATTGCTGCGCAAGCGTGGCGCAAAGATCGCCGAGCCGCGTGACGCCGTCGATGGCGCGCAGCACGATAAGGCCAATCTGATCGAGCTCATAGGCCCGCTCGGGCGCGAGAACGACGGTGCGCGCGCGGGCGCGGTCCTCGTGCAGCCGCGCATAGCGCGTGAAGGCGGGGCGGGAGTCGGGGCCGATGATGTAGCGCGTGGTCATTCTTCCGATGGCTCGCTTTACTCTCCCGGACGCCACGCGCCCGGCGGGATCAGCCCGGGGGTGACATAGGCGTGATGCAGCGCGTCGAGTTGTGCCCAAAGGACGTTGCATTTGAACTCCACCGCGCCGACGCAGGCTTCCTGCTCCTCGCGCGTGCGCGCGTTGTCGAGCACATAGGCGAGCGCGAAATCCGAGTCGCGCGGCGCCTGCGAGAGGCGGCGCTTGAAATAGCCCATCACGTCGTCGTCGACGAAGTCGTAGCTCTCAAGCATCCCGACGATGCGCTCGCGATGGATCGAGGGCGCGAAGAGTTCGGTGAGCGACGAGGCGACCGCGACGACGAGCGGCGTTTCGACGACGAAGCGCACATAGGCCTCGACCGCGAATTTCGTCGCGGGCAGGGCGCCGCGGCGTGAGGTGACGTAGTCGCGCGAAAACCCCAGCGCGTCGGTGAGAACGAGCCAGCGCTCGATGCCGCCGCCTTCTTCGCCGAGTCCATCATGATCGTGAATGCGGTGGATCCACTCGCGGCGCAGCTCGCGGTCGTGTACGCGGCTCATGAAGGCGGCGTCCTTGCGCGGCACGGCCTCCTGATAGCAATAGCGGTTGAGCGCCCAGGCGGCGACCTGCGGCTTCTGCAGCTTGCCGCCATGCAGAAGCTTATGAAACGCGTGCTTGTCGTGATAGCGCTCGACGCCGACATTGCGGATCGCCGCTTCGAATTCGGCGCGCGAGAGCGGCGCGGCGTCGCGCCAGTCGGTCACGATCTGGTTCATGTCTATGCTCCCTGTCCGCATTCGAGCGGTCGAAGCGGCGGCGCAACGATATGCCGCCGCGGGTTTTCCTAGAGGGCGCCCTCGTTCGACTGGGACATCACGTTGGAGACTTTGCCGCGCTTGACGAGGCATTGCCACGGCGCCCGGTCCGGTCCGACGCCGAGAGTCACAGTGTTGTTCGCCTCCGACGAAATCGCTTCGATCACGACGACTTTGGGATTGTGCGTCTTGCCTTTCACGGCGCGGACGCAGGCCTGTTTGTCCTTGCCGGGAACGCTGGCGTCCATGATTGGGGCCGGCTTTTGCTCCGCGGCTGCGGGCGCTTCGGTCCCCCCGGCCTTTTGCTTGTCCTCTGCGGCGCGACAGCCCTTCTTGTAGGATTCGCCGTGCTGGTCCTGGTCCCATCGGCCGGCGGCGCAGTCGGCGTATCCACGCTTGAACTCCCGCTGGGACGCAGTCGAGGCCCAGGCGCCCGTGGCCGCAGTAAGGGCGAGGACACTGACGATGCTGACGATCTTGAACTTCATAACGTCACCTCCATGCCGTCCGAGCCTACTTCCCACCCAGCGGCGCGCACGGCTGCATGTTCCTGGGAATTTGCGTTGAGGACCGGATTGGAATTATTAATGTGCACATAGATCTTGCGCGCGACGTCGAGCGGCGCGAAGGCGGCGATCGAACCGTCGTCGCCGCTCATGTTGATATGTCCCATGCGCGAGCCGGTCTTGCCCATGAGGCCCTGCTCGATCATTTCGTTTTCGCGGTACAGCGTGCCGTCGAAGAAGACGAGCGCCGCGCCGCGCAGGCGTTCGGCGAGCGGCGCGTCGACCTTGGCGCAGCCGGGAATATAGAAGAAGGATTTTCCCGTCTTCGCGTCGGTGATTTCGAGGCCGAGCGTGTCGCCGACGCTGGTGCCGAAATTCGGCGCGCTCTTGTCTTCGAGATAGAGCGCGATCTTGCCCGGCACGGGAAAGGCCTTGATCGCCAGCCCAAGATCGACGCCCGCGCCTTTCAGCGGAATTTTCTCTTCCATCCGCAATTCGATACGCGGCACGAGCTGGGTCTGAAGGATGGTGAAGATCGGATTGGAGCCAAGCGCCTGTAGCACGCGGCCGGCGGCATAGACGTTGAAAGGCTGCGCCTCGCGCAGATTGAGCAGGCCCGCAACGTGATCGACGTCGCCATTGGTCAGCGCCACCGCCTTGATCGGGCTGGCGCGGACGGGATCGCTTATCGAGGGCGCAAGCTCGGGCGCGCCGGCGATCTGCTCGCGCAGGTCGGGGGAGGCGTTGAGCAGAACCCAATTGGCGCCGTCGGCGCTCACGGCGAGCGAGGATTGCGTGCGCGGCGAGAAGCCCGGCGCGCCGGCGCGCACGGCCCGGCAATTGGCGCAATTGCAGTTCCACTGCGGGAAGCCGCCACCGGCGCCCGAACCTAAAATCCTGATCCGCATGGCGCTTCCGGCAGCTCTCGGGAGCGGCCGTTCTCCCCGTCATTGTGTTGTTTGCGCGCACTATGCACTCGCCGCGCGACGGCGCAAGTGCGGCAAATTTGCTTCCGGTTAACCCAGCTTCCCAACTATTCAGGGTGCAGTGCGAAAGGGCCGCCCCGGTTTCGTCGCTTTCTCGGGTAAGAACAAGGATCGGCTGCATCCCCGCCATCGACGGCGCTGGCGCGGGAGGAAACATGTCGGCCGCGCCGGACAAAGCTCCCTTGGCTCACTTGCGCAAAACATCTTTGCATCCGTGGCTTCTTGTCGCCGCGACCTTCCTGTCGGGCTGCGTGTCCGACGGGATGCGCGCGGTCGACGGCCATGTCTCCAACGCCGCCTCTTTCGTCTCCGGACCGCAGGGCGAGCCGAACCGCGTGCCGCTTTTTGTCGTCTCGACCCGACGCGGCGAGGGCGCCGTCGACGACGGCCGACCCAATTTCTCCCTAACGGCCATCGGCGTGCCGCAGAGCCACAGGCCGGGGGCGATCGAACGGCCCAGCTTTGGCGGGGCCGACAAAGCGCGCCATTTCACCGTGCTCTCGAAGCGCAACATGGATGAGCAGGAGTTCTACGGGGAGCTCGCCTCGCATGTCTCCGGCCGCATCGGCAATTCGCGCGACATTCTCCTTTACGTCCACGGCTTCAACACGAGCCACGACGAAGCGCGCTTCCGTCTCGCGCAGGTGGTCGCCGACGGCGGCTTTTCCGGCGTCGCCACGCTCTTCTCCTGGAATTCGCGCGGCGGGCTGTTCAACTACGAATCCGACAAGGAGGCGGCGACCGTCTCACGCGATGCGCTCGAGAAGGTCATGTTGTCGCTCGCCAGAACGCCGGGCGTCGGGCGCGTGCATATCCTCGCCCATTCCATGGGCGGCTGGCTCACCATGGAGACGCTGCGCGGCGTCGCCATGGCGGGCCATCCCGATCTCGACGGCAAGCTTGGTGAGGTGATGCTCGCCAATCCCGACATCGACCTCAACGTTTTCCGGCAGCAGGTCTCACGGCTCGATCCGCATCGCGTCACCATCTTCGTCGCCAACAACGACCGGGCTCTGGCGATTTCCTCGCGCATCGCCGGCGCACGGCAACGGCTCGGGGCGATGGACCCGGAGAAGCCGGAGGAGAAGGCCGAACTCGACCGGCTCGGCGTCGCCGTGCGCGATATTTCGTCCTTTTCGACGGATTATGTCGGCCACGGCGCCTTTGCGGAGGCGCCAGACGTCGTGCGCCAGATCGGCGCGCATATCGCCGCGCCGCGCGCGGGCGACGCCGACAAGACGGCGATTCCGGATTTCCGGGGCGACGAGGTGGGCGGGCCGGTTCCCGCAAGCGCGCCGCCGCCGGCGATCAGTCAGAAGGTTGAGACGTCGCCGCTGCCGCCGGTCGCGGGGCGGTGAGGCAAGCGCTCACGCGCTTTCTTGCGCCTTCTCCGCTTCCGCCTTCGCCAGCATATTGTAGCGCTTCACGCTGAGCGGGATCATCGCGAGGAATCCGACGCTGACGACGGAGAGGACCTCCATCGGATAGATCGCCAGCAGCAAAGCCGTTACGCCGACGCCGAACAGGACGGGGATGACGAGATCGCGCGGAATGCGACCGATTCGCTTGCCCGAGAAATGCGGGATGCGGCTCGCCATCAGGAAGGCGATCGCCAGAACATAGATGATGTAGAGTGGCACCATCGCCTTGGAGGCGGGCAGTTCGAGCGCCGACTGGTGCAGATACAGCGGCAGCAGCACGGTGACGGCGCCGGCAGGCGCCGGCATGCCGACGAAAAATTCGGCGTGCCACGCCGGCTTGGCCGGATCGTCGATCATGACGTTGAAGCGCGCCAGCCGCAGGGCGCCGGCGATGGCGAAGACCAGCACTGCGAACCAGCCGAGACCTTTGATCTCATGCAGGCTCCAGAGATAGAGCAGCAAGCCCGGGGCCACCGCAAAATCCACGAAATCCGCGAGCAAATCCAGCTCCGCGCCAAAACGCGAGGTACCCTTTATCGCGCGCGCGAGGCGCCCGTCGAGCCCGTCCAGCACCGCCGCCGCCATGATGGCGGTGACGGCCTTCACGAAGTCTTCCTCGATGGCGTAGCGGATCGAGGTGAGTCCCATGCAGAGCGCGAGCAGCGTCACGAGATTGGGCAGCACCACGCGCAGCGGGATGTTGCGGAAACGCAGGCGGCGGCGCTCGGACGCCGTCAGTTCGCTGTCGGGGAAATCTTCGCTCATCGTGCACTTCAGCCGGTTTTGAAGGTGAGGGTTGCCGTATTGGCCGTCGTGTCGGCGAGCACGGTCTCGCCGGCGACGGCGCGCGTGCCGACGGCGACCATGGCGCGAGCGGATGACGGCATGTAGACATCGACGCGCGAGCCGAAGCGGATGAGGCCGAAACGGTCGCCGACGCCGATATTCTCGCCTTCCTTGATGAAGCACACGATGCGGCGCGCGACCAGGCCCGCGATCTGCACGACGCCGAAGCGCCCGCGCGGCGTGTCGATGACGAGGCCGTTGCGTTCATTGTCCTCGCTCGCCTTGTCGAGGTCGGCGTTGACGAAGAGGCCGGGCTTGTAAGCGATCCTGGTGACGCGGCCGGTGATCGGCGCACGGTTCACGTGGCAGTCGAAGACGCTCATGAAAACGGAGATGCGCTGCAAGGGCTCCGCGCCCATGGCGAGCTCGGGCGGCGGCAGGAAGAAGCCGATGGAGCACACGACGCCGTCCGCCGGCGACACGACAAGTCCGTCGCGCAGCGGGGTGACGCGGGGCGGATCACGGAAGAAATAGACGCACCAGGCGGTCGCGATGAAGCCGAGCCAGCCGAGAGTCGGCGAAATCCAGTCGAGCACGAAAGCCGCGACGGCGAAGCCCGCGATGAAGACATAGCCCTCGGGATGGATCGGCACGAGAATTTTGCGAACGGAATCGATGACGGACATTTGGGGCTCCCGTTGCGCGAACATGTTGCGCAGTTCCTGAGCAGGCGCGACCGCGCCTCTTTGCCATGTTGCAGCGCCAAAGTCACGAGCGCGCGGGCTGGGCCTCATTAAGGCGCTGTTCAGCATCGGTTGAAGACGACGAAAGTCGCCTGTACGTTAAATATATAATTTACATGATGTTTTTATCGATATTACAGCAGCGGCTGGGCTTGGGGGCGTCATGAGGCGGGAGGATACGGAGATGGCGTGCCTGCGGGCGCTCTCTGCTTCCCTGCTGATCATCGGCGCCGTTGCGACGTTTGCGATCATTCACAAGAATCTGCACGGCGGACCGCGCGGTTGCCGGGCCTTGCAGGCGGTCTTGACGAGCGTCGGCGCGCCCGGTTGCGCGACCGCCGCCCGGACCGCGACCGACCGCTAGGAGACGTTCACGGGCGGAGCCGCCATATCCGGCAGGGCGAACCCGCGGGGAGCGGCGCCGCACCTGGCTCGCGGATGAGCAGCGCTGGTGACCGGGCAAGTTCTGTAAGCAGCGACGAGTCCTGCATCGGCTGTGGGGTGGCGAGCAGCCGGCCGTCCGAGTCTTTGGAGAGCCGTGCCCGCATGTAGTCGCGCCGCCCCTTGTTGGCGGGCAGGTCCACGGCCGCGACGGCCGTCTCGGTCTGGTCGGCGCCGGCGTCGGGATCGCCCTGCAGCGCGCGCACGAGCGGAGCCAGGAAGACCAGCGCGCAGACGAAGGACGCCACTGGATTCCCCGGCAGGCCGAGAATATGGGCTTCGCCCAGTCGCCCGGAAATAAGCGGCTTGCCGGGCCGCATCGCGATTTTCCAGAAATCGAGCGCCATGCCCTGGCGGGCGAGGGCAGGCCGCAGAAGGTCGCGGTCGCCCACCGAGGCGCCGCCGAGCGTCACGATGACGTCCGCGCCGGCGCCGCGCGCGAGGCCGACGCCGCGCTCGAGTTCGGCGAGGTCGTCGCGAAAGATGCCGAGATCCAAGACCTCGGCGCCTGCGTCTTCCGCGATGGCGGCGACGGCGACATTGTTGCAGGAGATGATCTGCGACGGGCCGGGCGTGGAGCCGGGCGGGACGAGCTCGTCACCAGAGGCGATGATCGCAACGCGCGGCCGGCGCGCGACAGGAATCCGCGCATGGTTCATGGCCGCCGCGAGCGCGAGTTCGGCGGGGCCGAGCCGCGTCCCCGCGAAAAGCACGGCGTCGCCCTCCCGGAAATCCAGGCCGGCGGTGCGGATATGAGCGCCGGGGGCCGCCCCGGGCCTGGCGCTGACCACGCCATCGACGGCGTCGGCGTCCTCCTGCAGCAAGATGCCGTCAACGCCGACGGGCACGGGCGCGCCGGTGAAGATTCGCACTGCTTCGCCGGGGTTGAGCGGAAGCCCGTAGCCATCGCCCGCCGCGCTTTGCCCGACGACACGCAAGGGCCCCGCTGCGAGATCGCAGGTGCGGAGCGCATAACCGTCCATGGCTGAAACATCGACCGGCGGCTGCGTGCGCTTCGCCGCAAGATCGCGGGAGAGAGTTCGGCGGCGCCCGGCCGCGAGCATGATTTCTTCCTCGCCGAGCCGGGTCGCGCCGGCCAGCACTCTTATCAATGCGTCGTCGACCGAGAGGAGATTTGCAGCCATTTTTCAGCTTTCCCGCCGCCAGTCGCCGCTTTTGCCGCCCTCTTTGGCGACCAGTTCCACGCCCTCGATCCGCATGGCGCGGTCGGCGGCTTTCAGCATGTCGTATATCGTCAGGCAGGCGACGGCGACCGCGGTCAGCGCCTCCATCTCCACGCCCGTTTTACCGGTGACGCTCGCCTCGACGTCGACGCGCAGACCGGGCAGCGCCTCATCGGCGGCGATCTCGACGGAAACGCTCGACAGGGGCAGGGGGTGGCAGAGCGGAATGAGGTCGCTGGCCTTCTTCGCGGCCATGATCGCCGCGACGCGCGCGACCGCGAAAACGTCGCCCTTTTTCGCCTGCCCGGCGACCGCGAGCGCCAGCGTCTGCGGCGCCATCACGACACGCCCCCGCGCCCGAGCGACCCGTTTCGTGTCGGCTTTGGCGGAAACGTCCACCATATGGGCGTCGCCGGTAGCCGAAAGGTGCGTAAGTTTCGTCATACGCGGCTTTTGCGCCCCCGCGCCGCTCCTGACAAGTCGCGCAGCGCAGCGAGGACAATTCAGATCACAATGTGATCGTCTCGTCGATGGTCGCCTCATCGAATGCTTTGTCGAATTTTGCAACGAGTCCGCCGTCGAAAACGCGTATGACCGTCGCCTCCCGCGAGCCGATGACAAGGTGACTTCCCACGAGAATGGTCAGTTTGGAGACGCTGAGGTTGATTTCGACGCTGACGCCGGACGCCGAGATGTCGTTGATCCGCGCCATCCGCTCCTTGCCGTTGGCCAGGCGCACGGTCGTCAACTGCATCAAGGGCACGAAACGCTTGTGGCGGCGGTTGTCGCTCAGATCGAGGGCGCCGCGATTTGCGAACCAGACAAGCTGCTCGGCGAGCTTGTGATGCTTCAAACTCGAGAGCGCCATGGCGACGGCGAAGCCCGCCGCTTCGTGCCGCTCCACATTCCCCTCGAAACGGCCTAGCTCGGAGATGTAGACGATCACCTGCTGATCGAGTTTCGGCATCGTCGTCGCTGAAATCAGCATCTCGCCGGTCGACATCTCCAAGACTCGACAGGGATGCTCCTCTTTTGACGGAAGCATGAAGCGGCCTTCGAGGTCGACACGAACCGTATTATGAAGGCGCTCGCTGACGTTGTTCGTCTCAATTCCGAATCGCACGGACATATCAAGCCTGCAAATTTAAATCTCTCGAAATCCGATTGACAATCAATGTCATGATCAAAGCGTTAAACCATTTGCGAAATTGCGCTCGCGTCTTGCGGCCCGCCGCTCATGCTCTCGCTTCAACCCGCCGAATATCAACGACGTACCTATCGTTAAACAAAATGCTCGGTCGGAGCCGCTCCATTGCGCGCTTTCGCGCAGAGGTTGAGGCAGCGGCGGCGCAATCTCCGTTTCAACCGTTCAGCAATTTCCTCGTCGCCGCCTCGACGTCGTCCTGCCTCATCAGGCTCTCGCCGACGAGGAAGGCGAAGACGTGCGATTTCTCGAACCGCAGGCAGTCGGCGTGGGTCGTGATGCCGCTTTCGGCGACGATGATCTTGTCGCGCGGCGCCTTTTCCGCGAGGCGCTCGCATATGTCGAGCGACACCGAAAAATCATGCAGATTGCGGTTGTTGACGCCGATGAGTTTGGTTTCCAGCGCGAGCGCGCGGTCGAGCTCACGCTCATCGTGCACCTCGACCAGGACATCCATGCTGAGATCATGCGCCGCCGTGTTGAGCGCCTTCGCTTCCTCGTCGCTGACCGCCGCCATGATGATCAGGATGCAGTCGGCGCCGAAGGCGCGCGCCTCATAGACCTGATAGGGGTCATAGAGGAAGTCCTTGCGGATCGCCGGCAGATGCGTCGCCTTGCGCGCCGCCTCGAGATGTTCGAGCTTGCCCTTAAACGAGGGGCCGTCCGTGAGGACGGAGAGGCAGGCGGCGCCAGCCTTTTCATAGGCTTTGGCGAGTTTCGGCGGATCAAAATGCTCGCGGATGACCCCCTTCGACGGGCTGGCCTTCTTAATTTCCGCGATCAGCGCGATGCGGCGCTGATTGAGCTTTTCCTGGATGGCGTGCACGAAGCCGCGCGGCGGATCGTGATCGCGCACATTGCGTTGCAAAGTCGCAAAAGGCATGCGCACCTTGGCTTCGGAAATTTCCGTGCGCTTATAGGCTTCGATTTTTTCCAGAATATCGGTCATGTCTTTGAGCCTGAGGGAGGCGCGCCGCGCGCCGCCGGTGATTCATTAGATGATTAGCCGATCCATCGTCGCAATCCTATCCCGCAAGAGGTCGCTCTAGGGGGCGGGTTCCGCGTTCGAGTATCTCACCAGCGCCTCCAGCGTCGAGGCCGCTGCGCCGGTATCCAGCGCCGTCGCGGCCAAGACGGCCCCCTCGCGGATGTCGACGGCGCGCCCGGCGACGACCAGCGCGATCGCGGCGTTGAGCACGGCGATGTCGCGATAGGCGTTTTTCTCTCCCGCGAGCACGGCGCGCAGGGCTTTGGCGTTATGGGCCGGATCGCCGCCCACCAGCTCCTGCGCGGTTGCGCGGGGGAGGCCGGCGTCCTCGGGCGCGATGTCGAAGCCGCGGATGGCGCCATCCTCCAGCGCCACGACATGGGTGACGCCCGTGGTCGTCGCTTCGTCGAGCCCGTCGGCGCCATGCAGCAGCCAGACGCGCGTGGAGCCCATTTCGCGCAGCGCTTCCGCCAGCGGCTCGAGCCAGTCTCGGGAGTAGACGCCGATGGCCTGGCGCTCGACGCGCGCCGGATTGCACAGTGGCCCGAGCAGATTGAAGATCGTGCGCACGCCCAGCTCCGCCCGCACGGGCGCGGCGTGACGCAGGGCAGGGTGGTGCATCGGCCCGGCCATGAAGCAGATCCCCGCGTTCCGCAGGCACGCCGCCGCCGCGATAGGGGAAATGCCGACCTTTACGCAGAGTTCGCCAAGGACGTCCGAGGCGCCCGAGCGGGAGGAGGACGCCTTGCCGCCGTGCTTAGCCACAACGGCCCCGCAGGCGGCCGCGATGATGGCGGCGAGCGTCGAGATATTGTAGGTGCCGGCCCCGTCGCCGCCCGTGCCGACGATGTCGATGGCGCAGGGCGGCGCCTCGACAGGCGTCATGGCGGCGCGCATAGCCTGCGACGCGCCGATGATTTCTTCGACCGTCTCGCCCCGCATGTGCAGGCCCATGAGAAAGGCGCCGAGCTGCGCCGGCGTCGCGGCGCCCTCGAAAATCAGCGAGAAGGCGGCGCGCGCTTCGTCCCGGGCGAGAGGTTCGCCGTCGGTGAGGGCGGCGATGTAGGGCTTGAAATCGCTCACGCCACCTTGGCCCGGCCGCGCTTCGCCGCGTTCCATTCTCCTGCGAGGTCCAGGAAGTTCTGCATGATCTTGTGGCCGTGCTGCGAGGTGATGCTCTCGGGGTGGAACTGCACGCCGTGGGTCGGCAGTTCATTGTGAGAGAGCGCCATGATCAGCCCGTCGGGAGTCTCCGCCGTGACGCGCAGGCAGTCCGGCAGCGTCTCTCGCTTCACGACCAGCGAGTGATAGCGCGTCGCCTGAAACGGACCCTCGATGCCGCGGAACACGGCGTCGCCCTGATGCAGTATCGTCGCCATCTTGCCGTGTATCGGCAGCGGCGCGCGGATCACTTCGCCGCCGAAAACCTCGCCGATCGACTGATGGCCGAGGCACACGCCGAAAATCGGGACGGTCGCGCTCCCCGCCCTGATGAGCTCAAGACAAATCCCGGCTTCATGCGGCGTGCAGGGGCCGGGCGAAAGCACGATCGCGTCGGGCCCGGCGGCGAGCACATCCGCCACCGAAACCGCGTCGTTGCGATGCACGGCGACCTTCGCCCCGAGCTGGCCGAAGTAATGGACGAGATTGAAGGTGAAGCTGTCGTAATTGTCGATCAGCGTGACGTTGGACATGATGTTTTCCGCAGCGGGCCGCCTTGCGGCGAGAGTTGGCCTCCCAATAGGCCGGGGGGGCGCGTTAGGCAACCGCGAAGCGCGTCACGCTGAGACAGGATTGGACAGCGATACATCGGGACGGTTGGGGTCTTAGGAATTATGGCTCCCATGACTTTGTGCCGAGCCGAACCTGGTGATCATCGAGGTGAAAATTGTTGGGTCGTACCCAACGACAAACCCCAAGGACGATAGGAACCCGGCCATTCGAAGATACTGGTTTGCTGTCATGACGCCCAATCCATAGTTATCGTCTCCAGCCTGCGCGCCGGCCAGCCCAATGGAGACGCCTGCAATATACAGTAGATATACTGCAAAGCTCCGGCAAATACTTAAGAATGGCGTTTCTGCACGGTATGCGAGGCTATCTATGCTCATACCAACAATATTGGGTGGATATTTAACGGCTGGGTATATGGATCTCAACGCAAATCTGCTAGAGACGCCGCCAATCGCCCCAGCAATGCACGTCAGCAGCGCAACATTCGTATAGGTATGAAGTAGAGTCGCGGAAATCATATCGTGCCAATCGAAAACGATTCGAACTCCATCTACATAAGGCTTTGCCGGTATGATCAGGCCAGCGCTGAACAACAAAATCCATACAGGAATACAAACGCCACCTATAATATAATCGTATTTCTTGTTGGCGTGGAGTAGATTGTAAATTTTTGTTTCCTGGTTTGCCGCGTCGTCGCTTCGGGATGTAACTAACGCATCCATGTTCGCCTCCATTCGCAACGCATAGCCAAATTCATAAACTCTAACAGCAGGACGCGGAGGCAAGGAATCGATTAAGACGCCATCTCCCGCCTCGGAAAGCGCCAATCGGGCCGCGCGTCGCGGATCATCATGATTTCCGCCAGCGACTGGCGGGTGAGCAGCCCGACGAAGCGCCCCTCGCCATCAAGCACCCCCACCGGATCGCCGACGTTGAGCGAAGGCAAGGCGGCGTCGATAGTTTCATGGGCGCCGATGGTCGCGATCTCTCTCTTGGCGAAGGGCGCGATGGGGGCGCCTGGGTCGGAGACGCGCAGCGCCTCGACGATTTCAGCGCGCGAGAGCAGCCCCGCGAGCCGCCCGGCGCCGTCCACGACGGGGAAATCGTCCTGTGATGTCGCCAGCAGCGTGTCGACGGCTTCACCCACGCTCGAGCCGCGCTGAAGCGTCGCGATGCGGTGCTCCATGGCGTCGAGGGCGGGCAGGCCGCGTGCGGCCTCGGCCATTGTGGTCATCTGCGCCTCGCCGGCCGCCGCCATGTAGACGAAGATCGCAATGAAGATCAGCATCGGGTGGCCGAAAAGACCGACGAAACCGAGGAAAAACGCAAATACTTGGCCGATCTGCGCCGCGATGCGGGTCGCCTTCGCCTGGCCGAGCCACATGGCGAGCGCGGCGCGCAGCACGCGGCCGCCATCCATGGGGAAAGCGGGAATCATGTTGAAAACGGCGAGGAAGAGATTTGTCGCCGCAAGCCGCTCGAAAATGCTGATCCTCGGATCGCTGATGTGCGCGGCGTCGCCGAAGTTGAAGGCGCCGGCCACAAGGATGAGCGTCGCGGCGATGACGACGTTGACGGAGGGGCCCGCAACGGCGATCAGAAGTTCCTGGTAGGGCTTTTGCGGCATGGACTCCATGTCCGCCACGCCGCCGATTGGAAGAAGAGTCACCTCGGGCGAGACAATGCCGAACTGCCGGGCCGTGAGGATGTGGCCAAACTCATGCAGCACGACGCAGAAAAAGATCGCGGAAATGAAGAGGACGCTCTGCCAGGCCGCCTCCGAGCCGCCGCGCTGGAATGCGGCCATGCCGATCCACGCGAGAAACAGCAGCAGAGTGACGTGAACGCGCACGGCCGTTCCCTTGAACGTGCCGAGCGTAATGGACCAGCGCATGGGCGCCCCTCGAGCGTGGTTAACCTTCCATCAGATAGGGTCTTTGGGCGGGATAGGCCAGAGCGGATCGGCTGAAGGCGCTTGCGCGGGCGCGTTCGCGCCCGGCCAACTGGCCGGCCAGAGCGGCCAGCTTTTGACGCGGAACCAGTCCAGCAGGGGCGGGAAGAAGGCGATGGTGACGATGCCGACCGAGAACAGGCACCAGATCGCCGGAACGTCGTTGTTGTCGGTCGTCAGGAAATTCGCAAAGACCGGACCGAGAAGCAGATGGAAGAGCGTGAAGCGCCAGGAGCCATACAGGAGCGGCATCAGGAAAACCGCCAGCATGTAGGAGGGCATGCCCCAATCGGCGCCGATCAGGTTCTCGAACCAGGTGCCGAGACCATTGTAGGGGATGTCCCAGGCGATATGCCAGACTCCTGAGCGCGTGCAGAGCGTCCTTGCGCACATGGTTTCCGGAATGCGGCATTCGCCGGCCCATTCCAGCGGGATGAGCTGCGCGATCATGAACGCGGTGGAGAGGCCGCTGACGAGATAGACCCAGAAGCGGATGCGGCGGCTGACCGCGGCTGGAATAAGGGTCAACGAGATGGCGTTTATGAACGCCGGCTGGAAGGCGATGTGGAGGAAGGAAAGCAACGTGATCGCCTGATTGGCGCGCGTTCCGCAGGCGTTGATGACAAGATAGCCCGCCGCCTGCAGGGCCTCCATCAGGGCGAAATAGCCGAGGGCGACCCAGATCGCCGTCGGCGCCCCTCTCCGTCGCGTGACGATCGACGCGCCCCCGCCAAGTGCGGCCATTCCAACGGAGACAGGAAAACTCCAACACATGACGCGCTCCTCGTTTTTCCGGGAGCTTAACATTGCCTGCTGATTGACCAAAATCAAAAGCGCCGGCGGAGCGCCCTGAGGGCGTCGCCGGCGAAGTCTACGACAGAAGAAGTCAGGCGGGAGGATTAGAGGCGGTAGCGGATCTGGTCGGTCCAGAACCGCTCGAGGCGGGTGAGCGAGGTGTTGAGATTGCGGAATTCGTCGCTGGAGACGCCGCCGATGTGCTCGATGGTCGAGGCGTGCTTTTCGTAAAGATGCGCGACAATATCGTGAACTTCCTTGCCCTTCGGGGTCAGGCTGATGCGAACCGAGCGACGGTCGAGGCGCGAGCGGGCGTGATGCAGGTAGCCCATTTCGACGAGCTTCTTGACGTTGTAGGAGACGTTGGAGCCGAGGTAATAGCCGCGGGTGCGCAGCTCGCTCGCCGTCAGTTCCTTGTCGCCGATGTTGTAGAGCAGCAGCGCCTGAACCGAATTCACGTCGCCGCGGTCGCGGCGGTCGAACTCGTCCTTGATGACGTCAAGGAGGCGACGGTGGAGGCGTTCCACGAGGGTCAGCGCCTCAAGGTAGATCGGGCGGATTTCGCTGATGCGTTCCGCGCGGGCCTGCTGGGGGGCGGTCTTCGTTAGGGCGCTCATCGTCTTCTCCATCGTGTGATGCTTACGCATCTCTTGATCAGTTGATACGCTCAAATTAGCGGGCTCGGATGAAGGGCAGTTTAAATAACAGTCTGAATCCGGCGTTTACCCAGTATTGGCGGGTTTCGGTGAACGACCGCTGAATCGCAAGGATCGATTTACGCTGAATCTGCCTTAAACATTGGCGGCGGTCAGCGCGTAAACGCCGACGGTTCTATTGAACGTCCGCGCGCCGATGCACAAGACTGGCGGCTTTGCCTCGTGAGCCGCACGCCGCCTAGGCTTTCGTCGGCGGTTCGGCGGCGGGATGGTTGCGAGCGTCCGCCTTGCGCCGACGGCGGTCACGCATCCGCTGCGCATCGGCGTCGCGCCCCGCCTCGAATGTGAGGCCGAAATACATCAGGATCAGAATGGCGTTGACGCCGATGAGCCAGTAGCCGCCAACAAAAAAGCCCGGCATGCTCAGGGTGAGAAATATCTGTGCGCTCGCGATGAGCAGCCAAAGCACGCCGCCCCACGGCGTCGCGAGCCACAAGCCGACGCCCGCGATGAGATCGAGCACCGCGAAGAAGACGACGGCGAAGGCCGCGTTCTGCGGCATGGTGTCGAAGATGGATTGATCGGCGGCGAGCACGATGCGCCAGTGCATCAGGCCTTGCAGCAGCCAGAAGAGCGCGACGATGCGCATGAAGCGCGAGAGCAGCGCGCCCCATTTCGCCGCTTCGCCTTCGGGGCCAGGATCACCGACGCGAATCGGCCGGTAGGGATCGTCGCCATCGTCATAGATCGTGGGGTCGGCCATCGACGATCCTTGCTTGCGCGCTTATTGCCCTCGCCGCGAACGGGCGGCGAAGCGGACCGCTTCCTCGGCGGCGCGAAACAGCGCCTTGGCCTTGTTCATGCATTCGCGATTTTCATATTCCGGTTCGCTGTCGTAGACGACGCCCGCGCCCGCCTGCACATGCATCATGCCGTCCTTCACGATCGCGGTGCGCAGCACGATGCAGGTGTCCATCTGTCCGCTCGAACCGAAGTAGCCGATGCAGCCGCCGTAGATGCCGCGCTTGTCGGTCTCGAGTTCGTCGATGACCTCCATGGCGCGGACTTTCGGCGCGCCCGAAACAGTGCCTGCGGGAAACCCCGCCGCCAGGGCGTCGATGCAATCGAAGCGCGTGTCGTCGAGATCGCCTTCGACATTCGAGACGATGTGCATGACGTGGCTGTAGCGCTCGATGGTGAAGCTGTTGGTGACGTCCACCGTGCCAGTCTTCGCGACGCGGCCAACGTCGTTGCGGCCGAGATCGAGCAGCATCAGATGTTCGGCCCGCTCTTTTTCGTCGGCGAGCAGTTCGGCCGCGAGGCGCTCGTCCTCGGTCTTGTCGTCGCTGCGCCAACGCGTGCCGGCGATGGGTCTAATCGTTACCTTGCCGTCCGCGACGCGGACGAGAATCTCGGGGCTCGAACAGACGATCTGGAAGTCGCCAAAATCGAGGAAACACAGGAAGGGCGCCGGATTGACGCGGCGCAGCGCGCGATAGAGGGCGAAGGCGGGCAAGGCGAAGGGCGCCGTGAAACGCTGCGACAGCACCACTTGGAAAATGTCGCCCGCTCGGATGTATTCCTTGGCGCGCTCCACCATTTCCAGGAAGCGCGCATTGGGCGTGTTGGAGACGGCCGCCTGCGCGAGAAGCTGCGGATCACAGCCGCCGTCGCGATGATCGAGCGGCGCCTCCAGCGTCGCGACGATTCTGTCGAGGCGCGCGAGCGCGGATTCATAGGCCGCTTTCGCGCTGACGCCGCTGCGCGGGCGCACCGGCGTGACGATGGAGATTTCGTCCTTCACCGTGTCGAAAACGACCATCACGGTGGGGCGGAGCAGCAGCGCGTCGGCGACGCCGATCTTGTCTGCCTTGGCGGGCGAAAGGCGCTCCATCTGGCGCACCATGTCATAGCCCAGATAACCGAACACGCCGGCCGCCATCGGCGGCAATTGCATCGTGACCGGCACGGCGGATTGCGCAATGAGCCGGCGCAGCGCCACGAGCGGCGGCGCGTCGCAGGGCTTGAAAGCGCTTCGGTCGGTCAGTGCGTCATGGTTGATCTCCGCCTTGTCGCCAACCGCGCGGAAGATCACGTCCGGATCGAGGCCGATCATCGAGTAACGGCCGCGGGCCGCCCCGCCTTCGACCGACTCGAGCAGAAAAGTCGCGCCGGCGCGTTCTTGCGAGAGTTTCAAATAGGCCGAGACCGGCGTTTCCAGATCGCCGACGAGACGCGTAACGACGAGCGACGGCCTCCCGGCGTCATAGTCGGCCGCGAAAGCCAGAAACTCAGGCTCGAACATCGCGCCGGTCACTGATCCTTGCCCACGCCGGCCGCCGCTTCGAGCGCTTTCTGGTTGATTTCGACGTTCATCGATTTCTCGAGTCCGCCGATATACTGCTCCAAGAGGTCGTTCTGAAGCGCGGGCTTCAACTGCTCGGCGATGGTCTTCGACTCGATTGACGTCGGATCGAAAGCCGGGGCCGCAGAGTCCTTCACAAAGAAGATCAGCCGGCCGCCATCGACGACGACCGTACCGGCGCCGCGCGGCGCGACTTCGAAGAACTGCACGATGGCGTTGGTCGGGAACTCGGGATTCTGCGCGCGCTTTACATCGGTTGCGCGCTTCACGTCGAGCTTCAAGGCCTTCGCTGCGTCGTCGATCGATTGGCCGCCCTTTATTTTGGCGACGATTTCGTCGGCCTTTGCGGTCAGCGCCTTCTGCGCGCCTTCTGCGCGAATGCTGTCGAGAACGGCGCTTTTCACCTCATCGAAGGTCTTCTGGCGCGCGGGCTCGACGGCGTTCACCTCGTACCAGACATAGCCGCCGTCGCGCGTCGCGACAGTGTCGTTGTCGACGCCGACGTCGGAGAGGAACGCGGCCTTCAAGAGATCGGCGCCGGCCGGAATTTCCAGCGCCTTGCCGTCCCTATCGCGGCCCGTTTCGTCGACGGCGTCGACGGTGCGCGTCTGGAGGCTGGCGGCGGCGGCGCTCTCGGCGAGGGTCTTGCCGGCGGTGCGCTGGTCTTCGATCGCGTCGCGCAGCTTGCGGACCTCCGGCGCGGCGCGTTGCGCGGCGACGTCCGCTTTCAGTTCCGTCGCGACCTGATCGTACGTCTTGCTGTAGATCGCCGGCGAAATCTTCTTCACATAGGAGACGACCGTGCCGAAGGCGGTGCTCACAGGCGCGGCGAGGCCAGGCTGGGCGAGGGCGAAGACCGCGGCTCCCACTTTGGGGTCGCCGAAATCGCGCTGCTCCACAAAGCCGAGGTCGACGTCCTTGGGATTGCGCTTCAATTCCGCCGCGAGCGCGTCGATGTCCATGCCGCCCTTGATCTTGGCGAGCGCCTCTTCGGCTTCCTTGTCGGTCTTGAAGACGAGCTGGCGGACTTCACGCTTTTCCGCGGTCCCGTATCGCTTGCCTTTCACGTCTTCGTAGAGCTTGCGCGCGTCCTCGTCCGTCACCTCGGCAGGCTTGGCGATCGAGGCGGGGCTCACTTCGAGCACCGTTATCTTGCGGAACTCCTTGGCGCGGAACGCCTGCTCGTGATCGGCGAAATATTTCTTCAGCTCGTTCTCGCTCGGAGCGGGGCCTTCGGTCACCGCGGAAGTCGGCAGAATGAAATAGTCAACCGAACGCGACTCGTTGCGGAAGCGATGGATGGCCTCGACCATCAGCTTGGGCGGCTCGACCCCGGCGATGACGAGATCGGTGAGGAGCTTGCGCAGATAGGCGGACTTCTGGTCCTGAACGAAGCCGCGCTCGCTGAAACCCGCGTCACGGGCGATCTGCTTGAAGCGGTCCGAGTTGAATTTGCCGTCGACGCCCTGGAAGGCCTTCTCTTTGGAGATGAGCTTTTGGACAGTCTCGTCGCTCGCGGCGAGCCCGAGCTGGCGGGATTTCTGGTCCAAAGCGACGTCCGTGATCAGCCGTTCGAGGATCTGAAGATCGAGGCCGGCCTTGTGCGCCTCCTCGGCGGTGACGGCGCGGCGCATGCGCTGCTGGACGCGCCGCAGATCGTTCTGGAAGGCCGAGCGGAACTGCTCCACCGTGACCTCGCCGGCGCCGACCTTGGCGAGGCGCTGGGCGGTCAACCCCCGGAAGACGTCGCCGACGCCCCAGATGGCGAAGCTGACCACGATGACGCCCATCACAACCGCCATAATGGTGCGGCCGATCCAGTTCTGCGAAGCGACGCGCAGGCCCTCGAGCATGATTTCCGGTTCCCTGTCTTCGATTTTCGGGCCGTGGCGGCCCCTTTTTTGGCGGCGGACTATAGGGAGGGCGGCGGGCCGTGGCAATGAGCCGCGCCGGACGCGCGTCGATATGCGACATTGCCGCCCGAGCCCTTCAGATTCAATCTGTTTTCCACGATTTGAAGCGCGGGGGAAGGCGGTGCGCCGGCCCCCGGCGCGATTTTTGTGGCTTGAGAGGGCAAATGGACGACACAAAGCAGGAAATCAGCGAGACGGCGGTCGAAGCCCTCGAGCAGATGGGCGCCGGCGCCGCAGCGGCCCCGGAGGTGGAGAAGGCCGCCCCGGAGACTCCCGCCCGCCGCGAAGACGTCCGCCGCCTGCGCGCCGATTCGGACGCGATCCGCCACGCCTTCGAGACGGGCGAGTTTCCCTACAAGACGCGGCTGTCCAACAAGCTCTATCTGGAGCACATGGCGGAGCTGCAGGTCGAGCTTCTCAAGGCGCAGAACTGGGTCAGGGAGACCGGCCAGCGCGTGGTGATGATCTTCGAGGGGCGCGACGCCGCCGGCAAGGGCGGCACGATCAAGCGCTACATGGAGCATCTGAATCCGCGCGGGGCGCGCGTCGTCGCCTTGGAGAAGCCCTCCGAGCGCGAGCGCACGCAGTGGTATTTCCAGCGTTACATCGAGCATCTGCCCGCGGGCGGCGAAATCGTCTTCTTCGATCGCAGCTGGTACAATCGCGCCGGCGTCGAGCGCGTCATGAATTTCTGCAAGCCCAACGAATATCTCGATTTCATGCGCCAGTGCCCGGATCTCGAACGCATGTTCGTGCACGCGGGCGTCGGGCTCTACAAATACTGGTTCTCGGTGACGCGCGACGAGCAGATGCGCCGTTTCAAGGCGCGCCAGACCGATCCGCTGAAACAGTGGAAACTCTCGCCGATCGACCGCGCCTCCATGGACAAATGGGATGACTACACCGAGGCAAAGGAGGCGATGTTCTTTTTCACCGACACGGCCGACGCGCCATGGGTGGTCATCAAATCGGACGACAAGAAGCGCGCGCGCCTCAACTGCATGCAGCATTTCCTATCCGGCCTCGACTATCCCAATAAGGACCACAGCGTCGTGCGAGGCCCAGATCCGCTGATCGTCGGCGCCAGCGCGCATGTCATTGGCCGCAGCGAGCATATCGTCGGCAAGTCGCTGACGATGGATCTCGAGAGAAAGCGCAAGCGGCCCTGACGACCGCGAGCGCCGCCACCCCGCAGCCGCAATTTCGCCCGACGATGTGCAACATCGTGGGCTTTCAAGGCCCGCGCGGAATTTTTTTCAGACAAACTATGTTCAAAATCAAGGGCGTGCTTGCAGGCTAGGCCATGCTCGCGTAACAATTGAAACGTTGAAGCTGGAGGTCGCGCACAGACGCGCCTCCAACATGGTCCGCGGCAAGCGCTTGGCCTGCGGAGCCTGAGCCAATAAGCGGCGATCTAACGCCACCCCAAAGCGCCCCAAAAGGAACCGCCATGCTGCGATCTTATGGTCTTGCAGGAATGATGACGCTTGTACTTTGTTCGGCGCCAGCCCAGGCTTTCGATGTCGTCGATCATGATTACGGCGGTCGCGTCGAGCCCTACGCCGCCCGTGTCGCCCAGGCCCAGGCCCGCGGCGAGCCTGTCCGCATCGGGCCGGTGGAATGCGATTCCTCCTGCACGCTCTATCTCGCCGCGCGGCAATCCTGCGTGTCCTCAGGCGCCGTCTTCGGCTTTCACGCCCCATGGGTCGGGGGCCCGACGAGCGGCGTCGTGGACCGCCAGATGACGGCGCTTTTCGCCTCGGCCTACAAGCCGCCGCTGCGCCGCATCTTTCTCAGGCACGTGCGCAATTCGCGCGGCATGGTGCCGGGGCCGCTCCTCAAAATCTCGGGCGCCCAGATGGCGAGCCTGGGCTATCGCCTCTGCGACGAGTGAGGGCGCGGCTCCGGCTTGGTCGGCAGGCGCCGCTTCGATTTCGCGAGCGGCGGCGCCCTCGTACCAGCCTTTGCTGCGGTTGACGATCGAGCAGACGCTGAGCATGACCGGCACTTCGATCAGCACCCCGACGACGTGGCGAGCGCGGCCCCGGAATCGAAGCCGAAGAGGCTGATGGCCGCCGCGACCGCGAGTTCGAAGAAGATGCTGGCCCCGATAAGCGCCGAGGGGCCGGCGACGCAATGCGCTTCCCCCGAGACGCGGTTGAGCATGTAGGCGAGCGCCGAGCGTCCATACCGCTGCGCGGCGCCGTCGCATTGCGAGTCCGTGATCTTCTGTTACCTAAAGACTTCCGTCCCGGAGGATTCCCCCATGACCCGCCGCCCGCTCGTTGCTGGAAACTGGAAAATGAACGGGCTTCTTGCGTCGCTCGCGGAAATTGCTGCGATGGGCGCGGCCTATGACGATGCGTTGAAAGCGCGGGTCGAGCTCATCGTCTGCCCGCCGGCGAGTCTGATCGGCCTTGCGGTGGAGGTCGCGGCGCGGGGCGCGGTGGGGCTTGGCGGTCAGGACTGCCATGCGGCGGCCGCTGGCGCGCATACCGGCGATCTTTCCGCCGAAATGCTGAAGGACGCCGGCGCTTCCTATGTCATCGTCGGCCACAGCGAGCGGCGCGCCGATCATGGCGAGACCGACGCGATCGTTCAGGCGAAAGCGGCGGCGGCGCTGCGCGCCGGTCTTACGCCGATCATTTGCGTCGGGGAGACGCGGGCCGAGCGGGAGGCTGGCGACGCGCCTGCCGTCGTTGGCGCGCAGATCGAGGGCTCGCTCCCGGCCGGCGCGCCGGGGACGATCGTCGTGGCCTATGAACCTGTGTGGGCGATCGGCACCGGCCTGACGCCGACGGTCGCGGACGTCGCCGAAATGCATTTTTTTGCGCGGGAGCGCATCGAAGCGAGGCTCGGCGGCGGCAAGAGCGCGGCCGTGCGCATTCTCTATGGCGGCTCGGTAAAGCCCGCCAACGCCCGCGAACTCATGAGCGTCGACCATGTCGACGGCGCGCTCGTCGGCGGGGCCAGTCTCACGGCGAGAGATTTCATGGCGATCGCCGACGCCTATCGTTGAAGCGCCAAGTCGCATCCTCTAACGGCCGTGCGCCGAAGTCCGCAGGGTTGCCGTCGCGCGGCGCCGCCGTTATAAGCGCGGCGCTTACCCTTTCAGCACTCCAACTCACGAGGCGAGCGCTCTCATGGCGATCGAACGCACTTTCTCAATCCTCAAGCCCGATGCCACCAAGCGCAACCTCACGGGCGCGATCAACGCCATCATTGAGAGCGCCGGCTTGCGCATCGTCGCGCAGAAGCGCATCCACATGACCCGCGCGCAGGCCGAGACCTTCTATGCGGTGCATAAGGCGCGCCCCTTCTTCGGCGAACTCGTCGACTTCATGATCTCCGAGCCGGTCGTCGTGCAGGTGCTCGAGGGCGAGGGCGCCATCGCGAAATATCGCGAAGTCATGGGCGCCACCAACCCCGCCAACGCCGCGCCGGGCACGATCCGCAAGGAGCACGCGCTTTCGGTCGGCGAGAATTCGGTGCACGGTTCCGACGCGCCGGAGACCGCTGCGATCGAAATCGCGCAGTTCTTCGCGGGCAATGAGATCGTCGGCTGATCGAGCCGCGATAGGAGTTGGAATGGCCGGGGAGACCCGGCCATTTTTATTTGGTGAAATACCGCTCCATCATCCTGTCGCGATAGGCGACGAGATTGGGCTTTGCGAGCGCGGCGTCGCGTGTCGCCGAGTTCGTCGCCGGGTCCATGAGCAGCGTCAGCGTCGCGAAGACGGCGGCGTCGGCGGCGCAAGGGGAGTCGCCCATCAGGTAGGGCTTGTCGCCAATGATCGTCGCGAGCGTTTCGACGTCGCGCGTCCCGAGCGCCGCGCGCTCCGCCTCATTGAAACGGCCAACGCCCTGCGTCCGAAGCCTTTTGACGATGTCGCGACGGACCATCCATTTGAGGGGCGCCCGGAGCGGTGCGGGCGCCATTTTGTCGATGAAGGCGCCGAGGCCGCGCGCGAAATTAGCGTCGTCGGACCAGCGATGCCAGGCGATAATCGACGACAGGTGATCCTCGCACATTTTCTCGACCGCCCAGCTCTGCGCGCGCTGCTGCGGCGAGAGGCCCGCGTCGAAATCGATCCCGCGCGCCTTCTCCAGATGGAAGCGGATGAGGGTGGAATCTGCGACGATAACGCCATCGTCGTCGATGTAAGGCAGTTTGCCCTTGGGGGCCTTGCGGAAGCCGGTCGTGTCGACGACGTAATCGACGCGTGCGATTTTCAGCAGCGTCATCGCCTTCAGAACGAAGGGCGAGAGATCGGGGAGATTTTCCGCGGCGCCGAAGCCGTAAATCGTGACCGTCATATCTAGCAAATCCTTTTACGGCGCGATGAGCGCCTTATCGCTTTGCGCCAACGCGCCTAATACGCGATTGCCTTCCACCCGCACCTTGCCCGACGCCACGAGCTTCAGCGCGAGCGGATAAATAACATGCTCCTGTGACAGGACTCGCGCGCCGAGCGTCTGCGGCGTGTCGCCGTCGAGCACCGGCACGGCGGCCTGCGCGACGATCGGGCCTTCGTCCATTTCCGGCACGACGAAATGCACTGTGCAGCCGTGGATCTTCACGCCGTCGGCGAGCGCGCGCTCATGCGTGTGCAGGCCGCGATAGGACGGCAGCAGGGCAGGGTGGATGTTGAGTATCCGCCCGCGCCACTGATTGATGAACCAGGGCGTGAAGAGCCGCATGAAGCCCGCGAGGCAGATGAAGTTGATCCGGTGAATATCGAGCATCGCCTGCAGCGAGCGCTCGAACTCCTCACGGCCCGCGTAAATCTTGTGATCGACCGCGGCGACGGCGATCCCCGCCGCCCTGGCTTTATCGAGCCCCGGAGCGTCCGGCCGGTTGGAGAGAACGAGGGCGATTTCAGCGGGAAATTCCGGCGCCGCGGCCGCTGCGATCAGGGCATCCATGTTGGAGCCGCGGCCGGAAATGAGAATGGCGGCGCGCAGGCGAGTCACAAGCCGAGGGCTCCGTTCATCACGACGCGCTCGCCCCCTTCGGCGTCGACGACTTCGCCGATTTTCACCGGCTTTTCGCCGACATCGCGCAGCGCCTTCTCGACTTCCGCCGCCCCGTCCCGCGCCGCGAAGACGACCATGCCGACGCCGCAGTTGAAGGTGCGCAGCATTTCCAGCTCTGCAATCTGGCCTTCTTTGGCGAGCCACTTGAAGACGCGCGGCACCTCAAAGGCCGCAAGATCGAGCGACACGCCGAGTTCCTCGGGCAGAACGCGCGGAAGATTATCCGGGAAGCCGCCGCCGGTGATATGCGCGAGGGCGCGGATATGGGTCGTGCGCTTGAGCGCCGCGAGCAGGGGTTTCACATAGATTCGCGTCGGCTCCAGCAGCGCGCGCGCAAGGTTCATCTCCGGCGCGAAGGGCGCGGTGGCGTTCCACGACAGGCCGGCGTCCTTCACGACGCGGCGCACGAGCGAGAAGCCGTTGGAGTGCACGCCGGAGGAGGGCAGGCCGAAAGCGACGTCGCCGGCGCGGAGGTCGCGCGGCAGCAAATTCTTGCGCTCCGCCGCGCCTACTGCAAAACCGGCGAGGTCATAATCGTTCCTCGCGTAGAGGCCCGGCATTTCCGCGGTCTCGCCGCCGAGCAGCGCGCAGCCGGCCATGACGCAGCCGTCCGCGATTCCTTTCACGACGGCGGCCGCGACAGTCGGATCAAGCTTGCCGGCGGCATAGTAGTCGAGGAAGAACAGCGGCTCGGCGCCCTGCACGATGAGGTCGTTCACGCACATGGCGACGAGGTCGATTCCGATTGTGCCGTGCATGCCGGATTCGATGGCGATCTTGACCTTGGTGCCGACGCCGTCATTCGCGGCCACGAGCACGGGATCGCTGAAGCCTGCGGCCTTGAGATCGAAAACGCCGCCGAAGCCGCCAATCTCGCCATCCGCGCCGGGGCGGCGCGTCGCACGGACGGCGGGCCGGATCATGTCGACGAGGCGGTTGCCGGCGTCGATATCGACGCCCGCGTCGGAATAGCTGAGCCCTTTGGCTTTTTCTTGCATTTGGCCTTGTCCCGTCGGGCCTCCCGCCCGTCGGGGTAAATGGGCGAAAGCGGTCTGCGCTGTCAAATGGCCTTTCGTTGCCTGAAGCGTCGCGCCCGCTGAATGCTTTTGCGCCATGCGGCGTTGCAATAGCCAGCTTTTCGCTGGCGTTCTTCCGATAAAACGGCTGCTGAGGCGGCGCGGCGCGGCGACAGTCGGACGCTGCGCGAAACGGGACGCGGCGACGGTGGGGCCTGCTGGAGAATTGGGGTGCGGCGCCCAATCATTGCGCTTTTTGTCGGGAACGCGTATAAAGCCCTCCATTCCCATCATGGACGGTCGAGCCGAATGGGTCGCCGGCGCTGAAAAGGCGCGGCGCCGGACGCTCCCGCCATGCCCGCGACCCAAGGAGTTCCCTGAAGATGAGCAACGCCCCCTTGATGCCGAAGGCGACGGCAGTCTGGCTCGTCGAAAACACCTCTCTGACCTTCGACCAGATCGCCGAGTTCTGTAAGCTGCACCCGCTCGAGGTGAAGGGCATCGCCGACGGCGAGGTGGCGTCGGGCATTCGCGGCCACGACCCGATCACCTCGGGCCAGCTCAACCGCGAGGAGATCGCGCGCGGCGAACGCGACACGAAGCATCAGCTGCGGCTCTCGGTTTCCAAGGTCGTCGTGCCGGAGGTCAAGAAGACTCGCGGACCGCGCTATACGCCGCTCTCGCGCCGCCAGGACCGTCCGAACGCCATCCTCTGGCTCGTGCGCAATCATCCCGAACTCAAGGACGCGCAGATCATGCGCCTCGTCGGCACGACGAAGGCGACGCTGAAGGCGATTCGCGAGCGCACGCACTGGAATTCGGCGTCGCTGACGCCGATGGATCCCGTCACCCTCGGGCTGTGCTCGCAGATTGATCTGGACTTCGAGGTCAATCGCGCCGCCAAGGACAGGCCCGCCGTTGTCGAGGACCAGGGCCAGACGCTGATGCCCGCCGCCATGACCACGGCGCATCGCGAGCCGGTTACGAGCGAGGAGGTTTTCGGCAAGCCGACCGCTCCGCAGCCGGCCGAAGAGGAAGACAACTTCGATGCGGACCGGGTGTTCGGCCGTCTGAAGAGCGTGGATTTCGGCGAGTAAAACGCAAAGTAGCGCGCACAGGCGAGCGGCTTGCGGGATCTAGCACGTATCCTGCAAGCCGGACTCTGCCGCGCCCTGGAGTTCCGCCCGATGACCACCTCCGTCTACGATCGCGATCTGGATCGCAACCCGGCCAATTTTCAGCCTTTGACGCCGCTCACATTTCTGGCGCGCGCTGCGGCGGTGTTCCCTGATCGTATCGCCATCGTTCACGGTGACCTGCGCCGCACCTATCGGGATTTCTATGCGCGCAGCCGGCGCCTCGCGAGCGCTCTGGCCAAGGCGGGCGTCGCGCGCGGCGAAACGGTTTCCGTGATGCTCGCCAACACGCCCGCAATGCTCGAATGCCATTACGGCGTGCCGATGATCGGCGCCGTGCTCAACACGCTCAACACCCGTCTCGACGCGCCCATCCTCGCATTCACGCTGGATCACGCTGAGGCGAAGGCGCTGATCGTCGACCGCGAATTCTCAGGCCTCATCCGCGAGGCGCTGGCGCTGTGCAAGTCGAAGCCGCTGATCATCGACTACGACGATCCGGAATATACGGGGGCGGGCGAGCGGCTGGGCTCCGTCGACTACGAGGATTTCATCCTGGCGGGCGCGCCGGACTTCGAATGGCGCCCGCCGCAGGACGAGTGGGACGCAATTTCGCTCAATTACACATCAGGCACGACGGGCGATCCCAAGGGCGTGGTCTATCACCATCGCGGCGCCTATCTGCTCGCTCTCGGCAACATCCTTACCGGCGATATGGGCAGGCATCCCGTCTATCTCTGGACTCTGCCGATGTTCCATTGCAACGGTTGGTGCTTCCCCTGGTCGATCTCGGTTTCCGCCGGTACTCATGTCTGTCTGCGGCAGGTGCGCGCCGGGCACATCTACGAGTTGATGGCCGAGCATGGCGTCACGCATCTGTGCGGCGCGCCGATCGTCATGTCGACGCTGCTCACCGCGAGCGAGGCGGAGAAAAAGCCGCTAAAGGAGACCGTTCGGTTCTTCACCGCCGCCGCGCCGCCCCCGCAGGCGGTGCTCGCCGCGATGAAGGCGGCGGGTTTCGAGGTCACCCACCTTTACGGCTTGACCGAGACCTATGGGCCGGCGGCTGTGAATGAATGGCAGGAGCGCTGGGACGCGCTCGAGGAGCCGGCGCAGGCGCAGATGAAGGCGCGCCAGGGCGTGCGCTATCTCGTGCTGGAAGAACTGGACGTTATCGATCCGGAGACGATGAAGCCCGTGCCGCGCGACGGCGCCGCCATGGGCGAAGTGATGTTTCGCGGCAATATCGTCATGAAGGGCTATCTGAAGAACAAGTCCGCGTCCGAAAAAGCCTTCCATGGCGGCTGGTTCCATTCGGGCGACCTCGGCGTCATGCATCCGGACGGCTATATCCAGCTCAAGGATCGCTCCAAGGACGTCATCATCTCGGGCGGCGAGAACATCTCGTCGATCGAAGTCGAGGACGTACTCTTCAAGCATCCCAAGGTGAGCGCCGCCGCTGTCGTCGCGGCGCCGGACGCCAAATGGGGCGAGACGCCCTGCGCCTTCATCGAGCTCAAGGAAGGCGAGCAGGCGACAGCGGAAGAGATCGTCGCCTGGTCACGCACCCATCTGGCGCATTTCAAATGCCCGCGGCGCATCGTCTTCGGTCCGTTGCCGAAAACGTCGACGGGCAAGGTTCAGAAATTCGTCCTGCGCGAACGTGCGCGCGAGATGTGGCCGGGCGGGGCCGCCACGGCGACGCTCTGAGGCCCTGCGTCTTCGAAAGTCGGAAGCCTGAAAACAACACAGCCAGCGTTCGCTTGCCGCGAGCGCTGGCTGTTTACGTCTTGCCGCGGCCCCGGCCTGAGCCGGCGACCGCCAGAAGAGCGGACTAGAAGAAGAGGCCGAGGCAGCCGCCCGCCAGCGCGCCGACGACGCCCGCCGCAATGGTGTTCTGCAGGCCGCCGAGGGCCGCAGCCGCGAGACCGCCGATGATCACGGCGCCAACGCCAGCGAAAATGTAGGTGTTCGTGGTGATTTCGAGTTCTTTCTCAGCCATTGTCTTCACTCCCTGTTGTGATTTTCCGCGGTGGAGGCCCTTTCGGGCTCCGGAAGGCAAACTAGAAGAAGAGGCCGAGGCAGCCGCCCGCGAGCGCGCCGACGACGCCCGCCGCAATGGTGTTCTGCAGGCCGCCGAGGGCCGCAGCCGCGAGGCCGCCGATGATCAGAGCGCCAACGCCAGCGAAAATGTAGGTGTTCGTGGTGATTTCGAGTTCTTTCTCAGCCATTGTCTACACTCCTCTTTCCGTTCCCAGAGCTGCGCCTTATTTTTTGTTTTTTGGCGCATCTGCCCCCACTCAGTGGAGGTCGCGTCATTTCGACGCAGGGGAGGTTAGCACAAGACGCGGCGGTGTCCAGCGCTGCGACGTTTTTAGCGCGACAACGTGTCGCACTCTGTAAGTAACTGAAACAATAAGCGGTACGGCAAGGCCGCGCTTTATTTTCATGTCGCTGACCCAAAAAAAATTTATGCCGCAGCGCACGCGCTGACGTTGCGGCGCCCTCGCGCAGCCTTTTCCGGCCGGGGTCGTTTTCAAGCCGCCCGAGCGCTATAGGGACATGCCATGACAGAGATTGAAACCGCCGTGCCGGTCGCCGACGCAAACGCCGAAAACAGGGGCAGGCTTCGCGCCACGCTCTCGCCCCTGCGCCCGCTTCTCCCCTACGCCCTGCGCTACAAGAGTACGATCGCTTTCGCGTTTGGCGCGCTCATCTTGGCCTCCGGCGCGACGCTGACCTTGCCGGCGGCGGTGCGCGGGATGATCGACCACGGCTTTTCCGCCGACAGCGCCGGCGCGGTGAACGCCTATTTCGGCGCGATGATCGCCGTTGCGGCGACTCTCGCGCTCGCCTCCGCCACGCGCTATTACTTTGTGATGACGCTCGGCGAGCGCGTCGTCGCCGATCTGCGCGCCGATCTCTTCAAACATCTGGTTTCGCTCGACGCAGCTTTCTACGATACGGCGAAAACCGGAGAACTCCTGTCGCGACTGACGGCGGATACGACTCTGCTGAAGTCGGCTTTCGGATCGTCGGCGTCGGTCGCGCTGCGCAACGTCTTCATGTTTTTTGGCGCGGTCGTGATGATGGTGGCGTCGAGCCCCAAGCTCGCAGGGGTTGCGCTCGCCGCCATTCCGGCGATCGTGCTGCCGCTCATCGCCTCCGGACGCAGCGTGCGCCGCCGTTCGAAGCATGCGCAGGACACGCTGGCGCAGGCGTCCGCCTATGCGGGAGAGAACCTCTCCGCCATTCGCGCCATGCAGGCCAATGGCGCGCAGGCGTCGACCGTGGCGCGGTTCAAAGGGGCCGTCGAGAATTCCTATGACGCCGCGCAGGCCGCGACATTGATGCGGGCCTTTGTAACGGCCGGCGTAATCCTCGTCGTCTTCACCGGCGTCGTCGGCGTCTTGTGGCTTGGCGCGCAGGATGTCCTCGCGGGACGCATGACCTCGGGCCTGCTCTCGCAGTTCGTTCTCTATGCCGTGCTCGGGGCTTCGTCGCTCGGCGAACTATCGTCGGTGTGGAGCGAGGTTTCCGCCGCCGCCGGCGCCGCTACCCGCATTGCCGAAATTCTCGCCGTGGAGCCGAAAATCGTCGCCCCTGCAAAGCCCGCGACGCCGCCTGCGCGCTGGGAGGGGCGCATTACTTTCGATCACGTCGGCTTCGCCTATCCAACGGACCCGAATCGCTCCGCGCTACGCGATCTGACGCTGACCGTCAGGCCCGGCGAGCGCGTGGCCCTGGTCGGGCCTTCGGGCGCGGGCAAGTCGACCATCTTCTCCTTGCTGCTGCGCTTCTATGACGTGGAGCGAGGCGTGATCGCGCTCGACGGGGTCGATATCCGCGCGCTCGATCCACTCGATCTGCGCGCGGCGATTGCTTTGGCGCCGCAGGACCCCGTCATCTTCGGACTGAGCGTCTCCGAGAACATCGCCTATGGCCGCGAAGGCGCCTCGCAGGAGGCGATTGTTTCGGCTGCGAGGCGCGCGCAGGCGCATGACTTCATCATGGCGCTGCCGAAGGGCTACGACACGTCGCTCGGGGAACGCGGGGTGACGCTCTCGGGCGGCCAGCGTCAGCGTCTCGCCATCGCCCGCGCCATTCTCGCCGACGCGCCGGTGCTGTTGCTCGACGAAGCAACCTCGGCGCTCGACGCCGAGAATGAGGCCGCCGTTCAGGCCGCGCTGCACGACGTGATGAAGGGACGCACGAGCATCGTCATCGCGCACCGCCTCGCGACGGTGCTCGAGGCCGATCGCATCGTCGTTCTGGAAGATGGCCATATTCTGGAGGAGGGCACCCATGCGAGCCTGAGCGCCGCGGGGGGGCTCTATGCGCGGCTCGCGAAACTGCAGTTCGACACGGAGCGCGCCGGGGCCGCCGCCTAGAGACCGGCCGCGCCTCTTCCTGCAACGCGGAGGGGCGGTCGTCGCGCCAGCGCCATTTGCCTTTGCAATGATTAATGCTAAGAGCACCCGCCAACCCCCAGCCACCAAGGAGTTGGCCCCCATGGCCCGATCGCCCGCCACGTTGCCCGAAGCGCTCACTTTCGACGACGTGTTGCTGCGGCCCGGCCATTCCCGCGTCATGCCGTCCAGCGTCGACCTGACGACGCGCCTCACCCGCGAGATCACCCTCAATCTCCCGATCATTTCCGCCGCTATGGATACGGTGACGGAGGCGCGTCTCGCCATCGCGATGGCGCAGGCCGGGGGCATCGGAGTCATTCACCAGAATCTCTCGCCCGCTGGTCAGGCCGCCGAAGTGCGCAAGGTCAAGCGATACGAGAGCGGCATGGTGGTCGATCCGATCACGATCTTCCCCGACGCGACCCTCGCCGACGCATTGGGCCTGATGGCGGCGAACGGCATTTCCGGCATTCCCGTGGTCGAGCGGGGCAATGACGGCGGCAAGGGCAGGCTCGTCGGCATTCTGACGAACCGGGACGTGCGTTTCGCGGCCGACAATCGCCAGCCCATCGCCGAACTGATGACCAAGAAACTTGTCACCGTCCGCGAGGGCGTGGGGCAGGAAGAGGCGCAGCGCCTGCTGCACGAGCACCGCATCGAGAAGCTGCTCGTCGTCGACGAGGACTACCATTGCGTCGGGCTCGTCACCGTGAAGGACATTGAAAAAGCCACCCAGCATCCGCACGCCTGCAAGGACGCCGAGGGACGCCTGCGCGTCGCCGCAGCCTCGACGGTCGGCGACCATGGCTACGAGCGCGCGCTACAGCTCATCGACGCGGGCGTCGACTGTATCGTGATCGATACGGCTCACGGCCATTCGCAAGCCGTGATCGATCAGGTCGCGCGGGTGAAGCGTGAAACCAACAAGGTGCAGATCATCGCCGGCAACATCGCCACCGCCGAGGCTGCCAAGGCGCTCATCGACGCCGGCGCCGACGCCATCAAGGTGGGCATCGGTCCCGGCTCCATCTGCACCACGCGCATCGTGGCGGGCGTCGGCGTGCCGCAACTCACCGCGATCATGGACGCCGCCGAGGAGGCGCGCAAAGCCGACGTGCCGGTGATCGGCGACGGCGGCGTGAAATATTCCGGGGATCTCGCCAAGGCGATCGCAGCGGGCGCCGATGTCGTGATGATGGGCTCGCTTTTCGCCGGCACGGAAGAGTTGCCCGGCGAGGTGTTTCTCTATCAGGGCCGTTCGTTCAAGGCCTACCGCGGCATGGGTTCCGTGGGCGCCATGACGGCCGGCTCGGCGACGCGCTACTTCCAGGGCGACGTGAAGGATCAGCTCAAGCTCGTGCCCGAAGGCATCGAGGGGCAGGTGCCCTATCGCGGTCCGATCTCGCCGATCGTCTATCAGCTTGCCGGCGGGCTGCGCGCCGCGATGGGCTATGTCGGCGCGCCGACGATCAAGGAATTCCAGGAGCGCGCGCAATTCGTGAGGATCACGAATGCCGGCCTCCGGGAGAGCCATGTCCACGACGTGGCGATCACGCGCGAAAGTCCGAACTATCCCACGGGCACCTGAGGGGGACCGGCAGGCCCCGCCCGGTTGTCGGTCGAGGCGCCTCGCGGCCGGCCAATACGCGACCCGTATTCCCCGAACTCTGTCGGCGCGCCGTCATCTTTCCGCCCTAAGCCTCGCAGAGCCACGGCTTGGAGGGCTTCCGCCCTGTCGGGGGTTGTGATAGCCGAAGACCCAAGCTTCGCGCGCCTGCGCAGCGGGGCGATCAGCTTTCAATGATAAGGCTGTGAGGGAGAGGAACCATGTCTCGTCTAAGGATCGCCGCGACAAGCGCGCTGCTGCTGCTGCTGTTTCCCGTTATGGCCGATGCCGGCGATCTGCGCGCCGACGCCAATGCGGTCTTCAAGCCGATTGACGCCGGGAGCGTGAATTCGGTCGTCAAGAACAACGCCATCACGCCCGCCAAGGTGGAGCTGGGCAAGAAGCTGTTCTTCGAGCCGCGCCTTTCGAAGAGCCAGATCATCAGCTGCAACAGCTGCCATAATCTCGGCACGGGCGGCGAGGACGCCGGGCCCACCTCGATCGGGCACGGCTGGGCGAAGGGCCCGCGCCGCGCGCCGACCGTTCTCAACGCGGTCTTCAACATCGCGCAGTTCTGGGACGGCCGCGCCGTCGACCTCAAGGCCCAGGCCAAGGGGCCGGTGCAGGCCGACGTCGAGATGAACAACACCCCGGCCGTCGTCGAGGCGACGCTGAAGAGCATGCCGACCTATGTGGCCGACTTCAAGGCGGCCTTCCCGAATGATGCCGCGCCCGTAAGCTTCGATAATATGGCCAACGCCATCGAGGCTTTCGAAGCGACGCTGACGACGCCGAACTCGAAGTTCGACAAGTTCCTCGCCGGCGACACGGCCGCGCTCAACGACACCGAGAAGAAGGGCCTGCGTCTGTTCATGGACAAGGGCTGCTCGGGTTGCCACAACGGCGTGAACGTCGGCGGCAACGGCTACTTCGTCTTCGGCGTCGCGAACAAGCCGGATGCGTCGATCCTGCCGGTCGCCGACCGCGGCCGCGCCAAGGTCACGAACAACGACGCTGACGCCTTCGCGTTCCGCATCGCTCCCCTGCGCAATATCGCGCTGCATGCGCCTTACTTCCACACCGGCTCGGTCTGGACGCTCGAGGAGGCTGTGGACGTGATGGCGAAGAGCCAGCTCGGCGCGACGCTCGCGCCGGACGAAAACGCCGCCATCGTGGCCTTCCTCGGCTCGCTGACGGGTGAACAGCCGAAGGTCACCTATCCCGTGCTGCCGCCGCGCACCAAGGACACGCCGCGCCCGCAGTAAGATCACCGACACGGGAGCGCGCCCTGTCGGGCGCGCTCTCATTTTTTGTCATTTTTTCCTCATCTGCTCCTGTCCGCCGTTATATCCAAATCCGCCCGAAAGCCTCGTCGCCCTGCTCGACGAGAAGGGCTGGCCCGCGCGCACGGCCGACTTGCCGGCGAGCGTCCTCGAGGGGCCCCGAAGTGGCGCGGTCTCGTCAAGGTGACCCCTGATGGGATCGCCTTTGGGAGCATGGCCCCTTTCGCGCCGGTCAGCGCCAACAAGTCCAAACATGATCCCGCAGACTGCGCCCGTTTCCGCGCTGATCGTCTCCCCCTTTGCGCGCAAGGACTTCGTCGACCACGCCGTCTATGATGCGACCTCGACACTGCGGACGATCAGACGCGTTTCGGCCTCTCGCCGCTGGGCGCGCGCGACGCGGCGGCGGCCGATCTGCGCAACGCCCTTGCGCCATAATGGCGTTTGACAGATCGCCGCAGTCCTGTCGGCGGGGGCTTCCAAACATCCACCAAACTTTCGCCACATGCGCGGCGCCGGGCGCGCAGATGACTGTAAAGCTTTTTAATTTCATTGTACTAGCGACAAGCTGACGCCACCTGCCTTTCGTCACATGACTACCCATATGAGTTGTTTATTACCAGCCCACTGGGGTTGCAACGACTATTCGATAGACAGTGATTATCTACACCAAGGGATATTGATATTGTGACGGGGAGGGGGAATGGTTGGGCCACGCTAAGCGGGGTCTTTTGTCTGGTTCCGGAGGGGTCGGACTTGGGCTTTGTTTAGGCGGCGACGTCGGTGTTCGTCCGATAACAACAAGGCGGTTTCTGGGGATGTTTCGTCTCACGGGTTTCGGTCGGTGGGTCGGGGTTATTCGCAGGGCAGCGACAAGACAAGGGCGGTATGGCGTGGTTTGTTCGAAGCTGAACGGAACCCGCCGAACGTTTTAATCAAACGAGGACGAAGCAGCTCTGTTCCGGGAGGCGGAGCGATACCGGTCACGCGCATATCCCTGGGAGCACTTAGGAGGAGTTACAATATGAGCTCGACGACTGACACAGCGGTTGGCGCCGCTGCTGGCACGGCAAGCGTGGTCGATCTGCGTGGTATGTGGATTGGTCTGGCGCTTTTGAACACGTTTTATCTGATCGTGCGCATTTACGAGCAGATCTATGGCTGGCGCGCCGGCCTTGATTCGTTTGCGCCGGAGTTTCAGACGTATTGGATGTCGATCCTTTGGACCGAGATCCCGCTCGAGCTGGTTTCGGGCATCGGCCTCGCCGGCTATCTTTGGAAGACCCGCGACCGCAACGTGGACGCGGTTTCGCCGCGTGAAGAGGTGCGCCGCCTGGTGGTTCTGGTTCAGTGGCTGGTTGTTTACGGCATCGCCATTTACTGGGGCGCCTCCTTCTTCACGGAGCAGGACGGCACCTGGCACATGACGGTTATCCGTGACACGGACTTCACGCCGTCGCACATCATCGAGTTCTACATGAGCTACCCGATCTATTCGGTGATCGCGGTTGGCGCGTTCTTCTATGCGAAGACCCGCATTCCGTTTTTTGCTCATGGCTACTCGCTGGCGTTCCTGATTGTCGCCATCGGCCCGTTCATGATCATCCCGAACGTCGGCCTGAACGAGTGGGGTCACACCTTCTGGTTCATGGAAGAGCTGTTCGTCGCTCCGCTGCATTGGGGCTTCGTGTTCTTCGGCTGGATGGCGCTCGGCGTGTTCGGCGTGGTCCTGCAGATCCTGGCGCGCATCCATGCGCTGGTCGGCAAGGAAGGCGTTGCGCTTCTGGCCGACTAATCGTCGCTCTCGCCGCCCGCGCCCTCAAGGCGCGGGCGGACGAAGCTGGCGCGCGGGATTTTTCTATAAAGACGCCTGGATGATTTTTCCGGCCGCCTGAGGCGACCGGGTGGATGTCGAGCGTCGCGGTCCGGGTCTTTGCGCCGGGGCCGAGAGGTGGGGAAGGTTTCGCGGGCGCGCCGCTTTCGGGCGGGGCGCTCAAGGAAAAACCCGGCGGGAAAGGGTCGATCGGCCTGATCCGACGCTGGGGGCCGGTTCGGGGAGGAGAGGCCCCGGGCTGGACGCAAAAAGAAAGCTCGGCGCTGACAGGCGTTCGAGAAACACCAAGGAGAAGAGTGATGTCACAATCGAAAAGCGGGGGGGCGGTCGGTCCGTTCAACTCCGTCGCCGAGGCGGCGGGTTGCGTTCAGACGACGGACTGGATGCTTCTTGTGTTGCTGTTTTTCGCCGTTCTGGGCGGCTATCACGTCCACTTCATGCTGACGGCGGGCGACTGGGACTTCTGGGTCGACTGGAAGGATCGTCGTATGTGGCCGACGGTCGTGCCGATTCTCGGCGTGACCTTCTGCGCGGCGTCGCAGGCTTTCTGGTGGGTGAACTTCCGCCTGCCGTTCGGCGCCGTGTTCGCGGCTCTGGGCCTCCTGATTGGCGAGTGGATCAACCGCTACGTCAACTTCTGGGGCTGGACGTATTTCCCGATCAGCCTCGTGTTCCCGTCCGCTCTGATCGTTCCGGCGATCTGGCTCGACGTGATCCTGCTTCTGTCGGGTTCCTACGTGATCACGGCGGTTGTCGGTTCGCTGGGCTGGGGTCTGCTGTTCTACCCGAACAACTGGCCGGCGATTGCGGCGTTCCACCAGGCGACCGAGCAGCATGGTCAGCTGATGACCCTCGCTGACTTGATCGGCCTCCACTACGTCCGCACCTCGATGCCGGAATACATCCGCATGGTCGAACGCGGCACGCTGCGCACCTTCGGTAAGGACGTTGTGCCGGTCGCGGCGTTCTTCTCGGGCTTCGTCTCGATGATGGTGTACTTCCTGTGGTGGTTCATGGGCCGTTGGTATTCGACGACCAAGGTCATCGACCAAATCTGATTGTGGGCTGGCTTCGGCCTGCGAGGGCCGGGGCGCGGCCTCGAGGAGAAAAACGCGGATCGGATCGGGTTGGATCAGCGATTTGTCCTGACGGTTCGCGGATGAAAAAATCGGCTGGCGCGCGAGGCGCCGGCCGGGAGAAGAACCTGGGAGGTTTGTTCATGAAAAAGCTAGTCAAGCTCGCCGCCATCGGCGCGGCGGCTGCTGTGGCGGCGACGCTCGGAGCGATTGCTCCGGCTTCGGCTCACGGCGAGAAGTCGCAGCAGGCGTTCCTTCGCATGCGCACGTTGAACTGGTATGACGTTGCGTGGTCGAAGACGTCGGTGAACGTCAACGAAGACATGGTTCTGTCGGGCAAGATTCACGTCTTCTCGGCGTGGCCGCAGGCTGTCGCCAATCCGCGCGTTTCGTTCTTGAACGCCGGCGAGCCGGGTCCGGTTCTGGTGCGCACGGCTCAGTTCATCGGCGAGCAGTTCGCTCCGCGTTCGGTTTCGCTCGAGATCGGCAAGGACTACGCCTTCTCGGTGAACCTGCGCGGCCGTCGCGCTGGCCGCTGGCACGTTCACGCTCAGATCAACGTCGAAGGCGGCGGTCCGATCATCGGCCCCGGCCAGTGGATCGAGATCAAGGGCGACATGAAGGACTTCACCGATCCGGTGACGCTCCTCGACGGCTCGACGATCGACCTCGAGCATTACGGCATCAGCCGCATTTATATGTGGCATCTGCCGTGGATGGCGGTCGGCGCGGCCTGGATTCTCTTCTGGTTCGTCCGGAAGGGCATCATCGCCTCGTATATCCGCGTTGCTGAAGGCCGTCCGGAAGCGGTCATTGGCGATGACGACCGCCGCATCGGCGCGATCGTTCTCGCTTTGACGATCCTTGCGACCATCGTGGGCTATGCGGTGACGAACTCGACCTTCCCGCGCACGATCCCGCTTCAGGCCGGCTTGCAGAAGCCGCTGACGCCGATCGAGACGGAAGGCACCGCGGGCGTGGGCAAGGACGTTGTGTCGGCCGAGCTCAACGGCGGCGTCTACAAGGTTCCGGGTCGCGAACTGACGATCAACGTCAAGGTCAAGAACGGCACGTCGCAGCCGCTGCGTCTGGGCGAATATACCGCCGCGGGCCTGCGCTTCCTGAACCCCGACGTGTTCACCTCGAAGCCTGACTTCCCGGACTATCTCCTGGCGGACCGCGGTCTGTCGGTCGACCCGACCCCGATTGCTCCGGGCGAGTCGAAGGAGATCATCGTGAAGATCCAGGACGCGCGTTGGGACATCGAGCGTCTGTCCGACCTGGCTTACGACACCGACAGCCAGATCGGCGGCCTGCTGTTCTTCTTCTCTCCGGATGGCAAGCGCTATGCGGCGGAGATCGGCGGCCCGGTGATTCCGAAGTTCGTCGCGGGCGACATGCCCTGATCGAACATCGCTTCGCTTGAACTAAAAAAGCCGGCCGGACCAAAAGTCCGGCCGGTTTTCCTTTTTAAAAATGCCTCGGGGCCGTTGCTCCGGCGTTTGCCCAAGATCAATTGGTGCGTCTATTAGACGCAAATGATATGCGGGCTTTTTGCTCGTTCGGCTTGGTGTTTGGATGCAAAGTGCCGCTTCAGGGGAGCCTCCGGCAAAATCGTGCGGGCTCTTTCTTGAAGCTTTGGAAGACGACGGCGCCGCGCCCATGAAGGGCGCAGGGCGTCGGACGGTCGAAGTAAAAAGACGGCGGTTGCGAAATGCCGCCGCGAAAAAACGAGGGATGGAAATGATCAATTGGCGTAGCCTTGCGGCCGCTTTTCTTGGCGTCGTGCTTTCAGCGTCTTTCGCCCCGCAGCCGCGCGCCGAGGGCGGCGCTGGCCCGGAAGCCATGTCCATGGGCAACATGTGCATGGTGATGTTCGGCTATGACATGATCCACATCACGATGTTTCAACCGGACAAGTCACGAAGCGAATACTGCAGCGAGATTCCGGCGGCCGGACGCACGATCATGGCCTTCGACATCGAGACGCCTGCTTTCCGCGACCTGCCGCTCGAACTGCGGATCATCCGCGATCCGCTGAACCCGATGCTTCCGACGGGCGCGGGGCTGGATGCGATCACCGAACTGCACCTTCCTGCCAAGAAATACCTGAAGGGCACGTTCAGCGTGGAGCACAACTTTACGACGGATGGCCATTATATCGGGCTTGTCACGCTCACGCGCGAAAATGGCGAGCAGCAGACCGAGATGTTCAAATTCACGGTCGGCGAAACGCTGTGGGCCTGGGTTCCTCAGATCGCCGGGACGGTGCTGATCGCCGGCATGGTGGCGGCGTATTGGAAACATTCGCACACGACGCCAAAGAAGAAGGAGCCGACCGAGACGGTTGCGTCTTGAAGGCGCGGCCTCTCATTCGCATCTAGAAGGTAACGATAAAAAATGAGGCGAAAAGCCTCGGGGGAAACGTCATGAAGGGAATGCTCATGTTTTCTCGTCGCGCCGCTGGCCTTGCCGTCGCAGGAGTGCTTGCCGCGGTCATCGCAGCCGCTCCGGCCGCCGCTCATTCGTTCCTCGTCGAGGCGACGCCGTCTTCCAAGGACCATGTCGCGACCTCGCCCAAGACCATCAAGCTCCGCTTCGGCGGGGGCGTTGAGCCGAAATATTCCAAGCTCACGCTGGAAGACGCGGCGGGGAAAGGTCTTGGGGAGGGTTCGATCGGCGTGCCGGACAAGCCGCGCGAGCTGTCGATGGACGCGCCCGAACTGGCGCCAGGCAAATATGTCGTGCGCTACCGTGTGCTCTCGACCGACGGCCATATTGTCGAAGGAAACTACGAGTTCACGGTCGACCCGAAATAGGAATGCTTGGATCCGGAAGGGGCGACGAAGCGCGAGACGGTCGATCAAACCGCCTGTCGGCTTCCGCGCGCGTCAAGGCGCACGCCTCCGTCCAGCGCACGTAACGAACGAAACGAGAAAACGGGCGAGAATCGGCAATGTATCTTTCTCTCGCATTCATTCGCTTCCTCGAAAGCATGCCCGCCGCGCTCGCGGTCGGATTGCTGCTGTTGCCACGGCTGATCGGCGAAGACGGCGCTCGGTTCAAGCTCGCGGTCGCCGCCGCCGCGGTGTTTCGCGCGCTGATCGGCTTCGCGCTGCTATATCTCACCGCGCGGGCCATCATTCCGGGCGAACGCTCGATCGACTCGGACGTGCTGTGGGAGTTCACCCTCGGGACGAGCGTCGGCAAGGCGTGGCTCGTGACGCAACTGTTCGCCTTTATCTTTGCGGGGATGACGGTCGCGCGCATCTACGTTTCGTCTGATGTGCTGGATCGGGTGACGCTGTGGACCGGCGTCGGCGTCCTGGCGGTCGTTTCGGTAACCGGCCACGCCATCGACGACGGCCTGCCGGTCTGGACCCAGATCAGTTTTCTCCTGCACACGGCCGCGGGCCTCACCTGGCTCGGCGGCCTGCTCGGTCTGATCTGGTGGATGTTCACGGCGCATGCGAAGCCGCCGGAGGTCGCGGCTCAACTGGCTGAGCGCTGGTCGATGGTCGCCAAGGGCGCGATCGGTCTCGTGGCCGTCACCGGCGTCGCCATGGCGTGGGAGAATGTCGGCAGCATTCCGAACATGCTGGCGACCCCCTATGGACGTCTGTTGACGCTGAAGCTGGCGCTGCTGTGCGCCGTGCTGCTCTGCGCGCTTGCGATCGTGCGCTACATGCGCGCCCGCCCTGAAGGCGAGTTCAACGTCGACTGGGTTGGCAAGGTGGGCAGCCTCGAGGCCGTGTTCGGACTGGGTCTGCTCGGGATCGCCGGCTATATCGCCGTCATCACGCCGGCCTCGCATGAGACGAACCTCTATTGGCCGCTGCCTTTCCGTCTCTCCTATATCGCGACCTGGGGGCAGAAGCCGATCTTCCCGTCGCCGATCTGGTGGTGGGCGATCGCCGCGGGCGTTCTCGCGCTCGTCGCTGCGCTCGTCTGGTGGACGCCGGCGACGCGCGAGCGGCGCCTTTACGCGACGCCTGCGGCGACTCTTGCGGCGCTGTTCTGTCTCGCCGTCTCCTTCTCCACCGAGGCCTATACGGATACCTACAACGATCCTACTCAGGACTTCACGGCCGAGTCTGTCTCGCGCGGCATGGGGGCGTTCCAGGAGAATTGCGTCGGCTGTCACGGGGCGATGGGCGAGGGCAACGGCCCCATGGCCAAGGACCTCAAGAACCCCCAGGGCCTGCTGATCCAGCCAGCCGACCTCACGGCGCCGCATGTCGGCACCCACACGATCGGCGACATCTTTCACTGGCTGACCTTCGGCGGCCAGAGCGGCGTCATGCCGAGTTTCGAGCATGTGCTCGACACCGACGACCGCTGGGACATGATCAACTATCTCCTGATGCTCTCAAGCACCAATCGTGCGCGCTTCATCGGGCCGCAGGCGATGATCCAGTGGCTGATCGCCCCGGATTTCGCGCTTGTCGATCCCTCCGAAGAGGTGACGTCCTTGTATAAATTGCGCGGCGCGCCCACGCTCGTTTCATTCGCCCGCTGCACCGCGACGGGCGACGAGGCCAAAGAGCTGGAAGCGAGTCTGCTGCGGGCGGCCGAAGCCGCCAAGGCGGCCGGGACGCCGCACGTCACCGTTTATACCGGGGACTGTCCGGCGGCTGCGAAGGGCCGGGAAGCCGTCCATCCCGCCGCGGTCGAAAAGGCCTATTCGATCATCAACCGCTATCCGAACGTCCCTTACACGAGCGAGATCGCGCAGGCGCATTTCCTGGTCGACCGTTCGGGTTATGTGCGGGCGCGCTTCAAGCAGTTCGGCGCGGATGACGGCAGCTCGACGGCCTTCTCCGCTCAGGCGGCGATGATGGCCAGCGAGCCAATGGTCCTGATCAGCCTCCACTCGCACTGAGCGGGAGGAATGTCTTCGCACCGGCGATGAAGCCGGGCGTTTTTGGGAGAGAAGCAATGATCATCAAGCGGCGTGATCTTCTGACGACGGGCGGCACCTTGCTGGCCGGCGCAGCCTTCGGCGTCTTCCTTCCGCGCGGTTCCGCGCAGGCGCATGAGTATGACGTCGGCAATCTCAAGGTCGAGCATCCCTGGATCCGCGCGCCGGTCGACGGCGACAACAAATCGACCTTTTACGCGTTCCTGCACAATAACGGCGATACGCCCGACAGGCTGATCGGGGTGAAGGTCGAGAAGTTCGAGAAGGCCATCATTCACGGCGATCCGAAGAATCCCGATCTGGAAACGCCGATCGTCCTGCCGCCGAAGACGACGGTCACGGCGGCGCCCGGCGGGGTCTATGTGGCGCTGCTCGGCGCCAAGAAGCATCTTGAAGTCGGCTGGGGCCTGGAGATGACGCTCGTCTTCGAAAAGGCGGGCGAGGTCATCATCGACGCGGCGATCGACGCGCCGGACGCCGCGCACGCCCACGACGCCGAAGCGATGGCGCGCTGGGAGAAGGCGCACAACAAGGACACGTCGGGCCCCAAGGAATCTAGTCATGCCGGCCACGACCATCATAACGGGGACGCTAAGCCGGAAGGCGCCAAGTAGCGAGGGGAACTCAGGGAGCGCGGCGTTATCCGCGCTCCTCAACAGGCGGCGCGCCAGCAAAAACGCACCACGCAAAAAAATGCACGCGCGCCAAGCGGCGCGCGTTTTTTATTGGCCCGACTGTTGCCATATTAGTGGTCGACGCTCACAAGGCGGCCGGCGAATTCCGAGCTGTCCGCGACCGGAGCGTTCGTCTGCGACGGATTGACCGGTAGAGCGAAACCGAGGACGAAGGCGGCCGTGGCCATGGCCGAAACGAGTAAAATGGAAACCCGAAACTGGCGGCGGGCAAACTCGCGGTCGAAACTGCGGGTGAACGCCGGCTCAATTTGATCGTCAAATTTATCAACGAGCGACATTGTTCGTCTTCCTCTAGGGTCTTGCGCCCTTGCATGATCCGTACGTCGGCCGCTCCCTTGGCCGCGACGGTGACCCGCGAACCTCAATGTGTCCGCGAACTCCCAGTAACAACGAACATGCGGCGAAAAGGTTGCATGCCATTTCGCGATTTTTACAAATTTTTAATCAATGGGCGCGAGCGGTCGTTCGCGCTTGATTCGCTGCGTTTCTGCGGGGTTTCCTTCGCATTTGCAGCGTGCGGCGCATTCGTAATTTAGGCCGGAAATCTCTGGCCTAGCGCCGGAGGCGTCGCATAGACCGGGTGTGTTTCACGCGGTTTTCTTCGCATCGCAATATCGGCCAAGTATAGGCTTGCCAGAGTGATCGCTCCACCGACCGCCACATCGGTGAAATGATGCCCGCCATCGGCGGGAATCGAAGCTAAAACAAGGGCGTTCCATGCGATTGCGATCGTTCCCGCATAGGGGGTCCCCCACATCGCGTAGATCGTCAATATAGCTAACGCCGTGTGAAAAGAGGGGCAGCCGATGAGGCCGGTCAACTCGTCGAGGCGCAGGGTCGGGGTCGGCCCCGCGTGCAGGGCGAGGAGTTTCAGGGCCTCGTCCTTGGTCATGGCGAGGTAGAACGTCGGCTCCGCCAGCCCCTGGGCATAGTGCAGCGGGAGGGCCCCGAAGCTCGGGAAAGCGGTCCAGAGGGCGATCGTCAGCGCCGACGACATCATAAAGGCGAGCGTGAAGCGATCCAGTCGCTCGATCCGCTTGCTGAAGCCGAGGACGATAATTGCGACCGCGACCTGGGGCAGGGAGCTGAGATAGGCGACGGTGAGGAGCCGTCCGACGAGCGGGTTGGCCTTGACCCACGAGACATAGGCCCACCAATCGACTCCCATGGCGCGATCGACGCTCGCCAGTAAGGCGTCGTTGAGCGGGCGGCGCAGTTCGAGGCCGAGGTAATTGTCCAGGACGGCGACGTTGGAATAGACGACGATCTGCGCGACGATGAGGACGGTCGCGGCGATCCCTTCGTCACGCCCGAGCACGCGATAGGCCACGCCGACGCCGGTGAGGACGGCCGCCATCAGATAGACGGGAAAGAGGGTGGCCCAATCGACCTGGAGCGCGGTGAAGGGCGCGACCAGCCCGAAAAGCAGCCCGCAGGCGAGGATGATCCCAAGGCGCCAGCGATCCCCGAAAGTCAGCAATCGAAGCGGCATGCCGCGTCCCCCAGTTGAGCTTGGGCGCATTAAGCCAGCCGGGAACAAACATCCGATTAATGGGTGAGCGGCCAAATTCTATCGCGCCGCACCAGAAAGCCGGCGCGCGCTAAGCTACGGCTTTTTGATTGATCAGCGCCGGGCGCGCGATTATCCTCCAGCGCCCTTATGTGCGGCGCACCAATCGCTCCTCCATCCTGGAAGGCCCACCGATGTCCTCGTTCCTCGCCAACGCTCTCTCGCGCGTAAAGCCCTCCGCCACGATCGCCGTGACGCAAAAGGCGCGCGATCTGAAAGCGCAGGGTAGGGAGGTGATCAGCCTCTCCGTCGGCGAGCCGGATTTCGACACCCCCGACCACATCTGCGCCGCCGGCAAGGCCGCAATCGATCGCGGCGAGACCCGCTACACGCCCGTGCTCGGCATCCAGCCGCTGCGCGAGGCCGTGGCGAAGAAGTTCAAGCGCGAGAACGGGCTCGACTACAAGGCGTCCGACACAATCGTCGCGACCGGCGGCAAGCACATCCTGTTCAACGCGTTTTTGGCCACGATCAACCCGGGCGACGAGGTGATCGTCTCCGCGCCCTATTGGGTGAGCTATCCGGAGATGGTCGCTATCTGCGGCGGCACGACTGTCTTCGTCGACACGAGGATGGAGGACGGCTTCAAGCTGAAGCCGGAGGCGCTCGAGGCGGCGATAACGCCGAGGACCAAATGGCTGGTGCTGAATTCGCCGTCGAACCCGTCGGGCGCAGCCTACAATTACGACGAGATGAAAAAGGTGACGGACGTTCTGCTGCGTCACCCGCATGTGCATGTGCTCACCGACGACATTTACGAGCATCTTGTTTACGGCGATTTCAAATTCGTGACGCCGGCGCAGGTCGAGCCGAATCTGATGGACCGCACGTTGACGATGAATGGCGTCTCCAAGGCCTACGCCATGACAGGCTGGCGCATCGGCTATGCGGCGGGTCCAAGCCAGCTCATCAAGGCCATGGATCTGCTGCAGGGCCAGCAGACGTCGGGCGCCTGTTCCATCGCGCAATGGGCGGCGGTCGAGGCGCTGGATGGTCCGCAGGACCATCTCGTGACTTTCCGCAAGGCGTTCCAGGAGCGCCGCGATCTCGTCGTTTCGATGCTGAATCAGTCGAAATATCTGCAATGCCCGATGCCGGAGGGCGCCTTCTACGTCTTCCCGTCCTGCGCCGAGGCCATCGGCCGCAAGACGCCGGCGGGAAAGGTCATTGCGACCGACGAGGATTTCGTCACCGAACTGCTGGAGGCTGAAGGCGTCGCCGTCGTACAGGGCTCGGCGTTCGGCACGGGGCCGAACTTCCGCGTCTCCTACGCGGCGTCTGCAATCACGCTGGAGAACGCATGCGCCAAAATACAGGCGTTCTGCGCCAGCTTGATCTGAGCGCGCCTACAACTTTGCGGCCTTCGACCCCGCGCTTTACAATGACGAAAAAAGCGCGGGCCGCCGGCCTTGCGGGTGTCAAAGGAACGTCGCAATGACCCTTTTTCTCTTGTTTATGCTCGCACTGGTGAGCGCTTTGATCGCCTATGTGTCGCTGCAGCCCGACACCTTCAGTATCACCCGCACCGGCGTTATCGACGCGTCGCCGGAAACGATCTACCCGCACATCAACGACCTGCATAGCTGGCAGGCCTGGTCGCCCTGGGCGAGACTCGATCCCGAGGCCAAGAATGCATTCGAAGGTTCGCCGTTGGGACCGGGCGCCAGCTATTCCTGGTCGGGCAACAAGAAGGTCGGCGCGGGCAAGATGACGATCATCGAAAGCGGCCAGAACGAGCGCGTGCGCCTCAAGCTGGAATTCTCCCGGCCGATGAAGGCCACGAACGACGTGCTCTTCGACCTTAAGCCCATCGGCGACAAGACCGAGGTGATATGGACCATGTCCGGCCGCAACGAGTTTATGGGCAAGGCCTTCGCCGCCTTCATGAATATGGACAAGATGGTCGGCGGCCAATTCGAGCAGGGGCTCGCAGAATCTGAAAGAAGTCGTCGAGGCGCAGCCGAAGGCGTTGCCCGGCGCTTGAGGTTGAGCGGTTCGGACTGCTTGAACGACGCTCGTTTCGTGGACGGCGGCGCTTGCGAGGGCCGTAGACGAGTGGAATAGTTCTAGGATCCGGCGCTCTGTCGGTGGAGAAGGAGACAGCCATGAAATTCTTGACGCTCGCCGGACTCGGCCTCATGACGTTCGCCGCGACGCTGACGTTTCAGCCGCAGGAAGCCAACGCCGTCGTCTGCGCGCGCGGCGTCCATCGCGCCGGTTGCGTCGGTCCGCGCGGGGCGGCCGTCGTGCGCGCGCCGGCGGCGCGTGTGTGCCGCACCGTCTGGGTGCGAGGGGTTCGGACGACTCGCTGCCGCTGAGGCGAGGCGAGGGCGGCTTCCGCTACGGCGCCGACGCCCGCTCGAGCAGCATGCGCAGACCGCGGCCCGAACGCTTGAGGCAAGCGGTCGCATCGGCGCGCGACATGTTGAGCGGCGTGACGCTATCGGATTTGACGATGTGGATTGAGCCTCCGCTTGCGTCGGCCGTGGCAGGGAGAAAGACCGCGATATGGCCGTCATCGAAAAAGTCGGCGATGAAGCCGATCTGCCAGCCTTCGTTTATGCGCACGAGCGCGGGCTGCAAGGGATCGTCTTCCAGGCCCGCAAGGTGGTCCGTATAGTTTTTCAGCGCGACGTAGGGCGGAATTTTTTCGAGCATCGGCTCGAGGAACGTCGGCGGTTTGCTCCGTGTAATTGAGAAAGAGCGGGCGATGACGCCTGCCGCGAAGGAAAGCAGCACGAGAAGCGTCCCGCCGACCACATAGACGATGAGTGCAGCTTCACCCTTGGGAAACGGCAGTTTTTCCGCCAGCGGCTCAACGGCCTTGATCGCTAACGCCGCCGCTTTCACGACGATCACGAGCATCGTCGCGATGGGCAGCAGAAAGACGAGGCCGCCGATGATCGTCGTTTTTACGAAGGACCAGATTTCACGCATTCGTCATCCAAAAAATTTGGCGCGCGGCAGCAGGAGTCCGCCGCGCGCAGAAAATTTTCGTCCGAGCCTTACTTCGCGGCGTCGAACATCTCCTCGACATGCTCCCAGTTCACGAGATGCTCGAGGAAGGTCTTCAGATAATCGGCGCGGCGGTTGCGGTAATCGATATAGTAGGAGTGTTCCCACACATCGGCGACCAGCAGCGGCTGCGCGCCATGCACCAGCGGGTTCTCGGCGTTCGGCGTCTTGCGGATGGCGGCCTTGCCGTCCTTGAGCTCCAGCCACACCCAGCCGGATCCGAACTGGCCGAGGCCTTCCTTCTGGAATTCTTCCTTGAACTTGTCGACCGAGCCGAAGCTGTCGACAATCGCCTTTTCGACCTTGCCGGGAATGGCGCCGCCGCCATTGGGCTTCATCCACTTCCAGTAATGGTGGTGGTTGTAGTGCTGCGCGACGTTATTGAAGATCGGCGTGTTCTTGCCGAAAGATGAAACGATCACGTCTTCGATCGGCTTGCCGTCGAACTCGGTGCCCTTGATGAGGTTGTTGGCGTTCGTGACATAGGTCGCGTGATGCTTGTCGTGATGATATTCGAAGGACTCGCGCGACAGATAGGGCTGAAGGGCGTCATACGCGTAGGGAAGGTCTTCAAGGGTGAAGGACATCAATTCTCTCCTGAACAGGAATGGGCTTGGGGCCCCGCGCTTAACTAGACCCCGCGCCTGTGCACGGCAATAAGCAATAAGGATTCCGTTTCCTCGCCCCGGCAAAAGAAAACGGCCGGGCGCTGGCCCACCCATTCCATTGAATTCACGTGATGTTCTTCAGGCGTGCGCAGCGGCCTCAGGGGTCTTGTTGACTTTGGCCCGCATCGCCAGCGTCATGACGACGACAAGGCCGACAAAACCGACGCCGCCGAGAATGTATTAGAGCGTTGCCCAGAACCCGTATCTTGTGCGCCAATTCGCTCATGCCCACATCTGTGTGAAAGCTCGTCTGACGCACATGCGGCCGGTTTTGCGAGTTACGCAAACAGTGGCGCGGCGTTTGGCGCGCGTTGGGTCTGGCGCGCCGAGCCGCTCGTTATGCTAGAAGAAGCGCTCGGCAAGAACGGGAGCGACATGAAGCGCAATCTCTCCGGATGGGGCGTGACCACCGCGGGCCTGCTGCTGGCGGGCGTCGGCGCCTATGCGATGTTGGCCGGCTGGGACATCATCCTTCTCGAACGCGGTTGGAGCCTCTTCATCGCCGGCTCCGTCGCCGTGTCCAGCGGCGTCGTGACGATGGCGCTCGGCAGGGTTGTCGCGCATATTTCGGCGCTTGGCGCAAAGCTGGACGCCTCGGCGCCGCTCGAACCGCACGAAGTCGAGGAGGGTGCGGCGGACGCCTTGGCCGTTCCGCCGCCGGCGCCCGGCGTCGCTTCGCCGCCGCTTCCTGCTGCGCCTTTTCCACCGCGCCCTCCTCATTATGCGCCCGCGGCGTCGCCCGATCCGCTGGCGATGCTCGCGGCCGCACACGCGCACGCGCAATCCCAGGAGCACGCGCAGCAGCAGGAAGAAGGGGAGGGGCAATTGGTGGAGGTCGATCGCTACAGCGCTGGAGATGCGACCTACATCATGCTGTCCGACGGGTCGGTGGAAGTTATCAGCCCGGTCGGGGCGCAGCGCTATCCCTCCCTCGCGGCGCTTCGCGCCGAGGCTGAATTACAGCAGCGCTAAAAGCGCGAGGTCAGGTCTTTTTGCCCCAGAGCAGAAACAGCGCGGCGTCGCCGGGCAGGCCTTCGGGGAAGTCGATAATTTGCGCGGCTATTCTGAAACCGCGGGGATCGAGTTCGTTGCGCCAGCGCCGGAAAATGTCCGCCGGCTCGCCCCGAAGCGTGTCCGGCCAATACTTGTCCGGCGCGTTTATCGCGCGGCCGCCGTCCACGCAAAGCTGCGAGGGAAAGCGGATCAAGATGTGCTCCGTCATTCCCGCCGCCGCTGCGCGCCGCGCTTCGTTCAGCATGTCCCGCCATTGCGCGTCGGTGAGGCGTTGGGCGGCAAGTTCGCGAATGCGTTGCTCGCGCAGATGCAGCAGCGCGCGCCGGTGCTCCGCTTCCTCGACTTCGAGGTGACGCTCATGCGCCGCAACGAGATCCCGGAACTGCAATGCGGTCGCGACGTCGCAATAGTCGGGCTCTGGCTTTGCTGGCGCCAGTATCGGCTTTGCTTGCTGCAGGCCGTCCGGCGCAGGCCTTGCGCTCGCGATCGCGTTCAAGACCTCCCGTCGCAGTAGCACCCCGACAATTTTATGCCCTTCGACCACCGGCGCGCGCTTGAGATGATGCTCCTCCATCAGCTTGGCGACGTCGGAAAGTTTTGCGCCCATGGGCACCGAAATTGCCGGCGACGTCATCACCTCGCGCAGCAAGCGCCCGTTTGTCCGAAAGCGCGGCGCGACGCGGTTACGCAGCAGGAACGCCGGAATGGGGCCGAGATCGCGAAGCGGGGTGGGCCGCGCCTCTTCCAGATTGCTGCGCGTGACAATGCCGATCGGCGCAAAATTTTCGTCGACGACCGGCACGGCGCCGACGCCGGATTCCGCGAGAAGCTTCGCAACGTAGTCGAGATCTGCGTTCGCCGTGACATAGGCGAAACGGCGGTCCATCAGGTCGCGCGCAATCATATGGCCTCCGGCGCTATGCAATCACTCCGACAATTCAATTGTCACAGGCACATGGTCGGAGGGGCGCTCCCAGCCCCGCGCTTCCGTGAGAACCTCGAGACGCTGTAAGGCGCCGCCGAGCGCTTCGCTGACAAGAATATGGTCCAGCCGCCGTCCGCGGTTCGACGCCGCCCAATCCGCGGCGCGATAGCTCCACCACGTGTAGAGCTTCTCGTCCGCCGGCACGAAATGGCGCATGGCGTCGATCCAGCCGCCGGCGCGGACGACGTTGGTCAGCTTCTCGACTTCGATCGGCGTATGGCTGACGACTTTCAGTAGCGCCTTGTGGCTCCAGACGTCATGTTCGAGCGGCGCGATATTGAGGTCGCCGACCATTGCGACGCGGCCCCTGGCGGCGCCGTTTGCGCCCCACTTCGTCATTTCGTCGAGAAAGCCCAGCTTGTGGGCGAATTTGGGATTGATGTCGACGTCGGGCTCGTCGCCGCCAGCCGGCACGTAGAAATTATGCAGCGTGATCGGCCCGCCCTTGCCATCGACTTCGACGGCGATGTGGCGCGCGTCGCCCGTTTCGCAGAAGGCGCGCTTTTCGACGAGGCGCAGCGGCAGTTTGGAAGCGACGGCGACGCCGTGATAGCCCTTCTGTCCGTTGATCGCGACATGGGTGTAGCCGAGCGCCGTGAAGTCCTTCATCGGGAATTCCGCGTCGCGGCATTTCGTTTCCTGCAGGCAGAGAACGTCGGGGGCCCTGTCTTTCAATAGTTGCGCGACGAGCGGCATGCGCAGCCGCACGGAATTGATGTTCCAGGTGGTGATTTTCAAAACAACTAAGCCTTGGTCTTGTCGCCGCCGAAAAGGAACGGCGCGACGTCTTTCACGCCGGGCTGCTTCTCGGTGACGAAGGGAGTGGGGCGGCATACCGCCATGGCCGAAAGTCCGACGCGCGCGGTGAGCAGGCCGTTGAGCACGCCCTCGCCGAGCTTGGCGGAGAGGCGCGCCGCGAGGCCGTGTCCGAGCACCTGCTGCAATAACGTGTCGCCGACGGCGATCGAGCCGGTGATGGCGAGATGCGCGCCGACCGAGCGCGCCAGCTTGAAGAAGCCGAGAAGACCCGGACGGCCGCCGTAGATTTCGGCGATGCGCCGCATGAGAACGATCGCCTGGCCGGCGACGAAGATCACGTCGAGGATCGCGCGCGGGCTGACGGCCGTGACGACCGAGACGCGCTTGGCGGCGGCGGCGATTTCGCGGCGCGCCAGGTTGTCGAGCGGCGCGACGAGATTGCGCTCGGCAAGATCGATGAGGTCCTTGCCGTCGATAATCTCCTTTACATAATCGTTGACGAGCGCGCGGGGCCGGGCGAGTTCGGCGCGGCCGTCATACAGCTTGCAAAGCTCGGCGACGCGTGTGCGGGCATCCTTTGCGTCGTCGGCGGCGCGGGCTTCGCCCAATGCAGCGTGCAGCTTGGCGACGCGGTTCTGCAGCGTGATCGAGTGGATTTCTTTTGAAATGAAGACCAGCGTCGCGAGGCCGGCCGCCCCGGCGAGCGCAAAGCCGATGGCGCCGAGCAACGCCGACCGCGCGAAGAGATCTTCGACGAAATTCCAGATCCAGACGCTGAGCGCTAGCGAGATGAGGCCGGTTACGGCCGAGAAGAACACGCCGCTCCAGGAAAAAACGTAACGTTCCAGGATGCCTTTGGCGCGCGCCGCCTTCACCGCGGCCTCGCCGCCAGGCGCGCCCTCGACGAGTTCGGCGGCTTCGGCGAAGATGTCGGCCTCGGGCTCGACCTGCGGGCCGGCGCTCGAGGTCACCGTCTCGTCGCCGTTGAGGCGGAAGGCGCGCGGGCGGGGTCTGCGCTCTGAATTCGTCATGGGCGGGTTCCGTGTTTCTGGCGCTTCTTTAACGCTTCCAGCGGCAAAACGGGAGGGGCATGATTTCCGCGGGGTCGGTCGGGCGCGGGCGCGCGCGCCGGGCCGGGAAGAAACGGCCTGCGGTGGTTGCGGCATGGGCGCCGCTACATTAGCATCGGCGGAAGCGCCGCAGCTTACTCGAGTAGTGCGTCTGTCAGCATGAACCTTTTCTTCTTCGACGCGCTTGCGCTCGCCATCGGTTATCTTCTCGGCTCAATTCCCTTCGGCCTGCTGCTGACGCGCGTCGCCGGAACGACGGATCTGCGCTCGATCGGCTCCGGGAACATCGGCGCGACCAATGTGCTGCGCACCGGACGCAAGGATCTCGCGGCCGCTACTCTCCTGCTCGACGCGCTGAAGGGAACCGCCGCCGTGCTGATTGGCGCCCGGCTCTCGCCCGAGGGCGCGATGATCGCGGGTTTCGCGGCTTTTGTAGGCCATATCGCCCCAGTCTGGCTCAGATTTCAGGGTGGGAAGGGCGTCGCCACCTTCCTTGGATGCCTTTTCGGGCTGCACTGGCCGGTCGGGCTCGCCTTCTGCGCCATCTGGCTTACGGTCGCGGCCGTCTGGCGCTATTCGTCGCTTTCTGCGCTCGTCGCGAGCGCGGCGTCGCCGCTGCTGCTATTCGCTCTGGGATACGGCTGCGAGGCGTTCGTCGTTGGCGCGATGGCCGCGCTTTTATGGCGCAAGCACGGGGAGAATATCGCCCGGCTGCGCGCGGGAGCCGAGAGCCGCATCGGGCAGAAGCCATGAGCGGGGCGGGCTCGCGGCTGAGCGACGAGCAACTCGTCGACTGGCTCCGGCTGATCCGATCCGAAAATGTCGGGCCGCGCACGTTTCGCCAGCTCGTCAACCGGTTTGGCGGCGCCGCGGCCGCGCTCGAGGCGCTGCCCGGGCTTGCGGCGAAGTCGCTGCGCGGCAAGGAAATCCGCCTCGCCTCGCGCGACGAGGCGATGCGAGAGATCGACGCCGCTCATGCGATGGGCGTGCGATTCGCAGCGACAGGCGATCCTGATTACCCTCCTTTGCTGCGCGAAATCCACGATGCGCCGCCGCTCCTCTCGCTGCGGGGCGTCGCCGCCATGACGCGGCGCGACGGCGTGGCGCTCGTCGGCTCCCGCAACGCTTCCGCTGCCGGACTCGCTTTTGCGGAGCGGATGGCCCGGAGCCTCGCGCGGGAAAATTTCGTGATCGTCTCCGGCCTCGCGCGCGGCATCGATGCGATCGCGCATCGCGCGACGCTGGAGACGGGCACCATCGCCGTGCTTGCTGGCGGGCAGGCGCGACCCTATCCCGCAGAGCACGAACGGCTCGTCGCGCAGATTGCGGAGCAGGGGCTGCTCGTTTCGGAAATGCCGCTCGAGTGGGAGCCGCGGGGCCGCGACTTCCCGCGCCGCAACCGGATCATCTCGGGGCTGAGCCGCGCGACGGTCGTGATCGAGGCTGCGCGCCGCTCGGGTTCGCTGATCACGGCGCGTTTCGCCAATGAGCAGGGGCGCGAGGTCTTCGCGGCGCCGGGCTCGCCGCTCGACCCGCGCGCCGAGGGCACGAACGATTTGTTACGGCAGGGGGCGACGCTTTGCGCGCGCCCCGAAGACGTGATCGACGCGCTCGCGGGCGCGCACAAGCCGGCGGGCTCATTGTTCGACGCTGACGACGGGCCTGCAGCGAACGAGCCGCTCTTCGACGAGATCGATCTTTTCGCTTCGGGAGAGGGCTTCGCTTTCGAGGAAGCCGAGGCTCCGGCGCCGATCGCTCCGCTGGCGCTCGCTGACGTCGAGCCGATGGCGGCTCCCACGGCCCGGCCAACGCCTGATCAAGATCCGCATAGTGTCGTGACGGCGCTACTTGGACCCGCCCCGGTCTCGATCGACGAACTCATTCGGGTCGCCGGCCTACCGGCGCGAGACGTCCACCAGGCGCTGGTCGAACTCGATCTCGCCGGTCGACTCGAACGTCATGGGGCCAACGGGGTTTCTTTGAATTACAACCAGAAGTAGCGATCAATTCTCGCGCTGGATTTCGATGCCGCCGGTTTGCCTTGCGAGCATTTCCGCCTCGACCTGTGCGAGGCTCAGAAAATAGGCGAGCATCGGCATCTGCGCGCTACCTGCGAGATGAGCAAGTTCCGAAGCCATATCAGATATATAACTGGCAAGCGCAGCAGCGTCCTGGGCGGATCGCTTTTCTGATCGTTGCTCGTCTGGAGTTTCACGAGAGGCGGCAGAACCGGACCCATTCGGACGAGCCATTATTTTCGCCTCCGCAGGCGCGGAGCCTCTGTAAATCAGGTTAAATCACGACCTCTACGTGTCTTTTTTCTAATGCTCAGCCTTTGGATGTCAAGTGTAAAATTGCACGTAATGGTTGTAAACATCTGGAAGTGTGCGAATTACTTTGACTATTGAATATCTTGCTCGCAACTGAGCGAGATTCAATTTTTCCGCCGAAGTAAGCCCGCGGAAAGAGGCGATAATTTTCCAATTCTCACTAAAGCCTCGCCAGACGGTCAAGCGCGCCTTGAAGGATATAGGCGGCCGCCATGCGATCGACGACCTCGGCGCGTTTTGCGCGGGAAGCGTCCTGCGCAATGAGTTCGCGCGTCACCGCCGCGGTCGAGAGCCGTTCATCCCAGAAGGCGAAGGGCGCCGGCGTCAGCTTCCGGAGGTTTCGCATGAAGGCGCGCGTCGCCTGGGCGCGAGGCCCTTCGGTGCCGTCCATATTGAGGGGAAGGCCAAAGACCAGGGCCTTGACGTCGAAGTCGGAGACGCGCCGGAGCAGCGCTTCGGCGTCGGTCGAGAATTTGACGCGCTTGATGGTGTCTAGCGGCGAGGCGAGGCGGCGCTCGACGTCCGAAAGCGCGAGACCGATGGTCTTCGTGCCGAGATCGAGCCCCATCAAGCGGCCTTTGGGGGGGAGGGCCCCGGCGATTTGGCCGAGGTCCGTGTCGATGATCATCACTCTACTTTAGCGATTCCCCCGCGGGCAGGCGAGTGGCGCGGCGGTTAATTCGAGTTCGAAGCGGCGCTGCGATAAGCGGCGACCCTCGCCGCCCGCATTGCGCCCCGCCCCCCCAAGCGCTATAGCGCCGTGACTGGTTCAACCCGGCGGAGCTTCCAAATGTCTGTCGATTCCGCGGTGGTTCGCCGCATCGCCCATCTCGCGCGCATCGCCGTCGAGGAGAATGAGGTCGAGCGTCTGCGTGGCGAGCTCAATGCGATCCTTTCCTTCGTCGAGGCGCTCGCCGAAGTCGACGTCGAAGGGGTCGAGCCGATCGCCTCCGTGCTGCCCATGCAGATGAAAAAACGCGCGGATGTGGTGACGGACGGCGGCATCGCCGACGACGTGCTCGCCAATGCGCCGATCAAGGACGACCACTATTTCGTTGTGCCCAAGGTCGTCGAATAGCCGACCCGCACGATCCGACGCCCCGCCGCCCAATTTATAAAGAGACTCGATGTCCGATCTCACGCATCTCTCCCTCGCCGACGCGCGCGACGCGCTGAAGTCGAGAAAAATTTCGGCGGTCGAACTGACCAAGGCGCATCTTTCGGCGATGGAAAGCGCGCGGGCGCTCAACTGCTTCATCACCGAGACGCCGGAATTGGCGCTCGCCCAAGCGCAAGCAAGCGACGTCAGGCTCACGAGCGGGCAGGCCGGGCCGCTCGAAGGCCTGACGCTCGGCATCAAGGATCTCTATTGCTCGAAGGGCGTTCGCACGACCGCCGGCAGTCGAATCCTCGATGATTTCACCCCCACTTATGAATCGACAGTCTCGGCTAATCTTCAGCGTGACGGCGCGGTGACGCTCGGCAAGCTCAATCTCGACGAATTCGCGATGGGCTCATCGAACGAGACGAGCGCTTTCGGCCCCGTCGTCTCCCCCTGGCGACGCAACGGCGATCCTGAGGCCAGGATTGTTCCGGGCGGCTCGTCCGGCGGCTCGTCCGCCGCTGTGGCGGCGCATCTTTGCCTTGCCGCCACGGCGACCGACACCGGCGGCTCGATCCGGCAGCCTGCAGCCTTCACGGGGACGGTCGGCATCAAGCCGACCTATGGCCGCTGCTCACGCTGGGGCATTGTCGCCTTCGCGTCTTCGCTCGATCAGGCCGGACCGATCGCGCGCACGGTGCGCGACGCGGCGATCATGCTACGCTCGATGGCAGGGCATGATCCCAAGGATACGACGAGCGTCGACGCGCCCGTGCCGGACTATGAGAAGGCGATCGGCGCCTCGGTGAAGGGCCGGCGCATCGGCGTGCCGAAGGAATATCGTCTCGACGGCATCTCCGCCGAGATCGCCGCTTTCTGGGATCAGGGCGTCGAATGGCTGAAGGAGGCGGGCGCGGAGATCGTCGAGATTTCCCTGCCGCATACGAAATATGCGCTGCCCACTTATTACATCATCGCGCCGGCCGAAGCCTCGTCGAACCTCGCGCGCTATGACGGCGTGCGCTACGGCATGCGCCGGCAGGGCCGCGACATCACCGACATGTACGAGAAAACACGCGCCGAGGGTTTCGGCGCGGAGGTGCGCCGCCGCATCATGATCGGCACCTATGTGCTCTCGGCCGGCTATTACGACGCTTATTATGTGCGGGCGCAGAAAGTGCGCAGTCTCATCAAGCGCGATTTTGACGCCGTCTTCGCCGCAGGCGTCGACGCGGTGCTGACGCCGGCGACGCCCTCCACGGCTTTCGCGCAGGGTGAGCAGGGTTCGAGCGATCCGGTGGAGATGTACCTCAACGACGTCTTCACGGTGACGGTGAACATGGCGGGGCTTCCCGGCATCGCCGTTCCCGGCGGCCTCGCGGGCAACGGACTCCCCCTTGGCCTGCAGCTCATCGGCCGCCCCTTCGACGAAGAGACGCTGTTCTCGCTCGCCCACGCGATCGAAGACGCGGCGCCGAAGGTCGATTATCCGCAACCCTGGTGGCGATGATGAACAAACCCGCCGCCGATCCGGATATCAAGGCGATGCAGGACGAAATGTCCGACGTGCGTCGCATCATCGACGAACTCGACGACGAACTCGTCGCGCTGCTCGCCAGGCGCCAGCGGCAGATCGAACGCGCCGCGAAAGTAAAGCCGGCGCTGGGCATCCCCGCGCGCGTGCCGGAGCGCGTCGACGAAGTGCTGGCGCGCGTGCTCGGCGCCGCGCGTCGCGATAGTCTCTCCGTCGAAGTCGCGATGAACCTGTGGACCGCCATCATCGAATGGTCGATCCAGTATGAAGAGCGCCTGATGGGCGACAAGGCGCCAAAGGAGACGGTGAAACGGAATTGATGCGCGTCGCCCCGCTCTTCGCGGCGCTTCGCATTCCTTCTGTCCGCAGCGCCCGGAACCTCAGCCGTCCGCGCGCGTCTCGTCGTCCGGGCCGTCCTTGCGCTCCCGCCGCTTCACCCGCACGAAGCCGTGACGGATCGCCCAGCGCAGAGCTTTGAGCGATTGCCAATGCAGACGCTGCGACATCCTTCGGGCGTGCGGCGAATGCGGGGCGAGGATCGCGAGACCGACCGGCAGCATCCAGACGCCGAAGACGGGGAGGGGCGCAAGTATGGTCCCCCCGAGGATCAGGCTGACGCCGACGGGGATACTGACGTGGCGGGGCGCGCCGCGCATGCGGGCGACAATCCCGTCTCTGCGGCGCGCCGGGGCGTCCTTCGTGGCCATTTCGCCCATGTCTCCTCGGCTGCTCGGCGCCCGTTCCGCTCGCGCGCGCTGTGGTCTATATGGAAGGCATAAGTTTAGCGAGGAAAATATGGCGACTCAGGCGGCTCCCTCCAAGCTCATCAAAGGCGCGACCGGCGACTGGGAAATCGTCATCGGCATGGAGATCCATGCGCAGGTGACGTCGAAGGCAAAGCTCTTCTCGGGCGCTTCCGCCGAGTATGGCGGCGCGCCCAACGACCATGTCTCGCTCGTCGACGCGGCCATGCCGGGCATGTTGCCGGTTATCAACGAGGAGTGCGTCGCGCAGGCCGTTCGCACGGGCCTCGGGCTCGAGGCGCAGATCAATCTGCGTTCGGTCTTCGACCGGAAGAATTACTTTTATCCCGATCTTCCTCAGGGATATCAGATATCGCAGTTCAAGCATCCGATCGTCGGCGAAGGGCAGGTGATCGTCGACGTGTCGCCGACCGAGCGGATCATGGTTGGGGTCGAGCGCCTGCATCTGGAGCAGGACGCCGGCAAGTCGCTCCACGACCTTTCGCCCGGCGAGAGCCACGTCGACCTCAACCGCAGCGGCGTCGCACTGATGGAGATCGTCTCCAAGCCGGACATGCGCTCGGCAGAAGAGGCGCGCGCCTATGTCACCAAGCTGCGCGCGCTGCTTCGTTACATCGGTTCCTGCGACGGCAATATGGAACAGGGCTCGCTGCGCGCCGACGTCAACGTTTCCGTGCGTCGTCCCGGCGATCCGCTGGGCACGCGTTGCGAGATCAAGAACGTCAACTCGATCCGTTTCATTGGCCAGGCGATCGATGTCGAGGCTCGGCGTCAGATCGGCATCATCGAAGACGGCGGCAAGATCGCGCAGGAGACGCGCCTTTTCGATCCCGGCAAGGGCGAGACGCGCTCGATGCGTTCGAAGGAAGAAGCGCACGACTATCGCTATTTTCCCGACCCGGACCTGCTGCCGCTCGAGTTCGATCAGGCCTATGTCGATGCGCTGAAAGCACAATTGCCTGAACTGCCGGACGCCAAGCGCGCGCGCTTCATCGCGCAGTACGGCTTGCCGCCTTATGACGCGGGCGTGCTGGTGATGGAAAAGGCGTCGGCCGACTTCTTCGAGGAGACGGCCAGCGGACGCGACGCCAAGCTTGCCGCGAACTGGGTGATCAACGAACTCTTCGGCCGCCTGAACAAGGAAGGCCTCGACGTCACGCGATCACCGGTGTCGGCGCAGGCGCTCGGCGCGATCATCGATCTCATCTCGAGCGACGTCATCTCCGGAAAAATCGCCAAGGATTTGTTTGAGATCGTCTGGACCGAGGGCGGCGATCCCCAGGAGATCGTCGAGACGCGCGGCATGAAGCAGGTGACCGACACGGGCGCCATCGAAGCCGCGATCGACGCCGTTATCGCCGCCAATCCCGACAAGGTGGCGCAGGCGAAGGCGAAGCCGACGATGCTCGGCTGGTTTGTCGGACAGGTGATGAAGCAGACGGGCGGCAAGGCGAATCCGCAGTCCGTGAACGATCTGCTGAAGAGCAAACTTGGCGTCTGAACGACGCCTTTTCATGGTTGAAACAAATCACTCTCGAAGACGCGCTGCGCGATTTTTGGTTTCGCGCACGCGTCGAAGGGGTGATTTTTTTGTTTTTTGATCGTCACGCACAATTTTTTTTCATTGTGTCGCGAGCGCGACATCGACTGCGTTAAAAGCCCTTCGCGCTGTGCGCGTAATCGCGCGTCATGCGCGGGTCGAAGCGCCTCGCGTCAATGCGCATGCTTCGCTTCTCTTTCACGTGTAGCGCAAACGGGCGCTCATCTCGCGCAAGCCGATGGCGGCGCGCGTCATTCCATGTGATCACAAAGAAAAACAAGTAATTGAAAAGCGATGATGCGCGCCCTTCAAACGCCGAACGCCGCGTTTTTCAACATTGTCGCGGCATATGTCGCGACAAGCGCGGGATGATTAGTCGTGGTCTGTCGACATCGTCGCGAAAGCATTCGAGCGTGCTGTGCACGCAATGTCGCGACGCTGTGTTTGGCGCGCGCGCAGTTGCTTTTGAAGGACGCCGAAAGGCTTGTCGCGGTTGCTTTGCGCGCGTCGCCACTTGAACGAGTGGTTAACCACGTTACGCTAATTGCGCGTATTGTCGGTCGACCATAATTCCGGCAATTCGGATCAAGGGGACTTATTATGGCGAAAGCTACAACGAAGCGTAAGCCGGCCAAGAAGGCGGCGGCGAAAAAGGGTGCGCGTAAAACCGCTACCAAGAAGGCGGTGACCAAGAAGCGCGCGACGAAGAAGGCTACCACCAAGAAGCGCGCGACCAAGAAGACCGCTACGAAGAAGACGGCTCGCAAGGCTGTCCGCAAGGTAGCGACGAAGAAGCGCGCGACCAAGAAGACCGCCGCGAAGAAGACGACGCGCAAGGCCGCCGCCAAGAAGCGCACGCCGCGCAAAGCGAAGGTCACACCGCCACCGGCTCCCGCCGAGGGCGCTTAAGTCGACGTGGCTTCGACGCGCGCAATCTTCGGATTGCGCGCCGTCAAGGCGACTCAGCGATCATCGCCCGGGGAGCGCGCCGCTCAGGCGCACCCTGGGCGATTTGCGTTTTATGACTGACGCCGCGTCAGGCAGCCGATCGCAAACTCGCGCCACATGGGCAGAGCGGCGGTCGTGTTTTTCTTCATCGCTCCCCACTCTTCGGCGCAAGCCCGCATACGCTCTCGCGACGCGCGCGGCAGCATCGGCGGCGGGACCGTCGTGTCGATCGGCGGAAGCGGCGGCGGTCCCGCCTTTCGCGCGCGCGTGTCGGCGCGTGCCGGCGGTGCGGCGCTCGGAGCCGGCCCCTGTCCATTCGCCGTCGGCGAGCGCGGGGGCGGCGTCTTCGCCTTCGGCTTGCCTTGCGCGGGAGGTTTGGCGGACTTCGATTTCTGCGCGGCCGGCTTCGCGGTGGTTTGCGCGCCGCCGGGATCTGGGGCGAGCAAAGCTGCGGCGGCGACCAGGATCGCCGCGAAAAAGCCGGCCCTTGGCGTGGAGACCTTGCTCGGCGCGGTCATCTCGAACTCTCTCACTCCCCTCGCGCGCGCTGGACGCGCCTTATGTTTATAGCTTGAGGCGCGACGGAGTCGAAAGGCGCGCGTCCGCATGTTAAGCGACGGTACAAGGGAGAGACGACATGACGGACGGGGAAACTTCCGCTTTGGCGCGGCTAGGGCTCGTTCAGAGGCCGCGGCGCAATCGCAAGAGCGACTGGTCCCGCCGGCTCGTGCGGGAAACGACGCTCGAGATTTCGGACCTCATCTGGCCCGTCTTCCTCGTGGATGGCGAGGGGCGGCGCGAGGCGGTCGCCTCCATGCCTGGCGTATATCGGCATTCGATCGACATGGCCGTCGAGGCGATTGCGCAGGTCGCCACGATGGGCGTGCCGGCTGTGGCGCTCTTTCCCAATACCGACCCGGCCCTGCGCGATGACAGCGCGAGCGTCGCATTGGACCCTGCGAACCTCGTCTGCCGCGCGTGCAGCGCCATCAAGGCGGCGGCGCCGGACATCGGCATCATCACCGACGTCGCCCTCGATCCCTACACGAGCCATGGCCATGACGGGCTGCTCGTCGGCGAGGAGATCGTCAACGACGAGACCGTCGCGGTCCTCGTGCGGCAGGCGGTGACGCAGGCGCGCGCCGGCTCGGATATCATTGCGCCCTCCGACATGATGGACGGGCGCGTGGGCGCGATCCGCGCAGGGCTCGATGCTGAAGGCTTTCAAAACGTGCAGATCATGAGCTACGCGGCGAAATACGCTTCGGCATTCTATGGGCCGTTTCGCGATGCGATCGGCACCAACGCAACTCTGCGGGGCGATAAGCGCTCCTATCAGATGGATCCGGCCAACAGCGATGAGGCGCTGCGCGAGGTCGCTCTCGATCTCGAACAGGGCGCCGACATGGTGATGGTGAAGCCGGGCATGCCTTATCTCGACATCGTGCGCCGCGTCGCCGAGACGTTTCACGCGCCGACCTTCGCCTATCAGGTCTCGGGCGAATACGCGATGATCATGGCGGCGGCGCGGAACGGGTGGCTGGACGAAGAGCGCGCGATGATGGAGAGCCTGATCGCTTTCAAGCGCGCCGGCGCCTCGGGCGTTCTTACCTATTTCGCGCCGCGCGCAGCGGAGCTTCTGCAGGACGCGCGGTGAGTTCAGGCGGCGCGGTTGCGAAGATCCCGCACGAGGTCGTGGTTCTCCCTCACGCCGCGATACTGCCGGTCGACAATGGCGCGCACCTCCGGCGGAAGCGGCTTTGCGATGGCTTTTTCGTAAGCCGATTTGGCGACGTCCTCGCCGCGCTCGACCTCCTCGAGTATCGCCGTGTCATTGCGACCTGTGACCGCCGATTTGAGATGCACCCAGGCGCGATGCAGCGCGCCGGGGAGGGAGCTCGACTGAGCCGGCTGGCCGCCAAGCTGTGTAATTTCGTTTTCGAGCTCGCGCACGCCGCTCGCGCAGCGCTCGGCCGCCGTCTTGAAGACGTTCTTGAGTTGAGGGTCTGTGGCGTCATCCGCCGCGGCGCGAAAACCCTTTTCGCCGTCACGGCTGATCTCGACGAGACCGTTGAGGGTCTCGATAACCTGCTTCTGTTCCATGTGGCTCCTCCCGTTGGCAGGAACGCAGAGGTTCTGCGTCGATTCCAAACAAGAGGCTGCGCTCTTTGTTCCGCCTCCCTGCGCGGGGCTAGACCGCCTTGCGCCCGAAGTTCTCGACAGTCGTGAGCCATTTCTGCGCGGTTGCGGGCGCCATGCCCTTGGCCGAGCCGATCAATGTGTCCCGCACGGGCGTAACGCCCGCGTATTTGAGGATGTTTCGCTTCAGATTGCGCAGCCCGTGCGCGAAAAAATAATAGCGGTAGACGAACGCCGGCATCCCCATGGTCACGATGACGCGCGCCGATTTTCCCTTCAGCAGGCCCTCTGGCAGTTTCCCTTCCCGGTAGCGCAAAGCAAAGCCCGGACGGAACGTCTGTTCGATAAAGCCCTTGAACAGCGCCGGCGCGTCGCCGAGCCAAAGCGGATAGACGATCACCCAGTGATCAGCCCAGCGCAACGCCTCCTGCGCCTCGACGATCGCCGGGGAAGGCGCCCCGCGTTCAAATTCAGCCTGGGTCCGCAGCAGGAGGAAGTCGAGCGTGGCGATGTCGATCCTGCGAACCTCATGCCCGCCGCTTGCGGCGCCGCGCGCATAGGCTTCCGCAAGCGCGCGGCACAAGCGATCCGGCGCGGGATCGGGGTGGCCCTGGATGATAACGATATGCTTCGCCATGAGCGTCCGACCGATCTCGCGCGCGCGACGCAACGGCGTCGCGCCGCTCAATGCCCCGTGGCGCTCTCCTTTGCCGGGAGCATCTCGGCAAGTTGCCGACGCAGATTGCCGAGATCAATTCGATTTCGCCAGTCGCAGAGCTGCGAGTCAACCGAAGCCTGCACGGGCTGAGACAACCACCAGCTCATGGAGACCTCGCTCATTTTAGGTTCCTTGCCCGCCAGCGGCGCGCATTGGCGCGACAGTTCTTCGTCCTCGACCTTGGGATCAGCGTCGCATTTGCCTTTGTCGAAGCGCGGCGCGCGATAAAGCCGGAAGGTGAAATAGCTCGAGCCAACATCGTCCTTGCCGAGGTTCCTATTGGCGCCGTCGGCCATCTCCTGCAGCTCCCGCTGCGCCGTCTGCGCCTCTTCGTCCGCGTGGCCGGCGCGCGTCGCGACCAGCGCATTGAACGGCGTCGCCAAGGTGCCGAAGATCGTCTCGAGATCCTGCGGATCGGCGCGCTTCAGATGCGGCGTGCCGGCGGCGCGCGGCGGCAGTCCGTCCAGATCTTTGGTGTCGAACTGGTCGCAGCCGCCGAGCGTCGGGTCGTTCTGCACCCACAGAACGACAGGCGTGACGCCCCGCGACGCGAGCGCGCGGGCGATGTCCATCGACGAGGTCAGGCCGGCGTTCTCGAAATAGCCGCCGTCGACAACTCGGTCGCCGATGTCCTTGTCGCTCTCCGAGCGGATGATTCCGGCGGGTGAAACGATCGGGAAGCGTGCGGAGATCAAAGCCGCCGTCGAGAGCCGGACGTCGGCCCCGCCACGGGCCTCGGGCCTGTCTTTGGCGCCGTCCTCCGCGGCTTTGCAAAGCACTTTGTCCGCCCCGCCGCAGGTCTTCGAGAGCATCTCGAAGAGGTCGAAAGCCGCCGGATAAAGTGGCGTGCGTCCCGCGTCGTGCCCAGGCTTGGGCTCTGATTTCCGCGTCGAAATCAGATCGGACGCGATGACGCGCGTGCCGGTGTTCACCGATGTTCCGTTGAGGAGGAGCAGCGGCAGCCAGCGTCCCTCGGTCAGCATGTCGCCAAGGTAGCCGAAACGGCGCCGCAGACCCGTTTCCTCTCCGTCCTTGAGCGCGAGAAGCGAGGCGAAGTGATCCTCCCACGCCTTCTCGACCAGCGCGGCGCGATCATCGTCGATGAAGGGGAGCGGCGGGGCGACATTGTCCCGGAACCCCAGCCCGATGAAAGCGGGCGTCAGATAATCGCCGACGACGAGCGCTTCGAGACAGGCGCGCCAGCTCTTCGTCACCTGATCCTTGTCGGCGTGGAACCAATCCGGCGACGCGTTCTTGCACGGGGGCGTCGCGGATCCGTTCACCGCCGCTTCCCATAGTGCGGCGCGCACGGTCGCCGCGCCGAAGGCGCCGCCCGAGACTCCGGAAATCGCGAAGATGCGGCGCGCGGGCGAGGCGCCCGGCTCATGCGCGTCGGGGAGGGTGTCGGCCCGGTCCAGAAGATAGCCGACGGCGGTCGCGAGGGCGAAAGCCGCGCGGCTCGCGCCACCCTCCGCCGAGACGATGAGCGCCGGCGGGCACGCGCCGTTCCTGCAATGATTGGCCGTCTTCCAGTGGTCGATCGCCGCATCGACATCGAGCTGACGCGCCTCGACCTTGTCCGGCTTCGCCGGGAGGATGCGCATGTCGTTGTAGTGTTTGTTGAACGCCGTGACGCCGAGCGCGGCGGCGATCGCAAGCCCCAACCACGGGATGCCGCTCTTTTCCGCCTGCCGCGCGAGCCAGCCGGCGACGAGAACAAGGCTGCCGAAAAGGAAGGGCACGACCATCGCGCGCGGCGCCGCAGCCGCGAGCCAGAAGGGCTTCACATAAGCCGCGACGTAGAACAAGGCGGTGATGACGAGGCAGATGTTGGCGACGCGCAGATAGAGTTCATCCTTGACGGCGGGGGAAAAGACTCTTCCCTCGATGGGCCGCGACCTTCTGCGCGATCACATCCATGATGTCCTTGCGGGCGCAGACGAAGCGATAGAAGGCGACGCCAGCGAAGATATCGAGGCCGAGGAGAATAAAAATCTGCATCTTCGCAGCGGCGGCGGTTTCGAGCCCGTCGACCTCGCCGACCACCTGATAGGCTCTGATCAATCCGAGCGCGACTGCAATAAAAGGCGTCAGACCCAGAACGCGCGGCGTGAGGGTCGTCATCATTTCTTGCTGACGCGCGCCCGTCGCTTCGATCGCCTCGACGCTCTGGGGGTCGATCTCCTTCAGGCGGCGGGGCGCGACCCAATCCTTGTCGTCGAGCATCCGCCGGGCCGCGTAATGCACCGGGAAGGCCCAGAAGAAAAACATATAAAAAAAGAACGCAAGCCAGCGGAACCAGGCCCAGGGGCTGAAGGGCAGAGCGCCGAAGGAAACGTCCGCAAAGAGGTCGCGCGCCTGCGGCACGCAGGCAAACAGAAGCAGACCGGCGACGGCGCTGAGCACGCTGACGCGGCAGGCGATGAGGATTCGTATGAGCCAGGCGATCCGGGAAAGCATCGGCGTCTCCAATCGTTTCTCTTAGAAAATTGAGCCGTGCGAGCTAGCGCACGGCGCGCAAAGCATAATTTCGTCTTTTGACGCCTGCAAGACCCGCGTTGCGCCGGGACGGACGCGGCGGCGCCCCGGGGTCGGGAGGCGCAGGCAGCGCGCGGGGTTGCCAAACCCGCCCTCACGTGGTTTGCCTGTCGAAGCGGCGGCGCTTCGGCGCGCGCCCCCACCGACCCTTCCAGGTTCGCTCCTAAACGATGATCCGACGCCTTTTCCTCCCCGCCGTCCTGACGGGTCTGACCTTTGCGGGGCAGGCTCGGGCAGACTTTCGCCTGTGCAACAACACAACCACGCGGGTGAGCGTCTCTATCGCCTATACTGACGGCAAGAACTGGCTTTCCGAAGGCTGGTGGAATTTGCGCCCGACTGCCTGCGAAACGCTCTTGCGCGGGCCGCTCGCGGCCCAATTCTATTATGTCTACGCGATGGACGAGCGCGGCGGCGAGTGGAAGGGCAAGGCCTTCATGTGCACACGCGACCGCGAATTCCGAATCGACGGCCGCGAGGACTGCTTCGCGCGGGGCTTCGAGCGAACCGGCTTCTTTGAAATCGACACGGGGCGAGACGCCAAGAGCTGGACGGTGCAACTGACCGACCCCAACTCCGCGGCGCCGGCGCAATGACATAGAGCCGTGTTACAACGGCCGCAAACAAGGATTTGGGAACCGATATGAGAAGGCTCAGGCGGATCAAGATTATCGCCACGCTCGGACCGGCGACCGTCGACAAGGCGGTCATCGCCGGACTCGTGCGCGCCGGGGCCGACGTTTTCCGCATCAACATGAGCCACACGGACCACCCGGGGCTCGCGTCCTACGTTCGCATCATTCGCGAGATCGAGGTGGAGATGTCGCGGGCGATTGGCATTCTTGTCGATCTGCAGGGTCCGAAGCTGCGCATCGGCGCCTTCGAGGAAGGCTCGGTGCATCTGCGTAAGGGCGACATATTCGTTTTCGACTCTGACCCGGCGCCGGGCGACGTGAGTCGCGTGCGTCTGCCGCATCCGGAAATTCTTGCGGCGCTGAAAGTCGGCGACACGATCCTCATCGACGACGGAAGGGTGAGGCTCCACGTCGTCGAGACGGCGCCCGAGCGCTCGCATGCGGTCGTCGACGTCGCCGGCCGTCTTTCCAACCGCAAGGGCGTGAGCCTGCCGGATACGGAAATTCCGATCACCTCAATGACCACCAAGGACCGCGCCGATCTCGACGCGGCGCTGAAGGAGGGCGTCGACTGGGTGGCGATCTCCTTCGTCCAGCGTCCAGAGGACGTGATCGAGGTGAAGCAGATCACCAGGGGCCGCGCCCTGGTGATGGCCAAGATTGAAAAGCCGCAGGCCATCCACCGCCTCGAAGAGGTGATCGAAGTCTCCGACGCGCTGATGGTGGCGCGCGGCGATCTTGGCGTCGAAGTCCCACTGGAACGCGTGCCGGGCCTGCAAAAGCGCATCAACCGGTCGGCGCGCCGGCTCGGCAAACCGGTCGTCATCGCGACCCAGATGCTCGAATCCATGATCCTCTCGCCGTTGCCGACGCGCGCCGAAGTCTCCGACGTTGCGACCGCCGTGTTCGAGGGCGCAGACGCCGTCATGCTGTCGGCGGAAAGCGCCGCGGGCCAATATCCGCAGGAAGCCGTGGCGACCATGAGCCGCATTGCGGAAGAGGTGGAGACGGACGCCTTCTTCCGTTCCATCATCAACGCGCAGCGCGGCGAACTGCCGAATCCGACCTCGGCCGACGCCATCGCCGTCGCCGCGCGCGACGTTGCGCAGACGCTGCATTCGAAGGCCATCTGCGCCTGGACGTCGTCTGGAACCACGGCATTGCGCATCGCGCGCGAGCGCCCGCAATCGCCGATCCTGGCCTTGACGCCCAAGCGCGACACGGCTCGACGCCTTGCGTTGGTCTGGGGCGTGCACGCGCTCGAGACCCGCGACGCCGTGGACATCGAGGATATGGTCAAGCGCGCTTGCGAATATTCCAAGAGCGAAGGTTTCGGGGAGGACGGCGATCGCGTCATCATCGTCGCGGGCATGCCTTTCGGCTCGCCGGGCGCAACGAACATGATCCGCATCGCCCATGTCGGCGAGGAAACGGTCGCCGACGACGCCTAATGAAAGGGGCCGTCGCCGGCCCCTTCGAGGGTTAGTCCTTGACCTGCAGATTGTCGGCCGACGTGCGCCCGCTGCGCTTGTCTGCGACAACCTCGAAGCTGACTTTCTGGCCTTCGGCGAGATTGCTGAGTCCGGCGCGCTCAACGGCGCTGATGTGGACGAAGACATCTCCGCCGCCGGCGTCAGGCTGAATGAAGCCAAATCCTTTTTGCGAGTTGAACCATTTCACGACGCCAGTCTGCATGGCGTGTCCTTTCAAGCCGTAACTAGGCCGCCACGGGAGTGCGGCGGCTTTAAATCGAAGTTCAGGTAGAATGTCAGCGCCGCACGTCTTGAGACGAGAGAGCAAGATCGTTCGGCCGAAACCCGATGCCGCCAATATGGGGCGCCGGGGTCGATAATGAAAGCGCGGCGGCGCTTATTCCTGCGCGCGCCATTCCATCGTTATCGTCGCGCGTCCGGAGAGCGTATTTTCGCCCCCGCCCGTCTGCGTGAAGCCCGCGCGCTCATAAAAGTGGATCGCGCGCATGTTGTCGGCGTTCACGTCGAGGCGCACCACGCCGGGGGAGACTGCGCAGGCGGCCGCCATCAGCATCTCCGCGCAGCCATCGCCCTTATAGGCAGGGCCGACGCAAATCTGGTCCAGCCAGCCCGTCTCGGGGTGGATGACGACGAATCCAGCGAGCGCAAATGCATCTTTTGTCGCGATGCACAACGTCACGGCGCCGCCCGCTTCAAGCGTTGCGATCTGCTGCGTGAGCCAGTCGCGGCGCGCGTCGAAATCTATTTCAGGATAGGCCGCGCGCCAGGAGGCGACCCAAATGTCGAGCATTTCGGGCAGGTCCGAATCGCGCCGCTTGCGCAATCGCTGCGAGGCGGCGGAGGCGGGCAGGGGCCCGTGAGAATCGGCGTAATTCACGCTTTCCTCATCACGTCGAGAAGCAGGCGCTGGATCGTCTCATTGCCGACGCAGATTTCGCCTTTGGTCAGCATGTCGGCGCCGCCGGAAAGGTCTGTGACGAAGCCGCCGGCTTCCCGCACCAGCACAATGCCCGCCGCCACATCCCAGGAATTGATGCCGCGTTCCCAATAGGCGTCGAAGCGCCCGCAGGCGACCATGGCGAGATCGAGCGCCGCGGCGCCCATCCGGCGGATATTGCCGATCTTGGCCATGCCGGCGGAAAGTTCGCGCTTGAAAGCTTCGTGGTGTCGCTGGCCGGCGAGAGGCGGGATGCCGCAGGCCACCATGGAGTCCGCGAGGGTCCGGCGCGCCGCGACGCGCATGCGGCGGTTGTTGAAATAAGCGCCCTGGCCTTTCTCCGCGACGAACATCTCGTCCGTCGCCGGATTGTACACCAGCCCCGCGACGAGCTGCCCTTCGCGCTCCAGCGCGATGGAGATCGCGAAGACCGGCAGGCCATGCAGGAAGTTGGAGGTGCCGTCCAGCGGGTCGATATGCCAGGTGTGGCTCTTGTCGGAGCCCTCGATCACGCCGCCTTCCTCCAGGATGAAGCTGTAGCCGGGCCGCGCCTTGGAAAGCTCCTCGAAGATCGTCTTCTCCGCGCGCTTGTCCGCCGCGGTCACGAAGTCGCCGGGGCCCTTCACCGAGACCTGGAGATTTTCGACTTCCCCAAAGTCGCGCTTCAGGCCGCGCCCCGCTTTGATCGCGGCGGCGGTCATCACATTCATCAGCGCGGAACGAATCATCTGGAGCCGCCTCGGGGGGACTTGAGAAGGGAGGGTTCAAATGCCCCCCGGTCGTTCGCCCGTCAAGCAGAAGCGGGCCATCGCGAGGCTTTACGGAAAAGAAAGGAGCTCGCTCGAATTTTAGGCAGCCAACAAAAAGGGGAATGCGCCATGGCCCATGTCGACGTCGAATACATGAGGTCCGCGCCCGCGCCCTATCGGCCGGCGGCAAGCGAAGCCTTCGGCGAGGACGGGGCGCAGACGACCTCAACGCGCTTGGCGCCCCCATCGTTTCCCCGTCTCGAGGCCGGCCAGCTGATCCGGGCGCTACTTCTCATCTGCGTTGGGCTTGGCCTCTGGCAGCTTCCGCAGGCCGCGCGGAGCTCCGCAGTCACGACCGTGGCCGCGACGAAGCCTCTTTAAGGGGATCGCGGCCGGCGATAAGGCCGAGTTCAGATAAATCGCGGGCGTTTACCTGAAGTTTACCGGTCGCGCGCAGCCTTTGGATGTCCAGCCCTTTGGACGCGCGAGTGGCCCACTCTTCCCACTCGTCCTATGACGCCTCCCTGTCATGAGACTTCAGAGCCGCTTCACGCGGCTCTCTTTTTGCGTTCAGGCCCGCCCCCGTTAAGGTTAAAAAACACCTAAGCGCGCGCCGCCGATTCAATTGCGCTAAGGTCTCTGTGTATCGAGTTTACCGGGATAACCACCCGGACAGCGGCGTGAGCGTGAAATGGGTCAAGTCAGGGACAATCTGAACGAACGCGGCCAGCCCGTTTCCTTCATCGAAAAACTCGCGGGCTCAGAAGCTTTCGGCGCGATGTTCAAGGAAGGCATGGGCCTTGTCGAAGAATCCGCCGCCTATCTCGACGGGGCGGGGCGTGACGAAGCGAAGGAGTTGCCGCGCACCGAAGCGCTCGCTTATGCCGCCGAGAGCATGCGGCTGACGACCCGGCTTATGCAGATCGCCTCGTGGCTGCTCCTGCAGCGCGCGGTCAATCAAGGCGAACTCACCCGCACCCAGGCGGCGAGCGACCGTCACCGCGTCAAGCTGCATCAGCAGGAGCTGGCCTCCGCGGCGGACGTGTTCCAGCGCCTGCCGCAGCGCCTGCGCGACCTCGCGCTGCATTCGCTGCGCCTGCAGGCCCGCATCATCCATCTGGATCAGCTGATCTATGCCTTGCCGGAGACGGTTCACGCTCGGCCGATGACGGCGAGCCCGGTCGAGGCGCAACTGGCCAAGCTGCGCGACGCTTTCGCGCAATAACTGCCGATCTTCATGTCGATCGGCAAAGCGGCGGCGGGGAGCGATCCCCGCCGCCGTTGGCGTTTTACTTCTTGCCGAAGCTCATATTGCCGAAGCGCGAATTGAAGCGCGACAGACGGCCGCCGCGGTCGAGCAGCTGGGTCGAACCGCCGGTCCATGCCGGATGGGTCTTGGGGTCAATGTCGAGATTCATCGTGTCCCCTTCCTTGCCCCAGGTCGAGCGCGTCATGAACTCGGTGCCGTCGGTCATCACGACCTTGATCGAGTGATAGGCGGGGTGGATATCCTTTTTCATCGACGCGTCCTTCCTGCGATGTCGAAACGCCGACACCCCCGTAACGCCTTTCGGCGCGGGGCGGCCGGCTGAAGCTGACTAATTTTGGCTGCGCTCTTAACGCATCGCGGCCGATCCGGCAAGGTCAGGGCGCTGGCGCGCGCCCAAAAAACCTCGCCGGAGCCGGATGAAAGCCTTGTCAGGCCGCCGCCAACATGCGCTGCACCTCGGTCACGAGGTCGCGCAAGTGGAAAGGCTTCGAGAGGATTTTCGCCTGGCGCGGCGCCTGGCTGTCGGGATTCAGGGCCACGGCCGCGAATCCCGTGATGAACATGACCTTGATGTCGGGGTCGAGTTCGGTGGCGCGGCGCGCCAGCTCAATTCCATCCATCTCGGGCATGACGATGTCCGTGAGCAACAGCTCGAACGGCTCCACCCGGAGCTGGTCATACGCGGATAGACCATTATCGAAGGAAGTCACGGAAAAACCGGCCTGCTGCAAGGCTTTGACAAGAAACCGCCGCATGTCGTGATCGTCTTCCGCAAGCAGGATCTTGGCCGTCGACCTCTCGTTCATCGCAATCCTCGCGTTTTTTTCCCATAGAGCCGTAGCTTCGTAAATATCAGGTGAAAGTCCGACCGCATCACGTTAACTTAGGAGGCTGTAAATGCACAGGTCCGCGCCGCTTTCAACCATAGGCTCACAAGCTGGGAGATATGGTGGGGAAAATTTTCGGCGGGGCCAAGGCGAGGCGAGCGGATGAACGGCGTTAGAATCGGGCAGGAGGAGGCGGCTGACGCAGCTCCGCCTTTCGAGTCGGAGCTCGACCCGCCCTTCGCCCTCGTCGAGCCGGACGCGCTGCGCTCCCCTCTGGTGTTTTCCTCGCCCCATTCGGGCCGCATTTATCCAGCGCGCTTTCTCGCCGCCGCCAAGCTCGACGCAGCGACCCTGCGCCGTTCCGAGGACGCCTACGTCGAAGAACTTTTCGCCTCGGCGACGGAGGTCGGCGCGCCGCTGCTGCATGCGCGTTTCCCGCGCGCCTATCTCGATCTCAACCGAGAGCCGTACGAGTTCGATCCCAAGCTCTTCGATAGCGCATTGCCGCAATTCGCCAATACGCGGTCACTGCGTGTCGCGGCGGGCCTCGGCACCATCCCGCGCGTCGTGGCGGACGCGCGCGAAATCTACGCCGGACGCCTGTCCGTCGAGGAGGCGCTCAGGCGGGTCGACGTGCTCTACAAGCCTTACCACGCGACGCTGCGCACGCTGATGGAGCGCGCCGCCAGTCGCTTCGGCGTGGCGGTGCTGGTGGACTGCCATTCGATGCCCTCGAGCAGCGCCCGCGATCTGGCGCCGTCCGCCAAAGGCGTGAGGCGCCGCATCGATTTCGTCATCGGCGACCGTTATGGCGCGAGCGCCGCGCCCGGCGTCGTCGACGGCGTGGAGGAGAGGCTGCGCGCCAAGGGTTATGGCGTCCAGCGCAACCGTCCTTACGCCGGCGGCTTCATCACGGAACATTTCGGTCGGCCGGCGGCGGGCTGGCACGCCCTGCAGATCGAGGTGTCGCGCGCCCTTTACATGGATGAGGCGACGCTAGAGAAGAACGCGCGCTTTGGCGTGATCGCCGACGACCTCGCCGAGGTCGTCGACGGTCTCGCACAGGACGTCGAAATGGATAAATCTCTCGGCGGCCCGCGTCGGATGGCCGCCGAATAGCGCGACCGCGCGTCGCTGGAGCCGCAATGACCGTCGTCGATTTCGAGAAATTCGTGGAAGAACTCGCCGACGTCTCAGGCGAAGCGATCATGCCCTTTTTTCGCACCACCCTTGCGGCGGACGACAAGGCGCATGGCGGCGCCTTCGATCCGGTGACCGAGGCGGATCGGGCCGCCGAGCTGGCGATGCGCCGGCTGATCGAGCGGACCTTTCCCAACCACGGCGTCATCGGCGAGGAATTTGGCAACAAGCACGACGACGCGGAATATGTCTGGGTGCTCGATCCCATCGATGGCACCAAGAGCTTCATCTCCGGCTTCCCGACCTGGGGCACGCTCATCGGCCTCCAGCACCGCGGCCAGCCCTGTTATGGGCTCATGCATCAGCCTTTTACGCGCGAGCGCTTTCATGGCGACGGCGAAGCGGCCTATTGGCGAGGCCCGGCGCGAAACGGCAAGGCAGGGGTGGAACGACGCAAGCTCAGCGTGCGGCCGTGTGCCACGCTCGCGCAGGCGACGCTGATGACGACGTCGCCGCTGCTGATCGAGCCGGAGCTGCGCGAGCGCTTCCAACATGTCGAGGCCGAGGTGCGTCTCTCCCGCTACGGAGGCGATTGCTACGCCTATTGCGCGCTCGCCGCGGGCCATGTCGACCTCGTGATCGAGTCGGGCCTCAACGCTTACGACATCGTCGCGCTGATCCCCATCATCGAGGGGGCGGGGGGAGTCGTCACCACATGGGACGGCGGCGATCCCGCCCGTGGCGGCGCCATCGTCGCGGCGGGCGACAGGGGGCTGCACGAGACGGCGATGCGATTGCTCGCGGGGTGAGGGACCGCTGGCGTCCTCTCCCGGACCGCAGCGCTTCTGATTATTCGTCGGTCTTGTCGTCGCGTTCAGGCGGCACACGAACCAGGGCGCGAGCTAAGCTCTTCCCGTCCCCGGCACAAATGCGTCGAATCCCCGCCAGAACTGCGCGCGGAACTCCTCCCGCTCCATCAGAATTTCATGCTTGGCGCCGGAGATATTGATCAGCGCGCCATTGGTGAGATTCTGCACGAAGCGCTCGATGGCGGGGTTCGAGACGACGAGCTCGCGTCCGGCTGAAAAAGCCAGAATTGGCGTGCGGATCTGCCGGGCATATTCCGGCGCCTCGAAACGTTTCATGAGGCGAAATGCGGCGTTGACCCAGCCGATTGTCGGATCGCCGATGACGAGCGGCGGCGCCGCTCTCACGATCGCCGCGTTGCGGGCGTAGCGCGCAGGATCGGTCGTAAGCTTGTTACCCTCGAACGGAAGCTCGAGATAGTTGCGCCCTCCGCCGAAGGGAATGAACTGTCCGCCGAGACCCACCATGTCGAGCGTATCCGCGAGCCAGCGCGCGCCTTGCGGGAAGCCGAGGCCATAGAGGTCGATCATCGGCGCGGTGACGACGATCCGCTCGAAAGGCGGACGGCCCTCATGGGCCATGTCGAGCATGATGGCGCCGCCCATGGAATGCGCGAGCGCGAACCACGGCTGCGCACGCGGGCGCAGCACCTGCGCGACGAAGACGTCGAGATCGCGCAGATATTGAGAAAAATCGTCGACATGGCCCTTGCGGGGATCGCCGAGTTCGCGCTCGGAGCCGGCCTGTCCGCGCCAGTCCAGCGCGACGACATCGAAGCCGCGGCCGCGCAGTTCTTCGATCGTCTCGAAATATTTCTCGATGAATTCATTGTGACCCTGAAACACCGCGACGGTTCCGCGCGCGGGCCCGGGGCAGGGGAACGTCGCGGCGCGCAGTCGCCGCCCGTCGTGGGTCTCCAGCCGATGGACGACAGCGCCGTCGGGAATGGGATTGTCTGGCGTCGCGACCAGTTCGAGCATCTCTTCTCCAAAGCGCTTTCGCCGAATCTGTCGATCATAGATAGCCCGAGGGCGTCAGCTTCCGCAAAAGGCGGCGAGCCGGTCGGGTTCAGCGAAATCTAGTCGGCCCGCGACGATGGCCTCGACCACGCCCGCCTTGTTCACGAAATAATGTTGCGGCGTGACGACGGCGGCCTCGGCGGTCTGGCCATAGAAGGCCCGTGCGGCTTTCGCCTTGGCCATGTCGGTCTTCACGGAATCGCCCACGCGGTAGAATTTCCACGGCAGGCCGAAGGTCTTGAACCTGGCGACGTCCTTTGGATAGTCGCTCGCGATCGCCGAGGCGAAGACGACGTTCCAGCGCAAGGGGCAGGCCTTTGCGAGCGCCTTGTAGCCGGGGATTTCCGCCAGACAGTTGGGGCACCAATGCGCCCATAGCGAGACCAGCGTCGGCTTGCCGTTGGCCATCAGGGCGCGCAGGTCGAGTCGCGCGCCCTTCTCGTCGACGAGATCGACCTCGCGCAGGGACGCCTTCATCTCCTCTTCGGTGACGGCGCGGGGCACCTGCATGCCGATGATCTCGGCGCGCGCGAGCATGGGCGAGAGCGAGAGAAGGATCGCAAGAGCGATATGCCGCATGGATTGTCCACCTTCAGAAAGGGCGAGGCTGCCGCTTTCTGTCCTAGTCGCAGGGGGCTGCCGGGCCAAGGGGAGAACCCCCTTGAACTCGAAGAAAGCGCTTCCCACATCGCAAATCAGCGCGGGCCGCACTGGACGCGCGAACAGGCGCGGCGCGTATGCAGCGCGCCGCATGTCGCTCATACGGAGGATATGTCATGCGTCACTTCGATCTCTCGCCCCTCTATCGTCAGACCGTGGGCTTCGATCGTCTTTTCAATCTGCTCGACCAGACGGGTGCCGTCGAGAACGCCTCCACCTATCCGCCCTACAATATCGAGCGGACGGGCGAGAATGCGTACCGCGTCACCCTCGCGGTGGCCGGTTTCTCGCGCGAGGAACTGGCGATCGAGACCAAGGAGAACGCGCTGTCCGTCAAGGGGCTGAAGGAGCAGGCGCAGCCCGCCGACGGCCGCGAAATGCTTCATCAGGGCATTGCCGCCCGCGCCTTCGAGCGCCGGTTCCAACTCGCCGACCACGTCGTCGTGACGGGCGCGAGCCTTGTCAATGGCCTGCTGCATGTCGACCTCGTGAGGGAAATCCCCGAGGCGCAGAAACCGCGGCGCATCGAGATCGGCGGCTCCGCCCCGACCGCCAAGGTCGTTGAGTCCAAGGCCGCCTAACGCGAGCCGAATATCTTCAAGTGACGGAGGCGCCCGCAGGGGCGCCTCCTTTTTTAATCGGCCTTTGGCATAGCGACGCCCTGCGGCGTCCTGGCCCCGGCTGGCGCGTGCGCCGTCGCGGCGGCGGGGGTCGAAGGCGTCACGACAGTCGTGCCCTCGGCCGCTTTTGGCGGCACGATCGCGCGATAGGAGGAGCCGCCGGTCGAGCGGGCCGCTGTCGCCTTGGGGGCGGGGGTCTTGGGGGCGGTGGTCTTGGGTCCAGCTTTGGGCGCAGCGGTCATGGGCTCGGGCGTCGCCTCCTTCGCCGCATGGACCGCGGGCTTCGGTGCAACTGGAGGCTTGGCTACGGGCTCGGCGGGAGGCGGTTCAGTCCGCGTCGCGACGGGCTTCGGCGCGGTCGCCGGTTTCGGAGCCTCCGCGGCTTTGGGGGCTTCGACTGGCTTTGTCGCCTCGGCAGGTTTGGCGGAGTCAGTTGGCTTGGCGATCTCTGCGGGCTTGGCCCATTCGATCGCTTTGACCGTTTCCGTCGGCGCTGGAGGCTGCGGCCTTGCCGTTTCGACCGGTTTTCCGCGATGCGCTGGCTTGGCGATCGGCGCCGCCGGCGTGGCTATCGGCGCGGCAGGCTTGGCGATCGGCGCCGCCGGCGCAGCGAGAGGGGCTGGCGCAGGCGGCGGCGTGACGGCCTCGTGGCGTTCGGGCCGGGCGCTCACCGGCGCCTCGCGCTCCGGTGCGCGGGCCGCCGACCGGCGTGAGCGCTCGGGGCTTCGCGCCTGCGTTTCCGGCTCGCGGTCGCGGCCGATCTCCCTCACAACGGGACGGGAGCCGTTGAGCGGCGGGACGAAACCGTCTTCGGCCCGGCGCGGCCGGCTAAGGTCCGGCGGCGGGCCGATCGTCACCGCATGCAGGATGGCGCCCTCATAAGGGTCGATGATGAAGCGCGTCTCGCCCTCGCGCCGACTGACGCCCACGGCGACGATCTGATCGCCGCGACGGCCCAGCGGGCCGACAAGCTGGAAACCCTCCCGTCCCAGAATGCGCGCGATGGCGCGCCGCGAGGCGAAGCGCGGAGCCTCATCGTCATCATCCGGCGGGATGTCATATTGGAAAGTCTGGACGAAGGGCCGGAAGTAGATCTGCGCAAGGGCTGCATCGGCGCCGGCGCCGCAGGCGACCGCAAGCCCTAGGGCCAGCGACGTCCGCCAGTTCCGCCAAGCTGAAGAATTCATGCCTATCCCCCAAGTCGTCGCCCCCTGACCATAGCATCATCGCGTCGAATGCGGCGAGCGTAGGACGCGCGCGATGGAACCGCCTTCTTCTTGGGCGGTTGCTTGTCACCGATGCATAAATCTGGCATCAATCGCACGCGTCGATATGTCAGCGCTGCTGACCTTTTGGCGCCGATCGCCCGAGCACGCAGCCTTTTTCAAGCGTGTCCCCGCGCCATGCGGCGGTCCAGGGCGAGCGACCGACGATTGAAAGGCTCTGGCGCGCCTCTTGCCTGACGGCGCGGCGGCCCGAGCCGGGGCGGGCGCTGAATGCGGCCGACGCGGTTGGCCGGATGCAAGCAGGTGCGGAGAGGCGCGACGCGCTTCTATCCAATCCGATCTTGCTCTATGCAGTTTTTGGAAACGGAATGTGACGGGACGACGGTCGCTCGAAATGCGCCCCGCCACGTCGGGGAGACGCCGCCATGACGAAGGTCGTTGAGACGAAGGCCGTGCAAGAGGCCGCGCAGATGAAGATCGCCATCGGCCGCGATCCCGCTCTGCCGGCCGCACAGGGGCTTTACGATCCGTCGAAAGAACACGACGCCTGCGGGGTCGGCTTCGTCGCCAACATGCATAACGCGAAGTCGCACGCCATCGTCGAGATGGGCCTGCAAATTCTCCTCAACCTCGATCATCGCGGCGCCGTCGGCGCCGACCCGAAGCTCGGCGACGGCTGCGGCATACTCGTCCAGATCCCGCATGACTTCTTCAAGGCCGAATGCGCCAAACTCGGCTTCGAACTGCCGGCGGCGGGCGCATACGGCATCGGCCAGTTCTTCATGCCGCGCGACCCGGCGGTTCGGGCCAGGGCGCGCGAAATTCTCGACGCGCGGATGAAGGACGAGGGCGTCGTCGTGCTCGGTTGGCGCGATCTGCCGGTGGACTCCAGCGACCTCGGCGACGCTGTGCGCGCGGTCGAGCCGCATCACATGCAGCTCTTCATCGGTCACGGCCCGGACGTGAAGGACGACGACGATTTCGAGCGGCGCGTTTATCTTGCGCGCAAGTCGGCCTCGAATGAAATCTACATGCTCGAGGGCGGCCGTGAGTTCTACTCAGTCTCGGTCTCGACGCGCACGATCGTCTACAAGGGCATGGTGCTGGTCTCGCAGCTCGGCGCGTATTTCCTCGACCTTAAAGACGAGCGCTTCATCTCCGCGATCGCGCTCGTTCACCAGCGCTTCGCCACGAACACCTTCCCGTCTTGGCGCCTCGCCCATCCCTACCGCTTCGTCGCGCACAATGGCGAGATCAACACGCTGCGCGGCAACCTCAACTGGATGGCGGCGCGTCAGGCGTCGGTCACCTCGCCGCTCTTCGGCGACAACATCAGCAAGCTCTGGCCGATCTCCTATGAAGGTCAGTCCGACACCGCCTGTTTCGACAACGCGCTCGAATTTCTCGTGCGCGGCGGCTATTCGCTCGCCCATGCGGTGATGATGCTCATCCCCGAGGCGTGGTCCGGCAATCCGCTGATGGATGAGGACCGCCGCGCCTTTTACGAGCATCACGCCTCGCTCATGGAGCCGTGGGACGGCCCCGCAGCCATGGCCTTCACCGACGGTCGGCAAATCGGCGCGACCCTCGACCGTAACGGCCTGCGCCCGGCGCGCTATCTCGTCACCGACGACGGCCTCGTCGTGATGGCCTCCGAGATGGGCGTCCTTCCCATCCCGGAAGAGAAGATCATCACCAAATGGCGCCTGCAGCCGGGCAAGATGCTGCTGGTCGATCTCGCGCAGGGACGCATCGTCTCCGATGACGAGATCAAAAAGGAGTTGTCGCTCTCTCACCCCTACAAGGAGTGGCTGGCGAGCACGCAGAATTCAGCTCGAGGAGCTGAAGCCCGTCGAGTCGCGCCCCGCGCGCGCCGACGTCACGCTGCTCGACCGTCAACAGGCCTTCGGCTACACGCAGGAAGAACTCGACCTGCTCGTCTATCCCATGGCCGTCACCGGTCAGGAAGCCATCGGTTCGATGGGGACGGACACGCCCGTGTCGCCCCTCTCGGACAAGGAGAAGCTGCTCTACACCTACTTCAAGCAGAATTTCGCACAGGTCACCAATCCGCCGATCGATCCGATCCGCGAAGAACTGGTAATGAGCCTCGTGTCGTTCATCGGCCCGCGCCCGAACATTCTCGACCACGAGGGTTCGGCAAACAACAAGCGGCTCGAAGTGCGCCAGCCGATCCTCACCAATGAGGATCTGGAGAAGATCCGCTGGATCGGCATGGTCGAGGACAGTTTCGACACCAAGACCCTGGAGATTTCCTACGACTTCAGCAAGGGCGCCGCGGGCATGCGCAGCGCCATCGCGCGCCTGTGCCAGCGCGCCGAGGACGCCGTCAAAGGCAGGTACAACATCATCATCCTATCGGATCGCATGGTGGGGTCGGACCGCATCGGCATCCCGGCGCTGCTCGCCACTGCGGCGGTGCATCACCACCTGATCCGCAAGGGTCTACGCACCTCGGTCGGCCTCGTCGTCGAGACCGGCGAAGCCCGCGAAGTGCATCACTTCGCGTGTCTCGCCGGCTATGGCGCGGAGGCGATCAATCCCTATCTCGCCTTCGACACGCTCGAAGCCTCCGTGGCCGAGTTCCCCAAGGACGTAGACGCGGACATCGCAATCAAGCGCTTCATCAAGGCTGTCGACAAGGGCCTGTTGAAGGTCATGTCCAAGATGGGCATTTCGACCTATCAGTCCTATTGCGGCGCGCAGATCTTCGACGCCGTCGGCCTCGCGCAGGGCTTCGTCGACGAGTTCTTCACGGGCACGACGACGCGCGTCGAGGGGGTCGGCCTCGACGAAATCGCCAAAGAAACGGTGCGTCGTCACCGCCTCGCTTTCGGCGATGCGCCGGTCTATCGCGACGCGCTCGACGTCGGCGGCGATTACGCCTTCCGCATCCGCGGCGAGGCGCACAGCTGGACGCCGCAGACGATTTCGCTTTTGCAGCACGCCGTGCGCGGCAATGCTCAGGACCAATATCGCGCCTTCGCCAAGGCGCTCAACGATCAGGACGAGCGCCTGCTCAATCTGCGCGGCCTGTTTCGCATCAAGAGCGCCGAGGAAGACGGCCGCGCGCCCGTGCCGGTCGAGGAAGTCGAGTTGGCGGCCGAGATCGTCAAGCGCTTCGCGACGGGCGCCATGTCGTTCGGCTCGATCTCGCGCGAAGCGCATACGACCCTCGCCATCGCCATGAACCGGATCGGCGGCAAGTCGAACACGGGCGAGGGCGGCGAGGAGCCGGAGCGCTTCAAGCCCGAAGCGAACGGCGACTCGCGGCGCAGCGCCATCAAGCAAGTGGCGTCGGGCCGTTTCGGCGTGACGACGGAATATCTCGTCAACGCCGACATGATCCAGATCAAGATGGCGCAGGGGGCGAAGCCCGGCGAAGGCGGCCAGTTGCCGGGCGACAAGGTCGACGCGGTGATCGCCAAGGTGCGCCACTCGACGCCGGGCGTCGGCCTCATCTCGCCGCCGCCGCATCACGATATCTATTCCATCGAGGACCTTGCGCAGCTCATCTTCGACCTCAAGAACGTTAATCCGAAAGCCGGCGTCTCCGTTAAGCTTGTCTCGGAGGTCGGCGTCGGTACCGTCGCCGCCGGCGTCTCCAAGGGCCGCGCCGACCACGTGACGATCTCCGGTTACGACGGCGGGACGGGCGCGTCGCCCCTGACCTCGATCAAACACGCAGGTTCGCCCTGGGAGATTGGTCTCGCCGAGACGCATCAGACGCTGGTGCTCAACGGCCTGCGTTCCCGCATCGCCGTGCAGGTCGACGGCGGCCTGCGCACCGGCCGCGATGTCGTCATCGGCGCGTTGCTCGGCGCCGACGAGTTCGGCTTCGCGACGGCGCCGCTGATCGCGGCGGGCTGCATCATGATGCGCAAGTGTCACCTCAACACCTGCCCGGTGGGCGTCGCGACGCAGGACCCCGTGCTGCGCAAGCGCTTCGCCGGCCAGCCCGAGCATGTCATCAACTACTTTTTCTTCGTCGCCAAGGAAGTGCGCGAGTTGATGGCCTCCATGGGTTATCGCAACATCGACGAGATGGTCGGGCAGATGCAGATGCTCGACAAGAGCAAGGCGCTTGCGCATTGGAAGGCGCAGGGCCTCGACTTCACAAAGCTGTTTTACAAGCCGGCGGGCGAGGGCGGCGCAATCCGCCATTCGCAGTCGCAGGACCACGGGCTCGACAAGGTGCTCGACAACACCCTCATCGAGCAGGCGCGCCCGGCGCTCGATCGCGGCGCCAAGGTTTCGATCGAGACGGGGATCATCAACGTCAATCGCACGACCGGCGCCATGCTTTCGGGCGAAGTGGCGCGCATCTACGGTCATGTCGGCCTGCCGGAGGATACGATCAACGTCCGCGCCGTCGGCACGGCCGGCCAGAGCTTCGGGGCCTTCCTCGCTCGCGGCGTGACGCTGCAGCTCGAGGGCGTCGCGAACGACTATGTCGGCAAGGGCCTCTCGGGCGGCAAGCTAATCGTCTATCCCTCTCGGAACGCTCAGAAGATCGATCCCTCCAATTCGATCATCGTTGGCAATACGGTGCTCTACGGCGCAATCGCCGGCGAGTGCTATTTCCGCGGCGTCGCTGGCGAACGCTTCGCCGTGCGCAACTCGGGCGCGCTCGCGGTCGTCGAGGGCGTGGGGGACCACGGCTGCGAATACATGACCGGCGGCGTGGTGGTCGTGCTCGGTCAGACGGGCCGCAACTTCGCGGCGGGCATGTCGGGTGGCATCGCCTATGTGCTCGACGAGGACGATCAGTTCTCGACGCGCTGCAACCTCTCCATGGTCGATCTCGAGCCCGTGGTCGCCGAGGAATCGGCGATGACCGAGACTTACCACCAGTCGGGCGACCTCGAAGCGCATGGCAAGGTCGACGTCATGTCCGACATGACGCGCTTCGACGCCGAACGCCTGCGCCAGCTGATCCAGAACCACTTGCGCTACACGGGATCGTCCCGCGCGCGGGAGATTCTCGACGATTGGCAGGGCTACCGCGGCAAGTTCCGAAAGGTTATGCCGATCGAATATCGCCGGGCGCTCACGGAAATGGCCATGAAGGCTCAGCCCGGACGGCTAAAGGCGGCAGGCGAATAAGCGCGGCGCAGGCGGCGGGTTCGCGCCGCCCGCGCCATGAGACGCGGACGCGCTTGACGGGGCGCAAGCGAAAGCGTTTACAACTTTTGTGAAAACGCGCAGTGGCGGCGGGCGTCGGCAGACTGGCCTAATTCGACTTTGCGTCCGGCCGCGGATCTAGGCAGAGTGTGGCCTCGGCCTTGGCTGGAGCCCGGTGCGAAAGGTTGGGAAGCAATATGGGCAAGGTCACGGGCTTTCTAGAAATTGACCGTCAGGATCGCAAATACAAGCCGGCGGCGGATCGCATTCGTCATTACGATGAATTTGTCATTCCGCTCTCGGAGGAGGCGACCAGGAGCCAGGCCTCGCGCTGCATGGATTGCGGCATTCCGTTCTGCCACAATGGCTGCCCGGTCAATAATCAGATCCCGGACTGGAACGACCTCGTCTATCACGGCGAGTGGAGGCGGGCGCTCGCGAACCTGCACTCGACCAACAATTTCCCCGAATTCACGGGGCGCGTCTGCCCCGCGCCCTGCGAGGCTTCCTGCACGCTGAACCTGCAGGATCAGCCGGTCACCATCAAGTCGATCGAATGCGCGATCGTTGACCGCGGCTTCGAGCAGGGCTGGGTCGTTCCCGAGCCGCCCAAGCGTAAGACGGGCCGCCGCGTCGCCGTGGTCGGCTCTGGTCCGGCGGGCCTCGCCGCCGCGCAGCAGCTCGCGCGCGCTGGCCATGACGTCCACCTCTATGAGAAGCACGCCAAGGCTGGCGGCCTGCTGCGCTACGGCATCCCCGACTTCAAGATGGAGAAGCATCTGATCGACCGCCGCGTCGCGCAAATGGAGACCGAGGGCGTCGTCTTCCATTACAGTGTGAACGTAGGCGTCGATCTTGCGGTTAAGGAACTCGTCGCCGGCCATGACGCGGTGATCCTCTCCGGCGGCGCGAAATCCGCGCGACCTGCCGATCCCCGGGCGTGAGCTGCGGGGCGTTCACTTCGCCATGGATTTCCTGCCTCAGCAGAACCGCCGCGTCTCGGGCGAACCGCTGACGACGAACGAGCCGATTTTCGCGACCGGCAAGCATGTGGTCGTCATCGGCGGCGGCGACACGGGCTCGGATTGCATCGGCACCTCCGTGCGCCACGGCGCGCTCTCGGTTAAGCAACTCGAGATCATGCCGCGCCCGCCCGAGAAGGAAAACAAGTTGCTGACCTGGCCGGACTGGCCGCTCAAACTGCGCACCTCGTCGTCTCACGAGGAGGCCGGCGCGCCGAGCGAGTTCTCCGTGCTGACCAAGGAATTCATTGGGGAGGGCGGCGTCGTGACGGGTCTGCGTTGCGTGCGCGTCGACGGCAAGATGCAGGAGGTTCCCGATAGCTCCTTCATCATCAAGGCCGATCTCATCCTGCTCGCCATGGGCTTCGTGTCCCCGGCGAAGGATGGTCTGCTCGAACAAATGGGCGTCGATCTCGATAACCGCGGCAATGTCGCGGCGGATACGCGCGCCTATAAATCGTCGCGCGAAAAAGTGTTCGCGTGCGGAGACATGCGGCGTGGACAATCGCTCGTGGTGTGGGCCATTCGCGAGGGACGCCAGTGCGCCCATGCGGTAGACCTGCACCTGATGGGCGAAACAAATCTGCCAAGGTGAGGAAACATGGTCGACGAAAAATTAAACCTATGGTACTGCGACAACTTCGTCGCCCAGCCCTGGCAGTTCTTCTTTCTGATCCTGCCGCTCGTCGGCGCCTTCCTTTACGGGCGTGAGCAAAAGAAGCTGGCGTGGATTCTGATCGGCATCTGGATCGTCGTGCAGGTGAGCCTTTCGGCGATGACCAATTTTGTCTTCAGCTGCAATCTCGAATAGGGTTGCGCCGGCTCAAACAAAAAGCCCCGGAAATCCGGGGCTTTTTTTATTGTGGGGCGGGCGTGGTCAGAGCACGACGACCGTGGTGCCGACCTTCACGCGCCGGAACAGGTCCGTGACGTCGCCGTTGGTCATGCGGATGCAGCCGGAGGAGACAGCCTGTCCAATCGTCCAGGGCTCGTTCGAGCCGTGGATGCGGAACATCGTGTCCTTGCCGCCGGAGAAGAGATACATGGCGCGCGCGCCGAGGGGGTTCTGTTCGCCGCCCGCCATGTGACGGGGCAGGTCGGGACGGCGCTTCAGCATATCCTTGGGCGGCGTCCAGTCCGGCCAGGCTTCCTTGCGGCCGATATGTACGCGGCCTTTCCAGGTGAAGCCGTCGCGGCCGACGCCGATCCCATAGCGCATCGCCTGTCCATTCGGCATGGAGAGGTAAAGGTAGCGATTGGCCGTATCCACGGTGACCGTGCCGGGGCCCTCGTTCGTCGGGTCGGGAACGATGTCGCGGTTGGTGTCCGGATAGTCCGGCTGCAGGCGCATCTCGTCCTGCTGCGGATCGTAGGACGCCTGCTGGCTGCCGTTGCTGTAATTCGCGTTGTAATCCTGTGCGTCGGCGGGCGTCGCCTCCTCGAACAGCGCCATGAATCCGCTGTCCTCTGCGCGCGCGTGGCCCGCGCCGAAGCCGGCCGCGAGCGCAAAAGCCGCAATGGTCAGAAAGCGGGACTTGATCCTGGACATTTGTTGGCTCCCCTCAGTGCCTCTGGCGGGGAAAATGCGTGAGCGGGGCAAATCGTTCCGTGCGGTCGAGCACAATCGTAAACGGCGCTGGAAATTATTAGGTCGGAAGCGGCGCTTACGCCGTGCGCCCTTGGAAAAGCTCAGGGCGCGACGGGGGCCTTCCAGGAATAATCGTCGGCGCGGTTGGCCCGAACCGGCTGATCGCCGCCCTGCATGAAGACATGACGCGCCAGCGCTTCCGCCCCGCCGCTCCCGGACGCCGGCGCGGGCGCGCGGCGCGCGAGGTCGGTCGTATCTGAACCGGAGGCGCCGCTCAGCGCTTGAAGGGGACCGACCGGGGATCGTTCGGGAAGAGTCGGCGCCGCGGCCGTCAGCGGCCTCACCGGCGAGCGGAACACGACAGGCGCGCCATTGGGTGGCGCAGGAACGGTCGCCGGCGCCGTCGCCTGCGATGCGCCCGGTGGCTGCGCCCCGGGCTGAGAGGCGGCGGAAGGCGGCGACGCCTGCTTGCGCGCGTCATAGAGTTTCTTGATCTCGTTCGAGACGAAATGCGCCAGGGCCAACGCGCCCGCGTCCGTGAAATGCACCCCGTCCGCCGTGCGCAATTTGACGATCTGCCCGTTAATGTCCGGCCCGAAGGCGCTGTACTGGCCGCGCTCGTCCGAAAAGGCCTCCCAGAGGTCGACGAAGACGCCGCCGTCTTTCGTCACCCGCTCCCGGTAGATGTCGTTGAGCTTGGCCATATCGGCGGAGAAGCTCTCGCTTTTCATCACCGGCAGCCCGACCCAGACGACCGGGATTTTCTTCTCCCGAAACGCTGCGAGCACGGCGTCGATCCGGGCGGCGTAGAGTTCGCGCCAGCGCGGGGAGAGGGGCTCCTCGTTCTGACCGCCCTGCCGGAGGGCCTGCCGATCGTTGGAGCCGATCATCATGACGGCGACGTCGACATGCTGAGCGCCGCCCGCGATCTCCCTCGCCGCTTTGGGCCAGTCGTAGAAATCGTCGCGCACGAGGCCCGAGCTTTCCTTCCCCTTGCGCAGCACCCCGATTTCAGGCTTGTCGGCGAAAATCTCCTCGAGGCCGTTCGCCAGAAGAATGCCAAGCGTGTCGCCCGTCACCGCCACGAAATAATTGGCTGCGATCTCGGGCCTGGGCGCCTGCGCCGTCGGGGCCGAGCCCTCGATGCCGCCGGTTCCGCCGCCCGCTGAAGGGGGCTCTGCGCGCCTTGTAGCGCGCTTGGGGGTCGTTCGGGCCGCCTCTCCGCCGCGCCAATAGGTCGGCGGCCGGTTCTCCTGATGCGGCATGATGCGGCGCACGCGCGGCTGATCGGGACCCGGGCGCGCCGATCGGGTGTGGGAACTCCCACCCCCGAAGAGGCCGCCAAAGAAGTCCGAGAATGGGTCCTGCGCGAAGCCGTCCTGCGCCGTGGCGAGGAGGGCCGCGAGCGCCAGCGCCAGCGCCGCGAGCGCGTCGCGCAAGCATGCAGCGTGGCGTTTCCGTTCCTGGGCCATGGAGGGAGTATAGTGGCGTCTCGCCGGGGCGCGCAAATCCCGGCTTGACTGGAATGGGGCTTTCGGAGCCAATCGGCGCCGATTCCGAGGGGAGAGACACATGGCGGTTTGGGCGGCGCGGCGCATCATCGATTGGCTGGCCATTACGGCGGCGTGTTTTTGCGCAACGGCGGCGGTCGCGCATGAACTGCGGGATCACGATCAGCCGGCCGAGTATCGCATGCCGCCTTACAGGGGCGAGGTGGCCCTGTGCTCGGACCCCGGCGTGCTGAATGAGATCGCGACCAGCTTCGCCGACCGGGAGTTGGATTATTGGAACTCCGCCCTCGCCATTCTGGGATTCGAGAAGGAGACGGAGTTCGGCTATCGTACCAACGGGCTAAGCTATATTCCCCGCCGCTACTGCCGCGCCGAAGCGCTCTTCAATGACGGCAGGCGCCGGCGGATCGTTTACAATATCGGCGAGGCGCTCGGCTTCATCGGCATTGGCCCCGGCGTGACATGGTGCGTCGAGGGACTTGACCGCAACCATGCCTTCAGTCCGAATTGCCGCGCCGCCGGGCCCTGAGCCCGGCCATCGCTCCGGGGTCACTCATGCGTTTTGGTTTTCGTCGAGCGGCGTCGCGCGTCGCGGCTGCGGGGCTTTTCACAACTCTTCTTGTCGCCTTGCCGCTGTCGCCGGCGGCCGCCAAGGACGACGATTGCATCCTGGATCATTGCGCCGACCGGCTGCCGCCGCAGGCGCCTTCGCCGACCCCGCCACAAGCGGCGCCGGTCCCCGAGCCCAGAAGCGATGGCAGCTTTCGCTCCGGCGCGCCAGCCAGCGGTTTCGACTTCTACGTTCTGGCGCTCAGCTGGTCGCCCGGCTTCTGCGACAGCGTCGGCGGATCCCATGATCAATGCGAGCCGGGGAAGGGGCTCGGCTTCGTGGTTCATGGCCTCTGGCCGCAATATGAACGCGGCTTCCCGAGCGATTGCGCGGGATTGCGCAACCCGTCGCGCATGGCGCTGGAGCGGGCCAACGGCGTCTTCCCCGACGAGCGTCTGGCGCGTTACGAATGGCGGAAACACGGGACCTGCAGCGGCAAGAGCCCGAGCGATTATTTCGCAGACGTTTCGCGCGCGCGGCAGGCGGTGACGATCCCCGCGGCGTTCGTCAAGCCATCGGGCGACCAGACGTTCACGCCCATCGACATCGAGCGCGCTTTTTACGACGCCAATCCCCGCCTGCGGCCGGGCATGATGGCGGTCGGCTGCCGCCGCAACGTCTTCGAGGAAGTGCGCATCTGCATGTCGAAGGATCTGCGGGAGTTCCGCGCCTGCCCGGAGGTGGTGCAACACGACTGCCGGCAGCGCGAGATTTCCGTGCCCGCGCCGTTGTGAACTACCGCCACGGCTTTCACGCGGGAAATTTCGCGGACGTGTTCAAGCACGCGCTGCTGGCGCGGCTGCTCGTTTATCTCCTCCGCAAGGACGCCCCCTTCCGCGTCATCGACACCCATGCGGGCGAGGGCGCCTATGACCTTGCCTCCGACGAGGCGGGACGCACGCTGGAGTGGGAAGGCGGCATCGGCCGGCTTGCCGATCTCTCCGGCGCGGACGACGAGACGCGCGCGCTGCTTGCGCCTTACCTCGATTGCGTCGGCGCGCTTGGCGACGACGGGCGCCCGCCGCTATATCCCGGCTCGCCGATGATCGCCGCGCGGCTGATGCGCGAGCAGGACCGCGCGATCTTCTGCGAGCTTCGTCCCGACGCCTTCGACGCGCTGCGCTACCGCTTCGGCGCCGACATGCGAGTGAAGACGATCCATATCGACGGCTACACGGGCCTTGGCGCCTATGTGCCGCCGAAGGAGCGCCGCGGCCTCGTGCTGATCGACCCACCGTTCGAACTGTACGGACGAATTCGAAGCGATGTTCGCGGCTTTTCTCGCGGCGTACCGCAAATGGCCGACTGGCGTTTACGTCTTATGGCATCCATCAAAGAACGCGAACGCAGAGCGTAAGTTCATGGACGGCTTCAAGCGCGAAGGCGTGAAGCGCGCGTTGCGGCTGTCTTTCGCCGTATCAGGTTCCGGCGAAGGCTTGCGGCGCACGGGGCTCGTCGTCGTCAACCCGCCTTTCACATTCGAGGCTGAGGCGCGGCGGATTTTGCCCTTTCTCGTTTCGAAACTTGCGCAGGGCGCAGGCGCAGGTTTCGAATGCGAGCGGCTGACGGCGGAATAGAAGCGACGATCACCCCATCCCCGGATAATCCGTATATCCCTCGGCCCCCGGCGTGTAGAACGTCGCCGGGTTCGGCGCGTTGAGCGGGACGCCTGCTTTTATGCGCGCCGGCAGGTCGGGATTGGCCAGAAACGCCGAGCCGAAGGCCACGGCATCGAGCTTGCCCTCCCGTATCGCCGCGTCGGCCTCGTCGGCGTCGTAGCCCATATTGCCGATCAGCACGCCTTTGAAATTCTCGCGCGCGGGCGTCATCACGTCGCCCTGCTGCTGTTGAAAAAAGTCCCCGCGCATCATGTGCAGATAGGCGAGGCCGAAGCGGTTGAGCGCCTTAGCCATCCATGTGATGAGCCCCACGGGGTCGCTGTCCTTCATGCTGTTGTAGCTGTTGAGCGGCGAGAGGCGCAGGCCGACGCGATCGGCGCCCCAGACGCCGATGACTGCCTCCAGAACCTCGAACATCAGCCGCGCGCGGTTCTCGATCGGTCCGCCATAGGGGCCGCTGCGCGTGTTGGCGCCGTCGCGCAGGAATTCGTCGAGCAGATAGCCGTTGGCGCCATGCACCTCGACCATGTCGAAGCCCGCAGCCTTTGCGTTGCGCGCCGCCTGAGCGAAGCCGGCGACGATCCCGGGGATTTCGTCGTCGCGCAACGCGCGCGGGGTCGTATAGGGTTGCTTGCCCTGCGGCGTATGCACCTCGTCATTCGTGATGGGGATGGCCGAGGGCGCGACGGGAACGCCGCCGTCGTTGAGCAGCGGATGGCAGGCGCGGCCGCCGTGCCAGATCTGCAGGGCCATCAGCCCGCCTTTCGCGTGCACCGCGTCGGTCACGCGCCGCCAGCCCTCGATCTGCTCCTGCGAATGCATGCCGGGCTCGCGCCAGAAGGCGGAGTTTCCCGCCATCGCCATCGTCGCCTCCGCGATGATGAGGCCCGCCGAGGCGCGCTGCGAATAATATTCCGCCATGAGTTGGCCGGGCACATGGTCGTCCTCCGCGCGGCAGCGCGTGAGGGGCGCCATGAGGATGCGGTTGGGCAGCGTCAGCGCGCCGATTTTCAAGGGTGAGAAGAGAGCGTCGTGCGCCATGGATTCTCCTGTTTTTGTACGGTTCCGGCCGTTAGCGCTGGAAGCTAGAATCAGATAGACGCTGCGTCAGGCGCCTTGCAGAAGTGCGCCAGCGCGCAGACCGCGAGGGGCGTTTCGCTCAGTCTGGCAAAACCGGGCAGGCAAAGCGACGGGGTTTTGACTCTCAGTCGCTTTCGTCAGTCTGCCTGGCTTCGATATTCTGCTATGACCCCGCTACAGCTTTTTCGTGGAGACCGCGTATAATGCAACCCTTATTTCGGGCCAGTTTTGCCAACCTCCGCAATGTGTGCGCCCTTTCGCTCTTTGCCTTCGTTATCGGGGCGGCGACGCCGGCCAGCGCCGATTTTCTGGACGATCTCTTCGGGGCTGGCGGCGGCGCGGAAGCGCCCAAGGCGCCGGTGGCGCGCGCCCGACCGCATGGCGCCGCGCCGCCGCGTCCCAGCTTCTCCATCCGGCTCAACGAGGGCAAGCGGGAAGCGCGCGACAGGCTGCGCCTGAAAAATACTGCAAATCGCGGCGCGGCGCCCCAGAACGTGAGCGAAGCCAAGCTTGTGAAGCCCGTTTTCTGCTATGCCGGGCCCACGGCGGCCGCGAACCCTGCAAGCGCCGATGTGCGCCTGCACGACGGCACGCTGCGGACTGGCGACAGCGTCGTGACGGCGAGCGGCATTCTCGTGTTCGCGGGTCGGACCGCCTGTCCTCACAAAGCGACGGATTTTGTCGCCTTGTCTGCCTCGAGGCTGCCCAGATCGAGGCGGGATGCGCTGTTCGCGCTCGAGCGCACGCTGCATCGCGCGGAGATGGAGGGCGACGCGAGCGCGGAGAAGGAGCCCGAAGCCAAGGTCGCCAGCGAGACTCGATAAGTCCGAAGCTGGCTTGCGCCATCATGCGCGCTCGCGGATAAGGGGCGGGACACAGCCCGCGCCCGAAAGCAGTTCGCCCATGATGATCCTTCGCTATTCCGCCGCTTCGCCCTACGCGCGCAAGATACGCATCGCCGCCGATCTGCTGGGACTGACGAACGAAATCGAGATCGTGGCGGCGAACACGGCCGATCCCGGGGATACGCTGCGCATGCAGAATCCGCTGGGCAAGATTCCGACGCTGGTTCTCGACGACGGTTCGGCTCTCTACGACAGCCGCGTGATTGCTGATTATCTCGATCACATTGGCGGCGGCAGGCTCATTCCCGCGGACCCAGCGCGCCGTTTCGACATTCTGCGCCTGCAGGCGCTCGGCGACGGGATCAATGACGCGGCGTTGCTCATCCGCCACGAGACGGCGACGCGGCGGCCCGAATTCCGCGACCCTCAATTCGTCGAGCTGCAACAGGGCAAGATCGAGCGCGCGCTCGCGGCGCTCGACGCCGCGCCGCCGGAGGGCCCTGTCGACATCGGGCAGATCGCCGTCGCCTGCGCGCTCGGCTATCTCGACCTGCGTTTCGAAGGCGCGTGGCGAGGGGAATATCCGCGGCTCGTCGGCTGGCTCTCGGATTTCGCCGCGACGGTTCCTGCCTTCGAGGCGACGAAGGCGTAGCGCCCGTCTCGCCGAGGAAGCGATCCAGAGCGGCCGCGCCGCGCTGGATCGCCTTGGCGATGATCGACGAACCGCTCAAGCCTTTTTGGCGATCTCCGCGGGAGCCGCCCAGCCGCTGGCGCTCGCCACCGCCGCCGAGCCCGCGCCCGGAATGCGCAGGCGCTGGCCGGGGTAGATTTTGTCCGGGTGCTTGAGCATCGGCTTGTTCGCCTCGAAGATTTCCTCGTAGCGCTTGCCGTCGCCGTATTCCGCCTCGGCGATCTTCCAGAGCGTATCGCCGGCTTCGACGACATAAATGCCGGAAGGCTGCTCGGGATCGGAGTCCGGCGCGATGAGATTGTTCTCGATCTGGGAGACGCCCTTCGTGTTGCCGACGGCCAGAACGATCTTCTCGAGTTCGGCGCGAGAATTGACGGCGCCGTTCAACGTCACCTTGCCCCCGTCGACCTCGATGTCGACTCCGGAAACGTCAAAGCCGAGCGTCTGAAGCTCTTTCGTCAGCGCGTCGGCGGGCGCCGCTGACGTCTCTGTCGCGCCCGCGGGAGCGGGAGCGGCTTTGCTTTTGCCTTTGAAGAAATCGAAAAGTCCCATCTGAAAGCCTCCATCATGACGCCCCGAGCGCCGCATCTGATAATAATCGTTCGCGGCGCGTATGACAGAGCCTTTCGTCACGAGGTTTTTCGGCGGAGCCTTTCAGAAGTGCACGTTCAGACCGCCCCGGATCGTCGACATGTTCACCCCCGAATAGAGGGCGTAGGGCGAGAAATCGAAATAGCGGCCGGAACCTGTTGACGTGTAGAGATATTCTCCCTTCGCCGAGAGATTGGGCGTGATTAGATATTCCAGGCCGCCGCCGAGCGTCCATCCGCCCTGAAAGTTCGCCTGGAGAGCGGAGACGCCGCGCAGGGGGGCCGAAAGGCCGATGGTGTTCTTGCTCGCGGCGAAGCCGGCGGTTCCATAGAACAGCGCCCGGTCCACCGCGTAGCCGGCGCGGCCGCGCACAGTCAGCAGATCGTCGACCTCGCCGCGGGAGAAGGCGCCAAAGAACGGGGACTGGTAATTGCTGATGCCGGCGAAAGAGAAGTCGATTTCGCCGCCGATCACGAATTGCGGCGCGATCTGGTAGTTGTAGCCGCCGGTTAGACCGATGAGGCCGCCGCTTGGACTTCCTCCAATCCCGGCGCCCTGGTCCTGGAAGGAGCCGAAGCCATATCCGCCCTGCACGCCGACATAGAAGCCGGTCCAGGTGAATGCCGGCGGGGGCGGGTAATAATCGGCCGGCGCGCCGGAGCGGCGCGGAAGATCCGCCCCGATCGCCGGAGCGGCTGCGAAGGAGGCGAGGACCGCGAAAAGGGCGATGCGATTTAATTTCATGACTCTTTCTCCCAAGGCCGCAAACGAGCGCGGCGATGTGTCGATGCGGCTGGCGCGTGCGCTTCTTTCCGCGTTTCGATGGGTTGAAATGAAATCGTTCAGCTTAATGATTCCTTGCCCGAAATTGCGCTCATCGCGGGTATTGTGGAGGCGGGCAGTATTGACTGTGTCGAAAGCTGGACAGGGGCAACAACAGCCCGCCTCGACGCGCCACAAGCGTTAAGGCGACGGATAAAATTGTCTGCGCGCGCAGAATTGTTTGGCTAATGTTTCGTCAAGGTCGATAGGCGGCGACTGTGTGGCGTGGGAATGCGCAGCCGATGGGAGCGAAATGGCGATGAGCGGCGCAAGCGAAGGCGACAGTGGACCCGCGCTCGTGACCGGCGCGGCGCGGCGCATCGGCCTCGCCATCGCGGCGCGCCTGTCGCGCGAGGGTCGCCCGGTCGTGCTTCATGCTTCGCAGCGCTCCGCGGAAGACGCTGAACGCGCCGCCGAAGCCATTCGCAGGCAGGGCGGGCGCGCCGCCGTCGCCGTCGCCGACCTCTCCGACGCCGACGAGACGCAGCGCCTTGTCGACTCCGCCGGGCGCGCCTTCGGTCCGCTGACGCTGCTCGTCAACAACGCCTCCATTTTCGAGGTCGACGAGGCGGGCGACTTCACGCTCGAAAGTCATGAGCGCCACATGGCGATCAATCTGCGCGCGCCGCTTCTGCTCGCGCGCGATTTCGCCGCCGCGCTCCCCACGGGGAACGCGGGCGCCATCGTCAACATCGTCGATCAACGCGTCTGGCGCCTCACCCCGCGCTATTTCAGCTATACGCTGTCGAAATCGGCGCTCTGGACCGCGACCCGCACCATGGCCCAGGCCTATGCGCCGCGCATCCGCGTCAACGCCGTGGGGCCGGGGCCGGTCTTCCCCAACGCGGCGCTCGGCGACAAGGATTTCGATGTCGAGACGCGCGGCGTGCCCCTGGGCCACGCGGCGGAAGTTTCCGGCGTGGTGGACGCGGTCGTCTATCTGGCGAGGGCCAGGAGCGTCACCGGCCAGATGATCGCCGTCGACGCCGGCCAGCATCTGGCGTGGCGCACGCCGGATGTGGCGGAGTAGGGCTGTAAACCCTTCGCAAACCATAAGGCGCTAAAGATCGAAGAGTTGCGGTTGGTTATCCGGGGGTGGCGTATTCGCCCGCGGGCGTCAAAAAGGCGTGTTTCGCGCCGAAGGAGTGTGCATGCGCGTTCTCGGCATTGAAACGACCTGCGACGAGACGGCCGCCGCCGTGGTGTCGGACCGCCTCGGCATGGATGGCGGCGAGATCCTCTCCAACGAAGTTCTGAGTCAGATTGCTCAGCACGCCGCCTATGGCGGCGTCGTACCGGAGATCGCCGCGCGCGCCCATATCGACGTGCTGGAACGGCTCATCGTCCGCGCGCTCGCGAATGCCAAGGTCGAGCTTGCCGACGTTGACGCCATCGCCGCCGCGGCCGGACCGGGACTGATCGGGGGCGTGCTCGTGGGCCTCACCGCGGCCAAGGGGCTGGCGCTGGCCGCCGGCAAGCCTTTCGTCGCCGTCAATCATCTCGAAGCGCACGCGCTTACGGCGCGGCTCACCGACCATCTCGACTTTCCCTATGTCGCGCTGCTCGTCTCCGGCGGGCACACGCAACTCGTCGTCGTGCGGGGCGTCGGCGACTACCGTCGTCTCGGCTCCACGGTTGACGACGCCGCGGGCGAAGCCTTCGACAAGGTCGCGAAAATGCTCGGACTCGGCTATCCGGGCGGCCCGCAGATCGAGAAGCTCGCCCAGGAAGGGGACGCCCATCGCTTCGATTTCCCAAGGCCGATGCTTGGACGCAGCGGCGCGAATTTCTCGCTCTCTGGCCTCAAGACTGCCGTGCGGCTCGAAATCCTGAAAATCGGGGCGCTGAGCGAACAGGATGTGAAGGATCTCGCCGCCTCGTTCCAGGCTGCGATCGTGGATGTGATCGTCGATCGCGTGCGCGCCGGCGTCAGGCTGTTCACGGAAGGCGGGGGACGGCCGACCGGGCTCGTCATCGGCGGCGGCGTGGCCGCCAATGGCGCGATCCGCCGCGCCCTGACGAGGCTTTGCGCCGAGACCGGGCTGCGATTTGTTTCTCCGCCGGCGGACCTCTGCTCGGACAATGGCGCCATCATCGCCTGGGCCGGGCTCGAGCGCTTCAAGCGCGGCTTTACGGACGACCTTGCCTTCGCAGCGCGGCCACGCTGGCCTCTCGACGCCGATGCGAGCGGAGCGCATCACGGCAAGGCGTAGCCGTGCGTCGATATTTCGTCTTCGCGCTGGGCGCCATGCTGCTGTCGCCTGAGCCACAGGCGGCGGGTCCGCTTTCTCAGGAGCCGCTCTATGCGGGCGTGCGGGTCTATTACGGTCCCGGCGAGGCCTTCGAGACAATCGACGCGCGCCTCCTCAACGGGGCGCGGCAGTCGATCGACATGGCCGCCTATGTGCTGACCGACAGGGCGCTCGTCGCCGCACTCGGGCGCGCAGCCGTGCGTGGTGTGAAAGTGCGCGTCTATCTCGACGGTGAGGAGACGGGGCGCAGCGCGCCGATCGGCGAAATCGCCGGCGCCCCGAACCTCGACCTGCGGCTCAAGGCCCGTTCGCGCGACCTGATGCATCTGAAATCCTACCAGGTCGACGGGCGTCTGCTGCGCACGGGCTCGGCGAACTTCTCGGTTTCCGGAGAGGTCTATCAGGACAACGATCTCATCGTTATAGACAGCCCGCAGGCGGCGGCGCGGTTCCGCGAGACTTTCGAGCGGCTCTGGGCGCGTCCTGACAACCAGCGGATCGGCTTGAGATGACGCGCGAACGCATAGCAGTTCTTGGCGCCGGCGCTTGGGGCGTCGCGCTGGCTAACGTCTCGGCCCAGGGGCGCGAAACGACGCCGCTCTGGGCCCATGATCCCGGGCATGTGGCGGCGCTCGCGCGGGATCGCGAGAACAGGCGACATCTGCCCGGCTTGCCGCTCGCCGCCGCCGTCGCGCCGACGAGCGACCTGAGCTGCGTCCGAGACGCGTGCATCGTTCTCGCCGTAGTTCCCGCACAGGCCATGCGCGAGGTCGCGCGCGCCGCGCGGGGTCATCTCGCCGAAGGCGCGGCCTTCGTCATCTGCGCCAAGGGTATTGAGCGTGACACCCGCAAACTCTTGAGCGACGTCGTTGCGGAAGAGGCGCCGCAGGTGCGTCCTGCGGCTCTGTCCGGACCAAGCTTTGCCGCCGATGTCTGCAGGGGGCTGCCCACGGCCGTCACGCTCGCGGCCGACGATGAGACCGTGGCGCAGCGCCTGTGTGAGGAAATCTCGACCAAGACGTTTCGCCTCTACCGCTCCACCGACCTCCTCGGCGTCGAGCTTGGCGGCGCCGCCAAGAACGTCTTCGCGATCGCCGCCGGCATGTCGGCCGGGCGGGGACTCGGCGCGAGCGCGCAGGCGGCGTTGATCGCCCGCAGCTTTGCAGAGCTCACGCGGCTCGGCCGCGCGCTCGGCGCGAGGAGCGAAACGCTGATGGGCCTTTCGGGCCTTGGCGATCTCGTGCTGACTTGCGGCTCGGCGCAGTCGCGCAACTTCGCCTTCGGCCAGGCGCTGGGGCAGGGCGCGGCGGTGAAAGACGCCTCGGGAGGCAAGCTGACGGAAGGCGCATACACCGCGCGGGTGCTCGTCGAGACGGCGCGCGCCGCCGACGTCGAGATGCCGATCGCGGAAGCGGTCGACGCCATCCTCTCGTCGCGCTTGAGCGTCGACGCCGCGATCGACGCGCTGCTCATGCGGCCCCTGAAGGCGGAGAGTTAGGAGTGCGGATCAAAACGCGCCCGCGCCTTCAGCGGCGGGGCGTCTTGCCTTCCGTGAGCGACACCCGCGCGTCGAGCACTTCTCGAATTTTGCGCGCGAGCTGTGCGAGGGAAAAGGGCTTCGTCAACAGATTTATCTCTGGATCGAGTATGCCGTTGGCCACGACCGCGTGCGACGAATAACCCGTGATGAATAAAACATGCAGGCTGTGGCGTCTGAACACGGCTTCGCGGGCCAGATGCGCGCCGTCCATGCCCGGCATGACGATGTCGGTGACCATCAAGGCGATGTCGGCTCTGGCGCGGATAATCTGGATCGCCGTGTATCCGCCATTCGCTTCCAGCACCGTATAACCGAGTTCCCGCACGCCCTGCGCTGTGACGCGGCGGGCGATCTCGTCGTCGTCCACCACAAGCACGACCTCTTCGGGTTTGCCATGGGGGAAATCCTCCGGCGTGGGCTTTGCGCCGGCCGGGGCATGCGCGGCCTTCGCGCCGGGGACGTGCCGTGGCAGATAGAGCCTGACGCTCGTACCCCTGTCCAACTCTGTGCATATCTGCACATGTCCGCCGGACTGGCGCACGAACCCATGCACCTGGGACAGGCCAAGCCCCGTACCCTTGCCGACCGGCTTCGTCGTGAAGAAGGGATCAAACGCCTTTTCTGCGACTTCGGGCGGCATGCCGACGCCTGTGTCGGTGACCGCGACCATTACATATTGGCCGGGCCTCGCATCCGGGTTCTTTTCCGCGTCCTGCTGTTCGATCTCGACATTCTTCGTCGCGATCGTCAGGCGCCCGCCTTGCGGCATGGCGTCGCGCGCGTTGACGGCGAGATTTAAAATGGCGTTCTCGAGTTCGTTCGCGTCGATCCTGGTCAGCCAGAGATCGTTTGCGAGCGCTGTAGAGAGCTGCACGTTTCCGCCAAGCGTGCGCTGGAGAATTGTGAACATCGCGGAGACGAGATCATTGGCGTTGAGCGGTCTAGGGTGGAGCGGCTGCACCCGTGAGAACGCGAGCAGGCGATGAACGAGATTGGCGGCGCGCTCGGTTCCGTCCAGCGCGGAGTTGATCAGCTTGTCGGCGCCTTGCTCCCGTCGTTCAAGCTTGCGGCGCAGAATATTCAGGCTCGCCACCACAACGCCGAGCATATTGTTGAAGTCGTGCGCAATGCCCCCGGTGAGCTGGCCGAGAGCCTCCAGCTTCTGCGATTGGCGCAGCTGAGCCTCGAGCGACGCGCGACGGGTGGATTCCTCGACAAGCTGATCGTAAGCCGATCTCAGAGAGTTGCTGGATTTGCGCAGGGCGTTCAATTGCTTTTCTGCGAGGAAAACAGCAAAGCCGGCCACCGCGGTGATGATGACGATCAACGACCCGATCGCGGTTTGCAGAGAATCCGTCGTCGCCTCGAGTTCGATTTCGCGCTTGTGTTGTATGCCCTCTTCTTGCGCGATCATGTCGCTTATCAGGGCGTCGATCTGATCCATAAGGCTCTTCCCGGCCCCGCTGCGGACGATCTCGATGGCTTCGTCGAAGCGACCGGCCTTCATCAGGTCCAACTTGCGCGCGAGGAGCCGGAGCCGTTCCCGCAATAGTGGCCCGACTTTCTGGATTTGCTCGGTCTGCGCCGGATTGTCGGCGACAAGCGCTCCGATTTGGCTCACCTCGTTTTCCACGCGCGTGGAAAGCTCTTCCTTCGGCGCAAAGGAGCCGGCCTCGCGCATGATGAGATATCCGCGCTCCTCGCTTTCGGCGCGGTGGATCATGCCGTCGAGGCGATACAAGGCGCCTTCGACCTGCAGCGTGTGACGGACCCACGCGCCGCTGTCGCGCCGCTGTTGTTCGGTCTGAATGGTGACGAAACCCGCCGATGCGAGAACGGCAAAGGCTACAAGGAGACTAACCGTCTCAAAAGACAGGAACTTTCTTGTTGCCGACATGCCCGTACCAGCTACGTGTCCGACGCGCCGATCTTAAGCCCGCCGCGCCACCGGAGGCTAGCGGCGCCGCACCTGATTTTTCGCTTGCAAAGCAGTCTTTTGGTCCTTTGCCACATAACTGCCGAGCTGCGTCTCGGTGCGGTCAGCTCCCCGGGATCTCACGCACCGCGCCCCGCGCCGCGCTCGTCGTCATCGCCGCATAGGCACGCAGCGCTGTGGAGACCTTGCGGTGGCGCGGGCTTGCCGGCAGGAAGCCCTTGGCGGCTTGAACCACGCGGCGCGCGGAAAGTTCCGCTTCGCCGACTGCTAGCGAGATTTTTCTGTTCGGGATGTCGATTTCGATACGGTCGCCATCCTGAACGAGCGCGATCGTCCCGCCTTCGGCCGCTTCCGGCGAGACATGGCCGATCGACAGGCCCGAGGTGCCGCCGGAGAAGCGCCCGTCGGTGATAAGCGCGCAAGCTTTGCCGAGGCCCTTAGATTTCAGATAGCTCGTCGGATACAGCATCTCCTGCATTCCCGGCCCGCCACGCGGTCCCTCGTAGCGGATGACGACGACGTCGCCTTCCTTCACCGCGCCGGTGAGAATGCCCGAGACCGCCGCGTCCTGGCTCTCGAAGACGCGAGCGGGGCCGGAAAACTTCAGGATCGATGCATCGACGCCCGCAGTCTTCACGATGCAGCCGTCCTCGGCGAGATTGCCGAATAGCACGGCGAGGCCGCCGTCTTTGGAGAAGGCGTGCTCGGCGTCGCGGATCGCGCCCTTAGCGCGGTCTGTGTCGAGTTCGTCGTAGCGGCGCTCCTGGCTGAAGGCCACCTGCGTCGGCACGCCGCCGGGCGCGGCGCGGAAAAAGGTCTTCGCCGTGTCGCTCGACGTCACGGCGATATCCCAGCGCGCGATGGCGTCGGCCAGGGTGGCGCTGTGGACCGTCGGCAGATCGGCGTGCAACAGGCCTGCGCGATGCAATTCGCCCAGGATGGCGATGACGCCGCCGGCGCGATGCACGTCCTCCATATGGACGTCGGGCACCGATGGCGCGACCTTGCAGAGCACCGGCACGCGGCGCGACATGCGGTCGATGTCGCTCATGGTGAAATTCACCTCGCCCTCATAGGCGGCGGCGAGGAGATGCAGCACGGTGTTGGTCGACCCGCCCATGGCGATGTCGAGCGCGATGGCGTTTTCGAAGGCCTCGAAGCTCGCGATGGAGCGGGGCAGCACGCTCGCGTCATCCTGCTCGTAATAGCGCTTGGCGAGGTCGACGATGAGGTGGCCCGCTTCGACGAAGAGGCGCTTGCGGTCGGCGTGGGTGGCGAGCGTCGTGCCGTTGCCCGGCAGCGACAGCCCCAGCGCCTCCGTCAGGCAATTCATGCTGTTCGCCGTGAACATGCCGGAGCAGGAGCCGCAGGTGGGGCAGGCCGAGCGCTCGATGGCCTGCACGTCGCTCTCGGCGACCTTGTCGTCCGCGCCGGCGATGATCGCGTCGACGAGGTCGAGCGCATGCTCCTTGCCGGCGAGCACGACCTTGCCGGCCTCCATCGGCCCGCCGGAGACGAAGACGGTCGGGATGTTGAGGCGCAGCGACGCCATCAGCATGCCGGGCGTGATCTTGTCGCAATTGGAAATGCAGACGATGGCGTCGGCGCAATGCGCGTTGACCATATACTCCACGCTGTCGGCGATGATTTCGCGCGAGGGCAGGGAATACAGCATGCCGTCGTGACCCATGGCGATGCCGTCGTCGACCGCGATGGTGTTGAACTCCTTGGCGACGCCGCCCGCCTTCTCGACCTCGCGGGCGACAAGCTGGCCCAGGTCCTTCAGATGCACATGGCCGGGCACGAATTGGGTGAAGCTGTTGGCGATGGCGATGATCGGCTTGCCGAAATCCTCGTCCTTCATGCCCGTCGCGCGCCAGAGGCCGCGCGCGCCCGCCATGTTGCGGCCGTGGGTGGTGGTGCGGGAACGATAGGGAGGCATGGGCGATCGCTTTCTTGGGTTGCGAGCTTTCGTGAGGCGATAGCCCAGGCTTCGCGCCCCCGCAACCTCTGTCGCGTCCCAATGAATTTATATGAGAAGCTGGAAGTTCGATAGCATCTTCGCGCGTCTTGCGGCGCTGGCCGGCGTCGGCGCGAGTCCGCCTGTCGCGATGGCGCGCCCGGCGCTGAAATTTCGCCAAAAAGCATTGCTACACGAAGCTTCGTGAGCGTCGATCGGCTTGCAGAAAACACAAGCCCGAAAGCTGAGGCGGCCGTGCGGAGGCACGCGGCTTTCGGGCTTTGAGAAAAGTGAAGCGTTCGCTTGAAAGAATTACGCTGCCTGACGGGCGGCGGAGGCAGGCTTGAGCTCGGTCAGGCACGCGACGATGGCGTTGATCGAGGCGAAGCTCTGGCGGCGGAGCATGGCGACCGGGAACTCGACGTCGAAGGCCTCTTCGATGGCGAGCATCGTGCGGATCGCGGCGAAGGGGGTCAGCCCCGCCTGATAAAGGTCCGCGTCGTTCGACAGCGACTCGGTCGGGGTATGCAGGCGGCCGTTCTCTTGGAGAAGACGGCGGATGGTCTCGATCATGATTCCCAACTCCAAAGGCGCGCGCGAGGCATTTCGCGCGGGCGGCGGGCTTGCGCTTGAAGTGATGAACGCGATTGTTCCAGCCAATCGTGAATATCAAGGAAATAGATGGGGCGCCTTGCCTGAACCGAAAATGAATTTCCGTATATTTCGACCGATTTTCACATTGCTTTTGGTTAACGAAAAGTTCGCTGTGCGCAATACGACAGTGGCGTCAGAACCGGCAATGCTCTATTGTGCCTAAATGCCTTGCATCATCCTCCGGCTCCTGGTTCTGGCGAATATCACGCTTTGCGCCGGGGGCGCGTTCGCGCAGGGGGGCGAGCCCCCGACGCTCGGCGACGACGAGAGCGGCGGCAATTTCCTTTTCATCCCCGGGATCGGGAAGATTCCGCTGCCGCCCGGCGCGCGGGGGTTTGGTCCCGGCAATCCATCGCTCGAGGAAGGATTGGGGCCGAGGCGCCTCGGCCCCAAGGCCGCCGCGCCCCGGCCTGAGCCGCCCAAATCGCCTGAGGAGCGCCAGGCGCAGGAAATGGACCGACTCTTCGCCAAGCTGGCGGCGGCCGAGGACGAGCGCGAGGCGCAGTCCGCCGCGGCGTCGATCCTGCGGCGGTGGGGAGAGTCGGGCTCGGACACGATCGATCTTCTGGCCGCGCGGGCGCTGGCGGCGGAGGCGGCGGGCGCGCCCTCGCTCGCAAAAGCGTTGCTGGATTATGTCGTCGCCCTATCTCCCGGCTGGCCCGAGGGCTTTGTGCGGCGCGCCCGCGTCACCGCCGTCGGCGGCGATCTCGCCGGGGCGCTGGCGGACCTCGAGACGGCGGCCCGGCTCGAGCCGAAGCGCTTCGACGCGCTGGAGGCTCTGGGCGCCGTCGCTGAAAAGGCGGGAGAAAAGAAGCGGGCGCTCGAAGCCTATCGAAAGGCGCTGGAAATCTCGCCGCGCAACGAGGCGCTCCACAAGAACGAGGAGCGCCTGCGAACAGAGGTGGAAGGGCGCGACATCTGAGTTTTTGATCAGAAGGGCAGGGCTCGATGACCGACGTGACGCAACTCCCGCCGGAGGCGATGGCGCTGCTCTTTACCGGCGCGCGCACCCATAACGGATGGCTCGACAGGGAGACGCCCGATTCCCTCCTCGAGCTTGCGGTCGACTACGCGAAATGGGGGCCGACGAGCGCCAATTGCGCGCCGATGCGCGTGGTGTTCGTCCGCTCGCCTGAGGCCAAGGCCCGGCTCGCTCCGGCCATGGCGCCCAACAACTTGCAGAAAACGATGGACGCGCCGGCGACCGCGATCATCGGCTACGATCTTGCTTTCCCGGAGCGCTTGCCCTTCCTTTACCCCGCGACGGACGCGCGTGCCTGGTTCGTCGGCAATGACGCGCTGATCGAGGAGACGGCCTTCCGCAACGGCACGTTGCAGGCTGGCTATCTGATCCTCGCGCTGCGCGCTGTCGGGCTCGACTGCGGGCCGATGAGCGGCTTCGACAAGGCCAAGGTCGACGCGGCGTTCTTCTCCGGGACGCAAGTGAAATCGAATTTCCTGATCAACATCGGTTACGGCGATCCGACCAAACTCTATCCGCGTGGCCCGCGCTTCGCTTTCGAGGACATGGCCAGCATCATTTGAGGCAAGCGATGACGTTACGAATCATTCCCGACCGCTATGCGCCGCATGTGCAGGGCATACTCCGCATCGTGGCCGCGCTGCTCTTCCTGCAGCACGGCACGGCGAAGCTTTTCGGCTTTCCGCACGTCGCCATGTTCGATGGGCTGAAGATTTTCTCGATTCTCGGCGCGGGCGGGGTGATCGAACTCGTCGGCGGCGTACTGCTTCTCCTCGGGCTCTTCACGCGGCCCGTCGCCTTCCTGCTCTCGGGCGAAATGGCCGTGGCCTATTTTGGCTTTCACGCTTTCCAGGCCTTCTGGCCCGTTCTCAACAAGGGCGAATTGGCGGCGCTTTATTGCTTCGTTTTCCTGTTTTTCTGCGTCGCAGGGCCGGGGAAATTCGCGATTGACCGGGAGTAGGGAATTTTTGTTGCGCCGCACTACATTAGGGTTCCGCAGCGGTTCGGTGAACAACTGCGAAGCTATCTATTGACAAGTTCGGCCGGCCACCTATTCCCTTGTTGACATGACCGAGACGGCAGTCACAACCAAGCGCCGTTCGCACACGCTGGCGCTACCCAATCTCCTAACCTACGGGCGCTGCGCCGCCGTGCCCGTGGTAGCGGGATTGATGTTGTCGTCCACCGAGCATTGGGCGCGCTGGGCCGCGCTCGGCGTCTATACCGCGGCCGCGGTGACCGACTTTTTCGACGGCTATCTCGCGCGCGCCTGGCACCAGCAATCGCCGATCGGGCGGATGCTCGATCCGATCGCGGACAAGCTCCTTGTCGCCGCGACGCTGCTCGCGGTCGTGTCGGACCAGACGCTGGCCGGCTGGACGGTCTGGGCTGCGATCATCATCCTTTGCCGTGAAATTCTCGTCTCTGGCCTGCGCGAATACCTCGCCGAGCTGAAAGTGCGGCTGCCGGTGTCCTCCATCGCCAAATGGAAGACGACGGTGCAGTTGATCGCGCTCGGTTTTTTCATCGCCGGACCGGCGGGCGAGGCAGTGTTTCCGGGCACAATCAAGGTTGGGGCGGCGCTGCTGTGGATCGCGGCGGTCCTGACGCTGTATACTGGCCTCGACTATCTGCAGGCCGCCTTCTCCCACTTCGGGGAAGACGAGGGGGCCTGAGCTTCGGGCCGAGCCAATGAAAGCCGTGTATTTCGCCTGGATCCGCGAGCGGATCGGGCTTTCTGAAGAGGACATCGCGCCGCCGCGCGAGGTCGAGACCGTGCGTCAGCTCGTCGACTGGCTGGCCGCGCGCGGGGAGGGCCACGCCGCCGCCTTCGCCAATCCGAAGACCGTTCGCGCGGCGATCGACAAGGTGCATGTCGCGCCCGACGCCGCGATCGCCGGCGCGCGGGAGATCGCCTTCTTCCCGCCGATGACGGGCGGCTGATGCCGGAATCGCTGATCTCGCCCGTCATTCGGGTCCAGGCGCAGGATTTCGATGCGGCGCGCGAAGAGGCGCTGCTCACGCAGGGCCGGCGGGACGTCGGCGCGCTCGTGACCTTCACAGGCCTCTGTCGCGATGAAGAGGGAACCCTCGCTGCGCTGGAGCTGGAACATTATCCCGGCATGGCGGAGGAAGAGATGAGCCGCGTCGCGCGCGAGGCGTTGGCGCGCTGGCCGCTCACTGGGCTTACCGTCATCCATCGCCATGGCGCGATCCGCCCCGGCGAACGGATCGTCCTCGTCGTGGTCGCCGCACGCCACCGGGCGGAGGCTTTCGAGGCCGCGGAATTCATGATGGACTATCTGAAGACCCGCGCGCCCTTCTGGAAGAAGGAGCGGCGCACGGACGGAACCGACGGCGGTTGGGTGGCCGCCAAGAGCGATGACGACGCGGCGGCGGCGAGGTGGGAAAATGGGTAGAGCCTCTGCGACCGCCGATATTCTCAATCAGGGACGTCGGATGTCCGATGGTGTGGATTGAGAGATTTACTGTCGATATAATTCTCCCGCGCGCACCCGGCGCCGCGCTGTTTGATTCTCTCGTGAGGCTTTGGATGACGGAGAAAGGAAGCGCATTGATCATCCTGAATGAAGCGGCTTCCAGCCTCTCCTACGTCGAGGCGTTGTCCGCCGAGGGATATCACGTCGAAGCGGCGGTCGGCGTTCGAGACGCTTTGGCGAAGGTGCAGGCGAGTGACTGGGATATCGCCTTCGTCGATCTGAAACTGCCGGATGGCGGCGGTTATGACATCGTGAGACTTTTGGCCGCGAGCAAGACGACTGGCATCGTCGTGCTGGGCGAGAAAGACTTGGTTGTCGACCGTCTCGAGGGATATAGCCGGGGCGCAGACATCTATCTGATCAAGCCCGTCGGCGTAATCGAGATCGTCGCCGCGGCCGGAGCCGTCTTGCGGCGCAAGCGAGACGTTGAAAAAGCCGAGATTGAAGCTCGATGGCTGCTGGAGTTGTCCTCAAATCGCCTGAAAGCGCCCAACGGAGCGACGATGCAGCTCAGCGAACGGGAGTTCGCCTTCATGAACCGGGTCATGGGAACGCCGGGCCAGCCCGTCGAGCGGGACGAGCTGCAATCCATCCTCGCGCAAAATACTGACGCCGCGAACAGCCGATCGCTCGACATGTTCGTAGCGCGCTTTCGAAAAAGGCTCGAAGAGGAGCTGAATATCGAAGCTCCGATCCTCACCGTGAGGTCGATCGGCTTCTTGTTCAGGCCCTGAAATCCGCTTACGCGAGGTTTCCGGACACTTTGGAGAATGTGCCGGAAAGCTTGGTGCCAAGCGACCGGACGCCGGCGATGATGGCGACGCCGATCAGCGAAGCGATCAAGCCATATTCAATCGCCGTGGCGCCTCTGTCATCGGACAGAAACTTCTTGATTGTGTGCATCTGTGATCTCCCCGCGTCAACGCTGGTTACATATGTAACGGGCAGGCATCAATGATTGGTTAAAGCCGAGCGAGGCCGCATTCGATCAGTTGCGGACACGATAAATTCTTTCAAAGAGAGATAGCGGAAAAGGGGTCCGCGCCCGCCCGGGCGCATCGGCAAGATTGTGAGAATCGCGAACGCTCAAGACGTCAAGCGCGACGTGAACCGTAATCCCTAAGCATATCTTGTAGAAATACAATATTCGTGTGGAGTTTTTGGACGGCGAAAAGCATATAGCGGACGAATTCGGAGAGCAGGAGATAGACAAGTGCAGTCGGAATTAAATTTCCCAAATATTGAAAGTCGTCCTGAAAGCCATTCGACGTCTTGAAGCTCAGCACCGCCAGGCAAGCGATGGCGATGGACCCGAGAACGGCGATGCTGCGTCTGTGCACGAAGGAAAGAAGGATCACGGGTGCGAAGAAGAGCGGGCGTAAAGAAATCGTCGCTCCCGTTTCGACATCGAGAAACATTATCGCAATACCAAGGAGCGCAACGGTCGGAATCAAAATTCCATCCTTGCCCCTGAGCGCATATATCTTATTGAAAAGAAAAATGAATTTTCCTCCGAAGACCCTCAAGGCGAGGACTTTCAGATCTTTGAGCTGGGAGACGATATTCTTGCCCATAGGGCGCTCCGGAAGCGAGGAAATTTTGGGGCCTATATACGTGCTTGACCCAACTCCCGGCATGGGGTAGTGTCTCCTTACTGAAGGAGACGAGCCGTGGTCACGAATTTCGACAGCCTCTTTGATCTGATGGACGCCTTCCCGGACGAGCAGGCTTGCATCGATCATCTGCGTTCGATCCGCTGGCGCGACGGCGAGTTCTGCCCCTACTGCCAAGGCAACAAAATCTATCACTTCAGCGACCGTAAGACGTTCAAGTGCGGCGAGTGCCGTCAGCGCTTTTCGATCAAGGTCGGCACCATCTTCGAAGACACGAAACTCCCGCTCCGCAAGTGGTTCATGGCCATGTGGATGATTACCAATCATCCCAAGGGCATTGCGTCTGTGACGCTCGCCAAGGATCTGAAAATCACGCAAAAGAGCGCGTGGTTTATGCTGCATCGCCTGCGCCACGCGGCCCGCACGCCGTCTTTCAATGCGCCGCTTAAGGGCTGGGTTGAAAGCGACACGACGTTCGTTGGCGGCAAGGAAAAGAACAAGCACGCCAAGGACCGTAAGGGCGGCACTCAGGGCGGCGCCGGCAAGGCGGTTGTGCTCGGGATTGTCGAGCGCGATGGCGAGCTTCGCGCCGAACATGTGCCGGACCACAAGGCGAAGACGCTTCAGGGCAAGGTACGCGAGAACGTCGCCGCCGGCTCTGCGGTCCTGACCGACGAAGACATGGCCTTCGTCGGGCTGGGCAAGGACTACACGCACCTTGCGGTCAACCATTCCGCTGGCGAGTATGTGCGCCTCGGCGGATTCGTTCACACGAACAGCATCGAAAGCGTCTGGGCTCTCCTGAAGCGCCAGATTATCGGCATTCATCACTGGGTTAGCCCCAAGCACCTTCAGCGCTATGTGGATGAAATGACGTGGCGCTATAACCGCCGCGACATGAAGGTGACGCCGCGCATGAATGACCTGTTCTCCTGCGTCGAGGGCCGCCTGACCTACAAGGCGCTGATCGCATGACAAGCGAGACAAAGAAGAAGACGGAACCGCCCCTGAAGCTGGATATGGGCTTCGGGGAGTTCCTGGCGCGAGCGCTCCAGACTAACCCGAAAGAAGTTCAGGAAAGCATCGATCGGGCGAAAACGAAAAAACCGCCGGAGAATGAACCCCGGCGGCCGAAAGTTAGGTCAGAAGACCGATCTTAGTCGCAACAGCGCCGATACTCCCGTACCGAATGCAGCTTCCCGAGTTTCGAGACCCGCATGTGGGCGCGGACGGTATGGCAACATTTCGACTTAGCCATTTTGGCTCTCCTTCATAGGGAGCCTTGAACCGCAGCTAAGTGTCCTATATACTTTTTAACGCGATTACAGGCGGACTCCGCCTACCCCCAGGCTTATCGAACCCTTTGCCCGTTTGGGGGAGACCGCAAAATTCCGGCCCGCGCATGGTGTGTCACCACCATGTTGGCGGGCCGGACTCGTTTTCACGGTCCGGTCGTTTCCTTTATATCCGGGATTCACGTGGCCTCAAAGTGCCGCCTTGGGCGTCTTTTCGTTTGAAATGCTGCGGTACTAGGTTAGTCTCTCTTTGAATGGGAGGCGCCGTCATGTCAGAACCTATTGAAGAAGCGAAGAAAAGGCTGGCTTGGCACATGCAGCGGGCTAAAGAGCTTGAGGATTTTCTGCGCCTTTACGAGGATCTGTCGAGCATGAATGCTGAACATGGCGATATATGGGAGCGGGAACCAGAGGAAACAAAAGAGCCTGTGGAAAAGCCTGTGGAAAGGCGGCGCATGTCAACTAGGGGCGGCGCTACCCCTAGGGAAATTGCCGAGATCATGCGCCGAGTGATTCGCGAGCGAGGGCAACCAATGACGCGTGGCGAGATTGTCGAGGCATTGGAAGCCCGCGATGTTGACCTACCGGCCGCAGACAAGGGACGCTACATCGGAACAATAGCGTGGCGGCACAAAGCCTTCTTCAAACATATCGAGGGGCGCGGCTATTGGGTGACCGGCGACGCAGAAAAAGATTGGTGGCGGCGGTCGGTACGAGCCGGGGCAATCTGAGAATTGAATCATAAAGCCCCGCCAAATGGCGGGGCCACCATGGGAGATTGCTAGTGTGGGCTAGCGTTTTGGCACGGCGGCCAAGTCAGCGTGATTTTCTGGCCCGTCATAGGCAAGAACCTTTCCCCGCTGCGCGGTGGTCAACTGCGACCAAAGCCCAACCATCTTTCTGGGCTTGCAATTGATCGCCTCCGGCTCTGGGAGTGCGAGCGGCTGCATCGGGGGCGTGCGCCTCCCGAACAATCCTCCAAGCCTTTTCCCAAGCGCGTTCATTTGTTTATATCCGTTTCATCCAATATGGCTCACGGCCTTTGGGCCTCTTGGCCTCGAAACCGTAAGACTCACATAGCGCCTCAATAGCACCATTTATAGGGCAAATCCTTAATTCGGCCCTGCCCAAACCTTGGGCGTAGTTCGCAGAGGCATCCAAAGCGATTAAAGCACGCCTTTTGGTAAGTGGGCAATCGTCTCTTGGGTCGGCCTCTAAGTATCTTAGCTCAACAGCCTCAGACGTGGTTAGCGAGAGGGCTAGCGCTGCTAGCCTATCATCGGCCCATATTGCCATGTCTAGGCGGTCTGGGTCGCGATACCGACGGATGATCTCTTGCCAATCCCATGAGGTCGCCCTGCCGTTCGGCTCCCACTGCGTCCTTATGGCTTCTATCGCACGCCCGCTAAACTCTCGGATGCTGAAGTTAAGTCCTAGTCCCGCTTGGAGAGATGACTCACAAGCCCGGAACGCATCGTGTCGACATTGGAGATATCGCTGCTTATGGCCTGCAAGAGAATGCGACAAATGACCGACCGCCAAAATATGAGGGCGCAAGCTTGAGTGAGTCGCTTCATAAAATCGGCGGCCCCTAACAGCAAGCCTTACCCTCAAGGGTAAGCTAGGTCAAACTCGTATATAGGTCCCGAAATTTTCGCCGGCGATCACGGCCGGGGCGCAAACGCAACTGTGTAGCAGACATCCAGATAGTGACGCCGCCCTCGATAGCCTCCCAGGGCGTCGTCCAGACTTTAGGTTATGGCGCGCTCCTGACGCAACCGCATCGGTCGGCGCCATTGAACGATAGCGCCTAAGCTCTCAAGGCGCCGTTAACGCCTTGCCAACTCGCGCGTGCGCCCTCCCTCGTCAGAGCAACTGTGCGGGCGCAATCAACGATACGACCCAGGCGTGCAGCGCCGCCGTCGCCACCGTCACGAACAGCGCGACGAGCGTGAAGACGTCGAGATTGTCCTTGGGGACGCGCATCATGCGCGGAAGGCCCAGGGAAAAGACATATATCCCGTAAAAGCCGAGGACGTCCAGAAAGCGCAGGCCCGGAACAAGCCCGAAAAGCGCCGCCAACCATGTCGGCGTGTAGGAATAGGCGGCGAGTATAAGCGCGCGGCGGTCGTCGCTCTTGCCGTCGAAATGCGGAGCCGCCATCGAGATTACGAAGGCGACGATGTAAAGCGCCGGCAGGCTGAACGAATATTGCACGAAGGCGCGAAAGAGGCCCTGGCCGAAGCTTGGGTGCAGGCCGTGCGATCCAAACAGCCATGCGCCGAGAAAACTGGCGAAAGGCGGAAGCGCTGCAAGAAGTGCAATGTAGTGCCGATAAAGATCGGGGACGGAGGTGGTCTCCGATTCGATTTCCTCCCACTCCTTGTGGGGCGTCAGAACGACGCCTTTGATGCGGGCAAGCAGAGGTTTCATCCGGCGCTTCCAGGTCGGGTCAAGCTGTCAGGCGAGGCCTCGGCACTTGGCGCTTGCCCTTGGCCTGCCTACATGCGAGGGAGTGCGAAGGCCAGTGGCGGCCCCGCTGTCGGACCCGAAGATAACTTCAAAAGCGGTATGCTGCATGAGAAAACTGGCAGAATATTTTTGGCCCGCGATCGGCCTCGTCGCAGTCTTCGGCTCCTTTTATCTGCTCTATCACGAATTTCGCGGCGAATCCGTCGGCTCCGAAGTCTGGGCGAATCTCAAGGCCATTTCGCCGGTTCATTATTTCTTCGCCGCGCTCTCGACGCTTGTCGCCTATGCCGCGCTCGCCTGGTATGACCGCATCGCGCTGCTACACCTTGGCGTGAAGCATATCTCCTGGATTTTCATCTCCCTCTGCTCCTTCACCACCTATGCGCTTTCTCACAATATTGGCGCGAGCGTCTTTTCCGGCGCCATGGTGCGCTACCGCGCCTATTCCACGAAAGGGCTGACGGCGACGCAGGTCGCCGCGCTCGTGGTGCTGTGCTCCTACACTTTCGGTTTCGGCAATGTCGTGCTGGGCGGCCTGCTGCTGACTTATGATCCGGAGATGATGCACCGCCTGTCGGGTTTTCTGCCGGATGTTTTCACGCATCCCCATGCGGCGCGGACGGTCGGCCTCATCTGTCTGGGGTTCGTGGCCCTCTATGTCGCCGGCTCGCTGATGCACTTCAAGCCGTTCCGCTTTGGACGCTTCGAGATCCTCTATCCGCGCCCCGACATCATGCTGCGCCAGCTTTTCGCGGCGCCGCTGGAACTCATCGGCGCTGCGGGCATCATCTATTTTGCGCTGCCGGAGCTCGGGAACCCGGGCTATATCGCGGTGCTCGGGGCGTTCCTTCTGTCCTTCTCCGCGGCGCTCGTCTCTCACGCGCCCGGCGGGCTCGGCGTCTTTGAGCTCGTCTTCCTTAACCTGATGCCGGACGTCCCGCGTCTGCAGGTGCTGGCGGCGCTTCTGGTGTGGCGACTGTTCTATCTCATCATCCCGCTTCTCGCGGCCCTCGTCGTTGTCGCGCTGTTCGAGCGCAACAAGCTGGTCGAGAAACTTCGCGGGGCAGGGAATGCGGCGGAAGGGCCGCCGACTTAAGCTCAGCCGCATGGACGTCACGCGAACCCAAAGAAAAAGCCGGCCCCCAAAAGGAACCGGCTTTTTTCCTTGCGAAGGCTCCTCGCCTTACATGCGATATTGCTGCAAGCGGGTGGTGCGGAGTCCGGCGAGGCCGTGCTGGTCGATCGACATCTGCCAACTGAGGAACTCGTCGACGGTCAGCGTATAGCGGCTGCAGGCTTCGTCGAGGGAGAGAAGTCCGCCGCGCACAGCGGCGACCACTTCGGCCTTCCGGCGGATGACCCATCGCTTGGTGCTTGGCGGCGGAAGATCGGCAATCGTCAGCGGACTGCCGTCGGGGCCGATCACATATTTGACACGCGGACGATGCGTCTCGGTCATAACTTTACTCACACACTCTACGACCACACAGTGGGAACGTTATAGGCCGCGCCGGTTTAAGATTTGCCTAAACGCGCTTCGCCCCTACGCAATCAAATTTAAACCGATTTTTAGGAAAAATCGGAGGATTGCCGCTTCCGCCGATATTTGGGCCACTTTCTGGCGCGGTCGCAGATGTAACCGGATTCGAAAATTGATCTTGAACGACGAAGTATCGTTAACGCGCCTTAAAGACAGCGGGCCAAATTTACCTTCTGTACCTTTTAGAACCGTGTCGTTATTTCGGTGAGCCATTCCGGGGAGGCGGACACGAGCGCCGCCTCGAGCGATTTGTCCGCTCCGCTGACAATCAAGAAGCCCAGCATCAACAACAGCAGTCCCATACCCTGCTTGAGCCGCTTGCCGGCGGCCAGCAGCGGATCGCGCCAGCGGGCGAAGACTGTTCTCGAGACGGCGCCGAGCAACAAAAGCGGGACGGCGGCGCCTATTCCGAAAGCCGTCATTGTGGCCGCGACGGCGCCAAGGTTTTCGCCGCGGGCTGCGAGCACCGAAGCGGCCCCGAGCGTCGGGCCCACGCAGGGGCTCCACACGGCGCCGAGCAGCAACCCGACGCCGAACTGACCGAACAGCCCGCTCGACGGTCCCCCGCCAAAGGCCGCGCTCAGTTTGTCGCTGATCGGACCGCCGGCGGCGGCGACGCGCGTCTGAAGGGCGGGAAAGATCAGAATGACGCCAAGCCCGATCATCAGGGCCGCAGCCGCGGCGCGGAAGGCGTCGCCATCGAGGCCGAGGGAAAAGCCGACGGTCGCGACGAACAGGCCGATCGTCACGAAGGAGAGGGCGACGCCGAGCGCGAGAAGCGCCGGCGCCCACTTGTGTTCCGCCGCCGCTGCGCCGAGCACCAGCGGCAGGAGCGGCAGAACGCAAGGCGAGAGCGCCGAGAGCAGCCCCGCGAGAAAGGCGAGCCCGAGCGTCGCGCCGCTCATCTCACAGCGCCTTGTCGAGAAGGTCCGTGATCGCTGTCTCGCTGGTCTCCCCGACCGCGCGGCCGACCTCCTGCGCGCCCTTGAAGACGATGATGGTGCTCTGGCTCCGGGCCTTGAGCGCCCTCACAGCATCTTTCTGGGCGTCGAAATCAACGCGGAAGGCCTCGACGCCCGAGAAATTCGGGGCGCTTTCAAGCTTGTGGAGGATCGGCTCCTGCGCGCGGCACGTGGGGCACCAGGGCGCGTAGACATGGACCACAATCGCCTTGCCCGCGCTTTGCGCGGCGGCAAAGGCCGCCTGCGAAAAGGGTTTCTCGGCGGCGACGGCGGAGGAGAGCGAGGCGAACAGTGCGCAAGCGGCGATAAAGAGGTGTCTGCGGTGGAACATCATTTCTCCGGGGATTCATATGAGACGCTGAAGCACGACCAATATATCGGTCACGTTTCGTCGACGAGAAGATACTCGCGAATGAGACTTCGCGCCCGTCGGAGCCGGCTCTTCGCAGCGGGCGTCGTGAGCGCGAGCCGATCGCAGAATTCCGACATCGTCAACTCCTCGAAATCACGCAGCAGAACGATTTCCCGATAATGTGGTGGAAGGGACTCGATCGCGGCGGCCAGTTCGAGGCGCAGGTTTTCGTCCGTTCGCGCCGCGAGCGCCGCCTCCACGGCCCTTTCGTCGAGCGCCTCATGCGCAAACATGCGGCGGCTCAGCCGGTGGCACTCGCGCCGCACGATGGAGAACAGCCAGCCGGCGAAGGACGTCGCCGAGCGCAGCGATGTCATGCGGCGGGAGACGATGAACAGCGTCTCCTGAACGGCGTCCTCGATTTCGCTGCCAACGCAATGGCGCGTCGCATAGCGACGCACATCCTTCCGGCAGCTGGCCAACAGCAGTTCGATGGCCGCGCCGTCGCCAGCCTGCGCACGCAAAACAAGGTCGACGTCGTTTTTCGGCGCAGCCATCGTCGCAGCCTATTTTCCGAGTCGGCGGCCAGCCATGGCGCAGCCGGGGCAAAAGCCCATGACTCCGCTCATCGCCGCCATGACTCCCATCAAACCCAGCGCCCAGCCCATGGGCGCCGATCCAAAATAGACGATCCCGCCAGCGACTGCGGCGGCGCCGATCACAAATCTGACCACGCGCTCGACCGTGGGAAGATTTTTCTCGTAGAACATGGATATCTCCTCAATGGATTGAAAAACCCCAGCGGAGCCCTCCGAAAGGCAAGAGGCGGCGCAACGCGAAAAGGATGCGCGGGGGAAAAGAAATTTTTTACCAACCGGGGAGGCGGCGCATGAGCACATTCGGGATTCTCCTCGCCGGCGGGCTCGCCCGGCGCATGGGCGGCGGCGACAAGCCGCTTATCGAGATCGCCGGGCGTCCCCTCATGGCGCACGCCATCGCGCGCCTCGCGCCGCAATGCGGTGCGCTCGCCATCAACGCCAATGGCGATCCGGCCCGGTTCGCAGGTTTTGATCTTCCCGTCGTTCCCGACGGCGTCGAGGGTTTCGCGGGACCGCTGGCTGGCGTGCTAGCGGGAATGGATCATGCGGCAGGGCAGGGGTTTATGGATATCGTAAGCGCCCCGGCCGACACGCCGTTCCTTCCTACGGAACTCGTAAATATGCTTAACGATAAACGTAAAAGCGCTAATGCGCAGATTGCCGTTGCGTCCTCCGGCGGCCGGGTGCATCACGCCGTGGCGCTTTGGCCCGTGTCGCTGCGCGAAGAGCTCCGCCGCGCCCTCGTCGAGGAGGACGAGCGCAGGGTCTCAGCCTTTATCGCGCGTTATCCCAACGTAACCGTCGAATGGTCGACAGAGCCTTACGACCCGTTCTTCAACGTCAATCGTCCCGAGGATCTCGCCGCCGCAACGGCGATAGCCACGGGCCGCGAGACCGGATAGACACTCGGCGTCTCCGAGGGAGGTCATTCGATGAGCGAGTCGCGGAAGCAGCGTCTGAAGGAAGTCGCGGTTGAGGAGACGAAGGCTTTTACGCCGGTCTTCCTCTACATCTGGATTCTGCTGGGCGTTTTCAGCCTCCACAAGTCGCTCATTCTGTCTCAAGAGCACATCATCGAGCGGCAGGGCTTCGAAGTTCTAAAGGCCTTGGCTTTCGCCAAGGTCCTGTTTTTGGCGGAAAAAACGCCGCTCGGTCGCATTCTGGCGGACCGACCGCTCGTCTGGCCGGTGCTCGCTAAATCGGCTGTTTTCGGCGTCGTGCTTCTCGTGATCGAGATTATCGAGGAGTTGCTGATCGCCAGATTTCTTCCATCGCACGCCAGCGCGGCGGATCATCCCGATTTCAGTAATTTCAGTATTCTAGCAACGACGTTGGGGTTGATGACGGCGGCGCTTATTCCTTTTTTCGGATTGCGGGAGCTCGGCAAGGTGTTCGGCGAGTCCGAAATGCTGAAGCTCTTCTTCAAGGATCGCCATAGCCGCATAGCGATCCTTGACGCAGGCCCAGAGCCGCAGACCGCCGACGACGCCGCGGAGGCGGAAGCGCCTCAGGAGGGGCAGTATTACTTCGCGGACGGACAATATTATTACTATTCAGGCGGGCAATATCACCTGTATGCGCCCCCTGACGACGCGCCGCCGCGCGCGGGCGCCGAATAAGCGATCACACGAACCCTGGATCAATCCCGACCTGCTGTTCCAGCCACTTGGGCGTCGGCAGGTTGAGCCCGCGCAGGAAGTCGACATTGAAGAGTTTGGAGGCGTAGCGCGCGCCGCCGTCGCAAAGGACTGTCACGATCGTGTGGCCGGGGCCGAGGTCGCGGGCGAGGCGGATGGCGCCGGCCACATTGATGCCGGACGAGCCGCCGAGCAGCAGGCCTTCCTCCTCCGCGAGCGCGAAGACGATTTCCAGCGCCTCGCCATCGGGAATCCGATAGGCCACATCGACCGGCGCGCCCTCAAGATTGGCGGTGATGCGGCCCTGGCCGATTCCTTCCGTGATGGACGAGCCCTCGGCCTTCAGCACGCCGTGCGTATAGAAAGAGTAGAGCGCCGCGCCGAAGGGGTCGGCGAGGCCGATCCTGATCGCGGGATTGCGCGACTTGAGCGCGAGCCCGACGCCCGCCAGCGTGCCGCCAGTGCCGCAGGCGCAGACGAAGCCGTCGATCTTGCCGCCCAGCTCCTCGTAGATTTCCGGCCCGGTGGTGGCGATATGCGCCTCGCGGTTGGCGACATTGTCGAACTGGTTGGCCCAGACGGCGCCGGCGGGGTCTTCTTTCGCCAGCCTCTCTGCGAGCCGGCCGGAAAGCTTCACGTAATTGTTCGGATTGGCGTAGGGGACCGCCGGCACCTGAACGAGCTGCGCCCCCTGCAGCGCCAGCATGTCCTTCTTTTCCTGGCTCTGCGTCTGCGGGATGACGATCACCGTGCGAAAACCCATGGCGTTGGCGACGAGCGCCAGCCCGATGCCGGTATTGCCCGCCGTGCCCTCGACGATGACGCCGCCCGGCTTGAGCGCCCCTTTGGCGATGGCGTCCTTCACGATGAAGAGGGCGGCGCGGTCCTTCACCGAGCCGCCGGGGTTCATGAACTCCGCCTTGCCGAGAATGCGGCATCCGGTGGCTTTCGAGGCGGCGCGCAATTCGATGAGCGGCGTGCGGCCGATGGCCTCGATGACGCTGGGGGCGATGGTCATGAAATCTGATTCCTGTGGCGGGGATGGCCTTTTCCTAGACGGAAGGGCCGTTCCGTTCAAAGGCAAAACTGGCGCCGTGGCGGGGGAGGGGGGCGGTGCAATTTTACAACAATGACACAAATTCCTGCACAACTCGATCGTTAATCAAAGTTTACCAATTGGCGCCCGCTGCGCTTCGGCTTACCATCATAGCAAATTTTATGAATTCGGTAATCGGGAGAAAAGCATGGCGTTTCTAAGCTATAAGGAGCTGAACAAAGACATTTGTGATTACATCCAAGAGGATAAAAATCCACCTTACTCTGTTAAAGCAAGCACTTCTCTTGGAGCTGGCTGGTTAGAATTCGATTTTCCTGAGTTGAGATTAATAACCAAAGGAATTATGGACCAAAGGTTTTTTCCAAATTCGCCAAAAATTACAATCACGGTTGGAGAGCTAAAAGCACTTCTAAACAAGGATAATGCAACCGTAGCTGATTACGTGGCAATATTTGCTGGAAAACTCAATATTACGAAATATTAACTAAAAGAGGGTCGCATGAAAACTGAACTGCTCTCTATCGCTGTTTGCGGATTTCTTCTGATTTCGGATGCGCAGGCACTTGAGTTTAAGCGGGAGGAAATTGAGCAGGCTCTAAAAGTTTGTCCGATGACTTCAGGCGGGATTACAAAGTTTTCTGAGCATGAGGCGGATTGAAGCGAGGCGCAGGAAGGCGAGCGCTTTGCGATTGAAGTTCTCCCAGTCCTTGGCCAATCTTCGACAGCGACCGAGCCAAGCAAAAGTTCTCTCGACCACCCAGCGCCTTGGCAAGACCTCGAAGCCTTTGGCCGCATCGGAACGCTTGACGATTTCAGTCGCGAGGCAGGGCAACGCCTTCTTCTGCCCATCGAGAAATTGCGGGCCTTGATAGCCGCCGTCCGCGAATAGCTTTTGCAGGAACGGAAACTTCCCGAACAGCGTTTGCAGGACGAGAACGCCGCCGTCGCGATCTTGAACGTCGGCGGAGTGGACGATGGCGTGCAGCAGCAGGCCTAGCGTGTCGACGAGAATGTGCCGCTTCTTGCCTTTGATCTTTTTGCCCGCATCATAGCCGTGCGGGTCGATGCAGGCCCCCCTTTTTCGGCGCTCTTCACGCTCTGGCTGTCGATGACGGCGGCGGTCGGACTGGCCTCGCGTCCGGCGGCTTCGCGACACTTCACATACAACGCGTGATGAATGCGATCCAACGTGCCGTCGTAGGTCCAAAGATCGAAGTAGCCATGAACCGTGCTTCTCGGCGGCAAATCCTTCGGGATCGCCCGCCACTGACAGCCCGTCGAGAGAACATACATCAGGCCATTCACCACTTCGCGCACGCTCACCGTGCGCTTGCCGCCGCCGCGCTTTGCAGGCGGGATCAAGGGAGCGAGCAGCGCCCATTCGGCGTCCGTCACGTCACTGGGATAGCGCAACTTGCTGCGATCATAACGCGCACGATTTTCGTTCGTCCACATCGGCGACCTCCCCGCGAATCAGGCCGCCTCTTTGAAATCACAAACGATTCATCCGATTCAATATCCCTTCGGACAGACACTAAAAAACTCATCATCCATATCGGGGGAGGAAGCAAAAAAATTCAGGGCCATACTTGATCGACTAGCAACGCGAAAGGCTCAGCATTCCGCGGCAACGGGAAGCGCTAAAGCAGAGACTTCAACCGCTTCACAGAGCGTCCCACAAAATGACAAGCAGCCTAAGAAAAAGACAGATGCTGTCACTCAGGCGGTAAACCAAGTTCTTCCTCCAGATGGTCCTTGGCAGTTTGTTATGCGAAAGGATTTCGCAGACATCGGCATCCTCGCGAACGCGGGTAGCACCGACGGCAAGGCAACCGGTGCTACCATCAGTTTTTCGAACGATCGGGTTGCAAAAAACGTTTCTTGGATGCTTCAAGGAACGGGCACGCTAGGTTATACGGTGCCCGACAGCGCACTACGAGGCCTTCCGATTGATTACGCGCAGCTTGGGGTTTATGGCGGCGTAAATAAGTACACGAATACGAGTACAACCCCGGTCACAAAAAGCATCGATAACGTTATCGATGGTGGATACCTTGAAATCGGCGCGCCGTGGGGTGCCAAATTTGAAAATTACTTCAGATTTAATGCGGGAACAGTTACTAATAATATCGCCTCTAGGAAGCTGTTCTCGGTTGGAAAGACGACTATTTCGACGACAGAATCTGCCACGCAGCTATCTCTATCTGGCGCTTGGATGCCAGTATGGGATTTGAGAGACTACCTTCCGATTCAATTGTCCGGCATTCACAAAGGAATTTATCCTCTTAACTTTGATGGCTCTCCGTATAAAAACTTATTAATAAGGTTTGAGCCGCAAGTCATTGTTCAGTACGATAATACATTCGATGGCAATAACATATTAGCGTTTTCTGGTAAGCAGGTCTCTTTCAGAACAGGCCCTCAGCTCGGACTTTTTCTGGAGCCATTCAATGGAATTGAAGCATTTAATCTAAACCTTCTCACGATCAAAACGTTTTGGCACGGGTATCATGAATTTGCGGGACCAAGAATAAATTATGTCGCAAATGTAGGAAACTACGGATTCAATGTTTATGGTAGTAGAAACGCGTATGTATTTCAAACAAATCTCAATTATAAGCTCAGCTCAAATATCGGATTGACGTTAGGTTACCAACGAGGTGTGGACGAGAACGCTGGAAAAAGCGTCAATCTTTTCAAGATCGGCCTTGCTGGGCAGCTTTGCGGGGGTTGTAAATGATGCGGGATAGGCTGGCGCGAAAGCTAACCGTTTCCCGCCAGCATATTCTTCATGTCGGCAGCTGCTGAGGGCGGGGTTTACTATATTAATATTACGGTGACATGATACCAATTCCCCAATTGAATTGGCGCCTTCAACGCTCAACGTAATCGCCATCCCGCTCAACCGCAAAGCTCGCCCCATGCCGCGCCGTCTCGCCCGGCGCAAGAATTCGCATCGAGGGCTTCTCGTAAAGATCGCCCCGGAAATCGACCGGGTCGCCGTATCCGGTCCAGGGCTCGATGCAAAGATACGGCGCCGGGGGAAGCGTCCAGAATCCGACATGCGGGAAGTCGTCCAGCGTCACGCGCAGCCGCGCCCCCGCGCCATTGTCGAAGGCTAGGCTGCGGCTGTTCAGGTTCAGAAAGACGAGCGCGTCGCGGGCGAACATTTGCGGCTCGAGCGGCATCACATTTCCCGCAAGCGGCGTGCGCTTCGTCTCTTTCAGCAAAAGTCCGCCGGGGCCGATGATCGGCACGTCTGCATTCTCGTCCGCCTCGAAGATGATCGCGTGCTCGGCCGTCGAGCCCGCGAGCGGCCAGCGGAAGGCGGGATGTAGCCCGCAGGCATAGGGCAGGGGCCGGGCGTCCGTATTGGTGACGATCAGATTATTGTCGAGCGCGCCCTTGCGCAGAACGAATTCCACCTCGAAGCGGAAGGCGAAGGGATAGAGGGCATGGGTCTGCGCGTCGTCGAGCAGGACGAGGCGCAGATAGTCGGCGCGCCGCTCGGCGATCTCGAAACGCTTCTTCCAGGCGAAACCGTGCAGCGCCAGCGGGTAGCTTCTCCCGTCGACCGTCACCTGCGCGTCGCGCGTCCAGCCCACGACGGGGAAGAGGATCGGCGCGGTCTGGTCCCAGATGTTCGGGGCTTTCGCCCAGATCATGTCGACGCCATCCGCCCGCCAGGCGGAAAGCTCGGCGCCGAAGGGGAGGATTTCGGCTGTGTCGCCGTCAGCTTCGAGGAGAATCGCGTCGCTCATCGCAGGACACCTTTACACAGTTTCGCGCCGCCCGGCCGCCCAGGCCGGTTGAGCCGCAGATCACGGGCCAATAAAGTCCGCCCGTCGCCCAACCATTGGCGGGCGCGGCGGTTTCACGGGGATGCAAAATGGCGATGGGCGGCGTGCTGGCGGGATTGGGGCCGATCGAAACCGGGAGCGTTCTCCCGCTCTTCCTCAGCACTTTCACGACGATGCTGGCGGTCATCAATCCGCTCGAAGTCCTGCCGGTCTTCCTATCGATCACCCATGACAAAGATCTGGCGGCCCGGCGGCGCATCGCCTTTTTCGCCTCCGTCTATTCGCTGGCGCTGGTGCTCTTCTTCCTGTTTTTCGGCGCTTTTGTCTTGAAGATGTTCGGCGTGTCGCTGAGCATGGTGCGCATCGCGGGCGGCATCGTGCTGATGCGGATCGGCTTCGAGCTTTTCGCGCCGTCGGGAACGGGGAAGGGCGCTTTCCTCAACGCCGGACCCGACGACAATATCGCCTTCATGCCCCTCGCCATGCCGCTCATGGTCGGTCCCGGCGTCATCGCCACGGTGCTGGGCATGATGGCGACGATCGAGAAGGCCCCGAGCGAGATGGCGGCCTATGCCGCGATTCTCGGGGCGGCGGCGCTGGCGGTGCTTATCACCTACCTCTGCATGACCTATGCGGGGCGGCTCGTGGCCTTCATCGGCCGGATGGGCATCGACGCCATCACCCGCATTGTCGGATTCTTCGTTTCCGCGATGGGCGTCTCGCTCATTTTCGACGGCGTCTTCGGCGCGCTTGGCGCGCAGGGCGTGAAAGTCGTGCTTTAGCGCAGCGCCCGCAGCGTGTCGCCGAGCTTGCGGTAAAGCTCTCGATGCGCTTCCCGCACGCCGGGCTTCAACATCGCCCCGACGACCGGATCGAAATGGTCGAAATGGAGGCCGGTCGCTTTCAGGAGATTCTCATATCGCCACCGGCCGCGCTCGAGCTGGTCCGCGCGACCGAATATGCCTTCGCCGCCCAGAGGTTCGGCGCCGTTCGTAAAGGGGTGGGTTTGGGAGATCGAGCTGACGGCGCCATCGTTGGCGCGCCACAGGTCGAGAGTCATGTCGCCGGCGCCCCAGCCGTCGATCGGGTTTGTCGCGAAGTCCACCTCCTTGGCCTGATATCGAAAAGCAGTCAGCAGCAGAGGGATGATCCGATCTTTCGCGAGCCAGGCGAAGGGCGACCAGCCGGGGTCCAGCGTCCCGGTGACGAAAGAGAGATAATAAGTGTTGGGATTCGACTTGAACGCCTTGTTGGCCTTCAGGCACCCCTGCAGCGACAGGTCGAAGCCGAGATTGTCCTCGCCCTTCACGAAGGGGCTTTGGCCGGCGCCCATCAGCACGTCGATGGCGTCGTCGGCGCCGCGTGGCCAATGGTCGAGGCAAAGGTCGAAAGTCCTCGCCGGGTCGATCGGCATCCCGGAAACCCGGCCGGCAATCTGCGTCACGACGCCCAGAGCCGTGGCGATCAGCCCGCTCTGAAATCCGGTCAGAAGCCCGGACTCCCTGTCGCAGCCGAATTTATAAGGGAGCAGCGATCCGTTGATCACGCCCGCGACGCTCACGATCGCCTCCACCCAGTCAGCGTTGGTCCCGAGCCCCCAGAAGTCGGCCGCCAGCAGCGCCTGCAGCTGCAGGCAGGTTTGGGCGCCGGCGCTGTGGCCGATCAGGATCACCGGATTTTCGCCGGACCACTCTTGCATGAAGGCGGGGAACGTGCGGCCGTGGCGCGCATGGCCCGCCGCCGCGCTATGCGCCTCGCCGTAATCGACTGTCCCGCCCCTGATGCGGGCGAATAGCTCGCAAGCGCGGTCGTGGAAGGAGCTCAGGGGCCCGACCTTGGCCTCGAGGATCGAGAAACCTGCGCCGATCTCATGAAGCGCGTCGCCCCAATAGGGTGTGTTCCCAAGTTCTCCCGGCCCCCAGCCGAAAAGTCCGTGCACAAAGATGATGTTTGTGGAATTCAGGGGCGTGACCATAAAATTCCTGCTCAAAAGCGATATTAAAGAAGTCTTGATCTTCGCGCGAAACGGCGTCGCGTCAAGTTCCACGAGAAGCTAAGCTCCTACATGTCAGAGACAATCTCGGCTCCGCGCACCTTTCTTGGCGTCGAGCGCTCCATTCTCGGCCGGCCCTGGCGGGCGCGGCTCGACGCCGCCGGAGAGGCGACGGCGCTGGCGCTGACCCAGGCCCATGGGCTTGACGATCTTTTGGCGCGCATTCTCGCCGGGCGGGGCGTCGGGGTGGCCGACGCCGCCCGCTATCTCGATCCGACCCTGCGCGAACTGATGCCCGACCCCTCGGCCCTGACCGACATGGACGCCGCTGTAGATCGTATGGCCCGCGCCATCGAGGCCGGGGAGCAGATAGCGATCTTCGGGGATTATGACGTCGACGGCGCCTGCTCCGCCGCGCTGTTGATCGATTATTGGCGGGCCGCCGGGGCGCCGGAGCCGTTTCTCCATATTCCTGATCGCATCTTCGAGGGCTACGGCCCGAATTCGGACGCCATCCGCGCGCTCGCCGAACGGGGGGCGACGCTGCTGGTGACAGTCGACTGCGGCACGGTGAGCCACGAGCCGTTCACAGTCGCAAGCGAGCTCGGCCTCGACGTCATCGTGCTGGACCACCATCAGGCGCCCGAGGCGTTGCCGCCGGCCACGATCGTCAACCCCAACCGCCAGGACGATCTTTCCGGGCAGGGGGCGCTCTGCGCCGCCGGCGTGGTGTTTCTCGCGCTCGCGGGCCTCACCCGGCGCCTGCGGGCGCGGGACTGGTGGCGCGACGCCCGCCCGGCGCCGGACCTTCTCGCGGCTCTCGACCTCGTCGCCCTTGCGACGGTGGCTGACGTCGCGCCGCTCACGGGGCTCAACCGGGCGTTTGTCGTGAAGGGTCTTCAGGTGATGCGGAACCGCGCACGTGTCGGTCTCGCCGCCCTTATGGACGCCGCCCGTGTGGATGGGCCGCCGCGCGCCTATCACCTGGGTTTCGCCCTCGGACCGCGGATCAACGCGGGCGGCCGCATCGGCGATGCGGGGCTCGGCGCCAGGCTTCTCACGCTCGCCGATCCAGTCGAAGCGGCCCGCATCGCGCGGGAACTCGACCGCTTGAACGTAGATCGGCAGGAGATCGAGAAGCAGGCGCTCGAAGAAGCGATCGCGCTCGCCGAAAGGGAATTCGTTAAAACGAACAGGTTATCCTGCCTTCTGGTTCAGGGCGACGACTGGCACCCCGGCGTCGTCGGCCTCATCGCTGCGCGGCTCAAGGAGCGCTTTAATATACCATCTTTCGCCATTGCTTTTAATGGTAATTCAGGATCAGGCTCAGGTAGAAGTTTAAGTGGTGTCGACATCGGGAAGGCAGTTCGCAGGAGCGTTGAACTGGGCCTTGCGGTCAAGGGCGGCGGCCATGCGATGGCCGCGGGGGTGACCGTGGCTCGTGATCGCGTCGAACAGCTTCGCGCCTTTCTGAACGATACGCTTGCCGACGCCGTCGAGACCGTCCGAGGCGCCGATGCGCTCGTCATCGACGCGGCGCTGACGGGGCGTGGGGTCAATCTCGATCTCCTGAGGCGGGTGGAGAAGGCAGGCCCATTCGGGCAGGGTAATCCGGAGCCGCTTTTCGCGCTGCCGGAGCAGCGGATCGCCGACGCGTCGATCGTCGGGGAAAAACATGTGCGGGTCCGCCTGCGGTCGGGCGACGGGGCGTCGGTCGACGCCATCGCCTTTCGCGCAGTCGACACGCCGCTCGGCGAGGCTCTCCTCCGGGGGCGTGGCGAGCGGCTTCACGTCGCCGCGCGATTGTCGGCCAATCATTTCCGCGGCGTCGAACGGGTCGAGACGCGCATCGCCGATCTCGCGCGCGTCGATTGAAGACTGTGGCGCCGGCGCCACAGGCTGTCAGAAAACGGACACATCGCGTCGCGAGCGTGCGCGCAATCTCATTTCCGCCAAGATCACGCCGCCAACTCGCCTCTGTCGAGCCGTGTCGTTAACGGCGAATTCAGAGTTCAGAGAGAAACTCGCGGCCGTTCGTAACTGCATGACAATCAGCGTCATGCGTCACCGCCGAGGCGCCGGGCAGAGGGCGCGATGACGGCAGCGGCGCGTCGCGTGCGTCTCTCGCGTTTTTCGTCGAATGACGAGGGCCGAATCCATGCGATCTGTCGTGTCCCGGGAGCAAAAGCGCTTGTTGATCAACCTTCGTCCGGCCGACGCCTTTCGTAGCTCGCTTCTCCTTCTTTCTATAGCGTCCCTCGCGGGCTGCGCCTCCAGCGCATCAAGTCCCCGATATTCGAGCCTCTCCGCTGGCGGTTCGACCGTCGACTCCCGCTACGGCGTCAAGGCGAGCCCGCGCGTCGTCGCGGATGGCGAAGAGGTTCCAAAGGGCGGCGGCAACTACATGGTGGGCAAGCCCTACAAGATCGCCGGCCAGACTTATTATCCGAGCGAGAGGCCGTTCTCGGCCTCGGGAACCGCGTCCTGGTATGGGGCCGACTTCCACGGTCGGCGCACGGCGAACGGTGAGGTCTTCGATCGCGAATTCGATCACCGCGGCCCATCCGACCATGCCGCTTCCCAGCTATGCGCGCGTCACCAACCTCAAGAATATGCGCTCCATTGTCGTTCGCGTGAATGATCGCGGCCCCTATCACGGCGGCCGCGTCATGGACGTCTCCCAACGCGTTGCGGAGGCGCTGGATTTCCACACGGCTGGAACGGCGAAGGTGAAGGTCGAGTGGATTGGCCGCGCCAATCTTGCCGGCGACGACGACCGCAAGCTCCTCGCGACGCTGCGCGACGATGGTCAGCCCGCTGCGCTCGAGGGCTTCGAGGCGCCGGTGATGGTCGCGGAGAGGAAAGAGCCTCTGCGCACCGCGGCAGTCGTGCCTCAAGAGAGCCCGCCGGAGCCCGTGGCCCGTCCCGTCGTCAATGACGCGCCGCCGGCGCGTCCCGTCGAGACCGAGATGACGGCTTATGCGCAGCCGGAGCGGGCCGATCGCCCCGAGCCGTTGAGCGAGCCAACCTCGGCCCGAGACGAGAAAACGCAAGTCGATCCGGATCCTGTCGCAACAACGCAAATCAACAAAGGCGAGGACAAGGTGAAGGCCTTCATGGCCGCGCCTCTCCCGCCGGTCCGGCCCGTATCTCTGCGTCAAGACGACGCCGCCGTTCCGACGCCGCCCTTGCGGCAGGCCAACTACTGACGGAGCGCGGTCGCGCCGCATTGCATTTCGTCGACGCAGGCTTCATTCTCCGCCGCGCGTCGCAGTCTCCCTGACGCTTCCAGCGGAGTGCAGCATTGGTCATTCGCTTGGGCAGAGCGATCGCCGCCGTATGTCTGGCGCTGACGCTCGTTTTGGACGTCGCGCGGGCCCAGCCTTTTCAAACCAGCGCACCGCAGGCGATCCTGATCGACGCCGGCACCAACACCGTTCTTTTCGAGAAGGGCGCCGACGACCTCGTGGCGCCGGCGGCGACCGTCAAGATTCTCACCGCCGAGATGATCTTCCGCGAACTCGCCGAAGGCAGGCTCAAGCTTACCGACGAACTGCCAGTTTCGGAATACGCCTGGCGCAACGGCGGCGGGCCGGCGGGCGGCTCCGCCATGTTCCTGAAGGTGAACAGCCGCGCCAAGGTTGACGATCTCCTTCGGGGCCTCCTCGTCGACTCGGGTAATGACGCGGCGCTCGTGCTGGCGGAAGCCGTCGCGGGGTCGGAAGAGGGCTTCGTGATCCGTATGAACAAGCGCGCGGCCGAGCTGGGTCTCGTGAAGTCGCGTTTCGGCAATCCGTGGGGCAAACCCGGCGACGATCAGAAGGTGACGGCGCGTGAGATGGCGAAGCTCGCGGCGCATGTCATCCACACCTATCCCGATTATTACAAATACTTCTCCGAGAAGGAATTCACCTGGAATAACATCCGGCAACAGAACCGCAATCCGCTGCTGACGGCGAGCATCGGCGCGGACGGCCTGAAGGGCGGCAATCTGGAGAAGGGCGATTTCGGCCTCGTCGGCTCGGCCTTGCAGGAGGGGCGACGTCTGATCGTCGTCGTCTATGGCGCCAAGACGGGGAAGGAACGCCTGGAGGAAGCGCGCAAGCTTCTCCAATGGGGTTTCCGGAATTTCGAGGAAAAGGATCTGTTCAAGGCGGGCGAGAGCATAGGCCCGGCGCAAGTTTATGGCGGGGCCAAGGGATCGGTCGGCCTGGCCTCGAAAACGGATGTGAAGGTGCTCCTTCCCCGCGGCGCGACCGAGAAACTTTCCGGCAGGATCCTCTATGAGGGGCCGGTGATGGCGCCCGTCGAGGCCGGAGCGCCGGTCGGCAAGCTCGAGATCAAGCGCGGCGGGACCGTAGTGCTCGAACAGCCGCTGGAAACCGCCGAGGCCGTCGAGGAAGGTTCGCTCGCTCGCCGGGCCTTCGACGCGGTCTATGAATACGCCGCCGCCAAAATCCACGACAAGCTTTCGGCGAAGAAATGACAGCCAGCGGGCGCGGGCGTTTCATTACCTTCGAAGGCGGAGAGGGCGTCGGTAAATCCACTCAGTTGTCCCGCCTTGGCGAGCATTTGCGCGCTGTGGGCTTCGACGTGGTGACGACGCGCGAGCCTGGCGGCACGCCAAAGGCCGAAGCGCTTCGCAAGATTGCGCTCTCGGGCGAGTTCGCGTCGCTCGGGCCGCTTGCGGAGGCGACGCTGTTTTGCGCGGCGCGCATCGATCACGTCGAAAAACTGATCGCGCCGGCTTTGCGGCGCGGCGCCTGGGTGCTGTGCGATCGTTTCGCGGATTCGACCCGCGCCTATCAGGGCTTGCGCGGCGGCGCCGATCCGCAGGCGATTGCGCTGCTCGAACGCGCGGCCGTTGGCGATCTGTGGCCGGACCTCACCATTGTGATCGACGCGCCGCCGCAGGAAGGTCTGGCGCGCGCCGCCCTCCGGCGGCAGGCCGCTGGCGAGCGCGCCGATCGTTTCGAGGCTGAGGACGGCGGCTTTCACGAGGAACTGCGTCGCGCCTTTCTCGATATCGCCGCGCGCGAGCCCCAGCGGTGCTGCGTCGTCAACGGCGCGCTGGCGCCGGATGAAGTCGCCCGCGCAATCCGCGAACTGGTGGAAGCGCGCTTCTTCGATCACCCCAAGAACGTCGCCGCCGCACAATGAGCCGGGACGCCGCCGCCCCGCCCGAAAGCGACCGCTTCGACGAGGCGCCGCATCCGCGCGAGACGCTTGCGCTTTTTGGCCATGCGCGCGCCGAGCGCGAGCTGCTCGATTCATATCGCAACGACCGTCTGGCGCAGGCCTGGATCGTCGGCGGCCCGGAAGGGATCGGAAAGGCGACGCTCGCCTGGCGGTTTGCGCGCTTTCTGCTCGCGCATCCCGAGCCGAGCGCCCCCGCGGCGCAGGGCGCCGAAACTCTCGCGGTCGAGGCCGGACATCCAGCCGCGCGGCGCGTCGCGACCCTGGCGCTCGCGGATATTTCCCTGCTGCGTCGCGAGTGGAACGACAAGGCCAAGCCGCCCAAGCATTTCACTGAAATCCGCGTCGACGACGTGCGCGCCATGTCGACGTCGTTTCATCACTCCTCCGGCGCCGGGGGCTGGCGCGTGGCGATCATCGACTGCGCCGACGAACTCAACCGCAGCGCAGCCAACGCTCTGCTGAAGCTCATAGAGGAGCCGCCGGCGCGCGCGCTCTTCCTCCTCGTCGCCCATCAGCCGGGGCGCATCCTGCCGACGATCCGCTCGCGCTGCCGCAAGCTCATGCTGTCGCCGTTGACGCAGGAAGAGACGGTCGGCGCGGTCGCGGCGCTCGGTGCGCCATGGAGCCAGAGGCCGAGAGAGGAAATCGTCGCGGCGGCCGCGCGTGCGGAAGGCTCCGTTCGGGAGACGCTGCGGCTGCTCGGCGGCGAGGCCATGGCCTTTGACGCCAGCGTCGCGCGCCTGCTGCAAGGTCTGCCGCGGGTGGATTGGCTCGGCGTGCATTTTCTGGCCGACAAGCTCACCGGCCGCGCCAATGAAGACGCCTATGAAACCTTCATGCGCGCGCTCGAGCGCCACCTCGATGCGCGCGTGCGCGCGCTGGCCGAACAGGGCGCGCCGGCCGCGCGGCTTGTCGGTTACGCCCGCGCCTGGGACGACATCCGAAATCTCGCCCGTGAGACCGAGGTCTTCAATTTCGACAAGAAGGCGATGGTGCTCGGCGCATTCGCGAAACTGGCGCAGGCGGAAAACACCGGCTGATTCCAGAGGTGCGCTTCATTCCTTCCCCCTGACAGCCTCCTCCAGCAATTGCTGAACAAGGACCGGATCGCGCGGGAAACCGGCCCTGATCCATTTCGCCTGCAATGATTTCAGCGCCGCGCCAAGTTCGCGGCCGGGCGCTACCCCGCGGGCGATGAGGTCCGCGCCTTTGATCGGGAAGGCGGGCGCCGGGGTGTCGTCGAGATATGTGGCGGCTTCCAGCCATCGCGGATCGTCGGGCGCCGCGGGGCTTTCCGCGAAGGCGAGCGCCAGCGCGTCTCGCGCCGCCTGGGCGCCGCATAGAAACAGCATTTCACGCAGATGCGAGACCGGCGGCGGGCGATCAATTCCATGCAGCGCCGCAAGGGTCTTCGCGGCGGCGGCAAGGCGTTCGTGCTCCTCGTTGGACAGCCGCAACCGCTCGCGCAGGCGGTCGGCGTCCTCGACCGTCACCACGGAGAAGGCGGCGAGTCGCAGGATCGCATCGCCCTTTTTGCCCTGTGCGGCCTCGAAAGCCGCAAGGCGTTCGAGCCGCGCCGGATAGCTCATGCCAAGGATCACCTCGATGATCCCCGCGTGCGACATGGCGCCCATCACTTCGGGCGCGCGGCGCGCGGGGAGCAGCTTGACGATCTCGGCGCGCACGCGCTCACGCGAGAGGCGGGCGAGCTTCTCGCGCGCGAGGATCGACTCGTGCAGCCCGTCGCGGTCGAAAGCGCCTTGACCATGCGAGGCGTTGAATCGGAAGAAGCGCAGCACGCGCAGATAGTCCTCGCGAATGCGCGTCGCGGCGTCGCCGATGAAGCGGATGCGCTTTTCAGCGATGTCCTTCAGCCCGTCCGTATAATCGTGCAGCTTGCCGTCCGGCGAGAGCGACAACGCGTTGACGGTGAAGTCGCGACGCCTCGCGTCCTGCTCGAAATCACCGCCGAAACGCACGACGGCGTAGCGTCCGTCCGTCTCGACGTCCTCGCGCAGCGTCGTCACCTCGAAGGGCGTGCCGGCGACGACGATCGTCACCGTCCCATGTTCGATGCCGGTGGGGATCCCTTTCAGCCCCGCGTCGCGCGCCGCTTTCAGAACGGCCTCGGGCAGGGCGGTTGTGGCGAGGTCGATTTCATGCGGCGCAAATCCGGAGAGCGCGTCGCGCACGGCGCCGCCCACGACCCGGGTCTGCGCGCCAGTCCTGGCGAGCGCGGCGAAGAGCGTCGCAAGGCGCGGATCGTCCAGCAGAGCCTGCGCGCCGTTCACTGGAAACGACCCGGCGCGAGCTTGCCGTTTTCGACATGGGCCGGGACATAGGCGCCCTGTTGCCGGTCCGTGACGCCGAGCGCCACCACGCCCGCGATGGCGATCAGCAGCCCCGCGATAGTGAGCAGAGAGACGATGCGCCCGTGCCAGAGCTCGGCGACGAAGGGCCAGCGCCTCTGCAGCAAGTGAAAGGCTGCATGGGCGACAAAGGGCGTCAGGAAGAGGAGGGCGGTTTCGACGACGGCGCGCCACATGGGCGAGGGGCCTTTCGGGCGTTTCTGCTTGTTGACCGCCTTATACATGGTTTTCGCGCGGATCGCCCGCCGCCGGGGGCCGGCGTCAGCCGGGAGGGTTGAGGTAGCATCCCTTTAAGCATTGCGTATCAAAGCCGTGAGCCGACGACTCCAATTTGAGACAAATTAACGGGATGGTGACCGCGCGGCGTGATCGTCTCGCTGCGGCCATGCGCCGCGAGGCGTAGAGAGTCTGTGAGCGCGTTATGAGGAAGTGGTTTATCGGCGCCGTCACCTTCGCGCTGGGGAGCGTGAACGCGCTCGCCGCCGACATGCCTGTCTACCGGCCGCCTCCGCGTTACATTCCGCCGCCGGTCATCAGCTGGACGGGCTTTTATCTCGGCGTCAACGCCGGTTACTCCTGGGGCGTCTCTCCCTTCGTCACGCCGGCGCAGAACATGACCATGCTGACGGTCGGCCCGCCCGAGGAAGCGACTCTGGCCGCGACGGCGGCGATGGGGCCGAGCCTTCGGTTCCGTTACCCCGCAGGCAGTTTCGTCGGCGGCATGCAGATGGGCTTCAATTGGCAGGCGTCGAACGGCCTCGTCGCCGGCATCGAAACCGATGCGCAAGGCTTCGGCACCGTCATGCAGAAGGCGAACAACGTCACGATGCTCGAAGTCGTCGGCACGGGAACCCAGATCGGCACGATTGCGACCGCCACACGGTCGCTCGACTTCATCGGCACGCTGCGCGGCCGGATCGGCTTCCTCGTAACGCCGAGCTTCATGATCTATGGAACGGGCGGTCTCGCCTATGGCAGCGTGCGCGCCAGCTATGGCTTCACGCAGTCCCTCTATGGCGCCGACGGCGTCACTTTCAATCCTGGCTCATGGGGCGGGCAGAGCAGCTACGCTGCCTTGCGCGCCGGCTGGACCATGGGTCTCGGCACGGAGTGGATGTTCTATCCCGGCGTGACCTTCAAGAGCGAATATCTCTATTATTCGCTTGGTTCTCACGCGACGCCGACCTTCGGTGTGCTCGATCCGACGAATGTCGCGTTCGATCCTGCCTGGTCGAATCTCGCCCGCTCCTACACCCGCTTCAACGGCCATATTTTCCGCGTCGGCGTGAACTATCTTTTCAACGACAGCGGCCCGCCGAATACTGTATTCTCCCCGAGGAATACTGTCTACGCCCGCTATTGAATGCGCCGGCTCCCGGCGATCGTCGCCCTCAATGGCGGCGCCGCGCCGACGGCAGCAACGCCGAGACTCACCATCGTCGCCATAATTCCCGCCGTTTGACGGCGCAATATGTCACGTCCAATATTGCGGAGCGGAAGTCGCTCCGCAAAGATTGCGCGCCCTGGACCGATGCAATCGCGGGCGGCGATCCCTATCTCCATTCCAAACCGCGGCAGAGGGACCCTCCTGCGTCCATGACCCCAAGCAACATCGCGCCTATCGAAACCGCCGTCGCCGAATCGGCCGAACGCGCGCTGGATCACATCGGACGCGCCCGCGCGGCCATCGGCGCCGTCATCTTCGGACAGGAGGAGGTCGTCGAGCAGGCGCTCGTCACCATACTCGCCGGGGGCCACGGACTTCTCGTCGGCGTGCCGGGCCTCGCGAAAACGAAACTCGTCGAGACGCTCGGGACGGTGCTCGGCCTCGCCGAACAGCGCGTGCAATTCACGCCGGACCTGCTGCCCGCCGACATCATCGGTTCGGAAGTACTGGAGGAGGGGGCGGACCGCTCGCGCTCGTTCCGCTTCATCAAGGGTCCGATCTTCGCGCAATTGCTGATGGCGGACGAAATCAACCGCGCCTCGCCGCGCACCCAGTCGGCCCTGTTGCAGGCGATGCAGGAGCACCACGTCAGCGTCGCGGGCAAACGCTATGATCTGCCGCGCCCCTTCCATGTGCTCGCGACGCAGAATCCGCTGGAGCAGGAAGGCACCTATCCGTTGCCGGAGGCGCAGCTCGACCGTTTCCTGCTGCAGATCGACGTGAATTATCCCGACCGGATCAGCGAGCGCCGCGTGCTGCTGGAGACGACGGGTGAGAAAGTCGCGGAAGCGGTTCAGGCGTTCGACGCCGAGGAGTTGATGGCGACGCAGCGCCTCGTGCGCCGCCTACCGGTCGGCGACAAGGTGGTGGACGCAATTCTCGATCTTGTCCGCTCCGCGCGGCCGGGCGAGGGCGATCCGGCGATCGCGCCGCATGTCGCGTGGGGGCCGGGCCCGCGCGCCGCACAGGCGCTGATGCTCGCGACCCGCGCCCGCGCGCTCGCCACGGGCCGTCTTGCGCCTTCGCTCGACGACGTCGCCGCGCTCGCCGCGCCGGTGCTGCGTCACCGCATGGCGCTGAATTTCGCCGCCCGGCGCGAAATGAGCGTCTCGGACATCATCGACAAGCTCGTGTCGCGGATCGGCTGATGGCTTTCGGCCAGATCGACGCCCGCGCTTACGATCCGGCGAGCCGCGCCCATGCGGACGGCGCCGTCGCCGCCGACCTCGCCGCGAGCCTGCCGCGTCTCGTCAACCGCGCGCATGAGATCGCGGCGAGCGTCGCCTATGGCGTCCATGGGCGCCGGCGCGCCGGACAGGGCGAGACGTTCTGGCAGTATCGCCCCTTCACCAATGGCGAGGCCGCGCATCGCGTCGACTGGCGCCGCTCGGCGCGCAGCGACCAGCTTTATGTGCGCGAACGGGAATGGGAAGCGGCGCACGACTATTTCCTCTGGATGGACTGCTCGCCCTCCATGGCCTTCGCCTCGTCGCTCGCTCATGACGACAAGCTTTCGCGCGGCGTGACGCTCGGCCTCGCCCTCGCCGACGTGCTCGTGCGCGGCGGAGAGCGCGTCGCGGCCCTCGGCTTCACGCCTGCGATCTCGGCGCGCGACGTCATCGACCGGCTGGCGCGGGCGCTGTTCGAGCGAGTGGAGGAAACGACGCGTTTCGAGCTGCCGCCGCAGGCGGCGATGCGCCCGCGCGCGCGCGTCGTGCTGATTTCCGATTTCCTTGTCGAGCCAGAGCGCCTCGCCTCCCGGCTCCAGCAATTCGCCAACGCCGGCGCCTCGGGCGCGCTGCTGATGGTGATCGATCCCAGCGAGGAGAGTTTTCCCTTCGCCGGCGAAACCATGTTCGTCGACACGGATGGCGGCCCCGCCTTCCACGCCGGCGACGCGCGCAGCCTTCGCGACATCTACGCCGAACGTTACGACGCGCATCGAGAGGCCGTGCGCGCGGCGGCGCGGGCGGCGGGCTTTCTCTTCCTCCAGCATCACACCGACCGTCCGGCGGCCGAAGCGGCGTTGGCGCTGGCCATGGGCCTGCACGGCATAGAGGAGCAGCTGTGATGGGCGGCTTTTCCTTCGCCGCGCCGCTGGCGCTCGTCGGCCTCGCCAGCCTGCCGCTGATCTATTGGCTGCTTCGCGTTACCCCGCCGCGCCCGCGCGAGATCGTCTTTCCGCCAACGAAAATCCTGCGCGAGCTAAGGCGGGACGAAGAGACGCCGTCCAAGACCCCCTGGTGGCTTATGGCGCTGCGTCTCGCTTTGGCGGGCGCGCTGATCCTCGCGATGTCTGGACCCGTGTGGAGTCCGGCGGGAACCGTCGTCCCATCGTCGACGCCGACTCTCGTCGCGCTTGACGACAGCTGGGCGGCCGCGCCGTCGTGGGAGCGGCGCATCGGCGCCGCGGCGGGCCTCATCGAAAGCGCTGGGCGCGGTGGCGCGGCAGTGGCCCTGATGATGATTTCGGAGACGGCCGCGCCTGTTCTCTCCGACGCAGGCCGCGCCCTCGAGAAGCTGCGTTCCGCACGCCCGAAGCCGTATTTTTCCGACCGTCACGCGGCGGCGGACCGGCTGGTCGCTTTCCTGCGCGAACATCCAAAGCCTCGCATCGTCTGGCTCAGCGACGGTCTTGCGCAGGGCTCGGCCGCATATTTCGCGCAGGCGTTGAAGGCCGCCGGCGATGCGGGTGCTCAGGTCGAGACGCTGCTCGATGACCATGCGCCGCTGGCGCTCGCGGCGCCCGCCAACAACTCCGCAACGCTCTCCGTCGACGTCCTGCGTCCCAAGGCTTCGGGCTCAGGCGCCGCGACGGTCGCGGCCTATGACTCCAAAGGCCAGATCATCGCGCGCGCCAGCGTCGGCTTTGACGCCGCCGCGATCAGGACGAAGGCGAAACTCGACCTTCCCGTCGAACTGCGCAACGACGTTAGCCTGATCCGTATCGAGAGTGAGAATTCCGCAGGAGCCGTCGCGCTTCTCGACGCGCGCTCGAAGGTGAAGCGCGTGGCGCTGATCGGCGGCGCGGCGCTCGATGAGGCGCAGCCGCTGCTCTCGCCCGTGTATTATCTCCAGAAGGCCATCGCGCCCTTCGCGCAGATTCGTGAGGCGCGGCCCGGCGCGGTCGATCCCGTTGCGACGCTCCTTGCGGAAAAGCCCAATGTCGTCGCGCTCGCCGACATCGGCCTTGCCCCGGGCGAGACGTTCGACGCGCTGACCCATTTTGTCGAGGAAGGCGGTACGCTCATACGCTTCGCGGGCCCGCGCCTCACCAACGCCGCTGACGAATTGCTCCCCGTGCGTCTGCGCCACAACGGCCGCGTTCTAGGGGGCGCCATGTCGTGGGAGGCGCCGAAGAACCTTGCTGAATTCGACGCGGCGAGCCCCTTCTTTGGCCTGCCGGTCTCGAAGGACGTGAGCGTTCAGCGGCAAGTGCTCGCCGAACCGGACCCCGGCCTCGCGCAAAAGAGCTGGGCGCGGCTGTCGGACGGCACGCCGCTCGTCACGGCCGAGCGGCGTGGCAAGGGGCTCATCGTGCTCTTCCATGTCAACGCCGACACGAGCTGGTCGAACCTGCCCATCTCCGGCCTCTTCGTCGACATGATGAAACGCATCTGCGCCATGGCTGGCGAATCCGCGCCGACCGCAGGTGACGGCGCTCTGGAGGAGCCGGGCGAACCGCGCGTACTCGCGCCCCTCAAGGCGCTCGACGGTTTCGGCGTCCTCGGCGCCCCGGGGCCGAATGCGCAGGCGATCCCGGCGCATTTCGAGGGCGCAGCGAGCGCCGAGCATCCGCCGGGCCTCTACGGCGCCGGCGACGGCTTCGTGGCGCTGCAGACTTTGCAGCCGGGCGACGACATCACGGCGCTGGATTTCGCGGGATCGGGTCTCGCCGCGAGCGCGCTGCAATCCGCTACGCCGGTCGATTTTCGCGGACCGCTTCTCGCCGCCGCATTCCTCGCCTTCATCGCCGATGCGCTGATTGTCTTGTGGCTTTCGGGAAAGCTGCGCGTGAAGCCGCTCGCCGCGGCGGCCGGCGCGATCGTCGTCTTCTCTCTGGCGATCCATACGGGTGAGGCAAGAGCGGGCGCGGACGCGAAGCCCGTCCTCGCGCAGCGCGACAGGGAGGCGGCGCTGACCGCGCGCCTCGCCTATGTCGTTTCGGGCGATCAGAAGGTGGACGATATTTCGCGACAGGGGCTCGACGCTCTCTCGAAGGCGTTGGCGCTGCGCACTTCCTTTGCGCCGGCCGATCCCGCGGGCGTCGACCCGGCAAAGGACGAGCTTGCGTTCTACCCGATGCTCTATTGGCCGATCGTCGCCAGCGCGCCGCAGCCCGCGGCCAGAACCGTCGCCAAGGTTGCGGCCTATATGCGGCAGGGCGGCACCATCGTCTTCGACACGCGCGACGCGCTGGCGCAGCGGCCGGGCGATGCGCCGACGCCAGAAACGCAATGGCTGCGTGAGCTTTCCAAGGGGCTCGACGTTCCGGAACTCGAGGCGGTTCCGCGCAACCATGTCATAACGAAAACCTTCTATCTCCTCGACAATTTCGTAGGCCGCTACGCCACGGGCGAGACCTGGGTCGAGGCCTTGCCGCCAGAGCCGAAGGAAGAGTCCGCGCGGCCGGTGCGCGCGACGGATAGCGTCTCGGCGATTGTCATCACCTCCAACGACCTCGCCGCCGCCTGGGCGCAGGACAAGCGCGGACAGCCGCTTTTTCCGCTCACGCCCGGCGGCGCAAGGCAACGCGAACTGGCGCTGCGCGGCGGCGTGAACCTCGTCATGTACACGCTGACCGGAAACTATAAATCCGACCAGGTGCATGTGCGCGACCTGCTGGAGCGGCTCGGGCAGTGACCGACCTCAACCTCGCCTTCTCGCCCCTTTTGCCCTGGCCGCTGCTCACGGCCTTGGCGGTCGCAGCCGTCGTTGCGCTCATCCTGGGCGCCGCCGCAGGCCAGCGCGGGAACGCCCTGCGCGCGCTCGCCCTCGCGCTTGTGCTGGCCGCGCTGACCGACCCGTCGCTCGTCAAGGAGAAGCGCGATCTGCAAAAGAGCGTCGTCGCGGTCGTCATCGACAAGAGCGAGAGCCAGAATTTCGGCGCCCGCGCCGCCCAGGCGGAGGAGGCGCGCAAGGCGCTGGACGCCGCGCTCGCCCGGTTCGGGGATATCGAGACGCGCTTCGTCGCCGTGACGAACGACGCCAGCGGCAACGACGGCACCAAGCTCTTTGGCGCATTGGAGCAGGCGCTGAAGGACGTGCCGCCCGAGCGCGTCGGCGGCGCGTTACTCGTTACGGACGGCGTCGTTCACGACATCCCCGCCAAGGCCGAGGCGCTCGGCTTTCGGGCGCCGGTCCATTCGCTGATCACGGGCAGGGAGGGCGAACGGGACCGCCGCATCGAGCTTGTCGAGGCGCCGCGCTTCGGCATCGTCGGCAAGGAGCAGACCATCCGCGCCCGCATTGTCGACGCTGGCGGCGATGGCGCCCGCGCGCCGATCACCGTGCGTCGCGACGGCGAGGAATTGCCGACCTACAGCCCCGTGCCGGGCGACATCGTCAACATTCCGGTGAAGATCGCGCATGGCGGCGCCAACATCGTGGAACTCGAGGTCGCGCCGGCGCCGGGCGAACTTACGCTCGTCGACAACAAGGCCGTCGTCTCCATCGAAGGCGTGCGCGACCGTCTCAAAGTTCTGCTCGTCTCCGGTGAGCCGCATCCGGGCGAGCGCAGCTGGCGCAACCTGCTGCGCGCCGACGCCAATGTCGAGCTGGTGCATTTCACGATTTTACGCCCCCCGGAAAAGCTGGACGTCACGCCCGCGAGCGAACTGTCGCTGATCGCCTTCCCGACGGCCGATCTCTTCGGGCGCAAGATCAATGAATTCGACCTCATCATCTTCGACCGCTATTCGAACCAGACGCTGCTGCCGTCGATCTATTTCGACAATATCGCGCGCTATGTCGAAAACGGCGGCGCGTTCCTCGCGGCCGTGGGGCCTGACTACGCCACGCTGCGCGGCCTCTATTATTCGCCGCTCGAAAACATTCTCCCGGCGCGCCCGGATGGCGCCTTGTTCGAACAGGCGTTCAAAGCGCATGTCAGCAAGGACGGCGAGAAGCATCCCGTCACGCGCGGACTGCCCGGCGCGAAGTCCGATCCCCCGCAGTGGGGCGACTGGTTTCGGCAGGTCGACTCCAATGTGCTGAAGGGCAATTCGATCCTCTCCGGCGCAAGAGACAAGCCGCTGCTTGTGCTTTCGCATGAAGGCAAGGGCCGCGTCGCCATGCTGCTTACGGACCAGATCTGGCTGTGGGCGCGGGGCTACGACGGCGGCGGACCCAACGCCGACCTCACGCGCCGCCTTGCGCATTGGCTGATGAAAGAGCCCGACCTCGAGGAGGAGGCGCTGCGCGCCGAAGCGCACGGCCGCGATGTGACCATCGAGCGGCAGACGTTGAAGGACGACGCGAACCCGGTGACCGCGACGGCGCCCTCCGGCGGGCACGAGGAGATCGCGCTGCGTAATGGCGAGCCAGGCCTCTGGCGCGCGCATCTCGACGCAAAGGAAATGGGCCTCTGGCGTTTCGAGAGCGACGGTCTTACGGCCCTCGTAAATGTCGGACCGGCCAACCCGCGCGAATTCCGCGAAGTTGCGTCGACGATGGAAAAGCTCGCGCCGCTGGCTGAGGCGACCGGCGGCACGGTGCGGCGGCTCAGCAAGTCGAGCGACGCGGTGACCATGCCGCGCGTCGTCGAGATGCGCGACGCAGGACGCTATGGCGGCGCGGACTGGATCGGGGTGCGCCAGACGGGGGCGTCGACGCTCGTGGGCGTGGAAGTGGCGCCGCTGGGGCTGGGCCTCTGGGCGATGCTGGCGCTGCTGGGCGCGGTTGTCGCGGCTTGGGGCTGGGAGGGGCGGCGGGGGTGAATTGTTTGCGCTTTCTCTACTGACTTGGATCATGTCATGCGATTTTCATATCCCGCCCCGCCCGCAGAATTCGAAATACCGGACAAGTGGTGGGGGGAGGCGGGGATGCGTTTCTTTGAGCCTGCAGCGGCCGGCTTTGCTTCGTCCGCGGGTGCGCAACTCATCCCCCTGCGGGAGATCGAGCCGCCCTTCAGACGTTTCGATGTCAACCTCTCATTTCGAGGGTTTGATCGAGATCGCCTCGTTTTGATTCTCGCAGGCATAGCCGACGGTGCTCCAATTCCACCGGTCACGCTGAGGAAACTGAAGCCGTTAGACGATTTCCATTGCCTGCCCTTCGCGTATCAGGTTCAAGATGGATTTCATCGCTTTTATGCGTCGGTTGCAGCTGGGTTTGAGTCTCTGCCCGCAATAATCGAAAGTTGGGACTAGCCTGTCCTCGTCGTTGCTTTTGAGCTTCGCCTTTCCGCTTCTTCGCACCTTCTTTGAACCTTGCTACTCTCCCGTCATCAGGAGAGATTCGCCCTTGCCCACTTACCGCTCAATCGGCCTCATGTCCGGCACCTCCATGGATGGCGTCGACGTTGCGCTCATCGAGACCGACGGCGACGTGAGCGTCTCCTTCGGGCCGACTGGCCATTACCCCTACAATGACGCCGATCGCGCGCTGCTGCGCCATGCGCTCGCGGAAGCCGCGACCATGGAGGATCGCGACGCGCGGCCGGGGGTGCTCGCTTTCGCCGAACGCATGGTGACGGACCGTCATGCGGAAGCCGTCGAGACGTTCCTGCGCGACAATTGCATTGAGCCAGGCTCTGTCAACGTCGTCGGCTTCCACGGCCAGACCGTGCTGCATCGGCCGAAGCAGAAGCTCACCATCCAGATCGGCGACGGGCAGTCGCTCGCCAACCGGCTGCGCGTCGACGTCGCCTACGACTTCCGCGCGGCGGACATCGCCGCGGGCGGGGAGGGCGCGCCGATCGTGCCGGTGTTTCATCGCGCGCTGGTGACGGCCGGCGGCATGAAGGGCGAGGTCGCTTTGCTCAACATCGGCGGCGTCGCCAATGTCACATACGTCGCCGACGGCGAGCAGCCGATCGCCTGCGACACCGGCCCCGGCAATGCGCTGATCGACGATCTCATGCTTCAGCGCACCGGCGCGCCGATCGACCGCCATGGACACACGGCCGCACGCGGGCGGGTCAACGAGGCGGCGCTGCTGCGGCTGCTGGCGCATCCTTTCTTCGATCATCCGCCGCCGAAATCGCTCGATCGCAACGCCTTCGCGCTCGATCCCGTCGCCAAGCTCGCGACCGAAGACGCCGCCGCGACGCTTACAGCCTTCACGGCGGCGTCGGTGCTGCGGCTTTTCCCGCATCTGCCGAACCAGCCGCAATTGCTCATCGTCTGCGGCGGCGGCGCGCGCAATCCGATCCTCGTGCGCGAACTGGTGATGCGCCTGCCGTGCAAGGTGACGACGGCCGACGCTGTCGGCTGGTCGGCCGATTCGATGGAGGCGCAGGCCTTCGCCTATCTCGCCGCGCGCGTGCTGGAAGGCTTGCCAATCACTTTCCCGACGACGACAGGCGCGCCGGAGCCCTTGGCCGGCGGCGTGCTGGCGCGCGCCGCGCGGGAGGGCTGAAGACACGGCGCGTCACGCTGCGTTGAGGTCGTCCATGCGCTTTTGCGATAGTGTCGGAACGAGCATCGCCGGAACTTCCTCCGCCGGCACGGGGCGGCTGAACAGGTAGCCCTGCAACTGATGGCAGCCCTGGGCGAGCAGGGCGCGCGACTGGTCCTCGGTCTCGACGCCCTCTGCGATGGTCGCGACGCCCATGGTGGTCGCGATGTCGACGATGGCGCGAACGATAGACATGTCGCGCTGATCGTCGGGCAGGTTGTGCACGAAGCTCTGGTCGATCTTGATCTTGTTGAAGGCGATGCGGCGCAGATAGCTCAATGACGAATAGCCGGTGCCGAAATCGTCGAGCGAGAGACGCACGCCGATCTCCGCGAGCCTTTGCAGAATGCGCTGCGTCGCGGGCGTCGATTCGAGGAAGGCGGATTCTGTCAGCTCCAGCTCCAGCCGGTGCGGGGGAAGACCGTAACGCTCCAGAGCCTCGAGGACGATCGTCGGCAGGTCCGAGTGGCGGAACTGCACAGGCGAAATATTCACGGCGACAGTCACGGGCAGGGGCCATGTCGACGCGATGCGGCACGCCTCGTCGATCACCCATCTGCCCAGCGTGGCGATGGCGCCGATTTCTTCCGCCACCGGAATGAACTCGGCCGGGGAGATGAATCCGCGCGTCGGATGTATCCAGCGCGCCAGCGCCTCGAAGCCCTGAATGCGCCTGGTCGCCGCATTCACGAGCGGCTGGAAATAGAGCAGGAATTCGCCGCGTTCGAGCGCGATCTGCAGATCGCCGCCCAAGGTGCGCCGCGCGTTCAGCTCATCGTCCATGTCGGCCTGATAGAAGCGATATGCGTTCTTGCCGGCGCGCTTGGTCTGGTAAAGCGCAAGATCGGCGCGGCGCATGGTCTCGCTCACGCCGTCGCCCGGCGCGAGGGCGACGCCGATGCTGACGCCGACATTCACCAGCGCATCGTTGATCGGGAAGGGCACGCTGATCTCGGTGACTATCGCGGCGCAGATCTTCGAGAGCGCCTCCCGGTCGGCCGCCTCCGGTCCCGAAAACAGAACCGCATATTCATCGCCCGCGAGACGCGCGACGCAGGACTTCGGACCCAGAACCCGCGTCAGGCGCTGGGCCACTCCTTGCAGAAGCTTGTCGCCAGCGCCGTGGCCGAGCGTATCGTTGACGCTTTTGAATTCGTCGAGGTCGAGGCACATCACCGTGAAGGGCGTCTGCTTGCTGTAAAGCTCCGCCGTCGCCTTGCCGACGCGCTGCTGGAAGCACACGCGGTTCGGGAGGCTGGTCAGGGCGTCGTGCAGCACGAGGAAGGAAAGCCGGTCCTCCGCCTGCTTCTTGATCGTGACGTCCGCGCCGACGCCGCGATAGCCGGAGAAGCGCGCGTTGCCCATAAAGATCGGCTTGCCGCTGAGCAGCCACCAGCGCCGCTCGCCGTCCGCCTGCACCGGGATGACGATGTCACGGAACGCGCGCTTCGCGATGACGGCTTCGTGCAGTCTGAAATACGCATCGGCGCCGTCCTCGCCATCGGGCGCGAAGAGCTCGGCGATCGGCATATTCTTGAGCAGGCGCTTCTCCTGCGCGGCGACCTGGGACAGACGGTCCGATACATGCCGCAGGCGCAGTTCGTCGTCGGTTTCCCACAGCCAGTCGTTGGCGTTTTCCTCGAAATCATTGAGCAGGAGATTTGTGAGCGCCTGCTCGCGCTCCAGATTGACTTGCGCGACGACCCGCTTTTTCACCAGTGCGCTGAGGAAAAGCGTGAGAAAAAGCATGAAGGCCGCATAGAGGACTTCCATGATTCCGACGTAAATGCTGAAGGTTTCGCCGGTCGCGGCAAGGGCGATGAAAGACTGCGTGACGATGGGCGCGGTGTAGACCAGCGCCACGGCCGGCACGAAGGACACGGTGATGCTGGTCCCAATCGCGCCGGCGACCGCGGCGGCGATCAGCAGGCGGACCTGCGGGTCGCCGTCGATATAGAGAAAGGTCGAAATGGAGCCGATCAAAGCCCCGTAAAAGAAGGCGACAACGCGAATTGCCGCGAAATGACTTTCGGGGATGGCCGACGGCCGCGGGCTTTCGCGCCAGCGCTTGCAATAGGGCAGGCTGATCGCGGCGAGAACGAGGTTGGTCGTCGCCAGGCAGGCAAGATAGACCTGCTTTTCCGGCCCCCAGAAAAGCCAGGTGAGAACCAGAATCCCCGAGGTGATGAGACCGATCGAAAGCGGCGCGAGCCGCAGCGCCATGTCGAGCTGTTCGACCTTTACGAGATGATCCAATCCTTCATCGGCGCCGTCTTGATCGGTCATCTCGGTCTTTGCGCTCAGGTTCATGACGTCCGTCCCTTGGCCCGCCAGGGCGGAGTTGGCCCAAAGTGCCGGAGATCAGTCAATAAATCGCTTATCTGGATTGCAGCTTTAGCTTAAGCGAAGCGCTCGTGAGAGAGTGGGCGGCCCCCGCTTGCGACTGGTCAAAGCCGGGAGAAATGAGGGCGCACGGACAAGTCTGTATAACATTGAGCGAATCTCGGGTCCTCAAGACGCCCGGGTCCTCGCCGGTCCAGCAGTATCGAGCGCCGGTCGACACGATTTATTCACCGAACTAAAAGTAAGGCTTGAGGCGACGGCCCGAGGCGCGCCGCCCGCATTCCGCGCCGATGGAGCACAGGCGCATGAGCTCGGACATGGACGACGCGGCTTTACACGAAAGCGAATGGTTCTCGAGCCGTCGCAGCGTGATCCTCGGCGCCTTTGGCGTCATGGGCCTCGGCGCGGGCGCCGCCGTCGTGGAACATGTCTGGAAGCGCAAAGACATGACCGCGCGGCTTCTGAACCCGTTCTCGATCGCAAACTTCGAACTGCCGCCGGTGCCGGGACTGCTCGACGCTCAGGAAAAACCCGTTCCGGGATTTTCTTCGGCCGAACTTGCAGGCAAGCGGTCACTTCTGAATGTCTGGGCGTCCTGGTGTCCGAGTTGCCGGCAGGAGCATCCGCTGCTGATGGCTCTGGCCAAGCGCAATCTTGCGCCGATTTATGGGGCCGACGCCAAGGACGCGCCTGCGCGGGCGCGCTATTTCCTCGCAAAGCACGGCAACCCCTTCGTCGCGGTCGGGGCGGACGAGCACACTTATCTGCAGCGCGCGCTCGGCGCCCACGGCGTGCCGGCGACTTTCGTCGTCGGCCCGGGGCCGGCCATCGAATGGTCGACCTACGAGCCGCTGGATGAAGCGGTGATCGAAAGGGAAATCGTCCCGCGGCTCAGCGCCAGGGTGGGATGAGCCCCTCTCCAACGGAGAGGGGAGCGGGCCTCAATCGCCGCGCGCGGGAATCGCAATACGGGTCGGATTGCCGAGGCGCCTGTCGAGATAGGCGTCGACCTGGGCGATCAGCGGTTCGACCCGGTTCTCGAAGAAGTGGTTGGCGCCCTCGACCACCGCGTGTTCGATGACGATGCCTTTTTGCGTCTTGAGCTTCTCGATGAGCCCCGTGACTTCCTTCAGCGGCGCCACGCGGTCCTGGTCGCCGTGGACGAACAGGCCCGAGGAGGGGCAGGGCGCGAGGAAGGAGAAGTCGAAACGGTTCGCGGGCGGCGCGATGGAGATGAATCCCTCGATCTCCGGTCGGCGCATGAGAAGCTGCATGCCGATCCAGGAACCGAAGGAGACGCCGGCGATCCAGCAGGCGCGCGCCTCGGGGTTCACGGCCTGCGCCCAATCCAGCGCGGCGGCGGCGTCGGAGAGTTCACCCGAGCCATGGTCGAAATTGCCCTGGCTGCGTCCCACGCCGCGGAAGTTGAACCGCAGGACCGAGAAGCCGCGCTCCGCGAAAGCGTAATAGAGGTGGTAGACGATCTGGTTGTTCATCGTCCCGCCGAATTGCGGATGCGGGTGCAGCACGATGGCGATCGGCGCGCCGCGCGTGGCGGACTGATGAAAGCGGCCTTCGAGCCTGCCGGCGGGGCCGGTGAAGATGACTTCGGGCATTCGTATTCCCTGTGGAAACGGGCAGGCGCGCCTTTTAACACGCTTGACGGAGTGAAATGCAAGGGAATTCGGCGGGGCCCGGGCGAAGCCTTCGCGCTTTCAGGGCCGCAGGCGGCGTTGCGTTGATATGGCTTGACGCTTGCTTTCGCCGAATCGGCGATCGAGCGAAGCTAACAAAGCGAGCCGGCAATGAACGAAGGCCAACCGTTTCCGCAGAATGATGAGCGAGGGCCTGTTCCGGCGGCGCTGAAGCGTTTCATCTGGGACATCCAGTCCATGGTGGAGCTTGCCGAAAGCGAGCGCGAAATACTCATGATCGGCGGCGATCTGATGAGGCGCCTCCTCTCCAGCGAAGATTGGCTGCCCCCAGCCTTTTCGACGCCGAGCCCAGCGGAGGGGCGGCAATTCCAGATTTACAGCGATGGGATGGAGCGCTTTTGCGTCGTGAGCACGGTCCTCCCGGGCGGCGCCGCGCTTCTTATTGCGCAGCCGGCCGTCTGGGAAATCGCCGGCGTTCTCAGCGGGTCGGTCGTGCGTAGCGATGGCCGTCTGCTTTCGCCGGGCGCCGTGGAGACATTGCGTTCCAGCGGTGAAAATGCAGTTCGACTCTCAAACGCGGCTGGCGACCAAGCGTCGATCGTCATCCATGTCTACGGCGGCGAGATCGGTAATATGACTCGTCGCCTGATCGCATCGGAGAAGACAGCCGACGACCAGCTGCTCGCCTTCGCCAATGGCGCGAACGCTCCGCCATACGACATCTATTCCATCCAGACGGATATCCGGGATTAGAAGATACGAGCGACGATGACGGCGGAGCTTGGTGGAGCTGCGGGGAATCGAACCCCGGACCTCTGCAGTGCGATTGCAGCGCTCTCCCATCTGAGCTACAGCCCCGTTCCGAGGCGGGTGGATAAACGGCGCCTTCGTCCGTGTCAATCGCCGATCGTCCGGCGAGTTGCAAAATCCATTGTGACGCCTGCGGCTTCGCGAGAGGTTGCCGCGCGCGGACGGGGACGCTAGGAAGGCCTAGGCCAAAATTGCGGGACCCCGGAAATGTCTTATGCGGTCATGAATCTGCTTATCACGGTGCTGGACCTCTACTGGTGGGTGCTGATCGTGTCCGTCATCATGTCCTGGCTCGTCGCCTTCGACGTGATCAACATGCGCTCCCAGGCGGCCCAGACCATCTGGCGCGTCGTGGACGGGCTGACAGAGCCCGTGCTGCGCCCGATCCGCTCGGTGCTGCCCGCGGTCGGCGGGCTCGACATATCGCCGCTCATCCTTCTCCTCGGCCTGCAGTTCCTGCGCGATCTTATCGCGAGGGGCGGCGGCGGCCTTGTGCTCGGATAGTCCGGCGCCCTGGTGGATGGAGCCGGGGGGCGTCGCCCTCTGGCTGCGACTCACGCCAAAGGGCGGGCGCGACGCCATCGACGGCGTCGAGACGCTCTCCGACGGACGGGCGGTGCTCAAGGCGCGCGTGCGCGCCGCGCCGGAGGACGGCCGGGCCAACGCCGCGCTGGTCGAGCTGATCGCCAGGACGCTCTCGGCGCCCAAAAGAGCGGTGACGATTCGCTCCGGCGAGACGAGCCGCCTCAAAAAGCTTTTCATCGCGGGCGACCCCGCCCCTTACCTCGACGCGCTGGCGAAGCTGGCGCTAACGAACGGCTAGAGAAATGAGCAAGTCGAAAATCAACGTCGGCAATTTCTTTGAGGATTTCAAAATCGGCCAGCTGCTGCGCCACGCCGCGCCGCGCACCGTCACCGTCGGCGAGGTCGCGCTCTACACGGCCCTCTATCTGCCCCGCTTTGCGGTGCAGTCCTCCAAGGCCTTCGCGCAGGCGATCGGCTACCAGGAGGCGCCGATCGACGACATGCTGGTCTTTCATCTGGTGCTCGGCAAGACTGTGCCCGACGTTTCGCTCAACGCCATCGCCAATCTGGGCTATGCGGATTTCAAATTCCTCGTTCCAGTCTATCCGGGCGACACGCTCGACGCCGTCTCCGAGGTCATCGGCCTCAAGGAGAACTCCAACAAGGAAACCGGCGTCGTCTATGTGCGCACGACCGGCAAGAACCAGCGCGGCGAAACCGTGCTTTCCTACGCCCGCTGGGTGATGGTGAAGAAACGCGACAAGGACGCGCCCGTCGGCCCCGCCGTCGTGCCGGACCTGCCGAAGGCCGTGTCGCCCGCCGACCTCGGCAAGGCCGTGCCGAAACTTGATGTCGAGGCTTACGACAAGGCGCTCGCCGGCTCGCCCTTCTTCTGGGACGATTATGAGGTTGGCGAGAAGATCGACCACATCGACGGCATGACGGTGGAGGAGGCCGAGCACATGCTCGCGACGCGCCTCTACCAGAATAATTCGAAGGTTCACTTCAATCAGTATTACGAGGCGCAGGGGCGCTTCGGAAAGCGCATCATCTATGGCGGCCATGTGATCTCCATGGCGCGCGCGCTGTCCTTCAACGGGCTCGAAAACGTCTTCCACATCTCGGCCGTGAACGGCGGCAAGCACGTCAATCCGCTGTTCTCCGGCGGCACGATCTTCGCGTGGTCGGAAGTGCTCGATAAGGCGGAAATCCCTGACCGAAGCGACATCGGCGCGCTGCGGATGCGCCTCGTTGCGACCAAGGACAAACCCTGCGCGGAATTCCCCCTCAATACGCCCGATGGCAAGCCGGACCCGGCGGTGCTGCTCGATCTCGATTACTGGGCCGTCCTGCCGCGCTAGCTCTTCGGCCACGCTCGGAACAAGGTCCGGCTCCGTCTGTTGTTAGCGGCACGTGAAACACGTCTGGTTCACGTGAACACTCGAAGTCCCTAGCGACGACGGAGTAACGGACATGTTGAAAGCTATTGTGTTCGCGGCCGCTCTGGCCACGGCGGGGGCTGGCGCTGTCCATGCGCAAATGGGAACTGGCACGGAGCGCGGCTCCGGCACGATGGGCACGATGGGCACGATGGGACGAGGAACGGGCTCCCAGACCATGGGCGGGCAGAATACGGGTCCCGTGCAGATGCTGAATACGCTGCCGCAGCACGCCACAGCCATCTCCAACTGGTACGACCAGAACGTCTATGATCCGCAGGAAAACAAGATCGGCGAGATCAAGGACATGCTGCTGGACCACGAGGGCAAGGTGCAGGCGGTGATCGTCTCCGTCGGCGGCTTCCTCGGCATGGGCGAGAAGGATGTGGCCGTCGCCTTCGACGCCGTCAATCCGACGCAGCGCGACAACAAGTGGTGGCTGACGATGAACGCCAACAAGGACCAACTGCGCACGGCGCCGGGCTTCCGCTTCGACCGTTCGAAGCAGGCGTGGACGGTGGCGTCGAACGACTGACGCCGCAGAACGGACGAGGCCTCGCCGCGTGAAGCGGCGGGGCTCCTTTTTTAACCTCACCGCGCGCCGGCAGCTTGTCCTCATCCGCCAGATTCGAGAAGCGCGTGACTTCCGCCTCGAAGGCGAGCGGCACCGTTCCCGTTGGGCCATGGCGCTGTTTGCCGAGGATCGCTTCGGCGCGACCATGCGCGCGCTCCATCTCGGCCATCCAGTTGATGTGCTCTTCGGTGCCCTCGCGCGGCTCCTTGTTCTTCAGATAATATTCTTCGCGATAGACGAAGAGCACGACGTCGGCGTCCTGTTCGATCGAGCCGGATTCGCGAAGGTCCGAAAGCTGCGGGCGCTTGTCGTCGCGCGATTCCACCTGACGCGAGAGCTGCGAGAGCGCGATGACGGGTACAGCCAGCTCCTTCGCCAGCGCCTTCAGGCCCGTCGTGATTTCGGTGAGCTCCTGCACGCGGTTCTCGCTGCGCGACTTCGAGCCGGCGAGGAGTTGCAGATAATCGACGACGAGAAGGTCGAGACCCTTCTGCCGTTTCAGGCGCCGGGCGCGCGCGGTGAGCTGCGCGATGGAGATGCCGCCGCTCTGGTCGATGTAGAACGGGATGCTCTGCATCTCGCGCGCCGCGTCGGCGATACGCCGGAAATCATCCTCGTTGATGTCGCCGCGCCGGATCTTGTAGCTCGGCACGCCGGACTGTTCGGCGATGACGCGCGTCGCCAACTGCTCGGCCGACATTTCGAGCGAGAAAAAGCCGACGATGCCGCCATTGATGGTCTTGTGCGAGCCGTCGGGCTCGGTCTCATATTGATAGGCCCTGGCGATATTGAAGGCGATATTGGTCGCGAGCGCCGTCTTGCCCATGCCGGGACGGCCCGCGACGATGATGAGGTCGGACTTCTGAAGCCCGCCCATTTTCTCGTCGAGATCCGCAAGGCCGGTGGCGATGCCGGAAAGGTGGCCGTCGCGCATATAGGCGCTGGACGCCATGTCGAGCGCGATGGTGAGCGCGTCCGAGAATTTCTGAAAGCCGCCATCGTAGCGGCCGGTCTCGGCGATCGAATAGAGCTTGCGCTCGGCCTCTTCGATCTGCGCGCGCGGGCTGGCGTCGACAGGCGAGTCGAAGGCCGTGTTGACGATGTCTTCGCCGATATTGATGAGGTCGCGGCGCGTCGCGAGGTCGTGAATGATGCGCCCGTAATCCTCGGCGTTGATGATGGTCGTCGCTTCCGCCGCGAGGCGGGCGAGATAGGCCTGGATCGTCACGCCCGCCGGCAGTTCGATCTCGGCGAGAAAGGTTTTTACCGTGACGATTGTCGCGAGCTTGCCGGCGCGGATCAGCTGAGCGGCGATCTCGAAGATGCGCCGATGCAGATCCTCCGAGAAATGGTCAGGACGCAGAAAGTCGGAGATGCGGTCGAAGGCGTCGTTGTTGACGAGAATGGCGCCGAGCAGCGCCTGCTCGGCTTCGATGTTGTGCGGCGGCGTGCGATAGGCGGGGGTCTCGGGCTGCGCAACTTGCAAAGCGCGCCGTCCCGCCAATTGTTCGATTGGAGGCATTGGATCTCGTGACTTCGAATGAAACGCCGGGGCTTTCAAGACACGTGACGCGGAAGCCATCCGGAACGGTCAGACCTTGGCACGAAGGCCCCGGCGGCGCCAGACCCGAGTCTTAATCGAAGGTTTCAACGGCCACAGTTACGAGTCTTTTCCACACTGCGGCAAAAGATTCGCGCGACCGTGACCGACGGCGCTTGCGCATGACGGCGAATCGGAGTCCGGACCGTTAAAGAAAAAGCCCGGCGATCCTGCGATCACCGGGCTAAAATTCCGATGGCGGTGAAGCCTTTTACATCTCCGCGTGGGGACCAGCTTCCGCCAGCGCCGCGCCGACTTCGAGGCCGAGGTCGTCCATCGTGGTCTCTTCGCGCGAGGCGAGGGTGGACTCGCCGCGCGCCTGGCGCTCGGCTTCTTCCTGAGAGCGGGCGACGTTGACGCTGATCTTCACGTCGACTTCCGGATGCAGATGCACCGGCACGATGTGCAGGCCCAGGGCCTTGATCGGATGCGTCAGCACAAGCTGGTTGCGGTTGAGCGTGAAGCCGCCGGCCGTCGCCGCTTCGGCGATGTCGCGCGTGGCGACCGAGCCGTAGAGATGCCCGCTCTCGCCCGCCTGACGGATGATGACGAAGGTCTGGCCGTCGAGCTTCTCGGCGACGCCTTCGGCTTCCGCCTTGGCCTCGAGGTTGCGGGCCTCGATCTGGGCGCGCTGCGTCTCGAAATGCTTCTTGTTGCCTTCGGTGGCGCGCAGCGCCTTGCCGCGGGCGAGAAGGAAATTGCGGGCATAGCCGTCGCGAACGCGAACCGTTTCGCCCATCTGGCCGAGCTTGGCCACGCGTTCGAGCAGAATGACTTCCATTTTCTTGTTCTCCGAGAGTTGGCGCCTTTGTCAGGAAAATCGGGTCAAAGTCAATCCGACTCCACCGATTTTTGCGGCTGAGGCGCCGCGGCCGATTTGCGGTCGCGGTAGTTGAAGACGGTGTCCGCGCCGCCGAGCAGGGCGAGGGGCAGGATCGGCCAGCCGAGCAGGCCAAGCATAAAGTAGAGAACCGCGAGCACGATGGCGCTGGATTTGGAGCCGCGCACCAGAACATGCACCACGGCGAGCCCCTGCAGCGCGAGGAGCATGCCCATGGTGGTCGTGAGCACGAGCCCGACCGCGCCGGCCGGCCCGTCGAAGAAGGTCAGCGCGACGCCCACGAGAAACGCCGCGGCCACAGCGCGCGGCAGGCGGAAGTCCATGGCGATGTCGGGCCAGGGCCGCGTCAGCAGGGCGGAGGCGCGGGCGATGAAAGCCCCGAGCCAGAGATTGGCGACATGGATGAACACGCCATAGCCGGCGAGGAGCGCCGGCACAGCGCGCGCGACCTGGCCCGAAAGCTCCGTCGCATTGAGCGTGTCCGGCAGTTCCTTCTCCTTCATCATGGCCTCGAGGAGGATGAAGGCGCGGGCGCGGATGGGATTCAAGGCTTCGTCGAGCGAGCCGAAGCTGACGGTCGCCGCGACAAGCCAGACGATCACCGCGGCGGCGAGCAGCGCCGCGGGGCCGAGCGCGGCCCAGCTCGAGACATTGGCGGTGATGAAGTTCTGACGGCCGCGCGGCGCTCCGGAGGCGGCGTAAGCCCCGAGCCAGGCGGGGCCGGCGACGAGCAGCGCGTAGCCCATGCCGACGATGGGGTGCGGAAAGATCGAGAGGATGACTGTCGCAAGAATGGCGGCGGTCGCCCCATGGGCGACGCCGAAGCCCAGCGCGACGATGACGAGGGGCAAGGGCGCCAGATGCGCGAAAAGCAGACCGCCCAGCCCCCCACGCGTGACGACGAGCGCGATCGCCGCGGCGGCGAGGCCGCCGAGGATCGAAATGCCGATATTCGGCAGCGTAAACTCGCTCTTGTCGGGCACGGGGGACCAGTTCGGGGTTCGAGGCGCTGCGGCGCTTCGTGGACAAGCCAAAAAGCGCCGAAACGACCTTGGGGCCGGCGGCGCGAGAGGCGCTTTTACTCCGGCGCGGCGGGAAGGGCAAGGGCCGACGCCCCAAGCGGCGCGCAAACGCCTAAAGAATCTCGGCTTCGCTGTGAACGCGCGGGCCCCGGGGAGGGTTGAAGCCTCGTGAGAAGCGGCGGAGCGTCACGGAGAAGCCGCCATGCGGAAATGGTTGTGCGTGCTTGCCGCATTCGCGGCACTTAGCACCCCGGCGGATACGGCCCTCGCTCACGCGACCCTGATCAGTTCCTATCCTTCCGAAAATCAGAAAGTCTACGTGCCGCTGCACCAGATCAAACTGGTGTTCTCAGGCAGGGCGGACGCGCTCTATTCGGTCGCGCGGCTGGAAAACGCCAAGGGCGCGGTCATCGCCGGCGCGACGCAAAAGCAAGCCTCGCGCGAGATCGTATTGAAAACGCCCGCGCTCGATCCGGGGCGTTACGAGATTCACTACCGCGTTCTGTCGAACGACGGTGACGTCGTTGAAGGCAAGGTCGCGTTCGAGATCTTCGGCGTGGAGGCGTGAGCCGCGCCTCACAATTCCCGCAACTCCGGCCCCGGCCGCCGGGACAGGACGCGCCACGTCCCCGCGAGCCCCAGGCCGATCGTGAAGGCGAGCGCGCCGAGCGTCGTGGCCGCCACCACCCCCGCGGGGAAGGCGAAGTCGATTTTCATCACGATCGTCACCATGGCGTAGGCCGCGCCGACCCCCGCGGCGAGCGCGATCACAGAGGCGACGAGCCCGACGAGGGCGAACTCCAGCCCGTAGGCCATGGCGAGCCAGCCGCGGGTCGCCCCCAGCGTCTTCAGCACGACGGCGTCATGCAGCCGCGCGCGCTGGCCGCTCGCCACGGCGCTTGCGAGGGCGAGAATGGCGGTGACGATCGCGAGCCCTGCCGCCGCGCGCGCCGCGAGCGCCAATTGCCCGGCGATCTTGTCGACGGCGGCGAGCGCCTCCTTCACGCGAACGGAGACAATCATCGGGAAGCGTTTCGCCGTCTCGCGCGCCAGCTTCGCATCGAGGGCGTCACGCGCGGCGAGAGACGGCGCGCCATAGGCGATGGTGAAAAGTTCCATGTAGGGCGCGGCAGCGAAGGTGTCGGGCGAAAACACCATGATGAAGTTGATGTTATAGCTGCGCCAGTCGACCTTGCGCAGGCTGGCGACCTTGGCCGCGGTCTCGCGCCCGAGCACATTGACCTTGATCTCGTCGCCGACACTGACGCCGATTCCTTCGGCGACCTTCTGCTCGAGCGAGACGAGCGGAGGCCCTTTGTAATCCGCCGGCCACCATGCGCCTTCCGCAATCGACGAGTTCGCGGGAATCTCGGCCGAAAAAGTCACGCCGCGATCGCCTTCGAAGGCCCATTTCTGGTCGTCCGCGATGGCGATCCTGTCGACGGGAACGCCCTTCACCTCGACGATGCGGCCGCGCATCATCGGCACATGTTCGATCTTCGCGCCTGGCGCCTGTTCAGTGAGGAAGGCGTTGAAAGCCGGAGCCTGCGTCTTCGGCGTGTCGATGAAGAAGAAATTCGGGATTTCGCCGGCGTCCGCGCGGGCCAATTCCTTGTGGATCGCGCCCTCGACCAGGGCGAGCGCGATGAGAAGCGTCTGCGTCAGGCCGATGGAGACGATGAGCGCGGGCGTGAGGCTTTTGGGACGCCAGATATTCGCCAGCGCGAGGCGAAATCTTGCGTCGCGGGGACGGGGCAGGGCGCGGGCGGCGCGCATAGTGAGCCAGGCGGCGCCACGCAGCGCGCCGAAGGCGAGAATCGCAGCGCCGACATAGGCCGCGCCCAGTTTCAGGTCCGATGAGGAGGCGATCACGAGTCCGGCGAGGGCCAGCGCCGCCGCGCCGGCGCCGGCGCGGTACCGCGTCAGCCTGGCGCTGCGCGTATCGTCGCGGAGGAGCGCCGCGACCGAGACCTCATGCGCCCGCCCAAGCGGATCCAGCGCAAAGATGAGCGTCACGAGCAGGCCGTAAAGCGCGCCCGTGAGCGCGCCGCGCGCGTCGAGCGCGGCCGACACAGGCAGTTCAGCGGCCGCCCGCAAACCTTCCGCCGCCGCCCAAGGGATGATTGCGCCCACGGCGAGGCCGATGAGGATCGCGAAGGCCGCCGTCGCCATCACCTGCGCCAGCGCGATCGCAAAGACGCGGGAGCCTGTCGCGCCGAGCGCTTTCAGCACAGCGAATTGCATGCGCTTGCGCTCGACGAAGCCCTGCACCGCATTGGCGACGCCGGCGCCGCCAGCGACGAGCGCCGTAAGCGCCACAAGCGTGAGCAACTGCGCGAAGCGGTCGAGATTGCGCGAGAACTGCGGGGATACGGCGTCGCGCGTGCGCACTTCCCAGCCGGCCTGCGGGAACGCCGCATTGGCCGCCGTCGTAAAGGCTTTCACCTCCTTGTCGTCCACAACGCCGTTGAGCGCGATGCGCGTCGCGTGACGGATCACCGTGCCGGGCGTCACGAGCCCGGAGGCGTCGAGCGCGGCGCGTGTCATCATCACGCGCGGCCCAAAGCCGACGCCGCCCGCGAGCTTGTCGGGTTCGCTCACGAGCTTCGCACGCAGCTGCACGCGCGCATTGCCGATCAATAGCGTATCCCCGAGCTTCACGTCGAGCCGGGCGAGGAGGATGGGATCGACGACGACGCCCGCGACGCCGTCCCTCTCAGCGAGCGCCTCGGCGAGCGGCGCGGCGGGCTCCAGCGCCACGGTGCCGAATGCGGGGTAGGCGGCGAGGTCGATCGCCTTGATTTCGACCATGGCCGCTTCGCCGTCGTCGCGCCGCGCCATGGCGCGCATCAGCGACACCTCGGACAGGCGCCCGCGCGCCTGGAAGAAAGCGCGCTGCTCCGGGGTGAGGTCGCGGGCGACGAGACTGAATGAAGCGTCGCCGCCGAGAATGGTGCGCCCCTCGCGCGCCAGGCCCTCTGCGAGCGAGCGGGACAGGCCCGAGACGCCGGAGATCGCCGCGACGCCGATAATGATGCAGGCGACGAAAATGCCGAAGCCGCGCGGATCGCCGAGGAGGTCGCGCAGCGCGAAGCGAAGCCCGAAGGGCAGGGAGCGGAACCGCGGGCCGGGCATCAGGCTTCGTCCGACTCGATGCGGCCGGAGCGCAGCCGCACCCGCCGACCGCAGCGCGCGGCGAGGCCGGGGTCGTGCGTCACGAGCACCAGCGTCGCGCCCCGCCGCCTCTGCTGGGCGAAGATGAGGTCGATCACAAAGGCGCCGGTCTCGGAATCCAGATTGCCGGTCGGCTCGTCCGCCGCGAGGATCAGCGGGTCGGGCGCGAGCGCCCGGGCGAGCGCCACGCGCTGCTGCTCGCCGCCGGAGAGCTGCGCCGGGTAATGGGAAAGGCGTTCCCCAAGGCCGACTGCGCGTAGTTCGGCCTCCGCTCTCTCGAAGGCGTCCGCCTTGCCGGCGAGTTCCAGTGGAACGGCGACGTTTTCCAGCGCCGTCATGGTGGGGATCAGCTGGAAAGACTGGAAGACCACGCCTATGTTTTCCCCACGGAAGCGCGCCAACGCGTCCTCCGACATCCCCCCGAGGTTGCGGCCGTCGATTGCGACGACGCCGGAATTGGGGCGCTCCAAGCCGGCGAGGGTCATGAGCAAAGTAGATTTTCCCGAGCCGGAGGGGCCGAGAAGGCTGACGGTTTCGCCATGGGCGATACTCAAGCTGACGCCCTTCAGAACATGGACCTTTGCGGCGCCCTCTCCCAGCGTGAGGTCGACGTCCGCAAGCTCAATGACCCTTTTCACGGAGAGGCTATCCTTGAACGACGCGCCGCATCAGACGCTTGTGAGTTTCACGCCTTATCGCCTGTTCGGGCGCTGGCTTCAAATGGCGGCCGTCGCCCTTTCCCTGTTCGCCGGGGCCGGCGCCGAGGCGGCGGCGCCAAAGCGCATCCTCGCCTTTGGCGACAGCCTCACCGCGGGGCCCGGCCTTGCGGCGCAGGATACGCTGCCGGCGCAGCTGCAGCGCCAGTTGAAAGGGAACGGCTCCGACGTCGAAGTGATAAACGCAGGCGTCTCCGGCGACACGACGGCCATGGGCCTCGCGCGGCTCGATTACGCGCTCTCCGCAGGGCCGGTCGACGCCGCGATTCTGGAGCTGGGCGCGAACGACATGCTGAACGGGATGCCGCCCAAAGACGCCCGCGCCAATCTCGAGACGATGATCAAAATTTTTCAGTCTAAAGGCGTGACTGTCATTTTGGCGGGCATGGTCTCCAGCAACAATTGGGGGCAAGCTTACCGCAAGGAATTCGATTCGATCTATCCCGATCTCGCCAGGAAATATGGGGTGACGATGGTTCCCTTTTTCATGGAGGGCGTTTGGGGCGACCCCAGGCTCCTCATCGGCGACGGCGTGCATCCCAATGCCGCGGGCGTGACGAAAATCGCCAGAAAAATGGCCCCTTATATCGAGACGGCCCTCGCGTCTGCCGGCGCGAGGAAGGAATTGCGCGCGCAGTAGCGCAGGCGCGTTTGGCGGCGAAAGTGGAGGAGCAAATGCCTAGACTATTCACGGCCCTCGAAGTTCCTCCCCATATCGCCGAGAGTTCTCGCGCGGCTGCGCGGGGGCGTCGCCGGCGCGCGCTGGATCGACGTGGAGAACTACCATGTCACGCTGCGCTTCATCGGCGACGTCGACGAGCGCTTCGCGCACGACGCCGCCAATGCGCTGTCCTTCATCGAGCGGCCCGAGGTCGAGCTGACGATCGACCAGCTCGCCACCTTTGGGGGCGACAAGCCGCGGGCCATCGTGGCGCGCGTGCGGCCCAGTCCGGCGCTTATCGAAATGCAGGCGGAGCAGGAGCGGCTGCTGCGCCGCCTCGGCGCGCCGCCCGAGCCGAGGAAGTTCGTGCCCCATGTGACTCTGGCACGGCTGCGAGGGTCCAACTCGGCCTCCGTCGCCGCCTATCTCGGCGCGCGCGGCTATTTCCCGCCGCTACGCTTCACCGCCGAGCGCTTCGTGCTCTTTTCGTCGCGCGACTCCGTGGGCGGCGGACCTTACATCGTCGAGGCGGAGTATCCGCTTTACGAGGCGCAGCCGGCGCGCCCAGCGCTCACGGGGGCAGTGGGGGCGTAGGTCACGCCTTTGCGGCGCGCCGCTCGGCCTTCCTCTTGTCCTTCTCGATCGCCTTCGCCCGGTTAACTTCGACTTGCGCGGCGAAGGCGGGGTTCGCTGCGACGGCCTCGGCGATGAGCCGGTCCGAGGCCGTCTCGATATCCGCCTGCACCTTTTCAAAGAAATCCCGCGTGGGCAGGCCCGGCGGAATGATGGGCAGGAACTCGATCACCGCCGTGCCCGGATAGATCACAAAGGAGTGACGCGGCCAGAAAAGGCCTGCGTTGAGCGCGACCGGAAGCACCGGCGCATTGCTCGCGGCGTAGAGATGCGCGATGCCCACCTTGTAGGCCGGCGGCGCGCCCGCCGGGCGACGCGTCCCTTCAGGGAAAATAAAGAGCTGGCGACCCTGGGCAAAAAGCTTCTGCGACTTCTCGACGAGCTGGGGCAGCAGCTTGCCGCCTCTGCCGCGGTCGATGCCGATCTGCTCGGCGGCCAGAAGATACCAGCCGAAGAAGGGCAGCCAGACCAGTTCGCGCTTGAGAATGTAACTGAAATCGGGAAAGCGGATCGGCAGGACGAAGGTGTCCCAGGCGGACTGGTGCTTGCAGGCGACGATCATGGCGCCGCCGTCCCTGGGAATATTCTCCAGCCCGCGCCAGTCGATCTCGAGATTGCAGATCCTGGCGAGCAGCCAGAGGTTGATGCGGCCCCATGTCCGCCCGAGCTCCATCGACGCCTGGCGCCGCATGACGAGGGCGGGCAGCCAGATGGTCATCAGGAAGATGGTGTTCGCGAAGAACAGTATCTGGAAGATGAGCGAGCGCAGGTAGAGCATTTGTTTGGCCTTGAACGGGTTGCCGCGCCTTTTACGCCAGCCGCGGCGGCCTTAACAAGGCTCACTCTGACGCCGTCTCGCTCGCACGCAGTTGCGCAAGGTCGAGATCGCTCTCGTTCTGGCGGAAGGCGATGCGCGTGAGCGCGCCGAGATATTTCACATACTCGCCACCGACGAGTTTGATGACGTTGGGGTCGCTCGCCCATTCCGCGACGTTCACATGCTCGCTCACGACTGGGAAGGGGTAGAGCGTCATCTCAGGAAGCTCCGCCGAAAGCTCGGCGAGGGCGCGCGGCATGTGATAATTCGAGGTCACGATGATGAGCGAGTGCGAGATATTGTGCACCTGCGCCCATTCCCGCGTTTCGCGGGCGTTGCCGATCGTGTCGAGCGCCTCATAGCCGAGATCGACGCAGCAATTGAACAGGTCGCGCGAGACGGGGAGTTGCCGCGCGATCTCCGATCCGCGGGTCGATCGGTTCACGCCGGTGATGAGCATGCGCTTGCCCTGGCCGCGGGCGAGAAGTTCCGCCGCCTCCAGCACCCGGTCCGAGCCGCCGGTGAGCGCCACGATGCCCTCGGCCCTCACGGAGAGGCGCGGCTCCACCCGCGCGAGGGAAAGCGCGAACCAAGCATAGCCCAAGGCAAAAAACGCCATGCCCAGCCCCGCAGCGCCGAGCGCGCCCAAGGCCAGTTTACGCCCTATGCGGGCTCCGCTTGCGCCGCTGAATCCGGGTCGCGTCCTCACCGCCGACCGTCCTCCCGTTTTAAGTCGTTCGCGCGTCGAGGCGCGAATTGATATCCATATATGGGCGTAATGCGGCGTTTTGGATGCTTCCCGCAACGCCGGAGGCGCCAGCCTAGCCGAGTCCGCGAAGGTTCCGGAAAACGATCGCCCGCGACAGGTAGCCGGTGAGGAGCGCGATGCCGCCCGCCAGCAGTAGAATAACGGCGAATCCCTCGGGGCCGATCGAGAAATCGCCGAACATCGCCTCCATTTGCTCGCCGCCGGCCGTCGTGCGCCATCTGCGCGTCAGCATTTGCGCGACGAGGAAAAAGGCGATCCCCGCGCCTCCGCCGATGAGCGCTCCGCGCAGGCCGAGCGCAAGAAAGCGTCTCTGGAATTCATGGGCGATAAAGGTGTCGGCGGCGCCGACGATATTGAGAACCTCGACGATCTCGCGATTCGTCGCCACCGCGGCCCGGGTGGCGGAGGCGACGGCGATTCCCATCGCGCCGACGATGAGGATGAAGGCCATCAACGCAACTGCGACGACCGCGCGCGCCATGTCCCCCAGCCGCTCGACGAAGATATGGTGGTCGTCGAGCAGGGCGTTCGGCACGGCGGCCGCGAGTTCGGCCCGCAGACTCGCCAGATCCGGCCGCCTTTTGGGATCCAGCTTGACGACGATCATGCGGGGCGTCGGAAGCTCCGAAAGATCGAGGCCATGGCCGAGCCAGGGCTCCAACAGCGCTTCCGACTCGGCTTTGGTGTAGACCTGCGCCTCTCGTATCCCCGCAGTCGTCCGCAGGATCTCGGCGGCCTTCTTTAGATCGGCTTCCATGTCGCGCCCCTGGACGGGCCGCACCTGAACGCTCGCCTCGCTGGAGGCTTCGCTTCGCCATTCGACGCTCGCCTGCGCGACGAGCAACGCCGCGCCCGCGGCGAGCGCGGCGAGAAAAGTCATGATGGCGATGACGATGACAAGAGAACGGCCTGCGACCGAGTCCTTCGGTACGAGCGGAGTTGGCAGCGCGGGCGCGTCCTCTTCGGGAGCGCCCGCGCTTGTGAGGAAAGGCGCAGGCAAGGCGCGGAAAGTCGCGCGGAAAACCTCGCCGAAGGCCTTGAAGCGCTCGAGCAGGCTGAGGGCGAAAGACGGCGCTGGCATCTGCGTCACTCGAAAATATGCAGCCGCCCATCGGCGAGCACGAGGCGCCGGGCGTCTTCATATTGATCCATCAGGGTGAGGTCATGCGTGGCGATCACGACGGCGGTGCCCGATTTATGCAGTTCGACGAAGAGGCGCAGAATGCGCCGCGCGAGCGTCGGGTCGACATTGCCGGTCGGCTCGTCCGCAAGGAGCAGCTTGGGTTGCGAAATCAGCGCGCGCGCGATGGAGGCGCGCTGTTTTTCTCCACCCGACAGAACGCTCGGCAGGCTGTGCCGGCGCTCGCCGAGTCCGACCCATTTCGAGAAGCTCCGTGACCTCGGAGCGATAGCTCGATTCGTCCTTTCCCAGCACGCGCAGCGGCAACGCGACATTTTCGTAGAGCGTGAGGTGGTCGAGAAGGCGAAAGTCCTGGAAAACGACGCCGATGCGGCGTCGCATCTCAGTCACTTCGTCCTTTTCGAGCGTCGCCGCGTCTCTGCCAAATAAATTGATGAGCCCGCGTGTGGGCTTGAGCGCCATGATGATGAGCCGCATCAATGTGGTCTTCCCGGCGCCTGAAGGGCCGGTGAGGAATTGAAAGGAGCGCGGCGCGATCTCGAAAGTGACGTCGCGGAGCGTCTCCGGCCCGACGCCATATCGCAGGCCGACATTCTCGAAGCTCAACACCCCGGCGCGCTCCGCTGTTCAAGGCCGCGAAAAATACGGCGAATTCGGTCGCGGATTCGCGACGTGCGACAATAGCAGTTCACTCGTCCTTAACCATAATCAGAGTTAATGAAACCTTGTTCGCGGCGTTTTGACGGCGCGCAAGCGGGAGCTTGAGATGGGCCTTGTTCACGGAGATTTCGACTCAGATCCGGCGCGGGAGATCGCCGCCGAGGCCTCGAGTGAAATCGTCCGCCCGCCGAGCTATGAGGAAATGTGGGGTCGCGCAGGGCGTCCCGTCGCTCCGCGCGAACAGCCGGAAGCGCGGCGCGACCGCTGGCCCGTTTTCGCCACCATCATCGCCATCGTCATCGGCGCGACAGCCATGATCGCGATGCGTGAACGACTCGTGGCATTCTTCCGCCGCTGGCGACCGCTTATCGCGCGGTCGGCCTGCCGGTGAATCTCGCCGGGCTCGAACTGCGCGACGTGCATTCCCGCATCGTGATGGATGGCGCGCGCCGGGTTCTCGTCACCGAGGGCGAGATCGTCAACATCCGCCGCGAGCAAACTGTGTCCCCTCGATCACGCTCGCCGTGCGGGGGCCGAACGGCCTCGACCGCTACGCCTGGACCGCGCCGACGCCCAAGTCGCGGCTCGAAGGTGGGGAGAAGATCGCATTCCGCGCCCGGCTCGCCTCGCCGCCCGAGGACGGCGCGGAAGTGCTCGTGCGCTTCGCCAAATTCGAGGAAAAGAAAGCCGAGCCGGCCGGCGCAAACGTGAAGGCCAAAGGCTTTTCAAGCCGTTGATTAGGCGTTCGCGTCGCGGTCAAGCCAGCCAATCCGACGCGATATATCGCTGGATGCCGAAATCCTTGGATTTGAAGATGACGTTGGACCTGGTTTTCTGAAGATACAGCTTCTTCTGCTCAAGCAGTTTCGCGACGGGGCTCGCATATTCGAACCTTGGGTTCGCGGGTGGAAAGACGTCGATCTTTCGTCGCGCCTGACCATAAAGGAAGCGATCTTTCAGACCTTTGATCTCGCTGTGTATGATCACCTCTTCCTGATCGACGTTGTTTATCGTGCGAAGCAGATCGTCGACGACAGTGTCGTCTATTCCAACAACCGTATGCTCCTTGATCCGCTCGATCAGCAGCAGCAGTGACGCGTCGCTCAGGAAATGATTTGAGTATCCTCCGCCAACATCCGTATGTGCGCCAGGCATCCAGATTTGCTCCAGCGTTTGACCTGCATCCTCAACTCCGCTCCATAGCAGTGGAGAGAAGGTTTCCCGCTCTTCGTCGGCGGCGAGGATGTGAACGCATTTTTCGATGTTTTTGGGCAGGAGCATCGAGTTCCTGCAAAAGCGCGTTTATCTCGCTCTTTAATTTGCCGGAGTATCTACCGATGACGGCGTCAAATAATCCGAGGAAGGACACTTTCGTTTCGTAAGATCCATCTGGATGTTGGTGGCAGTGTGCTTTTTTGAAGGCCTCGATTTCGCTCTGGGTTTCGAAGACCCTTTTCCAGAGGTCCGGAAAATAAGTCAGCTGGTCCTGCCGCAGAAGGCCGAATTTGGAAATAAGCGTCGCGACGAGGCGCGCAATGATCGCTCCCCGGGAAAATCCGAAGAGATAAATCTTGTCTCCTGCGCCTCTTCCCATGTCGGGGATGTAATTGAGACATATGTTTGTGTACGCCTGCTCCACATCGTAGGGAAGCTGCGTCGCAATAATCCCTTCGCTCAGCCGGTTTCCTCTTGATCCAATTCCGGAAATGTAAAAACCGATTTGCGCCTGATAGTCCTCCGTGTCCGTGTTCGTATTTGTCGACACCGCGAGTTTGTAGACGTTCGAGAGGTTGTTATCGACAATCTGCTCACTGCTTGCCGAAACCCAGGTGCCGTCGATAAAAACCATCAAATGGCGCACGGGCTCTTCCTGAACCGTGACTTTTGTATTGCTGCGTGAATTGACTTTTTTTCTTCGTATCGTGCGAGGCATTGCAAGTTCCATGTCACGCCCTTTCGCAATTAATCGCCAAATCCAAGCGCCGATAACTGATGCGATTTTGTGCCAAATAATCTGCAGCGACAAGCTTCCTCAGGAGGCGATCGAGGGCGTCGCTCTTTCGCCGTCGAGCGGGGGGCAGACGCGGTCTTCGCCTCATTTTCGCTTCAAACGTGCGTTTGAAATTCAGTCGCACGTTTGAAAAAGCGAAGTTTAGCCGATGGAGAATAAATTGGCTGAGAGCGTCAGAAGACCCGCGCCGCGCCCGATCATGATCGAAGCGCCTACCGTCGTCCCCTTTTCCATCCATTCGCCCGTTCGCCATGTGAGATCGCGGCCGATCCTCATCGACGCGGCGGCCTGCTTTATCGCCACGGCGATGGGTTCCCTCTCGCCGCAGGCCCTCAGCCTCATGGATCTCGCGCCGCCGAAGTCGGTGGTCGCCAATGTCGACCCGGAGAGCGGCAAATTCATCGACCGCATTCTGGTCGGCGGGCTGCAGCCGCTGTCCTGGGAGGAATCCGAGGTTGCGTCGGCGCCGGCGTTCACGACCGTGCCGCCGCTGCCCGCGGGCGAGGCGCGCGCCTACGCCGCTCCGCAAAAGGCCGCGCCGCTCAAAGCGAAGGACGCCGTCGTGAAGAAGCCCGAGAAGCTCGTCGCGTCGCGGACCCCTGACGCGGCGCAGATTCCGGCTGCGGCTGCGCCGCACCCCGATATGGACGCGCTCGCCACCGAAACCAAGCCGGAGCCGTCGGAGCAGGGCGTCCTTGCGGCGTTGACGCCCGCGAGCCTGTCGGCGAAGCTCGTTCCCGTCGGACAAAAGGTCTGGGGCGGCGCGAAGTCGGTCGGCGGGGCCGTTTCGAGCGGATTGAGCTGGCTGGGATATTGAGGGAGCCTTTGGCGGAAACACAGGAGAAAACACGCAACGTCTCGCGCGCGGCGGAAACGACCCGCGCCGCGCTCATCAGGGCGGCGACCGCCGTTTTCGCCGAGCATGGCTATGACGGCGGCTCGGTGCGGCTCATCACCCAGCGCGCCGAAGCCAATCAGGCGGCGATCAATTATCATTTCGGCGGCAAGGAAGAACTTTACCGCGAAGTGCTGGAGGCCGCTGCCGACGCGCTGGAAAAGGAAAGCTTTCTTGACGCCGAGGAACTCGACCGATTGCCGCCGGAAGACGCCCTGCGCCTCTATCTGCGGCAATTTCTGTCGCCCCTCGTGAAGCGCGACCGCGTCAGCCAATACATGCGGATCTATACGTGGGAGAGCGTGCGGCCGAGCCCGGTGTTCAAGGACTTCGTCGCGGCCCGCCCGCCGCGCATTTTCCGCCTGGCTGAGCGCGTCGTGCGGCGGTTCCTGCCCGCGGACGCTGGCCCGGAGGCGATCGCGATCCGCACGCTGTGGCTGGCGCAGCAGCCGATCTTCTTCGTGCGCGAGGCGGATCTTGTCGCGATGATGTCGTCGGGGTTGGCGTTCGATGCGGCCGGCGTGGAGCGTCTCGTGGAGACGCTGACGGCGTTAAGTCTCGCGGGGTTGCGGGGCGTCTGACGACGTGAGCGAAAAACGCCCTCGTCGCCCTTCGATCGGATCAAAGCGCCGCTACTCTTCAAGTATTTCAAGCACCGACATAATCAGAGCCGTGGCCAGAAGTCCCACAAGCGAATATGCAAGCATGCATACGCCGAGGTTCAGCAAAAAATGAAATGATCCGAAAGTGTTTTTATCTATCAGAAATTCTTTGAAAATGAGGACATGCAAGAATGCAGAGAAGAAAGAAAATAAAGACACCGTCCAGAAGTTACGGCTAAGGCCCGCGAGTATCACGGGGACGACAAGAAGAGGTCTTAAAGATACCGCCTCACCGGACCAGATATCGAGGTAATAGATGCCGGCTTCCAAAAGAAGAAGAAGCAGATAGGTCCGGGCGGGTATTTTTCCGAACCAAAAAAATTTGCGGAATGCAGCTATGCCCCTCTCTCGGGGCAGGGGCGCGTCGTTCTCATCAGGACCATTGAGATACATCGACGGAGGTCCGAAACGCTCTGACACTGCTACTCTCCCATATAGGCGCCTTGCAAGCTGACGGGCGACGAATTCCGCCTTTCGCGACCGGCAGCGAGGGCGTGAGTTTAGCATAAATAGGCTTTTTCCTCAAAGTGATATGGTTATGCAGAATGGCGCGCTCCGCGCCGTCTCTGCACTTCCGTAAAGCATTGCGACAACCGACGTAGCGCGCCCGCCACATTCCCAACCGCAGCAAAATGCCCTAATCAGGCGCATGTCGTCTGAAAGCCCCGCGCCGCTCCTTTTCGTCAACGCCCGCCTCATCGACCCCGCTTCGGGGTGCGAGACGCGCGGGGGGCTGCTTGTCCTGGACGGGCGCATCTCAGATCTGGGGCCGTCCGTGGCCTCGGCCCCCGAGGGCACCCGCGTTATCGACTGCCGCGGCGACGTTCTCGCGCCCGGCCTCATCGACATGCAGGCCTTCGTGGGCGAGCCCGGCGCCGAGCACCGCGAGACAATCGCGAGCGCCACAATGGCGGCGGCCGCTGGAGGCGTTACGACGCTCGTGTCAACTTCGGCGACGCTCCCCGCCGTCGACGACCCGGCGGTCGTCGATTTCGTCCTGCGCCGCGCGCGAGACACGGGCCGGGTGCGGGTGTTGCCGATGGCGGCGCTCACCAAGGGGCGCGAGGGCAGGGAGATGTCGGAGCTCGGCCTTCTCCAGCAGGCCGGCGCCGTCGCCTTCTTCGACGGCGCGCGCTCCATCAGGAACGCGCTCGTCATGCGCCGCGCCATGACCTACGCCCGCGACTTCGGCGCGCTGATCGTGCATTTTACGCAGGATCCCGACCTTGCCGGCGGCGTGATGAACGAGGGGGATTTCGCGCTGCGGCTAGGCCTCGCCGGCGTGCCGCGCGAGGCGGAGGCGATCATGCTCGACCGCGACCTTAGGCTCGTGGCGCTCACTGGCGCGCGCTATCACGCGGCGATCCTTACGACGACGCTCTCTCTCGATGCGTTGCGGACCGCGAAGGAGGCCGGGCTCCCTGTCACCTGCGGCACGACGATCAACCATCTCACCCTAAACGAGAGCGACATCGGCGACTATCGCAGCTTCCTGAAGCTGCGCCCGCCGCTCCGGCACGAGGACGAGCGCATGGCGCTGGTCGCGGCGCTCGCGGAAGGGCTGATCGACGTCATTGTCTCCGACCATGATCCGCAGGACGTCGAGACCAAGCGGCTGCCGTTTGGAGAGGCCGAATTCGGCGCCATCGGCCTTGAAACCATGTTCGCCGCAGGGATGCGCCTCGTTCATTCCGGCGACGTTGCGCTGCCGCGCCTGCTCGCCGCCATGTCCTCGCGCCCGGCGGAAATCCTCGGGCTGGAGCAGGGGCGCCTGCAGAAGGGCGCTCCCGCCGATCTGATCCGTTTCGATCCCGACGAACCCTTCGTCGTCGATCCGCAGCAACTGCATTCGCGCTGCCGCAACACGCCCTTCGACGGCGCGTTGCTGCAGGGCGTGGTGAAAACCACCATGGTCGCAGGCGCCATTGTGCACGAGTGCGAGCCATGAGCCGGGTCGCGCTCTACTCCGGCACGTTCGATCCCCTGACGAGCGGCCATCTGGACGTGATCCGGCAGGGCGCCGCGCTCTTCGACAGTATAGTCGTCGCGATCGGCGTGCATCCGGGCAAGGCGCCCTGGCTCAGTTTCGAGGAAAGGGCTGAGGTTATCCGCGTCTCCTGCGCCGCGGAGGCCTTCGCGGGCGCTATCCACGTCGCCAGTTTCGACGGGCTCGTGGTCGACGCCGCGCGCGAGCAGGGGGCCTGCGCCATTCTGCGCGGATTGCGCGACGGCTCCGATTTCGACTATGAAATGCAGATGGCGGGGATGAACGGGACGCTCGCGCCCGGCATTCGCACGGTTTTCCTGCCAGCCGCGCCGGGGTTCCGCCATATCAGCGGCTCCCTCGTGCGCCAGATCGCGGCGCTCGGCGGCGACGTTTCGGCCTTTGCGCCGGCCGCCTCTGTCGAGGCGCTCAAACGCGCCATCAAAAGGCGCGATAAAAACTAGGCCATTAGGGAGGCTCTTTCCATGAAACTCACTCGCCGTCTGCTGCTCGCCGCCGTCGCCGTTTCGGCCGCGCTTGGCGTCGCTTCCGTCGCCCGCGCCGAAGACAAGCTGCTCTACCTCGACACAAAAGATGGGCGCATCACCATCAAGCTGCGCCCCGACCTCGCGCCCAAGCATGTCGAGCGCATTGAAAAGCTCGCCAAGGAGCACTTCTACGACGGCATCGTCTTCCATCGCGTGATCGACGGCTTCATGGCCCAGGCGGGCGACCCGGACGGCACGGGCATGGGCAGCTCGCGCTATCCGGACGTCAAGGCGGAGTTCAGCGATCTGCCGTTCAAGCGCGGGACGGTCGCCATGGCCCGTCAGCCCGGCGACAAGGATTCCGCAAATTCCCAGTTCTTCATCTGCTTCACGGACGCGCCGCAGCTCCAGGGCAAATATACGATCTGGGGGGAAGTGATCTCGGGGATGGACGTCGTCGACAAGATCAAGAAGGGCGACAAGTCCAACAATGGCATGGTCGAGGGGCCGGACAAGATCGTCAAGATGCGCGTCGCGGGCGACGAGAGCTGAGCGGCCGCCCGCGCCGCCTTTTCCCTGAAGGGGAGGCGGGGCGCGGGCAAACAAACAGGAGCACAAATGACCGACACCGCCGACACTATGACGCTCGAGACCACCAAGGGTCCGGTCGTCATCAAGTTCCGCCCCGATCTCGCGCCCAATCACGTCGCGCATATCAAGAAGCTTGTATCCGAGGGTTTCTATGACGGGATCGTTTTTCACCGCGTGATCGAGGGCTTCATGGCGCAGACCGGCTGCCCGCGCGGCACCGGAACGGGGGGCTCGAAATATCCGGACCTCAAGGCCGAGTTCAACAATGAGCCGCATGTGCGCGGCACCTGCTCCATGGCGCGTGCCCAGAACCCGGACAGCGCGAACTCGCAATTCTTCATCTGCTTCACCGAGACGCCGTTCCTCAACCGTCAGTACACGGTGTGGGGCGAGGTGATTTCCGGCATGGAGAACATCGACCAGATCAAGCGCGGCGAGCCCGTGCGCGATCCCGACAAGATCGTCAAGGCGACGCTGGGCTGAGGCGTTCCAACAGCTGTCCGAATGGCCGGGCTTGTCCCGGCCATTTTTATGTCGAACGTAAATCCATGCGCGTCGATCTCTTCGACTTCGAGCTTCCACAGGACTGCATCGCGTTGCGGCCAGCCGAACCGCGCGACGGCGCACGCCTGCTCGTCGTGCCGGTAGTGGGAGCGTTCGAGGACCGGATCGTTCGCGATTTGACGCAGTTTCTGCGCGCCGGTGACGCGCTCGTGGTCAATGACACCCGCGTCATTCATGCGCGGCTTTCCGGCAGACGCATTCGCGGCGAATTGAGCGCCGGCGTCGAGGCGACGCTGATCGAACGGCTCGACGCAGCGCGTTGGCGCGCGCTGATGCGGCCGGCGAAAAAGCTGGCGGTCGGCGACCTCATCCGCTTTGGCCGCGAGAGCGCGGGGGCCTGCCTCCTCGGCGCACTCGACGCCTTTGTCGACGCGAGGGGCGACGAAGGCGAAATCACGCTGCGCTTCGATCTTTCCAGCTCGGCGCTCGACGACGCGATCGAGGCCGTGGGCGAGATGCCGCTGCCGCCCTACATCGCCGGCAAGCGTCCGGCCGACGCGAAGGACGACGCGGATTATCAGACTGTTTTCGCGAATGAGGCCGGAGCCGTCGCCGCGCCGACGGCGGGCTTGCATTTCACGCCTGATCTTCTCGCCGCGCTCGCGACGAAGGGCGTCTCGCTGCACCGCGTCACGCTGCATGTCGGCGCCGGCACCTTTCTGCCCGTGAAGGTCGAAGACACTGACGCTCACAAGATGCACGAAGAGTTCGCCCGCATCGACGCCGCGACCGCGCAGGCGCTCAACGAGGCGCGGACGAAAGGCGGGCGCATCGTGGCGGTGGGCACCACGGCGCTGCGCACGCTGGAAAGCGCCGCGCAACCCGACGGACGTCTCGTCCCTTACGCGGCGCGGACAAGCATCTTCATCACGCCGGGCTATCGCTTCCGCGCGACGGATATGCTCGTCACCAATTTCCATCTGCCGAAGTCGACGCTGTTTATGCTGGTCTCCGCATTCTGCGGCGTGACGCGCATGAAAGCGGCTTATGCTCACGCCATCGCGAGCGGCTACCGTTTCTATTCCTACGGCGACGCCAGCCTGCTGTATCGGGCGGAGCCATGAGCGAGTCGCGCGACATCCGCCTCGTGGCGCAATGGCGGGATGATCCGACCGAGGCGACGCTGACCATCGACTTGCGAATCGACGGCGTGCGCCTCGCGTCGACATGGGATGTCTTCGGCGCCGTCGATCTCGATGGCGCGCGGCCGCGCCCCTTCGTCCTGCGCCGGGATGGGCGCATGGACTTCGGCGCCGGCGCCGACCGATGGCGCACGGATTTACGCGAGGCGGAACTGCGCGTGACCGCGCATTTCACTGTCTGGTTCAACGAGACGGATAGCGGGCGATACAGGATCGTGAAGATCGCCGAACTCGGCGCCAAGGAGAGAAGATGACGGAGCAGTTCTCCTTCGCAGTGAACGCGACGGACGGCGCGGCGCGAAAGGGCGAGATTTTTTCGCCGCGCGGAAAGATTCGCACGCCCGCCTTCATGCCGGTCGGAACGGCCGCGACGGTGAAGGCGATGTTTCCGCAAGACGTGCGCGCGACGGGCGCGGATATTCTGCTCGGCAATGTCTATCACCTCATGCTGCGGCCGGGCGCGGAGCGCGTCGCGAAGCTCGGCGGCCTGCATGAATTCATGCGCTGGCCCTATCCGATCCTCACGGACTCCGGCGGCTTCCAGGTCATGTCGCTGGCCAAGCTCCGTAAGCTCGACGAGAGCGGCGTGACCTTCCAGTCCCACATCGACGGCTCGCGCCATCATCTTTCCCCCGAGCGCTCGATGGAGATTCAGCATCTGCTGGGTTCCGACATTCAGATGCAGTTCGACGAATGCGTGCGGCTGCCCTGTTCCGACGAAGAAGCGGAGCGCGCGATGCGACTCTCGTTGCGCTGGGCCGAGCGCTCCCGCATGGCGTTTCAAGAACAGCCGGGCAGAGCGGTCTTCGGCATCGTTCAGGGCGGCGCCTCGAAGCCGCTGCGAATCGAAAGCGCCAGGGCGCTTGCGGAAATGGACTTCCATGGTCTTGCCGTCGGCGGTCTTGCGGTCGGCGAGTCGCAGGAGGTGATGCTCGACATGCTGGAGACGACCCTGCCGCATCTGCCGAGCAGCAAGCCGCGTTACCTCATGGGCGTCGGCACGCCGGACGACATCGTGCAGGCGGTGGCGCGCGGCGTCGACATGTTCGACTGCGTCATGCCCACCCGAGCCGGGCGTCACGGCCTCGCTTATACGCGCTTCGGAAAGGTCAACATCAAGAACGCCCGACATGTGGAAGACACGCGCCCACTCGATCCCGCATCAGACTGTCCCGCGGCGCGCGACTATTCCCGCGCCTATCTGCACCACCTCGCAAAAGCGGGGGAAATCCTCGGAATGATGCTGCTGACTCAGGCCAATGTCGCTTATTATCAGCAGTTGATGGCGGGCCTTCGGCTCGCGATCGAAGAGGGGCGTCTGCGCGATTTCATCGCCGAGACGAACGAGGGCTGGGCCCGCGGCGAAAGCGGGGCCGCCGAGTAGCGTTTACGGATGGCATAAGCATGGGGTCTGAAAGCTTCCCGGATCGGAGCCAGCCATGGGCCGGTATATCGAGGCGCTCACCCGCCTGTTTCTCGATGGCGCCTTTCCGCGAAGAGTCGCAGCGCCCGTCGCCGGAGGGCATGTTCGCGTCCCCGAGCGCTTCGCCCGCGCGCGTTCCATTCTCCCGGCGGCGCGTCCATTGCGCGTGGGGCCGCAACCCCTCGTCGCTGAGAGCGCCCGGCGTCGTCACGGCGGCCGGCCGCGCAAGATACGACCACCGGAATTGGAGGGCGCCGTGATCCATCCCGGCCAAGTGCTGGCGAAGCATCTGACAGAACTGGGAATGACCGCATCGGATCTCGCGCGCGACATTGACGTGCCGGTCAATCGCGTTACGGCGATCATCAACGGTCAGCGGGGCGTGACGGCGGATACGGCGCTGCGGCTCGGTCACTGGTTCGGCGTCGCGCCCGAGGACTGGCTCGAGCTTCAACTCCAATATGAACTCGCGCTCGCACGGCAGGACGCCGGAGCAAAGATCAACAGGTTGCCGCGCCTCGTCGATCGCGTCGAGTGACATGGCGCCGCGCGCGCGCCGAGCTGAGGCCGCCTTTCTTTCCGAGCTTCGGCGCTTCGATGCGTTCGGGGCCCCGACGGCGGCGATGGTCGAGTCCGGCGTCCCTTATTTCGTCAACGAGTTCTGGACGTCGGCGCAGCGCGCCGCGCATGCGCTGCACGAGGTCTCCTATCGCGCCTGTTTCAAGCCGCAGCTTCCCGCCTTCTTCATCGAGCGGCTGACCGCGCCCGGCGACAGCGTTTGCGATCCCTTCATGGGGCGTGGCACGACCGTGCTCGAGGCGGCCTTGCGCGGGAGACGCGCGGTCGGTTCGGACGCCAACCCGCTTTCGCCGCTGCTGGTGCGACCACGGCTGCGCCCGCCGTCGATCGAGGACATCGCCGCGCGGCTCGCCGAGGTTCCGCTCTCGGGCGGCGAAATCGACCGCGATGACCTTCTCGCCTTCTTCCACCCCGAGACGCTGCGCCAGATCTGCGCCCTGCGCGGCTGGCTGCGGGGACGCGCCGCCGACCCCGTCGCCGGTTGGATAAGAATGGTCGCGCTCAACCGACTGACGGGTCACTCGCCGGGCTTCTTTTCCGTCTACACGCTGCCTCCAAATCAGGCGGTGAGCGTCAAGGCGCAGATCAAGATCAATTTGCGGCGCGCCCGAACTCCGACGCCGCGCGACGTCCCCGCACTCATCTTGAAGAAGTCCCGCGCCCTTCTCTCCGACGGCCCGCCGCCCGAGGCGCCCGAGGCGCTTCTCGCGGTGACCGACGCCGCCCGCCTCAACCATGTTGCGGCCGCGAGCGTCGATCTCGTCGTCACGTCCCCTCCCTTTCTCGACGTTGTCGACTACCGCGCCGACAATTGGCTGCGAAACTGGTTCGCGGAGGTTAGTCCGGAACCGGCTGATATTTCTCAGCTACGGGGCCTCGATGCCTGGGCGCGGATGACCCGCGCCGTCTTCGAAGAGCTTGCGCGCGTTCTGCGGCCTGGCGGCCATGTCGCCTATGAGGTCGGGGAGGTCCGCGGGGGCGGGGTGCTCCTGGAGCGGGTCGTGTGGGACGCGCTAGAGGGCCTGCCGTTCGAGCGCCTCGGCGTGCTGGTGAACGCCCAGAAATTCACGAAGACGAGCAACTGTTGGGGCGTCTCCAACAATAGCAAGGGCGTCAACAGCAACCGCGTCGTGCTTGTGCAGCGCATCACCTAAGATACTAGCTACAATAGGTAATTTAGTTTAGATTTTGTTTCACGAAGTTTCTAAACGGAAGATTCACGACAGGGACCTTAGAAAGCAGGATCGCTCGATTGCAGCGCAGGCCCTTCATGCCAATACCAAGGACTAAGTCATGCACCACGCTTCCGGCCTCGACGAAATCTTCGCGGATAAACTTGTGGAATCGCATGAGTTTCGTTCCTGGCTGCTGAGCCGAACCAAATTCGCCCGCCTGTGGCCGCTCGCGCGCCTTCTCATGGAGGAGCAGCAGGAAGCGCAGGGGCAGGACAAGTGGTGGGGCAATCTGCGCACCGAGTCGCACGGCGGCCTTGCGACCAAGATGCTCTTCGTTTTCGAAGTCGAGCAGACGAAGCTGCGTTTTGCGCTGCACCTCGAGATGGTGAAGGACGCCAAGGATCTGGAGGCGTCGGAGCAGGGGTCCTACCGCAGTTTCGCCTTGGCCATGATGAATCAGGAAGCCTTCCTGAACTATATGGACTTCGAGACCGTTCTGCTGGCCCCGCAGGCGCTCATCGTCGGCGACGCGCGCACGCTCAATTTCGATCGGCGCATTCCGTTCGAGACGGTCGCCGGCTTCGTGCCGCAATTCGGGCAGAACCACCGGGCGGCGGCTTAACCAATTCAGCCCGCGCGCAGGAGCCGGATGGCCTCCTCCCGCTCGAAGAGATAGAGGAGCGCGCGCAGGGCGCCGCCGCGCTCGCTTGCCAGCTCCGGGTCGCGGCGCAGGATAAGTTCTGCGTCGTCCCGCGCAATCGCGAGCAGCCGTGCATGCGCGGTCAGGTCCGCAAGGCGGAAGCCCGGCGTCCCCGCCTGCCGCGTGCCGAGCAATTCGCCTTCGCCCCGGAGCCGCAAGTCTTCTTCCGCAATACGGAAGCCATCTTCCGTTTGGCGTAACGTCATCAGCCGCGCCTTCGCAGCTTCGCTCAGCGGGCCCTTGTAGAGCAACAGGCAACTCGATTCGCCCGCACCGCGTCCGACGCGCCCGCGTAGCTGGTGGAGCTGCGCCAGTCCGAAGCGCTCTGCATGTTCGATGACCATGATCGTCGCTTCCGGCACGTCGACCCCGACTTCGACGACCGTCGTCGCGACGAGGAGCTTCGTGTCGCCGCGCTGGAACGCCTCCATAGCGGCGTCCTTCTCCGGGCCTTTCATGCGTCCGTGCAGGACTCCGACGGCGTCGCCAAAATAATGACGAAGATCGGCGGCGCGGGCTTCCGCGGCGGCGAGGTCGAGATCCTCATTCTCTTCGACAAGCGGGCAGACCCAGTAGGCGCGCGCGCCCTGCGCCAGTGCGCGCTGGAGGCCCCCGATCACTTCGCCGATGCGCGAGGCGGGAAGCGCGCGCGTCGAGATCGGCGTTCGACCCGGCGGCTTTTCGTCCAACGCGGAAGAGTCCATGTCGCCGAAGGCGGTCAGCGCCAGGCTGCGGGGGATCGGCGTCGCGGTCATCACCAGCACGTCGGCGGCGTCTCCCTTGGCGCCCAGCGCGAGACGCTGTTGCACGCCGAAGCGATGCTGCTCGTCGACCACCGCAAGGCCGAGATCGCGGAAGGCGAGATTGCCCTGCACCAATGCATGCGTTCCGACGACGATGTCGACGTCGCCGGCCGCGATGGCGGCGTGCGTCGCGGCGCGCGCGGCGCTTTTGAGGCGGCCAGTGAGCAGCGCGATGCGCACGCCGGCCGGGCCCATGAGCGGCGCGAGGCGCTCGAAATGCTGGCGCGCGAGAATTTCGGTCGGAGCCATCAGCGCCGCCTGCCGCCCGCATTCGACGACGCTCGCCATGGCGAGAGCGGCGACGACCGTCTTGCCGGAACCGACGTCGCCCTGCACGAGACGCAGCATGCGCTTGTCCGAGCCGAGGTCTGCGCGGATGTCGTCGAGCGCGCGCGTCTGCGCCCCGGTGAGCCTGAAGGGCAGGGCCGCCTCGATGGCATTGGCCAGGCGGCCATCGCCCTGGTTCTCGCGGCCGGGAAGCCGGCGCATTTTGGCGCGCATCAATCTCAGCGCGAGCTGGCTCGCCAGCAATTCGTCGAGCGCGAGACGCTGCCGCGCGGGATGCTGGGGAGAAAGCGCGGCCGGGCTGTCGGGCCGGTGCGCGGCGCGCAGCGCGTCTGCGAAACCCGGCAGCTTGTTCGCCGCGAGAACCGTGGGCTCCTGCCATTCCGGCAGTTGGGGCAGGCGCGTCAACGCCTCTTCCGCCGCGCGTAAAAGGAAGCGCGATTGCAGGCCTTCCGTCAGACCGTAGACGGCTTCATAGGGCGGTAATTTGGCGAGGGCGGCCTCGTCGAGCACGCGGTCTGGATGCACCATCTGACGGCGCCCGTCATAGAGTTCGACGCGCCCCGATATCCAGCGCGTCGCGCCGATCGGAAGACTGCGCTCGATCCAGTCGGCGTTGGCGAGGAAAAAAACGAGTTCGACATCGCCTGTGTCGTCCTCGACCAACACTCGAAAAGGCTGCTTGGCATAGCGCCCTTGCGGCCGACGATGCTCGACGACACGCGCCTTGACGACGACCAGCGTCTCCAGCGGCGCCTCGGCAATCGTCGGGCGCTGGCTGCGGTCTATGAGGCTCGCCGGCAAATGAAAGAGCAGATCGACGACGCGCGCCTGTTGGCTCGCGCCCGGCCGCACGAGCAGGCGATCGAATAGCGGCGCGGTCTTGGGGCCGACGCCGGGCAGGGCGGCGACGCGGCCAAAGAGCGGGGCGAGAATGTCGGGGCGCATGGCGCGCGCAGTTTAGCGACGGACGCTCATTTGTCATGTTGCGCTTTCAGCGACACTGTTATAACGTATGTTGCAACAATTAATGTTAATACAGGTGTTAGAACCATGAGCGAAGCCGATGGCCCCGTCGCGTTCGGAATCCTGAAAATTCTCCGTATCGGCAATTCGCTCGGCGTGGTGCTGCCACGCGAGATCATCGCGGATCTCAATGTCGAAAAAGGGGATCGGCTCTATCTCACGCGCTCGCCGGAAGGCTATCGCATTACAAGGAGCGATCCCGATTTCGAGCGCCGCGTCGCGCTGGCGCGGCGGATCATGAGCAAGCGCCACAATGCGCTGCGCGAACTCTCCAAGTGACGCGAGCGCCTCAAAAAGGCGGGTGGAGATTTCTCGATCGCACGATCTCCCTCGTCATTCACGAAGAGATCCTCGCCGCGCATGGCGGGCATGTGGGGATCGTCAGCGAAGCGGCGCTGACCGCCGCGCTCCAGCACCCTCGCGACGTCGCGCGCGAGGAGCCAAAGAGCGACGTCGCCCGGCTCGCGGCCGCTTGCGCTTCGGGTTTTGTTCGCAGCCATCCGTTCATTCACGGCAAGAAGCGCGTAGGGCTCGTCGCGATGGAGTATTTTATCGCCGAGAACGGGCATGAGCTCACCGCGCGCGATGAGGATTGCTTTATCCTAATTTCGCAATTTGCTAATCGCGAGATCGACGAGGAGGCTCTGGCGGCGTGGTTGCGTGCGAATATCCAGCCGCGCCGCGCCGCAGGGTAAAGCTGAGAGAGTTCACTGTCCGCCGCAGGAGGGGTCGCCCTCGGGGCAATCAAGCTGCGCCTGCAGCCGCTTCGTTTGCGCTTTGGTCAGTTCCGCCATGCAGATGGCGACTTCCATGCCGTGAATCGAGCCGCGCGATGATCCGAGCGTCTCGAAGGCGCATTGAGCGTCGCGATATTTGATCCAGTTTCTTTGCGCCTCGACGAGCTTGGCTTTACCCTCGGCGCCGGCCTTCGCCGTCAGCTTTGCGTACGCCGCATTGAGCGCCGCGTCGGCCTGGTCGAATATCTTTCCCTCGCAGATGTTGATCTCCATCTGCGTGTTGAGATCGGCGCAATTCTTTTCGGCCGCGACGGCGGGCGTGAGAACGACAGTGGCGATGGCCGCCAAACCGAAAATTCGTAACCGCCTATTCCACTTCGACGTCATAGCTCGCGGCGCTCCCCTCGGCTTTGTAGGCGTAATGCCACCATTCGCGCGGATAGTTTGCAAAACCGTGCCGCCCCATCAATGCGACCAGCGCCTCGCGATGCGCATGCGCGTCGGCGCGCGTCGGCGATTTCGTCCAGGAGCGGGCGTCGAAGAAATCGAAGGGCGTGCCGAAATCCCACCCCTCGACGCCAATGTCGACGGCGAGCCCCGTGGAATGCGTCGACTGCTCGGCGATATAGCCCTGCGCAAAGAGCTGGCGCTTGTCGAGGCGTGGATAATATTCGGCCTTGGTGGATTGATCGGCGTTACGCGACCACTCGACGAAGGACGCCACCGCGCGTCTCGGGCGATAGCAATCGTAGACGACGAGGGAGAAGCCGCGCGCTCTTGCATCCGCCTGAGCGCTCGCGAGCGCTTTTGCGGCCTCGCTCCGCAGCCAGCACTGGGCGGCGCGATAACCCGGTGCGGGATGGCCGGTGAAATTATTCGAACCGGCGTAGCGCATCTCCTGCGCAATGTCCGGCGCAACGTCCGACAGTCGCACAAAGCCAAGCGGCGGCGTCGCTGAGGCCGGTGCGGCGGTGAGGGCAAGAAGCGAGAGAAGGGCGGTTTTTTTCATCGCAAGCTCATATGGCAAGCTCATGTGCGCCCGCGCAAATGCAGGCGCAGGCCAGACGACTATACCCGAGTGCGTGTTTTCATCAGCTGCTATTGAGCGCGCGCCCGGCGCCCTCGCTCAGCTTTTCGGTCGGTCGGCTCCGCCATGCGCCGCCGACCAGGCGACCGGGTCCGCGATAAAGGCCTCGATCTCGTTCAGCGCGTCCTCCGGGAAATAGCGATGCGCGCGCGCGACCGCCAGCACGTCCCGCCAGGTGGCGAGGTAGTGCAGCTCGACGCCGATTTTCGCCATGTCTTCGCGCGCCCCGGCGAAGATGTCGTAGAAAAAGAATACGAAGACATGGTCGCAGCGTTGGCCGGAGTCGCGCAGCGCCTGCACGAAGTCCTTCTTAGAACCGCCGTCTGTCGCGAGGTCTTCGACAAGAAGCGCGCGGCCGTTGTCGTGGAGGTCGCCCTCGATGCGGGCGTTGCGGCCGAAGCCCTTCGGTTTCTTGCGAACATATTGCATTGGCAGCATGAGGCTGTCGGATATCCAGGCGGCGAAGGGAATGCCGGCCGTCTCGCCGCCCGCCACCACATCGAGAGATTCGTATCCGATATCGCGCTCGACGGCGCGCGTCGCGAAATCCACCAGCCGCCGCCGCAGGCGGGGGAAGCTGATGATCTTGCGCATGTCGATATAGACCGGCGACGCCCAGCCCGCGGTGGTGATGAAGGGCTTCTCGATATTCACGAGGACCGCCTGCACTTCGATGAGCGCCTTGGCGGTCTCTTGCGCGGCGAACTGACGGTCGTTGGACATGGTCTCACTGGACATGGTCGCGGCGGGCCTCCCTGTTTGGTCCGCCGCCTATAGCCTATTTTGGGGCCGTCTGGCCAAACAGGATCTCGCGCTCCAGCGCGGAGAAATCCGGGCCGCGGCGTTCATAGGGCGCGCCGGCGGCGTAGGCGCGGGTCACCGCCGGGCGTGCCTTGATGGACTCGAACCAGCGCTTGACGCGGGGAAAGTCGTCGAGGTCCTGCCCCTGATCCGCATGTGGCACGATCCAGGGATAGCAGGCGATGTCGGCGATGGAGTAGTCGCCGGCGATATAGGGCGCCTTCGCCAGTGCGCTGTCGAGGACGCCATACAGGCGGTTGGTCTCATTGCGGTAGCGTTCGATCGCGTAGGGGATGCGCGCCGGCGCGTATTTTGCGAAGTGATGGTTCTGCCCGGCCATCGGACCCAGCCCGCCGACCTGCCAGAACAGCCACTCTAGGACGCGCACGCGCCCGCGGACGTCGGACGGGATCAACCGGCCGGTTTTCTCGGCGAGGTAGAGGAGGATCGCGCCCGATTCGAAGACGGGGATCTCTGCGCCGCCGTCCGCCGGCGCCCGATCGATGATCGCCGGCATGCGATTATTGGGAGAGATCGCAAGAAATTCCGGCTTGAACTGGTCGCCTTTGCCGATATCGACCGCCTTTATCCGGTAGGCGAGGCCGGTCTCTTCCAGAAAGATCGTGATTTTATGGCCGTTTGGGGTGGGCCAGTAGTAGAGGTCGATCATCCAAGGCGCTCCTTCCGGCCGTCCACCCTTTATTTTCCATTTTAGCGCTAGCATGTCGACCTGACTCATTCAGCTCGACAATTCAATGAACAGTTTCCTTACCCGGTGGCGTCCCGGAGACGCCGAAGATTTCGCACGCAAACCCGCCCGGCTGGAGCATGGCTTCGCGGAAAGCCCACTCTTTTCCGACGCCGCGCTCGCGCGTCTGATCGAGGCGACGCCGCGGGACCAGTTCCACGTCAACACGATGTCGCGTGACGAGACCGACCCGCGCAAGTGGCGGGAGGGCGACATGACGGGCCTCGCGGGCCACGATGTCCTGCAAGCTGTCGCTCGCGGCAACATCTGGGTCCATCTGCAGCGTGTGCACGAGACCTGCGACAAGTACCAGGTTTTCCTCGACGCGCTCTTTGCCGACATCGAACGTAACGTGCCCGGATTTCGCAGCTACAAGCGCTCCATGAGCGTGCTGATTTCCTCGCCAAACATGAACGTGGCGCTTCACGCCGATGTTCCCGGCCAGAGCCTCTGGCAGATCAGGGGCCGCAAGCGCGTCTGGGTCTATCCGCCGCATCCGCCGTATCTCCCGCAGAGCACGGTCGAGAACATCGTGCTCCAGCGAACCTCCGACACAGACCTTCGTTATGACCCCCTATATGAGGCGGCCGCGGAAAGTTTCGAACTGACGCCGGGCGATTGGGCGACCTGGCCGCGCAATGCGCCTCATCGGGTGCGCAATGTGGATTGTGTGAACGTCTCCGTCACGACAGAGCACTGGACAAACGAGCTGCGCGCCGGTTACGCCGTCGATTACGCCAATGGTCTTCTGCGACCGCTTTTCGGGGGTCGCGATCTGCCACGTGAAATGCGCGGTCCGGCGTTCTGGGGCAAATTCGCGCTCACCGCCGCGCACAAGGGCTGGCGGATGCTGGCAGGGAGCGACCGGATGCCGATGACGGTCGATTTCCGCGTCGATCCCCAGGCCGCTGGCGGGTATTATGACGTGACCCCGTACCAAATCCTCAAATAGCGTGCAGCAACCGCCTCGCTGCCGCGTCGACTGTGCGGACACCTCCGGCGCCGTCGACGCGCTCGCGCAGGAATGGGCCGAACTCGAACGCGCGACGCCTGAGGCGACCGGCTTCCAGAGTTTTCGATGGTGCCGGATCTGGCTCGATTGCGCGCGAAGCGGCGAGGAGCCGCGCGTCGTCTGCGTTCGTGAGGGCGAGCGCCTTGTCATGCTGCTTCCCCTGCAGGTGGAACGGCGGCTCGGCTTTTCGATCGTGCGATGGATGGGCCAGCCGATGACCCAATATGGCGATGCGCTGGCTCTGCCGGGCGAGGGCCGCACAGACTGGCGCGCCGCCGCCTTCGCCGAGATGCGCCGCTGGCGCGACGTCGATCTTGTGGCGCTCACGCAGCTGCGCGGCGACGGGGTGCTTGCGAGCGCCGCAGTGCAAGGCGAGAAATTCTCGGCTCCCGAAAAGCTGTCAGCTCCCTACGTCGACCTTCGGGCGGGAGGGCGCAGGCGCCACAAGAGCGTCGAGCGGCGCGCGAAATGGCTGGAGACGATCGGCCCGGTGTCTCTCGAAGCGCCGCGGACGCCGGCGGAACGGGAGGAACTCGCCGAGCGCGCCTTGTCGCTCAAGCGGGCATGGCTTCGCGACAAGCGCGCCTTCAGCGCCGGTCTGTCCAATCCGGCCAGCGAAGCGTTCATCGCCGCTGCCGCGCGCGAGGGCGTATTGCGCGTGCACGCCTTGCGCGTCGGCGAGGAGATCGCGGCGCTCGACGTCGGCTTCGTCGGCGGCGGGGCCTATCGCTCGCTCCTTGGCTGCTATGATATCCGCTTCGCCGAGGGCGCGCCGGGCCAGTCCCTGACCGGCCGCGTCATCGGCGAATGCGCGGCGGAGGGTCTTCTCGCCTATGATTTCCTGCTGCCTGCCGACGCCTACAAGCTGGCGTGGGCCACGGGTGAAACACCGATCCTCGCTCGTTTCATCGCCTTGAACTTCAGGGGCCGGCTCGCCGCGTTCGGGCTCGCCCGGTTGCGTCCGCAGGTCAAGCGCGTGGTCCGGGCGGCGAACCGATGGCGCGCCACAGCCGCCGCGTTCGCTTTGTCGTACGCTCGCGCTAGACTGGTGGCGCGCAAACGAGGGACGCGACAATGATCATTCGATGGACCAGGATTGCGGTCGCCGCGGCCGCGGGCGTGCTCATCCTTCTCGTCGCGCTTGGAAATGTCTTCGACTACGGCGCGAATTTCGACGTCGTGCAGCATATTCTGTCCATGGACATGATCCCGCCGAGCGCCTTGCAATGGCGCGCGGTCACGAGCCCGGCGCTGCATCACCTTTGCTATGGCTTCATCATCGCCGCCGAGTTCGTATCGGCGGGCTTGACGCTGTTCGGCGCCTGGCTCATGTGGCAGGTGCGGGCAGGGGAGGCGCGAACCTTCAATGATGCGAAGGGCATGGCGATCGCCGGCCTGACTGTCGGCTTCCTGCTCTATTTTTTCGGCTTCATGGGAGTCGGCGGCGAATGGTTCCAGATGTGGCGGGCCGGCGTCTACAACATGCAGGAGCCAGCCTTCCGCTTCATCGGCAGCGTCGGGATCGCGATGATCTACATCGCATTGCCCGATGCGGAGACGCACTAGCACGCGGCGCGCGCCCGCTCAATAAATGGGCGATTTTCCCTCCTAGCGGCGCGTATCTTTTGTGAAACGGCGCAAGTATCTGAGATCAATGCGACTGCCGCGCCCTCACCGGAGCCCGTCTGCCCCTAAAAGCGACTTTGTGGCGGCTCGATACGCGTTACGATAGAAGCGTCATCCTCTCACCGACAGCGCGCAATGAAGTGGGCACGCGACCCTAGAACCGCCCATCTCTTTTACGCATCCACCTTCGTCTTCGCCATCTGCGTGGCGGCGACGATCGGCTACATGTTTAGCGGCTGGAGTTTCGACGACGCCTTCTACATGACGGTGCTCACGATCTTCACAGTCGGCTATGAAGAGGTGCGGCCGGTCGACACGCTGTCGCTGCGTCTCATTACGGTCTTTCTCATCGTCGTCGGCTGCACCGGCATGATCTATCTCACCGGCGCACTGGTGCAATTCATTACTTTCGGACAGTTGCAAGAGCTTCTGGGAGCGACGCGCATGACGCGGCAGATCGAAGACCTCGAGGACCATGTCATCGTCTGCGGCTTTGGCCGCACCGGCAACATGCTGGCCAAGGAGCTGGCGCAAGGGAAGGCGAGACTTGTCGTCGTCGAGCCCGATCAGACGCGTTGTCTAGAGGCGCGCGCCATGGGCTATCTCGCCATCAACGCGGACGCCATCGAGGAGAATGTCCTCAAACAGGCGGGCATCGGCAAGGCGCGCGCGTTGGCGAGCGTCGTATCGTCGGACCCGATCAACGTGTTCATCACGCTCTCGGCGCGCAGCCTCAACAAATCGGTCCAGATCATTGCGCGCGGCGAAGACCCTTCGACCGAGAAGAAGCTGTTGCAAGCGGGGGCCAACGCCGTGATCCTGCCCACCCATATCGGCGCCGAGCAGATCGCGTCCCTGATCCTGTTCCCGGCGATCGCCGGCGTGATCCAGGCCTCGGAGCGGCGCCGCCAGATGGAGATCGATCTTCGCACCCTCGGCCTCGAGATCGAAGTCGTCGCCATGGCCGAGGGAAGCCTCTTCGCGGGACGTTCCGTGGCGGAGATCGAGCGGCGCTCGGAGAATTCCTATTTCATCATCGCCGTCGAGCGCTCCGGAAGCGGCGTTGTGGAGCGCCCGTCGCCGCATATGCACATTTACCCGGGCGACGGCGTGACCGTGATCGGCCGCCCCGGCCGCGCCGAGTCGCTCAGGAAGTTCACGGACCCCGCGGAGATCAGGCCGGCGACGCAGGAAGGGATCGGGCAGGAAGGCGGCAACCGTTCCTGAAGCCCGATACGCAGGCCAGCCCGTCAGAGACGCTTGAGGGCGTTGTAGCCCAGAAGGCCGCCGAGTCCCGCGCCGATGAGCGCGACAAGACCTCCCCCGATCGCGACGCCGGTGACGCCCCCCAGAACCGCGCCGACGGCTGCGAAGATGTGTTTGTTCTTGCCAAGTTCCGGAATCTGGTCCGCCATGGTCCGCCCCTACTCTTCGAGTCGCCCAGCGCGACCGCCAGCGATTAGATTCCGCGCCGCAGGACGAAGTCAAGCGTGTGCGCGGGCGGGCGGTTAGCGATCCCGCGTGATTCTTCCCTCGTTCGACGGGTTCATGCTTCTATGCGGGAGGATCAGGGGAGGGCGCGATGAGTGGTCGTAAAATTCTGCTGCGCAGTCTCGCCGTCGCGGCGCGCTTCTTCGCGGTTGCGGCGTTCTTGGGCGGCACGGTTTCGGAAGCCTCGGCGTGGCGCTATCGGCGCGAGCATTTTTATCGCGCCACGGGGCCAACTCATCTCGGTCCTTTTCTCAAGCAGGCGTGGGACAGGGAATGGGGCTATCCCGACGCATGGCCCTATGCCTTCGGCGCCAATGCCTATCCCGCCACCGACGAGTGGTATCCTTGGGGCTATGTCGCGCCCTTCGTGAGGGTCGGGGGCAAATGCGTGGCGAATGAAGTCAACGTCAGTCCCGGTGGAGAATATGTGCGGTATCAGCGCGTAAGGCCCAGCCACTACTGCTATTGACGCGTGACGCGAGGCAGGAAATCGAACAGAAACAAAAGAGCAATATTAGAGGATAACCACTGGAATATCATCCGTCAGGCACGTAGCCGGAGCTTCCCCAAGCCCCTTCCGGCGCGGGCCCGAAGATCCCCGGCACGGCCCAACCAGGAACGCGCCGGGGATCCTAGACGCCTTGGGTTGAATGCGCTTTGCAATCTGGCGGCGCGCGGCGTCGAAACGCGTTGATCTCTCCTGATCATCTCTCCCAGGCTACGCCCGTACGGCAGTTGGCGGTCGGCTATGCTAAACCGCGCAATCCCGCGGCGTGCGCCGTGAGAGGCAGCACTGGGGTTGGCATGGTCGCCGATGAGAGATCCAAGATCGAGATTGCCGGCTATCTGCGCGCGTTGAACGAGCAGGAACGCATCTATCAAACAGGCGCAACGCCCGGCGAACGTCTCTACAAGCGCATTCGCAATCTCGCCCTGCTGAGAGTCAACGAACTCTACTGGACGCTTTCGCGGCTGCTTGGAAGCGCACGCCAGCGTCTCTTTCCGGGGTATCGCGCCCGCATGAATAGTCGCCCGGCGTGGGCGTCCCATCGGCCCGAAACCTCGCCTCAAGCGCCGCCGCCGTCCGGCCCGCGTCTACTGCTCGACATGACGAGCACGCTGCGCTCGGGCAAGGCGACGGGCATTCAGCGAGTCGTACGGGAGATCGCCCGCAACGCATGGGAGGCGGGCGCCGGCATCCCCGTCGCGATCCATGACGGGAAGCTTTACGCCTATTACCGCCATCCGGAAGTTCCGGACATCGTCGACATCGAAGACGGCGACGTCTTCCTGATGCTGGACGCGACCTGGAACCACACCGACGAGTATCCGCCCATTCTCGAAGTGGTGAAAGCCAGGCGGGGCAGGTGCGTCGTCTGTCTCTACGACATTCTGCCGCTCCTTTATCCGAACGCCTTTCCGCCAGTCCTGACCGGATGGTTCCGCGATTGGCTCGAGCGGATCGTGCTCCCGAGCGACGGCGTCGTGGCGGATTCGCGCGCCGCGGCGGAAAGCCTGCGCGACTACCTCTCCGCGAACAATTTTTCGCGTCCCGGCTTTCCCCTCGGCTGGTGGCGCCTTGGGGCGGACTTTTCCGTTGCATCGACGGGCGAGCCATCAGAGCAGGCGGCTCAGATCGCCGGGGGGCGGCGGCCCTATTTTCTGGGCGTGGGCACGGTGGAGCCGCGCAAGGGCTACGCCCTCGTGCTCGACGCGCTGGACCGCCTCTGGGGGGAGGGCCTCGACTTCGCTTACGTCATCGTCGGCGGGCGCGGTTGGAGCATGGGGCACTTCGAAAATCGGCTGCGCCGCCATCCCGAGTTCGGGCGCCGGCTCTTCTGGCTGCAACGCGCGGGCGACGCGGATCTCTCCCTTCTCTATGCACACGCCCGCGCCCTGGCGCTCGCTTCGGTGGCGGAAGGTTTCGGCCTGCCGATCGTCGAAGCCGCCAATTACGGCGCGCCGGTCATCGCAACGGACATCCCGGTGTTTCGGGAGGTCGCCGGCGACAGCGCCAGATATTTCGCTTTGCTGGACGCCGACAGCCTCGCCGCGCAGTTGAGAGAGGCGCTGATTGAGAAGCCGTCGCCGCCGGTCATCGACCGTTTGAGCTGGCGCGACTCGACCGCCCAATTGATCGGCATCGTTCGAGACAACGCCTTCCAGACCCGGCTGGAGTAGACTGGTCTTTCCAGACACGGGCCGGCCTTCGCCGCTGAACGTCGATTTGGTGCCCTGGCCGGAGTTGAATTAACAATCTATCACATTGAATTTATGCAGCTATACCGAGAACAAAATATTTTCGTACCAACAAATATACCAACAGTTTTCGCAATTGGCATGGCACGCACCCGGAGCGGCCAAGTTCTGATCTCGGGCGAATCCTGATATCCATTCGCCGAGTGAAAGCCATTTATCGACCCCAAACGAATTGTGCGCGAGGGCCTATGCATCGCATCGATCGATGGAAGCTAGCAGACGAACTTAACGTCTATCAAATCGCCCTTCTGATTGCCGGCTATGATCCGTCTGAGTTTTCAGACGAAATCCTATGATCGATGGCCTCAGGAAGTGAAAAGCGACATCCATCCATTTCTTACAGCTGTAAAAAATGCTGCCAGGAAGCAGAACATAGTATTCCATGAAATCAAGTATCAATCAGGCTCTTACGATGAGCCTGACACGAACTGGATTGAATTTCTCGTAAATATAGATAGCCTTCTGGAATGGATGCTTGCGCGAAACTTCTCAGACGGGTTCTTTATATCGAAAGAGGCCGACGATCGGATTTTTGATCCTTCAGATGAATTCTACGCGCCAAAACTCGCGGCGGCTGTCCGTGCATGGAACGAAGTAACGGCCGCCACCGAAGACCTCAACGGAAAGACGCCGAAGAAGGCCTTGGAGGTTTGGCTGCGAAAGCACGCCAACGAGTACGGCCTCACCAACAAGGATGGAAACCCCAACGAGCTTGGCATCGAAGAAATCTGCAAGGTCGCCAACTGGAAGCCCAGCGGAGGCGCGAGCCCGACGCCGACTACATCTGCCCTAATATCCCGAGGATCGGCTACAGAGGGTAGGAAGGTAAAGCCACGGCCGCCTACCCCTCCGAAGCGGCGCTCGCTGTCGCAAGAGATTTCCGGCGATTTCGGCGACGATTTTCCGTTTTGAACATCGGCGCCGCCGAAGAGCGGGGTAGGCGGAAAAGAGAGTCCTCCTCCCGCGAGTTTTTGGAACTCGCCCAGCTATCGACTGCGGCTCGGACGCAACAGGTTTGCATCATGTCGATTTGGACAGGAGCAAACCAGAATGCGCGAACTTCCTGAAGTTGGATATCTTCGCCTGCCACAAATCATTGGCAACCCCAGCCTCGAACCGCCGCTTCCGCCCATCATTCCGGTTAGCAAGTCGACTTGGTGGCAGGGCGTCCGCGACGGCCGCTTCCCGGCGCCCGTCAAACTCGGCCCCAAAACGACCGCGTGGCGCGTCGAGGACATTCGCGCCCTCATCGAGCGTTTGGGCCGCTAGGGGATGGCAAACCGCCGGCACTCCGCGCGGAGCATCAAACGCCTGCGCACCTACAACGTCCGCGAGGCGGCGAAGGCGACGGGGGCATCGCCCGCCACCGTCCGCCACTGGAGCCGCAACGGACTGAAGCCCGTGGAAGGGCTCTGGCCTCCAATCTTCCGGGGCGTGGACGTCATCGACTTCTTCAAGCAGCGCGCAGACCAGCGAAAGCAGCCCTGCGGGCCGGGGCGCATGTTCTGCCTCCATTGCAAGGAACCGAAGACGCCCGCCTTCAACGAGGCGGAATTTCGCCCCGACGGGCCAAAGCTTGGGACCCTGACCGGCCTTTGTCCTGACTGCGCGGGCCTCATGCACCGGCGCACCTCCATCGCCAAACTCGACGCCGCGGCGGGCGATTTGAAGGTCTCAATCCAACCCGCGGAGACGCGCCTAGACGAGACGCACGATCCTAACTCCAATTTACACTTCGAAAGGGGGTAAGCACCCATGAAAAAATACGACCCCGAAAACGAGCGGGTTAAGCGCGATTATGCCTTCTTTCTGGAGGCTGCAAACGGCAAGCAGGACGCTTCCATCGACGCGGCCCTGCGCGCCATCGAGCGCTTCGAGCTCTCGACCTCTCGGAAGCCTTTTCGTAAATTCAAGGTCGAACAGGCGCGCTCCTTTCGTGCGCGTCTTCTCGAAGAGACGGGCAAGACTGGAAAGCCGCTGAGCGCCGCGACCATCGCCACCACGCTCAAACACCTGCGCAACTTCTTCCTCTGGCTTTGCCGCGAGCCCGGCTTCCGGGCGGCCCTCAGCGCGAATGACGCCAATTATTTCACGCCATCCGATCAGGACTTGCGCGTCGCGACCGCGCGGCGAGACAAGCGGGTGGCGACCTTGGAAGAGATAGCCCAAGTCCTTGCCGCCATGCCGGCGAAAAGCCAAATCGAAAAGCGCGACCGGGCGCTCGTCGCTTTTACGATTTTGTCCGGCGCCCGCGACAGCGCCATCGCTTCGCTTCGCCTGAAGCATGTCGACCTGAAAGCGCAGACCGTCTTTCAGGACGGGCGCGAGGTGAAGACAAAGCGGCGCAAGACCTTCACGTCGATCTTTTTTCCGGTTGGCTCGGAGGCTCTAGAAATCGCCCGCGAGTATGTCGCGATGCTGGTCAACGATTTGAGCTTCGGCCCCGAGGACCCGCTCTTCCCCGGGACGCTCATGGGCCAGGGCGAAGACCGGGGGTTCACGCCCATTGGCCTGTCCCGCGAGCCGTGGCGCACGACCGCGCCCATCCGGCAAATCTTCAAAGACGCCTTCGCAGCGGCCGGCTTGCCTTACGCCAAGCCCCATAGCTTCCGGGACACGCTGGTCCGGCTCGGCCAGCGGCTCTGCCGCACCCCAGAGGAGTGGAAGTCGTGGAGCCAAAACCTTGCCCATGAAAGCGAGGCGACGACCTTCGTTGGCTATGGGCATGTGCCGGCGCACCGCCAGACGGAAATCATGCGCGCCCTGGCGAAGCCGCGGCAAAGCTTATCGGTCGCGGGACTGGACATCGACGCGCTGGAGAGTTTCGTTCGAAGCGCCAAGGAAGCGGCCCTCGCGCCGACCGACGCCTGACCCCGCGTGGCCGCTTGCGCGCCTCGCCTCGGGTGTGAAAAGTTACGCTTGCGGGATTCGGCTCCCCGAAAATTCGTTCCCAGCTGAAAAAAGACATTGCCCAAAGGGCGGACGATTGGAAAAATCAATGGCAGGCGCGCGTAACGGCGGGGGCGACCTCAATTTCGAGGCGGAGCTTTTCAAGGCGGCGGACAAATTGCGGGGCAACCTGGAGCCCTCGGAATATAAGCACGTCGCGCTCGGCCTCATCTTCCTGAAATATATCTCCGACGCCTTCGAGATTCAGCGCGCCAAGCTGATGAAGGAGGAATACGCCGACCCCGAGGACCCGGAGGAATACACCGCCGCGCGCGTCTTCTGGGTGCCGGAAATCGCCCGCTGGTCGAACCTCAAGGCGAACGCCCGCGCACGCGATCTTGAAATCGCCGACCCCGCCACAGGCAAGGCGCGCCGCGTCGATATTGGCGGGCTCATCGACGCCGCGATGGAGGCCATCGAGAAGGCCAACGAGGCGACCCTCAAGGGCGTGCTGCCCAAGGACTATGGGCGCCCCGCGCTCGATAAGCAGATGATCGGCGATCTCGTCGAACTCTTTTCCAATATCGGCATGCATGAAGAGGGCGAGGAGTCGAAGGACCTGCTCGGCCGCGCCTATGAATATTTCCTGTCGGGCTTCGCCGGCGCCGAGGGCAAGCGCGGCGGCGAATTCTTCACGCCGCGCTCGGTCGTGCGGGTGCTGGTCGAGATGCTGGAGCCTTACAAGGGCCGCGTCTACGATCCCTGTTGCGGCTCAGGTGGCATGTTCGTCCAATCGGAAAAATTTGTCGAAGACCACGCCGACCAAAAACATGTCGACGAAGCAAAACGCCGCATTTCGATCTATGGGCAGGAGCGCAACAACACGACCTGGCGCCTGTGCAAAATGAACCTCGCCGTGCGCGGCATCGACGCGGACATCAAATGGAACAATGAAGGCTCCTTCGTCCGCGACGAATTCTCCAATGTGAAATTCGATTTTGCCTTGGCCAATCCGCCCTTCAACGTCTCCGACTGGTGGCGGGCGAATCTGGAGGAGGATATCCGCTGGGCCTTCGGGACGCCGCCGCAGGGCAACGCCAATTATGCGTGGCTGTCGCATATTTATCACCACCTCGCGCCGCGTGGCGTGGCGGGCGTGGTGCTGGCCAATGGCTCCATGTCGTCGCAGCAATCGGGCGAGGGCGACATTCGCCGCAAAATGATCGAGGCGGACGCCATCGACTGCATGGTGGCGCTGCCGGGCCAGCTTTTCTATTCGACGCAAATTCCGGCCTGCCTCTGGTTTCTGGCGCGCGACAAAAGCGCCAATGGCCAGTCGCGACCGGCGCGGCGAAATTCTGTTCATCGACGCGCGCAATCTCGGGCGCATGGTCGACCGCACCCGGCGGGAGTTTTCGCCGGAAGATATCGAGAAGATCGCCGGGACCTACCATCGCTGGCGCGCCAAGGGGGCGGAGTTCGGGCTTTATGAGGACGTGCCGGGGTTTTGCAAGTCCGCGAAGATCGAGGACATCAGCCAAGCATGGCTTTGTGCTGACGCCGGGGCGATATGTCGGCGCCGCAGACATTGGAGATGACGGCCGACCATTTGAGGAGAAGCTTGGAGAACTAAGGGCAAAGCTCGAAGCGCAATTCTCCGAGACTCGGCTGCTCGAAAAAAAAATCCTAAGTTCGCTCAGCGGGTTAAATTCCTATGGCTGATTGGAAAACAATTACTCTCGGCGAGCTTATCGACATCAAACATGGTTTCGCGTTCAAGGGAGAATTTTTCGTAGATCAAGGCCCGGGGGACATCCTCTTGACGCCAGGCAATTTCGCAATCGGAGGCGGCTTCCAATGGGGGAAGCGCAAGTATTACAACGGTCCCGTGGGTGCTGAATACGTTCTTCCACCCGGAGAGGTTGTTGTCACGATGACGGACCTCAGCAAAGAGGCTGATACTATTGGTTATGCTGCCATTGTCCCCAAAAGCGATCAGCGAAATTTTGCACAATCAACGCATCGGAAGAGTCAAACTAAAGGGCTCCCGGGCTGATGCACGCTTCTTATATTGGCTGATGCGGACCGGGGGTTAATCGCGAATCGAGATTCTCGCTAGCGTAACGGGATCGACGGTAAAGCATACGTCGCCATCCAAAATCCTTGCGTTCAAGTTTCAACTTCCGCCACTTGATGAACAACGCGCCATCGCCTCCGTCCTTTCAGCCCTCGACGAAAAGATCGAACTAAATCGGCGGATGAATGAGACGCTGGAGCAGATGGCGCAGGCGATTTTCAAGGATTGGTTCGTCGATTTCGGCCCCGTCCGCCGCAAGCAGGAAGGCGCGAGCGACCCCATCGCCATCATGGGCGGCCTCGTCCAGAACGCCACCCGCGCGGCGGAACTCGCGGCGTTGTTTCCCACCGCGCTCGGCGACGATGGTTTGCCGAAGGGGTGGAGCAAGGCGACCGTAGGAGATGAATTCAACCTGACGATGGGACAATCCCCTCCGAGCGAGACCTATAACGACGAAGGAAATGGACTGCCTTTTTTTCAGGGGAGAACGGACTTCGGGTTTCAATTCCCCGAGAACAGAAAATTCTGCTCTCAACCAAGCCGTATCGCTGAGGCAGACGATACGCTCGTTAGCGTGCGCGCCCCCGTAGGCGACCTGAACGTCGCTTGGGAAAAATGCTGTATCGGCCGAGGCGTTGCCGGCATTCGACACCGAGCAAGCGCCGCGTCCTATACCTATTACTCGCTAAAGAACTTGCAGCCCGATTTGCAACAATTCGAACACAGCGGCACTGTGTTTGGCGCGATCAACCGTAAGCAATTTGACGCACTGACGGTCATCGACCCCGGGACTCCGCTCATTCGATCATTCGAAGAGTTCGCTAATCCCTTTAACTCAATGATCCGAGCTAGGACCGCCGAATGCAGCACGCTCAGCCAAACCCGCGATTACCTCCTCCCCAAGCTCATGTCTGGCGAAGTGCGCGCACGCAACGCGCTCGAATTGTGTTCATAGAGGCGAAGAACATGGCCGATAATTTCAACCTTGGAAAATTGGAGAAGTTGGACCTCCGAGAGATATGGCGTTCCGAGGCTCAGGATTTCACGCCTTGGCTCGCACGAGAGGACAACCTCGCACTTCTCGGTGAAGCGCTCGGAATGGACCTAGAGCTGGAATTACAGGAAAAGAATGTTGGACCGTTTCGCGCTGACCTCCTCTGTAAAGACACACTGGACGGCGCTTGGGTGCTCATCGAAAATCAGCTGGAGCGCACCGACCATACGCATCTCGGTCAGCTACTCACTTACGCATCCGGGCTCCATGCCGTAACAATCGTCTGGCTTGCGGCGAGATTTACCGACGAACACCGCGCCGCGCTGGATTGGCTCAATGAAATCACCGAAGACAAGTTTCGTTTTTTCGGGCTCGAAGTCGAACTCTGGCGCATAGGGGAAAGCCCAGCGGCTCCCAAATTCAACGTCGTTTCCAAACCAAATGAATGGTCCCGCTCGGTCGGCGAGGCGGCACGGCGGATAGAAAACGAAGTCTTGTCCGACACCAAATCCTGGCAGCTTCAATTCTGGCAGGCCTTTCATGCCGAAATGGCCGCGAACAAGGGTAATGTAAGACCGCAAAAACCCTACCCGCAGCATTGGATGAACTTTTCCGTTGGCCGGTCGGGCTTCAAACTCAGCGCCTTCGTCAACGAACGGGAGAGCCAGATCGAAGTCGAGCTTTACATCGACCATGACGAAGCCAAGAAATTTTTTGGCATGCTGTTCGCAGATCGAGAGCAGATCGAAGGCCAACTCGGTCACGCTCTCGAATGGATGGAACTCCCGCACCGTTCGGCGTGCCGCATCGTCTATTCTTTGAACGGCGTCGACCCGAGCGATCGAAATCGCTCGCCAGAATATCGGCGCTGGATTAGCAGCAATCTCGAAAGCTTCTATCGGGTATTCCGACAGCGAATTCGCGAACTGGAGCTGGATAGCTTCAGCGCCAAACCGCCCGGCGAGGAGCCATAAGTCTCGGCTTCTCCGAGGACCATGTTGAACATGCCGGCATCGAGACGCTCAATCGCTTGGCTGGGCCTATTTCCATGGCGGCACATTTCCCCCGACGGTGCCGCCCCGCAACGCGCCTCCTTCAAGGACGCCATCCTCGTCAAACGCCTCGAAGCCTGCGTCGCCGACATCAATCCGACCATTCCCGAGGAAGCGCGCACTGACGCCATCCGCCGCGTTCTCAATTATGAGACGCCCGATCTCGTCGAGGAAAACCGCCGCCTGCATCGTCTCCTCACCGAGGGCGTCGATGTCCAGTCCGAACCGCCGGCCGGCTTGTCTCCGCCAAAGTCTGGCTGATCGATTTTTTCGATCCGCAAGCCAATGACTGGCTCGTCGATCAATCAATTCACGATGATCGAGACGGCGCAAGAACCGCCGCGCCGACGTTGTGCTTTTCGTCAACGGCCTGCGCTCGCTCTGCTGGAGCTGAAAAACCCCGGCGACGAAAACGCGACGCTTTTCCGCCGCCATCCAGCCAGTTTCGAAACCTACAAGGCCGAAATCCCCTCGCTGTTTCGCGCCAACGCCGCGCTCGTCGTCATCCGACGGCATAAAAGCGCGCATCGGCTCGCTCACCGCCGACGAAGAGCGCTACATGCCCTGGCGCACCGTCAATGGCGACGACTACGCCCCGCCCGGTGCGCCGGAACTCGACACGCTTTTGCGCGGCGTCTTCGATAGCGCGCCAACTTCCTGAAGCTCATTCAGCGATTTCACCGTCTTCGGCGACAAGGGCGAAGGGCCGTTCAAGATCATCGCCGGCTACCACCAGTTCCACGTTGCGCGCAAAAGGCGATCAGCGAAGCGATCTTAGCCGCGTCCTCAGCCCGACGGCGACCGCAAGATCGGCGTCATCTGGCATACGCAGGGCTCGGGCAAGAGCTATCTCATGGCCTTCTTCGCCGGCCTTGCCGTGCGGTCGCCGGAACTCGCCAATCCGACGCTCCTCGTCCTCACCGACCGCAACGATCTCGACGACCAGCTTTTCGCGACCTTCAGCCTCTGCCACGACCTACATCCGCCAGACGCCTGCAACAGGCCGACAAGCCGCGACGATCTGAAGCGCCTGCTGGAGCGCTCAGTCCGGCGGGGTGCATCTTCACCACTTTGCAGAAATTCTCGCCGGCGCCCGGCGAAGAGGATATATCCCGCTGCTGACCGACCGCCGCAATGTCATCGTCGATCGCCGACGAGGCGCACCGCAGCCAATATGGTTTCGACGCCAAACTCGATACGAAGACGGGCAAGCGCCGCTACGGCTATGCGCCATATATCTGAGCGCAGGCGTTGCCCAATGCCTCCTTCATCGGCTTCACCGGCACGCCCGATCGATAAGGCAACGACCGCAACACGCCTGCGATCTTCGGCGACTATATCGACATTTACGACATTTCCCGCGCGGTGGAGGATCGGGCGACGGTGCCGATCTATTACGAAAGCCGCGTCGCGCGCATCGTTTTCGACGAAGACGAAAAGCCAAAGATCGACGCCGAAATCGAGGAGATGTCTCGAAGACGATAGTCTGACAGCGAGGCGGAAAAATTCAAGGCGTAAATGGTCGAGCGGTCGAAGCACTGGTCGGCTCCGACAAGCGCATCAAGCTAGATTGCCGCCGATCTCGTCACGCATCTGGAAGCGCGGCTCGAAGCCTTGCAGGGCAAGGCGATGGCGGTTTGCATGAGCCGGCGCATCTGCGTGAAGCTTTACGACGAAATCGTCGCTCTGCGCCCCGACTGGCACTCCGAGGACGACGCGGAAGGCGCCATCAAGATTGTCATGACGGGCGCCGCCTCCGACCCGGTTTCATGGCAACAGCATATCGGCGGCAAGCGCTCGGCGCGACGCGCTGGCTAAGCGCGCTACGCAACCCCGACGACCCGCTGAAGCTCGTCCTGGTTCGCGATATGTGGCTAACCGGCTTCGACGCGCCCTGCATGAATACCATGTATGTCGACAAGCCGATGCGCGGACACGGGCTCATGCAGGCCATCGCCCGCGTCAATCGCGTCTTCCGCGACAAGGAGGGCGGGCTCGTCGTCGACTATATCGGCATCGCCCAAAACCTGCGAAACGCACTCGCCGACTACAGCCCCGGCGACCGCGACCAGACAGGCATCGACGAAGAAGCCGCCATCGCCAAGATGCGCGAATGCTTCGAGCGCGTTAAGGCGATTTATCACGGCTTCGACTACGCCACCGGCATGGCTGGCCCGCCGCAACAGCGGCTCGCGACGCTCGCCGGCGCCATCGACTGGGTGCTGAAGTGGCAGGAGGGCGAGGCCGCGAAACAGACCGGCGACGAGGACAGAAAGCGCGCCCACCGCGCCTATCAAGACATGGTGCTGGAGCTGACCAAGGCCTATTCACTGGCCTCCGCGAGCGACGAGGCGGCGGCCATCCGCGACGAAGTGGGCTTCTTCCAGACCGTCCGCGCGGCCATCGCCAAATCGACGCTGAAGGGCGGCATTGGTAAGGCCGAGCGCGCCCTCGCCGTGCAACAACTCATCGACCGCGCCATCGCCTCGTCGGAAGTCGTCGACATTCTGAAGGCGGCAGGCGTGACCTCGCCCGACATCTCCATCCTGTCCGACGAATTCCTCGCTGAAGTCCAACGCATGCCGCGCAAGAACCTTGCGCTGGAGGCGCTGAAGAAGCTGCTGAATGGCGAAATCCGGAGCCGCTCGAAAAGCAATCTGGTTGAAGCCAAGAAATTCTCCAAGCGCCTCGAAGACGCGGTAGCGCGCTATCACACTAACGCGATCTCAGCGCTGGAACTGATCAACGAATTGATTGCGCTTGCCAAGGACATGCAGTTGGCGCGGGTGCGCGGCGAAGAGCTTGGCCTGTCGCCAGAGGAAGTCGCCTTCTATGAGGCGCTCGCGGAGAACGAAAGCGCCGTTCAGGCGATGGGCGACGAGAAACTGCGTGTCATCGCACATGAGCTTCTCGAAAGCCTGCGCAAGAATGTGACGGTCGATTGGGCAAAGCGCGAAAGCGCGCGCGCCAACATGCGCGTGCTGGTGAAGCGCATCCTGAAGAAATATGGCTATCCGCCAGACCTCGCCGAGGAGGCGGTGCAGACCGTGTTGGCGCAAGCGGAAACTCTGTTGCAGGAGATCACCGAAATCTGACTTACGGGTGGAGATCGAATTTACCCCGGAGGCCGCTAACCATCGGGCATTTTTTCAAGCGGAATTTTTACTCGGGCGCCATCATCCGGAAGGGTCACGCTCGCAACGGGACGACAACGCCACCGCGACGCATCGCTTCGCATCTATCCGACCACCAAGCCATCATGCGGATGCGTTCGTCCCAAAAATCCGCCCGCGCGTAAGCACGCCTAACCAAGTCATTGTCGACATGTGCGAGTTGGCGCTCGATGGCGTCGGCGTTCCATAGACCTAATTCGTTCAGGATCGATGAGGCCGCTGAACGGAATCCGTGGCCGGTCATCTCGTCCTGCCCGAAGCCGAGACGACGCAAGGCCGCGTTGATCGTGTTTTCTGACATGCAACGCGACGCCGAGCGAACCGAAGGCAAGAGATAGCGACCATATCCGGTTATCGCGTGCAACTCCCGCAAGAGCGCAACGGCGGCGGGGGCCAGGGGGACGCGGTGCGGGCGCTTCATTTTCATTTTTTCGGCCGGGATCGCCCAAACTGCAGCGTCTAGGTCAAATTCCTTCCATTCGGCCGCGCGCAGCTCGCCGGGACGGACGAAGGTCAAGGCCAACAATTCAAGAGCAGTCCGTGTTTCGGGCGCGCCGTCATAACCGGCGATGGCGCGCAATAGGCCCCCGAATGCCTTCGGCTCGATGATCGCCGAGCGGTGCCGCACCTTGGGAATTGTGAGTGCACCTTTGAGCGCGCCAGTCGGGTCGCCTTCCGCCCGGCCGGTCGCAACGGCGAAGCGAAAGACCCCGCCGATGATTTCGCGAAGGCGGGTTGCCGTTTCATGCTTGCCGCGCGCCTCAATACGACGCAGAACCGTTAGAATTTCCGGCGCTTTGATCTCAGAAATGGGGCGTGGACCTATGAAGGGCAGGGCGAGGCCCAAGAGCCATGCGAGCTTGGCGATGGTCTTTGGAGTCTTGCCTTCGCGGCGCTTCTTATCCAGCAGTTCGGCAGCGATGGCGGCAAAGGTGTTTTCTGACGCGGACGCCTTGGCGGCGACTGCAAGCTTCTTGGCGAGCGAAGGGTCTTCGCCAGCGGCCAAGAGCTTCTTGGCTTCGTCTCGCGCGTCCCGCGCCTCTCGGAGGCCGACGGCGGGATAGACACCAATCGCCAGCGCCTTCTGCGTGCCATCAAAACGATAGGCAAGACGCCAGCGTTTCGCGCCATCGGGCGTAACCCACAATTGCAATCCGCCGCCATCCGATAGCTTCGTCAGGCGGGCGGCGGGCTTGGCGGCGCGGATCGCGACATCTGAAAGAGGCATGTTGGTATATCGCCTGCTGGTCGGGTTTCGATACCAACAAATATACCAGCAGATTTGCCGGACACCAACGCACGCCCCCGGACGCTCTAGGACGCTTTCCTGCCAGTATCGCTTTGTTTTTCAACGAAATTTTGATTTATTTGGACGGTGGCGGATCACAATTTGGTGCCCCTGGCCGGAGTCGAACCAGCACTCCTTGCGGAACTCGATTTTGAGTCGAGCGCGTCTACCAATTCCGCCACAGGGGCTCAGGCGAAGGCGCAAACGCCCTGCGAGCGCGCGGATATTAGCGAGGCGCATTCCGCCGTCAACCCGCCGCTCGCCTTCTTTAGGTTAATCTTTTCGTGCTAACCGATTGGGCACGCAATCGCCGGACCGGCACGAGGCCCCATGAAAAAGCTTTACGATTGGACCATGTCGCTTGCCGCCAGCAAGCACGCGCCTCTCGCGCTCGGCGCCATCGCCTTTGCGGAGAGTTCGTTTTTCCCCGTGCCGCCGGACGTCATACTCGTGCCGATGACGCTCGCCGAGCCCAAGAAAGCCTGGCGGTTCGCCGCCATCTGCACCGTCGCCTCGGTCGCGGGCGGCGCATTGGGCTACGCTTTCGGCGCCCTTTTCTACGACACGATCGGCCTGTGGCTCATCAACCTTTATGGCTATGCCGAGAAGATGGATGCGCTGCGCGCCTTCTATGCGCAATGGGGCGCGATCTTCATCCTCGTGAAGGGCTTCACGCCGATTCCCTACAAGTTGGTGACTATCGTCTCCGGGGTGCTCGCGTATAATTTCCCGCTCTTCATCCTGTTGTCGATCATAACGCGCGGCGCGCGCTTCTTTGTGCTGGCGGCGGCCATCAACCACTTCGGCGATTCCATCCGCGACAAGCTGGAGCGCCATTTCGGGCTCTTCATGGGGACGCTGGCGGTGATCGTCGTGGGAGGCTTCGCTCTTGCGGCGAAGATGTTCTGAGGACAAAACGCTGGAACGACTGCTCACGCCTCGCAATCTCGCAACGCTGATCTTCGCCGTCTCGCTGGCGGCGATCGGCGGCGCGTGGATCTATGAATCGCTCGGCTATCTGCCCTGCGAGCTCTGCTACAAGGAGCGCGTTCCCTATTACGCCGCCTTCGCGCTGGCGCCGCTCGCCGGCTACGCCGCGCAGGCCGGGAGGGCAGGGCTCGCGCGTGCGGCCTTTGCGGTCCTGGCGCTGCTCTTTGCCGGCGACGCCGCGCTGTCGGTCTATCACTCTGGCGTGGAATGGAAGATTTTCGCTGGCCCTTCCGATTGCTCGGGCGCGTTTTCGACCGCGGGCTCCACGGACGATTTCCTCAAGCAGTTGCAGACGGTCAAGGTCGTGCGTTGCGACGAGCCGACGCTCTGGGTGATGGGGCTGACGCTGGCCAACTGGAATGTGGCGATCACGGCGGGGTTAGCCTGGGCGGCATGGCTGGGGGCGATCCGGGCGCGCCGCCTATAACGGATGTTATAACTAGGCCCTATTCCGCCGCGTCCTCCGCCGCCAGCCGCGCCCTCGCGCGCAGCTTTTCCGTCTCGCTCTTCAACTGCCCGCAGGCGGCGAGAATGTCCCGGCCGCGCGGCGTGCGCACGGGGCTGGCGTAGCCGGAGTTGAAGACGATGTCGGAGAAACGCTCGATCGTCTCCCAGTCCGAACATTCGTAGGGCGCGCCGGGCCAGGGATTGAAAGGGATGAGATTGATCTTGGCGGGGACGCCCTTCAGCAGCCGCACAAGCTCGCGCGCCTCTGCGGGGCTGTCGTTGACGCCCTTCAGCATCACATATTCGAAGGTGATGCGCCGCGCGTTGCTGGCGCCGGGATAATCGCGGCAGGCCTGCAGCAACTCCTTGATCGGGTATTTCCTGTTGAGCGGCACAAGTTCGTTGCGCAGATCGTCGCGTACCGCGTGCAGCGAAATCGCGAGGGCAGGGCCACATTCGCTGCCAAGCTTCTCGATTTGCGGGACGACTCCGGAGGTCGAGACGGTGATGCGGCGCTTGCTGAGCGAAAGGCCGTCGCCATCGGCCATCGCGTCGACGGCGGCCATGACGCTGTCGACATTGTAGAGCGGCTCGCCCATGCCCATGAAGACGATATTGGAGATGGCGCGCACGCCCTCGCCTGAGGGCACGAGCCCGTCCGTCGGGCGCTCGCGGTCGGGAAAGTCGCCGAGCCGCTGGCGCGCCACGAGCAACTGTCCGATGATCTCCGCCGTCGTGAGGTTGCGCACGAGTTTCTGCGTGCCCGTGTGGCAGAAGCTGCAGTTCAAGGTGCAGCCGACCTGCGAGGAGACGCAGAGCGTCCCGCGGTCGCTTTCGGGGATATAGACGCATTCGACTTCGGCGCCCTTGTCGAGCGCGTCGACGGGCGCAAGGCGCAGCAGCCATTTACGCGTTCCGTCAGCAGAGATCTGCTCTTCGATGATTTCCGGAAGACGTAAATCGAAGGCGTCGTCGAGCGTAAGCCGCATCGTCTTCGAGATATTCAGCATCTCGGAAAAATCCCGCGCGCCGCGGAAGTAGACCCAGTGCCAGAGCTGCGAGACGCGCATGTGGATTTCGCGCTCGGGCAGGCCGAGGGCGCGAAGGGCGTCGCCGATCTCGGCGCGCGTCTTGCCTGCGAGCGAGGGCTTTTCGGCGATGGCGGTCTGTGACAATGTCATGGTCGTTCTCTGGCCCCGGGCCGTAATTCTAGCACAGTCCCTCGCCAGATCGGGCGGGCGGGCGATAATTCGATCGTTTCAGATATCACCTTGCGCTCTTTAAACCAGCCAAAGAAACGGTGCCAGACCTGTCCGCGCGCAAGATTCTCATCGCCACTTTCGGGTCGCTGGGCGACCTCCATCCCTTCGTCGCCCTGGCCCATGCGCTGCAGCGGGACGGGTTCACGCCGGTCATCGCCACGAGCGCGGCCTATGGGGACTACATCCGCGCTGAGGGATTCGCTTTCGCCCCCATCCGGCCGGACGCGGACGATCTCACCTCCCGCCTCGGCATGGACATGGCGGAGATCGCGCGTCGCATGGCGGAGGACGACGCGTTTCTCTTCGACACGCTGATTTTCCCGCATCTGCGCGAAAGCTACGATGATTTTCTCGTGGCCAGCGAAGGAGCGGCGGCAATCGTCGCCCACAGCCTCGCCTTCTCGGCGCGTCTCGCCGCCGAGTCGCGGGGCCTGCCGCTGGTCAATGTGCTCCTGTCTCCGATGATGCTTTATTCGGCCTATGATCCGCCGCTCGCATCCAGCGCGCCGGTGCGCCGCGCGCCGGCCTGGCAGGTTGAGATCGCCTACAATCGCTTCCTGCTCTGGTCGCTGTCCCATGTCATTGCGCTATGGGCGGCGCCTTTGCGCCGTCTCCGGCGCGACCTCGCGCTCGAGCCCCGCTATGGGCTGGACCTGCTTCTCGGCGTCAAATCCAGCGCGGCCACGATCGGGCTCTTCAGCCCGACGCTAGCGCCCCCGCAGCCCGATCATGGCTCCCGCACATTCATCGCCGGGCACAGCTTTCACGATCGCTACATGAGCGAGGCCCGGCTCGCCCCTGCGCTGGAGGCGTTCCTCGACGCCGGCGAGCCGCCGCTCGTCTTCACGCTCGGGAGTTTCGTCGCCAGGGCGCGGCGCGATTACTATGTCGACTGCGCAGAGGCGGCGCGGGCGCTCGGCAAGCGCGCCGTCATGCTCGCCCATGAGGACGACGCTGCGGTTCTGGCCGAGAGCCGCGGGCCGGATGTCTATGTCGCCGCCTATGCCCCGCATTCGCTCGTTTTCCCGCGCGCCTGCGCGATCGTGCATCATGGCGGCATCGGCACCACGGGGCAGGCGATGCGGGCGGGGCGTCCGCAACTCGTGACTCCCTTCCTGGGCGATCAGTTCGACAACGCCGAGCGGCTGCAAAGACTCGGCGTCGCGCGGACGATCGACGGAAAGACGGCGACGGCCGAGAAGATCGCGGCGGAGCTGAAGCGGCTCGACAGCGGCCATGGACAGCGGGCGCAGGCGCTCGCCGAGCGCGTGCGTTGCGAGGACGGGGCGTCTTTGGGGGCGCTGAAGGTCGCGTCCGTCATCGCCGAGCGGGCGCTCGAACGGGAAGGAGCGGCGCAGTGAGACGGATTTTCATCACCTCGGCGGTTCTCGCCGCACAGGTCGTCGGCGTCGCCGCCGATGACCTGATTCTGAGACCGGGCGCGAGCGCGCTCTTCACGCTCGCCGAGAATCCGTCGACCGGATACAGCTGGCGCGTCGACGCCGGCGCGAGCAGCGGGCTCGACATTCTCGCGATTTCAGATGGCGGTCACGCCGCTGGCGCTTCCAAGCCCGGCGCGCCGGGGACGCATCGCTGGACAATCCGCGCGCTGAAAGACGGGACCGCGACAGTCGTCTTCGCCTATCAGCGCCCCTGGGAGCCCGCGGCCGTCGAGACGACGCGCCTCACCGTGAAGATCGCCCGGTGACAGCTATTTGCCGCGACGGCGCAACGGATAGGCGTGGTCGTCGTAAAGCGGGCGGATTTCGCGCCCGAAATAGTGGGACTCATTCACTTCAAGCGAGCAGCCGTCGAATATCTTGGGCGACAGTTCCTCGACCGCGAAGCGAATGGCTTCGGCGGCCTTCGTAAACCGCCGGAAAACAAGCGATTTCTGCTTGGAATGCGCGCTCTTGGCGTAGTAGAGCGAGGCTTCTGAACGGTACTCCGTCGCATTCATGATCGCCTCCATCCGAACTCATTCAACTATGCGGACATCGCGCGTTCGAGGGCGGTTTCGACCACCACGCGCTCCAGTCCGTCGCGTTCGGAGCGGATGCGGGTACCTGAAGCCCCTGTCCGCCATCCGGCAGATGGCGCGTCACGCGGAACGTGCCCCGCTCAGCCGCCGCGCCGGGCTTGTGGGCGACCAGCGACCCGACGTCGTATTTATGGCTGGCGACCGTCGTGGTCCTGGCGCTGCGGTAGCGTGCGCGAGCATCAATGTAATCGCTCATTCGCGGCTCTTCCTGTTTAGGTTGCGCGTCTCTCTCCGCCGGAGAGAGGTGGCGTTATTTCTTTTTGCGATCTTGTGACTTCAGTTTATCCACCGTCGCCCACGCCGCGCTCGCGGAACCGCCCGCGGCGGGGGCTGCCGGCGCCTTGTCTTTCTTGGGCTTTTTCGCTTCACGATTGCCGCGTTGTTCCTTGGACATGTCCGTCACGCCTTGCGTGTTCGAGAGCGCGGTTGGCCGCGATTGGCGTTGAGAGGGGCCGCCCTTTCCAAGAACCGTTGGGCGGGACCGCCGTCGCCGCGCGAAATCAAAGTTCTGGAGAGGAAATCACAAGCCGACGCGCTGAGGGCGAGAAAGAAGCAAGATCGTCCGGCCGAAACCTGATTGGTTTTATTATAGGCCTATCCCACGGAAATACAATTATTCCGCCGCAATTATTTCCGCCATGAAAGATTGGCGCTCAAGTTCTCTTTCCGTTTTAAGCTGAGCCCAGAAAAACAGCGTCGCTTACGAGCGACGAGAAAGAATGCCGGCCTTCTACTTTTCAGGCGGACGGCGCGCCGCTTTCATCGCGTCCTCGAGCCGCGCGGTCGCCGAGCCGGGTTTGGCGGGTTTCTGCTGGCTTTCATGCGGCGCCCAGCCGGAAATCCAGACGATGTCGAAACTCGCGCGCACCCGCCCGTCGGGGTCCGAAAAGCGCTCGGCGTAGATTTGCGCCGTCCGGGCCAGAACGTCGCGGCGCATCGGGCGCGCGGCGCGCGTCGCCAGCGCATTGGCGGCGCCCATGTCGCGCAGGTCTTTCATCAGACCGAGGACCGAGTCGTAGCGCAGCATGAAGCTGTCGACGTCGCAGACGGGCAGGGCGAAGCCGGCGCGCTGCAGCAGCCCGCCCATGTCGCGCACGTCGACGAAGGGCGAGACCCGCGGGCTTGCGCCGCCGGTGATCTCCTCCTCGGCCTGGGCGAGCGCCACGCGCAATTCGACGAGGCTCGCGCCGCCCGGCAGGCAGGCCAGAAACAGTCCGTCGGGCGCGAGAGCGCGCCTCACCTGGGCGAAGACGCCGGGCAGGTCATTGACCCATTGCAGGGCCATGCCCGAGACGACGAGATCAAAGGAGCCGGGAGCGAATGGCAGAGCCTCTTCATCCGCGATCACAGCGCCGCCGAGCCTGTTGACGCGCAACGGCGCGGCGCGGCCGCTCGCAACGATCGCCTGCGAAAAATGCTCCGCCGGCGCGCCGAGATCGAGCGCGCGCGGGAAGTCGCGCTTTATGGTTAAGAGCCGGTCCAATAGGTCGTCCGCCGCCCGCGCGAGGAGGAAGTCCGGCGCGCCTCTTCCAAGCGCGCGGCGCAGCCTGCGATGCAGGAGATCGCGGTCGAATATGCGGGGTGGGGACGCTTGATGAGTCATCGGTTTTTCTATCGCGCAGGGTGATTGGGGGAGCAAGTGCGACGACGCGCAGAATTTCGCGAAGAGAGATCTAGATAAGGACGGCAGCGGGCGTTCCCAGAAGTGTTGCAAGTCAGCAACACGAGGAAATACTTAACCTTAAGCCCTAACCGCAAGACGCGGAATACTTCGACATAAGCGTGGCGAAACGTAGAATGCGGACATCGAAGTTTCTGTATCTGGCGCTCTGCCAAAGGTGAACTGCAATGCGTAGCTCGTCTTCTCTCTATCGTAACCTGCGTCGCAATGGTCTCCGCTCCCTGCTCCTGGGAGCCGTCGGGGCGATCAGCCTCGTCGCGGCGCCGCAGGGCGCCTCGGCGCGTGACACGGTCGCTTTCTCGCCCGGCGTGGAGCCGGGGACGATCGTCATCAGCGCCAGCCAGCGCAAACTCTTCTATGTCGTGAGCCCCGGCGTCGCAATCCGCTATCCCGTCGCCGTGCCCAAGCGCGGCAAGGAGTGGTCGGGCTCCGCCGCCGTCGACGGCAAATATTTCCAGCCCGACTGGTCGCCGCCGGCCGTCGTTCGCGCCGACCATCCGGAATTGCCCAATCTCATCCACGGCGGCTCGGCGCGTAATCCTATGGGCGTCGCCGCGCTGACGCTTGATCGCGGCGAAGTCGCGATCCACGGCACGAGCGCCAGAATGCGCGCTTCCATCGGCACCGCCGCGTCCTACGGCTGCATCCGCATGCTGAACGAAGACGTCACAGACCTCTATTCCCGCGTCGACGTCGGCACGCCGGTGGTGATGCGGCCCTGATCCAGGCTTTGGCGCGCACATCCGCGTGAATTGATCAACGCGCGCCGCCCGCGAGAGTCTCGCGGCGGCGCGCCTCAAAAAACAATAAATCGATTTTCTCCAGAGCTTTTTACGGACGAGGGCCCGTCTAGCTGTGGAATGCGGCGGCCGCCCCGTAGACGCGGCAAGACGAATCCCCCAGTCTCCCCTCCGAGTTGACGCGCGCTTTGCGTTTGAACTGTCACGCGTTTCTGAACAGGTGGCGTATAGTGTTCGAAGTAGACGATTTGTCTGCTTCTGTACTCTCTACATGGAGGCGCCTGTTCCGAAGTCTCGTGATGCGTCGTCTTGAGGACTTGTACGTCGCCGCGTCCCGCCGACACCCCGATGAAGGTTGGCAAATGCTGATCGCTACCGAAAAAGAAACAGAACGCGCCGAACACCCGGTCGATGTCGTGGAGCAATTGGCCGCGACCAACGACTGGTCCTTCGACCGCGAAGACGAAGACGAAATCTCGATCGCCGTCGCCGGCGCATGGACGGAATATCACGTCGCTTTCACCTGGCTTCCGCATATCGAGACGCTACATGTAAGCTGCGCTTTCGACCTAAAGGCGCCTGACCGCCGCCGACCGGAAGTGACGGCGCTGGTGAGCGCGATCAACGAGCAGATGTGGATCGGGCATTTCGATTTCTGGCCGCAGGAGGGCGTCGTGATGCATCGCCACGGACTCATCCTTTCCGGCGGCGCACATCCTTCGGCGAGCCAGTGCGCGGCGCTTCTCGACAATGCGCTTACGTCCTGCGAACGCTATTACCAAGCCTTCCAGTTCGTGTTGTGGGCGGGTAAATCCGCGCGAGAAGCGCTCGAAACCGCGAATTTCGAGACGAAAGGCGAGGCGTGAACGAACAAGGCCCCCTGCGCGGCGCAACCGTCGCCCTGGTCGGCGCCGGCAATATGGGACTCGCCATGCTGGAGGGCTGGGCGTCGCAGGGCCTTTGCGGCGAACAGGTCATCGTCCTCGACCCGAACCCCTCCCAGCGCCTGCGCGATCTTTGCGCCGTACGCGGCTTTCATGTCACGTCGGAGCCGCAGCGCGGGCCGGCGCGGGACGCCGTCGTCCTCGCCATCAAGCCCCAGATGCTGGAAGCCGGAGCCGCCGCCGCCGCGCCCTTCGCAGGACCGGATTCGGTCGTGGTCTCTATTCTCGCCGGCAAGCGGATCGACGACATCTTGGCGCGCCTCCCGGCTGCTCAGGCGATCGTGCGCGCCATGCCCAACACGCCTGCCGCCATCGGGCGCGGGATGACGGGCGCCTTCGCAAGCCCCGCGACGACCAAGAATCAGCAGGCCCTCGCGCACGCGCTGCTCGCCTGCGTCGGCCATGTCGAATGGGTCGAGGACGAGGCGATGATCGACGCCGTGACGGCTGTTTCGGGCTCCGGGCCGGCTTACGTTTTCTACCTGGTCGAATGCCTCGCCGCCGCGGGGATCGAGGCGGGACTGCCGGCGCAACTCGCCGAACGGCTGGCGCGCAAGACGATCGAAGGCGCCGGCGAGCTTCTGCATCGGCAGGCGGATGTGACCGCAGAGACCCTTCGCCAGCGCGTCACCTCTCCGGGCGGAACGACCGCAGCGGCGCTCGGCGTGCTGATGGCCGCCGACGGGCTGGCCCCGCTGATGGCCCGCGCCGTGGAAGCCGCCAAGAAGCGCGCGGGCGAACTTTCCGGCTGAAGACCGCAAAATTGCCTTGTCGCGGAGCGTCGCGGCAATAGATTAATCCCCAAAGTCAAACTGGAGTGTGAGGATGAACCCCCGCGACCGGGTGATCGACGCCACCCTTCGACTCGCAGCGCGCCGTGAATTCGGCGACGTGAGCCTCACCGACATCGCCCATGAGGCGGAAATTCCGCTGGCGGACCTTCGCGACCTCTTCCCGTCCAAGGGCGCGATTGTGGGCGGCCTGTCGCGGCGCGTGGATCGACAGGTGCTGGAACGGGTGTCCGCCAAGAACTCGCACGATCCGGCGCGCGACAGGCTTTATGAGGTGCTGCGGGCGCGGCTCGAGACGGTGGAGCCGATCCGCGAGGCGCTCGCCAGCGTCGCCCGTTGGGCGGCGCGCGATCCCCTGATGGGAACCGCGCTGAACCGCGAGACCGTGAACTCCATGCGGTTCATGCTGGAGGCCGCCGACATCGACAGCGATGGACCGGTGGGCTCGCTGAAGCTGCAGGGGCTGGCGTTGGCCTGGGGCAGGGTCCTCCACGCGTGGTTCGAGAACGGTTTCTCCTTCGCGCTGGAGACGCTGGACCGCGAGATTGCGCGCGGCGAACGCTATGTCGAGCATGTCGAAGACTTCGCACGCATCACGAGGCCCTTCGCGGATGTGGCGAACCGGCTGTTCGAGCTTGGCGGGATGCGCCGCCGGCGCGAAAGCGCCGACGATGATTATCCGCACCCGAGCGCTTGACGCTAAAGCGGCAGCGACACCGTAGCCCGCAGCCCGCCGAGCGGGCTGCGATCAAGGTCTATCTCGCCGCCGTGAGAGCGCGCAATGTCGCGTGCGATGGCGAGGCCGAGACCGGAGTTGCCATTGTCCTGATTGCGCGATTCATCTAGCCGATAGAAGGGCCGGAAGGCGTCCTCGCGCCGCTCGATCGGAATGCCTGGCCCGTCGTCGTCGATATGGATCAGCATGGAATCTCCGTCATTGATGATCGTGAACTCCATCTTTTTGCCGTAGCGCTGGGCGTTGCCGACGAGATTGGCGAGCAGACGCTTGATGGCGGCGGGCCGGGCCAAAATCACCGGCCCGCCTTCGATCTTCGTCTCGACGGAAATGCCCCGCCGCTCGGTATCGGATTTCAGCTCGTCGAGAATAAGACTGACGTCGGTCGGCGACGAGGCCTCGCCGCCGTCGCCGCGCGCGAAGGCCAGATAGGCCTCGACCATGCGCTCCATCTCGTCGACGTCCTTGCGCATCTCGGTGGCCTCATTGCTGTCGGCCATCAGCGCGAGCGAAAGCTTGAAGCGCGTGATGATGGTGCGCAGATCGTGCGAAACGCCGTTGAGCATGGTCGTGCGCTGTTCGATCGCGCGCTCGACCCGGCGCTTCATTTCGAGAAAGGCCGCGCCCGCGCGGCGCACTTCCCGCGCCCCGCGGGGGCTGAATTGCACGTCGCGGCCCTTGCCGAATTCCTCAGCCGCGCGGGCGAGCCGCAGGATCGGCCGGATCTGATTGCGCAGGAAGGAGGTCGCGACCGCAAGGATGATGACCGACGCGATCGCCATCCACATGAAGAAGATGTACGAATTGTTCGCATAGGCGTGCGTGCGCGGCACGAGGACCCGCATGGTGGCGTCGTCCAGCGCCACCCTGATTTCGATGAGACTGCCGCTGAAGGATGTGTTGATCCAGTAAGGCTGCAGAATCTTGCGGGAGAGTTCGCTCGCCAGCGCCTTGTCGAGGAGCGCGAAAAGCGACTGCTTCGTCGACCGGGCGGGAAGCGGCTCCTTGGGAAGGAGCGAGACTTCCATATCGAGATCGAGCGCCGCGATGCGCCGCAGCTGGCTGCGCGCCCCGTCGTCCGGGAACGTCTGGTAGACGTCGACGATCGTGGCGACCTGCCGCGCGACCCCGGCGGAGAGGCGATAGGTCACCACCTCCCAATGCCGCTCCATGAAGACATAGGCGACTGCCGACTGAAGCAGCACGACGGGAAGGATCACGATGAGAAGCGCGCGGGCGTAAAGGCCCTTCGGCATGCGCGCATGCAGCCAATCGGTGAAACGGCGCCAGAGCTGGCGCGGCGCGGAGAGGACTTCCGTTAAGACGAGCGACATCTTGCGCCTCTAGTTTGGAACTCTGGCCCGCGGCGACTCGACGAGCAGCCGGTAGCCTTGGCCACGCACGGTCTGGAGGTGGCGCGGCGCATTGGGGTCCGCCTCGATTTTCCGTCGCAGGCGGGCGATCTCCACATCGACGCTGCGCTCGGCCGCCTTCGTTTCGGCTGAACGCCTCGCGAGAGTCTGCCTCGAAACGATGGCGCCGCCATGTTCGACGAGTGTCTGCAGAAGATCGCGCTCGCGGGTGGTCAGGCGCACGGCTTTGCCGGCGCGCGTGAGTTCGACGCGCGTGGGGTCGAAGGCGAAATCCCCGAAGCGCACCATAGGATCGGCAGGCTCCTGCGGGCGGGCGCGCCGGAGAATGCTGGCGATGCGCAGCGACAGTTCTCGCGGATCGAAAGGCTTTGCGAGATAATCATCGACGCCGGCCTCCAGCCCTTCGACGCGCTTTGCGGTCTCAGACAGGGCGGTGAGCATCAGGATCGGCGCAGAGCGCAGAGGTTCGGGCCCCTGACGCAGCCTTGCGGCGAACTGGGTGCCGCTCTCGCCGGGCATCATGACGTCGAGGACGATGAGATCGAAGGCGAGATCGCGCATCCGCTCCGTCGCTTCCCGGGCGTTGGCGGCGGCGCTGACGAAATAGCCCTCGCCGATCAGATAGCGGGAGAGAAGCGTCCGGATTCGCTTGTCGTCGTCGACGACGAGGATATGGGCTCGGCTGGCGAGCCGGGCGGATTTGGGAGGGGCCGCCGCGGGGTGGGAGGTGACGCTCATGGCGCGCTACCGCAGGTCCCTGCCAAGATCGGGGCGTCGCAGGCGGCTGCGAACGCGTTCGCGTTCCTCGGCGTCAATCATCGCAAAAAGAAACGCCGCCGCGGCGCCTCGCGCCGAGGGCGGCAACTCCCCCAGAACGCGGCTGAACCGCGCCGACTGAAGCGTCGCCAGCTCCCGCGCGAGGCGCGCGCCCTGCGGGGTGGCGTAGAGCAGGCGCTGCCGGCGGTCGGCCGCGCCAGCGCGCGCCTCCACCAGTTCGGCGTCGAGCAATTGCTTGAGCACGCGGTTGAGACTCTGCTTGGTGATCTTGAGGATTTCGAGCAGCGCCGCGATCGGGAGGCCCGGCCGGCGATGGACGAAATGCAGCACCCGATGGTGAGCGCGGCCGAAGCCGTATGTCTCGAGCAGCCGGTCCGCGTCGCCGACAAAGTCGCGATAGGCAAAAAAGAACAGCTCGACGAGGTCGAGCGCCTCGGCGTCGTCCTCCCGCGCCGCGCCCTCCGCCTCCGGGGCGGGCCGAAGCGCCGGCGCGCTTTTTCCGGGCGCGAGCGGGGCCGGCGCGCGCGAGGCGGTCTTTCGCTGGAGAAGCTCGCTCACGACGGCAGAATCCGGGCTTTCATTAAAACCCCGCGACAACGCGAAGCATCTATATGTCAGCTATATTGACATATTTCTGACCGATGGCTAGTGCTGCCACGCAACGCGGCGGGCACTTCGGTCGGCTCCGCCGCCTTCGTTCCCCCGGAGCATTCCATGTCGCTTCCGCCCTTCGATCAGCGTGACGGATTCATCTGGCAAAACGGCGCTCTCGTGCCGTGGCGCGAGGCGAAGCTGCATGTCCTGTCGCATGGCCTGCATTACGGCTCCTGCGTCTTTGAAGGCGAGCGCGCCTATGCCGGCGTGATCTTCAAGTCGCGCGAGCATTCGGAGCGCTTCAAGCGCTCGGCTGAGGTGCTCGACTTCGAGATCCCGTACAGCGTCGATGAACTGGAGGCGGCGAAGGAAGCGACGCTGAAGGCGAACGGGCTGGTGGACTCCTACGTGCGCCCCGTGGCGTGGCGCGGCAGTGAGATGATGGCCGTCGCGGCGCAGAACTCCACGATCAATGTCGCAATCGCCATGTGGGACTGGCCCAGCATGTTCGACATTGCTACGAAGATGAAGGGCATCCGCCTCGACATCGCCGAATATTGCCGGCCGGACCCGCGAACCGCCCCCTCCATGGCCAAGGCGGCGGGCCTCTACATGATCTGCACCATCTCCAAGCATCGCGCCGAGCGGCGCGGCTACGCCGATGCGCTGATGTACGACTGGCAGGGCAGGGTGGCCGAATGCACCGGCGCCAATGTCTTCTTCGTGAAGGACGGCGCGCTGCATACGCCGATCGCGGACTGCTTCCTCGACGGCATCACGCGGCGTACCGTCATGGACCTCGCCAAACGTCGCGGGTTCGAGGTCGTCGAGCGGCGAATCATGCCGGAGGAGATGGCGACATTCGACGAATGTTTCATCTGCGGCACGGGCGCCGAAGTGACGCCGGTCGCGGAGGTTGGGCCCTACAAGTTCACGCCGGGCGCCGTGTCGCGCGCGATGGTCGAGGACTACGACAGGGAAGTCCATGCGGCGAGCCGCAAGTGAAGCCGGCCAAACCAAGGGTTTCATACGAAAAAACGGCGGTCCCTCGGACCGCCGTTTTTCATTTATCCGAAGATCGTTCCGCGATCAGTAGATTGTCTCGCAATGGCAGCGCTTGCGCACCACACGGTACTGCGTGACCGGCTGATACTGGACGGTGTTGTAGGCCCGATAGGTCGTCACCGGCACGTAATGGGTCCGGACATAAGGGCGGTAGCCGACGGTCGGGACGACATAGGCGCGCTCATAGGTCTGGCCATAGCCATAGTTTTCGTCGCCGTTCGTATAGACGTCGGCGGCGCTGTACGCCGCGCGGCGATAGCCGCCGCCGCCGTAGCCGCCTGCCGGATACTGGTAGCCGCCCTGGTAATAACCCTGGTTATAACCGACGGCGCCGCCGCCGCCGAACAGGCCCCCGCCATAGCCCCCGCCGTAGCCGCCGCCATAGGAATAGCTCGGTCCCGGCGTATAGGCGCCGCCAAAGAAGGGCGAGGTGAAGTCCTGCGCCGAGGCGCCCGCCGCGGAAAGGCCCGCGATCGCGCCGGCCAGCGCCAGCGACCGGAAGATTGAAACCAAACTCATGACACTCACCCCCTACTATTCGACGCTCTATGCGTCATTGAAACTCAATCCCGCGGTTCAACGCGAGCGCGCTTTCGCGATGCACCGCGATAGTTGTCCGGCAGGTAAAAGATGTGCTGCGAAGGATGGTAAACTGAGTCCGCGCCGTAACCAGGTCCGCGCGGCGTGCGGTAACCATAGGCGTCATAGTCGCCTTGGTGGGCGGGGGCGTAGGTATAGGAACGGCCGTAGCCGTTGTCCCCGTAGAAGACGCCGCCGCCGCCGTAAAAGCCGCCGTCGCGCTGCCGATAATCATTGTAATTGTAGAGGTTGGCGCTGCCGCCATAGGCGAAGTTCGGGCCACCGCCGCCCCCACGTCCGCCATAGCCGCCGTAGCCGCCGCCATAGAGCGGGCCGATCACGTTCTGATAGCCGTTCCAGGAACCCCCGGACCATCCTTGAGCGCCGACAGGACCCTGGCCGGGGGCGTATGCGCCCGGGCCGATCCCGGGAAGAGAAGGCGCGCCGCCGCCAAAGCCCCCACCGCCACCATGGCCGCCGCCGCCGGCGGCCTGCGCGGGCGTCGCCAGCGGAAGGATGAGGAGCGTTCCCGCCAGGGCGGCCGCCTGGAATCCCGAAGTGAAACGCATGATCAACGCCCTTTCGTATCTTATCGGGGCGCCGTCGACCAAAATGGGCCGCGGGCGTCCGGATTTGGGACGCCTTGGCGGCGCCCGCATACGTAAAGGCAATTAGCGTTCCGCTCGCGGCGGCAAAGCTGTCTTGCGGCGAAAAGCGGGGGTCAGCCGTTAATGCGCGCCTTGATCGCGTGCTCCGCGAGTGTCTTGCCGAGCGACCAGACCGCCGACGGCGCATTGTGCGCATCCGCGATCACGGCGTCGAAGGAGGCTTCGATCCAGTCGCAGTCGGCGTCGCTCAATGTCAGCGCTGGCAGAAGCTTGATCGTCGGATTGCCGTGGCCGGCGACCTGGGTGAGAACCTTGTGATCCTTGAACAGCGGGATGCAAATGAGCTGACCGAAGAGACCGGAGTTCGCCGTCTCCAGAAGGTTCCAGGTGGCTTTCAGCATGAGCGACTTCGGCGGTCCGAATTCGACGCCGATCATCAGCCCCTTTCCGCGCACATCGGAAACGAGTTCGTAGCCTGCCGCCATCTTGCGGAACGACGCGAGAAGGCGATCGCCCTTGGCGGCGGCGTTCTCGACGATGCGCTCGTTCTTGATGACATCCAGGGTCGCAACGCCCGCCGCCATGGCGAGGTCGGTCTTGCTGAAAGTCGATCCGTGCACGACGGCGCGATCCATGCGGTCGAACACCTTGTCGAAAATCCATTTGCGCGTCAGCACGGCGCCGACGGGCACATGCCCCCCGGAAAGCGCCTTGGCGACGACGACCATGTCGGGCTCGACGCCGGCGTAATGGTCGATGGCGAAGAACTTGCCTGTGCGGCCGAGCCCCGTCTGGATTTCGTCGGCGACGAAGAGCGTCCCGTATTTGCGGCAGAGCGCCTGCGCCCCGATGAGGTAGTCGTCCTTGGGAATGTTGACGCCCTTGCCCTGGATCGGCTCGACGAAGAAAGCGGCGACGTCCCTGGAGGCGAGCGCCTTCTCGAGCGCAGGAAGATCATCGAACGGTATCTCATGCGCGTTCGGAAGAAGGGGGCCGAAACCTTTCTTGAAGATGTCGTCGCCGTTCATCGACAGCGACCCATAGGTCAAGCCGTGAAACGAATGCGCGCAATGCAGAATGCCGGGCGCCCGGTGGCCGAACGCGCAAATTTGATCGCGGCTTCGATCGACTCCGCGCCGGAGTTGGCGAAGAAGACTTTCTCGAGATAAGGTGCGCGCTCGATGAGCTTCTCAGCCAAAATGCCGGCGAGCGTGGAAACGTCCAGTTGCACGAGATTGGCGAATTCGCCGTCGATCACGCTGACCAGCGCGTCGCGGATCGCGGGATGGTTGCGTCCCACCGCGAATACGCCCCAACCACTGAGCAGATCGAGATAGCGATCGCCCTTGCGATCCCACAGATAGGCGCCGACGCCGCGCGTGAACCCCACGTCGTAGCCGATCGTCTTCAGCACGCGGACCCACATCTCGTTGAGATATTTTGTGTGCAGCGCAAAGCGCTCGTCCTCGCGGGCGGCGACAAGAGCGGCAAGGTCATACTGCGAAGACGCGCCGACGCCTTGCGCAGCGGTTTCGCTCGAACGCGCAGTGGACAAATCAGTCATGCGGCGGCTCCAGAAAATAACGATTGGGAACGACGCGGGGGCCTTTTCCGGACAAGTCCGCGCCAGCTTTTCGATTGCGCGCACAGCGCAGTTTTGTCAAACAGGGGCGAAACCGAAGCGTCGCCGCCCTATCCTGGCGGCAGAGCCGTACATCGACGGGCCGCGCGCCTTATCGAAGGTCGCCGGCGTCATACCATGGCCGTTCCCGGCGAGCCATAAAATTCAATCTGTTTTGAATCCCTTGGCGCTCGGATTGCGGAAAAGGCGGACAACAAAGGGATACCGGAGCCGAGCGTATCCACAGCCATTCGGTGAAACAGGTGAAATCTTTGGTTGGATGAACGGCCGTCAATGCTATCTTTAGACAAGTGATTCATTTGCCCCGCAGCGATTCGAGATTTCATACACTCGCTATCTGCGCCGGTCGAATGCTCTGGATCAGCATTGGGGAGTTGGTCGGTTGGGAGCGAAGGTGACTTTTCAGGATGAGTTGGACGCTGCGTCCACTGCAACCGAAGCTGAAGAAGGTCTCAATCTCGTTGAGATTGCCGGCCACATCAAATGGTTCGATGTCGCGAAAGGATACGGCTTCGTCGTTCCTGACGACGGCTCGCCGGACATACTGCTGCATGTCACCATTCTGAGGCGCAGCGGTCTGCAAACCGCTTTCGAGGGCGCTCGCGTGGTATGCGAAGCTCAGCGCCGCGAAAAGGGCATGCAGGTGTTCCGCGTCGTCGCGATGGACGAGTCGACATCCGTGCATCCGGCGCAGTCCCTCGCGGGGCGCACTCATGTGCAGATCACGCCGACAAGCGGATACGAGATCGCCATCGTCAAATGGTTCAATCGCGTAAAGGGTTTCGGCTTCCTGACGCGCGGCGAGGGCACGGAAGACATCTTCCTGCATATGGAGACCGTGCGCCGCTTCGGCATGACGGAACTCAAGCCTGGCGACAGCGTGCTGGTGCGCTATGGCGACGGACCGAAGGGCTTGATGGCGGCGGAAGTCCGGCCGCTCGACGCTAAAAATTCCTCTCATTGACGCGCGACCGCGCAAGCGCTTTATAGCTCACGCGTCCCGCAAGCGTCATGGGAGTGTGAGCTGTGCCGCCATCAGCGTCCGCCTTCGGAAAAAATCCGGTCTTCGCAGCGTTGCTCCTGGCGGCGGCGCTCGCTCTTTTCTCACTCTTCCCGACGGCCTCGCGGGCCGAGGCGCTGCAGAAGCTGCAGATCGTCACGACCACCGGCGCCCACGAGTTTCAAGTCGAGCTTGCGGACTCTCCCGAGAAGCGCGCCAAAGGGCTCATGTACCGGCGCTCCATGCCGCAAGACCACGGCATGCTCTTCGACTTCCACCAGCTCACGCCTGTGATGATGTGGATGAAGAACACGTACATTCCGCTCGACATGGTCTTTGTGTCGCACGACGGCGTGGTGACCAATGTCGCCACGGACGCCAAGCCCATGTCGGAGGACATCATCTCCTCGGGCGACCCCGCCTATGCGGTGATAGAGCTCAACGCCGGCGTCGCCCGCGAGATCGGGCTGGCGCCGGGCGACACGGTTCGACATCCGGCGTTCAGGCGCTAGGCTGCGCCTTGTGAGCCGCGCCGCCGCATGGTAGCGAATGGCGTGGTCGAGCAGGGGCGCCGGATCGTCTTTCCTGCGCACGGCGGGGTATAGCGCAGCCTGGTAGCGCGGAAGTTTTGGGTACTTCAGGTCGCAGGTTCGAATCCTGCTGCCCCGACCAGCGTCCGTTTGACGCAAAGACATGCCAAAGAGCGTCCAGACCCGCGTGCCGGAACTGCAAACTTCAGGTTGGCAAACGCGCCGCGGCTGATTACGAAAGAGCCGAGGGCGCCTGCGGCGGAACACAGCCGGCGCGGCTGAACAGGAAGCAAGAGGTTTCTCATGACTGCCCGCATCTACCGCCAGTCGCCGAGCGTCACTCAATCGGGCCCCGGCCACGCCAGGCCCTGGCGCCTCGACTTCGATCTGGAGGCGCCGCGCTCACTCGATCCGCTGATGGGCTGGACAAGCTCGGGCGACATGAAGCAGCAGATTCGCCTGCGCTTCGCCACCAAGGAAGAGGCGATCGCCTATGCGGAACGCGCTGGCGTGCCGTACCGCGTTGAAGAGCCCAAGCCTGACACGGCGTCGCGGCGCACGGCCTCTTACTCGGATAATTTCAAGACAAGCCGCATCGGTCTTTGGACGCACTGACCGGCGCCCCGAACAACGGCCCCGTAGCTCAGCTGGATAGAGCAACTGCCTTCTAAGCCGTAGGTCGCAGGTTCGAATCCTGCCGGGGTCGCCAGAAGCGACATATTTTGGTAGCAACTTGTCGGACCGGCCGTCGCAGCGGCGGCGGCCGGGGCATTTCGATTGGAAGGCTCCGTAGCTCAGCTGGATAGAGCAACTGCCTTCGAAGCAGTGGGTCGCAGGTTCGAATCCTGCCGGGGTCGCCAGGCGGCGCTGACGAGGGAATGGAAGCAGGGATCATGCGGCACATCCGTCCATATCTTGCAGGGGTCTTCCTTCTCGTCGCGCTGCTGGGCTTTCTCGCGCCGGCGCAGAGCGGCGCGGAGGGCCTTCTCGACTTTCTGTTCGGACCGGACGAGCCCGCGCAGCAGGCGGCTCCGCAGCGCGCGCCGCGCGATTCCGGGGCCGCTCGCCGCGGAAAGCAAAAGGCGCTCGGCGACGTCCGTTTCGGCCCCAAACAGCGCGACGGCGGTGGCGGCGGCTCGGCGATGTCCACCGATCCGGCGACCGGCGGATTTTGCGTGCGCACATGCGACGGCTATTTTTTTCCGCTGATCAAATCCACGAGCGCCAGCCGGCAGCAATCCTGCGAACTCGCCTGTCCGTCGGCGCCGATGGAGATTTACGACGGCTCGACCATCGAGAGCGCGCGCAACGCCAAGGGCCAACGCTATGCGTCCTTGCCCGTGGCCTTCGCCTTTCGCGACAAGGCGACGAGCAAATGCGTTTGTAACGATCCGCAATCTTCGCAGACCTTCTTCGAGCGCACGGCGAAGAGCGATCCGACCTTGCGTTCGGGCGACATCGTCGTCGAGGGCGCCGGCGCTTTCGTCTACAGCGGCGCCAATCTCGTGCCGCTCAGCCAGGCTTCCTTCATGTCGCATAATCTGCGCGACCGCCTGCGAGGGATGCTGCGGAGAGCCAATGTGGCAAGGCCGGCGGCGAGCGGCGCAAACCCGGACGCCTCCCGAGATCCTGAAGTGGAATTCAGCAAGGCGGACCGGACGGGCAGCACGACGCGATAAGCGCGCCCGCCAAACGTCGTTCAGTGAGCGACGAGAACTCCAGCGCGATGCGAGAAAATTATGCTTTACTTGCCGTCACGCTGACGGCTATGTGGCCAAGTCATTGTATGACAGTTTTATGACGCTAAATTCAGCGGACGTGAGGGGAAGCGCCGATGCTGTCTTGGTTCCAGGCGCTGATGCCCAAGGAAGAGCGCTTCTTCGATCTCTTCGAGAGCCACGCCAAAACGCTCGTCGCCGGCGCCAAGGCTTTGCGCCTAGCCTCTCGAGGGCGGGGAGGGCGTCATCGACTTCTCTCAGGAGATACGCGGGCAGGAGAACGCCGCCGCCGACATCATCCGCGACGTGCTGCTCGCCGTGCGCCGGACCTTTATCACCCAAGCTGTTTCGGTCGCTGCAATTTGTTTCGACTTCGCTTTACTCGCTCGGCCACGGCGGCATGATGCACAAAAAACCATGGGCATCATTGCCGTGCTGCTCTATGCACATGGGGCCTGTAAGGGTGAGTTTCATGTGCCGTTCTGGGTGGTTCTGATCCGCCAGACGGCGATGGGCCTCGGGACGCTCTTTGGGGGTTGGCGGATCGTGCACACCATGGGCTCCAAGATCACGCGATTGACTCCGCTGCATGGCTTCTGTGCGGAAACCGGCGGCGCGATCACCCTCTTCCTCGCGACCGGAATCGGCATCCCCGTCTCCACGTCGCACACGATCTGCGGCGCGATCGTCCTCATCGTCGCAGCCTTCTACGCCCTTGCGAGCGTCCTGGCATGAAGGTGGTGAAAAAGCAGCCCAAAGCCAGAAAGAACGGCGAGCGGCCGAAGACGGCTCGCACGCAATACGCCGCGCTGCCTTGGCGGGTCCATCCGGAAAAAGGCGTCGAGGTGCTCCTCGTCACGTCACGCGACACCAAACGCTGGGTCGTCCCGAAAGGCTGGCCGATGAAAGGCCGCAAGCCGCATATCGTCGCCGCGATCGAGGCGCAGCAGGAGGCGGGGCTCCATGGCAAGATCGAGAAGACGAAGCTCGGCGAGTTCGATTATGAGAAGCGGCTGAAGCCGGACGTGTCCGTCACCTGCCGGGTGGATGTCTTCCCCTTGCGCGTGGAGCGGCAACGCAAGAAATGGCCCGAGAAGAGCCAGCGCGTGACCTATTGGTTCGCGTATCAAGCCGCCGCGGATCAGGTGGACGAGCCGCAGTTGCGGGACATCATCCTCGCCTTCGGGGCGGCGCAGAACGGCTAGGCCGTCAGCCGCGCGAAACCGGCTGCGAGGTCTTCCCGGAGATCCTCTACATCCTCGATCCCGATCGAGAAGCGCAGGGCGGGACCCTTGGCCGTCCATTGAGTCGCCGTGCGATAGGGTCCGCAATCGAAGGGCAGCACGAGGCTCTCATAGCCGCCCCAGGAGAAGCCGATGCCGAAAAGCGCCAGTCCGTCGACGAAGGCGTGGAGGGCTTCTTTCGATGCCGGCTCAAGGACGATCGAGAAGACGCCCGAGGAGCCGCCGAAGTCGCGCTTCCAGATTTCATGGCCTGGGTGATCGGGCAGGGCGGGGTGCAGCACGCGCGCGACTTCCGGCCGTTGCGCCAGCCATCGTGCGATCTCCAGCGCCGCGCGTTCCTGTTCGCGCAGGCGGAGCGCCATCGTGCGCATCCCTCTCAGCGCGAGAGACGCGTCGTCGGGACTGGCGCCGATCGCGAAGAGATTGAAGGTGTGGCGCAACCGCTTCGCCCATCTGGCGTTGGCGGAGACGAGCCCGAGCAGTATGTCGGCGTGGCCGGAGAGATATTTCGTTCCCGCCTCGATCGCGAGATCGCAGCCGCGTTCATGCGGCGGGAAAAAGAGCGGCGTCGCCCAGGTATTATCGATTATGACGCAGACGTCCTTCTCATGCGCCGCGGCGGCGATGGCAGGCGTGTCCTGCACTTCCATGCTCTGCGAGCCGGGCGACTCGATCAGCACGGCGGATGTTTCCGACCGGATCAGGCCGGATATGGCTCCGCCGATCAGGGGATCATAATATTCGGTCGTCACCCCGAAGCGCTTGAGGAAGCCGTCGCAGAAGCTGCGGGTCGGCCCATAGGCCGAATCCGTCACGAGAAGATGCGCGCCCGCCTTCGTCGCCGTGACGAGCGCAAGCGAAATGGCCGCAAGGCCGGAGGGGACGAGGACCGTATCTTCCGCTCCGGCGATCTCGCACCAGGCCTCTTCGAGCGCCCGCGTCGTGGGCGTGCCCTTGGTGCCATAGGTATAGGGCTGGTTCAGCCCCTCGAGGTCCGCGACCGTCGGAAAGAGCACGGTGGAGCCGCGGTACACCGGTGGGTTGACGAACCCGAAGTGATCGAACGGCGTGCGGCCCGCCTGCGTGACGAGCGTCGACATACGCTTTTTTCGCCGCTTTTCATCTTTATGGCTCGTCATCGTCGTTCCCGGCGTTCAGGCGTCTGCGCTTGCGCCTTTCAGGGTGGACCCTAATATAGCGATCGTCCGAATCCGAGCCTCTCAATGATCGCCCGACGCCTCTTTCTCGCCGTCGCAACTGCGATCCTCTGCGCCGTTGGCTTGCCGCGCGACAGCGCATCGGCCCAGACCGACGCGGGGCCGACGCTCGAACAGATCGTCAGACGCGGCTATCTTCTGTGCGGCGTCTCGCAGCAGGCGGGCTTCGCCGAGCCGGTCGAGGGCGAGTGGCGCGGCTTCGACGCCGATTTCTGCCGCGCGGTCGCCGCCGCGGTTTTCGACGACCCGACCAAGGTTCATTTCCTCAGCCTCACCCCCAAGGAGCGCGTCCAGGCGCTCCAGTCGGGATGGATCGATCTCCTCGCAAGCGCGTCTGCATGGACGCAATCGCGCGAGGGGGGCCAAAAGCTTCTCTACGCGGGCGTCTCCCTTTTCGACGGGCAGAGTTTCCTGGTCCATCGTCAGAAGAGCGTCGCCACGGCGCAGGATTTGTCGAACGTCTCTGTCTGCGTCCAGCAGGGAACGTCGTACGAATTGGCGCTTGTCGATTTCTTCAGATCGCGCAAGGCGGCCTATGAGCCCAAGCCCTTCGTGACCTTCGAGGCGGCGGCGGCGGGCTACGGCTCCGGCCAATGCGATGTGCTGACCGCCGACGCCACGACTCTCTATGCCGCGCGCGCGCAGCTTGCCGCGCCCGCCGAACATGACGTCGAGCCGGACTTTCTCTCCAGGTCCCCGCACGGCCCCGTCGTCCGACAGGGGGATGACCAGTGGTTCGCCATCGTGCGCTGGACGCTCTTCGCGACGATCGACGCCGAAGAGCTGCAGGTTTCCAAGGCCAATGTCGACGCCGCGCTGAAGTCCGAGGATCCGCGCGTGCGCCATCTCCTTGGAGTCGAAGGCGACCGTGGCGCCGGGCTCGCCTTGGCGGGCGACTGGCCCTATCGCGTCATCAAGCATGTCGGCAATTACGCGGATGTCTTCGAGCGAAATCTGGGGCAAGCTTCGCCATTGGGAATGGAGCGCCGGCTGAATGCGCTGTGGAACAAGGGCGGGCTGATGTATGCGCCGTCTGTCAGATGAGAGAGCCCGACTGAAGACTGCACGCGCGCGCCCACCATTCGGCGAGGGCGTCGCGGGTCGGCGCGACATCTTCGGCGAGCGGGCCGGCGAAGGTCCGCCATTCCTCCCGAAAATGCGGCGAGACCGCTGCGATGACGGGAATGCGCGCCGTCATGGCCGCCCGGAACGCGTCGCAGAGGCCGCCGCGCTCGGCCTCCTGCTTCGAGAATTTGCTGACGACGATCAGATCGGCGCCGGATCGCGCCGCGCTCTCCACTGCGGCGCAGGCCATGGCGAGTTCGCCCGTGTCGAGATTGCAGGCGACTGAGCCCGGCCCAAGGTCCTGCGAGATCACGAATTCCGCTTTCGACGCTACGTCCCGCAGGAAAATCCGCGAGCGGCCGGACGCGTCGGCCCCCCGCATCTGCGTCACGCCCGCGACGCGTAGTCCCGATTGCGCAAGTTCAAGCGCAAAGCCGCGCATCAGCGTCTGCACCATCTCGCTGTCCTGCGCCGGAAGCGCGGCGATCGGCGTCGGGGGTAAGCTCTGTCCGTCCATAGCGTGCCCTCTGGCGTCATCTCATCTTCGCGCGCCCTCCGCGGGGCTTGGCGATTCTCTTCTGGCGGTCTTAAAGTGCGCGGTCACGCCTGCCACTTGTTTTGCGAGGCGCGAAACCGATTTGATATAGCGTTACGAACAAGCGACGTGAACAGCTGTGGGCGATGATCTGAGGAAGGCGCCGGCGCGGCGTCCCGCACAACAGACCGCGATCGACGCCTTCCTAGAGACGGCGCAGGGCGTCACACGCCCGCGCCCTACGCGCGGGCGACTGATTTTCGCGCTCGACGCCACCATGAGCCGCCAGCCGACATGGGATCTTGCGCAGTCCATCCAAGGCGAGATGTTCCGCGCCACGGCCGCGCAGGGCGGCCTTGATGTGCAACTCGTCTATTTCCGGGGGTTTCGCGAGTGCCGCGCGTCTCCATTCGTCTCCCGGGGCGACGGACTGGGCGCGCTGATGGCTCGGATTTCCTGCCGCGGCGGGCAAACTCAGATCGCCCGCGTCCTACGCCACGCTCTGGACGAAACGCGCGCCGCCCCGGTGGGGGCGCTCGTCTATATCGGCGACGCAATGGAGGAAAAGGTCGATCAGTTGAGCGCAACGGCAGGGGAGCTCGGCCTCCTCGGCCTGAAAGCGTTCATGTTCCAGGAAGGGAGCGACGCCGCCACTCGGTCGGCCTATAGGGAGATTGCGCGGCTCACGGGCGGCGCCTATGCGGCCTTTGATGTCGGCGCGCCGCGCCGTCTGGCGGAGCTGCTTGGCGCCGCTGCCGCTTATGCTGTTGGCGGCCTGCCGGAGCTAGAGCGACGCGCGGGGCAGGGAGAAGACGCGGCGCGATTGCTCCTCACGCAGATGGGGTCACGATAAGCCATGCCGATGCTGCTCGGATTCATCGCGCTCGTTCTGGGGTTCCATGCGCTGAACGCCTATACGAAAGCTTCGCCCTCGTTTCTCGCGGGACTAATCAGGCGCGGCGGCGGCTTCTTGCTCATGGCGCTCGGGGGCCTGCTGCTCCTGCGCGGCAGGCTGGATTTCGGCCTCGCATTCGCCGCCGCCGGGCTCTGGTTGATGGGGCTCAAGGGACAGGGGAATCGGCGCGACAATGATCGCGGAGGCGTCTCGCGCGTCCGCTCGGCGATGATCGAAATGGAGCTGGATCACGCCACTGGCGCGATCCGCGGAATGATCCTGGCCGGCAAGGACGAGGGAAAGCGCCTCGACGCGCTGACCCGTCCCGCTCTCCTCGAACTTTACAATATCTGCCTGCGGGACGATCCCGATGGCGCCCGTCTCCTAGAGGCGTATCTGGATCGCCGCTTTGCCGGATGGCGTGCGGCAAGCGATCCGAACCGAAACGCGGGGGACGCCGGCGACCCGCGCGCCGGTCGCTCGGGCACGATTACCGAGGATGAAGCCTACGAAATTCTCGGCCTGAAAAAGGGCGCGGCGGCCGCCGACATTGCGCGGGCGCATCGCGATCTGATGAAAAAGCTGCATCCAGATCTTGGCGGCACCACCGACCTCGCGGCTCGGGTGAATGAAGCCAAGGACGTCCTTATGCGGCGCCATCATTGAGGCGCGCCGACCAGCCTCGACATGGTCCCAGGTAGCGGACATGACGGCGCGTCCTCAGTTCTTGGTCGTGAAGCAGGCGAAACCCGAGCGCTTGAGCGCCTTGCAGGCGGACTCTGCGCTCTGCTCCTCGAGGCCGGCGAAGCGGGCGCGATAGAGCGTCTCCTTGCCTTTCTGCACCTTCTCGGTGAAAGCCCTGGCGCTGGGCGGGAAGCCCTGCAGCTGGCTGCGCGCGCGGGAGAGCATCTGATTGGCCTTGTCCGGATCTTCCGCCGCGCCGATCTGGATCATCCAGCCCGGTTTGGTCGGACGCGCAGGCTCGGCCTTGGCGAGCGTGGTGGAGCGGATCGCGGACGGAGTTGTCGTCGCGACCGTGATCTCATGCCCCTTGCCGGCGCGGCTCGAGGTGGAGCCGTCGATGATCGCGGCAAGCTGGTCCTTGGGTAAAGTCTTCGAACCGCGCTTCCTGCCTGCGGCGGGCTCTTCCGCAACGCGTTTCTGCCCCCCGGAAACGAAAGCCGGCCGGACCTGGGCCTGCTTTTCGACCTTCTCGAGGCGCTCCGTCTTCTCGGTCTTCTCGCGCGCCGGGATGGCGGCGGGCGGCACAGGAGCGGTGCTGCGGCGCGGAGCGCGGGAGACGGAGCCGACCTCTTCAGGATCGACGCTCGTCGCATCGTCCGAGTAGGCGAGGCGCTCCGGCTGAATAACGGCGGCCGCGGCGCGCACTGTCGGCGTCGGTTCGACGACAGGCTCAGGGGCGCGTTCGACGACGCGCTCGGCTACGACCGGCGCCGTCTCGACCGGAAGAACGGCGGCCGTCTCCTCGACTGACTCGTCCTCAGTAATGGCGGCGGCGGTGCGCGCGCCCGCGCCGTCGCCGATATATTGCTCGATGAGGCTAGCCATAATGCGGTCGCGGCCGCCGGCCGTCGTTCCGCCCATGACGACGGCGACGATATGGTGACCGCCGCGTCGCACCGAGGTGAGCAGGTTGAAGCCCGAGGCGCGCGTATAGCCGGTCTTGATCCCATCCATGCCCTCGACCCGGCCGAGGAGATGGTTGTGATTGCGGTGCAGCGCGCCATTATACGCAAAACTGTGCGTGCTGAAGTAACGGTAATGGCGCGGGAAGCGATCCTGAATCGCACGGCCGAGAATCGCGAGGTCGTATGCCGTCGTGATCTGGTCCGGATTGGGAAGGCCCGAGGCATTCTCGTAATGCGTGTTGCGCATCCCGAGCGCATGCGCCTTGCGGGTCATCATCTGAGCGAAGCTGTGCTCGTCGCCGCCGATGTTCTCGGCGACAGCGCAGGCGATGTCGTTGGCGGATTTGGTGACGAGCGCCTTGATCGCATTCTCGACGCTGATCGTCTCGCCCGGCTGGAGACCCAGCTTCGAGGGGGCCTGAGCCGCGGCGTGCGACGAAATCATGAGGGGGGAGTCGAGGCGGAGCCGGCCCTTCTCGAGTTGCTCGAACAGGAGATAGAGGGTCATCACCTTGGTGACGGACGCCGGATGGCGCAACTCGTGCTCCGCGCGCCCGTAGAGCATGCGGCCGCTGTTGGCGTCGACGACGATCGCGGAGAAGCCGTGATGCTCGGCGCCGACCTCTTCCTGGCCGTCGCGCGCCCCGGTCGCGGCGTAAAATCGATGGCTGCGCGCATGATGCACAGTGCCGCGATGATGCGCGAAATAGCGGTGGTAAGCATGATGGCCGTAATGGCGCCCATGGCCATGGCGACGGGCCTCGGCCGGGATCGCGGTGATCGCCACGAAAGCCATGATGACCGTGAAAATGGCAGCGAGGGAGCGGGGCTGCGCCAGGCGGTCCAACAAACTCGAATTCGACATTCTACTCGCCCCTTACGGAACAGGCACATAAACAGGCGACGACAACCACAGATTGGCGTCGCCAAAACGCCACAGTTCATCAGGGTAAGAGAACGCAGTTACCCGGGGGTTAAGCGGCAATCAAATTTTTTGGAGAGATTTTGCACCGCAACATTTTTGTTGACGCGCTTTTGTGCACCGCATATATTTCTGTTCGTATCGGGCGCTCGTGCCGCGCCGCCACGGGGCGGCTCAAGGGATCGGCGCCATTTTATAAGGACGAACCCAATGGTGGCCAATTTCGAAAGCGTGCAACTGATCGGAAAAGAGCAGTTTGAAGCTGTTTCCGCCGCCGCTGCGGCCGTCACAAAGGGCTGGCAGAGCATCGCCGCGGAGACGACGGATTACTCGAAGAAGTCCTTCGAGAAGAGCCGTCTGCTGGCGGAAAAGCTGATTACTGTCAAGAAGATCGACGAAGCTTTCCAGCTGCAGTCCGACTTCGCGAAGACCTCCTACGAGGAGTTCGTCGCCGAGGCCACCAAGCTCGGGGAAATGTATTCGTCGCTGACAAAAGAAATCTTCAAGCCGATGGAGTCGGCGACGAAGACCTTTACGGCGGCCGAGTAACGCGAGCGTTACTGCCCTCTTCGTCCGGGCGCAGCCCCACGCATCATGAAGCCCGGCGCATCGCGCCGGGCTTCATGCTTTTGGCTTGTGGAGGGTTTGGATTCGCCGTTTCGGAGGTCGCCTGCGGGAGATAGAGTCCGCCTATGAGCACCGCCGACCCCGGCTTCGTCCATCTGCATGTCCATACGGCCTTCTCGCTGCGCGAAGGGGCTTTGACGCTCGGCAAGCTGATCGATCTTGCCGTCCGGGACGGCCAGCCGGCTCTCGCCGTCACCGACACCAACAACCTCTTCGCAGCCCTGGAATTCTCGGAAAAGGCGTCCAAGGCGGGCGTACAGCCCATTGCCGGCCTTCAACTCCGCATCGATTTCGCGGACGGCAAGGCCGGCGGCTATGCGGGGCGGGAGGAGGGCTTCGCCAATCTCGTATTGCTGGCCAAGAGCCAGGCGGGTTACCGCAATCTGATGCGCGTCGCCTCTCGCGCCTATCTCGACACGCAGGAGGGCGACGAGCCGCATGTGTCTCTCGCCGCGCTCTGCGACGACGCCGCGGAGTTGATCGCGCTGACGGCCGGGCCGGACGGCGCCCTCGACCGCGCGTTGACAGCCGGGCGTCCGGAGACCGCGCGCGCGCGGCTGGAGGCGCTGGAGCGCCTGTTCAGCGATCGTCTCTACATTGAAATTCAACGACATAAACTTCAAGCTGAAGGTGAAGTAGAGCAGCAACTCCTCGATCTCGCCTATCGCCGGGGCGTGCCTCTCGTCGGGACGAACGAGCCGTACTTTGCGTCACGCGGCGACTTCGAGGCGCACGACGCGCTTCTCTGCATCGCGGAAGGGACGGTGACAGGCGTCGCGGATCGCCGGCGCGTCACCCCCGAGCATTACTTCAAGACGCGCTCCGAGATGCTCGCGCTTTTCACCGATCTTCCGGAAGCGACCGCCAATACGGTCGAGATCGCCCGGCGCGTCGCCTTCCGGCCAAGGACCGGCAAGCCGATCATGCCCCGCTTCCTGACCGACGCGCCCGGCGACCGGCCGTTCACCGAGGTCGAAGCGGAAGAACTGCGGCGGCAGGCGATGGAAGGTCTGGAGGCGCGGCTTGCCGCGCACGGTCCGGCGGAGGGTCATCGGCGCGAGGACTATTTCGCGCGCCTCGACTTCGAGTTGAGCACCATCGAGAAGATGGGTTTTCCTGGCTACTTCCTGATCGTTTCCGACTTTATCAAATACGCGAAATCGCAGGGGATACCCGTCGGTCCGGGGCGCGGCTCGGGCGCCGGTTCGCTTGTCGCGTATGCGCTCACCATCACCGATCTCGATCCGCTGCGTTTCGGCCTCTTCTTCGAGCGTTTCCTGAATCCCGAACGCGTCTCGATGCCGGACTTCGATATCGACTTCTGCCAGACGCGGCGCAACGAGGTGATCGACTATGTCCGCGCGCGCTACGGCGCCGATCGCGTGGCGCAGATCATCACCTTCGGTTCATTTCTGGCGCGCGGGGTGCTGCGCAGCGTCGGCCGCGTACTGGAAATGCCGCTGGGGCAGGTGGACAAGCTCGCCAAACTCGTCCCGCAGAATCCGGCCAAGCCCGTGACTCTGGCGGAAGCCCTCGCCGGCGAGCAGAAATTGCGCGAAGCGGCGTCGGAGGACGAGCGCGTCGCGCGGCTCTTCAAGATCGCCGGCGCACTCGAAGGCCTTTACTCGAACGCCTCAACCCACGCCGCTGGCGTCGTCATCGGCGATCGGCCGCTTCATGAAGTGACGCCGCTCTATCGCGACCCCAAGTCGGACATGCCGGCGACCCAGTTCAACATGAAGTGGGTCGAGCCGGCGGGCCTGATCAAATTCGACTTTCTCGGCCTCAAGACGCTGACCGTGCTCGCCATGGCGAGCGATCTGGCCCGCCGCCGCGATCCCGACTTCGACCTCGCCAAGGCGCCGCTCGACGACGCCGAAACATACGCCATGCTGGGGCGCGGCGAGACGGTGGGCGTCTTTCAGCTGGAAAGCGCCGGCATGCGCAAGGCGCTCGTCGAGATGCACGCCGACCGCTTCGAGGACATCATCGCCCTCGTTGCGCTCTACCGGCCGGGCCCAATGGCCAATATCCCCACTTATTGCGCGGTGAAGCTCGGCGACGAGGAGGCGAACTACTACCACCCGAAGATCGAGCCGATCCTGAAAGAGACCTTCGGCGTCATCATCTATCAGGAACAGGTGATGCAGATCGCTCAGGTGCTGTCCGGCTACACGCTGGGCGAGGCCGACATGCTCCGCCGCGCCATGGGCAAGAAGATCAAATCGGAGATGGACGCCCAGCGCGAGCGCTTCGTCAAAGGCGCCATCGAGCGGGAAGTGAAACCGGAGCTGGCGAACGCCATCTTCGACCTTCTCGCGAAATTCGCCGACTACGGCTTCAACAAGTCGCATGCCGCCGCCTATGCGTTGATCGCCTATCAGACGGCGTGGTTCAAGGCGCATTATCCGGCTGAATTTCTTGCCGCTTCCATGACTTTCGATAAGAGCCAGACCGACAAGCTGGCGGAGTTCCGCGACGAAGCCCGCCGGCTCGGCATCGCCGTCGAGCCGCCGTCCATCCGGCGGTCCGGCGTCGATTTCGACGTGGCGCCGGGCGCGGAGGGGAAACTCGCGATCCGCTATGCGCTCTCGGCCATCAAGGGGGTGGGCGAGGGGCAGGCGGGTTCGATCGTCCGCTCGCGGGGAGATCGTCCCTTCAGGAAATTGTCGGATTTCGCCCGGCGGATCAATCCGCGTGAGGTGAACAAGAAGGTTCTCGAAAATCTCGCCGCCTGCGGCGCCTTCGACGAGCTCGAACCGAACCGCGCCCGCGCCTTCGCCGCGATCGAGGCGGTGCTCGCCACCGCCAACCGACATGCCGAAGACAGCAAGGCCGGACAGAATGCGCTCTTTGGAGACGCCGAGGCCGACGACCTACCGCTGCCCGACATTCCGCCCTGGTCGGGCGGCGAAACGCTGCGCCGGGAATATGAGGCCGCCGGCTTTTTTCTCTCCGGCCACCCGCTCGACGCCTATGCCGGCCTCCTACCCAAATTGAGGGTGTCGCGCTGGACAAAATTCGTCGCCGACGTGAAGGGCGGGGCAATGGCTGGCCGCCTTGCGGCGGTGGTGCTGGATCGAACGGAGCGGCGCACCAAGTCCGGATCCAAGATGGGCATCGTTCAACTCTCCGACACCACTGGCCAGTACGAGGCCATTCTTTTCCAGGAGGCGCTCAACCAGTATCGCGATAGCCTGGATAAGGGGGCGGCCGTCCTGGTGACCCTCTCGGCTAACCTCGAGGGCGACGATGTGCGCGCACGGATCGTCACCGTAGAGCCTCTGGCCGCGGCGGCGGCGCGCGCGCAGAAGGGGCTACGGGTTGTCGTTGGAGACAATAGTCCAATTGATAGGATCAAAGCCAGGCTTTCGGGCAAGGGGGACGGCGAGGTCTCGCTCCTTATCAAGCGCAGAGTCGCACCCGAAGAAATTGAAATCAGACTGCCTGGGGGCTATGCGGTGAACGCCGAGACCGCCAGCGCGCTGAGCGACATCCCCGGCGTTCTGGAGGTCGAGTATCTCTGATTTTCCACTCTTGATGTTATTGTTTCAGTTTAATAGTAATTCATATCCTGTTGTTTTCTATTTACCTCTCTGCCGGAAATCTGAGCTTGATGAAATACGTGACGCGCGGGTCGCGCCGACTCCGGCGTTGGAGGGCGCTTCGTGTTGAGCGTGGGGTTATGTCGGGGCCGTCACGAAGGGCGCCGCGTCGTCGTTCGATGAGAAGGGCCCATCTATGAACGCAGGGTTCTGGACTGGGTGCAGGAGCGCGCGTTCGGGCTGCGTTGAAATAGATGATAATCTTCCTAATAAACTTTGCAGGTAAACCGGAACGATGCGGTTCCTCGGCGCGTTTATATTTTGTGAGCGACGGCTTTCCGGCGCGGGGCGGGGGCGCCTCTTGGAGATGCGAGATGGAGCCCGTTCTTGAACGCGCTGCTCAAACTGCGTCCTCGTTCAATTTCCAGTTCTTCGTTTACCTGATCATGGGAACCGTGATCGGCTGGGTGCTGACGACGACTTACCGAGCGACCGAGGATTTCGTCTCGCTCATCCTGGTGGGGGTTTCGGGGGCATGGCTTGGCGCCGAGGGAGCCCGCCTTTTCGGGCAGGCCGAAGAGGGTAGCGCCCACCAATTCGCCGCCGCCTTGATAGGATCCTTCGCCCTGGCCGCCGCTTGGCGACGGTTTCACCCGACTCCCGAGACATTGCAGACGGATAGTCCGGCGCGTAGATAAGGTTGCAGGGGAGAAATCCTGTGACCGTGATTGACCTCTTGAACGACGATCCGCGTTTGAAGACGCCAGCAGCGCTTCGGCATCCCGAGAAGGCCGCGCGGCCGGACCAGCCGGTCTTGAGAAAGCCACCGTGGATCAGGGTGAAAGCGCCCGGCTCCGCGGCGTGGGGCGAGACGAGCGCCCTGTTGAAAGACGCGGGCCTTACCACCGTCTGCCAGGAAGCGGCTTGCCCCAACATCGGAGAATGCTGGGAGAAAAAGCACGCCACTTTCATGATCATGGGCGAAGTTTGCACGCGCGCCTGCGCCTTCTGCAACGTCGCAACGGGCCTGCCGGCGCCTCTTGACCCGAGCGAGCCGGGCAGGGTGGCGACGGCCACGAAAGCGCTGGGGCTGTCCCATGTCGTCGTTACTTCGGTCGACCGCGACGACCTCCCGGACGGGGGCGGCGCGCATTTCGCCCTGACGATCTCCGCGATCCGGGAGAACTGCCCGTCGACGACGATCGAGGTGCTGACGCCGGATTTCCTGCGCAGGCCTGGCGCGCTGGAGCTTGTGGTCGAGGCCGGCCCGGATGTCTTCAATCACAATCTCGAAACCGTTCCCTCGCTCTATGTGACGGTGCGCCCCGGCGCGCGCTATTTCCACTCGCTGAGGCTACTGCAGCAGGCCAAGGAGTTGAATCCGAAGCTCTTCACCAAGTCCGGGCTGATGCTCGGCCTTGGGGAGACCAGAAACGAGGTGATGCAGGTCATGGACGATATGCGTTCAGCCGACGTGGATTTCCTCACCCTCGGCCAATATCTGCAGCCGACGCGCAAGCACCATCCGGTCGAGCGCTTCGTAACGCCCGAAGAATTCGAGGGCTTTCGAACGCTCGCCTACGCCAGAGGCTTCCTCTATGTCGCCTCGTCGCCGCTGACGCGCTCCTCTCACCATGCGGGCGAGGATTTCGTGCAGTTGCGCGCCGTGCGGGCAAAAAAGCTTTCCTTGACCTAAATCTTTGGAATTTTCCCGAAAATGCTCATAGATCGTAAGCGCTGAGGCGAAGTCGCCGATCCGCTGTGCTTCATTTACGCTCATTAGGCGACGACATTAACCAACTCTTTCACATCGGCGGCTATAACTCTCGGGTAATTCCGCTTGGGGAGAAATCCATGTCCGCAATCAAAGCTTTTATGAAAGACGAATCGGGGGCGACGGCCATCGAATATGGTTTGATCGCATCCTTGATCGGCGTCGCGATCATTGCCGGCGTCCGCTCTCTCGGCACGAAAATGTCGGGCACTTTCGCCAAAGTCTCGGGCAATTTGGCCTAGCCTTTCGCTTCGCTACAACTTCCTGGCTGTCATCCAAGCGCCGTTTCCCCGGGGAGCGGCGCTGATGCCTTTTCAAGGCGCGATAGATCAGCGATTCGTTCAATAATTTCGCAAGCATAAGTTCCGGAACCAGTAGATATCGCCCAGCAGCCTCATCTGTTTAACAATTGTTTGGGAGCTTCAGGGTAAGTCTCGTGTCCGGGCAAGCCTCGTCGGTCAAAACGCAGCAAGCCTGTTTCGAACTTCTAGGAGCACATGATGACCAAGATCTTCAAGACCTTCATCCGCGACGAATCCGGCGCGACCGCGATTGAATACGGCCTGATCGCCTCTCTCATTGGCGTCGCCATCATCGCCGGCGTCCGCGCTCTCGGCACCAATCTGTCGGGCACCTTCGCGAAGGTTTCGGGCAACCTGGCCTGATATCGTCGGCGGAGCGGCCGGCGGCACGGGTTCATGCAAATCGGCGGCGTTGAAACGCCGCCGATATTTTTTTATATGCCGAGCGCGTTTGAGATTTCGACGAGCGTCGCGCGTTCGAGGTCGCTCACTTTCTCGCCCCCGAAGCCGAGCACGCCCCCTTCGGTCCCCGCCTCGGCCACGAGATTGGCGATCGAAATCAGCCAGTTTTTGAACGGCTTGGCCTCGAGAGGACACACGGCGTCGACAATTTTTGCCGTGCTACGCAACTCTTCGAGCGCACGGATCTTGAGCTCTGCCATTTTGGCGCCCTGAATCAGAAGCTTGACTCCCTCCCGCGCCGACGTGCGCCCCTCCGGCGTCATCAAGTCGTCGACGACGGCCCTGACCAGCTCGTCAGCCGCGGGGTCCGACTTGGCCGAGGCGAGCGCCTTGGCGCTGGCCATGCCTTCTTGAAGGGTTCCAATCAATCCGCTCGGGTCCGCCGCGCTTATCGCAAAGCCGGCCAATAATGGCGCCTGAAGGATCGCACTCCATTGCTCAGGCGAAAAATCTGTTTTCTTAGCCATGTTTGCCTCCCTCTACCCCAAGGGCAGACTATCGCCTTTCTGCGCGATAGGCGAGGCGGACAATTGCGGCGCGGCGTTTCATCGCCGCTGAAAATGACTTAGAACAGCGGCCCATGAAAAGCTTTCGCACGCGCCGCCATGTGCCTCACAGCGCCGCCGACATGTTTGCACTCGTATGCAACGTCGAGGCTTATCCACAGTTCGTCCCGCTCTGCGAGGGGATGAAGGTGCGCCGACGGACCGAAACGGCGCCGGGCGTCGTGGAGCTGGTCGCGGAGATGCAGGTCGGTTTCAAGGCGATCTGCGAGCGTTACGCCAGCCGCGTGATCTGCGACGCCAACAAGCTCGAAGTGACCGTCGACTATATCGACGGCCCCTTCCGCAAGCTCGACAATCGCTGGACGTTCCGGGACGAACCGCCCGGGGCCGACGGGCGGTCGCGCTCCATGATCGAGTTCTTCATCGCCTACGAATTCAAGAGCATGGCTCTTGGTCTCCTGATGGGGGCGATGTTTGACAAGGCGTTCCAGAAATACGCTGACGCCTTCGTCTCGCGCGCCGATCAGGTGTATCGCCGCCGCTGAATCAGCCGTCCGCCGCAGCGATGAGAAGATCGAGCGCCTGCGCAGCGGAAGCCTGCCTTATCTGATGGCGGGAGAGGGGGCCGTAACGCCTTTCGACGTGGACGACCCCGCCGCCGCGCCGCGCGCAAGCGAAGTGAACGAGCCCCACGGGCTTTTCCGGCGAACCGCCGCCAGGCCCGGCGACCCCTGTGATCGACACGGCGATGTCCGCCAAGGATCGCTCCAGCGCGCCGAGCGCCATCGCGCGGGCGGTTTCTTCGCTGACGGCGCCGTGGGCCGCGAGAATTGCCGCCGAAACTCCCAGCATGTCCTTTTTCGCTTCATTGGAATAGGTCACGAAGCCGCGGTCGAAAACCTCCGAGACGCCGGGAAGTTCCGTGATGGCCGCCGAGACCATGCCGCCGGTGCAGGACTCGGCGGTCGCGACGCGCAAACCCTTGCTCTTAGTTTTTACGTAGAGCGTATTAGCCTTTACGTTCAACATAATTTCCTAGTCCTGGCCGGGCTTGCCGCGCAGCGCCTTCACGTCGCCGCGCAGCTTTTTGCCTTCGAGCCTTCGCATCTTCGAGCCCAAAGTCGGCCTCGTCTTGCGCCGCGGGGGAGGCGGCGGGGCGGCCGCCTCACGGATGAGATCGGTCAGACGCTCCATGGCGTCCGCCCGGTTGCGCTCCTGCGTTCGATGGCGCTGCGCCTCTATGAGAATCTCGCCTTCCTTCGTGAGGCGCGAACCAGCGAGACGTTCGAGACGCATTCTTACGCCCTCCGGAAGATTGGGCGAACGCCTGACGTCGAAGCGAAGCCGCACCGCGGACTCGACCTTCTGCACGTTCTGCCCGCCGGGCCCCGACGCGCGGAGAAACTCGAGGGATATCTCGCTGTCATCGAGGGAGATGAAAGGCGTTACGCGGATCATGGGCCGAAAGCCTGGTTGGGGCGGGATAGGTTCCGCGCCAAACTATCGGCGTCGGCGGCCGGCGGTTGTCAAGGTGCCCCCATAAGCGCCCGTCGCCGGCAGCCAGTCGCGGCACGCGGACCAGGCCTCGGCAGGCGCTGGCGTCGCCCTGTCTGCAGTCCGCCGCCCTAGCGGCGCCTCCGGCAGCCGGAAGGCCTGCGGACGTTCGAACAAAAAGTCGAACACGGTGCCTGCTACGAGCCATTGCATGCCCAAGGGAACGAGGATCGCCCCGATTGCGACGATCAACGCGACCGCGCCCGCGTCCGCGATCATGCCGGTGCGGATCAAGGCGAAGCGCAGGGCGGCCATGGGGAGGAAGAAGGCGAGATACACCACGATCGAGCGGCTTCCGAGCCAGCGCAGGATCGGGAGCACGCGCGCCTTTGCGAGAAGCGCCGAGACGGAAACGACGGCGGCCGCGCCCGCCATTCCGAGCATCAGCGATACGCCGGGCAGGGCGGCATACCCAAGGCGCACCGCGAGCCCGTTGACGATGGCCCAGACGACGAGGATCGATAGCGTCCGCGCCACTCTGGCGCGCGCCGCCTCGGCCAGCGCGAACATCTCGGGCGCGCAGGCGTAGCCGGCGAGAAAATAGACGTAGCGCCCTGTGAATTCGTCGATAACGGTGGATCCCGTCACAACGCCCGCCATCTGCAGCGCCGCCGCAATCAGAAGCACCGCTTCGGGCGGCGCGGGCCGCGTCAGCTTCGTCACGGCGAAAAAAATCGGCAGGAGATAGATGAACCACAGCGTCCCGAAGGGCTCGATCATCGCGAAGGCGAGGCCGGAGGCGACTTCCTGCGCGCCGGCGCCGGAGAGAACGAGTTTGGGTACGCCCTGTATCAGCGCCCAGAGCACGTAGAAGTATGCAAAGTGAAGGATCTTGCGGTCGAGGAAATCGCGCCAGGGTCTGTCGATCGTGCGTGACAGAAAGAGCCCCGCGACCAGAAAGAAATCCGGCATGCGAAACGGGCGCGCCCAGTCGATAAAGCCGTGCAGCCAGCTGTCATGGCCCACCGCCGCTTCGACGCCGAGCGTCGAATGCATCAGCACGACGAGAATGATGCACCAGCCCTTGGCGTAATCGACCCAATCGATGCGGTCCGGCGCGTGCGTGGGGGAGGTCATCTCCTTTACTCCGGCCTTCAGTTTCGCGCCGCGGGGACGCCGTCACTTAAAGAGAATGTGCCGTAAGCCCTCAATTGTCTTCAACTACACGCCATCAAGGTAAAGGCGGTCGCGTCGCGAATTTACGTCGTGCGGAAGCGATTGAATCCGAGGTCGAGCGCAGCGCCTATTCGGGCAGACGCACGGTCGCAATCGCCAGCGCCGCGATTCCCTCGCGCCGTCCGGTAAACCCGAGCTGCTCCGTCGTCGTCGCCTTGATCGCCACGCGGGCGACGTCCATCTGCATGATCCTGGCGAGACTCGCGCGGATCGCCTCGCGATGCGGCCCGACCTTGGGCGCCTCGCAGACCACCGTCGCGTCGACATGGGCGATTATCCCTCCGCGTTCGCGCACAAGCTTGCAGGCGTGCGTGAGGAAGATGTGCGACGCCGCGCCTTTCCATTGCGGGTCGGAGGGCGGGAAATGTGCGCCAATGTCGCCCTCGGCGATGGCGCCGAGCACGGCGTCGGTGATCGCGTGCATCAGCACGTCGGCGTCGGAATGGCCCGCGAGGGCGTGACTGTGCGGGATAGAGACGCCGCCGAGCCGGACATGGTCGCCCACGGCGAAGGCGTGAACGTCATAGCCCTGGCCCACGCGGACATCGGGGAGAGAGGCGAGGGAAGGGGCGTGGAGTTGCTCCATGGCGCGGACGAAATCCTCTGGCGTCGTAAGTTTGAAATTGGCAATGTCGCCGGGGAAAACGTGCACGGCGTGGCCGGCCGCCTCTGCGACCATGGCGTCGTCGGTAAGTTCGCGCCCGCCTGCGGCCGCAGCACGGTGCGCATCGAGGATCAGCGGAAATCGAAAGGACTGCGGCGTCTGCACCGCCCGCAACCTTGCGCGGTCCGGCGTCGCCACGACAAAGCCCGCCGCGTCGATCTCCTTCACCGTGTCATTGAGCGGCACGCCGGGCACGGCGGCGCCATGATTGCGCGCGGCGTCGACCGCACGTGCGATGAGCGTGGGGGCGGCGAAGGGACGGGCGGCGTCGTGGATCAGCACAATCTGCGGCGCGCCCTCGCGGGCGATGGCCTCGAGCCCGTTGCGCACGCTCTCCTGGCGCGTCGCGCCGCCGAAAGCGGGGTTGGAGAGCGTGGCGCGGTCGTCGGCGCTCATTTCCGCGACGCTCGAGGCGTAAAGCGCGAGGTCGTCTGGATGAATGACGACCTTGATCCTGGCCTCTGGCGCAGCCACGCGCATTGCCTGTATGGTGTAGGCGAGGACGGTGCGGCCGGCGAGCGGGCGATATTGCTTTGGCAAGCCCTCGCCCGCGCGCGCGCCCCGCCCGCCGGCGACGACGAGGATGAAAAGTTCGGATTCGAGCGACCATGCCTGCTCTGTGTCGCCTTTCCGCCGCCGCGTCAATTCGCCGGGAGCTTGGCGAAAAGTCATGTTGCAACTGCGAAGACTTGCTGCTTATAGTGTGAGCAAGATGACAAATGCCGAATTTATAGGCGGCCTGTCAGAGCGCGGCGCGCTCCGGTTAGGGCCGGTCATACTCTCGGGGCGCGCGCTTCTCGCCCCCATGGCCGGGGTCACGGACCCGACTATGCGGCTGATTGCCGAGCGTTATGGCGCGAGCGCCGCCATCAGCGAGATGATCACGGCGGCCGGCGTCGTCCGCGGCGACCGTGAGACGGCGCTGCGGCTGGCGTCTTCCAATGATACAAATTCGGCGCCGCGGGTCATTCAGATCGCCGCCCGCGATGTCGACGAAATCGCCGCCGCGGCCAGGCACGCGGAAAACGCGGGCGCGGACTGGGTGGACATAAACATGGGCTGCCCCTGCAAACGCGTGACGGGCGGGCTCGCCGGCGCGGCGCTGATGCGGGACCTCGATCAGGCGGCGGCGCTCATCGCCGCAGCGCGCGCAGCCATCCGCATTCCGATCAGCGTCAAAATGCGGCTGGGCTGGGACGACGCCTCGCGCAACGCGCCGGAGCTGGCCCGCCGCGCGGAGGCGGAAGGGGTGGAACTCATCACGGTGCACGGAAGAACCCGCCAGCAGTTCTACGCGGGACAAGCCGACTGGGGGGCCATCGCCGCCGTCAAAGAGGCTGTGCGCTTGCCGGTCGTCGCTAATGGCGATTGTCGCGGCCCGGAGGATGCCCGGAACATGCTCGCCGCCTCGGGCGCGGACGCCGTCATGGTCGGCCGCGCGGCCCAGGGTCGGCCCTGGCTCGTCGGCGATATCGCCCATTATCTGGCGACAGGCCGCCGCCGCGCCGAGCCTTCCTTGCCGGAGCGCGGCGCAGTCGCGCGGGAGCATCTGGAAGGGCTGCTCGCGCAAATGGGGCAGGGCGCAGGGTTGCGCCATGCCCGCAAGCATCTCGCCGCCTACGTCGACGAAGCTTTCGGCGCCGCCTGCACGCAAGTTGGCGAGGCGCGCCGCGCGCTGGTGACCGCCGATTGCGCGCAGGACGCTTTCCGGCTGATCGACGCTATCTTCTCTGCTCAGACCCAGGACGCCGCCGCATGAGCATTTCAGATCGCTCCGGCCGGGACGAATTCCGGCGCAAGAGTTTCACGGCCCTCAAGGTTTTGGAGGAGCGCGGGCGCAGTTGCGTTCTGGAGGCCTTGCCGAACGCGCTCCTCACCGTCTCCCGTGAGGGGGTGATCGAAGACGCCAACGCAGCAGCTGAATCCTTCTTCGAACTGGGAAAGCCGCTGCTCATCGGCCAGAAAATCGACCGGCTGCTGCCCTTTGGATCGCCACTCCTCACATTGATCGAGCATGTGCGCGACCGCGGCGCGCCGGTCAACGAGTATAAGGTGGATGTCGGCCGCCCTGGCCAGGACTCCGACCGGCGGGTGGATGTGCATTGCGCGCCGCTGGCGGATATGGACGGCCTTGTGCTGGTTGTGCTGCAAGAACGTACAATTGCCGATAAAATAGACAGACAGCTAAGCCATAGGGGCGCTGTGCGCTCCGTTTCTGGACTTGCGTCAATGCTCGCCCATGAGATCAAGAATCCGCTTTCAGGAATTCGCGGCGCCGCACAATTGCTCGAGAGCGGGCTTTCAGATCAGGATCGGGCGCTCACGCGGCTGATCTGCGAAGAGACCGACCGCATCGTTCGGCTCGTCGACCGTATGGAGGTCTTCTCCGACGCGCGTCCGCTGAAGCGCGACCGTGTAAATATCCATTCGGTGCTTGATCATGTGAAGCAGGTCGCGCAGTCCGGATTCGCGCGGCGCGTGCGGTTTATCGAGAATTACGACCCCTCGTTGCCCCCGGTTTACGCGAACCGCGATCAATTGGTGCAGGCGTTCCTGAATCTCGTGAAGAACGCAGCCGAAGCGATCGGCGACGCTGTCGACGGCGAGATCGAGCTTTCCACCGCTTTCCGCCCCGGCGTGAGCCTGCGCGCGATGGGCGCCAAAAGCCCGGTCGGTCTGCCGCTCGAATTCTGCGTGCGCGACAACGGGCCCGGCGTGCCGGACGACATCGCCGCGCATCTGTTCGATCCCTTTGTGACCACCAAATCGTCGGGGACTGGCCTCGGTCTTGCACTGGTCGCCAAGATCGTAAACGACCACGGCGGCATTATTGAATGCGAATCCCTTCCCAGACGCACGACCTTCCGAGTCCTGATGCCGATGTATCGCGCCAAGGCGGCCGACAAGGCATCGGAGAAAAGGGAGCAGGTTAGATCATGACGCTTCGTCAGCGGGGGAGAATGGGATGACGAGAGGCGAAATCCTTGTGGCCGATGACGATGCGGCGATCCGCACCGTCGTCGCTCAGGCGCTGTCGCGCGCCGGTTACGAGGTTCGGACGACCGGCACGGCGGCGACGCTGTGGCGCTGGGTGCAATCGGGAGAGGGCGATCTCGTCGTGACGGACGTCGTCATGCCGGACGAGAACGCGTTCGAGCTTCTGCCGCGCATCAAGAAGCTCCGGCCCGAGTTGCCCATCATCGTGATGAGCGCGCAGAATACTTTCATGACGGCGATACGCGCTTCGGAACGGGGCGCCTACGACTATCTGCCCAAGCCCTTCGATCTGAAAGAGCTCGTCGGAATTGTCGGGCGCGCCATGGCCGAGCCGCGCAAGACCGGCGAGATCGAGCAGCCCGAGGAAATGGAGGGCATGCCGCTCGTCGGAAGATCGCCGGCGATGCAGGAGATATACCGCTCGCTTGCGCGCCTCATGCAGACCGATCTGACGGTCATGATCAATGGCGAATCCGGCACCGGCAAGGAGCTTGTCGCGCGTGCTCTTCACGATTACGGAAAACGTAAGAAGGGTCCGTTCGTCGCCGTCAACATGGCGGCCATCCCGCGCGATCTGATCGAGAGCGAACTTTTCGGACATGAGAAGGGCGCCTTCACCGGCGCCAATCAGAGGTCGGCCGGCCGCTTTGAGCAGGCCGAGGGCGGCACGCTGTTTCTCGACGAAATCGGCGATATGCCGATGGAGGCGCAGACTCGCCTGCTGCGCGTGCTGCAGCAGGGGGAATACACGACCGTCGGCGGCCGCACCCCGATCAAGACCAATGTCCGCATCATCGCCGCGACCAACAAGGATTTGCGGATTTTGATCCAGCAGGGCCTGTTCCGCGAGGATCTCTATTTCCGGCTCAACGTCGTGCCGCTGCGCCTGCCGCCGCTGCGTGAGCGCACGGAGGATATTCCGGACCTTGTCCACCACTTCTTCAAGGTGGCGGCGAGCGAAGGGCTACCGCAGAAATATATCGAGCAGGCGGCGCTCGATCGGATGAAGAGATACCGCTGGCCGGGTAATATCCGGGAGCTGGAAAATCTCATCCGCCGCCTCGCTGCGCTCCATCCGCAGGAGGTCATCTCCGACCCGCTCGTCGAGGCGGAGCTCGAGCACGAACTGCGTCAGGCCTCGGCCGACAAGCCCGCATCTCCTGGCGCCGCGCCCTCGAAGGAGCTGGAAAACGGCCACACGCTGTCGAACTCCGTCGAGCAGCATCTCGCCAAACTCTTCCGAGACTGCGGCGACGGCCTGCCGCCGCCCGGCCTTTATCACCGCATCATCCGCGAGATCGAAATTCCGCTGATCTCGGCGGCGCTTGCGGCGACGCGCGGCAATCAGATCAAGGCGGCGGAGCTTTTGGGGCTCAATCGCAATACGCTGCGCAAGAAGGTCAATGACCTCGACATAAGGCTGATGCGCTCGCCGAGGTGAGACGATGGGGGCGGCCACGACGTCGCGCCGCCCGTCGGCCACTGATCCCGTTCAGAAAATCGCGTGACCAAAGCGTTGCACATTTGCAACAGTCGCGGCGCGGGCCTATAAAATCAGCATGGACCCGGCTGGAGATCACGCACTCTCAGATAGCGGCAAAGGCGCGGGGTTTCGCGCCTGGGTCGGTCCCGTCGTCGCCATTGGCGCCGTGGGTTGCGCGCTCGCGACCTTTCTGGTCACCGCTCAGTTCGGCGTTCTCTCGCCGACGGACGACCGACTTATCCCGCTTCTCATCGCCAATGGCCTCCTCGTCGGCGTGCTTCTGGTCATGGTTGTCATCAAGGCCACCCGGCTCTATCGCGTCTGGCGGCGGGGAGAGGCTGCGGCGCGGCTGCATGTCCGCGTCGTCGGCATCTTCTCGGTCATCGCGCTGATCCCGGCCATCCTCCTCGCCATCGCCGGATCGATGACCCTGGAACGCGCGCTGAATCCGGCCTTCATGAACGGGGTCAAGGTTTTCGTCCACAACACCGCTCAGGCGGCCGATGCCTTCCAGTCCAGCCAATGCCAGGCGCTGCTGCAGGAGGCGCAGCTCACGGCCTCCGACCTCGACCGCGCCCGCGTGCTCTTCATCACCGACCGCAATTATTTTCACCAGATCTTCGACTCGCGCGCCAAGTTTCTTGGTTTCTCGGTCGCGGCGCTGGTGAAATCCACGGGCGAGATCATCGACCGGGTGGACGTCGCCAAGAACGCTTCGGCGATCGTTATTGCGCCGCCACAGTCGGAGTTCGACAACGCGCGCAAGGGCGAGCCGCTCTGCCTGATGATTGACGACGGCAAGAGCTTTGTAGCCCTGCGGGCGCTCAATGCCTTCGAGAACACCTTTCTCTACGTGACGCGGCCGATCGACCCCTTCGCCATCGAGTTTCCCAAGCAGGCGCAGATGCTGATCAGCAATTACGACGCCTTCGACGGATATCGCGCCGCGGTGCAACGCGCCTTCGTGCTGATGTACGCCCTGCTGACGACCATCATGCTGCTCTCATCCATATGGTTCGGGCTCGATTTCGCCGACCGCCTCGTGACGCCGATCCGGACCCTCATCGCCGCGACGGACCAGGTTTCCGCCGGCAATCTCGGCGTGCGGGTCAAGGTCGACCGCTCGCATGGCGAATTGGCGCGGCTCGGCGACGTCTTCAACAATATGACGACCGAGCTGAACCTCCAGCAGCGGCGGCTTCTCGAGGCCAACCGTCTCAACGACGAGAGACGCGAATTCACGGAAGCCGTGCTCGCGGGCGTGCCGGCGGCGGTGATGGGCGTCGACTTCTGACGGGATCGTCACCATCCTCAACCGCTCGGCGGAGGAACTGTCGCTCAACGACGCGAAGGGCCAGACGACCGTCGGCGCGAGCATCGCCGAGGTGATGCCGGAGATCGCGCCGCTCCTCACGGACGCGGTGGAGTTCTTCCCGCGCGCGGTGCAAAGCCAGATCACCATCAAGCGCGGCGTCGCCGAGCGCACCTTCAATATACGCGTCACTTCGGCTCGGCGCCTCGATGAAGGCGCGCCGAGCTTCGTGGTCACGCTCGACGACATCACCGACCTCGTCACGGCGCAACGCACCTCGGCCTGGGCCGACGTCGCGCGCCGCATCGCCCATGAGATCAAAAATCCGCTGACGCCAATTCAGCTCTCGGCGGAGCGCCTGAAGCGCAAATACGGGAAGGTAATCACCGTCGATCGCGAGATTTTCGACCAGTGCACGGATACGATCGTGCGCCAGGTGGACGACATCAAGCGCATGGTGGATGAGTTCTCGTCCTTCGCCCGGATGCCGAAGGCCCGGCCCGCCCGCGACGACCTCAACGAATGCGTGCGGCAGGTGGCTTTCCTGATGCGCGTCGGCCACGCCGACGTCGACCTCGTCGAAAGCCACACGGAATCGCCGATCTACGCCCAGTTCGATCGGCGTCTCCTCTCTCAGGCGCTGACGAATATCGTCAAGAACGCGGTCGAGGGCATCGCCGCGCGTATCGAACAGGAACCGACGGAAAAGGGCAGGGTGGAGATCCGCCTGTCGCTGCGCGACGGCATGGCCGAGATCGACGTCATCGATAATGGCAAGGGCTTCCCGGCCATGAACCGCCAGCGCCTGCTCGAACCGTATATGACGACCCGCGCCGACGGCACGGGCCTTGGATTGCCGATTGTCGCCAAGATTATAGAGGATCACGGCGGTCGGCTGGAGCTGCTCGACGCCCCGAAGGGGCGCGGGGCCTGCGTGCGACTGATCCTGCCTCTTGCGGGAAGCGGCAAGGATTCTCCCCGGCCACAGGAGAGCCTTGCCGAGGAAACACTTGAGACCACCAACTCCTCTGGAACGGACGGGGCGTAATGGCGACCGACATTCTGATTGTCGATGACGAGGAAGACATCCGCGAACTCGTCGCAGGCATCCTCAGCGACGAGGGCCACGGAACGCGGACGGCGAAGGATTCCGACGAGGCGCTCAATGCGATCGCGTCCCGGCGGCCGCATCTCGTCTTTCTCGACATCTGGCTGCAGGGGTCGCGGCTGGACGGATTGCAGGTGCTCGAACAGATCCAGAAGCAGCACAAGGGCCTGCCCGTGGTCATGATTTCGGGCCACGGCAACATCGAGACCGCCGTCAGCGCCATCAAGATCGGCGCTTATGACTTCATCGAGAAGCCGTTCAAGGCCGACCGCCTCGTCCTCATCGCCGAGCGCGCGCTCGAGGCCTATCAGCTGCGGCGCGAGCTCTCGGCGCTGCGTCAGCGGGCCGGGGCTTTCGACCGCATCGTTGGCAATTCGCCCGCCGTGAATCAGCTTCAGCAGCTCGTCGGCCGCGTTGCGCCGGTCAATTCGCGGGTTCTCATCACCGGCGCGCCGGGGACCGGAAAGGAACTCGCCGCAAGGTGCATCCACGAAGCCTCTGTGCGGGCGGGCGGGCCCTTCGTCGTCATCAACGCGGCCACGATCACGCCCGAAAACATGGAGATGGAGCTTTTCGGCCGTGAAGGCCCGGACGGCGAACGCAAGATCGGCGCGCTGGAGGAGGCGCATGGCGGCACGCTCTTCCTCGACGAGATCGCCGACATGCCCAAGGATACGCAGGCCAAGATCCTGCGCGTGCTCGTGGACCAGACGTTCCTGCGCGTTGGGGGCGCGACGAAGGTGCAGGTGGACGTCCGCGTCATCTCGTCCTCAGCCCGCGACCTCGCCTCGGCGATCGAGGAGGGGGCGCTGAGGGAGGACCTCTTCCACCGCCTCGCCGTCGTTCCGATCCGCGTGCCCTCTCTCGCCGAGCGCCGCGAGGACATCCCCGCGCTGATCGAATATTTCATGGAGAACATGTCGGTCGCATCCGGCATGCCGCGCCGCCAGATTGCCGAGGACGCGCTCGCCGTCCTGCAGCTGCACGACTGGCCGGGAAACATCCGGCAACTAAAGAACAACGTCGAGCGCCTGATGATCCTCACCGCTGGCGAAGCAGGCGCGACCATCACGGCGGAGATGTTGCCTGCCGACGTTGGTGAGCTCGTGCCCGCCACCCCCGCGGGCGTGAGGGGCGAAAAACTGATGAGTTTCCCGCTGCGGGAAGCGCGCGAGGTTTTCGAGCGCGAATATCTTGTGGCTCAACTGAACCGCTTTTCCGGCAACATTTCTCGTACAGCTGAATTCATCGGCATGGAGAGATCAGCCTTACACAGGAAGTTGAAGTCACTCTCGATCGACTAGTAAAACCAAATATTTATGATGTTGATATAATGTTTCAGGTGAGCTTTTGCGTAAATTGGAGCGCCAGCCACGCCTTGCGCCTGCAGCGCGTTCGCGCGCACGCGGCCGGGCGGCTCACGCACGACTTCCGCCTTGCGCTTCCCAAAGGGACGGGCTCTAATGTCCGCGCGGAGGCCGGTAGAAAAGAAAAATAAACAACGGGGGGCGGCTCAAACCGCTCGGCTCAATCAATCAAGAAAAGAACAGGACAGCCGATGTCGTCGGAGCGTTCGCAGAATCTGCAAGATACCTTTCTGAATTTTGTCCGGAAAAACAAAGTTCCACTCACCATTTTCCTCGTAAACGGCGTCAAGCTTCAGGGCATTGTCACCTGGTTCGACAACTTCTGCCTTCTGCTGCGGCGTGACGGCCACTCGCAACTCGTCTACAAGCACGCCATATCGACCATCATGCCGGGGCACCCGATCCAGATGTTCGAGCCGAGCGACGACGAAGCCTCCGGGGAAAAGCGGTAAGCGGATTGAGCGGGGAAATCAGGGGTGACGCAGCGTCGCCCGGCAGCGGCCGGACGCGCGCGATCGTCGTAGGGCCTTATCTCTCGCGCGGCGCGGCGTCGCTGTCACGCGACCCTCAAGCGCGCCTTTCGGAGGCGATAGGCCTCGCGCAAGCGATCGATCTCGACATTGTCGGCGAGGTTTCTGTCTCGCTGAGCGACGTGCGGCCGGCGACTTATGTCGGCAAGGGCAAGCTGGAAGAGATCGGCGAATCCGTGCAGGAGCTGGAGGCCGGGCTCGTCAGCATGGATTGCCAGCTCTCTCCGGTTCAGCAACGCAATCTTGAGAGGGCCTGGGGCGCCAAGGTCATCGACCGAACCGGCCTGATCCTGGAAATCTTCGGTCAGCGGGCGCGCACCAAAGAGGGCGCGTTGCAGGTGGAACTCGCGCATCTCGCGTATCAGAAATCGCGCCTCGTGCGGTCATGGACCCATCTGGAGCGCCAGCGTGGCGGCTTCGGCTTCCTCGGCGGTCCCGGCGAAACCCAGATCGAAACCGACCGCCGCCTCATCGAGGAGCGGATGCGGCGCATCGAGCAGGATCTCGACAAGGTCAAGCGCACGCGCGGGCTGCATCGCAAGACGCGGCGCGAAGTTCCTTACCCTGTGGTCGCTCTGGTCGGCTACACCAACGCGGGAAAATCCACGCTCTTCAATCGGCTGACCAAGGCCGAGGTGCTCGCGCAGGACATGCTCTTTGCGACCCTCGATCCGACCTTGCGCCAGATCCGCCTGCCGCATGGCGCGCGCGTCCTGCTTTCCGACACGGTCGGCTTCATCTCGGACCTGCCGACGATGCTCGTCACCGCCTTCCGCGCCACGCTGGAGGAGGTGACCCTCGCCGACGTGATCCTGCATGTGCGGGACGTCTCGCACGAGGATTCCGAGGCGCAGGCTCATGACGTCGAGGCCATTCTCGCCGAACTGGGCCTGAAGGGCGAGGCCGAGGGGCGCATCATCGAAGTCTGGAACAAGATCGACGCGCTGGCGCCCGATCGGCTCGAGGCGATGCGCCTCGCCGCGCGCGGATTTGAAGCGCAGCGTCGGCCGACGCTGGTTTCGGCGGTGACCGGCGAGGGGCTCGAGGATTTGCTGGCGCGCATCGAAACGCTGCTTGCGGCGAGCCGCGTCACGCTGGCGCTCGATCTGCCGCCCGAGGACGGGCAGGGGCTTGCCTGGCTCCATGCCCACGCCGAGGTGCTATCGAGAGAAACGTGCGACGACGGGGGCTCGCGCCTTCTGGTGCGCGTCGCGCCCGAGCGCTGCGAGGAAGTGAGACGGCGTTTCGCGGGAATCGCCGTGGAGCGGGACGGCTGATGCACTGGCTCTACCTCGCCATCGCCATTCTGTCGGAGGTCGCGGCCTCCTCGGCTCTGCCCGCCGCCCAAGGCTTCCGCAATCCGCTGCCGACGGCGGGGGTCGTCGTCGGCTATGTGGCCGCCTTCTACTTCCTCTCGTTGACGCTCGAGGCCATTCCGCTCGGCGTCGCCTATGCGGTCTGGTCGGGGGTTGGTCTGGCGCTGATCTCTATCGCCGGCTGGGTGTTCTACCGGCAGAGCCTTGGATGGATGGAGATTGCCGGCATTCTGCTCATCGGCGCCGGCGTATTGGTGCTCAAGATCGGAAGCGGGCGCTAATCCGCCGAGAAAACCGCAGGCAGCATCCGCTTCAGGGTTCGGTCCTTGAGAAGATAGTGATGCGCCAGCGCGGCTGCGGCGTGCACGGCCGCAAACACAATGAGCACATGAGCCATAAGCTCATGAATTTCCTTCGAATAATGCTTCAGCTCCCGGTTCTTGGGCCAGGGCGACGGTATTTCGACGACGCCAAAAAGCGAGAGCGCTTCTCCACCGTGGAAGAGCGTCACGAGCCCCACGATCGGGACGGCGAGGAGCAGGGCGTAGATCGCCATTTGGCCCAGCTTCGCGCCGAGTTCGGCGGCGACGCCGAGGCGCGTCGGTTCGGGCGCGGGGGCGGGGGTCGCAAAACGCCAGGCGAGGCGCAACGCGAGCAGCAGAACGACGGATTCGCCCAGCATGACATGGGTGAATTCGCCCATGTGGCGGATCGACCCCTTCGGCAGTTCATCACCGAGCACGCCAAGCGTCCACGCGCCGACGACGCAGATGGCCGAGAGCCAGTGGAAAAGCTGAGCCTGCGGGCTGTAGCGCCGCGCGCCGGGATTGCTCATTGTGGCCTCGAGATCAATCTAAAACTTATTCTTTTCAAGCTTCTTCGCTTCGACCCACAGCGCCTCCATGTCATCGAGCGAGGCGGCTTGCGCGCTCGAACCCATTTCGGCGAGACGGTTCTCGATATGATGGAAGCGCCGCTCGAATTTGGCGTTGGCGCCGCGCAGCGCCTGTTCGGGATCGACCCTGGCGTGACGCGCGAGATTTGAGACTACAAAGAAGAGATCGCCGATCTCTTCTTCGAGCGCTTTGGGATCAAGGTTCGGCCGCGCCAGTTCCTCGGCGACTTCCTCGGTCTCCTCCCGAATCTTGCCCATGACATGGGCCGCATTGTTCCAGTCGAAGCCGACCGCGGAGGCTTTCTGCTGAAGCTTCACGGCGCGGGTGAGCGCGGGCAGGGCGAGCGGAACGCCGTCCAGAAGACTTCTCCGGCGCGGACGCGCCTTTGGCGGCCTTCTCGGCCGCCTTGATCTCGTTCCATTTCGCGGTGACGCCCGCGGGCGTGAGAGCGGCGGCGTCGCCGAAGACGTGGGGATGGCGGCGGGTGAGCTTGTTGCAGATCGCCGCGACGACGTCGGGGAAGGCGAAAACGCCCTGCTCCTGCGCCATGCGAGCGTGAAAGACGACCTGCAGTAGAAGGTCGCCCAACTCGTCCTTCAACTCGGCGAGGTCGCCGCTTTCGATCGCGTCCGCGACTTCATAGGCTTCCTCGATCGTGTAGGGCGCGATCGAGCGGAAATCCTGCTCGAGGTCCCACGGGCAGCCCGTGCCGGGCGTGCGCAGGGCCGCCATGATGTCGATGAGACGCGCGATGTCGCCGGACATATCGGGCGAAGACCTTTTTGCAAAAGAAAACGCCGCGGTCCAGAGGATCGCGGCGTCGAAATTCATCGCGGGACGATCAATCCACCGTGATCGAGAGCGCTTCGCGGCCCTTGGCGGTGTCGACGACCTGCATGGTCACCGGCTGGCCTTCCATCAAACGATTCACGCCCGACGGCGCGAGGATCGAGATGTGGACGAATACGTCCTTGCCGCCGTCGTTCGACTGGACGAAGCCGAAGCCCTTGGTCTCGTCGAACCACTTCACCTTGCCGGCGACCGAGACGGCGGTCGACGGATCGGGCGCCTGACGCCGGGGAGGCCGGGGGCTGTCGAAGCCGCCACCACCGCCGCCGCCAAAACCGCCGCTGCGGGGCGGCGGAGGGGCGCGCTCTGCAGCGCCGGCGAGATCAACGTCGACGATGCGGGCGACTTGCTGCCCCTTGACGGAGCTGGTCACCTGCACCGTGAGCTTCGCGCCCGGCGGCAATGTCTCATAGCCGGCGGCCTGAACCGCGCCGATGTGAAGAAAGGCGTCGCCTGTGCCGTTGCCCAGTTCGACAAAGCCGAAACCCTTGTCCGACTTGAACCACTTCACGATAGCGTCGACAGTCGGCCCGTCCATCGAAGGCGGGGGAGCGTCGAATCCGCCACCGCCAAACGGCGACCTCGGGGCTCGACTGGGCCGCGGCGCGTCATAGCCGTAGGGCGCGTCGTCATCGAACCCGCGCTTGCGGGGTCCCCGGAAATCTCTACCTTTGCTCATGTCTACCTGCTCGTCTCCGCCAAAAACGGCAAGACTGTTATGTCAAACGCGTGCGCCCACGCGAAACCGTCCGGGCGCGAAAAATGCGTCCGATCGGAGCCCATGGGATGTTGCCAGTTGAATGCCATATAGTCCCGCGCAAGAGGCGTTTTAGCAGATAATGGCCCACCGTGGCCAGAATTTTTCCGCGCGGAATCGAAAAAACCCTGCAAACGCCTCGCTCCGGCTCAAGTCAAGCTGCGCGCCAAAGCCAACCCGCTTATTGCTTTTCAACGACCTTCCATGCGCGGAAGCCCTAGAGGGAAAGCCATGATGCCGGGCGAGAGGATGGCTCGAACAGCGATTTGGCCCGTGATCGACGCCCAGGCACGATTCGCATAATCGATATTATGGAACTAAAATCGCGCCTTGCAGCGGGGTTGAGTGGGATCATAGACGCAGACCCGAACCCGGGGATCGATCTATGACGCCCAATTTGCAAACGCGCCGCTAAACGCCCATCGCTCGGCTCAACGCCGCCTGCGCCAACCCGGCACAATCGCTAGACCTCGATCCGCATCCCGTCATAGGCGGGCGTCACATTGGCCGGCAGCACGGCGGCGAGCTCATCGTAATCGAGATCGACGTGAAGATCGGTCAGCACCGCGCGTTTGGGCCTGTATTGGTCGATGAAAGCCAGCGCCTGATCGACCGAGAGGTGCGTGCCGTGGCGCTGCCAGCGCAGCGCATCGATGATCCACAGATCGAGGCCTTCGAGATATTGCGCGCTCTCGGGCGGAATGGCGTGGAGATCTGGCGTATAGGCGACATTGCCGAAGCGAAAGCCCAGCGCGTCCATGTCGCCGTGGTCGAGCCGGAACGGCAGCGCCTCGATCGGCCCACCGGGCCCTTCGATCGTTTCGACGCGGCCGGGCGTCAGCCGGCGCTCGGTCATCAGGGGCGGATAATAGCTGCGGGGCGGCGTGATGAAGATATATCCGAACTTGTCGGTGAACTCGCGCGACGTCGGTTCGTCCATATAGGCCGGGATGCGCCGGCCGCTCATGATGACGAGCCCGCGCACATCGTCGACGCCATGAGTGTGATCGGCATGCGGATGCGTATAGAGCACCGCGTCGAGTTGCCTGACCTCCGCGGCGATCAGTTGCTCGCGCAGATCGGGGCCGGTGTCGACGAGGATCTGCGTGGCGGCCTCGCCGTCGCCGCGCCGCACGAGGATCGAACAGCGGCGCCGCCGGTTCTTCGGGTTCAGCGGATTGCATTTGCCCCAGCCCTGCCCCACGCGCGGCACGCCGCCTGAGGAGCCGCAGCCGAGGATGGTGACGTCGAGGCTCACGCGGCGACGCCCAGCGGCGGCATTTTCGAAAAGAGTTGCAACGCGTTTTCCGTGGTCACGCGCGCCAGCTCCGCCTCGGACACGCCTTTGAGCTCGGCGAGCAGGCGCGCCGTATCGGCGACATAGGCCGGCTCATTGCGTTTGCCCCGATGCGGGACGGGCGCGAGGAACGGCGCGTCGGTTTCGACCAGCATCCGCTCCAGCGGCACGGCCTTGGCGGTCTCGCGCAGCTCGGCGGAATTCTTGAAGGTCACGACGCCGGAAAAGGAGATGTAGAGCCCCAGACCCACAGCCGTCTCGGCCAGCGCGCGGCTCGAGGTGAAGCAATGGAGCAGGGCCGGGAAGGCCCCCTTCCCCATTTCCTCGGTCAGGATCGCCGCGCAGTCTGCGTCGGCGTCGCGCGTGTGAATGACCAGCGGCAGGCCGGTCTGGCGCGCGGCGGCGATATGGGTGCGAAAGACGCGCTGCGACGCCTCGCGCGGCGCGCGGTCATAGTGGTAGTCCAGCCCAGCCTCGCCAAGGCCCACGCATTTCGGGTGCTGCGAGAGCGTCACAAGCTGCTCGACCGTGGGTTCGGCTTCCTCATGCGAATGATGTGGATGCGTGCCGACGGTGCAGAACACTTCGGGATAGGCCTCTGCGACGGCCTTAACGCGGTCGAAGCGCGAAAGATGGGTGGAGATGGTGATCATTCGCCCGACGCCGCGCGCCTTCGCCCGAGCGACGATCTCCGCCTGCTCGGGCGCGAAATCGGGAAAGTCGAGATGACAATGGGTGTCGATAAGCATTGGGTTTCTTTAGTTTCCTGCCTGGGCGGCGCGCCACTCGCCCCTCGCGCATAGCATACTATTCGACGACCAGCCCCCGGCGCCTGTCGTGCCGGCCACCTTGCCGTGAACCGTCGCGGTGACGCCGAAAACACGCAGATCGATCGACACGACGCCGTCCTGGGTGACGCTGCCGGACGCGGCGCCGGGCAGGCCGGTGAGTTCTCGTCACCTTGCCGCCTTGCACAAACGCGACCAGCCGCTTGCTCCTGACCGGGCAGAAGAAGCTCGACGTCGTGGCGTCGATGATCCATTGGCCGTCGAACCCCGCCGCGGGCCGAACAGCGGCCCGCGCGGGCTCAGACTCTGGCTGGGCCGGAAATCGCGCCGACAATCAGGATGAGTGCGAGTTTTCTGGCTTCGAACATGGGCCTCGCGTTCGTTCGCCGCCGACGTGGCCGCGTCCTTGCGGATAAATAGCGCCCCTACCCGCCCGTCGTCACCTGCAATTCCCGGTTCCATAGGCTTTGCCGCCGCGCAGCGAACCCGCGACATGCGCGACGATGGAGTTGAAAGCCCGCTTCTCGGCGGCGGGATAGTCGAGATAGACGGTGTTCCAGACGGTCCCGCCGCAGGAGAGCAGCGACCTGCGGTAGAAGATGCGGTCGCCCTTGCGTCCTGAGACGACGAGCGAGTCACCGCCTTGATGCTTGTAGTCGATCGTCTCGCCTGCGTCGGGCTTGAGCATGATGTCGAGTTCCTCGGCGCGCGGGAGGACGGCGTAAGCGCCTGAGATGGTGATCCGCGCGCGCCCGTCCGGCGAGGAGAACACCCGCCCGTCGTCATTCTCCGGCGCCTCGCCCATGCGCCAGCCGGCGGGAACGTCGGCGGTCGCGCCGAAGCGGTCGTTGCGGTAGGTCCGCCAGCTTTCGGCGTGGGCGGCTGCTATGGCGAAAGCCGCAAGTGCGGCCAGAACTCCCGAAACTCTGTTCATTTTACTGATGCCTTACAATGGCTTGCAGGGCAAACGAGACGCTGTTGCGTAAGTTCGTGCAAGCACTATAAACTTTGCAAATTGCTGTGCTTCGGCGCGGCGGCGCTTCATCGGCTTCAAAGCATGATGATGCCCGCCCTTTTTGCGAACTATAGCGGGGTACGTCGAATGAACGCCCTCATTGATCGATCCACGATGGACGCAGCCAGAAGAAATTATCTGCTCGAAGAAGAAAAGCAGAGGCGGCAGGAAATCGAAAATCTCATCGCGAAGCTCGAGTTGGACCAAAGGAATGGACTGATTTTCACGGGCGGCATCTGGGCCTGGCTCGTGACGAACCTCAACCATTTCGGCCCCGAAATCGGCTGGGTCATCGCCGCGGTGCCCTGCGTCGTCGTTATGCTTTTTCTTTATCGGTGGCAGCGCATCGAAAACGAAATCCAGGCGATCGCTGAATACATCAAATGCATTGAAGACTATTTCAAGCTTCCGGCAGGATTGGGCTGGGAGCGCTGGATCAGCCAGAAGCGGGAAAAAAACGATGTCGCCAGCCCGAGCGGCTCTAAAAATTTCTGGTATTTCGTAATCACGGCGAATCTGGCCATCGCGATCCTTTTTGTAGCCTTCAGGGACAATCAGGCCATGGACGACCTTTTGCAGCCCGAGCTCACCAAAAAGGTCGAAAGGTGGATGAGCCAACAGCCCTTCCCCAAGCCTTCATACGAAGAGGCTGTGCGCCAGCTGGTGGAGAAGGGTCTCGCACCCTGACAGGAATTGAGCCGGCTTCTAGGCCGGCTCCTCCGCCTCCACAAACCGCGGAAACACCGGCGCCGGCAGCGGCAATGGCGCGCCTTCCTGCAAGGCGTTCGCCTCTCCCGCATGGGCGAAGTCCCGTTCGTCCGGGCCGACACCCAGCGCATCGAGAAACTTACCCGCCGCGTCGGGAATGAAGGGCTGCAACGGGATCACCAGCCGACGCAGAGTCTCCGCCGTCACATGCAGGACCGTCTCCATACGTGCGGGGTCGGTCTTTTTCTTCGCCCACGGCTCCTCGCCCGCGAAATAGCGGTTCGCCTCCGCCACCACGCGGAAAATCTCGGCCAGCGCATGGTGGGGCTGATAGGCGTCCATCGCCGCGCGGGCCTTGTCCAGCACGCCCGACGCTTGCGCGAGAATGTCCCTGTCGGCGTCGGTCAGCTCGCCCTTTTTCGGCACGGCGCCGGCGCAGTTCTTGTTGATCATCGACAAAGAGCGCTGCGCCAGATTGCCGAGGTCGTTGGCGAGGTCGGCGTTCATGCGCATGACAATCGACTCATGCGAATAATTGCCGTCCTGGCCGAAAGGGATTTCGCGCAGGAAGAAATAGCGCAGCTGATCGACGCCATAGCGGTCGATGAGGTCCTGCGGGCTCACCACATTGCCGAGCGATTTCGACATCTTCTCGCCGCGCGAGAAAAGAAAGCCGTGCACCACGATCTGCTTGGGGAGCGGGGCGCCGGCCGACATCAGGAAGGCCGGCCAGTAGATGGCGTGGAAGCGGGTGATGTCCTTGCCGATGACATGGGCGTCGGCCGGCCAGTAGCGCCCCTTGTCGCTGCCCGTGAGCCAGCCGGTCGCGGTGATGTAATTCGTCAGCGCGTCCACCCAGACGTACATGACATGGTTCGCCGCCGTCTGAGGGCTGGGCGGGATCGGAACGCCCCAGTCGAAGGTCGTGCGCGAGATGGAGAGATCGTCGAGCCCGCGCTTTACGAAGGCGACGATCTCGTTCCGGTAATGCTCGGGCGTGATGAAGCCGGGGTTGGCCTCGTAATGGGCCAGAAGCTTGTCGGCATAGGCCGATAGCCTGAAAAACCAGCTTTCCTCCTCCACCCACTCCACCGGCGTGCCGGTGGGCGCGAATTTCTTGCCCTCGCGCTCGGTGAGTTCGCCCTCGCCATAATAGGCCTCGTCGCGGACCGAGTACCAGCCGGAATATTTCGACAGATAGATGTCGCCGTTCGCCTCCATGCGACGCCAGATTTCGAGCACCGTCGCCTTGTGGCGCTCCTGCGTCGTGCGAACGATGTCGTCGGCGCGGGCGTTCAGCGCCTCCCCCATGCGCGCGAATTGCGCGGCAGTGCGGTCGGCGAGCCCCTGCGGCGTCAGCCCTTCCTTCTCCGCGGTGCGCTGCATTTTCTGGCCGTGCTCGTCCATGCCGGTGACGAAGAGCACGTCATAGCCGTCGAGCCGCTTGAAACGCGCGAAGGCGTCCGTGGCGATGCGCTCATAGGCATGGCCGATGTGGGGCGCGCCATTCGCATAAGGAATGGCGGTGGAGATCATGAAGGTGGGGCGCTCGCTCATGGCGCTGATCTAGCGTTCTTTTGCGATGCGGGGAAGTCGCAGCCTTCGCGCTGCCGCCTCTCCCATTCATCTCCCCGAAACATTGGCCGGGCTAAAGGCTTGGAGGAGCCGGGAGAGCCGCGGGCGCCAGAGATGCGATTCGACTCCCCTTCCTGGCCGCCGGGCGTTATGTTTTCAAAGTCTGCGGGAGCAAGAGAGCGATGAGCGTAACCAGAGCGCCGAGAGACATCGCGCGCCGGCTCAGCGGAAAAGGCGCCGCGAAAAGCGACGGCTGGCGGCGCGAGACCTTCACGCTGCCGCGCCTCGACGCCCGCGCCAAGGCGCGCGAATGGTTCGACCGCTACCCCAAGGCCGCCTACATGACCGAGATTGAATACTGGCGGGAGCTCGACGACGGCCAGATCGAATTTATCATCCGCCGCCTGCCGAGCGCGGACTGACGCCCTCCCAAAGTTTTTCTCCGACTGTTCCGCTTCCGAATCAACGCCTTTCCGGGAGGGCGTCCGCTCGGTCATATGTTCGCATTCTTTCCGACATGGAGCCGAGACAAACCGCCGCCAAGTTTCCAGCCGCACAGGTCCCGTCAACCGCCCATTTAACCGTCGCCGCGTCGACGACAGGCGGATCTTTGCGGAGGTCAAGATCATGCATTTAAAAATCTTCAAATCGCTTTGCCTGATAACGAGCGCGCTAGGCGCGGTCCCTGCCCTGGCGCAGGGTCCAAGCCCGACGACGCCCATCCAGCACGTCATCGTCGTGGTCGGCGAGAACCACACCTTCGACAATCTGTTCGGCGCCTATCAGCCGAAGAGAGGGCAGACGATCGACAATCTGCTGAGCAAGGGCATCATCAACGCCGACGGCACGCCCGGACCGCATTTCGACCGGGCCAGGCAGATGATCGGCTCGGACGGCCCGCGCACGTTCAATTACGTCGTGGAAACGCCCTCCGCTGGAGCCTATGCGACGCTCCCGCAGCCCTACACCACCTACGGCCTCGGGCTTCCGCAGAACGTCCTCGACACGCGCTTCCCGGCAAATTTGCCGAACGGCCCTTACCAGATCAGCAAATATGTTTCCTACGCCGCCTACACTGGCGATCCGGTCCACCGCTTTTTCCAGATGTGGCAGGATTGGGATGGCGGCAAAATGGACAAGTTCGTGTGGGTCGAAGAGACCATCGGCACGGGCTCGAACGGCCAGCCTTATCCGGCAGGCGGCTTCAATCCGCTGGAAGGCGCGATCTCGATGGGATTCTACAACATGAATCCCTACAAGGACGCCAAAGGCGTGCAGCAGCCGGGCGACGCGCTCACCTTCAAGGAGCTCGCCGACGCCTACGCCATCGGCGATAATTATCATCAGGCGGTCATGGGCGGCACGGGCGCCAACTTCCAGGCCATTGTCTCTGGCGACGTCGCGTTCTTCACAGACCCCAAGAAACTGGATGGCTCGGCGGCGACCCCCTACGCCAATCAGATTGAAAACCCCAACCCGGCGCCGGGAACGAACAACTATTACACCCAGGACGGCTACAGCGGGGGCTCGTACGTCAACTGCGCCGACGTCACCCAGCCGGGCGTCTTGGCGGTGATGGGCGAGCTTGGCAAATTCGGCGTGCGCAACGCCAACTGCGCGGCGCGACATTACTATCTGGTCAATAATTACAACATGTATTGGAACCAGACGAGCAGCGCGCCGCGCACGCTCGGCTCCGATCAGTTCACGCTGCCGCCGCAGAGCCTGCCGACCATCGCCGACGTGATGACGGCGAAAGCCGTGTCCTGGAAATATTACAGCGCCGATCGCGGCGACGACCCGACCGTCTTCGTCAATGCTGTCGACGGCGTGCCGCTGTTGTTCCACTCGTATTGCGGCATCTGCGATCCCCTCACCGGCTATCTGAAAATCATGCGCACGCCGGCGGAAGAGGCGAAGCTGCAAAACTACGGCGCCTTCCTCAAGGATTTGAAAAACAGCACGCTTCCGGCAGTGTCCTTCGTGCGCCCATTCGAGTCGCTCGCTGGTCATCCCGCGGACTCGACCGCCGACCTTTACGAGCAGTTCCTGCAGGACATGATCAAGAAGGTTCAGGCGAACCCGTCGATATGGAATTCGACGGCGATCTTCATCACGACGGATGAAGGCGGCGGCTACTACGACTCCGGCTACATCCAGCCAGTCGACTTCTTCGGCGACGGCACGCGCATCCCGTTCATCGTCGTGTCGCCCTACGCCAAGAAGGGCTTTGTGGACCACACCTATTACGACCACGCCTCGATACTGAAATTCATCGAGCGCAACTGGCGTCTGCCGACGATCTCCGGCCGCAGCCGCGACAATCTGCCGAATCCGGTCGCGGGGGAGGACAATCCCTATCGTCCTCACAACGCGCCGGCGATCGGCGATCTGATGGATCTCTTCACATTCGCGGCCGACCACGATCATGATCGCGACGATCACTGATCTCCTGCTCACGTGAACGAAAGGAAGGGCGGCCTCGGCCGCCCTTTTCTTTTCACGGATTGTCGCGCCGACGGCTTTCCCAGAGCGCCGCCGCAACCGCCGCGCCGATGATCCCCCACCCCCAGGCGAAAGTCCCGGTCGCGTCCCGCAGGGCCCCGAAGGCCGGGGGCGCCAGCACCACGAAGAGCTGGTTGATCGCCATCGCAAGGCCGATCATGAAGCCGATGGCGCCGCGCGGGGCCGCTTCGCTGACGAGCGCGATCCATGGCCCATACCAACCAAAGCCAAAAAAACCGAGCCAGGCGGTAATCGACGCGACGATCCACAAAGGCGCCCCCGGCGCCGCGATATAGGCCGCCAGCCCGGCGACGATCGCGCCCATGCTTATGGCGAGCGGAAAAAAGCGGCCGCGCCGGCTCCGGTCGCTCCACGCCGCGAGCAGGATGCGCGCCAGCGCCCCGGCGAATTGCGCGGCGAACAGCAGCTTCACGCCCGTCTCCACCGGAATGCCGAAGCGGTCGCGCAGATCGAGCGGGAGATAGACGGTGATGCAGAACTGGACGCTGACAAGCGCCACCCCCGGCCAGACAATACGCGGCAGGCGCGGCGCGAGTTCCCTGAGCCGCTCGCGCCACTCGCCCCATGTTCGCTTGCGCTCGGGCAGCGGGTTCGGCGGCGGTCGATAGAGGAAGGCGAAGAGCCCCCCGCTCGCGAGCGCCGTGAGCGCGCCAAGGTCGACGGCCGCGCGCCATCCGTAGCGCGTCGCCGTGGCAGGCAGGATCAACGCCGCGAGCGCCGCGCCAAGCGGCAATCCAGCCTGCCGGACGCCCATGGCGAGCCCGCGCGTATCGGCCGAAAACCACGCCGCCACCACCTTGCCGCCGCCCGGCTGCACCGTGCAATAGCCGACGCTGGCGACCACAAGCCAGAAGAGAATGCCGCCATAGCTCGGCGCGCGCGCCGCGGCGAAAAGCGCGGCCGCCACGATCGCCGCCCCAAGCCCGACGATGATCCGCTCGCTGTAACGGTCGAGCAGCATCCCCGCGACCAGCAGCCCCAAGATCGGAACCGCCTGCGCCGCCGACATGGTGAGACCGACCTGCGCCGCGTCGAGCCCGAACGCCGCCTGCAACGCCGGCCCCAGCGCCCCCAGCCCCTGAACCAGAAAACACCCGCCGGCCTGCGCGAAGGTGGCGAGGGCGAGGACGGCCCAGCGGTAGGAGGAGGGGCCGTGTGCGGTCAGATCCGTCGCCTCAATCGTTTTCATCCGCGATTCGCTTGCCCTTCCCTTTGCGGCCCTTATAGTCCGCGAACCTCTCAAGCTGGAAAGGTTCATGACGCTCAGAACCCTACGCATCGGCACGCGCGGCAGTCCGCTGGCGATGGCGCAGACCCATATGGTTCGCGCGCTCCTCGCCAAGGCGCATGGCTTCCCCGAGGAGCGCATCGCCATCGAGATCATCAAGACGACGGGCGACCTTATCCAGGATCGCCCGCTCTCGGAATTCGGCGGCAAGGGGCTGTTCACCAAGGAACTCGACGCCGCGCTGATTGGCGGAAGCATCGACCTTGCGGTGCATTCGTCGAAGGATCTCCCCACTCATCTGCCGTCCGAGATTGTCATCGCCGGCTATCTCCCCCGCGAGGACGTGCGCGACGCCTGGATCGGCCGCGACGGAGCGACCATCGACTCCCTGCCCGCCGGCGCGGTGGTGGGAACGGCCTCGCTGCGCCGCGCCGCGCAAGTGAAACGACGCCGCCCGGACCTGCAAACGGCGCTACTGCGCGGCAATGTCGAGACGCGCCTGCGAAAGGTCGAGAGCGGCGCGATCGACGCGACGCTGCTGGCGCTCGCCGGGTTGAAACGGCTGGGCCTCGCCGATCGCGCCACGGCGCTGCTGCCGCTCGAGGCCTTTCCGCCCGCCGTCGGACAGGGTGCGATCGGAATTACGGCGCGCGTAAACGACCCTGATACGCGCAAGGCGCTCGCGCCGATCCTCGATGAAGCGACGGCGTTGGCGCTCGCCGCCGAACGCGCCTTTCTTTCGGCGCTGGACGGCTCCTGCCGCACGCCTATAGCCGGACATGCGGTCGTCGCCGGCCCCGATCTGACCTTCTATGGCGAGGTGCTGAAGGCCGACGGCAGCGAAGTGTGGGTCGCCCGCCGGAAGGGGCGCGCCATCGACGCGGCGATGCTCGGCGCGGACGCCGGCAATGAGATAATATTGAAACTGCCGCATGGCGTCGCGGGGCTGATGTGACGCGGGTTCTCGTGCTGCGCGCGCGGGAGGACGCCTTACGTACTTCAGAAAAGCTCCGTGCGATGCGACTTACGCCTGTCGTATCTCCGGTGCTGGAGATCGTCGCGACGGGAGCGCCGATTCCGGCTGGGACATACGACGCCGTGCTCGCGTCTAGCGCCAAGGGCGTCGAGTGCGCCGGCGCTGACATTGAAAGATACAAGGCCCTCCCTTTCCATGCTGTTGGCGCCAGGACGGCGGCGACGGCCGAGGCGCGCGGCTGGCACGGAAGCGTCGTGGCGGGCAACGCCGAGGCTGCGCTGCCGCAGCTGCTGGCGCGACATCTCCAACCCGCGCATTTCCTGTATCTCGCGGGAAGAGATCGCCAGCCGACGCTGGAGACCGGGCTGCGCGCGAGAGGGCACGTCGTCACGGCCGTCAACGTCTATGAGGCCCGTGCCGTCAGCGCTCTTTCCGACGAGGCGCTCAAGGCGCTTGTCGCGGGCGACGTCGACATCGTCCTGCACTACTCCCGCCGGAGCGCTGAAATTTTCCTGAGGCTCGCACAAGACGCGGGGCTGACGGAGCGCCTCTCCAACGTCGCGCATGCGGCTCTCTCCGAAGATGTCGCCATGCCCTTCCGGGCAATGGGGTTCGACCCCGTCGTTGCCCGGTCGCCAGATGAAGCCGGCCTGCTGGCGGTGGCGGAGACACTGAAATAGAAATCAAATTTATGCATTACCTCCCGCATCATTATCTTCTTACGTAACTCATAATCACCGAGTCGCTGTGAGAATGACTGACCCTAAACGCGTCAAGTGGCGGCGCCGATTCCAGCGGCCCAACACTGTCCGACACATGCCGATTGGGTTTGCGAGCGGTCCGTATCAACTTCTGTTCTAACGAACAATCGTTATAACGAGCCCGAGGGCGCGCGTGCGCCACTCAATTCTCGACCAGCGCCCAGCCGATCAGCACCATCACGGGGCCGACGACCGTCTCCTCCGCCATCTTCGCGGGCAGGTCGGCAATCGTTCCCCTGACGATCCGCTCATCCGGCGTCGAGGCGCGTTCGATCACGAAGGCCGGCGTGTCGTGCGCCATGCCCTCCTCCAGGAGACGGCGCGAGAGCGCGGGCAGCGTGCGATTGCCCATATAAACGGCCGTCGTGGCGCGCCGGTCCGCGAGCGCGCCCCAATCGAAATCATCCGGAAACTCGCCGTCCTTCGTGTGCGCCGTGATGAACTGCACGCGGCGCGCGATCTCGCGACTCGTGAGCGACGCGCCGAGGGCTGCAGCGCCGGCGCAGGCGGCCGTGACGCCCGGAACGATTTCGATGTCGAAGCCCGCCTCGCGCAACGCCGCGATCTCTTCGTTGGCGCGGCCGAAGATCAGCGGATCGCCCCCCTTTAGGCGCACGATATTCTTGCCCGCGCGCGCGAGTTGGACGAGCAGCGCCGTGATCTCCTCCTGGCGGACGGAGGGCTTGTAGCCGCGCTTGCCGACATTGATGCGGGTGGCCTCGCGGCGGGCGAAATCGAGAATGCTCGCGGGCACGAGATCGTCGAAGAGCACGACGTCAGCCCCCGCAAGCGCGCGCATGCCTTTGAGCGTCAGGAGTTCGGGATCGCCCGGCCCTGCGCCGACAAGCGTGACGCGGCCGCGCGAAGTGGCGTCGCTGGCGTCGCGCGCCTCGGCGAGCAGGGTGTCGCGGTCTCGCTCGAGGGGGGCCCTCTCGATGTCGCAGAAGGCGAGACGCGTGAAACGGCGCCAGAAATCGCGCCGCGCCAGAAAATCCAGGCCCGAGGACAACACCCGCGGCCGCCAATCCTGCGCAGCCTTGGCCCAGGCGGCGAAACTCGCCGGCACGAGCAACTCGATGCGCCCGCGCACCGCCTGTGCAAAGACGGGCGATGCTCCGCCAGTCGAAACGCCGATGACGAGCGGCGAGCGGTTGACGATGGCGCCCATGATAAAATCGCTCATCGCCGGACGGTCGGCGAGATTGAGCGCAACATGGGCGGCGGTCGCCGCCTTGCGGGCGGCGTCGGCCTCGGCGTCGTCGAATGTGGAGCCGAAAGCGAGCGTGGCGCCCACGAAATCCTCCGGCGCCGCGGCACGCTCGTGGAGGGCGACATTGCCGCGCCCGACCGCGATCTCGCGCAGCTTCTCGCAAGGTTCACGCGCATAGACGTCGACCTGCGCGCCCGTCGCGGCGACGAGATCGACTTTCCAGGCCGCGCCCTCCCCGTCTCCGATAACGACCACACGCTTGCCGGCGAGCGGATAGAACACCGGCAGCGTCTCGAGGGGTTGCATGTGATCGGAAGAAATCTCGTCGGGTTTGCGCGTCACTGTCGAGCCTGTTTCTGGACCGATGACGCATAGCCTATCCCGCGGCGGCGAAAAAGCGTCACGGGGTCCGGCGCTCCCCTCGGCGTCTGCGTTGAATCCGACTGCGACTGCTCGAAAAAAAGCGGCCCTGAATCAGGGCCGCTTCATAACCGGAATCAAAGAGAAGAGTTACTTCTTCTTGCCGTCCGCGCCGAATTGGGCGAGATAAGCCCAGACGTTATCCTGGTCGCCCTCGGAGGGGAGGCCCTGGAAGATCATCTTGGTGCCCGGCACCTTGGCCTTCGGGTTCTTGATGAATTCCTTGAAGGAGGCCGCATCCCAGGTGATGCCCGAGCCCTTCATCGCTTCGGAATAGTTGTAACCATCGACCGCGCCGGCCTTGCGGCCGTCGATGCCGTTGAGCTCCGGCGCCACGGCGTTCTTCGCGCCCTCGCCGATCTGATGGCACGCCTTGCACTTGGCGAAGATCTTTTCGCCCGCGCCCGCGTCGCCCGCGGCAAAGGCCTGGCCGGCGGAAGCGGCGAAAGCGACGCTCGCAGCGAACGTCAGCAGGGAAATCGTCTTCATCCTTGTTCCTTTCCTCATCGTCGGCGGTCCGTGAAGCAACCGCCCATTCTTGAAACGCGCCTGTCAAAGGTTGGCGCCTCGCCGGCGCTCTTTAGACAAATTGGAAACTACAAGAAGGGCTGTCCTGACACAATACGCCACTCTTTCGTCTCCAAGCGGGACAATTAGCGCATCGCCGGTGAACCGAAACTGAACCGCGTCCGAATCCGCAAACCCGACGAACTGAGCCGCAATTCTGCAATTGGTGACATTTCGGGTAATCCTATGTCGCCGCAATCTCCGGTTCAGTAATTATGCAATTGGTATCATGTCACCGTAATTCAGATCGGAACGATTGTTTGGCCAGGGCCGGGCACAGCGATAGGCGCTGTTTTGGGGACGGGGGCAGTTGCAGCCGGCGCGTGGGCGATTAATTGGTGTACGAGCAGGTGGAATAAGCCTGCAGGTCGCCGCGAATGCACCAGGGCTGAATATGCGGCATGCGAGGAGCAATGTGGTCCTGGAGTGGAATCCTGTTCTGTAGGGTATAGATCGAGAGTTACCGGAACGGAGGGCGGTGGCAGGTTGAAAATCTATACGCAAAAGGACGCACCGGTTAGCTGTTCCTGTAACGAATAGTGATTTAGCTACTGTGCGATTAATGTAAATACAGAGAAACACATGGACAAAGTACCGCAACCAATGATTGAGTCAGCAAAGTTGATACAATTTGCTGACGTGGGCCCGCCAGTGTTATTCACCGGCATTCAATCAGTGTATGTGGGCGGAGAGCTTATTGGTCCGGTGCCACGACTTGCCATATGCAAGCAAATGTCCGATACAGCCTTTTATTTGTATTTGTGCAACGAGCGCTGGGAGGTTATTGCTGCCGTAGGAGGAGACAGCGTCTCTAGCCTGATATCGAGAGCAGAACGATGGTACCAAGGCATAACGGCGAAATGGGTGAGTTCCCCATATAGCGATGCCGAGTTTCAAAGATATCTTGATACCGAACGAGGCGACATGCGCTGTTCGTTTTGTCGCAGATGGGATTGGGAATATTTGGCATGTTTCTCCCAAGGCAATTGCAATATTTGCGATATTTGCGTGAAGGAGTTCGGCCAACTGTTGGAAAATGAAGCGCTAACTGGAATCCCGGATCACGGACATGATACCGAATGAGCAGGGGGAGTTAGCAATTACGGTGATGGGATACCAATTGCGTAATTAAGCCGCCCAGCGAGACGGCGAAGCGGTGCGACCTAGAGCTACGCCTATCCGGCGTCATTACGGTGCCAGGATACCATTTCTCCAATTATTCAGCCACTCCAAACTATTGCAATGGAATAATTTCGACCCCTATCATCCCCGTTACAGTCACGTCACCCGCCGCAACGTCAAATTCACCCGCGCGCCCTGCCCCGTCAGCGGCGCCGGCAAGGGGGTGAGGATCGACGGCAGGATTTTGTCGACGCCGTGGAAGCACAGCCGCGCCAGGCCGCCGAAGATGAGCGCGTCGCCGGAGGCGAGCGTTATGGCGACCGTCCTGTCCGCACGCTTGCGGCCGCCAAGCCGGAAGCGGCAGTCGGCGCCGAGCGAGAGCGAGAGAATCGGCGCCTCGAAATCGGCTTCGTCGCGGTCCTGATGCTGGCCCATTTTCGCGTCGTCGGCGTAAACGTTGACGAGGCAGGCCTCCGGCGGCTTCGGATAACCCGTCAGCTCCGTCCATATGTGCAGCAGCGTCTGCGGGATCGGCGGCCAAGGCGCGCCCGTCTGCGGATGGCGCGGCTCGTAGCGATAACCGCGCTCCTGATCGCTCATCCAGCCGAGCGGCCCGCAATTGGTCATGCGCACCGACATGGGCAGGCCGGATTTCGGCATGTGGGAGACGAAGAGCGGCGCGGCTTCAATGACGGCCGCGACCTCGCGCGCGAGGCGGCTTTGCGCGTCCGCGTCGAGAAAGGCGGGGTGATGGAAGGCGCCGGGGACGATTTCGGGCATAGGCTCAATCCAGCGCGCCCGCGCCGATCTCTCAGTGCTCCAGCACGGATTTCGACGCCACGGTCGAATCCGCGTTGAGCTTGTAGACGATCGGCACGCCGGTCGCGAGTTCGAGGGTCGTGACGCTTTCGGGCGTCATCTGCTCCAGCACCATGCACAGCGCGCGCAGGGAATTGCCATGCGCCGCGACCAGCACGCGCTCGCCGCGCATCACCGGCGGCAGGATACGCTGCACGTAAAAGGGCACGACGCGCGCCACAGTGTCCTTGAGGCTCTCGCCCCCGGGCGGCGGCACGTCATAGGAGCGCCGCCACAGGCGGACCTGCTCCTCGCCCCATTTCTCGCGCGCCTCGTCTTTGTTCAGGCCGGAGAGATCGCCGTAATGGCGCTCGTTCAGCGCGCGGTCCTTGATGGTCGGCACATTCGACTGCCCCAGCTCCTCGAAGATGAGCTGCAGCGTGTGCTGGGCGCGCAGCAGCGCGGAGGTGAAGCCGACGCTGAAGAGCAGATCGAGCTTCTTGAGCTCCTTCCCCGCGCGGCGAGCCTCGTCGATGCCGAGCGGCGTCAGGTCCGGGTTCTTCCAGCCGGTAAAAAGGTTCTTGGCGTTCCATTCGCTCTGGCCGTGCCGAACGAGGACGAGTGTGCGGTGTATGCTCATATGTGTCTCGCAGAACTCAGGCGCCGGTGAGGCCCAGCACGTCGGCCATGGAATAGAGCCCGGGCTCCTTGCCGCGGGTCCAAAGGGCGGCGGCGAGCGCGCCGCGCGCGAAGATGCCGCGATCCTCGGCGCGGTGAGAAAACTCGATGCGCTCACCCATGCCGGCGAAGATCACCGTGTGGTCGCCAACGACCGTGCCGCCGCGCAGCGCCGCAAAGCCGATGTCGCCAGCCTTGCGCGGGCCGGTCAGTCCGTCGCGTCCGCGGGCGCTGTGGTCGACAAGGTCGATGCCCCTGCCCTTCGCGACGGCTTCGCCCAGCAGCAGCGCCGTGCCCGAGGGCGCGTCGACTTTCAGCTTGTGATGCATTTCGATGATTTCGGCGTCCCAGGCGGGGCCCAACGCTTTTGCGGCCTTTTCAACGAGCACCGCCAGCAGGTTGACGCCGAGGCTCATATTGCCCGAGCGCACGACGACTGTGTCGATAGCCGCGGCGGCGATCGTCTCGAGGTCTTCCGCGGTCAGCCCGGTGGTGCCGATGACATGGGCGACGCGCGCCCCCGCTGTGGCCTTCGCCATCGCGACGGTCGCCGCGGGCGAAGAAAAGTCGATGACGGCGTCGGCCTGCGCCAGCGCGGCGTCGATGTCGCTCGTGACCGGCACGCCATTGGCGCCCTGCCCGAACGCCGCGCCGCTGTCGACGCCCAGAGACGGCGCCCCCGCGGTCTCGAGCGCCGCGACGAGCCGCACGCCCAGCGTGTCGGGGATGGTCTGCGTCAGCATACGCCCCATACGGCCTGCCGCGCCGACCACGACCAGACGCAAATCGCTCATTTTCCGAAGCCCTTGCCCGTGGCGGTGTCGATGGCGCGCGCACAGCCGACTCGGGCCTCCTCACGCGCATCTCCCTATACAGACGGTAAGACGTTAAGAGAAGCCTTCGCAGTGTCGCGGCGCGACGCGGAACCTACCCGAACGAGTGGTTACTTCTTCGGGCGAAACGCCTTCACGCGCGCGGGGTCCGTCTCGATATAGGCCGCGCCGATGAGATCTAGGCAATAAGGCACGGCGGGCATCACGGCGTCGAGGCAAAGCTCGATCGCGGCGGGTTTGCCCGGCAGATTGATGACGAGACATTTGCCGCGATGCGCGGCGAGCTGGCGCGAGAGGATCGCCGTCGGCGTCTGCGTCAGCGACACCTGTCGCATCAACTCCCCGAAACCCGGCAGTTCGCGGGGACAGGCGGCGAGCGTCGCCTCGGGCGTGAGGTCGCGGGGACTTGGACCCGTTCCGCCGGTGGTGACGACGAGATCGCAACCGACGCTGTCGGCGAGCTCGATCAGCGTGTCGCGGACACTCTCGAACCCATCGGGGATCACCCGTCGCTCAATGCGGAAAGGCGTCGTGAGAACTTGGGTCATATAGGCCTCGATCGCCGGCCCGCTCTCATCCTTGTAGACGCCGGCGCTGGCGCGGTCGGAGGCGGTGACGACGCCGATAACGGCAGGGCGCTTGATCTCGGTCATGCAAATTTCTCCTGTCGCCTTTTGGCGCCTCCCGGGCCGTTTGTCACCGGTTCTTCGGCCGCGCCAGGCGCATCGCTGCGCGTAACTATCCAATATAAAAGCCAACTTGCTCCGATATACCCATCATGGTGAACGTCTATCAGACCGATGTTCAAAGCATTCCATCCATAACCACCATGAGATATTTACGCCTAAGTACGAGAGATATTCTGCCATAATTACAGCTTAACAGGCTCTCCTCACCCATAAACGCGGCGCTGCGATCGCATTGCACATATCCTCGCTGGATGTGCTCGCAATACTGTTCGCAGCACGGCGTTGATCAGAGGAAAAGCATCCGAATGAAGCGTATCAGTGCTGTGTTTGTCGCCTTCGGTCTCTTGACCGACCCCGCCGCCGCGCAGGATTTCCTTTCCAAATTCTTTGGGGGCATGGGCTCGCAACCCCAGCAGCAAAAAACCGCCGAACGACGCCACGCGCGACTGAACTACGGCCGCGCCAACAATGAAACGGCGAGCTACGCCATGCCTGAGGGCGCCCGCTCCTTCGTCGCCAACGCCTCCTATTACGGCGGCGGTCCGCGCCGCTACGAGCCCAACAGCCACACGGCGAACGGCGAAAGATTTAATCAATGGGGCCTGACCTGCGCCCACCGCACGCTTCCGATCGGCACGCGGTTGCTCGTTTCGCATCGCGGCCGCTCGGTCGTGGTGCGGGTCAATGATCGCGGCCCCGCCGCATGGACCGGCCGCAGCCTCGACCTCTCACGCGGCGCGGCGACGCGGATCGGCCTGATATCGAGCGGCACGGGCGCTGTGCAGGTGCACGTGCTCGGCGGCAATTAAGCAAAGAAAAGCCCGGCCTACTGGCCGGGCTTTATCGCGCCTCGATGAGGGACCAGCGCCCGCTCAGACGAACATGCCGAAAATGCCCGAGAGGATGCCGAACACGATGGAGGTCGCGGCGATGATCGGAACGTCACTTGTCCCCCAATAAGCGAGAATTCCGCCAAGTCCGACGCCGGCGACGCCGCAGATGATTACATTGGGAGTGAGCGCAAAATTCATTTCGCGCATTCCAGTGTATTTGTCTTTCAGGACGGGCTTTCCCATGTTCGATTCATTGGACATGTCGAATCCTCCTTGAGGACGCCTCTCCGGGCGCCGGCTTCCGGCAGCCTCGAAAACCGGCTGATCGTCGCAGCGTCATCCTTTTCCCGCTGGAGCGACAGCCTGATTATCGTCAAAGCAACAGCGTTCCTCGCCAAAAGCGCCGCTCGCCGGCCTCAGCGCGAGCGCCCGGAATGAGAGCCGTTACGCCCCCCACAGGGTGAAAGCTGACCGGCGGCGCTCGACCGACGGGCGACGGAGGGGGACGCCGGGGAGGCTTGCGCGGTCGGCGCGACGCAGCCGACGATATTTGTCGTGGTCGAGGCGGCAGCGCTTGCGATCGTCGTTTTGAGGATCGAGAAAAGGTTGCTCGTCGCGCTTGGAACCATCTGCTCGGCGTAATTCCACCAGAAGACGCCGCCGACGAATTTGGGCGAGAGCTGACAGCCGATCATCCCGTAATAGGTCGTGATGAGATTTGTCTGCACGGACGCCGGCGCGTTGATCATTGAAGTTCCGATCTCGCCGAAGCCGACCTGAGCGTTAGGAAACATGCTTTCCAACAGCGCGAAATCGGCCGCCCAATCCGGCGTGAGGCCCTGGCAATCCTGATAGGGATAGTAGCTCAGCATGGCGTAATCGACGCCCGCCAACACGGCCGCCGGCAGAAACTGATTGGGCCAAGTGCGCCAGTTGTCGATCGAGAGAGCGGCGCAGTTCTGGCCGTTCGGATCCTGGTTGTAATAGAGGGTCAGCATGGTTTTTCCGCCGATCGCCTCCACCGTGTTGAAGGTGGAAAGCACCATCTGCCCGATCTGCTGCTCTTCAGGCGTCGCCGTCGCTTCCGGCCCCTGAGGATCGGCGCGCAGCCAGTCGCCGTTGATCTCGTTGCCGATCTCCCAGATGTCGACGACATCCTTCAGTGTCGAGACAAGCTCCTTCGTGCGCTTGTCGAGTTGATCGGGCGTGATTGGATAATAATAGGAATCCATGATTTCCCCGACGATATAGGCGTCGTGATGCAGCGTGCGCAGCGGCGTGACATAGGAGGCCGCCGGCGTATCGGGATCAAAGACGATGCGCGCCGTCGGCTTTTTGGGAAGCGCCAGGAGCGACGCGTCGATGGCGTTGAGATCGGTGAGATCGTCGAGGGTCACGCCATAGATGGGCGGCGGAACCTGCAACGCCTGCGCCTTGGCAGGCAGCGCCGCCGCAACGACAAAAAGCGCGGCGAGAAAAAGAGGAACTCATCGGCGAAACTCCCGAACGCGAACGCAAAAACAGCAAAGCTGCAGCGTCTGGCGACGGCTGCGCGGCGATGCTAGTCCGGGACCCGAGGGATTTCTATTTGCGTAATGCGCAACAGGCTTGGCGGGGGAGGCCCCGCCAAGCCGCAACAGACGAACTCATTCGCCCGCTTGGACATAAATCGCCGCGCCCTTCTCCAGAAACTCCTCCGCCTTCTCCGCCATGCCCTTCTGGCGTTCGATCTCCTTCGCCTCCTCGCGCAGATCGCGCGTGATCTGCATGGAGCAGAACTTCGGGCCGCACATGGAGCAGAAATGCGCGAGCTTGTGCGCTTCCTTAGGCATGGTTTCGTCGTGATATTCGCGCGCCGTATCGGGGTCTAAACCGATCTCGAACTGATCCGCCCAGCGGAAATCGAAGCGCGCGCGGCTCATGGCGTCGTCGCGTTCGCGGGCGGCCGGATGGCCCTTGGCGAGGTCGGCGGCGTGGGCGGCGATGCGGTATGTAATAACGCCCGTCTTAACATCGTCCCTGTCGGGCAGGCCCAGATGCTCTTTCGGCGTGACGTAGCAGAGCATCGCCGTGCCGAACCAGCCGATCATCGCGGCGCCGATGCCGCTCGTGATGTGGTCGTAGCCCGGCGCGATGTCGGTGACGAGCGGCCCGAGCGTGTAGAACGGCGCCTCGCCGCAGACGGCGAGTTGCTTGTCCATGTTCGCTTTGATCTTGTGCATCGGCACATGACCTGGGCCCTCGATCATCACCTGCGCGCCCTTGTCCCAGGCGATCTTCGTCAGTTCGCCTAGCGTCTCGAGCTCGGCAAATTGCGCGGCGTCGTTGGCGTCGGCGTTGGAGCCGGGGCGCAGGCCGTCACCCAGCGAGAAGGAGACGTCATATTTGCGCATGATGTCGCAAATCTCGTCGAAGCGCTCATAGAGGAAGCTCTCCTTGTGCTTGGAGAGACACCAACGCGCCATGATGGAGCCGCCGCGCGAGACGATGCCCGTCACGCGGTTGGCGGTGAGCGGCACATAGGCGAGGCGCACCCCGGCGTGGATGGTGAAGTAATCGACGCCCTGCTCCGCCTGCTCGATCAGCGTGTCCTTGAACACTTCCCAGTCGAGCTTCAGCGCGTCGCCGCCGACTTTTTCGAGCGCCTGATAGATTGGCACGGTGCCGATCGGGACAGACGCATTGCGGATGATCCAGTCCCGGATGTTGTGGATGTTGCGGCCGGTGGAAAGGTCCATCACCGTATCGGCGCCCCAGCGCGCCGACCACACCATCTTCTCGACCTCCTCTGCGACCGAAGAGGTCACGGCGCTGTTGCCGATATTGGCGTTGACCTTCACGAGGAAGTTGCGGCCGATGATGACCGGCTCCAACTCGGGGTGATTGATATTGGCCGGGATGATGGCGCGGCCGCGCGCGATTTCGTCGCGCACGAATTCAGGGGTGACGAATTCGGGGATCGCGGCGCCGAAGCTCTCGCCGTCGGCGATGCGGTCCTTGGCGGCGTCCAGCGCGCGCTCGCGGCAAAGGTTCTCGCGATGCGCGACATAGATCATCTCTTCCGTGATGACGCCCGCGCGTGCGAATTCCAGCTGCGTCACGGGTGCGGGGCCGGCGGCGCGGTAAAGACTGCGCTCGGCCGGGCATGGCGGCACGAGGCGCTCGCCTTCCGCAAAGCCGTTGTCTTCAGGTTTGACGGCGCGGCCCGTGTAGGCCTCCAGCCCGGCGCGCGTTGCGAGCCAGGGGCGCGCAGCGGGAAGGCCCGCGGAGAGGTCCGGCGCGAAGTTGTCGCAGCCATAGGGGCCGGACGGGTCATAGACGCGCAGCGGCGCCTCGGCGGCGGACGGATCGAGCGCGATCTCGCGATAGGGCACGCGAATGTCGAGACGCCCCTCGGGAGAGGAGTAGAGCTTGCGCGACTTTCCGATGGGCCCGGTGGTGACGCTCGAGGGGGTGCGTTTGTCGTGGATGTTCATGTCGCGCGCTCCGTTCATCGCGCTTCTTCAAGGGAAGCGGATGTTGCGGGCATGTCGGCGAAGCGCAGAATCGGGTTTTCGAGCATGAGCGCCCGACCCTGGCATTCCCTCCGCCGGCATGACCCGGATCAGGTTCGACGGGTGCTTCTCAGCCGCAACGCGCGGCGCCCCTCGCCATTGAAGGGAAAACTAGTGGTTTTGCCGCTCACCGGCAAGCGGATGCGCCACATCTCCCTCCCAAGCGCAGCGGCGAGGCCTTGCTTCCCGTCCCCGTCGCCTTAGTTGCCGTCTTGCAGGCTGGACTGACGCGCTCTCTGGGAATTTGGCCCATGACGAGACTTACCTTTCTGGGGGCGCTTGCGATCGTCGCCCTGTTCCCCCTGGCCCCTGCTTCGTCCTTCGCCGCCGCCAGCCATCTCGATCGAGCCGTAAGCGAAACGAAGAAGGCCGTCCATTACGGGAATATGCCTCACCACGAGTCGTCCTTCGCCCAGCATATCGACAACGCGATCGATCAGGCCACGCTGGCGCAGCGCGCTTATCCAAACCCCAAGATCAAAAAAGCCCTCCATTTCCTGTGGCGGGGCAAGCGGATTGCTTATGACTCGCACATGCCGCGGCTACAGCGGCAGGGCGCGGCGCAGGCCTCCAAAGCATTGCCATTGCTGGGCCAGGTCGACGCCGCACGTCACTACGGCGCCGGCGGCGGAATGAAATAGCCTGTGCGGCGAAGCGAGGTCGTTTTACGCCCGGGGATTTCGAAGCGATTAGGGCATACCGTTCCGATACCCGACCTTCCGGCGCCAATCTTCCCTATAGAGGCGGCGCGGTGGTCGTGACGGATACGAAGTCGGCTTGAAGCCCGGGCGGGTTTGCATTTTCGCGCCGGTGGCTGGTATGGGCATTGCGTCACCGCTCCGGGCGGCGCAACCAATGGCTTTCAAGTGACAGACGACACGGCCCCCAACCGCAAATCCCTCTCCATCATCGTTTCCAAGGGCACGCTCGACTGGGCCTATCCGCCCTTCATCCTTGCGACCACCGCGGCGGCGATGGATATGGATGCGACGCTCTTCTTCACCTTCTACGGCCTTGGCCTGTTGAAAAAGAAGCTCGACCTCGAAATCTCGCCGCTCGGCAATCCGGCGATGAAAATGCCGATCGCGGGCATGCATCTTGGGATGCCCAATCTCGTCGCCTCGATGCCGGGCGTTACCGCCGGCGCGACGGCCATGATGAAGAATATGATCGAAAAGAAAGGCGTCGCGACGATTGAGGAGCTGCGAGACATCGCGCTCGAGAGTGGCGTGAAGCTCGTCGCGTGCCAGATGACCATGGATCTATTCGAGTTCAGAAAAGAGGACATGATCGACGGGGTGAGCTTCGGCGGCGCCGCGACTTACCTCGAAGAGGCCGTGAAGGCTGACGTCAATCTCTTCGTCTGATGGGGCCACAATGACCAACAAGACTGTCGATGCGCGGGGATTGAATTGCCCGCTCCCAATTCTGCGAGCAAAGAAAGCGCTCGCTGAAACGCCTGTCGGCGGCACGCTTGAAGTGCTGACGACGGACCCCGGTTCGCAGGCGGATTTCGCCGCCTTCGCCCGCCAGACCGGTAATGAATTATTAAGCTCTGAAGCGGTGGCGAACCACTTCCGATTCGTCGTTCGGCGCAGCAATTAGTTTTCGCTTAAATTGCTGCGGCTGCTCAATGTAAACTGTTGCAATAACGTAACATAACCTTCGTTTTTGATTGTGGTGGCGTCAGAGCTCTGCCTGGCAAAGGGCGACTCTGTTAGCTTGGCGATATGAAAAGGCTTCGCTCTTGCCTTTTGATTCGCACTGGCTGGACACTCCCATGAACGCTATCTCAAGACGTAGCTTCGCTCTGGTTGCTTACGCGTGTCTTTTCGGCGACGTCTCCGCCGCTTTCGCCGCCGACGGTTACTTCATGATCGGCTACGGGCCGCGTTCAAAGGCGCTCGGCGGCGCCGGCGCAGCCGATCAGCGGGACGCGATGGCGATCGCCGTCAACCCTGCCGGCATCGTCGGACTTGAGCGACAGTTCCAGCTTGGCCTGACCGCTATCGACGGACAGCGCGGCTACACCACGACTGGCTTGCCCAAGGTGATTTCGCCGGGCAGCGTCGAAAGCGGCCGCCCCTGGTTCCCGGTGCCGAACGGCGGCTACATCCAGCCGATCGACGAAAACTCTGCCTGGAGCGTCGCCGGCTATGCGAATGGCGGCATCAACACATCCTACGCTTGGCGCCCGCACCTGCCCTTCGGCGGCGTCTTTGGCGGCGGCTTCACCGGCATCGATCTGCAACAGGGGTTCTACAGCGTCGGCTATGCGCGGCGCTTCGCGACGCCCTTTGGCCCAATCACGATCGGCGTCGCGCCGACCGTCGCTGTCCAGATGTTCAACCTGCAAGGCGGAAAGGTCTTCGCGCCCTATTCGGTGAACCCCTGGGCGCTGTCTGACAACGGCTACAATTATTCCTGGGGCGGCGGCGTGCGGGCGGGCCTCAACTGGGGCGTCACCGACAAACTGCGGTTCGGCTTCGCCGCCGCGACGCCGATGTGGATGACGCGGCTCTCAAAATACTCGGGCATCATCGCCGATAACGGCCGCTTCGACATTCCCGCGACGATGCAGGCGGGCTTCGCTTACGACGTCATGCCGAATTTGACGGTGATGGTCGATTGGCGGCACATCTTCTACTCAATGCAGCCGGCGCTCGGAAATCCGTCCAATCCGATCCTGCGCAACACGATGGGTTCGTCGACCGGCCCCGGCTTCGACTGGACCGACGTCGACTCGGGCGCGTTCGGCGCCGAGTGGCGTTACTCGGCTTTGCTGACTTTGCGAACCGGCTATCACTACAGCACCAATCCGCTTCGTGCGCGCTCGGTGACGGTGAACACGCTGGCGCCGATCATCAACCGCCACCATGCCTCCATCGGCGCCAACTACGCCTTCACCAAAAATTCCTCGCTCGATTTCTCCTTTGTCTACGCTTTCAAGAATTCCGTGACGGGCGCCGAGTGGATTCCGCAACAGCCGGGCCTGCCCTTTGGCGCACAGAACCCGTTCGCGACGGTTACGCCCTGGCTACAGGCGTGGGAGTTGACGCTCGGCTATAACTACAAGTGGGACAAGGACGACAATTCGGTCTTCCCGAAGCATCTCTAAAAAACGCAGGCGCGCCTCCCCTGGAAGGCGCGCCTTTCCCGATTAACCCACGATGATGTTCGGCGCGGCGCGCTGCTTCGTCGTTTCCAGCAGCGTCTTTACCTTCGCTGCGAGATTCAGATAGACCGCCGCCTGCGGGCTGTCGGGCTCGGCGCCGACGACGGGCCGGCCCGAGTCGGAGGTCTCGCGGATCTTCATGTCGAGCGGCGCTTCGCCAAGGAAGGGCACGCCTAACTTCTCCGCATCGTGGCGGGCGCCGCCATGGGAGAAGATTTCCGAGCGTCCGCCGCAATGGGGGCAGAGGAAATAACTCATGTTCTCGATAATGCCGAGAATGGGCGCCTCGACCTTCTGGAACATGGCCACCGCGCGGCGCGCGTCGATGAGCGCGAGATCCTGCGGCGTCGAGACGATCACCGCGCCGGCGATCGGCGTCTGCTGCGCCATGGTGAGCTGCACGTCCCCGGTGCCGGGCGGCATGTCGACGACGAGCGCGTCGAGATCGCCCCAGGCCACCTCCCCAAGCATTTGCGTCAGTGCCTGCGCCACCATCGGACCGCGCCAGACCATCGGCGTGTTTTCGTCGACGAGGAAACCCATGGACATGATTTTCACGCCATAGGCTTCGAGCGGCACGAGCTTGCCGTTCTCGACCTTGGGCTTGTCGTGCAGGCCGAAAAGACGCGGCGCCGAAGGCCCGTAGATATCGGCGTCGAGGAGGCCGACGCGCCAGCCCTGCGCCGCAAGGCCGAGGGCGAGATTGACCGAGGTCGTCGATTTTCCGACGCCGCCCTTGCCCGATGCGACGACGATGATGAAGCGGATTTTCTCCAGCGCCGGCGCCATGCCCTTGCGCTGCTGCGGGGCCGGCGCCGCCGCATGCGAATGGCCGTGATGGTGATCATGGGCGTGCGCAGGGGCTCTGGGTGCGCCCTGTGCACGCTCGGCGGTGAGCGTCACCACCGCCGTCTCGATTCCCGGGACGGCCTTGATCGCCTTCTCGGCATTGACGCGTGCGACTTCCCAGCCTTCCGGCTTGGCGGGATCGCCGGCGAGCGAAACGAAGGCCTTCGCGCCGGAGAGCGTTACGCCGCTCACCGCCCGCGCCAGAGAGACCCCACCGGGGGCGTATAGATTTTCGAGGGCTTTCAGGATGTCAGCTTCCGTCGCCACGGGCGGCTCCTTGCCTGTTTAGAGTAATTCCAGACAAGGATATGCCGCGAAATGCGGTCCGCGTCCATCGAGAGAATTATATTCTCGAACAACAACGCCCGTCCGCTTGCACGGGCGGGCATGGGACATCCCCATAGGAGCAAAAGACGCAGCAGTCGCCTTGCTTCGGGGTGAGGCGCGCCTTGCAGACGGGGCAATCATACACGACGACGCAGGCGTCCGTCGGCATCGTCAGCGTTTCGGCATGGTCGCACCGTGGGCAGGTGAGCGTCGATTTGACTCTCACGCGAAGAGCGCCATTGGCTGTTCGATCGCCGTCTTGAACGCCGCCAGCAATTCCGCCCCGAGCGCCCCGTCCACCGCACGATGGTCGCAGGAGAGCGTGACGCTCATGATCGTCGCCACGGTGGGCGCGCCGTCCTTCACGACCATGCGCTCTTCGCCCTTCCCGACGGCGAGAATCGTCGATTGCGGCGGGTTGATCACGGCTGAGAAATTCTTGATCCCGTACATCCCCAGGTTGGAGACGGCAGAGACGCCCCCCTCATATTCCTGCGGCTTCAGCTTACGGTCGCGCGCACGGGTCGCAAGCTCCCTGATCTCGTCCGAGATTTCGCGAACCGTCTTCGCCTGCGCATTGCGAATGATTGGCGTGATGAGCCCCCCGCGGATCGCGACGGCGACGCCGATGTCCGAAGCCTTGTGCTTCAGCATGGCCTCGGGCGTGAAGGTGACGTTGGCCTCGGGCACGCGCTGAAGCGCCAGAGCGAGCGCCTTGACGACGTAATCATTGACCGAAGTCTTCCACTCCGGCTTGCCGTCGGCGCCTTTCGGGGCGGCTGCGTTGAAGTCCTCGCGCAGCTTTAGGAGCGCGTCGATCTCGCAGTCTATGTCGAGATAGAAATGCGGGACGGTCTGGATCGAACTCGGTGAGACGACGGGCGATCGCCTTGCGCATCGAGTTGTGCGGGACCTCCTCGTAGGAGTTGATCGCGTAGAACTTGCGCGTCGTTTCGGCCGAGAGCCCTTCGGCGAGCGTGACTGACTGCGCTGCGGCGGCCCTGCGCGGTGCGCCGGCCGCCAGCGCGCTTTTCACGTCGCGCTCGATGACGCGGCCATGCGGACCAGACCCCGCGAACGCTGAGAGATCGAGCCCCGCCTCCCGCGCGAGGCGGCGGGCGAGCGGCGAAGCGAAAATGCGCGGCGCGGCGCTGTCGGGCGTGACAAGGGCCATCGGATTACGACCTGTAGAGAACGGACTTCGTCGCCGCGACGACTTCCGCAACCGTCGGCAGCGCGAGCTTTTCCAGATTGGCGGCGTAAGGCATGGGCACGTCCTTGCCCGTCACGCGGGCGATGGGCGCATCGAGATAGTCGAAGGCCTCCTGCTGCACGCGGGCGACAATCTCGGCGCCGACGCCGCATTGCGACCAGCCCTCCTCGATCGCAACGCAGCGGCCGGTCTTCTTCACCGACTCGACGATCGTCGCCGTATCCATGGGCCGCAAGGTGCGCAGATCGATCACCTCCGCCTCGATCCCCTCCTTCGCCAGTTGTTCGGCGGCGCCGAGCGCATAGGTCACGCCGATGGAGAAGGAAACGAGCGTGACGTCCGTCCCCGGCCGCGCGATGCGCGCCTTGCCGATCGGCAGGACGAAATCCTCAAGCGCCGGAACCTCTGACGTCTTGCCGTAGAGTATTTCATTCTCGAGGAAGACGACGGGGTTGTCGTTGCGGATCGCCGCCTTCAGCAGGCCCTTGGCGTCGCTGGCGTTCGAAGGCGAAATCACGATGAGCCCAGGCACCTGCGAATACCAGGCTGAATAATCCTGGCTGTGCTGCGCCCCGACGCGCGCCGCGGCGCCGTTCGGGCCGCGGAAGACGATGGGGCTGTGGATCTGACCGCCGGACATGTAGAGCGTCTTCGCAGCGGAATTAACGATGTGGTCGATCGCCTGCATCGAGAAATTGAAGGTCATGAACTCAACGATCGGGCGCAGGCCGGCGAAGGCCGCGCCGACGCCGATGCCGGCGAAGCCGTATTCCGTGATGGGCGTGTCGCGCACGCGTATCGGGCCGAACTCCTGCAGGAGGCCCTGCGTCACCTTGTAGGCGCCTTGATACTCGCCGACCTCTTCGCCCATGATGAAGACGTTCGGATCGCGGCGCATTTCCTCCGCCATGGCGTCGCGCAGCGCTTCACGCATGGTCATGGGGATCATCGTCGTGCCGGCGGGCACTTCCGGGACGGCGCTGACGGCCGGCGGCGCGGCGACGCTCACGGGCTTGGGAGCGGGCGCAGCCGCTTCGGCGGCGGCTTGCAATTGCGTGGGCGGCGCCTCCCCGGCTTCGCTCTGGGGCGCAGTCGGCGGCGTCACGGGGGCCGTCGGCGCGAGGACCGCGGAGGCGTCCTCGCCCTCTCCGGCGATGACGGCGATCGGCGTATTGACGGCGACATTTTCCGTGCCGCCGGGAACCAGAATGCGCGCCAGCACGCCCTCGTCGACCGCCTCGACCTCCATGGTCGCCTTGTCGGTTTCGATTTCGGCGATGACGTCGCCGGCCTTGATTTCATCGCCTTCGCTTTTCAGCCATTTGGCGAGCTTGCCCTGCTCCATGGTGGGCGAAAGCGCGGGCATGAGGACGTTGATGGTCATTCGAAGTTCAGCCCCTTACGCCAGCACGTCCGTATAAAGCTCGGAAGGCTCCGGCTCCTTGTCGGCCATCGCAAAATCTGCCGCGTCCGCGACAATCTTGCGAACCCCGGCGTCGATCTTCTTCAGTTCGTCTTCGCCGACGCCCGCCGCCAGCAGCCGCAGGCGCACCTGCTCGATCGGATCGTGTTCCTCGCGCATCCGCTGCACTTCTTCCTTGGAGCGGTATTTGGCGGGATCCGACATGGAGTGGCCGCGATAGCGGTAGGTCTGGATCTCGAGAAGATAGGGGCCCTTCCCCGATCGGCACCATTCCAGCGCCTCGGCGGTCGCGGCGCGCACGGCGCGCACGTCCATGCCGTCGATCTGACGCCCCGGAATGCCGAAGGCCGCGCCGCGCATGGCAAAGTCGCTCTGCGCCGCGGCGCGGGCGAGCGAAGTGCCCATGGCGTAGCGGTTGTTCTCGACGACGAAAAGCACCGGCAGCTTCCAGAGCGCTGCGATGTTGAAAGTCTCGTAGACCTGCCCCTGATTGGCGGCGCCTTCGCCAAAGAACGTCAGCGACACCCTGCCGTCGCCCCGGTAGGCGTTGGCGAATGCGATGCCCGCTCCGATCGGCGCCGGAGCGCCGACGATGCCGTGGCCGCCGAAGAAATTCTTCTCCCGCGAGAACATGTGCATGGAGCCGCCCTTCCCCTTGGAGTAGCCCCCGCGCTTGCCGGCGAGTTCCGCCATGACGCCCTTGGCGTCCATGCCGCTCGCCAGCATATGGCCGTGGTCACGATAGCTCGTGGTGAATTCGTCGCCCTCGCGCGCCGCCATCTTGGCGCCGACGACCACGGCTTCCTGCCCGATGTAGAGGTGGCAGAAGCCGGCGATGACGCCCATGCCATAGAGTTGCCCCGCCTTCTCTTCGAAGCGGCGGATCAAGAGCATTGCGCGCAGAGCGTGAAGCTCTTCCTCGCGCGTGAAATCCGCAACGGCGTGAGTTGCGCTTGCGCCGTCTCCTGCGTTCGCCATCGGCACCTTTGGCCTCCCGCCCGTTATTTGGAGAACGAGCGGAACAATACCAGAGTTGTCAGCCAAAAACGAGAGCGCTCGCCTGTGAACGCAAAGAGCGCGGGACGCTGCTACTTGCTGTCGAGCTGGGATTGGAGTTCTTCTGCGAAAGCCATGATCCGCGCGGCGTTCGCCCCGAAATCGTGGCGGCCGTAACGCGAAGCGGCGCGCAGGTCGATGCGGGTCTGGCCGGGAAGCGGCTTGAGACGCACCGTGATATCTGAATCGAACCCCATGATGAGCGACTTGTCGAGGAAATCGGCGTGCCCTTCCCCGGTGCGCCCGCCCGGCGGGCGCCGATCGACAATTCTCCAGCCGACCGCTTTCGCCGTTTTCAACACGAGCGCGAAGGCTTCGTCCGCGTCGAGATCGACGACAATAGGCTCGACATCAGGATAGGCGGGCCGCTGCGCCTCTCGCGCCTTGGGCGGCACGCCCTTTGGCTGGAAACCATTGCGCGCCTCATAAGCCGCGCGAGAAAGTGAGAAATAGGGAGGGTTGGCGATGTCGGTCGAAATGTCGGAGAGCACCGGAAGCCGGAGCGCCTCGAACGCCAGATAGGCAGGATAGGCGAGCGTCAGCACTCCGATCAGCGCAGCGCCGACCGCAGAGGCGACCCCACGCCGCCCGGTGCGCCAGATCACGACGCTCGCCGCGCCGACAAGCAGCAGCGCCACGAGCGCAAGGGCGACAGCTGCGCCGAGCGAGGCCAGCGCCGGGGCCGGTTCGACGACGTGCAGGCGCGCGAGCAAGATCGCCATGACGGCGACCGTCGCCGCGAAAATCGCCACGCTTCGGCTCCAAAGCGCAGCCTGCGACCATGGCTCTGGCGGAAGTGTGCGGCGCATAGCGGTGACGCGGCCTCGAGAAAGCCCGCCTGAGTGGCGGTTCGAGTAGCATCTTTCGCCAAATGGCGACCGAAATGCAACGGCGGCGGCGAATGCCCAAAAATGGTCGCGGAAAAGGGCCGAAGCCGCCGCTTCGTTAGTCTGTCATTAAGCTGATTGCTGGAAATTCGCCGGAGGAATTCATCCACCGTTACCCACAAGCGTAAAGAGTCGAGGCCCGAAATGCCAGACAACTATTCCATCGAGTTCACGCAGCCGCAACCGAGCGGCCATCCCCACGACCTGCTTGCGCGCCTCTATCGCGAGATCGGCATTTCCGCCGTCGCCGCCGCGCTCGAAGTCGCCCAATTTTCGCAGAAGCCGGCTGAAGCCGTGAAAATCCGTGACGAGGCCGTCGGCGCGCCGGTTTTGCTGGGCGAGAACCTTGCAGCCTGATAAAGGGCGTGCCTGACGCGGCGGCGACCTTTCCCGCCGTCAGGGACAGTTCATGATCAGCCGCCGCGCGCTGTTGCGCCTTCCGGCCGGACTCGCGCTCACAGGCCTTGGCCTTGGGGCCTATTCGGTCGTCGTCGAACCGAACTTCCTCCTCGACGTGACGCGTTATCGCGTCACGCCCAGGGGCTGGCCCAGGGATCTCACGCTCCGCATCGCCGTCATCGCGGATCTCCATGCCTGCGAACCATGGATGCCGCCTGCGCGGATCCGAAAGATCGCCGAAGTCACGAACGCGCTTGCGCCGGACTTCGTCGTTCTCCTGGGCGATTTTTCGGCCGGAACGCACCTCGTCACGGGACCCGTGCCGCCCGAGCAATGGGCCGAGGCGCTTTCTATTTTGAAAGCCCCGCTCGGCGTCCACGCAGTGCTCGGCAATCATGATTGGTGGCACGGTCCGCTGCCGAGCGATGAGTCCGACGGCTCAGAAGGCGTGCGACGCGGGCTGAAGCAGATGGGCGCTCAACTCTATGAAAACGACGCGCTGCGGCTGACGAAGGACGGCGAGCCCTTCTGGCTGCTCGGACTCGGCGACCAGATGGCTGATTATCTGGGCAAGCGCCTCGGCTGGCGTGGCCACGACGATCTAGGCGCGACGCTCGGCGCTGTCGCGGACGACGCGCCCGCCATTCTCATGGCGCATGAGCCTTTCATTTTCGAGCGGGTGCCGGACCGCGTCGCGCTGACGCTCTGCGGGCACACGCATGGGGGGCAGGTCAATCTTCCGATCCTCGGCCCGATCGCGGCCGAGTTGCGTTGGCATACACCGCATATCTACGGCCATTTCATCAGCGGAGAGCGGAACCTCATCGTCTCGGGCGGCCTCGGCGAGTTGATCCTGCCAATGCGTTTCATGCGCCCGCCGGAGATTGTCGAAGTGACGGTGGCGGCGGAGAATGCGCCGTCCTCCGCTTGAGCGAGGGCGACAGATAAGCGATTAGTCGAAGAGTTCGGGATAGCGAAGCTGCAACGCCTGGGCGAGCGCCAGCGTCTTCATGTCGACGAGATCGCCGGCGGCCATCAGCGCCCCGAAATCTTTAAGGCTCATTTCAACCACGCGAATATTTTCGTCTTCGGCAGCCAGCCCGCCGCCCTCGCTTACGCGATCGGCGAGCGCATATCGCGCGAGAAAGAGCGAAAATGTTTCGGTCGAAAGTCCCGGCATCGACCAGGTCGTGGCCACAAACTCCAATTCGCTCAATTGCAGGCCGGCTTCTTCCAGCGCCTCGCGTCGAGCCGCCGCTTCGCTACTGTCCTCGTCGAGAATGCCGGCGACGGCTTCGAGGGTTTGCTCCTGACCGGTGGTGAGGAATGGCGCGGGACGGAACTGTTCGACAAGAATGACGGTCTTGCGCTCCGGATCATAGGGCAGCACCGCGACGGCGGCGCCATGATCCTCGATCTCGCGATGGATGATTTTCCCGTCGGGGAGGCGGATACGGGCGACGGACAGGCTCGCCCAGCCTTTGTGCCTTGGATCGAGCGAAACAAGTTCGTGTTTTTTCATCCCCGCCTCTTTAAATAAAAAAGCGCGGCGAGCCGCGCTTTCTTGTTTCGAACCTGTCGGTTTCGCTTACTCGATGATGCTGGCGACGACGCCGGCGCCGACGGTGCGGCCGCCTTCGCGGATGGCGAAGCGCAGCTTCTCCTCCATGGCGATCGGAACGATCAGCGCGACTTCCATCGTCACATTGTCGCCCGGCATCACCATCTCCACGCCCTCGGGAAGCGTCACGATGCCCGTCACGTCCGTCGTGCGGAAATAAAACTGCGGACGGTAGTTCGTGAAGAACGGCGTATGACGGCCGCCCTCTTCCTTGGTGAGGATATACGCCTCAGCCTTGAACTTCGTATGCGGCTTCACCGAACCCGGCTTGCACAGCACCTGGCCGCGCTCCACGTCCTCGCGCTTCGTGCCGCGCAGCAGGCAGCCCACGTTGTCGCCCGCCTCGCCCTGATCGAGCAGCTTGCGGAACATCTCCACGCCCGTCACCGTCGACTTCACCGTCGGACGGATGCCGACGATCTCGACTTCCTCGCCCACCTTGATCACGCCGCGCTCGATGCGCCCCGTCACCACCGTGCCGCGGCCCGAAATCGAGAACACGTCCTCGACCGGCATCAGGAACGGCTGATCCTTCGGACGCTCCGGCTGCGGGATGTAGGCGTCCACCGTCTGCATCAGCTTCAGGATCGCGTCATGCCCGATCTCGGGGTTCTTGCCCTCGAGCGCGCACAGCGCCGAACCCTTGGTGATCGGAATGTCGTCGCCCGGGAAGTCATACTTCGAGAGAAGTTCGCGAACCTCGAGCTCCACGAGCTCGAGCAGCTCCGGATCGTCGACCATGTCGACCTTGTTCAAAAACACCACCAGCGCCGGCACGCCGACCTGGCGGGCGAGCAGGATGTGCTCGCGGGTCTGCGGCATCGGACCGTCGGCGGCCGAAACCACCAGGATCGCGCCGTCCATCTGCGCCGCGCCCGTGATCATGTTCTTCACATAATCGGCGTGGCCGGGGCAGTCGACGTGGGCGTAATGGCGGTTCGCCGTCTCATATTCGACATGCGCCGTCGAAATGGTGATGCCGCGCGCCTTCTCTTCGGGAGCCTTGTCGATCTGGTCGTAGGCCGTGAACGTCGCCCCGCCCGTTTCCGCCAGAACCTTGGTGATCGCCGCCGTCAACGACGTCTTGCCGTGGTCGACGTGTCCAATCGTCCCGATGTTGCAGTGCGGCTTCGTGCGAGAGAATTTTTCCTTGGCCATGGTCCCGTCCCAGTCAGGCGGGTCCACTGCCCGCGCGCGGGCGGGCTTGTAAGGCCATGTGCGGTTTTGTTCAAGTCCCGCACCCCGCTTCCGGCCTTTGTGACGAAAGACCCTAGCCGAACGGTGCACTGCAACATTAAAGTCGCCGCCGCGCCGCCCGGCGGAGGCGGCGCGCACGCCATGAGCGGGAGGCCTTTGGGATGTGGTCGGCAAAGCGCAACGTCGCGACAGGGATGGGTTTCTGGCTTCTGCTTCTCTTGTCCGTCAGCGTTCTCGCCCTCGGCTCCTACGCCGTTCGCTGGCCCCTCGACGCGGAGACGCGCGAGAAACTCATCTCCCTGCATGTCTCGCTCGGACTGGCCGCGGCGGTCCTTTTCGTCCTTCAGCTCGCCTTCGTTGCGATTTTGGCGATGCGGGGGCCGGGCAACGGGAATCGCAGCCCGGCGGCGACATGGTTGCGGCGAGTCATTTACGTCCTCGTCTTCGCCCCGATCGCGACCGGACTCGCCGGCGCCTATTACCGGGGCGACGCGCTCGACTTCTTCGGACATCCGCTCGCCGCGTGGGAATTCCTTGACCTCGGCGTGGCCGACCAACTGCAGATGGCGCATCGTTTTGTCGGCTACGCCCTCGCGGCCTTCTTCATCGCCTACGTCGCTCTGGCTGTCGCCGCGTTACTGCGGCCCGCCCCGGCGGAATCCCTGAGCGAGCTGGCTAAGCCTTCGTTTGTAATGGCCGAAACCACGCCGCTCGCGCCCGCATCGTCGTCTGGCGGCGTCGATCGCGTCGGGCCTATCATCGCAGAGGGGCTGGCGCAGAGCTTTCGGTTCTTTGGGTCGGCGGCGTTCTGGATCGAACTCTTTCTGGGTGTCGTCTCCGCGATGCTGCTCGCCTTCGGCTTTGTCGGCCATACCGTGAGCCCGGGCAGCTCGGGCTTTAGCGACGCCATCTACTGGGCCTCGGCCGCGCTGGCGCTCCTTGTCTTCTCCGGGCTTTTCGCCCTCAAATACATAAAGACGGCTAAACGCCTACGGGAAGAGCCGGCCCACTACCTCGGCTACCAAAGGCGTGCAAGTTTCTGGTTCGTGGGATTGGGCGGCGGCGTCAGCGGCCTTGGCGTGCTGATTTCTTTCATCGGCGTCGGGTTGAGCGTGGCGCTGCTCATCGGCAAGACGGTGTCCCAGCCGCCGGGCATAGCCATCACGGACCCCAGCAAAATCATCCGCGCGCTGGATGTCTTTGTCCTGCTCGTGAACTTCAACCTGCTCTTCGCGCATTTCGTCGGCTTCGGCTTCGCCGCGTGGCTCAGCATCAGCGCGCTGAAGGCAAGGCATCAATATGTGGTCGCGACGGAAAATCGGGATCGCGCCGAAGACAGATCGGCGGAATCGGCCGCTTAGCGCGGTCGACGCCCCGACTAAGCGAGGTTGCCGGAAATTTTGGGAAAGGTGACCGAGAGGTTTGTGCCGATGGCGCGCGCGCCGGCGATGACGGCGATGACGAGAACGCCAGCGAGCAGGGAATATTCGATGGCGGTGGCGCCGGATTCGTCATCGAGAAATCTGCGAAACGAGATCGGCATTGTCGCCCCTTGCGGGCGTCATGCCCTAGCCCGGACAGAATCCGCCAGAGAGATGACAAAGGCGTTAACGATACCGGCGTGCGACGGATTTTCCCCCCTGCCCGCCGACAGGCCTCGGTTCGCTTATCCCTCGACGTCGCCTTCATCCCCTTCGCCCACATCGCCGATATGCTCCACCGACACGACGCGCTCGTCCTCGGCCGTGTCGAATACGATCACGCCCTGTGTGCCGCGGCCCGCGATGCGGATGCCCGCCACGGGGCAGCGGATGAGCTGACCGCCGTCGGTGACGAGCATGATCTCGTCGTCCTGCGCCACGGGGAATGAAGCGATCAGCTGGCCGTTGCGGGGATTCACCGCCATGGCGACAATGCCTTTGCCGCCTCGGCCGGTGATACGGTACTCGTACGACGAGGTGCGCTTGCCGTAGCCGTTTTCCGAGACTGTCAGAATGATCTGCTCGGCCACCTGCATGGCCGCGAAGCGGTCCTCGGAAAGCTCGACGGCGCCGGTCGCCGCCTCCTCGGCTTCCACGCCCGCATCCAGCGCGACATCTTCGCCCATGCGGCGGCGCAGGGCGCTGGCTTTCTTGAGATAGGCCGCGCGCTCGTCGCCTGTCGCCTCGAAATGTTTCAGGATCGAGAGCGAAATCACCCGGTCGCCATCCGCGAGCGCCACACCGCGCACGCCCATCGAGCTGCGGCCCTGGAAGACGCGCACCTCCGGCACCGCGAAGCGGATACATTGGCCGTCGCTCGTCGTCAGGAGAATGTCGTCGTGCTCGGTCGCGGTGGCGACGTCGACGATTCCCTCGCCCTCGTCGAGCTTCATGGCGATGAGGCCATTTCGGCGCACTTCGCAGAAATCGGAGAGCTTGTTGCGCCGCACTGTGCCGCGCGTCGTCGCGAAGATCACGTCGAGAGTCGCCCAGCTCGCCTCATCCTCCGGCAGCGGCATGATGGTGGTGATGCGCTCGCCCGCCTCCAGCGGCAGCATGTTGACGAGCGCCTTGCCGCGCGCCTGCGGGGCCGCGAGCGGCAGCCGCCACACCTTCTCCTTGTAGGCTTTGCCGCGCGAGGAGAAGAACAGCACCGGCGTATGCGTGCTTGCGACAAAGAGCCGGTGGACGAAATCCTCGTCCTTCGTCTGCATGCCGGAGCGGCCTTTGCCGCCGCGCCGCTGCGCGCGATAGGTGCTGAGCGGCACGCGCTTGATGTAGCCGGCGTGCGAGACCGTGACGACCATGTCCTCGCGGGCGATGAGGTCTTCGTCCTCCACCTCGCCGTCGGAGTCGACGATCTGCGTGCGGCGCGGCGTGGCGTAGGCCTCCCTCACGGCCAGCATCTCGTCCTTGACGATGCCGAAAAGCCTTTCGCGCGAGCGCAGGATGTCGAGATATTCCGCGATTTCGGCGGCGAGCTTGTTGAGCGCCTCGGCGATCTCCTCGCGGCCGAGCGCAGTGAGGCGCTGCAGACGCAGATCGAGGATCGCCCGGGCCTGCGCTTCCGAAAGGTGGATCGTGCCGTCCGGCGAGAGCTTGTGGCGCGGATCCGCGATCAACTCGACGAGCGGCGCCATGTCCTTGGCCGGCCAGTCGCGCGCCATGAGCGCTTCGCGCGCGGCGGAGGCGTCCGGCGAGGACCGTATGAGGCGGATGACTTCGTCGATATTTGCGACCGCAATGGCGAGGCCGACCTGCAGATGCGCATTGTCACGCGCCTTGTTGAGCCGGAACTTGGTGCGGCGGGTGACAACGGTCTCGCGGAAATCGACGAAAGCCCGCAGCACGTCGTGCAGCGTCATCAGCTCCGGCCGGCCGCCGTTCAGCGCGATCATGTTCACCGCGAAGCTGGATTGCAGCGCGGTGTGGCGCCAGAGCTGGTTGAGTACGACGTCGGCGACCGCTTCCCGCTTCAGCTCGATAACGATGCGCATGCCGTCGCGGTCGGATTCGTCGCGCAGGTCGGAGATGCCCTCGACCCGCTTTTCCTTCACCAGTTCGGCGATGCGCTCGATCAGCGCCGCCTTGTTCACCTGATAGGGAATCTCGGTGAAGATGATCGCTTCGCGCTCCTTGCGAAGCGTCTCGATCTCCGCCTTCGCGCGCATGATGACCGAGCCGCGCCCGGTGGCGTAGGCGTTGCGGATGCCGCCGCGGCCGAGAATCGTCGCCGCGGTGGGGAAATCGGGGCCGGGCACGATCTCCATCAGCTCTGCGACGGTCATGTCTGGCTTGTCGATCAGCGCGATCGCGGCGTCGATGACTTCGCCGAGATTATGCGGCGGAATATTCGTCGCCATGCCGACGGCGATGCCGCCGGCGCCATTGACGAGAAGGTTGGGAAAGCGCGCCGGCAGGACCGTCGGCTCATGCTCCTTGCCGTCATAATTCGGCTGGAATTCGACCGTGCCTTCGTCGATATCCTCGAGCAGCGCGAGAGCGGGCTTGGCGAGCCGCGACTCGGTGTAACGCATGGCCGCTGGCGGATCGTTGTCGACCGAGCCGAAATTGCCCTGCCCGTCGACGAGCATGAGCCGCATCGAGAAGGGCTGCGCCATACGCACCAGCGCGTCATAGATCGCCTGGTCGCCATGCGGGTGATATTTACCCATCACGTCGCCGACGATGCGCGCCGATTTCACATAGGGCTTGTCGGGCGTGTGCCCGTTTTCACTCATCGAAAACAAGATGCGCCGATGCACGGGCTTCAGCCCGTCACGCACGTCCGGCAGCGCGCGGCTTACGATCACGCTCATCGCATAATCGAGGTAGCTGCGCTTCATCTCATCGGCGATCGAAACCGGCCTGATGTCGGAACCGTGCTTCTCGGGATCGTCTTTTTTTGTGTCGTCGTCGGCCAAGGGCGCGCCAATCCAGGCTGATTCGTGATGTTTTCGGTATAGGCGATTCGACGGGCGGTGACCAGTTGCCCAAGCGGATAACGCCGCTTTGAAAACAATTACTTATGCCAAACACGCAAATTGCTGTGCAAAGCTTGCCGGATAAGGTCGTCCACGCGGGGCGCAGGGAGGCGCGCGGTATTGCTCGTGACGCAAAAAATCGCCCCCGCGAACGGGGGCGAAGCGCCTGAGGCTGATTTGGGCTCGCTCAGCCGGCCTCGCGAAGCGAGCGCGCCGCGCTGATCGCGGCCGAGGCGGCCTCCACGTCGCCGGGTTCGACAAGTTCAAAATCATCGTCGTCGAAAACCCCCGGCTTCGCGGTCGGCTCATTATCCGAGGGGCTTTTCTCCGCCTCGATCGTTACTTGCGCCTTGAACGCCTGGCGGCGTTCGAACTCGTGGCGAATCCTCGACCTTGGCGGCCTCGACGATTTTTTCCTCGACCGGCCGCTGGAACATTTCCGGCTCGACGAACTGCTGCCCCGGCTCGACGAGTTTCAATTCCTCGAAACTCGGCGTCTCGGGGATCTTCTCCTCCGCGGCCGGCTGCACGATGATCGGCTGGGCGATTTCCGGCGCCGCAAACTCTTCCGCGACCGCCGGAGCGGCGCCGGGAAGTGTGCGAACCGGCCGCATCGCGCGCGCTACGTTCACCGGCGAGGGAGGCGCCTCGTCGCTGGAACGGCGCATGAGCGTGGCAAGCTTCTTAAGAGCGGAAGCGGGCTCGTCGGCCGCCTCCGCCTTGCCAGCGGCGGAAGACGGCGCCTTGGCTGCGGGCGTCTCCGCGGCTGAGTTCTCTGCAGCGTGAATCGTGGCGACGACGCCCGGCTCCCCTTTCTTCACCAAGACACGCAAGCTCGAGAGCTTGCCCATCAGAGAACCAGCCCCGGGCTTTTCGGCGGATGCGTCAGCAACTACCTGGGCCGCAGCTTGCAACTCATCCGGCACGGGCGCGACAGCGCGCTTGGCGAAGCGCGCATGAAGCGTCGGGAGCATCCGCTTGAAGAGCAAAGAGGTCGCCGCCTCGGGCGTATGGTGCGTCTCGACGGGCGAATCTTCGAAAGGCGCCTCCGCTTCCTGAGCGCCTGTTGCTTCGGCGGATTTGCGCCGCTTCAGGAAGACATAGCCGCCGAACGCCGCCAGGGCGAGGAGCGCCGGCAGCAGGAGTTTCGAAAGGGGGCTCGAAGGCTCACCCGCGGCCTCGAGCGCGGCGGGGGGCGCAGCAGCAGCCTGAACGGTCACGTCGCGGGTCAGGAGGTCCGCCGCCGCATAGGGCGCGACCTTGTCCGTCGCGGAATTGAAGTCCTCGTATGTCTGCCCGCGGTCGAAGACGACCGTGTCGGCAAGCGCCGCCGCTTCGCCCTTCAGGCGCGCCGCCTCCTCGCCGCCATCGGCGAGCGTGATCTTGATCGCGCCCTGTCGCCCGAGCGACCACGCCTCACAATTGAAAAAGCTGTCGACGCCGTTGCCGCCGTCCTTAGTGGCGATATTCACGCAGGCGGACAGGCGGTGCTTGGCGGTGAGTTGCGGCGCGACGAGCCAGCCGCCGAGCGCGACGGGGGGTTGGCCGACGCGTTCGCGTTGCGCATTCATTTCGGGCAGGCCCGCCTCGAAGGCCGCGAGAAGCTTCTCGGGCTGGAGGGCCGCGGCGTCATCGCTGCGCACATAGCCGTCGTCGAGAACCTCGACCGGCGCCAACCACTGCAGTTTGCCGCCCGACGGCGCAATCAGTCCCTGAACGCCGACGCGCCACTCGAGTCCCGCTTCCTTGGCGAGCTTCTTTGCAGGTTCAGCCGAAAGAAAGACGCGATTGGCGGGAAGCCAGATGGTGGCGCGATCCCCGACCCGCACTTCGGCAGGGCCGACGACGCCCTCGGAAAGCACAGCCGAAATCCGGGCCTCGACCTCGGCGGCGGCGACGGCCGGATCGGCAGGGGTCGGCTCGGGCGCAACCGCCTCGGCGCCAGTGGAAGCAATCGGAGCTTCGGCGACCGGCGCAGGCGCCATTTGGGTCTGCGCGGGCGCCACTTGGGCCTGCGCGGGCGCTTCATTCCTGGCCAGAGAGTCCAGCACGGGCACGAGACCCCGCCCGAGGTATTCGCCCTGAGGCTGGAGAAGTTGAGCGTCGAGGGCCGCCATGGGCTGGCGCAACGCGGCCAACGCCTTGCGCGGCTTGTTGATGGTCATGACGGGCGGCCCGACCAGAGCCGGCTCGACGACTTCCGGCGCCTGCGCAACCGGCTGTTCGGCGGGCGGGGCTATCTCAGCCTGCCCCTCAAGGGGTTGCGGCGCCTTCTGAGCGGCGGCGTCGCCTTGAACGCCGGCGTTGGCGTCTGCGGTCTCCGGCTGCTCGGCGACGCCCTGGGGCTGAGGCGCCTGCGGAGCTTCGGCGAGCGGCGGCGGCTGGACATCGGCGGGTTTTGGCGCTTCCGCGACAGGCGTCTCGGGGCCGGTCGGATTTGGGACCGCGGCCACGGGAGCCTGGGCGGGGCTCGCCTCTCCGACGACAGGCGCCGGCGATGGTTTGGCGGCGATGGCCGGCACAGGCTGCTCAACCGGCTTCGTTGCTTTCTTCGCGACCATTCCGGGGACCGGCTGCATCGGCGGCATGATGTAGATGATCTCGCGAGACTCGTCCGCGGTCATCGGCGGTATCTGGAAGATGGCGTCGCCGACATTGCGGCCGTCTCGCGCCCAGCCTTGCGTCGGAACCATGGATAAGGCCGCGAGCAACGCCGCGCTCGAGACGACAACAGGCGGTTTTGGGAACGACATCGAAAACTCCACGACGCAGAAACAATCTCGTCGGGGAGCTTGGCGACCGATATTGAAAAAAACGCTATTTCCAGGACGCGCGTTAAACGAAACCAATCATCAGCGTTAACGCGGGGTTTAAGCCGACTTCAGGAATTGGCTCCGAGACGCGAAGCATCCGCCGGCTGCAGTTCGACGCTTTCGCCGCAACCGCAGGCGGAAGTCTGGTTCGGGTTCTGGAAAACGAAGGTCGAGGAGAACTGATCCGTCTTCAAATCCATGGTCGTGCCGAGGAGATAAAGAACAGCCTTGGCGTCCACGATGACGCGCGCTCCCTCGAAGTCAATCACTTCGTCCCCCATCTCGGCTTCGGCGAGCTCCATCTTGTACGACATTCCCGCGCAGCCGCCCTTCTCGACCGAGATCCGCAGGCCCGCGCCCGCGGCGGCGTTGGCGAGCAATCCGCGAACGCGCTCGGCGGCGGCGGGGCTCACTGTCATCACGCTCAGTTTCGAAGACATGTCGCTCTTTCCTGGTAATTCGCCCAAAGTCCCGGCGTCGCCAACTCCACCAGATGGTGGTCCGGATCGCGGAAATAAAAACTCTCGCCTCCGCGCGGCCATTTCATCCGGGCTTCCACGCCGACGCCGCATTGCGCAAGGCGCTCTTCCCAGGCGGCAAGGTCTCGCGCCTCCACGGCGAAGGCCACATGCGCCGGGCCGGCCCCATCATGCGGCGGAATGGTTCCGCCCGGCAGTTCGATCGGCTCTAGCGTTCCGCCGCGCCTGAAGAGCAGCAGCACGCTCGCCGGACCGCAATCGAACGCCCACATCCGACTGTCCTGCACCATTGGCTCAAGACACAGGGCCTCCCGATAAAACCCGCCCGCCCGCGCGAGATCCTCGACATAAAGGGCGGTTTCCAACACCTTCGGTTTGACCAGCGGCGCCAGCATGACCGATTGCGCCCTCCTCTTTCACCACATGTCGAGCGCGACGCGCGCCTCGTCCGACATCCTGCTTTGATCCCACGGCGGGTTGAAAACCATGTTGACGTTGACTTCGCTGACGCCCGGCACGGCGCTCACCGCATTTTTTACCCACACCGGCATTTCTCCGGCCACGGGACATCCAGGCGCCGTCAGCGTCATGTCGATTTCCACCACGCCATTGTCGGAAACGTCCACTCTGTACACGAGGCCGAGTTCGTAAATGTCGGCCGGTATTTCAGGGTCGTAGACGGTCTTCAGGGCCTTGACGATGTCATTCGTCAACCGCTCATTTTCAATGGCTTCTGCAGTGCGGGCGTCATCCGTCGCGGCTTCCGCTTCGTGGGTGTTGAGAGTGTCGGTCATCAGCAAGAGAACCTCCTCACGCGAATAGTTTGTGAGCTTTTAGCAAAGCCTCTGCCAAACGGTCGATCTCCTCGCGGGTATTGTAGAGCGCGAAGGAAGCACGGCATGTCGAAGTGACGCCGAAATGCGTCAGAAGCGGCATGGCGCAATGCGTTCCGGCCCGAACGGCGACGCCGGACCGATCGATGATCGTGGCGATGTCATGCGCGTGCGCCGAGGCCATCTCAAAGGCGACGATCGGACCCTTGTCCGGCGCGTTTCCGAAGATGCGCAGGCCGTCGATCTCTAAGAGACGCTGCTGCGCATAGGCCGTGAGCTGCGCCTCATGGGCGCGGATCGCGCCCCGGCCGACGCTTTCCATATAATCAAGCGCCGCGCCAAGCCCGACGGCTTGGGCGATCGGCGGCGTCCCGGCCTCGAAACGGTGCGGCGGCGCATTGTAGGATACCGTGTCGCGCGTGACGGTCTCGATCATTTCGCCCCCGCCCGCGAAAGGCGGGAGGCTTTCGAGCCACTTACGCTTGCCGTAAACGGCGCCGACGCCGGTCGGCCCATAAAGCTTGTGGCCGGTCACCACATAGAAATCGACGTCCAGCGCGCGCACGTCCACGTCGAGATGCACCGCGCCCTGGGAGCCATCGACGCAGATCGGCACGCCATTGGCGTGGGCGATCCGCGCCATGGCGGAAATTGGAACCGGCGCGCCCACGACATTCGACATATGCGTGACCGAAACGATCTTGGTGCGTTTGGTGAAGAGTTTTTCGAAAGTATCGAGATCGATGACGCCATTATCGTCCGGCACGATCCATTTGATGACTGCGCCCTTGCGCTCTCGCAGGAAATGCCAGGGGACGATGTTGGAGTGATGCTCCATCAGCGAAAGGATGATCTCGTCGCCTTCGCCGATATGAGCGAGCCCATAGGACGAGGCGACGAGATTGAGCGCTTCGGTCGCGCCGCGTGTGAAGATGATTTCGTCGACGGATTCCGCGTTGAGGAATCGCCGCAGCGTCTCGCGCGCGCCCTCATAACCCTCGGTCGCGGCGTTCGCGAGGTAATGCAGACCGCGATGTACGTTGGCGTATTCGTGTTCGTAGAAATGCGTCAGTCGCTCGATCACCGCGCGGGGCTTCTGCGCCGAGGCGGCGTTGTCGAGATAGGCGAGCGGCTTGCCATAGGGACGCTCGGCGAGGATGGGAAAATCCGCGCGGATCGCTTCGACGTCGAAGAGGGTCACGGGCGCGTGCTGGTTCATCACGACCTCGCCGACATCCAGGAGGAGATACGCGAGGCGACAAAATCACGCAACGCCTCGCTCTCGAGCGCTTCGAAAGCCTCGTTTGCGAAGCCTTCGATGAGGAGCGACTCCGCCTCGTGACGCGGAATGCCGCGAGCCATAAGATAGAAGAGTTGGTCCTTGTCGAGCCGGCCGCACGTCGCTCCATGCCCGCACTGGACATCGTCGGCGAAAATCTCCAGCTCCGGCTTGTTGTTCATCGTCGCGTGGTCCGAGAGCAGAATGGCCTTGGACTGCATGACGCCGTCGGTCTTCTGCGCATGCGGACGAACGACGATCTTGCCCTGGAAAACTCCAGTCGCCTGCTCATCGAGAATATAGCGGAAACGTTCGCGGCTCTCGCCATTCGGCAGCGCGTGATCGACGACGAGCGTCGTATCGACATGCTGGCGGCCCCGCGCCAGCGTCGCGCCGTTGAGCGAAACCCTGGCCCGTTCGCCGTCGAGTCGCGCAAAAATCTGCCGCCGCAGGAGCCCGGCGCCTTGGAGCAGCATGCAGGCATTCAGGCTCGCGCCTTCGTCGAGATGCGCCAGGAGGCTCATCACGCGCACCAGCGCGTCGCCCTCGCCCGAGGCGTGGGTGAGAAGATCGAGCCTCGCGCCCGACGCCAGCCTTATGACGAGCGTCTGATTGTCCTGCGCAGGCGCGGCGGAAAGCGCGCCGGCGGACTCGATAATCGTGGCCTTCGCGTCCTTGCCGAGGATTACGAGTGAACGCGTGAAGCTCGACTGCGCCTCTGGCGACGACACGATCGTGGCAAGTTCGATTGTTGGCTCCAACGAGACGCCGCCCTGGATGCGCAGGACGACGCCGTCCTGCATCAGGGCCGCGTTTAGCGAAACGGTCGCGTCGTCGGTCTGCACGTCCGAGCTGGCGATGAGCGCCATGACGCCCGGTGCGCCCTGCGCCAGAGCCTCGCGCAAGGGTTGGACTTTTACGCCCTCCGGAAGGGCGGCGAGATCGGAGAGGTCTGGCCGGAACACGCCGTCGAGCGTCACAAGGCGGATGGAATCGTGGTCACGCGGGATCTCCGGCGCCGCGCTCACGATGGAGGCGATGGGCACCGGCTTCGAAAGCGCCGCCTTGAGATCAGTGTAATGCCACGCCTCGACGCGCCGGTTCGGCAAGCCCCGTGCGCTGAACGCCTCCCAGGCGGCCTCCCGAAGGCCGGTCGCGCCCTTGCCCTTCATCGCTTCGAAGAAGGAGGTCCAGACCGCGTCTGCTTCCGTCGCGAGCTTGATCATGGGCTACGCCGCCTCTTCGCTCAGATATTCCTGATAGCCACGGTCTTCGAGCTCCAAAGCGAGCTCCGGGCCGCCGGATCGCTGGATGACGCCCTTGGCCATCACATGCACGGAGTCGGGCTTGATATAGTCGAGCAGCCGCTGGTAATGCGTGATGACCAGAAAGGACCGCTTCGGATCGCGCAGCGAATTGACGCCCTCCGAAACGACGCGCAGCGCATCGATGTCGAGACCGGAATCGGTCTCATCGAGGATGCCGAACTTCGGCTGGAGCAGCGCCATCTGCAGAATGTCCATGCGCTTCTTCTCGCCGCCCGAGAAGCCGGAGTTCAGCGGCCGGCGCAGGATTTCCTGAGAGACGCCAAGCTTCGCCGAAGCTTCTTTTACGAGCTTCATAAATTCAGGGGTCGCCAGCTCCGCCTCGCCGCGCGAACGGCGCTGGGCGTTCATGGCCGCCTTGAGGAAGGTCATGGTGGCGACGCCGGGGATTTCGACCGGGTACTGGAAGGCCAGAAAAATCCCCTTGGCCGCGCGCTCATGCGGCTCAAGTTCGAGAATGTTCTCGCCGTCGAGCAGAACTTCGCCTTCCGCGATCTCATAGCCGGCTTTGCCGGAGATCACATAGGAGAGCGTCGATTTGCCGGTGCCGTTTGGTCCCATGATGGCGGCGACTTCGCCGTCCTTTACGGTGAGCGTCAGACCCTTCAGGATTTCGCGGTCGCCGACCGAAGCGTGGAGATTCTTGATTTCGAGCATGGCGTTGTTCCTAAGATTTCCAGGACGCGGGCGTTCGTGTCGGCGGGGGTTAGCCGACGCTCCCTTCAAGGCTGATCGAGATCAGCTTCTGCGCCTCGACCGCGAACTCCATCGGCAGTTGCTGCAGCACGTCACGCACGAAGCCGTTGACGATCAGCGCCGTGGCTTCTTCCGTCGAGAGCCCGCGCTGCTGCGCGTAGAAGAGCTGATCCTCGGAGATTTTCGACGTCGTCGCTTCGTGCTCGAACTGCACGCTCGGGTTCTTCGACTCGATGTAGGGAACCGTATGCGCGCCGCACTCATGGCCGATCAGCAGGCTGTCGCACTGGGTGAAGTTGCGCGCGCCCTCGGCTTTACGATGCGCGGAAACCTGGCCGCGATAGGTGTTCTGCGACTTGCCGGCCGAAATGCCCTTGGAGACGATGCGGCTCTTCGTGTTCTTGCCAAGATGAATCATCTTGGTGCCGCTGTCGACCTGCTGATGGCCGTTCGACACGGCGATCGAATAGAACTCGCCCTGCGAGCCGTCGCCGCGCAGGATGCAGGACGGGTATTTCCACGTGATCGCGGAGCCCGTCTCAACCTGGGTCCAACTGATGTGTGAATTGCGGCCGCGGCAATCGCCGCGCTTCGTCACGAAGTTGTAGATGCCACCCCTGCCCTCGCTGTCGCCGGGATACCAGTTCTGCACCGTCGAATATTTGATCTCGGCGTCGTCCAGCGCGACAAGCTCGACCACGGCGGCATGCAGCTGGTTCTCGTCGCGCTTGGGCGCCGTGCAGCCTTCAAGATAACTCACATAGGAGCCCGCGTCGGCGATGATCAGCGTGCGCTCGAACTGGCCGGTGTTCTTCTCATTGATGCGAAAATAGGTCGACAGCTCCATCGGGCAGCGAACGCCCGGCGGGATGTAGACGAACGACCCGTCGGAGAAGACGGCGCTGTTCAGCGTCGCGTAGAAATTGTCGCTCACCGGCACAACCGAGCCGAGATATCTCTTCACGAGCTCTGGATGCGTCTTCACCGCCTCCGAGATCGGGCAGAATATCACGCCCGCCTTGCCCAGCTCTTCCTTGAAGGTCGTGGCGACCGACACGGAGTCGAAGACCGCGTCTACCGCGACCTTGCGCGTCTGGACGCCGGCAAGAATTTCCTGCTCGACGAGCGGAATGCCGAGCTTCTCATAGGTGCGCAGCAGCTCCGGATCGACGTCCTCGAGCGTCTTGGGACCGGGCGTCGACTTGGGAGCCGAGTAATAGTAGAGATCCTGATAGTCGATCGGCGGATATTGGACCCGCGCCCAATTGGGCTCGCGCATGGTCAGCCAGCGACGATATGCGTCGAGGCGCCATTCGGTCATCCAGTCGGGTTCGTTCTTCTTGGCGGAGATGAAGCGAACGATGTCTTCGCTCAGGCCCTTGGGGGCCTTCTCCGACTCGATGTCGGTCGTAAACCCATACTTGTAGGCGTCGACGTCGATTTCTTCGACGCGCGCAACGGTCTCCTGACGAGCCGCCATGTTTTCCATCTCCTCGTCACGACGGGTTCAAGGCCCGCCGGCCGATCCGGTTCCGCCAATTTAGGCGACGGAACGCCGCGACCTGATACGGTCCACGGTCTCCGCAAGAACCATTCCAAACTGTTCTACATCCTCTTCGCGCGTCGTCCAACCCAGGCTGACGCGCAAAGCCTCTTTTTCCTGCGCCGCCATGGCGGCAAGCACATGAGACTCGCGCACCTTGCCGGAGGAGCAGGCCGACCCGCTTGAGACTGCGACGCCGACAAGGTCCAGCGACATCAACAAGGTATGCGCCGCAACGCCCGGGATGGCGAAGGCGCTGACGCAGGCCGCGCGCGCCGCTCCCTTTCCGAAAAAGCACGCCTCCGGCGCCACCTCCGCGACCCGCTTTTCTAGAGCGTCGCGTAGCGGCTCCAGACGCGCATTTTCTGCGGCAAGGCCGCCGAGCGCTGCGCCAAAGGCCGCCGCAAAACCTGCGAGAGACGGGACATTTTCGGTCCCGGCGCGTCGTCCGAACTCCTGTCCGCCGCCTTTCAACAACATCTGCGATATGTGGAGATTGTCTTGCGCTGCGGCAAGCGCTCCCGACCCGCCGGGGCCGCCAAGCTTGTGTGAGGAACAGAACAAAAAATCCGAGCCGGTTGTTTGGAATGTCGTCTCGATTCTGCCAATCGCCTGTGTGGCGTCGCAGACGAGAAATCCGCCCGCCGCATGCACCCGAGCCGCAGCCTCGCGGACCGGCTGAATCACGCCCGTTTCGTTGTTTACGGCCTGCAGCGCCACCATGACGCGTTTGCCGGCGTGGCGTGAAAGGGCTTCGTCGAGCGAGGCGAGCGAAAGCGCGCCGTCCGGCGTCAGCCCCACGCGCTCGACCGCGCCGGCAGCGAAACGATGGCCCTGCAGAACAGCCGGGTGCTCGCCCGCGCCGAGAAGAAGAAACTCCACAGGCGCTGCTTCTGCGCCGCGCTGCACCATGGGCGTGAGCACGAGATTCGCCGCCTCGGTGGCGCCGCTGGTGAAGGTGACATTGCGCGCTGCTGTTCCCAGCCCCCGGGCGATCGTCGCGCGCGCCTGCTCCAGGATGGCCTTGGCCGCCCGCCCGTCGGCATGGATCGAGGAGGCGTTGCCCGGCCCCGCCATCGCCGCAAGCATCGCCGCCCGCGCTTCGGGCCGCAGCGGCGACGTGGCGTTGTGGTCGAGGTAGATGCGAGGCTTCACCATGGGGAAGACATACTCCCTCTCCCCGCCTGCGGGGAGAGGGTGCGGGTTTTTCGGGGAGAGCGTCTCAGGGCCGCGCCGATTTCGCCAGCCGCGCCAGACTGATGAATTCGGCGCGGTAGCCGAACGGATCATCGCCCTTCGCTCCCTTCGCGAGCGCGATCACGTCGTCATAGTCATATCCGCCGAGATAAGGCGCGCCCTTCAGCAATTGCCCGAAGGCCGCGACCGAGATCGAGAAGCGGACATCCTCCGGCGCGGCGGAAAGCTTCTCCACCGCCTGCGCATCGCCGATAGGCGCGGAGATCAATTTCGATTCGATTTCCGTCGGCAGCTTGTAGCGCAGCTTGAAAAAGCCGAGTTCCGCATCGCCCGAAGTCGCGGCCTCGACCGCCTTCTTGCCATAGCGCAGGTCGTCTACGAGCTTCTTCTCGCCTACGGGCGTAATCTCGTAGATCGCGGTCACGCGATGGCCGGAGCCGACGTCGCCGGCGTCAACCTTGTCATTGTTGAAATCCTCGCGCCTCAGCGCGCGGGTCTCGTAGCCGACGAGCCGATATTCGGAGACGCGCGAAGGGTTCCACTCGACCTGAATCTTCACGTCTTTGGCGATCGGAAAGAGCGTCGAGGACGCCTCCTCCACCAGCGCCTTGCGCGCCTCGTTCAGATTGTCGACGTAAGCCGCCGTCCCATTGCCGTTCTGCGCCAGCGTCTGCATCAGCGCGTCATTGTAATTGCCCTGCCCGACGCCAAGGATGGAGAGGAATATCCCCTTGTCGCGCTTCCTTTCGATCAGCCCCTTCAACTCGCTCTGATCCGTCAAGCCGACATTGAAGTCGCCATCCGTCGCGAGGATCACGCGATTGACCGCCGTCTTGTCGAAGCTGGTCTCGGCGAGGCGATAAGCGTCCTGAATGCCCTCCGCCCCCGCCGTCGAGCCGCCGGCGCCGAGCGCGTCGATGGCCGCGACGATCCTGCCCTTGTCGGAAATCCTGGTGGGCTCCAGCGCGACGCCGGAACCTGACGCGTAAGTCACGAGCGCCACCGTATCCTCTGGCTTCAGTTCGTCGACGAGCATCCGAAGCGCGTTCTTCACGAGCGGCAGACGGTCCTCCGGCGACATGGAGCCCGAGACGTCGACGAGAAAGACGAGATTGGCGCGCGGACGCTGGGTGCTTTGCAGCGCATAGCCTTGCACGGCGACATGCACGAGCCTGTTCTGCGCGTTCCACGGCGACGGCGCAACGGTGATCGTCGCCTTGAAGGGAGCCTCCGCGCCTTCGGGCTGCGGGTAATTGTAGGGGAAGTAGTTGATAAACTCCTCGACGCGCACGGAATCCTTCGGCGGCAACCGCCCCGCATTCAAATTGCGTCGCGCCAAGGCGTAGGAAGCCGTGTCGACGTCGATCGAGAAGGTCGACACCGGCTCCTGCGCCGTGATCTTGACGGGGTTTATGTCCTTGGCGTCGAACTTGTCGCGGAATTCCTTCCCCGCGACAGGGGGAAGCATATCAGCGTCCTGCCGGGCCGGAAGCTGCATCATGACGCCGTTCGCGACCGCTCGCGCCGCTTCGGCTTTTTTAAGCGCCGAGGCGGGCGCGGCGAAGGTTGCGACCCTCTCTCGCCTCTCTTCCGCAAGACGGGCCAGCACAGCGGGAGCCGCCGCTTGCGGGCGCGGTCCGATGTGGCCGCCACCTGTCGCCCCGAGCGCGTCGCGTCCGACAAGATCGGAACCCGCCGCGGCGATAGGCGGCGACGGCAATTGAAGGTTGCTCTTGCCATCCACCACGCTCGGCTGGGCGGCGTTCGTCGCTGGCGCAGTCGGCGCGAGCGCGATCTCGGCCGGCGCGTTCGAGGGAGCGCCGGAGAAGCTTCCTCCGCCCGGCGCGTTATGGCGGGAAAGGTAGAATGCCGTCGGCGCGGCGATCATCAAAGCCGCAATGGAGGCCGCGAGACCGTAATTGAACTGAGCAGCGCGCATGGGTGATTTCCCCTTCGTTCGAGACAATGCGTCTCTTGGACGGAGGGGCGCGCCACTTCCTTGGGTCTCGCTCTGGCTTTTTTCCGCGGCTTCGAAAGCCGCCATCGCGGCTGCGAGCGCAGCGCGCTTCGCTGCATCGCGCGGCGGCGGGGGAGCGTCCTTCAGGCGCGTGAGGTCGGTCTCGGTCATATGGCCGCCTCCAGCGCGATTCTGAGCCGCTTGCGCGCCTCATGGAGATGCCACGAGACCGTCTTCTCCGAACATTCCATCAACTTGGCCGCCTCGCCGTGCGACATGTCTTCTCCATAGACCAGAAGGATCGCGTCGCGCTGCTGCTCGGGGAGTGCGCGCACGGCGCGCCAGAGGTCTTCGTTCATGGCCGTCTCCGCGGGCGAGCCGTCATCGGCTGCGTCCGCGAGCTCCAGCATCTGAGCCGGCGCCAGGGGAACGACCCTGGCGCGCGTGCGAACGTAATCCACCGCCGTGGTGTAGGCGATGCGGTAGACCCAGCTGGAGAGAGCGCATTCGCCGCGAAAGCTTTTGATCGCGCCGGCCATTTTCACCATCGTCTCCTGCGCGATGTCCTCAGCCTCCCCGCGACCCCCGGACCAGCGCCATGCCAGGGCATGCACGCGCGAGTAGTGGCGCTCCGCCAGCGCCGCAAACGCCGCGCGGTCCCCCGCGGCGGCGCGTCGCGCCAGTTCGCTGTCGGTCTCCTCGCCCGGCATTGGCCCCCGCAGTTGCTGCCCGTTACTGCTTAGACGCTGCAATCAGGAAATCCTTGGGGCGTCCCTGCAAAAAAAATGCGAATCGCACCCGTGCGCGACGCGCGGCCGCGACTCTGCCGAAGGGACGGTCAAGACAGCGTCAGAGCCCGGCGCTTCTTGGGGGGGGACGCGCCGGGCTCAGCCGCGCCACCGGCTGGTGGAAAATGGCGAGGCATGAGAGGAGCTTGCACCGATAAACTTAAGCTTTTATACGCAGTTGTGCTTCAGCCGGCGCGAGCGAAGGTTGAATAAGGCTTCGCTTGTAAGATTTCGCGAGCGGCGCCAGCCTGTCCTCATGGTTAATCAGTTTTCACTTTTTTCATCGGAACCTTCGCTCGTCGACGCTGATGTGCAGGCGATGATCGAGCGTTACGGAAGCGACGCCTTGCACGCGGCGCGGCTGCGTCTGCATGCGCAGGCGGATGGTTTAAATCTGGATCGACCCCCGGGTCACTGGAAAATCGTGCAGGACGAAATCAGGCGACGCCAGAAGCCGCCTGAAATCCGTTGACGCGAGCGGCCGGCGTCAGCGCCCCATCATCGCCGCCATTGCGGCCTTGACGTCGCTCACCGTGACGAAGCCTTTGCCGCCGACGTCGATCTTGCTGAAGTTTTTGAAGACGCGTGGCATGCCGTCCTTCGCTTCCTCGAGCGTCAGCTTGCCGTCGCCGTCCTTGTCGGCGAGGGCAAAGCGCTTTTCCATATCCGCGATCTGCGCAGCGCTTTGCGCATAGACGGGCATGCTCAGGGACAGCGTCGAAAGGGCGGCAAGCAGGATAATGTTTTTCTTCATGAGTTGTTTCTCCTTCCCGGCAGCGGCAGTCTCGCCGAGTCCCTCCGTTACGTCAAAAATACTGGCCTATCCTGCGATTGGGCGACTCCGCTTGCGCTTGCGTTGCTGCACGGGATACAAGTCTGGCGCGTTTATTGAGTTTGAGTGATGTCTCAGAATTGCTACGATCAGCGCTTAGTCGCAAGCAAGCTGAACCCGCCCCAGTAACGGCGCAACAATGTTCTCTGGAGGAACGCATAGGATGGCGCGTGTTTTATCCACCATTGTCACGGCTCTCGTCGCAGGCGTGATCGGCTTCGGCCTCGGCGTCTACGCGGCGCCGAGCGACGGCGTCGCCTCCCTGAGGGCGAGCATTCAGAAGCTCATGGCCCCAAAGGCCGAAGCCCCGGCGACGCCTGCCGACGTTCCGGCCGACGCCGATGCGCCGAAGGAACCCGACGCCGCCGCCGCGCCGTCGGCCGATGCGCCGGCCGAGCCGGCGCCCGCAGCCGAGGCTCCGAAGACAGACGACGCCGCTACGGCGGCCGCCCCTGCGGCCACGGAGCCGGCGACGCCGCCGGCGCCCGCAGCGCCTGAAGCCGCTGCGCCCGAACCGGCCCCTGCCGCTGCGGCCCCCGAGGCGGCTCCTGCGCCAGAGGCCGCCCCCGCGCCGGAAAAGAAGCCTGCGCCGGTGAAACCCAAGCCGAAGCCCAAGCCCAAGCCCAAGCCCAAGCCCAAGGCGGCTCCCGCGGCGGAAGCGCCGGCCGAAGAGCCCGCGGCCCAATAAGCCGGACTTTACAATCTATGGATCGCGCCGGCGCTGGAATGAGCGCCGGCGTTTTCATTTTCACATCAACTTTGCGAAGGCTGCGCGACATCGTCGCGCGCCCTTCATCGTACGTTCATGGAAGGCTCACGGAACGCTCATCGTCGTCTCACATACCGTTGCTACGAATGTCCCCGATGCGGCTAGAGGCAGATGTCCGGGGATATGACAATGTCGAACGAGACGACTTAGAACGCCGGCGCGAACGCGGCGGATGAAAAAGAAAGCCACACCGGCAAGATCATCGGCGGCCTCATCGGCGGGGGGATCGGCGGCGCGATCGCGGCGGTTTTGCTCGGCAGTTTCGCCATCCTGCCCGTCGCCATCATGGTGGCGGTGCTCGGCGTCGGTCTGGGCTCGGTCTTCGACTGAATAGTCGAAGTTTTCAGCTTAAGCTTTTGAGCGTGTCTTTGCTCCGCGTTCCCTTGGTTCAATAATAACCGGAAGCCGGCGCCGGTTTTCGCGCCGCACTTGAGGCCCTGCCCCCCAGCAGGGCCTTTTTTCATGCGCGGCGGCTGCACTTGACCTCGCGGCGAAAAACGGAACAATAGGAGAACACGCCAGCATGTTCTCCAATGACGCTCCGTTACGCAGAACTCGCGACGACCACCAATTTCACCTTCCTGCGCGGCGCCTCTCATCCCGAGGAGATGACGGCGACGGCGCTCGCGCTCGGCCATTGCGGAATCGGGATCGCCGACGGCAATTCCCTCGCGGGCATCGTGCGGGCCTTCTCCTATCTGCGGGCTCATAACCATAGTGCGGACGACTTCCGGCTCGCCGTCGGCGCGCGTCTCGTTTTCCGCGACGAAACGCCAGATATCCTCTGTTATCCCAAGGACCGCGCCGCTTATGGGCGCCTGTGCCGGCTGCTGTCGCGTGGCAAGATGCGCACGGAGAAAGGCGACTGCGCGCTTTTTCTCGCCGACCTCCTCGACTTCGTCGAGGGTCAACATCTTATCCTGATGGATAATGGCGCGCCGCCCCCCGCCCTTCTGGAGGCGGCCTGCAACCGCGTCTGGCTTGCGGGGACAGCCCTCTACGGTCCGCGCCCCCGCGCGCGGTTGCTCGGCCGCATCGCGCTTTCGCAAAAGCTCGGCCTCCCGCTCGTCGCGGTGAACGATGCGCATATGCATATCGCCGAGCGGCGTCCTCTCGCCGACGCGCTGACCTGCATTCGCGAGAAGACGACGCTGAACGAGGCCGGCTTTCTTCTCGCCGCCAACGCCGAGCGGCGTTTGAAAAGCGCCGAGGAAATGGCGCGGCTCTTCCGGGACGCGCCGGAAGCGGTCGAGGAAAGCGCGCGGTTCATCCACGCAATCCATTTCCGCCTCACGGATCTCGCCTATGAATATCCGAGCGAGTTGCGTGAAGGATTTTCCAGCGAACAGGAGGCCCTCGCCGCGCTCTCTCGAGAAGGCGCGCAAGCCCGTTACCCGAAAGGCGTCCCCGACCATGTTTCAGCCTCGCTCGAACGCGAACTGATTCTTGTCGGCGAGTTGAAATACGCGGCTTACTTCCTCACCGTGCACGACATCGTGCGCTACGCCCGCGCGCAAGGGATTCTCGCGCAGGGGCGCGGCTCGGCGGCCAATTCCGTGATCTGCTTTTGTCTCGGCGTCACGGAAGTCGATCCGACGAAGCACGACCTTCTCTTCGAGCGCTTCGTCTCCGCCGCGCGCAACGAACCGCCCGACATCGACGTCGATTTCGAGCACGAACGACGCGAGGAGGTGATCCAGTACATCTACGCGCGCTTCGGCCGCGAGCGCGCGGGACTAGCTGCGGCAGTCACGACCTATCGCGGCAAGAGCGCCATTCGTGAAATTGGCAAGGCGTTCGGGCTTTCCAACGATCTCGTCGGCCGCCTGTCGTCCGCCGCCTTTGGGCGCGGCAGCGAGCGCGGCACGCGTAGCGAGGACATTGCAAAGCTCGGCCTCGACGCCTCGGAGCCGCGCTTCGCGAAGGCGCTGGCGCTCGCCGAGGAGATCGAAGGCTTTCCGCGCCATCTCACGCAACACTCCGGCGGCTTCGTCATCACGCGAGACCGGCTCGACGAGGTCGTGCCCATCCTCCCCGCCGCGATGGAGGGGCGCACGACGATCGAATGGGACAAGGACGATCTCGACGCTCTGGGCCTCCTCAAGATCGACGTTCTCGCGCTCGGCATGCTGACTTGTCTGCGCAAGGGGCTCGATCTGCTGGCGCAGCATTACGGGATCACGCATCGCCTCTCGTCGATCCCTGCCGAAGACCCGCGCGTCTACGCCATGATCTCGCGCGCCGACACCGTTGGCGTCTTCCAGATCGAGAGTTCGAGCGCAGATGTCGATGCTGCCGCGGCTCAAGCCCAGTTGCTTCTATGATCTCGTCATAGAGGTCGCGATCGTGCGGCCGGGCCCCATCCAGGGCGACATGGTGCATCCCTATCTGCGCCGCCGCACCGGCAAGGAGCCGGTCTCCTATCCGTCGAAGGAGCTCGAGCAGGTGCTCGGCAAGACCTATGGCGTGCCGCTGTTTCAGGAACAGGCGATGCGCATCGCCATCGTCGCGGCGGGCTTCACGCCCTCGGAGGCCGATCAGCTTCGCCGCGCCATGGCCACCTTCAAGCGCGCCGGTCTGATCGGCGGCTTTCGCGACAAGATGATCAATGGCATGACGCGCAAGGGCTATGCGCGCGAATTTGCGGAGCGCTGCTTCAGCCAGATCGAGGGCTTCGGCACCTATGGCTTTCCGGAAAGCCATGCGGCGTCTTTCGCGCTGCTCGTCTACGCCTCGTCCTGGATGAAATGCCGCTACCCGGACGTCTTTGCCTGCGCTTTGCTGAATTCGCAGCCCATGGGTTTCTACGCCCCGGCGCAGATCGTCCGCGACGCGAAGGAGCATCGGATCGAGACCCGGGAGGTGGACGTCAACGCCTCGGACTGGGACTGCGCGTTGGCGCCCAGCCATGAGAACTCTCTCCCTCCACCCCGCTCACGCCGATATGGAAGGCGACATCCTCGGAAACCACGTGATTCGCCTCGGCTTTCGGCAGATCAAGGGAGTTGCGGAAGCGGACATGCGCCGCCTCGTCGCGCGGCGCGGCAGGGGCTATGATTCCGTGCGCGACGTCTGGTTGCGCGCCGAACTCTCGCCCGCCACGCTCACCCGCCTTGCCGAGGCGGACGCCTTCGCCTCGCTCGGCCTCTCCCGCCGCGACGCGCTCTGGGCGGCGGCCGCGCTCAACCGCGCCGGCGACAAGGATGATCTGCCGCTCCTGCGCGATCTCGCCTTTGCGCCGCTGGAGCCCGATGCGCATCTGCCGCCCATGCCGCCGGGCGAGGAGATCGTGGAGGACTACCGCTTCCTCTCATTCTCGCTGAAAGGCCATCCGGTCGCCTTCCTGCGTCGACGGCTGGAGGCTCGCGGCGCCCTGCCCTGCGAGGCGCTTTCGCACTTCCCGGACGGCATCGGACGCCGCGTGACGGTCGCCGGCATCGTGCTCCTGCGCCAACGGCCGGGCACGGCCAAGGGCGTCGTCTTCATGACCATCGAGGACGAGACCGGCCAGGCCAATATCATCGTCTGGCCGAAGCTTCTCGAGCGTCAGAGAGCCGAGATCATCGGCGCACGTCATGTCGCCGTAACAGGTCGCTTGCAGAAGGAAGCAGGGGTCATTCATGTCGTCGCCGAGCGCGTTGAAGATCTATCCGGCGATTTGCGTCTCCTTGAGACGATGCGGGCCTCGCAGGGCGACGCCATGCCGAAAGCGCGCAACTTCCACTGAAAAGAGGGGAACCATTTCCAGATGAAATCATTATCTTACGGCTAGATAGCCACAAAATAAAAATTGGATATTAGGGAGAAAACAAATGGCAACCAGGTCGCTCGTTTTTATCGCGACGGTTTCAACGGCTTTGGCGGCGAGCGCGGCGCTGGCGGCGCCTGTGACGAGCGCCGCTACGGTCCGCTCGGGACCGAGCGCCAAATGGCCGGTTATCGCCACGCTTCCGGCGGGCACCGATGTCACGGTGCTGAACTGCGGCGGCGGATGGAAGCGCGACTGGTGCCGCGTGCAGGCGGGCGGCGTGAAGGGATTTGTCGACGCCGGCGTGCTCGCGGGCGAGGGGAACAACGTCGTCGTCGCGGCCGTCGTGACCAATAACGACGTCAACATGTACAAAGGGCCCGGCCCGAGCTATCGCGTCGTCGGCAAGATTCCGGAGAACACCACCGTCAACCAGGGCTCCTGCGTCTATGGCTGGGGCACGACACGCTGGTGCCAGGTCAATCACGCGGGCAAGATCGGCTACGTCCTCGAGTTGGAGTTGAGCCGCCAGAACGCCCTCTTCCCGATGTAAGCAAAATCGGGCGCGCGGCGATGCAAATCGTGCGCGCCCTTTTGAAACCGCGCCCGAACCTTCTATCTTCCTCAGCCACCCGGCAGAGAGGATTCAGAATGGCTTCGGCGCGCGATGAAACCACGCGAGAGGCGCAACGCGTTTCTCCGCTTGTGCGCCGCATCGTCGCGCCAAACAGCGGACCATTCACCTACAAAGGCACTTGCAGCTATGTTGTCGGTCAGGGCGATGTCGCCATCGTCGACCCCGGCCCCTCCGACCCGCGCCACCTCGACGCCCTGCTCGCGGCGATCCGGGGCGAACGCGTGCGCTATGTGCTGGTGACCCATACGCACCGCGACCATTCGCCCGCCGCCCGCGCGCTCAAGGACGCGACCGGCGCGACGATCGCCGGCTGCGCGCCTTATGCGCCGCCCGCCGACATCCGCATCGTCGGCCCCGGCCTCGACGCGTCGCATGACACCGCCTATGCGCCCGACATCGCCCTGAAGGAGGGTGAGCGGATTGCGCTCGGCCACGCCGAAATCGAGGCTCTCGAAACACCCGGGCATACCACGAACCACCTCTGTTTCGCCCTCCTCGAAGAGAAGGCTCTCTTCACCGGCGATCATGTCATGGGCTGGTCGACGACGGTCATCGCGCCGCCCGACGGCTCGATGACGGACTATATGGCGTCAATCGAGCAGCTTCGGCGCCGGGACGACGCCATCTATTGGCCGGGTCATGGCAAACCGGTGACCAGTCCTGCCCGCTATCTGCGCGCCCTCGTTCATCACCGCCGCGCCCGCGAGGCGGCGATCATGCAGCGGATCGAAGCGGGCGACGGGACGATCAGGGAGATGGTTGCGCGCATCTATGAGAGCGTCGACAAAAGACTGCATGGCGCGGCGGCCATGACCGTCTTCGCACATCTCGAAGACATGATCGCCCGCGGCCTCGTCGAAAGCGAGGGAGACGCGACGCTTTCCGCGCGCTACCGCAAGGCTCGCCCCTGAGCGCCGAGATCAGGGCTTCTGCTTTTCCGGTTCTGGCGGCAGCAGGATCACGACTTCATTCTTGTGAACGCGGCCGAGGCTCTTGCGCGCTTCTTCGTCGAGGATGTCGGCGTCGATCTTCTCGCCCTTGATCAGCGCGATGCGGCTCTCCCATTGCATACGCTGGAGCTTCAGCACATCGCGATCGAGGCGAAGCTGCGCGAGCTTCTGCTCATATTCTTCACCCGCCTTCAATCCGCGCTGGCCGTTGACGCCATGCCAGACGAAATAAGCGGCGACGATGCCCGCCACGCCTGTGAGCGTGACTGGGACGATGAGCGATCGGAGAAAGACGCGCAGTCGATGCATGGCCGTAGAATAACGCCGACTCCTGTAGACAGCGTTAACAAGCCGTCAAAGCCGGATGGAAATCAGCGGCGACCCCGGGCGACCCGCTCGATCTCGGCGCGTACAAGGCGCTCGACGATCACGGGAAGATTGTCGTCCAGCCACTGCTTGAGCATCGGACGCAGCATCTCTTGCGCATATTTCTGCAGAAGTCCGCTGTCGTTGATGACCATGCTGGCCGCAAGCGCCTGGAAATGCGAAGCGATCGACGAGGCTGCGTCGGTCGACACCAGAGGCGCAGCGGGTTCGAAGGCATAATCGACGACGGGCTCTTCCGCCTCCTCAGCGTAGCTCGGCGCGAAGTCCTCGGCCTCGGCGTAACCCTCGTCTTCTTCCTGCGGCTCCTGTTCCAGGACCGGCTCGGTAACCACGCGGCCTGTTCTCAACTGGTGGATATCGGCGACGGGCGCGGCTTCCTGGCGGAGCGGCGGCGCCGGTTCGAAGCGGGCATGAGTTACGGGCGCCGGCTCAGGCGCCCGAACCGCGGGCGCGGGGTCCAACGCCGGGGTCGGATAAGCGCTCTGCACGGAGGCAGGCGGTTCTATCGCGAGCGGCGGCGGTTCGCGATGCAGCCGTTCGTCCCGTTCGCGCCTCGCCGGGGGAAGCGATTCGTCGTCAGCGATGATACGACGGATCGAGGCGAGAATTTCCTCCATGGAGGGCTCGTGCGCGCGCATCTCCTCCTGGAGAGAGGTCGAGGGGGCGGAGGCGTTCGCTGCGCTCATGGAGTGGCTTCTTCATGGTTTGCGACGCCTTATTGCGGCGCAGTGGTCGTACAATCAGTGACCGCGCGCTGAACGCGAATCAACTCACTTGACCGGAATTCCACACCTTTCGCCGCGCGCTGTCATCCACGGAGTTCACGCTTATCGGCCGTCGGGCGTGTCCGTGCCGAACCATTTTGTCTTCACTTGCTCGTAGTGCACGTCAGGATAGTAGACGGCGACGTTGAGATTGATTTCCTCCGCCGAAAGCCTGCCGATCGAGCCGAGCGCCGCATAGGAAGCAACCACGCGATCGCGCTGCGAGATCACCAGACCGACGCGCGCGTTGAGCAACGCCTGCTGTGCGTTCAGGACGTCGAGAGTTGTGCGCTGTCCGACCTTCGCTTCCTCGCGCACGCCGGCGAGCGCAGTCTCGGCCGCCTTCACCGCCGATTGATTGGAGATGATCGAGGCTCTGGCGGTTTCAAGCAGGCCGAAACTGGACACCACGCTCGCGCGCACGCTGTCGCGCTGCAGATCGGCGTTGAGACGCGCCTGCCCCCACTGCTCCTTGGCCTGCCGGATCGAGGCGTATTCGGCACCGCCCTGATAGAGCGGCACGTTGAGCTGGCCGCTTGCCGACGCCGAAAACTGGCGCGAGCCGGGAATGCCGAGGAACGAATCGTATTGGTTAGAAACCTGAGCGTTGACGGAAACGGTCGGCGACAGCGCGCTTTCGGCGACTTTCACCGCCAGTTCCGCAGCGTCCACCTGATGCATCGCGGAGACGACGCCCGGATGCTCGGCGATGGCGATGGAGACGGCCTCGTTCAGGGACTTGGGGAGCAACGGCTCCAGAGAACGGCCCGGCTCCAGATGTCCCGGATCGACGCCGATGATCTGGCGATAATTGGCAACGCTATTCTTGAGCTGCGCCTGCGCGGCGTAGAGGTCCGAGCGCGCCTGAGCGAGAGAGGCCTCGGCCTGCGCGACGTCGGTTCGCGTCACTTCTCCGACCTGGAACCGGTCGCGTGTCTGTTTGAGCTGCTGCTCCAGCACGGAAATATTGTTCTTGCGCAGGTTCATGACGGCGGTGTCGCGCAAGACATTCATGTAGGCGGTGGCGCCGTTCTGCAGGATCGCCTGCTCGGTCAGGCGCAGGGTCGCCCGTGCGGCGAAGACGCCGGACTCCGCCTGACGGACCGAGTTGGTCGTCCGGCCGCCGTCGAAAAGGCTCTGCGAGATGTTGAGGGTCGTGCCGCGGGGATAACCGACGAACTCGTCACCGTAGAACTGGCGCTGGCCGGTCGTCGTGCTGCGGCCGGCCGGGATGCGAAGATTTCCGTATTGCGGCCCGGCCGACGCCTGGATATTGGCCTTGGGCCTCATGCCGGCAAGCGCCTTTGGCGCGTCCTCGTCCCGGGCGCGGACGCTGGCGCGGCTCTGATTCAGATCCGGGTTGCCTGTATAGGCCCGCGCGAGGGCGGACATAAGGCTTTCCGCCCTTGCAGGAGCGTAAAGCGCCGGCGCGATTGCGAGCGCGACAACGGCGACCCGCACAAGCGCGAAACCGGCTGCATGCGTTCGGTCCGACGCTGCCCGGTCCATCACGCGAAATCCTCCATCCAGCCGGTTCGCCACCGGCTTACGCCACAACCTATGGGAAAGGCCAATTCGCGGAGTCGCGATGACGCGGCCAGAGAACGCTAGGGACTCGAATAGGGCAAAACAGCGACAATGTCTCAGAAGGAAAACGCCGGAGCTTTCGCGAAGCCTTCCAGGATCGGCGCATTGACGCTGAGAAGCGCGATTTTGCCGGCCGGCCGGCTGTCATGACGCTCGAATCGGACGACCTGTCGCCCGGCGCCGCGCTCCGGCGTCACGATTGCGAGCAGCCTGCCTTCCGGCTTCAATTGGGCGAAAAGCGGTTCGAGATCGGCCTCGACGCCGCCATGGATATAGATGACGTCATAAGGGCCTGCGCCCGGCGCGCCGTTTTGCATCGGGCCGGTTTCGATCTGAACGTTGGAGGCGCCGATGGCGGTCAGGCCGTCCCTGGCGCGGGCCGCGATCTCGGCGTCGCTTTCCATTACGACGACCTCGCCGACGAGACCCGAGAGAACCGCCGCAGAATAGCCGCCCCCGCCGATGTCGAGCGCTTTTTCGCCTGGCCGGGGCTCGCCGCCCTGCAACAAGCGGGCAAGCACCAGAGGCGGCAGCAGCGAGCGCTTGGTCCCTCCCTCGCCCTTCAGCGAGATGGCGAGGTCGGAATAGGCCAGAGCCGCCTGGCTCGCGGGCAGGAAGAGTTCGCGCGGCACATCGAGAAAGCGCTCGAGAAGCGGCACATCGCTCACGTCATAGGGACGCAACTGGCGCTCGACCATTGTGCGGCGCAAACCAGCGACCGCGCCTCCCTGCTCAACATCCCGACGAACCGCCGCCACAGCCGCTTCCGACATTCGTTTCCCGGCGTCTTGCCGGCCTCTGTTTCCGAAAATCCCCAGCGCTTGGCCGGCGCGAGCTTTATAGATTCAGGCTCACGCCATGTCCATGGCTGCCGAACCCGCGGCTTGGTTCGCCTTGCCATCGGCAAGGTTTATCCCCTGCTCTCCGAGCTGGCGCATCTGGTCGAGGGTCGTATTGTCGAGCACTTGCGCGATGGCGTCCCGCGCTTCCAACATGATCAGGCGGACGGCGCAATGGGCCTCGTCAACGCAGTCTTCGCATCTGCGGTAAAGTCGGCGGCTCGCGCATTGGATGGGCGCGAGCGGGCCGTCCAGCGTGCGCACGAGATTTCCGACCAGGATTTCAGACGGCGGTCGCGCGAGCATATAGCCCCCGCCCTTGCCTTTCTTCGAGTGCACAAATCCGGCGTTGCGCAGTTCGCTCAATATCGCGTCCAGAAATTTTTTGGGGATCTGGTTCGCGGCGGCGATATCTGCGACCAGAGCGGTCTGCCCCGGCTCAATCCCGGCGAGATAGGCCATCGCCTTCAGGCCGTATTTGGCTTTCTTTGTGAGCATCAGAAAACCTACCACAGATTCGCGCTGCGCGCGTCTCGGCGCAGCAGAGAGAAGACTAAGTCAGCGTGGCGGTTATGATTGGTGACTAAGTCACAGAGCGCCCTATTTTGCGAGACTCGTCGCCGAAAGGCGTCCTTAGTTGACTATATCAGTAGTCTGACTATTGACGCCCTGAGGATTCTGCGGCAATTACTAAACATGAATTTCATGTGCCTTGCATGATCATACATAAAATGATCGTGAAATAGCGGAACGCGTCAGATGGTATGGATCTCCGATTGGCTCAACGCCTTCAACCCGCTCTATTCCTTATCCGGGTTCGTCGTCGGCGCGCTCGTCGGCTTCACAGGCGTCGGCGGCGGTTCGCTGATGACGCCTATTCTGGTGCTGCTTTTCGGCGTCGCGCCGACCACGGCGGTGGGAACCGATCTGCTCTACGCCGCGATCACCAAGAGCAATGGGACGCTGGTCCATGGGCTCAACGGAACCGTCGACTGGCGCATCACGCGGCGGCTGGCTTACGGCTCGGTTCCGGCGACGATCGTCACCTTGCTCCTTTTGTCATCGCTCGGTCAGACGGCCGGACACGCGGCGAACGGGCTCATCACCTCCGTCCTGGGCGTCGCTCTTCTACTCACCGCGGCGTCGATTCTCGCTCGTCGCTGGATTCTCGACTATATCGCGCATCATCTCGAGGGCATGAGCGAGCGCTCCACGGCCTGCCTGACGATTTCGCTGGGGGCGTTCATCGGCGTTCTGGTGTCGGTCTCCTCCGTCGGCGCCGGCGCCATCGGCATGACCGTGCTCCTGGCGCTCTACCCCCGCACGCAGACCGTCCGGCTCGTTGGCTCTGACATCGCGCACGCCGTGCCGCTGACCTTTGTCGCCGGCTTCGGGCATTGGCTGATGGGCGGAGTCGATTGGTTCTTGCTATTCTCGCTTCTGATCGGCTCATTGCCCGGCATAGCGATCGGGAGCCACCTCGCCGCCCGCGTGCCGGACCATTATTTGAGGCCGGCGCTTGCGACCATGATGGCCGCAGTGGGCGTCAAACTGTCGATCTAACAGGTTCTGGGAGCGACGCATGTCTAATGAGAAGGGCTTCACGCCGCCGGTCAAGCCGGGACGCGGACGGATTTACGATTCCATCACGCAGACGATCGGCGACACGCCGATTGTTCGACTGGACCGACTGGCGAAAGAAAAGGGCGTGAAGGCCAATCTTCTCGCCAAGCTCGAATTCTTCAATCCGATCGCCAGCGTCAAGGACCGCATCGGCGTCGCCATGATCGAGGCGCTGGAAAAGAGCGGCAAGATCAAGCCCGGCGAAACCGTGCTGATCGAGCCGACCTCTGGCAACACCGGCATCGCCCTCGCCTTTGTGGCGGCGGCGCGCGGCTATCGCCTCATCCTCGTCATGCCCGAGTCGATGTCAATTGAACGCCGCAAGATGCTCGCGCTGCTCGGCGCCGAGCTTGTCCTGACGCCGGCCTCGCAAGGGATGAAGGGCGCGCTCGCCAAAGCGGGCGAGCTCGCCGCAGAGACGCCCGGGGCGATCATTCCGCAGCAGTTCGAAAATCCCGCCAATCCCGAAATTCATCGCGTCACGACGGCCGAGGAGATCTGGAACGACACGCAGGGGCACGTCGACTATTTCGTGTCGGGAGTCGGCACGGGCGGCACCATCACCGGCGTCGGCCAGGTGCTGAAGCAGCGCAACCCGGCGCTGCGGGTCGTCGCGGTCGAGCCGGAAGACTCGGCGGTGCTGTCGGGTCGGCCGCCGGGACCGCACAAGATTCAGGGCATCGGCGCCGGCTTCGTACCGCCGATCCTTGATCGTGGGGTCATCGACGAGATCGTCACCATCGGCAATCAGACCGCCTTCGACCTCGCGCGGCTCCTCGCGCGCATCGAAGGCATTCCCGTGGGCATCTCATCGGGCGCCGCCGTCGCCGCCGCGCTGGAGATCGCCGCGCGACCCGAGGCCGAGGGCAAGAACATCGTGCTGATTATTCCGTCCTTCGCCGAGCGATATCTTTCGACGGCGCTCTTCGAAGGACTCTAGGGAATCAAGAAGGACTGGGAGCCCGCGCTCCCGGTCCAATTCCATTTACTTTTTTGCGGCGGCGGTCGCGCCGCCCCTCTCTTTGAGGTAATGGCGGCCGTAAGCGCCGGTGACGTAGCCGACGGCGCAGATCACGAAATAGACCACGAGAAGGAAGCCGCCGCGCTGATTGGCGGTGTGAGCCTTATCAAGCAGTCCGGTGACGTCGGCGACGTCGAGATATTTGTCCGCGACGACGCCGCAGACGACCGCGACGATCGGCACTAACCAGGACGGAAGCCGGAAGTAGCCCAACGCGGCCGAAGCGATAAAGGCGACAAGACCGAACACGTGCACGAACTGGAGCAAGATCGACTCCGACACCAATCCGAGGAAGCGGACCAACTTGAGCATTTCACACCCCTTAAGGCGAAGACCTGTTTTTGGGCGACCTTACACGTTCGGCAGATGTTGCGCGAGTGCCTCCAGCACGGCCATGCGCACGGCGACGCCCATCTCTACCTGTTCCCTGATGAGAGACCGGCTGCTGTCTGCGACCACGGAGTTGATCTCGACGCCGCGGTTCATGGGGCCGGGGTGCATCACCAGCGCGTCTGGCGCGGCATAGGCGAGCTTTTCCTCGGCGAGCCCGAAAAAGTGGAAATATTCGCGCGCGCTGGGCGCGAGCGCGCCGGCCATGCGCTCGCGCTGAAGGCGGAGCATCATCACGATGTCCGCGCCGTCGAGCCCGCGACGCATATCGTGATAAACCTCGACGCCCAGCCGCGACAGGCTGTCGGGCGCCAGCGTCGATGGTCCGACGACCCGTACGCGCGCGCCGAGTGCGGAAAGCAGCAGGATATTGGAGCGCGCGACGCGCGAATGCAGGATGTCGCCGCAGATCGCGACGATCAGCCCCTCGATCCGACCCTTGTTGCGCCGGATCGTGAGCGCGTCGAGCAGGGCCTGGGTCGGATGTTCATGCGCGCCGTCGCCGGCGTTCACCACCGAGCAATCGACCTTGCGCGCGAGAAGGTGCGCCGCCCCGGCCTGCGCATGGCGGACGACGATAATGTCCGGCCGCATGGCGTTCAGCGTCATGGCGGTGTCCATCAGCGTCTCGCCCTTGGATTCGGACGAGCGCGCCACCGACATGTTCATGACGTCCGCGCCGAGGCGCTTTCCGGCGATCTCGAACGAGGCCTGCGTCCGCGTCGAGGCTTCATAAAAGAGGTTGATCTGGGTGCGGCCGCGAAGGTTCGAGCGCTTTTTCTCGACCCGACGGGAAACCTCCACCGCCTGCTCCGCCAAATCGAGCAGCGCCTCGATATCCAGGCGGGAGAGACCCTCGATTCCGAGCAAATGGCGATGCGGAAAGATCGCGGTTGTGACGTCTGCCTGCATGGCGACGTCTATAGCACCTTTGGCGGTTATGGCGACCCCCCGCCCGCGAGGCGGCGGGCGCTAGCTGGCGATCGCCATCTGTCGCGCCGGATCGATCTGCGGCGTGAGCGGCTCGAACATAGGACAGACGCCGAACAGGCTCGAAACCTGGGTCGCGGGACGGGGCCGGCTGAAGAGGTAGCCCTGTGCCTCCTTGCAACCGAATTCCCGCAGCAGCTCGAGTTGACGCCGGTTCTCGACGCCTTCGGCAGTGACGCTGAGCTCCAGCGAACGCGCCAGCTCTATGGTGAGCTTCACCACCGACGCGCACATCGCGTTCGTTTCCAGATTGGTCACGAAAGAGCGGTCTATCTTGAGTCGATCGAGCGGTAGGCCCACGAGATTTGCGAGCGACGAATAGCCTGTTCCCAGATCGTCCAGCGCTGTGCGAATGCCCCTCCGGCGCAGAGACGCGAGCATCTCGAACGCCTTCTCCCCATCGAGGATCATAGCGGTCTCGGTGAGTTCGAGTTCAAGCCTCGCGGGATCGAGGCCGGTCCTCTCGATCGCCCGCAGAACCGTCTCCTCGAAATTCGGCTTTCGCAATTGCAGCGCCGAGACATTGACCGCGACGCGCAAATGCGGCGGCCACGTCGTCGCGACGGCCATCGCCTCTTCCAGCGCCCACGATCCAACCCGGTCGATCTGGCCCGCCCGTTCGAAGAGCGGGACGATCTCAGCCGCGCTGAGCACGCCGCGCACAGGATGGCGCCAGCGCAGCAACGCTTCGAAGCCCGTCGTCTCCTGCGTATCGGAATCGACGAAGGGCTGGAAAACCATGAACAGCTCGCGTTCGGCGAAGGCGCGATCGAGCTCGGCGTCGAGCGTGTTTCTTTCCGCGACGAAGCCATAGCGGTCGCGAAACAGCGTATAGCCGCAACGGCCGGACTGCTTCGTCGCGTACATTGCATTGTCGGCGTTGCGCAGAAGGCTCTCCGGATCGACGCCGTCGCTGGGGGCAATCGCAATGCCGATGCTGAGGGAGATGGGCATCGTGCGCCCGTCGATCTCGAAGGGCGCCCGGAAACCCGCGAGAATGCGATGGGCGATGGTGACTGCGTCCTCGACGCTATGAATGTCGATCGCGATCAGCGCGAATTCATCGCCTCCGAGACGCGCGACGAGATCGCTTTCGCGCGTCGCCGCCTTCAACCGCCGCGACGCCTCGACCAGCACCGCGTCGCCCGTCTCATGCCCCAGCGAGTCGTTCACGGCCTTGAAGCCGTCGAGGTCGAAAGACATGAGCGCGAAGCGCTCATTTTGGCGTGCGACGCGTGCGAAAGCCCGCGCCAGCTCCTCTCTGAAGGCCACGCGGTTTGGCAGCCGCGTCAACTCGTCGCGCATCGCGCCCTCTTCAGCGGCCGCCTCGGCGCCGCACCGACGGGCGGCCTCGGTCGTCCTGCTGAAGGCGGCGCCGATTAGGACGACAATGTAGATAGCGACCGTTCCGGCGACGACGTCGAAGGCGGGATTGTGTTCGGCCAGGATGGCGACGAGAAAGCCGGCGGCGATCGGCGCGACATGCGCGAGCAGCGCTACGGGGATCATCGAAAGCGCAAAGCTGCCGCCGAACAGGGTGGCGAAGCAGAAGCCGGCGATCACGAACTGCTCCGGCAGCGCCGAGCCGGAAAAGAAGTAGATCGGCAGCGCTCCCCATAGCGCGCCATGCAGGAGCGCATTGGCCGTGGCGCGCCAAATGCCATTGGGAGAAGCGGAGCGGCTGCTTCGTTGCGGAGCGGTCACCCGCCGCGCATAGATGACGCCGGAGAAACAGAAAATGAGCGCGGCCCATATCTTGGCCTGTTCGGAGAGAGGCGACTCCCACATCGACATGGCGAAAGTCAGGGCGCTGAAGCAGGAAACGAGCATGACGACGGGCGTGGACCGCTCGAGGTCGCGCAGTTGCTCTGCCCGGAATCGGGCGCGTATGGCCGGTGTGGAGGGAATTTCCTCGAAAGCGAGAGGATCCCCGTCGAGAAATCGGCGAATACGCGTCAGGCTGCCTCCGTCCTCTTTCAAAAGGCGTTCCTTCAGGCGAAGAAAAAATGAAGCCTGCGCAATTGACATCGTTTTATCCGCGTCGCCGCTTTGGAGCCTGCCGCGCATTCGGTGGGGCGCAGCGGAAAATGACGCTTCTACCGTCTCATATGAAAGGTTTCCGATTGCTGAAATTACCCCGCGGGATTGTAGACTAGGTTAACGACCCCGCGGCGAAAACGCGCGACCGCCGCTTGACATATGCTCTATTCGAGCACATCTGAAATCCGTAGCTCGGGGTTGCCGGCCGGGCTGCGCAAGATTAATCTCCGGCGACGAGCGCTCCGGGCGGGTCCGCCGCGGGGTTTTTGTATACACCGCTTATACTCAGCAAGAGTATAAGTTCGCCGCTGAGGTGGCGCTACTGACCCGGTAAGGGGGATGCGAGTCATGACGTCCACCGTCGAACTTCACCGCGCTGTCGCGCCCGCGCCCCTGCCCTCGAAGTCTCATGGTTTCGCGCCGAACGAGCGCTTCCCGATGCTTCCCCGCCCCCATCTGGACTGGACGCCGGAAGTCGAGGCGGCGACCGCGCACCTTTACGAGCGCGTCTCGAAAGTCATTCCATACGTTGAATGGCCCTTCCTGGCGCCTTACATCAAGGCGATCAACGAACTCAAGAAGACCCGCAACGCAGTCATCCTGGCGCACAATTACCAGACGCCGGAAATCTACCATTGCGTTTCAGACTATGTCGGCGACAGCCTGCAGCTTGCGAAGATGGCGGCGAAATCCGACGCTGACGTCATTGTCCAGGGCGGCGTCTATTTCATGGCCGAGACGTCGAAGATCTTGAACCCCAATAAGACCGTTCTGATCCCGGACGCGGAAGCCGGATGCTCTCTTGCAGCCTCCATCACCGGCGCGGACGTTCGCACCCTGCGGGCCAAATATCCGGGCGTGCCGATCGTGGCCTATGTCAATACCTCCGCTGAGGTGAAGGCCGAGGTCGACATCTGCTGCACCTCCTCCAACGCCGTGAAAGTCGTCGAAAGCCTCGGCGCCGAGCGCGTCATCATGGTCCCGGACCGCTATCTCGCCCAGAATGTCGCGGCGCAGACCAATGTGAAAGTCATTGCCTGGGAAGGGGCCTGCGAAGTCCACGAGCTTTTCACCGCCGAGGAAATTGAAGCCTATAAAGCCGACCACCCGGGCCTCAAGGTTATCGCCCATCCGGAATGCCCGCGCGAAGTCGTCGAAGTGTCGGATTTCTCCGGTTCGACGGCGGCGATGATCGACTATGTGCGGAGCAAGAAGCCTGCCCGCGTGCTGCTCGTCACCGAATGCTCCATGGCGGACAACATCGCCGCGGAGACGACGGGCACGGAGTTCATCAGGCCTTGCAACTTCTGCCCACACATGAAGCGCATCACGCTGCCGAAGATTCTGGACAGCCTGCTGTACATCCGCGAAGAAGTCAGCGTCGATCCGGCGATCGCCGAGCGCGCGCGCCGCAGCGTGCAGCGCATGATCGACCTGGGATAAGCATCTCAGCAGAACGCCTTATGGAGCGCGCATGCCGGGATTCGAAGCGACGATTGCGGAGATCGACGCCGCCAATGCGCAAGACCCTCGGCGCGGCGCGGACGGCCGCGCTTTCGAGACCGTTTACGCGGAACGTATGAGCGCGCGCCTCGCGGAGATCTATCCGCAAGCCTCCCAGCTTCTCAGGATCGCGGCCCGCGCTCAGCATTTGCGCCGGTGGGAGATTCCACGGTCGGATTACCCAGAGGGACGAAAGGGCTACAACGATTGGCGACGCGCCTGCCGCGCGCATCACGCATCCCTTGCGGGCGAGATCATGCGCGTGAATGGCTACGGCGACGCCGCGATCGCGCATGTCGGCGCCTTGATCCGCAAGGAGCACCTCAAGAAAGATCCCGAGTTGCAGGGGCTGGAGAATGTCGCCGCGGTCGTATTCCTAGAGCACTACTTCGATGACTTCCTCGCCAAATACGACGGCTATGACGACGACAAGATCATCGACATTCTTGGCAAAACGCTGTGGAAAATGTCGCCCAAGGGTCACGCTGCGGCGCTCGCCCTGCCCTTGCCGGACCGCGCCCGCACGCTGGTCGCCGCCGCGGTGATGCGTGAAGCCGCCGCGCTCGCGCGGCTCGCCGCCGTCTCGAGCGACTGACGCATGCCGGAAAAGCTTCCTCCCATCATCATCGTCGGCGGCGGCCTCGCCGGCGTCTTCTGCGCGCTCAAGATGGCCCCGCACCCGGTGGCGATCCTGGCGCCGACGCCGCTCGGCTCCAGCGGCTCGTCTTATTGGGCCCAGGGCGGAATCGCCGCGGCCGTTGAAGAAGGCGACACGCCCGAGCGCCATGCCGAGGACACGGTCGCCGCCGGGGCCGGCACTGTCGATCACGACGTGGCCCTCGGCATGGCCCGGGAAGCCCGCGCGCGCATCGAGGATCTCGCCGTCATGGGCGCGCCCTTCGACCGCAAGGACGGCGGCGCCTTCGCGCCGTCGCAGGAGGCGGCGCATTCACATCGCCGCATCGTGCGGGTGATGGGCGATGGCGCCGGCCGCGCAATCATGGAGACCCTGGACAGGCAGGTGGCCAAAACTCCGTCGATCACGGTGGTGGACGGCTATTGGGCGCAGGAAATCCTCACCCGCGACCGCCGCGTCGTCGGCGTTCGGGCGCGCCACGCCTCAGGGCGCATCTGCGACATTCCCTGCGCCGCATTGGCGCTCGCGACGGGCGGCATCGGCCACCTATTCCGCGTCACTACAAATCCTGTGGAGTCGAAAGGTGTGGGCGTCGCCATGGCGGCGCGCGCGGGCGCCATCGTCGCCGACGCCGAATTTGTGCAGTTCCACCCCACCGCCATCGACATCGACGCCGACCCCGCCCCGCTCGCGACGGAATCCTTGCGGGGCGAAGGCGCGGCCATCGTCGACCGCGACGGCAAGAGATTTATGCTCGACATACATCCAGCGGGCGAACTCGCGCCGCGGGATATTGTGGCGCGCGGAGTCTTCGCGAGCATCAAGGCCGGACGCGGCGCCTTTCTGGACGCGCGCGCCGCCGTCGGCGCGGATTTCCCGCTCCGCTTCCCAACGGTTTACGCAAGCTGTAAGGCTGCCGGCATCGATCCTGTGACCGAGTTCATCCCCGTCGCCCCGGCGGCGCATTATCACATGGGCGGCGTGTGGACGGATGCGCGCGGACGAACGAGCCTGTCCGGGCTATGGGCCCTTGGCGAAGTCGCCTCGACAGGCGTCCATGGCGCCAACCGGCTGGCGTCCAACTCCCTGCTCGAGGCCATCGTCTTCGGCGCGCGCGTCGGCGCCGACATTCTGACCGGCCCCCTCCCCGACATCGATTTACGCGTCGCGTCGGAGCGCGTCGAAGCGCCCGCCCGCGACCGCGATTTCGCGATTATCGAGGAGCTGCGCGACCTCATGTCCGCCAACGTCGGCGTTATCCGCAACGCGGCGGGCCTCTCTGGCGCATTGAAGGCCATTCGGCGTCTTTCCACGCGCACGGACGACATCGAGATTTCCAATATGCTGACAACTTGCTTGATGATCACGGCCTCCGCCTACATTCGGCGCGAGAGCCGCGGCGCGCATTTCCGCTCCGACTATCCGCATCCGGGCACGGCCTTCGCCCGGCGCTCGCAGATAACGCTGGTCGACGCCCTGCGCATTGCGGACGAGGCTGGCGCATGAGTTCCGACCTGTCGCCGATCCTGGTCGAAGACGCCGTTCGCGCCGCGCTCGCGGAGGATCTCGGCCGCGCCGGAGACATCACCACAGCAGCGACGATCCCCGCGAACGCCAGCGCCCGCGCCATTGTCGCGGCGCGAGAGGAAGGCGTCGTCGCAGGTCTGCCGCTGGCGCGCGCCGCTTTCCTGCAGATGGACGCAGGCGCCATTTTCGAGGCCTGGGTCGTCGACGGCGCCAGGGTCGCGCCGGGAGAAACCATCGCGCGCGTCGAAGGCTCCGCGCGCGCTCTGCTTTCAGCCGAACGCGTTGCGCTGAATTATCTGGGGCGCCTCTCCGGCGTCGCTTCGCTCACCGCCGATTACGCGGCGCGTATTTCTCATACCAAGGCGAGGATTTGCGACACGAGAAAAACGACGCCGCTCATGCGCGCCTTTGAGAAATACGCGGTACGGTGCGGCGGCGGCGCCAACCACCGTTTCGGGCTCGACGACGCGATCCTCATCAAGGACAACCACATTGCGGTGGCGGGCGGCGTGATTTCCGCCCTGCGCGCCGCCAAGGCATATGCCGGCCATCTCGTAAAAATAGAGATCGAGGTCGACACGCTCGATCAGCTTCGCGAGGTGCTGAGCGATGGCGCGAATGCGGTGCTGCTCGACAACATGTCGCCAGACGATCTGCGTCAGGCCGTCCAGATGGTCGGCGGCCGCATGATCTGCGAGGCCTCCGGCGGCGTCCGGCTGGAGACGATCGCTCAGATAGCCGAGACCGGCGTCGACCTCATTTCCGTCGGCGCGCTGACGCATTCAGCCCGTGTGCTGGACCTCGGACTCGATATCGACATCTCGTGAGCTATCTCGTCGCGCACGCTCTGGCTTGGTCGTTTACCCAAAGGACTCGCATTCAAAAGGCCGCGCTCAGGCGGCCGAGCTTCAGGCCCCTCTTGGCCAACATCTCCGGCAGGCGGGGCGACAGCAGAAAGGCGAGTTCCTGCTCCCTTGTGATGGTCACGGGGTCCTGCGCCTTCAGCTCGTCGTCTACATGCCCGGGATGACACATGATGAGGTGGCGGCGGCCCGGGGCGCGCAGATAGGTCTCGAAAGATCGAGCGTAGTCCTTCCCCGGATCGAAGTCCGAGAAGCCCGCGAAGCCGTCGTTGAGCGCGAAGCCGCGCCAGTTGGCGGCCCGCTCAAAGCCGGAGGACAAAGCCCGCACGGCCAGCGCCTTGCGCGCGTGGGCGCGGCGCAGCGCAATGCGATGCAACCCGTCCGCCGCATTGCGGATCCAGGCGCGCCCCGCGAGTTTGCGGGCGAGCAAGGCGTCGAGCAGCGCCTCGCGGATCCCCGGCAGGCCATGAACGTGCTGATGCCCGTCGACGAAATCAGGCCTGTGCTCCATCACGGCTTCGAAGCGATCGAGCTGGCGATCGATCTCGGCGCGGATTTCCTCCATGGGAAGCTTGCCGCGCATCGCCTGCCGGATCACTTTTGCGAGAGGCGGAAAGGCGCCTGTCGGCGCAAAGAGCGGCATGGCCCCGAGCGGGCGGCCCAGCGTGAGGTTGAAATGCAGGCCGATGTCCGCCCCGCCGCTGCGGCGGAGCAGCTCCCGCCCCATCGCCGGCCATCGCGGCCCGTTGACCAGTGCGGAGACAGCCGTCAGTCGGCCCGCATCCAGCGCCTCGAGGATGCCGGCGCTGACCCCGTGCGAAAGCCCATAATCATCGGCGCAGATCGCGACGATCCGATCCTTCGCCATTAGCCCCGGCCCCCTGTTTCGCCTATCCTGCGCCCTGAAACTTTACGCCCCGAAATTCTGATCGAAGCGACCAAAATGAAGGACAGAGCCTCGACAACTGATATATCGGTCGTCATCCCCGTGTTCAATGAGCGCGCGAACCTGCGCCCGCTCGTCGGGCGGCTTGCGCCAGTCCTCGCCGGCGCCGGCCTCACCTTCGAAGTGATCTTTGTCGACGACGGCTCGCAGGACGGCGCCCTCGACGAATTGCGCGCCATCTGCTCGGGAGAGACCGGCTTTCGCGCCATCTCGCTCTCTCGCAATTTCGGCAAGGAGGTGGCGATCGCCGCCGGCCTCGACGAGGCGCGCGGCAGGGCCGTCGTCATCATGGACGCGGACTTGCAGCATCCGCCGGAAGTCATTCCCCTGTTCATCGAGAAATGGCGCGACGGCTACAAGAACGTCTATGCCCAGCGCACCGACCGGGCGACGGACCCGAAGCTGCGCACCTTTTTCACCGAGATTTTCTACCGCCTGCTCGAGCGCTTCGGCGATGTTTCGCTCCCCGCCGGCGCCGGCGACTTTCGCCTTCTCGATCGCCAGGCTGTCGACGCCCTGCTCTCGATCCGCGAGCGGGCGCGCTTCAACAAGGGCCTTTACGCCTGGATCGGCTTCAAGTCGGTCGGCGTGCCCTTCGATGTCGAAAGCCGCGCGAGCGGGGAGTTTAAATTCGGGTTCCCAAGGCTCGTCCGCTTCGCGCTCGACGGCCTCATGTCCTTCTCGTCGATTCCGTTGAAGGTATGGACCTTTGTCGGCCTGGCCATCTCCTGCTTCGCTCTGACGATGGCGGCCTATTACTGGGTGCGAACGATGCTGTTTGGCGTCGACACGCCGGGCTTCCCGACCCTCGTCGTCTCCATCGCCTTCTTCTCTGGGGTTCAGCTCATCTCGCTCGGCGTGCTCGGCGAATATGTCGCGCGCATCTTCAACGAGGTGAAGGGCCGGCCGCTCTATCTCGTGGCGGAGAGAATCGAACCGAAGGACGCTGCCCGGCGAGGCAAGGGCGACCCCTCCGAGTGACGCTGACGCCGGGACGACCCGAAACATCGGACCCCGCCAGACCCTACATGCCGTAGCCGAGGGAGCGGATCTCGATCAACCGCCCATTCTCGAAGATGAGCTGGGGCATGAACTGCGTCGGACCGAAGTTATAGACCCATTCGTCGACCGCCACCTGCTGCAATCCGGGATAGGGAGACGCAAGGGTTGACCCGACGAGCGGGCGTGGGATGGTCGTGTTGGGTATGGCCAGGCGCGCTTCGTAGACGGTGTCGGAATAGGCCGGCGGACCGCAGCGTTGGAGCACTTCGAATTTCGAGAGCCCCTCATTTATCACATTCACGCCGCAATACATGGCGCCGGCCGGCGAAACGGCGGACAGAAAAAGCGCGGCGGCAGTAACTTCAAGTTTCATGGCCTAAATCCGCCACCCTGGGCCTCTCGTGCACCGGGTTATTTTCGCCCGGTCGATAGTTAGGCCGATCCCCCCTAATCCGCCAGTGGCCGCCGTCCGCGTATTTTGGAAACTTTCTGCTAGAAGCGTTGGCATGATTCGAAATCTTCTTTCGGTCGGCGGCTTCACCCTGCTCTCGCGCGTCACGGGCTTCCTGTCGCTCGCGATGCAGTCGGCGATCATGGGCGCTGGCATGGTCTCCGACGCCTTCTTCATCGCGCAGCGCCTGCCGAACAGCTTTCGAGCCATCTTTGGCGAGGGCGCCTTCAACGCGGCTTTCATTCCCAGTTACGCCAAGGCGTTGGAGCAGGAGGGCGGTGAACGGGCCGAGGAATTCGCGGGCGAGGTATATACGCTGCTCCTCGTCTCGCAGATCGTCCTGCTGGCGCTGGTGTGGGCCTTCACGCCGCAATTCGTCACGCTTCTGGCGCCGGGTCTCGACGATCGCCCCGAAAAATTCGCGCTCGCCGTCAATCTGACCCGCATCACTTTTCCCTATCTTCTGTTCATGACGCTCTTCGCTCTGCACATGGGCGCGCTCAACGCCCATGGACGTTTCGCCCTGCCGGCCTTCGCGCCAAATCTCATGAACCTGTCGGTGATGGCGGCGCTGGCGATCGCCTTCCTGTTTCCCAACGCCGGCTATGCAGCGAGTTGGGGCGTCACCGTTTCTGGCGCGCTCGAACTTGGTCTTTTGATGTGGGGCGCACGGCAGATCGGCGTCCTGCGAGGATTGCGCAAGCCACACTGGCCGCGCGTGCGCGAGTTCTTCATCAATTTGGGACCGGCGGTGATCGGCTCGGCCAGTCCGCAGATCGCCGTCTTCGCCGACACAATCCTCTCGTCCATGCTGGCGGACGGCGGCGTCTCGTCGATCTCCTACGCCGAACGGCTCTATCAGCTTCCGGTAGGCGTCATCGGCATCGCGGCCGGCACGGTGCTGTTGCCGGAGATGAGTCGACGCATCGCGGGTGGCGACGTGGACGGCGCCCATCAGGCGCAAAGCCACACCATGGCGCTCACGATCGCCCTTGCGGCGCCCTTCTTCGTCGCCTTCGACACCATCCCCGAATTGATCGTCGCGGGACTCTTCATGCGCGGCAAGTTCACCGCCAGCGACGCCATCGCAGCGGGCGATGTGCTCGCGGCCTACGGCGCGGGGCTGATGGCGCTGGTGCTCATCGCCTCGGCGCGGGCCAGCTTCCAGTCGCGCGGCGACACCTCGACGCCAATGAAGATCGCGCTCGCCGCGCTCGCCGTGAACGTCGCGCTCAAAGTCGCACTCTTTCAGCCGCTCGGTGCGGTGGGGCTCGCAACGGCGACGTCGGTTGGATTGTGGATCAATTTCGGCGCGCTGATCGCTGTCGCGATCGCTTGGAAATTCATCGACTTCGACGGGATTTTCGCCAAGACGCTGGGGGCGACCTTCGTCGCGGGAGCCCTGCTCGCTCTGGTGGCGATCTTCGGCCGCGCGCCGGCGCTCGCGCTCGGCCGTCACTTCGGTTCGCAGGCCAATCTCGTCGCGCTCATCACATTGGGGAGCGCCGGCGGGCTCATATACGGCGGCGCGCTGGTCGGGGTCCTGCATGCCGCCGGCGTGAGGCTCGCAAGCCTCCGCCGCCGGCGTTAGATCGGATTACAGGAACTGCGAGAGACCGGGCACCGAATTGGCGATCTGCTGCACCTTCTCCCTGCCGAGAACGCTTTCCGCATAGCCGAAGACTTCATGGCCGAGTTTCTGGATCTGGCTCATGTCGAGGCCGAGGCCGTTCAGCTTCGTCGCGAGTCCCATGACGCCGCCGCTCAGAAGGCCGCCAAGAAGGCCGCCGCCGGCCTCGCCGCCGCCTTGCGCCGCCGCAGCGTCCGCGACTTCACGCGAGCCGGAGACCTGATCGAGGAATTCCGCTACGGGTCCGTCCGGCAGTTCCTTGCGCAGGAAAGCGAGCACGTGTCCGACCGCGGTCCTGGCGACGTCGGCGTCAACCCCAAGCGACGCCGAAACGCGCGCAATCAATTCGTCCATTCTCATTCCTCCGATGTGGCCTTAGACCTCGTGGCCATTGCCGGGGCGAGACTGTCGCCGCGCTTTGTGACAATTGCAAGCAGCGGCGGGAGCGGCGATCGCGCGTCGGAAAAAGCCGCGACAAGTTGCGCGCGTAAGGCAAACGCACGCCGAAAAAAGCCGGGCGGCGCGCTTCGTGACTGCGCCGCCAGCTCGACAATTCGGTTGCGTGTACGGGCCCCCACGGGGAAGCAAAGCGCGGCCTCTCCGCCGCGCCATTCTCGTGTCAGGATGACGCGCCGGGACGCGGCGCCGCGGCTTCGGTGGACTGCGGCGTCATCGCGGACCGCTCGGCGAGCGCTGGCAGCATCGCCTTGATCTTCGCCACGCCGTCGGCCCCGATCAATATTTCCGCCCGGGCGACGATTTCTCTCAGAAGATTTTCGCTCTGGGTTTCCGTGAGGCCGAGATTGGCGAGTTTGCCGACCAATATGTTGAGATCGGCCCGGCCATGGCCCATGAAGCTCGTCATGGCCTCAATGGCCTGCGTCACGCCGCCGTCGCCCGTCGACTGCGCCGCGGCGACCGCTTCTCGCGCGCCCTTCATCTTGTCGATGAATTCGGCGACATGCCCGCCCGGAACCTCGTCCCGCAGGAACAGAAGCACATGACCAATTGCCACCTTTGCGATAGCGGGATCGAGCGACGTTACGTCGATGACGCGCCTTGATAGCTCTTCCATCTGACATCCCTCCTTCAGGGATAAACTGAAGGGGAGATGTCGCGCGCGTCGTCAGCGTCAAGCCGACGTGGACGATTTAACGCCCAGCTCTCAGGCGGCGTCGAGCCCATAAAGCGAATGCAGCGTTCGAACGGCGAGTTCCGTATAGGCTTCGTCGATCAACACGGAGAACTTGATTTCGGACGTGGTGATCGCACGAATGTTGACGCCGCGCTCGGACAGGGCCCGGAAGGCGCGCGCCGCGACGCCCGCGTGGCTGCGCATCCCGATGCCGATCGCGGAGATTTTCGCCACGTCTTTCGCGCCCGCCATGCTCTTGAAGCCGATCTCAGCCTTGAGCTTCTCCAAAATAGAGAAAGCGCGCTCGTATTCGGCCGAGCCGACGGTGAAGGTCATGTCGGTCGTGCCCTCTTCCGAGACGACCTGCACGATCATATCGACATTGATGCCGGCTTCCGCGAGCGGCATGAAGACGGCGGCCGCGACGCCCGGCTTGTCGGCGACGTTGCGGAGCGTGATCTGCGCCTCGTCGCGCGAGAAGGCGATGCCTGTGACGACCTGGGCTTCCACGATATCCTCCTCTTTGCAGATCAGCGTCCCCTCGCCGGGGCTCGTGGGATCGTCGAAAGACGAGCGCACGTAAGTCGGCACCCCGTGCACCATCGCAACTTCGACCGAGCGGACTTGCAAGACCTTGGCGCCGAGCGACGCCATCTCCAGCATTTCCTCGAACGCGACGCGCTCCATGCGCCGCGCCTTGGGCACGACGCGCGGGTCGGTCGTGTAGACGCCGTCGACGTCTGTGTAGATGTCGCAGCGATCGGCGTGGATCGCCGCCGCGATCGCTACGGCGCTGGTGTCCGAGCCGCCGCGGCCAAGCGTCGTGATGCGCCCGCTCGCCTTGTCGACGCCTTGAAAGCCGGCGACGACGGCGACTTCGCCGCGCGTAAAGCCGTCGATGATTCCAGCTCCATCGATCAACTCGATGCGCGCGGAGCCATGCGTATCATTGGTGCAGATCGGAACCTGCCAGCCGAGCCAGGAGCGCGCCGGAATGCCGATCTCCTGCAGGGCGATGGCGAGAAGGCCCGCCGTCACCTGCTCGCCGGAGGCGACCACGGCGTCATACTCCACCTGGCTGTAAAGCGGGGCGGCCTCCTTGCACCAGCCGACGAGTTCGTTCGTCTTGCCGGACATGGCGGAGACGACGACAGCGACCTCGCGGCCGGCCTCGAACTCGCGTTTGACATGGCGCGCCACATTCTTGATGCGCTCGACATTGGCGACCGACGTGCCGCCGAATTTCATGACCAGACGTGACATTGGGAGTGCGTTGAAACCGGGCGCGAGTAAGCAAGCGGCGAAGGGAGACCCCATTCGCCATTCGCGGAAAGCGGGCGTATATGTGACCGCGCCCGCCCCCCTGTCAACGGCGCGGGCCGCCCATATCTAGAGCGGCGAAGGCCCGACGCAAAAAGAGGTTCTCGTGTCCCCAGAGGCGACTTCCCCCCATTCCGCCAGCGTCAACCCCGAGGACGTCGCGCGGTTCAACCGGCTTGGCGACCTGTGGTGGGACAAGACGGGCAAGATGGGCATCCTGCATGACATCAACCCCATCCGCGTCACCTATATTTGCGACCATGTCCGCCGCTTTCTGAAAGGCGATACGAGCGCCCTGAACGAATCTCCCGAGCGGCCGCTCGAGGGCGTTCGCATCGCCGACATCGGCTGCGGCGGCGGCATTCTGAGCGAAGCCCTCGCAGAACTGGGCGCGACGGTCACAGGCATAGACCCCGCCCCCAACAATATCGCCGTCGCCAGCCGCCACGCCGAGAAAATGGGCCTGTCGATCGACTACCGGAACATCACCGCCGAGGCGCTGGCAGAAACCGGCGAGCAGTTCGACGCCGTCGCCGCGCTCGAAGTCATCGAGCATGTCGAGGGCCCAAGCGACTTCGTGGCTATGCTCTCGCGCCTCGTGAAGCCCGGCGGCCTGCTGTTCCTCGCCACGATCGACCGCACGATGAAAAGCTATGTTTTCGCCATCCTCGGCGCAGAATATGTACTCGGCTGGGTGCCGAAGGGCACGCACGACCACAATAAATTCATCCGCCCTGACGAACTCTCGGCCTGGGCGCGCCGCGCCGGGATGCGAGAGATCGACCGCGCCGGCATGAGCTTCCAACCGCTGACCCGCACCTGGCGCAAAAGCCATGACACGGACGTGAATTACCTCATGGCCGCCAAAAAGGAGGCGTGATCCTGGAAGCGTCTTGTTCGGGCGAAGGCGGCCAAGTAGACTTTTCGCCTATGCAGACCGAATCGTCCCTTCCGACTTTCGCCGCCCTTCGTGCGCCGCGCCTGCTTGGCGCCGCGCTCGCGTTGGCGCTCGCCGCCGCTTTCGCCGCCGCGCCCGTCCCAGCCGAGGCTAGGGACAAGCCTTCCACCGCCAAGGAAAAGACTGCCGCCAAGGAAAAGCCCGCCGACGAGGCTGCAAGCGACGAAGCGGACAAGAAGGGCAAGAAAGGCGGCAAGTCCGACAGCAAGAGCGCCGGCGGCGCGGGCAAGCCTGAGCAGCTCGCAACCTTCGGGGATTGGGGCGCTTATCTCGCGCAGGGCGGTAAGGACAAGACCTGCTACGCCCTCGGGCAGCCCAAGGAACGCCTGCCCAAGGGCAAGCTCAAGGACACGTCGGCCTATGTCTTCATCTCGACGCGCCCCGGCGAGGGGGTCCGCAACGAGGTGGCCATCAATCTCGGCTATTCGACGAAGGACGGCTCCGCCGCCGCCGCCGTGATCGACGGCGACGATTGGGAGCTGGTCACCAAAGGCTCCAACGCCTGGGTGAAAGACCAATCGAAGGAGAAGGAATTCGTCGGCGCGCTGCGCGGCGGCTCCAAGCTGATCGTGAAGGCGTCCTCCTCGAAGGGGACCTCGACGACCGACACTTATGCCCTCAAGGGGCTTGGCGACGCGCTCGCACGCGTGACGCAGGAATGCAAATAGGACGGCCCCTCAAAGTCGATGGTCACAACGCCCGCGAAAGCCGCGGGCGTTTTTGTTTCATGGCGCATGTGGGAGTGTGAATTTCGTGACATAGGCTGTTGCAAAGCCGGATCGTTTACGGCATAAGACCCCCGCGACGGCGACGCGGCAGCGCGAGACCGAAGCAACGGATGCGGGTGTAGCTCAGGGGTAGAGCACAACCTTGCCAAGGTTGGGGTCGAGGGTTCGAATCCCTTCGCCCGCTCCAAATGAAGCTCCGCGATAACCCTAGAGCGGAGGTCGGGGTTCGATGCTGATTACGCGCGCCCCCGCGAAGATCAATCTTACACTCCACATATTGGGACGCCGCGCCGACGGCTACCACGAGCTCGAGAGCCTCGTAGCGTTCAGCTGCGCGGGCGACACGGTATCCTTCACGCCCGGCCCGGCCCTGACGCTGGAGGTCGACGGCCCGACAGCGCCCGCCGCCGGCGCCGATGACGACAATCTTGTGCTGCGCGCCGCGCGCAATCTGGCCGAACGTGTAAACGGTCTGACGGTGGGCGCCTTCCGCCTCGAGAAGCGGCTGCCGGTCGCGGCCGGAGTGGGCGGCGGCTCGTCGGATGCGGCGGCGGCGCTGCGGCTCATCGCTTTTGCGAGCGGTCTCGCGCCGGAAGACCCCCGCATTCATGACGCCGCGCGCGCCAGCGGCGCCGACGTGCCCGTCTGCCTCGCGGCGCGCGCCCGAATGATGCGCGGCGCAGGCGAATCGCTCGGCCCCACGCTGCGCCTGCCGCTGCTGCCGGCCGTGTTGATCAATCCCGGCGTGCCGGTCGAGACGCGCCCCGTCTTCGCACGCCTCGGGCTCCGGACGGGAGAGGCCGTCTACAACCCGGCGCATCCCGAAATCGAGTCCGGATTGCTGCCCGTCGAACTGCTGGCCGCACTCGCCAGGGGCCGCAACGATCTCGAAGACGCGGCCTGCCTCCAGGCCCCCGTGATCGTCGATGTTCTTGCGGTGCTGCGCGCCGCGCGCGGCTGCAAGCTCGCACGCATGTCGGGCTCCGGCGCCACCTGCTTTGGACTTTTCTCGACGCCCCGCGCCGCCGCCCGCGCGGCGCGCGCAATCCGCATGCAGCATCCTGAATGGTGGGTGAAATCGGCGGCGCTGCGATGAGCCGCCGCCCGCCGCCGAAGGATCGGTCGAAAGGCGACCGGTCGTCGTCGCCCCATCCCCAAAACAAGGCGCCGGTGCGTGAACGCCCACGCGGCGCTGCGCCGGCGGGCCCCTTCCGGGGAGCGTCGGCGGAGGTGGTGACGCTCTATGGTGCCCATGCGGTCCGCGCGGCGCTTCAAGGCGGGCGCCGCAAGCTGCTCGCGCTTTATGCGACCGAGACCGCCCTGCCCCGCATCGCCGATCTGGCGCGGGCGGCGGGTCTGGAGCCGCGGCTTGTCGAGGCGCGCGACCTCGCCCGGCATCTGGGCGAAGAAGCGGTGCATCAAGGCCTGCTTCTCGAAGCGCGGCCCCTGCCCGAAGCGGACATCGGCGACATAGAGACGAAAAGCGGCGTCGTGCTGGCGCTCGACCAGATCACCGATCCTCACAATGTTGGCGCCATCTTACGCACGGCCTGCGCCTTCGGGGTCGACGCGCTGATCGTCACGGAGCGCCACAGTCCAGAATTTACCGGCGTGCTGGCCAAGGCCGCTTCCGGCGCGCTGGAGCATGTGACGATCGTTTCGGTCGTGAATCTCGCGCGGGCGCTCGATGAGATGCGCGAGCGGGGCTACAGCGTCATGGGCCTCGATTCCGAAGGCGCGGAGCCGATCGAGACGATCGCGCTCACAAAGCCGCTCGCGCTCGTGCTCGGCGCGGAGGGGAAGGGCCTGCGCCGCCTGACGCGCGAGCGCTGCGACCTCGTCGCGCGCCTCGATCTCCCCGGCCCCATCAAGAGCCTCAACGTCTCCAACGCCTGCGCCGCGGCGCTCAGCGTCGCCCATATGCGACTGCGCCTCGCAGTTCAGGATTGACCTCGACGCCGCCTTGGACGATTAGAGAGACGCTGAAAACGCCGGTTTAGCTCAGCTGGTAGAGCAACTGATTTGTAATCAGTAGGTCGCGGGTTCAAATCCTGCAACCGGCACCAATGAAATCAAATATTTATGGAAAACTTGACGCATAGTTTGTCGCAGAATCTGGACGCTGGGGGCAAATCTGGGGGCAAATTTCGTCCTCTTGCGAAAATTTCCTCGCCCCAAGCCAGTCGGCTTGCTCTGTAGAGACATAGGCGCTCAGCGAGCCGCTGGCCCGCATCTAACTGCCGAGCAACCGAGTGGATAATCCACCCCTCGGAACTTAGTCGCGATTGGTGGCGTCGGCGCGGCATTTGTATGCCGCATAAAGGGCAGACGTTCAGAATTCCGGCTGACAAGGGCACCTCGCCCCGTCAAGATATTAGAGTTCCGACCAGCCTGTGAATAATGAGATTTCCTCATGCGCTTGACGCGTATTTATTTCTTTATCGGATTCGCCTTGGCCAGCCCCGGCTGGGCGAGCGCTCAAGGCGCCGACTCAGTTGGGGCGCAACGCGCCCTGAAGGAACGCGGTTTTTACGTTGGCGCAGTCGATGGCAAACGAAGGCCCGAGTGGATCAAAGCGTTACGGGAGTTCCAGCGTTGGGAGGGGTTGCCGGAAACGGGCAATCTGGATCAACCGACCCTAAATCTGCTCGTTGGAAGCGCAACGCCACCGGTTCCTGCGCCGCCAAAGACATCGGCAACGCCGCCCAAGCCTCCACACGCGGAAGTTTCGTCGCCCCCGACGCGAGCGCCTTCCGCTCAACCATCGAAAATCGCAGCGCCTTCCACGACTAAACCGCATCCTTTCGACCCTGCCACTCAGATCGACGCCGCAGAAAAGGCGCCGCCCAAAGACAATAGCGCTTTCTGGATCGCGGCGTTGATCGTTTTCGCGCTTGCGGCCGGGATTTGGCGGCGCCTTCGCGCTGCTTGGCAGCGGAGCCAAGGGCCATCGTCCGACACGAGCGCTCCATCGCGGATCGTCGGGGTGCCCGATCCTGTTCACTCACCGATGCCCAAAACTCCCGAACCATCGCGCGGATCGTCGGGAAAGGAAAATGATCGGGTCTTGGCGCAGCGTGTGAACTCCTATGACGAGGCGCTCAAGACGTTGTTTGGAGGAGCGCCGTCGCACCCTCTCGTTGCTGTTCATGAGGAAACGATCTTCGAGCAAATCGAAGAAGCACCGGCGCCAGAAGTGGTCGTCAGGGGTAGCGGTCTCAAGCAGGGCAATAACTTGCTCCTTCGTCCGGCCAAGAACGGCGAATGGGCGCCGGCTGGTCGTCCCGTCGACCTTCAAGGCCGTGTGATCGAAGGCGGCATGTTCTACTGCGGTCGTGTCTTGCCGCGCCAATATGGAGGCGGGAACGAAAACTGCTTGATCAATCCGGACCTCAAAATTGCCGCCCAAGGCGACCCAGATGCGCGTTTGGATTATTGGCCAAATTATGCGCAACTTACGCCTTCGTCACGACGGGTATATCTCGACTGGCTTGCCGGGCCTCGCGACGATCCGGGAACCAACATTGGTTACGTATTTTTATACTTCTACGGCCTAGAGCGACGATTATTGCTCGACGAGCCGGACGCCGAGAAAGTGATTATTGTTGCGGAAGTGCGTCGGCTCCTCGGTGTCTACGGCGCAAATCATTCTTTCCACCGTTACGCGACTGCGTTGCTGGAGGCGGTCGCCGTGCGTTCAGGCGAACTAGACGTCGGTCCGTCGATTGGGTTACCTTCGGAGCTCGATCTTTCTTCGAGCTTGGGCGAAATACCACTCGCCTTACGCATCGCACTCGGGATTCGAGCGCGCGATGGACAAAAAATCGATGCTGATCTCTTGCTCGCGTTTGTCATGGCGCATCCTGAAACACGCGTGCGGACGCCCGCACGGCGAGCACTCCCCGAGCTGCGTCAATTGTTCGACGCAGCCGTTCAGAAGGCCTTCCCTAACGGCGCGAATTTTCCTCGCGCCGGGAGGGCGCGCCGCCTCGAGCTGCGTTACAGGGCGGCAAGCGGCACTTTCGAAGCGCCGATCCTGTCGAAAGAGCTTGGCCTTCCCGATGTCTCGGGCCTTGCCGAGCCAATCACGACCGCCCGCCGGCTGCTCGACGCGTGCACGGAGCAACTCGATGCTTTCTCGCGTGAGATCGGACGCGCAAAGGGCCTGAGACCGACCTTGGCGGCCGTGTCCAGGCTTCCTGTGGAACTTCGAATCGGCGCAGCGGAGGCGCTTTCCGGCGCGCCGATGGCGAACCTTAGAGAGCTTGTCGAGCAAGCGGCGCCCGTCGATCCAGAGACCTTTGCGCGGCGCCTCGCCCTGCCAGAATCCGTGCGCGCAGATACCACGCAACTGCGCGAATGGGCACGGATGCTTTCGGCTTTCGGCTACGGAATAACTGCCGATCCGCATTTCACATTACGTCGTCGCAAGGAGAGCGCGGCATTCGTGGTGTTTGCACTCGTCGAACCAGTTGATGCGCTGGACCCGCCTACGGAAGCGTTCCGATCGGCCCAGGCTGGCGTTGCGCTCGGGGTCGCAGCCGCACTCTCTGATGGCAAACTCGACGCGAGCGAGCGCGACACGCTTGCTCACCTCACCGAAGCTTCTCCAGGCCTCCGCGATGACGAACGGCGCCGGCTGCGGGCGGAAATTGTCGCACAGGCAGCCGATCCATTTTCTCTCGGCGAGCTGCGTTCTCGATTGAAACAGACCCCACCTGATATTCGTCGCAAGCTCGCCGATGACGTAATCCGGGTGGCCAACGCCGATGGGAAAGTCGAGCCAAGCGAAGTCGCGTTTATCGAGAAGATGTTCCGTCAGCTCGACCTCGATACCTCCGACCTTTACAGCCGGCTCAATGCGACTGCCGCCACGCCAGATCGCGCGGGAACAGGCTCCGAGCAGATACCGGCAGAGGGGGACAACGTCGCGCAGTCAGTCATGCTGGGGGGCCTCGATCTCGCGCGCCTTGCCGCCATCCGCGCCGAGACTGCCGGCGCCGCATCCATGTTGTCCGCAATCTTCGCAGACGACGAGCCAGAGGTCTCCGCCCCTCCCGTTGCGGCCGGTGCACCTCGCGCGACTGAAACGAAAGCCGACAACGGGCTCGACCAGCGTCATCATTCGCTTCTGCTCACATTGGCGGACCGCGAAAAGTGGCCTCGGCAAGATTTTGAGCGACTCGTTCGCTCCGTCGATCTAATGCCGGGAGCTGTGATCAACAACCTCAACGACTGGGCGTTAGACCGTCACGACGACCTTCTCCTCGAAGGCGACGATCCCATCGTCGTCAATCTCCATATCCTTCCCGCAGAGGCGCAACAGGTTTCCGCATGAGCATCGCCCCGCCCATAAAGACGCGCGATCGAGACACTATTCTCGGCGCCCTGCGCGCAGGTGTCGTCCCACGACTCGGCCTGCAACACATTCAGGTCGGTCGACAACGCGAACTCGAAGCGTTGATCAAAGACATCGACCGAATCGCGCTAGGCGGGGCGAGCATTCGCTTCGTGATCGGCGACTATGGCGCAGGAAAGACATTTTTCCTCTTCTTGGTCCGGCAGATCGCTCTTCAGCGCAAGCTTGTCGTGGCGCAAGCTGACCTGAGCCCAGATCGACGCATTCACGCCACCGGCGGGCAAGCGCGCAGCCTTTATGCTGAACTCGCCAAAAGCCTTTCGACGCGCACGGCTCCCGATGGCGGCGCGTTGAAGAACATTCTGGAAAGCTTCGTCCAGAAGACGAGCGAACGCGCCAAGGCCGACGGAATTACGATCGACACGGCGATAAACGCCGCGCTCGGAGATATTCGGGAAATGGTGTCCGGCTATGATTTCGCGACAGTTGTCGCCGCCTACGCGCGCGCATATGAGGCCGGGGACGATACGCTTCAGAGCGCGGCGTTGCGCTGGCTGAGAGGCGAATATTCGACCAAGACGGAAGCGCGCGGTGATCTCGGCGTGCGCACGATCATCGGCGACGACGGGTTATATGACGGCTTGAAGCTGCTGGGCCGGTTCGCGCGTGTTGCGGGCTTTGGAGGTCTGCTCGTCTGTCTCGACGAACTCGTCAACATATACAAATTGCAGAACTCCAGGGCGCGCCAGCAAAATTATGAGCAAATCCTTCGCATCCTCAACGATGTTTTGCAGGGCACCACTGAAGGAATTGGATTTGCGCTTGGCGGCACTCCCGAATTTCTATTCGACACGCGCCGTGGCGTGTTTTCGTATGACGCGCTGCAATCACGCTTGGCGGGCAATAGTTTCGCCGTCGACGGTCTTGCCGACTATTCCGGACCGGTTATCCGACTGAACAACTTGACGCCCGAGGAACTGTATCACTTGATCGAGCGTCTGCGGCATGTTCAGGCGGGGGGCGTGGTGGAGCGCTATCTCGTTCCCGACGAGGCGCTTTTGGCTTTCATGGACCATTGCAGCAAACGCATCGGCGACGCCTACTTTCGCACGCCCCGCAATACGGTGAAGGCGTTTCTCGATCTTTTGTCGGTGCTTGAGCAAAATCCCGGATCCGATTGGCAATCTCGCCTCGGCGTCGTGGAACTCGCAGCCGACACAGGCGCAACGAGCGATCTTGCATCCGAGGTCGGGGAGGATGATCCGGACGATGAACTTGCCGAACTCGACCTCGGACGTTGACGGCGCGACGCCGGCTGTCGACCTTCTCGCGGAACCCGTCCGGCGGTGGATATTCCGTCAGAATTGGGCGCGTTTGCGGGATGTTCAGGAAAAGGCGATCCCGAAAATTCTGGCGGGCGGCGATGTCGTCATTTCCGCACGGACGGCGGCAGGAAAAACCGAGGCTGCGATGCTGCCGCTTTTGACGCGCCTCATCTCACGCCGAGCAGAGGGTGCCGACGGATTCGGCGTTGTGTATGTTAGCCCGCTGAAGGCTCTCATCAACGACCAGCACCGTCGACTTGAAGACCTCTGCTCGACATGCGAAATCGCGCTTCATCGATGGCATGGGGACGTATCGGCCGGCGACAAGAGGCGCGCGCGCGATCGTCCCTCTGGCGTTCTTTTAATCACGCCTGAATTGCTTGAAGCAACTCTGGTGCGACGCGGTCGCGAGGTCGCGGCGTTGTTCGGTCGGGTCGAAGCGTTTGTGATCGACGAGTTGCATGCCTTCATTGGAACGGAACGCGGTATCCAGCTGCAATCGATTCTCTCACGCATCGAAGTTGCGACGGGCGGTCGACTCGTTGATCGCGTGGGGCTTTCCGCGACGCTCGGCGACATGCGTCTCGCTGCGGCGGCATTGCGCCCAGGCGCCGCCTCGCCTGTCGAGATCATTGAAGGGCGAGACGCTGGCTCTGCCATCAAATTACAGATTCGAGGATACGAAATTCCCCGCGCAAAAAAACACTCCGCGAGGCTCGTAGACCACGACACGCAGGAAGATGCGGACGACGCCTCCTTGGCGCCGAAGCTGGTCATCGACGACTTATTCCGCGCGTTGCGCGGACACACGAACCTGTTGTTCGCGGGCTCCCGGGCAAACGTGGAAATCTATGCCGACGCATTGCGGATCGAAAGTGAGAGACTAGGTCTGCCGAACGAGTTCTTTCCGCATCACGGCAGCCTTTCGAAGCCGGAGCGGGAAGAGGTCGAAATACGGTTGCGCGACGATCCACGCCCAACAACCGCGATTGCGACCACAACGCTCGAACTTGGCATCGACATCGGCGACGTGGAAACCGTCGCGCAGATCGGCCCTGGGACTTCCGTCGCGTCTCTACGCCAACGACTCGGGCGATCCGGCCGTCGTCCAGGTAGACCTGCGATCCTCCGTATTTATGTCCTGGAGGAAAAGCCGTCGCGAGGCTGTCATCCACTCGAACGGCTGCGGCTCGGCCTACTTCAGTCAATCGCCATGGTCGAGGCCTTGCGCGAGGGATGGTGCGAACCGCCAGCCACGCAGGGTCTCCACCTTTCTACGCTGATCCATCAAGTTCTTGCGATCATCATGCAAACGGGGGGTGTCACGGCCTCGATCGCGTATCGGCTGCTGTGTGAGCGTGGCGCATTCCGCACCGTCGACAAAAACCTATTCGCCGATCTTCTACGTGCCATGGCGGCGCCGGAGCGCCGATTGATCGAGCAGTCGCCGGACAAATTGCTGATGGTCGGCGCCGGCGGCGAGCGGTTGACGGAGTTCGCATGATTTTTACACTGTCTTCGTCACCGAACAGGATTTTCGTATTGTGCATGATGGCCGCAATCTCGGCGTCTATCCGGCGAACTCAGCACTCGCTCCCGGCCAGACATTAATCTTTGGGGGGCGCCGATGGCGGATTCTCGAAATCGACTCCCCTGCAAAAGTGATTTTGGTCGCGCCCAATCCATCGGGGCGGCCTCCGAAATTCAATGGCGAATGGGCAGGCGTTCATGATCATGTCGTTTCGATCATGCACAGGCTTCTGCTCTCCGACGATTTGCCGCCTTATCTCGACGACGGGGCGAAACACCTTCTTTTCGAAGCGCGTGTGGCGGCGCGCGAGTTCTCACTGGGCATTCAGTCGATCATACGGGTCGGGGAAGGATGTTTGCTCTTACCCTGGGTAGGCACGAAAAAACTCTGTTCGCTCGCGCTCGCGCTGAACTTGCACGAAGTGGAAGCCGCCACATTCGGTCACGCGATCGAACTGCCGAAAACCGACGTGGAGCGCGCGCGGGTGCTACTCGAACGCATCGCGAGCGGCGCCGCGCCTTCGGCAAGCGCGCTCGCAGAACGTGTTGCAAAGCCGACACGTGCGAAGTTCGACGCCTTCCTGCCCTCTGACCTCATGCAACTCGTGACAGTGGTCGAGCAGCTCGATGTGGCATCAATTCCTGGAACCGCACAAGCGTTGATCGCAAGACCGTCCGCGTCGGTCGGCGCAGCCACCGAAGGCAGCTGAAGGGATGACCAGATAGCTTCACACGGAATGCTCGTTCGTCGCCCGAACAACCACGATCGCCTCCGCCTGAATAACCAGAACTTCGAGGTCCGCTTCCGAAAGCGCCGCACCCGCCGCCGCCAGCCGATGCTGCAAGCGATTCAGCGAAGTCGAAGGCTGGTCGCCGCCGACCCCGAGCAAATTGTTTGGCGTCGTGGCGAGAACGGACGCGATCCGAATGAGCGTGGCGAAGTCGGGTTCTCTCTGGCCGGTCGCGTAGTTGCCGTAGCGCGTTTCAGAAAGCCCGGCGCGGCGCGCGACCTCCGCGTGCGACAAACCGAGTTCTTCGGCCCTTTTCCTGAGATTTTCGACGAACGGCACCATGGAACCAAATGTTCCGATGGCAGTCCGCGCGTCTATTCACGATATGTTATGACGATATCCACATTATGTGGACTTATCCAGCCGGGCCGCAGGGAGTTACCCCATGAACCTCGAAGTGTGGATGAGCCAAGCAAGGGCGCACTGGAAGGAGTTCCAGCCGACAAGGTTCAAGGAACTGGTCAGGACCGGGAACTTGCAAGCGGCGTTGCGGGACGCGGCGGAGCGGACCTACTCGGAAATGACGGCGCTGGAAGAGAAGGGCTTCAAGAATCACGAGGCGTGGGAGATCGTTCGGAACGAGTATCTGTTCCCGGCGCCCGAGGCGAAGCTGAAGGCGAAATGGGACCGCGAGCCGGTGGCGAGCGAGGCGGCGCGGACGTTCAATGCGATTCAACGCACGATCAATAAAGCGCTGAGAGGCGAGTAATTATACGACACCTGCCCGCTCCGTGGAAGCACTACATAATTTGGAGACAAGAATGAAATTTGTGACATCAGTTCTGAAATGGGCTTTCTTGATTGTATTTATAGCGCCACAAGCTATTGGGATGGCGATATTCGTTGGTATTCCACTGTATGTAGGAGGAATTATATTCATGTGGGCCGACGATGTTTTGGACACGTGGCGAATTGGGAAGAGGCATCGAGAACTTGAGGAAATGAAAAGATCGAATAGGGAGTATCGCAACAGATAATGCATACGCTGCCGAAATGTCCGGGTATCCCTGTATAATTCGCTTTATATCTTCGAGTAAAGCAACGTGTCGAGCTTCCGCTGAGAGGCCGCACTCCCGTCGCTGCGTCGCCGTCTATTCGCCGTCGTAATCCACGACGCGCCGAGACCTCGCCATGGGCTGGGAGGCTGAACCTTGGACCGCTTGGATGAACGCAACGAGCGGGTTGGCTGCATCGCCAGAGACTTCCACACGCTACTTGAAGAGCCCAAGATACTTGCCGAGCTTCTCCAAGGCTGAGAGCTGGTTGGCGAGCTTGACCTTTCGCAAATCCGACGCCGGTGGTGGTCAACGCGCATCGGCTAAAGACGCCGGAGCCAGTGTTCGGGATCATCAAATCGGTGAGGCTCGCCGTCGCCACGTGCTGGCTCGGTCATAATGCTCAGCTCCCGCCAGGGGTGAGCAGTTGCGGATTTTGTGATCGAGCCCCTGCATTCGCTCAATTTTTAAGGTGTAGGGCAGATAATCTGCGGGCACACGCTGACCACCGCAATTACGACGGGCCAGGACGAGATAAAATGAAATTGGGCGGAATTTCGCAACAGGAAGAAGGCTTCGGGTTTCTGCAATCCTTTTGGCCCGACCTTTACGCTCTAGCCGCCGAAGCAGACAGGAACGTAACAAGCATTCCCGCCTTCGCCATGATCCGTTTGCGCAGCTTCGCCGAGGCCATGGTCGTCCATCTTTTCGGGCATATTGGTTTGCCTCTGGACCCAAAGGACAGGCAGCTCGATCGGCTAAAAATCCTTCAGGGCGACGGATCTCTGGATCGCCACCTGTTGGCGAAGTTTCATATGATCCGCAAGTTGGGGAATGTGGCCGCGCACAACAATAGCCCGGTTTCGGTCGAGCAGGCCGAAAGTCTGATCGAGGACGCCTGGTCCCTTGCGTCCTGGTTTTGCCGCTACATGCGACCGGATATTGAGTGGCCGACGCACGAACGGACTGTTCATGAGCAGATGCCCCCGTTACGGACGCAGATCAGGCTACGCGAAGTTTTCGAGGCGAAACTCAACGAAGACCAGGAGCGTTGCATCTCGGCCCTTGAGGCGTTTCTCGCCGATGACCACCGGCGGATATTCCTGCTCAAGGGCTATGCCGGGACAGGCAAGACATTTCTTGCCGCCGGATTGACCGAATACCTGCTCACCCAGGGACGGGATTTCTCGCTGGCCGCCCCGACGGGACGCGCGGCAAAAGTCATTGCGTCGAAGACCGGGCAATCGGCCAGAACCATCCATAGCTTGATCTATGATTTCAGCGACATGACCGAGGATGCCGAAGCTGGCGACGCTGAATCCGCAACGTTCAAGATGATCGCCAAGGTCGCCCAGAACGGCCACCCCATCAACGCGGTCTATATCGTCGACGAATCCTCACTCATTTCCGACGTCTTTACGGAGAGCGAGTTTTTCCGTTCGGGCAGCGGCTATCTGCTGCAAGACCTGATCGCCTATGTCGGATCGACCCTTCTGGACAACGCCCGCAAGATCATCTTCATCGGCGATCCTGCACAGCTGCCCCCGGTGGGTATGGCGCGTTCCCCTGCGCTCGATGGCGAATATCTGCGTCAGACCTTCGGTCTTGACGCGGCGGGCTACGAATTAACGGAGATCGTCCGCCAGAAAGCCGGCAGCGCGGTCCTGCGCAACGTCATGCCCTTGCGCGAATGCCTGGCGGCCGACCGCTTTAGCCGCCTTGCCTTCACTTATGACGAAGACGTGATCCGTCTGGATAGAGACCGCGTGACCGATCTTTACGCGAGGGTCCGCGAGGGGCGCGGGCCACAGGCGCCGATCCTCGTGACCCACTCGAACGCGGAGGCGGCCGAGTTCAACCGCGCGATCCGCGCCCGGCTGTTTCCGGAAAAGGATTTCGTGGCTGCGGGCGATGCGGTGATGGTCGCCGCGAACGGCTTTTGCGCGACGCATTACATCGCCAATGGCGAAATCCTGCGCATTGAGGCGGTCGAATCCGTGGTCGAGTCCCGCTCGGTTCGACTACGACGCAGAAACGCCGACTCTAAAGTCGCCGAAACCATCGATGTCGTCTTGCGCTTCCGCGACGTGATCGTCGCACTGCCCCAGCCCGAGGGCGACGATCTCGTGTTGTCGACCAAAATCCTGGATGACTTCCTACACGGCGATGACTCGGCTCTCGATCCTGTCCAACAGCGCGCGCTTTATGTCGATTTCCTGCTGCGCCACAAGCACATCGATCGCAAGAAGGAACGCGACGAGTTCCGTCTCGCCATGCGGTCGGACCCTTATTTCACCGCGCTCAGGCTACGCTTCGGCTATGCCGTCACCTGCCACAAGGCGCAGGGCGGCGAATGGAGCCACGTCATCGCTAGCTGTGCGACCAACCGGAACCCGCGCTCGGCGGACTATTTCCGCTGGCTCTATACCGCGATGACTTCGAACCAGCGATAAGCTTTACCTGGTCGATCCGCCGGACATCAGGATCAGGCCTCTAGGGGGCTGGGACACGCCGAACGAGACGGTGGCGGAACCCGCCCCGGTCACGGACGCCCCCACGCCTGCGCCCGCAGGGAACTCCGATGCGCCTGCGACGCTTTCGCCGCAAGCGATCTGCCGCCAATGGCTTGAAGCTGAGATTGGCGAACGCCTGTCTGGAACCGGCGTCGAGATCGAGGACATCGCCCATCATCCCTATCGCGAGGCCTACTTTTTCAAGCGCAACGCCGAGACCGCCCGGATCGATATTACCTTCAGGGGCGATTGGACGATTTCGGGCGTCTCCTGCCCTCGTCCAGCCGCGTTCGCCGAGAGCGTCATGGAGCGGATTGTCCCGATCGTCGGGCGTAAGCCGACCGGCTTGCCTCCCAGGCCCGGAGCGGTTTCCGAACCAACACGTCCCTTCCTGAAGAACTACCACGATCGCGTGGTGGCGGCGCTGGCGCGGCGGCGCATCAGCGTGGAGGAACTCAGGGAACAGGACTTCGCGCAGCGTTATAGACTTGCGCGCGGTTCGGACGCCGTGGAGATCAACATTTTTTACAATGGCCGGGATCAGATCAAGAGCTTCAGGCCCGTCAATCCGACGCCCAATCCGGGGCCGACGCTAGTGGCGTTGCAGAACGACGTGCTGGCGGTGCTGTCGGAGGTCAGTGCGTGATCACGTCGAAGGAAGTGACGGCCCTGCGGAAGGCCGGGAAACTCGACGAGGCTTACGCCCATTCGCTCGATCTGATCGCCGCGCCGGATGCCGACGACTGGGACCGCGCGGCCCATGGCTGGTGTCTCATCGACCTCGTCAAACGCCACGCCTCCGATGGAGACCGGGCGGCATTGGCGGAATGGCTGCGCCGTCTCGACGCTTTCGAGGCGCCGGCCGAGAATGACGTTCTGGCCAGCGGAAAGGAAAAAGCCCTGGCGCTGGGGCGGACCGACCGGCGCGAGGCGCTGAAGGCGCAAAGCCTGAGCAAGCAGGGGCGGCACGAAGAGGCTGCGCGCATCTATGCCGATCTTCATGCTCAAGGTGCGTTACAACCCCAGGACCGTAAGTCTTGGGGCTGGGAGCTTTACCGACTTGCCAAGGCCGAGCTCCAAGGCGGCAATGCAGACGATTTCTCGCCCTCCGCCGTGCAGCGCGTGAAGCGGTATTTAAACACGTATCTAAAGCTGAACCTCAAGGGAGCGGATACTCTTCGTGAAGGCAACGAATTCCAACAGCACAGGCCTCAGAGAGTAGCTCGAGGCATAAGCTTCAGCAGTATGATGAATTCTACTGCGTCGTCGGATCATCTGCACAGTCTGATGCTGCATTTGGCCCTGCGACTAGCCAAAGGGGATCACCTGAAGGCGCTGCCCTTCCTGCGCCTGTGGAATCCGGACCGTCTCACCGAGGAAGATTTCGCCAGCCAGACGGGAAGCGACGGGAAGAGCTATTCCTCGCTCGCCGAACGCGCCATTCAGGCGGCGGCGGCCGAAGCGATCGAGGGCGATCGACCAGACGATCTTCTCTTCATCCTTCCGCACGTCGAAGCCGCGCTGAAGCGCTTCCCGGAAAACATCTGGCTGAAACTGCATCTCGTCAAACTACTCCGTGGTTTGCACAGAACCGACGAGGCGCGCGCGCTCGCGATCGAATTCGCACGGGAGAAGGCGAACGAATATTGGGTCTGGGACTTGATCGCGGACCTGTCGCCCGACGATTCCGCCTTGCAGCTTTCCTGCTACGCGAAGGCGCTCCTTTGTTCCCAGGACGAAGATTTCGTGGGAAAGGTGCGCCTGAAGCTCGCCGCCCACGTCGCCGATTGCAATCCTGCCGAGGCGCGGTTTGAAGTCGAGCGCGTTATCTCGCACAGGACGCAAGCGGGCTATCGCATTCCCCCCGAGGCGAAGGCAATGTCGGAAAGCGCCTGGTTCGCCGCCGCCAGCCCCGGGCCACGGGCCGGGATTTCTACGCCCGCTTCACCGAACAGGCCGAGGCGCTGCTGTTCTCGCATTTGCCCTGGACGGACGCCTCGCTCGGCGATGTTTTTTTCATGGAAGGCAAGGACGGGAAGAAGCCGCGCCGCCGCCGTCTCTATGTTCGGGAGCAATCAATCGCGCTCGAACTCAGTCTGCCGGACACACACCCCGATGTTCGAGGCTTGGCCGAAGGGACGCCTTTGCTCGTGCAATACGAGACGTCCAGAGCGGAGCCAGGGCGGACGACGATCCACCGCATCAAACCCCGTCCAGAGGGGACCGCCATGGACGCGGTTCCTGAGCGGATTGGGGTGATCGATCATGTTAATCGGGAAAAAGCGGTCATCCATGTGATTGTCGCGCAAGGCGTCGACGGCGTTTGCTTGATCTCGGCCTACGCGAGCGAGGCAAAGGTCGGGGTTCCCGTCGCGGTCCGGATGGCCAGATATCGTGGACGAAATGGCGAGCGCACGCGCATTCTGTCGATGAAGCCTTCAGAGCAGCGCCCGGCGCCGACCGTCTGCCGCCCGTTTCTTGAGGCGACGAAGGTCAATGACAGGGGATTTGGCTTCACGCAGGACGACATCTTCATACCGCCGCATCTCGTCGCGGCGGCTGGCATTGCTTCGGGTGATTTGGTCGAGGGAACGGCAATCCTCAGCTACGATAGGAAAGGAAGCAAATGGGGCATGAAAGCTATCGAGGCTCGAACTATCGCCAAAGGTCATCACGACTTTGGCGGGGAGGAGTGAAGCGATCATTGATAAGAGGTTGTCCGAGACCGACGGTAGAGCTGCGGAGCAACTCACCTTTCACGCGGCCCTCTCGCCGTCATTGCCGCCCACAAGCCGAATCGGCTTAAAGCTCGATCCCTGCACGCTCTGAATAAGCATCTGCAACGGGTTCTGGTTGTCGCCTTTGATCGTCAGCTTAGGATCAAGCATTCCCAAATGCTGCGCGAGTTTTGTGAGAGCGCCAAGCTTATCGACCAACTTCATTTTCTTCGCGACGCCGACGACAACGCCGTCACCATCTCGCATCTCGGAGACTTCCAGTCCAGCGATCGCGGCCGCTGTATCGTCGTCGAGTTGATTGAGCGGCTTGAGACTTCCGTCAGGATTGAACGCCCGGCGAATGTCGAGAAAGCCGATACGCGCCAATTCGCGAAGAACGCGGTCCTGCGTGATCTCTGTCCGTTCGGAGCGCGCCTTCATCGCTTCGGCGATTTCGGCGGCAACATGAGTTTTGCCTAGCAGTTCGGCTCCGATCCGCGTCGCGTTGCGTGCGCTGAAGCCGGCCCTGATTGCAGCCTTTGCGGCGCAAAGATCGACCAAATATTCCGCGACGAAAGCGCGTTGCTTGGGGGTGAGCTTTTTTTCGTGGGCCATGGGGTTGCTCCTTATTTATTGTGTAGCACGTTTGGGGCGCGCGCCCTTATTGGCGAGCGGTAAAAGCGCTGTTTCGATCCTTGTTGCGTCACAATGTCGGCGCCGCGCTCGTCGAGCGCAACGACGCGCGCACCATCGGTCAACAACCACGCGACGCCTTTGAGGTCATGGCGGGCAGCGGGCTTGAGTTCGTCGAGGCCGAAGACCTCCCCCGCTGTCCATTCGAGGCGGTGAGCCTGCGCGGCCCATGCGTCGGCGAAGAGGTTCGCGCCGGGCAAACCGCGCGCCCAATATGTGTGATCGAAATCGCCGGGCGGCGGTCCGCACAAGAGTTTCGCGAACGGCTTGGCCCATCCGGGCGGAAGACCAGCGGCTTCAAGCGCCTCGGCGCGAGCCTGCCATGTAGTGTTGTCGGTTTTGACGGTCGTCCATTGTGGGGTTCTCAGAATTTCAGCGGCGCTCTCGATGGCCGGATCGAATCTCTGAAATCCCGCTATCTCGGATACCGTCAAAACCGTCAAAAGGTCTGCGAGTTTTCTGAAGGCCCCTACCAGCATCACCGTCAAAACCGTCAAAAGGGGCTTTTGACGGTTTTGACGGTTCCCCAACGAGGGGTCTTCCAGAATGGAGGGCCTTGAGGTGGGCGAGATATTTGCTCACGGGAACGCCTTCGGATTGATCGAATAGACCGTGCTGGGGCGTCCGCCTGTGCGGGTCGTCTTCGCGGCAAGCCAGTCAAGATCGACGAGAAGGTCGAGCCCCGCGCTCACATGTTCGCGGCTGGTGAGGTTCGACCAGTCGTTTCTCATCGCGTCGCGGAGAGAGAACCCTTCCTTCAAGTCGCCCTTGCGGATGTGCGAGATGATCGCCTTGGCCGCAGCCACGTCCGCCATCGCGCCAGCGCTGTAACAGCGTCGAGCGTGGGCCTCGGCATATTCTGCGATGGCCAGTGCGCGGACGACCGCTCGTTCCGAAACGGGGCCATGCCCTCCATCCGCGAGATGACTGGTCAGTGCGAGGGCCGGAACCAGCTTGCGGAACTTCGCGAGGTGGCTTTCCAGCGCTGGCGAGAGATCGCCGCCGCGAAGCCGCATCTCCAATTCCTTACGCCACTCGTCGAACACCTCCTGGGCGGCGTCCTCGAAACGCAAGAATGGGAGTCCGCCGAAGTCGTCCATTTCAGCGCCGACGGAGGCCGGCGTGATCTGATCGAGCCGATCGAAGGCGCCCCATGCCGTCTTGCGGGCTTCGCTATCGGGATAGCGATCGACATGCTTCCACACAGGCCCCTGGTCCGGCCAGATAAGCAGGCTGAAACGCTGGATCATGCCGTCGTCGCCAGCGCCTTGGGATCGACGCATATACTCTGCCAGCCGGCCGGGCTGCGTCGAGCCGAGGAGCGAAAGGCAGGCGGCGTCGATGTGCGTCATCCCGCGAACGATCCGGTCGAAGGTGTATCCGCTCGTGCCGTTCCAGGCCGTCAAATAGAAGCCGCGCGCCGAGGCGTTGCGTTCGTCGTCGAGATGTTTCAGCAACGAAACGAGTTCATCGCGGAACGCCAGCACGCCGTCAGGATTATGAGCCAACACAGAACCGAGGGCCTCGTATGTGCAATCAGTGACGACATACCGGCGAAGGCGCGGCGGCTCGGGCTCGTCGTCGAGGATCAGGTCGCTGGTGTCGTCGCCTTTAGCCAGAGCGGCCTTCACTCGCTTCTCATGCACCTCCTTTTTCATCTTGTAGAGTTCTGCGGCGCGCAGGAACTCCTTCATCGCCTCCTCGTTCTCTTCGCGCGCAACTCTTTCGAGCCTGTTCAGAGGTTTCAGAGCCTCGTTCATCGCGGGGCTTTTCATCATGCCGGGCCGCCCGACGATACAGCCCCACAAGTTCGCAACCTCGGACCAGTCCGTGAAACGCTGCGGGCGTATGGCCAGCTTGCGTCCAATGATCGCCCCGAGCGCGATCAAAACCGACACCCCCACGAAGTCGAGAGCGCACTGCATCCGCTCGGCGATGTCCGCAACCCAGGCAGCGAGCGCGTCTGGCAGGAAGGCAGGGTCGAACGCGGGGACCGGTGGCAATTCATCGCGGATCGGTTTCGGGTCAGGCCAGCCCGGCGGCGCCGTGGATTGAGCACCATGCGTGCCGGCGCCTTCGTCCTCGTTGAGCGCATCGGCGAATGCATGAGCGCCTTCGTCGAACGACGCGTCGCGGTCAATGGGGTCAGGAAGAGAGCGAGCGAGACCGAAGCGGAAGCCGCTCTCGAAGGTGTCGCTGAACGCTTTCAGCCCCTTGTCTGCGATGTAGCCATTGAACATGCACGCCTGCTTGAAGGCCGCGAAAGCTTCTTCCTTCGTCAACCATCCCGACGCGGCCATACGGCCGGCGCGCAACGATACATTGTTGAGCAGAATATTTCGCCCACCCTTTCGACACGCCTCCAAAGCGGCGACGTTGCGATCGAGCGCGGCCAGCGCATATGAGCGGAGGCGATGGTTATGGCGATCCTCGGTCTCCGACGCTTTCGACTGCGGCGCGACAGTCTCCGTCTCTTCGTGCAATGATGCACGACACTCGGCCTCGTGATCCGCCTTCGGCGACCGGATGGCGTCAACCAACCATCTGGGCGCGACGTGAATTGCACCTTGGCTATAAGCATTCGCCAAATCGGGCGTTCCTGGCGCTGACTTCCATTCGCGACCATCTGGCAGAACTGAGCCCGCCGCGATCACAAAGCCGCCGTCGCCGCGAACATCGACGCCCTCCGGGAGCGCGCCGGTGCGATTGCCAAGTGGCTCGCCATCCGGCTGGCGGAAATAATAGTGGTAGCCGTTGTTCGGCGTGGCGGTGACGGGCGTGCCATCCAGCCAGCCGTGTTGGTCGAACAAATTGTCGAAGGCGAGGACGCCATCTGGCCCGCCCTTCTTGCGGTCGCAGTCGATCACAAGAAGGCGGCTCTTGCAGCAGTCAATCCCAACGAGAGCGTCCGGCCATTGGCGCCACCAGCGGAGAATGGTTTCCCGGTCGCAAGTCGATTCCTGGCGCCACTTGGTCCATGGCGTCTTATCGGAGCGGCACGGATGCACGTAGATGCCGGCATCCGCATAGCACAACGCGACTTCGAGATTGCTACGCGGCGCGGTGAACTTGGCCTGCGATTGCGCCGCATCGTTGAAAACATGGGCGGCGCTGCCGCCGCTCATGTCCGGAGGGAGGTGCGCCCCGTCCGTCATGGCGTGCCTCCCTCAGCGCCGGTCCTCCGCGCCTTCGTTTTGAAGTTCGCCGTCACGGACTTCGTGTCGCCGGGCGGGAAGCTGTCGATGTAACGCTCGATGTCAGCGGTCTTCACCATGATGCGCCCGCGAACGCGGCGGGACGGAACGATGCCAGAATTGATCGCTTCCTTGAAAGAGTTCTGGCCAAGGTTGTTGACGACTGCGGCGTCTTTCCAGAACCAGACAATCGGCTGGAGTTTCACGCGCTCGCGCGCTTTCTTTGCCGAGGCGGTCACTTCACGCCTCTTTCAATCAGCGACGCTTCAACGATGCTTGCAGATTCAAGTTCGCGCCAATAGCGAGCGCGCGTCGCGAAGGACGCAATGTCGGCAGAGCCCACCAGCAGCGCGCCGTTCGGCGCGTCCTGGTAGATTTGCAGTTCGTCGGGATTTTCCTGAATGCAACGCAGGATTAACGGGAACGAGAGCCCTTCGCGCTCGCACGCCCAGTCGAGGCTGATCAGCTTGCCTTGCCTCGCGGCGCAGCCGATCGGCGCGATTTTCAGAAGAACGTCACGGGCCATTTTCGTCTCCGACACACCTGTCTTTCAGGTTGCCGGAGACCTTGGCGGAGCAACGCGGTGTGCGTCAGGATACCAGATGACAGTTTTTCGAAAAACGTCTGATCAACGTATTTTTTCAATTGCTTGTCGCATGTCGTCCAGAAGCATCGGGTCCTTGCGCAGGATGACGGCCATGCGGCGAGCGCCATATCTAAACAACTTGGGCAGGCCGCCACGTTCCTTTTGCAAGGTCTGCAAAAGCGACGGGATTGACACGTAGTCGGGCGGCTCGACGCCTGACTTTTCCATAAAATTGGCGAGCGCGAGGTGAAGCGCGTCGGCATCGCTGAGTTTGATGCCGTGATGCTCGGCGATTTGCTTTGCCATCCCACCACGAAAGGCTAGCAGCGCTTCCCAAGCGTGCTGTCGGCCGGAATTGGTTTTAATTCGCTCCTGCCTTACCGGCTCGGGCCAGATCGACCGGCCGCGCGCTGCCAAGTTCATTAATCCGATCTGACTTTGAATGGCGCCATGGGCGGCAACGCCGATCGGCAACATGTTCAAGTGCTGGGCCATAATCTCAAGGACGAAGGCGCGGCCGTCGGGGGTGCTCGATAGCTCCCGTGTTTCTTGTTGGTCCTCCAACGAGCCGGGCTTGTGCAGAAATACATCCGGCTGCTCGAAGCCGAGGGCGTCGGACGCGCGCATGACAACTTCCGCCTTAGAGAGTTGTGACACGCCTGTCGATTTTGCAAGCGCGACAAAACTGGCGATTGCGCCACCCGACGCATGTGCTTGCTCTGCATCGCTCTTGGCGTTGATGGCTTGCTCTATGTAAGACGCCATCTTGATCGTCCGCGCGATGCTTTCGCCATGCCGATCTATGATTTCACCGAGGTGCGTCAGCGCCTCGGCGTCAGATGCGTTCTTTGGATCAAGGCGGCGGATCGCGGCGGCTGCGCATCGGAGGGTGTGGAGCGTTTCACGCATTCACCACCCCCGTCTTCGCGCGCGCCTGAATGCTCAAAGTCTCAATACGCTTGGCGATCGCATTTGCGGCGTCCGCGCGCTGGTTGATGCTGTCCCATTCGGAGTAGTGCCGCCCGGCGACGGAATGATCTGTATGGTTGAGGAGCGCCGAGACAACAGCCGGATCGAAGTCAAGCTGTCGCGCCAAGTCTGCGGCGGTAGCGCGCAGCTTGTGCGGCGTCACGGGCGGCTTTGACGGATCGAAGTCGAAGCGAGACAGGTTGCGTCGCAGGGCTTTGGACAACACCGCAACTTCCATCGGCGCGCCGGGCCGCCCCTTGTTCGGAAACAGCGGAGCGTCAGGACCGGCGGCGCCAAGCCCCGCCGCTGTGATCGCCTCCTGCACGATGGCCCGAGCCGGCGGCGAGAGCGGCACGCGCAGGGCCTCTTGGCGTTTGGTGCGGCGGATTCGTAGCATCCCGCCGCCACGGTCGACCGGCGCGCCGGATCGCTTGTCGACCCACGTCTCGGCCAAACTGATGTCGCGCTTGCGGATAGAGAGGAGTTCGGCTGGTCGGAGCGCGGTAAGCAAGATCAGCTTCAGAGCGCACCGGGTTCCCTTTTCCATTCGAGTCGCATCGATCTCGTTCCAGAACAAGGAGATTTCTCGGTCGTCCATGGGACGCGGCTTGCCTTTCTCCTTCGCGAAGCCCATGCGCTCTGGAGGCGGAAGGTGACTTTCCTTGATGATGCCGACGGTTTCTAGTGAAGCCCAGGTGAGCAAGCTCGAAATAGCCCAGAATAGGCGGGTAATCAGCACGCCCTTGCGTGGCGCGACTTCCTTCCCCTTCTCCGCCGCCTTTTCTACGCGGGCCTGATCGCGCGCGCGGAATTTTCGGCGCTCGTCGCGGAAGAATGCGCTCCAGCGCTCCTTGTCGATGTCGGCCAGCGCCTCGTCGCCGAGGCTTGGAATCAAGTGCTTCTCGAAGAGGCGGGCGTATTCTTTCAGCGTCGTGCCGCTGACCAGCCCATTGTGGTTTTCCGAGAGGTATTGATCGACAGCGGTTCGGACGGTTTCACGCGCGGCGAGCGCCCGCTTTTTCTCGACCTTGTCCGAGGCTGGGTCGCCGCCGGTGCCGAGCAAGCGCATCGCCTCGATATGGGCGGCGGCGGCTTGAGCGAAGGTCATTTCCGGCCATAGGCCATAGCGGTGACGCCTATGGGCGCCGCTGCCGTCCACATAGCGAGTTGCCCATTCACGCGTGAATGAGCCGTCCGAAAGCTCGGCGATGCGCAGAAGGAGTTTCTTAGGGGCCAACGCCCTGAACTCGGTCTTACCCTTCTGGCCTTTGATGACCCGGATTTTCGGGTCATCCGGCGAAATCAGATTGAAGTCAATGGTTCGGGTTGATTTCGCCATCTCGTTCCTCGCGATTTGGGATAGCACGTGTGGGGGCAAGTCTGGGGGCAAATAATTTTGCCCCTGAGAAACTTTCGCACGCTCTCGACATGCCAGCAACATGCGCGCTAGAGCGTCTCTGGTCAATATGCATTGATTAATAATGGTTATTTTTAAAGCGCCCTCAGATCCGCGCGACACGGCCTCGACATGGTTCTCTTTTTTGTAATCAGTAGGTCAGGGGTTCGAATCCTCTAACCGGCACCAATTGCGCATCCCGTCGCCGCAATCCGCCCTTAGGCCGAGATGTTGGATTTTAACTAAATTCACAGACAAAAACCGCAATCTGAGCGGGAGGGAAAAGCAGGCGGTCTGTGTTCCCGCGCCAGGGCGGGCCTAGCCTGAATGAAGCAGGGACATGGAAAGGCTGTCTTAAGCGCCGCGACAGCCATGCTTGTCTTATCCGCGGAATTTGCGAGCGCGGCCGACTGGTACACGGGCCCGACTGCCGCCAGGCGCGCGATTTAGCTCCCCGCCTGGACCGGCTTTTACGTCGGCTTGAACGCGGGGTACGCCTGGTCGGCAAGCCGCACGAACGATGTGACTTCTTACCGGGTTTACGACTTTCTGGCCGATAGCGTCGCGCCCCCTCTTTATACGATTTCGGCGAGGGACCCCAGCGCCGGGCTGTCCGCGGCCACCGCCTCGGGCAACGCGAATGTGAATGCGAATGGCGGCGTCGCCGGCGGCCAGATCGGCTATAATTACCAAGCCGGAGACGGCGCTGTCGTCGGCGTCGAAGCGGACATCCAAGGCTCCGGCGCGCGGGGCTCCGGCTCCTTCTCGAACGGGGCGGCCTGGAATGCGATCGTCGACGCGCCCTTCCAGCTCGACTTGCACAGCACGGCCCTGCCGCTCCAATTGCTGCCCGGCGCCGGCGTTACAAGCGTCGACCGTTCGGCTGTTTCGACGACGACCGTCAGCAAAGGGGTCGACTACGTCGGAACCGTCCGTGCGCGCGTTGGTTATCTCGCCCTGCCGACTCTGCTCCTTTACGCTACGGGTGGCGTCGCCTACGGCAGGGTGAGGGCGACGACGACCCAGTCGCAGACGATCAACAACAGCGTTTCGACCGCCTATTGTCTGAACGATCCGACGTGTCCGGCAAATCCGGGCAGCCTCATCAACATGTATGCCGGCGCGCCGCAGGCCTCCCTCGGCGGCGTCGGCCACTACAGCGGCGTTCGCGTCGGGTGGGCGATCGGCGCCGGTTTTGAATGGCTGTTTGCGCGCTCCTGGAGCCTGAAGGCCGAATATCTCTATTATGATCTCGGCTCGAAATCCTATGCGAGCAGCCCGCTGGTGAGCGTCGGCCCGACGCTCTCCTGGATGCCGAGCGCTTATACGATCAACAACTCCGTGACCCGAGTGAGGTTCAACGGCGACATGTTGCGCATCGGTCTGAATTACCACTTTAACTGACCAGACAGCATCGCCGGGACGGCAAGCCGTCTCGACCTTGCAAGAAAGCTTGATCCACGCCACCTTGTCGAAGGCGTCAGCGCCAGTAAAAAACTAAGGTCGCGTCACCGTGTTCGGCGGCGCATCGGGGAGGATGGTCGATATGGATCGCAAAATTCTTTCTCTTGCAGGCGCAATTGGCTTCGGCCTGGCGTTGAGCCTCGCAGCCCCCGCGGCGCAGGCGGCCATGCCCGCACAGGCGACCACAGCGTCTTCCGACCTCGTGACGCAGGTGTGGGGCGGGTGCGGTCCCTATGGTCACCGCGGACCCTGGGGGGGCTGCCGCGGAGGCGGGCAATGGGGCGGCGGTTATTATCGGCCCTATCGGCCCTATTACGCCCCGCGTCCGCTGTATCGCCCGTACTATCGCCGCTGGTGACCGCGGCGCGTCCCGAACCGAGAGCGCCGCGCTCCCTGAGGGAGCGTGGCGTTTGGTCGCGCGGCGCCGTGGCCAATTGCCTTTGAGCCGCCAGGCCTTCAACTGATCCCTATGATCAGGCCACCCATTTACCACGCCGTCGCCTTGTCCGTGCTTTTCGCAGCGGTCGCCAGCGTCGCCATGATTTTCGCAACCTGAGTATTTTTGCGACCTGATTATTCAGAGTTGCAAAGCTACAATTCTACTCCCATTTGACCTTGACCGGCGCCTTAAAGCCGGGATTTGGGAGGGTTTTTCCATGCGTCGCATTCTGACTTTCGCATTTGTGCTCGCCTCCGCCGCCCCTGCTCTCGCCCAGGGAACCAGCCAGGAACGCTCTGCCTGCATGGGCGACGCTATGCGCTTCTGCAGTTCCGACATCCCTTTCGTTTCCGAGATCGAGTCTTGCCTCGAGAGCAACATCGGGAGGCTCAGCCGGGCCTGCCGGAGCGAATTCGCGCCCACGCATACGACGAAGCTCCAGGAGGAGCAGTTCTACAGATAAGAGGGGTTATGGACGTCCCGCCGATCGACCCGCTCGTCGCGGCGGGCGTTGTCCTTTCCACCGCAGTCACCGACGCCGTCTATGTGTTCTTCAACGCAGCGGTTTCGGCGCGGCGCCGCTACGCCGCGGCGACATGGAGCAGCATGTGGTATCTGCTGTCGGCTTTCGCCGTCATCAGCTACACATCGAACTGGACCTATGTCCTCTTCGCCGCCATCGGCGCCTGGCTCGGCGGGTTTCTCTCAATCACGGCGCTGGAGCATGTCGCGCCGCTGACAAGGGACCACAAGGATTAGCGTCCCCGAAGCTCCAACGCGCGCTCGTCGCAGAGCTTGATCTCCGCGGCGCCCGCCGAGAAATAGGAAAGCTCGCAGAGAGCCTGATAGCGGCCGGCGACATAAAGGGACCAGACGCCGAAGCCGGCCATCACAACTCCGGCGACGAGAAGCATCGTTTTTTTCATAAGGCCCCGCATATTCGTGAAGGTAAAACGAACTTATGCGCCGCCGCGCGGCGAACAACGGGTAAAACCGGACAAAGAGCGGCGGTTGCCGAGTTTCCCGGGGCGCACTATCCTTCACGGGCAGAATCCGCATGGCGCCGCCATCTCGCGCAAAGTTGGCGCTTTTTCAAGAACCGACGCTTCATCTCAACAAGGAACATCAGATGTCGAACAGCCCTGAAACGGCAGGAGGCGACTCGGCCGAGCCCCACAAGGCCGAAGCCCATGAAAGCTCGCAGGGGGACCACTGGGCGACTACCGCGCTCGACGAAATCAAGACGCAGCCGCCCGGAGTGCTTTTTGTCGACGTCCTAAAAGTCGACCTGCCCTACATCGTCATGCTGACGATGGCAGTGATCGGTGTCGGCCTCGTGACCTTCACCGGCGAATCCGTCGCTTGGTACTGGGAATTACTGACCCCCGTCTATTGCGCCATCTGCATCTATGTCGGTTGGCGGCACGTGGGAACGAAAGCCGAGCACATCAAGCTTGTCTGGACTTAGATCCTGCATTGGACCGCCTTCCTCGCGGCGATGTGGCTCATCTATTCACCGACGATGCGGGCGCTCGTCGACGTCAACGCCACGGGCCTGAATTTGATGGTGATCCTCGCCCTCGCGACTTTCGTCGCCGGCGTTCACGCCGCAGCGTGGCAAATCTGCGTGGTGGGCCTGATCCTGGCGCTCTTCGTTCCAGGCATGGCGCTCATCCAGCGTGATTCGCTTTTCATCATGGTTGCGCTGGTTGGGATCATCTTCGTGGCCGCCAGCCTTTGGGTGACCTTCCACGCGCATCGGCGCGACGCGACGGTAGAGACGACCTAGAACCGTTCGATAATAAGAAAACGCCGGCGTTCGCGAGAACGCCGGCCCTTTTTTTTTAGGTTCGCCTCTTTTAGCTTGCGGGCGTCTGAGCCGCGAGCGCGGCGCGAATGGCCTCGTCCTTGGATTTCTCGAAAGACGTGCGCAACACGGTGCCGCCGACGCCCTTCAGGCCTTCCAGTACCTTGTCTGTCGTCATCTTGCGCACGAGTACGAAGAGCGCCGCGCCACCAGGCGGAACGACTTCCGCGACATCCTTCATGAACTTGTCCTCGATGCCGAAGTCCGTGAGCGCGCCGGAGACGGCGCCGGACGCGGCGCCAAGCGCGGCGCCCGCGAGCGGCATCATGAAGATCAAGCCGATGAGCGCGCCCCAGAACATCCCGGAGACGCCGCCAATCGCGGTCGTATTGAAAAGCTGATTGAGCTTGACGTGCCCGTCAGCGTCTTTCACCGCGACCACGGCGTCGCCCAACTCGATCAAATATTCCTTCTGCATCTTGAAGAGCTTCTGACGAACCTCCTCGGCCTTCTGCTCGGAGGAAAATGCAATAACAAGAAGATCATTCATGACCGCTCTCCCGAAGCCGGCGCGAGTTTGGGTTTTCTCGCGGCGCGCGACTTACGATCTAGAACGCTTGCGTGAAAATACAATGCAACGCAACCGCCGCGCTTAACGTGCGGGAAAGTTCGACGCGACAAATGCGGGGTCTCCAAAAGCTTACCCGCACGGCGCCGCTCGTCACGCGGCATCGGCGGGTAAAGAAACGCCCGGCTCTCTCGAAACGGACCGATTTTAGAAGCTTTTGCCTTTCGTCGTGCAGCGGCAGCGGACGGGCGCAGGAACCCGGCGCGGCGCGGCGAACCAGAAGGCCACAGGCGAAAGCAGGGACGCCAGAATGAGAACCGTCGCAACCATCGCAATTTCCTCCCTTTGTCCTCATGGGGCCGCCCGCGCCTTGAGGGCGCGGGCGGCGAGAGCGACGATTAGTCGGCCAGAAGCGCAACGCCTTCCTTGCCGACCAGCGCATGGATGCGCGCCAGGATCTGCAGGACCACGCCGAACACGCCGAGCGCCATCCAGCCGAAGAACACGAAGCCCCAATGCAGCGGAGCGACGAACAGCTCTTCCATGAACCAGAAGGTGTGACCCCACTCGTTCAGGCCGACGTTCGGGATGATCATGAACGGGCCGATGGCGACAATCAGGAACGCCAGCGAGTAGCCATGAGCAAAAAACGGAATGCGGGTCTTCGCATAGAAGAACGCGCCAACCGCGATCACCGAATAGATCGGGTAGCTCATGTAGAACTCGATGATGTGCGACGGCGTGAAGTCCGTGTCACGGATAACCGTCATGTGCCAGGTGCCGTCCTGCTCCGTGAAGAAGGAGGCGCCCCAGTAAATGGCGATGCCGTAAACAACCAGCCACTGAACCAGAACCACCAGGCGGCGCACCTCTTCACGCGGCGAAACCGCGTCCACGTTGCGGTCGCGGGTCTTCCAAAGATAGCCGGCGAGGCCGATGCCCGAAACCAGCTCGAGCGGGATCTCGGTCCAAAGGATCGACATCCAATACGTCTGAAACTCCGGCGCAAACGAATCAAGGCCGGCGCGCCAGCCATAGATCTGCTCGTAAATGCGCACGATCAGATAAAACGTGTTCAAAAGCGCCAGACCAATCCACATACCACGCAGATCGACCACGCTTGCCGTGCCAGCAGCGGCGCCAACCGCTGTGTCAGTCGTCGAGCTCATATTGTAACTCCTCCTAATCAGGCGTTCGAGGAACATCCCCCTCGAAGCTGTTGCATCTTGCGTCTTGCGCCGCCAGACAACAGTGACTTTGTCGCCAATATTGCGGCAAAACCCGCCAGCGCTCGTGATAAGAAGTCATTGATTTTGCGGCGCACAATAACTGTGAGCCCACAACGAAAAAGGCCCGGCTTGCGCCGGGCCTTCATTCCTCATTTACAGACCGTTACACCGGTTGAGGCGACATGCCCTCGCCGACGTCGGGCTCGGGCTTCTGTCCGGTCGTCGGAACGGCGGAGCCCCGCGGCGGCTGAGGCGTCGTCGAACTCGTGTCCTCGCGCACCGGGCGCTTGCCCGCGAAGAGCCCCACGATTTCCTCTCCGGTCAACGTCTCGAACTCCAGAAGCGCATTCGCCAGAGTTTCAAGATCCGCGCGGCGTTCGGTGAGGATGCGTTTGGCCGTGTCGTACGCGTCCTGGACAAGACGCCTCACTTCCGCGTCGATCAGCTGTTGCGTCGCCTCCGACAAGGTCTGCGTGCGACCCATCGAATAGCCCAGGAACTGCTCCTGCTGCGGTTCGGCGTAGGCCACCGTTCCCAGCTTGTCGGAGAAGCCGAGCTGCGTGATCATCGCCCGCGCCACACGCGTGCACTGCTGGATGTCCGACGCCGCGCCGGATGTCACCTTGTCATGGCCAAACACCAGTTCCTCGGCGACGCGCCCACCCATGGCCATGGCCAGCATGGCGATCAGTTGCTCGTAGCTTTGCGAAATCTGGTCGCGTTCAGGCAGACTCTGCACCATGCCGAGCGCACGGCCGCGCGGAATGATCGTCGCCTTGTGGATGGGCGTCGAACCCTTCACGCTCAGCGAAACCAGCGCATGGCCGCCTTCATGGAACGCCGTCAGCTTCTTTTCTTCCTCGGTCATGGAGAGGGTGCGGCGTTCCGCGCCCATCATGATCTTGTCGCGCGAATCCTCGAACTCCTGCTTGGTGACGATCCGCTTGGAGCGTCGCGCCGCCAGCAGCGCCGCCTCGTTCACGAGGTTCATCAGATCCGCGCCCGAGAAGCCCGGCGTCCCGCGCGCCACGACCTTCAGGTCCACGTCCGGCGCCAGCGGCACCTTGCGGGCGTGCACTCTGAGGATCTTCTCGCGCCCGATGAAGTCCGGGTTCGGAACCTGGATCTGACGATCGAAGCGGCCCGGACGCATCAGCGCCGGATCGAGCACGTCGGGGCGGTTGGTCGCGGCGATGAGGATGATGCCCTCATTCGCCTCGAAACCGTCCATCTCGACGAGCAACTGGTTCAGCGTCTGCTCGCGTTCGTCATTGCCGCCGCCAAGGCCGGCACCGCGATGGCGGCCGACCGCGTCGATTTCGTCGACGAAGATGATGCAGGGCGCATTCTTCTTGGCCTGCTCGAACATGTCGCGCACGCGGCTCGCGCCGACGCCCACGAACATTTCAACGAAGTCGGAGCCCGAGATCGAGAAGAAGGGCACGCCCGCTTCGCCGGCGATGGCGCGCGCCAGCAACGTCTTGCCGGTGCCCGGAGGCCCGACCAGCAGCACGCCGCGCGGAATGCGCCCGCCCAGACGCTGGAACTTGCCCGGATCGCGCAGGAACTCGACGATCTCCTGCAGATCCTCCTTCGCCTCGTCGATGCCGGCGACGTCATCGAATGTGACCTTGCCGGCCATCTCCGTCAGCAACTTCGCCTTCGATTTGCCAAAGCCCATCGCGCGGCCGCCGGCGCCGCCTTGCATCTGGCGCGCCATGTAAATCCACACGCCGATGAAGAGCAGCAACGGCAGACCGTTCACGATCAGCGTGGAGAGCCAACCCGGGTTGTCGCCCGCGGGCTTCGCGCTGATCTGCACCTTCTTGGCTTCGAGCTTCTGCACCAGATTCGGATCGTTCGGGGCATAAGTCGCGAAAGTGCGGTTGTCGTTGAAGTGGCCGGAGATTTCATTGCCTGCGATCGTGACGTCATGCACGCGACCCTCGTCGATCTGCACCAGCAGTTCGCTGAAGGTGATCTCACGCGCAGGCGTGCGGGATTGCTGATGCTGGAACATCGCAAACAAGACACCTGCAACGATGACGAAGACGACCCAAGGCAAATATTTTTTCCAATTCGCCTTCATTTGCACCTCCCTGGGCGCGAGCCGCTGATATCGCGGTAGCTTCGGGCCCGAATGACAGCATGGCGACTGAGGACGGATGCCCTCGTCTTACTCTACATGAGGTTGGACACATCCTAGGTCAGGATGGCGAAATAGCCAAATCGAGTCCATAATTCGCCAAAAAAGCATAAGGGTGGAAATGTCCAAGATCGTCGTCGCCGGGTTCGATGGATGTCTGGGATCGGCGTTTCTAGGGCTTACCGATCTCCTTTCGCTCGCACGCCGCGCCATCAACGCCACGCTGCCGCCTTCCGAACAGGACGCTTGCGGCGAAGGCTCGGCGTTTTCCGTCGTCACGGCGAGCGCGGACGGCGGCCCGATTCGGGATGGCGGCGGCGCGACGTTCGAGGTTGAGACAACGTTCGAGGAAATCGCGCTCTGCGACGCTGTGATCGTTCCGAGCTTTGCGGCCAGAACGGAAGGCGGGGGCCCGGACATGTCTTCCCTCGGGGCGGCCGCCGCATGGCTGCGGCGCCATCATTCGCGCGGCGCCCTCATCGGAGGATGTGGCTCGGGGGTGTTCCTTCTCGGCAAAGCCGGGCTGCTCGAGGGGCGGCGTTGCACGACGAGCTGGTGGCACCATGAAGAGTTGAAAAAGCGCTATCCACGTGCGGACGTCGCATGGGGCGCCCGTCTCATCGACGACCGTCGCGTCATCACCGCGGCCGGTCCGCTTTCCTGGATCGACGTGGCGTTGCATCTGGTCCGCACGCTCTGCGGTCCGGAGGCGGGCCGCGTCGCCGCCGACTTCACTCTTGGCGAATCGGCTCTCCCGAAAGGCGGGGTTCGCGGCGCAGCCTATGCCGCAAACGTCGTGAGCGGCGGCGCCGACGCCTTTCTTGCGGACGCCGAGCGGATCGTGCGGCAGTCGGACCCCTCCTTCAATGCGCAGGATCTCGCGCGCACGCTGATGACCTCCGAACGCACGCTGCATCGAAAACTGAAACTGGCGTGCGGCGAATCCCCCAAGACCTTCATCGACCGAATTCGCGTCGAAACCGCGCGCACGCTTCTCGAAACCAGCGCCAAGCCGGTCAAGGAGCTCGCGGTCGCCGCCGGATTCATCGACGAGGCGAGCTTCCGACGCGCCTTCCGACGCTACGCCGGAATGGCCCCCTCCGCCTATCGCGTCTGGGCGCGCGCGAAAAGCAAAGACAAGGCGCAGATGTTCTCCCTGCGCAAGGACGCCGAAATTATTCCGGAAATCCTCACCGCGATTCTCGACACCTGCGTAAACGGCGTGACTCTCGCCGATCCCGACATCGAAGACGCGCCGATTGTTTACGCAAACAAGCGGTTCGAGGACATCACCGGCTATCGCACGCAAGAGATCATCGGCCGCAATTGCCGCTTTCTTCAGGCCGGCGATCGCGATCAGGAGGGGCTGCGGCGCCTGCGGGACGCCATTGCGAATCGCCAGCCGATCGAAGTGACGCTTCGCAACTACCGCAAGGACGGACGGCTTTTCCATAACAAGCTCAACATCACGCCGTTGTTCGACGGACTGGGCAAGCTGATCTATTTCCTCGGCGTGCAGTACGACGTCACCGATCAGGTGCGCGCCGAAACGGAGATCGGCGACCTCAAAGCGAGGCTGCAGGCCATCGCCTGACCGGCGAAATTAACTTTGCGGCAGCAATCGTCATTGCGTTGCGGCGGAGCAGAAAGCCCTCTGTTTTTCGCACGAAGCGGCGCGCAACCGGACTCTTGGCGGCTCGCGGGTTTCGCGGCGCAAAACTTTTCCTTCTTGCGCCTTTTCGAAACAGGGTGCGTAACTTTGTCGCGCCGCAGATCACAATTTCCAAGAAAAGTCGCGGCAAATGACCCAGAGGCAGAGGGAAGCGCCATGAACTCGTTCACCGCCATCGTTTCGATCCTGGCCGCCGCCGCTGCGGTGACTTTTGCGATCACCGCTTACGTCAACTGACGGCGCCGACCACACCAAAACGACGCGCGTCACAAAACGCGCGCCGTCCAGAGTTCAGCCTCGCGCGGCGCTGCGCTTTTTCGCTGTGGTGGGGCTGTTGGCGGCGATCAGGCTGCCTCGTCGGCGTCGACGTTTGTCGGATCGCCGCGCGTTGTGCTGAAGCGCGGCGAAGTCCAAGGTGAGCCGTCTCAGCCATTCGGCGCCTTCGTCGAGCGTCGAACGCGCGTCATTCGCCGCGCAAGAGAGCGCGATAACCTCCGCGCGACGAAGACAGCGACAGATCCGCGTGTCGATCCGAGCCATGCATCGACGCCTGTAGGCGTCTTCTATTTCCGCGTTCAAGCGAACAAAGTTCTCTTCGGTCATTATTCGCATCATCTTCCAGCCCCCTCCTAACCCGTTTCCTGATTGTCTTTTTGTCAGAGAGTGAAGCGCGCCCGGATCAACTCGACGATCGCCGGATCGAGGCTGATCTTGCAAAGGCCCGCCAGCTCGCGAACCCGTGCGTCCCAGTCGTCGCCGACCTCGTAGGACACTGCATAGGTCTCGACCCCGCCGATCATTTGCGGCGGTCCTAGTGGCTCGCCCGCGCAGCCGCAGCGCAAAAGCATCCGATGCATCGCGCGGTCATAGACGGTGACGATGTGCGTGAGCGCCGCCGCCTTGCCGATTTCATTAAGCGCAAGGCCGAGTTCCGCCGTCGCCTTGCTGATGACCGGCGCATCCACGCGGGAGTCCCCCGTCATGCGCACCGTGAACCGGCTCGATTCCCATATGAGAGGGCTCTCGACCCGCGCGCCGTCCGGCAGGAGTTGCGCGAAAGTGTCGTTGAGCATGTTGAAACCTGTCGTCGGCAGCAGGCGCAATCCTCCGACGACGCGGCTTTCATCGTCGAGTGACAGCACATAGAGCGGATCGAGTGCGTCATAACCGTCGATTTCCCAGCGGTTCACAACAGTTACCTGCCACTTCAGCCGGTCGTGGAATACGCTGCGACGCAGCCGATGCATTTCGTCGATAAGACGGGGATGGCTTGCGCGCCATTCGCCCGGAATGATTCTGATCATCTGTCAAGTCCTCGCAACTGGTTGGTTGATGCGACAAACTTGATGCAAACACAGAGGCTTATCACCTCCCGAAAATGGGGGGTCAACGCTTCTTGCGGGGAATCAGATGGTTCGGCTCGTAGGACATGTTGATCAACCCCAAAGCGAGCGCCCGCGCGACCGTATGCGTCGTATTGGCGGTGTTGAGCCGCGAGCGCGCCAACTCGAGATGGAAGCGCACGGTATGTGAGCTGATTCCGAGAATGTGGCCGATTTCCTCGTCCGTCTTGCCGAGCGCTTTCCAGCGCAGGCAACTTGCTTCGCGCAGCGGCAGATGCACCTGTTCGTCGATCGCGCCGCAAGAGCGCAGAGCCGCGGCGTGGAAATTGAACGCGACGACCATCAGATCGCGCAACACTTCCCTCTTGATCGCGCGCCATTCGGTTTCTCCCTCCGTCGACGTGACGGTGAAGAGACCGAATTCGCCGAGCCGCCCCCGGATGGGTATCGAGAGGCCGTTCGACCCCACGTCGAGTTCCTGCGCCTCCCCGAAGAATTTGCGCACGATTGGATCGCTGCGGTCGATCTCGGCCCAGTCGATGGGGAGAATGCCGCCGAGCCCGCTGCGCACGATCGGATCGAGATCGACATAGCCGCTCTGCGCGTAATGCCTCTGCCATTCGGCTGAATAGCTGACGGCGAGCAGCGGCCTCGGCGCCCCCGGCGTCGGCATGTTCAGCGCAGCATAGGCGACGTTGTGCAGACCCCAGGCGCTCATGAAGGCCTGGATAATCTCCGATGCGCCATCGACTCTGTCGGCGCGTGACAGGCGGTCAATCAGATCGAAAAAATCATCTGCGTGCAAATCACGGCCCGCCCCTGATAGGCAATTTTGTATGGCCAAGGTAAAGCCACGCAGGCCATCCGACAACCAAAGATTGCCGTAGCGCGCAAAGGGCCCGATTAGCACGGACTTAGCGAGAAGCCCGGCGTTTGCGCGCCGGACTTTCTCCTTTCAACGACTGCGATCAGTACTTCGCAAGGATCGGAGCGGTGCCCCAGTTGAAGTGATAATTCAAACCACCGCGAACGACGTTTCCGTTGAACCGTGTCGACGATGTCGCGTAAGCGGTTCCGAAGACATCGACTGGCGGCGCAAAAGCCGTCCTGGAGACCATGGGGCTGAGCGCAAAGGACGAGGTTCCAAGGTCGTAATAAAGATATTCGACCTTCACGCTCCAGTTCGGCAGGAAGAGCCACTCGACCCCGGCGCCGGCCGTCCATCCTACCCGCGTATCCGACAAGGCCCCTGCCCCGACGCCAGGGAAGACCGTCCCGGCAAGCCCAGGAGGCGCAAGCACCGCCTGTGCGATGTTCGTGCTCATGGTGACGCCGCCATAGGCGAGGCCGCCCGTGCCGTAGAGCAGCAGGGTCGGCGTCGCGAGCCAACCGAGCCGTCCACGCACCGTCCCGAAGTAATCGAGCGTGCGCTGGGTGTTCATGATGCTGTCGAAGGTCCCAACGCCGAAGACCGCGCCACCGCTCACGAAGGCGCCATTGGCCTTGGACGACGCGACGCCTTGGATGTCCGCCTCGACGCTGGCGACGAAGCGCTCGTAGAATTGCCAGTTGTAGCCGATCTGCCCGCCGCCCATGAAGGCGGAGGTCTTGCCTGGCGTCACGCCGGTCGCCATCCCCGCATAGTAAAAGGACGTGCTCGGACAGGCGAAGGCGTTGCACGCCCCCGGATAGCCGATCGTATTGACGCCACTGTTGCTGGACCACGTGCCGCCGGCATTCAGGCCCAGATAAAAGCCGGTCCATAGGGGCGCTGGTGGCGGGGGCGGGGGCGCAGGAGGCCCCTTTTGGGATGGAAGATCGGCGGCAAGCGCCGGACCCATGAAGAGGGCCAGGAATGCGAGGGAAGAAAAGTTTCTCATTGTCGCCTCTTAGGCGTCCGAGGCCATGGCGTCGGACATTTCAATACGGCTAAGGTCTAGAAGTTCCTTTCTCGACAGATAGTTATCGCTTGAATTGAGTGGCCTCAGTCAACAGGCAATGCGGCGTAGCGCTCTGCGCACGCTGTTTTTGCCGACGGCTGTTGCGCCAGCGACACAATCCTCGGTTGCATAGCTTGCGCTTGCGTTGCAAAGCCTGAGATGGGTCTGAAAATGCAAAAAGCCCGGCCTTACGGCCGGGCTTCTCGTTTCGACCGAGCAGGTCGATCAGTATTTGGCGACAATCGGCGCCGAAGCCCAGTTGAAGTGGTAGTTCAAGCCGGCGCGGACGACGTTGCCATTGAAGTGCGTGGACGTCTGTGCGAAGGCGGCCGTGAAAGGCGTGCCAGCGTTGTTGGCGCTGATGAGCGGGCTCACGCCGTAGGTCACGCTGCCGAGATCGTAGTACAGATACTCGACCTTCGCCGACCAGTTCGGGGCGAACATCCATTCGAGGCCGGCGCCGACGGTCCAGCCGACGCGGGTGTCAGAGAAGGCGCCAGCGCCGAACCAGGGGTTCGACACCGCCGGTGCTCCGGTGATCCCCTGGACGATCGACGTGTTCGCCGACACGCCGCCGTAAGCGAGGCCGCCCGTGCCGTAGACCAGCAGGGTGGGCATGAACAACCAGCCCAGACGGCCGCGGACCGTACCGAAATAGCCGATGCTGCGGCTGACCGACGTGGCGCTGATGATCGATTCGCCAGCGATCGGCGCAGCGGCGCTGAGGATCGGCTTGGCCGAGTTCGAGCCGGCAACCCCTTGGATGTCAGCCTCGACGCCCGCGACGAAGCTGTTGTAAAACTGCCAGTTATAGCCAAGCTGGCCGCCGCCGATGAAGCCGCCGCCATTGCCGCTGCCGATCGAAGTCGTCGCGAGTGCGGCGCTGGCGTTGGTGTAGGGAACGACATTGCCGAGCGGCGCAAACGGGAATCCGGGGAACGCGGTCGTGTTGATCGAGTTGCTGTTGGCCCAACCGCCGCCGGCGTTCACACCGACGTAGAAGCCGGTCCACATGGGCGGCGGAGGCGGCGGGGGCAGCATCGGGGGACCCTTGCGGGAGGGCAGGTCGGCAGCGAGCGCCGAACCGGCGGTCAGCGCCAGAGCGGCGACAGAGAGTGCAATCTTCTTCATTCCAGCCTCGTAATACCAAGTGAAGGAAGTCGACGCCCAAGCGCGCGCCTTGTCCCAATTTTCGCCGACTTGTCAGCGCACGAATCCGTCGCTTAGAGCCATGCCTCATAAATCAGGCCCGCGAGAGCTCAGTCAACGAAATCGGAGCCGTTGACGGCCGCAGCGCTGCAGTAAGATTCTTACTGTTGCAACAAAGTCACGAAACTGCCCGGCGGGCGCCTGAAAGAGCGGCTGCTGACAAATTAGAGCCGTGGGAACACTCGGATGACGCCCCCTGCTGCTTGCCAAGAGTGAGCCGCTTTGGCATATGTCCGGAAGCGGGCGCGACAGCGCATGCGCCTTCGTGGAGACGTGGCCGAGAGGCTGAAGGCGACGGTTTGCTAAATCGTTATAGGGGAAACCCTATCGTGGGTTCGAATCCCACCGTCTCCGCCATCGCTTTATCCGGGTTGCTCCCGTTGCGCCTTTTGCACTCTGCTGGCACTCTCTCCCGTCAGATGCATTCCACGCGGAGGAGAAGATGGACGAATTCGGTAACGGCTTTCTGATGAACGCCCTGATCGGCTTCGGGCTCGCCTTGCTCGTGTCCTTCGCCTTCGTCTGGTTCGGCTGAATCAGCCGATGGCGAGATAGGCGCTGAAGGCGGCGACGCCGAGAACAAGGAGGGCGAGCGGGACAAGAGTTCCACGCAGCGCGCGGAAATCCATCGTCGCCTCCTTTTCCAACAGCCGGGCGATCTGCAGGAAGCGAACCGTCGCGATGAAAATCATTGCGACGCCCACCCCGACGAGCGCCATGCCTCCGTGACGGCCGCCAGGGCTTCCGCCGCGCAGCAATTGGGCGACTCGCGACGCCCCATCCGTTTCGGCGGCCATCGCCAGCAGAAACAGATTAAAACGTTCGACGACGAAACCGAGCGCGATCACAGCGATGCCCGTTCGCACCCACGCCAGAAAGGTGCGCTCATTGGCTGCGAAATCCGTGTAACCTCGAATCATCGGCTTTGCCTTCCCTCGTGCAGGGCGCACCCACCCTGTCATTGCCGCAATGGCCTCGAATGCCTATAACATCGGGGGACGAGGCGAGCAGCCTCGCCCGAGGCCACATCAGAACTCAATCCGCGAGACAAAATGCCCTGGAGCGATCAAGGCGGCCCGCGTAACCAGAACAATAACCCGTGGGGACAGCAGGGCGGACCCTGGGGACAGGGCTCAGGCGGTCCGCCGCCGGACCTCGAGGAATTGTTGCGGCGCAGCCAGGAAGGCCTCAAGCAGGTTCTACCTTCGGGTTTCGGCGGCAGGGGCCTCGCAATCCTCGTTCTCGTCACGCTGCTCGCCTGGCTTCTGTCCGGCCTCTATACGGTGGGACCCAACGAGATCGGCCTCAATCTCATCTTCGGCAAGTATCGCGGAAAGACCCAGGCGGGCCTCAATTACAATCTCCCCGCCCCGATCGGCTCGGTCATCAAGCTCGCCGTCACCGACCGCAACGTCACCGACGTCGGCTTCCGCGAGGAAACGCCTGTCGAGGGCCGCCGCCACGGCCCCCAGAGCCCGCGGCTTGGCCCCGAGGCGCCGGAAGAGAGCCTGATGCTCACGGGCGACGAAAACATCGCCGACATAAAATTCCGCGTGATCTGGCAGATCGACCCGGCGAAACCCGAGGATTACGCCTTCAGCGTCGCCAATCCGCAGACGACCGTTAAGGCAGTCGCCGAGAGCGCCATGCGCGAGATCGTCGGACAATCGCAGATCCAGAAGATCCTCACAGCGGACCGGAAGTTGATCGAGCCTGCCTCCCAGGCGCTGATGCAAAGGGTGCTGGACGAATATCATAGCGGCGTGATGGTGCTTCAGGTATTGCTGCTCTCGGTCGATCCGCCGCAGCAGGTCATCGCTGCCTTCCGCGACGTCACCGCCGCTCAACAGGATCTGCAGCGCCTAGGCAATGAGGCGGAGGCCTACGCCAATCGCGTCGTGCCCGAGGCGCGCGGCGGCGCAGCCCGCATCATCCAGGAGGCCGAGGCCTATCGCGAACAGACCGTCGCCGAGGCGCGCGGCCAGGCGGCGCGCTTCGATCAGATCTACGAGCAATACAGGAAAGCGCCTGCGCTCACCCGCCAGCGCCTCTATATCGAGACGATGGAGCGCGTGCTCGGCGGCTCGGAGAAGATCATCATGGACGATCCCGCAAAGGGCGGCGCCTCGGTGGCTCCCTACATGCCCCTGCCCGCCTTCGCGCCGTTCCAGCCCGGCCAGCAAGGCGAATTCCGGGCTCGCTCGGGAGGACGTCCATGAAAAACGGCCTCCTCTTCACGCTCGCGATCCTCGGACTAATCGCGGTCGCCCTCGCGGGCGGCGCACTTTTCACTGTCGAGCAGACAGAACAGGCGCTGGTGTTGCGTTTCGGCGAGCCCGTCGCGGGGCGCGGCCTCATCACCGAGCCCGGCCTGCACTTCAAGATGCCGCTCATCGAGAACGTCGTCGCATTCGACAATCGCATTCTCGACGTCGAGAGTCCCAATCTCGAAGTGCTCGCCGCCGACAACCAGCGCCTCGAGGTCGACAGCTTCATCCGCTACCGCATCGTCGACCCGCTGAAATTCTACCAGTCGGTGAACAGCGTGCTGGGCGCCAACAACCAGCTTGGCTCGGTGCTGAATTCAGCCGTGCGCCGCGTGCTTTCCGAGGCCAATCAACAGCAGATCGTGCGCGACGAACGCGCCGGGCTGATGACCAAGATCAAGGAGCAGGCCGATACCGAGGCCCGCCGGTTCGGCGTGCATGTCGTGGACGCGCGCATCCGCCGCGTCGACCTGCCCCAGCAGATTTCCGAAAAGGTCTTCGGCCGCATGCAGACGGAGCGTCAGCGCGAAGCGTCCGAATATCGCGCGCAAGGGTCTGAACAGGCCCAGAAGATCACGGCGAGGGCGGACCGCGACGTGATCGTCCTCAAGGCTGAGGCTCAACGGCAGGCCGATCAGGTCAAGGGCGAGGGCGACGCCGAGCGCAACCGTATTTTCGCCGAAGCTTTCGGCAAAGATCCCGACTTCTTCGCCTTCTATCGCTCGATGCAGGCGTATGAAGCCGCCTTCAAACCGGGCGAGACGCGTTTTCTCGTCAGTCCGCGTTCGGAATTTTTCCGTTTTTTCTCGGCTCCCGAGGGCAACGCGGCGCAGCCCGCGGAGCGGACGTCCCCGGAGCCGGCGCAAAAGCGATAAACCAGGCGCGCGGGAAACGGCGCGCAACCTCGGAGACATCACGCATGACATCCGCATTTCGTCGCGCCGCATTCGCGCTCGCGGCGCTCTCTTCATTGTGGCTCGCTTCGCCCGCCCTCGCCAAGGGGCCGGACTCGCTCGCCGACTTGTCGACTCAGGTCTCGGACGCGGTCGTGAATATTTCCGCGACGCAGACCGTCGAGACCAAGCGCAAGAGTGGCGGCGGCGACACGCCGGGCCTGCCGCCAGGCATGGGCGGCCCTGGCGCGCCCTTCGACGATCTCTTCGAGGAATTTTTCAAACGCCGCCAGGGTCAGGGCATGCCGGATATGCCGCGCCAGCGCAAATCAAGCTCGCTCGGCTCCGGCTTCGTGATCGACCCCTCGGGCATCGTCATCACCAACAATCACGTCATCGCCGACGCGACCGAAGTGACGGTGATTTTCAGCGACGGCCAGAAACTCAAGGCCGAAGTCCTCGGCAAGGACCAGAAGGTGGACGTCGCCGTTCTGAAAGTGAAGCCTGAAAAGCCGTTGAAGGCAGTCAAGTTCGGCGATAGCGACAAGGCGCGCGTCGGCGACTGGGTTCTCGCCGTCGGCAATCCGTTCGGTCTCGGCGGATCGGTCACCGCGGGCATCGTCTCGGCGCGCAATCGCAACATCGACAGCGGCCCCTACGATAACTACATCCAGACCGACGCCTCCATCAACAAAGGCAATTCCGGCGGCCCGCTGTTCAACCTGGATGGCGAGGTCATCGGCATCAACACCGCGATCCTGTCGCCTTCCGGCGGGTCGGTGGGCATCGGTTTTGCGACGCCTGCCAACACTGTGCAGCCGGTGATCGCGCAGCTTCAGCAGTTCGGGGAAACCCGCCGCGGCTGGCTCGGCGTGCGCATCCAGAATGTCGATGACGATCTGGCCGAGACGCTGAATCTCGGCGCCGTGCGGGGCGCGCTCGTTGCCGGCGTCGACGACAAGGGTCCGTCCAAGCCCGCAGGCCTCAAGGCTGGCGACGTGATCATTAAATTCGACGGAAAGCCGATCAAGGAATTGCGGGATCTGCCAAAGCTCGTCGCGGCCATGCCCGTCGGCAAGGACGTCGATCTCGTGATCGTTCGCGCCGGCAAGGAAGAGATGAAGAAGGTCAAGCTCGGCCGTCTCGAAGACGGCGAGAAGGTCGCATCGCGCGACACGGGAAAAGAAAAGCCGGAGACGCCCGGTCCCGCTTCGCAGAGCGCGCTTGGCCTTGAATTCTCGCGCCTCACCGACGAACTGCGCACGCGCTTCCAGATCAAGGACACTGTAAAGAGCGGCGTCATGATCACCTCGGTCGACCCGTCCTCCAACGCAGCCGAGAAACGGCTGCAGCCCGGCGAAATCCTCGTCGAGATCAATTTGGAGCCTGTCGGCGATCCGGCTGATGCGGTGAAGAAGATCAAGGCCATCAAGGACTCGGGCAAGAAGACGGCCATGCTGATCATCGCCAACGGTGCGGGCGACACACATTTCGTGGCGTTGCCGGTCGAATAGCAACGGAGCCGGCGTCCGCGGTCGAAAACAGCAAGGAGACTGCTTATGCCGAAGATCGTTCCGTTTCTCTGGTATAGCGAGAAGGCGGCCGAGGCCGCCGCCTTCTACGCTTCTCTTCTTCCGAACTCGCGTGTCGACAGCAGCACGGGGCTACCCGCGGATAGCCCCAGCGGCCCGGCCGGCTCTGTCCAGGTCGTCAACTTCACGCTGCTCGGCCAGCCCTTCATAGCGATGAGCGCCGGCCCCTCCGAGCCCTTCAATCACGCGATCTCTTTCATGATCGAATGTGAGGATCAGGCTGAAGTCGATCGCCTCTGGGACGCGCTAGCCGATGGCGGCAAGACGGAGGTCTGCGGCTGGCTGAAGGACCGCTACGGCCTCTCCTGGCAGATCGTGCCAAAAGCGCTCGGCGAGATGATGAAAGACCCCGACCGCGCCCGCGCCAGGCGTGTCGCTCAGGCAATGATGAAGATGGGCAAGCTGGACGTGGCGGCGTTGAGAACGGCTTACGAGGGAAGCTGACCTCTCACGCCAAAAACTCCTCCCGCCTATACCCTTGCGCATAAAGCAGCGCGGTCAGATCGGCGTGGTCTATGCGCGCATGGGCGGCTTCCGCGACCTTCGGCTTGGCGTGATAGGCGACGCCGAGCCCCGCCTCGCCCAGCATGTCGAGATCGTTCGCGCCGTCGCCGATGGCGAGCGTCGCATCGTACGTCAGCCCGAGCCGCTCACGCAGACTGGCGAGCGCCGCGCGCTTGCCCGCTCTGCCCTGCACCGGATCGCAGACGACGCCCGTGAGCGCGCGGCCGACGATCTCGAGCCGGTTGGCGAATGTTTCGTGAAAGCCGATGCGCGTTGCAACGGGCGCGGTGAACTGCGTGAAGCCGCCAGTGACGAGCGCGGTATGCGCGCCATGCGCCCGCATGGTCTGCACCAGCGCGCGCGCGCCCGGCGTGAGCGTGATGCATTCAACGAGCGTCGCGATCTGATCGAGGGTCACGCCCGCGAGCAGCGCGACACGCTCCTTCAGCGCGGACTCGAAATCCAGCTCTCCCCCCATTGCGCGTTCCGTGATGGCGGAGATGCGGTCGCGAATGCCGATGAGGCCCGCCAGTTCGTCGATGCATTCCTGCTCGATCATGGTCGAGTCCATGTCGGCAACGAGGAGCTTCTTGCGGCGGCGCTCCACCGGCTGAACGACGACGTCGATGAGATCTCCGGCAAGAGCCGCCTGCAGATGCGCGCGCGAAACGGCAAGGTCGCCGCTCTCGAAAAAAAAGTCCGCGGCGATGTCGGGCGCCAGCCAGTAGAGCGGCGCCGGCACAAGGCCGACGCCCCGCAGCGCGCGCAAGACCGCCGCCTCGTTCAGCGTCGTTCCCTGCCCCGCGACAAAGGTCGCGACCAATGATTCCGGCTTTGACATCTCCACCATTTACGCCGCAATAGCGCCATGTCCGATAGCGTTTTGTCCGTGCCCGCCATTCTCATTGCAGGTCCGACCGCCTCGGGCAAGTCCGCGCTGGCGCTGGACGTCGCCGCGCGCATCGGCGGCGCGGTCGTGAACGCCGATTCCATGCAGGTCTACCGAGACCTACGCATCATCACGGCAAGGCCGACGCCACAGGAAGAGGAAAGCGTTTCGCATCTCCTCTTCGGCCATGTCGACGCCTGCGTGAATTATTCCGTGGGACGCTATCTCTCCGACCTCGCCGAAACGCTGCGTGATCTTGGCGCGCGCGGGGTGACGCCCGTCATCGCCGGCGGCACCGGCATGTATTTCAAGGCGGCGCTCTTCGGCCTCTCGGAGATCCCCGCCGTGCCGGAAGAGGTGCGCGCTCGTGTGCGCGAAGATGCGCAGGGAAAGAGCCCCCAGGAGCTTCACGCGGCGCTTGTAGGCCAAGACCCCGAGACCGCCGCCCGCCTGCGCCCCACCGATCCGCAACGTATCCTCCGCGCGCTGGAAGTCTTCGCCGCCACGGGAAAACCGCTGGCCTCCTTTCAGGGTCCGCGCAGCGCCCCTCTCCTCGACGCGACGCGATGCAAGGCCTTCTTCCTCGCGGTGGAGCGCGAGGCGCTCAACAGGCGCATCGACGCGCGCTTCGACAGGATGATGGAGGCGGGAGCGCTGGACGAAGTGTCGCGACTACGTGAGCGCGGGCTCGATCCCGCTCTGCCCGCCATGCGCGCCCACGGCGTTCCGCACCTGCTCGCTCATCTCGACGGACATATGTCTCTCGACGAGGCGATCATGCGCGGCAAGCTCGACACCCGGCATTACGCGAAGCGGCAATTCACTTTCGCGCGGCATCAGTTGCCGAGTTTCAACTGGCTCTCGGGCGCCGCAACGTGGGAGACGTTGGACATGCCGTGAAGCGCGCGAAACTGCGTGCGATCGGAGAGGATCTGGAACATCGACAGGACGATTTCCAACGCGATGAGCACGATGATGATCCATTCGAGCCGCACTGAACGGTCCGCGTCGATGAGATCGGTGAGCGCGCGCGCCGTCTCGCCGATCACGTCGATCTTGGCGTTGAGCGTACGACCGCGCGCCTCGAGTTCATATTCGTCTTCAAGACGCGCATAGAGGCGTTCGAGATCAGGCCTGTCCCACAGCACGTCGGGCTTGTCCTCCACGGCGACGCGGCCCGAAACGCGGTGACGCACGAGCAGCGTCTGGCCGATGAGTTCGAGCATCGATTTGCGCCGCCACGGCGGCCGGCCCTTGCTGGCGAGTTCGACGGCAAATGGCTCGACCGTGTCGAAGACGGCGTTCACGCGGCGCTCGTCGCGACCGAGAGCGACGCTCTTGGCCAGCGCATCCGCGATAACGAGAAGACGCGCTTCCGACAGATCCTTCACGGCGAGCCGCCCGTTCGTCAACGCCTTGTCTTCCCCATCGAGAAGCGTTTCCACGACCAGCGTCTCGTCGTCGCCGCGCGAGCGCCCCGCCACCCGCGCGCCGATGCGGTTGACGATCTCGTCTTCTTCGAGCGGAGAAAGACCAAAAAGTACGGCGACGCCGAATCGATACAGCACGGCGAAACCCGCCTGCCCGGCATGAAAGGCGAGCGGCGCAGTGGAGACAAGGTCCGCCCGCTCCAGCCCCGCCGTGTCAATTCGTTCGCCGAGCATCAATGCACGCGCCGTCATCGTCTGCGTCGCCGGGGCGGTCGCTTCAAGCCCAATCTCTGCCATTATCGTCCCGCTTCAATCATCTCGCAGCCCTCGTTATGCGCCCGCTTCGATCCGCATTTGGCGCCACCCTGCGGCAACGTGAAATTCGCGTCTGTGCATGCCTTGCATGACGGCATTAAAAACGCTAGCTAGCGCTGCAATCGTCGCGAGACGCTCAAGAGACCTCACATGACTTATGTCGTCACGGAAAACTGCATCAAGTGCAAGTACATGGATTGCGTGGAAGTCTGCCCCGTGGATTGCTTCTACGAAGGCGAGAACATGCTCGTGATTCATCCGGACGAGTGCATCGATTGCGGCGTTTGCGAACCCGAATGCCCGGCCGAGGCAATCAAGCCCGACACCGAGGAGAACTTGGAGAAGTGGCTGCAGCTCAACGCTGATATGGCCCAGAACTGGCCCAACATCACCATCAAGCGCGAACCGCCGGCGGACGCGAAAGAATGGGACGGCAAGCCCGGCAAATTTGAGGCCCATTTCTCGCATGAACCCGGCCAGGGCGACTGAAGGCTTGGCGCCGCAGAAAAGGGCGCCGAATCATCATGCGCAAAGCATAGGCTTCGCACTAGCGAGGCGGCAATCGTTTCCACATCGTTAATTTTACCGAATTGTCCATAATTTTCCATATCTTGGAGACGAGGCTCACACCCTGAGCCTTGATCGTGGGCGGCTGTTCTCTTTGATTTTCGCAGCGCGACGTGATATAGGTTTTGGTAACAAACGCCTTGTCGATTGGCGACTAAATAAACACGTTGCCTCGCAGCATGAGAAAGCGCGCGCTTGACCAAGCGGTTCCAGCCCTGTCCGCGCCTCTAGCTAAGGTGTCAGATCAGTGACTTGCGGGTCTGGGCCCTGCCCCAGACGCGACCACAGGTCTGCTAGCGCCGTCCCGTCTCCACAGCGGGACGCAGAAGGAGTGTCCCGCGTATGCCCTCCGCCAAGAAGAACGAGAAAAAAAAGGGGGCCGCAGTTCCGCGACGTCCTCGCGGTCGCGCGGTTCGACTGCAAAGCCTGCCGCCGCCAAAACGCCTCGGTCGCGCGCCGCCGGCTCGGTAGCCGCGAAGGCCCGCTCGACCACGTCGAGCGCAAAGACAGCCGGCAAGAGCAAGACGGCGGCAAAGGCCTCCACGCCGGCTAAGACCAAGGCTACGGCGGCCCGCGCCAAGACTGCGGCGAAGGCCGCCACGGCTGCAGCGACCAAGTCATCGCCCAAATCGACACAGTCCGCGAAATCGACACAGTCCGCAAAGTCAACGCAGCCTGCGAAGTCGACCAAGCCCGCAACGAAAGCGACAGCCAAAACCGTGTCAAATACGACCAACGCGACGACCCAGGCGAAAGCCACGCAGCGCGCCGCCGCAAAGCCGGCGGCCAAGGCCTCCGTGCGCGCTTCCTCCGCGGCAAAGAACTCCGCGGCGCGCGGCGGGTCAGCAGCAAAGCCTGTGGCAGCGACCGCCAAGGCTGCGCCTGCGCCTGCAGTCGCAAAGGCTGCGGCAAAGACGGTCGTCAAGGCCGTGGCGGCGAAGGCAGTGATGAATTCGGCGGTCTCCGGAAAGGCCCCCGTTCCAGAAAGGGCTCCCGCGCCAGAGAAGGCGCCCGCAGTCGCGGCGACGCCTGCGCCGAAGCTCGAGCCCGTCAAGAAAATCGCTCCCGCTCCCCAGCCGGGCGCGATGGCCGCAACCCCCTTCCACGCTCCGAGCACCCCCGCCACGACGGCGGCGCCCGCAGCGGCTGGCAAGACCTCCGCAACCACGACAGTCGGCGAAGATAAAGAATTGGCAAAAAGAACCGAGCTCCCCGTCACGACGGCCGCGCCCGTCGCTTCCGACAAGACTGCAACCGACCTGAAGTCAGGCGTCAAGGCGCCGGCGCTTCCGGTCAAGCCGAAGCCGGCCAGCCAGAAGCATGGGTTCAAGCTGAACGAATTCATTGTCTACCCGGCGCATGGCGTCGGTCAGATCACTGGCGTGGAGATTCAGGAGGTCGCCGGCTTCAGCCTTGAGTTGTTCGTCGTGTCCTTCATCAAGGACAAGATGATCCTCAAGGTGCCGACCAGCAAAGTCGTCAACGTCGGCATGCGCAAGCTCGCCGAGACCAATGTCGTCGAGAAGGCGCTGACGACGCTTTCCGGCCGCGCGCGCGTCAAGCGCACGATGTGGTCGCGCCGCGCTCAGGAATATGAGGCCAAGATCAACTCCGGAGATCTCGTTACGATCGCCGAAGTCGTCCGCGACCTCTATCGCTCCGACACGCAGCCGGAGCAGTCCTACTCGGAGCGCCAGCTTTATGAAGCGGCGCTCGACAGGATGGCGCGTGAGATCGCGGCGGTTCGCAAGCTGATCGATTTCGAATCCCTGAAGCTGATCGAATCCTTCCTGCAGAAGGGTCCGCGCCGAGGGCAGAAGACCGACGCCGAGGCCGCCGAAGACGGCGACGAGGAAGACGTCGATCGGGCTGCCTGATCGTCGGGTCAACGAAATCAGAAGGAAAAAGCCCTCCATATCGGAGGGCTTTTTTATTTCACGCCCATCGCCGCTTCGTCCTGTTCGTCATCCTTGAGCCTCGACAGCGCCCGGCGCAGTTTGGTCAAGGCCCGGCTTTCGATCTGCCGGACGCGCTCTTTCGAAATACCGAGCTTGTCGCCAAGCGTTTCGAGCGTGACGAGATTCTCCGTCAGGCGGCGCTCCTGCACAATTCGCAGCTCCCGCTCCGAGAGAATGGCCAGAGCGTCCTTCAGCCATTTGGCGCGACGGTCCGAGTCAAGATTTTGTTCGACCACTTCGTCCGGAAGCGGCGCATCATCGACGAGGAAGTCCATGCGCTGGGCGGAACCCGCCGACTCGTCGTCGACCAGTTGCGCGTTCAACGAGACGTCTGAACCCGAAAGGCGGGAATCCATCATTTCGACGTCGGCGCGCGACACGCCCAAAGTCTCTGCGATGCTCTGATAGGCGTCGACAACGCCGCCGGGCTCCCGCGCCAACCGGGCCCGCAATCTGCGCAGATTGAAGAACAGCGCCTTCTGGGTGGAGCTCGTCCCGCCGCGGACGATTGACCAGTTGCGCAGCACGTAGTCCTGGATGGAGGCGCGGATCCACCAGGTTGCGTAGGTTGAAAACCGCACGTCGCGCTCGGGGGCGAAACGGGCCGCCGCCTCCAGCAGGCCGACATGCCCCTCCTGCACAAGATCGGCGATCGGCAAGCCGTAATGGCGGAATTTCGCGGAGATTGCGATCACGAGGCGCATGTGCGCCGCCGTCAACTTATGCAAGGCGCGACCGTCCCCTCTCTCGCGCCAAGCGACAGCCAATTGTTTTTCTTCATCTCTTTCGAGAAAAGGGGCGTCCGCCGCCGCCTTCATAAGTTCTCTGCCAAGACCGGGAAGATACGCCATGGTCAAATCTCCATAGCGCGCTATCTCAGGGATGTTCAGGAGATCAGCGCATTTTGAACGACTCTAAGCGTTCAACCCGCGGGATCGCGTGAGGTTCCCCTTTCCTTGGCCGCTACTCCGTTACGATTTTGTAACGCTCTCCGGGCGTAACCTGTTCGTTTGCATCCAAGCCGTTGAGTAGGCGGAAGTATTCAAGTGGCCGATTGGGCGTCGTCATATGCGCGGCGAGGCTCTCGACCGTATCGCCCAGACCGGCAGAGATTACAGAAATTTTAAGTCCGTGGGTCTCGCGCGCCTCGTCCGCCGTGAGGCGGCGGAAAGACATGATCGATTCCGTGAACTCCCTCTCCAACTGATCCGTCAACGCCTTGGCGGCAAAAATCATGCGATAGAGATATTCGCCGTTCTGGATGACGGCGATGCGGAAATTCCATTCGCCGGCGCGCGCGACGGCGGTGACCGCGGGCAGGCCATTGACGTCAATCTTCTTGACGGACGACTGCAGCAATCCGTCGACCCAGCCGGAGTTCACATAGGCTTCGAGACTCTCGAGCTGAGGATTGCGCACGCTGTCCAGCCGCAGCGCGACATTGTCCGCCTGCCGCACGCCGAAGACGGCCTCGCTCGAATTCTCGAGCAGCAACCCTTCCGGCGCCGTGAAGGTGAAGCGCAGCCGCGGATGCGTGAATTTGCGGTCGCGGACATAGCCTTCCATCGGATCGTCACCAAAAGCGACGCCATTGATGGCCGCAAGATAGCCCGCGCGGTCGCGCGATCCGATTCCGGGCGCGCCGATCTGGCGAGCGACGGCGATCGCCCGCGCCACGCGCTCCGGGGTCGAGGGATGCGTCGACATGATGTCGAAGCCCATCGAATCCTTGCGTTTCCCATAGAGAGCCGCACGCAGTTCAGAGGAGCGGCCGAGGGCTGTGAGGAAGCGGGACGCGCCATAGGGGTCGAAGCCGGCGCGCGCGATCACCCGCACGCCGGTCTCGTCCGCGTCGAGTTCCTGCTGGCGGGAAAAGCTCGCGACCGAAAGGCGCTGCGTCGAGCGCACTTCCTCGCCCTTCTGCTTGTTCTGGATGACGGAAGCGGCCTGCGAAATGACCTGCGCCTCGCGCTCGCGCTCGGCCCGCAACGCGCTGTGGCGCAGCGTGACGTGCGCAATTTCGTGCGCCATCACCGCGGCCGCCTCGGAAGCGTCGCCCGCAAGCGCTAGGAGGCCCCGCGTCACATAGAGATTGCCCGAAGGCAGCGCGAAGGCGTTGACGACGGGCGTATTGAGTATCGTGACCTTGTAGGCGGTCTGGCCGGGGGTTTCGCTCGCCTGCGCGAGTTTGACAAGAACCGCGTCGAGATAATGCTCGGCGGTCGGAGCGGAATATTCGCCGCCAAACTGGGCGACGAGTTCCTTGTGCTGGACGGAAGCGCGGTTCTCGACCTTTGGCGCCGCGGGCCGTGTCGGCGGCAGGGGCGGTGTGGGGGCAAAGACCTGGCCCTGGCGTTCGAGTTCGGCGCAGTTCGACAGGAAAAGGGCGCAAGCGAGCGTAAGCGCGGCGGGCGCTCTATCAAGGATCGATGATCTCAATTTCGGCAGGCGACGCAATTTCCATGCGCGGTCCAAAGCTTGTCTCAATAAGTCCTCGCACGCGCGCTTGCCGGCCGATGAGCGATCGGGGGTCGATTCCCGACTTTTCGAACATAGCCAAATTGCGCCGCAGAATCACGACCGAGAAATTTTCGGCGCGCTTTTCGCCAAAATTCAGGTAGAGCGCGCCACGCGACTCGCCCGTCGAGCGAATGACGCCCGAAACCACCGCCATGCCTTTGCGGTGTGCGAGCAACGCCGTCGCATCCGGCGCGGCGGCGTCGATGGGGCGCAAGGCGGGGTCGACCCAGACGCCCCGCCCGGCCTCCCGCGCCGGGGCCTCGGCCGCGAGATAGGCGCTGGCGCAAGGCGCGGCGGGCGGATCGGGCCGGAAACGGGCGTGTCCCTCCTCCAGCAGCGACGCGCCCACAGAGACCAGCGGCGCGTCGGGCCCCTCGCCGCGCGCGGCGAAGATGCGCGCGGGGACGCGGCCCCAGCGATCCGGCGCAGCGCCAAGGACGCCCAGAAAAACGTCGCGCCCGACGAGCCAGTCCGAGAGGCGCTTGCGGGCGGCGGCGCGGGAATCCGGCGCGCCTTTGGCCGGAGCGGCTGGAAATTCGAGCCCGGAGAGCGCCGCGCGCCGGCCGTCGTCGAGAAGGAGCTCGAACTCGTCGTCGATCGCGGCGACGGTGGCGGGGGCGGCGCTTTCGAGCGAACATGCGCCGGTTTCGGCGGCGGGCGATAGGGCGTAGGCGGACGCTGGGAGGGCCAGCGGGACCATGGCCAGCGCGAAGGCGCGCGCCCTCGCTTCCCCCTTGAGGGCAGCGCGCAGCGTTTCCGCGAATGGGAAAACCGGGATTGCCGTCATCCCGTCAATCTAACCAAGCCGTTGAGCTTCGCAACGCATCCGCCGCAATTACGCCCAACCCGCGCCTATGATACGGCGGTCTAGGCCATCTTGGCTTTCAGCGCGGCCGTTTCATCCCCACATCACGATCATGATCACTCGTCTCGCTTTCACCGCCGCTCTCTCCCTCAGCGCGGGCGCCGCGCTGGCTTTCGACCCGGCCGGGCTCCCCCGGCCCGATTCCGAAATCGAACTGGCGCAGGGCTACAACCGCCCGCCCATGGAGTTGGAAGACATTCCCGGAGAGCCGCCCGGCGGCGCGGGGCCGTCGTCCGACGCCGCCGCCATGGTGACCCGCATCGACAGGCTCGAACGCGACGTCCGCCATCTTACCGGCCAGAACGAAGAGCTTCAGCACAAGGTGCAGGTGCTCGAGGAGCAGTTGCGCGCCGCCAGGGAGCAAGGACCCCGTCCGGGCGACGCCCCGATGAGCGCAGCGAACGGCGCTACGTCGCCCGCCGCTGGCCCCGGCCTCAAGCGCGGCGACGCTTTCGATCCGTCTGCTGATCCCACCGCCCCCGGCGCGCCCAAACCGCTCGGCGCTACGGCCCCTTCCGCACCACTCTCGCCCAGAACGGCCGCCGGCTCCGTGACGACGGCGCCCCCGCCCGTCCGAGAGACGGGCCAGCCCATGGACATCGCCCATGGCCGCCTCGTCGGCGACCAGCCTTCAGCGGCGCCGGAGATCGCCCCGGCGCCCGCCGCCGTTCCGACAGGCCCGAAGGAGGAATATGACGAGGCCGTCGGTACGCTGAAGGCCGGCCGTTTCGAGGTTGCGGAAAAGTCGCTCGCGGCCTTTCTCGCCAAATATCCGAAGGGCAAGTTCGCCCCTGCGGCGACTTTCAATCTCGGCGAGAGCTTCTTCCTGCGCCAGCGCTATCGCGAAGCCGCGGAGCGCTACCTTGAAATCTCGCAGAAATACGGACAGTCCGCGCAGGCCCCCGACGCCCTGCTGCGCCTGGGCCAGTCACTGTCCGCTTTGGGCGCGAGGGAACAGGCCTGCGCCTCCTTCAACGAAATCGGCATGAAATATCCCGGCTCCGCCCCGCGCATTCGGGACGCCGCGGCGCGCGAGAGCAAGAAGGCTCAATGCTGACTCCGGGCGGCGCCGCGGCGTGAGCGAGAGCGATGCGCTGGCGCTGCTGGCGCCGCACCGGAGCCTGTTGCTCGCAGTGTCGGGCGGCCCCGATTCGGTCGCGCTAATGCTGCTTTGCGCGCAGTGGCCGGAGCGGGAGCGGCACGAGTTCGCCGTCGCGACCGTTGACCATGGCCTACGTAGGGAATCGCGCGGCGAAGCCGAACGCGTCGGCGAATGGGCGCGCGCGCTCGGCTTTGCGCACCATCTGCTGAGCTGGGACGAGGCGAAGCCCTCAACGCGCATCCAGGAACGTGCCCGCGACGCTCGTTACCGCCTTCTCGCCGGCTGTGCGGAAGCAATCGGCGCGAGCGCCGTCATCACCGCGCATCATGCGGACGATCAGGCCGAAACGATTCTGTTTCGACTCGTGCGCGGCTCCGGCGTCGCGGGTCTTTCCGGCATGTCGGAGGAATCCCGCATAGGGAATATCGCGCTTTTGCGCCCGCTGCTCTCGTTCCGGAAAAGCGCGCTCGTCGCGATCTGCGAAGCATCGCGCCACCCTTATTTCGACGATCCCTCGAATGCCAACGACGCCTATGCCCGCGCGCGGCTGCGCAAGCTCGCGCCAATTCTCGCCGAGCAGGGGCTCGGGACGGAGGCGCTGCTGAGGCTCGGCGCGCGTGCGCGCCGAGCCGACGCGGCGCTCGATCACTGCGCGCAGGCGGCGGGCTCCCGCGCCCTTCTGGAGCGCAATGCTGCATCCGTGCGATTCGACGCCGCCGCGCTTCGGGAGCTTCCTCTTGAGATCCTCCAGCGCCTCCTCGCCGCCGAGATCGCGCATATCGCGCCAAAATCACCGCTGCGCCTCGACCGCCTGGAACGCTGTTCGGAGCGTCTCGCCCAAGCGCTCGCTACCGGAGCGAAGCTGCGATTGACGCTCGCTAATCTCCTTCTGGCGGCAAACGCCAGCCAGGTGACGATCGAGCCGGCGCCGCCACGGCGCGAGGCGCCCTCGAAACCGCCCGCCGGCGCTTGAACTTCGCCACCCGTCCCTTGGCAACAAACATGGTCGCGCCTAGATTAATGCAAGACCGGCGCGCCCCGGCGATCCGTCGCTGCTGCGCCCAGACACGGGATCCGCAATGAACGCAAACTTCAGGAACCTCGCCTTGTGGGCCATCATCGGCCTCTTGGTGGTGGCGCTCGTCATGCTCTTCCAGCAGCCGGGCCAGCGTACGCCGATCCGCGACATTTCCTTCAGCGAACTGCTCACTCAGATCGATCAGGGCCGCGTTCACGACGTGACCATCGCCGGCAATGAGATCGCGGGTCATTTCAATGACAACCGCCCCTTCACCACCTATGCGCCGAACGACGCGAAATCTCATCCCGCGCCTGCAGTCGCACAACGTCTCGATCAGCGCCAAGCCGATGAACGACGGCAATAGCTGGCTCATGACGTTGCTGTTGAATGCGCTGCCGCTCGTCGCCTTCCTCGGCGTTTGGATATTCCTTTCACGCCAGATGCAGGGCGGCGCGGGCCGAGCGATGGGCTTTGGCAAATCGAAGGCGAAGTTGCTGACGGAAACCCAGGGCCGCGTGACGTTCGATGACGTCGCCGGCGTGGACGAGGCGAAGGAGGATCTGCAGGAGATCGTCGAGTTCCTGCGCGATCCGGGCAAGTTCCAGCGTCTGGGCGGGCGCATTCCGCGCGGCGTGCTGCTCGTCGGGCCTCCGGGCACCGGCAAGACGTTGCTGGCGCGGGCCATCGCCGGCGAAGCGGGCGTGCCCTTCTTCTCGATCTCGGGCTCCGACTTCGTTGAAATGTTCGTGGGCGTCGGCGCGAGCCGCGTGCGCGACATGTTCGAGCAGGCCAAGAAGAATGCGCCCTGCATCATCTTCGTCGACGAAATCGACGCGGTCGGCCGCCATCGCGGCGCCGGCCTTGGCGGCGGCAATGACGAGCGCGAGCAGACGCTGAACCAGCTGCTCGTCGAGATGGACGGTTTCGAGGCGAATGAGGGCATCATCCTCATCGCCGCGACCAACCGCCCCGACGTGCTCGATCCGGCGCTGATGCGTCCGGGCCGCTTCGATCGTCAGATCCAGGTTCCCAACCCGGACTTCATCGGGCGCGAGAAGATCCTCAGAGTGCACGCCCGCAAGGTGCCGCTGGCGCCGGACGTGGACCTGAAGGTCGTGGCGCGCGGGACGCCGGGCTTCTCGGGCGCGGATCTGATGAACCTCGTGAACGAGGCGGCGCTGCTGGCGGCGCGACGCTCCAAGCGGATCGTCACCAAGCAGGAGTTCGAGGATTCGCGCGACAAGATCATGATGGGCGCGGAACGCCGCACCCTCTCCATGACCGAGGAAGAAAAGAAGCTGACGGCCTATCACGAAGGTGGCCATGCGCTGATCCAGCTCACGGTCCCGGGCGCGATGCCAATTCATAAAGCGACGATCATTCCGCGCGGCCGCGCGCTCGGCATGGTGCAGGGTCTCCCCGAACGCGATGAGGTGTCACAGACCTATGAGCAGCTGACTGCGATGCTGGCGATCGCCATGGGCGGCCGCGTCGCGGAAGAGCTGATCTTCGGCCATGACAAGGTGACGTCCGGCGCGGCGTCGGACATCCAGCAGTGCACGCGTGTGGCGCGGGCGATGATCACGCAGCTCGGCTTCTCCGACAAGCTGGGAACGGTGGCCTACGCCGAACCGCAGCAGGAGCAGTTCCTGGGCTATTCGATGGGTCGCACACAGACCTTGTCGGAGGCGACGCAACAGCTGATCGACGCGGAAGTGAGGCGTCTCGTGCAGGAAGCCTATGACAAGGCCAAGCGCATCCTCACGGAAAAGCGCGCGCAGCTCGACGTGATCGCGAACGGCCTGCTGGAATTCGAGACGCTGTCGGGCGACGAGATGAAGGGCCTGCTCTCGGGCAAGCGCCCGGTGCGCGAGGACACGAGTTCGACGACGCCTCAGCCGCCGCGCGGCTCCGCCGTTCCGACGACCGGACAGAAGCCCGAGCCCGACGTCGGCGGGCTGTCGCCCAATCCGGTCTGACCGAAATGAAAAAGCCCGGCGCTCGCCGGGCTTTTTTTTGCGCTGAAACCCTACGTCGCCCGAACTGGCTTGAAGGAAATCACGTTCTCATAGTCTTCGGGCGTCATGAACTTCAGCCCGATCTCGTTCTCGCGCCGCCATACGGCGCGCACGTCGCGCTTTTCGTCCAACTTCTCGATCACGAGGCCAAGCAGGTCCGGAAGCCCGATCTGCTGATCACAGATCACCTTCGCGCCCGTATCGCTCATGTTTCGAATGACGCATTCGAAAGTGGATCGATCCAGAAATTCGATTCTGCCGCTCAGCAAGGTCCGCCGCCGCAGAGACTGTCGCCGCTCTTCCATCTTGGAAATCCGATTCCGATCAAAGGTGACGCAAGCAATAACCGACGAGCTGCGCGCAAGACAGATAAACCATTTGCTAACCTTAACCGCGTCAGTTCATCCTGCTCCGCCCATCAGCGCCTGAACCGTTTCGGCCGGCCGGCAAAGCCCGACCTTGTCGCCGAAAACGACGATCGGCCGTTCGATGAGAATGGGGTGCTTTGCGATGGCGGCGAAAATCTGATCGTCGGTCGCGTCGCCGAGGCCGAGTTCTTCATAGGGCGTACCCCGCTTGCGCAAGATGTCGCGAACGGTCCTGCCCATCTTCGCAAGCAGCGCTTCGAGCGTCTTTCGGTCCGGCGGCGTCTTGAGATATTCGATCACCTGAGGCACATAGCCGGCGTCGCGCAAGGCGGCTAGAACGTTGCGGGATGTGCCGCATGCCGGATTGTGATAGATGACGACTCGCATATGGACTTCCCTTCGGGAGACGTGCAAGTCTCATATTAACTAATCATTAAGCGAGTGGAATACACGCCGCACGAAATATGGCACGTTGAGCGCGCCAATTTATCGCGCTTTTCGCAAGACTTCGCTGGAATCCGACAAGAAGGATACGACATGTCGCGCAATTATTTCGGTACAGACGGCATTCGCGGCCTCGCCAATGTCAAGATTACACCGGAGCTCGCGCTGAAAGTCGGCCAGGCGGCCGAACTCATCTTCCACCGCGGCGAAGGCCGCCATCGCGTTGTCATTGGCAAGGACACGCGGCTCTCGGGCTATATGATCGAATATGCGCTCGTTGCGGGCTTCACCTCCGTCGGCATGGACCCGCTGCTGCTCGGCCCGATGCCGACGCCGGCAGTCGCAATGCTGACGCGTTCGATGCGCGCGGACGTCGGCGTCATGATCTCCGCCTCGCACAATTCCTTCGAGGACAACGGCATCAAGCTGTTTGGACCCGACGGGCACAAGCTTTCTGACGAGATCGAGCTCGAAATCGAGGCGCTGCTCGACAGCGACCTCGCGCGACGCCTTTCGGGCCCGACCAATCTCGGCCGCGCCCGCCGCATCGACGACGTTCGCGCGCGCTACATCGAATTCGCCAAGCACACCCTGCCCCGCAATCTCAGCTTCGAGGGGCTGCGCGTCGTGATCGACTGCGCCAACGGCGCCGCTTACAAGGTCGCGCCCGAAGCGCTTTGGGAGCTTGGCGCGGAAGTCATCGCGATCGGCGTCGAGCCGGACGGCTTCAATATCAACCGCGACGTCGGATCCACCGCTCCGCAGACGCTGCGGGAGAAGGTGCGTGAGTTCCGGGCGGACGTCGGCATCGCGCTCGACGGCGACGCGGACCGGGTCATCATGGTCGACGAAACCGGCGCCGTGATTGACGGCGATCAGGTTATGGCCGTCGTCGCCGCCAGCTGGAGCGATCAGGGACTTCTGACCAAGCCCGGCCTCGTCGCGACGATCATGTCGAACCTCGGGCTGGAGCGCCATCTGAACGGTCTGGGATTGACGCTCGAGCGCACGGCGGTGGGGGATCGCTACGTCATCGAGCGGATGCGCCAGGCCGGCTACAACGTCGGCGGCGAGCAATCGGGCCATGTCATCCTCTCCGATTACTCGACGACCGGCGACGGCCTCGTCACGGCCATGCAGGTGCTGGCGGAGGTCAAGCGCCGCAACCGCCGCATGAGCGAAGTCTGCCACTGCTTCGAGCCCCTGCCGCAGGTGTTGAAGAATGTGCGCGCCCAGAAGCGGATGCTCGAAAAGGACTCGGTCACGCTCGCGATCAACTCGGCCCGCGAAAGGCTCGGCGCGGCCGGCCGCATCATCGTGCGGCCCTCGGGGACGGAGCCGGTCATCCGCGTCATGGCCGAGGGCGACGACCGCGAACTCGTGGAGACGCTTGTCGCCCAGGTCTGCAACGCGCTGCAGGAGACAGCTGAAGCCGCATAAAGACGGGCGGCGGAATCTCGGCGCCGGATCGTCGAAATGGCGGCCCGGCGTCTCCTTCGCTAAGTGCGAAGAACGAAAAAGCGTCAATAAATTCAGATGCTTAATTTTATTTAGGTTAAGTCGTAAGGTTAACTTCGCTTTAAATCTTATCGGTCATGTTTCCCCCATTGGCTAAGCGCCACGGGACCGCTTCGCGGCCCTCTTTACGCAAAAGGGGAAGTAATCATGGGCCGTTCATTCGCCCTCCTTTTAGCGGCCGCAGTATTTGCTGGCGCCAGCGGCGCCAACGCGGCCGATCTTCTGCCACCGCCGCCGCCGATCGAGCCGCCTCCGCCGATGGATTTCGGCGCCTGGTATCTGCGCGGCGACGTTGGCGTCGGCGCGATGCAGGTTACCGGATGGCGCACAACGCTCCAGCCCTACGCACTCGACAACGCCGGCTTTTCGCAGCCTGCGCCGACTGTGTTCCCGGTGTTCGGCACGCTCGGCGACACGGCGTTCCTCGGCGCCGGCTTCGGCTATCAGTTCAATCACTGGCTGCGCGCCGATCTGACCGGCGAATATCGCATGGCCTCCAACTACAACGCGGCTGTCGGCTGGGCGAACCAGTTTGGTCAATTCGGCGGCGACATCTACTCGGGCAATCTGCGCACGGCGCTCTTCATGGCCAACGGCTATGTCGACCTCGGCACTTGGTACGGCATCACGCCGTTCGTTGGCGCGAGCGTCGGTCTCGCCAATCACTGGCTCGACACCTTCGTCGATCATGGATTCGGTTACGCTCAGGACACGTCGAAGACCAACTTCGCCTGGGCGGTCACGGGCGGCCTGGGTTACGCCGTCACGCCGAACCTGCGGCTCGAAATGTCCTATCGCTACCTCGACATGGGCAGCTTCACGACGAACGCGATCCAATGTCAGGCCGCGCCCTGCTGGCATGAACAGCATTCGTTCCATATCGCTTCGAACGACATCCGGCTCGGCTTCCGCTACATCATCCCCTCACTGGTTCCGGCGCCGATCATGGCTCCTCCGCCGATGGGCCCGCTGGTCCGCAAATACTGATCAGCAGATCAAGGTCGACAAAACGGCGCGGGGGGCCACTCCCCGCGCCGTTTTCTTTTGCGTCGGCATGTCAAAATCCCGCATATGTGGCCGATGGACCAGGGGGACGACGACCTTTCGGTTCCGCCCGGAACCAATGCGCCAGAGATTTCCGTCACGGAGCTCGCCAATGCGCTCAAGCGCACGGTCGAGGACCGTTTCGGGCGTGTGCGCGTGCGCGGCGAGATTTCCAATTACCGGGGTCCGCACACCTCGGGCCACGCCTATTTCTGTCTGAAGGACCAGGGCGCGCGGCTTGACGCGGTGATCTGGAAAGGAACGCTCCTGCGACTGCGCACGCGCCCGCAGGAAGGGCTGGAAGTCGTCGCGACTGGACGCATCACGACCTTCCCGGGGAAGTCCTCCTACCAGATCGTGATCGAGTCGCTGGAGCCCGCCGGGGTCGGCGCGCTCATGGCGCTTCTCGACGAGCGGCGCAAGAAACTCGCCGCCGAGGGACTCTTCGACGAGGCGCGCAAACGCCCCCTCCCCTTTCTCCCGCGCGTGATCGGCGTCGTGACGTCCCCGACGGGCGCCGTCATCCGCGACATCCTCCACCGGCTGCAGGACCGCTTTCCGCGCCGCGTTCTCGTCTGGCCCGTGCGCGTGCAGGGAGAAACCTCCGCCGCCGAAGTCGCGGCGGCGATACATGGCTTGAACGCCCTGCCCGTCGATGGCCCGATCCCTCGTCCCGACGTTCTGATCGTCGCGCGCGGCGGAGGCTCCCTTGAAGATCTGTGGAGCTTCAACGAGGAAATTGTCGTACGCGCGGCGGCGGCGAGCGCAATTCCACTCATTTCAGCCATCGGCCATGAAACTGACGTCACGCTCATCGACTTTGTTGCGGACCTGCGTGCGCCGACGCCCACCGGCGCGGCCGAGAAGGCCGTCCCCGTACGCGTCGAACTCGCCGAGCAGCTCGCCGCCCGCGCGCGCCGCCTCGCCCTCGCGAAGACCCGCTCTCTAGACCAGCGGCGCACGCAACTCGCGACCTTTGCGCGGCTCCTGCCGAACCCCGAGCAATTGTTGCAGACGCCGCGGCAACGCCTCGACCGCGCCGCTGATCGCCTGCGTGCGGCGCTGCGGGGCGGGCAGGACTCGCGGCGCCTTCGGCTCGCCCGCTTTGCGCACCTCCTCGCCGGCCATTCGCCGCAGGCCGAACTCGCAAAGCAAAGGGAGCGGCTGCGGGGCCTCGGCAGACAGCTGGATCGGGGGCTCGTTGCACGACTAGCGCTCGCGCGACACCAGAACGAAGCCGAGCGGCAGCGCGCGAGAAACGCCGCCGCACGGATCGAGCGCGCCTTGCGGACGCTCGTCGCCGCAAGAAAAGAGCAGACCGGACGATTGGGCCGCCTGCTCAACTCATTGAGCCACAAGAAGGTTCTGGAGCGCGGTTTTGCCCTGATCCGGGACGAAACGGACACGCTCGTGCGCAGCGTTGCCGGAGCGGCGCCGGGATCGGCGCTCACCGTCGAATTCGCCGACGGGCGGGTTGCCGTCCGCGCCAGTGATGGGGGCGACGACCCCGCGGCGCCGGCGTCAACCGCAGCGCGCCGACGGACCACGAAGAAGCCCGGCGGCGATCAGGGTTCGCTGTTCTAAGGCGTTATTCGAACCGCATCTGAAACGCCACGATGGTGCGCTCCATGCTATCCCGCGGCATGTAGCAGAAGACGTTGGTCGAGAGACGCGCCTCCTGGCAATGCTTGTGGTCCTCGCTCCAGTCGTAGCCGAGGTTGTCCATGCAAGCCTTGATCTTCTGCTCGATCAGCCGGGGATTGTCTCGCCGTTCGCTGGGGAAGTCCCGCTCAATTTGATACTCGCAGTCGGTGACGTCCATTCGCTGCCCCTCGAGGTAGCGTCCGCCAGCCCCGCTGGTCATGAACATGGCTTCTGTCGCAACGATGAAGAGCAGGCCCACGATCAGCGCGATCTTGCCTTGCGTCTTCGTTCTGAGGAAATGCAGATCGAAAAGGGAGAGGACGCCGACGGTGAAGAGCGCGGCGCCGATGATGAGCGTGAGCGGCGAGAAAAAGGGTGCGATCCCTTCGTTCATTCAATCCTCCAGAGCCTCGCCGCAATTCAATAGTAACGACAGTGCGCCGGACGGCAAGGCAGTCTTCGGAAATCGAGGGCGGGGGATTCTGCGCGAATCCGATAATCGAGACGGCTTGAGCGCTCTTGGAGAACTTTCCGCCCGGTTTCCAAGCCGCGGCGCGGCCGTTCATAAAGCGTTAACCATTTAATCCTTTATTAATTAGCGCGAGAATTTCGTCGAATGTGACTGGTTTCACACACTCTCGATCAAGGTTGACGGAACCTTCGCTTAACCCCTGCGAGACTAGGACTGTCCGCAGTTGGCTTCGTCATAGGAGTTTCCCCCATGTTCGTTTCTTCCAGCGCGCGCTTCGCCAAAATCGCCGTCGCGATGACGGCGGCCCTGGCTATGGCCGCCTGCGCCAAGAACACGATGGACGAAGCTGGCGCCGATCTCTCCGGCGTGGGCGGACCGGGCGGACGCGGCGGCATTTCCCGCAGCGGCGTCGCGAGCCCTGGCAGCTCGGCAGATTTTGCCCAGAACATCGGAGATCGCGTCTTCTTCGAAAGCGACTCCACTGAGCTCACCGGGACCGCCCAGGGCACGCTCGACAAGCAGGCCGAATGGCTCAACCGTTACGGCCGCTACAGCTTCACGATCGAGGGCCACGCCGACGAACGCGGCACCCGCGAATATAATTTTGCGCTCGGCGCCCGGCGCGCCGAAGCGGCTAAGAACTATCTGATTTCCCGCGGCGTCTCCGGCTCCCGCATCCGCACGGTAAGCTACGGCAAGGAACGCCCTGTCGCCGTTTGTGACGATATTTCCTGCTGGTCGCAGAACCGCCGCGCGGTCACCATCCTCGCGGGCGGAAATTCCTGACCCCAGCGCTCATCGGCCCTTGCGTCGGCGGCGCTGTTGCGGCATGAGAGGCGCGCGCCCTCGCGGCGCTGCAGGAGTGTAGCTCAACTGGTAGAGCACCGGTCTCCAAAACCGGGGGTTGGGGGTTCGAGCCCCTCCACTCCTGCCATTCCCGCCTCCCCCCGTTACTGAACGTCATCGCCAGAATGCGGCCGCCCGCGGCCAGTTTGCGCGCGTCCGTCCGCGCGGGTCCTGCGCATATTTTCCGGCGCACCGCGCCCAGCTTCCCAGCTTCCCAGCTTCCCAGCTTCCCAGCTTCCCAGCTTCCCAGCTTCCCAGCTTCCCAGCTTATACATAGCTTATACTGTAGCTCGGCGCGTAAAAATATTTTTTACGCATAACTAGCTGTTTGCTTTCTGTGTTGTCAGAGCAAAGCTACGCTATAGCTCGTCATTTCGACATGATTATCTTGAAGATTCCCGATACATAATTCAAACTACATGACTATTAAGTATATATACCTAGGAGTCAGCGTAAATGAGCTCGAACTACAAGATTCGCCGCCGTCAGTTGTTGCTCGGCGCCGCCGCCGGCCTTGCACAGACGACCATCCCGGCGAGCGTGAAGGCGCAGTGGGTTTCGCCCCGCAAACCTCTGAATGTGCCGCCGCACGATTTCATCCCGCCCGATCCGGCGCACCCCTACTTCAAGCCGCAGGGCGGTCCGCTGACCAAGCCTTTGCCGCTGCAGAAGCGTTTCGACGGCGAAGGCCTGCCTCAGAATAGCTCCACAAATGGCAAGGGCGCGTTGCTGGACGCCGAACCTGTGATCGAGGAAGCGTCCGCCTCCTCATCCGAAGAGGGACTCATACAGACGGCCGCCTTCACGGTCCCCGCCCTCTCTCTCGACGACACCGACATCGAGACCGTCGCGACGACCCCGACGTCCTCGGCGCTGGTCCTTTACGACGTCTCGGGACAATGGGGTTGGTTGGGCGAAATCTACGCCATCATGGTGGGCAATCTCGTCAGCCATTTCGGCTCCTACACATTGCTGCCGGTGAGCCAATACACGGCCGGCCTGATGTCGACCTACAAGGCGGTGATCTACATCGGCTCCACTTATGAGGAGGCCAATTTCCCTGCCGCTTTTCTGACCGACGTTCCGAAATATCAGTCCGTCAACGTCGTCTGGATTTTCGACAACATCTGGAAGCTGACGACGCTGAGCGCGACCTACGGCTGGACGGCGAACATTTTCGAATTTCCGACCACCGCCACCGCCGTGTCGTCGGTCACTTACAAGGGCGTCAGTTTCAAGCGTTATGCTCAGAACGCCGACGGCGTCATGACCTACGGGACCGTGGGGGCGGGCGTGACGGTTCTCGCCAATTGCGTACGCGCGAACGGCACTCAATTCCCATGGGCGCTCCGCTCGAAGAACCTCACCTATATCGGCGAAAATCCGCTCTCCTACCTCTCGGAAGGCGACCGCTATCTCGTCTTCTGCGATCTGCTATTCGACGCGATGGGCGCGACTCCGGCCACCACGCAATATCGCGCGATCCTGCGGCTGGAAGACAATGACTACCAATCCGATCCCACGAAACTGAAGCAAGTGGCGGATTGGCTGAAAGCGCAGGGCGTGCCTTTCGGCTATCACATCGTCCCGCATTACAAGGATCCGACGGGCTATTACAACAACGGCGTGGCGCAGGACATTCCGTTTAATTCGGCGTCGGTGAAGTCGTTCCGCGACGCGCTGGTTTACTTTCAGGGCAAGGGCGGAACGCCGATCCTTCACGGCTGGACGCATCAATATTACAATGCGGCCTATCCTGCCGACACGCTGAACCCCGAAACGGGCGTCTCGGCGGATGACGCGGAGTTCTTCCGCTTCATCTGGAATGCGAGCACCGCCACCTTCACCTATGCGGGGCCGCTTCCCGAAGATCTGACGGATCACGCCAACAAAGTGAACACCTGGGCTGCGGGCCGCATGACGAGCGCGTTGACTGAAATCGGCCTGGATTCGCGAGTTACCAAGCCGACGATGTTCACGACGCCGCATTATCTCGGCACCGCGACGACGGTCATGGCGTCGACGGCGAAGTTCGCCGCTCGCGCGGAGCGCGTGCTCTACTACTCGGGGCTTTTGGCGGCAAAGGCGGCGTCGCCCTTCGACTATACGAAGATCGACTATACGAAACTCGCCGGCCAGTATTTCCCGTACTCTGTGAAGGACATCTACGGCGGCAAGGTGCTGCCCGACACGCTTGGCTCGATCGAGCCGACGGCCTATCTCGGCTATGCTGCGCGGCTTCCGGCCGACATCATCGCCGACGCGGCGCGGATCAAGGCCGTGCGCGACGGCGTCGCCGCCTTCCAGTACCACTCCTATCTGGACATCAGCTATCTCCAGACCGTGGTGACGGGCCTCAAGAACCTCGGCTACACCTTCGTGGCGCCGACAACCTTGTAAACGCGAAGGGCGGCGCGTCGCGTTCGGCGCGCCGCCTTTCCTACTTCAACCGCGTCCAATGGACCGACTTGCAGATCAGCCCGCCGAGCACGCAGCCCGCCGTCGTGAGATGATTGCCCGCGAGCGTCATCGTACCGCTGTACGTCTTTCCGTCCTCCGGGTTGAAGGCGTGACCGGCCCAGCTGTTCTCGCCGGACGCAACCATGCCGTAGAACACCCGCTGCCCGACTTTGGCGGGGCTGCCCGGATCGTTCACTGACGCGACCGTTCCGCACAGGGCGCCGCCGCAAGGCGCGATGCGCACAGTGCCCTTGCCGCCTTCGCGCAGCCATGTGCCCGAGGCGTCGCCGCCGGCGCACGCGGCTTCCGAAAAGGCGAAAAGCGCGAGCAGCGTGGACAAAACGCCGCCAAAAACCTTCGTCATTGCGACCCTCCTGCGGATGCGTTTGCGCGTCATGGACCGGACCGCCATGACAAGCGTGGAGAAAAACGGCAAAGTTCGCACAGTCTAGAACCAGGCGGGCCATGCGCTCCACCACTCCGGCGAACGATGCCAAACAGCCCGTTAAGGAGTTTCCTACTGATCGCTGGCCTGACGCTTGCCGTGCAGGCGGGCGTGCTGCTCCTGTTCGGCCAGCCGCTCATCTGCACATGTGGATTCGTGAAGCTTTGGGAGGGCGACGTCCTTTCCGCCGGAACGTCGCAGCATCTTTCCGACTGGTACAGCTTCACGCATGTGGTCCACGGGCTGCTGTTCTATCTGCTGCTCTGGTTGGCCGCGCCGGGCCTTCCTGCCCACCAGCGCCTGCTGATCGCCATCGCGCTCGAAGGCGGCTGGGAAATCTTCGAAAACACGCCCGCCGTCGTGCAGGCCTATCGTAAACAAGCCCTGGCGCAGGGCTATGTGGGCGACAGCGTCCTCAATTCACTCTCCGACACGTTTATGATGTCGATCGGCTTTGTCCTCGCCTGGCGACTGCCGACGTGGGCTGTCGTGGCGCTGGTGATCACGCTGGAGCTCGGACTTGCCGCGACCATCCGGGACAATCTCACGCTGAATTCTGCTCAACTTCATCTATCCCATGGAGGCAGTTCATCGCTGGCAGGCGGACGCATGGGCGCATTTGCAGTCCCCTGCCTCGTAAGATAACTCTCGCCCTTCCCCTCAAATCGCCTGATGACGAATGACTCCTCGCGCTCCCGACATCGCCTCCTTCCGCCGCATCGTTGTCAAAGTCGGCTCGTCCCTCCTCGTCGATCCCACGGCTGCGTCGGCGAGGGGCGACTGGCTGACGCGACTGGCCGACGACATTGCGGCGCTCCATCGCGGCGGCGCAGATGTGCTGGTCGTGTCATCCGGGGCGGTTGCGCTCGGGCGCAGCGTGCTGGGCTTCCCGATGGGCGCGCTGCCGCTGGAAGATTCCCAGGCCGCCGCCGCCGTGGGGCAGATCGCGCTCGCGCGCCTTTGGGCCGAGGCCCTGCACGCGCGCGGTCTCGTCGCCGGGCAGGTGCTCGTCACCTTCGGCGATACGGAAGAGCGCCGCCGCTATCTCTATGCCCGCGAATGTCTCACGCGGCTTCTGGCGCTGCGCGCGGTGCCGGTCATCAACGAGAACGACACCGTCGCCACCGCCGAGATTTGCTATGGCGACAATGACCGGCTCGCCGCCCGCGTCGCGACCATGGCGAGCGCGGATTTGCTCGTGCTGCTCTCCGATGTCGACGGTCTCTACACCGCCCCGCCCGCTTCCGACCCGAGCGCAAAGCACCTGCCCGTCGTGCCGCGCATCACTGCGGAGATCGAAGCCATGGCGGGCGGCGCGGCCTCGCAATATTCGCGCGGCGGCATGCGCACCAAGATCGAGGCGGCGAAGATCGCGACCACAGGCGGCGCACACATGGTCATCGCGGACGGGCGCGCCGAGGCGCCGATCGCGCGCATCCGCAATGGCGAGCGCTGCACCTGGTTCCTCACGCCCTCCAACCCGGTGACCGCGCGCAAGAAATGGATCGCGGGCTCGCTGGAGCCCAAGGGCGCCGTGCATATCGACGAGGGCGCCGCGCGTGCGCTGGGCTCGGGCGCGAGCCTCCTTCCAGCCGGCGTCACCCGCATCGAGGGCGCTTTCGCCCGCGGCGACTGCATCGTCATTCGCAACCATCGGGGCGGCGAAATCGGGCGCGGTCTCGTGACCTATGACGCCGTGGACGCGGCCAAAATCCTCGGGCGTTCGACCAAGGATATCGAGGCGCTGCTGGGCTTCAAGGGTCCGGACGAAGTCATCCACCGGGACGATATGGCGCTGGCGGGCGAGTGAGGGGACGCGGCGACGCGGCCTACCCTTCCCCGCGCCTCTGCGCCTATGCTGCAGCATGTCCTTTCCCGCGATTCGCATTCTCGGCATTGATCCGGGCCTTAGAAACACCGGCTGGGGGGTGATCGAGTCTCAGGGCTCGCGCCTCTCTTTCATCGCCTGCGGTCGTGTGCAGTCCGACGGCGCTCTCGACATGGGCAATCGCCTGCGCCAACTCCACGAGGGGCTGATGAAAGTCATTGCCGATCACACGCCCCATGAGGCCGCTGTGGAGGAGACTTTCGTCAACCGCGATCCGCAATCCACGCTGAAGCTCGGACAGGCGCGCGGCGTGGCGCTCATGGCGCCGGCGCTCGCCGGCCTTTTCGTCGCCGAATATGCGGCGAACCTCGTGAAAAAGACCGTCGTCGGCGCGGGTCATGCCGAGAAGACGCAAATCCAGATGATGGTGCGCGTCCTACTGCCCGCGAGCGCCGCCACCAGCGCCGATGCGGCGGACGCGCTGGCTGTCGCCATCTGCCACGCCCAGCATCGCGGTGCGCGGGCGCTGAAAGCGGCCATCGGATGAAAACGCTCGCTCTTATCTTCGGCGCCATGGCAGCCCCGGCCCTCGCCGCTTCGGTCGACAAGGACTCGCCCGCCGGCCGCTATGCGCTCGACGCCAGCGCCTGCAAGGCTCAGGAGTTTTTCGTGACGATCACAGCGAGCGAGACCGTGCTCCCGACGTTCAACTGCAAGGGCGTTACCTACGACCAGACCGAAAGCACGGGCGGCCGCTCGGTCTACAAGGTCACCGCCAAATCCTGCGTGAGCGAAGAGTCCTCGAAGGCACGCAAGGAGAGCTTCACCGTCGTCGTCGACGCCGCGGGTCTGCAAATCCTTTGGTCGAACGGCACAAAGAGCGCGGTCTTCACGCGCTGTGCGCCATGATCGGCAAGCTGAAAGGCCTCATCGACAGCTACGGCGAGGATTTTGTCATCCTCGACGTCAATGGCGTCGGCTACGTCGTGCATTGCTCCACCCGCACGCTGCAAAAATTGCCGCGCCCCGGCGAGGGGGCGGCGCTCTCGATCGAGACGCAGGTGCGGGAAGACTCGATCAAGCTTTTTGGATTCGCCGCCGAGACCGAGCGAGACTGGTTCCGCCTGCTGCAGACGGTGCAGGGCGTCGGCTCTAAGGTCGCCCTCGGCATTCTGTCGATCCTCTCGGCCGCCGAACTCGGCTCGGCCATCGCCACACAGGACAAGGCGATGGTGGCGCGCGCCTCGGGCGTCGGACCCAAGCTCGCCGCCCGCATCGTCTCGGAACTCAAGGACAAGGCTCCCGCCTTTGGATCCGTCGACCCCGTCCTCGCGAAACTCGCGGGCGAGGATGAGGACGCAACCACCCCCTCCGCCGTGCGGGACGCCATCTCCGCGCTGGTGAATTTGGGCTACGGCCGCCCGCAATCCGCCGCCGCCGTCGCCGCGAGCGCGAAAAAGCTTGGCGACGACGCCGAAACAGGCGCGCTGATCCGGCAGGGGCTCAAGGAGCTCGCAACCTGAAAACGGTAACGGATTCCTCACCTTCGGCGCTTATCCTACGCCTTAGCTTGGGTTTTCTAAAAAGATTGAGGCTCGAATGAGCTTGTCCTTCGCCGGCCGGCGATCGTCGGTCATTTCTTTTATTGTCAAGCGAATCCGCCAGGATCTGCAGTTCTCGCGTATCTTTCTGGTCGATCTCGTGGCCTCCGCGGCTTACGCGGCGGCCACGCTGATTCTTCTCGACCTTGCGGATCCAACCGAAGACGGCGCCCGCGCGCTGATCATCGCGGCGTTTGGCTGGGTGCTATTCTGCGCCCTCAAGATCATGCTGGTCGTCCATCTCGAGAAAAGCGGCGGCGACGCGCGCGAATTCGTCGGCTCGGAGACGCTCGTCACCGACGGGGTCTATGCGTTCTCGCGTAACCCCGTCTATGTCATGTCGCTCGTCCAGAGTCTGTGCTGGTCGCTCGGCCTCCTCGGCCTCGGACTCAGCGGCCACCCTTACCCCTGCCTCGCCATTATTGCAGCGCCCGCCCTGCTCTACGGCCATTGGTGGGGCATGGACCGCCTCATCGTGCCGAACGAAGAAGCGGCCCTCGGCGCCAGGCATCCGGAAGCATTCGCTGCCTATTGCGCGCGCGTGAACCGCTGGATCGGGCGGAGGGCTTAGCCCCGATCTACTCGACGAGAACGTTCACGCGCTTCGTCCGGATCTCCCCGTCCGAGAAGACGATGCGAAAAACGAAAGTGTCTTCGCCGGCGAAGCCCCGCGCCGGCATGTAACGAACCGTCGTGCCGGAAATCGGGCGATCGTTGCAATGGGCGTACGGCTTGCCCTCCTCAAAGGCAATGTCGCCGCGCCGCTTGATGACGGAAGCTTTCCCATATCGAGGCGACTGGAGAATCCACGCGCGCGCCTCGGCCGTCTTGCGGCATCGCGAGGAGGTCGTGGCGAAAGGTCCAAGAAGCGCTACGCCGTTGCGCACGACCTGCGCGTCGACAGTCTCATAGGCGTCGCCGCTCAACAATTCGCCCTCCTCGGCCAGCGCCGGCCCCGCGGCAAGAAAAGCCCCGCCGCGACGAGAGACCGAAAAAAATTTACACGCATATCCCGCCCCCGAAGTTGCTGTTTTGATCTCATCACAAACCACGGTACACACAATCGAACGCCCGATTCGTGTGGGGGCGCACGCGACGGTGCCGCGCCGCCAAACGCCCCTGAAAAGCTGGAGCAGCGGTGACCAACCCTCGCCTCGTGAGCCCCGAACAGCGCGATGACGACACGGACGCCAGCCTGCGTCCGCTCACACTCGCCGACTTCACGGGACAGGAGGCGGCCCGCGCCAATCTCAAGGTCTTTATCGAGGCGGCGAAGACGCGCGGTGACGCGCTGGATCACGTGTTGTTCGTCGGGCCGCCGGGCCTCGGCAAGACGACGCTTGCGCAGATCGTCGCGCGCGAGATGGGCGTGAATTTCCGCTCCACCTCGGGACCCGTGATCGCCAAGGCCGGCGACCTTGCGGCGCAGCTCACCAATCTCGAACCGCGCGACGTGCTGTTCATCGATGAAATCCACCGACTCAATCCCGCGGTGGAGGAAATTCTCTACCCCGCCATGGAAGATTTTCAGCTCGATCTCATCATCGGCGAAGGTCCGGCGGCGCGCTCCGTGAAAATCGACCTCGCCAAATTCACGCTAGTCGGCGCGACAACGCGCGCGGGGTTGTTGACGACGCCGCTGCGCGATCGCTTCGGCATTCCGGTGCGGCTGAATTTCTACACGCCTCAGGAGCTGGAGCTGATCGTCAAACGCGGCTCGCGCGTGCTCGGGATCGGCATGAACGATGCGGGCGCAAAAGAGATTGCACGGCGGTCGCGCGGCACGCCGCGCATCGCCGGGCGTCTGTTGCGCCGCGTGCGGGACTTCGCGGTGGTGGACGGCGTCGCGACCATCACGCGCGAATTGGCGGACAAGTCGCTCTCACTACTCGAAGTGGACAGCATCGGCCTCGACGTCATGGATCGCCGCTACCTAGACATGGTCGCCGTGAATTTTGGCGGCGGACCGGTGGGGATCGAGACGATCGCCGCCGCGCTCTCCGAGCCGCGCGACGCCATCGAAGACATCATCGAGCCTTATCTGCTTCAACAGGGTTTTCTGCAGCGCACGCCGCGCGGGCGACTGCTGACCCCGAACGCCTTCCGGCATCTAGGGCTGGCTGAACCGGCGCCGCCGGCGGGGCAATTCGGACTGTTCGGAGGGGAAGAGTAGTCGCCGGGTGAGGGCGCAACGCCGCGCCCCGCCGCGACAAATCGGCCGATTGACGTTTCCTATGGTTCGGCTTATTTCGCCCTGCTGCTTTATTTATAAGCAGATATGGTCATGAATAAAAAATAGGCAGGGCGGAGATGATCAGAGTGCGAGCGCCGATCGAGGCGATTTGATGATGCTTTGCGACAAGCTCATCATCGAGCAGGAGATCGACTGCACCGATCTTTCCGCCGGTTTTGTCTGGGTCGAGGGAAAGCGCGTGCGCCAAGTTCTTCCGAGTTATAAAGGCGCGGTGGCGCATTGAGCGATTGTGACAAACGCCAAAGACCGCGTGACGCTTTCGGACGCCGCGCGGTTTGTATTTTTACGCGTCAACTCGCAGTCGCGACAGAAAACATCAGCCCGACAAACAACAGGGCGGCGGCGACCTCGACGGCGCGACCGAACATTTGGACAGGCGTTTGCATTGCACACCTCCGTAACTGGATATGTAGTCCCGCACGGGGAATTCCAGTATTGACGGAAGGCTAGGGCCAAAGCGCTTAGCAAGACGTTGCGATGACGCACATCGTGCGCGCATGGCTAGAAGAGCGTCAAACCGCATGCAGCAAATTGACCAAGAGGCCCGATGAGCCCGCACACCCTGTCGATCCGCATCTATTGGGAGGACACCGACGCCTCCGGGCTCGTCTATCACACCTCTTACATCCGGTTCATGGAGCGCGGGCGCACGGAGCTTTTGCGCACGTTGGGTCTCGAACAGCGTCCGCTGCTGGAAGGCGCCGCCGGCGCGCCGATCTTCTTCGTCGTGCGGGCGATGGACCTCGAATTTCTGAAGCCGGCGGCAATGGATGATCTGCTTTCGGTCGAGACGAGCGTCGCCGGCATCGGCGGCGCGTCGCTGACGCTCGTGCAGCGGGTATTACGAGGCGCCGAGACGCTCGTGACGGCGACCGTGAGGGTTGTCTGCGTCGAGGCGGGCCGCGCGAAGCGATTGCCGCCGGATGTGCGCGACAAATTCGCCCGCGCTCTTGCGGCGGCATCCTGACGGGAGGCGACCCCCGGGGGCCCCTCCAGGGCCTCTATTTGCCGTTCCTTAACCCATACCGCTTGTTAACGCCGCCCCGATAAGTATCATTGTGCGGCGCACCCGCGGCCCCAGAAAGGGCGAAATTGCGGGAAATAAGGGGCGTCGCCTTTTTCGCGAAGTGCGCGCCGAATTCCGCTTCAAGGACAAATCATGAATCCAGCCGAGATCGCTGCGACCGCCGCCGGCGCAGCCCCCGCCGCCGACATCACCATCTGGAGCATGTTCTGGGGCGCCCATATCGTCGTGAAGATCGTGATGGTGGGCCTGCTGCTCGCCTCCGTCTGGTGTTGGGCGATCATCATCGACAAGACGCTGCTGTTCTCGCGCATCCGCCGCGCGATGGATAAGTTCGAGGAGAGCTTCTGGTCCGGCAATTCGCTGGAGGAGCTTTACGGCAAGCTCTCGGAGCGGCCGACGACCGGCATGGCGACGCTTTTCGTCGCCGCGATGAAGGAGTGGAAGCGCTCGTTCCAGAACGGCGCCAACGCCAGCTTCATGGGCCTGCAGGCGCGCATCGAGAAGGTGCTCGACGTCTCCATCGCCCGCGAGGTCGAGAAGCTCGAATCGAATCTCCTCGTGCTCGCGACAGTCGCGTCAGCCGGCCCCTTCGTTGGGCTCTTCGGCACGGTCTGGGGCATCATGACCTCCTTCCGCTCGATCGCCGCGTCCAAGAACACCTCGCTCGCCGTCGTGGCGCCGGGCATCGCGGAAGCCCTGCTCGCCACCGCCATCGGTCTCTTCGCCGCCATTCCCGCGCTGATCGCCTACAACAAGATGCAGGGCGACGTGGCCAAGACCCAGGCGCGCATGGAGAGTTTCGCGGACGAATTCTCGGCGATCCTCTCCCGCCAGATCGACCAGCACGCGTCCAACAACAACCGCGACCGGGCGGCCTGATCCATGGGCGCGTCAATCTCCGCTCCGGGACGCAAAGGCGGCAGGCGCCGCCGCGGCGTCCCCCGCTACGGCGCCATGGCCGAAATCAACATGACGCCGTTTATCGACGTCATGCTGGTGCTGCTCATCATCTTCATGGTCGCGGCGCCCTTGCTCGCGACCGGCGTCGCCGTCGATCTGCCGCAGACCAAAGCCGGCGCGCTCAACATCGACCAGAAGCCCGTCTCCATCGCCATCGACGACAAGGGCCAGATCTTCCTGATGGATCAGCCTCTCGAAGTCGGTCAGCTGCTCGACAAGCTGAAGGAGACGACCAAGCAGGGCTTCGACGAGCGCATCTATGTGCGCGGCTCCAAGGCCGTGAACTACGGGCGCGTGGCCGAGGTGATGTCGCTGATCACGACGGCCGGATACAAAAAGGTCGCTCTGGTGACGGAGCAGGAGAAGAAGTGAGGCGCTGAACGTTGCGAGTTTCGCGCTCCGAACCCGGCGTCGTCATCTCCTCTGCAGCCCATGCCGGGCTGCTGCTGGCGACGCTCGTTTTCTTCTCGGACACGAAGAAATTCGACGACGCGCAAGAAATGATCCCGGTCGAAGTCGTCACCGATGACGCGCTCAATCAGGTCGCCAAGGGCGAAAAGACGGCGCGGGACATCAAGCCCGCGCCGCGGGTCGACAAGGTCGCCAAGGAAAGCCAGACCAAGCCGCACCCGCCGCTTGCGGAGGCGAAGAAGGACGTGCCGACGCCGCCGCCGTCCTTGCGTCGGATGCCGGACCCCGGCGCGGACGACAAGCCCGAGCCCGTTCCACCCAAGCGCATCGCCGCCCTGCCTCCGGCGCCAGAACCGCCGACCCGTCCCGCGCCCGAAAAGAAGCCCGAGCCGCCGAAGCCTGTCGAAAAGTCGGCGGTAGCGAAGCCTGTCCCCACGCCCCCGGCAAAACCCAAGGCCGCCGCGCCTCAGCCGAAGGAAGAGGACGAGCCGAAGGAGGCGGAGATCGTGAAGCCGAAGCCGCCGGTGCGGCCGAAGCCCGAAAAGGAGCCGGATAAAGAGGCGAAAGAGACGCCCAAGCCCGAGAAAAAGGTCGAACCCAAACCCGAGAGCAAGCTCGCGCCGGAGAAGCCCAAAGCCGAAGCGCGCCTGAAGGCGGACGAAGTGGCGAAGCTGCTCGCGGCGAAAAAGACCGACGACAAGGCCGAAAGCGTCGAGGGCGAGGCCGCGGACAAGAGCGTGAAGGGCGCGAATCCGAAGTCAGGCGACGAAGCCGCGCCCAAAACGAAATTCGACGCCGCCGACATCTCAAATCTGCTGAGCCGCGAAGCGCCGCAGCGTCGCGCCGCCACGGGCAAGGAAATCAAGACCGCCTCGCTGGGCTCTCCCGAGGCCGCAGCGCCGAAAATGTCGGCCTCGATGGAGGGGCGCATCGCGTCATACATCCATGACCATTACCACCCATGCTGGGCGTCGGCGCTCTCGCTCGGCGGCGCGACCTTCGCCCCGGTCGTCGAGTTTCACCTTTCTCGCGAAGGCGCGCTCGAAGGGCGCCCGCGACTGATGAACCCGTCCGCCAATCCGGTGGAGCAGGCGCGCGGCGAACAGGCGCTGCAGGCCGTGCGCCGCTGCAGCCCCATGCGCATCCCGCCGGATTTCCTGCCCTACTACGAAGAAGCGCTGCACGAAGTGACGATCCGCTTCCAGGACTCCAACTGACTGTGCGCATCATGTCCTCCCCTGCCAAGAGAAGTCCCCGATGACACGCCAGATCACCCGTCGCGCCGCCGCCGGCTTTATCGCCGGAGCCGCCATGGCTCCTTTCGCGCCCGCCCGCGCCGGCCGCATCATCGATCTGAAGGGCGGCGGCTTTTCGCCGATCAACATCGCCGTCGCGCCCTTCGCCGGCGACGAGGCGGCGCGCACGATTACATCCGTCACCAACAACAATTTCAAGCGATCGGTCTTCCTGCATCCCGTGGACGCCAACGTCGCCGAGAGCGGATCGGCTGACCAGCCGGACCTCGAAGCCTACAAGGCCGCGGCCGCGCAGTTCGTGCTCACCGGCCGCTCCGCGCGCGCGGGCGACGGGCGACTCAAGACCGAATTCCGCCTTTTCGACGTCACGACCGGCGAGCAGGTCGCCGGCCAGCAATATGTGACGGAAGCCGCCAACATGCGCCGCGTCGCGCATCTCCTGTCGGACGCCGTATTCAGCCGTATCACCGGCGAGAAAGGCTTTTTCGACACCCGCATCGTCTTCGTCGACGAGACGGGCGCGAAGGACAAACGCCGCAAGCGCCTCGCCATGATGGATCAGGACGGCGCCAATGTGCGTTACCTCACCCGGGGCGAGGATCTCGTCGTCACGCCGCGCTTCTCGCCCTCCTCGCTCGACGTCACTTATATGGCCTTCAACGACGACGGCGAGCCGAAGGTTTTGTTGATGAATATCGAGAACGGCCAGCGCGAGGTCGTCGGCAATTTTCCCGGCATGACCTTCTCGCCGCGCTTCTCGCCCGACGGACAGAAAATCATCATGTCGCTGTCGCAGGGCTCTTCGACAAATCTTTATACGATGGACCTGCGTTCGCGCACGACGACGCGACTCACCGATACGAGCGCCATCGACACCGCGCCCTCCTATTCGCCCGACGGCTCTCACATCTGCTTCGAGAGCGACCGCGGCGGCGCACAGCAGATTTATGTGATGGGCGCGCATGGCGGCGACGCCAAGCGCATCTCTTTTGGTGGCGGCCGCTATTCGACGCCGGTGTGGAGCCCCAAGGGCGACTACATCGCCTTCACCAAGCAGAACAGCGGCAATTTCGCGATCGGCGTGATGAAGACCGACGGCTCCGGCGAGCGCATCCTCACCGAGGGCTTCCACAACGAAGGCCCCACCTGGGCGCCGAACGGGCTCTTCCTGATGTTCTTTCGTGAGAGCGGCGGCTCGGGCGGGCCGAAGATTTACATGGTGGACGTCTTCGGGCGATCGGAAGTGCAGGTGCCGACGCCAGGCTACGCCAGCGATCCCGCCTGGGGACCATTGCAGGATTGAGATTATTGCGTCGAGTTCTGGCGCAGCGCTAGTTTCGATCCGCCGGACGGTGGGGTCCGCACGCCTGCAATTCGCAGGCGCCGGGCGTTTACGACGGCAGGCAAACCGACAGAATGACCAACCCCGTCCGCATCGACGAAAGCTGGAAGAAGCGTCTCGCGACTGAATTCGAGAAAGGCTATTTCGCGGAGCTTCGCGAGTTCGTGCGGAACGAATATGCGTCCTCGACCATCTACCCTCCGGCCGCGCAAATCTTTCGCGCCTTCGACGAATGCCCCTTCGAAAGCGTGAAGGTCGTCATTCTGGGGCAAGACCCTTATCACGGTCCGGGCCAGGCGAATGGACTCTGTTTTGCCGTGGGCGCGAAAGTGTCTTCGCCGCCGTCGCTCGTCAACATTTTCAAGGAAATCGAGGCTGATCTCGGCCATCCCGTCTCGCGCGATCCCGATCTCTCGCGCTGGGCGCGCCAAGGCGTGCTGCTGCTCAACGCCACGCTCACAGTGCGCGCGTCACAGGCGGGCTCGCATCAGAACAAGGGCTGGGAGCCGTTCACCGACGCCGCCGTGCATGCGCTTTCGCGCGAGCGCGCGGGGATCGTCTTCATGCTCTGGGGCGCTTACGCCCGCCGTAAAGGCGCCGGCATCGACCGAACAAAGCATCTGGTGCTCGAATGCGCGCATCCGTCGCCGCTCTCCGCGCACAACGGCTTTTTCGGCTGTCGGCATTTCTCGAGGGCCAATGACTATCTCGCGGCGCAAGGCCAGACGCCGATCGAGTGGTGACGCGTCACCCCTTCGCCGCGGCCGCCGCCTCGTGGACCTTCAGGAGTTGCTTGTCCGTCTCGGCAACGCGCGCGACCGAGGGACGCGATCCGATGCGCTCGAGATAGGCGGCGATCTCGGGCGTCATCGGCACGAGTCCGAAGCTTGTCGTCCAGCGCAGCGACGTCCCCCACAACACATCCGCAGCGGTGAAGCGCGCGCCGAGCATATAGGGCCCCGCCGCAAGCTGCTTGTTGATCAGCGTCATCACGCCGTCGAAATCGCCATAGGGACTCATGCTCTTTGGCGGCTCGTGCTTGGTGTAACGGTCCATTACCGCCGGCTCGAAGGCGGAGCCATAAAAGACCAGCCAGCGAAGGTAAGGGCCCCGCAGCGGATCGCCGATTTCCGGCGCAAGCTTCTTTTGCGGAAATGCGTCCGCGAGATAGATGAAAATGGCGCCAAGCTCCGTCACCAACGCGCCATTATGCACGATGGCGGGCACTTTCCCGAGCGGATTGACCGCGAGGTAGTCGGGCTCGCGCTGTGCGCCGATCTTGAAGTTCAAGTCATGCAACGTATAGGGCGCGTCGAGCTCCTCGAGCAGGATCAGCACGCTCGACGAACGGGTATTGGGCGAATGATAAAAAATCGGGTTTGTCTGGCTCACCGGCAACCTCACGGCTCGAACAGAAAGAAGATATATGCCGCGAAGACGACAAGATGCACAAGGCCGGTCAGCACATTCGTGCGCCCGGTTCCAAAACTGACGACCGACAGCATCAGCGTCAGCATCAGCATCGCGGAATCCCGCTTGTTGAGGCCGAACATGATCTCGCGGTCGGTGGCGAGGCTCATCAAGGCCACCGCCGGCACCGTCAGACCGATGGTCGCGACGACCGAGCCGAGCGCGCCGTTCAGGCTGGTCTGCAACGCGTTGCGCGCCGCCGCCCGGATGGAGTTCAGCGACTCCGGCAAGAGCACCAGGGCCGCCACCGCCGCGCCGGTAAGAGGGTTTATGTCCCGCACGCCGGCCCATGTGAGCGCCTCTTCGAGCCCGGGCACGACATGCTCGGAAAGGATCGCAACGCCCGCAAGACTCGCCGCAAGTCCGACCGCTGCGACACCCGTCTGCGCCCGCGTCGGCTTCATGTCGCCGTGACCGACCGCCGCAGAATGCGTGTCGATGAAATAGGAGCGGTGGCGCACCGTCTGAATAAACAGAAAAGCGCCGTAGAGCAGCATCGACAGGACGCTTACAAACACCATCTGCGCCGCCGAGAGCGTCGGCCCCTCGGTCGAGGTCGTATAGTTCGGCAGTATCAGGGTAAGCACTGAAAGCGCGATCAACACGGCGAGATAGGCGCTGGCGCCCATGGGATGCAACTCCTGCTCGCCGTGGCGGAAGCCGCCGAGCAGAAGGCAGAGCCCGACAAGCCCGTTGCAGACGATCATTATGGCCGAAAACACCGCTTCCCGCGCTTCCGTCGGGTCTTCGGAACCGTGGGCGATCATCGAGCCGATGATCGCCACTTCGATGATCGTGACCGAAATCGTGAGCACGATCGTGCCCAATGGTTCGCCGAACCTCGCGCCGACGACCTCGGCGTGACGCAACGCCGTGAATACCGCGCCAATGATGAGAAGCGCGGCAAAAATAGGCGGCGCGAAGGCCAGCGCCGGATGGATATTGTCAAACCAGGCCTGTCCGAGGCTGAAGGCGGCTCCGAGCAAAAGCGCCAGCGCTGGAAAAACGACTCCGCCGACTGTCATCCTGGCCGCGCGCATTCCTGGCTTTGCTCCCTAACCCATAGCTTGGCCGGGGACTTTGGCCTCGGGAACGCGCGAGCGCAAGCGGGCGCGCGCCCTGACGGCCCGTCCCTTGCGGCGGCACGCCCTATCCGGACTCGAATGTTTCATTTTGAGACCGGCGTGGAGAATTCTGATGCCCTCGCGCTTCCTGAGCGACCAGAATGGTTCAACCGCTGTCGAATATGCGGCGATCGCCTCGTTTGTCTCGATCGTGATTCTCGTGGGCGCGAAGGGAATAGGTCTGAACCTCTCCAATTACCACTTCGGGGCGCTTCTGAGCGCGATGGGCTGGTAGCGCGGCGCCCTTCCCATCGTCCCAAAGCGGGCATAAATCAGAGGGTATGAGCCCACCCCCCGGAGAACGCAGAGACCTTCCGCCCGAGGACGAAGACGCCTTCGACGCAATCGACGCGGATCTCGAACCCGCCGACGAGCCGCGCGCGCTGGACGACGCGCCGCAAACGCCCGAGAGCGTCAAGCGCGGCGTAGCGGTCATCAAGAAATACTGGAAGCACGCGCCGAACGGCCCCGGCGTCTACCGCATGATCGCCGAGAGCGGCGAGGTTCTTTACGTGGGCAAGGCCAAAAACGTCAGGAAGCGCGTCGCCAGCTACACGCGCCTCGCCGGCCACGTAAACCGCATCGCGCGCATGATCTCGGCCACCGTCTCCATGATCTTCATCTCGGTGGAGACCGAAACCGAGGCGTTGCTGCTCGAAGCGAATCTGATCAAGCAGATGAAGCCGCGCTTCAACGTGTTGATGCGCGATGACAAGTCGTTTCCATACATCATGATCGCGCTGGATCACGAGGCGCCGCAGATCGCCAAGCATCGCGGCGCGCGCGCGCGCAAGGGCGATTACTTCGGCCCCTTCGCCAGCGTCTGGGCGGTCAATCGCGCGCTCAACGCTCTGGAGCGCGCCTTTCTGTTGCGCTCGTGCTCGCAAAGCTTCTACGAAAATCGCACGCGGCCCTGCCTGCTTTTTCAGATCAAGCGCTGCGCCGGCCCCTGCACGGGCGAGATTTCAATCGAGGATTACGCCGTTCTGGTGCGGGAGGCGCGCGACTTCCTTTCCGGCAGGAGCCGCAGCGTGCGCGAGCAGCTTGCGACCGAAATGACGGAGGCCGCCGAGCGGCTCGAGTTCGAGCGCGCGGCGCGGCTGCGCGACCGCATCTCTGCCCTTTCCGCCATTCAGGGCGCGCAAGGGATCAATCCGCGCTCCGTCGAGGAAGCCGATGTCTTCGCCATCGCAAAGGACGCGGGGCGCTTCTGCATCGAGGCCTTTTTCTTTCGCGCCTTTCAGAACTGGGGCAATCGCTCCTACTTTCCGCGCGCCGACGCCGATCTGACGGAATCCGAAGTGCTCGACGCCTTCCTTGCGCAATTCTACGACGAGCATCCTTCGGCGCGTTGCGTGCTTCTGTCTCATTCCATCGAGGACAGCGCATTGCTGGCGGACGCGCTTTCGGCGAAGCTGCGCCGGAGCGTCGACGTCGTCGCCCCGCAACGCGGCGAGAAGCGCGAACTGGTGGAACATGCGCTGAGCAACGCCCGCCAGGCGCTCGGGCGCAAGCTCGCCGAGGACGCAAGCCAGTTGCGGCTGCTGACGGCCCTCGGAGAGGCCTTCGGTCTGCCCGCCGCCCCACGCCGCGTCGAGGTCTACGACAATTCGCACACCGGCGGATCGCAGGCGATTGGCGCGATGATCGTCTCGGGCCCGTCCGGTTTCATGAAGGCGCATTACCGAACTTTCAACATCAAGGGCGACGAGATCACGCCCGGCGACGACTACGGCATGATGCGCGAAGTGTTGACGCGCCGCTTCGCGCGCCTCGCGAAGGAACCAGAGAAGGACTCCGACCCGGAGGCATTTCCGGCCAAGCCTGATCTCGTCCTGATCGACGGCGGACGCGGCCAGTTCGACGTTGCGCGGGCCGCCCTGCGCGAGAGCGGCGTCGAGGGCGTGGCGCTGGCGTCGATCGCCAAGGGACGCGACCGCGACGCGGGGCGCGAGCAATTTTTTGTTGAGGGCCGCGAACCCTTCCGCCTGCCGCCACACGACCCCGCGCTTTATTTCGTGCAGCGCCTGCGCGACGAAGCCCACCGCTTCGCGATCGGAACGCACCGCGCCCGCCGCAAGAAGGATTTCATAAAGAACCCGCTCGATGAAATCGCCGGCATCGGGCCCTCGCGAAAGCGCGCGCTGCTGCTGGCGTTCGGCTCGGCCAAGGGCGTCGCGCGCGCGGGTCTGTCCGACCTCGAGAAGACGCCGGGCATCAACAAGGCGACGGCGCGGATGGTTTACGAGCACTTCCAGCGTGGAGATTGAGGCGCACTCTGTGCTCAGGCGCACATCCTTCAACGCTGCGATGGATTTTACTCCTCCTCACGCCACCCGGCGATACGACAAGGAGCCCCACGATGCTGACCTCCGCCATGATGCGCCGCCTCTTCATTGCCGCCGCCGCCCTCTCGACGCTGGTTGTCCTTGCCGTTGAAACCTCCGCTTCCGCCGCCATCGGCGTCTGACGAGGCCTAGCGGCCCCGGCCAGCCCCCACTAAGTTGGCCCAATGTCGCTTTTCAGGATTTTCCATTCCGCTTATCAAAAGTTCAACGAGGACGATGGCTGGGCCATCGCCAGCCATATCGCGCTGTCCATCCTCACCTCGCTTTTCCCCTTTCTGATTTTCCTCACCGCCCTTGCGGGCTTTTTCGGCCTGCAGGAGGAGGCGGACGCCGCAACCGCGCTGATTTTCGAAAGCTGGCCGCCGAACGTGGCCCAGCCGATCGCGTCGGAAATCCACAATGTCGTTACGCAGCCGCGCGGGGGGCTGCTGACGGTCGGCGCCATCCTCGCCATCTATTTTTCCTCCAGCGGGGTCGAGGCGTTGCGCGTCGCGCTGAACCGCGCCTATGACCAGCGCGACGGGCGGTCCTGGTGGGTGCTGCGGCTGGAGTCGATCCTTTATGTCTTCCTCGGCGCCGCCTCGCTTCTCGCCATCGCCTTCCTGATGGTGCTGGCGCCGCTGGGCATGGCGCTGGCCGAGACGCACGCGCCCGCGCTGACGCATCAGCTCAAGCCGCTCTATGGGCCGGTACGCTATGGCGTGACCTCCTCGGTCGTCGGCATCGCCGTGCTCGCGGCGCATCTGCTGTTGCCGGCGGGGCATCCGCGTCTCCTCACGATCGTGCCCGGCCTGCTGCTGACGCTCGCCGGCTCCCTCGCCTTCGGCGCGGGTTTCGGCTCCTATCTGGCGGAATTCGCAGTCAATTACGTTTCGACCTACGCGGGTCTGGCCTCAATCATGATCGCGCTGGTCTTCCTTCAGACTCTGGCCGTGATCTTCATTTTCGGGGCGGAACTGAACCAGACGATCGCGACGCGCGCCGACCGGCGGTAGCGCCAGCGCCCGCAAGCTCCGCCCCGGCGCAGATTTGTCCAGGGTTAAGCGCGCCTTAACCGAGGTTTTTTACCCTGCCCACGAGTCGGCGCGCCTCATGGCCGCGCCTCGCCAGCGGGCTTATTCTCACATGCGCAGCCACAGCTTCGGTCATTATTCGGAACAAGTCCGCGACTTTTCGGCCCGCCGCACGGCGGAGCTCATCGGCGCGACAATGGTGGGAAGCGCCGGCGCGATGACGCTGGCGCTGGTCAGCTGGTCAGCCCGCGATCCTTCGCTCAATCATGCGACCGGCGGCCATGTCCGCAACCTTCTGGGCCATCCCGGCGCCGTCGCCGCGGATCTCCTGATGCAGCTCGTCGGCTTCGGCGCCATCGCCGCGATCCTGCCGCTGGCCGTACAGGGCATGAGGATGATCAAGCGCCGGCGCATCGAGCGGGCGCCGCTGCGCCTCGGCCTTTGGGTGGCGGGTATATTCGCAACCTCCGCAACGGCCTCGCTGCTTCCGGCGACGGACCGCTGGCCGCTGCCCACCGGGCTCGGCGGCGTCACGGGCGACGCCATTCTCGCCGTGCCACGCACGATTTTCGCGGGCTCCGGCGTGGTGATGGCGATTTTCGGCGTGGCGGCGGCCTTCCTCGCCATTCTGTCGGTCAGCGGCGCGGCTGGGCTCGGCTTTGAATCCGAAAACGACATCCGCGACGAATCTTTCGACGAAGAGGAAGCCGCCCCCTACGCCGACGACGACGAAGACAAGGCCGGAGAGCCTGGCTTTGCGCTCATCTCGCTCGGCGCGCTGATCCATATCGGACTTTCCCTGAAAGCGTTCGGAACGCGCCTCGTCCAGCGGATGCGCCGGAGCGCCACTGTTCCAGTCGGGCCGGAGCCCGCATTCGCCCATCCCCGCCGCGAACCAACCTTCGACGAGATGGAGGCCTTCGAAGCCTATGCGCCTCCCCGCGCGCGCAACCTCGACGAACCCTATGAGGAGCGCCAGCCGGCCGCGCCCGCCGCCGCAAGAAGGGCGCCGGCACCCGCCCGCGTCACGCGCCTGCCCACCCGCGCGCCGATGCGCGTTCCACCCGAGACCTACGAATATCCGGAGCTAGACCTCCTCGCCGAACCGAAGAAACCCTCGGGCGGCGTGAAGATTTCCGAGGACATTCTCGAATCCAACGCCCGCGTGCTGGAAGGCGTGCTGGAAGATTTCTCGGTTCGCGGCGAGATCATCAACGTCCGGCCCGGCCCGGTCGTCACGCTTTATGAGCTGGAGCCCGCGCCGGGCATCAAATCCTCGCGCGTCATCGGCCTCGCCGACGACATCGCCCGCTCCATGTCGGCGGTCTCTGCCCGCGTCGCCGTCGTGCCGGGCCGCAACGCCATTGGCGTCGAGTTGCCCAACCAGCGCCGCGAGACGGTCTTTCTGCGCGAACTCATCGCCAGCGACGATTTCATCCACTCGAACCACAAGCTCGCCATCGCGCTCGGCAAGACGATCGGCGGCGAGCCTGTGATCGTCGATCTCGCCCGAATGCCGCATCTGCTCGTCGCGGGCACCACGGGTTCCGGCAAGTCGGTCGCGATCAACACGATGATCCTGTCGCTGCTCTATCGGCTGAAACCGGAAGAGTGCCGGCTCATCATGGTGGATCCGAAGATGCTGGAGCTCTCGGTCTACGACAATATTCCCCACCTCCTCACGCCCGTCGTCACCGATCCCAAGAAGGCGGTGGTCGCGCTCAAATGGGCCGTGCGCGAGATGGAGGACCGCTACAAGAAGATGTCCAAGGTCGGCGTGCGCAATATCGACGGCTACAACGCCCGCGTCGCCGAGGCGCAGACGCGCGGCGAAGTCATCACCCGCACGGTGCAGACCGGCTTCGACCGTGAGACCGGGGAAGCGATCTTCGAGCATGAAGAAATGGAGCTGACCTCCCTGCCCTATATCGTCGTCATCGTCGACGAGATGGCCGATCTCATGCTCGTCGCCGGCAAGGACATCGAAGGCGCGATCCAGCGCCTGGCGCAGATGGCCCGCGCCGCCGGCATCCATCTCATCATGGCGACGCAGCGCCCCTCGGTCGACGTCATCACCGGCACGATCAAGGCGAACTTCCCGACGCGCATCTCCTTCCAGGTGACGTCGAAAATCGACAGTCGCACCATCCTCGGCGAACAGGGCGCCGAGCAGCTGCTCGGCCAGGGCGACATGCTCTATATGGCCGGCGGCGGACGCATCTCGCGCGTGCATGGGCCTTTCGTGTCGGACGCGGAAGTCGAGCATGTCGTCGCGCATCTGAAGGCGCAGGGCGCGCCGCAATATCTCGACAGCATCACCTCCGAGGACGAGGAAGGCGGCGAGGACGGCGAGGCGCCCGCGCCCGGCTCGATGGACTCGGAGGAAGGCGGCGACCTCTACGACCGCGCCGTCAATATCGTGCTGCGCGACAAGAAATGCTCGACGAGCTACATCCAACGCCGCCTGTCGGTCGGCTATAACAAGGCCGCTTCGCTCGTGGAGCGCATGGAGAAGGAAGGCGTCGTCAGCGCGCCGAACCACGCCGGCAAGCGGGAGATACTGGTCGGCGGCGGGATTGACCGCGGGGCGTTCGATATCGAGGCGGCGGAGTAGGAAGCGGGGGTCGTCGCCCCCCGCCCCCAAACCGCCAACATATGTTACGAAGACGGCGTAGAATTCTGTCCGAATCGGAAAGCGCCGCCGTGAAGCACCCCCTCCTCGCCGTCCTCGCCCTCGCCCTTGCGTTCGCCGCCCCGGCACTGGCCGAAGACGCGGCAAAGGAGCAGGCTCCCGCCGCGGACGCCAAGCCCGCCGACGCCAAGCCCGCGGGGACGAAGCCCGCCGACGCCAAACCATCGGACCCGAAGGCTGTCGAAGCCAAACCCGCCGATGCGAAACCGGCGGCGCCCGCCAAGGGCAAGAAGGGCAAACCCACTGCCAAATCCGGCGAACCGGTGCAGCTTGCGAACCCCGCCGCCCCGGCCGAGCCGGGCAAGCCCCTTACCCGTGAAGAGGCGGTCAAGCGCGCCAACGCCTTCTTCAACCTCTCGCCGGTGATGACCGCCGATTTTGTGCAGATCGGCGCCGACGGCAAGCGCTCGGAGGGCAAGCTCCATGTGCAGCGCGCCGGCCGCGTGCGCTTCGAATACGCCCAGCCCGCGACCATGGAGGTCGTCGCCGACGGCGCGCAGGTCGCGGTGCGGGACCGCAAGCTTGGCACGCAGGACCTTTACTTCATCAGCCAGACGCCGCTGAAATTCCTGATGAAGGAGAAGATCGACCTCGACAAGGACGTGACCGTGCAGGACGTCCAGACCGACAACTCCGGCGTCACCATCTTCATCGAGGATAAGGCGACCTTCGGGGGCACCTCGCATCTCAAGCTGACCTTCGATCCCAAGACCTTCAAGTTGAAGCAGTGGCAGATCAAAGACCCGCAAGGCTACGAGACGCTGATCACCCTCTTCAACGTCGACCAGACCAAGACGCCTGACCCGTCGCTGTTCAAGATCGGCAAATAGCCGATGACGCGCTTCTCGCTCTTTGCGGGATTGCGCGGCGCGAGCCTGCGCGCGGATCTGGTCGCGGGGCTCACGTTGGCGGCCATCGCCGTGCCGGAGCAGATGGCGACCGCCCGGCTCGCGGGATTTCCCCCGCATATCGGCTTCATCGCCTTCATCGCCGGCACGCTCGCCTTCGCCGCCGTCGGATCGAGCCGGGTCGTCTCGATCGGCGCGGACTCGACCATTGCGCCGATCTTCGCCGGGGGTCTCGCCATCCTCGCGGCGACCGGGTCGCCCCATTACGCGGCGCTTTCCGCACTGCTGGCCCTGCTCGTCGGCGGCACGCTCATCGTCGCTGGCCTGCTGCGCGCCGGCTGGATTGCCGACCTTCTGTCAACACCTGTACTTACGGGCTTTCTCGCAGGCGTGTCGATTCACATCGCCTTGTCGCAGGCCCCGGCCTTTTTCGGCGTGCCCGCAGAGCATGGCGACACAGAGAGCCGCATCACATCGCTGTTCAGCCACCTCAATGCGGCCAATGGCCCGACCATGCTGGTGGGCGTCTTGTGCCTCGCCACCATCGCCGTGGCGGATGAGATCAGCCCGCGCATCCCCGGCGCGCTGATCGCTTTGGCCGGCGCGACCTGGGCGACGGCGCATTTCGAGCTGGCCGACAAAGGCGTCGCCCAATTGGGCCATATCGCGCATGGCGCGCCGCATCTCGCGTTTCCCGATGTCGGGCCGTCGGATCTGCGGCTGGTCTTTGGCCTCGCGATCGTCGTGGCGCTCGTCGTGATGGTGCAGACGTCGGCGACCTCCCGCGCCTTCCCTACGCATGGGGCGGAGCCGAACATCGACAGGGATTTCCTCGGCGCCGGGGCCGGCAGCATTCTCGCCGGGCTTTTCGGCGCCTTCGCCGTCGACGCGAGCCCGCCTCGCACGGCGATCGTCGCGGAGAGCGGCGGGGTGAGCCAGCTCTCGGGCCTCGTCGCGGCCGGCATCGTCGGAGCGATCCTGCTGTTTGGCGGCGGGGCGCTGGCGCAGGCGCCGGCCGCCGCGCTCGCCGCCGTGCTCATGTTTGTCGCCTATCGCATTTTTCGATGGCGGGACATGCAGGCGATCTGGCGGGCGACGCGCGCGGAATTCCTGCTCATCCCCATCACAATGCTCGCCGTGGTGGTGCTTCCGGTGCAGCAGGGCGTCGCCCTCGCCATCATCCTGTCGCTCCTGCATGGCGTCTGGACGACGACACGCACGCGGCTCATCGAGTTCGACCGCATTCCCGGCACCACCGTCTGGTGGCCGTCCTCGAAGATGCATCCGGGCGAGAGACTGCCCGGCGTCCTCGTCGTCGCCTTTCAGGCTCCGCTCTCTTTCTTCAACGCCGATCTCTTTCAGCGCGACATGGATGCAACTACCGGGCGCGCCGACGGCGCCCTCAAGCTCGTCGTGCTGGAAGCGAGCAGCATCCTAGAGATCGACTATACGGCGGCCACCGCGCTGCGGGAGTGCATCAAAAAGCGACGCGCAAGCAACGTGGATTTCGCCATCGCGCGCCTAGAATTGGTGCGCGCGCAACAGAGCTTCGAACGCTTCGGCATTATGGCCGCGCTCGGGCCGGGGCGGCTCTTTCACAGCGTCGAGGACGCGACAAATGCGCTCGCGCCGATTGCGCAGACCCTTGACGGAGCAGTTGGCGCTCCTCATTCTCCGCGTTAATCGCAGTTGGGAGACATGCGCATGATGAGATTCGCTTTGGGAGCCTGGCTGTTGCTCGTCTGTAGCGCGGCCGAGGCGGCAGTCGTGAATATTGTGACGCACCCGATCCAAATGGGCGGCGGCGCCACCTACCTCGTCTTCAACTATAACGCAACCGGCGCCGCCTGGGTCGAGGAGCGGGATAATAACGGCTATACCGAGGGCGGCTGGACGGCCTACCCTAGGTTCCCTGTCGACAAACTCCGTTTCGATCCGGCGAGCCGTCAAATTTTGTTTGGCGGCGTCATTTGCGCCCAGGTCGTGCCGATGGCGCTGGGAACGAGCGTCGCAAATACGGGCGCGTGCCGTTTGCATAGCTCCATCCGAGACATGGGTCCGGGCGGCCCGCGACTGGAGAGCATCGTGATGGAGGTGCGCTGACCGCGCCTAGCCGTTTACAGACTGGGAAGATCAAAGCTGTCTGGCATCTAGCCAGGTCCTATCAAGCAGCGGCCTTCTTCGGCGTCAGCAGCTTGCGATTTATCAGCACTTCCGCGATCTGGATTGCATTCAGCGCCGCGCCCTTGCGCAGATTGTCGGAAACGCACCAGAGCACGAGGCCATTGTCGACGGTCGGGTCTTCGCGGATGCGCGAAACATAGGTCGCGTCCTCGCCCGCCGCCTCGTGCGGGGTGATGTATCCGCCGGGCTCACGCTTGTCGATGACGAGCACGCCGGGGGCCTCGCGCAAAATGTCGCGCGCCTCATCGGCCGAAATCGGGTTCTCGAACTCGATGTTGACGGCTTCCGAATGCGAGATGAAAATCGGCACGCGCACGCAGGTCGCGACGAGCTTGATCTTGGGATCGAGGATTTTCTTGGTCTCCGCGACCATCTTCCACTCTTCCTTGGTAAAGCCGTCTTCCATGAAGACGTCGATCTGGGGGATGAGATTGAAAGCGATGCGCTTGGGGAACTTCTTGGCTTCGACCGGATCGGAGACGAATACCGAGCGCGTCTGCGCGAAGAGTTCGTCCATGGCGTCCTTCCCGGCGCCGGAGACCGACTGATAGGTCGAGACGACGACGCGCGTGATCTTTGCGGCGTCGTGCAGCGGCTTCAGCGCGACGACGAGTTGGGCGGTGGAGCAGTTGGGATTGGCGATGATGTTCTTCTTGACGAAGCCCTTGACCGCGTCGGCGTTCACCTCCGGCACGATGAGCGGCACGTCCGGGTCGAGACGCCAGGCAGAGGAATTGTCGATGACGACGCAACCCTGCGCGCCGATCCTCGGCGACCATTCCTTCGACACCGTTCCACCGGCGGACATCAGGCAGATGTCCGTGTCGGAGAAGTCGTAGGTGTCGAGATGCCTGCACTTGAGCGTCTTGTCGCCGAAGGACACTTCCGAGCCGATCGAGCGCGAAGAGGCGAGCGCCACGACTTCCGACACGGGAAAATGGCGCTCGGCAAGAATATCAAGCATCTCGCGGCCCACGTTGCCCGTGGCGCCGACGACGGCGACCTTATACGCCATGAATTTTTCTCCAGCCGGCTCCGCCGGCGTCCAGATTAGAAGGCGAAGCCGGTTCCCATGTTTCCGGAAGGCGTAACGGAAACCGGCGGCTTTGCAGTGGCAGGGGCGCTGTCGTCGCGTTTATCCTTGGACTTGGGCGGAGCCTTGCCTGGGGACCAGCCTTCCAGTTCGCCGAACTGGCGGTTGGGACCGCCAGCTTTGCCGTCGCCGCCCTGGGACTCCGGCGCAGCGGCGCCGTCAGCGCCCTTCTTGCCCTTGGCCCGCTTGCCGGTAACCGACGAGGCGGCGCCGGTCGTGTCCAGCGCCTTGGCGTTGAACTGCAACTCCTGGGCGACGGCCGCGCCGCCGAATAGGAACGCGATCACGAGGAGAAAACCACGAAAGGGACGTGCGTAAGGACGCATGGCTCTAGTCTCCAGAAATGGATGCGCCGTCGTAACTCCGCGCGGCGGCGGGATCAAGGCGCCCCTTCACGCCTCCTGCCGGGCGATCGCCATGTTCTTGAGCTCTGCGATGGCCTTGGCGGGCGAGAGAGACTTCGGGCAGACCTTGGTGCAGTTCATGATCGTATGGCAGCGATAGAGGCGGAAAGTGTCGTCGACATAGCCGAGACGCTCCTCCGTCGCCTCGTCTCGCGAGTCCTGCACCCAGCGATGCGCCTGCAGCAACGCCGCGGGGCCGAGGAAGCGGTCCGAGTTCCACCAATAGCTCGGACAGGCGGTCGAACAGCAGGCGCACAGTATGCACTCGTAGAGACCGTCGAGCTTCGCGCGGTCTTCGGGCGATTGCAGGCGCTCTTTCTCGGGGTTCGCGCCGGCGTGGAGCCAGGGCTCGATCGCGGCGTGCTGCTCATAAAAGATGGTGAGGTCGGGAACGAGGTCTTTTACGACCCCCATATGCGGCAGTGGATAGAGTTTGATCGGCCCGGCGATTTCGTCCATGCCCTTGGTGCAGGCCAGCGTGTTCACGCCGTCGATGTTCATCGAACAGGAGCCGCAGATGCCCTCGCGGCAGGAGCGGCGGAAGGTCAGCGTCGGGTCGACCTTGTTCTTGATCCAGATGATGCCGTCCAGCACCATCGGCCCGCAATCGCCCGCATCGACGAAGAAAGTGTCGATGCGCGGATTGGCGTCGCTATCGGGATTGTAGCGATAGATCTTGAACTCGCGCAGATTCGCGGCGCCTTCCGGCTTCGGCCAGACCTTGCCTTCGCCGATGACGGAGTTTTTCGGGAGGGTGAATTCGACCATTTCAGTACACCCTCGCCTTGGGCTCGATGTAAGAAACTTCGTTCGTCATCGTGTAGCTGTGCACGGGGCGGTAATCGATCGAGACCGCCTTCTTTTCGCGGTCGATTGTCGCCAGCGTGTGCTTCATCCAGTTCGCGTCGTCGCGGTTGGGGAAGTCCTCGCGCGCATGGGCGCCGCGCGACTCCTTGCGGTTCGCGGCGGATTCGATCGTCACCGCAGCCTGCACGATGAGATTGTCGAATTCGAGCGTTTCAACAAGGTCGGAGTTCCAGACCAGCGAGCGGTCGGAGATTTTCACGTCGGCCGCCTCCCGCCAGACTTCCTGCACCGCCCCGACGCCCTCGGCGAGCACCTCGCCGGTGCGATAGACCGCGCAATGCGACTGCATCGCGCGCTGCATCTTGTCGCGCAGCGCGGCGGTCGAAATCGAGCCGTTGGCGTTGCGGAAGAAGTCGAGGCGCGACAGCGGCAGCTCGGCCGACGGCGCTGGCAGATCGGGCTGCGGCTGGCCGGGCTTCACCAACTCGGCGGCGCGCAGGCCCGCGGCGCGGCCAAAGACGACGAGGTCGATCAGAGAATTGGAGCCGAGGCGGTTCGCGCCATGCACGGAGACGCAGGCCGCTTCCCCCAGCGCCATCAGGCCCGGGACCACGGAGTCGGGATCGCCATTGACCTTGCGCAGCACTTCGCCGTGATAATTCGTCGGGATGCCGCCCATATTGTAATGCACGGTCGGCAGGATCGGGATCGGCTGGCGCGTGACGTCGACCCCGGCGAAAACCTTCGCGCTCTCGGAGATGCCCGGCAGGCGCTCGTGCAGGATCGCCGGATCGAGATGCTCGAGATGCAGAAAGGCGTGGTCCTTGCGCTTGCCGACGCCCCTACCCTCACGGATTTCCACCGTGATGGCGCGCGAAACCATGTCGCGCGGCGCGAGGTCTTTCACGGAGGGCGCATAGCGCTCCATGAAGCGCTCGCCCTCGCTATTGGTGAGATAACCGCCCTCGCCGCGCGCGCCCTCGGTGATGAGGCAGCCCGCGCCATAAATTCCGGTCGGGTGGAACTGCACGAACTCCATATCCTGCAGCGGCAGGCCGGCGCGCAGCACCATGGCGTTGCCGTCGCCCGTGCAGGTATGCGCCGACGTCGCAGAAAGATAGGCGCGGCCATAGCCGCCGGTCGCGAGCACAGTGAGCGCGGAACGGAAGCGATGGATCGAACCATCGTCCAGCTTGAGGGCGACGATGCCGCGGCAGGCGCCCTCTGCGTCCATGATGAGGTCGATCGCGAAATATTCGACGAAGAATTTCGTCTCGTGCTTCAGCGCCTGGCCATACATCGTGTGGAGCATGGCGTGGCCGGTGCGGTCAGCGGCGGCGCAGGTGCGCTGTGCGGGCGGGCCCTTGCCGTAATCCGTCGTCATGCCGCCGAAGGGGCGCTGATAGATCTTGCCCTCGGTCGTACGCGAGAAGGGCACGCCCCAATGCTCGAGTTCGTAGACCGCCTGCGGCGCGTTGCGGCACAGATATTCGATCGCGTCCTGGTCTCCGAGCCAGTCGGAGCCCTTGACGGTGTCGTACATGTGCCATTTCCAGTCGTCCGGCCCCATGTTCGCCAACGCCGCGGCGACGCCGCCCTGTGCCGCAACCGTGTGCGAACGTGTGGGGAAAACCTTCGTCACGCAGGCCACGTTGAGCCCCGCCTTGGCGCAGCCCACCACCGCGCGCAACCCGGCGCCGCCCGCGCCGACAACGACGACGTCGAAGGTGTGATCTGTGATCGGATAGGCCCGTCCGCCGATCGACACGGATGAAGCAGCGCCATTCGCAACCATAATCGAAGCCTTTGTTGTCGTCGTTCCGGGCGGCTCGTTTTTCGAGCGCCGCCCGGCGCCGCTGATCAGTTACTTGGGCGCCGCGATGAGCATGATCGCGAGGGTCCACGCGGCTGTGATCGCGAGTGAGGCGGTCTTGTTCCAGTACAGCGCCTTTTCCAGCAGGGCCGCGTCGTGGACGTAGTCCTCGATGATCTCGTTCATGCCCTGGCGGGCGTGGATCATGCCGACGACAGCGAAGGCGATAAGCACGATCGCCGGAATTGGCCGGCCGATTTCCGCCCTCACGCCTTCCAGCGTCTCTCCGACGAGCCCCGAAAGCCACCAGGCTGAAAGCACGCCGAGCGGCGCCAGCGCATAGGACGAGAGACGCATGAAGCGCGCATGGGCCGAACCTTCATGGTCCGAAACATAAGCGGCGCCCTGGCCGCTCCGCCCGCTCGTGAAGTGAGTCGGAACCGACATAGACGCCTCCCCTCAGCCTGCGAAGGCTCTGAAAATCCAAAGCAGTAGCGTGAGGCCGACGCCGCCGAAGAGCGACGCCTGCGCGAGAAGCTCCCGCCCGTGCTTGTCCATATACAGGCCCCGATCCCAGAGCGCGTGCCGAATTCCGCCGAGCAGGTGGTGGAAAATCGCCCAGGTGATCAAAAAGACGATCAGCCCGCCGATGAAGCCCGAGGCGAGCCATCCGGTGAGGGCGTGAAGCCAGCCGCCGACACCCGCGCCTAGCAGGAAGAGCGCCAGCAGCGCCATCCCGACATAGAGCCCGGCGCCGGTGACGCGATGCGCCACGGACATGGACATGGTGAGCCACGGTCGGAAAATCGTCAGATGCGGCGACAGCGGGCGCTTTTCGGCGCGGGCGTCGGATTCTGCGTTCGCCATGTCGTCCCTCATCTTTTCGGAAAGGCTCCGAAAACGCTTCCAAAAGAGTGGATAGTTCAAATGGTGCGGCGCCGCAACTGCGCTATTGGGCGCCCCCGTCGCGCCCGCCCGGTTCAGCGCGTCCCCGGCTGAGAGAAAAATTGCGGAAGCGTCATCTAGACGCCTCTGCCCCGGACCGCCCTTACGATGACGAGGCCCGCGAGCGCCAGCGTGGCGAAGCCGCCTCCGGCCGCGAAGGCGGCCGACGGGCCGTACCGATCCCACAGCTCGCCGGCGGCAAGGCTCGCCAGAAGTAGCGCCGCGCCGCCCGTGAGATTGAAGACCCCGAAGGCCGTGCCGCGCAAACCCGCCGGCGCGGCATCGGCGACAAGCGCCGCGAACAGCCCCTGCGTCAGCCCCATGTGAAGCCCCCAAAGGGCGACCCCGAGCCAGACGAAGGGAAGCGACGGCGCATAGGCAAGGACCGCGTCAGCCCCGATGAGCATGGCGAGCCCTGCGGCGAGCGGCGTGATCCGATCGCCGCGATCTGAAAAAACGCCCGCCGGATAGGACGAGGCGGCATAGACGACATTCATCGCCACCAGCACCAGCGGCGCAAGCGCGACCGGCAGGCCGACCGCCTGCGCCTTCAGGATCAAAAAAGCTTCCGAGAAGCGCGCGAGGCTGAAGATCGTCGAAACCGCCACGACCAGCCAGAAGGCGACGCCCAACCCGCGCAATTCGTCGATATGCAGTGGAAATCGCACGGGTTTCCTGGGACGGCTCGCATCGGGCTCCCGCACGCCGAAGGCAAGGACCGCCACCGCGACGACGGCCGGGATCGTCGCGACCCAGAAGACCGCGCGGATATCGTCGACCGTCGCCCACATCACCAGCACCGCGACGGCCGGCCCAAGAAAAGCGCCGACCGTGTCGAGCGACTGGCGCAGGCCGAAGGCGGCGCCGCGCAGATCCGGCGGGGTGACGTCGGCGACGAGCGCGTCGCGCGGCGAGCCACGAATGCCCTTCCCTACCCGGTCGATGAAGCGCGCCGTCGTCACCCAGGCGACATTCGGCGCCAGCGGAAACATGGGCTTCGTGACGGCTGCGAGGCCATAGCCGAGGATCGCGAGCAGCTTGCGGTCGCCGAACCAGTCTGACACGGCGCCGGAAAAAACCTTGACGACGGAAGCCGTGGCCTCGGCGATCCCCTCGATGGCGCCGACCTGCGCCATGCTCGCGCCCATGGCCCCGACGAGATAGATCGGCAACAGCGCATGGATCATCTCGGAGGAGAAATCCATGAAGAGAGAGACGAATCCCAGCGCCCAGACGCTGGAGGGAATGCTGCGGAGGCGAGCGAAAGAAGTAGCCTGATCCGTCATCTGCATCGCGCCCCCGCACCCACCGTCGACGCGGGTTTAGCACGGCTGAGCCACAAGACCAGTCATGATCGCGCCATCGGCGGAAACCGCCTCACCCCTCGGTCAGCGTCAGCAGAATATCCGCGTACCAGGCGCAATTGAGACCCAGCGCCTCGTCCTGCATCAGATCGCGCGTGCCGACGTCCAGCCGCGACGAATGCACGCCCAGAAGCCGCCATGGCAGATCGTCGGGCGTCGGCGCCGCGTCGGTGGCGCGCATCACCACCGGAGCGCCGCTCGTGCCGCGATGGGTGCGGGCGTCGGTGAGGAAATAGCCCTGCCCCTGAAAGCGCAGGCCGAAGGAGGAGGCGACCGCCGCCTGCCGCGCGACCGGCATATGATGCAGCGTATCGTGGAAGCCCAGCGGAAAGCCGACGATGAGCACCGAGGCGCCGATCTCCACCGCCTCGCCCGGATCGACGAGATGAGCGGGGGTGAAGGCGCGATAGACGGTCGGCCGCGGCAGCGCGGCGCATTCGATCTCGATCGCAGCGACGTCGATCGCCCCGGCGTCATCGAGGCCCTGGCGCCAGATGGATTTGCCCTCACGATAAAGCGGGATCGAGAAGCCGGTGGATTTCGCCATGTTGCCGGGGTCGACATGGAGTTCGATCTCGATGCGGTCGGGGCGGTGGTTGCTGGCCTCGTCCAGCATCACGTGCCGGCTCGTCACGACGAAAAGGCGCTGATCGCGCTGAAAGAAGAAGCCGCTGGCGTTGGTCAGCGGATTTTGCCCTGAAAAGGTGCACAGGCGCGCCGAGGCGAGCAGAAGCGGATCGATCGTCATAGACGTGAATGTAGGACCTTTGCCGCAAACGCGCGAATGGGAACCCTTCGGGCTCGCCATTCCGCCGCCGTCTTTGGACGGCTAGAATGTTCTTCCATGGGAATTATTTCGCCCGCCGAGCGCCTACGTGCGCGCACCGATCCGACGGAGCCGGTCGAAACCGGGCTTTTGACCGTCGACCTCGGGGCGCTCGCCGCCAATTGGCGCGAGCTCGCAAACCTTGTCGCCGGGGCCGATTGCGGGGCGGTGGTGAAGGCGGACGGCTACGGCCTCGGACAGGCCGCCGTCATGCGGGCGCTCACAGCCGCCGGGTGCCGGACCTTTTTCGTCGCCAATCTTCTCGAAGGCGAGACCGCCCGCGCGCTTGCGCCGGAAGCCACGATCTATGTGCTCGACGGCATCGTCCCGGGCTGCGCGCCGCGCCTCGCGAGCGCGCGCCTTCGCCCCTGCATCGGCTCCTTCGCCGAGCTGGAGGAATGGGCGGCCGCAGGCGTCACGCTCGGCGGCGGGCTCGAGGCCGCCCTGCACTTCGACACGGGCATGAACCGGCTGGGATTTGCCGTGCAGGACGCCCCCGAGATCGGCGCCCGCGCCCGAGATGTCGCGCTGACGCTCGTGATGAGCCATTTCGTCAGTTCGCAACTGCCGGACGATCCGACCAACGCGCGACAGATCGCCGCTTTTCTGGCGGCGCGCGCGCATTTTCCCGGCGTTCCCGGCTCGCTCGCCAATTCCTCTGGCGTGTTCCTGCCTGATCGACCGCATTTCGACCTCGTCCGCCCCGGTTACGCCCTCTATGGCGGCAATCCGACGCCGGGCTCGGCAAACCCGATGCGCGCGGTGGCGCGGCTTTCGGCGCGAATTGTCGCGGTTCGCGACCTCGCAGCGGGCGAAACCGTGGGCTATGACGGCATCTGGAGAGCCCCCCACCGCTCGCGCGTCGCAACGATCGGCATGGGCTACGCCGACGGCGTGCCGGTCTCGGCCACGGCCGGGCCGGGAAAGCCGGCGGGTGAGGCCATCGTCGGCGGCGTACGCTGCCCCTTCATCGGTCGGGTGTCGATGGATTACATCGTGCTGGACGTCACCGACGCGCCGGCGGAGGCCGTCCGGCGCGGCCAGTGGGCGGAGTTGCTCGGTGAGACGATTGACGTCGAGGAATTGGCCGCCCGGGCGAAGACGATCGGCTATGAGGTTCTCACGCGACTGGGCCGGCGCTACGCCCGCCGTTACGCCGGAGCCTAGCTCAAGCCTTTGCGAACCAGGGCTGCAACACCGGATAGCCCTCCCCCGCCAGCAGCGACACCGTCTCATAAAGGGGCAGGCCGACGACCGCCGTATAGGAGCCGACCAGCTTCACCACGAAACTCCCTGCAAGGCCCTGGATGGCGTAGCCGCCTGCCTTACCGCGCCATTCGCCCGAGGCGAGATAGGCGTCGACTTCCATGGACGAGAGCCGCTTGAAGCGCAGCCGCGCCTCCACCAGCCTCTTCCGCTCGAAGCCGCGCGGATTGATGAGGCTCACGGCCGTATAGACGCGGTGCTGGCGGCCCGAGAGCAGCTGGAGGCACTCCTCCGCTTCCTCGGTCGTGTCAGGCTTGGGCAGAATGCGGCGACCCACGCTAACGACCGTATCGGCGGCGATGAGATAGCTTTCTTTGAGATCCGGGTGGGCCATCCGCGTCTTCGCTGCGGTGGCGGCCTTTTCGCTCGCCAGGCGGGCCGCCAGCGCGCGCGGCGACTCGCCCCGATGGGGCGTCTCGTCGATGTCGGCGGGCAGCAAAGCGTCGGCCTCCAGCCCCGCCTGCTGCAGGAGGGCGAGGCGGCGCGGCGACGCCGAAGCCAGAACGAGTTTCGATTTTGGGGCGGCGGGTTCGGCTGTCACTTTAGCGGCTCCGCCAAGCAATAATTACCGGAAACGATAGGTGATGCGGCCCTTGGTCAGGTCGTAGGGCGTCATTTCGACGAGCACCTTGTCCCCTGCAAGCACGCGGATGCGGTTCTTGCGCATCTTGCCGGCAGTGTGGGCGATGATCTCGTGGTCGTTCTCGAGCTTCACACGGAACATCGCGCTGGGCAGCAATTCGGTCACGATACCGGGGAATTCGAGCAGCTCTTCCTTTGCCATGTGGTTCCTTGTGCAGCGCCTCGGGAGCGACCCCGTCAGTTGACGCAGAAAACAAAAAGACCGCAGCGCCCGGAGCGGGCGGCGGAGTCGGCGCGGACCCTAATCGAGAAAGGCGGATTTGTGAACCGGAGAGTTGCGGCGCCGTCGCGGAATGGCCCGTGCCGGCGGCGTCAGCGCGGAAACGGCAAAGCCGCCGCGGTGACGGCCTGCGCCGGCGCCCCGCCGTCCGCCTCCACGCGCGGAAGCGGAGGCCGGACCTGGTTTCTGCCGCTTCGCTTTGCCGCATAGAGCGCCGTATCGGCCTGAGCGATCAACTCGTCCAGCGACAACGAGGCGGGCGAAGAGGTCGAGACGCCGAAACTGCCGGTCATGACGCTTTCCCCGCTGAAATTTTCGGTTTTGATCCTCAGCTCGGCGATGATCGGCGCACCTCATCGGCGAGGGGGAGCGCCTCGTAAAGCTCCGTGCGCGGCAGCAGAAGGAGAAATTCCTCGCCGCCATAGCGGACGAAAACGTCCTCCTCGCTGCGCAGCGACGCCTTGCCGCAGGCCGCGACCCGCTTGAGGCACATGTCGCCCGCGGAATGGCCGTAGCAATCGTTGTAGAACTTGAAGCGGTCGAGATCGAAGAGAACCACCGACACAGGCGCGAACGCCTTCCCGCGCCGCCAGATCTCCGCGCCGCGGGCGAAGAGAAGGTGACGGTTTCCAACGCCCGTCAGCGCATCGCAATTGGCCATCGCCGCCGCCCGCTCCGCGGCGAATTCGACGAATTCATTTCGCCTACATTCTTGACTGACATCAAACAGGAGGGTGCCTATTTTGGCTTGCCCTTCACCGTCCGCGTCCCAGGCTTGCCGCCCGAGGATCTTCCCGTCGGGCGCGTCGGGAGCGTGCGCCCCAGGGGCCGGGCCTCGCCGCCGCCGAAATTATGTGGGCCCATGTCGGCGTCCGTTGGCTTGCGCGCGCGGGTCTCCAGCTTCTCCTCTTCTTCGCGGCGGACGGCGCCCCTGCCGCCGCGCCCAAAGGACGCCCGGAACTGCGGGCTCGCCTCCGCGAGCAGTTCGGCTCGCTGCAGGCGCTGGATTTCGTCACGCATCCGCGCCGCCTCCTCGAATGCCAGGTCGGCGGCGGCCTCTTTCATGCGCTTTTCGAGATCGGCGATCGTCGCTGCGAGATTGTGGCCGGGCGCGATGTCGTAGCCGGTATCGACGGTCACGTGATCCTGCTCGGCGACGCCGCCGAGAATATCGGCGATGCCGCGCTTGATCGAGGCCGGAGTAATGCCGTTCTCCTTGTTATAAGCCTCCTGCCTGGCGCGGCGGCGGTCGGTTTCGTCCATGGCGCGCTTCATCGATCCGGTGATCTGCTCCGCATAGAGGATCACGCGCCCGTCGACGTTTCGCGCCGCGCGGCCGATTGTCTGCACGAGCGAGGTCTCGCTGCGCAGAAAGCCTTCCTTGTCGGCGTCGAGGATCGCGACGAGGCCGCATTCGGGAATGTCGAGACCCTCGCGCAGCAGGTTGATGCCGACCAGCACATCGAAGGCGCCGAGCCGTAGATCGCGGATGATCTCGATGCGCTCGATCGTGTCGATGTCGCTGTGCATGTAACGCACGCGCACGCCGTTCTCGTGCAGATATTCGGTGAGGTCCTCCGCCATCCGTTTGGTCAATACGGTGACGAGCGTGCGATAGCCGATCTGCGAAACCGCGCGCGCTTCGTCGAGAAGATCGTCGACCTGCGTGCGCGCGCTGCGCACTTCCACGGGCGGGTCGATCAGCCCCGTCGGGCGGATGATCTGCTCGACGAAGACGCCGCCGGTCTGGTTCAGCTCCCAATTGCCGGGCGTCGCCGAGACGCTGACCGTCTGCGGCCGCATGGCGTCCCATTCCTCGAAGCGCAAGGGACGATTATCCATGCATGACGGGAGACGGAAGCCGTATTCCGCCAGCGTCGCCTTGCGGCGAAAGTCGCCCTTGTACATGGCGCCGATCTGCGGGATCGACACATGGCTTTCGTCCGCAAACACCAGCGCATTGTCGGGCAGATATTCAAAGAGCGTCGGCGGCGGCTCCCCGGGTTTGCGCCCCGTGAGATAGCGCGAATAATTCTCGATGCCCGCGCAGGAGCCCGTTGCCTCCATCATCTCGATGTCGAAGCGCGTGCGCTGTTCGAGACGCTGCGCCTCCAGCAGGCGCCCGGAGCGGTTCAGCTCGTCGAGACGCTGCTTCAGTTCCTCCTTCATCGCCTTGATCGACTGCAACAGCGTCGGGCGCGGCGTGACATAATGGGAGTTGGCGTAGACCTTCACAAATTCGAGATCGGTGGTCTTCTTGCCGGTGAGCGGATCGAACTCGGAGATCGACTCCACCTCGTCGCCAAAGAAGCTCACGCGCCAGGCGCGATCTTCATAATGGGCCGGGAAAACATCCACCGTATCGCCCCGCACGCGGAACGTGCCCCGCGTGAAATCCGCCTGCACGCGGCGGTAATGCAAAGCCACGAGGTCCGTCACCAATTGGCGCTGCTGCAGCTTCTCGCCAAGCTGCACGGAGAAGGTCATGGCCGTATAGGTCTCGACCGAACCGATGCCGTAGATGCAGGACACCGACGCCACAATGATGACGTCGTCGCGCTCCAGCAGCGCGCGCGTCGCGGCGTGGCGCATGCGGTCGATCTGCTCGTTCACCGACGACTCTTTTTCGATGTAGGTGTCGGAGCGCGGCACATAGGCCTCGGGCTGGTAATAATCGTAATAGGAGACGAAATACTCGACCGCGTTGTTGGGAAAGAAGCTGCGAAACTCGCCGTAAAGCTGCGCCGCGAGCGTCTTGTTGGGCGCCAGAATCAGCGCCGGGCGCTGCGTCGCGGCGATGACGCTCGCCATGGTGAAGGTCTTGCCCGAGCCGGTGACGCCGAGCAGCACCTGATCGCGCTCCTGCGCCTTGATGCCGCTCACGAGCTCCGCGATGGCCCCCGGCTGGTCGCCCTTGGGCGTGTATTCCGAGACGAGCTCGAAGCTGACGCCGCCCTCGGATTTCGCCGGCCGCTCGGGGCGGTGCGGCGTCCAGGGCTTGGCGTCGCGCAGGTTCGGATCGCCCAGCCGCAGAAGCTGCGCCAGCGAATCGGACGTCGCCTGCACGCCTCCGCCCTCCGGAGGCTGCGGCCCCAGCACCCACTTGCGGACCTCTTCGTCGTCGAGCGTGTCCGACGCGTCATAACCGGCCTGCCGCGCCTCCTCGAAACCGGGCGCCAGCGCGGGGTTGAGCAATTGCGCCAGATGCGGCGCCAGCGGCGCGACAAGGGGCTTCGACGCCTTGGCGCGGGTGGGTCGCGCGGGGTCTTTCTTGGGGGTGTCCTTGCTGGGCTTTTCGGGAGACTTCGCCATGGCGGCAATATGGGGGGTGATACGGATGGAGGGAAGCCGGTTCCTCGCGGGACGCGCGGCCAAAAAAGACGCCCGGCTTGGGACCGGGCGCGGGAGGCTGGGAGGAAATGTGAAGTCGAACTGAATTCGATGATTGGAATGTAGCGCGCGGCGCGGCGGATTGCTGTGCGGTAGCGCACAGTGCGGGAGGTGGGGGGAAGCCATGCACATCTGCGTCGTGGCCGCACCCCCTTCGCCCTCATGCTGAGGAGGCTCCGCAGGAGCCGTCTCGAAGCAGGAGCGATATTACTTCAGATACTGGAAAATTAGTTTGCCGGCTTCATAAAATTTATTTGCGAGCTCGATCCTAGCAACAGCTTTTTCAGGGTCGTTCTTTACGAGCTCCAATATGGCTTTGTAGAGCGCATTGATCGATCCGCCCACGCCGAGGCGTCGCGCCTTCTCATAGTCAGTGTCTCCAAACGGATAGGGAGGCGGCTGTATCGGCGCGTTCCTGCGCAAGTCCTCGGGCTCGAGTTCCACGTTTGGGGCGAGGCGTTCAGCTTCCCTCAAACCCTCGGAAACGCGCGGCGCAAACACGTCCGGTGTATGCGCCCTGACAACGGCCTCTACCTTCGCGACTGCTTCTTGCGGGAATGGCGCGTGGAGACTCCCCGTTGCGGCGGCAGACTGGAATCGCCGCATCTCGTCTTCATAGAAGGCGAGCAGCGCAAAATGCGATTCCAGAAACGTGCTCAGACGCGCGGCGAAGCCTTCATTGAGCGCCGAGGTCTCGGCTGCGAAAAGCCGATGAAGTGCGCGCGCCTCGGCGTCCGCGAGAATGATGTTGCCGTCGCCGGAATTTGTCGGTAGGTCGGCGGCGTAATTCTCCAGCCGATCGCGATATTGTAGATTGGCGTTGAACTTCCCTGCCCGCAAATCCTTAGCTAGTCGCTCAGCAAGTTTACGCGCCGCGTCAAGCCAGCGACGATGCGTTTCCTCGTCGCCGGGGTGAGCAATAAAGGGGATGTTTTGCGGACCGGCAGTGATGTCGATCTGCCCGGCGGCATTTGCGCCATAGGTGAAAACGGAAGGGACATTTTCGACCGGTGGAGGCGGCGGAAGGTCGAGAACTTCAGGCGAGATTTCTTCCGGAACAATTGAGGGTTCGAGCGGCGCACGCGCCTCCCCCAACCGCTCCGCAATCCACGCGTTCGCCGCAGCCGGGCCTTCGTCCCATGTCTCGACCGGCACGGTCGCGTAGATGACCTCACGTTCTTCGCTCCACCTCTCGCCCTTCAGCCGCGCCTCGTACCAGCGGGTCCAGACGCGCCAGCCGTCGCTTTGGGGAAGCCGGGCTGAAAGGGCGCGCCAGTATCCGGCGATCGCCTCGGGCGGTTCATTGGGCCAGAGCGGGCGGGCAGCCAATTCGCGGGACGAAGCGCCCGCTTCGACCGCCTGAAGGTCGGTCGAAAGCGCATCCCAGTAGGCGGCGGCGGCGTCGGAGGCGGCGGAGGCGGCGGCGTCGGCGGCGGCGTAGGCGGCGTAGTCGGCGTAGGCGGCGGCGTCGGCGGCGGCGGCGGCGGCGTAGGCGGCGTGGGCGGCGGCGGCGGCGTCGGCGGCGTCGGAGGCGGCGGCGGCGCGGGCGGCGGCGTCGGAGGCGGCGGCGTCGGAGGCGCGGAGTTCATTGGCGCGGGTTGGATAGGTGGTGGCAACCCGCGCCAATGCGGTAGCGCGAAACACGGCCGCGGCCAATTCCGCAAATTGCCGCGCGCCCTCCGGCGAATCCGAGAATCGAGCCGTTGCAACGAGCGGCAGCGCCCGCAGCGCCGCCCGCGCCGCCAGCGCGACGCAAATCTCGTTCGGCGGCTTCCTTTGGTCGAGCCAGGCCCTGAACTCTCCCTCGTTCGCAACGCGAACGCCTGTCCCGCCAGCTCCCGTCCCCTCCGCCACCGTCTGAAATCTCCGCCTGAAAATTGCCGGGCCGAAGCTACCACGCCCCTCTCGCATCGCAACAACGAAAGCCTAACCTCAATCGCGGCCCGGCCTTTGCATTTCTGTCTTAATAGGCGCAGACTTGGCCTCTTGTCGCGGGAGATTCAGCACAATGTTCAGCAAGCCGGGCCTGACGACGCTCTTTTCGGACGCCTTCGCCATGAGCGTCGCCGCCAATGCGGTCATCGCCGTGCGGCTGACGAAAATGGCCTTCGGCGCAGTCGATCCGCATCGTGAAAGCGGGCTGATGGTCGTCGAGAAATTCGACGCCGCCTCGGAGGCGACTTTCGCCGCCGCGCGCGCGATCGCCATGGGCGAGGGCCATCACGCCGCCGGCCGCGCCATCGCCGTCTACAAGCGGCGCGTCGACCGCAACCTTCGCCGCCTGACCGACGGCTGAGCCTTCCGGCGACAGAACGCTCAGACGACCTCGTCGCTCTCCGCCTCGACCAGTTTCGCCCGCGCTTCCGCCGCCTCGCGCTGACGGTTCCACATGCCGGCGTACTGGCCGTTCAGCGCCAGCAGTTCCGAATGGCGCCCGCGCTCGGTGATCCGGCCATTGTCGAGGAAGATGATCTCGTCCGCGTCGACCACGGTCGAGAGCCGATGCGCGATGACGAGCGTGGTGCGCCCCTTCGCGACGCGGCGCAGCGCCTCCTGGATTTCATGCTCGGTGAAACTGTCGAGCGCGGACGTCGCCTCGTCGAGGATGAGAATCGGCGGGCCTTTCAGGATCGTGCGGGCAATGGCGACGCGCTGCTTCTCGCCGCCCGAAAGCTTCAGCCCCCGCTCGCCCACTTGCGCATTATAGCCGCCTGGCACGCTCCCGATGAATTGGTCGATCTGCGCGAGCCGCGCCGCCTCCCTCACCTCTTCGTCGGTGGCGTCCCAGCGGCCGTAGCGGATGTTGTAGCCGATGGAGTCGTTAAAGAGCACCGTGTCCTGCGGCACCATGCCGATCACCGCGCGCAGACTCGCCTGCGTGACGTCGAGAATATTCTGCCCGTCGATGGTGATGCGTCCGCCCTGCGGTTCGTAGAAGCGGAACATGAGCCGCGAGACCGTGGATTTGCCGGCGCCCGAAGGTCCGACAATCGCGATGGTCTGGCCGGGCTCGGCCTCGAAACTGACGCCCTTGAGGATCTCGCGGTCTTTTTCGTATGAAAAATGCACGTTGTCGAAGGCGATGCGGCCTTTGCGCACGACGAGCGCCGGCGCGCCCGGCTTGTCCGAAATCTCGGGGTGCTGCGAGAGGATAGAGAACATCGTTTCGATGTCGATGATCGCCTGCCGCACCTCGCGATAGAACGTGCCCATGAAATTCAGCGGCTGCGACAGCTGAATCATCATGGCGTTGATGAGCACGAAGTCGCCGATCGAGTTGCGTCCGTCGCGAATGCCGTAGACGCACATTACCATCATCGTCGTGACGCCGATGATGTAGATCACGGTCTGTCCGGCGTTGAGGACGGCGAGCGAAATATAGGAGTGCGTCGACGCCTTCTCATAGAAAACCATCGATTTGTCATAGCGCGCGGCCTCGCGCGCCTCGGCCGAGAAATATTTGACGGTCTCGTAATTGAGCAGGCTGTCGATCGCTTTCTGGTTGGCGTCCGTGTCGCTGTCGTTCATCTGGCGGCGGATCGCGATGCGCCAGTTGGTGGCGAACGTCGTATAGGCGAAATAGGCTGAAAGCGTAGCGATCAGCACGGCGCCGTAGCGCCAGTCGAATTGATAGACAAAGACGCCGAGCACGAGAACCATCTCGATGACGGTCGGCGCCCCGGTCGACATCACCAGGCGCGAGAGCGTCTCGATGGCGTTGCGGCCACGCTCCAGTACGCGCGTCAGCCCGCCGGTTTTGCGGCCGATGTGAAAGCGCAGAGACAATTCGTGCATATGCACGAAAAGGTCGGTTGCGAGGCGGCGAACCGCGTGCATGGCGACTGCCGCGAAAATGCCGTCTCTGGTCTGCATGAGAATGACGGACGTGATACGAATCGCGCCCATGAGCAAGGTGAAGCCCACCGCCCCGAGGCCGACGACCGCCGCCGCATCCGCCCCGCTTTCCGACAACGCGTCCGTCGCCCATTTAAAGGCGTAGGGCGTCATCGCGTTGAACAGCTTGCTGACGAACAGAAGCACGAAGACGAAAGCGACGCGCCGCTCCAGATCAGGCCGTCCGCGCGGCCATATATAGGGCCACAGACGGCGGATCGTCTTGAGAAGGGAGGCTTCGGAAAGGGGAGCGTCTTGCGGATCGGGCGGATGCGCGCCCGAGTCGCTTTGACCTATTCTGAGCATTTGGGGTCCGATGATGAACGTAGAGGCGCCTCGGCGACGAGGCTTGGTCGTCATATAAGACGTTTAGCTTTCTCGCGCACCCCGCTTGACGGGAGCGCCGAGAGCGCTACTAGACGGAAGAGTGTTATGCAGAAAATCAAGAACATTTGCGTCTACTGTGGTTCTGCCGAGGGCGATGATCCTCGCTATGCCGTCGCTGCGGAAGCTTTCGGTCATGCCTTGGCCAAGGCCGGGATAGGCCTCGTTTTCGGGGGCGGATCGTGCGGACTGATGGGCGTCGCCGCCCGCGCCGCGCTGAACGCTGGCGGCCGCGTGACGGGAATCATCCCTGGTTTCCTTGATGAACGAGAGATCGCCCTCAGCGGACTAACCGAACTCATCGTCGTCGACGACATGCACACCCGAAAGCGGCTCATGTTCGAGAAATCGGACGCATTTGTCGCCCTGCCCGGCGGCGTCGGCACGCTCGAGGAACTTACCGAGCAGCTGACCTGGGTGCAGCTCGGGCGCCACACCAAGCCGCTTGTCATCGCGGACATCGGCGGCTTCTGGCGGCCGCTGCTCACGCTCTTCGCGCACATGCACAACGCCGGCTTCATCCGCGAAGGCTATGACGTGCGCTATTTGGTGGCCGAGCGCGTCGAGGACATTCTGCCGATGATCCTTGCGACAGCGCGCAGAACGCCCGAGATCGCAGAAACGGCCGTCTCGGAGCGCATGTAATCGGCTATTTCGCCCCGGACACGAGCAGCTTGTAATTGATGGCGTCCACGAGCGCCTCAAACGACGCGTCTATGACGTTGGCCGACACGCCCACCGTCGACCAGCGATTGCCTTGCCCGTCGGCACATTCCACCAGAACGCGCGTCACAGCGTCGGTGCCGCCCTGGAAGACGCGCACGCGGTAGTCGACAAGGCGCACGTCGTCGATGAATTTCTGATAGGCGCCCAGATCCTTGCGCAGCGCCAGATCGAGCGCGTTCACGGGCCCGTTGCCCTCCGCCGCCGAAATGCGCGTCGTTCCATGCACGGCGATTTTCACGATGGCCTCGGCGCCGCGGTCCTCGAAGCCGTTGCGCGCGAAGCGGCGATCGACGGCGACGCTGTAGCGCTCGATATCGAAATAATGCGGCGCCTGGCCGAGCACGCGCTTGGCGAGCAGGAAGAAGGAGGCGTCGGCGCCCTCATAGGCGTAGCCATTCCCCTCTTTTTCCTTCACCTCGTCGAGGAGCCGTGCGAGACGCGGATCGTCCTTGTCGAGCGTCACGCCGAGGCGCTTCAGCTCCGAGACGATGTTCGAACGTCCCGCCTGATCGGACACCAACACGCGGCGTTGGTTCCCCACTGTTTCCGGCGGCACATGTTCATATGTGCGCGGGTCGGTGAGCACGGCGGAGGCGTGAATCCCCGCCTTCGTCGCAAAGGCGCTGGCTCCGACATAGGGCGCGTGGCGGTTGGGCGCGCGATTGAGCAGTTCGTCCAGCGCATGGCTCACGCGCGTGAGATGCGCGAGCTTCTCGTGGCTGACGCCGATCTCGAAACGGGAAGCAAATTCCTCCTTGAGCAGCAACGTTGGGATGATCGTCGTGAGATTGGCGTTGCCGCAGCGCTCGCCGAGGCCGTTGAGCGTGCCCTGAATCTGCCGCGCGCCGGCGCGAACGGCGGCCAGTGAATTCGCCACCGCCTGCCCCGTGTCGTCGTGGCAATGCACGCCGACGCTCGCGCCGGGGATCGCCTTCACCACCTCCGCGACAATACGCTCCACCTCATGCGGGAGCGTGCCGCCATTCGTATCGCAGAGCACCACCCAGCGCGCGCCGGCGTCATGGGCCGCCCTCGCGCAAGCGAGCGCATATTGCGGGTTGGCCTTGTAGCCGTCGAAGAAGTGTTCGCAGTCGACCGCGATTTCCTTCTTGCGCGCGACGCCGGCCTTTACGGACTGCGTAATCCCCTCGAGATTGTCCTCTTCCGTTGAACGTAAGGCGACTCTGACCTGATAGTCCCAGCTTTTCGCGACGAATGTCACGGCGTCCGCCGAGCTATCGAGCAGCGCCGCGACGCCCGGATCGTTCTCGACCGAGCGCCCCTGCCGCCGTGTCATGCCGAAGGCCGCGAAGCGGGCGCGCAGTTTCGGGCGCGTGCCGAAAAATTCCGTATCTGTCGGATTGGCGCCGGGATAGCCGCCCTCGACATAGTCGATCCCCAGTTCGTCGAGCATGGCGGCGATCTGCCGCTTGTCGTCCAGAGAAAAATCCACGCCCGTCGTCTGCGCGCCGTCGCGCAGCGTGGTGTCGTAGAGCGTGACGCGTTCCTTGGTCATCAATGCGGTCCCCCGGCAGCGGGCGGCGCCAGTTCCCTGGTCATGGTCGTATTGCCGAGCCATTCGCCGGCGATCGTCACAGTATTGCGGCTCTTGCCGACATAGCCCCGCGCCGCGAAGAAGTCGCGCGCCGCGTCGGAGGCGTCGACGGTGAGCGTCGTGGTTCCGCGCGCGCCCGCGAGCTTCTCGATGGCGTCGGCGAGCGCGGTCCCGACGCCCTGCCGCGCGAGATCGGGCCGCACATAGAGCATGTCGAAGAGATTATTGTCCTTGAGCGAGGCGAAGCCCGCGACTTCGCCGCCAATGAGCGCCACGATGGTGAGCGCGCCCGCAAGTCTCGCGGCGAAGGCGGCTTCGTCATCGGCCGCCGAGGCCCAGGCCTCGCGCTGATCCGCATCGTAATCCTCGGCCGCGAGTTCTTCGACGCTCGCGCGAAACAACGCGGCGAGCGTCGCGGCGTCGCTGGGCAGAAAGGGCCGAAGACCGGGCGAGGCCATCACACGACCTCGAAGGCGCGCAGCAGATGCCATGCGACGAAGGCCGCGAGCGCGAGCACGAGCACTTTGAAGAGGAGATAGGCCGCCCAATGGCGCTTGAACGGCAGCGTCTTTTTCCAGTCGTCGTTGGACATTTTACGCTCCAATGTTCGCTTCGTGAAAAGAAGGCGCGCTCATCGTTTCACCTCCCATGTCGTCGTGCCGTCCTTATTGTCCTTGAGCGCAATGCCCATCGTGGCGAGTTCATCGCGGATGCGGTCGGACTCGGCCCAGTTTTTTCCGGCGCGGGCGGCGAGGCGGGCGGCGATGAGGGTTTCGACTTCTCTCTTTAATTCGCGACCCGAAGCACTGGCAGTTGGCTTCAATAAGATGAATCCACTGCTTTCGATCTCTGCCTTCCATCCCAAACCCAGGAGCTTGGATTTCAAGCTCTCGACCCTTACCGGGTTATTATTGGCGGTCGAGGTAGCGATTTCTCGCCTCAATTCCAGAACCGCTTCCGAGGGGATGGCCTCTTCTGAAAATATCTCTTGGTGTTCTGAAGCTAAAGCGAGATATGAATCTTTCGTCGCCAATCCGAGAAATTCGCAATCACGCATCAGCATCAATTGAGATTTCTCTTCATCGCGAGAGCCCGCAGCGAAATGACGTCGAAGCACGGCGATCGCTGCGGGGGTATTCAAATCATCGGACAACGCTTCGACGAGATCAGGTGTTGGCGTCCAGTGTTTCTTCGAGAGGATTTGCCTGTCGTCCGGAGGAAGTGACGGAGAATTCAACAAGCGAGCGTACCAGCCGTCCATCATTTGGCACCAAAAGCTTATCTCTTCGGCGGATTCAAACAGACGCTTCGCTGTCCAGTCGATCGGCTGGGTGTAATGAGTTTGCAACATTGCGAAGCGCAACACCTGACCTGGCCACGAACGCCCCCCGAACTTCTCCGTATGCAGCAACTCATGGATCGTCACGAAATTCCCCAGGCTCTTGGACATCTTCTCGCCCTCGACCTGCAGGAAGCCGTTATGCATCCAGTAATTCGCCATCACGTCGCGGCCGAAGGCGCAGCAGCTTTGCGCGATTTCATTTTCATGATGCGGAAAAACCAGATCAATGCCGCCGCCGTGAATGTCGAAAGTTTCGCCAAGATGCGCCGCGGACATCGCCGAGCATTCGATATGCCAGCCCGGACGCCCCCTGCCCCATGGACTATCCCAACCCGGTTCGCTCTCCTTTGACGGCTTCCATAAAACGAAATCCATGTCGCCGCGCTTGTAGGGCGCGACGTCCACGCGGGCGCCGGCCAGCATCTCATCGAGCGAGCGGCGCGACAGGCGGCCGTATTCCTTCATCGACGGCACGTCGAAAAGCACGTGGCCGTCCGCCGCATAGGCATGGCCCAAGGCGATGAGCTTCTCGATGATCGCGATCATCTGCGCGATATGTTCGGTCGCGCGCGGCTGCACGGTGGGCGGCAGGCAACCAAGCGCTTTCACGTCTTCCTGAAAGACGTTGTTCGTTTCTTCCGTCAGCTCGCGGATGGTGATGCCGCGCTCGGCGGCGCGGGCGTTGATCTTGTCGTCCACGTCCGTGATGTTGCGGACGTACGTCACATGCGCTTCGCCATAGAGATGCCGAAGCAACCGATACAGCACGTCGAAAACGATGAGCGGACGCGCGTTGCCGATATGGGCGTAGTCGTAGACCGTCGGCCCGCAGACATACATGCGCACATTGTTGCGATCGATGGGCTCGAAAGGCTCCTTCGTTCGCGTCAGCGTGTTGTAGATCTTGAGCGTGGGCGTCGACATGAAAACCTCGAAGAGCCAGCGTGGCCGGCGCGTTTCATGTCGTTTTGGGGACGTGACGGCTCCGGCCAGCGGCGGTCGCTAGCTGATGATGATCCCGGGGCAAATTCGGAAGCGGAGCGTCATGACAGCGACCATGCGCCCCCGGCGCCATCGCGTCAAGCACGCTTTCGCGCCGCCGCATCTGGGCAGGATCGTGGCGACTTAACGCATATTTTACTGCGTCCGGCTACCCATTCACCATAGCCGTCGAGCATTCTGGCGGCCCTGTTCGGACCCCGCCGCCATGTTCATCCTGTCGCAATATGAAAAGTCTGTCTGGCCGCGTATCGTCGCTCCGCTGCTCGCCGGCCTGCTGGTGACGGCAGCCTATCACTCGAATGTGCAGGCGGCCCCGACGGCGACTTATGTCATCGACGACTCGGAAGGCTATGGCGTCCTGGATTGCCTCACCCAGACCTCGGACTGCGGCAAGGCCGTCGCCGACGCCTGGTGCGAATCGCACGGTCACGGCCTGGCGCGCAGCTTCGGCCGCGCCGAGGACATCACCGCCTCCATCGACGCCCAGGCGCCGCGCCAGCCCGCAAAGCCCGGCGCAGCCGTCATCGCCTGCGCCGAGTGATTACGGCTCAAGCGATTACTGCTTGAGGAAGTCGGCGCATTTCTGCGGCTCGACCTGTCCCCAGGGCTGGATCGCGACGGTCGCAGTGGAGTTCTCGGGCGAACCTTCCACGAGCTTGTCCGAATAAACCATGTAAACCAGCATGTTGCGCTTGACATCGCAGCCGCGAGCGATGTGCATCTGCTTGAACAGCAGCGAGCGCCGCTCGCTAATGACGAGATCGCCCTGGCCGAATTTCTCCTTGAACTTGACCGGCCCGAACTGGCTGCAGGCGAGCGATATTTCCGACGTCTGCTCGGCGACGCCGAACATGCCGGCCACGCCGCCCTTCTCATGTGCCGTATAAGTGCAGGCGACGCCGTCCACGATCGGGTCGTCGATCACATAGGTCGCCAGCTTATCGTTGGGCGTCAGCAGCTTAAAGTCCGTTGACTTACGGAAAACGAGGTCCGGCCCATCCGCTGCGGAAGGAACGGCGGAAACGGCGAGGACCGAAAAGGCGAGCGCGAACAATTTGGCGAATCTGCAAGACTTCATATCCATGACCTCCAAGGCGACGCGGCGGATATGGGCGAAGTCTGCGGCCAATGAAAGGGGCCGCGGGAAAAAATGCTGCGCCCGGGCTCGGCGCGGCGGGCCGGGCGCCGATTAACCATTCGCCTTGTTGCCGACATGATGGAAAGCGCAAATGCGCTGGATTGATCCGCGGCGCGAATAGGCGGATATGAGCGGGAAAGGGCCGCGCCGTGATTTACGACCTTCGCCGCTCGCGATGAGCGGGCCGGCAACGGAGCAGTTGATGAGCCCAACGCTGGGGCCGATGTCCACCCGAAAAGCCTTCAAGATTATACTCGGCGTCATCGGGGCGGCGCTTGCCGCGGCTTCCCTCGGCGGGGGCGGCGCACATGCCGAAAACGCCTATTGCACGGATTTGCGCGGGCAGATCGCCAAGGCCGGGTCGGAGAGCCTTGCGGTGCGCTACCGCAGCGCCGCCGCCAAGCAGCGGCAGGAATACGGACGACTCGCCGCCCGGGCGCGGTCGATGGGTTGCGACCGGGAGCAGTTTTTGTTCTTCGGCGATCCGCCGCCGCCGCAATGCGGGCCGCTAAACGCCCGCATGGCCGGGCTCCAGAGCACCATCGCCGCCTATGATCGCGGTGGCGCCGACGACAGCCAGCGCCAGGCGCTGATGGCGCGCTACGAGACGGACTGCCGCAATCCGGGATCGATCCCGAGCCGGGAGGAGCAGCCGCACAGCTTTTTTCAGGAGCTTTTTGGCGTCGAACCGCCAGATCGCGGCGAGGCGCTGCGGGAGGTTCCCGTCGGTCCGGGCGACGGCGACCCGCGGGACGATGAACAGACGGGCGAGCAGCGCCCGCAAGGCGGACCCATGGCGATCTGCGTGCGGTCGTGCGACGGCGGCTTTTTCCCGATCACCTACACGGCGCGGAACTCGAGCCTCGACGACCTCGATACGCTCTGCAAGGCCATGTGCCCTGGCGTCGAGGCGAAGCTTTACACGCAGTCTCAGTGGAAGGGGCTGGAGTTGGCCGTCTCGGTCGAGGGCGAGCCCTACGCCGACCATCCGAACGCCTTCAAATACCAGAAGACCTACGACGCCTCCTGCGGTTGCAAGCCGCAAGGCCAGAGCTGGGTGGAGGCGCTCGCAGAGGCTGAGCGCATTCTGGCGGAGCGGAACAAGAAGGATCAGATGGTGACGGCCGAACAGGCCGAGCAGATGTCCCGGCCAATCGGGCCGGCTGACCCGCGCAGCCGGAAGCAGGACGGACAGGCGGCGGGCGGCTCACCGGCGCAGGACCGGGCCGATGCGCTGCGGGGCTCGGTCGGAAGCGTGACCACGGGCCGCGAGGTGTTCCGCGAGGTCGTCGGCCCCGATGGGGTGAAGCGCCGGGTGCGTGTCGTCGCGCCGACTCTCTGACGGGCGCCGCCGCGACGGATCAGCGCCAGTCCGCGACCGTCACGGCGCCATGTGCGACTTCACCGTCTCGATGAGTTGCTTGATGGAGAAGGGCTTCGGCAGGAAGCCGAAATCGCCTTCAGGAAGGTTCTTGGCGAAAGCTTCCTCCGCGTAGCCCGAGACGAAGATGACCTTCGCCGTCACCCCGCGCTTGCGCAGTTCCGCGAACATGGCGGGACCGTCCATTTCCGGCATCACCACATCGGACACGATAAGGTCGATCTTGCCGCCGACCTCCTCGACGACTTCGAGCGCCTCGAGGCCGGTCGCGGCTTCGATGACGGTGAAGCCGCGCGATTTGAGGGCGCGGGCGCCGATCGAGCGCACGGCGTCCTCGTCCTCGACGAGCAGGATCACGCCCTGCCCCGTATAGTCAGCCGCGGGTTTGGCGGCTTCTTCCGCCTTCTGCGGCAATTCCTTTTCTTCCGGCACGTGGCGCGGCAGGAAAATGCGGAAAACCGTGCCCTTGCCGACTTCGCTGGAAGCGAAAATGAAGCCGCCCGACTGCTTCACGATGCCGAAGACGGTCGAGAGGCCGAGGCCCGTCCCCTTGCCGACTTCCTTGGTTGTGAAGAAGGGCTCGAAAATCTTCTCCATGACGTCCGGCGGAATGCCGGCGCCATTGTCTTCGACTTCGACCAGAACATAATCGGCCGGCGCGAGATGCACCTCGTTGAAGCTCGCGCAATCGTCCTTCGTCACGTTGCGGGTGCGGATCTGAACGCGCCCGCCGGACGCCGGCATGGCGTCGCGGGCGTTGACGACGAGATTGATGATGACCTGCTCGAACTGGGTGATGTCCGCCTTCACGAACCACAGGTCGCGCCCATGGCGCAGATCGATCTCGTTCTTCTCGCCGACGACGCGGCGCAGGAGGATTTGCAACTCGGACAGCGCATCGCCGAGCTGGAGCACCTGCGGCCGCAGCGTCTGCCGGCGCGAGAAGGCGAGAAGCTGGCGCGTGAGGCCGGCGGCGCGATTGGCGGTCTCCTTGATCTGGCGGATATCGCGGAAGGCCGGGTCCGTAGGACGGTGGCTTGACAGCAGAAGATCGGAATAACCGATGATCGCGGTTAGCATATTATTGAAATCGTGAGCGATGCCGCCTGCGAGCTGGCCGACCGCATTCATCTTCTGAGACTGCGCGAACTCCTCTTGCAGCTTACGCTGCTCGCTCGTGTCGAGGGCGTAGATCATCGCGCCCTTCCTGCCGGCGCCGTCCGCAGGCGAGACGAAGAAGCGCGCGGAACGCGGCCCCGTTCCCTCCTCAAAGGAGACATTGACGGGCTTCACGTCGCTCTTGCCTTCGAGCGCCTCGTGGACGGCGTTGCGAAGCGCCTCGCTGTCGCGCTCGTTCAGGCCGGTAAGGAGCGACCAGCCTTCCGTGCCCTGCGCGGGCTTGAGGGCCTGCGGCAGCAACTTCGCGAAGGCGGCGTTGGAATCCAGAACGCGCCCTTCCGCGTCGAGCGTCGCTATGGCCATCGGAGTAGCGTTGAAGAAGCGCGCGAATCGCACTTCCGCCGCACGCAAATCCTCCTCCGGCTTTTCGCCGGTCGTGCGGTTGAGCACCAATGTGCGGGAGGACCCCGCGGCCCCGTCCTGCCCGAAGGCGACCTGATGCAGCAGCCGCACCGGCAACGAGCGCCCGTTGCGACAGCGAAGGTCGAGATCGATCTGCTCGGTGCGGACCTCTCCCGGAGACCCCGACACCGCCGCAACCAGCGCCGCGCCGTTGCTGGCGACAAGCGACGACAACGTCGCGCCGCCCGAGCCGACCTGCGTCAAGTCGTAGCCGAGCCAGCCCGCAAGCGTCTTGTTCATGTAAGGCACTGCGCCGACGGGGGACGCGGAGAAGAAACCCGCCGGCGCGTGGTCCAGGAAGTCGATCGCGTGCTGGAGTTCCTGAAAGACCCCCTCCTGCCTCTGACGCTCGCCTGTGACGTCGCCGACGCGCCAGAGGGACACGCGGGCTCCCATCTGTGGCACGGGTCGAACCTTGATCCGGTACCAGCCGACCGCCCCCGCCCCGTTGAGCGGCGGCGAAAGCCGCAGATCCTCGACGTGTGCGGTGCCCGCGCGGGCGGCCTGCGCAAGGCGATAGATCCCTTCCGAGACCTCCGGCGGACCTGAAAAGAGCCGCTCCACCACCTGCAGGCCAGAGGGGTCGCGCGCCCCGCAAAGGGCCATATAGGCCTCGTTGGCGTAGACGATCTGCAGATCGTTCTTGGTGACGAGAAGGCCCTCGGTCGTCGAATCGGCAATGATCTTCGTTACGTCATTGCGGGCGGCACGCGCCGAAAACTGGATGAGGCCGACGGCGTAGGCGAAGAGGAAGAATATCCCCGCAACGCCGAACAGCGCGAGCGCCACCAGCACGACGCGCGGCGCCATCGCGGGCGGCGCGAAGAAATAGGCGCCGAGAACCGAGAGGATCGCGACGGCGAGCGCCAGAACCAACCCGGCGCTGGCTGGCCTCTCGTTGCGGTCGAATGCAGACGACGCCGTGCTGTCGGCCATTAACGTTCCGTGTGTCTGACGTTCCGTGAGTCGCGCCCGCAGGCGGAGCGCTACGGGCGATTCGGTTTGAATGCCAGAATAGGGTTAATAGGAGCGCCCTCCAAACGTCCTTGCGCCCAAAGGCGCGGCTGCGCGAAAAAAACGTGGGCTGAGCGGAACAAGGAGCCTTCCCAGAACTTATCGACGGCTACCGGAATAGATTTTCCCTGTCGACCTTGCGTTAACCATTCATTAACCTTCTAACACCGCTTGCCAAGAAAGCTGTTAATTTGGCAAGGTTCTGGCGCGTTCGAAGAGAGACCTGCTGTTCATGGAAAATTTCTCGAAACTGCTTCCGGTGCTCGGAGCAATCGTGGCGTTCCTTTTCGCCGCGCTCCTCGTCCTGTACATCATCCGCCTGTTGTTTGGACGGAGAATCCGCTCGCCCGGCGGCAAGAAAAGCGGGCGTCGCCTGGACGTCGTCGATGTTTTCGATCTCGATCGGGAGCGCCAACTGATCATTGTCCGCCGCGATAACACTGAACATCTGCTGCTGATCGGCGGCCCCAACGACCTGCTGGTCGAAGGCGCATTCGGCGAGACCGCCGCGCGGCCCGAGGCCTTGCCCGCCCGCACCCCCGCCGAGGCGCGCGGACCCGCGCCGCAGCCGGCCGCGGCCGGATGGCCTCCCGCTCCCGGCCTTGCGCCGGAGCCGACAGGCCCCGGCCCAGCGCCCAAGCCCGCAGCGCCCGGCCCCGGCAATATGCCGCCGGACCTCTTCGCGCCCGCGCCGAGCAAACCGACGGCTCCCGAGGCCGCCCCCACGCCCGGTCCAGCGCCCCAGCCGCCGCGACCGCCCGCCGGCCTCGGCGCGCCCCCGCGCCCGACCGCGCCACGTGCCGCGACGCCGCCGTTCCTCGCGCGCGCACAGCGACTGATCCAGCCGAAGCCCGACACAGAGGCAGGTCCCGGTCCCGGTCCCGGCGCGCCGACGACTGGACCCGGCCCGCTTCCGATGCGCCCCGTTGCGCCGCCGCCGGGACCGCCCGCGCCCCCAAAGCCCATGGCTCCCGGCGCGCCGCCCGCTCAGCCGGGGCCTGCTGCGCCCTCCTTCGCCCCGCCGAGACCCGCGGCGCCGCCGTCCCCGCCACAGTTCCGCCCCGCGACTCCCCCGGCGTCGCCTGCGCCGCCGCTGGCCACACGCCCTCCGGCGCCGCCGTCGGCCCCTGCTCGCCCCACGGCCCCACCCGCGCCGCCGCCGCCCGAGGAAAAGCCCCCGGAGGTGGATCCGCTGGAGTCGCTCGAAGCCGAGATGGCGCGGCTCCTCGGCAGGCCCGAGAACGAATAAGAAAAAGGGCGTCGCAATCGCGACGCCCTTTTTCATTCCGGATGCAATGTCCGCCTGTCGCCGGGATCAATCGTCCCTGTAGACTTTTTCGCGTCTCTCGTGGCGCTCCTGCGCTTCGATGGAGAGCGTCGCGATTGGCCGCGCGTCGAGGCGCTTTAGCGAAATCGGCTCGCCCGTCTCCTCGCAATAGCCGTAAGTGCCGTCGTCGAGACGTCCGAGCGCCGCGTCGATCTTTGCGATGAGCTTTCTCTGGCGGTCCCTCGCGCGCAACTCGATCGCGCGGTCCGTTTCAGAGGAGGCGCGGTCCGCGAGATCGGGATGGTTCTCGTTTTCACTCTGAAGCGCCACGAGCGTCTCGCGGCTTTCATGGAGTATATCTTCTTTCCAAGCCAACAATTTGCGCCGAAAATATTCACGCTGCCTGTCGCACATGAAAGGCTCGTCTTCGGACGGCTTGTACGTTTCGTCCAGATCCACCGTCATTGCCGCGAATCCCCCGTTGGGCCATTGGCGCGGCCTATATAGCCGCCGCGCGCGACACATACAATCACAGTATGCGCCGGAGCAATCCGGGGGCTTTCCAACCGGGGTTCGCGGATTTGCGCCGCCCGCTTCGTCACTCCATCGCCTTGCGCAGATTTTCGTCGATCTTGTCGAGGAAGCCGGTCGTCGACAGCCACCGCTGGTCGTGCCCGACGAGCAGGGCGAGATCCTTGGTCATGAAACCGGACTCGACCGTCTTCACGCAGATCTCTTCCAGCGTCCTCGAAAAGCGCGCCAACTCCTCGTTACCGTCGAGCTTGGCGCGATGGGCCAGGCCGCGGGTCCATGCGAAAATCGAGGCGATGGAGTTCGTGGAGGTCTCGTGACCCTTTTCATGCTCGCGGTAATGGCGCGTTACCGTTCCATGCGCGGCTTCCGCCTCCACCGTCTTGCCGTCGGGGGTCATCAGCACGCTGGTCATGAGGCCGAGGGAGCCGAATCCTTGCGCGACGATGTCGGACTGCACGTCGCCGTCGTAGTTCTTGCAGGCCCAGATGTATCCGCCGGACCATTTCAGCGCGGACGCGACCATGTCGTCGATGAGGCGATGCTCGTACCAGAGTTTCGACGCCTCATACTGCGACTTGAACTCCGCGTCGTAAATCTCCTGGAAAAGATCTTTGAAGCGCCCGTCATAGGCCTTCAGGATTGTGTTTTTCGTGGAGAGATAAACGGGGAATTTGCGCTGCAGGCCGTAATTGAAGGTGGCGCGTGCGAACTCGCGGATGGAGTTGTCGAGATTGTACATCGCCATGGCGACGCCGGCGTCCGGGAATTTGAAGACTTCCTTCTCGATCACCTGCCCATCGTCGCCCTCGAACCGGATCGTGAGGCGGCCCTTGCCGGGAACCTTGAAATCGGTCGCCTTGTATTGATCGCCGAATGCGTGGCGGCCAACGACGATCGGTTGCGTCCAGTGCGGCACAAGGCGCGGCACGTTGGAGCAGATGATAGGCTCGCGGAAGATGACGCCGCCGAGGATGTTGCGGATCGTGCCGTTCGGCGACTTCCACATTTCCTTGAGATTGAACTCCTTCACGCGGGCTTCGTCAGGCGTGATGGTGGCGCATTTCACGCCGACGCCGTGCTGCTTGATGGCGTTCGCCGCGTCGACGGTGATCTGATCATTGGTGGCGTCGCGACTCTGGATGGAGAGATCGAAATAGAGAAGGTCGATGTCCAGATAAGGCCGGATCAGCTTGTCCTTGATAAAGGACCAGATGATGCGGGTCATTTCGTCGCCGTCGAGTTCGACGACGGGATTGGCCACCTTGATCTTCTGCATATGTGTCGTTCCTCAAGCTGCGCGCGCCTTATAGCCCTGCCCCGGCGCCAGGAAAAGCGGCGCGGCGCTCCTTGCGCCGTCAATAGAGTGTCAGCCAAAGCGAATCATGCGCCGGCGACGGCGAAAAAATGCGGATGATCCTGCTCGTGCTGCGGCCAAGCCTCGGCGGGCCGCTCCCGTGCAGGTTCGGCGCCATTGGCTGCCGGCTGGAGGAGCGTTAACGGGACGTTTCGGACAAGGCGATAGAGTTCGTCCGACTCCCGGTTTGGAATGTCCCGGATGCTGCCCTCTCTCCTCTGGTTCCTGCTCTATTCTATCCCGCCGCTCGCCGGATGGTGGCTCTGTTTTCGCGCCCCGCTCGGCCGTCCGGCATTGCGCCGATCAATGACCGTGCCCGCCCCTGTCGACACGGTCTGGCGCGCCCTCGATCCCCGGCAGGGCGGCTTTACCTTCCTTTACGAGATCGGCGGCGCTCAGACGATTTCCAATGAGCCCCTGACGCTCCGTCTCGAACGCCGCCCGCGCCACAGTCACGAGCCGTTCGCCCCCATGGAAGAAGTCTGCGAACTCGACCTCGCCGACCGCAGCATCTCCCGGCGGGAAATCCGCGGCGGCGCACAGACGGAGACGCGCCTCGAAAGTCGCGGCGCGACGACTTAGGTTTCGGTCACGTGCCGCCGGCCGACAACGGGCCTCCTCGCCTATGAGTTGACGCGTCTCGGCCTCGCGCGCGATTTTGCTGCGTTGGAGGACGCCGTGCTGGGCCGCGACGCCAAGGCCGCGCCCCTGTTCCGCTTTTCCGGCTGGCGCCTTGCATTGCTCGGGGTCGCCAGCGGCGTCGTCATGGTTCTCCTCGTCCTGGCGCCGGCTTTCTATGTCACGCTGAAATCCATGGACATCTCCGCCGAAGCACTCTTCGCCGATCCAGGTGCGCTGGCGTTTCTCGCGGCGCTTGCCCTCGGCGTCGCGCTTTATCTGTCCACCCTGCTCATCGCCGTGACGCTCGTCCATGAAATGGGTCATGCGCTGGCGCTCGCCGCCTTCGGCCATCGCGGCGTAACGGTGAGCCTCATCCCCTTCGGCGGCGGCGTCGCGCTCGGCGCGCGCGATCATGCAAACGCTTTCGAGGCGGGCGCAGTGAGTCTTGCCGGACCGGCGCTCTCCGCCCTGATCGCCTTCGCCGTCATGCCGGAGCCGGCGAGGCTTTCCGCCCTGATGCAGGGTCTTGTCGGCGCCGCGCCGCAATATGGCGCAGCGGTGGTCGCTTTTTCCGGCGCCGCCTATGTGCTGCTGACGCTTCTCGTCAACGTGCCCAATATCCTGCCCTGGACGGGCTCGGACGGTGCGCTGGCGCTCGGCGCGATGTTTCGCTGCCAACGCACGCGCCAGATCGCGACCGGCCTTTTCGCCGCGCTGCTGGCCATCGTCTTCGCGGGAACCGACGACCTTCTGCCCTTCGGGCTCATGTTCGCCGCCCTGTCCTGGTTCAACCGCAGGCGCCCGGAAGCGGCAGCGCCTTCGGACGCCGGAGGGTGGCGGCCGCTTACCGTCGCCGCAGGCCTCGCGGTCGTCGTCGGCCTCTTTGCGCATGAGGCCTCGACCTTGAGAGCGATCGACTGGCTCCCGAGCGCGCCCGCCCGTTCGGCGCCAGATCGCGTCTGACCCCTTCCCCCACCGCCGGCTTTCGGCCTAATTAGCGACTTCTTGGCGAGGGGACGCGCAATTGGTCGGAGCGGGGACGGATCATACGAAGCAGGCGCTCACGGGCGGTCCGGCGATCATTCTGGTGCGCCCGCAGCTCGCGGTGAACATCGGCATGTGCGCCCGCGCCATGGCCAATTTCGGCCTCTCCGACCTGCGCCTCGTCTCCCCGCGAGAGGGCTGGCCGCGCACCGGCGCCTATCGCAAGGGCGCCTACGCCGCCGCCGCCGGCGCGACGCATCTTCTGGAGACGGCCAAGCTCTACGACAGCGTTCGCGAGGCGATCGCGGACCTCAATTTCGTTTACGCGGCGACGGCGCGCGGGCGCGGGCAGATGAAACCGGTCCTCGCCCCCGCCGGGGCGCTGGCCGACACCGCTGCGCGACATGCGGCGGGCGAGACCCATGGCTTTCTCTTTGGTCCCGAGCGCACCGGCCTCGACAATGACGATGTCGCGCTGGCCGACGCCATCCTGACCTTCCCGGTCAATCCCGCCTACGCTTCGCTCAACCTCGCGCAATCGGTGCTGCTCGTGGGCTATGAATGGTTCCGCGCCGCCCACGGCGACGCCCTGCCCTATGAGATCGAGGAGCGCTCGCCGCCCGCGACGCGCGAAATGACTCTGGCCTTCTTCGATTTCCTCGAAGAAGAGCTCGACACGCGCGGCTTCTTCCGCCCTCTCGATAAAAAGCCGGTGATGGCGCGTAATCTGCGCAACATGTTCCACCGCATCGGCCTGACGCAGCAGGATGTGCGCACGCTGTGGGGCATGGTGGTGCGGCTTGTCGACGGCCCGCGGCGCGACGCGAAGAAGCCGTGGCGGCGGACGAAAGCGGAGACTCCGGAAGCGGAGTGACGCGCGGATCGCAGGGGCAGGCCGCTCCAGCGCGCGGCCTCCCAAGCGCGGGCTGTTTATGCTAATCATGCTGCGGATGGGCCAAGAACCTGTCGGCACGTAGGAGCGATCGAATGCGTTATTTTCTTGCTGCGCTTTTCATTTTCGCCGTCGGCGCGCCGACGTCCCAGGCTCTGCCGACGCTCGGCGGCAAATCCGTTGCGCTGTCGAAGACGGACTCGATCGACCAGGTCGCCAAGCGCGGCAAATCTCAACCGACGCGCAGCAGCCGCAGCGGGACCGGGAGCGGCAAGAGCAGCAGTGGAAGCGCGGGCGGCATCCATCCTCTCGTCGGCAGCGGCGAATATTGATCCAGGAAAAAGCTGCACGCCTTGATCGCGGCGGCGGCGCGGGCATGGCGCCGCCGGATCAATGAAACGAATGCTTTTCCTCGCGCTTCGCTGGCGGCGCAATCGCGAGGGGGCTGGCTTGATGATGCAGGAGCCGCCATTTGCCGCCGATGACGCGGAACCAGTTCGTCGCCAGCAATAGGCCCCCGCCGACGTCCTCGACGCAGAATACGCGACCGTTGTCGCCCTCCACCAGCAGCTTTTCGTCCCGCGCCGTCACCAACTCCTGGGTCGGGTTGCGAAAAATGTCGCGGTAGGAGGCAATGATCGGCGCGCGGCCAACGAGCGCCGGCCAGCCGGGATGGACGCAGGAGACCCCCTCCTCCGCCCAGACCGCCTCCATCGCAGGAAGGTCCCGCGTGGCGAAGGCCTTGTAATAGGCGGCGTTGGCGGCAAGGAGAGCGTCTTCGTCCATCGGCGGAGAGTGGGCGATTTGCCCCTGCGTGGCAATATGCGCCTTGCAGCGCGGTCTTGAGCTCGCGAGACTTCCTGCAATTGCGCGGGAGGGACGCCATGCGAAAAATCTTGTTGATGGTCTTTTCGATCATGCTCGCGGGGGCCGCGGCGGCGCAAGGCGACGCTGGCCCATCCTGCCCCGGAAAGACCGTGCAGTCCTGCGCAAAACTCTATCGCATCTGCCTGTCGAGCTGCCCGCCTCATGCGAGCTTCGATCAGGATGAGTGCCGCTACCGTTGCTGCGTCGACAACCGCTCCTGCCTTGTCGGCGGGGGCTGCGACGCCGCGGAATGCGGCGACTGACGCGGGCGTGATCCGCCGCGCCAACCGCCGCGGCGCACGCTACTTGCGGACCTGATCCGCGCCGGGGCCAAACACCTTCCCCCGGTACGTCACGCTTTCAAGTTTCAGCTCGCCCTTCGGATCGAAGGCGTCGGGGCGCGGCTTGAGTTCGCCGTTCTCGAACTCGAGGCCGAGCATGGCGTAGGCGGCGGAGATCATGCGTGCCGCCGCGCCCGTATACCAACTCCAGCCGCCGCGGCCCTCATAGCCGTCGCCCTCGTAAACATCCGCCGGCTGCTGATGCGGCGGCAGGCCGTAGATATCGGCCTCCGCCGGCGTGCGCAACTTCGAGATCGGCGAGATGGCGATCCAGGAGTGGAACGCCTGGGCGAAGAGTTCCGCCGCAGCCTTCTCGTCACCGGCCTCCCTGGCCTGCGCGCCGAGCTTGGCCAAAGCGTCCACGAACCAGGAAACGCCGTGCGAATATTGCCCGCCGTTTTCGCGCACGCCTGGCGGATATTCCGCGCTGCGACCAGGATAAGGCTCGGAGTGCTCGGTGAAGGGGGGCGTGACAAGCAGGATGCGGTTCGAGCGGCCGAGAACGGCGAGCGCCTTCTCGATCGCCTCGCGGCCGCGCGCGGGGTCCACGGCGTGGGTGAGCGTCGGCCAATGCGCGGTCATGGCGCTCATCGGCGAAAGCTCGCGCCCGTCGTCGGCGAAGTCGCGCACATAGCGGTCGCCGCGCCAGCATTCGGCGAGATCGGCGCGCAGCTTCTCCGCGCGCTCGAGGTAACGCGCGGCGCGGGCTCCGTCGCCCTTACTCTCGAAAAACGGCGCGATGTCCACGAGAATGCCGTGAAGGAAGAAGCCGAGCCACACGCTCTCGCCGCGCCCTTCCGCGCCAATGAGATGCATGCCGTCGTCCCAATCGCCCGAGCCGACAAGCGGCAGGCCATGCGCGCCAAAACGGTCGAGCGTGTAGTCGATCGCGCGCGCGCAATGGCCGAGCAGCGTGTCCTTGTCGCGCGAATTGAGCGGCACCGTCGCTTCGCCCTCCTGACCCTTCGGCACAGGATTGGCTTCGAGGAAGGTCTCGACCTCATCGAGGATCGCGGCGTCGCCCGCGCCTTTCACGTAACGGATGGTCACATAGGGCAGCCACAGATGCGGATCCGACGAATGCGTGCGGTCGGCGAGGCCCGTGCCGCCATTGGGCGCGCGATGCCACCATTTGCACGCGTCGCCTTCGAGATATTGATGCTTGGCGTGCAGCAGGATCTGCGCGCGGGCGCGGTCCGGCGCAAGATGGATGAGCGGGATGACGTCCTGCAACTGGTCGCGATAGCCCGTGGCTCCCGAGCGCTGCGCGGGACCGGTGCGGCCCCACAGGCGCGACGCGAGCAACTGATAGGGCAGCCAGTCGTTGACGAGGCGGTCGACGTCCGGACGATTGGTCTTGATGCGCAGCACCGAGAGCCGTTCGTCCCACGCCTGGCGGCTCGCCTCCAGTTCTTTGCGAGCGAATTCCGCATCGCGCGCGCGCGCGGCGAGACGCTTCGCTTCCTCGATCGTCGTCGTCTGACCGAGCGCGACGACGACCACCGCCTCCTCGCCCGCCGCGACGTCGATGGAGCCGCAGAAGGCCGCGACTTTGCGCTCGTGTTCGGGCGCGCCGGCGTCGGGATGGCCGTGCTCGACCATGTAGGGAAGATAAGGATCGCGGCTTTCATGGCCGAGGAATCTGCGGCGCGACGTCTCTGCGAATTCCGCCGGTATCGACGTCGTGACGAAGGCCCATCCCTTGACGAAGTCGTTCCGCGGATTGCGAAAGTAGATCGAACGCACATTGTCGTCGACGATGGACTGCACGGCGCCGAGGCTCTCGCTCGGCGTCTCGGCGAGAACGATCTCCATCGCCGGCACGATCTGCAACAGGCGCTCGTGATCGGCCTTGTTGCGGATCTTGAGCAGCCGAAATTCGATCGGCTCAGTCGGACTGACGAAGACCGTCATTTCGAGTTCGAGATTGTCGCGCTCGGCGCGGAAAACCGCCGAGCCGGGCGCGAAGGTCACCTGATGTTTCGCGTCTCGCCGGCGCAGCGGCACAAAGGTGGCGGAATGTGCGTCCGTGCGGGCGAGATCATAGACGTAGATCATCTGCCCCGCCGGCGCCGTGCGGCCCTCGCCCATGCGGAACGGCGTGAAACTGTTGAGGCGCGAATTGCTGGCGTAGGAGAAAATGTCGCCGTCGTTCGTCAGCACGCATCCCTGCCCCACGGGGTTGGCGATGACATGCGCGAACGGACGCGGCGTGCCGGGCGAGAGCGTCAGGCTGCGACCGTCGTCGGAAAAGACGTAACGGTGCTTTTCCGGCGCGGGGGGCATAATGAGCGCGCGCTTGCGCGAGAGCGCTTTGTCGAGGACATCCGGCGCAACCGGCGCGATCCCGACGTGGCGCGCCACTGAGTCCGTGGCGCGGCCCATGTCCTTGGCCCAGCCATCGACGATGATGAGTTCCGCCGTGGCCGTCGCGCCGATCTCGATTTCGACTCGCAGGCTCGCACAGGGGTCGAAGCCATAGAGCAGCCCCTCGTCCTGCGGGTCGCGCGGGTCGCCGAGGCCAAGGAGGCTGTCGGGGGCGTTGGCCGGACCCATGCCATAGAAACGCGCCTTCACATCCTCATAGCCGAGGATCGTCATCTTCGTATCGGGACCGGCGCCGATGGCGTGGAAGCCGACTTCCGGCGAGAGGCGGCGATCCGCGTGGCGGCGCGCCCCGCCTTTCAGCAGTCGATTCTGCGCAAAGATCGTGTTGAGCGAATGGACATACCAGGTGCCGACGTGAATCGCGTTGTACGCGGCGTCGCGCAGTTCCACGCCGGTTTCGTTCAGCACCCATTCGCGCAGAGAGGCGAGCGTCAGCTTGCGCGCGCGGGGTTCGAGATTGACGATGCGCAGGCGCTGAATCTCCACCGCCTCGTCGGCCGCGAGCGAGACGCGCGCCTCGATGGCGAAACCGTTCTGCTCAGCCATGAAGAAGAGGCAGTTCTCACCCGCGTCGGTAAGCTTGGCGCGCGCGGCGGCGCAGCGCGTCGGCGCTTCGCCGACCGACCAGAGCTCGCCCCCCTCCTCTCGCAGGAAAAGGAAGCGGCCGCGCGGATGCGCATGATCGTCGGGCCGGCGGGTGATATCGATCGGTGGGCCGCCGCGCGCGACGCCCTCGATGCGGATTGCGCCCTGGCCATCCTGGAACCATTCGCTGGTCATAAGGCCGTTGGTGAGCTTCAGCGGACGCGAGCCAGGCACGCCGCCGGCGCCGGTGATGCCCTCGATCGTAATCTTCTGCGCCCGCGCGAGACGCGACAGCAGGAACAGCACCAACCCCAGCGCGACGAGGCCCGCATAAGCGAGATAGCCGCCGACGAGATAGGTATAGGACGGGGGACGCGTCGCGCTCATGCGTTCGGCGGCGGTCCATGCCTTGTCCCATTCGGCCCCGCGCGGAATGTAGAACGGCAGCAGCAACGGCGCCCATGTGCCGAAGCGGCGGATGCCCTCCGGTATGGCGCGGCTCACTTGCTCCTTGCCGACGAAACGCGCGGCCTTCTCGTCGAGCGCGTCGCCGCCGACGAAGGACAGATTCACGAGCGTCGCGACGCGCAGGCCCATGTGATCGAACCAGATCAGCACGCGCAGCACGTCATAGGCGAGGAGCGCCGTGAAAATATCGAGGCTCCATGCGCGGAACTCGTTATCCGGCAGGACGTAGCTCATCCATGTGGCGACGCCCGTGCGGATGAGACCGTCCTGATTGTACCAGCTCGGGTCCGGCGCAGCCTTGAGAAAGGAGTAGATGACCGGGGCCATCCACAGGCCCCAGCGCAGCACGCGAACCGCGTTCTCGACGAGCATGTCGAGGCCCTCCCAGCTCGCAAGCTGGCGCAGCGGCTGCAGGCTGCGTTTAATGAGTGCGGTAAGGAAGAAAAGGTTGATCGAGAAAAGCGGCGCCGCGAAGACCCACTGAATGACGCCGGAAAGCGACTCGTCGTAGAGCAGCCGCACGCCCCCATCGACGACGCCGAGATCGGTCGCGCCCCATTTCGAGAACAGCGGCCGCACGATATAGGCGTTCAGCGGCTTGCCTTCCGCTGCGTAATCGAGCGCGACGTAAGCAGAAAACTTGTTGATAACGGTGCCGAGCTGATCCGCGTCGAAATACCAGGCGATGGACCCCGCGACGAAAGCCCCGAGCCCGGCGCCGAGCGTATAGACCCGCCAGCCTCGGAAATGCTGCCGACGGCCCTTGTACAGTGCCTCCAGATCGAAGCCTGCGTCGACGCCCGCATAAGCGAGCGCGCCGGCGATCGCGCCGAAGAAGAAGCGGTCCCAGCCGCTCGCGGCGGGCAGATTGATGGCCAGCGCGATCACGATCGCGATCCCGATCACGACGCCGCGTGCGTAATTCGCGGGGCGAAGATAGGCTTCCTCGAGCCGCCCGAGGAAGGGCGGCGTCGAATCCGTGACTCTCCATGATGGCGCGCGCCAGCGGATAGGCGGCCGCGCCGATGAGCGCGCCGCCGATCGGCCCCGACATGGAGATCAGCGCGACGGCGCCCGGGATCGCGGCGATGATTCCCACAGCGAGAACGAGCGCCATGAAGACGAAGCCGTAGACGAAGCCCTTCTCCGCCCCGGTCCGCCAGTCATGGTAGACGACGACGGAGAGCGAGGGCGAGGCGCGCAGTAACCCCGCGATGGATTGGGTGACGAGATAGGTTTCGCCCCACAGCCCCGCCTGCGCCACCGCGGCGGCTAAGACCGCGACGAAAGCGGCGATCGGGCCGGGCAGATACGGCGTGGCGAAAAGCGAGACCGCCGTCGCGACGAAGGGCGTCAGCGAGGCGAGGAAAGCCGAGGCGAGAAGAATGCCGTGCGGGCGCCATTGCCGTGGAAGAAAGCGCCCCAGGGCGAGCGGCACGCCGACGACGACCGCTTCGTTGAGGAGAAACAGGACCAGCGTGCGGCCGACGATTTTTTTGAGCGGATCGGGGACGTCGAGGCCGGGGAAGAAGGCCGCGCCGATCTGGGTCACCGGCGGCGACCCCAGCGCGATAACGAGGCTGAAAAGGAAAGGCAGAAGGAAAAGCGCGATGCGGAGCGGCATGCGCGAGCGCGCCGTGAGCGTGACGACGCCCGCAAGATAGATGATCGTCGCCGCGCCGGCGCCGACGGGCGAAAACCTGAACAGCTGGTCGAGCGTCTCCGGCGCGCGCCACAGAACGCCGTTCCTGTCGCACAGCAATGCGAAGGCGCCGACCACGGCGAAGTCGACGGCGAAGTTCACGGCCTGCCGGGCCATCTCGCTCGAGGGGCGCAGCAGAAAGAGCGCCGCGCCCGCAAAAAATCCCGCGACCAGGAGATGGTCGCTCCCGCCGGAAGCCTCGAGGGCCGCCACCACGGCGAAGACGAAGCCGAAAAGGATACGCTCGAACAAAGCGCCGCCAGTGTCCGATTCGCCATGGGTGTTGCTCGCCATGGGTTTCCTCCGGGGCGTCCTGAAATCGGCGCCGCTTATGGTTAATCGTCGGAATCGCCGACGCTGTAGCCGTTTTCCTTGCCGGAGCGCGGGGGAAAAGTCGACCCCTGCTTCACTCACGCCTCCGTGGGCCTTCGCATCGAGAGCCCAAACCGCTATAGTGAAGAAAGCGTTAATCCCGCGCGCTGGCGAGGGCGAAGCGAGTGACCGACATGGAAGAGCCTCTGCCCGCCGACGGCGGCCGCCCCACCCTGCGCCGACGAGCGGCTGGCGGCGCGCGGTCCCACGATCGTTGCAACCGAAGTCGGCGCCGCGAAGGCCGTTGATAATGGCAAAGCGACGGTCGATCAGCGCATGGCGACCCTCGCCACGGCGCTGCGGCGCGCCCGCGTCGAAAACGCCGAGCATTCCGCCGCCCTCACCGATCTGCGCGCCGCCGAGCTCGCGCGCCTCGAGATTCTCGCCGATGCGTTGGCTCCGGTCGTCGCGCAGGTTCCGCAGGATTGCGACAGTTTTGACCTCGCCGTAGTTCCAGGCGAGCGCCCGCGCCTCTTTATCGACCAGATCGGTTTCGTCGAAATGGACCGTGACCGGCGCACCTATCGCTTTTTACAGGACACGCGCCACGGCCGCATCACGCTGCGCGAGAGCGCCGACATCGAGGAGATCGTCGACGCCGTGACAAACTACATCGCGCATCGGCTGATCGAACGCGAGAAGGCGTTGGCAGTCGATTACGCCAGCGGCGGCGCGGCGCGAATGCTGAGCAAAACTTCGCGGGTTTCCGCTCCGGCCGGCGCCAACGCCGACGCTCTGCGCGAGAGGGCCTTCCAGGCCTTCCTGTTCTTCATCGAATTCCTGGGCTCGGCGGCTTTTTTTGGCCTCGTCATGATCATCGCTTTGTGGGCCTATCGGACCTATTTTGCGCCGTAAACGAGTTCCTGCGCGCCGGATTCGACGACATCGCCCGCTTCGTTCAGCGCGCGCAGCCGCAACGTGACGCGCACGCCCGCGCCGCTACGCTCGATGGCGTAAAGATTGTAGGCCGCCGAAGGATAATGCCCGCCGGGCCGCGCCGAGGCGGAGGCGACGCCGACGACTGGGGCCGGACCGCCCGGACCCGGAATGAAAGCCACGCTCGGCCTATGGTTGTGGCCATGCACGACCAACTCCGCCCCGTACCGCGCAATAACGGCCTCGAAAGCGGCGGCGTCCTCGAGGCCCCGCAGGACACGCGCCCCGCCGACATGCGGCGGGTGGTGCAGGAAAACGACTCGCGCGAGGCCCTCCGCTTTCGTGCGCTCCAGAATCTCGCCGAGCGCCGCGAGTTGCCTCGCGCCCAGCCGGCCTGAGGCGACGAAGGGCGCCGTCGGCACGCCGGAATCTAGGCCGATCAGGGCGACGCCGGCGCGACGGCGCAGGAAGGGAAAACCCGAGGGCTCAGCCTCGCTCGTCGTCCAGGGCGCGAAGACCTGCTGCACGAGCTTCGTCGCGTCGGCCACATAGGCGTCGTGATTGCCGGGCGTGAAGCTCACCTCGTCCGGCGCGCCGAGAGTCGCGAGCCAGTCGCGGGCGAGCGCGATCTCGGCGGGGAGGCCGATATTCACGATGTCGCCGGTCATAAGCACGTGGTCGGGCTGCTGCGCCCGCATGTCGGCGACGAGCGTCGAAAGCACGCCCATGTCGTGCTGAGCGGCGCGCTTGGAGAGCCAGTTGACATAGCCGGTGACGCGCTTGCCGAGGAGTTCGGCGAGGTTTGGCCGCGGGATCGGGCCGATATGCGCGTCGGAGAGATGGGCAAGGAGAAAGCTCACGATGGTCCCCTGATCATTTGAACTAGTCCTAGCGCGCTTTCCGCGGTCATGAAAACGGCGGCGACCGCGCCGACGAAAAATATGAAACGCTTCCTTGTCACCAAGGTTTGGCCGCTTGCGCGGAATGCGGGCTGGAGCCCGCGCGCCTCTTTTGCCATAGTCGGAAGATGAGAGAGGAAACCCAAGTTCCCGCCGCCGAGCGCGCCGAAAAACTGCGTCCGGAGCCCTCCCTTCGGGCCCGCATCGTTTCCCGCATCATCACTTTCGGCGCCCTGTTTCAGCGGCCGATGACGCTTGGCGTGCGCGGTCTTGTGCTGGATACGGACGATCGCGTCTTTCTGGTTCGACATACCTACGTTCCAGGCTTCTATCTGCCCGGTGGCGGCGTCGAGGGCGGCGAAACGCTGATGCAGGCCTTGGCGCGGGAGCTCCACGAAGAGGGCGGCCTGCATCTCTTGGGCGCGCCCGCTCTCCACGGGGTCTATCTCAATCGGCGGGCGTCGCCGCGCGATCACGTCGCGCTCTTCGTCGTGCGGCACTTCAATTGCGAAGGGCCGAAGGAGCCGGATCACGAGATCGCCGAGGCCGGTTTCTTTCCGCTCGACGACCTGCCGGCGGACGCGACGCCCGCGACGCGCGCGCGCCTTGCGGAAGTGTTGGCGGGCGAGCCCGTTTCCCCCTATTGGTGATCCATGATCCGAGCCACATCCGCCGCTATCGCCCTGTCGTTCGCCCTTGCGGCGGCGTCGCCCCTCCATGCCGAGAGCGACGCCGACCATGTGCTCGATGCAGTCTTCCAAAGCTTCGATGAGGATCACGACGGCGTGATCACGAGCGCGGAAGCGAACCGCTTCATCGACAAAAGCTTCGCCGAAATGGACAGGGGCAAGACCGGCAAGGTCTCGCTCGACGCCTGGCTGAACTTCAGTTTCGGTCTCGCCGACGTCGCGGCCGATGAAGGCCGCTCCGACGCCTACGACCGCGCCAAGACGAAGATATTCAAGCGTTGGGCCCTGTCGAACCCAGGCGGGCTGACGCTCGAGGAATATCGGGCCGGCGTCCTGGGCGACGCCGGCAAAGTCTCGGGCGGCAAGGGAAAGAACCGGGCGAACGCTGGAGAGCTGCGCCTCGATCTCGCCGCCTTCAAGCGCGCAGCCTTCGTGCGGGCCATCCTGACACCCCTGCGTTGAGGCGCTTAAGCCCGATCAGCGGCGCGCCTTGAACTGTCGCCGGCAGGCTGACGAGAGCGATTTCATGCGCGCTTTCAGGCAATTCTCGACTGCGAGAGCGTCCGGCTCCTCCGCCGCGCAGAGACGGTGGGAGTCCCGTTCGCAGGCCGCGCGCTGCTGGGCCGTGCCCTGAGCCGCCGCCGGACCGGCCGAAAACATACAGACGAGCGCCACGGCACCCAAAAGCCAATGGCAAATCGGCATGCACATCGGCAACTCCCTCCAGTTCGGCCCCCGGCCGCCAACCTAATTGGCGCTCGGTGGGGGCGCATCAAGCGGAGCGGGCGCGGGCCGCTCAGCTCTCTCTCCGCGCGGCCGCAAGCGCAGCGAGGTCTCGCCTGCCATAGGCCATGTCCGGCAAGGCCATCCCGTATATCTCCCACTGGCCCGCGACCCCTGTCGGCTCCGCGCCCTGCGCCCGATAGAAAGCCCGCGCATGAACGGCGTCGCGAAAGACCCAGACCGCGGCGCTCTCGCAGCCGTGGGCGAGAAGATGGCAGGCCATCTCCGAAAGGAGGCGCCGCCCGACGCCGCGCCGCTGAATGCGGCTCAGAAGGTAGAGGGACGCGAACTCGCCGGAAAATCCGAGGGGCAGCAGCTTCTCGGAGCGCTGGCGCCCGCAGTGGGCGAATCCCGACGGCGCGCCGGTCTCGTCGCCCGCAAGAAAGACGGCCGACGCGCGATCGCCGTCGCCTGCCAGCTTCTTGCGCCAACTCGCCGCCCACTCATCGCAATCGAGCGTAGCGAGCGTCGCCGCCGGCATCAGCGCGCCATAGCTCTCTCGCCAGGCGGCGATGTGGATTTTCGCAATGTCTTCGGCGTCCTCGACGCAGGCGCGGCGAATTTCAATCTGCCTCATTGGCCACAATTCGCGTGGGGTCCGCAAGCGCCGCAACGGTGGCCGTTTTGCCCTCGGCCCCGCGCATGTTATGGGCTCGGCCCGCTCATGATCGATCTCGTCATCAAATTTTTCCCCACGACGGCCGCGGACGAAGCGCAAATCGAGAAACTCGACGAGCGCGCCTTCGGCCCCGGGCGCTATGCCCGCACGGCCTACAGGCTGCGGGAGGGAGTCCGCCCCGATCTGTCGCTCTCCTTCGTGGCGCGCGTCGGCACGCTGCTCGTCGGGGCCAACCGCATGACGCCGATTCTCGTGGGCGCTTCGCCCGCCCTGCTGCTCGGGCCGCTGACGGTCGAGCCGGCCTTCCGTTCGCAGGGCGTCGGCGAAATGCTGGTCAAACACTCGCTCGACGCCGCGCGCGAGAGTGGTCACGGGCTCGTCCTTCTCGTGGGCGACGAGGAATATTACGCGAGGCTGGGATTCGCCCGCGTTCCGCGCGGCAAAATCATCATGCCGGGTCCGGTCGATCCCGATCGTCTGCTCTATTGCGAATTGCGCCCCGGCGCGTTCGACGCCGCGAGCGGCAAGATGCGGCGCGCATGACGACGAAACGCGCGCTCGTCGATCGTTATGATGCGCTCGTGGTGGAACGCGATCTCCACCCTGACGACTCGCAGCGCGAGGCGGTGAAGAAGCTGCAGTCGCTCGTCGATGCGCTGGCAAAGGGCCGCGCGCCGGCCGCGCCACTGCCCCGTGTCCTGAGCGCCTTTTTCTGGCAAGAGGAAAGACCCCGCGGGCTCTATCTGTGGGGCCCCGTCGGCCGCGGCAAGACCATGCTGATGAACCTCTTCTTCGAGATGGCGCCCGTCGAGAAGAAGCGCCGCGCGCATTTCCATGGTTTCATGGCCGACGTCCACGACCGCCTGCATCGGGCCCGACGAGCCGCTTCCGGAAGCCTTGCCGATCCGGTGACGCAGGTGGCGCGACAAATCGCCGTCGAGACCCGCCTACTCTGTTTCGACGAATTCGCAGTGACCGACATCGCCGACGCGACAATTCTCGCGCGGCTCTTTGCAACGCTCTTCGCCGAGGGCGTCGTCGTCGTCGCGACGTCCAACGTCGAACCCTCGCGCCTTTACGAAGGCGGTCGGAATCGGGATCTCTTCCTGCCTTTCATCGCCTCCCTGCAGCAACGCATGGACGTCGTGCGCCTCACTGCGCCGATCGATTATCGGGCGCGGCAGGACTGCATCGGCGAAGTATTCTTTACACCCGCGGACGAGCGCGCACACGCCGCACTCGACGCGCTGTTCCTCGCGCTGACCGGCGTGCAGCATGGCGCGCCGGCGACAATCGAGGTGAAGCGCCGTACGGTCTTCATCCCTCAGACGTCGGACCGCGTCGCGCGCTTCCGTTTCTCGGACGTCTGCGGTCGCCCCCTCGCGGCCGGCGATTATCTGGCGCTCGCGCAGCGCTTCGACGCCATCATCGTCGATGACGCGCCGATTCTCTCGCCCGAGCAGCGCAACGAGGCGCGCCGATTCATCATGCTCGTCGACGTCCTTTATGAGGCCCGCGCCCTGCTCGCCCTCTCGGCCGCAGCCGAACCAGAGCATCTCTACGACGCCTCGAATGGCGACGAAGCGCGAGAATTCAAACGCGCCGTTTCCCGCCTCGCCGAAATGCGCGCCCGGCCCTATCTGGAAAGCTGCACGGTGGCCGAGGCGCTCGCGCCGCTTCTCGCGAGTTGAGCGCATTCTGCGGCCTCACGGCTTCGACATGCACTCCGTGATGTCGCCTTCCTTCTTCATGCGCTCGAATGTGTCCGTGCAATAGCGCTCGAGATCGGGCCGCTTGCTGGGGTCGTTCGCGACGGCGCGCATGCCCATGGCGCCGTCGAGAAGCTCCTTCTGGGCGGCATGGACCTGCTTGGGGGTGAGCAACGACGAGCACGCCTCGTAGCGCTTGAGCAACGCGTCGCATTGCGGAATGCCTGTCGGATCGACGGCCAGCGCGGGCGTGGCGGCGAAGGCGATGAGGCAGGCAAGGAGATATTTCACGGATTGTCCTCGTTCTCTCTGCGAATGACTTGTCGACGCAACCTGCGCCGAGCGCCTGCGCTCTCTCCTCTCAAAATCCGGCGACCACATCAAGAGTTTGCTGACCTTCGAGGTCGGGCCGCGCAGCAAGGCGTCGAGATGCAAAAAGCAAAAAGGCCGGACCCGTCGGTCCGACCAGCTTCGCCAGCGAGCGTTCAAAACAAATAAAACGGGCGGCGGGCCTTTCCTGGGACCCGCCGCCCTGCTGTTCTCCGGCGTAAGTGTCTCGCGAACGCCGGAGAATTCCTGGCGTGCGCTGTGTCAGAGACCCGCGAGATAGTTCGTCGGATCGACCGGCGTCGACCCCTTGCGCAGTTCGAAATGCAGTTGCGGCGAACCGACATTGCCCGACTGTCCGGACTTGGCGATCGTCTGCCCGCGCTTGACCGTGTCGCCGCGCTTCACATCGAGTTCGCCATTGTGGGCGTAAGCTGTGACGAAGCCGTTGGGATGACGGATCAGAACGAGATTGCCATAGCCTTTCAGTTCGCTGCCGGCATAGGCAACCTGCCCGCCTTCAGCCGCCTTCACCGGCGTGCCTTCCGGCACTGCGATGTTGATCCCGTCATTGCCGCCAGACGAGAAGCCCTGGATGACGCGTCCGCGAGCGGGCCAGCGGAATTCAGGCTTGTCGCTGTCGATCGCGGCCTTGGTCGTCTCCTCCGCCGGCGGAATGGAGCCGACAGGGGTCGACTTGTCGACCGGCTTATCGGCGAGGGCGACCTTGGGCTGCGTCTTTTCAACGGGCGCTTCGGCGATCGCCTGCTCGCGCGCGGCCTGCGCTTTGGCGAGACGCTCGGCCTTCGCGGCCTTGGTGGCCTCCGCCCTGGCGATACGCGCCTCTTCGGCGGCCTTCGCGGCCTCCGCCTTGGCGACGTCAGCCTTGGCCGTGTCGATCTTCGCCTTCGCGGCCTCGGCCTTGGCGAGTTTCGCCTTATCCGCGGCGATCCTGGCTTCCGCGACCTTCATCTCGGCAGCCTTCTTGGCTTCGATCTGCTTGGCTTCGGCCAGCTTCTTCGCTTCGACGGCCTTCTGAGCGGCGGCCTTGTCAGCTTCGACCCGGGCGAGACGCGCCTCCTGGGCGGCGGTCTCCGCTTCGGCCTTTTTCTGGCGCTTCAGCTCCTGGTCCTTGGTGGCGGCTTCGGCCTTCTTGGCCTTGGCCTCCTCCTCGCGAGCGACCTTGGCGGCAGCTTCCGCCTTGCGCTGGTCGTCGCGGGCGACTTTGGCGGCGGCCTCGGCCTTGCGCTGCTCCTCGCGGGCGGCGGCGGCTTCGGCCTTCGGATCTGGCCTGGCTTCCGCGACCTTTGCAGGGGTGGCGGCAGCGGGAGCGGAATGGGCGACGGCGCCGGCGCGATAAACCGGAATGATGACCCGCGAGCCCGGCTGGACCTGGGCGGCGCTGCTGTAGCCATTGGCGCGCAGCAGCGCGTCGGTCGGCACGCCGAAGCGGGTCGCGAGCACGCTGGCGCTTTCGCCCTGGCCGACAGTCACCGGCGTGCCGCCATCAGCGGTCCAGTGCGAGGCGCCGGCCCCGCCGATCGGAGCCGCCGAGGCGACCGGAGCCGGAGCGGGCGTCGGAGCGCGGTACGGAGTCGATGCGCTTTGCGCCGGGAGGGGGCGCTGATCCACCCGGGGCGCGGCGCCGATGGCGCCCGTCGGCGCGCGGTCGATGCCGCGAGACGAAGCGATCTTGGGAGAGCCGCCCGAGGTGAAGGGATCTGAGAAGGGATCGGATAATCGCGAAGCGTCGGAACATCCCGCCATCAACGCCGCCGTTCCCACGGCCATCATGAGCCGCATTGCGGCCCGCGGATAAGCAATTTGACGCTTTATAGCCATGACGCGACCCACTCGCACACACCAACAACAAGTTGTTTGTAGGCCCGCGCGGGTTAAGGAGGCGTTTAAGATGAACGCCGGTTGAGCCTCTTGATGAAAATCTTCAGCATAGTGGAAACCCGTGATTTACAGTGACTTTGCGGTCTCACTTGTCGCCGCGGGAAGGCTGTGCGGCCCGAGTTCCGTTTCGCGCGTTTCGCCGCGTTCAATGCGATCAACCTTAATCAATCGTTGACGGGGCGCCGATCCTGTTCGGACGCCTCATTGCGGACGAAAATCAGCGTCCCGCCCGGCGCGAGAATTTGCAGAAGCGCGGCGGGCGTCTCGGTCAGCGCGGCATGGACGATGATGCGGTCGAACTCGCCGAGCGTGCGCGCCGGCGCGAGACCGTCCCCATGCAGCGCCACGGCGTTGGAGACGCCAAGCGCGGCCAGCCGGCGCGCAGCTTCGATCGCGAGCGTCTCGAAGCGCTCGAGCGTCACCACCTCCCGCGCGAGGCGCGCCAGTATCGCGGTCCCATAGCCGGACCCCGTGCCGACCTCCAGCACCCGGTGTCCCCTGCCAACGCGCAGCGCCTCGATGCGGCGGCCGAGATCGGCCGGGCGCGACATCGTCTGTCCGCAGCCCAGCGGCAAGGACATGTTGCGATTGGCGAGATCACGGAATTTGTAGGGCGCGAAGGCCTCGCGCGGCACGGCCTCGATCGCCCGCATCACGGAGATGTCGCGCACCCCTGCCTGACGCACGGCAAGGAGCAGCGCCGCACGTTCCTCAAAAGCGATTCGGGCTGCCGCGGCGCTCATGTATTCTCCTCGCCACGACCTTCGAAAACGGACGCGAGCCGCGTGACGGTTGGATGGTCGGTAAGGTCGAGTTGCAGCGGCGTGACCGAAATCCTGTTTTCCTCGATCGCCAGAAGGTCGGTTCCCGCGCCGGGGGTGAAATTGCCGCGCTGGAAGGAAATCCAGTGATAGGGATTGCCGCGCCCGTCCTTGCGGTCCTCGATGCGCATGAGATCGTTGCTGCGCCGGCCCTGCATGGTGACGGCGACGCCGACCACGCCATCTGCATGACAATTGGGGAAGTTCACATTCATCAGCACGTTGCGGGGAATGCCGGCGGCCAGCAGCTTCTGCACGACGGCGACGCCATGCGCCTCGACGCAATCCCAATGAATCGTCTGTCGCCCGGCGAAGAAATCATAGCATTGAGAGAGCGCAATCGCCGGAATGCCGAGGATGGTCGCCTCCATCGCGCCGGCGATGGTGCCGGAATAGGTCACGTCCTCGGCGAGATTCTGCCCGCTGTTGACGCCGGAGATCACGAGGTCCGGCGGATGGTCGAGCATCAATTTGCGCACGGCCATGATGACGCAATCCGTGGGCGTGCCCTTCACCGCGAAATGGCGCGGCGTGATTGCGCGCAGGCGCAACGGATCGTTGAGAGAAAGCGAATGCGCGACGCCCGACTGCTCGGACTCCGGCGCGACGACGAAGACGTCGTCGGAAAGGGTCCGCGCGATCTTTTCGGCGATGGCGAGGCCGGGCGCGTGAACGCCGTCGTCATTGGTAATGAGAATGCGCATCAGGCGATTGTCCCCAGCTCGGCCCGACTGGCCGTGAGCGTAGCGGAACCTCCATGTTTTTGAACCGATTCGGCGGCATGCGTCCACCCGCGCCCTACATCGGTGGGGGGACTGGGCAAAGCGTAGGAAGTGTATGATGCGATCAAAACTTACGCCTCTGCTTGCTGCCGCAGCGCTTGCCGCGTCCATGAGCTCCGCCGACGCCTATTACTCCCGCGGAGGGATGCGTAGCGGCGGCTGCCATCATCATTATGGCATGACGCACGGCCGTTATGGGACGGCGTGGAACCGTTATGACTTTGCGCGACACCGCTACGGCGTGGCGCGCTATCGCGCAGCCCCGGCCTATTACGGCGCTGGCTATGGCGGTTACGGCGGCTACGGCGCCGGCGGCGTGCTCGGAGGAGTCGCGACCGGCGTCGGCGATGTCGTCAGCGCGCCCTTCGACATCCTCGGCGGGCTCTTCGGCGGCGGTGGTGGCTACGGATACGGTTACGGCGCCCCGGCGGCCTATGGCTATGGCGGCGGCTACCCTTCTGGCGCAGCCTATGGCGCCGGACGACCAGTCGTCGCGGGCTACTAAGGCCGCCCCCAATCCCTCCCCCACGGGGGAGGGATTATTCGCGGACGGCTTCGATCAGGGAGATAAACGGCCAACGCCCGGCTGCTACTATCTCCGCTCGATCTTCGTCAGCCCGCCCATATAGGGCTGCAGCGCCGCCGGCACGGTCACAGAGCCGTCGGCCTCCTGATAGTTCTCCAGCACCGCCACCATGGCGCGACCGACCGCGAGGCCGGAGCCGTTGAGCGTGTGCACGAAGCGCGGCTTGCCGTCGGCTCCGCGAGACCGGGCGTTCATGCGCCGCGCCTGGAAGTCGCCGCAGACCGAGCAGGAGGAAATCTCGCGATATTTCCCCTGCCCCGGCAGCCAGACCTCGAGGTCGTAGGTCTTCTGCGAGGCGAAGCCCATGTCGCCGGTGCAGAGCGTGACCTTGCGATAGGGCAACTCCAGCAGTTGCAGCACCTTCTCGGCGCAGCCGGTCATGCGCTCGTGCTCTTCGAGCGATTGCTCGGGCGTGGTGATGGAGACGAGCTCCACCTTGTAGAACTGATGCTGGCGGATCATGCCGCGCGTATCCCGGCCCGCAGCCCCCGCCTCCGCGCGGAAGCAATAGGTGCCGGCGGTCATGCGCAGGGGAAGCTGCGCTTCGTCGAGGATGGATTCGCGGACGAGATTTGTGAGGGGGACTTCGGCGGTGGGGATGAGCCAGAAATTTGCCGTTTGAGGAATGTTCTCAAGCTCCTCCTTGAAAAGCTCATATGTTGGCCCGTTTATCCCGAGCGCCTGTATGAGTTTGTTTCCTGAAATTTGATCGTTCCAACGCGCCTCCGCCGCGTCGAACGCTCGCGCCCTTCTTTCCTCTTGAGCGCCCAGGTTCGTTGCCGAAAACTGATCCTCTCGGAACTTCGGCAGTTGCGCCGTGCCGAACATCGCTTCATCCCGCACCAGCAGCGGCGGATTCACTTCCATATAGCCATGCTCATCGGTATGCAGATCGAGCATGAATTGCGCGAGCGCGCGTTCCAGCCGCGCGAGCGGGCCTTTGTTCACGACGAAGCGCGCGCCCGAGAGCTTGGCGGCGGCCTCGAAATCCATGAGGCCGAGGCCTTCGCCGATGTCGAAATGCTCTTTCGGCGTGAAGTCGAATGTGCGCGGCGTTCCCCAGCGCAGGACTTCCACATTGTCATGCTCGTCCTTGCCTTCAGGCACTTGATCGAGCGGCGTGTTGGGAATCGCGGCCAACTCATCTTCGAGTGCCTTGATCGCGTCGCGTTCCGCCTGCTCCAGCGCCGGCCAGTTGTCCTTGATCTGCGCAACCTCGGCCTTGAGCGCTTCGGCCTTCGCCGCGTCGCCCGCCTTCATCGCAGCGCCGATTTCCTTTGACGCGGCGTTGCGGCGCTCCTGTGCCTTCTGCAGTTCGCCAATCGCCGCGCGGCGCGCGTCGTCGAGCGCGAGAAGCTGCGCCGAGAGCGGCTCCAGATTGCGCCGCGCGCGGCCCTTGTCGAAGGCCTCTTGGTTCTCGCGAATCCATTTGATGTCGTACATGTCGGGCTACCGCGCAGGAGAATCTTGCGCACCTTGTCCCGCAGCCGCGAAGGGGGGTCAAGCCGACGAGATGTCGCTTATTCCTGCGCCGCCGCCTCGGCGTCGGCCCGCTTCTTCTCGACCATGCGCACGGAATAGATCGACGCCTCGTAAAGCAGCATCCCGGGAACCGCGAGGGCCAGCTGCGAGAAGACGTCCGGCGGCGTCAGGATCGCCGCGACGACGAAGACGATGACGATGGCGTAGCGGCGCTGATCTCTCAAAAACTGCGACGAAACGATTCCCACCTGCCCGAGCAGCGTGAGAACCACGGGCATCTGGAACACGACGCCGAAAGCGATCACCAGCGTCATGATCAGCGACAGATATTCCGAGACGCGCGGCAGGAGTTCGATCTGCGCCTTGCCCGGCTCATTGGCCTGCTGCATGCCGATGAAGAAGCGCAGCAGATTGGGCATGACGAAGAAATAGACGACGAGCGCGCCCACCGCGAAAAAGACGGGCGTCGCGAAAAGATAAGGCAGGAACGCCGCGCGCTCGTGCCGGTAAAGCCCCGGCGCGACGAAGGCGTAAAGCTGTGAGAAAACCACGGGACAGGAAAGAAAGGCCGCCGCAAAGAGCGCCACCTTGATCTGCGTGAAGAAATATTCCTGCGGCGCCGTGTAGATCAGCCGCGCTTCGGGTCCCGCCACCTGCGTGTAGGGGATGACGAGGATGTTGTAGATATCTTTGGCGAAGAAGAAGGCGAGGATGAACATCACGAGAAAGGCGAGCAGCGCCTTGATGAGGCGCTCGCGCAATTCCATGAGGTGTTCTATCAGAGGCGCCTTGCTGGCTTCGATATCCGCCTCGTCGGCCTCGCTCATGTGGAGGCCTTTTTCTCACCGTCAGGAGCCTCGGGAGCGGCCGACGGCGTCTCCTCAGGAGCAGGAACCTGTGCTTTCGCCGGTTTGTCGGCGCCCTCTACCGCGCTCGACGATCTGCTTGCGCGCCTCGGACAGTGGGTCGAAGGCGCTGTCCAGCTTCCCGCCGGCCATGATGGCGCTGTTGGTTTCCTCGATCTCTTTCTTGAGATCGGTGAGTTCGGCCTCGCGCATCGCGTCCATGAACTGGCCCTGGAACTCCGCGGCCATGCGGCGCATGCGTCCCGTCGCCTGCCCGATCGTGCGCATCACGCGCGGCAGATCCTTCGACGGAATCGCGATGAGCGCGACGATGCCGATGACGATGAGCTTGCCGGGATCGAGATCGAACATCGCTCTAACCGCGCGAGGCGTTGCGCCGCATCAAACCTTGTTGCCGTCGGCGGCCTTGTCGGCCTCGATGGCGCGGCGCTCGGCGATTTCCTCCGCGGGCTTCGTCCCCTCGGCCACGTCGTCCTCGGTCATGCCCTTTTTGAAGGCCTTGATGCCCTTGGCGACGTCGCCCATCACGTCCGAAATCTTGAACTTGCCGCCGAACAGGATGAACACCACGCCGCCAACGATGATCCAGTGCCAGATCGACAGGCCGCCCATGACGTACTCCTCCGAAAGAGAAACGAACCGGAACCGCCGGTCGAATTGAGGCGAACCTATGCGGCCTGCGGCCTAAAAACAAGGCGAGCGACGCTTTTGAGCGACAGTAATTCGGACAGCAAAGCGTGGCCTTTCGGCCAAAGCCCATCCGGCAGGCGCGAGCTTAGTCGTCGTTGAAGGACTCCGGCGCCTCGATGGGATCGGGCTCTTCGGGGAAATCCATCTCCAACGCCTGCGGGGCGTCGTCCTCCAGCGGCTCCTCGTCCTCGCGCAGCGCCGCGTCGTCGGAGGGCTGCGGCACGCCGAAGCCCTTGGGCAGCCGCCCGTCGAAGAGGCCCGCCCCCTTGAGCTCGTCGAGGCCCGGCAGATCGCCGATCTGCTCCAGCCCGAAATGCATCAGGAAACTGTCGGTCGTGCCATAGGTGATCGGCCGGCCCGGCGCCTTGCGGCGCCCGCGCAGACGGACCCAGCCTGTCTCCAGCAGCGTGTCGAGCGTGCCCTTGGAGATGGCGACGCCCCGGATTTCCTCGATTTCGGCGCGGGTGGTCGGCTGGTGATAGGCGATGATGGCGAGAGTCTCCAGCGCGGCGCGGGAAAGCTTCTTCTCCTCCACCTGCTCGCGCGCGAGAATCCAGTTGAGGTCGGCCGCGGTGCGGAAGAACCATTTCCTGCCGACACGGGTGAGATTCACGCCGCGACCGGCGTAATGCGCGCGCAGCCGCTCCAGCACATGGGAGAGTTCGACATTATCGTCGATGCGGCGCGTCATTTCGGTCTCGTCGAGCGGCTCGGCCGAGGCGAAAAGCATGGCCTCGACGATGCGTTCGGCCTCGCGCAGCGCGACTTCGTTGCGGGCCAGCGCCTCGTCGCTGTTGACGTCGAAGAGTTCGATTTTTTCTGCGGGCTGCGCCAAGGCGCGTTCTCCTTATATGAGCGTGTCGGCCAGCTGCTCGGCCGGGGCCGCGCGCTTGCGCAGCCAGAGCGGCGCGAAGGGCCCGTCCTGCCGGATATCGAAGCGCCCTTCCCGCACCATTTCGAGCGAGGCGCAGAAGGAGGAGGCGCGGACGGTGCGCGCCGTCTGCATGTCGGAGCAATATTGCAGCAGGAAATCGTCCAGAACGGTCCATTCCGCCGCGAATCCTGCGAGCCGCTCCAGCGCGTCGCGGGCCTCGGCCAGCGACCAGACCGTGCGCTGTTTCAGCACCACGCGGGAAGTCGCCGTCTTCTGGCGCTGCCGCGCATAGGCGGCCAGCAGATCGAAAAGACTGGCCTGATAGGTGGCCTGCGAGATCGTCTCGATGCCCTCGGGCCCGCCGCGCAGGAACATGTCGCGCCCCAGCCGGCCGCGCTGGGTCAGCCGGTCGGCGGCCAGTCGGATCAGCTCCAGCCGGCGCAGGCGCTCGGCAAGCGCGGCGGCGAGATCGGCCGCCGAGGGCTCGTCGCTGTTTTTGGGCGGCTCCGGCAGCAGCAGGCGGGATTTGAGAAAGGCGAGCCAGGCGGCCATGACGAGATAGTCGGCCGCAAGCTCCAGCCGCACCCGCCGCGCCGCCTCGATGAAGGCGAGGTATTGCTCGGCGAGCGCGAGAATGGAGATGCGCGACAGATCGACCTTCTGGCGGCGCGCCAGCTCCAGCAGCAGATCGAGCGGTCCCTCGAATCCGTCGACGTCGACGAGAAAGGCTTCGCCCTCCGCGCGGGGTTCGTCGGCAAGATCGAAAGAGAGTTCCTGTGCCATTGATTCTCCGGCGACTCACGGCGCATTTACCGCTTATTCACCCTATCTGGCCGGAGATTGGCCACTTTGCGGCCGAGGGGCAAGCGCCGCGGCCGGCCGGCGGCGCCCGTCCACAAGATAGAGGGGTGGATAACCCGGCCGCCTACTATTCACATGCGACGGCGCGTCGAACGCTTTGGCGCGCTGTCTCTCAAAACCCAATGGAGGTGCGGAATTCCCTCAAGCCACCGCCCCCATCGCCGCCTCAAGTTCCGCGACGCTCGCCGCCACATCAAAACCCTCCACCTCCCGCACACACTCCAGCGCTTTCTCCGCCCGCTCCAGCCCCTTGCCGGCCAGAACCGGCGCGCCCTCGGCCACGGGCTCGGCCTCGGCGAGATCGCCGTTGCAATGCAGGACCATGTCGCAGCCGGCGCCGATCGCGCGCTCGGCGCGGTCGCGGAAGCTTCCCGTCAGCGCCTTCATGGAGAGATCGTCGGTCATCAGCAGGCCATCGAAGCCGATGAGGCCGCGGATGATGTCGCCCACCACCGTCTTCGACTGCGTGCCCGGCGCATCCGGATCGATCGCGGTGTAGACGACATGGGCGCTCATCGCCATCGGCAGGTCGGCGTTGGCGATGAAGGGCGGGAAATCCACCGCCTCCAGTTCATCGCGGCTCGCCCCCACAAGGGGCAGCTCCATATGGCTGTCGGCCTTCGCGCGGCCGTGGCCGGGGATGTGTTTCATCACCGGCGCGACGCCGCCCGCCATCAGCCCGTCGGCGGCGGCGCGGCCGAGGCGCGCGGCGCGGGCCGGGTCGCGGCTATAGGCGCGGTCGCTGATGATGGCGTGCGCGCCCTCGGCCGGCACGTCCAGCACCGGCAGGCAATCGACGTCGATCCCGACCTCGCGCAGATCATGCGCCATCAGCCGCGCCCCAAGCCAAGCGAGCCGCGCCGCCCGCTCTTCGCCGGCGCCGGCGGCCTCGAAACGCGCGGCGCTGGGATAGGCGCGCCAATTAGGCGTATTGAGCCGCTGCACGCGCCCGCCCTCCTGATCGACGAGCACGGGAGCGTTGCGCCCGAGCGCGTCGCGGAGCTGCGCGGTCAGGCGCGCGACCTGCTCCCGGCTCTCGACGTTGCGGCGAAAGAGAATGACGCCCCAGGGGTCGGCGTCGCGCAGAAAGGCGCGTTCGTCGGCGTCGAGGGCGAGGCCTTTCAGGCCGCAGATGAAGGCGCGCATGTCTGCTCCGAATCGCGGGCGAGAGATTTGCGAGAATAGCCGCCCTTGCGGGGGCGCAAAAACAGTGAGGCGGCCCATGTCGCCACGGGCCGCCTCAAATCAGCATTCAGTGCGCGTGGTCAGTTGCCCGCGACGAAGCAACTCCCGCCCGCCGCCTTGACCTTATTGCAGATGGCGTTGGCTGAATCCTTGCTCACCCCGGCGACGCGGACGCGATAGACCGTCTTGTCGCCAACCTTGGCGGGCTTGAACGTCGGCTTCACCCCATATTTCGCGGCCACCGATTTCAGCAGCGTGCGCGCCTCTTCCTCGCTGTTGGCCGCGCCGAACTGCACGGCATAGCCGCCGGAGGCGGAGGCTGACGGCGCCGGAGCCGCCTCTTCGGCGGTCGTCGGCGCCACGGCTGCGACCTTCGGGGAAGCCTTCGGCTTGCCCGGCTGAGTCGTCGTCGCAGGCCGCGATTCGGCTTTGGGCGTTCCGCCTTTGCCGGAAGCGGCTTCCGCGGGCGGCGCGGCGGATCTGACCACGGAAGGCGGCAGACCGGCGTCATCGACGCGGCTCCCGTCCGGGCGCACGGTCACGGTCTTCACGCGCTTGGGCTGCGAGCCTGCGAGCGGCGGTTCGTGCGGCGCGTCTACCGGGCCGTTGCCCAGCTTCACGGTCTTCGGCGCGACCGCCGGGTCGATGGCCTGTTCCGAATGGCTTATGACCTGTTTGACGGGCGTCGGGTCCTTGCGGTCAAGGACGGCGGCGCTGCCGGCGTCGGGCGCATCCTGATCTGCCTCGGCGGTCGGCCGGACCTTCACCGGGCCGTCCGGCGCGTTGATGACGGCGATTTCCTTCGAGGCGCCGGAACCGCTGCGGTGCGCGAAGCCCCAGCCGATGCTTCCGATCGCGATGACGGAGATCGCCGCGACCGCATGCCAGGGTCGAAGATATCCGCGCCAGTCGCGGCGGCCTTCGTTTTCCGGCGCTTCCTCGGCCCCGTAGTCGAGATATTGCGAATCGTCGCTCCAGCCGCCTTCGGCGCCGCCGTGATGGGCCGGGTCGTATTGCTGATCGGCGTAGCCCTGATCGGCGTAACCCTGATCGTCATAGCTCTGAGCATCGTAGCCCTGATGCTGACCGTGGCCGTGATAGGCCGGCTCTTGCTGCGGGCGCTGTTCGGCAGGGTGGCGATAGGCCGCGCCATAATCTTCCGCCTGGTAGCGGGGCGCGTGCGGGGGCTGATGATCCTGATAACGACGCGGCTCGGGCGCGACGGGCGGGGCCGTCTCGAAAGAGCCGCGAAGTTGATTGAGCCACGCCGGCTCGGCGGGCGCCGCAGGAGCCGGCTGATAAGCCTGGGGGCGCGGTGCGCGCGGGTCCGGAAGGATATCCCCGTAGGGATCGGACTCCCCGTTGTCACCCATGAGGCGCGCCAATTCGCTCAAGGGGTCGACCTTGCCGGGGGCCTGAGGCGCGGGCCCGCGCATACGCCGCTCGAACTCTCCTAGATCGACGGCCGGCCCTCTGACGGGAGATTCACGCATTCTTGCACCTCGATCACTCGTCCCGGGCGCAAAGCTGTTCGAAGGGCGTCCCGCGGCGGGCCAACTGGACCGTGGTTCTACCGCATCAACGCATTTCGTCGGGGGCGCTCACGCCGAGAAGTCTCAGGCCCGAACCCAGGACGGTGATTAAGGATAAAACCAAAGCGACCCGGGCGCTCGTTAAATCTCGCTCGGTTGCATTAACAAAGCGTAATTGTGGCTGATCTTTCCCACGGTTCCAATGCGCGTGGAAAACGCTGCGATATTTCATGTAGATAGAACGCGACCCGGTGCGGCTCGTGGCGCCGCGGCCGCCGCCTCGATCGCGCGCGGATACTGCGCGATCGTGCGGGCGAGCTGCCATTCGCCCTCGTCCGTCAGAAGCTCGAGCCTGGCATTCGCCAACGCCGCGCCGGTGAGGTCGAGGTCCGGAAAGGCCGCGAGCGCCTGCCGCAGGACGGACTTCGCGCGGGCGTGCGCGTATTGGACGTAGAAGACCGGGTTGTCCTTCGACTGCTCGATGACCTTGGCGAGATCGAAATCGAGCGGCGCGTCGTTCTTGCGGTAAAGCATCATGAAGCGCACGGCGTCGACGCCGACCTCGTCCACGACCTCGCGCAGCGTGACGAAATCGCCGGAGCGCTTCGACATCTTCACCGGCTCGCCGTTGCGCATCAGCTTCACGAGCTGCACAGCTTCACGTCGAGCGCGGCCTTGCCGTCGCGACAGCGCGGCGACGGCCGCCTTCATGCGCTTGATATAGCCGCCGTGGTCGGCGCCCCAGACGTCGATCAGCGTGTCGAAGCCGCGGTCGATCTTGTCCTTGTGATAGGCGATGTCGGCGGCGAAATAAGTGTAGCTAGCCGTCCGACTTCTTCAGCGGCGCGGTCGACGTCGTCGCCGAAATCGCGTGGAGCGGAACAGCGTCTGCTCGCGATCCTCCCAGTCGTCCGGCAGTTGCCCCTTGGGCGGCGGCAGGCGGCCTTCATAGACGAGGCCCCTCGCGCGCAGCCACGTCGATCGGCGCGTCGACCTGGGAGACGCCGTTCGAGCGGCTCGTGCAGCGAGCGCTCGGAGAAGAAAACGTCATGGCGGATGTTGAGCGCGGCGAGATCGTCGCGGATCATGTCCATCATCGCGTCGATCGCGGCGTTTTCGCACGATCGGCAGCCATTCGCTCTCCGGCTTGTCGAGCAGCGCCGCGCCATTGCGCCTTGGCGAGCGCCGCGCCGACCGGCTTCAGATAATCGCCGGGATAGAGGCCTTCGGGAATCGCGATCGTCTCGCCGAGCGCCTCGCGGTAGCGCAGGAAGGCGGAGCGGGCGAGCACGTCGACCTGCGCGCCGGCATCATTGATGTAATATTCGCGCGTGACCTCGTAGCCCGAGAAGGCGAGCAGATTGGCGAGCGCGTCGCCGAACACCGCGCCGCGGCCATGGCCGACATGCATCGGCCCGGTCGGATTGGCGGAGACATATTCGACGTTGACCTTGCCCTGCAGCGCGCCGTCCCGCCCCTTGGCGACCCGCCCATAATTCTCGGGGTCGAGCAGCGCGGCGCGCAGCACCTGAGAGAAAATCTCGGGCTTGAGCCGGATGTTGATGAAGCCCGGCCCCGCGACCTCCGCCGTCGCGACCCCCTCCGACCGCGCCAGCGCGTAGCAGATCTCCACCGCCAGCTCGCGCGGATTGGAGAAATGCGCCTTGGCCTCCTTGGCGAAGACCATGGCCGCGTTGCAGGCGAGGTCGCCGAGCGACGCGTCCTTTGGCGGCTCCACGACGAAGCGCGCGGGATCAAAGCCTGGGAGGCGGCCGTCCGCCTTGACCCCCTCGAGGATGGCGGCGATGCGGGCGTGGAAAATGTCGAAAATGTTCATCGGCGTCCGGCGCGGTGGGTGAGGCCGCCGGGTTTAGCAGACCCGGCGGCCAAGCGCACGGCCTTTAGGGCTGGACCTCGAAATGGGACATCATGCCCATATCCTCGTGCTCGACGAGGTGGCAATGATAGGGATAGCGACCCGTGTAGCCGGGCGGAAAGAAAACCAGAAGCTCCAGCAATTCATTCGACTCGACGCGCACCGTGTCGTGCCGGGCGATCCGATCGAGATCGAGCGGCCGGGCGCCGGTTGTTTCGTCGAATCCGCCCGTCGCCGGATTGAGCCGCCAGCGCCGCTGCGTGACAAAGTTCACGACATGCATGTGGAACGGGTGCATGTCGGGAATATTGGTGGCGTTCCCGGCGCCGGGATCGGCGACGCCCGCAGTCAACGGCTGTTGATTGCCGATGTTGGCGACATACCAGCGCTCAAAAGTTCCCGCCTTCGGCTTAATGACGTTCGTGTTCAGCTGATCATAACCGTAAGGCGCCTGATCGATGCGCTTCTTGGCGGGATAAGTCTGGAAGAACGCCGAACGCGTGACGTAATAAGGCGTTGTCGCCGCCGGCGCGCCGGGAGACGGATTGACCGTCATCGGCACATCGAAGGGAATGTCGAAAGAGGCGTTGGACCCCGCCGTCCGCGACATTTCCCATATCTGGGTGTCGCGGAAATCATCGCCCGTCTGCGGCGACGGGCTCGGCGCGTTCGGATCGGTGTTGTTCATCAGGATCACGAAGCGATTGGCGACGACGGGGCCATTGACCGGGTCCCCATCGAGGGCCGAGCCGTTCCATACGAAGCCGTCCTCGCTGGCAAAGGACGCGAGGATCGTATCGAGGACCGGGACATCCAGCGCCGGCGCAGGCGCGGCCGCGCCGTCGATGCAGAACTCCATGATGTTAGCGGGGCCGATGTTCGGCAGGACGCCGAGCAGCGAGGCGTCGAAAGCGTCGCCGGTCCCCTTGGAGGCGACAAGCGAACTGCCGACCGGCTGCAGCGGCGCGGGAAAGTTCAGATCTTCCGTGCTCTGGAAGATCGCCTGCGGCCAGTCGCCCGCGGCGGCCGACGCCACCGCCAGATTTACGAGACGCAGATGCGCAGTGACCATCGGATCGACGCCGGTGAGATCAAGCAGCAGGTCGAGACGCTCGCTGGGCGCGATGAGAATATGCCCGGTCGCCCCGGGTTTGCGGCTGACCGAGGAAAGCCCGCCGTCGTTGCCGATGACGGTGAGAAGGTCGCTGAACCAGACGCGCGCCGGATCGGCCGCGTTCATCGACGCCCAGCCGGCGGGGTCGATCAGCGCGAGCGCATAGGTGCGGGCGTTGGAGCCGTTGAGCACGCGCAGCCTGTACACCTTGCGCTGGACTGTCAGATACGGGCTTGGCCGACCGTTCACGAAGACGGTCTCGCCAAGATATTCCGGCCGCACGAATTCGGCGCCCGCTGTCGGCACGCCCGCCCAGAAATTGAGGCTCCCGAACCCGCAATCGAAGATGCGGTCCTGAATGACGAGCGGAACCTCCTGGTTCTTGTTTCCGATCAGTCCGAAGATCGCGTCATCCGACGCGTCGCGCACGAAATAGAGCCCGGCAAGGCCCGAATGCACCTGAACGGCGGTGTTGTCCATCGCGTGGTCGTGGAACCACAGCATCGCGGCGCGCTGGTCGTTGTCATAGGTGTAATGGAGATGCGTGTCGAAACCGTAGGGGTTGCCGGGGAAGCTCGCAGGCTGCAAGGGCCAGCCGTCACTCTCCGGTTTCACCTTGGCGCCGTGCAGATGGGTGACGACGCCCACCGAAGGATTTATCGCCATCCACTGCGGGTCGGGGAAATCCATCGGAACGGGGTTGATCGGCGGCATCTCCAGCGTCGGCCCCTCGCCGGCTTTGGTCGCGGGCATGGAGCCGAGTTCGTTCACCCATTTCACCTTCAGCGTTTCGCCGCGCAGCACGTTGATGATCGGCCCCAACGCAACGTCGAGGACGCCGCAACCGTCTTCGGACGATCCCTGCCGCACATAGCGCCATGCGTTGGGCGCGTTGATGACGGCATGGGCACTGTCGGAGAAGGGTACTTTGCGCGCCTGCGCCTCGATGGTCAGGCTTTGCGGAAAGGCCGACGGCTTGACCACGTCGAAGGTTTTTGTCGGCAACTGATCCTGAAACATTCCATCATCCTCCAAAAAAGGCGGCAGCAAAGCGTTCGCGTAAAACCGCCACTGAAATATCGACAACCCTAACGCCAAAAATGTGCGCCACCAAACACGTTGACGCACACCGAGCTGCGGCATTTTGGACGCCGCGCCAACCCTTCAGCAGGAAGCCGCGAATAAGCGCTTCACCTCCCCCAACGCATAGCGATCGGTCATCCCGGCGATGTAATCCGCGACGACGACGGCGCGCCCGGCTCCTTCGCGCGCCTTGGCGAGGGCCGCCCACTCCGACGGCATGACCTCGGGAGTGTCAAAGAAAGTCGGAAAGAGACGCGAAATCGCGTCTCGGGCGCGGTCCCAGATGTCGACGACTTTTGCGTGCCGATACATGTTGTCGAAGAGGAAGCGTTTGATGTCGTGTTCGGCGGTCGTCATCGCGGGCGAAAGTGCGACCATGGCCTCATCCGCGTAACGCGCCTCGTCGGCGTTCGCCGGCAGGAGCCGGGCGAGACGCGCCTGCGACGTCGCGATGGCGTCCTCGACGAAACGGGTGATCACGCGGCGCACGAGTTCGTGAATGACGCGCCCGCGCTCCAGCCCCGGGTGCTTCTCGCCAATATCGCGCAGCAGCTCGGCGACGAAGGGCGACGCCGCGGCGATGTCTTCGAGCCTGAAGAGGCCCGCCCTCAGACCGTCGTCGATGTCGTGGCCGATATAGGCGATGTCGTCGGCCGCCGCCGCGCATTGCGCTTCGACGCTTGCGAAGGTCGCAAGTTGCAGGGGACAGACGGCGTCGAACTCCAGCACATACCGCGGCGCCGGACGCAAGGCCATCGGTCCGACGAGCGGGCCATTGTGCTTCACGATGCCCTCCAGCGTCTCCCAGGTGAGGTCGAGGCCGTCGTAGCCGGCGTATCGCCGCTCCAGAAGGGTCACGACGCGGAGCGCCTGCGCGTTGTGGTCGAAGCCCCCATAGGGCTTCATGCAGGCCTCGAGCGCCCCCTCCCCCGCATGGCCGAAAGGCGTGTGGCCGAGATCGTGAGCGAGCGACACGGCTTCGGCCAGATCCTCGTCGACCCTGAGCGCCCGCGCCAGCGCCCGCGCGATCTGCCCCACCTCGATCGTATGGGTGAGGCGCGTGCGGAAATGATCGCCGTCGAGCGGAACGAAGACCTGCGTCTTGTGCGCGAGGCGGCGGAAGGCTGTCGAATGGATGATCCGGTCGCGATCGCGCTGAAAGTCGCTGCGAGTTGGCGACGGCGACACGGCATAGAGCCGCCCGCGCGAGCGCGTCGCGTCGCAGGCATAGGGCGCAAGGGGCTGGCGCAGCGCCACAGTCGGGCTCCCGTCATTGAAAGGCCCCGGCGTCGGGCCTATGTTGCTGCGCATAGCCTGCAAGGGGCGGCGCAATCAAGACGACAGCGAGGAAACGGCATGACGACGGCGACCGAAGTGGGACTCACGGACACGGCGGCGAAGCGAATCGTCGCGCTTCTGGCCGGCGAGAAGCCTGGCTCGGTGTTCCGCGTCTCGGTGGAGGGCGGCGGCTGTTCCGGCTTCCAGTATCGTTTCGGCATCGACGCTGCGCCGACGGCCGACGACGCCCTCGTCGAAAAGGACGGCGCGCGCGTCGCCATCGATCAGGCGTCGATCGGCTTCCTGGCCGGCGCCAACATCGATTTCGTCGCCGATCTGATGGGCCAGTCCTTCCGCATCGAGAACCCCAACGTTACGGCGTCCTGCGGCTGCGGCACGAGCTTTTCGGTCTGACATGTCTCCGCCATCTGGCTGAGACATAAGCCGGAGCGCTCGCTTTCGTTCGGAGAATGATTTGGACGCCCTCTTTCTGGGTCACGCCTATATCGACGTCACCATGCTGACCGACGAAATGCCCGTCGGCGACGAGAAGTCCGTGGCGCGGGATTATGCCGTGAGCTTTGGCGGCAACGCGGTTACCGCCGGTTTCGCCTGCGCCAAGCTCGGGCACGACGTGCATCTGCTCACGACGCAGGCGCGCGACTGGCTTGGGCACATGTTCGCGGAAATGGCCGACGCCTATGGCGTGAGCCTCCATCCCCGCAAGGTGGCGCGCTCCTCGCTCTCCTTCGTGCTTCCCAACGACGGCAAGCGCGCAATTCTGCGGGCGCGCGACGACGCTTACCTCCAGCCTTTCCTGCGCCTCGACATTTCCAGCGCCCGCCTTCTGCATCTCGACGGCCATATGGCCGACGCCGCCCTGCATTACGCCAGGGCCGCGCGCGAGCGAGGCGTGCTGGTCTCTCTCGACGGCGGCGCCCTCCGGCCCTGCATCGAGGAGCTGATCGAACACGTCGACGTCGCCGTAGTCTCCAAGAAGCTGTGCGAGCAGATGTCCTTCTCCGAGCCGGAAATGCTGGCCTGGCTGAAAACCAAGGGGTGCCGCGTCGGGGCCGTCACGGTCGGCGAAAAAGGCACTTTCTGGTATGGCGAGGACGGCGCGGTCCAGCACCTGCCCTCCCTGCATGTCCCGCAGGCCCGGGTGATCGATACCTCCGGCGCCGGCGACGTTTTCCACGGCGCCTATTGCGCCTCTTACCTGGAGCGGCCCGACGCCTCCTGGCGCGAACATTTCGAGTTCGCGCGCGCCGCTTCGGCGCACAAGGTCCAGCATCTCGGCAATGAGGCCGGCCTTCCGACCCGTGCGGACATCGACGCTGCGAAGGCTGACTTTCCTGAGGGCGGGCGCCTCGAAATGGCTGATTGACGGGAGTTTTCAACAGGTCGCGCGATAGGGCTTGGCAAACCCTCCCCCGCCTTGTATACGCCCCTTCACGTTCCCCGATAGCTCAGCTGGTAGAGCACGCGACTGTTAATCGCTAGGTCGTAGGTTCGAGTCCTACTCGGGGAGCCATCCAGCCAAAACGCCTATCAGCGGCATAGCGCTCGGTTTCCGACCCGGGGCTCCGCTTGCGCACGCCCCCACGCGTGCGTATGGGGCGCTTCTCGAGTCCAAGCAAAAAGCGCGCTATGAACGCAAAAAGACCGCCAGCGCCCGTAGGCGCTGACGGTCTTTGAACCGGACCGATCACGATCCGATCACGCACCGATCGTGGTGATCAGAGCTTCGTGATGGTGAGAGCCGCGATGACGACCATTGTCAGCATGGCAGCGGGGACGAGCCAACCCATATTTACCTCCCTCAATTCGCCTTTACGGCGACCGTTTTTCCTGCGTTTCCGCGACTGCAGTTCACCGGAGGGCCATGTGTTTGTCAAGCCCTAACCGCCCCAACGCTCCTGCTCCCCTCCGAGAGGCCCCGGATTACCGCAAGATTCCGGGCCTGTTCGTCTTTAGCCGTCTTTTAGCAGCCGCTCCCGCAGAGAATCGTAGATCGGCGCGCAGCGCAGAATCGTGGGAACGAGCATCGCCGTGAAGCAGGCGGCGAGCATGGGCAGGAGCATAGTGACGCTTCCTGTCATCTCCGTGACAAGGACGATTCCGGTCAGCGGCGCCCGCACCACGCCGGTGAAAAGGGCCGTCATGCCAACAACCGCAAAACCCTGAGGTTGAAGCTCGAGTCCAGGGAACAGAAGCCCGCAGACGACGCCGTAGAGAAGGCCAAATTGCGCCCCGAGCGCCAGCATCGGCGCGAAAAGCCCTCCGGGCGTCCCGGCCGCATAGGAGCCCGCCCCGAGCCAGAATTGCAAAAGGAAAACCGCGGGGAGCGCGAAGAGGTCGCTCGAGCCGGAAAGCGCCCCCTGGGTCAAGCCCTCGCCTCCGCCGACCAGCCCCGGCGCGAGCCAGCCGGCCACCCCGATCGCCGCCCCGACGAGCCCGGCGCGGAGAATTGGCGGGACCGCGCTGGCCCCGGCTGCGGAAACGGTCGCGAGCAGGCCGCTGTTGTAGAAGACTCCCAGCAGCCCCGCCGCCGCCCCGAGGATGAAGAAAAACGGCCCCGCCGCCCCCGGCGCGCTTTGCAGCGGCGGCAGCTTGAAGATAGGGCCGTCGCCGAGCAGAACCTGCGCGACCGCGATCGCCGAGGACGACGCCGCTAGCGCCGAGATTGCAATGCGGCGCTCGAATTTCTGGACGAGTTCCTCCAGTACCGAAGACCGCCCCGGCCATCGGCGCGTTGAAGGAGGTCGCGAGCGCCGCGCCCGCCCCCGCCGCGAGCAGCACGCGATTGTCGGCCCAATTACGACGGAACACATCCCCCAAGAGATGGCCGATGACGGCGCCCATCTGCACGCTGGGCCCCTCGCGACCGAGCGCGAGGCCGGAGCCGATGGCGAGCGCGCCGCCGACAAACTTCACAGGCAACAGGATGAAGGTCGCCGCCTCCGCCTCGCCATGCAGAACGGCTTCGACATGAGGGATGCCGCTCCCCGAGGCATGCGGCGAGAATTGGTGTACGAGCCAGACCGCCACCATCGCCGCCCCGGCGCATAGCGCGACGAAAAGGAGCAAGCCAACAAGCCCGAAGCCATGCGACCAGACGATCAGCACGTCGCGCAATAGCTCCGCCCGATCCAGCGTCATCCGGAACAGCGCGCCAATCACCCCGGCCGCCCCACCGACGAGCAAGGCCAGAAAAGCGAGCGGGATCAGGCCGCCTTCTTCCTGCGTTTCTATCTCGATTTGCTGTGTACGATCATGCATGAGCGGCATCCTAGCCTATCCGGTGCGCGCCCTCGAATGGCGATTTGACAGTCTGACGCCCCGCGCTCTACTTTTCGTCAAAGAACAAAAAATCGGGGAGACCGCCTTGAAGAAAGAAACAGTCGCCGGCGCTACGCTCGCCATCGCCGCATTCTCGATCGCGCTCGCCGGAGCCGCGCCGCCAGCAAAGGCCGCATCCACGGGCAAGGTGCATTGCATCGGCGCCAACAGCTGCAAGGGCAAATCGGACTGCCACACGCCGAAAAACGCCTGCAAGGGCATGAACGCGTGCAAGAGTCAGGGCTGGATATATCAGGAATCCGCCAAGGCCTGCGAAGACGCGGGCGGCAAGGTGATGGATTAAGGCAGCCCGACCGACGTCCGCGTCAGGCGCCGCCAACCGCCTTTATATCGACGCTGACATCCAGCGCCTGACGCCCCGCGCCGACGATGACGCCGTCGATCGGCGATACATCCGCGTAATCGCGCCCGATGGCGACGACAATGTGATTGTTGTCGACGTACATGCCGTTGGTGGGATCGAGATGAACCCATCCAAAGGCCACGCCACACCAGACGGCGACCCAGGCATGTGACGCGTCCGCGCCTTCCAGCCTTGGCTGGCCCGGCGCGGGCAAGGTGCGGATGTAGCCACTGACATAGGCAGCCGGCAGGGCAAGGCCACGCAGGCCCGCGATCATGATATGCGCGAAGTCCTGACACACGCCGCCACGCGCCTCGAAGGCTTCGGCCAGAGGCGTCGCGACATGCGTCGCCTCGGGATCATAGGCGAAATCCTGCTTGATACGGCGCATCAGCTCATGCGCGCCTTCGAGCACGGGACGCCCCGCCGGGAAACTCTCGCGCGCATAGTCCGTCGCGGGCGCATGGATCGGCGCCTGGCGGCTGGGGAAAAGCCAATGGACCGGCGAGTCCCGCCTCAGCGTGCGTGAGCCGGCGGCGGCGCGCGAGACGCTCTCCCACGCTGGCGTAAGACAGGCCACAGGCGGCTCGAGCCGATGCACCTCGACGCGGGCGGAAAGCGCAATCCTCAACCTCGCGTGCGGTTGGCGTATCGTCGCCTCGACGACGTGGTTGCCGAAGAAGTCGTTACTGCTGCGCGCGCTCTCGGGAGTCGGAGCCGCATCGATGCGGCTACTGAAAACGCGCTGGCCGGCGCTGTCGCGTGGCGTCATCCGGATCGCGCAGCGCGTCGAGGCGACGCTCGCTTCGTAGGTGTAGATGGTGACGTGGCTGATGTCGTAGATCACGCGAGTTTCGACCGCTTGTCAGCGGGCGCCGGATCGCTCGAATGCGAGAAATACCGCTCCGAAACGGCATTGGCGAGCGACATCAGCCTTTGTTCGATGAAAAGCATCCGGGCGGCGTCGATGCGGCGCGCGTCTTCGGCTTCGAGCTCCGCTCGCAGGGAGACGGCGAGGCGCCGCTGCGGCTCCATCATCCCGTCGTCGGCAAGCGCGGGAAGCGAGGCGAGATGTTCATCGATGCGGCGGGTCTGGAAGGCGACGGAACGCGGATTGAAGGGATCGAGGAACGCAATGTCGAGCGTCGGCGCCAGCGCCGGCCCGGCGAGGTAGCGCGAGCGATAGCTGATCTGAGAGTCGACGAGTTCGAGCAGCGCGTCGAGCGTCTCCATGGTCGGACCGTCCGCCGCGAATTGGCGGGCGAAGCGGCAGGTGTTGACGGCTCGCTCGATGCGCCTGCCAAGGTCGATGAAGGCCCAGCCGGCGACGCGATTGAAATTCTCGTCCATCAATCCCGACAGCGCCGCGAGCGTCAGCAGCGCGCGCTCGTTCATTTCCTGAATCTCGGGCTCGAGCGGCGCGGCGCCGGCGGGGCTTTCGAGGCGCGTCTCCAGCCGCATGAGCAATTGCCACATGTCTTGCGACAGCCGTTCGCGCACGATGGAGGCCGCCTGTTTCGCCTGCTGCAACGATGCCGCGCGCCGATCCGTAGAATTCGACGCTGCTGGCCGCGTCGAGTGCGATCGCGGCCCCCGGATGGGCAGCCGAAAGAGGCGCGGCGGCGCCCCAGGCGGCAAGAAGGCGCTCGCAGCGATCGATCGGCTGGCGCCCTTGCATGGCGTTGCTCTCGCGTCTCCGTCAGGCGGTTGCACAGGCAGCGCACGACGCGCAGCGTCGCTTCGGCGCGTTCGAGGTAGCGGCCCAGCCAGAAGAGATTGTCGGCCGCGCGGCTCGGCAGATTGCCGGGCACGCGCACGACGGGCACGTCGTTCTTCGTCGGCAGCAGCGTCGCGTTCTCGACGGGCGTGTCTCCGATGACCCAGACGTCGGTCGATTGCGCGCCGGCGCCCATCGTCACGGCGCGCGCATCGAGCCTGTCGGACACTCGGCAAAAGCCGCCGGGCATGACCTTCCAGCCTGCGGAAGTCGCCGCGGCGAAGATACGCAGGGAAAATGGACGCGCAGCCAGCGAGGCGCCGTCCCAGGCGGGCGTGGTCGAGAGCTTGACAACCTCCTGCCCGACATAATCGATGCCGCCGCGTCTGCATCGCGCGAATGAGACGGGCGCGCTGGGCGACGCTCGAGTTCGGAGCCGACGGCGGCGCGGCCGCCCTCCAGGCCTTCCGCCTTGTCGCCGAAGGCGCCGGCGATGGCGCGATGGTCGAAATCCCGCAGAATCTCGGCGCGCTCCGCCTCTTGTCCGCACCACCAGGTCGCGACGTTGGGGAGCCGCAGGCTTCTCGCCGAGCAGCCGCTGCGCGAGCGCCGGCAGGAAACTCATCAATGCGCGCGACTCAACGAGCCCCGAGCCCGGCATGTTGGCGACGGCGACGGAGCCTTGTCTTATCGCGTCGAAAAAGCCCGGCGACGCCGAGCCGTGAGGCGGCGTTGGCCTCCAGCGGATCGAGCCACTCCGCGTCGACGCGCCGCCAGATGACGTCGGCGCGCTTGAGCCCCGCGACAGTGCGCACGTGCAGTTTGCCTTCGCTCGTCGCGAGATCCTCTCCCTCGACGAGCAGAAAGCCGAGGTAGCGCGCAAGATAGGCCTGCTCAGTATAGGTTTCGCTCCAGGGGCCGGGAGTCATGAGGCAGATGCGCGGATCGGGTCGGCTCGCCGAAGCCGCGAGCGCCGCGCGAAAATCCCGGAAGAAGCCCGCGAGGCGGCGAACCTTCATGTCTCGATAAAGGCTCGGAAAGGCGCGCGCGAGAGTAAGCCTGTTCTCGACCGCATAACCCGCGCCGGAGGGCGCCTGACCGCGATCGCCCAGAACCCACCATTTGCCGTCGGGACCGCGGCCGATATCGACTGCGTAGAAGCGCAGCCAGCGGCCCCCGGGGGGCTTGACGCCGCACATCGGCCGGACGAATTCCGGCGAGCCGGCGACCGCCGCCGCGGGCAGCGCGCCCTCCGCCACGAGACGGGCTTCGCCATAAACGTCCTGAAGAATCATATCGAGCAGTTCGGCGCGCTGCGCGACGCCCGCCGCGATCTCGCGTCCATTCATGCTCGGTCAGCACCAATGGCAGGCGGCTCAGGGGCCAGGGCCGCTCGCGCGTTTCGCCAGGGACGCGATAAGTCACGCCCATGTCGTTGATGCGCCGGGCTGCGGCGGCGAAGCGTTGATCGACGCCCTCCTGCCCGAGGCCCGCGAGCGTCTCCAGCAACGTCGACCAATGCGCGCGCGGCCGCCCGTCCGGTCCGATCAGCTCGTCCGGAACCCCCGGTATCGGTCGATAATCTGCAATCCAGGCGGCCAGCCGCCGCGCTTCCTCGCCCTGGATCGCAACGGCCTCGGGTTCAGCGGCCAAAACTCCTCCGCAAATCCAACGTCAGCGGAAACTCGCCTGCGGGCTCCTCGCGCGGCGGCTCCACACGTCCCGGTGTATGGCCGTGATCCTGGAAGCGCGAGAGGCGCCGGGATTCGGCCTCGTGAAAATTGACCGGGAATGTGTCGTAACTGCGCCCGCCGGGATGTGCGCTGTGTAGACGCAGCCGCCCAGCGAGCGATTGCTCCAGCTGTCGACGACATCGAAGGTGAGCGGCGCGTGCATCGGAATCGTCGGATGCATGCCGGAGGCCGGCTGCCAGGCCTTGAAGCGCACGCCGGCCACCGCCTCGCCCACGACGCCCGTCGAGGCGAGCGGCACGCGGCGACCGTTGCAGGCGACGACGTGGCGGTTCTGCACGACATTCTTCGCCTTCACTTCGAGACGTTCGACAGACGAATCCACATAGCGCACCGTGCCGCCGGCGGAGCCCTCCTCGCCCAGCACGTGCCAGGGCTCGAGCGCATGTCGCAGTTCGAGCGTCACCCCGCCATGCTCCACACGGCCGGCGACCGGGAAGCGGAACTCATATTGCGCCTGGAACCACTCCGCCTCGAAGGGGTAACCGGCGCGCTTGAGGTCTTCGAGCACGCCGAGAAAATCCGTCCACACGAAATGCGGCAGCATGAATTTATCGTGGAGCGCCGTCCCCCAGCGTACGCAATTGCCTTCCTGCGGCTCACGCCAGAACCAGGCGACGAGCGCACGCAGGAGCAGTTGCTGCGCGAGGCTCATGCGAGCGTCGGGCGGCATTTCGAAGGCGCGGAACTCGACAAGACCGAGACGACCCGTCGGGCCATCGGGCGAATAGAGCTTGTCGATGCAGATTTCCGAACGATGAGTGTTGCCGGACACGTCGACGAGCAGATTGCGGTAAAGCCGGTCGACGAGCCAGATCGGGAAATCGTCTCCCGCCGCCGGCGTATTGCCGAGAGCGATTTCGAGTTCGTAAAGCGCGTCGTGTCGCGCTTCGTCAATGCGCGGGCTCTGGCTCGTCGGACCGATGAAGAGGCCGGAGAAGAGATAGGACAGCGAGGGATGTCTCTGCCAATAAAGAACGAGACTCTTGAGCAGGTCCGGCCGGCGCAGGAACGGCGAATGCGCCGGCGTCACGCCTCCGAGCACAACATGATTGCCGCCGCCCGAACCGGCGCAACGGCCGTCCGTCATGAATTTGCTTGTCGTCAGACGCGACAGACGCGCTTCCTCATAAAGCGTCGTCGTGTTTGTCACCGCTTCGCGCCATGAGGCGGCGGGGTGGATGTTCACTTCGATCACGCCCGGATCGGGCGTCACCTTGATGACCTCCAGCCGCGGATCGACCGGCGGCGGATAACCTTCGATATGCAGCGGCATGCCGAGGTCTTGCGCCGTCGTTTCCACAGCGACCAGCAGCTCCAGATAATCTTCGAGCCGCTCGACGGGTGGCATGAAGACGCAGAGCACGCCTTCGCGCGGCTCGATCGCGAGCGCTGTGCGCACGACGCCTTCGGTGATGGACTGGCCCATCACTTCCTGCCCGCTCGCGCGCGTCTCGCTGTATATCTGCTGGAAATGCCCCGGGTCCGGCAGCGGCCCGCGCTCTTCCATCGGGTCCTGATTGTGGACGTAGGGATACATCGAGGGCGGCACCCAGGGCAGAGCGTTCAGCGGCAGGCGCAGGCCGACGGGCGAATCGCCGGGCGAAAGAAACAGCCGCCCGCGGCGCAAGGGCCAGCGTTCGGAAACCCAGCGCTGGTCGCGCGCGCATTCCAGCGCTGGATGGGCAGGATGTAGCCCGTCGGCGCGCCGAGACCTCGCTCAAAAACGCGCACCATGCGCGCGCGCGTCCTCCGGGTCATCGAGCTTCGGGTCGCTCGGGATCGACGTTGACTCGGAAGCTGCCCCTCCTTCAGCATCCACAGCGCGGTATCTTCGTAAGCGGGAATGACATAGTCCTTGCCGACCCCCAAGGTCTCCGCAAGTTCAAAGCAGAAGCGGCCGGCGCTGACAGGATCCGCGGCTTGTGCATTGGGCGCCATGCCGGAGACGAGCGCCGGATTTTTCCAGACCGGCTTGCCATCCTTGCGCCAGTAGAGTGCGAAAGCCCAGCGCGGCAGACTTTCGCCCGGATACCATTTGCCCTGTCCGTAATGCAGAAACCCGCCGGGGCCAAAACGGTCGCGCAGACGGCGGATGAGATCGTCCGAGAGCGCGCGCTTCGTCGGGCCGACGGCGGCGGTGTTCCATTCGTCCGACTGGAAATCGTCGATCGAGACGAAGGTCGGCTCGCCGCCCATGGTGAGGCGCACGTCCTGCGCCTTCAGATCCGCGTCGACCGCTTCGCCGAGCTTCGTCGAGACGTCGCCAGGCGTCGTCTGAGAATGGCGCCGTGATGCGCGGCGCCTCGCGGATGCGCTCGACGCGCATTTCGAAATGGAAATCGCATTCGGCCGGATCGACGACGCCCGGAGACCGGCGCGCAGGAGCGGTAATGCGGCGCGCCGCACAGCGGCAGATGCCCCTCGCCGCAAAAGAGCCCCGAGGTCGCGTCCATTCCGACCCAGCCCGCGCCGGGAAGATAGACCTCCGCCCAGGCGTGAAGATCGGTGAAATCGCGATCCGTTCCCATCGGCCCTTCGATCGGATCGAGGTCTTCCTTGAGCTGGATGAGATAGCCGGAGACGAAGCGCGCCGCAAAGCCGAGGCGCCGCAGGATCTGGACGAGCAGCCAGGCGGAGTCGCGGCAGGAGCCCGTGCGCAATGTCAGCGTTTCGTCCGGCGCCTGAACGCCGGGCTCCATGCGGATTACATAGCGGATGTCTCGCTGCAAGTTGCGCGTTGAGATCGACGAGAAAGTCGATGACCCGCCGCGTTCGCGCGGGATCGATGCGCACATAGTCGTCGAGCAGCAGCGCCCGCGGGTTCGGTTTCGAGATAGGCGGCGAGCTCGGTCTCCAGCTCCGTCTTGTAGACGAAGGGAAACTCCTCCGCGTAGGGCTCGACGAAAAAATCGAAGGGATTGAAGACCGCCATCTCGGCGAGGAGATCGATCTCGACTTTGAACTCGCGCGCCTTCTCGGGAAAGACAAGCCGCGCCTGCCAATTGCCGTGCGGATCCTGCTGCCAATTGATGAAATGCTCGGCGGGAAGGATTTTCAGCGAGTAGCCCGTGACGCGCGTCCGGCAATGCGGCGCGGGACGCAGTCGGATGACCTGCGGGCCAAGGCTGACGGGACGGTCGTATTTGTAGTGCGTGACGTGATGAAGCGCGACTTGGATCGACAAGGGGGGCGCCTTTCAAGAAGCCGCATGCTGCGCGGCGATACGAATGTAGCTGAGCGGCGCCCGAACAAGTCAACGGAATTAGCAGGAAACGCGTGATTTTGCGCGCAATTCCTGCACGGTGACCAGCTGATGGGCAGACCGCCCAAGATGACGGCGTTGGCGAAAAGACCCATTCGATGAACCGCTTTGCGCCGCCAGATATCCTGTCGAGACCAAGGTATTCGGCCTTTTCAGATGGCGCTCACCCGGCACCCCGCAACTGCGCCACCCGCACCGGCGCCGGGGGGTGCGAAAAATAGAATTTCGCGTAGAGCGGATCGGGCGTCAGAGTCGATAGATTGTCGCGCGTGAGGCGCGTCAGCGCCGAGATCATCGGCTCTTCCCCGACCATCCGGCGCGCGAAATCGTCGGCCTCGAATTCGTTCTTACGCGAGCGATAGGCGAGCAGCGGGTGCAGGAGATGGGAGAGCGGCTCCTTGGCGAGGAGCAGCGCGATCAGCACCACGCCCGGATCGTTGCGGCAGGCCGAACCAGCCCGCGAAGGTCTCATAGCCGAAGGCCCAGTAGAGGACCGCGAAGCCGATGAAGAAGATGATCGCCGCCTGCAGGATCATCTGCCGCACATGGCCGTATTTGAAATGGCCAAGCTCATGCGCCAGGATCGACTCGATCTCGTCGAGCGAATGTTTCTCGAGCAGCGTATCGAAAAACACGATGCGTTTGGCTTTGCCAAAGCCGGTGAAGTAAGCGTTGCCATGCGCCGAGCGCTTCGAGGCGTCCATCACATAGAGCCCCTTGGATTCAAAGCCGCATTTCTGCAGCAGCGCCTCCATGCGGGATTTGGTCGAGCCCTCCTCCATCGGCGTGAATTTATTGAAGAGCGGCGCGATGAAGGTCGGATAGATGATCGTCATTGCGATCGTCAGACGCCATGAAGGCGACATAGGCGAAGAGCCACCAGCTCTGCGGAAGAGCGCCAAGCAGCCAGAACATGCCATAGAGCAAGCGGCGCGCCTATCGCGAGGCCGAGCCCCACGCTCTTGATCTCGTCGATGAAAAACATCGCGGGCGTGAGGCGGTTGAAGCCGAAGCGCTCTTCCAGCCAAAAGGAATTCGCGAGCGAAAAGGGCATTTCGAGAAGATGGCTGATGAAGCCCACCGCCAGCACGAAGGCGACGCTGCGCGTCATGCCCGGCGCCACGAATTGCGATATGAGCGCGTAAAGCGGCGCGAGAAAGACCGACGAGCCAGAGAATGGAGAGCAGCCCGTCATAGACCTTCTCCGCCATGCCGAAACGCGTGCGCGTGATATTGTAATCGGCGGCGCGGCGGTGCTCCTCCAGCGTCACCTCGCGAGCGAAATCCGCGGGTACGACGTCGCGATTGGCGGCGACATTTTCGGCTCTGGCGCCAGCGCAGATAGACGCCGAGCGCCGCCGAAAGCGCGATCGCGACACAGATAAAGACGCCCATGGGGCTCATTCAACCGCTCCGTTTGTCTGATTTCGGTCAAATATAGTCGCTCTGCCCCAGCTTTGCGAGGGGCGCCCCGGGAGGCAGCTCAACCGCGGCGCGTCAGCCCCGCCGCAGCAGCAAGTCCCGAGCCGCGTTCAACTCGGCAGCCCGCTCGACGGAGCCGCCATGGTCAGGATGGGCGCGCTTCATTTGAGAGCGATAGGCGCGTTCGATCTCCTTGCGGCCGGCGTTGAGCCCAACGCCGAGCACGGTCCGGGCGCGAGTCTCTTCGCTCGGCGGCGCGTCTCGCGGCGGCGGCGCCCCGCGCTGGCCGAAGCGTTCCCCGCCGCCCGCGGCCTCCACATCCTCGGTAAAGCCGCGCGACCAGCCCTTGGCCTTGAAAGGCTTTCGCTTCTCGCGAAGGTTGCGTGCATCGTCGACTTCGACGAGTCCGAAATCTTCCAATGACTCGCGCAGCCGAAAGCCGAGGTCATGTCCGAAGACGACGGCGACGCTTGCGAAAATTGCAGCGAAAAGTCCACGCGCGACGAGGAAGTGCATCGGCAGCATGCGCTCGTTCATCTGATCGAGGCCGATGGCGTAGTCGAGCGTCTGCAAGGTGAGGCCGTCAAAAGTCCTTGGCGCCAGGCTCAGCCCGATCACGCAGCTTATCCAGAAGGCGTTCGTCCAGCTACGCGCGCGAAGGTTCGAAAAGCCCCGCCAGCCGCCATAGGCGAAGGACGAAAACACGATGAAAAAACCGCCGAAGGTCTGCAGGCTCGCGCCGGTCGCCAGCGCATGACGCCCCGCCGCATTCGCCGCCGCGATCAGAGGGAAATAGCCAGCTTCGGCGTAGCGCCGCATCTCGGCGTCGCTTGTCGCCAGGGGCGCGAACGACGACGCCTCTGTCACATGGAGCGCGAACAGGATGAGCAGCGTGAGGCCGATGGCGACCATCGCGGAGGCGAGGGCCGGCACGAGAATGCCGCGCGATTCCCCATATTCCACTTCCCGCCAGGGCGCGTCGAAAGGATCGAAAGTAATTGGCATGCCTCCGAAATCAGGCCGCGACGCGCCGGCCGCGGTTCAGCAGCGCAAAAGGTGCGCCGCTCAGGAGAATGTCGAAAGCGGCAAGGCTCTGATGCTTGCCGTTGACCGAAAGACGCGGCAGCGCGTGCAGGTGGTCGCGATGGTCGGCGAAGATCATGCCTGGGCGCGTGGTGACGGCGCTCGCAAAGCCGAGTTCCGCCGCATATTCGAATTCGCGCAGGCCGGCAGAAGTCGGATCGCCGACTGGATAACAGAAGTGGCGCGCCGCGGCGCCGATTTCCTGCGCGATGCGGTCGCGGCTCTCCGCCATTTCCCGACGCGCCGACGCGGCATTCAGTTTCGCGAGGCGCGGATGCGTCAGCGAATGCGCGCCGATGGTCGCCAGTTCGTGGCGCGAAAGCGCAGCGATATCGGCCCAGCCGAGGCAGGCCGCACGCGTGAGCGCCAGCGTATCGACGCCGGCCTGCGCCGAGAGCGCAGCGACGACATCGAGCAATTGCGCCTCGCCGCAGTCCCGGATCGCCCAATAAATTTCGCTGAAGGCTTCGCTTTTCTCTTCCGCGTTCGTGCAATCGCGCACGATGCTCCGCCCGCCCACGGCGACATCCACACATGGCAGTCGGCGGAGCGCCTCCTCCATTTCAATCCACCAGAGACGGGCGGAATGGTCGGCGAAGCCGGCGGTGATATAAGCCGTGAAAGGGGCGCGATGACGGTCCAGAACGGGCAGCGCATGTTCGATGAGATCGCGATAGCCGTCGTCGAATGTGAGAACGACGAAGGGACGGGCCGGCCGGGAACTCGCCCTCAATGCGTCGAGCGCCGCGTCGATCGACAGAATGTCGAACTCCTGCGCACGCAGATGCGTGAGCAGTTGGTCGAGGAACCGGGGCGTAATCTCCAGCCCGGCGTTCGGAGCAAAGCCATCCGAGGGGCCCGGACGAACGCGGTGGAACATGAGAATGGCGCCGATGCCACGTGTAAAGGGCGCGGCGAGGCGGTGCGCGCCGCTCGCCCGGAAGATCTCCATTCCCGCTTCGATCGCCAGCTCCCGCCAGGTCGGCATCCGTCCTCCGTCATCGACCGAAAGAAATTAGGATTGATCCTCTAACCGTCTATTATGGGGCGTGTGAGAGAGTTGAGACGAAGGATCTCCTTTGCGCGTGGATTATTGCACGAGAAATGATTACCAGTCCGCAAACCAAACCCTCTTCCCTCGCCCGCGGGCGCGGGCGCGGCGCGACTTCGCGTTTCGCGATGGTTGACGTCTTCGAAAACATGGAAGAGGCACGGGACGACTGGGGCGAACTCGCCGGGATCGCGACGACAAGCCCTTACCAGTCGTTTTGCGTCCTCGCCACATGGTGGGAGACGATCGGGCGCAAGGCGGGCGTTGCGCCCCTCATCGTCGTCGCGCGCGACGCGGCGGGGCGCCCTGAGGCGCTCATTCCCCTTTGTGTAAAGTCCCGGGTCGGGCTTCGCATCGCGACGTTCATGGGCGGCCGCGAAAGCAACTTCAACCTCCCGCTCATTCGCCCCGCCGCCGGACTGAACGAAGCAAGCCTGCGCGCACTGTTGCTCGAGGCCGCGAACGCCGCGAAGGCTCCGCCGGACCTCTTCTATCTGCGCAACCAGCCGCGCGATTTCGATGGCTTCGACAATCCGCTCGCCTTCGCAGACGCGCGGCCGAGCGCGAGCTTCGCCTATGGCGCCACCCTCCCCGCGACGGCGGAGGAGCTTGCGGCGCGCCAATCCAAGGATGCGCGAAAGAAGTTGCGCAGAAAGGAAGCGCGCCTCGCCGAGATCGGCGAACTGCGCTACGAGCATTGCGCGACAGGCGTGCGCGCCCGGATCATCCTCGACGCGCTGATCGAGCAGAAATCGGCGCGCCTCACAGAGATGGGCGTCCCGGCTTTGTCAAAGGGCGCGCGCAATTTCCTGCGAGGCCTCAGCCCCGAAAGCGGCGACGGCCCGCTCGAACTCCACGGCCTGAGCGTCGCCGGGCGCGTCGTCGCCGCCTATGCCGGTTTCTCGAAGGGCGAGCGATTTTCGGCGATGATCAATTCATTCGATTCAGAAGAGGAAATCGCCCGCTCTTCGCCGGGCGATCTCCTGCTCCATGCCGTGATGCGGAACCTCGTCGCGCGCGGAATGCGAAAATTCGACCTCGGCGCCGGTGAAGCGCGTTACAAGAGCGCGGTCTGCGACGAGACCATCGAACTTTGTGATGGGCTGGTCCCCGTCTCGCGCCGGGGCGTCGCTGGCGCGCTCCTATTTTCAACCTATCTCCAGCTCAAACGGCACGTGAAGCAGTCGCCTGTCCTTGCCGTCGCTCATGCTCGCCTGCGACGCGCCTTGCGGCGGAACGGCTGAACTTCGACGACGCGAACCTCAGGCGGCGACGAGATCGTCCGCGTCGGCGCCGCCTTCCATGAGATGCGCATCCGCCCCCGCATCGACGAGCTGCAGGCGCAACCTCTCCGCCGCGGCGTCGCCGCCGAGAACGAAAGCCAGATCGACATGCGGCCCGAGACGCAGGGCCTGCGTGCTGGAGGCGGCGAAGACGACGAAATCATAGGTGTGCGCCAGCGCCGTGACGAGCAGCTCCAGTTCGTATTTCTCGTCGCCCGCGGAGGCGCCGCCCGGCATGACATGCAGGCGCGAACCGACGTCGCGATGAATAACCTCGGCGAAATCCGCGACTCCGGCCGCAAGATCGGCGAGGCCTTTCGGCGGATGGTCGGGCGAGTTCACGAGACCGTCGAAAGCCTTCGCGCCAAGATCGGCGACAACGAGTAGCGTGCGGCCGCGGCGCGCCAGATTGCGCGCGAGCGCGATTACGGTGTCGGCCGGCTTGCCCTCCTGCTCGCAAGGCGTCACGAGAACTTTCACGCATGTCGTCTTCGCGCGCGCCCGGTCGATCCGGATGACGGCGGCGGCCTGCGGGTCGCTGTTTGGCATCGGCCCCAATGTCTGGCCTTCGAGCGGAATGACAGAGGGCTCGATCACGGTTTCAAGTGCTGGCGCGGGCGCCATGGCCGCGCCGGCCACAACGGGCGTCGTGGCGACGACGCTCGGCGCCGCCGGCGCAACCGGCTGCGCCATGACTTGCGCGCGACCCGTCAGCATTTCGGTCGCGACGACGGCGCCGATCGACAGGAACAGGGCCGCGATCGTCGCAAAGGCCGTGATCGGAATTTTCTTCGGGAACGAAGGATATTGCGGCGACAGCGCGCGCTGGATAATCCGGGCGTCTGCAGGGGTCGCCTTCACACGTTCCCGCGCCATCGCCTCCTGATATTTCGCCGTTTCCGATTCAAGTTGTTCCTTGAGGAGTCTTGCGACGCGTTCGAGATCGCGCAGCTTCACCTCTTCCGAACCGGCGGCGCCGGCGACGCGCTTCTGCTCATCGAGGACGCGCGTCAAATTCTCGACGCGGGCCGATGCGATGCGCGCCTCGTTCTCCAGCGTGCGCGCCGTGCGCTCGGCGGCGGCGCGCCACTGGGCGTCGAGGTCGGAGAGCTGCGCATTGAGCTCCTTGATGCGCGGATGCATCGGCAACAGCGTCCGGGACTCGAGCGCCAGCTGCGCCCGCAGCGACACGCGCTGTTCGAAAATACGGCGGATGACCTCGTTGTTCGCGACGTCCGGGATTTCGCCAATACGGTTCTGACGCAGCATCTCCCGCAATAATGACGCCTTGGCCTGAGCATCGGCCTGGGTCGCGCGCGCCGACGAAAGCTGGTTGTTGAGTTCGCCGAGCTGCTGCGTCGGAATGACGGTGTTGTTCGCGCCGACGAGCAGGCCCGTCTGCATGCGATAGGTCTCGACCTTGCCTTCCGCCTCGGCGACGCGCGTGTGCAGATCCGAGACGAGACTAGCCAGAGAATGCGCGGCGGAGCGGGCGATATCGCGCTTCGCCTCCTGCTGCATCTCAATATAGGCCTGAGCGACGGCATTGGCGCCGCGCGCGGCGAGGTCGGGGTTACGAGACGCGAACTCGATGGTCAGGACGCGCGTCTTGGTCGGCGAGAGCACCGAAAGCCTGTCCGCGAATTTTTCGAGAATGCGGTCCTCGGGCGACATCAGCGTCGGATCGCGGTTGACGCCAAGCAAGACGAGGACGCGCGTGAGCGGACCGACGCCATTGGCGAGCGGATCGAACTCGACATTGCCCTGCAGATCGAGCTGCCTGATCACCCGCTTGGCGAGATCGCGCGAGGTGAGAAGCTGAATCTGGCTTTGCACGCCCTCGGCGTCCGGGCCATTGGCGTCAGTGCGCTCGCCCTTGTCGAGATGCGGATAGAAGTCTTCCTGATTTTCGAGGATCAGGCGCGCGTCAGCCGTGTAACGCGGTTTGACGACGTTGACGAAAATGAACGCGCTGAGGAACGCGACGAGCGTGGGTCCCAGGACCCACCAGCGCTTCTTTGAAAGAGCCCTGCCGATTCGCGACAAGTCGATTTCGCTTGTCGTCGCCTCCGGCTCGATTGGAAAACCGTTACGCATCGCTTCTCCGAGGTCAGCGACGCTACTTAACGCAAGTATGGTTTAGGCCAGGTTAAGCCGAAATGCATTGCGCGGGTCAAGGTTTGTTAACCATGAAACAATAAAACGAGGGATGTCGCGCAGCGGCCGATCCCCAGACCCAACCGATGGGAACAAAATGGCGAATAAGATCGCCCTTCAGAAAATGGCCCGGAAATCCTTCGCTCTGGCGATTGCGATCACGACGAGCGCGCTCCTGTCCGCCTGCGCGGCGCCCGGGGCTTATCAGCCGGAGCTTTTCGCCGCCACGGCGAATGAGCCCTACACACTCGCCGCGGGCGACCGTTTGCGCGTGATCGTCTACGGTCAGGATTCGCTCTCCAACACCTATTCCGTCGACGGCGCCGGCCGGATCGCCATGCCGCTCATCGGCTCCGTGCCCGTGCAAGGGCGGTCGGTGCCCGACGTCGAGGGGGAAATCGCGGCGCGACTCCGCAACGGCTTCGTGCGCGAGCCTCGGGTTTCCGTTGAAGTTGAAGCTTTTCGTCCTTTTTTCGTGCTCGGTGAAATAACCAACGCCGGTCAATATCCATTTGTCGAAGCGATGACCGTGCGAACGGCCGTCGCGATCGCTGGCGGCTTCGGCCCGCGCGGCTATCAAGGGGCGGTGGATCTGACGCGCGTCATCGACGGCACGCCGGTCACCGGGCGTGTGCCGCTCGACACGCCCATTCGCCCCGGCGACACCATTACGGTTCGGGAGCGCATTTTTTAAGTCAGGGGACGATCGTGCCCTCAAGCATCGATCAGGACGGCACGAAAGAAGCGGAGCGCGGGAGTGGCCTGCGCATCCTCCATATTATGCGCGCGCCGGTCGGCGGACTTTTCCGGCACGTCATCGATCTCTCACGCGCTCAGGCGCAGGCCGGGCACAGCGTCGGTCTCGTAGCGGATTCGACGAGCGGCGGCGCCTCGGCGCAGAGCAGCCTGGACGATCTCCTGCCGTCACTTGCGCTGGGCGTCCAGCGCTTCCCGATGCGCCGGCTTCCTCACCCTGATGATCTGAGCAACGCCTGGCGGATCGCGGCCCTTGTGCAACGGCTGCGTCCGGATGTCGTGCACGGTCACGGCGCGAAGGGGGGCCTTTACGCCCGGCTGCCCGCGCTGCTGCCGGGTTACCCGCAGCCGCTCGGCCCCTGCGCGCGGGTCTACACGCCCCACGGCGGCACGCTGCATTTCCGCGCGGACAGGCCGCTGGGCCACGCGTTCTTCGCGGCCGAGCGGATGATGGCCCGCGTGACGGACCTCATCTGCTTCGAGAGCGCTTACGCGCGCCGCCGTTTCGTCGAAACGGTCGGCCTGCCGCAGGGCTTGTCGCCGGTGGTCCACAACGGCCTCTCGCCGGAGGAGTTCGCACCCGCGACGCCGGACCTCGACGCCGCCGACTTTCTCTTCGTCGGGGAAATGCGCGCAGCCAAGGGCGTCGAGGATTTGCTCGAGGCTTTCGCGCGCCTTCCCGGAGGTCGCCGCCTCGCGCTCGTTGGGTCCGGCGAGGAAGAGGGCGCGTTCCGGGCGCTCGCCGAGCGGCTTGGCGTCGCGGAGCGAACGACATTCCTTGGACGCTCGGTGAGAAGCTGGGACGCGTTCCGGCGGGGACGCATCCTCGTCGTGCCGAGCCGAGCCGAATCATTGCCCTATACGGTGCTCGAGGCGATCGCCGCTCAAACGCCGGTCGTCGCAACGAACGTCGGTGGAATTCCAGAAATTTTCGGCCGCCATGCGGACCGGCTGGCGCCAGCCCGGAACTCCGGCGGCGCTCGCCGCCGCCATGCAGTCGATGGCGGAGATGGACGGGGACGCCCAACGCACGTTAGCCAGAGAACTCGCCGGATTCGTCCGCGACGAATTCTCGGTCAAATCGATGAGTGAGAGCGTATTGCGCGGATATGCCGAGGCGTTGGTAGCGGCTCGTTCACGACCAAGTGTCAAGGTTGCGCAACTTCGAATGGGAGACTGAAAATGTGCGCTTTCGCCGTTGGCGACATGAAAGGGGTTACGCCGGAGCCGGACCGGGCGAAGCCGGCCAATTCCGCCTCTAGCCGCCGCACGCTTAGCCCGATGCTCGCGGAGATCGCCAGCAACAGCTCGCCGAGCAAAGCCTATTCCCCGATCGTTCTCGCCGGCGTCGTGCGGCTCGTGGAGTTCACGATGCTTCTCGCCGCGGGCGTCGTCATCTATGAAATCTACGTCGTGTCGCAATGGGGGCGCTCGCTGGATTATTACACAGTGATGCCGGCCATGGCGTCCACGGCCGTCGTCCTGCTGCAGGGGTTGGGTCTTTATACGACCGCCTCGTTCCGCACGCCGGTGCGCCACGGGCTGAAGATCGCCGCCGGCTGGTCGCTCGTCTTCGTCGTCGCGCTGGCCGCCGTCTTTTTCCTGAAGCTCGACGGCTCGTTTTCGCGCGTGTGGCTGCTTGGCTGGTATGCGCTCGGCCTGGTGCTGCTGGCGGTCGAACGCTTCGCGCTGGCCGTCGTCGTGCGCGCGCTCACGCACCAGGGCAAGCTCGACCGACGAACGGTGATTGTCGGGGGCGGCGAACTGGCCGATCCGGTGCTGCGCGACCTTGCGGCCCAGAATGACGGCGATCTCCAGATTCTCGGTCTCTTCGACGACCGCACCGACAAGCGGTCGCCGGATATCGTCGCGGGCTACCCGAAACTCGGAACGATCGACGATCTCGTCGAATTCGCGCGTCATACGCGCATCGATCTCGTGATCTTCGCTCTACCCATCTCGGCCGAGGGACGGCTGCTGCAGATGCTGCGCAAGTTGTGGGTGCTGCCCATCGACATCCGCCTCGCCGCGCACACCAACAAGCTGCGTTTCCGGCCGCGCTCCTATTCCTATATCGGCAATGTTCCGGTGATCGACGTCTTCGACAAGCCGATCGCGGATTGGGACGTGGTGATCAAGAACGTCTTCGACAAAATCGTCGGCGCGCTCTGCCTGCTCCTGCTTTCGCCGGTCATGGCGCTGATCGCGCTCGCTGTGAAACTCGACTCGCCGGGTCCCATCCTGTTCAAGCAGATGCGCCACGGATTCAACAATGAGAACATCGAGGTGTACAAGTTCCGCTCGATGTATGTGGACCAGCTCGACTACGGCGCGAAGAAGCAGGTCACGAAGGGCGACCCGCGAGTGACGCGCGTCGGACGCATCATCCGCAAGACCTCCCTTGATGAGTTGCCGCAGCTCTTCAACGTCGTCTTCAAGGGCAATCTCTCGCTCGTCGGACCGCGTCCGCACGCCATCGTGGCGACGGCGGCCGATCGTCTCTATGACGACGTCGTCGACGGCTATTTCGCGCGCCATCGCGTCAAGCCGGGCCTGACCGGCTGGGCGCAGGTCAATGGCTGGCGCGGCGAAACCGACACGCCCGAGAAAATCCAGAAGCGTGTCGAATGCGACCTCTACTATATCGAAAACTGGTCGATCCTGCTCGACGCCTATATTCTGGCCCTGACGCCCTTCGCACTGATCAAGGCGGAGAACGCCTATTGAGGCGGCGAAGACGGAGGCCCGCGTGACGCTTGCCCTGCTGATTTCGACAATCGCCGCCCTCCAGGGGGCGGCGGGCGTGTCTCTTGCGGCCGCCGCGGCCCATGTCGACGCCAATCCGCTGCTGGCGACCGCGAGCCAATTTCTGATGATCCACGCCTGCGCCGGCCTCGCCCTCGCGGCGATGGCGCGGACCGAGCCGCCGCTGGGCCGGGTTCTCGCAGGCGCCGCTCTGGCGCTTCAGGCCGGCGTAACGCTGTTTTCGGCCGACCTCGCAGCGCGCGTTTACCTTGGCGGAAAGCTCTTCCCCTTCGCCGCGCCGATGGGCGGCGGAATGACGATCATGGCTTGGCTCGCGCTCGCCCTGTGGGGCGCCGCCGGCTGGCTCAGAAGCCGAAGCTGAGGCCAGACGTTACGCAAGCGACCGTGAGCTAAGCCGGTGCGCCAACTGCGACTTATAAGCAACAGTTGACTTTGTTATTCAACTGATGCGCGCAGAAGCTGGACTCGCCCGGCAAACAGCCGCACGATTGAACAATGTCTGTCTCGGACGCGCCACAGCACAGACCCGGCGCATCGAGCGATGCGCCGCAGAACCCGAGCGATCCGTTGCCCGGGCGCAGGGTTTTGATTGTCGAAGACGACCCTTACATCGCACTGGCGCTGGAAGAGACGCTCACGGATTTTGGCCTGATCGTCGCGGGCGCGGCGCGAAGCGTGGACGAAGCTCTTCGAATTGTCCAGTCCACGCCTTTCCACATCGCGCTCCTCGATGTGAATATCGGCGACGAGAAAATCGACCCGGTCGCCGACGCCCTGGCGGCGCGTGGTTTACCTTTTATTTTTACCACAGGTTGCGGACGCGCAGGGCTTCCCGAAGCGCATCTGGAACGCGCGATCATCGAAAAACCTTTTTACGTCGAAGAGATATTGCGCACGCTTCGCGAGGAGCTCGAACGCGCCAATCTCTCTGGAGGCTAAGGCCGGCGGAATCATTTCTTGAAATCGTCAAGCTCGAGGATTATTGGCTGGATCAAGGCTAGTTAATATTCCGTTATAGTGAGATTGCCGATGTCGCGTTCCGTTTCTTCAGCGTCCTACCTGTTGAACCGCCGTTCGCGCGCCCGCGCGTCTATTTCGCTCGGCGCCGCGTTCGCTCTCTTCTGCACCGTCCTCTTCGGTTACGAACCTTCGTTGAGCCAGGCTGGCTTCCTGGACGAACTGTTCGGACGCAGCGAGTCTCCGCATGCGCTGACCTACAACGGCCTCTATGATCGCAGCGAAACGCACAGCCACGACGGCAGTCGCCGCCACGCCCGCCAAAGTCGTCGCCACACGATGACGTATCAGGCCCGCCGGCAGGTGTGGGAACGCCACAAACTCGCGAGCGTCGAGCGCCGGAACGCAGAACGGCGCCCGTGGAGCGACCGCGCCGGCGCCGAGCCCCGGAGAGACGGCGTCGACGCAGCTGCCTTACGCCATCCCGACCAGATGGCGACGGCGTCGCCCGCCTCAATTCGCGTCACGCGGGAAGTGAGTGAAAACGCCGATCGGCAAAGCTACTGCGTGCGCTCCTGCGACGGCTATCACTTCAAGGCGTTGCCCATCTCGAAAGACTCGGACATCGTCGTCCAGCAGACGGATTGCCAGCGCCTCTGCCCGGGCGCCGAATCCGTCCTCTTCGTCGCGCCGTCGGGCGCGACCCGGGTCGAAGACGCAAAGTCCTCGAGAACCGGGGAGAGCTATCCACAGCTGGTCGCCCGGATTAGCCCCGGCGACGCGCAGGCGCAGAGCTGCTCCTGCCAGACGGAGGCCTCGGCCGCGGCGTCGACCCGCGCGGCGATGTCTGACCCGACGCTGCGCCCCGGCGACACCGTGGTGACCGCGCAGGGCGTTCGCGTGGTGCGCCGCGGCAGCCATTATCCGTTCCGCGCCACCGATTTCCTGTCCCTCGCCGAAACGCGCAACTCCCCGGTTTCCCAGCGCAGCGCCCTTTATGCGATCGAGCGCGCGCTCAAGACCCCGCAGGGCCGCATTGCCGTGGCGAATAGCGACCGTCGGCGGCACGGGCATAAGGACCGCATCTGAGATCGCCGAGAGGGAAAACCGCCCGCCCTCCTCCGCGTCGCCACTTTCTCGCCGCGCTTGCTCGCGAGAAGGAGAAAAGCTGGCTTAGGAGCAAGAGGGCTTGTCGCCGTCCGCGGAACGTGATTCGTCCGAAACCTCCCGCCTTGGCGATGCGAGGCTGAAGAGGCGTGGCCGCCGTCCGCTGTGGGCCCGATTCCTCATCGCCGTCGCCGCGGCGGTTGTCCTGGTTTCTGGGGTGGCGGTCGTCCTGGCGCCCTGGCTCTTCATGCCGACGGCGCGCCTCGCGACCCTCTCCAGCCAGCTCCAAGATGCGACCGGCCTCTACGTGGCGATGAAATCGCGCCCGCGCCTGTCCTTCGCCCCTCGCCCTCATGTCGTCATCGACGGGATCGTCTTCGCCGATCACAATGGCGCGCTCGTCATCGAGGCGGAGCAATTCTACGGCGTCTTGAAGGTACTACCGTTCCTGACCGGCCGGCTCGACCTCGACTCGATTACGCTGCAAAATCCGCGCGCACGGATCGACCTCGATGAGAAGTCGGTCGACGCGCCGGGAGCCGCAATGCGGGCGGCTGCCGCCCCGCCGGCGAGCGCCGAGGCGCAGAAAACCGACGCTTTTCGTCTCGGCGTCGTCAATATCATCGACGGATCATTGCGGGTGAGGCATGCGGGCGCTGAATACGCCGCCGACAAAATCACTGCCGCGCTCGATTGGCGAAAAATCGGCGACCCGGCGCTGCTTACGGCCGGCTTCGACTGGCGCGGCGAGCGGATTCAGGCACAGGTCTGGGTTGCGCGACCTGGCGCCCTGCTGCGGGGCGACCTTTCCGTGGCGACTGCCCGGCTCGACGCCGAAAGCCTGCGGCTCGAAGCCCAGGGCGTCGCCCAGACCGGCGCTAATGCGCGTTTTTCCGGGCGCATGGCCGGCTCAGCGGCCTATGTCCGGCAGGCCCTGCATTTATTTGCGCTCACGCCGCCCCTGCCCGGCCCATTCGGGGACGCGCAATTCTCCGCACAGGCGACGCTGACGCGCCGTGAAGCGTCCCTCAAGGACTTGAAGGTCTTCGTCGACGGCAACGCCTTCGACGGCGATCTGACGTTGCGCCTCGAAGACGCGCGTCCAAATATTTCCGGGGCGCTGCACAGCGACTTCGTCGCGTTGAAGCCGATGCTCGCGGACGCGCCGGGGCTTATTGCCGCCGACGGCCAGTGGAGCCGAGAACCGCTGGAGCCGCCGGATCTTTCCGGGGCCGACGTCGACGTGCGGCTGAAGGCGGACCATGTGCGCCTTGGGCGGCTCACCCTGGACGACGCCAAGTTCGTGGTCTCGTTGCGCGAAGGCGTTCTCGACCTTACGCTCGCGGAGGCGCAGGCCTATCGCGGACTCCTGAAGGCGCGCGCCGCTTTCAAGCCGACGGGCGGCGGTCTCTCGGTCCACGCCACGACGCAGACCGCAGCGGTCGATGCGCGCGCGCTGCTCTGGGACGCGTTCGGACGGCAGGCCCTCAGCGGCGCGCTCGATTCGACAATCGCGCTCGACGCTTCAGGCGCCAGCCTCGCAGAAATGACGCGCGCGCTCAACGGGCGCGCGAGCCTGACGCTTTCCGAGGGGGAAATCAGCGGCGTCGATTTCGAGCGCGCCCTGCGCCGGTTCGAGAAGCGACCCCTCTCCAGCGCACAGGACATCCGCTCCGGGAGTTCGACTCTCGACAGGGCGACCGTCACCCTGCGCTTTGAAAATGGCGTCGCCTCCGTGGATGACGGCAGCGCGCACGGGCCGGGCTTCGCACTGGGTTTCAACGGTGCGGCGAACCTCGCCGAGCGCAGCCTCTCGCTGAAAGCGGTGGCCCGTGAGGCCGACGGCGCCGGGAAGGCCCGCGACAAGGGCCTCAATATTTCCTTCGACATCAGCGGCGGCTTCGACGAGCTGACCCTCGCGCCGGACCCGCAAGCCTTCATTCGCCGGTCGGGCGCGGCCGCGCCCCTTCTGCCCGAGCCTCCCCCACCGGAGGAGGACCCAGGCAGGCCCTGACGGCCTGGCGGAGTCTCCGTTCAGGCCCGTTCCTTCTCCTGCTCCCGCTCCAGAAGGCAGGTCAAAGATCTGGGCAGATCCAAGTAGCGGAACCGCCGCAGTTCAAAGCCGATTCCAACGAGGCCCCACGGCGGCGTATAAGTCTGCCACGGCGGGATCTCGCTCAGCACGACGACATGGCCGCCGTCGATGGCCGGCGCAATCCGATCGACCGTGTAAATCGCCCCGCGCTGGAGGCCACCGTCGCCGTAGCGTCCGGGCCGCGCTTCGACGCAGACGACCTCGGTTCCGGGAGGGGTTTCCGGGCTGATCATCTTCTCTTCCTCACCGAAGCGCGGCGTGCGCCGCGCCCGTTCCAAGACTTATGGAGGGCGCGGACGCTTCGGAAGCAAGCCGGGAAGATCACCGGTCGGCGGCGATCACCAAAACTTCAGGGACCCGAGCAGGCCCTTCTTGAGTTTCTTGCGGTCGAGCGCGGCAAGTTCCTCGTAGATTTTTTTCGCGTCCGCGCGCAGTTCCAGAAGCTGATCGTCCGGCACGTCGAAATTGATAGCGGCGAGCCGCAACTGGCGGCGCGCATTGTCTAGTCTGGCTTGAGCGTCGGCAATCAAGGCGTGCAGCATTTTTTCCCCCTTACGTGGGCCGTAGCAAAGCATACTGATGACGGCTACTTACACTGATTTCTCGCCAGGGAGGAATAGCAGGGTTTCGCCGGCGGCCTCGCATTCAGCTCGCAGTGGTCCGTCCCACGTCGCCGACGCACAAGATATAAGTGATTTCAGGAAAGACGATGGTCACCGCCAGGGCGCGCCGATGGAGGCCTCGGAGGGAATCGAACCCCCTGTACAAGGATTTGCAGTCCTCTGCGTAGCCACTCCGCCACGAGGCCGTCCGGCGAGGCGCGCGATGCGCTTCGCCTGCGCCGCTCTTACAGGAGGCTTTCGGCGGCGGCAAGTATGTGCGTTGCGACGAAGATAGATCAGTCCGCGGCGCGCGTTGACCATGTGGCGTGAAAGACGTCGCCGCGACGCTCGAACGCCTCGGAGATGGCGTCGAGCTCCTTCGCGTCGGCGCTCGTCGCGATGAGCGTCGCCACCAGTTCGACGCCCTCCTCGCGCTCGAGCTCCCGGATCTCGCGCGCGGGGTATTTCGCGGCGTCGAGCCGCTCTTCCAGCGCGTCGCGCACCTCGTCCCGCGCGGCATCGGAGGTGGTCACCCGTAGTTCGAACGTCGATTCGGTCTGGCTTTCGCTGATTGGCGCGCGGTCGATCAGATTGGCGATCGGCCGCAGGAAGGTGTTGCCGGCGAGGACGAAGCCGCAGAGCAACACGGCCTCCGCCGGATGATCCGCCCCCGCGAAGGCGCCGGTCACAGCCGAGCACCAGATGGTCGCCGCCGTATTCAGGCCGCGGATGTTCATCCCCTCTTTCAGGATCACGCCGGCGCCCAGAAAGCCCACGCCCGAGGCCACATAGGCGAGAACCTGCGTTGCGCCCTGATTGCCCATGAGCCGCATGCCGAGATCGACGAAGGCCGATGCTCCGAGCGCGACCAGAGCATTCGTGCGCAGACCGGCGTCGCGCTGGCGATATTGCCGCTCAGCGCCGATCAGCGTCCCAAGCAGGAGCGCGACGAAGAGCGAGACGAAGCTGTTGAGAAACTCGACGCCGTTGAAACCCGCAATCCCGTTCATGTCTTCCCGTTCTCAGTAAGGTTCGCCAGTCTTGCGGAAAAAGAGCCAGCCTTTAGACCCCAGTTGCGCTTTCAGATCGTCCTGCGGGTATTCGCCTTCGTCGCCCGCCGCACGATCGCCGATTTCGAGATAAACTACGACTGTGTCGCTTCTGTTGACGAGATGGTGGGCGACGCCACCCGCCGGAAAGCCGGCGCACATGCCCGGCTCGAGCGGAACCTCGCTCGCCTCGAGGACGAGCGTCGGCGTCCCTTCGAGGATATACACGAACTCGTCCTGTCGGCTGTGGCGATGCAGAAGGGCGGATTCCGCGCCCGGCGCGAGGCAAGTGAGATTGACGCCGAAGTTGCGCAATCCAAAATAGTCGCCGAGCGCCCGCTTCTCCCGCCCCGTCACACGCGCGGCGAATGGTTCGGGATAATTCGAGGGTCGCTTGCGGGCCGGAACCGCAGTCGCGGCAATGGCGACGGGTCCGACATCTTTGAGTTCGGTCATGTCGATCCTTATTTTGCCGTCTCAGCCCTGAATTTGACAGGCGCCGCCCGTTCTGACCATCTTCGCGCCCCATGCGCCGGGAAGGCGCCATTCGGGATTAGTCGGAATGAATGTCGTAATCGTCGAGTCGGCGGCCAAAGCACAAACGATCAACAAATATTTGGGCCGTGATTTCAATGTGATCGCTTGCTATGGCCATGTTCGCGACCTGCCCCCGAAGGACGGATCGGTAGACCCGGACGCCGACTTCGCCATGATCTGGGAGATGGACGCCAAGGGCGCCAAGCGGGTCGCCGCCATCGCCGACGCCGTCAAGGGAGCCTCCAAGGTCATCCTCGCGACCGATCCAGACCGCGAAGGCGAGGCGATTTCCTGGCACCTTCTCGATATTCTCAATAAAAAGAAGGTGTTGAAGGACAAGAAAATCGAGCGCGTCGTCTTCAACGCGGTCACCAAGGACGCAATCAAGGAGGCGATGGCGCATCCGCGCGAGATCGATCAGGCGCTGGTCGACGCCTATCTCGCCCGCCGCGCCCTCGATTACCTCGTCGGCTTCACCCTCTCGCCGGTGCTTTGGCGCAAGTTGCCCGGCGCGCGCTCGGCCGGCCGCGTTCAGTCGGTGGCGCTGCGCCTCGTTTGCGACCGCGAACTCGAAATCGAGAAATTCATCCCGCGCGAATATTGGTCGCTCGTCGCGCATCTGAAGACAAAGGCCGGCGAGCCTTTCACCGCGCGCCTCGTGGGCGCCGACGGCAGGAAAATCACCCGGCTCGACATTGGGGCCGGCGCGGAAGCCGAGGACTTCAAGACGGCGCTCGACGCCGCGACCTTCACTGTACGCTCGGTGGAGGCGAAGCCGGTCAAGCGCCACCCTTATGCGCCTTTCACGACGTCGACGCTTCAGCAGGAGGCTTCGCGCAAGCTCGGCCTGGCGCCGGCCATCACCATGCGCATTGCCCAGCGCCTCTATGAAGGCGTCGACATCGGCGGCGAGACGGCGGGTCTCATCACTTATATGCGAACCGACGGCGTCGACATGGCGCCCGAGGCCATCAGCAGCGTGCGCAAGGTGATCGCCAAGCAATATGGCGACCGCTTCGTGCCGAACGTGCCGCGCAAATACACCGCCAAGGCCAAGAACGCTCAGGAAGCGCATGAGGCGATCCGCCCGACGGACGCGGCGCGCCTGCCCAAGCAGATGGCTAAATATCTGGAGCCGGAACAGGCCAAACTCTATGAGCTGATCTGGACCCGCACCATCGCGAGTCAGATGGAGTCGGCCGAGCTCGAGCGCACTACCGTCGAGATCGACGCCAAGGCGGGGGCGCGCCTTCTGGAGCTTCGCGCCACGGGACAGGTCGTGCGCTTCTCTGGCTTCCTTGAGCTCTACCAGGAAGGCCGCGACGACGATCAGGACGAGGACGGCGGCCGCCTGCCCGCGATGGCCGCTGGCGAGCCCTGCGCCCGCGAGAAGATCGACGCCACGCAACATTTCACCGAGCCGCCGCCGCGTTTCACGGAAGCCACACTGGTCAAGCGCATGGAGGAACTCGGCATCGGGCGCCCCTCCACCTACGCCTCGACCCTCGGCACGCTGCGCGATCGCGACTATGTACGGCTCGACAAGAAGCGCCTCGTCCCGGAGGATAAGGGCCGGCTCGTCGTCGCCTTTCTGGAAAGCTTCTTCTCGCGCTATGTCGAATTCGACTTCACCGCGGACCTCGAGGAAAAGCTCGATCTCGTTTCCAACAACGAGATCGACTGGAAGCAGGTGCTGCGCGATTTCTGGAAAGATTTCTCCGCGGCCGTGAACGAGACCAAGGACCTGCGCACGACGCAGGTGCTCGACAGTCTCAATGAGCTGCTTGGCCCCCACATCTTCCCGGCCAAGGCCGACGGCTCCGACCCCCGCCTCTGCCCGTCGTGCAACAGCGGCCAGCTCTCGCTCAAGGTCGGGAAATTCGGCGCCTTCATCGGCTGCTCGAACTATCCCGAATGCCGCTTTACCCGCACGCTCTCGCCGCCGACCGGCGACGCCGCCGAAAACGCGCGGCCTGGCGTCAAGGTTCTGGGCGTCAACCCGGAGACGGGCGCCGAGGTTACGCTGCGCGATGGCCGCTTCGGAGCCTATGTGCAGGAGGGCGAGCAGGAAGACGGCGGCGAGAAGCCAAAGCGCGCCTCCGTGCCCAAGACCATCAAGCCTGACGAATTGACGCTACAGCAGGCGATGGCGCTGCTTTCACTTCCGCGCGAAGTCGCGAAGCATCCGACGACGGGCGAGCCGATCCTCGCCAACATCGGCCGTTTCGGGCCTTACGTGCAGCACGGCAAGACCTACGCGAACGTCGGACGCGACGACGATGTGCTGACGATCGGCGCCAATCGCGCGATCGACCTCATCGTGCAGAAGGAATCGGGCGGCGGCGGTTCGCGCTTTTCGCGTGGCGGCTCGGAGCCCGGCCGCACGCTCGGCGATCATCCCGAAGGCGGCGCGGTGACAGTGAAATCTGGCCGCTTCGGGCCTTATGTGAACTGGAAGAAGGTCAACGCCACGCTTCCCAAGGGCGTTGACCCTGCATCGCTCACGCTCGCGCAGGGGCTGGAGATGATCGCCGCGAAGGCCGCGGGCGGGGGCGGCGCGACCGGCGGCCGCTCGCTTGGCGAACATCCCGACGGCGGCGTCATCACCGTGCGGGCGGGACGCTTTGGTCCTTATGTCAATCTCGGCAAGGTCAATGCCACGCTGCCAAAGAGCATGCCGGCCGAGGACGTGACGCTCGAAGACGCGATCAGGCTGATCGAGGAAAAGGGCGGCGCGCCGAAAAAGAAAGCGCCGGCGAAGAAAGCCCCCGCCAAGGCGAAAAAGGTCATCGCCGACAGTGAAGAGACGCCCTTCGACGACGCCAAGCCGCTGAAGGCGACAGCCGCCAAGAAGGCGCCGGCCAAGAAGAGCGCCCCGAAAAAGGCCCCGGCGAAAAAGGCCGCGGCGCAGTAACATCCCCAAAGAAGTAGGCCGCCCCCCGTTTCCGGAGGGCGGCCCTTCATTCCGTCCCGTTACAAAGCCTCAGTCGCGTCTATCGTCGCGATTGTCATTTCGTTGGCCGGCGTCGCCGATCTGGTCGCTGCAGTTGCTTCTGCAGGAGTCGCGGCCGGACCGCGCGACCGTCAGGCAAAGGGATCTCGCTTCGGAATTATTTGCGGCTTCCGCGCAGCGATCCGTCCTATTGCTGTAATGCGTCTCGCAGTCTCCGCATTTCGGTTGGGCGAGAGCTTCTGCGCCCGGAAGCGACACCGACAGTGCGACCGAGACCGCGAGGATTTTCAGAACATTCTTCATGACAACACCCATTGGAGTAGCGAGGCGCCGAACCACGTTCGGCCTTATTGTGACAGGCGCAGCTTGCCGAGGCCGATACCAATCTGGGAGAAGGCCGCATTCAGTTCGGATGCGTTCGTCGCCGCGAAGTAATGATCCGAGTTCGTCGCGCAGGACTGCAGCAGCGTCAGACCCTGCGTGTCGATCGGGTCCGACGGGATCGAGAAGCCGATCGTGAAGACCTCGACGCCGGCGTTCTTGGCGTTGGTGCAAGCTTCCAGCGTCAGATCGTCGAGCGCCTTTCTCGATGTGGATTGATAGCTGCTCCTCGAATTCTTCGACGCGGTCAGGGACGACTGATAGTTGACGCCGTCGCCGCTTGTGCCGTCCGAAAGACGCGGATTCATATTGCCGTTATTGGTGTAGTAGCCGAGGGCTTCGTAATCGGAGCCGACAACCGTGTTGGTCTGCGCGCCCCAGTTATTGTAGCCGTCAGTCATGAACACCATGATCTTTCGATTGCTGGGCGCGCTATAGGCTTGGCCCTGCGCGAGAGGTCCGTTGGGAGAGATGGTGCGCCAGCCCCACATGAAGCCGGTGTGCAACGCCGTGTTGCCGTTCGCCACGAGCTTGTTGATCTTGGCCGTGACCGTCGACTGCGTCGACGTCAACGGCATGATCATCTGCGTCGCATTATCCGGGCAGAACTGGTTGGGGCCGAAGAAGGCGCTTGGCCCATAGTTGCTGCTGAACGACCCCGTCGTGTTGTATTTGCAGACGTGAGTCAGCGCGCTCCAGTCGCCGCTCGCCGTATCGGAGCAGGAGCTGGTTGTGGTGGCGTTCCAGCCTCTGCCGGTGGTGACATTGCCGTTGTCGTCGGTGTAGTCATTCCCATAGCTGCTGCTCGTATCGGGCTCGTCCGGGGCCAGATAGGGCACGAACAACGTCTCAGCGTCGGTCGAGGACGGCGTGATGTCCTGCACGTTCTTCGGGTAGACGGGCTCCTCGAAGCAGCCGCGCCAATCCAGGGAGGCGCTGCGCTGCTTGAGCTTCGCGTAGATGTCGAAACGGCTGCTGAAGCCGGCCGCATTGGCCGCGGTCTGGCCGCCGAAGGCGGTCCAGTGCTGCGAATTGGCGCCCGTCGTGTCGATCCAGGACAGGGTGCGATTGGTGGAGACGGTCGGATCGACCGCGACGACGCCGCCCGCGAATGGCGCAATCGCGAACTGCACCTTGTTCGGCGCCTTGGTGAACATCGTACTCACGAAGCTGTTCGCGGCGGTTTGCAGCGCCTGGATTTTCGTCGTGCCGCTCGTGCTCTCGCCCATCGACCCCGAGTTGTCGAGCACCAGCGCGATTTCGTAAGTCGTATTGGGATCGACGCCGCCAGCGAGATTGGCGCAGGACGTCACGCTGGACGACATGTTCGCAATCTGCGCTATCTGCATGAAGGCGTTCTGAATGGTGATCTGCGCGGTCGCGCAGAATGTCTGCTTGTCCGCGCTGATGGTGACGTTGGAAACGGTCGCATTCGCCAGCTTCGCCTGGGACTGGATAATGACCTGCGCCTGCTTGGTCGCCTGATCCACCGTGGTCGTCTGAGTGAGCTTTGAGGCGACAGCCAGCACGGCGGCGTCGGTAGCCTGCTGCAGGGTCGCCCGCGTCATCGTCAAGCGGGTATAGTCGGTTGCCGCGCCGAGCATGAACATGACCGGCATAAAGCTCAATCCGAACATCATGATGACGTTGCCGCCCTCGTCCGAAGTGAACTCGGCCTTGCGAAATTTGCGCGCCTGTTTCGTAGACATGAGATCCCCCAATGCAATTCCTACAACGCCTCGGTCTTCCCGAGAGCAATGCCGAACTGAAGCGAGTTTTGGGGGCAAGACCTTTCAAATCCGCGCAAATTGAAGCTGTAAATCCGATTAAAATCCGTAAACCCTAACTCATCGTGGACAGATCTGTAGAAAAGGTGGTCAAGTCGGCGGCGAGTCGCGAAAAAGACGTGTTCACGCAGGCATTTCCTCCGGTTTGACGGCCAGCCAGCCGATGGCGCCGCGCCCCCAAGCGCAATATGCTGGCGCCAAATATGGCTCTCCGCCGCCCGAAAGAAGCAGACCTTGCCAACCAAAAAAACGCCGCAGCAACCATCACGCGAAGACATCCTTGCCTTTCTCGCCCGCGAACGGGAGGCCGGCGGGGCGCGGAAGATCGGCGTTCGGGAGATCGCCCGCGCCTTCGGAATCAAAGGCGAGGACCGCGTCGCTCTCAAGGGCATCCTGTCGTCGCTCGCCGACGAAGGGGCGATCGAAAAGCGCGGCCGCCGCGTGAATCAGAAAGGCGTGTTGCCCCCCGTTGCGCTCGTCGACATCGCCGAACGCGACCGCGACGGCGAATTGATCGCAGTTCCGGCCGAGTGGGACGAGGATGCGCTCGGCCCCGCCCCCCGTATCCTCATCCGCTCCGGGCGCGGCGCCAAATTTGGCAAGAAGCTTTCCGGCGAGCCGGTGGCGGGCGTCGGAGACCGCGCCCTGGTCCGGGCCGAACCAGACCATGATGCAGGCGAAGGCGAACCGCCCTATGTCGGCCGCGTCGTCAAGCTCCTGTCGCGTGCGCGCAGCCGCGTGCTGGGCGTGCTGAAGATCGAGCCCAACGGCAATGGCCGCATCCTCCCCATCGACAAGAAACAGTCCGGGCGCGAATTGCTTGTCGCAGCCGCTGACATCGGGGAAAGCCGGGACGGCGATCTCGTCTCTGTCGATCTCGTCGGCAAGACCCGTTTCGGGGCGCCGCGCGCCCGCGTGCGCGAGACTCTCGGCTCCGTGTCGGGCGAAAGGGCCGTGAGCCTCATCGCCCTGCGCGCCCATGACATCCCCGACGTCTTCCGCCCCGAGGCGATTGCGGAGGCCGAAGCCGCCAGGCCCGCGACGCTGCGCGACCGCGAGGATTGGCGAGACTTGCTGCTCGTCACCATCGACCCGCCCGACGCCAAGGACCACGACGACGCCGTGCACGCGGCGCCTGATCCGGGGCCGGACAATGAGGGGGGCTTCGTTCTCACGGTCGCGATCGCCGACGTCGCGCATTACGTGACGCCGCGATCGCCGCTCGACAAGGACGCATTGGAGCGCGGCAACTCGGTCTATTTCCCCGACCGCGTCGTGCCGATGCTCCCCGAGCGCATCTCGAATGATCTGTGCTCCTTGCGTGAAAACGAGGATCGCCCCGCCCTTGCCGTGCGTATGCGGGTGACCGCGAAAGGCAAGAAGATCGGGCACAGCTTCCATCGGGTGATGATGCGCTCGCGCGCGAAGCTCTCCTATCAGCAGGCGCAGGCGGCGATCGACGGGCGGCCGGACGAGAGGACCATGCCGCTCCTGGAGAGCGTATTGCGTCCACTTTATGCGGCGCATGCGGCGTTGCAACATGCGCGCAATCTTCGCGCCCCGCTCGATCTCGATCTGCCCGAGCGCAAGATCCTTCTCAAGCTCGACGGATCGTTCGATCGCGTCGTCATTCCGCCGCGGTTGGAGGCGCATCGGCTGATCGAGGAATTCATGATCCTCGCCAATGTCGCCGCCGCCGAGACACTGGAGGAGCAGCGCCAGCAGCTCATCTATCGCGCGCATGACGAGCCTTCGAAAGAGAAGGTGACGGCGCTCTCTGAATTTCTCGGCACGATCGGCGTGAAGCTCGCCAAGGGGCAGGTGCTGAAGCCGGCGAACTTCAACGTCATCCTCGCGCGCGTGAAGGGGCTGGAGCACGAAAACATCGTCAATGAGATTGTCCTGCGCACGCAGGCCCAAGCGGAATACACGCATGAGAATTACGGACATTTCGGCCTGAATTTGCGCCGTTACGCGCATTTTACCTCGCCCATCCGCCGCTATGCCGACCTCATCGTGCATCGGGCGCTCGTGCGCGCGCTGAAACTGGGCGAAGGCGCCTTGCCCGAACTGCCCGCAGCGGAACTCGCCGAGATCGCCGCACGAATCTCCGCCGCCGAGCGCCGCGCCATGGCGGCCGAGCGCGAGACGGTCGACCGCCTCATCGCCCATCACCTCGCCGATCAGATCGGCGCGCGTTTCGGGGCGCGCATTTCGGGCGTCACCCGGTCGGGGCTCTTCGTCAAGCTGATCGAAACGGGCGCGGACGGCTTCGTGCCGGCGGCGACGCTGGGCCGCGAATATTATTCCTACGACGAAGCGAGCCACTCGCTCACCGCGCGGTCAGGGATGAGCTACCGCCTGGCGGATATAATAGAAGTACGACTCGTCGAGGCCGCCCCCATCGCCGGGGCGCTGCAATTCGAAGTGGTGGGGGGCGGCGAGCGGCGCACGCCGCCGCGGAATCCCAAATCCTTCAAGCCGGGGCCGCGGAGCGGGCGCAAATCGAAAGGGTGAGCTGTGGCGCTGCGCAAGAATTCGCGGCCAAAAAAGAAGCGCGGCGTCGCCGCCGCGCTGTTTGACGAGATAGGCCGCCGATTGCGAGGCGGCGAGCGCCCCGCAATCGAAGCGTTACTCGACGAAGGCGCCCGGGAGCGTGGGCGTGCCTTCCATGACCACGGACTGCAGCGCTCTGGGGTCCAGCCCCAGTGCCTTCAGGATCGTCGGCGCGACCTGCATTGTGGTCACCGAGCTGGTCACCGTGCTGGCGCGCAGACTCGGGTGCGAGAACAGCATCATGACGTTGGTGTCGTCATGAGCAAAACCACCGTGTTCCGCCTGCTTCTTGCTGCTGCCCGAATAGGTGACGCCGTTGTTCGGGGTTACGATGAGATCGGGCGTACGCGAGTCCCCATGCGGCGCAAGACCCGGCGTATTGTAGAGTTGAGAAAGGGCGGGACCCGAGAGGATTTCTCCGATTCCGGCAATGTTGGACGACGCGGGAGAATGCGTTTCCAAAAGCGCCACCGCTTGCGCCGTGGTGCATTTGCTATTTAGCCAGATCAGCGAAATATCGTCCTCGGTCGGCCCAATGCCGCTCGCGTTGGAGGGCGATTCCGACGTCGGCAGACAGCCGGCAGCGTCCAGGATCGTGGCCGGCGACGTCTGAACCGGACCGGCTGCCGTGATGCCCGTGTAGCGGCCGGAGTCGACCGGGCTTTGGCCGTGCTTGGCGGTGACGACGATGAGGGTCGAATCATAATCGCCGGCGGTCTTCAGCGAGGCGACCATTTTGCCGATTGCAGCGTCCACGAATTCGATCGCACTCAGCAAAGCGGGCGACGGCGTGCCGATATTGTCGACATAGCCGCCCTTCACGACGGGATTGAGCGACTTTTCGATCAGCTTCTGTCCGACGCTAACCGCCTGAAAGTTCATTCCGAACAGGTTCGGCATGCGCGCCGGCGCGCCGCTGTGGGTCTTGTGATTGATCTGGTTGAGGACTGCATTGACCTTCAACTGATCGTAGCATTGGACGTTCTGGAAGCTGTCCGTCCAGGCGTTGGAAGAGGACGCGGCAGTTAGATCCGGCAAGGGCGAGCAGCTCACCGCGCCTGCCTTCACGTTCGGCAGAGGGACCGGAATCGAGTTGATCTCAGGCGAGTAATAGTCGTCGAGATTGCTCCCGTCGCCAGGACCGGCCACCGAGGCGTAGGCCGGATGCTTGTCGGCCCAGGCGGTATAACCGCCGGCCGCGTGCACGACGCCGAAAATCGTGTTCGTCCGCACGAAATTCCAAGGATAGACCGGCGCGCAGTTATGCGCGGGGTCGCGCGGCAATTTGCGGGGATCAATCGAGCTGATGCCGCCATCCGCGTTATGGAGCGCGCCGCCATTCAACCGCGACTGGTCGAGATCGATGCCTTCTTCATATTCCGTCGTCGTTCCGTTCGCCTGACCGGTATAGCAAGCGCCCCCGGCGACGCCATTGCCAGTCGCTACGGCAGGCGGCGCAAGGAAGCGGTCATACGCGACGTCATAGTAGGCGCCCACGGTGCGCGGCGACCCGCCGCTGACAAGCGCCATGATTCCCGGGAACGAATCGGAGGGCTTGGAGGTCGACGCGTCGACATAATCGACGCCCGTCTGTTTGAGTGCGGCGAGACTCGGGCAGTAGGGCTTGCCGCCATTCACGCCGGCGACGCCATTGGCGCAGTTTACGTAGTCAAGCGCATGCATCCCGTCGATGCTGATAAGCAGCACATGACGGACGCCGTTGCGTTCCTCGGCGTTTCCGGAGACGGCGGAAGCCGCCACCGCCATCAATCCGATGGCCGCTGCAGAAAGCTGATTTTTTTTCATCAGTATTCTTCCTCGCTGAGAATAATTATAGACAAGACGACGGTGTAATAGATTTGGAATTACAGTAATATGACAAATAATATTTCTATTCCGCTCTTGAATGTTTGTGTCAGATTTATTTCATGTGGACGCCCGCAAGAAGACATTGAGACAAGACTGATAAATCTGGAGATCTACCTTCGAGCAGCGCGGCCCGATTTTCATTGGCGGCTAAACGCCATGATCGGGGCGGAAGATTGCGTACGAGAGGGGAGCGACCCCAAGCCCTGCCTTGCTCCATCGGAAAAGGCTCGCCAGGATCCGCCGACATCAGCGCCTTCTTGACATCCCGGTCCCCGCACGTATGTTGCGCGCAAATTCGTCGCCCGCCGCGTCACTAGCGGCGGGGACGATTTTCTTTTCTCAATCGAACTGGAACGAGTGCGATGGCCAAGTCCGCCATGATCAAGATCAAGCTCCTGTCCACGGCGGACACGGGCTACTTCTACGTCACCAAGAAGAACGCGCGCACGAAGACCGAAAAGTTCGTCTTCAAGAAATATGACCCCGTCGTGCGCAAGCACGTCGAGTTCAAGGAAACCAAAATCAAGTAAGCCGGTTGCTGACTCCCGGCCGCCGCACGTGCGACCGGACTCATGCGGTCAGGCGACGCTTTTTCGCGCTCCGCGCATTCGCGGGGCGCTTTTTTATGAGCGTGTTTTGGGGGCGCGGCCGCACTTCATCTCCACGGATGAAGGCGGCCGACTGACAATGGCTTCAAGGAGGCCACTCCAACCATCGCCAGCCGGCCAACCCCACGGACCCAGGAGATGCGGCGGACCTGAGCACTCCGCAGGGTATTCGAAGTTATTGCCATTACGCATCAAACACTTACTCCGCCGCTCGCTTTTTTGCAAAGCTCTTCGGCGCTGCCCGATACGCAACTCGTTTTGGCGAGTATCAGGTTACTCCGGCTGCCCAAAATTGCAACTATCTGATATGTTTTTTCACAATGGCGTCACAGTGCGAAAAATGCCGCGGAAATCACGCGACGCGCAGGCGGTTTTCGGCTAAACAGACGCAAAAATATGCGCTCTGGACGGGCGCAGCCTCGGAGGAATTAGATGATCAGTCGAAATGTGCGCCTGTTTTTTGGGCTCGCCGCTGCATGTGCGCTCGCCGGCTGCGGCGAACACCTGCCCGGCGACGCGACCGGCGCGAAAGTTCTGCGCAACATCCTCGAAAAGAACGGCGTGGCCGCGAAAATCGTCTCCTTCAAGAAGGTCAACGCGCGCGAGGTAAAGCGCGAGAAAATCGACGCGTTCGAACTATTGTACGAGGCGGAAATCCAGTTTCCCGAAGGTTTTGAAGCCAAGTGCCGCGACGAACGCGAGCGCGGAAAATGTGCTTTTCTCGGCATCGACGATGACCGCACCTTCGCCAAGAGCGAAGTGCACACCAGCGAAGGCACTCTGCATTTCGTGAAGAGCGAAAAAGGCTGGATGGCCGAGGACAACAACGCCTATTGACCGCAAAGGCGCGGGCGGCGCCCCTCGCGCCCATTATCCTCATTCCGGCGCGGCTGGGCTCGACCCGCCTGCCCGGCAAAGCGCTCGCCGACATCGGCGGGCAGCCGATGATCGCGCATGCCTTCGCGCGCGCGGTCGCGGCGGGGCTCGGTCCCGTCGCCGTGGCGACCGATTCGGTTGAGATCGCCGAGGCCGTGCGGGCGGCCGGAGGCGCAGTCGCCATGACCGCCGGCGAACATGTCTGCGGCAGCGACCGTATCGGTGAAGCGCTCCGCGCGCTGGACCCGGAAGGCCGGCACGACGCCGTCGTCAATCTGCAGGGCGACAATCCCTTCCTGCCGGAAGGCGCGCTCGCGAAAGCCGTCGCCCTTCTCAACGACCCCGCGGTCGATATCGGCACTCTAGCCGCCCTCGCAAGCGACGGGGAAGCGGACGACCCCAACGCCGTGAAACTCGTCGGGACGGAAATCGGCGACCACCGCTTGCGCGCGCTTTACTTCACGCGCGCCCGTGCGCCCTGGGGCGAGGGCCCGCTCTACAAGCATGTCGGCGTTTACGCCTTCCGGCGCGCGAGCCTCACGCGTTTCAATGCGCTGCCGCCCTCGAGGCTCGAACTGCGCGAGCGCCTGGAGCAACTTCGCGCCCTGGAGGCGGGGATGTGCATTGACGCGGCCGTGCTGGACAAAGCCAGCCCGTCGGTGGATACGGAGCGCGACCTCGCGGCGCTGCGCGCCGCCGAAAGCGCTCAGGATAACCCGTGACCCAATTCATCGCCTATCAGGGGGAGCCCGGCGCGAATTCCGACATCGCCTGCCGTAACGCCTATCCTGATCTCACGCCCCTGCCCTGCGCGAGTTTCGAGGACGCCTTCGCGGCCGTCACGGAAGGCCGCGCGCTGCTCGGCATGATCCCGATCGAAAATTCGATCGCCGGCCGGGTGGCGGACATCCATCATTTCCTGCCTCATTCAGGCCTGCACATCGTTGGCGAATATTTTCTGCCGATCCACTTCCACCTGATGGCGCCCAGGGGCGCGACGCGGGAAGGCCTGCGCGCCGTCTACAGCCATGTGCATGCGCTCGGCCAATGCCGCCGTGTCATCCGCGACCTCGGTCTGGCCGCGCACACCGCGGGCGACACGGCGGGGGCCGCACGGGAAGTCGCGGAATGGAGCGACCCCAGCAAGGCGGCGCTCGCCCCACGCCTCGCGGCCGACATCTACGGTCTCGACGTGCTTGCCGAGAACGTCGAGGACGCGGCGCACAACACGACGCGCTTCGTGGTGCTGTCCAAGACCAGCCAATGGGCGCAGGCCGGCGACGGGTCGACCATGACCACCTTCATCTTCCGCGTGCGCAATGTGCCGGCGGCGCTTTATAAGTCCCTCGGCGGCTTCGCCACGAACGGCGTCAATATGACGAAGCTGGAGAGCTATATGGTCGACGGCGAATTCGCCGCGACGCGCTTCCTCGTCGACGTCGACGGCCACCCCGATCAGCCGCCGCTGGCGCGGGCGCTGGAAGAGCTACAGTTTTTCTCGAAGGAAGTTGAGATTCTCGGCGTCTATCCGGCGGCGGAATTTCGGATCACCAACATCCGCGGCTTCGAGCGCGGGGTCTGACGCTGAACGCTGCAGTCAGGGATTGACAGCGCGCAAGCGCCGTTCATTCTTTCCGCGCCTCTCATATGCTCATCGGGAAGGCGCTGCCCGCGACCAAAGCACCCAACAAGACCTTCGCCGCCTTCTCCCCTCCGCAGAAGGCCGCGCCTGTCAGGACGGACGATAAGAGAGCTGGGGAATTTCGCGAGATCGAGGAGTCAGCATGTCCGCCGCCTACGACCCCAACAACATCTTCGGCAAGATCCTGCGCGGCGAAATCCCGGCGCACAAGGTCTATGAGGACGAGGTGGCGCTCGCCATCATGGACATCATGCCGCGCGCAGAGGGCCATGTGCTGGTCATCCCCAAAGAGAATTCGCGCAATCTTCTGGACGTATCGCCGGCCACGCTCGCCGAACTCGTGAAGCGCGTGCAGCATGTGGCAAAAGCGCTGACGAAGGCCTTTGGAGCCGAAGGACTGACGCTGCATCAATTCAACGAGAGCGCCGGCGGGCAGGTGATTTACCACCTGCACTTCCACCTATTGCCCCGCTGGGACGGCGTCGCCCTGCGCCCGCCGGGAACCATGGCTGATAACGCCAGGCTCGCCGAGCAGGCGGAGAAGATCCGGGCGGTGATGCCGCCCTTCACAGGATAACTACTCTTCCCCGACCTTCGCCGGGCGCAGCGTCACGGGACGCAGCAGGAAGGACGGGACATGATCGCCAAGGCCGATGACCGGCGGGCCGTCGTCCTCCGGTTGGCGGCGAGGGCGCCGGTCACGACGTTCTTCAGAGGCAGGGGCGCGGCTGCGGACGGGCTCGGCGTCGCGCCGGGGGCGAATGCGCCGGACGACCCATGGCGACGGGCCCCTCGGCCTCGACGCGCTCGACGCGATCCTCGCGCTCGGTCTGCGCGGGGCGCTCGGCGCGTTCTGGCCTGCGGCTGCGTTCGCCGCCGCCGCGTTCGCGACGGCCGCCACGCTCTCCCCTGCCACCGCGCTCGCCGCGGCGATGCTCGTTGGGACGCGGAGTCTCGAGCGGCGGTGGAAGGGCGTCGAAGGCCGGCCCTTCCCATTCGATCGCATTGCCGATCAGGCTCTGGATCTGGTCGACATATTTCGTGTCGTCCTCCGTCACGATCGTCAGCGCGACGCCAGAACGGCCGGCGCGGCCGGTGCGGCCGATGCGGTGAACGTAATCCTCGCTATGCGTGGGCACGTCAAAATTGAAGACGTGGCTGACGTCCGGAATGTCGAGGCCGCGCGCCGCGACGTCCGAGCAGACGAGAATGTCGATGTCGCCATTCTTGAAGGCGTCGAGAGACGCCATGCGGGCAAGCTGGTCCATGTCTCCATGCAGCGCCCCGGCCGGGAAGCCATGTTTGACCAGCGAGCGATGAAGAATTGCGACGTCGCGTTTGCGATTGCAGAAGACGATCGCGTTCTTGAGGTCCTGCGCATTCCGGATGAGGCCGCGCAGGGTCTCGCGCTTGTCGGCATGGCCATGCGAGGCGACCAGCGCCTGCCGGATCGTCGAGGCCGTGGTGGCGGCGCGGGCGACCTCGATGCGGACGGGATTGTGCAGAAACGCCTCGGTGAGACGGGTGATCTCCGGCGGCATCGTCGCCGAGAAGAACAGCGTCTGACGCGTGAAGGGGACGAGCTTGCACACGCGTTCGATGTCGGGGATGAACCCCATGTCGAGCATACGGTCCGCCTCGTCGATGACGAGGATTTCAATGCCCGTCAGCAGCAGCTTGCCGCGATCGAAGAAATCGAGGAGGCGCCCCGGCGTGGCGATCAGCACGTCGGCGCCGCGCATGATCTTGGCTTCCTGCTCCCCAAAGGCGACGCCGCCAATCAGAAGCGCAACGTTGAGTTTGTGCTGCGCCCCGTATTTGTTGAAGCTTTCCTCAACCTGCGCCGCGAGCTCGCGGGTCGGCTCCAGAATCAGCGTGCGCGGAACGCGGGCGCGGGCGCGGCCCTGTTCGAGGCGGCTGAGCATGGGGAGGGTGAAGGCGGCGGTCTTGCCGGTGCCGGTCTGGGCAATGCCCAGAATGTCGCGGCCTTGAAGCGCAGGCGGGATGGCCTGGGCCTGGATGGGCGTCGGATTGGCGTAGCCGGCCGCCTGTACGGCAGCGAGAACCTTTTCCGAAAGGCCCAATTCGTCGAATGTCATCAATTATCCTGGTTACGGCTGTCGGACGCGGGATGGCGATGCGCGCCAGCCGTTGGAGAAGCGCGCAAGATGTATAGAGAGAGACGCCGTCATCGCCGCGAGGACGGACTGGCTCGGGTACGGTCGCCGCAAAGAGGCGCGCGCGAAAGCCACGCCCCATGCATGGCGAACAAGTGTGCAAATGTCAATGAAATTGCGAGTCCGCCGAGGCCATTTTCCGGGGAAACGCCCCGTTGGCGGTCTCGAAGACTCCGTTCCTGACGAAAACGCTGTCGCTTTCCTACTTCTTTACGTCCCCGCAAGGCGAAACCGGGCGGGAGCCGCTGAGGGGAATAGTGGCGGTCGTCATCCCGTCGACGCCAACGCTTCGGACGATGGAGTAAACTTCCGGGGCCGAGGGAGTCGGGGCGGTTTTCGCCACATGGCGCAGGTCGTTTTTGAAGGCGAGCGTGGGCAAATCGCCTTCATCCACCATATGCGACAGGACTTTCGCGCCGAGCACGCTGCACAGGAACACGGCGCTGGAGAGCGCCGCCAGGGTCCAGACGCCGGTTGGATCGCTCCGCCGGGGCTGGAAATCGTCATCATCGAAATCAGACATGCGGGCCGCCTAGTCCTAACGGCCTTCTTGCATAATCAAAGATGGTAAATATCTGGTTCACAGCCAATCATTTGCCGACCAAGGCCATGACGCGCCTCTCGCCCACGACGCGCCTCTTGCGAATCCGCGCGCTTGGCGGAAAACTGAAGCTACTTCGGCGGCCGTGACGGCGCGGCTGTTCGCGGCAAAGAAATTGCTCCATGCTCCCGTGAAAGAACATTTTGCGGGACCTACATGGGAAGGACCGAAGGGCGATACGGACGTGGTGGCCTTGACCTCTATCAAACATCAACACATGTTTTCGAACCGGGGGCGTGACCCGGCGGCGGCTCCTCTTATCGCCGGCAAGGAGCCAAAAAAGTCCGGTGACGGAGGCCCTGGCTCGGGAACTGCGCTCATCACGCGCACCCGGCAGCAGACGCGCCGACCCAACATGTACCGCGTCCTCTTGCTCAACGACGATTACACGACCCAGGAATTCGTCGTCATTGTGCTGCGCAAGTATTTCAACAAATCTGTCGAAGAAGCGACCCGCATCATGCTGCACGTCCACAACCATGGCGTCGGCGAATGCGGCGTCTACACCTATGAAGTCGCCGAAACCAAGGTCACCCAGGTGATGGATTTTGCAAGGAAGCATCAGCATCCTCTGCAATGCATCATGGAAAAGAAATAGGGGCTCGCCAAGCATGCCGACGTTCTCGCGCAACCTGAAGCAGACTCTTGACCGCGCCCTCGCCTCCGCGCGCGAGCGTCATCACGAATACGCCACACTCGAGCATCTGCTGCTCAGTCTGATTGAAGACGCAGACGCCTCGGCGGTGCTCCGCGCCTGCTCGGTCGACCTCGACCTTCTGGCGAAAAACCTGAGGGATTACATCGATCGGGAACTCGACAATCTCGTCAATGAAGACGCCGATGAGTGCAAGCCGACCGCGGGATTCCAGCGGGTCGTTCAGCGCGCGATCATCAGCGTGCAGTCTTCCGGCCGCGAGGATGTCAGCGGCGCGAATGTTCTGGTCGCGCTCTTTGCCGAGCGCGAGAGCCACGCCGTCTACTTCCTGCAGGAGCAGGACATGACGCGCTATGACGCCGTGAACTACATCAGCCACGGCATCGCCAAACGCCCTGGCCTTTCCGACCAGACGCGCGCTCCCCGCGGCGCCGAGGACGACAGCGACCGCCCTGAGGGGCGCGACGGCCGCGACGGCGAAAGCCGCAAGAAGGAAGGCGCGCTCGAGGCCTATTGCGTCAATCTGAACAAGAAGGCGCGGGACGGCCGCATCGATCCGCTGATCGGCCGCGAGGCGGAAGTTCTACGCACCATTCAGGTGCTCTGCCGCCGCCATAAAAACAATCCGCTCCTCGTCGGCGACCCCGGCGTCGGCAAGACCGCGATCGCCGAAGGCCTCGCCCGCAAGATCACGCAAGGCGAAGTTCCGGACGTTCTCGCCGGCGCCACAGTTTTTGCGCTGGACATGGGCGCCCTGCTCGCCGGCACGCGCTATCGGGGCGATTTCGAAGAGCGGCTCAAGCAGGTCGTCAAGGAGATCGAGAACCACAAGAACGCGATCCTCTTCATCGACGAAATTCACACGGTCATAGGGGCCGGTGCGACCTCGGGCGGCGCGATGGACGCGTCGAACCTTCTGAAGCCCGCGCTCGCGCAGGGCGTGCTGCGCTGCATCGGCTCGACGACCTACAAGGAATACCGCCAGTATTTCGAAAAGGATCGCGCGCTGGTGCGCCGATTCCAGAAGATCGACGTCAACGAGCCGTCGATCCCCGACGCCATCGAGATCATCAAGGGACTGAAGCCTTACTTCGAAGAGTTCCACAAGGTTCGCTACACAAATGACGCTCTCAAGGCGGCGGTAGAGCTCTCGGCGCGCTACATTCACGACCGTAAGCTTCCCGACAAAGCGATCGACGTGATTGACGAAACCGGCGCCGCACAGATGCTTTTGTCCGAAAACAAACGCAAGAAGACGATCGGCCTCAAGGAGATTGAGACGACGATCGCCACCATGGCGCGCATTCCGGCCAAGACCGTGTCGAAGGACGATGCCGAAGTGCTCGCCCACCTCGACGAAACGTTGCGGCGCGTCGTCTATGGTCAGGACAAGGCGGTCGCCTCGCTCACCTCGGCGATCAAGCTGGCGCGGGCCGGCCTGCGCGATCCCGAAAAGCCAATCGGCTGCTACCTCTTCTCCGGCCCCACGGGCGTCGGCAAGACCGAAGCCGCGCGCCAGCTGTCGACATCGCTGGGCATTGAACTCGTCCGCTTCGACATGTCGGAATATATGGAACGCCATACGGTGAGCCGCCTCATCGGCGCGCCTCCCGGTTATGTCGGCTTCGACCAGGGCGGCCTCCTGACCGACTCGATCGATCAGCATCCGCACTGCGTGCTGCTGCTCGACGAAATCGAGAAGGCGCACCCCGACCTCTTCAACATCCTGCTGCAGGTGATGGACCACGGGAAACTCACCGACCACAACGGCAAGACGATCGACTTCCGCAACGTCATTCTCATCATGACGACGAATGCGGGCGCGGCTGATCTCGCGCGCACCCCGATCGGTTTCACCCGCACGCGGGCCGACGTCGACAACAGTGAGGCGATCAACCGCCTCTTCGCGCCCGAATTCCGCAATCGTCTCGACGCGATCGTGCCCTTCGGCCACCTGCCGGTGGATGTGATCAAGCGCGTCGTCGACAAATTCGTCATGCAGCTCGAGGCGCAGCTCGCCGACCGCAACGTCACCATCGAGCTCACCGACGAAGCCCGGGACTGGCTCGTCGAGCATGGCTATGACGAGGCGATGGGCGCCCGGCCGATGTCCCGCGTCATCCACCAGTCGATCAAGACGCCGCTCGCCGACGAAGTGCTGTTCGGCCGGCTCAAGAACGGCGGGGCTGTGCGCGTCGTGGTCGTCGGCGACGACAGCGGGGCCAAGACGCTGGGCTTCGTTTTCCCCGAGGGGCCGGTGCTGCCGCGTCCGGAGCGCGACATTATCGAGGCCGGCAAGAAGCGCGCGAGCGCCGAAGAGCCCGAGACGAGCGGCGACGCTTCCCCTGGCGCGAGGGCGCGGATCCCAAGCCCGCGCCGATCCGCAATTGAGCCCCTCCTGCGGGGCCCGTGATCCGGGCCCCGCTAATCCGTTGTTAACCAAAAAGGCATTAGCTCTCAACACGGGAGATCGGACGGTTTCGCTTCGCTGCGCCCTGATCGGAAGACGCAAAAGGAATTCCCGGTGCTGCAGCTCGACACGTCGTCGGACGCTCCTCTGCGAATCCTCCACGTCCTGCGCGCGCCCGTCGGCGGACTCTTCCGGCATGTTCTCGACCTTGCCCATGAGCAGATCGCGCGCGGCCATCACGTCGGGCTGATCGCCGATTCTCTCACGGGCGGCGCAACGGCCGCACAACGTCTCGGCGCCCTCGAGCCGCATCTCGCCCTCGGGCTCATGCGGCTGCCGATCCACCGCCTGCCTCACCCCTCCGATCTGTCCGCAATCATCGCCGTCAACGGGCGCATCGCGGAGGTGAAACCCGATGTCGTGCATGGGCACGGCTCCAAGGGCGGCGCCTATGCCCGCGTCAGCGGCCTTACTTCCGGGAAACAGAGTCCCATTCGCGTCTACACGCCCCACGGCGGCAGCCTGAACTACCATGCGGGCTCCTTCGCGCATCGCGTCTTCATGGTGATGGAGCGCCTGCTCGCGGCGCGCACCGACGCGCTGCTGTTCGAGAGCGTCTTCATCGCCGGCCGCTTCGAGACCTTCGTCGGCAAGCCGAGCGGCGTCGCGCGCACAATTCCAAACGGGATTTCGCCGTCGGAACTCGAGCCCATCGCGCAGAAGCCCGACGCCGCCGACCTCCTCTATGTAGGCGAGTTTCGCTCGGCCAAAGGCCTGGATACCTTCATCGAGGGGCTGGCCCTCCTCGCCCAACGCGGGACGAAGCCGAAGACGCTTTTCGTCGGCGATGGCCCCGAACGCGCGCTGCTGGAAGCAAGCGCGCGACGCGCCGGCGTCGCCGACCAAATCAGCTTCGGCGCGCCGCGGCCCGCGCGCGAGGCTTTCAGCCATGGGCGCCTGATGGTTGTGCCGAGCCGCTTTGAGTTCGCTGCCTTATATCGTCCTCGAAGCGGCCGGCGCGCAAATCCCGCTGATCGCCACAAATGTCGGCGGTATGTCGGAGATCTTCGGTCCCTACGCGGATCGCCTGATCGTCGCCGACGATCCGGCCGTGCTGGCGGACGCCATCGCGAAGGCGCTCGCCGAAACCCCGGAAGAGAGAGTGCAGAAAGCCCGGACTCTCGCGAACTATGTGGGCTCGCGCTTTTCGATCTCCGGCATGGTGGACCAGATACTCCAGGGCTATCGCGACGCCATCGCCGCGCGGGCGAGGGCATGAAGGACGAGCGGCCATGACCGAGGTCGTTTCCGCGCAAGGCGAACAGCCCGCGCTCGTCTTCAATTATCAACGGCTGGTCGACGCATTCGTCTTTCTCTTCGTCGCGACCGGCGCGATCGGCATCATCGACCCGTCGCCCTATGACTTCGCGTCGCTGATCGCCATGCCGCTCTGGTTCCTTGGCGGCTTCTCGGTCAATCGCAGCGTCCTCGTCTTCGCCTTCATCATCATCCTCTACACGATCATGGGATTCGTCGCGCTCACCCCCTACTGGAGCAGCGCCGATTCCTCGCTCTATCAGGTACCAGTCGGCCTATCTCGTCATTACTGGACTCTTCTATGCGCTCTTCATGGGCAATCGCACCACGCACCGCGTGGAGCTATGCCTCAACGCCTATGTGGCGGGCGCTTTCGTCGCGGCTCTCGCCGGCGTTCTCGGCTATGCGGGCGTCCCTGGCCTCGGCGACGAAGTCTTCCTGCACGCCGGGCGCGCTTCGGGAACCTTCAAGGATCCCAACGTCCTCGGATCGTTTCTCGTCCTCCCGATCATCTATCTCGCGCACAAGCTCACGATCGGCCGAGCCAGGAGCACGATCTTCACGGCGGCGCTGCTTCTGGTCATTTTTCTGGGCATGTTTCTGTCGTTCTCGCGCGGCTCCTATGGCGCGACGTTCATCGCCTTCGCCCTGATGATCGCCTCGGTTTACATGACGTCGACGAACGCCCGAATGAAACGGCGCATCGTCATCACCGCGGTCGCGGCGGTGGCCATGGTTACGGTGGTGGTCGCCGTGCTCCTCTCAATTCCCGAGACGCGCGAATTCTTCAACCAGCGCACTGCCGCCATGCAGGATTACGACGAAGGCTCAACGGGCCGCTTCGGCAATCAGGCGCGCTCGATCCCCATGCTGCTCGATCGCTTCTTTGGGTTCGGCCCGCTGCGCTTCCGCCTCGTCTTCGATCTCGAACCGCATAATTCCTACGTCGGCGCCTTCGCCAACAACGGCTGGGTCGGGGGCCTGCTGTTCTTTCTGCTCGTCGGCGTGACGGCCTATGTCGGCCTTCGCCTGATGTTCACGAAGTCACCCGCGCAACGGCAGGCGCAGGCGGTCGTGCCGCCGATGATCGCGCTCTTCCTTCAGGGCTTTCAGATTGACATCGACCATTGGCGCTTCGTCTTTTTCATGCTCGGCGCGGTGTGGGGGCTGGAAGCGCAGAGACGCCGGTGGATCGACGAGGGCGCGCCCACCGTCACTCCACCTTCTGCCCCCGCCGCACAGGCTTCTTCTGCGTAGCGAGCGGGCGCCGGGCCATCGCCTCGGCGAGATAGCGGCCCGTGTGGCTTCTCTTCTCCTTGACGATGTCCGCAGGCGCGCCCACCGCGACGATCTCGCCGCCGCCGTCGCCGCCCTCGGGCCCCATGTCGATAACCCAGTCAGCGGTCTTGATGACTTCGAGATTGTGCTCGATGACGACGACGGTGTTGCCCTGCTCCACCAACTCGTGCAGCACTTCGAGCAGCTTCGCCACGTCGTGGAAATGCAGGCCCGTCGTCGGTTCGTCGAGAATATAGAGCGTGCGACCGGTCGAGCGACGGGACAGCTCCTTTGAGAGCTTCACGCGCTGCGCCTCGCCGCCCGAGAGCGTCGTCGCCTGCTGGCCGACATGGATGTAGTCGAGGCCGACGCGCTTCAGCGTCTCCATCTTTTCGCGGATCGAGGGCACTGCCTTGAAGAGCTGCGCCGCTTCCTCCACCGTCATGTCGAGAACGTCGGCGATGGACTTCTCGCGATACTTCACTTCCAGCGTTTCGCGATCGTAGCGCTTGCCCTTGCAGACGTCGCAGGTGACATAAACGTCCGGCAGGAAGTGCATTTCGATCTTGATGACGCCGTCGCCCTGGCAGGCTTCGCAGCGCCCGCCCTTCACATTGAAGGAGAAGCGCCCCGGAGCATAGCCCCGCGTCTTCGCTTCGGGCAGCCCCGCGAACCATTCGCGGATGGGGGTGAACGCGCCTGTATAAGTCGCAGGGTTGGAGCGCGGCGTTCGGCCGATCGGCGACTGATCGATGTCGATGATCTTGTCGATATGCTCCAGCCCTTCGAGCCGGTCGAAAGCGGCCGGCACTTCATGAGCGTTGTTGAGACGCCGCGCCACCGCCTTGTAGAGCGTCTCGATCACGAGCGTCGACTTGCCGCCGCCGGAGACGCCGGTGACGGCGGTAAAGAGCCCCAGCGGTATCTGCGCGTCGACGTTCTTGAGATTGTTGCCGCGCGCGCCGGAGAGCTTGAGCCAGCGGCCGGCGGCAGGCTTACGCAGCTTATGGGCGAGCCGCACATGCTTCTCGCCGATGAGATATTGCCCGGTGAGCGACGCCGGATTGTCCATGATCTCCTGCGGCGTGCCCTGCGCGACGATCTTGCCGCCATGGATGCCCGCGCCGGGGCCGACGTCGACGACGTAATCAGCGGCGAGTATGGCGTCTTCGTCATGCTCGACGACGATGACGCTGTTGCCGAGATTGCGCAGCCGCCGCAGCGTGTCCAGCAGCCGGTCGTTGTCGCGCTGATGCAGGCCGATCGAGGGCTCGTCCAGCACGTACAAGACGCCCGTAAGACCTGAGCCGATCTGCGACGCAAGGCGAATGCGCTGGCTTTCGCCGCCCGACAACGTGCCGGAGTTACGCGAGAGCGTGAGATAATCGAGGCCGACGTCGACAAGGAACGTGAGACGATCGCGAATTTCCTTCAGGATGCGAAACGCGATCTCGTTCTTCTTCTTGTCGAGTTCGCCGGGGAGTTTCGAGAACCACTCCAGCGCCGCGCGCACGGAGAGTTCCGAGACTTCGCCAATGTGCCTGGCGGCGATCTTCACCGCAAGCGCCTCGGGCTTCAGACGAAAGCCCTCGCACGCGAGACACGGCGTCGCCGACATGTAGCGCCCGATCTCCTCGCGCGCCCATTCGCTGTCGGTCTCGAGATAACGCCGCTCAAGATTGATGACGACGCCTTCGAACGGCTTCTTCACGTCATAGGCGCGAAAGCTGTCGTCGTAGGAGAATTTGATCTCCTCCTTGCCCGAGCCGAAGAGAATGACGTTCCGCGCCTTTTCCGGCAGCTCGTCCCAAGGGGTGTCGAGCCGGAATTTAAAATGCTTCCCCAACGCCTCGAGCGTCTGCATATAATAGGGAGAGGAGGACTTCGCCCACGGCGCAACGGCGCCCTTGCGCAGCGTCGTCTTGGGATTCGGGACGACGAGATCCGCGTCGACCTTCTGCTCACAACCGATGCCGCCGCAGGTCGGACAGGCGCCGAAGGGGTTGTTGAAGGAGAACAGCCGCGGCTCGATTTCGGAAATCGTGAAGCCGGAGACCGGGCACGCGAACTTGGACGAGAACACGATATGGCCCGGTGCGTAATGCGCCGAGACGTTTGCGGCCGCCTGAGCAAGCGGCAATTCGCCTCCCGACTTACTGTCCGCAAACTCCAGTACCGCGAGGCCGCCGGACAATTCCAGCGCCGTCTCGAAACTGTCGGCGAGGCGCGCGGAAATGTCCTTGCGCACGACGATGCGATCCACGACGACGTCGATATCGTGCTTCAGCTTTTTGTCGAGCGCGGGCGCGTCGCCGATCTCGTAATAGGCGCCGTCGATCTTCACGCGCTGAAAACCGCGCCGCGTGAACTCCGCGATTTCCTTCTTGTATTCGCCCTTGCGGCCACGCACGACGGGAGCCAGCAGATAGAGGCGCGAACTCTCTGGAAGCGCGAGCACGCGGTCGACCATCTGCGAGACGGTCTGGCTTTCGATCGGCAGACCCGTCGCCGGCGAATAGGGCACGCCGACGCGCGCCCAGAGCAAGCGCATGTAATCGTGAATTTCCGTCACCGTGCCGACGGTGGAGCGCGGGTTCTTGGAGGTCGTCTTCTGCTCGATGGAGATCGCCGGCGAGAGCCCGTCGATCTGGTCGACATCTGGCTTCTGCATCATCTCGAGAAATTGCCGCGCATAGGCCGAGAGCGATTCGACATAGCGCCGCTGGCCCTCGGCGTAGATCGTGTCGAAGGCGAGCGACGACTTGCCCGAGCCCGACAGTCCCGTGAAGACGACGAGCTTGTCGCGCGGGATGGTGAGATCGACGTTCTTGAGATTGTGCTCGCGCGCGCCGCGGATGGAGATGGTCTTGTCGCTGACCGCCCGGGCTTCGTCGAACGCCTTCTCCACCGCGGCCGCGGCTTGCTTCTTGTTGCTCGCCATGTCGAGAGAACTTGCATGATCGGCGCCGGCACCCGGCGCCTGCCCCTTCCTGCCACGGATGGCCCGGCAAAGTATAGCGCCGCAGAACCGCGCCCCGTTGCCCCGCGCCCCGAGCCGGACTATCAGCGAGGACATGACCGTTCAGCCCTCCCCCGCCCGTAAGCCCCTCCACCACCTCCTCTACGTCCAGGTGCTCGCCGCCATTACGCTCGGCGCGCTGTTTGGCTTCCTTTTCCCGCATGTCGCCTCGGCCGACTGGGTGAAGGCGCTCGGCGACGGCTTCGTGAAGCTCATCAAAATGGCCATTGCGCCGATCATCTTCTGCACGGTGGTCTCCGGGGTCGCCCATATCGAAGACGCCAAGAAAGTCGGGCGGGTGGGCGTCAAGGCGCTCGTCTATTTCGAGATCGTCTCGACTTTCGCCCTCGCGATTGGCCTTCTCGTCGGCAACATATTGAAACCCGGCGCAGATTTCGCAGGCAAAGCGGACGCGGCGGCCATCGCCAAATATACGGAGGCCGCCGCGCATCGCAGCGGCGTCGAATTCCTGCTCGACATCATCCCCGACAGCGCCGTCGGGGCCTTCGCCAAGGGCGATATTCTGCAGGTGCTGCTGTTTTCGCTGCTTTTCGGCTTCGCGCTGCTGTCCCTCGGCGACAAGGGCCGGCCGATGCGCATGTGGGTCGACGAGGCGGGCCACGCCATGTTCGCGCTCATCGGCATCGTGATGAAGGCCGCGCCCATCGGGGCCTTCGGGGCGATGGCTTACACAGTGGGCAAATACGGCTCGGCGGCGCTGCTTTCGCTGGGGGGCCTCATCGGCGCCTTCTATCTCACCGCGGCGCTGTTCGTTGTAATCGTGCTGGGCGCCATCGCGGCGGCAGTGGGCTTCAACATCCTCCGCTTTCTGGCGTATCTGAAGGACGAGCTGCTGATCGTGCTCGGCACCTCGTCGTCAGAGAGCGCCCTGCCCGCCCTAATGGAGAAGCTCCAGCGGCTCGGCTGCTCCAAATCTGTCGTCGGCCTCGTCGTGCCCACCGGCTACAGCTTCAATCTCGACGGCACGAACATCTACATGACGCTGACGACGCTTTTCATCGCCCGGGCGATGGGCTCCGAGCTGGATGTCACGCATCAGGCGACAATTCTCATCGTCGCAATGCTCACGTCCAAGGGCGCGAGCGGCGTATCAGGGGCCGGCTTCATCACGCTCGCGGCGACCCTCACCGCCGTCGATCCGGCGCTGGCGCCAGGCATGACCTTTGTGCTGGGCATCGACAAATTCATGAGTGAATGCCGCGCCCTGACCAATTTCATCGGCAATGGCGTCGCGACGATCGTCGTCTCAGCCTGGGAGGGCGAACTCGATCGCGAAAAGCTGCTTTCGGAACTCGCCGGCGGGAGAGCGAACTGAATGTTTTCTCATATTTAGTGGGCGTTAGCGACTTGGACGCGGCGCTCTGCCACGACGCCGTCTTGTGACGGTTGCGCCCGGGGCGCCCTCGTGATAGAACAAAAAAAGAACATTGGCGGGCGACGCCTGTATCATCTGTGGACAAGGCGAATGGACGCGCCAGATGCAAGCGGGATGGCGCTAGAGTGCCGCGCGACGAGCAAGTGGAGAGAGACATGGCGGGTAGCGTCAACAAGGTCATTCTGGTCGGCAATCTGGGCCGCGATCCGGAAGTGCGGACCTTTCCTTCGGGCGACCGCGTCGTCTCCTTCTCGCTCGCCACCACCGAATCCTGGCGCGACAAGGCGACCGGCGAGCGCAAGGACCGCACCGAGTGGCACAATGTCCAGATTTTCAATGAGGCCCTCGGCAAGATCGCCGAGCAGTACTGCCGCAAGGGCGCCAAAATCTATCTCGAGGGCCAGCTCCAGAGCCGCGAATACACGGACAAGGACGGCAATCAGCGCAAGATCACGGAGGTTGTCGTGCCGCGGTTCCGGGGCGAGATGACGCTGCTCGACAGCAAGGGCGGCGGCGGGCGCGGCGAGGGAGACTTCGAGGGCGGCGGCTACGGCCAGCAGAGCGGCGGCGGGGGCGGTTCCTTCGGCCGCTCCTCGCCCATGGAGCGCGCGCCCGCTGAACGACGCCCGGCGCCGGCCGCGGGCGGCGGACGGCTTTCGGAGCAGCTGGACGACGACATCCCGTTCTAGAGATCGGTCTCCAGAGCGCGCTCATTCGAGCGCCGTCGCGAAAGCGGCGGCGTTTTTTCTTTTCGCTCGGACCTCAGCCCGCGCCCGCTGCACGCAATTGCGTCCTGTGGATAAGACCTCGGTCGCTCCCCTTTGATCCCCCGTGAATCCGCGCATCCTCTATCGGTAAATTTAACGTTAAGGCCAGATGCTTCAAAACTAATTGCAATTGTCCGGAAGTTTCGAAAATCGGCACAAGAATTCGTTAAGGAAACGCTAACACTCTCTCGCGTCACAGGCGGCGCTCGAAACGAGCCGTAACCGCTGGAAATCCTAGGGACCGCGCCGCGATCGACCGCGCTCCCCGCTGACGAATGAGAGCGACAAATGATCGAACGCGTTAATGAAACCTCTTTACAGGCCGAAGGAGCGAGAGAGCGCAATTGCGCGGATTTCGTTCACGACTTCCGCGGCGTCGCGGGCGTCGAATTCAGCTTGATCGCGCTTCCCTTCCTGCTCCTCGTCGTGGCGATCCTCGAATACAGCTACGGCAATTTCGCGCAGTCACGGCTCGACGCGGTGATCCAGCAGGCCTCCCGCCAGATCATGACGGGCTATGTGCAGAACCAGTCGGTCGCCGGCGCGCCGCTCGACGCGGGCCAGTTCCGCACGCAGATCCTGTGCCCGAAGTTGCCGGCGCTCATGAATTGCTCGGACCTCTTCATCGACGTTCAATCCTTCGACGCGCCTGCCAGCGGCGCAGCCCCGGCGACGACGCCCTACGCCAATTACGTCAATGCGACGCAGAGCGGCCTCATCCCGCCCGCGCTCGACAATTCAAAAAACGCCTACTGCGTTGGCGGCGCGAAGAAATATGTCGTGATCCGCGCGGTCTACCCCACGCCGATTCTCACCACCGCGGTCCTTTTCCCGAGTTTCACGACCTACAAGGGCCGCAAGAGCCGCCTCGTCACGTCGACCGCGACGTTCAAGAACGAACCCTTCCCTACTCCTTACGCGGGGTGCTGACATGAAGACGCTTCTTCGCGAGACCCACGGCTTCGCCGCCGTCGAATTCGCGCTCGCGCTGCCTGTGCTCGGATTGATGCTCCTCGGTTTCGTCGAGCTCGATCGCTACGCCTGGGCGACCCGCCAGATCGAAATGACCGCCAGCTCCATCGCGCAGATGCTGTCGCAATCGCAGACGGTCGAGCCCTCCGATATGAAATATGCGCAGGAACTCGGTGATGGTGCTTTTCCCCCGCGTGCTGCAGGACAGCGCCCGTATCGGTCAGAGCTGGACGAACACGGTCAAGGTCGGCATGAGCGAGGTGGCGTTCGCCCCGACCGTGGCGGGCTGCGTCGCCGGCTGCACCTATCAGGCCAAAGTCGCTTGGGCCGGGGGCTCCGACCGGCGCCCCTGCGGCACGGTGCTGACGCCGGCCGCGGATAGTGACGCGCCGAGCGCCACGACTCTGCCGACCGACGCCTTCGGCCCCAACGCCATCATCGTCGTCGATCTGACCTTCGCCTATCAGCCGCTCTTCGCGGCGAAGATTTTCGGTCCCGTCACGATCAAGCGGTCCAGCTATCTGCAGCCGCGCTACGTCGACAATCTTCCCTACGCCATCGCCGGCGGGGATTCCTTCGTCACCACTTGTGCCTGAGAGAGCGTGTCCATGCGTAAATTCGAGAAGAGCGCGCGCTTCGTCAAAGACGAAAAAGGCGCCGTCGCCATTGTAATGGGCCTTGCAGTCGTTCCGCTCGTGCTCGCGTCGGGCCTTGCGGCCGACTATGCGATCCTGCAGACGGCCAAGGCGCGTCTCGACGCCTCGGCCGACACAGCGGCTCTCACGGCGATCAAGACCGCACAGACGACAATCGCGACTCTGTCCGCGACAAATCCAAACCCCAATCCGCAGGCGATTACAGCGGCGCTGGCGCAGGCCGAGAAGTCCTTTTACGCGCAGGCAGGCAAGCGCGCCGCCGATCTCCTCGCCAAGCCGACATTCGATGTCGCCATCGCGGGCCAGAATGTCACGGCGAGCGTCACCTACAACGCCGCGATGCCCTCGAACTTCGGCAAGATCGCCGGCATCAAGCTGATGAACTACAACGGCGGCGCCGGCGCGCAGCTGACCATGGCGAAGTTTCTCGATTTCTATATGCTCATCGACGTCTCCGGCTCGATGGGCCTGCCCTCGACTCCGGCGGGCGAGGCTGCGCTCGCGGCCAAGAATCCGGACGATCTGGCAAACTATCCGACGGGGTGCCGCTTTGCCTGCCATTTCCCCGGATCGCAAGGCTACAATGTGTCGCGCGCCAACAACATTCAGTTGCGCATCGACGCCGTCGGCGGCGCCGTCGCGCAACTGATGAAGACGACGAGCGCCACGGCGACATTGCCGAACCAGTATCGCGTCGGCGTCTATCCGTTCGTGATCCATGCGAACGCCTTCGTCGATCTGACGGCCGATCTGCGCGGCGATCAATTTTCCGTCGAGACGGCCATCAATTACAACGCCGTGACCGGCACGACCGACTTCGGCAAGCTGCTTGACGCCGGCGACGACAAGGTCTTCGCCAGCAGCCTCAACGCCCATTACCGGGCGAACCCCAACATTCCGCCCGACGCCGCTCCCATGGGCGCGGGCGGCACGCATATCGAAAATATCTTCAGCGAGATCAACGCCAAGATCACGAGCGTCGGAGACGGCTCCGGCGCCCTGAAATCGCAGCCCTTCGTCTTCTTCGTCTCGGACGGCATGGAGGACAGCCAGCGCTACGACACCTCCACCGGCGCGTGGCCGGGCGTGACGCCCTATCCGACGCCGCCCGGAACGACCGTCTCGATCCGCGCGATGGACCCGGCGCTCTGCAGCACGCTCAAGGCGCGCGGGATCACAATCTCGGTTCTGGAGATCCCCTATCCGAGCTTCACCAGCCCCAAGACCTTCGCCGCGAGCCAGGAATTCAAGGCGAATGACGCGGTTCCAAACCTGCCGACCGCCATGCAGGCCTGCGCCTCTCCAGGCTTCTACCGCCAGGCGAACACGCCCGCCGACATCGCTGCGGCGATGCAGGACATGTTCGCTCAGGCGGTGCAGTCCGCCCGCCTGACGCAGTAAGGCGCGGATACCACGGTCCGGCCCCTTCGAAGGGGCCGGTATTGCCTTGAGTTGCCCTTTGATATAGCACGGCTTGAAGCGAAGCGCGGCCCAGCCCGCCTCCCCGAGAACGAAGCTCGAGAGCAGCGCAATGAGCCAGAAGCCGATCAACTACCAGCATCTCATCACGTTGATCGCGGTCGCGATCCTCGTCGGAACGGAACTCGTTGGAGCCTCCTGGGCGGCCGGCTGGGCTTTGGGGGGCCTGTTCCAGCTCGATCCGATGGTGAGCCGCGGAATCGAGGTGGTCTTCGCCCTCTTCGGCCTCGTTGGCCTTTATTTTTTCATGAAGACGGCGCTCCGCAACGAGCCGATCCGCGGCTGAAGACTGCGGGAGTACGCGTTCCGCGAGAAAGTTTCGCCACCTTTTTGGGCTTGATCTGGACGGAGCGCGCCGCCGCGCCGCCCACCGTCCCGTTTCGAAGGCTGACAGGAAACCTCAAATGATCGAGAAGCAGGATCGTCGTTCCTTCCTGAAAGTCGCAGCGGCGACAAGCGCGCTCGGCGCTGTCGGCGCCCGGCCGGCGGAGGCCGCGTCCCGCATGACCAACGTCAAGCTCGGCGAGGCGCAGCCCTTCACCTTCGAAGCGCTGAAGCTGGAGGCGCAACGGCTCGTCAAGGAACCTTATCGCCAGCCGAATATCCCCTCGCCCGAAATCACCTCGCAGATCGACTACGAGAAGTGGGGGCAGATCACCTACAACACGGACCACGCGCTCTTCGCCGATACGAAGGAGCGGTTTCCGATCGAGTTCTTCCATCTCGGCATGTTCTTCAGGAAGGCGATCAAGGTCCATGTCGTCGAGAACGGCGAGGCGCGCGAGGTGCTCTACGATACGAGCTACTTCAACATGCCCGAGGACTCCATCGCCCGGAAGCTGCCGGCCGGCGCCGGATTCGCGGGCTTCCGCATTCAGGAGTCCAAGGAAGGCTCGCTCGACTGGAAGAAGAACGACTGGGTGGCCTTCCTTGGCGCCTCTTACTTCCGCGCCATCGGCGAATTGCGCCAGTACGGCCTCTCCGCCCGCGGCGTCGCGCTCGACACCTGGCAGGCTGGCACGAACGAAGAGTTCCCAGACTTCACCCAAATCTATGTCGGGCCGGAGACCGCCGACGGCGTGGTGCTGCACGCGCTGCTGGAAGGCCCGTCCATTGTCGGCGCCTACAAATTCCTGATGACGCGCGGCAAGGGTGTCGTGATGGACATCGATTGCGCGCTCTATCTGCGGGGCAAGTTCACCCGCTTTGGCATCGCGCCGCTCACCTCCATGTACTGGTTCTCCGAAACGGCGAAACCCACCGCCATCGACTGGCGCCCCGAGGTGCACGATTCCGACGGTCTGAGCATGTGGACCGGCACGGGCGAGCGCCTGTGGCGGCCGCTCAACAATCCGGGGCGCGTCATGGCCTCGGCCTTCGGCGACAATAATCCCAAGGGCTTCGGCCTGATGCAGCGCGACCGCGCTTACGACCATTATCAGGACAACGTCTTCTACGACCGGCGCCCGAGCGTGTGGGTCGAACCCAAGGGCGATTGGGGCAAAGGAACGATCCAACTCATCGAAATCCCGACCGACGATGAAATCCACGACAATATCGTCGTCGTCTGGGTGCCGGAAAAGCCCGCCGTCCCGGGCGCGAATTTCGACTTTTCGTACCGGCTGCATTGGCTCGCGGACGAGCCCTACCCCACTTCGCTCGCGCACTGCGTCGCGACGCGGCTGGGCAACGGCGGTCAGCCGGGCAAGCCGCGCCCCAAGGGCGTGCGCAAATTCATGGTGGAATTCCTTGGCGAGCCGTTGACCAAGCTCCCCTTCGGCGTGAAGCCGGAGCCGGTGCTCTGGGCCTCCCGCGGAACCTTCTCCTATGTTTTCACGGAAGCGGTTTTCGACGAAGTGCCGGGCCATTGGCGCGCACAGTTCGACCTCACGGTGGAGGGACCGGAGCCGGTCGAAATGCGCCTTTTCCTGAAGCACGGAGACGCCGTGCTTTCGGAAAACTGGCTTTACCAATACCATCCGTTCTGATGGCGCCGAGCCGTGGCCATCAAAGCCGCGACTGGTAAGAGCCGTCCCGCACGATTGTGAGAAGCTGCGTCGCCGAGTCGCGCCAACTCGTCAACGAGACCGCGGGAGCGGCGCGCTTTTCCGCCACGGCCTCCTTCATCCGCGCGGCCAGGCTGACGGGGTCGAGAAGCGTGAAATATTGCACGCTGTCGCCCGCAACTTCGCGAAATACGTCGATGTCTGTCGCGATTACCGGCGTGCCGTGGTTCGCGGCCTCCACAATCGGCAGGCCGAACCCCTCAGTCACCGATGCGAGCACCATGGCGCGGGCGCGCCGGTAAAGAAGCGCAAGATCGGCGTCTCCTGCGCGCGGCAGCCAGAGGAGTTGTTTCCCGAATTCAGGGTGGCTTCGCAGAATCTGCTCAAAATGATGCATGCCCCACCCGGGCGCGCCGACGATGACATAGGTTACGTCCACGCCCTCTGCCCAGAGCCTGTCCAGCGCATCGATGACGACTGGATAGCCCTTGCGGGGCTCGACCGTGCCGACGCCGAGAAAGAACGGGCTTCCATCCGCGATTCCCTGCGCCTGTGGAGAAACGGCGCCGTCGGTCGCTCCGACGAAGTCTGCGCCGAGGCGCCACCAACCGACGTCCTGCCCCGCCTCGGGCCGATCCTGGCGTCTTTCGACGTAGTCGAGATAGCTTTCCGCGGTGCTGCGCGAAATCGCGACGACAGCGTCCGCGCGCATTACGACGACCTCGAGCCATGCCTGGAAATCGGCCACAAGTTTATGGGTGTAGAGCGTCGGGTAAAGCGCCGGAAAGAGATCATAGAGCGCCGCGACGATTTTCACGCCGCTCGCGCGCAGCGCGTCGATCAGCGGCGGGAATTCGTCGAAATGGTTCCAGCCCGCGTCGAGCAGAAGAAATGTGTCGCCGGTGCGGGGGTCGATCTTTTTGAACGCGTCCCCGCTTAGCGCCGAGACCAGAGCGCCGTTCTGCACCATGACGGGCAGGGCCAGTCCCAGCTCGGTCCCGTGACGCGCCGTCTCGCGCACGACCCGCTGGATGCCGGTCGCCTTGCCGGACGCCACGCAACTGGTCACGTCGACCAGAATCCTCGGCTTCTGGTCGGCAGAGTCCGAGACGCCCTCCAGCCCGGTCATGGCTTCCGGGGCGCCGGCCCCCGCGCCGAGGATCAGCGCTCGCGCCATGCGTCCGAGACGGGAGACGGTCCAGATGAGCTCGCGGATTCTGCGGTAAACCCAGCGCGTATAGGGATCCATCGCGTAGGAGGCCTGGAAGCATTCGTCGAGCGTCAATTGCTGTCGCAGATAGGCGTATATTTTGAGGCGATTTGAATCCGGGGCCGACATGAACAAAACCATTCGTTAGTCGTGAGGTTACGCAAAATACGCGCTGTTCCTGCCCGAAACAAATCCGGCCGAAGATACGACCACATACGCTCGACATTCATGACCGCAGTCACCTGCCCCGTCGCGCTCTGACCGGCTCGACGCCGGCACTGTCGTAAGAATGTTATCTTGACTATTTAGCTAGCCTCAAAGCCTCCACTTGAAAGCAGCCTCATGAGATCCGTCCTCGGACATCCGCAGCTTGCTGATTTTTCGGGGGATAGCCTTGGAAAGGGCAACCCAATCTTATGAAGTCGACCAAACACGACGACATCGCCAACGCCGAGCGCATTCGCGCCGAACTGCTGGACAGCTTCGACGAGGAGCTCGAGGAGGAGATCGACGACCAGCGGCTCGCGAAGCTGCTCGAAGACGCTTCCGAACATCCGGAAATCTCGGGCGTCAGCCGCAGCTTCTATTTCAAAGAGCTGTTCCGGCTGCAGCGCGAACTCGTGAAGCTCCAGGATTGGATCGCGACGAACAAGAAAAAGGCCGTCGTGATCTTCGAGGGCCGCGACGCGGCGGGCAAAGGCGGCGTCATCAAGCGCGTAACGCAGCGGCTCAATCCGCGCGTCTGCCGGGTCGTGGCGCTGCCCGCGCCGAGCGAGCGCGAGAAATCCCAGTGGTATTTCCAGCGGTATGTGCCGCACCTCCCGGCGGGAGGCGAACTCGTCCTGTTCGACCGCTCCTGGTACAATCGCTCCGGAGTCGAGCGCGTCATGGGCTTCTGCACCGAGGAAGAGGTTGAGGAGTTTTTCAACGCCGTGCCCGATTTCGAGCGCATGCTCGTGCGGTCGGGCATTACGCTGATCAAATACTGGTTCTCGATCACGGACACCGAGCAGCACTTCCGCTTCCAGATGCGCATTCACGATCCGCTGAAGCAATGGAAGCTGAGCCCCATGGATCTACAATCGCGCGTGAGATGGGAAGCCTATACCAAGGCGAAAGAAGCGATGCTCGAGCGCACGCATATCCCGGAAGCGCGCTGGTGGGTCGTCCAGGCCGACGACAAGAAGCGCGCGCGCCTCAACTGCATCTCTCATCTACTGAGCCAGTTTCCCTATCAGGAAATCGAAAGGCCGCTCGTCGACCTGCCGCCGCGCGTCCACAATGCAGATTACACGCGTGAGCCCATCCCCGACGAGATCCACGTGCCGCAGGTCTATTGAACGACGACAGAGGCGGGCGGCGAACTTCACAGCCTTGTTGCATTCGACCGCTATGTGCAGAGAGTACATTTTTAACAGGAGCGGGGCGGCGCAAATGAACCAGATGAATCACAGCGGTCTGCATCACGAGTCGGAAGAATTCGTCGAGTTCCGCGGAGACCCCCGAGGACGCCCACGACGCAAACGACGACGAAGCCGCAGATTCCTCGATGCTCGCGACGGTGGCGACCGTCGGCGCTGTGGGCGTCGGCGTGGCGCTCGTCGAAGCGGCGCTGCTTCCCGGCGTGCTGCTCGGAGTCGCGGCGGTCGCCGCGCCCAAATATATGCCGCGGCTCGGCGCCGCCCTGACGCCGATTCTCCGCTCGACGGTGCGCGGCGTCTACAAGGCTGCCCACAAGACCCGCGAACTCGTCGCCGAGGCGCAGGAGCAGGTCGGAGACATCGTCGCTGAAATGGATGCCGAGAGTGGCCGCGCGGACGAAGAGGCGCGCGCGAGCGAACGCAAGGCCTGATGTCCAGCAAAGGCGAACAGCCGCAAGAGGACGATACGAACGCGCCGCAGCGTGGAGCCTCTCCGGCTGCGGAGCAGCCCGCGGCTCCGCAGCTCCCCGACGCGGTTTCAGCCTACCGCAAGATCCTCGGCGGCGGTCCGAAGGAAGAAACCGTCGCGCAAGGCGGCTCGGAAAGCTTCAGCTACTGGAGCTATCCGTCCTTCGACGCGTCGATCCCGGAACCGGGTGAGGAACAAGCGAACGAGCCTCTCGAACCGCCGGAAGACCTCGCCGCCTTCACGCGCCATGCCGCCGGCGCGGCTGAGAAAGCGAAGAAGCACAAAAAGAAGAAAAAGAAGGACCAGAAGCTCAAGCTGCAGATCGCCCACCACACGGCCGGCCGCGTCCGCATGAAGGTCGCCGGCGCCAAAGGCAATCCGGATGCGTTGAAGGAGATCGCCGAAACCTTTCGTTTGATCCCCGGCATCGAACAGATCGCCGTCAACGAGGTCACGGGCAGCATCCTCCTCCATTACGACGAAGACAACCAGAAGGCGTTCAACGATCGTCTGACGCACAGCATGACGTCGCACGGCGGGGCGGCGATGCTCGGCTCTGAATTCGACGAACTGGCGCGCAAGATCGAGAACGAGGCGGAGTTCCTTGCGCAACGCTCCGAGGCCGCCCGCGTCATCGTCGATTTCTTCAAGCAGCTCGACCGCGACATCAAGGTCGCGACTCACAACGTCGTCGATCTGAAGATCGTTCTCGCGATCGGCGTGATCGCACTCACGGTCTTCGAAATCGGCGCGCACGCGGCAACGCCGGTATGGCTGACGCTGTCGATCTTCACCTTCAACCACTTCCTCGAACTGCACAACCCCGCAGAGAAGGAAGAGGAACAGGCGCTCGCCGCAGCCCCCGTGGTGTTCGGCGCGCCGGCATAGACCGACGTCCCGCAATCGAGGTTTCGGCCGATGCAGTTCGCCGTTCGTCATTTCATGAAAGGGCGCGCACGCCTCTATGCGCCGACGCTCTGCCGCAACCGATCGCTCGCCGAGAAAACCCTAGACTGGCTAAGACGACAGAGCGGCGTCAAAAGCGCGAGGATCAACTACGACTGCGCGAGCCTCGTGATCGAATTCGATCAAAGGCACGAGCAGACCTTCCGCCTCCTGTTCGGCCGCCTAAAGTTGATGACCGTTGCCGACCTCTCCGCGCTCATCGCGCTTGGCGGCGTCGCCGAAGTTGGTAGACACGAAGCGAAGGACCTTCTCCCAACGGCAAAGCCCGCGCGCGCCGGAATCCCGCTCGCCCTGCCGACGCTTTCGCTTGCTTTCGCTTTCGCCGCGAATCCGCTTTTTCGTGCGGTCAATACGCCTTTGATGCTCTGGAACGCCTACCCCATTGCGCTGCGCGCCTATGACGTATGGAGCCGGGAACGGCGTCTGAATGTCGATTTCCTCGACACGCTGGCCATCGGCGCTTCGCTCCTGCAAGGCAACTTTGTCGCCGGCGCGCTGATTACCTGGCTCATCAAGCTCGGCGACTGGATTCGCGACCTGACCGCGGCCGGCTCCAAGCGGGCCATCGGGGACCTGCTCGAATTCCGCAACAAGACCGCCTGGGTCAACCGCGACGGAACGGTCGTCTCGATTCCCTCCGACGAATTGCAGATCGGCGACGAAGTGGTGGTCTTTCCCGGAGAGATGATCCCCGTCGATGGGGAAATCATCGACGGCGAAGCGTTGATCGACCAGAAGACCATCACCGGCGAAGGCCTCCCCGTTTCGCGCGGCGTCGGGGAAGCGGCCTTCGCCGCAACCGTGATCCGCGAGGGCCGCATTTCGATCCGCGCCCGCGCGGTCGGACGCGACACCACGGCGGGACAGATCGTCAGCCTTATCGACGGCGCGCCGGTGGGCGATACGCGCATGCAGAACCACGCTGAGCGGCTCGCCGATCGTCTCGTGCTGCCAACGTTGGGAGTCGCCACCGGAACGGCTCTGCTGACAGGAGACTTCGATCGCTTCCTGTCGCTCGTCATCGTCGATTACGGCACGGGCATCCGCGTCGCAGCGCCGACCGCCGTGCTTTCCTCCATGACGAAGGCGGCGCGCAGCGGCATCATCATCAAGAGCGGGCGTCATATGGAACGCCTCGCCGAGATCGACACCATCGTCTTCGACAAGACGGGCACGTTGACGCGCGGCTCGCCCGAGGTCGTCGATATCGTCCCCTACCAGCAGCGACTCGGCGGCCAGCAGCTCATCGGCCTGGCGGCGGCGGCGGAGAGCCGGCTGCAACACCCCGTGGCCGAGGCGCTTCGGCGGCGTGCGAGCCAGATCTGCGCGATCGTGCCGCCATGCGACGAACCGAACTACACCGTGGGAATGGGCGTCGAGGCCGAGGTCGACGGCTATTATGTGCATGTCGGCAATCAGCGCTTCATGCACAGGTCCGGCATTCATGTCGATGAGGCGGCGGCTGACCGCCGGCGGCTGGAGGAAGGCGGCTATTCCTGCCTTTACGTCGCGATCGACGGCGCGCTCGCCGGGCTCATTCCCTATGCCGACCAGATCCGGCCCGAAAGCCAAGCCTGCATCCGTAAACTGCATGCCCTCGGCGTCAAGAACACCATCATGCTGACCGGCGACAACGCCATCGTCGCGCGCGCGGTGAGCGAGCGCCTGGGACTCAGCCGCTACGTCGCCGACATGCTGCCGGCCGATAAGGCGGAAATTGTGCAGATGCTACAGGGGGAGGGTCATGTCGTCGCCATGGTCGGCGACGGCATCAACGACTCCCCTGCCCTGAGCTTCGCTGACGTCGGCGTCGCCATGAAACACGGCGCCGAAGTCACGCATGAATTGGCCGACGTTGTGTTGATGGAGGACTCGCTGGACAAGCTTGTCGAAGCCGTGGAACTCTCGCGCGGGGCCATCGGCCTCATCAAGCAGAATTACGGCATCGTCATCGGCATGAATACGCTGGCGCTCGGCCTTGCCCTGCCTAGCGGTCTCGTCAGTCCGTCTGTCACGGCCGTGCTCAGCAACGGCTCGGCAATTCTCGCCAGTCTGAACGCCGTTCGTCCCCTCTTGTTTCGGCGATGATGGCGACGCAGCCGATCAAAAAGAAGCACCTCGAAGAGCTCGCCCGCGCGGTCAAACGCCTCGAGAAGAGCGGTCTTGCGGGAAAATATTCCGACCTTACGGGACGCAATCTCGAGCGCGCTCTTGCGCGACTGCCCAAGCCTCTTAAGCGGCGGATCGATCGCGCGCTCGAGAAGACAGTGCTCTATTGTTTTCAATTTGTCTTGAAGGCGCAGAGCGTGCGGGCCCCACGGCCGCCGCGCCGCCGGGTCGGCATGCTTCTGGCCGGGCTGAGTGGCGGCGTCGGCGGCGCACTCGGCGCGCCCGGCCTTCTCGTCGAACTCCCGCTTATCACCATCCTCATCCTGCGCGGGATCGCGGAGATCGCGCGTCATTCAGGCGAGGATCTCACAACGGTCGAAGGTCGACTTGCGTGCGTCGAGGTCTTCGCGCTTGGCGCGCGCGCAAAGGCCCGCGATGGAGCCGGAAGTTATTTCGCCACACGAACGAAGCTCGCGCACCTCTCGGGCAACGCGACTCACTTTGTTCTCGAGCAGAGCATGACCGGCGTTTCATCGCCAATCGTCACCCAACTTTTGTCCGAAGTCGCCGGGCGCTTTGGCATCGCGTTTTCCGAGCGCGCTCTGGCCGGTTCGATTCCCGTCGTCGGCGCGGTGGCGAGCGGCGCCGTGAACGCGCTTTTCATGCGCTATTTCCAAAATCTCGCGACCGCGCATTTCACCGTGCGCCGCCTGGAACGCATATATGGCGCGGCGACGATACGGCGGTACTATGTGGCTATTTCCGCTACTCTCGCTAGAAGATGAAGCGCGCGCCCTTCAAGCGGACGGCGCGGGCAGCAGACGCGAGGGCGCAGATTTCGCGCCGACCTTCGATCGCACTTTCCGGCGTGAGTAATTCACCCACGCTCTCTCATGCGCGACATAAATAAATGGACCGGCGACGATGCTGAACGCCGAGAGCTTCGTCGCCAGAACGACATCGCGCACGACAAAATAGTTCACGCTGAATTCGGAAATCGAGGCGAAAGTGCGGAACGTGATCGTCTTCGCCATCGTTTTGCTGATGGCGAAACGGCGCGTGTCGCTGGAAATCTGAAAGGCCGTTCGCGCCTCGCTGTCGACCGCGCCCCTCGGCCAATATCTGTTCCAAATTGTTTCGTGGAGGAAGTAGAAGGTCGGAGCCGCGATCAAAGAAAAACCGGTAAGGCTCGCTGCGGTCGCTACCTCACCCAGCAGGAGATAGTTCCAGCCGAAATCCAGTCCGGTGGAGATGACCCGGAACGTAACCGTCTTCGACGCCGACTGTGTAATCGCCACGTCTCTCCAATTGAAGAAACCGCTGTGGCGATGATCTCCAGGCTTTGACGACGCCGATGGCGTCTCCCGGTTCCTGACCGACGCGGTTTTTGTCCGCCTACGGAGCTTCCCAAGAGCCTTAGGTGCGAGCCATGCCGCTCCGCCGATGAGCATTGCTGGAACCAGGGCAAATTCTACCGTCGCCGCTCCAACGGCAACCGCCGCGAAAACGGCGGCCATCCCGACAACGTCTGAAAGTCCGGCCGCATTGTCGGGGCGAGGCGGCATTGGCGGCTCCGTCAAATCACGATTTCCAGCTCAACTATAGTCGATCAACTCGCAAATTCTTCCAACGGCGCCGACTCCGGGAACTCTTCATTGAGCGCCGCCAGTGGGTTGCCGAGCGATAGGTTGGTCTCGATGGGCGGGAGCCCCAGCGTCTTCCTGATGCGCTGGAGCATGTGAACCGTGCGCGGCTCCATCTCCTCGATCGCGCCAGCGACAAATTCCACCACGCCGACAGCTTTGCTTCGTTCGTCGAAGGTCGGCAGAAGTTGCGGCAAAGTCTCGATCGCCGCTTCGCGCTCGAATTCCACGATTATCGACTGTTCGTGTATCAATTGCGCCCGCCGCTGCGCGCCAAGTGACGCGAAGGGCTCGTCGCTGCTCAGAATATGAGCCGATCGCTCGAGACGGTCACGCCGCACCGAGCCGCGCGCCTCGCTGAGCAACAACAACATCCGGATGACGCCTTCCGGGAAGGCGCCCCGATCGAAATTCATCAGCGCCGCCTGCGCCTGTGGCATCAGCCGAAGCTCTTCAGGGTCCTTGTGAGTGCGCGTGAAGTTATTGAAGCGGCCAGCCCATTGCATGAAGGGCCCGCCATAGATGGTAAAGAAGGCCATCTCGTAACCCGCGTCACGAACATCCCTCCAAAAGTCTACTGACTGCTCGACCCCCGCTGCCCACAAGCGCTCGGCGAGCAGGAACGGGTTGTCCGCATCGACCGGCGCGATTGGAGCGTTGCGCGCCTGCTCCGCCGCCGCCGGCAACCAGCCGAGGATCGGATTCTTGCTCGAAAAGACGCGACGCTGCACTCGCGCCGGATGCGACTCGCGCATGAAGTTGGCCGACTGCGGCGTCACCAGCGACTGAACGAGCGGCCGCAGCAAGAGATCATAGGCGTCGGCCTGCAATTGCGACACGCGGGCCACGGCGGCGAAATTGGACTCATCGCGACGATCGCTTTCATCGATCGCGAGAATGTCGGACATGCGGCGCTCGGCAAAGCTCACGCGAAAGCGCTTGTGTAGCCCCTCGCCGGATTCCTCTTCGATCTTCATCTCATAAAGTCCGGGCGCCAGCGCTTCGATCGTCTTCATCGTCGAAGTGACTTCCGCGTGCTCCTTCTTCGCGACGGAGGAAGAAACGAATATGCCGAGATGTCCGACTTTTTCGTGGATCATATAGACAATGCGCTGTCCACAGATCTTGATCTCGTGCTCGTCGGCATAAGTGTCGACAATCCAATTCAGCGCCTGCTGCGGAGGCGTAATATTGTCGCCCCAGCTCGCAAAAACGATGATCGGAGAGCGGATCGCTTTGAAATCGAGGCGTCGTCCCCGTTCGATCCGCGCCTCGCCGCGCGAGAGCTGATTGCCAACGAAAAGCTGCTCGACGATCCAGCGGATTTCCGCTTCCGTCATGTAATGGAAGCCGCCCCACCAACGCTCGAACTCCAGGAAGCGCTCACGCCCACCCTCGGCGTCGGCGAAAAGATCGTAATATTTGCCGAAGAAGTTGCGGCTCGGATTGAGCATCTCGAAATTCGAGACGAGATGCGCGCCGTCGAACTCGCCATGACCTAGATCGGCGAGAAGAAGCACGGACGCAAGGCCCCCGAGCAAGCCGCCGTTATAGCGCATCGGATTTTCGCCGAGCCGGCCCGACCAATAGGCGAGCGGCGACCCGTTGATGACGAGCGGTCCGGTGATGTCCGGGTTGGCGGCGGCAAGCACCATGGTCGCCCAGCCGCCTTGGCAATTGCCGACGATGATGGGCTTGGGCGAGCGCGGATGACGCCGGCCAATCTCGCGTACGAATTCGGCTTCGGCGCGCATCACGTCCGCGAGCGTCTGGCCTCGTTCCGGATGCGGGCGAAAGACGAGAAAATAGACAGGATGGCCGTCGTGCAGCGCCACGCCGACCTGGCTGTCCGACTTGAAGCCGCCGATCCCGGCGCCGTGACCCGCGCGCGGATCGATGATGAGATAGGGACGCTTCCAGTCGAATGTCTGCACGCCCTGGGGCGGAATGATGCGCAGAAGCTGGTAGTTCACCGGATGCGGCAGAGAGTGGCCGTCGAGCGCCAGTTCCGTCTCATAGGAGAGCACAGGCGGAGAACCGGCCGCTTCATGCTCGGCATCATTGTCGGCGCGCTCTCGCAGGACGTCCATCGTCAAAACCGCGCGACGCCCGGCGTCCGCTATATAGGCGGCGGCGTCCTCCTTCATGCGCCCGGAGGCGTTGGCCGCGTTCACGACGCCGACAAGCTCAGCGAATTTCCGCCAGAAAGCCTGGCTCCGTTCCCCATGCGTGCGTCCGATGCGCTCGAAATGCCGCCCAGCCGCCGTCAGAACATGCTGCGATTGAAGCCCCGTTATCGATTGCGCCTCTGCGAAGCGAGCGGGAAGGTCCGCGGGGCTGAAGGTCGGCTCCATCTTTATCTCCGGTCTGTTCAAGCTGCTGCGGCGCGGGCGAGGCCGGCGGCGTCGATCGTGTGACGGGCGATCATCGACTCCTCATCTGTCGCGATCACATAGACGGGTGCGCGAGAGGCGGACGACGAAACGAGAAGAGAATTCTTTTTGTTCGCCTCTTCATCGAGAGTAAGGCCCAGCCATTCGAGGCCCGTGACGACCGAGGCGCGCACACGCGCCGAATGTTCGCCAATGCCACCGGTGAAGACGAGCGAGTCGAGCCCCTGCAGCGCGGCGGCGAGGGCGGCGATCTCCATGCGGATGTGATAGACGAAATAGTCAATCGCCTCCCGCGCCCGCACCGAGTCAGCAGCTTCGAGCGTACGCATGTCTTGCGACAGCCCCGAGAGCCCAAGAAGCCCCGAATTGCGGTAGAGCAGCGTCGACAAATCCTCGACAGACAATTTGTCGTGTTCGAGTAGATAAAGCAGCAGGCCCGGATCGATGCGCCCGCAGCGCGTGCCCATCGGCAGGCCCTCGAGCGCCGAGAAGCCCATCGTCGACGCAACGGAGCGGCCGTCCTTCAAAGCGCAGAGCGACGCGCCATTGCCCAGATGCGCGATGACGATGCGCCGACCGGCGTTGAGCGGATCGACCTCCCGCAAGCGGCGCGCGACGAATTCGTAACTCAGGCCGTGAAAGCCGAAACGACGAAGTCCGCGGTCGTAAAGCTCGCGCGGCAGCGCATAGACGTCATTGAGGAAATCATGGCCGCGATGAAAGGCGGTGTCGAAGCAGGCGATCTGGCGCACGCCGGGGAAAGCCGCGCGCGCCGCCTTTATTCCATTGAGATTATGCGGCTGATGCAAGGGCGCGAGCGGAACGAGCGCGGCAAGCGCATCGAGAATGGCGTCGTCCACGCTGATCGGCGCGGCAAAAGAAACGCCGCCATGCACCACGCGATGACCGACCGCGGCGACGACCGCATGGGGGAAGGCCTTGCCCAGCCAGGCGACGATCGCGGCGATCGCGCCTTGGTGATCGCTCGACGCGAGCATTGCGTCAGACGCGACGCCGCCGACGACGCGCGCGCGAAAGCGAGGCTCGGCGCCAAGCCCCTCGGCTTGTCCGCTGGCGACCAGATGCGGCCCTTCCGGTTCGATCGCAAACAAAGCGAATTTGACCGAAGACGAGCCTGCATTCAGCGTCAGCAGATGTTCCGACATGCGCCTACTCAGCCGCTTGCGACAGGACCGGCTGCGCCTGCGGCGCAGCCGAACCCGTCTTGCGCCAGTGATCGTAAAGCGCCGCGAGCGCGCTGGAGGCGAGGCGTGCGCGCTCATTGTCGGCGCGGCTCGTGAGCATCACAGGAATTTTCGCCCCGAGAACGAGACCCGCGGCTTCCGCCCGCGCAACGAAGGTAAGCTCTTTGGCCAGCATATTGCCGGCCTCGATATTCGGCGCGATGAGAATATCGGCCTGCCCGGCGACGAGAGACGCAATGCCCTTCGTCCGCGCGGCGTCGGCGTCGACAGCGTTATCCATCGCAAGCGGTCCATCGACGACACCGCCCTTGATCTGGCCGCGATCGGCCATCTTCGAAAGGATCGCGGCGTCCAGCGTCGAGGGAATGGCGATATTTACCGTCTCCACCGCTGACAATACGCCGACCTTTGGCCTTTCCACCCCGCAGGCGCGAGCGAGATCAATGGCGTTTTGGACGATATCGACTTTGACGCTGAGATCCGGCGCGATGTTCACAGCGGCGTCGGAGATGAACAGCAGCCTGTCGAGCGTCGGCGCATCCATCGCAAAGACATGGCTGATGCGCCGATTGGTGCGCAGACCGGATTCCTTCCGAATGACTGCGCCGAGAATTTCGTCCGAATGCACGTTGCCCTTCATGATAGCGCGCGTGGCGCCGCGCTGGGTCAACTCGACAGCCCGGGCGCAGGCTTCGGCGTGATCTGCCGCGTCGACGATCCATTTCTCGTCGAGCGGCGCGCCCGCCGTCGCAGCGAGTTCGATCATCTTTGCGCGCGGTCCGATCAGGACGGGCTCGATCAAGCCGCGGGCCGCCGCGAGAAGGGCTCCGGCCAGCGAGTTCCGATCGTCGGGCCAAACCACCGCGGTGGACAGAGGCTGAAGCGCAGCGGCGCGAGCCACAAGCTTTGAAAAATGATCGTGATGATCGACGATGAGGGCGGGCAGCGCGCTCCGGCTCGATACGATCGTCTGCAGTGGCGCGGCGACTTCGGCGAAACCTTCGCACGCCACTGCGCCGTCAGACATCACAACGCGCGCTTCGAAAATGGCGACGGGCTTCTCACGAAGCTCGACGCAGCGTAGCTCGACTGAGAGCCTGTCGCCCGGATGAACGCGCGCGCCGAAGCGGAAGTTCTGGGACAGGTAGAGCGTGCCCGCGCCAGGCAGGATGTTGCCGAGCACCGCGGAAACAAGGGAGCCGACCCAGAGCGAGGGAGCCATCGGCGCCTGCGCCGGGCTGTCCTCCGTCGGCAGCATCAAGGGATTCACATTGCCGGACGCATGCGCAAAAAGGATTAGATCGTCGTCCGTGCAGACGCGCTCGATCCGCGCGCTCGCGCCAATCTGCAACTCGTCCCATGTTACGTTTCGAATGACATCGCCCTGCGTCATCGCCGCCGCCCCGCGTTTCCGCTTTCAGCGCCCGCCTGTACGGGCGTCCGCCCGAACATGGCGTCGCGGGGCCACAATGGAGGTCATGCTTGACAATGATGTGAATTGCTCTCGCGCCGAAATGTCGCATCGTTCGGCGCGCGCGTCTGGTCTTGCAATCAACCTGCCGAATGGTCATCTGGCGAAACCGTGAGCGCGACATTGCGCCGCTCCTTTGCGCCGGGCCCTTTCACGAAAGGGTCATTGCGAATTTCTACAAGCGATACCGCCGCAACAGGAGCGAAGACCATGGCGACGACAGACTTGGCGAACCCCGTCGATCCGCTGCCGAAGGTCTGGGATCCCGAGACGCGCATCGGCGACATGCTGCGCGGCAAGCGCGGACTGGTCGTCGGCGTCGCCAATGAAAACAGTATCGCCTTTGGCTGCGCCTCGAAACTGCGCGCTTTCGGCGCCGAAATTGGCCTGACTTACCCCAACGAAAAATCCGAACGCTTCGTGCGGCCGCTCGCGGAGCAGGTTCAAGCCGATTTCCTTCTGCCGATGAATGTCGAGAACGCGGGCGAGATGGAAGCCGTGTTCGACCACATCCGGAGCAATTGGGGACGGCTCGATTTCGTCATTCACTCCATCGCCTTCGCGCCGCGGGACGATCTTCGCGGCCGCGTGGTCGACTGTTCCCTCGAGGGCTTTCAGCAGGCGATGCGCATCTCCTGCTATTCTTTCATCGAAATGGCCCGCCATGCCGAGCCGCTGATGATGGAGGGCGGCGCGCTGTTGACGATGAGCTACTACGGCGCCGACAAGGTGGTGAATCACTACAATGTCATGGGTCCCGTGAAAGCGGCGCTCGAGGCGACGACTCGCTATCTCTCCGCTGAGCTCGGTGAGAAGGGCATTCGCGTGTTCGCGGTTTCGCCCGGCCCGCTGAATACCCGCGCCGCAAGCGGCATCGATCATTTCGACGAGCTCGTCGCGGCCGCGGTCGCGCGTAGTCCTGGTCACCGACTGGTCGACATCGCCGAAGTCGGCCGCGTCGTGGCTTTTCTCGTAGGGGGCGGCGCCTCCGGCATGTCGGGCGACACGATCTATGTCGACGCCGGCCTGCACAACGTCGCGTAAGGAAAAATCATGAGATTGGCGATTTCGCCCGAGGCGGCGGCCGCGCTTGTACCCGACGGCGCAAGCGTGATGTTCGGCGGCTTCATGGGGGTCGGCACGCCCGTGCGGATCATTGATGCGCTGGTCGCGCGAGGCGCCCGCGGCCTGACGCTCATCTGCAACGATACGGCGACGCCGACATGCGGCGTCGGCAAGCTGATTGAAGCCGGTTGCGTCTCGCACGTGAAGGCCTCACATATCGGGACCAACCCTTCGACGCAGAAAAAAATGATCGCGGGGGAGATCGGGGTGGAGCTCATCCCGCAGGGCACGCTCGCCGAACGTATTCGCGCCGGAGGCAGCGGACTGGGCGGCATATTGACGCCGACCGGCGTCGGCACCGTCGTGGCGGAAGGCAAGCAGATCGTCGACGTCGACGGCAAGCCGTTCCTGCTCGAAAAGCCGCTGCGCGCCGACTTCGCCCTGCTGCGGGCCCATGAGGCGGATTATCACGGCAATCTCACCTACCGCCTCACGGCCGCAAACTTTAACCCGGTGATGGCTTTCGCGGCGGACTGCGTCATCGCAGAGCCCAACGAAATCGTGCCTGTCGGCGTGATCCCTCCTGACGCGGTGCGGACGCCGGGCGTGCTTGTTCATCATCTCATCAGGAGGCCGCAATGATGGACGCCAAGGAAATCATCGCCCGCCGCGTCGCGCGCGAACTGCGTGACCGCACGCTCGTCAATCTCGGCATTGGCCTGCCGACGCTCGTCGCCTGCTATGTGCCTGCGGGAATTTCCGTCGCCTTTCAGAGCGAGAACGGAATCATCAGGATTCGGCGCCCCGCCGCCGGAGGGAATGGAAGACCCGCATCTGACGGACGCGGGCGGCGGCTTCATCACCGCCTTGCCCGGCGCGATGAGCTTCGACAGCGCGACCAGTTTCGCGCTGATCAGAGGCGGTCATCTCGATATGACGGTGCTCGGCGGTCTGCAAGTCGACGCTAAAGGGCTTCTTGCGAACTGGATGGTCCCCGGCAAGCTCGTTCCGGGTATGGGCGGCGCGATGGATCTCGTCGCCGGCGCCAAGCGCGTCGTCGTCGCCATGCAGCATAGCGCCAGAGGTCAGTCCAAAATCGTCGAAGCCCTCTCCCTTCCGCCGACGGCCGCGCGTCGCGTCAGTCTGGTCGTCACGGAGCTAGCGGTGATCGAGCCGACGGACGAAGGGCTCGTTCTGCTTGAACGCGCGCCTGGCGTGAGCGTGGCGGAAATTGTCGCGAATACCGCCGCGCGGCTGATTGCGCCGGCCGAGGTTCCGGAGATGTCCATCATTTAGGCTCTTGGAGACCGGGTTGGCGCGCCAGTCAGGCGCGCTCCTCAGTTTCCGGCGCTTCGCTTAACAAGCGTTCGGCGACATCTGCGACCCGCTGCCATACGTCATGACCATCAAGGTCATTTGAGTATTGCAGGGTAACCGCGTGCTGCCGCGCCTCTGCCGGCGCGCGATGCGCGTGCCGCTTCTTCAGAGCCTTTGCGTGGATCTCGATCGCTTCTTCGAGAGAGATTTGCACTTTACGCCTCGGTGATTCACGCGCCCGCCGGCTCGCATCGGCGGCGGGCGCAATGCCAAATTAGCATAGTCTGCGCCTATTTGCGTCCCCCCGGCAAGGTCGAGGCGCCCGGGCCCAGCGAACGTTGCATGATGACCGAATCTGTCCACCGGCCGTATTTGAAGCCGACCGAAGACAGATAGCCCGCCTGCAGGAAGCCGAAGCCCTCGTGCAGCTTCAGCGAAGCATTATTCGATGCGTCGATATAGCCGATCATCTGTCGATAGCCGGCCGCCGCGCAGGCGTCGATCAACGCCGGCAGCAGCAGGCGACCGACACCCCGGTGCAGATGGTTCGGATCCACATAGATGGAATGCTTCACGACGTAGCGATAGGCAGGACGTTTCCGGAACGGCACCGCATAGGCATAGCCAATCAAGGTCCCGGCGAACTCCGCGACGAGATGGGGGAGCCGATGGTTCCCCATGTTCTTACGGCGACGCTTTAGGTCCTCCTTCTGCGGCGCCTCGTAGAGCGGCGCATCCCCCAGGTCGAGACCCTTGCGGATATGGTGCAGATAGATTGCGAGCATGGCGTCGACGTCGTCGTCCCGCGAAGGACGCACGATGATCGCCGTGCTTTGCGCGTCGATGGCCGGGCTTGTCTCCGCCTCTAAACTCATTTGCTCACGACATAAGTGTATAGGCCCATCCGCCCCTGCTCGTCCGTCTCCTTATAAAGCCCCTGAATCTCATAGTCGAAGCCTGGAAACTGGTTCGCGCTGCGCTCGAACATCTTGAGATATTGCAGCATCGGCTGCGCGCGCTCGCATAGTCGTTCGCCCGGAACGATGGTCGCGATCCCCGGCGGATAGATGACGAAGAGCGTCGTCGCCACGCGGCCCTCGATCTCGTCGAGCGGCAGATAATCGACGTTGTTCCGCACGAGGTGCAGATAGGCCTCGCGGGGCGTCATCGCCATTTCGGGCAGATGTTCGGCAGCAAACTGCGCGCGTTGCAGGGCGCTGACGCCCGCTTCCCTGAAAAACTGGTGCATCTGCCCGCAAAGGTCGCGCAGCCGCATGCCTTTGTAGCGGCCCGGCCGGCGCGCGACGAATTCAGGAATGACATCCTGCAGCAGCGCATTGTCGTCATGCAGACGCTTGAAGGCGACGAGCGACGAAACAAGCGTGCCGGCCTTGCTCGACTCCACGCCGGGCGTCAGCAGGAAAAGGAGCGAATTGAGGTCGTTCTTCTCCGGCACGATGCGGTTCTCGCGCAGATATTGCGCAACGATCGGCGCGGGTATGCCGTGGTCCTGATAGGCGCCTGTCTTGCGATCGAAACCAGGCGTGAGCAGCGTCAGCTTGCAGGGATCGGTGATGGCGAAGGCCGGCGCCATGTTTTCGAAACCGTGCCACTCGGCGCCCGGCGCGAGCTCCCAATAGCGGGCGTCGCGCGCGAGTTGATCCGTGGACACGCTTTCCCATGCGACGCGATGCTCGCCGGATTTGCGCGCGGCGTCGGGGATGGAGACTTTGTCGGGCACGAATGGATCGAAAAACCAGCGACGCGCCGGGTCCTTCTCCTTGTCCTGAAATTCCCGCCACACGGCGCGCAATTTCTTACGCAGTTCAACGCCGAGCCGCACCGTGTCATCCCACAACACTTCGCCCGAGCGGCCTTTCATCATCTGCGCGCCGACGTCCAGCGAAGCGAAGAGCGGATAGAAGGGAGACGTCGAGGCGTGCTGCATGAACCCTTCGTTGAAGCGCCTGTGCTCGACGCGGCGGCGCTGCCCCGTGATATGGCGATCGCGCACATGAATCTGCGACGCCTGCGAGAAGCTCGCGAGTTGCTTGTGTGTCGACTGCGTCGCGACGACGCCTGGCGACGACTCGTTCAGGTCCTTGAGGCCCATCGCGTAGCGCCGCTCGTAAAGCGGGTGAAATTTCATGAACCCCGCCCAAGCCTCGTCGAAGAGGATGTAGTCGCACAAATGGCCGATCTTCTTCACGATCCATTCCGCGTCGTAGATCGTGCCATCATATGTGCATTGCTCGATGACGGCGGCGCGGAAGGGGCGCTCCTTGCGCCATGCGTCCTTGTCCTTGACGAGCGGATTGGCGCGGATGCGCTCGCGCAGCGCGGTCTCGTCGAAAGCGCGATGATCCATAGGGCCGATGAGGCCGAAGGCGTTGCGGGTCGTCGGCACGAAGATCGGGACGCCGCCGCCGATGAGCAAGGCGCCATGATGGGCTGCCTTGTGGTTGTTGCGGTCGAAAAGCACGAGGTCGCCTTCGGCCACGAGATTGGTCAGGACGACCTTGTTCGAGGTCGACGTTCCGTTGAGCACGAAGTAGGTCTTCTCCGCGCCGAAGATTTCCGCCGCCGCCTTCTGCGCCTTAAGCGCAGGCCCTTCATGCGTCAGAAGATCGCCGAGTTCCACTACTGAATTGTCGAGATCGTCGCGAAAAACCGCTTCGCCGAGATGCTCCATGAAGATGCGGCCAATGGGACTGCGGCTATAGAAGATGCCGCCGTTGTGGCCGGGACAGGTCCAGAGCTGGTTACCTTCCTCGGCGTAGTCGACGAGCGCGCCGAAAAAAGGCGTCTTGAGCGTATCGGCATATTGCTTGAGACGGGAGACGAGATTCTTTGCGATAAACTCCGGGGTCTCCTCTGCGAGAAAGACGTATCCGTCGATGAAGTCGAGCACCTCGACCGGTATATCCTCGAAGCGCTTGCGGCGGATGAGCAGCACGATGGGCATGTCGAGGCCGCGTTTGCGCATCAGATCGATGAGCGAGGCGGTCTTTCCTTCGATGCCCTTCTTGCCCCAATCGACCACCAGGCAGCCGATGGCGGCGTCGGTCTGAACGACGATTTCGGCGTCTTCGAGCCGCCTTGCCCGCACGACCTGGAAGCCCATGCGTTCTATTGCGGCGATGATCTGGCTGACACGCAGACCTTCGAGGTCATCCGCCTCGAAATTGGGCGCCGAAAAAAGGAAAGTGAAGCGCTGGGAGAAGTCCATCAATGCGGCTTTCTGTGCATGTCGCCGCGGCGGCGAGGCTCGAGGCCCATCGGGCACTCACCCTGCTTTGATGACGCAATCATGACAAGCCGCAGGTTGGCGGGCAACTGCCAATCGTCCTTGCGTCTGGGGAGAACCGCCGCCAACAAGGACGGGGATTCTTCTGGACCCCGTTCTGGTAGGCGATCTACGAACCCGCGCGGGCCCATCGCGCGAGCAATTAACGAAATGGCAGTTATGCGACAACATTGCGGCAGAGTCGCATAATATCACCCACCCAGATGTCGTGAGATAACGAACACATCTACGCCGGACATTGAACATTCAGCGTTCGAAGCGTTATTGCTCGTAATAACCTCGATGACATTACCGGATTTCTCCGTGAAAAAAATATGGTGAATTTGACGGTAAATATCTTTTCCAACTTTTTCTGAAGCAAGTCTTTCGGTACTTGTTTTCGTGAAGTCTATAGCGTTGTTGTCGGTTATGCCGGCATTTTTCAGATGCACGAACGCCATTTGGCTTGCCCAGCTGTCAACGCCAGCGCAATCTGGAGTTTTCGCCAGAGGCTGCAATGGCGAACCGAATATTACGAGAGGCAGCAAGAATATACTGACATTAAGATTCGCTCTCATTTTGCAATACTCACAAATACGGGAGGGCAGCGACCCCTTTGATACCGCCTGCGTGCAAAATTCAAGAATTATGCAACGGGCTGGGACTCCGCTACCACCCGCCATCATACTTGTGTTCGTGGCGGCTTAAGATGGGAAATGCTCGACGTGCGCCTCGGCGGTGCGACCGAAATAGACGGCGCGACGGCCAGTGAAATGGAGCAGACTTAAAGCTGTTTTTATCGACGAGCTTTTGCAGGAGGCGCAGAAGTTCCGCTCGCTCTGTCGCTGTCAGGCATTTAAAGAATTCCGCATCGTTTGCGTCCGCCAGCGCAGCCAAGGAGGGCACGAGGGCGCGACCCGCCGATGTAAGCGCAAGGGTCTGTGCGCGACCGTCATTGGGGTCGGCGGTACGCGTCAGCAGGGATTTTGCGATCAGGCGGTCGGCCAATTTGGAGATCGCGCCGCGCGTCATGCCCATGCGACTGGCAAGGACGCTCGGCGCAACGGCCTCTTCCTCCAGCATCCGACGCATCATCACCCACTCGGCCACCGTGACGTCACAGGTCTCAACTTTGCGAGCGAAGGCCTGCGACACATGGTTTGACACGAGACGCATCCAATAGCCGAGATGCATGGTCAGATCGGAGGGGCGTGTGTTATGCGGCACGGCGGGCTCATTTGTTGACTAGGAAACTACGCCCCGAAAGGTTCCTAGTCAACTAATATTTAATATCTATCGATCGTGCAGAAACCCGACATGTTCGATGGCGGCAACACGCCGCGTCACGCCTATTCGAGCCGCGCTGTTTCCAGCGATGACCGCGGCGGAAGCGTCCTCGACTATTACGGGCAGGTTCGCTCCGCCAATGTGTCGCGCCAGACCGTCGCTGTCGACGGCTACTGTGCCTCCGCCTGCACCATGAAGCTCGCCGCGCGCAACGTCTGCATTTCCCCCGACGCCACGTTGCGCTCCCTGGGTTTCCACCCCGCCGCGCCCGTTGCATGTCGACGAGCATTCGCGTCCGTGCGAAAGCGCTCCACGGCTATACAGCGCGGACGCCGACGCCGCCGCCGCGCGCTTTACCCGCGTTCTGCGCTACGCCGAGAGTGGTTGTAACAGAGCCTTGATCGCGTCGATCGAAGCCGGTTTCGTCAAATGCAGATCGAAGCCCGCTTCGAGCGCCCGGCGGCGATCGTCTTCTTGCCCCCAGCCGGTCAACGCGACGAGAGTGAAGCGGCGCCCGTCACTGTTGCGGCGGATCAGACGCGCTGTCTCATAGCCGTCGACGACCGGCATGCCGAGATCGACGAAGATCATATCCGGATCGAACGCGCCGACGAGGGCGACGCCGGCGGGACCGTCGTAAGCCTTGCGAACTGAAGCGCCCAGGCTCTCCAGCAACAGGGCGAAACTATCGGCGACGTCGCGATCATCGTCGATGACGAGCGCCCGTGCGATCATGCCTGCGGCCGTCGGCGACTTTTCAACCGACGGCGCCACGGCCGGAGGCCCCTCGCCGAGCGGCAGCCAGACCACAAACTCGCTGCCGCATCCGACGCCAGCACTATGTGCTTCCACGCGCCCGCCATGCAATTCCACAAGTTTACGCACCAGCGCGAGGCCAATGCCCAATCCCCCTTCGGACAGCCGGATCTGGCCTTGCGTCTGTGTGAAGAGATCGAAGATGCGCGGCATCATGTCGGCGCTTATGCCAACGCCATTGTCGCGGACGCTGAGAGCAACCTCATGATCCCTGCGCGCGGCCACGACCTCGATGCGGCCACCCGGGGGCGTGTACTTCGCTGCGTTACTGATGATATTCGATGCAATCTGAGCCAGTCGGACTACGTCGCCGTAAATCCATAGCTGCTCGTCCTCGCAACTTACTTTCACACTGTGGCTCTTCATGTCGATCAGCGGCTCACAGGTCTCCAAAGCGTGACGCAAGACCTTCGAGAGAGCGACGTGCTCCTTGCTCAATTCAATTTTGCCACGACTAATCCGGGAAATTTCCAAAAGCTCGTCGACGAGCCGAACCAGGTGATCGACCTGACGCTGAACCATATCCAGAAGGCTCGCCTCCGAATGTTCCGAGCCATATTTGAGCTGGAGCACATGCACGGCGTTACGAATCGGCGCGAGGGGGTTGCGCAGTTCATGGGCCAAGGTGGCGAGGAATTCGTCCTTGCGACGGTCGGCCTCCGCCACCGCGGCTTCGGCTTCATGTCGCGCCGTCACATCGGCATGGGTTCCGATCGCCCGGAGCGGCCGACCCTCGGCGTTCCGCTCCACCACCTGCCCTCGCCCGAGAATCCAGCGCCACGAACCATTTCTGTGCCGCAAGCGATACTCGCATTCGTAGAAGTCCGTGCGCCCCTCGATGTGATCCATCAATGTGCCCGTAACGGCTTTCCTGTCGTCCGGATGAATGAGCGCTTCCCAGGCCCGGTAATGGGGTTCGATCGTGCTGAGGTCATAGCCGAGCATGGCTGCCCAGACGCCGCCGAATTGGGTGCGGCCACTGGGCACGTCCCAATCCCAGAACCCGAGCTGGCCGGCTTCGAGCGCCATTGCGAGCTGTTGCCGGCTTTCCCGCAGCGCCAGTTCCGCCTCCTTGCGCTCGGTGATGTCCAGACCCATTCCGAACCACTCGAGGATGGCGCCGCTGGCGTCTCGAATGGGCGCCGCCTCCATATGCGCCCAGCGCCATTGCCGGTCATGCCGACGGAGGCGGTATTCGTCGCCATAGGGCTCCCCGCGCTCGACCGCCGCCCGCCATTTGGACATCACGCTATCGAGATCATCGGGATGTACGGCATGGGTCCAGCCGTCGCGTAGAGATTCGGCCTCTGTCTGCCCGGTGAACGCCATCCACTCCGGTTGCGGCTCGATGAACAGGCCCGATGACGGACAGCGCCATGTGATGGCGCTTGCGGCTTCGATCAACGAGCGATAACGCAGCTCGCTGTCCCGCAAGGCGGCCTCGGTGAATTTACGTTCCGTGACATCCTCGACGAGCGTGACGATCCACCGCGGGCGGCCGTCAGCGTCGCGAATGAGAGAGACGCTCTTGCGCACCCAGATATTTCCGCCATCCTTGCGGATGTAGCGGTTCTCGATGACGAAGCCCGGAATTTCGCCTGCGAGCATATTTTCGACCAACGCCATGTTGGCGGGCTGATCGTCGGGGTGAATCAGTTCCGAACCCTTGATGCGAAGCTCCTCCAGCGTATAACCGGTCAGCGCGCAATAGGCGGGATTGGCCTCGAGAAACTGATAGTCCGGGCCGTTCATCGCAAAGCCGATCGAGGCGCTGGCGAAGGAAACGCGGAAGCGTTCCTCGCTGTCGCGCAACGCTTCCTCGGCGCGCTTGCGCTCTGTGACGTCCCAGGCGAATCCCGTGATGCGCACCGGCCGGTTCGCGCTATCGCAGATCACGCGGCCCTCGCTGCGAAGCCAGCGGATCTCCCCGTCGCGAATGATGCGAAACTCGACGCGCAGCCCGTCGCGCGCCGCGAGTGCGCGCGCAGATTCGGCTTCTGCCTTGAGGCGGTCGTCAGGGTGGATGCCCTCGATCCAGTTCGCCTTCGACGGCTCCACGCTACGCGGCAGACCATAAAGCTCGTATAAGGGTTCCGACCATTCGACGCGATCCTCGACAAGATCGACGTCCCAGACGCCGGCGCGCGCAAAGCGTTGGGCGTTGATCAGCGTCTCCTCGCTCTTACGGAGTTTCTCCTCGGCTTCCCTGCGCTCGGTGACGTCGATGTTCATGCCGAACCATTCGACAATCTCGCCGTCCGCGTCGCGGATGGGCGCGGCCTGCACGTTCATCCAGCGCCATTGGCCGTCATGCCGGCGGATGCGATGTTCGCTCACAAAGGGAACGCCTTGCGCCAAAGCCTCCCGCCATGCTGTCGCCACTGCAGCGTGATCGTCGGGATGCAAGGCCTTTGTCCAACCGTCCCCGAGAACCTCTTCGGCGGTCTGGCCCGTGAACGCTATCCACTCCGTTAGCGGCTCGACATGCATCCCGGATGGCGGACAGCTCCAGGTGACCGCGCTCGCTGCGTGAACCAGCGAACGATAGCGCCTTTCGCTTTCGCGTAACGTCGCCTCCGCCTTCTTCTGCTTCGTGATGTCGCGAGCGACTCCGATCAAGCCGATGATGTTGCCCGCGGCGTCGCGAAAGGGCGTCTTGCTGTTGAGGAAACAGCGTATCCCGTTTGGGGTCAGGACGGTTTCCTCGAAGCTTCCGGTTTGCCCCGATTCCATCACGCGGCAGTCGTCGGCCATGATCGCGCGACTGTCGTCGGGATCGAGAAGGAATTCCGCGTCCGTCTTGCCGATGCAGAACTCCGGCGCTTTGCCGATCGCAGCCAATGTCGCCGGATTGGCCAGCAGCAGCCGGCCCTCGCGATCCTTTAGGAAAATCGCGTCCGGGCTATTGTCGAGCACGGCTTTCAGCAGCGCTTCGCTTTCACGCAGCTTTTCCTCCGCCCGTTTGCGCTCGGTGATGTCGCGCGCCGTGCCGATGATCCCCACAATATTGCCCGCCTCGTCACGGAAAGGCGCTTTCTTGGTGATGAAAATGCGGGTCCCGAGCGACGTTTCCAGTATTTCTTCGACGGTCTCGGGCTGACCGGAAGAGATAATCCGCCGGTCATTGGCCATAAGGGCGCGCCCCTGAGCGGGGTCAGATAAGAGCTGTTCGTCGGTTTTGCCGATACAGGCTTCGGCGGCTTTGCCGACGTCGTCGCACGCGGCCGGATTTGCGAGCACCCAACGGCTTTCGCGATCTTTCAAGAAAATCGGGTCGGGGCTGGCGTCGAGCACCGCCTGCAGAAGCGCCTTGCTTTCGCGCAGTTTTTCCTCGGCCTGCAGACGCTCGGTGATGTCGATGCCTTCGGCAAGGAGGAATTCGACTTCGCCCCGCTCGTCGCGCAAGGCGGTCACCGTGTTGAGCGCGTGCCGCAGTTCGCCGTCGCGCCCATGATAGGCGGCTTCCCCATGCGAGGGAACGCGCCGCGACAGCGCCTCGTCGAATTGACCCTGCACGCGTGCGCGCGTTTCCGGCAAATCGCGCCACCATGGGCCGTCGAGGAACGAGCTGCCGATGATTTCTTCGATCTCGAAGCCCGTGCCGCGAGTGACCGAGGCGCTGATCTCGAGGATTCTTCCGTCTGGAGTCAGCAAAGCGGTATATTGATATTGCTGATTGAAGATGGCGCGAAAATGCCATGCGCGCACGCTTTGCTCCGCCTCCTTGCGCGCGGCGATGTCGTGGCCCGCGACGAGGGCTCCCGTGATCGCTCCAAAGTTCTGTGGGGTCTTGGCCGGCTCTAGCTGCGCCATTATCCGCTCGTCGCGATCCAGAATGGAGCCGCTGTAGCCAAAAAAGGCGCCGCGCTCGTCACGGCGTGGCGCGCCCACCGCCAACGCAAAGCGGACTGCGCCGTCCGCGAGTTTGAGCCTTGCCGCAATCTGAAATGGACGCTCCGACTGCGCCGCCAGAGTCAGCTCAGCCCTTATCTGCGCCCTATCCTCTGAGTGAATGGCTTCAAGCCATCCGTCGCCCTTCGCTGATTTCAGCGCTTTGTCCGGTAATCTGGCGCCAGCAAGGATCGATGTATTCGCAACGTCCATCACGATCGATTGTCCAAGACACAACCCACAGTCGATCGACCCGTTTGGGCAACATGGTTCAACCCTGCTTCTATTGCGATGCACCAGAGGGAAAGGAGGCCCGACTATAACAAAGTTTCAAGTCAAGTTGGATTGAGCAAAATAGACGCAGGTAATTATCGCGTTGCTTAAGCGGAGGCATTCCCGCCGCAGCCATGTTGACCCAAGCCAAGGCGCTTTTACGTGTCGGGGGGTGCGACATAGGGGCGTTTTGTCGAGCGGCTTCGGTGCCGATCGCCTTCGAGCCATTCTTGAACGGATAAAGGCGCCCGCCCCCTGTTCGCGGCAACGGCGCCGGGCGGCCCGTAGTCTCCTGGACCACGACCGAGCGGTCGCGCAATCGACGACCCGCAAAGATGTCCTTCACCGGGAGGGGCGCGTCTTGTCAAACGCGCCCGACTGGCGCACACTGACGCCTCAGCCTAAATCTATATAGTTATGTTGATTAAAGGGAGTTTGTCATGCAGAAGAAACGACAGTCCCGTTCCGTCGCGCTTGCGTTTGCCGCGGCGACGCCAAGCTTGCTCTCTGCCGCGCCGGTGAGCGCCGCCTCCCAGATCCCGCCAACTACGCCTGCAATCGCCGCCGCCGACGCGCAGGCCCGCCTTCTATCGGCGCTCGTCTCCATGACGCCCGCCGAGAAAGCCGTGCTGGCGTCCGACCGCATTCCTCAGGCGGATCTCATTGTCATTGCGGCGAAGAACACCGCAGCCAATTGCTCCAATCCCTGCCCAAATACCAAGCTGCTGTGCCCGCATAAGACGACTGTGCCGGGCCATTGTCCGTCGACGGTGACAAAACTCCCGAAGAAGGTTTAAGGCAGCGCGGAGAGCGCGGTGACGTCGTCGGCGCGCCGCCTTCTGGCGCTTACGCTGAAAGAACGGATCAGCCTGCTGCGCGAGAGCTCCCAGGCCGCGGGGCCGCTTTTGACCGCCGACGATCTGTTCTTCTCGCGACGCTCGGTCGCGCAACGGACGTTCCGGCTTTACGGCGTCGACCGGGCGGCTTGCCGCCTCCCGCTCGCGTCTGCAGACGAACGGACGCCTGCCGCGTTTTGGCAAAATTGGCAATGCTTCGACGAGCAATATGGCGAGACGCGCTACGGCGTCGATTTTTTCGTCGGCGCCGGGCGCAGCCTCTGCGATTGCTTCTGGCCGATGATCGGACCAGCGCTCGACACCTTGCGCGCGCACGTCGCGACGGCGCAACCAGCGGGACTTGAGATCGACGCGGACGAGTTTGCCGCGAGCGCGCTGACCTCGCTGCACAGCCGGCTTTACACAATCTGCTCGCGCGCGCTCGTCGCAGAGCTTGCCACCGCCAGCGCGAAAGGGCTGCTCCACGGCGAGACGCCAAAAGCCCGTTTCGATTTCTTCGTCGATTGCCTGCGCAATCCAACTTTCGCCCGCGCCATTCTCGAACAATATCCGGTGCTCATCCGCCAGGCCGCATTATCCGTGACGGATTGGCGTGATGCGCTCGATGATTTCCTGTCGCGCCTGCAACTCGATTGGCCCGACATCGCGCAGCAGTTTTTCGACGATGCTCAAGCGGCAAGGCTGACCGCCGTCGAAGCCGGCGCCGGCGACAGTCACAATGGTTTTCGCACGACGATGCTGTGCGCCTTCGCCGACGGTCGGCGACTCGTCTATAAGCCGCGATCGCTCACGACGGACCGTCATTTCGCCGCGCTCGTCGACTGGTTCAACCGGCGCCAGCGCGACCTCGCCATGCGAAGCGTTCGCGTCATCGATCGCGGCGCCTATGGCTGGGCCGAGTTTGTTCCTCAATCGCCATGCCGAAAGCGCGGCGAACTGAAAGACTTTTATCGCCGGCAGGGCGCCAATCTCGCTTTTCTCCATCTTCTCGGCGGCACTGATCTACACTCCGAGAATCTGATCGCCGCCGGAGCCTTTCCCATGCTCGTCGATCTCGAAACGCTGTTTCACCCCGTGCTGCCGCCGGACGATATTTCAGGCGCCACGCGTCTCGCGCATGACCGCCTGAGCGATTCCGTGCTGCGCACCGGGCTCTTGCCCTATCGCACGAAGGAGCTCGCCTCGCCCGAAGACTGGATCGACCTCAGCGGTCTCGGCAACGCCGAGGAGCGGCGATTGCCCTTCGCCATGCCGGTATGGGAGGAGACGGACAGCGATGAAATCCGGCTGGCGCATCGCAGATTTAATATCGGCCCCGATCTGAACCTGCCCGCCATCGGCGGCAAGACCGTCGCCGCGGACCGGCACGTCGGCGACATCGTCGAGGGTTTTAGCCTGGCCTATCGCGTCTTCGTCGAGGGCCGCGCCGAACTCCTCGACGAGAAAGGGCCGATCGCCGCCTTCCGCGGCGACAGGATCAGAGTCGTGCTGCGCGCAACGAGCCGCTATGTCACGCTGCTCGACGAGTCCTTTCATCCCGACTATCTGACCGATGCGCTCGACCGCGAGGCGCTGTTCGACAATCTGTGGCAGGAGACGAAGGAGCAGAAAGTCCTGGCCCGCGCCACGGCCGCGGAACGACGCGACTTGTGGCGCGGCGACGTTCCCTATTTCTGGACCGTTGCAGACGCGGAGACGCTACGCGACTCCACAGGCGACATTGTCGATAACGTCAGTATCGCCTCTGGCGTCGACACGGCGCTTCGCCGCGCCGCGGCGCTGAATGAGGACGACCTCAACGATCAGACGGATTTTATCCGAGCCGCTTTCTCCCTTGCAGAGCAAAAGCGTCGCGCCGCGCCGGTGCGCCCACTGCGTCTTTTCCCAAAGGAGGCGGCTCCGGCTGATCCGCTTCAGATCGCCGCCGCCATCGGCCGGCGCATCGTCGATACGGCGATCCGCGACGGCAAAAAATGCTGCTGGATCGTTCACTCGCAAACCCTGTCCGGTCACGTCGCCAGCGTGCCGGCTGGCGTCGATCTTTATGACGGGCTTCCGGGCATTGCACTCTTCCTCGCAACGCTCGCCAAGGCGACCGGCGACGAAAGCTTCCTCGATCACGCGCGCGGCGCCATCGCCGAATTGCTGGATCAGCACGCCTTGCGCCGCGTCGAGGAAAGCGGCGGCGCTTTCGCGGGCGCAGCGTCCGTTGTTTACGCGCTCTCGCATATCTCGCGCGAAACGCCTGAACTCGATTATGCGTCCCGAGTGGGCGAGATCGCTGCGGGCGCCACAAGGAAATTCGCCGAGACAAAGCAGATCGATGTGATCGGCGGACTCGCCGGGGCCGTTCTCGCGTTCGTCGGCGCATCGCCCGACGCGTTTCTCGCCGCAGCGATTGACGCAGGCGAGCTTCTACTTCAACGCATTGCGCATCCGCCTTCAGGCGAGGACAAGGCCGTGCTCGAAGGCCTTGAATGGCCCTTCAGTTTCGCTCATGGCCGGGCGGGACTCGCCTATTCTCTCTTGCGCCTGTTCGAGGCGTCGGACGAAGCGTGTTTCGTCGCGCCGGCGCTGGAGATCCTGCGCCAAGAAGCGCGGATGTTCGACAAGAGCGGCGCTGGCGGTCACGACGACGCCGATGTCGCCTGTCAAAAGGCGTGGTGCCATGGCCCGCCGGGCGTCGCGCTCGCCTGGCGCGCCGCCGAACGAGCCGGCGCCGCGGATTTCCGCGAACGCGGCCGGGCGATCGCCTCGACAATGAACCAACTGCCGCTCGAACGCTCCGACTGCATCTGCCACGGCAATCTTGGCAATGCGCTTCTCTCCCGCACGCTCGATGTCGACAACGAATTTGCAAAGGGACGTCAGGCCTTCGAACGGCGCCTTCTGCGCCGCCTGACAACGCGCGGCGTCGTCTGCGGCAATCTCGGCGTCGAAACCGCCGGGATGATGGAGGGGCTCTCGGGCATCGGGCTCGCGTTGCTGAAAATCGCAAGCCCGGATGCCGCGCCCAATGTGCTGGTCATGGCGCCGCGATGATCTTGATTACGGGGGACGGGAGCCTGGCGTTCACGGACGTCGGCGTCGCGACGCTCGCCGAGCTGATCAAATATTTCCGGTTTTGCAGGACCGTGTCCAGCCCTTCAATCATGCTTGCAATGATCAGATTTCCATCAGTTGGTAGTGCTCGGGCAACCGCAGACGTGCTTTGCGAATTTCGGACATCAGCGCATCGGAAAAGCAGATCAGCTCGGAGGTCATGCGGCTTTCTCGCCACAAATGCGCGGCGCCGAACGCCTGTTTCGACAATGCGAGGCCGGACATCGACAGATTAACATTCCGGAAGAACAAAGCTCCCGATTCACTTTTTCTCCACGACTTCGGATCGCTGTGTTCCATCGAAAAACTGTCGATGTATTGGCCAATCACCATTATAAAAAAGCGCCGCGGATTATTTTCCGGGCGTCTTTGAAACCCCGATGACTCGGGCATGTCTATTTCGAGCGGAAAAAACTGATGCTTTCCTGGCTCAAAGCGCTCAATTATGTCCTTCAGAGCCTCATCTGCCGCGAAAATACGATCCACAGTTTCAATCAAAGAGCCCAGCGATTTGTAGTTTTTTCTCAGTGTGAATCGCGTGGGGCGCTCGTGCGGCTCGATCGGACTGAACGGCGGAAACTTCTCAGAGCCCTGCCATTCAGGATTTTGCTTGAATTTGAACATCACATAAAATGGGTAGGTGAACGGATTTAAGAATTGGGCTTGCTGCTCGGCCGACATTTTGTTTTCGTAATAGTCGATCAGTCCTTCGCGCCAGCCGAGATATTCGCCATCTGGAAAGAAATCCCCGAAGTCGACGGGTAAAGCCATCCCCCAAACCATCGTGGTACCTTCCCGTTTTCCTGAAGGCGTCAGTATAGGAGTCCCAGCGCTCGCCGGGTTCGCCACAGCAGCGAACTTTTTAGAGACTAACCACTGCGGAACGTCACCGTATCGATAAGCCGCTTCAGCGTGGTACCTAACTCAGATTTACTACAGAAGATCACCAAACGTCTTGGCATCCCTTCGCGTGCGCTTTGTCGGAGACTCCCCGCGATCAATCCGCCGTTCGATGTCCAGCGCCCATTGCTCCGCATCGCGGCGGCGCAGGAACGACTCGTTGGCAAATCTTCCTTTGCGCCGAACCTGGACGCGCCAAGATCCCGATTTGAGCTTCGTGAACGTCGCCATTTCGTGTACGCACTGAAAGATCGAAAGGTAGCGAAAAGTGTCGTATCGACGCGTAGAATGGGGTGCACACGACGCGACCTACGCCGTTGAGACTAAACAGAAAATGCTGACAAATCAAGATATTAGATTCGCCGTTGCGCCTATGATGGATTGGACGGACCGGCACTGCCGCTATTTCCATCGGCTGCTGTCGCGAAACGCGCGCCTCTATACGGAGATGCTGACGACCGGAGCCGTCATCCACGGCGACCGCGAGCGGCTGATGGCCTACGACGCCTTCGAGCAGCCTGTCGCGTTTCAGCTCGGCGGATCAGACCCGGCCGAACTCGCCCGAGCCGCGAGGACAGTCCAAGATTTCGGCTATTGCGAAGTCAACCTCAACGTGGGCTGTCCCTCGGACCGCGTGCAGAATGGCGCCTTCGGGGCTTGCCTCATGTTGCAGCCCCGGCTCGTCGCCGATTGCGTGAAAGCGATGAAGGACGCCGTTTCACTGCCGGTCACGGTCAAATGTCGCATTGGCGTCGATGATCAGGAACCAAAACAGGCGCTCTTCGACGTCGCCCGGCACTGCGTCGACGCTGGGGTCGACGCGCTCTTCGTCCACGCGCGTAAGGCCTGGCTCCAAGGCCTCTCGCCGAAGGAAAATCGCGACATTCCGCCGCTCGACTACGCGCTGGTGCATGAACTCAAACGCGCGATGCCCGAAACGCCCGTTGCGATCAATGGCGGCCTGACGACGATCCGCCAGATACGCGAACAGTTGCAAATGGTCGACGGCGTGATGATCGGCCGCGCGGCCTACCACGACCCCGCGCTTCTCCTGTCTGTCGATCCAGAGCTCTTCAACGCGCCGGCGCCTTTTTCAGATTGCTTCGAGGCGGTCGAAGCCTTTCTGCCCTATATCGAGCGGGAGCTTCGAAAGGGCGTCAAACTTTCCAATATCACACGCCACATGCTTGGACTTTTTGCGGGCCTTCCGGGCGCCCGAATTTATCGCCGCCAGCTCACGTTCGAAGCGGTCCGTCCCGGCGCGGGACCGGACGTTCTAGTTCGCGCGATCGACGAAATACGCCGCTCGACTGCGCGCCAGCACGAGTCCCAGGCTGCCGAGTTTACGACGCCGCCAGCGACATGAGCACGGCGACCTCCGCAACCTGTTGCGCCGCTCCCAGCACATCGCCCGTATAGCCGCCGATCTGTCGATCGGCGATCTTCGCGACAACAGCCCCCGACGCAAAAGCCGCCATCTGCGAGACAATCGTTTGCGCGAGCGATGCGCCGCCGAGAAGCGGCGTCAGACCGATTGCTATGGCGATATAGGCCGCAAGCCGCGTCGCAGATGGAGAAGGCGTCGCCGCCGACGATCCCGCCCCGTCCGTGCGAGCGGGCAGAAGCGTCACAAGTGGAAAAAGACCCGCAACTCGCGAAAGTGCGGCCGCAGAGACAAGAGCAAGCGCAACCACGAAGGCGCCGCGCTCTAGCATCGCGGCGACAGCGGACACGCGCATGAGCGTCCCGATGCAAAGAGCAAGTGCGCCATAGGCGCCAAGGCGGCTATCACGCATGATCGTCAGCTTCTGATCGCGTGTGACCCCTCCGCCAAATCCGTCCGCGACATCCGCCAAGCCGTCTTCATGCAGCGCGCCCGTGACGAGCGTCAACGCGCCGATACTGCAAGCCGCGGCGAGAAAGTCGGGAAGGTGAACGATATGGGCCGTCAGCACGACGCCGGCGCCAATTGCGCCGATGATTGCGCCCGCGAGCGGCGTCGCCCAACTCACGCGAGCGAAATCCGGCATCGCATGACCGTCCCTGCCCACGTTGACGGGGAGACGGGAATAAAACCGTAAACACGCGTGAATGTCGGCGACGGGGCTTTCCTGCATCGCTCTTTCTTCGCCGAAGGCGCCCGATTTGTCGAGCGCCTTCGAATGCGATCAGCCGGCCGTCTGCATGACCTGAATCGCTGCGGGAGACAGCACGACCACCATGAGCACCGGCAGGAAGAACACGATCATCGGAACGGTAAGCTTCGGCGGCAGGGCCGCTGCCTTCTTTTCTGCCTCCATCATGCGCATGTCGCGACTTTCCTGCGCGGTGATGCGCAGCGCCTGCCCGAGCGGCGTGCCGTATTTCTCGGCCTGAATAAGCACTGTGGAGATCTGCTTCACGCCCTCCAGTCCCGTCCGCTGGGAAAGATTGGTGTAGGCCGTGCGGCGATCCGGCAGATAGGAAAGCTCCGCCGTCGCCAGCGCGAACTCCTCCGCAAGCGGGATCGACTGCGCGCCGATCTCCGTGCCGACCTTTCGGAAAGCATGTTCGATCGACATGCCCGACTCGACGCAGATCAGCATGAGATCGAGCGCATCCGGGAATGCGCGCTGCATAGACATCTGACGGTTGGAGATCGTATTGCTGATGAACATCTCCGGCGCCTTGATGCCGAGATAGGTCGCGCCGATGACAATCGCGATCTTCATCAGGCCGCTCATCTCGGGGTCGCCCAGGACCAGAACATAGAACACCGCGCCGATCAGGAAGAGGATAGGCGACACCAGTCGAAAGAACAGGAAGGCGATTTCCGCCTGCGGCCCGCGATAGCCCGCCGATGCGAGCTTCATCTTCGCGTCCTCGGTGTTCAGCCAGGTAGACAGCGAGAATTTGTCGACGACGTTTTTCATGTAGAGCTTCGGCTCCTGCCGCAAGCCCTTGCCCTGCTGGCTCTTGGCGAGCGCACGCTCGCGCTGCCGAATTCTCTCGCGTTCGCTCGAAACGCTCTTCATGCGCTTTGCAAGCGAGTTGTTGTTGAGCAACGGCATCGCGAGGGTGATGATTGTGGCGATTACCGCGACCGCCGTGAGTACGCTGACCGCAAACTGGCCTTGCGTTACCTTTTCGAGCATCTCGTCCATGTTGTCAGCCTCGCCGCCCTTGCCCACCCAATCTGCGGTTTCGTCCGATCAGATGTCGAAATTGATCATTTTGCGCATGATGAAGACGCCGATCGCCATCCAGAACAGCCCACAGGCGATGATGACCTTCCCAATATTGGTCGTGAACAGAACCATCATGTAGGACGGAGTTGTCAGATAAACGGCTCCGCCGACGAGAAACGGCAGACTGCCGATAATGCCCGCAGAAGCTTTGGCTTCCGACGACATGGCCTGAACCTTTCCCTTCATTTTCTTGCGGTCCCGCAAGACGCGCGAGAGATTGCCCAAGGCTTCCGACAGGTTGCCGCCGGACTTTTGCTGGATGTTGATGACGATCGAGAAGAACGAGGCTTCCGGCACGGGGATGCGGTCCGCAAAGCGCTCGACGGCCTCGCCGATCGTGAGCCCGACGGCCTGCGACTCGACGATGCGCCGAAACTCGCCGCGGACCGGCTCCTGCCCTTCACTCGCGATGACTCGGAAGCAATCCGCTACCGGAAGACCCGCCTTGACGCCGCGAATAATGATGTCGATGGAGCCAGGAAAGGCCTCAATGAACTTGTTGATGCGCCGTTTCCGCAGAAACGAAAGCACCCATGTCGGCAGACCGAACATGCCGACAATCGCGCCGCCGGCGACCACCATCAAATCGCCGTTCACGACATATAAAAAGAATGCTAAGAGCAGGCCGAAGACCACCGAGCCGATGAGGAACGCCTCCTTCGACCAAGTCAGACCGGCCTGGCTGATGCGTTGTTCGAGATCGGCCCGCTTCTTTTTGTGCTTCTCCTCAACTTCCTTCAAGCTGTCGGCGATGGCCTTACGGCGCTTCGCTGGGTCGACGCCCCTACCCGCGCCGGCGCGATCGGATGAGGCGGACGTCAGCGCCGCCTGGCGTTTTTGCGCTTTGATGTCTCCCGACAAATAGGGATAGACAAAGGCGTACATCAGACCGCCAACAGTCAGCACGATCAGTAAGACGACGATAAGCTGGCGATCCATGGGTCCGACTCCTTCGTGAGCTACTATTTTTCGTCACGCACTTCCGAAGCGTCGAGGGCAGCCGCGAGGCGCTCATCGTCACCATAGTAGCGCGCGCGCTCCCAGAAGCGCGGACGCCCGATCCCGGTCGAACGATGACGACCGATAATTTTGCCGTTAGCATCTTCGCCGAGGATCTCATAAACGAAAAGATCCTGCATCGTGACGACGTCACCTTCAAGCCCCATCACCTCGGTGATGTGCGTGATTTGGCGAGAGCCGTCGCGCAGACGCGCCGCCTGAATGATGACGTCGATTGAAGAGACGATCATGTCGCGGATGGTTTTCGCCGGCAGAGAGAAACCGCCCATCGTGATCATGGATTCAAGACGGCCCAGCGCCTCGCGTGGTGAGTTCGCGTGGAGCGTGCCCATGGAGCCGTCGTGACCCGTGTTCATCGCCTGCAGAAGGTCGAACGCCTCAGGTCCGCGAACTTCGCCAACGATGATGCGCTCAGGACGCATACGCAGGCAGTTCTTGACGAGATCGCGCATGGTGACGGCACCCTGCCCTTCGAGGTTGGGCGGACGCGTTTCGAGACGCACCACATGCGCCTGCTGAAGCTGCAATTCGGCGGCGTCTTCGCAGGTGATGACACGCTCGTCGCCTTCGATATAGTTCGTCAGACAGTTGAGCAAGGTGGTCTTGCCGGAGCCCGTGCCTCCTGAGATCAGCACGTTGCAGCGGACGCGGCCGATGATCTTCAGCACCTCGCCGCCTTCGGGCGATATGGCGCCGAACCGCATCAGCTGATCGAGCGTCAGCTTGTCCTTCTTGAACTTACGAATCGTGAGCGTCGGTCCGTCGATCGCAAGCGGCGGCGCGATGACGTTGACGCGGGAGCCATCGAGAAGGCGCGCGTCGCAGATCGGCGAGGATTCGTCGACGCGGCGTCCGACCTGAGACACGATGCGCTGACAAATGTTCATCAGCTGCGAATTGTCGCGGAAACGGATGTTGGTGAGCTGAATCTTGCCGCCGACCTCGATGTAGGTTTTGAAGGCTCCATTCACCATGATGTCGGCGATGTCGTCTCTGGCCAGAAGCGGCTCCAGAGGACCATAACCCAGAACGTCGTTGCAGATGTCGTCGAGCAGTTCCTCCTGCTCGGCAATCGACATCACGACGTTTTTGATCGCAATGATCTCGTTGACGATGTCACGAATTTCCTCGCGCGCGTTCTCGGGATCGAGTTTCGAGAGCTGTGCGAGGTCGATGGCTTCGATCAGAGCGCCGAAAATCACGCTCTTTGTGAGGTAATATTCTTCAGATTTCTTGGTTTCCGTCGGAGCCGAGGTCGCCGACATATCAGGGGCCGGCGCGGCCGCGGGCAGCTGGAGTTGAGGCTTGACCGACGGAGCGGCAGCGGCCCCTTTTGGGCGAGCCCCCGTATCGCCGACATTCGTACGCTTTCCGAACATTGCCGATTATCCTTGGGTCATGCCTAATATCAAAGCCTCAGCTCGCCTTCTTGCGCGAAAAGCGCTCGAGAAGCGGCGTCAGAAGTGTTTTCTTTACGCGCCGAGTTGCGACGCGGCCCATCAGAGAGCGGCCGATATCGTCGAGAGTTTCGACGATCTTTGAACCAGCCTCGACCTCCGCGAGCATCTGCCCGTTGTTGGCCGCCGTGCCGAAAAGCTTGGGCTCGAAAGGCAGGACACCGAAAGGCTCCAGTTCCACAGCCTTCGTGAATTCCGAGAGCGAGATTTCCGGACGACGCGGGACGCCGACCATGTTGAGGATGACCCGCGGTGGATGATCGTTGGCGCGCAAGGCGCGCAGCGAATCGAGGATCGTCTTCGTGTTTCGAAGATTTGCGAGATCCGGAGACGCGACGATAACAACTTCGTCGGCCGCGACGAGGACGCGCTTCGTCCACGCCGACCATTGATGCGGCACGTCGAGGATCGTACAGGGAACGGTCGATCGCAGAATGTCGAGAGTCGCGTCGAACGCCTGCTCAGGCAGGTCGTAAAGGCGGTCGACAGTCGCCGGCGCGGCGAGAAGGCTGAGCGTGTCGCTGCATTTCGACAGAAGGCGATCGACGAAGTTCGCGTCGAGACGCTCGGGAGCAAACACCGCGTCCGCGACGCCTTGCGGCGGATCCTGATTGAAGTCCAGACCGGCGGTGCCGAACGGCAGATCGAGATCGACGATGACGGTCTGATATTCAAGCAGACGAGAAATCGACCAGGCGAGATTGTGGCCGATCGTCGACGATCCAACGCCGCCTTTGGCGCCGACCACGGCGATCATGCGACCCAGAACTTCGGCGCTTGCCGCATTGTAAAGGTGCGAGACGTGGCCGATGAGGCCAAGGATGTCGATCGGGGCCACGACATAGTCGCTCACGCCGCGCGACGTGAGGTCCCGATAGAGCGCGATGTCGTTCTCATGGCCGATGACCATGACTTTGGTGCCTGCGTCGGTGAACTCCGAAAGGCCTTCCAGCTGATCGATGAGGACCGAGCGATCCGCGTAGGTCTCGAGCACGATCAGATTAGGCGTGGGCGCGGTCCGATAGGCTTCGATCGCGGCCGCGACGCCGCCCATGTGAACCTTCACATGGGCTTTGGACATGCGGCGATCGGTCGAGGCATTCTCGATGACCTGCGCGACGTCGGAGGATTCGCAAAACGCCTGGATCGAGATTCTCGGGACCGGCGCAATCTGGTTGGCGACGTCGTGACTGGACGCGCGCTCCATTGCTGACTCGGGCATTAGTTGCCACCTCCCACATTGCTGATGTCGGTCGACTTCAGACGCCACATCGTGCTCGGATCCTGCCCGGAACGCATCTTGTTGATCGCGCGCATGCGCAGTTCGATGTCGGCCGGGGTCTGGCCGCGCGGGTTTGCGAGGTCACGCGGATCGGCAACCTGCGCCGAAAGCGTCGCTTGCGACGCGCAACCGAAGTTCCAGTAAGTTTCGTTCTGCCAACCGTCGACGGTGCTGCCGGAGGCAAGGTCGCGTGGCCATTCACCGCATCGACCGGCAACTTTCGCCTTCAGCGAACTGAAGGAAAGTCTGATCGGCGCGGCGAGCTTCGGGTCGGTCACCGGGTAAGAACCCATCATAATGTTTCCGCCCAGTCCAGCGGACGCAAGCGCCCGACGAACGGCGCCCGCCTCCGCGGCCATCGCTGCAGCGGCAGGGCTCCCCGTCGGCAACAGTATGGTGATGTGCCCGTGCCCGAATTGCTTGTATCGCGCGACGAACTCCCGGATACGAACTTCCGTCTCGTTGTCGACCCGGCCGCGTATCGTCGCCGGGAAGATATCGAGAACCTCCGGCGCGTCGCTGAGAACGACGGGATGACGGTCGTGATAATCATAAGGCGTCACCGGAGGCGGAAGCGCCCTCTGCACGCCACAGGCTCCGAGCGGCGCCATGAGGAGCAGCGCAAGCGCCTTCCCGTGGCGAAAGGCGGTCCGGCCTTCAGCTCTCTCAGCAAAGCCCGTCCGGGTCTTTGCGCTCTTCTTGTTGGTCGACATGTTTGTCATCCCTCGAGGCCGTCGCAATTAGTCGTGAATGAAGCCGATGCGGCCCTTGAAGTTCTGCATCATCTGCGGATTGTTGCGCGTCGAATAAATCCGATTGACGCGGCCGAGCAGCCAGCCCTGCGGATCGCTGGCGTCGGCGAAGCCATCGTCCGGACGCGACACGTCCTGCTGGCTCATCGGGCGCACGATGTAGGGCGTGACGACGATCAACAATTCAGTCTCGTCCCGGAGATAATCCCGCGAACGGAACAGCGCCCCAAGGATCGGCACGTTGAGCAAGCCCGGCAGTCCGGTGATTGCCTGGGACGATTTCTGCGTCAGCAAACCCGCGGTCGCGATTGAACCGCCGGAAGGAAGCTCGACCGTCGTTTCGTTCTTTCGAGTCTTGAAGCCCGGGACGGCGACGTTTGCGTAAGTGAAGGTGTTCTGCAGATCGACCTCGGTGACTTCCGTGGTCAGACGCAGGGAAATGCGGCCTTCCGAGAGAACCAGAGGCGTGAAGTTCAACGAGACGCCGTAGGATTTGAAAACGATGCCCGGCGTACAAGTGGGTTGCGAGCCGCTACCCGTATAGAACGTACAGGCGCCGGATCCCGGGACGGCGATTTCGCCTCCGATCAGCATCTTCGCCTGTTCGCCGGAGATCGCGGTCACAGTCGGCTCCGCCAGAAGGTGCGACACGCCGTAGCGCTCGAACGCCTTCAAGGTCGCCTGCGTATTGTTTGGACCGTTGATCGACAGCGCGCTGTTGCTGATGGTCGGATTGATGCCGAACGGATTTTCCTGAACGAGCTTGCCCCAGCCGCCGGAGAGGATCGTTTCGCCGCCGGCTTGCGAGGAGAAGCCGAGCTGCTTGGTCACCTTCCGCTCGACTTCCGCGACGGTGACCTTGAGCATCACCTGATCTTCGCCGCGAATGACGAGCGCATTGATGACATTGCCGTCCCCCGAACCGCCAACGCCGCCGACCTGAGAGGTTCCGCTCGGGCCGCCATTGGAGGCGGCCGATCCTCCGCCGCCCATCGCGCGGGATGCAAAGCCCTTTGCGATATCGATCGCACGTTGCGCCTGACCCGCAGAGGTGACGCTGCCGGTAAGAATGATCACGTCGTTGACCGTGCGCGCCGTAATGTCTGAATTCGGCAGCGCAGCTTTCAGGAGCGGCATCAACTGACCGACGTCGCGGCCAATGCTGATCTCGAGATTGGCGACCTGGCGGCCGGCGGCGTCGAGCGCGATGATCGTGGTCGCACCGGCGTCGCCGCCCATCACGTAGAGCTTGCGCGGCGTGCGGACGACAGCGTCGGCGACCTTGGGATTGCCAACGACAACCTCAGCCGCGTCGCGCGGAAGATCGACGATGACGGATTTACCGGTGCCCATCGAAATGCGGCGAGCAAGCGTCGCGTTCGAATCCGCTTCAAGTCCCGGGCCCTGCGCGTGCGCAGCTTCATTCGCGGTCGTGAGCGCCACCGCCATCGTCGCCATGGCGGCGCCGACCATGTTCTTCATCAAGCGGCTCATCTGCGGCGCTCCTGGCGTTGTTGTGTTTTTCGGTTCAAAAGGAATCATCGCGGCGCTCACTTCGTTCTCATGTTCGCGGCGACGCCGTGCCGGACGACGGTCAGTGTGTCGTCGCCGGAGTTGTCGTTGGGCGTTTCCGCCGACGCGTCTTTCACGATCGCGTCGGTAATCGGCCGCAGGGAAAGGACGAGTTGACCCGTGCGCTGCGCGAGCACGACCAGTTCCGCCTGGCGCGGATCGAGTTCCAGCGTGGCCGTCGTTCCGGTGACGACTGGCTCGGCGCCTTTCTTCTCGACCGTCTGGCCCATGGCCAGAACCCGCACGTTGTAAAGCACCACTTCCGAATTATAGACTTCGTGACCCGTGTCGCGCGTCGCTTCCGTGTCGCGATAGGTGCGAATCACGTCGACGCGGTCGTTGGGCAGAATGAAGCCGCCAGCGGTATTGTTGAGGGTCACGTCGATCGCGATGGCGCGCTTACCGGGCGAAAGCATCGTGGACATCAGCCCCGCAGTCACGCCCTTCACGAGGCGTTCCTTGCGGACGGGCTCGCCTCCCCCGATCGGGATGCGCACGTACGACGTCTTGAGATCTTCCTTGGCGTTGGGCGCTTCGCTCTTGGAGAGAGAACCGGCGGGCACGGATGCTTTCGGCCAGTCGATCCACGCCGTATCGGGATCCGCGATCTCCGTGCCGTAAGGCAGATCGCGAGTCGCCACCAACACCTGATCGACATCGACAGGCGTCGGAGCCGCAATCCGCACTTCTGTCGGCGGGCTGGAGCTGTTCATCATCATGAACGCGGCGCCGCCCGCGGCGACTGCGACTGCGAGAACTGCGATTTGTGCCTTATTCATCGTGCGATATCCAACGCCTCGCCAAATCGAGGTTGAGCACGATTGAAGCCGATAAACGTCAAATTAGGGTTAATCAGACGTTACAACCTGTCTCTATCGGAGCCGAAGCTCAGCCAGGTCCACACAATTGATTTCGCAGCATTTCCCTGCTGATAATGGGCGCCTTTACCCACCGCGCGCATTAAGTTTCTCGCCGCATTCGGTAACATGTGAGGCAAAAAAGGATAACCGAGCGGCCGGTAATGACTTCTTGAAGTCGCTCGTCGGCTCAGAGTCCGCTGAGTCGAGTCCAAAGGACGGTCTGGGGATAGATGAGCACCCCGGCGATCGCGAGCGCGACCCCATAGGGCGCGCCGTTCGTCGTCACCATGAGACGCGAGATGAACGGCACCGCGACCAGGCGGCCGGGGATGTGATACCAGCGCATGATAAGGACGGACAGCGTCAATGCGCCGCCGACGATCGACGCGACCAGGCCGTAATCGAGCACATTCTCCCAGCCCAGCCAAAGCGCCGTGGCGGAAGCCAGCTTTGCATCGCCCCCGCCAATCTGTCCGAACTGGAACAGCGCGAAGGTGATCGCGAGCATTATCAATGCGCAGGAGACGTGATCCAGCAGCATCCCCCAAGGCATGGGCAGATAGGCGGCGAGGGCGAAGAAAATCAGGATCAGCAGAAACGAGATGCGATTCGGGATCGTCATCGTCAACAGATCCGAAAACGCTGCAAATGCCAGTAGGAACGGGAAAACGACGAACGACAGAGCTTCGATCATGGAGACGATCCTACTCGCATGAGGCGCCCCTTCGCGCCTTAGTTCAAAAGAGAACTACGCGGCAATCATTAACCTGTCGTTAAGGTCGCCGCACGGACCGGAGTCCACCAAAAAAAGTGGCGGCCCCGTCGCCGGGACCGCCAACTCGTAGCGCGATGCGCAAATGGATCAGGCGAGGTTGCCCGAAACCTTCGCGAAGGTGCCCGACAGGTTGGTGCCGAGAGCGCGGACGCCAGCGATGATGGCGACGCCGATGAGCGAAGCGATCAGGCCGTACTCGATCGCCGTGGCGCCCAACTCGTCCTTCACGAAACGCGCGAAAATGTTCTTCATGATCCTGCTCCGAACTTTGATTTCCAATTCGTCGAGCCGTGCTCCTGGCCCGACCGAACAATGCCAACCTAGACGCCGAACCTTTCAAGATCGTTGACCGGGACTTCGACAAATTGCTGTTCTGTTGACCCTCGAGCGGCGATTTTAGACAAATTTGCCGTCAGTTAACCGTCCTGCGCCCGGGCCTGTCCAATTGCCGCCGCAAGCCACCAGCCCCGGCGCGAGGCATAAATGCGGCGTGTTTGCATATGCATAGGAGTGGAGAGGCGACGGCCGCATTCGAAGGGGGCCTATGCGATGCAACACGTTTTTAGCAATCGTTCACCATTAGCTGCTTTATTCGCGGTAGCCGCAGCGGGCGGGTGTCGTCGCGCCGCCTCAAGCGGCGGTTGGACCGTCCGCCCTTCGCAGGCGTACGAGAAACGATTTCTTCAGGCACTAGCGCGGCGACAGCGCTGCAAGGTGAACCGCATGGCATTCGTTCCATCCTTCTTTCGCGGGGCCCTGCTTCTGGCCGTTGCGTTCATTGGCTTCGGAGCTTCGGCGAACGCCGCCGCAGCCAATGAGCGCACCATCCGCGTCGATCTCGACTACGCCCGGATCGTGAAGATCCCTCAGGGCGCGCAAACGCTCGTCATCGGCAACCCGCTCATCGCGGATGTCACGATGCTCAAGAACAGCCCGCTGATGGTTATCACGGGCAAGAGCTTTGGAACGACCAATCTCATCGTTCTGGACCGTTCGGGCGCCCAGGTCGGCGAATCAATCGTCACGGTCGTCCCCGCGGAGGACAAAGTCGTCGTTCAGCGCGGACCGCATCGCGAATCCCTTTCCTGCAATCCCAGATGCGCGCGCGCCGTCGATCTTGCCGATGACGTTCAGTACATGAGCACTGCGATTCAGGCCGTGACGTCGCACGACGGGGCGGCAAGCGCGAAGGGGCGCTGATTTTAGCAGCGGGCGGTAACCACCACCCGCTGCATAGAATTTATCCGATCCGCAGAAATTGGTAACGCACCTGCAACGAATAAGAGTCAGTTTGCGTGCATTGGCGGGGATGCGGCTCTCGCTGCCCGTTGCGCTTCAGGACATGCACATGACAGTCGCTAGCCGTTCGATCTACCGACTCGCCAAGCTGGAAACGCTCCTTCCCCGCAAGGGCTTTCTCAAAGACCGCACCGGCACGACCGCGATCGAATTCGCGATGATCTCCGTGCCTTTCCTTGGGTTGATCGGCGCCATCTTCGAAACCGGCACGGTTTACTTCCGCACCGCGCAACTCCAGATGGCGACTGAAACCGCGAGCCGCGCCGTGCTAACGCACAGCACAGCCGCCGGGCTCACCTATCAGCAGTTCATCGATCAGAGCGTCTGCACCTGGCAAGCCTCGGGCGCCGTCAAGCCGGGCACGCTTTCGGGCATGTTCGACTGCTCGAAACTCATGGTCGACATCCGCAGCCCTGCGAGTTGGGGCAGTGCGGACACCGCCAACGATTTCTACACCGCGCCCAACCCACGCGGGTCCGCAATCGTCATGCCGCCAGCGGGGCAAATCGCCATCGTGCGCATCGCCTATCCGATGACCGTGCTGTCGGGCCTTCTCGGCGGCAGCGTGTTCTCCGGAACGAATTATGGTCAGGTGCGAAGCGGGCAAGTCCAGTACAATGGCGCATACACGAATATGCTGTTGGGAATCGCCGCGTTTCGCGTAGAGCCGGGGAGCTGAACCTGATGAAGGACGCCTCTACGCGAGACATTCATCGGGACGAACGAGGTATCGCCGCCGTCGAATTCGCGCTGATTCTGCCGCTGATGCTGATGATCTATATGGGTCTCGTCGAACTTTCGCGCGGCATGAACGCCGCGCAGAAACTCGATCTCGTCGCGCACACGCTGTCCGACCTCACAGCGCAGCAGCTTACGGGTGGACAGGCGACGGGACAGGCCGGCCTCGCCGAAGCGGACATCACGGCGATCTTCTCGGCGGCGACCACGCTTCTGGCGCCTCTTCCGGCCGGCACGCTCAAGATGACGATATCGGAGGTCAACATCATCGGCACGCCCACCGCGACGCCCACGAGTTGGCAGGCCAAAACGATATGGACTGTCGCACGCAATGGCGCGACGGCGCGTCCCTGCGGCGTGCTGACGCCTGGCGACGTGCCGCCGGTGTCGACCACCACCATGCCGACCAGCTATACGCAGGTCACGAACGGCGTGAACCCGACGACCGGCCCGATCATCGTCGCCGATGTGATCTACCAGTATTCCCCCGGCGTCCATTTCGAGATGTTCAAATGGAATTCTCCGCCGACATGGACGATGTCGCGCACGAGCTATGCGCCGGTCAGAAACACCTACGCGCCGAGCCACATCCAGTATTTCATGACGTCCGGCACGAATTGCCAGGCCCCGACGCCCTGAGCCCGCAAGGGCCGGCGATCCTGCAATCGCCGGCGGCTCGATTCAGATTGTTTGATTATACGCGCCGACTTCGGGATTTTCCCGAAGGATGGCGTCGATCGCGGCGAACATGTCGCGCATAGCTGCTTCTGACGCGGGACTCTCCACCACGACCACGAGTTCCGGCTTGTTCGATGAGGCCCGCACAAGCCCCCAGGTGCCGTCGGCGACCGTCACGCGAACGCCGTTGACCGTGACGACGTCGCGGATGGGCTGACCGATGATCTGTTCGCCGCGCTGATGCATGCCCTCGATGCGCGCGATCACCTTCTTGACGACCTCATATTTCTTCTCATCGTCGCAATGCGGCGACATCGTCGGCGATCCCCAGGTCTTCGGGATGTCGGCATAGAGATCGGCGAGGCTCTTTCCGACATTGCGATCAAGCATCTCGAGAATATGCACCGCCGTCAGCAAGCCGTCGTCATAGCCGCGCCCGATCGGCGCATTGAAAAAGAAATGCCCTGACTTCTCGAAGCCCGCCAGCGCACCGAGATCATTGACGCGTCGCTTGATGTAGGAGTGGCCTGTCTTCCAATATTCCGTGTGCACGCCGCGCGCGACGAGTTCCGGGTCCGTCGCAAAAAGGCCGGTAGATTTCACGTCGACGACGAATTTCGCGCCGGGATAGACCTTGGAGAGATCGCGGGCGAGCATGACGCCGATCTTGTCGGCGAAGATCTCTTCGCCATGATTGTCGACAACGCCGCACCGATCGCCATCGCCGTCGAAGCCGAGGCCGAGATCGGCGCCCGTCTCACGCACCTTGTCCGCCATAGCGTGAAGCATCTGCAGGTCTTCGGGATTGGGATTGTAGCGCGGGAAGGTGTAGTCGGCCTCGACATCGAGCGGGATGACCTCGCAGCCCAGCCGCTCGAGCATCTGCGGCGCGAAAGCTCCCGCGGTGCCGTTTCCGCAGGCGGCCACGACCTTCATTTTGCGGGCGAAGGCCGGACGACGCGTCAGATCGTCGAGGTAGCGTGCGCCAAAATTCTCGATGTAGCGATAGCCGCCGCCGCCAGCCTCCCGAAACTTGCCGGAGAGCACGATCTCCTTGAGCCGCCCCATCTCGTCGGGGCCGAAGGTCACGGGCCGCTGCGCGCCCATCTTCACGCCCGTCCAGCCATTGTCGTTGTGCGAGGCCGTCACCATGGCCACGGCGGGCGCATCCAGCTCGAACTGCGCAAAATAGGCCATGGGAGAGAGCGCCAGCCCAATGTCGCGCACGCGCACGCCGGAAGCCATGAGGCCCGCGACCAGCGCCAGCTTGATCGATGCGGAATAGGAGCGATAATCGTGGCCGGTCACGATGTCTGGCGCGACGCCCATTTCATGCATCAGCGTCCCGAGCCCCATGCCGAGCGCCTGTACGCCCATAAGGTTCAGCTCGGTTCCGAAGAGCCAGCGCGCGTCATATTCGCGAAAGCCTGTCGGCTTCACGAGCGGCTTTCGCTCGTAATCGAAAGTGTTGGGCGTCAGGGCGTGAACGGGTTTGGGGAACATGGGCGGGTCCTGGGAAGCGGCTTCCGTGAGTCAGCCCCCGTTTACACCGCCCCGCCGCGCCCGCAAAATCGGGGCAAGTCCCTCGCCCCGGGCGGCTGCGTAATAGAATTAAGGCTTCAACACCAGCGCGCCGGACTCCACCGAGAAGCGCGAGAGTTTGGACAGGAAGGTCATGCCGAGCAGACTGCCGCTCAGCGCGCCACGCTCGCCGACGACCGCATCGACGTCGTGGACCACGAGATTGCCGATGCGCACATCGTTTAGCTTCACGCGCGCGACATGCGCCACGCCATTGGCGGTGTTGACTTGATATTTGTAGTCCGCCGGCGCTGGAAACATCCCGGCGGCGGAAGCGTCCTCATAGGACAGCGCGACAAGCGTTGCGCCAGTATCGACGAGCATGCCGGCGATGCGTGCTCCGTTCACCTCCACATCCGTGGAATATTGCCCCATACGATCCGCAGAGATGCGGATTTCGTCACGGCGTGTCGGGAGGGAGGCGCGCGTCGGCGCGACAGGCCTCGCGGCCGGGGCAAGCGCCGCCTTGGTCAGATCGGGCCTCGAAAGCTGGTAGTGCGAGAGGCCTTTGGCGACCATCAGGCTGAGGAAAACCGCGACCGCGGCGTATTGGAGTTGCGTCCCGAGCATAATGCGCGCCCTGGGTGGTAGGAGGAGACAGCGGCCCGCGCCCTCCAAGGAGATCGACGCGGGCGATCCTCAACCAGAATTCTTAGCAGGGGTATCAAACAGCGCCGGTAATCGGCTTTCTTCGCCACGAAATGAAATCGCGCTTCCTGTCTTGGTGACCAATTCACTAACCCCGCGGCTTCGCCCGTGTCGTCGGCGCCGCCTTCGCCGGATCGTCCGGCCAGGCGTGGCGCGGATAGCGGCCTTTCATTTCCTTCTTCACGTCATTCCAGGACCCCGCCCAGAAGCTCGGCAGGTCGCGGGTCGTCTGGAGAGGTCGATGCGCCGGGGAGAGCAGTTCTAGCGTGAGAGGCGCGCGGCCGCGCGCAAGCGACGGATGCTGCGAAAGGCCGAAAAGCTCCTGCACCCGCACCGAGAGCAGCGGCCCGTTCGGCGCGGCGTAGTCCAGCGCGTGGCGCGCGCCTGCAGGCGTCTCGAAATGCGAGGGCGCTTCCAGGTCCAGTCGGCGAATGAGGTCGTAGGGCAATAGATGCGCGAGCGCGGCGTCAAGGTCGCTGGGGGTAATGTCGTCGATTCTCGCGCGTCCAATGATGAAGGGCGCGAGCCACGTTTCGACGCTCGCCGCGAGAGCCGCATCCGAAAGGTCCGGCCAAGCATCGCCTTCTCCTTGCCCTCCCGCGCTGCGCAGGAATGCGGCGCGATCACGCAGCTGGGCCTGCCCTTTTGTCCACGGCAGGCGCGAGACGCCGAGGCTCGCAATGCCGCGCGCCAGCGCCTTCGCGCTCTCGTCGTTCGCCTCGATCGGCAAATTCTGCTCGCTCAGCCGGATCGCGCCAAGTCGGCGGAACCGCCGCCGCCGCAAACTCGCGCTCGCCGGATCGAAGGTAGTTTCCTCTCGCGCCTCTATGCGCGCGCCTGTGATTTCCTCCACCTCCTCCGCAGTGAGCGCGCAAGCCGCCAAAACCCGCGCCTGCACCGCGCGCCCGGTGAGTTCCGCGACTGCGAGGAAAGGCGCGCGGGAGAGCGCGTCTTCGACCGGAAGGCTCGCGGCGCGGCCGTTGGCCATGAGGAAATCGCCTTTGGCGCCCCGCGATTTGGCGAGTCGGTCGGGATAAGCAAGCGCGATGAGCGCGCCGTCGGAGAGGTCCTCGGGACGCCGCTTGGCGCCCGCCGCCGCTTTCGCCAGTCGCGCCCAATTGGCCGCAAGCCGCTTTGCCTCACGCGCGCGTTTTGAACCGTCCGTCTGCAATCGCTCCAGCCGATGGGAAAGATCGGCGCCGTTCCCGCCGAGGCCGCGCTCGGAGAGCAGCATGGCGAGCTCCGACGCGCGCTCGGCCGCACCGTGGCGCGCCGCGTCCATGACCATGCGGGCGAGACGCGGCGGCAGCGGCAGCGCCCGCAGCGCCGCGCCCTCTTCAGTCAGCCGCCCATCGGCGTCGAGCGCGCCGAGCTCGCGGTCGAGCGCGAGGGCCTCCTTCCAGGCTGGCGCCGGCGGCGGATCGAGCCAGGCGAGCTGAGCGGGATCGCTGACCCCCCAGGCGGCGAGATCGAGCGCCAGGCTGGAAAGGTCGGCCGCGAGAATCTCGGGCGCTGCGAAGGCGGGAAGCGAGGCGGTCTGCGGCTCGTCCCACAGGCGATAGCAGACGCCCGGCTCCGTGCGGCCGGCGCGGCCCCGCCGCTGGTCGACGCTCGCGCGCGCCGCACGCACCGTCTCTAGCCGTGAGAGGCCGAGGTCGGGCTCGTACAGCTGCACCCGCGATAGCCCCGAGTTCGACCACGACGCGCACGCCCTCGATCGTCAGCGACGTTTCCGCGATGGAAGTCGCGAGCACGACCTTGCGGCGGCCCTTCGGGGACGGCGAAATCGCGCGGTCCTGCTCGCCGCGATCAAGCGCGCCAAAAAGCGGCGCTATGTCGACGCTCTCGAGCCGAGCCTCCTCGAGCCGGGTGGCGACGCGCATGATCTCCCCCTGCCCCGGCAGGAAGGCCAGCGCCGAACCGCTCTCCTCACGCAATGCGCGCAGCACCGCGCGGGTCACGGCGTCGTCGATGCGCTCGTTCGGATCGCGCCCGAGGTAGCGCGTCTCGACGTCGAAAGCCCGGCCTTCGGATACGATGGTCGACGCCTTGCCCATCAGTGCGGCGACGCGCGCGCCGTCGAGCGTCGCCGACATGGCGACGAGCCGCAGATCGTCGCGCAGCCCCGATTGGGCGTCGAGCGCCAGCGCCAGCCCCAGGTCGGCGTCGAGGGAGCGCTCGTGATATTCGTCGAAGAGCACGGCGGCGACGCCCTCGAGCGACGGATCGTCGAGAATCAGGCGCGTAAAAACGCCTTCGGTGACGACCTCGATGCGGGTCTTCGCCGAGACCTTGGTTTCGAGCCGCATCCGCAGGCCGACCGTTTCTCCCACCTGCTCGCCGAGCGTCGCGGCCATGCGGCTCGCAGCGGCGCGGGCGGCAAGGCGGCGCGGCTCGAGCAGGATCAGCTTGCCCCCGCTAGACCAGTCCGCGCCGATCAGCGCGAGGGGAACGCGCGTCGTCTTGCCGGCGCCGGGCGGCGCGACGATCACGAGATTGGGCGAGGCCGCCAGCGCCGCCTGAATCTCGGGCAGCACGGCGTCGATGGGGAGAGCGTCTTGCAGGCGGGTCATTCAGCTCGATTCAACAAAAAAGGCGCTCCCGCCTTTCGGAGGGAGCGCCCTTCATTATCAGGCTTCGCGTCAAGCCGCCTGCTGGATCGCCGAGAGCTTCCAGGCGTCGGGGCCAGAGCCCGCCGGGCGGCGGAAGGTCCAGACTTCCGTGGCCTCCGTAGCGCCGGTCGAACCGGGCGCCGGCTTGCCGGTGGCGCGATCCTCCATCACGTCGTTGAGCGCGAAGCGCATGGCGACGGTGGCGTATTCATCCGAGCCCTCGCGCCAGGCTTCCGACAGATCGCCCTGCAGGAGCTTCACGTCGGTGACGCGGTTGACGACGCCCTTGCCGCGGTTCGCCTCCAGCTCGTCGTCGAAATGGCGGGCCATTTCCGGCGTCGTGATCCCGCGCAGCGCGCCCATGTCCTCACGGCTGTAGGCGTCCTGCGATTGCCCGAGCAGACGCTCGAAAGCGTTGAAATCCTCTGGCGCAGTCTTGATCGGCGTCACGCGAGGGGCTTGCTGCGCCGCTCCGCCGCCAAAGCCCATGGCACCCGCGCCAGCCCCGCCCGTGGGTCGGGCGCCAAAGGGGGCGCCGCCCGTGAAGGAGAACGTCGACCCCTGCGAACCGACGCCCGCGGGCGCGCTGCGGCGTTGCCACCAGGCGAAGGCCATGCGGGCGAGGAAGACGACCAGCGCAATCTGCAGCAGGAAGCCGATGATCGACATGAAGCCGCCGATGCCGCCGAAGAAGCCATTGCCGGTCAGCATGCCGAACAGGCCCGCGCCGAGCAAACCGCCCGCAAGGCCGCCCATCAGCCCGCGTCCGAAGGACGAGCCGCCATAAGACGGATTATAGCCCGGCTGGCCCATGCCATAGCCCGAACGCGGCGTGTCGCTGCGCTCGAAGGGCGATGCGCCCGGCGCCGTGCGGGTCGACGGCGGAGCCGACCAGCTGCGCGAGCCGCGCGAGCCAAAGCTCCCGCCTCCGCCCATCCGCGCCTCGGCGACGGCGGGCGCCAGCGCCAGCAAGGCCGCGAGAGCCAGTGACATCAGCGTTCCGCGCTTTTGCGCAAGAAACCGCAACATTTGCATTTTCCCCTTTCGCAGGAAGCGAAGCTCCCTCTCGGGGAGAGAATATAGGGAGCGGATGACCGCGCTGCAAAGGTGGGGGTAAGGGAATTGGACAAGACGCGCGCGGCGCTTTCCCCAGAAATCTCCGCCCATCGCGGGACTCCTGCCCCCAAGAGCCCTTAAATCTCCTCCATGCGCCAATATCTCGACCTCCTCGACAAAATCCTGCGCGAAGGCGTCCGCAAAGAGGACCGCACCGGGACCGGCACGCTCTCCCTTTTCGGCCATCAGGTGCGCTTCGATCTCTCGGCGGGCTTTCCGCTCGTCACGACGAAGCGCGTGCATCTCAAATCGGTGATCCACGAATTGCTGTGGTTCCTGAAGGGCGACACCAATATCGCCTATCTGCAGGAAAATGGCGTCAGCATCTGGGACGAATGGGCGGACGCGAACGGCGATCTTGGTCCGGTCTATGGCGGCCAGTGGCGCGCCTGGCCGGCGCCGGGCGGCGAAACCATCGACCAGATCGCCTGGCTCGTCGAGGAGATCAAACGCAATCCCTTTTCCCGCCGCCTGATCGTCAGCGCCTGGAACCCGGCCGAGATCGAGAAAATGGCTCTGCCGCCCTGCCATTGCCTCTTCCAGTTCCATGTGGCGGAGATCAACGGGCGCAAGCGCCTTTCCTGCCAGCTTTATCAGCGCTCGGCCGACGTCTTCCTCGGCGTCCCCTTCAATATCGCAAGCTATGCGCTGCTCACCCATATGGTGGCGCAGGTCACCGGTTGCGTCGCGGGCGACTTCGTCCACAGCTTCGGCGATGTGCATCTCTATCTCAATCATCTGGATCAGGCGCGCCTCCAGCTTTCCCGCGCGCCGAGGCCCCTCCCTCGTCTCATGCTCGACCCGGCCGTGACCTCGCTCTTCGACTTTCGCTACGCTGACATCACGATCGACGGCTACGACCCCTGGCCGGCGATCCCGGCGCCGATCGCCGTTTGAGGGAATCGCATGAAGCCCAAGCTCGTCGCCGTCGTCGCGCGGTCCAGGAACGGCGTGATCGGGGTCAACAATGAACTGCCGTGGCGCCTATCGAGCGACCTCAAGCGCTTCAAGGCGCTCACCATGGGCAAGCCGATGATCATGGGCCGGAAAACTTGGGATTCGATCGGCCGGCCGCTGCCAGGACGCGAGATCGTCGTTTTGACCCGCGACCCGAATTTCCGGGCGGCGGGCGCCCATGTTGCGGCGAACCCCGCCGAGGCTCTGGCCACCGCCCAGCGGCTCGCGTCGCTCGTCGGGGCGCAGGAGATCATCATCGCGGGCGGCGGCGACATCTTCCGCGCCTATCTTCCGCAGACCGAGACGATCGAACTGACCGAAGTGGCGCTCGACATTGATGGCGACGCGCATTTCCCCACGCTCGACGCGCGCGATTGGGAGGAAGTCTCCCGCGCCGCTCCGCTCAGGGGCGAGAAGGACGATGCGGACTTCACCTATGTGACTCTGCGTCGCCGCAGCAAAGGAGAGATGAAATAACGCGCAAAGACCAGTTGCGGGAACGGCCCGCGATGGCTATAAGGCCCCTCGAAAGCAGCCCGTGTGGCCGCTGGATCGGAGTGTAGCGCAGCCTGGTAGCGCACCTCGTTCGGGACGAGGGGGTCGGAGGTTCGAATCCTCTCACTCCGACCAAAGTTTCTCCGCCACTGTTGGCTCGCATTCAAAAAGCCCCGGTCGCCGGGGCTTTTTGCCGCCACGCGTCGCCTCGCCGGACGCGCCTGTCGGGTTCGACCGCGGAATTTCGCGCCCGGAGCTGGATTTCGCGTATAAATCGCAGCGGCGGCCTTTCGAAACCTCTCCAGTTGTGTCCAGATTTTCCCTCATGGCCCAATATAGCGACGTGACGGATACTCGATCGACGACCCAAGCAGCGGGCCGCTTCGACATAATGATTCGTGTGGGCTCGATACGGCAGCTTTTCGATTCGCTCGACCCTTCACCATTCAATGAGCGTGATCTCGACCGTCACGCCCACAACTTCGTCGTCGGATGGGCGCAAGACCTCCCCCGGAGCGCGCCCTTCCGGATTGTCGTCGAGATGCCGAAGGAAGAAGCGGCCAAGCCGGAAGCCCATCGAATCGGCGAAGCCTTCGCCAATTACTTCCACGGATGTGCAGAGGAAGAGGCGCGCGACCTGCGAGAATTGTTTCGCGTCGGATGGCGGTCGTTCCTGATCGGTCTCGTCGTGCTGGTCGTCTGCCTCTCCGCCAGCCAACTCTTCGCGAGGAGCGTGCAGAACACCATGATCGCCCGGGTTCTGGAGGAGGGCCTCATCATTCTCGGCTGGGTCGCGAACTGGCGATCGATCGAGATCTATCTCTACGATTGGTGGCCCATTCGCAGGCGCATCGCCCTCTTCCGCCGCATCGCGGACGCGCCGCTGGAGATCCGTTCAATCTGAACCCTCACCTGCGCCTGCCGTAGACAAAAAAAGCCCGACCTTGCGGTCGGGCTTTTCGTTTGTCGCGACGCTGAAGCGCGGCGAGCGATCAGTATTTCGCCATCACCGGCGCGGGAGCGTAGGTGTTGAAGTGATAGTTCACGCCCACGCGGACGACGTTGAACTGCGGATGATTGTGGTAACCGAGGTTGCCATAGCCGGCGAAGCCCGGAGCAGCCGCGGCCCACCAGCCACCGCCGCTCGAAAGGTCGGTGTAGAGATATTCGGCCTTGGCCGACCAGTTCGGCATGAACATCCACTCGACGCCGCCGCCGGCGGTCCAGCCGGTGCGGGTGTTGGAGCCGCCGCTGAAGTTGCTCTGGACGCCGCCATAGGCGAAGCCGCCGGTGCCGTAGAGAAGCATGGTCGGCGTGAACAGATAGCCGACGCGGCCGCGCAGCGTGCCGAACCAGGGGAGCGAAAGGCCGGCGTTGCCGCCCGGCAGCAGCGGGTTGAGGAAACCGCCGGCGACGGCCGGATCGGGGTAAAGCGCCCAGTTGCGGTTGCCGCCCGAGCTCATGCTCGTGCCCTGAATGTCGGTCTCGAGACCGACGACGATCGAGGGCCGGAACTCGTAGTTATAGCCGACCTGGCCGCCGCCGACGACGCCGCCCGCATTGCTGCTGGCGTTGGTGTTGCCCGGCAGAACGTAGAACCTTCCGTTGGCGGGGCTGCCGTAGAGGGCGTAGTTGTTGGAGTTGACGCTGTTGGCGGACCAGCCGCCGCCCAGGTTCAAACCCGCATAGAAGCCGGTCCACATCGGGGGCGGCGGCGGCGGGGGGATATAGGCGGGGGGCGCCTTGCGCGAGGGAAGGTCGGCCGCAAACGCGGCGCCGGTCAGAGCCGCGAGAATCGCGGCGGAAAGAGTGAACTTTTTCATCGCATCGCCTTGCGTTTCGGTAGGGACAATAAATGACGCACGCTGCCAGAAGCCAGCACTTGGCGATGGAAGCCCCATACCAGCGTCGGACTCAAGCGAATAACGACGCTTGAGCCAAGTTTCCCGAATACTGTTGCAGAAGTATCACAAGCGAAAATGAGGCTGTTTCCACCCGCCGGACAATGCGGAGCGCCGTAAAACCAACGGTCTCGGCAAAAGACGGGCCAGGAATAGCTCAAATAAAACGCCCTGTTCTGTGCTTGATCTTTAAGCGTCAATCCGAGCATCCAAAGCTTCCCTCCCGCGCGCGCTCGCAAGCGAACGCTTGTCTTCCCTGCGCCTGTTGCGCTTCTGGTCGGCGACCACCAGATATAGGAGGTAGATTTTGACGCTTCAGGAAGGAAATCATGGCTAACGCGCGGAAACTCTTCACAGCTGGCCTGGCGGCGGCGACCTTGGCCACCGCCCTGTGCGCGGCAAATCCGGCATCCGCACAATGGGGAGGATGGGGCGGCTACCGTCCCGGATGGGGCTATGGCGGCGGTTACCGTAACGGCGGCGCAGTCGCGGGAGCGGCCATCGCGGGCATGGCGATGGGCGCAATAGCGGGCGCAGCCATGCAGCAGAACCGCTATAATTCCGGCTATGGCGCTTATGGCGCACCCGGATACGGCGCCTATGGCGGGCCGGGGTACGGCGGATATGGCGCCCCCGGTTATGGCTATGGCCCAGGGTATCCGCGTCCCCGCTCCTGCGTCACATACGAATCCAACTATCATCCGCTTTGGGGCCACCAAGGATATCAGCGCGTGCAGGTTCCCTGCTGACAGGCCATCCGAGACGGCTAAGAATTGATGAGACAACGCCCCGCGGCCGAATGCCGGCGCGGGGCGGCGATTGCCTGGGATTGCGGCTCGCGAACCTCGCCTAATTGCCCGCCGTCGAAGCGCTGTCCGGCAGATAGATCACATGTTGCGAGGGCCCGGAATTGACGACGGGCGGGAGACGGCTGTAGCCGTTGTCGCCGTAGAAGACGCCTCCCCCGCCATAGAAGCCGCCGTCGTTCCGGCGCCTGTCATTGTAGTTGTAATTATAAACATTGGCGCGGCCGCCGATCGCGACTGAACCGCCAGTTCCACTGCCGCCGCCATAAAAGCGGCCGCCGCCCCGGAAGCCGCGAACATTGCCGGGCAAGGCGCCGGCGCTCCAGGCGGCCGCTCCGGTTGGGCCTTGCCCGGGAGCATAGGCGCCGACGCCGACGCCCGGACGACCGTTGCCGCCGAAACCCCCGCCGCCCGCCACCGCCGGACCCGCCACCATCGCAACTGTCGCTGCAATGACCGCTTCACGAAACCTTGCTCTCATGGCCCACCCCGCATTCTGACATCTTCGCTCTCACGGATCGAACATATCCGCTCGCGCATGAACGGCGGATGGCGCGGCCGTTCATCTCCCGTATCGTAAATGCAGATTTAAGCGCACTGGCTCGGATGAGGCGGGTCGTCGACAATCAGACTAAACGTAAGCCGTTTGTTTACCGGGATTCTTTACCAGAAGTGATGACGCCTAGTTCATTTCCCGACGAGGCAATTGATGTCTGAGGAGACAAAGAGAAACTGGATCGACGCCGCAAACGCTCGTCTCGCGCTGGCCGATAAATTTTTCTGGCTTTCTCTCACTTTCGCGATGCTTGCCGGCGGGGCCTCACAAGTGGCGCAGCATGTCATGCACCAGGATGACATCCCGTTGCTTACGCTAGCTCAACCCAATGAGGTGAGGCGCGCGTTCGTGATCGATCACACGCCGACCGCTTCGATCAGACGTTGAGGAAGGCCCGACGATTCGCCGGGCCTTCCGATTTTGCGGTCAGGGCGCGCCGCTCGAGAAGACCGGCGAGTTCTGAATCACCGACGCGTTCTGGGAGATGGCAGATCCCCAAGCGCCCGACACCGACTGTCCGATCGTCGCGGTCGCCGACCAATTGCCGTTGAAGCCTGTCGGAATTTTCGTCTTGCTGCCGAAGGCGGGCGTGTTCTGGACGATCTGGGCATCCTGGCCGATGAGCGAATTGCGGACATTCCCGACGCTCTGATTCACAGTCGCAGTGGCCGTCCAGTTTCCGCTGAATGGTCCGGAATTATTCGTCGTCGGGGGAGTGGTCACAGGGGTGGGCACGGGGACCGGCACAAAGATGATGCCGCCCGCGGAAGCTGCGCTACAGGACAAGGCGAGCGCTACTGGAACAAGCAGAAGTTTACGCATGACTGACCTCCAAAGGGAGCAAACGTCGGGCGATCCGACCTCGCGACATTTGGGCGAGAGGCCTTGGATCGGTAGCGGCCATTTTGGGAGAGCAGCCATACCCCTTCAGGGGGGGCTACCAGTCTCGCAGGCCTACCTGCGCCTGCATCCGAAGCCGACTGATCCGCCTTTTTCCTGAACTGAGGAACGACGTATCTTGTCATGCGTTTGGTCCGATTCTTCAGGAGCCTCCCAAGACTTTGCGCCCGGCGACGCCGGGCGCATTTTTTTCGCGCCCTTTCAGCATGGCTGCTCAAGGGGGTGACGGCCTGCCTGAGGAGGTGGGATACGGGCCAACGCAAAACGACCGGCGCCTTTACATCCGAGGTCGCCGGCCGCTTCTTGATCCAAGACGCTAAGCGTCATCGGAGGAGCATTTTGTCGCTTGGCCGGTCGCTGACAAAGCAGCCAAACGGGCGTTCAGTTCCCTTACGCAAGCGCCGGAACAGAACATCAAGCGATTCTGACCAGCTTATCGTTAACAATCGGTTAACGGCGCGGCGCGCGCCCGTGGCGAAGACACGACGGCGTTTGGCGATCCACCGCCTGTCGGAAATCCGAAGGCGCGCTTAGATTGGCGTCAATCGGTAGCCAGGTTCCCCAGACTGAGCGCCCAACCGCGAAGTTGGGCGCTCTTCTTTCAGGCTGTCGCGCCGGCGTCGATCGTGATGACCGAGCCGGTCACGTTGTGCGCCTTGTCGTCCATCAGGAACGAAATCGCATTCGCCACATCCTGCGGCGCGGCAAGCCGACGCAACGCCGCGCGACCCGCAATCTTGGCGCGATCGTCCACTCCCAGCGACGCCGTCATCTCGGTTTCGATGAAACCCGGCGCGACGGCATTGACGGTGATTCCCATGCGGCCGACTTCGCGGGCGAGCGACTTGGTGAAGCCGACAAGCGCAGCCTTGGACGCCCCATAAACGGAAAGGCCGCTGTAGCCGGTGGACGCAATGATGGAGGAGATGTTGACGATGCGGCCGGCGCCCGCCGACATCATGTTGCGAACAATATATTTCGAGAGGATGATCGGCGCCGTGACATTGACGCGCGTGAGCATTTCGATTTGCGAATTGTGCATCGTGGCGAGGAGCCCTTCGGTCCCGAGCCCCGCATTGTTGACGAGGCCGTAGGGCGCGCCGAATTCTTTTTTCATCCGCAAGGCGAAATCGGGGATGGCGTCGAGCTCAGACAGATCGAGCGGCTCAAAAGTCAGCGCGCCATCGCTGCGCGCCATCGCCTCGCGCAGATCATCGCTCTCGCGCCTCGCCACCGCGATCACCCGAAAGCCATCCGCGACCAGACGTTGCGAAATGGCGAGTCCAAGTCCGCGGCTAGCGCCGGTGACGATGACGTTCCTCATTTCCGCCTTATCCGCGCTGAATCTTGCCGCCCGCCGATATGGCGAGCGAGCCGACGAAATCGATCGACGTCGGCGCCTTGTGCCGCTCGAGCCGTCCGCGGCAGGATGCGAGGATTTCCTCTCTTACCGCGCGCTTGCGTTCCGGCGGCGCCAGATCATCCTTCAACATGATCTGCGCGACGATGAGATCGCCGGTGATCGGACTGCGCCGCGCCTTCACGAGGGACATGCGCACCGCCTCGTGCATGTTGATGACCTGCTCGACCTCTTCCGGATGGACTTTCAGGCCGCCGACATTGATCGTGCCCGCCCGCCGTCCCTTGAAATAACAACGCTCGCCGACGCATTCGACGAGATCGTCCGTATCGACGAAGCCGTCGCAACCCATCAGCGAGAGATCATCGCGCCCTACATAGCGTTGCGCCGTCCGGCGCGAACGCAACCGAAGCGAACCGTCGGCGATGCGCATCTCGACGTCGCCCGCGCCGTCAAGATAGGACGCCGGAAAGCCCTCGCGCCCGTCCGTCACCTCAAAGCCGACGCCCGCCTCCGTAGAGGCGTAGGCGTGAACGATCTTCGCTTCCGGATAGGCGGCCTTGAGTCCCTCGAGGATTGCGCGATCCGCGATCTCCCCCGAGAGCCGCACGTATTGCGGCGAAATCCGGCCTGCCTCCGGGCTCATCAGCAGTCGGCGCCAATGCGACGGCGTGCCCGAGATATGCGTGACGCCCGCCTCGGCCATGCGCGCCACATGATCGCTGAGCGACTTGCCGGCCTCCGTGAGAACCAGCGTCGCCCCGCTCGTCGCGGCGCGCAGGTAAATCTGCATCCCGCCGTAGCGCCGGATGTCATAGAAAGTCGACCAGACCGGCATCTGCTCGTTCGCGGCACGCGGGCGCACCGCCCCGAGCAGACCGTCGAGACGGTGCGCCACCAGCTTGGGCGCGCCTGTCGTGCCGGATGTCGGCAGCACCCATTCGCTCGCAAGAGGCCGCGCGCGCGAACTGCTGTCCGCCGCCAACGCGGAAAGGATGAAGCGCGGGCGCACGGCCCCAAAATCGCGCGCCTCGTCGTCGCAGACGATCGCGTCGACCTCCGCTTGCGCAATTGTGGAAGCGAGGCGCTCGGTCGTGAAGTCAGGCGGCGTAATGACCATGCGCGCGACAAGCCCGTCGAGTTCGAGCATCGCCAGCGTAGCAGAGAATTGCGACGACACGCTGAGCAAGACGGACTTTCCGGCAAGCGCTCCTCGGCGGCCGCCCAGAACCGTACCCCCAGCCGCATCCCGCCACGGCGCCGCGCCGGCGGAAGAAGACAGCCGCGCGTCAGCCGGCGCCGCAGCCGCCAGCGCGAGCCCGGACAAGTTAAGCGGCGGCGACATTTTCATAAAGCGCAACAAAGTCGGCAAAGGTAACCGGAAAGTAAATCTCGTCTGACGCCGTGAAGGGATCGACCCCGAGGCGATCCTCCAGCCGCGCGACGATGATCGCGAAACAAAGCGAATCGAGGCCAGATTCTGCAAGGGGAGTGGCGTCGGAAAGCGGAGCGAGCCGCTTCTCCTGCTCCGCGGCGACATCCTCCATCACTGAAAGTACTGTTAACCGTATGCTCATCGCGCGTCGCCTCTTCATTGTCGGCTAACGAGGAGCTAGCTATTTTTATTTCCTAATCGCAAGTAATTCGGTGACGAATGGTGAACGTTCTCGATCAAGGCGCAAAGGCGGCTCCGGACGCTGCGCCGCGTATCCGCTGCCGGATGATCAGCGAAGCGGACGCGCCTGCGCTCGCTGTATTGCTGACGCGCGGCTTTCCCGATCGGCCGATCGACTACTGGCGCCGCGCGTTCGAGACCCTCGCTCGTCGGGACGCGCCCGACGGCTATCCGCGCTTCGGCTACCTTCTGGAGAGCGCCGGCGTTCCAGTCGGCGCCATTCTCATGATCTTCACGCGCTTCGGCGAACGGCGCGTGCGCTGCAATATTTCGAGCTGGTACGTCGACGCGGCCTTTCGCGGCTATGCCTCGCTGCTGATCGCCGCCGCCGTGCGGCATAAGGACGTCACCTACATCAACACGTCTCCCGCCACCCACACCTGGCCGGTCATCGAAGCGCAGGGCTTCCGCCGATATTGCGAGGGCCAGATCCTGACCCTTCCTGCGCTGAGCCGCTGGGCTCCGAAGGCGCGAGCGCGCGCCTTCGACAGCAAACGCGATTATGGCGAAGCTCTGTCGGCGCAGGAACGCGATCTTCTCATCAGCCACGTCGAGCACGGCTGTCTCGCCCTTATCGTCCACGAAAAGCGTGAGGCCCACCCCTTCGTATTCCTGCCCAGGCGCGTGGTGAGAGACGTTTTCCCCACGCTGCAGCTCGCCTATTGTCGCGATTTCTCATATTTCCAGCGCTTCGCAGGCCCCCTGGGTCGCGCGCTGCTCAAGCAGGGCCATCCGACCGTCCTCGCCGACGCGAACGAAGTTGCGCCAGGACTCGTCGGAATCTTCCTGCGCAATCGGGGTCCGAAATACTTCAAGGGTCCGGAGCGCCCGCGCCTCGGCGATCTCGCCTTCTCCGAAAGCATTTTGTTTGGACCATGAAGCCGACATGAAAGCCGTGACCGAAATCACCGCCGCGCAATCGCTCGTTGAGCAACTGATCGTCAATGGAGTCGATCATATTTTCTGCGTCCCCGGCGAGAGCTATCTGGCCGTCCTCGACGCCTGCTATGAACGCAATGTCACGCTGACTGTCTGCCGCAACGAAGGCGGTGCGGCGATGATGGCCGACGCCTATGGCAAGGCGACCGGCAGGCCTGGCGTCTGCTTCGTCACGCGCGGCCCCGGCGCTGCGAACGCTTTCGCGGGCGTGCATATCGCCCAGCATGACTCGACGCCGATGATCCTCTTCATTGGACAGATCGAACGAACCAACCGTGAGCGCGGCGCCTTTCAGGAAGTCGATTATCGCGCGATGTTTGGCGGTCACACAAAGTGGACCGCTGAAATCGACGATGGCTCGCGCATGTCCGAATATATCTCTCGCGCTTTCCATATGGCGCTCGGCGGACGCCCCGGGCCGGTCGCTCTCGCGCTCCCCAAAGATATGCTTGAAGAGCGCGTGGCGCACCGCTCCTGCCCCGCCGCGACAGTCGTCGAGACTTCCCCCGGCGCCGAAGATATGGAGGCGCTCGAAGAGATGATCGCTTCCGCGAGACGCCCCTTGTTCGTCGTCGGCGGAACGCGCTGGGACGAGCAGGCCCCGCGCCGCATGATGGACTTTGCCGCCGCCTTCGATGTTCCGGTCGCGACGAGTTATCGGCGGCTTCCCCTCTTTGATCCAATGCATCCCTGCTACGCGGGCGATCTCGGGCTATCGCCGAATCCAAGGCTCGTCGCACGCGCGCAGCAGAGCGACCTCTTCGTCGTCATCGGCGGAAGGCTCGGCGAAATCCCCTCCCAAGGCTACAAACTCCTCGACATACCTGCGCCGAAACTGCGCTTCGTCCACGTCTATCCGCAGGCGGAGGAATTCGGCCGTGTCTATGCGCCGACACTCGCCATTCACGCCTCTCCCAAGCCCTTCGTCGCGGCGCTGTCCAAGCTGGCGCCGCCGCCAGCCCGTCCCTGGCAGGAAGAAACGCGCGCCGCGCATCAGGAATATCTCGAATTCTCGCGCAGCTTCACGCCATCCGCAGAAGTCGATCTCGCGCAGACGATGATCTGGTTGTCAGACAACCTCCCGGAAGACGCCATTATCTGCAACGGCGCAGGCAATTACGCCTCCTGGATACATCGCTATTTCCGCTTCCGGCGCTTCGGTTCGCATTTCGCCCCGACCTCCGCGACCATGGGTTACGGCGTGCCTGCGGCCTGTGCGATCCAGCGGCTTTATCCACGCCGTCTGGTCGTCTCGCTCAATGGCGACGGCGATTTTCTGATGAATGGGCAGGAATTCGCGACCGCCGTGCAATATGAGCTGCCGATCATCGTCGTCGTTTGCGATAATGCAAGCTACGGCACGATCCGCATGCATCAGGAGCGCAATTATCCTGCCCGCGTCATCGGCACCGACCTGCGCAACCCGGATTTTGCCGCCTATGCGCGGGCCTTCGGCGGCTTCGGAGCTCGGGTCGAACGCACGCGCGACTTCCCCGAGGCCTTCGCCGCCGCGCGCGCTTCGGGTCTGCCTTCGATCATCCATCTCATGATGGACCCCGATCGCATCACGCCGACCGCGTCGCTGGAGAAACTCAGGAGCGATGCGCTCGCCAAGGCATAAGCCGCTGAGGCGGGAAGCCTATCCCCCCGCCTCGGACGAGTTCTCGCAACCCGATTGTCAGGAAGCGACGCGCAGCGGCTGGCGGGAGTGCGCGAAGTCCCAGTAAAGAGAGCGCGCGCGCCTGTAGATCGGCCCCGCCTCGAGCGCCCGATCGTCGATGCGCGACATGGGCGCGACCTTCTGGAAATTGCCCGTCGAGAACAGTTCGTCGGCAGACAGAAAATCCTCATAGGACAGCGTCGTCTCGATAACCTGCACGCCATCGGCGCGCAACAGCCCAATCACGCGCTGGCGCGTTATTCCATCGAGGAAGGCGCCATTCGCCGCCGGCGTGAAGGCGACGCCATCCTTCACGAAGAAAGCGTTGGAATTGGCGTATTCCGCGATATTGCCGAGCATGTCGCGCATGAGGCAATTATCGAATCCGCGCTTTGCCGCTTCGATCAGCGCCCGCGCGCCATTGGCGTAATGACAGCTCGCCTTGGCGCCGGTCGGCGCGACCTCGTTGCTCGGCCGTCGAAACGGGGACAAAGTCACCGCCCCGCCCTTCCCGGAAGGCATCGGCGTCTCATAGATCGTCAGACACCAATTCGTCGAGGACGACTCAAAGCGAACGCCGCCGCCAAATCCTTCCTCAGCCCAATACATCGGGCGAATGTAAAGCTGCGCGTCGCGTGGGAAACGCCGCAAACCATCTTCGACCAGCGACCGCCATTCCTCGACCGTCAACAACGGATCGAGCAGCATGACCTCGGCGGAGCGATTCACCCGCGCAAGATGGAGATCGAGATCGGGCGTCACACCCTCGAAAGCCCGCGCGCCGTCGAACACCATCGAACCGAGCCAGGCGCCATGCGTGCGCGGACCGAGAATGGGCGTATTGCCCTCGCGCCATTCGCCCTGAAAAAATGTCCAGGTCCGAGAGGACGCATGCAGCTCTACCGGAGACGCCATGTCAAACTCCCCGCTCAAGCGCCGCTGAACATGGCGGGAGCTTCCGAACCGCCCCCGGCCAATCTAGAGACCTTGCGCAGAATGCGGGTGACAAGCATGAGCGGCAAAGGCACGGGCGTTCTGCAGAACGCGACCTTGCGAACATAAGATTCGACGGTCCAGACCGCATGCGAGCCGGCGCGAAAGAGCGCCTGGTCTCCCGGTCCCAGACGACGCTCGACGCCGGCGTCGTCGCGGACGATCACCGAACCTTCGAGGACATAGACCGTTTCGTCGACATCGTAATGCCAGTTGAACACGCCCGTCGTGCAATCCCACAGCAAGGTGCAGGCGCTTCCGTCCGTGCTGCGCGACAACACGAGATTGCGCGCGACCGGCGCGCCTTCGACGACCCACGCCGGATTTACCGGGCACGGCTGCATCTTGACGTCTTTTCCATCGAAGAACGTGATCATGTCGTTGTTCATATCGTCATCCGGCTCTTGGAATTCAGTGCAGACCGAGAAGATCGCGAACGTCCTGTGGCCAATCTTCCAGATAGAGGCCGTGCGTCGCGAAGAGGGCGATCGTGAGCCTGTCGATGCCGAAAGCGACGCAACCCGAATGCGCCACCTCGCCGGATTCGCTGACGAGCCCCCACGTCGTTCCGAAATGGTCGCGATGATAGTTGAAGCTCATGCAGGCGGTAGGCGCGCTATTCGCGCGAATGGGAATGAGAAGCTCGAACTTCAGAGCCGCCTCGACCTGATTGGCCGCCTTCAGTTGGCCGACGCGCCCAAAGAACGGATCGCTCGCCACATCGAAGGCATAGGGCAGCCGGAGTTGCGTCGCCATTCTTTCGGCCGTTTTCATCCACTGCTCGCGAAAGATCGCGATCTGCGCCGGCTCCCCGATGCGCACGAATTCGCGCATCCGGAAAGACTGAAGTCGATCGAGATCGCGCGACGGCTCGTGCCGGAAGCAGTCGGCCGCGACATCGAACGTCAGGCCCTGCGCGGGCACGGGGCCATTCTGCGCCGCGATCGGATAGATCGGATAGCAAGCCGCCGGACTCAGCACGAGCCCCGCGGTCGTCGTCTCCTGCGTCCAGTCCGCGCCCTCTTTGGCTCGCGCCACCGCTGTCGAAATGTCGCGCTCCGTTCCATGCAGGGCGCAAACGCAGCCAAGGAGCTGCGGGAAACTGTCGAGATAGCCCTGCTTCTCTAATTGGCGCAGGCTCATGACGGGCGGAAAGCGGAACACCTCCGCCTCCTCCGGCCGACGCCGGGAGATGAACCGCTGAAGCGCCTCGACAACGTCTTCGTAGCGTCGCGTGCGCGCATAGACGCCGTCCGCCCCCATGGGACGAAAGAGATGATCAAGGATCGTCTCGTCGTCGGCCTGCCTGTCGAGCGTAACCGTCTGAGCGTTCATCGCCATTCCTCCACTTCGGGCTTCAACGGCCGCGGATGATATTTTCGGGCACGCCTCCAACGAGACATGACGTCGCGACATTCGACAGTATCCGGTTATTGTTGATCATCACCGATGTCGAAAGAATATCTCGCAGCGATCGCGAGACGCTGAACTCGCTGTCGTTGCGATAGCCGGCGATGCCGCAGGCGTTCAGCGTCTGCATGACGGTCTGGATCGCCAATTCCGACGCACTGACCTTCAACAGGTTCAGCGACGTCTGGAAGGAGATCTCGTCGAGCGCGGCGCCGTTTGCGGCGCGGCTCTCATAATCGGCCGTGGCCGAGTTCGACGAGGTTCATCAGCGTCATGAGCGTCAACGACGCCTGTGTCGCGCAGGGCGCGCCGGGAGGCAGATTGCCTTTTGCGGCGCGCGCGACCTTGCGCACGAACTGCTGGGCGCGCTCGACCGCGCCGGCCGCGACGCCCGACCAGCAGGCGGCCCACAGAAGATGCGTGACGGGGACCATGGTGCGACGGTGAATGCGGTCATAGGCTTCCCCCATAACCTGCTCGGGCTCACCCTTCGCGACGAGCTTGAAGCCCTCGCTGCATGTGCCGCGCATGCCCATCACGTCCCAATGGACGGTACGCTCCAAGGTGTAATCTTCCTTGAAGAAGAGCGCCAGCACCTGATCGCTCGGGAGCGACTCCGGCGAGCGTCGCGCGGTTGTCACGATCGCGTCTGCAGCCGCGCCGTAGGAAACGACCGAGGCGTCGCGGTTCAGGGTCACATGATCGCCTTCTTGTTCGATCGCCGAGGCGCTTGAGCGCACATTCGCGCCGGTCTGGCCTTCCGTCGTCGAGGATGCAAGAAGCATCTGCTCGGAGCCGATGCGGCGAAGATAATGATAGAACTGCTTGCTCGGATCGGCGTGATAAGCGACGCAGGCGACATTCGCCGAATGCATCGCATAGATCATCGCTGTCGAGGAGCAGACGCGGCCGAGCGCGTAACAGACCTGGGCGGCGTCGGCGACGCTGCGACCCTCGCCGGCGGATTCAGTCGAGAGCAGAATGCCGAGCAGACGCTGGTTGCGAAGCTCGTCGAACGCCTCGGCGGGAAAGCGGGCGTCTCGATCGACTTCATCGGCGTATTTCGCCGCGACGGCGACCGCGGCCGAAATGCGGGAGGCGAAGGCGTCGATTTCGACGGGTAGCCGGACCTCAGCCGCGTTTCCTGCTTTAGACATTGGGGCCTCGCTTCTTGAAGCGTGCGCGTCGCGCGCCATTCCGAGTGCTTGCTATGGTGCGAAGCTAAGCTGGAAGAGCCCGACAATCCATGTTCTTCTTTAAATTGCACAAGTAAAGGTTAATCCTTTGCATCGTAATCATAACTTCAATCGAAGCTTTACCGATGATGTGTAGAACTCTAACTATTGTCGGGTACAACTCTCACGAAGGAATCAAGGAAGATGCTCGACACGCCGACCAGCACCCTTACCGATCGCATCGCCGGAATCGTCAAGGGTTACATCAGTCATGCAGACGCGATCGGGCGTTACGAAAACCTTCAGGAGTTCGGCCTGACGTCGATGCAGATGGTGAACCTGATGTTGTCGATTGAAGCAGAATTCGACCTGACGATCCCGGGTCAGAAACTCGTCCCCGCAAATTTCCGGACGATCGAGAACATCGAAACTCTCGTGAATGATCTGCGCTCGAACGCGCGTCATTAAAGCAACGGCGAAGGACGCCGAAACGCAAAGGCGCCGATTTCGGCGCCTTTCCTTTATGCGCTCATGCGCGACGCTTCGCAGCGCTCCGATACGACACGAAGCCAATCGCGGTAGAGAGCAGCTGTGTCTTCCAACCATGAAGCTTGCGGCGTCTCGTCGCCCAGTATCTCGGCGAGCGCCCGCTGAGGATCTCTCTGCAAGCCGGCAAGAACGCTGGCACGCAAGCCAAGAAGTCGATCGAGAACGCGGGGGCTGAAGCTGTTCTCCGGAACGTCGGGGTAGTCTCCGCGCTCCGCGGCAAGGAAGCGCAGAACGTCGCGTCGATACTCTCTCAACAGAGTATCCGCGTCATATTCCGGATGTCCCTGCAGAAAAATGAAGAGGCTCGGCTCTTCTCTCCAGAATTCGTTGACGCCGACTGCTTTCGAAGATGTGGAAATCCTGAAATTCGCGCCGGCGAGCGCTTCGGACGAGAGATCGTTGTATCGTGAGTGCGGCGCGACGATCAGCTTGCCGGGCTCGGTTCCGCGCCAATCCGCGGCGGTCCGTTCGAAGGCGTAGACGCCGCTCACCTTCTTTTGCATGCGCCGCCGCTCGACGCCGGAAAGATACAAGACCGCGGCGTGCGCAGCGAGGCACGACCAGATCGTCGATCTCGTGTTGACGCGCGCCCATTCGACGAGCGTCTGAAGCGCTGGCCAATACGGCTCCGAATCCAGGCGTGTCGCGCGAGGTTCGCAACCCGTGACGATGAGCGCGTCGGCGCCGCGCCGGTAGAGCGCCGCCATGTCTTCGTGCGTCCGCTCCAGATAGCGGCGCGCAGTCTCGCTTCGCGCCAGGCCCGGCAAAGTATAGCAGCGCCACTTGATCTGACGCCCCGCCGCATTGGCGCGCACGAGCCGCGCAAATTGCGTCTGGGTTGCGGCGAGCGCCTGGTCCGGCATGTTGTTGACGAGGGCGATCTCGAGGACGTCGCCGGACCTGCCCAAGGGTGCGTTCATTCCGCAGCCTCCGTCGCCCTCGGCGAGCGGGCCGCACCAACGGCTGCGGCGAGCGCCTGATCGAGGTCGTCGATGATGTCGTCGATATGTTCGATGCCGATGCTCAGGCGCAGCATCTCAGGCGTGACGCCCGCCTTAGCCTGCTCTGGAGGAGACATCTGCCGATGCGTCGTCGAGGCGGGGTGGCAGGCGAGTGATTTTGCGTCCCCGATGTTCACGAGACGCTTGACGATGCGCAGCGCGTCATAGGCGCGCTTGCCCGCCTCGAGGCCGCCCTTTACGCCAAATGTGAGCAGCGAGGGGATTCGGCCGCCGAGGTATTTCTCGCCGAGCGCGTAATACGGGTTCTCCGGAAAGCCTGCGTAATTCACCCAGGCGACGCGCGGATCGTCGCGCAGGAACTCGGCGACTTTGCGGGCGTTCTCCACATGACGCTCGACGCGCAGCGCGATGGTCTCGAGCCCCTGCAGAAGAAGGAATGCATTGAGCGGCGCAAGGACCGCGCCGGTCGTCCGTTGATAGACGCTGCGCGCCCGCGCGATATAGGCGCTCTCGCCGAATCGGTCGACATAGACGAGGCCATGATAGGACTCGTCGGGCTCGTTGAAGGTTGGGAAGCGCTGCGGGTAATTTCGCCAGGGGAAGCGGCCGCTGTCCACGATGACGCCGCCGAGAGTCGCACCGTGGCCACCCATGAATTTTGTCATCGAATGAACGACAATGTCCGCGCCATGTTCAATGGGTCGCCACAGGATCGGCGTTGCGACCGTATTGTCGACGATCAGCGGCGCCCCATGCGCATGGGCGATGTCCGCGAGCGCTTTCATGTCGGTGATGTTGCCGGCCGGATTTCCGACGCTCTCGCAGAAAACCGCCTTGGTGTCGGCGTCGATGGCGGCGGCCATATCCGACGGCGAGTCGCTCGCCGCGAAGCGGACCTTGACGCCCTGCCGCGCCATCACGTGCTGGAGCAGCGTGTGGGTCGTGCCGTAAAGCGTCGGCGCTGCGACAATCGTCCCGCCGCTGTCGGCGACATTGGCGAAAGCATAGTACAGCGCCGCTTGCCCCGTCGAAACCGCGAGGGCGCCGACGCCTCCTTCCAGCTCGGCGACTCTGCGTTCGAGCACGGCGACGGTCGGATTGGAGATGCGGCTGTAGCGAAAGCCATCCTGCTCCAGGTCGAACAAGGCGGCCGCATGGTCGGCGCTGTCGAACTCGTAAGCGACCGTCTGATAGATCGGCACCGCGACCGCCTTGGTGGCGGGGTCGCCGTCGTAACCGCCGTGCACCGCAATGGTTTCGCTTCGCATGTCTGCGCCTCCCGCGGCCGCGCCGCCTTTGGCTTTCATCAACCATGAGGAGTTGACCGGCCTCGCTGAAAATGCGGATAAATCGCTTAAACATTTAAGCGCGTTTCACTGGGTCCGCGACGAAAAGCCCGTTGTAACCCTAATGAAATCTGTATCTTTTCTTCCACACTGAACAAGTTTATCTGAGATAGCAGATTTTCCCCTGCGCACTCGAAGCCGCCGACAGACATCTCTGCAAGCAATGTTAACGAAGCCCTCCACAACCTCCGCCAACCCGGCGAAAGGCCGCTCGGTCAACAAGGACTGGCTGCGCGCGCTGCAGCTCACCGCGAAGATCGGGCAAAACCCCGGCCGGACGCTGTCGGCGGCTTTCGACGAGATTGCGGAGATGCGCGGCGACGCCCCTGCCCTGTTGTTCAAGAGCGAGGTCGTCACCTTCGAGGCGCTCAAGACCCGTTCGCTTCGATACGCGCGCTGGGGACTGGATCAGAGCCTGTGCAAGGGTGACGCCGTCGCGCTGATGATGGGCACGCACCCTGACTATGTGGCGATCTGGCTCGGTCTGACGCGGATCGGGGTCGTCGTCGCGCTTCTTAACGCCAATCTCTCGGGGGCGGGGCTGGCGCATTGCATCAAGGCGGCCTCGCCGCGGCTCGTCCTCGCTTCACCGTCGCTTCACGCGCGTTGCGCGGAGGCGATGAATGACGCTCCCGGCATCCGCCTTGTTTCCTGCGACGAAGCCCATCGTGCAGAAATCGAAGAGCGGCCCGGAGCGCCTTTGACTACCGGCGAAGCGGAAGCGCCGACGATCCAGGACCGCGCGCTTTATATTTTCACCTCCGGCACGACGGGCCTGCCGAAAGCCGCAATCGTGTCGCACCGGCGGCTCCTGAACTGGTCGCTGTGGTTTTGCGGACTCGTCGGCGCGACGGCCGACGACAGGATGTACAATTGCCTGCCGCTCTATCATTCCGTCGGCGGCGTCGTTGCGGTTTTCGCCCCCCTGCTCAGCGGCGGCTCTGTCGTGCTGCGCGATCGTTTTTCGGTAAGCGCATTCTGGGACGACATCGTCGCTTATGACTGCACCCTCTTCCAATATATCGGAGAGCTTTGCCGCTATCTCGCTCATGCGCCGGTGTGCGAGGCCGAGCGCAAGCACAGATTACGCCTCGCGGTCGGCAACGGCTTGAGGCCCGATGTGTGGCCGGTCTTCGAGAAGCGTTTCGGCATCCCACGGATGCTGGAGTTCTACGCCGCGACGGAAAGCAATTTCTCGCTCTATAATGTCGAGGGAGAGCCCGGCGCTATCGGGCGCATTCCGGCATTTCTGGCGGCGAGCCAAGTGGTTCGCCTCGTGCGCTTCGACGTCGAGAACGATGCGCCCGCACGCGGCGAGGACGGCCTCTGCCTGCCTTGCGGCGCGGATGAACCGGGCGAAGCCATCGCCCGAATCGCCGACGATTTCGAAGGCTATCTCGATCGCGACGCGTCCGAGAAGAAAATCCTGCGTAATGTCTTCAAGCACGGAGACGCCTGGATGCGCAGCGGAGACCTGATGCGCAAGGACGCACGGGGCTTCTTCTATTTCGTCGACCGCATCGGCGACACCTTCCGTTGGAAGGGCGAGAATGTCGCAACCGCCGAAGTCGCCCAAGCCATCGCCGCCTTCCCCGGCGTCCTCGACGTCAACGTCTATGGGGTCGAACTCCCGGGACGCGACGGGCGCGCCGGCATGGCCACACTCGTTGTGAACGACGCCTTCGCCATCGACGAGCTGCGGGCGCATCTTGCGGCGCGTCTGCCTCCCTATGCGCGGCCGCTGTTCCTGCGCCTCTCCCGTGAGCTTGAGATCACGGAGACGTTCAAGCACCGCAAGCGAGAACTTGTCGCGCAGGGATTTGATCCGCAAATATGTGAAGATCCCGTCTTTTTCGCCGCGCCCGACCAACTCATATACACCGCCTTGGATTCGACGCTTTACGGGCGAATTCTCGCGGGCGCTGTCCCTTTCTAAAAAGGGCTTGCGGGAAGCGACAGGGGGCGGGGATGCAAGTCGACGTAGGCGCGTTGTCGGTCGTCATCAACGAGGCGTCGGATGGCGCGGGCCCGCTATCGGGCTCGTCCTTCGTCGTGAAGGAAAACATCGACGTCGCCGGCAGGGTTTCGACCAACGGCCATCCACAATGGGCGGCGACCCATGCGGCCGCATTGGCGAACGCCTCCGTCGTCGACAGGCTCATCTCGGCCGGCGCGCGGCTCGTCGGAAAGACGCATATGGACGAGATGGCCTACAGCCTTCTCGGCGCCAATCCGCATTTCGGTACGCCCATCAATCCCGCGGCGCAGGATCGTCACCCCGGCGGTTCGTCTTCGGGCTCCGCGGTCGCCACGGCGGCGGGTCTCGTGAGTTTCGCCCTCGGAACCGATACAGCCGGCTCGTGCCGCGCGCCGGCGGCGTTTTGCGGCGTCTTCGGCTTTCGCTCCACCCATGGCGCGATCCCCATCGACGGCGTCGTGCCGCTGGCGCCTTCGCTCGACGTCATCGGCTGGTTCGCGCGCGACGTCGGTTGCCTGGCGAGCGTCGGCGATGCGTTGCTGCCGCCTGATCCCCGTCCGGGCGACTATTATGACGCTGTGCTGCTCGGCGACGCTTTTCAGGGCGTCGAGACGGAATACGCCGCCGCGGCGACCCCCGCCGTCGACGAGCTGAAAAGCCGCCAGTGGCGCGAGGCGAAACTCGGCGAGGACTTTTTCGGATCGGCGCTTCCGCACTTTCGCAATCTGCAGGCTCATGAGGCCTGGGCGTCCCATGGCGCGTGGATCGAGGCGGAGCATCCCTCCTTCGGCAAGGGCGTCGAAGAGCGTTTCGCCATCGCGTCGAAAACCACGCTCGACCAGAAGAAGGCGGCGCAGGCGCATCGCGAGGAGTTTTGCGCCAAGATCGAAGGGCTCATCGGCCAGACCGGCTTTCTGGTCATGCCGACGACGCCCTTCCGCGCGCCGCTCCTCAACGAGAGCGAGGCGCAGCTCGACGCCAAGCGCTACCAGATGATGCGGCTGTTCATGATCGCGAGCTACTGCGGCCTGCCGCAGATCAGCCTGCCGTTGTCGACAAGCGACGCACCGGTGGCGATCTCCTTCGTGGGGCGGCGCGGGACCGACCGCGCGCTCATCGCGCTCGCCCAGAGCTTCTGTGCGCGCATGAAGGCGCAACTCTGACTCTCACCGACTACGCCTGGATCAGATCGGCCCGCGGCCGAGAAACGTCTTGATCCGCTCGGTCAATCGCTCGCGCACGTCGCGATAGGCGGCGAGGATCGCCTCGCGCGAGCCCTGCGTCGCGGTGGCGTCCGGCGTCGGCCAATAAACCACGTCGACCGCCATGGCGCGGGTGAATTCCAGCGCCTTGTGATGCGCCTCCGGCGACAACGTGACGATGAGATCGAAGTTGGAGTCCTCCAGCTCCTCGAAAGTGTGGGGCTTGTGGCGCGACATGTCGACGCCGATCTCCTCCATCGCCGCGGCGGCGAAGGCGTCGATTTCGCCGCGCTTTATCCCCGCGGAGGCGAAATAGATTTCGCGACCGAAATAGTGGCGCGCGATCGCCTCGGCCATAGGCGAGCGCACTGTATTCAGCGTGCAGGCGAAGAGAATTGATTGCGGGCGGGCCACGTCGCTAACGCATCTGTGCAGAAACGGCGTCGACTTCGGCAAAGGACGCCGTCATCGGCTTCAGCCTTCCGGTGCAGTGAACCCAGTTGCGGGATCCCCGAAGGAGCCCGCCACCCTCCTCTGATACGGGCGGCAAGGGCAAGGCGCAAGAGCAGGCCACGCCGCCATGAAGAAACGTCTTGATCTTGACGATCACGGCCCTAAAATCCGTTGATTGTCAAAAAAACTCTAATTTCAGAGAGGTTACGATGAAAGCAAACTTTCCGCTCGCGCTATTGTTCAGTCTCTGGGCCGTGGGGGGCTCATCCGCGGTCGCGGTGTCGTCAGCCTTAACGACGGCGGCCGCGCCACACCCTGGCGCTGAGATTGTCGTCGCCCAACGAAGCGCGGCCCCGGCTGCTCCCGAATTCCGCAAGCTCGATGAAGACCTCCGCGGCGTCCAGCACGCCGTCGAATCAATCCAGAAGGATCTCGAGTCGAAGGCCGCCGTCGCGGCAAGACCTACCAGCGACAATCAGCCCGCCGCGCGTCAGGGCGATCCGAAAGCGGTCGAGACCGCAGCCGCCTCGATCGAACCTTTCAACATGAAGACTGGAAAGACGCCACTTGAGACGCTTGTCATCCTCTTTGTTTCCGGCCTCATGGGAATGGTCGGTCAGGGGGCGCGCACAATTGTCGGGCTGAAGAAGGTCTCGGACATCTCCGACACGGCGCCGAGCCAGGCCGACATCTTTTCGGCCTCCCGCATCTTCATCGGATTGATGATCGGCTTTGTCGCGGGCGTCGCCGCTGGCCTGACCGCCAAGGTGTTTGACGCCCCGATCATGGATGGCGGCGTGCTCTTCTATCTGGCGAGCATGGGTTATATCGGGGCCGATGTCGTCGAAGGCTTTGCCCAGACGCTGGTGAAGGACAAGCCGTCCCCGCAGCAGCCTTCGACCCCGGCAAGCGGCGTGACGCCCGTTCCGACCCCCCCGAAAATCATCCAGACGAATCTGAAGCCCACCGAATTTTTTCGCCTGAAGGCACCGTCGGTCATGGGAGACCTCATGACCGACTTCAATCTGATGGAGCATCATGCGGCCGGCATTCTCGGAAATCTCGGAGAAGAATTGAACGGCTTTACCGAGCTGCAGGAAATTCACCCTTTGGTCCCCGGCAGCCGAGGCGGATTCGGTTGGGCCCAATGGACCGGGCCGCGCCGGACGCAATTCGAGCAGTTCTGCAAAGAGCATAAGCTGTCGGTCGTTTCCGACGAAGCTAATTACGGTTTTCTGAGGCAGGAACTGCAGACGACGCAGAAGCAGGCGATAGCCGCTCTGACGGCCCAGACGACATTGGAGGGAGCCGTTCAGGCATTCATGAACAGCTTCGAACGGCCTGCTTCGCAAACGGCCGGCCTTGCGACGCGGCTGAGATACGCCCACCACGCATTGGATGCATTCGACGAAGCCAAGGCGAAAGGCAGCTTGGTAGCCTGAGATCGGTGGTCCTCACCCCTTCCAATGCAGGGCGGTAATCAGTGTGAAGAGGCGGCGGGCCGTGTCGGAATCGGTGTCGATCTTGCCCTTCAGTCGCTCGGCGAGAAGCTGCGCCCCCTCGTTGTGAAGGCCGCGGCGGCCCATGTCGATCGCCTCGATGCGGCTCGGCGTCGCGGTGCGAATGGCGGCGTAATAGGCGTCGCATATCATGAAATAGTCTTTGAGGATGCGTTTGAACGGCGTCAGCGACAGAATATGCGTGATGACGCTGCCGCCGTTCTGATCCCGAACGTCGAAGACGAGTTTGGCGTCCATCAAAGAGATGGAGAGCGCGTAGGGCCCACCAGCGTGGCCAATGAGGGCGAAGCTGTTTTCCTCGATAAGGTCGTAGACGGCGATCGCGCGCTCATGCTCCTGATCGGCCGAACCGCGGCCAATCGAATTTTCGTCGAGCGTGACTGAGATCAGGCGGTTTTGCACGCTGTCGTCCACTCTAGGCCCCGAGCGAATTGAGGCGAATGGAGACAGACCGGGCGTGCGCTTGCAAGCCCTCGGCTTCGCCGAGCGTTACGGCGGCGCCGCCGATGGCGCGCAGCGAATTCGCATCGCATTTCAGGATGGACGTGCGCTTCAAGAAATCGAGCACGCTGAGACCTGACGAAAAACGCGCCGAGCGTGCGGTCGGCAGAACGTGATTGCTGCCGCCGACATAATCGCCCACCGCCTCCGGCGTATAGCCGCCGATGAAGATGGCGCCGGCGTTGGAGACGCGCGCCGCGAGTTCTTCCGCGTCTTCGCTGATGATCTCCAGATGCTCGGCCGCGATGCGGTTGGCGAGCGGCAGCGAGTCTGCGAGCTTCTCGACGAGGATGACGGCGCCATAGTCGCGCCAGGACTTGCCGGCGATCTCGACGCGCGACAGCGTCGCCAGATGGCGCTCGACGGCGGCCACCGTGGCGTCGGCGATTTCCGCGCTGTCGGTGATGAGGATCGACTGCGCGGATTCGTCGTGCTCCGCCTGCGCCAGAAGGTCCGCCGCGATCCAGTCGGGGTTCGCGGTCTTGTCGGCGAGCACCAGCACTTCTGAGGGGCCGGCGATCATATCGATGCCGACCTGGCCGAAGACGCGGCGTTTGGCGGCCGCCACCCAGGCGTTGCCAGGGCCGACGATCTTGACCACCGGCGCGATGGTCTTCGTGCCGTAGGCGAGCGCCGCCACGGCTTGCGCGCCGCCGACGCGATAGATTTCGTCGATGCCCGAGCGCTTCGCGGCGGCGAGCACCAGCGGCTCGACATGGCCGCCAGGGGTCGGGACGACCATCACGATGCGCTTCACGCCCGCGACCTTGGCCGGAACGACATTCATGAGCACGGATGAGGGATAGGCAGCCGTGCCGCCGGGAACATAAAGCCCCACGGAATCGAGCGGAGACCAGCGCCAACCGAGCTCAACCCCAGCCGAATCGCGGAAACGCAGATCCTGCGGCCTCTGCCTCTCGTGGAAAGCCGTGATGCGCTCCAAAGCGAGATCGAGCGCCGCGATTTGCTCCGACGAGCATCTGGCTTCAGCGGCGGCAACTTCGGCAGCCGGGACGGCGATGCCGGTCTGCGCCAGATCAATGTGGTCGAAACGCGAAGAATAGTCGATCAGCGCCTCGTCGCCGCGCTTGATCACATCCTCGATGATGAGGCGGACTGTCTCGTCGACGTCGTGGGACGACTCCCGCTTCATCGCGAGCAGCGAGACGAAACGCTGTTCGAAATCAGGGGCGGCGGCGTCCAAACGCAGGGTCATTTCCATCTCCAACCGGGGGTGCCCGGTTGTCATGGCCTTGCGCGAGCGTTTTCGTCAAGTTTCCCGAGTGGCCTGATGGCTCGGCCGCGCCGCCGTCTTCCAGCGCGGGCCGACGTCCGTGAGTTGCGCCTCGACGCATTCGACGTCGAGGCAGATCGCCGCGCCGCCTGCAAAAGTAAGGCGGATGACGCCCCCCGGCGGCTCCGCGCCAGGCTCGAAGGTGACGGCGAGAAGGTCGAGTATCGCGTCCGGTTGCTCGCGGGACACGCCGTTGCACCGTACCCGCTGCACCCCTTCGAAATGCAGCCCAGAGCGGCAGCGCTCCAGGCGCCCCTCCAGCTCCGCCGCCCAGTCGAAGCGCGAGCCGACAAGCGCGAAGCGGCGCTTGCCCGGCAGAAAGACGATGTCGCCGACGCGGACCAGCGCATCCTGAACATGCGCGGACAGAAGCGCCAGATCTTCGCTGTCGAGCGCGTGCAGACGCAGCGCGGGCGCAGTGTCGAGCGGTGTCACGGCCATGCTGGTCCTCCTTCCCGCGATATGGCGAGGGGTGCGAGGGGACGCAAGGCTGCCGTGCGTTTCCAACAGCCGAATTCGAACGGCTTCCCTCTCCTGGCTTCAGAGCGACTGGACTTCTGAGTGTAATGTTATACTGTTGCAGTCATAAGCGTCGCCTCCGGATATATCTGATGAAAAATTTCCGCGCGCCACTTCTGACCATCCTTGCCGTCGCGACCGGCGTCTTGGGCGTGATCAACTCCGCCACGGGGCAACAGTCGCTGCCGACGATCGACGTGGGAGCGGGACATCGGCAGCGCATGGGCGTGGCGCGCCCCACGACCGCAGCCGTGACGCGTTCAGCGCCTGCTTCCACGGCTTCTCCTTCTCGGCAGGCGCGGGCGATTCCTGCGGCGCCGCCACAACCAGCGGTCGTTGAAGACCGGCAAGCGCGGCTTGATCGGCTGCTGCCGAAAGTAGGCGCGAACGTCTACACCTTCGATCGCAAGGCCATCGAGGCGCTGCCGCAAGGCAATCAGACGACGCTCGATCAAATTCTCCTTCAAAGCCCGGGCGTGACACAAGACACCGCGTCGAACGGCGGTTTCCATATCCGCAACGAACATGGCAACGTCCAGTATCGCGTCAACGGGATTCTCCTCCCCGACGGCGTCTCCGGTTTCGCCCAGGTGATGGATACGGGCTTTGTCGGTTCAATGTCCCTGGTCACGGGCGCGCTGCCGGCTCAATATGGGCTGCACACGGCAGGCCTCGTCGACATCATTTCTCGCCCACCCCCGCCGACGGCCGGCGGCAACGTGAGCATCTATGGGGGAAGCCATGCGACCGGCCAGACCCCCTTCGAATATGGCGCGAAGATCGGCCAGTGGGAGGTTTTCGCATCTGGCCGTCTGACCATGAACAGTCTCGGCGTTCAAAATTTGACGCCGGGCCATGAAGCTCTGCACGACCGAACGCGGCAGGGAAGATTTTTCGGCTTCGCGTCCTATGCGATCGACGACGCGACAAAATTGAGCTTCATCACTGGGACGTCCGTCGCCGGTTACCAGATCCCGAACAACCCGAACCAGCCGACGCAGTTTTCCGCCTATGGCCTGGATTACTTCGACTCCGCCAAGCTAAACGAGAACCAGACGGAACGCACCTTCTACAATGTGCTGGCGCTGACGAAGTCCCTCGGAAATATCGACGCGCAGGTCTCATATTTTTCGCGCTATTCAACCGTGCATTATATCCCCGATCAGCTCGGCGATCTCATGTTCAATGGCATCGCCTCCGATGTTTATCGGGGTAGCCTCGTGAACGGCCTCCAGGGCGACATCGCCTATCGCGTCACCGACAGCCATACCTTGCGAAGCGGCTTCACCTTCAGCGGCGAGAAGACAAATGTCGTGAATTCATCTTCCGTCCTGCCGCTCGACGCCAACGGAGACCCCCTCAATACGCCGATCGGCGCATATGACCGGAACGCCAAACTCGGCTGGATTGCTGGCGGCTATGTGCAGGACGAATGGAAAGTCACCGATCAGTTGATCTTGAACGCCGGACTGCGTTTCGACCAGATGTGGCAGTACGTCTCCGCCAATCAGCTGAGTCCACGCGCCTCGATCGTCTTCAAGCCTTTCGAGGACACGACGTTCCATGTCGGCTATGCGCGTTACTTCACGCCACCCTCGCAAGCGCTCTCGGCGCCGACGAACCTTGCCGTTTACAACAACACGGTCGCACAGCCGGATATCTCCCTGTCCAGCCCGGTTCGTCCAGAGCGGTCGAACTATCTCGACGTCGGCATTACGCAAAAGCTGACGCCTGAACTCCAGGCGGGGATCGACGTCTATTACAAGCGCGCGCGCAACCTCCTGGACGACGGACAGTTTGGACAGGCCTATGTCCTGACCGCCTTCAATTATGATCGCGCCTACAACACCGGCGTGGAGCTGAAATCGCTTTTCTCGCGGGACGATTTTCGCGCCTACGCCAATCTCGCCTGGGCGCGCCAACGCGCGACGCAGGTCACCTCGAACCAGTTTCTCTTCGATCCAGACGAGATCGACTACATCTCGCGCCATTACATCTACACCGATCACGCTCAGACTTGGACCGGCTCGGCGGGGGCGTCCTATGTCGTTTTCGGCACGCGCGGCGCCGTCAGCATGATCTATGGCAGCGGACTGCGTAGCGGCTTCGCCAACACGACTCATGTCTCTCCCTACACGCAAGTAAACCTCGGCCTTTCGCGCGCGATCGGCACGGTTTTCGGCAAGCCGCTGACGTTCCGCTTCGATATCGTCAACCTGCTCGACCATGCCTATCAGTTGCGTGACGGGTCGGGGATCGGCGTGTTCGCTCCCCAATATGGACCTCGCAGGGGGTTCTTCGTCGGTTTAAAGCAGGAATTCTGATCCAATTGCGGCGCGGCATTAATCCTGAAACGGATTGTGCACCAGGATCGTGTCCTCGCGTTCCGGGCTCGTCGAGAGCAGCGCCACCGGCGCCTCGATCAGTTCCTCGACGCGGCGGACATATTTGATCGCCTGCGCCGGCAGATCGGCCCAGCTGCGCGCGCCGCTGGTCGTCTCCTTCCAGCCCGGGTAACTCTCATATACCGGCGTGACCCGCGCCTGCGCCGATTGCGATGCCGGCAGGCGGTCGATGCGCTTCCCGTCCAGCATGTAATGCGTGCAAATCTTGATCTCGTCAAAGCCGTCGAGGATGTCGAGCTTCGTCAGCGCGATGCCGTTGATGCCGGAGGTCTTCACCGCCTGACGCGTCAGCACGGCGTCGAACCAGCCGCAGCGGCGCCGGCGACCGGTGTTGGTGCCAAATTCATGCCCGCGGTCGCCGATGAGTTCGCCGATGGCGTCGTTTAGCTCCGTCGGGAACGGGCCGCCGCCGACGCGCGTCGTATAGGCCTTGGCGATGCCCAGCACATAGCCGATGGCGCCCGGGCCCAGCCCCGAGCCGCTGGCGGCCGAAGCGGCGACGGTGTTGGAGGAGGTCACATAGGGATAGGTGCCGTGATCGACGTCGAGCAGCACGCCCTGCGCGCCCTCGAAGAGAATGCGCTTGCCGGCGCGGCGCTGGCCTTCGAGGAGATCCCACACCGCATCCATGAACGGCAGGATTTTCGGCGCGATTGAAAGCAGCTCCTCGCGAACCGTCGCCGGCGCCACTTCAGGCAGGCCGAGGCCGCGGCGCAGCGGATTGTGATGGGCGAGGATGCGGGCGATCTTCTCGTCGAGAGTATCCGGCTCGGCGAGGTCCATGAGGCGGACGGAGCGGCGGCCGACCTTGTCTTCGTAAGCGGGACCGATGCCGCGCTTGGTGGTGCCGATCTTGGCGCCGCCGCCAGCCGCCTCCTCGCGATGCGCGTCGAGTTCGCGATGCAGCGAGAGAATGAGCGGCGCGTTCTCCGCGACCTTGAAGTTGGCGGGCGTGATCTCGACGCCCTGCGCCCGGAGCCGTTCGATCTCGCCGACGAGGAAATGCGGATCGACGACGACGCCATTGCCGATGACCGAAAGCTTCCCGGGCCGAACGATGCCGGAGGGCAGCAGGGCGAGCTTGTAGGTTACGCCGTCGATGACGAGCGTATGGCCGGCGTTGTGGCCGCCCTGAAAGCGCACGACGACATCCGCCGTGAGCGACAGCCAGTCGACGATCTTGCCCTTGCCCTCGTCGCCCCACTGGGCGCCGACCACCGCCACATTCGCCATGATGCTTCTTTGCGCCTCGAAAAACGACAAAAGCCCCGCGCGGTAACGCGAAGGGCTCGTTACCGGCGGGGTTTAGCGCAGGAAAGCCGGGCGGTAAAGGCCCGGCGACGGCGCGCGCCCTGCCGGAACTTCGCGACGGCTCGCCAGTTGGCTGTGGGTCCGGGAGAGGATCGAGCCATGGCCGCAGGCGACGGCGACCGCGTTCAGAACCACACAAGTGACGCCGTCAATCGCATGATCCATGCGGCGATGCTGGAGCGGCTGGTCTTTTTCGCCCTGCATCCCGAGAAGATCGCCGGGCGCCTCGTGGAGCTCGACCGCGAATGGGATGTGGAACGGGCGCTAGAGGCAAACGCTTCGACCTTGGCGCTCGGCGGGCTGGCGCTGGGCGTCGCGAGCGATCGCCGCTGGCTCGCATTGCCGGTCGTAACTGCAGGTTTCCTGCTCCAGCACGCGATGCAGGGCTGGTGCCCGCCCCTGCCGCTGCTGCGGCGGCTCGGCTTCCGCACCAGCCAGGAGATCGAGAAGGAGCGATATGCGCTCAAGGCGCTGCGCGGCGATTTCCAGCAGGTGGAGCACGCGATGGAGCGGCTGCAGGCGGCGGTCGGGCACGACGGCGTCACGGCGGAGGCGCGCTCTTAGGCTGCGGCTTTATCCCCATATCCCTCGTCCCCCTTGTGGTAGGCTTGAAACGCAGAAGCGCGCGCGGCGTTTTTGCTGACAGCCTAAGGGGGGACGAATGTATATCTGGCTTCGGTTTCTCATCGCCGCCGCCTTCGCGCTTGCGCTTCCCTCACTCGCAGGAGCCGGGGCGCCGCGGCATAGAAGTCCCGACTTCGCGGACGGGCTCTCCGGCGGCCCGGACTATTGGGAAGTGAAGGGCGTTCCTGCAGGGGATACGCTGAAAGTTCGCGCGACGCCATCAGCGAAAGGCAAGGTCGTGACGCAGGTCTCGAATACAGCGATCCTGAAAAATGGAGGCTGCAAGCTCACCCGCGGCCAGCGCTGGTGCCAGCTTCAGGATGGCGCGGGGCGGAAAGGTTGGGCGAATGGGAAATATCTGAAGGAGGGGGCTGCGCCGGCAAGGTAGGGCGCATCGCTCATCCTCCGCGATGATACGGGTGCCCTGAAAGTATCGTCATCGCGCGGTAAATCTGCTCCGCCGCCAGGATGCGCACGAGCTGATGCGGCAGCGTCATTGCCCCGAATGAGTAAACCGCCGCCGCCCGCGCGCGCACATTTCCGTCGAGCCCCTCCGAGCCGCCGATGGCGAACCACATGGCCTTGCGGCCCGCGTCGCGCTCGCGGCCCATGAAGGCGGCGAAACCCGCGCTGTCGGTCGCCTTGCCGCGCTCATCGAAAACGACCAGCGCCGAGTCAGCTGGCACGAGCGCAAGCATCTCCTCGCCCTCGCGCGCCATGCGCTCGGCAGAACTTTTCGCTTTGCTTTCGTCCAGTTCCTTGAGGTCGAGCCCCTCGAGCCCGAGCCGCCGCAGCGCGGCGATACGCTCGGCGTAGCGCGCGTAAATCTCCCGCTCGGCACCGGCCTTGAGCCGGCCCACGCAGATAATGCCCAGTCGCACCTCGGCTATCTGACGCTCTTTGCGTCAGACAAGCCGCATCTCCACGGGCCGATCCCCGCCCCACATTTTCTCGAGGTTGTAGAATTGACGCACCTCGGGACGGAAAATGTGGACGATGACGTCGCCAGCGTCGATCAGCACCCAGTCGCACTGGGGCAGCCCTTCGACGCGGGCCGTGACCCCCGCATCCTTCAGGGCCCTGACCGCCTTGTCGGCGACGGCGCCGACGTGCACGGTCGAACGTCCGGTCGCGATGATCATCTCATCGGCGAGCGCCGTTTTGCCGCGCAGATCTATGGTGATGATGTCCTCGGCTTTCGTCTCGTCCATAGCCGCAAGGACATTTTGCACGATCGAGCCAGAAAGCGACGCTTTGGCGCCGATTTTCCGCGGAGTGGCGAGTTCGCCCCCCGGATGAACACTTGTCGACAGCGTTGCAACCCTCATGCTTCGCGGCCCAATGCCCGGCCGCAGCAGGAAGGATGGGGCCGTTTGAGGGGGAATGCAACCCGCAACTCCCTCATCCGTGCGAAAGCCCAGAAAAAAACCCGGCTTCGAGGCCGGGTCTTTGAGGCGGTTCGAGCTAATCGAGAGGTGGGAGGAACCTCAAAGCCGGAACGCGCTGAGAATATCCCATTCGGCGCGAAATGTTGCGCCATTTTTGTCGCAAACGCCATCAAAAGGCGCAAAACGGGACTTCCGCCGGCGTCAGACGGTCAATCCGGGCGCGGCGCGAGCGTCAGGTCGCGCGGGATTATCCCTCTCCTCACTTGGTGTTATCACCACCCATACGGCGCGGCGGATCCGTTCGTGGCGCAAAAGCAACACATGGCGCAAATTGCATTTCCCTGCGGGCCGGCGCGGGGTTGATCAGGGGATCAGCACCATCGAGCCTGTCGTTTGACGCGATTCGAGCGCCGCATGGACCTTCGCCGCCTCGGCAAGCGGGAACGTCTGCGGCGACGCGATCGTCAGATGGCCGCGTTTGATCGCGTGAAACATGTCCTCGGCCATGTCCTCATAATCGCAGCGTTTCGCGATATGGCTGAAAAGCGAGGGCCGGGTGGCGTAGAGCGAGCCCTTCTGCGCCAAGAGGCCGAGATCGAAGGCCTCGATCGGCCCGGACGCCGACCCGAAGCTCACGAACATGCCGAACGGCTTCAGGCAGTCGAGCGAGGCGGGGAAGGTCGCGCGCCCCACCCCGTCATAAACGACGTCGCAGAGCCGGCCCTTGGTGATCTCGCTCACCCGCTCGGCAAAATTCTCCTCGCGATAGAGAATTGTGTCCGCCGCTCCGGCCGCTCGCGCCGTCTCGGCCTTCTCCGCCGAACCGACGGTGGCGATCACCTTGGCCCCCAGCGCGTTCGCCCATTGGCAAAGCAGTTGGCCGACGCCCCCGGCCCCCGCGTGCACCAGCACGCGATGGCCTTTCTTAACCCGGAAAGTGCGGCGCAGCAGATATTGCGCGGTCAGGCCTTTCAGCATCATCACCGCCCCCTGCTCATAGCTGAGGGACTTTGGCAGATGGATCGCGGAATTGGCGGAAATGTTGCGCGCTTCACTGTAGCCGCCGAGCGCCCCGACATAAGCAACGCGGTCGCCCTCCTCGAAATCCTTGACGCCCTCGCCGACGGCGATGATCTGCCCCGCCCCCTCATGGCCCGGCACGAAGGGGTATTCGGCGGGGTAAGCCCCCGTGCGGCGGTAGACGTCGATATAGTTCACGCCGATGGCGCGGTGGCGGATCTGCACTTCCCCCGGCCCCGGCGCTGCCAGTTCCACCTCCTCGAATTGCAAGGCTTCTGGGCCGCCCGGCCGATGAACGCGGATCGCCTGTACCATGGAAGCCTCCCAAACTCGTGCCGCGCGAGGGCGCGCCTGTCTGATTTAGTGCAGCAGGCCGAAATCCCAAAACAGTCGCGCCTGTGACCCGATCCATACGAGTGCCGCCTCGAGGCCGAACCGTCCGCAGCGGCAAAATCACGCCGCGCCTACCCTCGCCCTCCGCGCCGGGCGCCGCTATAACAGCCTCAGCATCAGGAGTTTTCTTATGACCGAGCATTCCGCGCCCGACGGCGCGACGACGAAGACCGACATTCTCGTGGCCGGCGCCGGCTCGACCGGCCTCGCCGCCGCACTTGCCTTCGCGCGCTCGGGCCTCAGGACAACGCTCGTCGGCCGCATTCCGCCGCCGCTGCCGGGCCGCACTGTCGCGCTTTTCGAAGCCTCCGTCCGCTTCCTCGACGCGCTGGGCGCCCTTGAGCGGGTGAAGTCGCTCGGCTGTCCCGTCGAAGCGATCCGCATGATCGACGACACCGACCAGCTGCTTCCCGTGCCGGAGCTGACGCTGCGCGCGAGCGAGGTCGATCTGCCGGCGCTCGGCGTCAATATCTCGAATGACGAACTCGTCGGCGTGCTGCTCGACCTTGTCCGCGCCCATCCCGAAATCACGCTGATCGACGCGGATATCGTCGATTATGAGCTGAACGGCGCCGGCGCCGCAGCGCTCCTCGCCGATGGCCGGCGGGTCGAGGCCGATTTCATCGTCGCCGCCGACGGCCGGAACAGCCGCGCCCGCGCCGTCGCCGGCATTGACGTGAAGGAATGGACCTATCCGCAGATCGCCCTGACCATGATGCTGCGCCACGAGTTCCCGCACGACAACATGTCAACCGAGTGGCACACGCGTTCGGGCCCCTTCACGCTCGTCCCGCTGCCCGCGCGCGAGGGCGCCCCGCACCGCTCGAGCCTCGTCTGGCTGATGAGCGTCGACGACGCCCGGCGCCGCATGGCCAAGCCCCGCGAGGAGCTGGAATATGAAATCGAGGACTACGCCAAGTCGGAATTCGGGACGATGAAGATCGAGAGCGACATCGGCCAATTCCGCATGGGCGGGATGCAGGTGTCGCGGCACGCCAAAAGCCGGCTCGCCCTCGTCGGCGAAACCTGCCACATCTTCCCGCCCATCGGCGCGCAAGGATTGAATCTGAGCCTGCGCGACGTCGCCGACCTCGAAGACTGCCTTGCAAGCGTCGATCTGAAGAACGAGAAGGAACTCTCCCGCGCCCTCGCCCGCTACGACCGCCATCGCCACGCCGACATCGGCTTCCGCACCAATGGCGTCGACGTGCTCAACCGCTCGCTCATCATTCCCTATCTGCCGGTGGATCTGTTCCGCGGCGCCAGCTTCATCGCGGTCGCGGCGCTGGGTCCGCTGCGCCGCGCGGTGATCCGCGAGGGCGTGCTGCCGCATCTCGTGCTGCCGCGGCTGATGCGCAAGCCGGTGCGGGAAGCGCGCGCGATATGACGGACTGATCGTCGCCTCTTGCCAAACCCCGGCCGCTTCCTACCTCCCGCCTTCGCAAGTGGGAGCCGGGAATGCGAACGCGCCGCAACTACAATTACATCGCTCAGGCGGCGATCATCGGAACGATGCTTATCGCCGTGGACTTCGGCCTCTATGAAGCCTTGCGCCACATGCTGCGCTGATCAGGGATCGACCGGCAGCGACGCGCCCGCCGCATGAGCTGCGATCCACTTGCGCAGCTCCGCAACATGGTCACGCTCTTCGTCGGCGAATTCCCTCGCGAGGACCCTCGTCTCGGGGTCGTCCGTCGTGTCGTGAATCGACTGATAATAGTCGAGCCCCGCGATCTCCGCCTGAAGCGCGATGCTGAGCGCCTCCTCGCGGCCGATAAACGGGTCGGCGCCCCATATGGCCGCGCTCTCCGGGCTTTCGAGATCGGGCCAGACGAATTCCTCGGGGCGCAATTCAGGAATATCCCGGAACCCGCCGCGCGCTTTGGCGTCGGCAAGATGAAGGCGCGAATAGTCTGACAGACGACGGAAGAGCTTGCTCACCCTGGCGTTGCCATTCGTCGCCATGGCGTCGGCAAGCTGGCCGAAACGCGTGGCCGCCTCAGATTCGAGCTGAATGGCGTGGGCGAGAAAGTCCTCCACTTTCATGTCATGGGTCCCTATGTGAAAGGTCCGTGCATAGAACAGCAGCGGGCGCTCGATTATCGCCCGCCGTCGTTGCTTCTCAAAGTCCATTTGATGGGCGCAGCGCCTCGATTGGCGGCGCCTTACTTCACCGCGACGTCGATTTTCTTTTCCTGCGTCGTCGTCTGCCCGGACTTCGGCAGGGTCACCTTCAACACCCCTCTTTCGAAAGCGGCCGTAATCTTGTCGGCGTCGACGTTCTCGGGTAGGCGGAAACTGCGCCGGAACGAACCGTAACGGCGCTCCGAGAAGAACATGCCCTCCTCCTTCTCCTCGCGCTCCATCTTCTTTTCGCCGTGGATGACGAGCGCGCCGTTCGCGACCTTCACTTCGACGTCCTTCTGTTCGAGGCCTGGAAGCTCGGCCGTGATTTCATAGTCGCCGTTACGTTCGACGAAATCCACGGGCGGCGCGCCCTGCCACCCCATGAATTTCTCGAAAGGCTCGAAGTTTCCGGAGCGCTTCTGCAGCGGCGCCTCGTCGAAGAAACGATCGAGTTGCCTGCGCAGCGCCTCGAAGGGGCGCCAATCCCAAAGGTCGGCCGACTCCACGGAGCCGCCATCTCTCTTCACAGGAGCGTTCTGCTGTTCCGCCATCGCCTGTCTCCGTTGCAAAACTACTTCATACACTTGAAAAATCTGGTTCCGTCGCGACGATGTGCAAGCGGAGCCATTTGCAGCAGATTGTCGCGCCTATTCGTCGAGCGAGAGCAGGCCCGCGTCGCCCCCGAAAGAGGCGGTGTTGATCGTCGCCGTAGTCTCGCGCAGGAAGGGACGCAGATATTCCGGCCCGCCCGCTTTCGGCCCTGTGCCGGAAAGTCCAAAGCCGCCAAAAGGCTGGCTTCCGACCACGGCGCCGATCATGTTGCGATTGACGTAGACGTTTCCGGCCGGCGCGCGATGCGTCAGTCTCGCAATGCGCGACGCGATTCGTGTTTGCAATCCCATCGTGAGCCCATAGCCGCTCGCGGCGATGTCTTCGACAAGCGCGTCATATGCGTCCGCGCGCCACGTCGTCACATGCAGGACGGGGCCAAAGATCTCCGCGCGCAAATCCGATGCGCGATCGAGTCGCACGATATGCGGCGCGACAAATGTCCCAAGCGTCGGCGCCTGCCCTGCGTAAATCAGGCGGCCGGCGGCGCGCTGCTGCGAGATATAGGCCTCCAGCTTCGCTTTCGCTTCGGCGTCGATCACCGGCCCGACATGCATGTCCATTTGGCGAGGATCGCCGACGCGAAGCGCCTGAGCCGCCCCGATCAGAATATCCACGCAAGCGTCGGCGACGCCTTCCTGCACGCACAACAGCCGCAGGGCCGAACAGCGCTGCCCAGCCGAGCGGAACGCAGAAGCGAGAACGTCGTCGACGACCTGCTCGATCAGCGCCGTCGAGTCGACGATCATGGCGTTGATCCCGCCGGTTTCGGCGATGAGCGGCACGATCGCGCCGTCACGCGCCGCAAGCGCGCGGTTGATGCGCTGCGCGACGTCGACCGAACCGGTGAAGACGACGCCGGCCGTGAGCGGATCGGCGACAAGCGCGGCGCCCACGTCTGCCGCGCCAGGCGCAAACTGCAGGGCCTCGCGCAGCACGCCGGCTTCATGAAGAAGCGCCGTCGCCTTCGCGGCGACGAGCGGCGTCTGCTCCGCGGGCTTCGCCACGACGGCGTTGCCGGTGACGAGCGCGGCTGCAATCTGCCCGATGAAGATGGCCAGCGGGAAATTCCAAGGCGAGATGCATACGAAAACGCCGCGCCCGCCGCGGGTCAAACGATTGTCTTCGCCGGTCGGACCGGGGAGTTTGACCTCCACGCAGGCAAGTCGCGCCTGCGCCGCATAGTAGCGGCACATATCCACCGCCTCGCGAACTTCGGCGAGCGCGTCGTCGAGCGTCTTGCCCGCTTCACTTTGGAGCAGCGCGACGAAACCGCCTCGGCGCGCCTCAATCAAACCGGCGGCGCGCTCGAGTATTTGCGCGCGGCTTTCGACCGGGGACGCGCTCCAGCGCGGAAAGGCCGACGCCGCAACACGCATGACCGCATGCGCGTCCTTGGCGTTTGTTTCGACGACGCGTCCGACGACCGCGCCGTCGATCGGCGAGACCACGTCGCGCGCCGGAGTCCCGATCCCCGCGCTTGGCCGCGCCATATCAGGTTGCTTCGCGGCGGCGACCTCATCGAGCAGCCCCGCGAGCGCCCTTCTGTCTCCAAATTCGACTCCTCTCGAATTGGCGCGCAGCGGCTGAAAGATCTGCGATGGCGCAGGCAGGCGCGGGTGACGCACGCCCTTGCCTAGGCTCAGAAGATCGTGCGGATCGACAATGAGCGCTTCCTCGGGCGTCTCGGGATCGGCCGCGCGCGCGACGAAGGAGGAGTTGGCGCCGTTCTCGATCAGGCGCCGAACGAGATAGGCCAGGAGATCGCGATGCGGCCCGACCGGCGCATAGACGCGCACGGGAACGTCGCTCATCTGCGCGAGCGTGGCATAGAGGGCCTCGCCCATTCCGTGCAGACGTTGGAATTCATAGTCCGTGCGGGATCCGGCGGCCGTGAGAATTTCGGCGACCGAGCGCGCGTTATGCGTCGCGAATTGCGGATAGATGCGGGCTTCGCCGAGCATCCGCGCCGCGCAAGCATCGTAATTGAGATCGGTCATCGCCTTGCGCGTGAAGACGGGATAATCATCGAGCCCCCGCTCTTGGGCGCGCTTGATCTCGCTGTCCCAATAAGCGCCCTTCACAAGGCGCAGCATGAAGCGCCGGTCATGCGCCCGCGCGAGCGCGGAGACGAAATCGATGACAGCGGCGGCGCGCTTCTGATAGGCCTGCACGGCAAGGCCGAATCCCGTCCATCCCGCGAGCGACGGATCGGCGACGACGCGCGCGATGACGTCGAGCGAGAGCTCGAGACGGTCGGCCTCCTCTGCATCGATTGTGAAGGCGAGGTCTCGCGCTTTCGCCAACCGCGCAAGCTCCAGCACGCGCGGCCCCAGTTCACGCAGCACGCGCCCGCGCGAGATCGCTTCGTAACGCGGATGTAGGGCGGAGAGTTTGACGGAGATCCCGGGCCGATCGGGTAGCGGAGCATCGCCCGCCTGCGCGCCAATGGCGCAAATCGCCGTTGCATAAGCCTCGAAATAGCGCTCCGCGTCGCGGGCGCTGCGGGCGCCCTCACCGAGCATGTCGAAGGAGAAACGCTCCTGGCGACTTTGCGCCCGAGCGAGCGCCGCGTCGATCGTCTCGCCAAAGACGAAATGCGCGCCCATGAGCCGCATCGCCTGCCGCGCAGCGCCGCGCAGCGCAGGAACGCTGAGGCGCCGTGCGAGGTCGGCGACGAGACCGCCCGGCTCCCCCTGCCCGACGAGACGCGCCGAGACGCCGAGGGCGAAGGCGCAGGCCTGCACCAGCAGCGTATCGGAGGCGGATTCGTGATGGGAGAAATCGCCGGCGACAAGCTTGTCGGCGATGAGTTGGTCGGCGGTGGCGTCATCGGGCACGCGCAGAAGCGATTCCGCCAGCGCCATGACGGCGAGCCCTTCCTGCGTCGAGAGTGAGAACTCATGCAGGAAATCCTCGACGCCGCCAAACGCGCTGTGCTGCGCGCGCATGCCTCGGACGAGGGCGAGGGCTTTCTGCTCGATCGCCTCGCCGGCCGCCGGGGCGGGTCTCGCATTCAAAAAGGCCGCCGCGATGGCTTCGTCCGACGGGGCGTAGGGCGCGGCGAAAGGCGGCGGCGGTTCTGACTTCATGGCGGCGGCGCCTCGTTCGAGTGCCTATATATCGGATATGGGCACAAGAACCCGCCCGCGCAAATTCGAGGAACGCGCGGGTCAGGCCGTCGCATGGGACAGCTCGAGCGCCTAGTCCGCAAACGGCAAGCCGCTACTGACCGTGACGAAGATGCGAGCGCTAGATTTTGTCGCCCTCGCCGCCTGGCGTGATGCAGCGCCAGCGGGTGACCTGTACATTCGGATGCTCGCCAGACCACTGGGCGATATAGGGCATCGCCTGCATCACGCAGTTGCGTGTGGAGCCCGTGGCGGACTCGAGCATCAGCTTCCGCTCGTCGCAGGCTGCTGGCTGCGCCAGCGTGCAGACGGTGAGGATGAGTTCGACGAAAGTCATCGGCAACCCCCTTGCGTGAACGCCGCCGAAACCCCGGCGGCGTTTGATTTGAAGCAAGGGTAATGCCGGTCAGACGGGCGTCAATATCTCGCCCTTGCCATAGACCGCCGTGTCGCCGCCAAAACGCTGCAGCTTGCCCCCGAGGAGGGCCGAAGCGGCCGCGCTGTCCTCTTTCAGGCTGCGCGAGAAAAGGCGCGCAAAAGTAAGAACATGCGCGCCGCAATCCATATAGGTCGCGCCAAAGTCCTTGCGCTTGCCCAGTATGAGCGAGCCCCGCTTGTTGAGATAGCCGACGCGCCCGGCGGTCTCGCCCAGCACGATGATCGTGCCCGCGATGAGGCGGGACCCGAGGTCCTCCCCCGCGTCCCCTTCAATGATGAGAATGCCGCGCCGCAGCCGATCGCCCGCCCGGGCGCCGGCCTTGCCGCGCACGACGACGCGACCGCCCGACATGCCGCCAAGCTCGCCCGCGAGGGGCGCGGCGAGAAGCTCGCCGACGTCGCCCTTGATCTCGATAAGCGCGCCGACGTTGCCGGAGGCCGCATAGGCGCCAGCGTTGCCGGAAACCGTGATCTTCCCGCCCGAGGCGAGGCGGCCGAGCTGCTGGCCCACGTCCCCGTCGACATGGATCGAGAACTCGGGCAGCAGCTTCGCGCCAAGGAGATCGAAGCGCGAGGAGCCGCCTTCATAGCGGACGTTCTTGAGATCGCCCCCGGCGACCTTGAAGACGTCGCCCACCCTGGTGGAAACGCGCGTCGTGCCGATCTCTATCTTCTCGATGTCGGCGACGGATTTGCCGGCGAGACGGTCGGGCGTGATCGCCGAAAGGTCGATGCGCTGCGGGGGCTCCTGACGGAGCGTGAAGGTGAAGGGCGTCACGGCACCAGATCCTTCAGATGATAATGGAACGGGCCCAGCTTGCCGCCATAATTGCCGGCGCCGACGCGCTTGGCGCCGGTCTCGGGCCCCATGTCGATGATCGCCTTGAGGCCCGCGCGCATGGCGACGCGCACGGTCTCGTCGGTGAGGCCGTCGATGACGATCTCGAGCGTGCAGCCGATGTCGTCCTCCAGCGCGGTCTTGGTCACGCCCTTCAACGTGGGGCAATAGGCGTCGTTGGTCGAGGCGCTCATGCCTTTATATTGCGAGCCGACCTTGGAGCCGGAGCGCACGATGCCGCCGGGGAAAGGCATGATGGCGTCGGGCACGGCGTTGATCGCGTCGACGGCGGCTTCCGTCGCACGCATGGTCGATTCCCAATCGGCGCCCATGATCAGCAGATTGCCGCCACCGACGCATTTCTTGAGCACGCCGACCTGGCTCTCGACGAAGAATTCGCCGTCCATCACCGGCACGCGCCAGAAGCGGCGGCCGTCGATCGCTTTCGACATCTGCCATTTGTCGCCGAACTGGCGCATGGAGTTGCCGACCTTGATCTTGAGATCGCCGTCGAAAGCGGAATAGAGCGCCGTGCCGGGACAGGTGAGGATGCACTGGCCGACGCGGTTGACGAGCGCCTTCTCCGCGCCCTTCGCCGAGAAGCCGAAGAAGAGCATACGCACGCCGGGCCGCCCGTCGGGAGTCTCGTCTTCCGAAAGCTCCCTGTCGACGCCCGCCTCGCAGTCGCAGCCGATGACCGATGTGCCGTAGCCGGTCGCTGTCGCCGCCGCCTGATTGGCCCATTTGCGGGTCGGGGCCGTGACGATCAATCCCGTCGCGGCCATGGGGAACGCTTCGGCGAAACTGTCGTCGATGCGCACGCCGTTGCGAACTATTCCTTGCATGCGACCTCCGCAAAGGCGTCCTTGTTCGGCAGAGCGGCATCGGGCACGTCGAAGATCCCGCGCGGCAGGCCGTAGAGCTCCTCATAATAAGCGTCGAGCCGCTTGTTGATGTTCTGATCGAAGCGCGGGGCGATATGCAGCGTCTTGCCACGCCTGTAATGCGACACCTGACCGTCCTTCACGACAAGATCGCCGTCTTTATAGACATACGCCGCCTTGCGGAACATGCCGGCGACGTCGCGATTCTTCTTATAGACCGCAACGTCGGCGATAGAGCCCGGCGCGAGCGAGCCGCGGTCCGTGAAGCCAAAGAGCTTTGCGGCGCCGGAACGGCTCATCTGCGCGATCTCGTAATAATTGTATTCGCGCTTGAGCGAGGGCAGCGTCGTCTGCTCCAGCACCTCGGCCGGCAGGCGCGACAGCATCTCCTGACGCAGCTCCGCGCTCATCAGCAGCGCGAAGAGTTCGGGATAGGCCGTGAAGGGTCCGCCATTGGGATGGTCGGTCGTGAAGAACACCTGCTCGGGATTCTTGATCAGCAGGAACAGCTCGAGGCCCGCAGCCCATTGGATGGCGTTGTAGTAGTTCGACACCTTGTAGGCGTAGGGCACGATGCCGCCGCCATTGGCGTCGCCGTCGAAGATGGCGCCCTTCTTCGGGCTGCCCCCCGGCAGGCTGTTGAACTGCTTCAGCACGTCGGAGGAAATCGTCACCGTCTGCGAGAACATCACCTGCCCGACGTCGACCGTGACATTGGGATTGGCGTTGATCTTCTCGGCGAAGGCCGCCGCGGCGGAGGAGAAGGCGTTCTTGCCCTCCTTGCCATAGGCGTAGAACTGCACATGGGCGAGATGCAGCGGCAGGCCCTGCGAGGCGTCGATCGTGGCGAGGGCCGTGTCGATATTGCCGGCGATGCCGAGATTGTTCATGTGCAGATGCAGCGGATGGTGGACGCCCACAGCCTGTGTCGCCTTCTGCAGCGTCTGGAAAATCTGGCGCGAGGTGAGGCCGTAGAACGGCACTTCGTCGTCGAGCCCGAAGGCGCGCATGTTTTCCTTGAAGGCTTCGCAGCCGCCCGGATTGATGCATTTGAGGCCGAGCGAGCGCGTGCCGCTCACCGTCTGCGCGACATAGTCGTTTATGGCGCTCTCGGATTTGCCGGCGCGAATCTGGCGCAGCAGGAAGTCGTCATTGCCGAGAACCGTCAGCGCGCCCTTGTCGATGATCGGCACGTCATTCAGTTCATAATGCGTCTGCAACGAATGATGCGGCGCCATCGCCGGTTCGACGACCGTCGTGAAACCCATTTGCGCATAGAGGCGCCCGGTCTCGTAGGTCGACCATTTGGCCGTCGAGAGCGGCGTATTGGCGAGACGCGAACGAATGGCGCGATGCAGCTCGGGGAGCAGCAGGCGCGCCGTGTTCACATTGCCGCCGGCGATGTGCGAGTGAATGTCGATCGCGCCCGCCATGACGATATGGCCGGAACAATCGATTTCCTGATCGGCTTTGCCGCCGGCTGGCGGCGCGACGATGCGGCCGTCCTGGAACCAGACGTCGCCGACGCTGTCCTTGCCCGTCGCCGGATCGACGACGTGGCCGCCACGCAGAACTGTCAGCAAGGCGCGACCTCCGAAACATGCGCCATGATGGCGTCGATAACCTGAGCGACGGTCGGCGCGTCGGACGGCGCCGTGGCCGTGCGCAGCGTCAGGCCGCCGGTCTCCTGAGCCATGAGAACGGCGTCATGGGTGACGCCGGGCCGGCCGACTTCAATGTAAAGACCGCGCGCTGGCGCGGCGCCCGCCGGGGCGAGCATGATCAGCGGCATGTCGGCGCGCGACCATTGCGGCGGTTCGCCGTCGAAGGCGGAAATCCACAAGGCCGCATCGGCCTCGCCGCTGTCGACGAGCCGGCTCGCCTCAAAACGCCACGGGTCGTGCTCGGGGTAGCCGCGGCCGAAACCCGTGCGAGGCGGAAAGCCGGTCATCCAGCCGGCGACCTGCGTCACGCCCGAGGCGCCGGCGCGGCCGCCGATATGCAGACCGGTGAAACGTGTCGTGACGTTGAGGTCGGTGACGAGCGCCTGCATCATTTCAATCGCGAGCGCGTCGAGGCCGATGGCCGCGGCCCAGACAAAGCAGCCGAATTTCGCGTTCCTCAGCGTCTCCGCCATCCCGTCGACGCGTTCGAGCTTCCCGGCGTCGATTTGCGCCGGGTTGACCCGACGGCCGCCGACCCGCGCACGCCAGACGGCGAGGACGCTGGGGATTTCCGCCAGAGTTGCGGGAATGACCTTGGCGCCGGGAATGAGGGCCGCCTCGGCGCTGTCCGGCCCGATCCAGATAACCTTGCGCGGATGGCCGGCGTGGGTTCCATGACGCGGCGCCTGATCGAGGGCGAGACGCTCCAGCATTCCGGGCCATTGCTTCGTAAGGCCAGGCCCGACGAGAACAACCACGTCGGCGCGCACGCGCGCTTCATTCGCCGTCGTCGTGAACATGCCGAAGGACCGCTTAACGTCGAGGTCGGCGAGAAGGTCGCGCGAGGCGAGATGATCGAAAGCGCCGCGAAGCCGCTCAGCGAGGAGGATCGCGGCGCGGGCGCCGGGAATGTCCGCCCCGAGGCCCCCAACAAGCGCAAACTTCGCGCCGCTCAGGATGCCCGCAGCCTGCTTACAGGCCTCTTCGAGCGCAATCGCCTTGCCGTCGAGCGTCGCCTTGCTCATCCGTTTCCTGCCCCGTGCCGCTGGTGCGGTCCTTTATCACCGCGCGCACAGAACCGCGCGGGCCAAAAGTCGACCTCGCCGCGCGGTGAGAGGGAAACTCTTGGTTTTGCTTGACTTGCCCCCGCCCGGAGGGAGTCGGCTCCCAGTCGAAGACGCGACATGCCTAGCAGCCGCCACGGCCTGTGTCGAGACGTAAGCGCGTCGCATCCATCGGCGGAATGAAGAAGCGGAGACGCGCGCCGTCGCGACGTCCCCGACGCGGCGTCACTCGACGGCCACTATAACGTCCGACGACTTGATGATCGCTTTGACCTTGGAGCCGACGACGAGCCCCAGGTCGTCGACGAACTCATTTGTGATCGAGGCGGTGACGGTGAGGCCGCTTACATCGATGACGACATGAGCGGTCGTGGCGCCTTTCTTTACTTCCTTGACGACGCCATCGAAGGAATTGCGGGCCGAAATCCTCATCGTTTACTCCATTGAAAGGCGCCTCTAAGCAAGGCGCTGTCGGACCATCAACATCTAGCGTGAGGATCGCAAGCAAAATTGCAGGCGCCTCGACTATTGCGCCGCTAGCGGCGCTTCGAGCAGCCTTGCGGCGCCTTCAGCCAGTTTGAGACGCACGGCCTTGACCACCGACCGCGCGATGCAGGCGCCGCGCTCGTCGATGCCCATCCAGGCGGCGGCGCGTCCGCGCGGGTCGATTTCGAGGAGTTTCGCTCCGCGGAAGGCCGCCGAGCCGTCCCGGACCACGCCTCGGAGCACGCCGTCGATCGGAGCCGTGACAGCCGCCCCGCCGAGACGCCCGATGACGACGCCCTTGTAGACTCGTGCGCCGATGTCGAGCGCCGTGTGCCACGGGCCATCCTGATCGGCGTAGACGAAGCGTTCGATCCCCTTGCCGCCGAGCGCGCGCGGCGTGCGATCGGCGGACTGCGTCCCTCCGCGGCGGATGATCTTGCCGGCGACGGCCGGCCGCGTTTCGATGGCGATGTCGCAGTTGAGACCCACTTCGAAGTTGGGGCCGAGCCCGACAGTGACCCGGGCGATATGGCGCCAATCCGGGGTTACGAGATATTTCTGCATGCGCGCGTCGATGAGCACGTCGGGCATCCGCAAGGGAATGATTTCGCTGAGCGGCAGGGGCGTGATTCCAACGAGCCGCCCTTGATCCAGAGCGACGCGGATTTCGGCCGCCGTCTCGACCTTCACGGCAGAGACTCCCTCGAGCGCAATCTCCTCTCCAAAGAGCGCGTCATGAAAGGCCATGCCGCGCCGGATCACCGGCGGAAAGGGATCATACGACAGGAGACAGGCAAAACCGGCTTCGTGCAGGGCGGCGCCGACCGCAGAGGCGATCTCGTTTGTTCCAAGGACGACAGCGGTGTGGTAGGGTCGCCGTCTTGCGTCTTTCATAGCGGGCGCCTTCTCAAAGAATTTCGTTATATAAAGCAAATTCCGAACCATTTTCGGCACGGAATTTAATTATTGTAATTCAAATACTTAATCTACATTCAGCCGATTGCGATAACTGCTCCACACTTGTCGCGAAACGCACATTCGGCCCAAATTTCCGCCGAAAGCGAAGCGGCGGGAGCCCAATTGCACGCCCTCGCCGATCATGATAATGCTCTCGCCGAGCTCGAACCTGCCCCTATCGCCCGAGCCAAAAGCTCGGGACACAAGAGCGGGAAAAAGCCGCCGAAGTTCCAAACGGAGGAAATGACAATGGCCTGGACCACGCCCGTGATCGTCGAAGTCTGCGTTGGCATGGAAGTCACCGCTTACTCGTCGGCCGAAATCTAAGATTTCGCGTGAGACGCGCCCCGCTCTTGCGAGCGGCGGAGCGCTCTCCAAAAATCGAGCCGGTAGGATGGGCGCCGCGAAAAGCAGGCGCTTCTTACTTGGCTCGATTTTTTTTGCCCGAACAGATGAGATGCAGCTTTGCGGGGGTCGCCATGCGCAGATCGACCGTTTTCTATTTCTTCAGCGCGGCCCTTCTCGCGGCGCCAGCCTCCGCCGACCCTCTCGATACGAAAAGGCTCGCCGCGGACGCGCAGGCGCTGTTCAATCCGCTTTCGGCGGTTCCCGTCGCAAAGGACTCGCTTCAGGACATCCGCGCCGACCTTGGCAGGCGGCTTTTCTTCGAGAATCGCGTGTCGATGGATGGCAATGTGAGTTGCTCGCACTGCCACCTTCCAGAAAAGCAGGCGAGCGATGGCCTTCCCAAGGCGATCGGGGTCTTCGGCAAGGAAAACCCGCGCAACGCGCCATCGGTCTTCAACGCAGCCCTGAATTTCAAGCAGCATTGGCGCGGAGACCGCGAATCGCTCGAGGATCAGGCGGAGAAATCGCTGGTGGGAGCGGCGAGCTTTGGCAATCCTGATCAGGCCGCCGCAATGGGCAAGCTGAAAGCTATCCCTGCCTATGCGGAGGCTTTCGCCAAGGCCTTTCCTGACGACAAGGACCCAATCAACTCCGGGAATTGGGGCACGGCCGTCGCCGCCTTCGAATGGACGCTGCTGACGCCCTCGAAATTCGACGCCTTCCTTCTCGGCCGCGCGGATGCGCTGTCCCCGCAGCAGCAGGTCGGGTTGCGCAAATTCATCGATACCGGCTGCGCCGCCTGCCACAGCGGCGATGGCGTCGGCGGCGACGCCTTCCAGAAATTCGGCGTCACCGGCGACTACTGGAAAGAGACCGGCGTCAAAACCCCCGACAAAGGCCGCGCCGACGTCACGAAGGACGACGCCGACCTTTATGTCTTCAAGGTTCCGAGCCTGCGGAACGTCGCGAAGACCGGGCCCTATTTTCACGACGGCTCGGTCGACGATCTCGCCAAAGCCGTGAAGATCATGGGCAAGGTCCAGCTTGGCAAGGCGCTTTCCGACAAGGACGCCGCGGATATTGTGACGTTCCTCGGCAGCCTGACAGGCGACGTTCCGGCGAATTATTCCGCGCCGGAACCCTTTCCCGACGCGGCGGCGAAGTAGGCCGATCTTCAGGCCAGCTTCTGCTCCAGAGCGATTCGCATCAGCTCCATTGGCGTGCGCGCGCCGAGCTTGCGCTTCATGAGGGAGCAGGAATTGGCGATCGTTTTGTAGGAAACCTGCGTCGCCTCGGCAATCTCGGCCATGCCGAGACCGGCCCCGAGCATCCGCAGGATTTCGAGCTCGCGCGCCGTCAGCGCTGCAAGCGGGCTGACGGCTCCGGAGCTGCTTTTCTCGAAAGCCAGCCGATTGGCGATCTTGGGCATGAGGAACACGCCGCCGTCCGCGACCTCCCGCACCGCCTGCAGGAGGAGAAAAGGATCATCGTTCTTCGTCACATAGCCCTTGGCGCCCGCCTCTATCGCGCGCGCGGCGAAAATCGGATCGTCATTCATGCTGAAGACGACGATGCGGGCCTCGGCGTCCATCTCAAGAATTCTGCGCGTGAGTTCGAGTCCCGAAACGCCGGGCATGGCGATGTCCACAACCGTGATGTCGGGCCTGCGCTCGGCGAAAGCCGCGAGACCCGTCTCCGCGTCGCGGGCGTCAAAGACCTCGATGTCGCCTTCGCTTGCGAGCATCGCGGCGCAGCCGGCGACGATGATCGGATGGTCGTCGACGATAAGAACGCGCATCATCCCTCCAGTTCGAGAAGCACGGCAGATTGACCGCTGTCGACGCATCCGTAAAGTCGCCGTCTTCCAGGAAAATTTCCCATGCTCCAAAGCCTGTCGCTGCGTGCGCGCCTTTCGCTCCTGCTCGGCGCGGCCCTGACCTCGGGTCTCGCCTTTGGCGTCGGGTTGCTGATCTTTCATGCGGGCGCCCGCGTGCGAACAGAAGCCGAGGCGGCAACTCGTCTCGCACACGAGCTTGTCGAGGCGACGCTGCCGCGCCTTTCCATGACGCAGGGCGAACAGCCCCTTCTCGATTTGATGGAGGACGCAAGGCGGCTGCGTCATGTCCGCGTCACCATCGAAGGCGCCGCCGCCGGCCAGCCCCGCGAGAAACGGGCGCCGGAGTGGTTCAGCGCGCTGGTGTTTCGCCCGCCGACGCCCATTCACGTCGCGTCGCCGTTCGGCATGATCGACATCGTGGCCACTTCGGACGACGAAATCGCCGAAATCTGGGAGGAGATCGTCTGGCTCACGATCGGCGCTTCGGCGATGGCGGCGCTCGCTTTCGCGCTCGTCGCCTACGCCGTCTCGCGCACGCTGGCGCCGATCGACGCGCTTTCCAACGCCGTGGCGCGGCTTGAAAGAGGCGATTTTTCCGCGCGGGCGCCCGCGGACGGGTCTCCCGAACTCATCGTCATCGCAGAGCGGATCAACGCGCTCGCCGTGACGTTGCAGAAACTCGATGACGAGAACCATCAACTCGTGCGGCGCATGATCCATTTGCAGGACGAAGAGCGGCGGAGCATCGCGCGCGATCTTCACGACGAGATCGGTCCTTTCCTGTTCACTGTGCGCGCGGGCGTCGGCGCGCTGGCCCGCAAGGCGCAAAGCCCCGGGGCCAAGCCGTCGCGCCTCGCCGAAGACTGCGGCAGGATCGACGCACAGATCGCCGCCCTGCAGCAGATCAACCGGCGCATACTCGGGCGGCTGCGCCCTGCCGCGCTCGAAGAAATGGGGCTCGCCGACGCGATCGAAGCTCTGGCGCGTGGATGGCGCGAGGCGCGCGCCGACATCGCGATCGAGTTGGCGCTGGAGGGCGCGCGCGGCGACATCGATGAAACCACGGCGCTCACCGCCTATCGCGTCGTGCAGGAGGGCCTGACCAACGCCTTCCGCCACTCCGGCGCGCATCGAATCGGGGTCGTCGTCTCGCGCGAGGACGATCTCCTGCGGATCAGCGTCGAGGACGACGGCGGCGGATTGACGGGAGCGCCGCCGAACGGCGGCCTCGGGCTGCGCGGCATGGCCGAAAGAGTTGGCGCGCTTGGCGGAACGCTCACCTTTACGAACAACCCGGCGGGCGGCGCGCGGCTGTCGGCGTCCCTGCGTCCCGGAACAATTCCCAAAGTATAGGCGCACGTCGGGAAATTTTCCCGGGCAAGGCGGGAAGCATACCTACGAAAATCGTTATTTTTCAGAACTGTAGTAGTGGCGCCACAGCTTCGGAATATTGTCATGATCGCCCCGTGCACAACGGACAGACTGCCTCTGCCGAAGGTATAAACATGCTCGAAAGAACGCCGAAAGGCATCGGGCTGGGATAATGACCTTCAACAACCATGTTTCTCTGATTGCGCTGGGCGTCGCGCTCGCATCCGGGTCCGCTTCCGCGCAACAATCCTTGCCGACGATCGAGATCGGCGCGACGCCATTGCGCTCGTCGTCGCGTCCGGCCGCACGGCCCTCGCCAGCGCCCGCTGCGCCGAGTAGCGCGCCGAGCAGCGCGCGATCCCATCCGGCGCCGCGCCTCGCGCAATCCGCGCCCATCGCCGCGCCGGCTCCTTATGTGTCGCCGCTCGTCACCTATCAGGTTCCCGCCTCCGTCCATGTCGTCGACGCCAAGGAAATCGCCGCCTCCCGCCAGTTCAACGCCGCCGATGCGCTGCAACGCGCCGCGCCGGGCGTGTCGATCAACGACGTCGGCGGCAACCCCTCCTTCCCCGAAGTGAATTATCGTGGCTTCGTCGCGTCGCCCTACGCCGGCACGCCGCAGGGCCTCGCCGTGTTCCAAAACGGCGTCCGCATCAACGAAATGTGGGGCGACACGGTCAATTGGGACCTGATCCCCAGCGTCGCCATCGACCGCGTGGCGGTTGAGACCGGCAATCCGCTCTATGGCCTCAACGCCATCGGCGGCGCCATCGTTCTCGACATGAAGAACGGTTTCACCTGGCAGGGAACCGAACTCGATCTGCGGGGCGGCTCATTCAACCGCCGCCAGGGCGCGTTCCAATTCGGTCGCCAGATCGGCGACTTTGCAATCTACGGCGCCGGCGAGGCGCTGGGCAACTCCGGCTACCGCTATTTCTCCGGCTCACAGATCAAACGCTTCTATGGCGACATCGGCTGGCGCGGGGACAACGGAGCAGAGGTTCACGCCAATGTGACTCTTGGCTCTAACCGCTTCGGCGCCTCGGGTCCGTCACCCGTTGAAATGGCCGACGCGAACAAGAGTTCGACCTACACGACGCCGCAGACCTACAAAAATCAGGTCATGATGTTCGACCTGAACGGACAGGCGCAGGTCAATCCGACGACAAAGATTCTCGGCGACATCCATTATCGCGGCTACAATCAGGCCCGCGTCGACGGCAATACGACCGATTTCGATTGCGACGGCGGCTCCGCCAACTGCACGACGGGCGACGGCCAGCCGACCAGCATTCCAAACTTCTTCAATGCCGCCGGAAGCGACTATACCGCCGGTCCTGCGCTCGGCGCCATCGATCGCACATGGACCAAAATCAACACGCTCGGCTTCACCGCCCAACTGAATAACACAGACAGGATTCTCGGCTTTCCAAACAAGCTTACCGTCGGCGTGAATCTGGAGCACGGATATACGAATTTCACGGCGAACGAGGAGCTTGGCGTCCTCAATTCGAACTTCACCGTCACCGGATTCAACTATTTCACCAACGAACCGGGCGCGGGCATTGCGCCGGTTAAACTCAACGTCTCGAATTACTACCTTGGCGCCTATGCGTTGGACTCTCTCGATCTGACGGACAAGCTGACGGCGACGGGCGGCCTGCGCTTCAATCGCGCCAGCGTCCAGATGTACGACCTTTCGGGCACGGCGCTGAACTCCACCAATGTCTTTGACCATATCAACCCGATGGGCGGCCTGACCTACAAGATCACGCCCCAGATCGCGGCCTATGGCAGTTACTCAGTGGCGAACCGCGCGCCGACGCCGCTGGAGCTCGGCTGCTCGGACCCGAGCCGCCCCTGCATGATCGACTCCTTCCTGGTGTCAGATCCGCCGCTCAAGCAGGTGACTTCGAACACGATCGATATGGGCCTACGTGGCGGTTTCAAGCCCAATGAGGCGCTCCCGGACATTTTGAAAGCTTTTCCCGGAATGCTGCAGTGGTCAGCGGGGCTGTTCCGGACCAACGCTTTCAACGACATTCTGAGCATACCGAGCCAGATTGTCGGCCGCGGTTACTTCACCAACGCCGGCAACACGGTGCGCCAGGGTGTCGAGCTCTCCACGCGCTATACGGACGAGCGTCTATCGGCCTATGTGAACTACACGCTCACCGACGCCTATTTCAATTCCCAGAATTTCCTCGGTTCGCCGAACAATCCCGCTGCGCTCGCGTTCGGCTCGCCCTCGGTTCTGGTCAATCCGGGCGCGAAGCTGCCGTCGGTTGCTCCTCACCGCTTCAAGGTTGGCGCCGATTACGCCGTCACGCCGAGATGGAAAGTCGGCGGCGATTTCGTCTTCGCCACGGGCCCCTATCTCGCGGGCGACTGGGCCAATCAGTTCGGGACGCTCCCGTCCTACGGCACTTTGAACCTGCGCACGTCCTATGACGTGACGCCCGCCCTTCAGCTCTATGCGCTCGTCATGAACGCGACCAATACGCGGGTGCGCAGCTATGGCACGTTCTTCCAGACCGACGCGATCAACTTCGCAAATTTTGTCAATCCGAAGATGGTCTCTGTCGGACCGCCCACAGCCTTCTATGGCGGCATGAAATGGAACTTCGGCGCGGAACCGACCGGCTGGATGGCCTCGGCCCGCGACCAGCTCGCGCAGGAGCGCGGCGACGACAAGCCCGCCCCTCGCAGATGGGCCGGTCTTTATGCCGGCCTCAACGCCGGCTACGGCTGGGGCGCCACGACCGGCGTCGGCGTCAGCCCCAATGGCTTCGCCGACCGCTTCGCCGGGTTCTGGAACGACAAGATCAGCGACGAAGATCCGATCGGGGGCAACGCGCCCTGGTGGAGCCTCTTCCAACCCACCGCGATGTCGGGCGCGAACACCGGCCTCGCCAATGTGAGCCGCAACGGCTTCGTCGGCGGCGGCCAGATCGGCTGGAGCTATCAGGACAGCTCCAACGTCGTTCTGGGCGTGGAAGCGGATTTCCAGGGAACGCTCTTGCACGGCAAGGGCTCTTACACGGGCGGCGTTTTCGAACAGGCCGGCTATATCGACAAGTCTGAAAATGGCCTCGAGACGCTACTCGTTACGCGCCAAGCCATCGGCGGGGGCGTCGTCTCTGCGGGGACCGACTGGATGGGCACGGTCCGCGGCAAGCTCGGCTACGCGATCACCGATACGCTCCTTGCCTATGGCACAGGCGGTCTCGCTTATGGCGCCGTCAACGCCTCAGCCGTTCATTGGAACGCCTCGAGCATCCAGCGGCAGAATGACGACACCGGCAAGCTGGCGTGGAGCTACGCCAACCCGGCCGCCTTCGGAGGCTCCAGCTATTCGGGCGTGCGCGCCGGCTGGTCCGCGGGCGGCGGCGTCGAGTGGATGTTCGCGAACAATTGGAGCGCCAAGGCGGAAGCGCTTTATTATAATCTCGGCGCGGTGGACCTTGTCTCGTCTCCTCTCATGACCGTCTGCTCGAGCCAGGCGAAGAACACATCGGCGGCCGCCTGCGCCAGAGCCGCGTCGGGCGCCGACCGCATCGCGCCGGGCGGGCTACTCTGGGCGAACAGCCCCGTGTCCAAGATTCAATTCGACGGCGTGATGCTGCGCGCGGGCGTGAACTACCACTTCAACTGGGGATCGCAGCTCTTCTGATAAGCCGGGCTTTCCCTATGAACCCTCGAGGTAAAAGGCGGCCGCACGAGGCCGTTTTTTTTGTCGAGGCCGCGCTTGCTGGCAATATTGGAGATTCGCCCATATATCTTTAGGCATATTCCCGACCCAGGAGGCTGAAGTGAACAAGCTGTATATTGCCGCGACCCTCGCTGCGGCGGCGCTCATCGCTGCGCCTGTTTCACCCGCGTTCGCCAGGAAGGCCTCGCCCGTAGCGACGCTGGACACCGACAACGACTTTACGGTCGATCCGGCCGAGATCAACAAATCCGCCGAGGCTCTGTTCGCGAAGCTCGACAAGGACAACGACGGGACGATCGATCCCAAGGAGCTTCAAGGCCGCCTCTCCAAAAAGGAATTCAAGGCCGCCGATCCGGACAATGACGGCACCCTGTCCAAGGACGAGTTCCTCGCCGCGGTCGCCAATCTCTTCAAGGGCGCCGACACGGACAATGACGGGACGCTGGACGACAAAGAATTCGCTTCCAAGGACGGCAAAGCGCTGTTGCGCGTGGCGCGCTGACGCGCAAGGACACGCTTGGGCGCGCCTTGCGGGGCGCGCGGGTTCTTTGACTTGATCCCGTGCGCCAAAGCAGCCATTTAGAGGCCATGAAACGCCTCGCCGCCGCTTGCATTCTTCTACTCGCCGCCGGCCCCGCCGCGGCGGAAGCGTTGAACGTGAAAGTCGGCGTGCTGCGGCAACAGCATTCGCGCGAGACGCTATCGATCCTCGACATGCCGGCCGCCGACGATACGCTCGCCGGCGCCTTGCTGGGCGCCGCCGACAACAACACCACCGGCAAATTTACAAACCAGTCCTTCGAGGCGATCGACGAGAAGCTCGAAGACGGCGCCGACGGCGCGCCCGCCGTCGATGCGCTGATCGAAAAGGGCGCACTCCTCATCATCGCCGACCTCTCCCCACAACGCCTGCTCGCCGCGAGCGAAAGCGCCAAGGCGAGCGGCGCGCTGCTTTTCAACGTCTCGGCGCCCGATGACCGCCTGCGCGAAGAGGACTGCCGCGCCAATGTCGTCCACATCGCGCCGACGCGCTCCATGCTCGCGGACGGACTCGCGCAATATCTTGTCTGGAAGCAATGGCGCAAATGGCTGATGATCAAGGGATCGCACGAGGGCGACGAATTGCTCGCGCAGGCCTATCGCCACGCAGCCAGGAAATTCGGCGCGAAGATCGTCGAAGAGCGCATCTATGAGGACACGGGCGGCGGGCGGCGCAGCGATTCCGGATCCGTGCAGACGCAGCGCCAGATGCCCGTGCTCACGCAAAGCGCGCCAGCCTATGACGCGCTGCTCGCCGTGGACGAAAGCGAGGTTTTCGCGGGCTATCTTCCCTATCGCACATGGGACCCACGACCGGTGACGGGATCTGCGGGGCTTTATCCGACGAACTGGGACGCGGCCCACGAGCAATGGGGCGCGCACCAATTGCAGAACCGCTTCATGGCGACCTTCCGTCGCCCGATGAACGCGCGCGACAACAACGCGTGGCTGGCCATGCGCATGGTCGGCGAGGCCGCGACGCGCGTCGGTTCAAACGCGCCGGAAAAATTGCGCGATTTCATGCTGGGTAAGGATTTCTCGATCGCGGACTTCAAGGGCGTGCGCCTTACGTTACGCCCGTGGAACCAGCAATTGCGCCAGCCGATCCTTCTTTCCGACGGCCGCATGATCGTCTCCGTCTCGCCGCAGGAAGGGTTTCTGCACCAGGTGACGGAGTTGGATACGCTGGGCCTCGATCAGCCCGAAACGAAATGCAGGTTGAAATGACGAAGACCGTTCTGGCCCTGCTTCTCTCGACGACGCTCGCCTCTCCCGCCCTCGCCTATACGGCTTACATCAGCAATGAGAAGGGCAACTCCATTACCGTCATCGACACGGACAAGCTCGAAGCGACTGCGACGGTGAAAGTGGGACGGCGACCGCGCGGCATCGCGCTGAACAAGGATGGCTCGGAGCTCTACATCTGCGCCGGCGACGACGACGCTATTCAGGTGCTGGACACCAAGACGCTGAAAATCACCGGCAAGCTTCCGTCCGGCCCCGATCCGGAGCTGCTCGCGCTCTCTCCTGGCGGCGATACGATCTATGTCTCGAATGAAAACGACAATCTCGTCACGCTCATCGACGTGAAGCGCCGTGAACAGATCGGCGACATTCCCGTCGGCGTCGAGCCCGAGGGCATGGCTGTGAGCCCCGACGGCAAGATCCTCGTCAACACGTCCGAAACGACCAATATGGCGCATCTCATCGACACGCAGACGAAAGCGATCATCGCTAATATTCTCGTCGACGGGCGTCCGCGTTTCGCCGAGTTCAAGAAGGACGGCTCGGAGCTTTGGGTGTCTTCTGAAGTCGGCGGCACGGTGGCGGTGATCGATCCGGTCAAGAAAACCCTCAAGCAGAAGATCAGCTTCGAAATTCCCGGGATGTCGAAGGAGGCGATTCAGCCGATTGGCATTTCCATTACGAAGGATGGCAAGCGCGCCTTCGTGGCGCTCGGCCCGGCCAATCGCGTCGCGGTCATCGACGCGGAGACGAAGAAAATCGAGAAATACCTTCTTGTCGGCCAGAGAGTCTGGCATCTCGCTTTCACGCCCGACGAGAAATATCTGCTTACCGCCAATGGCGTATCGAACGACATTTCCTTGATCGACGTCGCGAGCCTGAAAGTCGTGAAGTCGATTCCGGTCGGCTCCTTCCCCTGGGGTGTGGTGGTGGCGCCGCAATGAGCGAGACGCCGGCGCTCGCCGTACGCCACCTGAGCCACGCCTATGGCGCGCGCAAGGCGCTCGACGACGTGTCCTTCACCGTCGCGCCGGGCAGCTTCACCGTATTGCTGGGGCTGAACGGCGCCGGCAAGAGCACGCTCTTCTCGCTTGTCACGCGGCTTTACGCCGCGCGCATCGGGGAAATCGACATCTTCGGCGCGAATGTCATGCGCGAACCCGGCGGGGCGCTGCGCCGACTGGGCGTCGTCTTTCAGGCGCGCACGCTCGATCTTGAACTCTCGCTGATGCAGAACCTCGTCTATCACGCCGCGCTGCACGGGATCGGCCCCTTGGAGGCCCGCCGTCTGGGCCTCGATGCACTGACGCGCGCCGGCCTCGCCGAGCGCGCCAATGACAAGGCCCGCGCGCTCTCGGGGGGCCAGATGCGCCGCGTCGAAATCGCCCGCGCCTTGCTGCATTCGCCCAAATTGTTGTTGCTGGACGAACCGACCGTCGGCCTCGACATCAAGGCGCGCGCCGATTTGCTGGCGCATGTGCGCGGCCTCGTGCGCGAACAAGGCCTCGGCGTCTTGTGGACGACGCATCTCATCGACGAGATCGGTGACGACGATCAGATCGTGATCCTGCATGAGGGCAAGGTGCTGGCGGCGGGCCGTGCGGCGGATATCGTGGCGCAGCAGGGCGCGACGACTATTGGCGAATCGTTCTCGAAGATCACCGGCGCCGTCGCCGAGAAAGCGTCCGCATGATGCTGCGCCATGCTCGCGGAACGGAAGGCGCCGTAACGACGCGACCCATCATCCTGACCGTCCGCAAAGGCGGAGGGAAAATGCGCGCGAAGGAAACGTCGTGACGGACTTGCCGCTCTCTCCGCCTGGCTTCACCGCGCGCCAATATCTCATCTGCCTTTGGGGCGTCGTGTGGCGCGAAGGCCTGCGCTTTCTGCATCAACGCGAGCGTTTCGTTTCGGCGCTGGTACGGCCCCTAGTGTGGCTTTTCATTTTCGCGGCGGGTTTCCGCCAGGTGCTCGGCATTTCCATCATCCCGCCCTATGAGACCTATGTGCTCTATGAGGTCTACATCGCGGCGGGACTCATGGCGATGATCCAGCTCTTCAACGGCATGCAGTCGTCGCTCTCGATGGTCTACGACCGCGAGATGGGCAATATGCGCACGCTGCTTATTTCCCCTTTCCCGCGCTGGTTTCTGCTCGGCGCTAAGCTGTTCGCCGGCGTCGCCGTGTCGATTCTGCAAGTCTACGCGTTTCTGGCCATCGCTTATTTCTGGGAAATCGAACCGCCGACGACGTGGGGTTACCTCACCGTCCTCCCCGCGCTCGCGCTCGGCGGGCTGATGCTCGGCGCCCTCGGGATGCTTCTGTCTTCTCTCATCAAGCAGCTCGAGAATTTCGCGGGCGTGATGAATTTCGTCATCTTCCCGATGTTCTTCGCGTCGAGCGCGCTTTATCCGCTTTGGCGGGTCAAGGAGTTGAGCCCCTGGCTCTACTATGTCTGTGAAGCAAACCCCTTCACCCATGTCGTGGAGTTGATCCGCTTCGCCTTCTATCAACAGGTCGAATGGACGTCGCTCCTCGTCGTCAGCGGCTACGCGACGGCTTTTCTCACCGCCGCCATCATCGCCTACGATCCGGCGCGCGGCATGTTGATGCGCAAGGGCGGCTAACCGACGTAACGCGTCAACAGCGAAACGAGTGGAACGCTGACGCCGAGCACAGCGAGCGGCAACGCCATCCGGCCGCTGTATTTCATCCCTTTCGAGGCCATCTCGCCGCCTCGGCTCAAAAGCGCCTTTGCCTGCTTCCTGGCGCCAGCCGCGAGACGCAGGCGCCGCGCGAGCGTCTCGGCGACGGCGGATTGACGCGAGAGCGCCAACACATAACGGCCGATCGGCTCGTCCTGCCGCCACACGCCTTCCTGCGCAATCTCAGCCTGCGCCAGTGAGTCCAGCCGCGCGATCTCGAACCCCTCGCCGATGCATGTCGCCGTGCGGGCGTCGAGGGCGAGGCCCGGCGCATGCCGCGCGTAGGTCGGATCGTACGCCGCCTTGAAGGCATAGGCGACGCCCTGCGACTCGAGATCGAGCGCCATCGCGATCGGACGACCGTCGAGCGTGAGCGAGCGGATACGCACCTGAGGCGCGCGATCCGCGCCGCCAAAGGCCTCGATCGCAAAGTCGAGGGTTTCTTTTCGGCTCAGGAGCGCGGTCGCCGCCTCACCCTTCCAGCCGAGGCTCTCCAGATGCAGGAAGGCGTCGAGCGCCTCGCGTCCGCCCGGCTCGTGAGCCAGTATGTCCGTAAAGGCCACCGTTCCGACATCGACGAGCCGGCGCATCCGCCGCTCATTATTGGAGCGCTGATTCTTGCGCACATAGGAGCGCGCATAGGACGCCCCGCTCGCGCCGGGCTCCGGTTCGATCGCCGGGCGGCGCAAGCCATCGACGCGCGCGAGCGACAACGCATCGCGGCGCGCGGCTTCGATCAGGACCTCGGCGAAGGCGCGTTTTTCGGCGAGATAGGGAAAGAGAAGCGCGCTTCCTCCGTTGCGTGAGAGAAATCCGAGAAGCGCTCTGACGATTTCCACCGCATCGTCTCTGCGGACGAGCGGGTGTGTAAGCGACGTGTAAGGGTTGATGAAGAGGCGGTAGCCCTGCCCGGGAAGTCCCTCCCGCCATCCGCATGGCTCGAGCGGCGCGAGCCCGGCAAGGGCGCCATTTTGCAGTTGATCGCGCACGACCAATACCGGGATCGGCCGGCCCGCACGCAAGCGCCGCTCCGCTGCAAGAAGAATATTGGGGCCATAGAGCGGGTTTGGTTCGACGGCGGCGTCGGCGAGGTCGCGCCAGCTCGCTCTCTCCTCCGCGAGGCGTCCGACGGTCGTCCAATGCGTCTGATAGCGGCGCGAAGCCGCTTCGGCGTCGCGTTCTTGGCCTGTGGTGAAAAATGCCATAGGACGCCGGTCGAAATGGATGATAGCGACGGCAATTCTAGCGTGGGAGGTCTGAAGACAAGCTTAAAGGCGCGGGCGCTACACGGGATCGATGTCCATGCGACCCTACTTCTTGCCTTTGGCTTTCGTGGCGGCTTCCTCGGCCGCCGCCGCCTCGGCGTAACCTTCGGGAAGCTTTACGCCGCCTGCGACCTGGGCGCCGAGCACGATCGCCCGGGCTTCGGTCAGGCGCAGCGCGCAATAGCCGAATTCAGATTCCTTGGCGTACGAGCGGCAGACCTCTTCGCGCCATGAGGAGAAGCCGGCCTGCTCCTTCACGACGAAGCCGCGGACGGGCTTGTCCTTCTTGTTGCGGTCGTAGAGGGCGCGGAAGTTACTGCGCAGGGTCTTTTCGACCCGCGCGCGGGCGCCTAGCATCTCCTCAGCTTTCTTTGGATCAAACTCCGCCTCGGGCATGCCCCACAGGCCGCTTGGATCGGCGCGGCAATCCGCTTCCTTGATCTCGCAGGCCTTGCCTTCGTTTGTCACCAGGATCGCGCCCTCGAGCACATCGAAGGTGAAGGCGCATGCCGGAAACGCAATCTGATAGCGGCGAAGTCCGGAGCCGCTGTCGCGCGGCGTGAGCTTGAGCGGCATGCCAGCGACGTCCACGCGGCACTCTTCGCCCGACCGGGTCAGACGATCTCCGGCAAGCGTGAGCTTGGCGACCTGCAGATCGGCGCCGGAGCGGGAGAGGTCGATCGCGCTGCCCGAACCGTCGAGCTTCAGCGTCTTGCCGACGATGCTGTCGTCGGAAGGCGCCTTCGGCATGACCGCGTGAACGCTCGCCTCGCCCATTTCCCCTGCGCTGACACGCTTCTTCTTCGGCTTCGCTGCCCCGGAACCCGGCCCGGTGACCGTGCCTTCCGGCGTCGGCGCAACGGCGCCGGGCAAGGACATCTGGGCCTTTCCAGACGTCGATCCGAGCAATAGGGAAGCGAGGCCCAATCCGGCCGCACCCCAAAGAATCATGATCGACGAAAACGATATCGGCGTCGACAAAGGCGATTTCGGCAAGGCCCCAGCCCCTTCCCCAGGCCCGTCGGCGGCGCCGCGGGCGAAACGCCCGTTAACGCGGCGCCAGAACCATCACCATCTGCCGACCTTCCATCGAAGGCTCAAGCTCGACCTTCGCCATTGTGGCGGTCTCGGCCTTGACCCGCGACAACAGACGGTAGCCGATATCCTGATGCGCGATCTCGCGGCCACGGAAGCGCAGAGTCACCTTGACCTTGTCGCCCTCCTCGAAGAACCGGCGGACCGCCTTCATCTTGGTGTCGTAGTCGTGCTCGTCGATGCCCGGCCGCAGCTTGATCTCTTTGACCTCGACGACCTTCTGCTTCTTGCGCGCCTCGGCGGCCTTCTTCTGCTCTGCGAAGCGGAAGCGCCCATAATCGAGGATCTTGCAGACCGGTGGGACGGAGTTCGGCGCGATCTCGACCAGGTCGAGCCCCGCCTGCTCGGCCATGCTCAAGGCGTCCGCGAGTAGCACGGCGCCGTGATTCTTGCCTTCGGAATCGATCAGTTGCACGTCTCGTGCACGTATCTCACGATTGATGCGCGGTCCTTCTTTTTGCGGAGCCGCAACGCTCTTCATTGGCCGGCGAATGGATCAATCTCCTTGAAGTGGCCGTAAACCTTGGCCGTTGGACGATTTTTCGGCCCGCTCGGCATAAGCCGGGCAGAGTCCCGAATTTGCGCAGAGATTCCCACGCCTGCGCGACAAGTCAACTGTCGAAATCGACCGACCGTGCATTATGCACGCCAAAGCGCGGGTCATAGGAAATCATTGATGAGCGCCACGACCTCTTCCGGGGCGTCCTCGGGGGAGAAATGGCTCACCCCCGGCAGGCGTTCGATCCGTAGATGCGTGACATAGCGATCGGTCCCGTCGAGGCAGGCCTCGCCGAGCGCGACGTCCTGCAATCCCCATATCATCAAGGTCGGCGTCTCGACCGGCGTCGCGAGATCGTCGGCCGCCATCAGATCGGGCGCCGCCGAGCGATACCAGTTGAGCATCGCCGTCGCAGCGCCCGGAGCGGCGACGTTCTTGCGGTAGATGCTCATGACCTCTGGAGGGATGGCCTCGCCAGCGCCGCTGGCGCTGCCGATGAGCGCCGCAGTCAGATAGCCTCCCCCGACGGAGAGGAGCCAATCTGGCAGCGCCGGGATCTGGAACAAGGCGGCATAGGACGATTTCAGCTTCTGTCCGAGATTTCCGAGCGCTCGGCGGAAGCACAGCGGGTGCGGAATGTTGATGATGACCAGCCGCACCAGCGGCCGCAGCCTGCGGATGGCCACAACCCAAGCGATGAAGCCCCCCCAATCGTGACCGATGATCGAGACGGAGGTTGCGCCGGAGGCGTCGATCAATGCGGCGACGTCCTCGGTCAGCGCCGCGAGCGAATAGTTTTCCTTGCCCTGCGGGCGGCTCGACGCGCCGTAGCCCCGTTGATTGACCGCCCAGACCCGATAGCCCTTTGCCGCCAGTGGGCGCATCAGATGCCGCCAAACGACGGCGTGCTGCGGAAAGCCGTGCAACAGCAGCGCCAGCTTATCTCCCTCGCCGGCCTCGAAAACCTCGAACTCGAGCCCGTTTGCGGGCACCATGATGCGGCGCGCGCCGAGGATGGCTTCGGCGCTCGTCAACTGGCGAACGCCGGACAACTTGGACATGGCGTCCCGCCGGACATGGCGCCGCAGCTCTCGCCCACATCCCCGCCGGCGGCCGGCCTCGCGATCAGCGACAGCTGGCGCTCCACATGGGCGCTCCCGCAGGCGGGGCATTCCGGAGTCTCCTCGAAACGCGCCAGCGTCTCGAAGTCATGGTCGCAGTCCTGACAGTGAAAGGCGTAGAGGGGCATGGAGCCTCGTCGATGGCAAAAACAATGGCGCAATCTACCCTCTTCGCCGCTCTACGCAAAGCGCGGCCTCGCGACCGGCCGGAACCCGAGCGAAACATTCGAATGCGCACTAGATTACAGCCACGATTCGCTTTCCGGGGCTGAAAATGACCTATCGCGCGCCGCTTCCCGACATTCTCTTCGCCCTTCGCCTCGCGGCGGGCGCCGACACCGACGAGCTTTACGCGGACATCGCCGGCGGTCTCGCGGAACAGACGCTCTCCGAAGCCGCCAAATTCGCCGAGGAGCAGTTGCTGCCGCTCGACAGGGTCGGCGACCGCGCCGGGGTCAGGTTCGCAGACGGCGCCGTGATCACCGCGCCCGGCTGGCGCGAAGCCTATGCGGGCTGGCGGGCCGGCGGATGGAACGCCATCGCCGCCGAGCCGGAATATGGTGGGCTCGGGCTCCCTGCCCTCCTCAACGCAGCCTGCACCGAGATATGGAACGCCGCGAACATCTCCTTCGCCCTGTGTCCGCTTCTGAGCCATGGCGCGATAGAGGCGCTCGAAGCCCATGCGAGCGACGCGCTGAAGGAGACCTATCTCGCCAAACTCGTCAGCGGCGAATGGACCGGGACGATGAACCTCACCGAGCCGCAGGCGGGCTCCGACCTCGCGCTGCTGCGCACGCGCGCCGAGCGCAACGCCGACGGCTCCTATCGTCTCACCGGGCAGAAAATCTACATCACTTACGGTGAGCACGACCTTGCCGACAACATTGTGCATCTCGTGCTCGCGCGCCTGCCCGACGCGCCGGCGGGCACAAAAGGAATTTCTCTCTTTCTTGCGCCGAAATTCCTGCCCGATGAAGCCAGCGCCTTCACGCGGCGCAACGAGCTGCGCTGCGGCGGCGTCGAGCACAAGCTCGGCATCCACGCGTCGCCGACCTGCACGATGCTATTTGAGGACGCGATCGGCTTCCTCGTCGGCGAGGAGAACAACGGCCTTGCCTGCATGTTCACGATGATGAACAACGCCCGCCTCTCGGTGGGCCTGCAGGGCGTGGCGCTGGCGGAGCGCGCGACGCAAGCCGCGCTCTCCTATGCGCGCGAGCGCAGGCAGGGCCGCGCTCCGGGCGCGGCCCAAACGAGCGCGATCATCGACCACCCAGACGTCGCGCGGATGTTGGCGACTATGGCGAGCCTGACGGCAGCAGCGCGCATGATCTGCTTCGAGACGGCGGCCTCGCTCGACCGCGCACATCGCGGCGGTTCGAAGGAGGCCGACGAACGCGCCGGCTTGCTCACGCCCGTCGCGAAGGCCTTTTCGACGGATATCAGCAACGAAGTCACGTCTCTCGCGGTGCAGCTGTTCGGCGGCATGGGCTATATCGAAGAGACGGGCGTCGCGCAGCTGATGCGCGATGCGCGCATCTGCGGGATTTACGAGGGAACGAACGGAATCCAGGCGATCGACCTCATAGGCCGCAAATTGCCGATCTCCGGCGGCGCGGCGCTGAAGCGCGAAATCGAGGACATGCGGGACATCGCGAGAGAGAGCGCCTATGCCTCTGTTGGCGAAGCTGTCGAGGCGTTAGCGCAAGCCAGCGACTATCTCCTGCGCGCGATCAAATCCAAGCCTGCCACGGCGCTCGCCGGCGCCACGCCTTACCTGCGGCTCTTCGCGCTGGCGCGCGGCGCGACGCTGCTGGAGAAAGGCGCGAGCCTCGCAAAACGCGAGAAGGACCCCAATGCGGACCGCTATGAGGCGCTGGCGCACTTCTTCGCGACGAACATCGCCGTCGCGGCCCCGGGCCTCGCAAGGATGGTGCTGGAGGGCGGGGCGTCGGTGACGCAGGCCGGCGCGATATTCGCGGGCGAATGAATGCGCCCCGAAGCGTTACGCGTGCATGAATTCGCGTAACGCGGCCTGCGCCTGCGCACTCAAATGAAGCCCCAGCTTTGAGCGCCGCCACAGCACGTCGTCCGCCTTCCGCGCCCATTCGCACTCGACAAGGTAAGCCAACTCAGCCTCGGTCAGTCCGTAACCGAAGTCCCGGCCGAGATCGGTCATCGATTGCGCCTGCTGCAAGAAGCGCTCCGCCCGCGTTCCATATGCGCGCGCAAGGCGCAGCGCCAGAGCGTTGCCGAGAAAGGGCTTTTCGGCTTTCAGCTTTGCGAGCAACGTCGCAAATTCCATGTCGCCGCCAGGGAAGCGCGCTCCCGCCGTCCACGCGTCGCCAGGCGTTGGCAGGAAGCGACGCATTTCATCGAGCGCATGTTCCGCGAGGCGGCGCGCCGTCGTGATCTTGCCGCCGAAAATCGAGAGAACGGGCGCGGCGTCGTCCGGCGCGTCGAGATCGAAGGCGTAGTCGCGGGTCACGACCGACGCGCTCAGCGAGCCGTCGTCATAGAGCGGCCGCAGGCCCGAATAGCTCCAGACAATGTCTTCGCGCCCAACCGGACTACGCAGGAAATGATTGATCGAACCGAGAAGATAATCCGTCTCGGAGTCGCTGATCGACACGGGCCCCGGCGCGCCTTCGTAGGGAACATCGGTCGTTCCGATCAACGTGAAGTCGCGCTCATAGGGAATGGCGAAGACGATGCGGCCGTCGGGGTTCTGCAGAATATAGGCGTGCTCGCCCTCATAGAGCTTTCGCACGACGAGATGTGAGCCTTTCACCAGCCGCACATGCTTGCGCGAATGCGTCTGCAGCGCGCCTTCGATGACTTGCGAAACCCACGGCCCCGCGGCGTTGACCAGCGCGCGCGCCTCTATCTCCTCGCCGTTCTCGAGCGTCGCGCGCCACTTTGCGCCGTCGCGCCTCGCCTGCACGAGTTTCGTTCCAACGCTGATCGTCGCGCCGCGTTCCTTCGCGTCGAGCGCATTGAGCACGACGAGACGCGAATCTTCGACCCAGCAATCGGCGTAAGTGAAGCCGACATTGTAGCTCTCGCGCAGCGGCGCGCCGAGCGCATTGCCTTTCAGCCAGACCATATGCGACCCCTCGAGCCGCTTGCGGCGCGCGAGATGGTCGTAGAGGAAGAGCCCGAGCCGCAGCATCCAGACCGGGCGCAGGCCCTTTTCATGGGGCAGCACGAATTTCAGCGGCCAGATGATATGCGGAGCTGCGGCGAGCAGCAGCTCGCGCTCGGCCAGCGCCTCGTGCACCAGGCGGAACTCATAGAGTTCGAGATAGCGCAACCCGCCATGGATGAGTTTGGTGGAGGCGGAGGACGTGCCGCTTGCGAGATCGTTCTGTTCGGCGAGGCGAACGGAAAGACCGCGCCCCGCGGCGTCCCGCGCAATGGCGCAGCCGTTGATCCCGCCGCCGATGATGAGAAGATCGTGGAGCATCGCTCGTCCCTGCAAAGCCACGGCTCAATCTAAGGTCGCCGTCGTCCTGTGCAAGAAAACAAATGGTGACGCAACGAAAAGGGCCGCCCGAACGGGGCGGCCCTGATTTGGATTGATCAGCCCTGCGGCCCGCGGGCCTGCGGACGGCCGCCCCCGCCGCCGCCATTCGCGCGGCGGCTTTGGCCATTGGCCGGGCGCTGACCTTGCGGGCGCGCCCCGTCGCGGGTCTGGCCTTCGCGGCGGGGATGCTGCTGCGGTCCGCCACGGCCGCCGCCATTATTCGCTTTCGGCGCCCCGCTGCGCTGCGGGCGGCGCACGGGCGTCGCGTCGTCGTTGCGCGCATGGACGCTGCGGCGATCGGTGAAGGCCAGCGTCTGGCGCGTGAGCTTCTCGATCTGGCGCAGCAACGGCCGCTCGGCGTTGTCGCAAAGCGAAATGGCGCGGCCCGACGCGCCGGCGCGCGCGGTGCGGCCGATGCGGTGGACATAAGCCTCGGGGACTTCGGGCAGCTCGTAATTCACGACATGCGACACGCCGTCGACGTCGATTCCGCGCGCGGCGATGTCGGTCGCGACGAGGACGCGGGTGCGTCCCTTGCGGAAAGAATCGAGCGCGCGGACGCGCTGGCTCTGGCTCTTGTTGCCGTGGATCGCCTCGGCGCCGACGCCCGCGGCCTCGAGTACCTCCGCCACGCGATCGGCGCCGCGCTTGGTGCGCGTGAAGACGATGGCGCGCGAGATATCCGCATCCTTCATCAGTTCGATCAGCAGGTCGCGCTTAGCGCCGCCATCGACCAGGAACACATGCTGATCGACTCGCTCGGCGGTCGTCGCGACCGGAGTCACGGAAACCTGCGCGGGATCGTTCAGCATATCCTGGGCGAGACCGGCGATTTCCTTGGGCATCGTCGCCGAGAAAAGAAGCGTCTGGCGCTTCCTGGGAAGCTTGCCGACAATCTGGCGGATCGGGACGATGAAGCCGAGGTCGAGCATATGATCCGCTTCGTCGAGGACGAGAACCTCGGTCGTCGCGAGCTTCAGCTTGCCGCCGGCGATATGATCAAGCAGACGGCCGGGCGTCGCGACGAGCACGTCGAGGCCTCGCGCAAGCATGTCGATCTGCGGACGGTGCGACATGCCGCCGACGATGACGCCGACGCTCGGGCGCAGGAACTGCCCATAGGCGCGGAAGCTGTCGGCGATCTGCGCGGCGAGTTCGCGCGTCGGTGCGAGCACCAGTACGCGAGCCGTAAAGGGCGCCGGCCGGCGGCGATCCGCGGCGAGCCGCTCGAGGATCGGCAGCGCGAAGGCCGCCGTCTTGCCGGTGCCGGTCTGGGCGATTCCGAGAAGGTCGCGGCCCTGCAGAAGGAACGGGATCGACTGGGCCTGGATTGAGGTCGGGGTCTCATAACCTTCGCTGGTGAGGGCGCGAAGCAGAATCTCGGAGAGGCCGAGATCGGTAAATTTTGTCACGTAGTTTCTTTCATAAGGGAATCGCGCGCCGCAGCCTTCACGCAGGCGCGGTTGGTCGATTTTGGAGAATGGGAGACTTGCCCCGCGTATCGGGCCGTCATTTGAAACGCCAAGGAGGCTCGACAGCTGGTCGGTTACGCAATTGTGCGATGACCGATCTACGCGGCTGGAGCGCCTCATGCTGCGACGCAGCGGGATCTAGCTACAGGAAGAGCGACCCGCGGTCAATGCCGCAGGCGTTCCAGCGTGGCGAAACGATCCAGCAATATTTGAGAAATGAGACAGCCGGATCGACCATTAAACTGGTCCGCGACATCCGCGCTCCTGAGCCGGGCTCCCCTCGCTTGGCGACGTCCCGCTCCTTTTTCGAAACGCCCATGACTCTCAAAGAAATCAGCGCGCTCATCGCCCAATCGAGCCAGCTTGCCGCAAAAGGGCCCCGCGGCTTCATTGTCGATGAACCCAATCTCTACTTCAAACTGACAACCCCCGGTCAAAGAGGCGTGCATTCGATCGGCATCGCCCGGCATGGGACCGACCTCTACGCCGTCAACTGCTATGGGATGCAGGCGACCGGCGCAGAGCTGGCGCCGCTGGTGAGCTATGCGTTCGGCGTGGCGGAAGAAAATCTCGTCGCCGTCGTGGCGGCCCTCGTTTCCTAAGGTCGGACGCCGCGGAGACTTTCGACCCGCGGCGTCTGGATCTCGCTCACCAGTCGACTTGCGACCGCAGGATGAAGGTGTTGGGATGGGCGCCGTTCAGGTAAGCGCGATCCCAGGGCGCGACCAGCGTGACGGCGCGCGTCCAGTTGGCCATGAACCGCACGCCAATATCGGGATACCAATTCATCCCGAGGGTCACGTCCTGCTCCCGCCCGCCATTGATGCTGGAATTGGCAACATAGCTGCGGGTGGCGCCGTTCGGCGCGAGGGCGAGGAGATTGGCGAAAGTCGTTCCTTGATAGGGCCCGTTGTTCAGATTGACCGAGTCTTAACCGAGCGGCGAGTTCCCAAGCGCCGATGCCCCCGGCGCTGACCGGCTTCAGAATTTTGATCTGGCCGAAGGTCGCCGGATTGTTCGGGCTCGACAGCGAATAAGAAGCTGCGCGGGATTCGCCGGTCAGATACCAGGTGCCATAGACGTAATAGCCATTGAAGTTCTGTGACGTTCCGCCGGGCGCATAGGCGCCTGCCGCAGAGGCCAAGGCGATGTTGCCGCCTCTGCGATCATAGTGCGCGCCCATATATTCCGCCTGGACCGATAGCGGGCCGTAGGAGCCGACGAGTTCCGCGCCCCAGAAGAACGCATCCCGCACGCATTTGCCGGCGACGACGGGGTTGCCGCCAAAGGAGACAGCGCCGCAGGAGAGATCGGGCGTGCCGAGCAGGTTCGTCCTCAGAATGTTGCTGTCCATGCTACTCGCGGAGCCAAGCAGCATATTGCGGTTATCGTTGACGCCCGTGGAGTTGTTGGGCTGATGATAGCGGCCTGACGCGCCCAGATGCAGCAGCCTGTCGGGCGCCAGGATCGGCGCGTAAGTCCCGCGGGCCGCGACGTCGAAATACTGGCTGCCGCCGGTCGCGACCCACCCTGCTTTCGGATTGACGCCGTAGGGAACCGGCACGCCCGCCGATGGCGCAAGGGCGTTATCCTGAACGCTGGTCGAGAATATGCCGGCCTTCGCACTCCAATTGGAGCCGTAGGTCGCAGCAGCGGCGCCCAGATGACGGCCGCCGCCCAAAGTGTCGGCCATCAGCGAGCGCTGAAGGAAGTCCACGTAGGTGAAGGCGTTGATCGTATCGAGACCGTTCGGCTCCCACTGATTGCCGACGATGAGGGACACGGGGGAGTTGAGGACCGGCAGGGTCATTGCCGGGTGCTTCAACGCTACATAGGCGTCGCGAAGGCCGCCAATCGGGCCGACGGCGGAGGTGTTCGCGAAGTCGTAGGCGAGTTTGTATTCCCAGATTTTCGCCGCGCGGCCCTCGATGATCAGCCAGGCCTGGCTGAAGTTGACGAGCCCGCCATAACCCCTCTCGGGCGAGCTCGACGCGCCGCCGTCAACAAGAATGCGCCCTCCGACCTTGAAGGAATAGGCCTTGTCTTCGGTCTCGATGAAGATGCCGTTCTTGAAGGAGACGAAGACCGGCGGCGGCGGCGGGGGAGCGGCGGGGTCGAACTTGCCGGTCGCCGCATTGACGACATTGGTCGCCTTGTGGGCCGCGCCAGTCGCGGCCTGCGCCTGCGCTTTCGCCTCGCGCGCTTCTTTGCGGAGCTTCGAGATTTCTGCTTCGAGGGCGCGCAGGCGCGACTCGATGGCGCCGACGCTGCCCGCCGCCTGCGCAATGTTCGCGCTCAGCAGCGCGCCGAGCGCCCCTGCCGCCACAATTCGCATTTCCTTGGGAAATCTCATGTCGCCTCAATTCTCGAGTCGGATGGAACTCTGATTCTTCATCTCATCATCGCCTTATTCCCAGACAATGTGGCGAAAAGGCGCTGCCGCGAGCCGCCGAAACAGACTAGAAACACGGCCGCAACAATGTATTGCAAACGTTTCGCCTGCCCGAAAGGACATCCCCTTGCTTCTGATCGACGAATTCCTCAACCGCGAGTCCGCCGAGCGGCTACGCAAGAAGATCCTCGACTATCCTTTTGTCTCTGGTTCGGCCACGGCGACGGGCCTCGCCGCGAGAGTGAAGAATAATCTCCAGATGGATCGGGAACGGGGGCGGAAGGTCCTCGATGACATCGCGTTGCAGCTGATGTCCCATGAGCAGGTCGAGCTTTACGCGATCCCCAAGCGCATCGCGGCGATGAGCGTGAACCGGTACGACGTGGGCATGGAATACGGGAACCACGTCGATTCCCCGATCATGAACGACCATCGATGCGACCTGTCGTTCACGCTCTTCCTCGAAGATCACGCGAACTACGAAGGCGGCGAACTCGTGCTCGAGCAGGAGCACGGTCTGCTCAAGGTGAAGCCGGCGATCGGCAGCCTCTTTCTTTACTCCACCGGGCTTATTCACCGGGTGACGCCTATTTTAAAAGGGAGTCGCCTCGCGTGCATCGGCTGGATCGAAAGCCGCGTGCGCGAAGAAGATCGTCGCACGGTTCTGCGGGAACTCAATATTGCGCATCGTTCCTATGTGGAACGCCATGGGCGCGACGAAATCGCCGACGCTTTGATCAAGAATTCGGCCAATCTCATGCGTATGTGGTGCGACTAGCAGCGCCTGACTTCGCTTTTTTGGCACCGCAGGCCGAGACGCAAAAAAGCCGCCCCGCATATGCGAGGCGGCTCTTTCTTCGTGTTGAGAGCGCCGCGATGCGCTAGCTCTCACCAGTAAACCATGGCGCGAACCGCGAGTTGGTCCGGATGAGAGCCGTTCACGTAGAAGCCCGCTTTGCCGTAGGTGTTGAGCGGAGCTGACACGTGCAGCACGTGGGTCCAGTTGAGCTGGAGGTGATAGCCACGGTCCGGATACCAGTTCAGTCCGGTCGTCGTCGTCTCCATACGGCCGCCCGCCACGCCCTGGCTGCCAATGACGGCGTTGTTGAAGTTCAACGCGGCGGTGGTCGGCGAGGTGAGCGCGTTGAATGCCATCATGTTCGCCAGACCGGAGCCCGAATAGGGTCCGCTGTTCAGGTTGAGCGTGTCGTAACGAGCAGCCATGCTCCATGCGCCGAAGCCGCCGGCGCTGAGCGGGTTCTTGATCTTCGGCTCCATGAAGTTGGCGCCGGCGCCCTTGTCCTTCGTCTCGTAGGACTGTGCGCGCTCTTCGCCCGTCAGCCAATACTGGGCATAGACGTAGCCGCCGCCGAAGTGTGCGCTCGAACCGCCCGGCGCAAAGACGCCGACCGCGCGCGCGGCCAGGATCTTGTTCATGTTGCGGTTGTAGTCGTTGCCAAAGTATTCCGCCTGGAAGTCGAAGGAGCCATAGGCGCCGGCGGCTTCGAAAGCGTAGCTGGTCATATTGCTCGTGCAGTGACCCGCGACAGCGGTGGCCGATCCGATAGGCGCGACGTTGCCGCAGGAGAGGTCCGGCGTGCCGAGCAGCGACTGGCTGAGGACCGTAGGTCCTTCCGTACGCGCACGGCTACCGAGAAGCATCGTGCGGTCGTCATTGCCGCCGGTGGCGTCGTTCTCGCTGTGATACCGGCCGGAGACGCCGACATGCAGCAACCTGTGCTCGTCGCGGATCGGGGCGTAGGTGAAGCGGCCCGCTACGTCGACATACTGGGCGCCGCCGGTCGCGATCCAGCCCAACTTCGACGGAACGCCGACAGTAGCCGGCGTGTTGACCGAGGGGCTGAAGGAGGCGTCCTCCGTCGAGGTCGAGAACACGCCGATACGGCCGGTCCAGTTGTCGCCATAGGCGCCGAGCGAAGCACCGATATGGCGGTTCGCGAAGAACATTTCGGTCGACTGGGCGCGCTCGATGAACGGGCGGAACTTCGTGGAGGACTGGCCTTCGATCGAGTAGGGCTCGAACTGGCTGCCGATCATGATGTAGGCCGGGTCCTTGGCGTAGGGCACCGCCATGGCGGGGTGCTGGATGCCAAAGAACATGTCGCGGATGCCGCCGACCGTCTGGTTGGCGCCGGTGACCTGGCCGGTGCCGGCGAAGTCGTACTGAGACTTGTAGAACCAGATCTTCGCGGCCTTGCCTTCCATTTCCACACGGACCTGGCGCATGCCGACATTGCTGGAGAGGCCGTCCAGCGGCTGCGAGGAGCCGCCGGCGTCGACGACGATACGGCCGCCGAGCTTGAAGCTGTACGCCTTGTCTTCGGTCTCGACGAAGAGGCCGTTCTTGAAGCTCACGAACACCGGCGGAGGCGGCGGCGGAGCGTTCGGGTCAACCTTGGCGACGCGGCCCGAGTTGACCACATTGGTGGCCTGCCGAACTTCAGCCTTCTGACGCGCGACCTGGGTCTCGAGCTGCATGAGGCGCGCCTTGAGGGCGCGGATTTCCGAGGCCGTGTCGGCCGCGGCCGGGGAGACAGACGCTCCCGCTAAAAGACCAAACGCCGATACGGCGAGAGCGGTCTGTCCTACACCGATTTTCATTTTTTGGAACCCCCGTGGTTAACTTCCGGATGCGAGAGAAGCCCGGGCTTCGTGACAGAGACGTGACAATTTCGCTCCTAACAAAATGTGACAAAAGGCTTGGTCGCAGCTGTGGCGCCGACGACACAGTTTCAGGCCTCACAGCCCTGTTTTGCGTGACATTTGCGCCACAGGCGGAGGCGCTTTGGCATGGCGCGTACGACCCACACGGATGTGATTCTCGCAGGTCGGAGCGGATGTGATCGAAATGCCGCCGAGCGCGCTTGCCGCAGACGCCCATACCCGTTATCCGACTTGGCCAATGCTCCTTGCCAAGGCCAAACCATGACCCCCTCGCCGAAGCCTCAGAGGGAGGCGGCGTTTCTCTTCATCCTCATCACCGTCGCGCTGGACATGCTGGCGCTCGGAGTCATCATTCCGGTGCTTCCCAAGCTCATCGTCGAATTCGAGGGCGGGGACCTGCGCTCGGCGGCGCGCGCCGTGGGTCTGTTTGGCTTCGCCTGGGCGGCGATGCAATTCCTCTGTCAGCCCGTGCTGGGCGCGCTGTCCGATCATTTCGGCCGCCGCCCCGTGGTGCTCGCCTCAAACCTGGGGCTCGGGCTCGACTACATCTTCATGGCGCTCGCGCCGTCCCTGCCCTTCCTCTTCGTCGGCCGGCTGATCTCGGGCGCGACGGCGGCGAGCGTCGCGACGGCGAACGCCTATATCAGCGACATCACCCCGCCCGAGAAGCGCGCCGGCCGCTTCGGCCTCATCGGCGCAGCTTTTGGACTGGGCTTCATCCTCGGGCCGGCGATCGGCGGGGCTCTAGGCGAATATGACCTGCGCTTTCCGTTCTGGGCGGCGGCGTTTTTCAGTCTCGCCAATTTTCTCTACGGCTGGTTCATCCTCCCCGAGTCCCTTTCGCCCGAAAAGCGTACGCCAAAAGTCATCTGGCGCAGCGCCAATGTGGTCGGCTCCCTGCAATTCCTTCGCAGCCAGCCGGCGCTGACGCTGTTCGCGGTCGCCTTGTTCCTTTCCTATCTGGCCCACGAATCGCTGCCGACGCTCTTCGTGCTCTACACGCAGAGCCAGTACAATTGGGATGCGAGCACCACAGGGCTGGCGCTCGCGATCGTGGGCGTCTCGCAAACCGTCGTTTCCGGCGCTCTGGTCCGCCCCGCGGTCGCCCGGCTCGGCGAAAAGACCACGCTGACGATCGCGCTCGTGTGCGGCGCGCTCGGTTTTCTCGCCTACGCCTTCGCGCCGACGGGCGCGATTTTCATGGCTGCGCCGCCGCTCATCGCCCTCTGGGGCATGGCCAATCCATCATTTCAGGGGCTCACGACGCGCCTCGCCGGCCCCTCCGAACAAGGCCGCCTTCAGGGCGCATTGGGGAGTCTGCGCGGAGTCTCGGGCATGATCGGGCCGCTGTTCTTCTCGCAGATCCTGGCCGTCTCGCTCTCGCGCGACATCTTCCTCGGCGCGGGTTATTTCATCGCCGCCATGCTGCTCGTGACCAGTCTCGTGATTGGGCTCAACGCCGTCCGGCGGGGAGCGGTCTAGTCGCCAAAGCCCGGCGCGCGCAGGCGCACGACGCTGACGCCGCCGCCGCGCCGCTCGACGCAGATCTTCGTCGCGATGCGGCTCTGAAGCGATTCGACGTGGCTGATGACGCCCACCCTTCGTCCCTGCCCCTGCAGAGTCTCCAGCGCGTCGACGACGACATCGAGCGTCGCGGAATCGAGCGCGCCGAAACCTTCGTCGATGAAAAGCGTATCGACGAAGGAGTCCCGCCCCTCGAGTCCCGCGAGCGCCAGCGCCAAAGCGAGCGAGGCGAGGAAGCGCTCGCCGCCCGACAGCGAGCGCGTGGAGCGACGTTCGTCGCCAAGATCCCGGTCCACGATCTGAAGGCCAAGAGAGCCCATTTCGCCGGTGCGCTCCAGCATATACCGCGGCGCAAGCAGCGCCAGCCGCCGGTTGGCGAGGGCGACAAGCTGCTCCAGCGTCACGCTCTGCGCGAAACGACGAAATTTATCGCCTTCCTTCGAGCCGATGGCCGCACTGACCTCGTCCCAAAGCTTCCGGGTCGCTGCGGCGGATGCGGCCTCGGCCGACAGCGCCTCCGAGCGCCCGCGCGCCGCGTCGTCCTGCGCCAGCCTTTCGGCAAGCGCGCCGAGCTTCCCGGTGAACTCCTCGAGCGCCCGCGTCAACTCGGCCTCGCGGGCGGCAAGCGTCTCGCGCGCCGCCTCGGGAAGGCCGGCGTCTTGCGCCTCCGCGAGATCGGCGCGACGTTGTTCGAGCGCCGCCTCGGCCGCATCAAGCGCCGATCGCGCCCTCTCGACCGTCCGGCCCATGGCCAAAGCGTCCTCGCTGGAAACGGCGAGCAGCGGCGCCGCGTCTTCCTCCTGAAATCCAGCGGCGGCAAGCGCCGCCGAAAAGGCCGTGCGGGACGCCGTCACTGCGCGCGCCGCCGCCTCCACAGCGTGCAACGCCGCGGCGCTGTGTGCGTCACAAGCCGCATTGCCGCGCCCCGCCTCGGCGAGCGCATCGCGCGACGCTTCAAAGGTTGCAAGCGCCGCCTTCTGGTTTTCCTCGTAGCGCGCCCGATGCGAGGTCGTCGCTTCTCCGCCGAGGACCTCCTTGCGGGCCGAGCGAATCTTGTCGAGCGCGCCCGCACGCGCGCCATGCCCATCCGCAGCAGTCCTCGCCTGTTCCGTCAGCGCACGCTCCTCGGCGACAAGGGTGGCGATCTGCGGAATGAACGTCGCGCACTGAGCTTCGGCGCTTTCGCAGTCTTGCCTGGCCCGCCGGAATCGCGCGCCCGCCTCTTCAAACTGACGCCGCGCGCTTGCGGGATCTCTGTCGAGATCGGCGGTTGAAAGATCGCAGAGCGGGAGAAAGGGAGACAGCGACCGATCGAGCGATTCCAGTCGTTCATTCACGTTCACGAGACCCTGCCACGCGATGGCGCGTTTCTCCCCCGCCACCCGGGCGCAGCGCACCGCGTCGTTGCGCGCAACCCGCCTCGCCTCGATGGCCGCGCGCCTGTCATCCGCCGCCTTGCGCAGGCGCTCCATGTCAGCCTGCAAGCGCTGTCCTGTGAGACGGATCTGCGTCAGCGCCTCGCGCTCGGCGCCAAGTCCTTGCAACAAGGCGGCGATCTTCGCCGACGCGTCGATCACTTGCGCCGGGGCATCTGGATGCGGGTCTTGCGCGACGAACGCGGCATAGTCGGCTGCGGCGGTCGCGGACGCCGCCTCGGCTTCGGAAAGTCGGCGCGCCGCGTCCTCGTGACGGGCGCGGGCGCCAGCTTCTTGCGCGCAGACTTCAGCAATTTCCTTGTCGGTTTGCGTTAGGGCCTGGCGAGCGGCGGCGCGCTTCCTGCGCAACGTCTCGACAAGCTCTCGCGCGACGTCGCTCGAATGCGCGAAAGGATGGTCGGTCGCGCCGCAGACGGGGCACGGCTCGCCGTCTTCGAGCGCTTGCCGCAACCTCGCCGCTTCGGCGTCGGCCGTCGCATCGGCGAGGTCGCCAAGCCTTTCCGCCTCTTCCCTTTGCGCGGCCTGCGCCTCCCGTGTCTGCCGCAATTGAGCGAGTTGCACGGCGAGCGCGGCGGCGTCATCGCCGAATCGCGCAAGATCGACCCGCGCACCGGCCGCCGTCGCTTGCGCCGCGTCATGATCGCGGCATGCGCGCGACATCGCCTGCAGCAGATCATACGCACGCGCCGCCGCGTCGAGACGCAATTCCGCCGCGGACGGATCGAGCGCCTGAAGCGCCGCCTCGCGTTGACTCTTTTGCCTCAGCACGTCGACCTGCGCCGCGCGGTCCGTTTCGTCTTCGGCGTCGAAGGCGTTGTGCATGTCGTCAGCGCGCTCAAGCTCGGCCAGCGCCTCCTGCAAGTTGCGGGACGCCTCCATTCGCTCTGTCGTGAACTGCGCGCGTTTTGACAGCCACTCGTCTATTTCCGGCCAGCGCTCGCTCAACGCTCGCCCCGCCGCCAGCGCATCGAGGGCGACCCGCGCAGTATCTCGAGACGCGATCGCCGTCTGCTCCTTCGCGCGCAATTTCGTGAGGTCGGCGCGCTTGTCTGCGAGGCGCAGCGCCTTCTCCTGCGCATCGGCGCACGCCCTTGCTTCTTCCTGCGTCTGCGCGTCGATCTGCGCGTCGAGCGCCGCGGCTTTGGTCCAGAGCGGAAGAAAGCGCGCGATCTCCTCCTTTGCGCTGTTCAGGTTCGCGGACGCCACGCTCGCAGCGATTTCGGCGGCCTCGAGCATCGCGCGGGACGCCATCGCATCCTGCTCCGCGACGGTCGCCTCGCCGTATTTCTCAGCGTGCGCCGCGTCGGCCCTTCGAACATTCTCACGGAGCGCACGCAGCGGCTCGACCCGCGCAAGATCGGCGAGCGTCTCGCGCTCGCCGGAAAGCTTTGCAAAAGCCTCCGCCGCGACCACGCAATCAGCCTCGGCCCGCGCATGTTTTTCTCGCGCCTGCGCGAGTGCGTCGAGGCGGCGGAGCGCCGCAAATGTCGCCTTGTGCTCGGCGCTCAGCCGCGCGCGTCCTTCTTCGAGTTCGTTGCGTTCGGCGAGGATCGCGGCGCGTTCCTCCTCGCCCATGACGCCGATTTCGGCGCGCCGCATTTCCAGCGCTGCAAGCACGCGCTTGCTGTCGTCCCAGCGCTCATAGGCGCGTTTTGACAGGCGGCTGTAGATTTCTGCGCCGGTGATCTTTTCGAGAAGATCGGCCCGCTCCTTTTCTCCCGCGCGCAGAAAGGCGTCGAAATCCCCCTGCGCGAGAAGCGCCGTGCGGCGGAACTGATCGAAGGTGAGGTCCGTGAGTTCGAGAACGCGCCCATCCACCGCCTCGACCCCGGACTCGACGGCTTCGAGAATTTCGCCGGCCTCGTCGAGGCGCCACAGGCTGCGCCCACGGTTCTGCAGCCGTCCGGCGGCCTTCCCGCGCGCCCGCGCGAGGTCGCAGCGCACGCGATAACGTCGCCCGTCTCGCGCAATGAAATCAACCTCGGCGAAGCCCCTCCCCGCGCCGCGGCGCAGAATGGTGCGCGGGTCGCTCTCCTTGATGCTGGCGCCCACGGCGTCGGGCATGGCGTCATGCGCGCCCGGCGCGACGACGCGCGGGAACTCGTCATAAAGCGCGAGACATAGCGCGTCGAGGATCGTCGACTTCCCCGCCCCCGTTTGGCCAGTTATCGCGAAAAGCCCTGCGGATCGCAGCGGTTCGCGCTCGAATTCGAGAGCGAAAGGCGCCGCGAGGCTTGCAAGGTTTTCGCCTCTGATCGCGAGGATGCGCATCTACTCGTCCTCGGCGAGCCGGTTGAAGCAGTCGAGATGGGCCTGCGTGGGCGCCGCGCCATGCGTCGTCTCGAAGGCCTCGCGAAAAAGATCGAGGGGCTGGCGCTCGGCGAGGCGCATCGGCGCAAGCTGCGGCGCTTCGGTTCTTTGCGGGCGTTCGATCGCGAGCGACACCAGCCGGACGGGAAATCTCTCGCAGATGGCGTCGATCTCTGCCTTCAACCCCGCAGCGGGACCATCGACCTTCACGGCAAGATGCACGAAGGCCTGGGCGTCCTGCGGCGTCAGCGGATCGAGCGCCAGCGCCGCGAGCGCGCGCTCTACGTCGCCGGGCGCCAGCGCGCCGCGCTCCGGCAGGCGCAGATGCGGGACGCTGCGCGTGAATGCGATGCGCTCGATCGCGGCTCCCGCCCGCTCGTCGATCTCCACGATCGTCACGCCATGCGCGTAGCCGATCTCCGTCTTGGACATCGGGATCAGCGCGCCCGAATAGCGGATCGTCTCCCGCCCCACATGCTGCTCGCGGTGGAGATGGCCCAGCGCCACATAGGCGGCGTCGGCGGGGAAAATGTCCGACGGCGCGGCGTGCTCGCCGCCAACCAGAATGCGCCGCTCCGCGCCTTCGGATTCGAGGCCGCCAGCAACATGGAGATGGCCGGTGAGGATGAGCGGGCCGGCGCCGATCCGCGCGCGGGCGGCGGCCGCGGCTTCGCGATAGAGTTCGCGCACGCTCCAGACGACGCCCGATCCCGCAAGATCGGACGGCGCGACCGGCAGATCGGCGGCCCGCGGATAAGGCAGGGCAAGGATATGGGCGCCGACCGCGCCGGACGCATCCCGCACCGGCAGCAAATGCATGTCGAGATCGAATGCGCCGGCGCGGCGCGCGACGACGCCGATCGCATGTATGCCGGCGATCTCGAAAAGCGCGCGCGGCGCTTCGAGCCGTCCCGCGGGATCATGGTTGCCGGCGAGAAGCGCGATCGCCGCGCGCGGACAGGCCGAGCGCAGATCGCGGATCGTGTCATAGAGCAGCCGCTGCGCCTCGGCGGAGGGGTTGAGACTGTCGAAAATATCCCCCGCGACGATGATGGCGTCGACGTCTCGCGCTTTAGCGATCACGACGAGCTGCGCCAGCGCGGCGCGATGCTCCGCCTCGCGCGCCCAACCCTGCAGCGCGGCGCCCAGATGCCAATCGGCGGTGTGAAGGAGACGAATCACGACAGGGCGAGTTTAGCCGCAAGCGGCAGGCGCGGGGAAAGCGATACGCAACTTGCATCCCCGGCCTGCCGCCTCCAGCCCCCCAGTCCATCAAACCGCGTTGCGGTAAGCCTTTCGCGAGAAGACGGTGAGGAACATGATCCAGACGTCGAAGAACAATGACCAGTTGTCGATGTAATAAAGATCGTGCTCGATTCTCAGCCTGATCTTCTCCGGCGAGTCGATTTCGCCGCGAAGCCCATTGACCTGGGCCCATCCCGTGATGCCGGGCTTGACGTTGTGGCGGCGGGCGTAGAGCGCGATCCGGCGCTCGAACAACTGGTCGTGCGCCAGCGCGTGCGGGCGCGGGCCAACCAGCGACATGTCCCCGCGCAGAACATTGAGAAGCTGCGGTAGTTCGTCGATATTGTATCGACGCAGAAAGCGACCGATGCGCGTGACGCGTTTGTCGCCCACCGTCGCCTGCTTGATCTCCCGGCCATCCTCCATCGTCGTCATCGTGCGGAACTTCACGATGCGGAACGTCTCGCGGTTGAAGCCGTAGCGCCGCTGGATGAAGAGCGCCGGCCCGTCGCTTTCGAGCCTGATCAGGATCGCGCAAGCCAGCAGCAGCGGCGAGAGCAGGAGAAGCGCCGTCGTGGCGACGACGATGTCGAAGGCGCGTTTCCCCGCGATCTCCAGAAGGTTGAGTGGATGGCCCGAAAGGCTCAGGCTCGAGATGGCGCCGACCTTGTCGATATGCGCGTCGACGAATCGGTCGAGCACGCGCTCGGGTCCAAGATGAATGCGCCCCGGCACACGAAGGAAAGCCGTGACGCAGCTATCGATGACATCCGTGCGGGACCAGGGCGCGAGGATGAAGATGTCGTCGGGCCGCAGCATGCGCGCTGACGCGGCCGCGAGCGCCAGGTCGTCGTCAAGGGTGCTCTCGGAGCGCCGGAGCACCGCCGACGCCACGACGTTCATACCGCAGGTCCAAGGCTTGTAGCGGTAGGTAAAGTATTCGATGTCCTGTTCGAAACCGACGAGGAACAGTCGGCGGGCCGAGACCCCGCCGGCAGCGGCGCTCGAGCGCACGAAATGCGACAGCGTGGCGCGCTCTGCGAAGATCGCAAGAAAGCCGACAATATAGACGAGCAGAAAGGCGGCGCGCGACGATTCGCCCGTCGCCTTGGCGAAAAAGCCGATGGCGACCGCAAGGAGGCTGACGAGTGTCCACAGGCTGAAGGACCGCCACGCATGGCCGCGAAGCTGCAGGTAGTTGGCGAAGGAATATTCGTGACGGACGGCGTTGGCGAGAACGAAGGTCGCACCCGCGACGAGCCCGACGCCCAGATTGGCGAGGGTAAGGCCGCTCCAGTTATAGACCACCAGATGATAACTGACCTGCACGACGAAGGTCACGAGCGCAATGGTGACGAAGTCCAGCACGGCGGCCGCGACCGAGAACGCCGCTCTGACCATCGCAGTCGTGGGGCGCGGCTTCCAGCCGCTCCAGTTTTTTTGTCCCGCGGGGCGGGCGCGTCTGGCTGGACGAACGCTGCCGTCGCGCAACGGCGCGCCTGTCTCGTTGTAATCGACCTGCTGAGACAAGTTATCACTCCGAAGAGCCCCAGTCGTCTCGTTTTGAGACAAAGGTCAGGCTCAAAGAACCACTTGTCCGACTACTGCAATCGACGCGCCTTTGCTCCTGCACGCCGGTAAAGATGCCCATCGACTTGCCAGGTCACATCCCCCGCAAAAAGCCGATCCTCCTATACCATTGTTTTATAATCGTTTTTTCATCCCGTCGGCGCATTGCCGAAATGTAATCCGGCCGTTGCCGCCCGGCGCCTTCACAAGCGCGTCATCCTCCCTGTAAACTATCGGGAGTCGCAAAAGGCCCGTGGACCTTGGCGCGGTCCATGAGGCCCTTCTCGATAAAACCGAGAGGCAGGCAGGGTGACCGCTCACTTCCGTCAACAGAATGTTTCGCCGCAATCCTGTCCCGCACTGGTGCTCAACGCGGACTACAGGCCGCTCAGCTACTATCCTCTGTCGCTATGGGGTTGGCAGGACGCGATCAAGGCCGTGTTCCTCGACCGCGTCAACATCGTCTCGGAATATGAGAAGACGGTCAAAAGCCCCAGTTTCGAGATACGCCTGCCCTCTGTCGTCTCGCTGAAGGAATATGTGCGGCCGGCGCGTCAGCCGGCCTTTACGAGATTCAACGTCTTTCTGCGCGACCGCTTCACGTGCCAATATTGCGGAGCCCATGACGAACTGACCTTCGACCATGTCATCCCCCGCTCGAAGGGCGGCGCAACGACATGGGAGAACGTCGTCGCCGCGTGCTCCCCTTGCAATCTTCGCAAGGGCGACCGGCTGCCGCTCGTCGCGCATATGACCCCGGCGCAGACGCCTTTCCAGCCGAGCATCGCTGACCTCCACCGCAATGGAAGGCGGTTTCCGCCCAATTACCTCCACGAAAGCTGGATGGATTACCTCTACTGGGATTCGGTGCTGGAGCCGTAAGGCGGAAACGCGAAAAACAAATGCTGCGCCGCCTGTTCCTGATCGCCTTTGGCTTCACCGTCGCTTCCGGAGTCGGCGCGATTTTCCTTGTCGTGTCGGCTTTTTTCGATCCGACAACTCGCGAGGCTGGCCTCGCGGCGACGATGGCCGGAATTTTCGCAATCATCGGCGAAGCTTTGCAGGACGGGGAGCCGCAAGAGGCCGCCGCCGCACTCGGCTTCGTGATCTGGGCGGTCATCATCGCGACCTGCGTTGCGCCGCTCGCCATCGCGGCGCTCGTCGGCGAAGCGGCGGGCGCACGCTCGGTCGTCTGGTATTCCGGCGTGAGCGGCGTCCTCGCAGGGGCCTCGCCCTGGATCGCGCGCGCCGCCAAGGGGCTGGAGCGCGCGCCCAGCGTCAACGAGGCGGAGAGCCGGCTCGCCCTGCTGTTTTTCCTCACGGGGGCGCTGACCGGCGCTATCTACTGGCTCATCGCCGCACCCAGAGGTCAAGCGCCCGCTCGGCAGAGAGGGAGGGCCCCGGTCCCTCCGCTTCAGTTGCCGGGTCCCGACAAGTCTTCGCGCTGACGGCGCCTATGCAAGTTTTCGCCGGCGCGCGCCTTTCCGTTCGCCATTGCTGTGCTTCCAGTAAACATACACGGCGCCGGCAAGGAAGACGCCCGCGAGCATCGCTGAAGCATAGAACTGCAACGGCCCTCCGACGGTGAAGCCGAAGCGCGTCGTGCGCTTCCCTCCCGACGCCTCTGCGACGGTAATGAAAGCGGCGTAGTCGCCGCTCTCCTCGAAAAGATGCTCCATCGTCACCGCGCCGCCCGGATAGAGGCGCGGGCCAAAGGTCGCGATGATGAAGGGCGCGAGGTCGTCCTCTTCCGAGAGCGCCTTGCCCGGCTCCTTGACGATACGCACGTCGATGGGGAGCGCCCGGAGCCGCTCTGCAATCAGATCAATGGTGAAAATGATGCGCCCGGCGCCGGGAACTCGCCGCAGAAACGATCGCGCGAACGGTCCGGCATGTAGGCGACGATTCCGATGAGGTCCGGCCCGATCGATATCTCGCACTGATCGCGGATCGTTGAAGCCTTGTCCATGCTGATCGCGGTCGCAGGAATGGGGACAAGAAACGCAAGGAGGGCGGACGCGCGCGCGACGCGCGCCGGCAAGCTTGGAAACCACATGACTCTCTCCACATATGCGCGGCCGCGGCGGTGGGCGACAGGTCGTTTGAATTCGCGGGTTTTTCTTACGCTGGCAAGGGGGTTTGCCGAGGTCAGGATTGACGCTTTCACCGGGAAATGCTCTTAACCCGTTTATGGCTGATTATTATTCTTTGATCTCCCGCGCCATTGCCGCTCTTCCCCAGCAGACCCCCGACACGAGGCAGGCGGTCTACGATAGAGCGCGCAAGGCGCTGTACAATCAGCTGCGCGGCATTCAGCCGCCTGTCGCGGAAGCCGATATCGCTGCAGAAGGCCGGGCGCTCGAAGAAGCCATCACCCGGCTCGAAATAGAATTTGCAGGAAATCCCGCCGCCAAGCCGACTGGCTCTGCGCTCGCCAAGCCCGCGGGCTCTCCCCCGGCTAAGGCGGGAGGCCAGGCCCCAGCCCAGCGTCAGCGTCCGCCGGAGCCCGCCGGCAAAATCGTCCCCGCAGGCGCCCCCGCGACCGAGCGCACGGGCGAAGAGGCTTGGCGCGACGCCGTCGGGCCGACGGCGACGGAGTCGTCGCCGCGCGAACCGCAACGGCCCGCCGCGCCTTTGCCTCTGCCGCCTCAGACGCAGCGCGCCTCCCGTCGCATCATGGCGCTTGCGGCGGTCCTCGTCGCGCTGATCGCCGTCGTCGGCGCGCTTGCCTGGTACCTGCGGGAGCGTCCCGAAGACCTTGCAAAGCTGAAACCTGAAGAATCGACGCCGCTGGAGGGCGATGACGCCGGCAAGTTCGGCGACCGCGTCGAGGGCGGCTCGTCCGCTCATGCGCCGCTGTCGAACGGCCGGCGGGCGACATCCGTACCCGTCGCGCAAAAGGCGGAGCTGTGGGTGGCCTCGGCGCAGGAGCCCAACAAGGTCGACCGCATCTATAATGCGACGGTTGTCTGGCGACTGGAGAATGTGGGCGGCGGGCCCGGCGAGCCGGTCGGCTCCGCGATCCGCGGCGACGTCGACGTGCCGGACGCCAAGATGAAGCTCAGCCTCGTCTTCAGGAAGAATACGGACACCGCCCTCTCCGCGTCGCACACGATCAACGTCGCCTTCAAGCCGGCGCCGGACAGTCCGCTCGGGGGCGTGAAGGCGATCGGCCCGATCCAGATGCGCCGGGCCGACGCGCAGTCCGGCGAAAAGGTCATGGGCATCCCGGTTCCGATCACGGAAAACAACTTCCTCATCGGGCTCATGCGCGGCGACCGCGAAACCCGGAATATCCAGCTGCTGCGCTCGCTTTCCGTCCTCGACCTGCCCATGCAGCTCACGGACGGGCGTGCGGCGACGATCAATATGGAGAAGGGCCCCAGCGGCGAACGCGTCTTCGCTGACGCGATCGAGGCCTGGAGCAAATAGGTTCAGCCGAACGCCAGCCGGTAGACGAAGGATTTCGCGCCCTTCCGGCTCACCCAGTCGCATGCGGGCGGCGTCTCCCCTTGGTCGCAGACCGCCACGTCCCAGGGCCGGCCCATGAGCGCCTTTTCTTCGCCGTCCCAGACAATCCAGCCGAATTTTTCGTCGCGCAAGATCCAGATGTCCTTGTCAGCGCGCCTGAAGCGCGGCAGGCCGTCGTCGCCGGCCGGCTGCGTCTCGAAGCGGTAGACGGCGCCGTCGGCGTAACGGCGCATTTCGATCGTCGTCATTTGCGCCTCACATCACCAGCGTCAGTTTCTTCGCCGCGCGCGTCACGCCCGTATAGAGCCAGCGCGCGCGATGCTCCCGGAATGCGAAGGACTCGTCGAAGAGCGCCACATTGTCCCATTGCGAGCCCTGCGCCTTGTGCACAGTGAGCGCATAGCCGAAATCGAACTCGTCCGAATCCTTGCGCAGGGCGTAGGGAATTTCGCCCTCGCCTCCCTCGAAGAACTGGGGAATGACGGCGACGCGCTGGAATTTTCCAGCTTCGCCATCCTCCGGCGTCACGAGCATCCGGATCTTGTTGCGCCTCAGCGCCCCCGCGCTCTTCACAGTGAAGAGCGCGCCGTTGAGGAGGCCCTTCTTGCGATTGTTGCGCAGGCAGACGAGCTTCTCGCCCGATTGCGGGAAGGCTCCCGTAAAGCCGCGCAGCACGCGCAGCCGGTTGTTGTAGGCGCGTCGCGTCTTGTTGAGCCCGACGAGAACCTGATCCGCGCTTGTGACGAGCGCCGGGTCGAGCGCCTCGCGGGCGATGACCTGCGTCTCGCCATACGTTCCGCGCTCGAGCTGGCCGCCTTCGCGGATGCGCATCGAAAGTCGGATGATGGGGTTGTCCGCGGCCTGACGATGCACCTCCGTCAACATCACGTCGGGTTCGGCCTCGGTAAAGAATCCTCCGCCCTTGACGGGGGGCAGCTGCGCCGGATCGCCCAGCACCAGCACCTTCTTGCCGAAGGACAGGAGATCGCGGCCGAGTTCCTCGTCGACCATCGAGCATTCGTCGATGACGATGAGCTTGGCGTGCGCGGCGTCGCTCTCGTCGTTGAGGACGAAGGAAGGCTCCTCCGTCTCCGTGTCCGTCGCGCGGTAGATGAGGCTGTGGATGGTGCGCGCTTCCTTGCAACCCTTGGCGCGCATGACGAGCGCCGCCTTGCCCGTGAAGGCCGCGAAGGCCACGTCCCCGTCGACGTGATCGGCAAGATGCTGCGCCAGCGTCGATTTGCCCGTCCCGGCATAGCCGAACAGACGAAACACCTGCTGGCCGCGCGGCGCTTCCAGCCAACGCGCGACGTCGGTCAGCGCTTTATCCTGCTCGGGGGTCCAGACGGGCATGTGTCCCTGAATATGGATCGAATCGGGAACATGCACGATGGCGAAGCTGGCGCGCCGTCACAAGCGTTGGGTCAAAAAAAGCCGCCGCTTCGGTCGCCGCGTTGCGCCGCCAGATCGCTTTTGCCGGTTCTTGCGTCAATTTGACGCCCGCAAGAACGCTCCCCCGAGTTTCTGATTGAAGAAACTTTTACCGCCGCCGCTTAGCGTCGAAACAGCGCAGAATCCGACAAAGAGCGGCCGATATGAGCCTGTTTTCCGCCGTCACCGACAAGCTTTATCCCGTGCTCATCTCGCCCGGATCGCACTTTTCGATTTTTTCGCTCGGCGCCGCGCTTTGCGTCAGCCTTGGTTTTCTGGCGCATCGGCAATGGAAGCGCCGCGGCCATGTCCGCCCGAAAGCGCTTTGGCGCGCCTTCTTCTCCAATGACTTGATATGGCACCGCTCGACGCGCGCGGACATGCTCTACTTCGGGCTGAATATCTTCGTCACGGGCGTCTTCATCGGCTGGGGCTGCATCGCGGTCATGGACATCTCCCAGCATGTCGAAGACGGCCTGACCCGCGCCTTCGGCGCGCGCACGGCGGCGATGGGACCGGAATGGGCGATGCGCGCCATCGTGACGGTCGTCGCCTTCCTCGCCTATGAATTCGGCTACTGGTTCGACCATTATCTGAAGCACCGCATCCCTTTCCTGTGGGAGACCCACAAGACGCATCATACGGCGGAGCGCCTGACCCCCTGGACCGTGTGGCGGGTGCATCCACTGGATTCGCTCGTCTTCACCAATGTCGTCGCAGGGTGCGTCGGCGTCGCCGTCGGCGTCATGGGCTTCGCCTTTGGAAACCGCTTCCAGGCGTTCTCGCTCGGCGGGACGAACCTCTTCCTCGTGGGCTTCTTCTTCATCTTCGTTCACCTGCAGCATTCGCAGGTGTGGCTGCCGCTCACGGGAACGCTCGGGAAACTCTTCATGAGCCCCGCGCATCACCAGATCCATCATTCGATCGACCCCGCGCATTACAACACCAACATGGGCAATGCGCTGGCCGTCTATGATTGGCTCTTCGGCACGCTCACGATCCCCGAGAAGGCGTCGCGGCGCCTCGCCTATGGCGTCGAGGAGCCGGGCGTCGATCCGCATAGCGTAACGGAGCTGATCGTCTCGCCGTTCAGGAACGTCGCTGTCGCCCTGATCCCGAGGATCCCGGCGAGCGGCCGGCCCGCGACCATTGAAAAGCCGGCTCAGATCATACAGTAAACGCCCCCAAGAGCAGCGCCGCCCCCAGGCACGAAGACAAGGCGGCGTAGAGGGGCAATTTCTTGTCGAAACGCAGCCAATCCGTGATGCGCCGCAGCGTTCCAGGCGGAAGAAACATCGTCGACAGGCCGCTGGCGAGGCCGACCCAGCCAAGAAGCGTGATCAGCACGGCGACCCAATTGTCCCAATATGGATGGCCGACGATGATCGCGAGCCCGGCCGTCGCCCGGAGCACGCCGATGAAGGACTCGAAGACGGGGTCATGGGTGACGCGGTCAACGAGCGCGACCGCGGCGTCACGCCGGAAATAGAGCCAGGCGCCAGCAAGCAAGGAATATGCGCCGAGGAATTTCGCGAGATAGAGCGTCACGGCTGACATGGGCGCCTCCTTCTCAGGCGCCCCCGGAGCCCGCGCCCTTACACCGCGGCCGAATGGCGCGCGGCGGCGGCCTTGAGATAGGCGTCGAAGGCCGAGGCGGCAAGCCGAACGAAGGGCCTGCCGCGCTCGGTTATCGTCACGCGGCGCGCGCTCAACTCGACGACGCCCTCCGCTTCGAGCGCGGCCAGCGGCGCGCGCGCCTCGTCGAATGCGTCGGCGCGGAAGCCGTGCTCAAGCGCTATCGCGCCGAAATCGACGGTGAAGTCGCACATGAGCCGCTCGATGACGTCCCCGCGCGCGAGGTCCTCGACTGAAAACGCGAGCCCGCGCGTGACCGGGAAGCGGTCGGCTTCAACCGCTCGCCGCCAGCCGGCGAGGTCCGTGGCGTTGCCGACAAAGCCCTGCGGCAGGCGCCCGATGGACGACACGCCGAAAGGCAGAAGCGCAACGGCGGCGTCAATCGTGTAGCCCTGAAAATTGCGGCGCATGCGCCCTGCGCGCGCCGCGACCGCGAGCGGATCGTCCGCCCGCGCGAAATGGTCGAGCCCGATGGCGACATAGCCCGCGCGCTCGAGCGTCCCGCGCACGGCGGAGGCCTGCGCGAGGCGCTCTCCGGCGCCAGGCAATTCCGCCGCGTCGATGAGTTTCTGATTGGCCTTGAACCAGGGCACATGCGCATAGCCAAAGACCGCGAGGCGTTGCGGTTCGAGCCCCGCGGCCATCGACGCCGTGCGTATGGCGTCGTCTATGCTCTGGCGCGGCAACCCATACATCAGGTCGAGATTGACGGCCGTTATTCCGACGGCCCGCAGCATCGCCACGCCGCGCGCGACGACCTCATACGGCTGGACGCGCCCGGCCGCTTCCTGCACATGCGCGTTCAAATCCTGCACGCCAAAGGACGCGCGGTTGATCCCGGCCTTCGCCAGGGCCTCGACCATCGAGGCGTCGAGGATGCGCGGATCGAGCTCGATCGCGTGCTCCGTCTCGTGAGAGACGCAGAAGAGCTCGCGCAGGCGCGACACGATCTCGGAAAAACGGGCTGGACCGAGGATGCTCGGCGTGCCGCCGCCCCAGTGGATGCTGGAGACGGTCCTGGCTTTCGTCGCCTGCGCCGTCATCTCCACTTCGCGCAGCAGCGTCTCCTTGTAGGCGGTGAGCGGCGCCTCCTGCCGCACGGCTTTGGTATGGCAGCCGCAATAGGAACAGATTTCCCGGCAGAATGGCACGTGGAAATAGAGCGAGAGGGACGCGTGCGCGTCCAGCGCGGCGAGCCAGTCGCGCATTTCCCGGTCGCCGATTTTGGCGCCAAAATGCGGCGCCGTCGGATAGCTCGTGTAGCGCGGCGCCGCGCGCTCGGCGAGGGCGAGAGAGGCGGGGTCCATCTTGCTGCATCCCGTAAGCGTCTTAAATCGCGGTGGACCTTAGCCCGCGCGCTGGCTCCGCGCAAAAGCGTCGGCTGCTACAGATTGGCGCGGCCGCACCAGCGAAAGCCTGACAAATCGCTTGCCACGGCACGCGGAAAAGGCAGACTGAGTTTGATTTTGATTCATGGGAGCTCGGGTCGATGTCAACTGGATCCTTGCGCGCCGCAAAAATACGGCGCCTGGGCTTTGCGGCGTTCGTTCTGGCTGGCGCGCCTTTCGCAAACGCCCTCGCGGCCGGTGACGCGGCGGGCCGCTACTCGATCCTTCGCGACGAAAAGGACACGGGCTGCATGTTGACGCTGATGGGCGGCGGTAGAGCGCAGCTTGCGCCGGCCTGCCGCGACAACGGGGTTGTCGTCTTCGACCCCATGCGATGGTCGCTCGAGCGCGGGCGCCTCGTTCTCGGCGCGCGCAAGGGCCACAAGGCGCATTTCGAGCGCGACGCCGGCGGCATCTGGCGCCGCGACCCCGCCGAAGGCAAATCCCTCGGCTTCAAGCCCATTCAATGAAAAAAGCCTCCCGGATCGCTCCGGGAGGCTCGTTATCCGTCGCCGCGCGAGAGGGGCGGGTGGCGGCGGCGGAAACTCCAGAAAACGCGACGCTGAAGCAGGACCTTCGGCCCTGATCGCAGATCTACGCTCTGCTAGTCGCAGATTTGGGCTCTGCGATATTCGATGACATTGCCCCAGCCGTCGGTGACCGGGCGGTCGACCATGTAACAGCCGCCGCCGTAGTAGCCGCCCGCATAGGCGGGTTGCTGGGTGACCGAGCCGGCGACCGCGCCAAGGGCGAACCCCCCGAGGGCCGCCGCGGCTGCCGCGCCGCCGTTCCAATTGCCGCCGCGATAGCCGCCGCCCCAGCCCGGACGTCCCCATCCCTGGTGGCCGCCCCATCCCCAGCCATCGGCCGCCGCGGGCGTTGCGAGGGTCGCGGCAAGCATCCCGGCCAAGGCGGCGACCGTGACGGGGAGAGTGTGGCGGCGCATCGGAAAAGCTCCAGTTCCTGCGAGTCCTTGCCCCTCGGGGCGGCCTCATGAACGCGACTATGCGGCGCCTCTCCTGAACGGGGCGTGGCTGCGACGTTCAGCTTCCAGTCAGCTTTTGCGCAGCCAGACATTTCCCCCTATGAGTAGCTCTCGGGCATTCGGGGGCGGACTTGGATACACAGACAAAGATACGCCTGATGATCGCCGAGGATCAGACCGTGATCCGGAAGGCGCTCGTCGCCCTGCTGGCGCTTGAGCCGGACATAGACGTCGTTGCGACCGCGGCCGACGGCGAACAGGCGGTGAGCGTCGCCCGCGCTTACTCGCCCGACGTCATTCTGATGGACGCAAAAATGCCGCGCATGGACGGCATTAGCGCAATGCGGGCGATCCTCCAGCAGGCCCCTGGCCTGCGCATCGTCATGCTCACGACCTTCGACACCGACGATCTCGTCTTCGAGGCGATCGCCGCAGGCGCTCACGGATATCTGCTCAAGGACGCCGAGGAGTCAGAAATCCTCGGCGTCATCCGTTCGGCTGCGCGCGGCGAACCGCGGCTGTCCCCAGCCATCGCAACAAAAATCCTCGCCGAGTTCCGGCGCGTGAAGGCGCCCAAGCGGCCTGTGCCGGTCTCCGAAGCGGAAGAGCCGTTGACGGAGCGGGAGAAGGACGTCCTGGGGCTTGTCGCGGCGGGCAAGGGCAATCGCGATATCGCCCGCGAAATGGGCCTCGCGGAAGGAACCGTGAAAAATCACGTCTCCACCATTCTGGCCAAACTGCACCTGCGCAGCAGGACAGAACTGGCCATTCGGGCGCTGTCTGAGCGTTGATTCAGTAGGCGCGGCTACGCCGCAGTATCGCGCAGCCGAGCGCAAGGAACATCTCCGCGACCCCCTGCCCGGTCTTGGCGCTCGTGTAGAGAACATCGATCTGCGGACCGCCGACGACGCCCTGCGCGAGATCGATCTTGTTGACGATCGCGACGACGGGACGGCCGGGGAAGCCCTCCTCGAAGCGCGCGACGAGCGCCGCCATTTTCACAAGCGTCGCGGGTCGCGTCGCGTCCGCCACTACGATCGCCGCCGAAGCGCCGACGAGATAGACGGTCTCAAATATGCGCCCGCCGAAATCCCCGTCCGTATCCCACAGAACAAATCTCAGCGTCGCATCCTCCCCGGCCGCGCGCAGGTCCACATCATGGGTCAATACGTCGACGCCGATCGTCGTCTTGTAATCGCTCTCGAAGCGGTCGAACACGAAACGGCGCGCAAGCGACGATTTGCCGACGCCAATATCGCCAAGGAGCATGACTTTCGCTGAAGTCATCGCACCTCGAACTCCCCGGCGTAAGGCACTTCGAAGGAAACGCGGCGGCTGCGCACCGTATCCAGGGTCGAGTTGGCGATGGGGTTGAGCGTCGAACGCGAGACCAGCGCCAACTTGTTGCGCGGCACGCCGCGCTCCACGAGCATGCCGACGATCTTGTCGGCGCGCTTGCGCGACGCCGAACGGCTTGAAACCGTTGCGCCAATGTCGTCGGCGTAGCCGACGACGCGCAGGCCGCTGTCGCTCGCTTTCATCATTGCGGCCAGTTCATCGAGTCCAGCCGCCGTCGCCGCGGGATCGACCAGCGTATCCGAGTCCGAAAAGAACACGGCGAAACTTTCGACGAACCGACGCAATTTTTCAGCCGGCGCATTCTGCGAGGCGGAGAGGCGCTCGATCGTCGCACGCGATTCCTGAAGCGCCCCACGCAGCGTTTCGATCTGCGCCTGCGCCTCCTGCAGGGTCGCGGCGGCGCGCGTTTCTCCGGCGCGCAAATCCTGCGTCTGCGTGGCGAGCGCGACGATCGATATGTCACGCGCGACGCCATACGGCTCGGCGGCGCCCGCGATCGCGTCAAGGATCGATTGCGGCTCCGCGTCGTTCGCCGCGAGGCCGCGCAAAACGACGCGGCCGTTCGCATGGTCGATCTCGAGACGCAGCGGATATTGCAGCAGCGCCGGATGGCCGGCCATCGCGGTCGTGAACGCCTCCTTGATCCGCCATGCGCGCCAGGCGTGCAGCGCTGGATTCCAAGAGAACCACAGGGCGAGCGCAGCGGTCGCCGCTCCCAGGATCAGAATGGGCGTCTTGCTCTTTGGCTTCGCGGGCTCGACCAGCGCGTCATTGAGCAGCCCGCTGATCGTCTCCGGCGTGCAGGCGGCTTCATCCTGCTCGTGCTGCTCGACGATCTTGAGGAAGGCTTCGTCCAGTCGTCGCTCGCGCTGCCGCGACAAATCGCCGCCGAACTCGCCCGCGACGATGACCTGCGGCGAGGCGCGCAGAAACACCTTGCCCGAGCCGATGTCGAGCATGCGCAGTTCCCCGCCCTTGTCGGCGTAGACGCTCGTCGCAAACTCGGTGATCGCGGCGATCATGCCGCTCTCGAGGTCCGCGTTCTCGTCGACAGAGTTGCCCGCCTCGCCCTTCTCCTCCGGCCAGAGGGTGAGAAGACGGCCGCTGCCGCGCTCGAGCAGCAAGGCGCGCTTTAGCGTTCCGGCCTCCGACTCCGCGAGCGCGACTTCCGCCATGCTGCGGCCGGTCGCCATCGCCCGCAGACGCAGACGCCATGAATTCGCGGAGACCATCGTATCGATGCGGGCGTTGAGAGTTTCGACAAGGTCGCGAAACGCGCCCGCCACCGCCGCGGTGACGAGACGCCCCATGATCGGGTAAAGCGCCTCGATCATCATGTCCTTGGAGTTCTTGATCTCCGAGCGGATGATCGACACGACGGACGGAGCCAGCGCGCCGGAAAGATCCTTGGGGCGCTTTTCCTCCGCACGCTTGAGCGCGTCGACGAAGGCGCCGCCGTCGCTCAGTCGTTCGCCGATCTTCTCGACGCGTTCGGCTGTCTCGTCCAACCGGCGCGTGGTGTCGCCGAGCAGAATTGTCTTGATCTTCTCGAAAGCATCGGCGCCGTCGCCGGCTGGCGTCTCAGACATTGCGCTTCACGCCCATCTTGCTGACGGCGGCGCCAAGGTCGCTGATGGCTGCGCCAATCGCGCTCAGCGCGGCGCCCTGGCTCTTTTCCGATTCGAGGGCGACCTCAAGGAGGCGGCTTTCCAGCGCCTCGAAGCGCGCCAGAAATTCCGTGCGCATGTCATCCAATCTGGCTTCGATCGCGTCGAGTTGGCCGTCGGTTTCTCGCTTTGTCGCGCCGAAGAGAAGTTCCCGCATCTGCTCCATCGGATCGAACAGCATGGGAATCGTCGGGATGTCCGTTTTCCGCTTCTGATCTTGGTCGCCGCTCATTTTTCTCTCGTAAACGCATTCGTTCTGGTGGGCGCCGATCCGTTTCGATCGGAGTTTGAAAATCCGACAAAAACTGAAGGGGTTCTACCACGCGCCCCGCATGAAGACGAGGAAAGATAGTGGCGAAAGTCACCATTGGCGAATGACAAACAGCACTATCGCTTGACCTCGATGATGCGCAATTTCCGTAATGTTCCGTAACCGCAACCGGTTAACGAGCACGACGAATGCATCGTCATTCATTGGCAGGCGTTTCAGATATGATTAGCGGCGACAACAAAAAGAAATCATCAAACCCCGCGGCTCCAGCCTCTCGAGGCGACCATTCGGAGCGCCCGCGCGGGACATTGACGCGTCAGGACATCGCCCTTGCAATCTATGAGCGCGTCCCCGGCGTCTCTCGCCGTGAGGCAAAGCGACTGACCGACGGCGTGATCGACGAGATGGTCGAAACGCTCGTCTCCGGCGAGAATCTGAAACTGCACGACTTCGGCTCCTTTGTCGTGCGCGCCAAACATGAGCGCTCCGGCCGCAATCCGCGGACCGGAGAGCCCGTGCCGATCGAAGCCCGACGCGTCGTCGTCTTCAAGGCCTCGCCGAACATGAAGGACGCCATCAACGGCGAGAACGCCGCGCCCAGGGCCGTCAAACCCGCTCGAAAGAGGATCGCCAGCGGCGGCGGAGATACGCCTCACGCCGCGGCCGTGATGGAAAAAAACTGATACGTCCGTCCGCTGCCCCGCGACGGATGTGAGGGCTCGATCGCGCTGACCTGCCCCGATGCGCGATCGAGCCCGCCTTTTTTCAGGGAAGCGCCTTCCGATTGAGCTTGCCGTTGGCGTTGCGTGGCAGCGCATCGAGAAAAAGCACAGAACGCGGGCGCTTGTAGGAAGCAAGATGCGCGTGACAGTGGGCGAGGATGGCGGCCTCGTCAGGGGCGACGCCGTAGCGCAGCACCACGTAGGCCTTGATGATCGTCGCCTCCGCATCCCGCCCTGGCCGTTCCGCGGCGGCCGCTTCGGCCACATGATCGAAGGCGAGGAGGCACTTCTCGACTTCCGCCGGCGAAACCCGGTAGCCGCCGGCGTTCATCACCTCATCGGCGCGACCGTGATGATGCATGTACCCCTCGCCGTCGAACGCCACGAGGTCGCCCGAAACGAACCACGCGCCGCGGAACGCCTCGCGCTCCTCCTCCGGCCGGTTCCAGTAACCGAGCATCAGGCCCGGATCGTCCCGGCGCACGGCAAGCACGCCTGTTTCGTCCGCGAGTAGTGGCGCCTCGCCGCCTTCGGACGGCAACGTCGCGACCACCCTGCCCGGCTGCGGGCGGCCCGGCGAGCCTGGATGCACCGGCGTCGTCGGACCGCTCGAAATGAAGGTCGAGCACTCGCTCATGCCGAAGGCCTCGTAGATGTCCTTGCCCGTGCGGGTGCGCCATTCTGCGAGGAGGCTCGGCGCCAGCGCAGCGCCGGCCGACAGCCCGTGGCGCAGGCTCGAAAGATCAGCCATCTCCGGCGCCGCATATTTCAGGATCTGGCGATAGACCCCCGGCACGGCGGCGAAGATGGTGGCGCGATGTTCCGCAATGAGGCGGGGCCAGACATTGGGATCGGGATGGCCATTGTAGAGCACGGCCGAGCCGCCGGCCGAGAGCGGATCGACGATGCCCACGCCGAGCGTATAGGTCCAGTTGATCGCGCCGGCGTGCAACATCACGTCGCCAGGGCCCAGACCCGTCCAGTGGGCGCGCATGGGCCGACGCCCCCAGGCGGCGCGATGGGCGTGGAGCACGCCTTTAGGGCGGCTCGTGGTGCCGGAGGTGTAGACGAGATAGGCAGGGTCGTTCGCGCCCGTATCGGCGTAATCCTCCAGCGGCGCGCTTTCCAGCAGGCGCTTGAGATCGTCGCCACGCAGGACGACGGCGCCGCCCTCATGCGCCTCCTGCTCGAAGGCCACGCCCAGCGCCAGCGCCGCCGCGCCGCAATCCTCCAGCAGAAAGCCCGCCTCCTCGAAGGTGAGTTGCGACGAGGCGAGCAGCGCCACATAGCCCGCGGCGATTGTCGCGAAATAGGTCAGCGCGGCATTGGGCTCATTCCCCATGCGGATCATCACCCGGGCCCCGGGCGCAAGCCCGAGCGCGCGCAGGCCGGCTGCGAGGCGACGCACTTTGAGATCAAGCTCCGCATGCGTCCAGCGCTGCGCGCCCGCGTCGCCGACGACGGTGATGGCCGTAACGTCCGGCCTCAGCCGCGCGTTCTCGGCGAGGCAGTAGCGGGCGAGGTTGAAATGAGCGGGGACGGGTTCGCGGACAGCGGCTTCAGTCATGCCGCGCTTTCTCGCACCGGGCGCGCCGGGAGGGCAAGGGGGAGGCCGACGAAGCGCCCAGCGGGCAACCTTAACGCCTCGTCAACCAAGTGAAAGCGCGACGCTTTCTTACTTAACAGGATGCGCCAAACTCGCCTCGAGAATCGATTCAAATGGGAGTTGCGGCGTGGCGAAGAAAAAATCTCAGTCCTCGAAGGGCTCCCCGGCGGCTCTCGTCGTCGCGGTCGGGCTCGCCTGCGCGGGCGGCGGCTATTACGCCGGAAAGAACGGCGCGGTGGTCGAGCAGAGCGTCGCCGCGCTCGCTTTCCCCGAAAAGGCGGACGCTTCGGCGTCGCAGCCGGCAAAGTCGGCTCCTGAGCTCAAGCGCGTCGCGGAGGCGCCCCACGCCGTGAAGCCGACCGACAAGGCCGACCTCGCGCGTCTGCTGAAGGGCGCAGACGCCAAATCGGCCGAGGCGAAAACTCCGGAGCCGAAAATCGCAGCCGCCGAAGTTCCCAGACCCCCGGCCAAGCCGGAACTCAACGAGGCGCCCCCGCCGCTCGGCGTCGCCCTGCTGGCGAAAGACGCCCCCCAGGGCGGCGAAGCCGACGGAAAAATAACGCTGTCGGTCGGATTCGGAGAATCTCGCTGGCAAGCCGATCCGCGCCTTCGAGGGCGTTCTGAAATTCACCGACCAGCAGGACAATAGCCTCTTCAGCTCCAAGATTTCGGTGAGCGCGCTGATCTCCGACGGCGCCACCTTGCAGTGGGAACAGCATGTCGACGCCGCCAAACTCGATGAACGGGCGAAGCGGTTTGTCGGGGAAGACAAGGAAAATATGAAGGCTGTATTCCAAGTGCGAAAGGTGTTTTTCGTCGACGGCAGCGTGCAGAAATTCGGCGCGCGGGGGTAAGCTGCGAGTCTCCCGAATGACTGCCGGCGCCTTCCTCGGCGTCATTCGGCGATCTCGAATGGCGGTAACGCCGCGTCTGCGTCCGATGTGCGCCAGCGCACTGGTTTTCCAGCAGATTTGATCTAAATTTTGACTGTTCACCGGAGCGGCCTGTTCGCCTGAGTGAATAAGGAGTGCAATGCCATGCCTGGCGCGCCAGGCATTTCTCAGTCTGCGTTTGAGGGAACACACTGACATTGCTGTGTCTTCTCGGAAAATTACTAGGGGGTAACATGAAAATTCGTATTCTTGCCGCCGCTTTTGCCGGTTCCATGCTTTTCGCGCCGGCGGCTTTCGCCAATTCCTATCCGATCGTTTTCGTTTCCAAGAACCATGTCTTCAAGGGCGAGAATTTCGACACTCAGCATGGCGGCAAGTTCACGGTGTCGGATGGCCGAGTGTCCTGCTCGTCGAGCCACTATGACTGGGACAGCGACGCAACTGCCCTGCGCGTGCATTTTGCCTGCTCGAACGGGCTCAAAGGGGTGACGCATTCGAGCCGCGCGCCCGATCCGGACGAGCAAGTCCTCTATTCGTCGGGCGGCGGCACTTTCAAGATGTCGGACGGCGGCAAGGGCGCCTTCTACTGGGGCGACGCTGCAGAAGCCTATCGCTGAGGCCGCGCAGGCACCGCGTTCGCACTGTCGTGAAAGAGAGGCGGAAAACTCCGCCTCTTTTTTTTAATCGAACAAGCTGGACACGCTCTCTTCCCGAGCGGTGCGGGCGATCGCCTCGCCGATCAGCGGACCGATGGGAATGACGCGAATGTTGTGCGCGGCTTGAACCGCATCCGTCTCGCGGATCGTGTCGGTGATCACGAGTTCCTTGAGCTTGGAGGCCGTGATGCGTTCGACGGCCGCGCCGGAGAGCACGCCGTGGGTGATATAGGCGTGGACCGACTCGGCCCCTGCGGCGAGCAGCGCCTCGGCGGCGTTGCAAAGCGTGCCGCCCGAATCCACGATGTCGTCGACGAGGATGCAGTTGTGGCCCGCGACATCGCCGATGATGTTCATCACCTCGGACTCGCCGGCCCGTTCGCGGCGCTTGTCGACGATGGCGAGCGGCGCGTCGATGCGCTTTGCGAGCGCGCGGGCGCGCACCACGCCGCCGACGTCGGGCGAAACGACCATGACGTTCTTCAAGAGCCGGTGCGCCTTGATGTCGGAAACCATGACCGGCGCGGCGAAGAGATTGTCGGTCGGTATGTCGAAGAAGCCTTGAACCTGGCCGGCGTGGAGATCGACCGTGAGCACGCGGTCGGCCCCGGCGCGCGTGATGAGGTTCGACACGAGCTTGGCGGAAATCGGCGTGCGCGGCCCCTGCTTGCGGTCCTGCCGGGCGTATCCAAAATAGGGAATGACCGCCGTGATCCGACGGGCTGACGCGCGTCGCAGCGCGTCGGTCATGATCAGAAGCTCCATCAGGTGGTCATTCGCCGGAAAGGATGTCGACTGGATCACGAAAGTGTCCTGCCCGCGCACATTCTCGAGGACCTCGACCCAGATTTCCTGATCGGCGAAGCGCCTCACATGGGCGCGGCAAAGGGAGACGTTCAGATGCGTCGCAATCGCCTCCGCGAGCGCCCGGTTCGAGTTGCCCGCCAGAAGTTTCATCGCCGCCATCTACTTATCCCCGCAACCCCGCTGAAGCTCGGGGCGTCTTAGCAGCCATGCGGCCGAGGAACAATATGACGCCGGTGTGGCGGGCTAAAAGACGGAATGACGCCGCTTTCCTTTGCGGATGCGATTGCCTCACGGACCGGTATTGCTCTAAATGTCAGCGGCGGCCCTTGTCGATTTCCTAACGAACCGGGGCCTGCGCCGTGTCACTCCAATTGCGTATCTGCCTGAAATGACCGTCTGCCCCAGCGTTTTGGACAAGCTTCCGGCCTTGCCCGCCTCGCCGGGAGAGACCCGCGTCGTGGTCGCCATGTCCGGCGGCGTGGACTCCAGCGTCGTCGCCGCTCTCATGAAGGAGCAGGGCTACGACGTCGTCGGCGTCACCCTGCAGCTCTACGACCATGGCGAGGCGACCCACCGGAAGGGCGCCTGCTGCGCGGGACAGGACATCCAGGACGCCCGCGCCGTCGCAGCTCGACTCGACATCCCCCATTTCGTGCTGGACTACGAGGGGCGCTTCCAGGAGAAGGTCATCGACGAATTCGCCGCCTCCTACGCGAGCGGCGAGACGCCGGTGCCCTGCATCGCCTGCAACCAGTTCATCAAATTCGCCGACCTGTTCGAGACCGCCAAGGACCTTGGCGCGCATGTGCTGGCGACCGGCCATTATATCTCTTCCCGCGACGACGACAGTGGCGGCCGAGCCCTTTACCGCGCCAGGGACGCCTCGCGTGACCAGAGCTACTTTCTCTTCGCCACGACGCGCGAGCAGCTCCAGATGCTGCGTTTCCCGCTCGGCGACTTCACCAAGGCCGAGGTCCGGGAGATAGCCCGCCGCTTCTCCCTCGACGTCGCCGACAAGGCCGACAGCCAGGACATCTGCTTTGTGCCGAGCGGCCGCTATACGGACATCGTACAGCGCCTCGCGCCGGAATCGGTCGTGCCGGGCGACATCGTGCACATCGACGGGCGCGTGCTCGGACGCCACGCCGGCGTCGTTCATTATACGATCGGACAGCGGCGAGGGCTCGGCCTCGGCGCGGCGGTCGCCGGCCGGGACGCCCAACCGCTGTTCGTCGTCCGGCTGGATGCGGCAAAGGCGCAGGTCTTGGTCGGCCCGCGCGAGGCGCTGGAAACACGCGCCGTCGCGCTGCGCGATGTGAACTGGATCGGCCCCGGGGAGTTAAAAAGACTTCCTGCACAGGGGATCGACATCATGGCCAGAGTCCGCTCGACACGCCCGCCGGTTCTGGCGCGGCTTATCGCCGGGGAAGGCAATGAGGCGACAGTCGTCTTCGCGGCGGGCGAATTCGGCGTGTCGCCCGGACAGGCCTGCGTTTTCTATGACCGGGCGGATGACGAGGCGCGGGTCCTGGGCGGCGGCTTCATCGCCGCCGTCGAACCCGCAAGACTTACGATTTCCGCCATGGCGCCGACGTCGCGCGCCACAGCTGCGCGAGGGGCGCCACGATGAGCGAAGCGACCGATTTCAGCCGCGCGACCGAAGCGCTCGACAATTGCGACGTCGAGGCCGCCTATGCACGATGGGCCCCGATCTACGATCTGACCTTCACGGCCGTCTTCCGGCCTGGACGCCGGGCGCTCGCGGCCAGCGCCAACAAGGCAGACGGCCCGATCCTCGACGTCGGGGTCGGAACGGGGCTCGAACTTCCGATGTTCGATCCGCACACGCAGGTTTATGGCGTCGACCTCTCGGAACATATGCTGCGCCGGGCCGCCCAGAGGGTGGAGCGTGAGGGCCTGCGCCATGTCGCCGGCCTCTACAAGATGGACGCCACGCGCATGGCTTTCGCCGACGAATCCTTCGCCTGCGTCTGCGCGCCTTTTGTGCTGACGGTGGTGCCGGAGCCGGAGGCGATGCTCGACGAACTGGCCCGCGTCCTGCGCCCGGGCGGCGAGATCATTCTGGTCAACCATGTCAGCCGCAAAGATGATCCCTTCGCCGTGCTCGACACATGGCTCGACCGGCATGTCGCGCCGCGTCTCGGCTGGCGGCCGCAATTCCCCTGGTCGATCATCGGCGACTGGATCGACCAGCGCCCGGATATGACTTCTGGTCGAGCGCCGGCTGCTGGCGCCCTTCGGCCTCTTCACGCTCGTGCGCATCCACCGGCTGAAGACCGACCGGCCCGACGCTCGCGAAGCCGCGCCGAAGGAAATGGAATACGCTTGATCCGCACTGGCGCTAAGTGCCGCGCCGCGCTAGATTCGAGGTGCGGCGCTGCGGGGTGCGTGTAGGACTATATTCCCCGGGGCCTTATCGATCTCTAAGGGAGCTGTCCCTGGCCTTGCCCGTGGGCTTGGTCACACGGCGCCCACCTACGTTGTAGGTTCCCGGGATCGATGTCCCACGGCTCACGTGGCCCGCACTTTCATCTCTTGCTATTTCGGCCGACTCTCAATGACCGACGTGAAGACGGAACTTCGCCGTCACGCCTTGGCGCGACGCGATCTCGTGACCCCGCAGGAAGCCCATGACGCCGCCGCCGCCCTGGCGCGACGGGGGTTGGCGCTCGTCGAGGAAGTCGCCGCGACAGCCGGCTTAGACGCGCCGGTCATCTCGGTCTATTGGCCGATCCGCAGTGAACTCAACACCCGGTCCCTGATCGAGGCGCTTGCCGCCAAGGGCTTTCGCGTCACCCTGCCCGTGATGCACAAAGTGCGTCATCCGCTGGTCTTTCGCGATTTCTGCGCCGGGCGACGATCTGGTGAAGGGGCCCTATGGCCTCTCCGAACCCGCCGACGACAAAGCGGCGCGCGACCCCGACATCATCTTCTCGCCGCTCGCCGCCTTCGACCGCAGGGGCTACCGGCTCGGCTATGGCGGCGGCATTTATGATGCGACGCTCGCGGCCCTGCGGCCGAAGAAACGCGTCATCGCCATCGGCGTCGCCTATTCCGGCCAGGAGATCGGACCGCGTTCCGACCGAGGCGCATGACGAGCGGTTGGATTACGTGCTGACGGAGCGGGAGACGATCCTCCCGCGCTGAGCGCCTGCGTTTACGCTTTCTTCGCGCATAGCCTGCCCGAATCGCACGCTCCCGATTCGCCCTCTCTTTGTGCTCGTCCTGTGCCTGAAGTCCTTTTTTGGCGCAGGGGCGCAAAGCGCTGGCTTCAGCGCCTGTAAAGCATAATCACAGCTTGGTCGGCGGCTCGGGCAGAGAGATGATCTGCCCCGCCTTGAGCTTGCCGCTCAGCTTCAGGCCGTGATTGGCGTTCGCGATGGCGCGCCATTTTTCGGGCTTGCCATAGAGCTTCCGGGCGATGGACTTGAGCGTATCGCCAGCGGCGGCGGTGTAGCTTTTTGCTGGAGCAGGCTGCTCCGCGGGCGCGGCCGGCGTTTCAGGCTCCTTCGACGCGCTTTCCGTCGCCGGAACGGCCTCGGGTTGAGCGGCCTCGGTTTGAGCGGCCTCATCGGCTTGGGGCGCGGGCGACTCGGCGCCCGCCTGCTCGTTGACGGACTGTTCGGGGGGCTTCGCCGCGACGGGCGATTTCCCCGTTCCGACGCCGAATACATAGACCATCGCTGCAGCCGCACCGGCAAGCGCGAATTCGCGCAGGCCGCGAATGCGTTTGGGCGGGATGAGGGGCGGACGGCGCGCCTCTAACTCCTCGTCGGCCTGCGGCGCAGGATGCCGCCCTCTCAGCCAACCGACCGTCTCAAGAATGAAGTAGAGCAGAAAGAGCGCGGCGAGCGGCGGCTTCCAGTAAGTGGCGGGCGCCCACATATAGGCCATGGCCGCCTGCTCGATCATCAGCGAAGCATACGGGACGCTCTCGCCGCCGGTTTGATTGCGCCGCATCGCCGCAACCGCCGCGACGCCGATGAAAAGCGCGGCGTAAAGACCGAACCAAATCGCGGGCGGGATGAAGTTCCAGCCGAAGGCTGCCGCCCCGAAGAGGTAGAAAAGCCCGACTGCGGTCACGGCGTAAAGAGCGTGAATCAAGCGGTCCGGCTTGGCGATCTGCGAGAGATGCGCAAGCAGCGCAGCGGCGACGATCGCCATGAAGACCATGGAGACGTTGGCGGACAAAAGGTCCGGGGTCATGGGTTGGGGCTCCTGTTTCCCGAAGGTATTACACATGGAGATGTGACAGTTACATTTTGATATCGGCGGAAACGCGCATTATCGCCCTTTTTCGCTCACTCCCGCGCTCTCGAAGGTGGCCATCCCATCGTGGCAGGCGAGCGCGGTCTTGATGATCGCAATGGCCAGCCCGGCGCCGGAACCTTCTCCCAGCCGCATCCCGAGGTCGAGAAGCGGCCTCTTGCCGAGCCGCGCCAGAACGTCCCCATGCGCCCCTTCCGCCGAGACATGCCCCGCGACGCAATGCGCGACGGCGTCCGGCGTGAGCGCATGGAGCAGCGCCGCGGCCGCGCAGACGACATAGCCGTCGAGCACGACCGGCACGCGGTTGAGCCGCGCCGCCGTGATCGCCCCCATCATCGCCGCGATCTCGCGGCCGCCGAGGCGGCGCATGATTTCCAGGGGATCGGAAAGATACGGTCCGTGCAACGCCAGCGCCGCGTCGATGGCGGCGTTCTTGCGCGCGAGCCCCGCCTCGTCGACGCCCGTGCCGCGGCCGGTCCAGCGCGACGCGGGCCCGCCGAAAAGCGCCGCATAAATGGCGGCGGCGCTCGTCGTGTTGCCGATGCCCATCTCGCCCGGCGCCAGCAGGTCGACCCCACCTTCGAGGGCCTCGAAGCCATAGGCGAAGGTCGCCGCCGCTTCGCGCTCGTCCATCGCAGGCCCTTGCGTAAAGTCGGCTGTGGGGCGCTCCAACGCGAGTTCATAGACTTTCAGGCCGATGTCATGCGCCCTGCAGATCTGATTGATCGCCGCGCCGCCGCTCGTGAAATTGGCGACCATCTGCGCCGTGACGCTCGCCGGAAAAGCCGAGACCCCTTGCGCCACGACGCCATGATTGCCGGCGAAGACCGCAACGAGGGGCCGTCCGATCGCAGGCTGCGGGACGCCCTGCCAGGCGGCCAGCCATTCGACGATTTCCTCGAGGCGGCCAAGCGAGCCGGGCGGCTTAGTGAGCTGCGCGTCACGCGCGCGGACGGCCGCGACGCTCGTTTCGCTCGGTGCCGGCAGGCTGACGAAAAGCATGCGGATTTCTTCGAAGGGGCGGATATCTGTCATGCGCAGGGTGTAGCAAAGTCGGGGCGCGGATGGCGAGTTCAAGATCACGCTGCCATTTGCAGGATCGCCGCCATTTGACAGCGCGGACGACGCCGCCAATGATGCCGCACCCAAAGCAGAGGTCACGACGTGCACGACATCGCCGCGCCCAAGACGCCCGACGACAAGACCTCCTTCTTCACGCATTTCAGCAACGACCCGCGCCGCATCGGCGCTGCGATCGTGCTGGGCTTCACCACCGGCCTGCCGTTCCTCCTCGTCTACAGCACGCAGTCCGCGTGGCTCTACGACGCCAAGGTGCCGATCGAGACCATCGGTCTCCTGAGCGAAATGACGCTGGCCTACAAGTTCAAATGGGTCTGGGCGCCGTTCCTCGACGAATATGACGCGCCGATCTTCTCCAGACTGCTCGGACGCCGGCGCGGCTGGATCGTGGTGTCGCAGATGGCCGTCATCCTCGCGCTGATCGGCGTCGCCTATGGCGATCCCGCGAACTGGCTGACGTGGACGGTGCTCTTTTCCTTCGCGCTCGGCATTGCGGGTGCAACGCAGGACATCACCATCGACGGCTGGCGCATCACCGTCGCGCCCAGAGAGAAGCTCGCCTTCATGACGTCGGTCGCGGAGATGGGCTATCGCGTCGGCACGCTGGCCGCTGGCGCCGGCGCGCTTTATCTCGCTAATTTCTATGGTTGGCGCGTCGCCTATCTCTGCATGGCGGGGCTGATGACGCTCGGCCTCGTCGCAGCATTCGTCGCGCCGGAGCCGCCGTCAGACGTCGAGCCCCACCGCCAGAAGCCGGGCTTCGTCTTCACGGTCACGGAACCTATCAAGGAGCTTTGGCGGCGGCTCGGGCCGATGGCGCCGATGACGCTCATTCTCATCGCCGGTTTCCGCATGCCCGGCTATGTCTCCGGCGCCATGGCCATGCCGCTCTTCAAAAGCCTGCATTTTTCTGACGCCGACATCGCCACCGTGACCAAGGTCTTCGGCTTCTGGATCGCGCTCGGCGGAACGCTGCTCGCCGGGCTCGTCGTGCGCAGATTCGGCATGATGAAAAGCCTGCTCATCGGCACGGTCGCGGGTTCCGCTTCGCATCTCTCCCTAGCTTGGCTCGCGGCGCATGGGCACGACTTCAAGGATTTCGCGCTCGCCGTCGGAGTCGACGGATTTGCTTACGCCTTCGCGCAGGTGGTGCTGATCATCTACATGTCGTCGCTGGTCTCCAGCGAATTCGCGACGAGCCAATATGCGCTGCTCACGTCGCTCTGCGCCCTGCCCGGCAGCCTGCTTGCCGGCGCGTCCGGGTTCATCATCAAGCAGACCGGATTCGAGATGTTCTTCGTCGGCTCGTCGCTGATTGGCCTTCCCGTCGCGATCCTTGCCTGGTGGGTGTGGCGGAAACAGGAAACGCTTGGGGGCGATCCGCTGGCGGAAGTCAGTCCGGAGCGAGCGGCGGAGACGGATTGACCCGCGCCGCTTGAGAGGGATTTGTACGCCCCCGCCCCAACGCTCCCCCACAAGGGGGAGGGATAAGCGTCACGCCCGCATCTCCTCGAACGCCGCAAGCGCCCGCGCGCGCGCCTTCGCGTGATCGACGATCGGAAGCGGATAATTCTGGCCCAGCCGCACGCCCGCCGCGCGCAAGACATCCTCTGGAGCCTCCCAGGGCCGATGAATCCAGCGCGCGTCGAGTTTCGCAAGCTCGGGAACGTAGCGCCGGACATAGTCGCCCTCGGCGTCGAACTTCTCTCCCTGCAGCACCGGATTGAACACACGGAAATAAGGCGCGGCGTCCGCGCCGCATCCGGCGACCCACTGCCAGCCGCCGGCGTTGTTGGCGAGATCGGCGTCGACGAGCGTATCCCAGAACCAGCGTTCGCCCTCCTGCCACGGCAGCAGCAGATGCTTGACAAGAAAACTGGCCGCGACCATGCGGGCGCGATTGTGTATATAGCCCGTGATCCACAATTCCCGCATCGCCGCGTCGACGAGCGGGTAGCCCGTGCGCCCCCTCCGCCACGCGTCGAGCGCAGCGTCGTCGTAGCGCCAGGGAAATTCATTGAAGCGCACATCGAGTGCGCGTTCGGGCATCTGCGGATTGGCGACGAGGAGGTGATGGCAGAACTCGCGCCAGCCGAGTTCGCGCAGGAAAGGCAACCCGTCCTCGCCTGCCGCCTGCGTGACCTCCGTCCAGACGCGGCGCGGCGACACTTCGCCAAAATGCAGATGCGGCGAGAGGCGCGATACGCCCTCTCGGCCCATCCCATCGCGCGCGATCTTATAGTCGCGCACGTGATGCGCGGCGAAATCGGCCAGTCGCGCACGCGCAGCGTCCTCGCCGACTCGCCATGTCTCGCGCAATCCCCCCGCCCAGTCCGGCTTCGTCGGCAAGAGTCGCCAGTCTTCCAGCGCGTCGCTCACGGGCGCAAGTGCGGCATGGAGCGCAACGGGCGCGGGCGCCGGCGGCTGCGGTCGCTCGCTCGCGAGACAGGCACGCCAGAAAGGCGAGAAGACACGGAAGGCGTCGCCTTGCTTGTTACGCAGTTTCACGGGCTCGAAAAGCAGCGATCCGTTGAAGCTCTCGACCGTCGATCCATTTGCCCGCAGCCGCGCCTTGATCTCACTGTCGCGCCGCATCGCCCAGGGTTCGTAGAGGCGGTTCCAATAGACTGCGCCGGCGTCTGTCTCCGCGATGAGGCTGTCGAGAACGAATTCCGCACGCCCGCGCCGCAGCGTCAGCGTAACGTCGAGCCGCGCAAGATCGCGCGCAAGAGAAGCGAGCGAATGATGCAGCCACCATCGGCTCGCGGCCCCCATTCGCCACGCGCCCGCGCTCTCGTCGTCGAGCACGAAAAGCGCGAGCACAGGCGCACCGGACCGCGCTGCCGCGATCAGCGCCGGATTGTCGTCCAGACGCAGATCGTTGCGAAACCAGATGATCGCGGGCTTATGCGCCGCAGCGCTGCCGTGTGGCGTGTTTGATGCCATAGAACATGTATATGGCGAGGCCGATGCCGGTCCAGATCAGGAGGCGCAGCCATGTCTCGAGCGGCAACGCGACCATCAGCGCGACGCAAGACAGAATGCCGAGGATCGGCATGACGGGAATGCCGGGCGCGCGGAACGGCCGATGCAACTCCGGATGCGACTTGCGTAGATGAATGACGGCGACGCAGACGAGCGCGAAAGCAGCCAGCGTGCCGATGCTCACCATCTCGCCGAGCACTTCGATCGGGAGAAGACCGGCGGCGAAGGCCACGACGAAGCCAACGAGAATCTGGCTCACGGCGGGCGTGCGGTACCTGTCGTGCAGCTTCGCGAAAACTGGCGGCAGCAAGCCATCGTTCGCCATTGTGAAAAACACGCGGGTCTGGCCGTAAAGCAGCGCGAGAATGGCTGTCGTCAATCCGGCGAGCGCGCCGAGCTTCACGACCCAGGCGAGCCAGGCGACGCCCGTGCGATCCATGACCAGCGCCATGGGATCCGGCACGCCAAGCTCCTTGTAATTCACGACGCCTGTGGCGACTGCGGCGACTGCGACGTAGAGAATCGTGCAGATGATCAGCGAGCCGATGATGCCGATCGGCACGTCGCGCTGCGGTCTGCGCGCCTCCTGCGCCGCCGTGGAGACGGAGTCGAATCCGACATAGGCGAAGAAGACGACCGATGCGCCACGCGCCACGCCGCTCCAGCCATAGACGCCGAACTCGCCGGTGTTTTCCGGAATCAGCGGCGACCAGTTGGCGGTATCGATATGCGCCGCGCCAAAGAAGATCACCATCAACACGACGACAACCTTGAGGGCGACGATGACATTGTTGAAGGCTGTCGACTTGCTCGTGCCGCGCACGAGCAGCATGGTCAACAGAAGAACGATCCCGGCTGCGGGCACGTTGAAGAAGCCATGTTCGCTCGACGCTGCGAAATAAGCGTGGGTGAGCTGCGGTGGCACGGCGATGTTCAAACCCTGCATGACGCGGCTGAAATAACCCGACCAGCCGACCGCGACGGTCGCCGCGCCGGCGGCATATTCGAGCACCAGGTTCCAGCCGATGATCCAGGCGAAAATTTCGCCCAGCGTGACATAAGTGTAGGTGTAAGCGCTTCCCGAGACGGGGATGAGCGCGGCAAGCTCGGCGTAGCACAGCGCGACGAACGCGCATGCGAGTCCCGACAGTCCAAAGGAAATCATCACGCCCGGGCCGGCGGAATTGGCCGCCGCCGTGCCGGTAAGCACGAAGATGCCCGCGCCGATGATGCCGCCAATGCCGAGCGCCATCAGCGACGCCCAGCCGAGAGCGCGCTTCAGCCCATCGCCATCCTCTTCGGCGTCATGCGCGGCGATGATCGCGACGACGGATTTCCGCGTCAGATAGTCTTTCCTCTGGACGTCGGACAAGGAGTCGCCTTTCGCAAACGGGCGGCGCGCGCAGGATCTGCGGCCGCCAATGAGAATGCGCGCTGATTATGGTTGCAGCGCAAAAAGATACAAGCGGAAAAGGCCGCGCTCCAATGTGCGCTCCAACCGCCGTTTCGAGCCGTTTCCGCCCTTTTTTCCAGGCTCAAAGGCCGTGCGCCCGCCTCTCGGCGTATTCGAGCACGATGTCCGCGGCGCGCGTGCTCGGACTTCGTCCCGCTTCCATCATGCGCTCGCGGACGCGGGCGAAGGCCCCAAGCTGCGCGTGACGCGCGGCGTCACGCGCCAGCAATGGCATGAGAGCGGCGGCGAGCGCTGGCGCCGTCGCCGCCTCCTGCACGAACTCCGGAACGGCGTTTTCGCCGATCACTGAGGTTGGACAACACGATCGAGTGAACGCTCACGAGGAAACGCAAGAACGATTCAACGCGCGAAACCCTGTAGGCCACCACCATCGGCGTCTGCGCCAGCGCGAGTTCGAGCGTCGCAACGCCCGAGGTGACCAGCGCGGCGCGGGCCTCGCGGAACGCGGCGAACTTTTCGCTTTGCGAAATGAGGCGCGGCGCGATCGGCCAGCTCGCGCAGCGCCTTTCGCAAGGGCGCCTCCATATGCGGCGCGACAGGAATGATAACCTCGATGCCGGGATGCTCATGCAGCAGCAAGCTCGAGGGTCTCTCCATAGAGTGGGGTCATGCGCTCGATCTCGGCGTGGCGCGAGCCCGGGAGAACGAGCAGCGGCCCCTGCCCGTCTCGCCCCTCTGCGTGGCGTCAATTCATCCAGGCGCTCGACGAGCGGATGTCCGATATATACGCAGCGCGGGCCGCCGAGCCGGGCGTGCGCCTCCGGCTCGAATGGCAGGAGCGCGAGAACGCAATCGACATAGGCGCGCATCGCGCGCGCGCGGCCGGGTCGCCATGCCCACACCGTCGGGCTGACGTAATCGACGATCGGCAGATCCGGCCGCGCACGCCGCACTTTCCGCGCAACGCGATGAGTGAAATCAGGCGAGTCGACGATGACAAGGCAATCTCGGCGCACATTCGAGAACTGCGCGCACGGTCTCGTTCAGACGCGCGATGAGCGTCGGCAGCCGCGCGAGCACAGGCGTCAATCCCATCACAGCTATGTCGGAGATCGGAAACAGAGAGGACAGCCCCTCGCGCGTCATCGCCTCGCCGCCGACGCCTGCGAAGCGTCGTTCGCGCGGCCTTGCGCGGCGAAGCGAGCGCATCAGCGCCGCCGCCGAGCGAATCGCCGGAGGCTTCGCCCGCGATGATGAAGATGAGCGGCGGACTCACGCCGTCGCGCCGCGCATGCGTGGCCCGCACAAGGGGCGCTGCGCGGGGGCGCGAAGGAACGCAACGAGCTGAGCGACGTCAACGCATCCCTGGAAAGCTCGCGTCGACCGCGTCCACGCGTTCGCTCAACGGGCGCGCGACGTCGCCCGCAAAGAGCTGGCGGTAGGCTTCTCGCAATCGCGCGATTCGCTGCTGTGAGAAGCCGCGTCGCCGAAGGCCGACGAGGTTGAGGCCGAAAAGATTGGCGCGATTGCCGCCGGCGAGGCGCGAAAGGGATGACGTCTCCCTCGACGCCCGCAACGCCGCCGATGAAAGCGTGCGCCCCGATGCGCACGAACTGGTGCACGCCCGTTCCGCCGCCGACCGACGCGTGATCGCCGATTTCGACGTGGCCGCCGAGCAATACGTTATTGGCGAGGACGACGCCTTCGCCCAGCTGGCAATCATGCGCAACATGCGCATTTGCGAGCAAAGCGCATCGCGCGCCGATACGCGTCCCGGCGCCGACGCCCGAATTGATGGTGACGCCCTCGCGAATGACGCAGTCTTCGCCGACGTCGACGCGCCCTCGGCGAGCGCGGCCTTCAGATCCTGCGACGGGCCGCCGACGGAGGTGAAGGGAAAGATGCGCGCGCGCGATCCGATCCGCGTAAGGCCGCCGATCACGACATGAGACTGCAATATCGATCCCGGACCGATCTCGACTCCGGGCCCGATGTGGCAGAACGGGCCGACGACAACCTCGTCATGAAGGCGGGCGCCCGCTTCGACGATTGACGTTACATGGATCAAGCCGCTCATCGCCGCACTCGCGCGCCGCCCAGACGAAAGCTCAGACGCCCATCATCGCGCTGATCTGCGCTTCGCAGACGAGCACGCCGTCGACCAACGCCCGGCCCTGATACCACCAGATGTTACGTTTTTGCGCCGTCTTCGTCATATGGAATTCGATGCGATCGCCGGGCGAGACCGGCTTGCGGAATTTGGCTTTGTCGATGGTCATGAAATAAACCAGCTTCGGGCGCTCGGACTGGCCCTGCGCACGCATCACGATCACGCCGGCGGTCTGCGCCATCGCTTCGACCATCAGCACGCCCGGCATGACGGGCCGCTCGGGAAAATGCCCCATAAACTGCGGCTCGTTGATGGTGACGTTCTTGATTCCGATGCACGAACTCGTCCCCGCGGATGTCGAGGATGCGGTCCACCAGCAGAAATGGATAGCGGTGCGGCAGGCTGCGCATGATCTCGAGAATATCGGCGCTCTCCAGCGCGGCGCCGGCTTCTGCTCCTGACATTTCCCTCTTCTCCCGATCGGCGTCGGGCCTCTTGCGAGCCCTTCAGGCGTTCCTATAGCGCCTTGTTCGATCTCGTCGCGACGCGCCAATTTGTCCAGCGCGGCCTCGCCGCGCAGAAAACGGCGCAGCGGTCGTGCGGGAGCGCCGCCATAGCGCGCGCCCGGCGGCACGTCTCGCATCACGCCTGATTTGGCCGCGATCGCCGCGCCCTCTCCGATCTTGAGATGCCCGGCGACGGCGGATTGCCCGCCGAGCGCGACGCGGTCGCCGATCTCGCAGGAGCCGGCGATGCCGGTCTGGGCGACGATCGCGCAGAAGCGACCGATGACCACGTTGTGCGCGATCTGGACCAGATTGTCGATCTTCGTGCCCTCGCCGACGATCGTGTCGCGCGTCGCGCCGCGATCGATCGTCGTATTGGCGCCGATCTCGACGTCGTCTTGCACGATCACCCGCCCAAGTTGCGGCGTCTTGAGGTAGCCCTTGTCGCCACGCGCAAAGCCAAAGCCGTCCTGCCCGAGGCGGGCCCCCGGGTGGATGATGACGCGATCGCCGATGAGCGCGCACATCACGCTGACATGGGCGCCGATCGAGCAATTTCGCCCGATGCGGACATCCGGCCCGATCACGGCCTGCGGTCCGATGAAAGTGCCCGAACCGATCTCGGCGCGCGGCCCGATAACGGCGCCGGGGTCCACGATGACGCCTGGCTCGAGGCGCGCCTCGGGATGAAGAACGGCGCCCGGCGAAATGCCGTTCGCGCTGAAGAGGGATTCGGGCCGCATCGCCCGCGGAAAAAGATGGGCGGCGGCGACGGACATGGCGCGCGGCGGATCATCGACGAGAAGACCGATGATGCAATCGGGCAGCAGATGCGCATGCCGCGGCTGAAGGAAACAGGCGGAGGCGCGGCAGGTGGCCAGCGACTCGACGTATCGCGCCGACGCGAAGAAGCACAGGTCGCCCGGATGTCCCGCGGCGAGCGGCGCGACGCCCGTGATCACCGGCGGCGGCGATTGCGAAACGTCCGCTGGCTGTCGGACGCTCGCGCCCGTGAGTTCGGCGATTTCGCCGATCGAGAAGGGCCGCGAAAGATGGAAAAAGGCCGCGATGGTCACGAAATCCGCCCGCCCCCAGCCGAGCGCAAAAAAACGCGCCGGGCGGATTCGGCCCGGCGCGTCCCTGCGATCATCAAAAGTTGGCGCCGCCAGAGAAGCGGAAGTGCTGCGTAATGTCCTGCGGCGCCTTCGAGGTCGGGAAGGCGTAATCGAAGCGGATCGGCCCCATCGGCGAGTTCCACAGCAGCGAGAGGCCGACCGCGGAGCGCACGCGGAACCCGTTTGAAGCCGGGATCACGCAGTTGCCCTGGCCATAGCCCGCCTGCGGCGTGTAGGCCGCGATACAGGTAACGCCCGGAATGGTCGGCAGATTGTTGGCGAAGTTGGTGCGACCCTGGAAATTCCAGAGGCTGCCCGCGTCCGCGAAGACCGCGCCCTTCAGGCCGATATCCTTGGGAAGGCCCCACAGCGGGAACTGCGCTTCGAGCGAGCCGCCGACATAATTCGAGCCGCCGAGGGAGTTGCCGTTACGCGCGTTGTAGGTCGTGTAGATGTTCGAGTTGCGCGGACCGATGCCGCCCGGAGCGAAACCACGCACGAGGGTCGGTCCCAGGTTGAAGTTGTCCTGGATGCGCGGATGGTAGCCGCCGAAGGGCATCAAGTCGCCGCCCTGCAGACGCGCAATGCCGACGATGTCGTCGATATAGGGGAATTCGTGGAAGTAGCGGATGTCGCCCGTGGTGCGCAGGTAGCGCGAATAGCCGCCGAGACCCGCCGCATCCTGGTTGAAGCTCGCGAGCAAGCCGTTATGCGGATTCCGGAAGTTGTCGATCGTGTTGTAGTTCAGCGAATAGCCGATCAGCGAGGTGAGGATCGTTCCCTGCGACTGCTTGATCGCCAGCGAAGCCTCGCCGTTCGACTGACAGTTGTAGAGCGCGTTCGGATAGCCCTGATCCGCGGGGAAGAACGGCGAGAAGCCGGGCGTCACGGCGGTCGGGATCAGTACAGTCGTTATACGGCTTGCTGATGGTGTTCGGGATCGAGATCGTGGTCTGATAGATCGAGTAGTCGCGGCGAGAAGCTGAGCTGGTCCGTGATCGGAACGCCGAAGCGCACCGTACCGCCGACCGAAGTCGAGGCGTAGATCGAGTAAGCGTAAGCGTCCTGCCGGCGGGCGAAGACGTCGAAGCCTGCGGAGATGCGCTGGTCGAGGAAGTAAGGCTCAGTGAAGCTGAAGTTCACGCCACGGGCGATCTGACCGGCCTGCACCGACAGACGAACGGCCTGGCCGCGGCCCATGAAGTTGCTTTCCGAGACCGAAACTTCCGCGATAAAGCCCTGATTGGTCGAATAGCCGCCCGAGACGCCGAAGTTGCCGGTGGGCTGATCTTCGACGTCGACGTTGAGCACCACGCGATCCGCCGACGAACCTGGCTCGTTGGTGATCTTGACCTTCTTGAAGTAGCCGAGGCCATTGAGCCGGCGCTCGGCGCGCTCGATCAGCACGCGGTTGTAAGCGTCGCCCTCGCCAAGATCGAATTCGCGGCGAATGACGTAATCGCGGGTGCGCGTGTTGCCCCGAATGTTGATGCGCTCGATGTAAACGCGCGGCCCTTCGTCGAGGACGAAGCGGATCGCGACCGTCTGCGCCGCGGGATTGCGCTCGCCGCGCGGACGCGCCTGCGTAAAGGCGTAGCCCTTCTTGGCCACTTCGCGCGTGAGGGCCTCGACAGTCTTTTCGACTGCGTCGCCATTATAGACGTCGCCGGGGGAGAGGCGCAGGACGCTGTTCAGCGCAGGGCCGTCGACGTCGGGAATGTGCGATTCGACGTCGACGGAGGAGACGTGATACTGCGGGCCTTCCTGCACGACGATGGTGATGATGTAGCCGCCCTGCGACGGGATCGTACTGCGCATCCGAGCTCACCACGCGGAAGTCGGCGTAGCCGTTCTTCAGATAGAAACGGCGGACGAGCTCCAGGTCGGCGGCGATGCGGTCCGGGATCGTAGACGTCGCTCGTCTTGATGAACGAGAGGAAGTTCATCTCCGTCGTCTCCATCAGGCCCACGAGGCGGCGGTTGGAGTAGACGTTGTTGCCGACGAAGCGGATTTCCTTGACGCCAGTCTTGTCGCCCTCGACGACGGTGAACACGACGTCGATCCGGCCATTGGGGAGTTCGACGGTGCGATAGCTGACCTTGGCCGCGGCGCGGCCGGCGCGGCGATACATCTCCGTCATGCGCGCGACGTCCGCCTCGGCCACCGCCGGACTGAAGGCGCGTGTGCGCGTGAGTCCGCAATTCGGGCTGCAAATTCTCGGTCTTGACCTTGCTGTTGCCTTCGATCACGACGCGGTTGATGTGATTGCCCTCCGCGACGCGGATCACGACGTCCTTGCCGTGGCGCGCTGCGGAAACGGTCGAGAAGCGGCCACTGGCGCGCAGCGCCTCGAGACCCTTTTCGACCTCGGCGGGGCTCGACCCCGTGAAATAGGACCGGATCGTCTCGGAGTCCGCGCGCGCGCCCTGCACGATGATGTCAGCGGAAGCAGGAACGGCAAAAAGCATCGTCGCGACGATCGTCGCGACGAGCAGAGACGAAGATTTCCAAATGCCGCTGATGGAATGCATGTAAAGCTGGCCCTTGTCGAAACTTCCGCCGCCCGCAACGCGACGCGAATTTCACCCATCTGCCGTGGCGATCAGAGCCACACGGGTCTGCGAATCTTCTACAGGGTTTAACCACCCCTGCAAATGCACAATAAAATGTGTTTCAGCAATTTGTCGAAGGCGTGGCCACAAAGCCACGATTCATGGTCAGCGAATGGTTAACATTGACCCAACGCAGTCGTAAAAATGCAAGAAACCGCGACGTCGCCGCCGCGGTTTCGCCACATTCTGAAGACTGGCGCAGGCTTTGCTCCGCTCAGGAGGCTCCGCCGGCCAACCGCTGTATCAGGCGCGTGATGTCATTGTAGGTGGAGAAGATCATCAGCACGCCGACCATCGCGAGCCCAACCCGGAAAGCAAATTCCTGCGCGCGTTCATTGAGCGCGCGGCCGCGGATCGCCTCGATCGAAAAGAACAGCAGATGCCCGCCGTCGAGAAGCGGCACCGGCATCAGATTGAGGAGGCCGATTGAGACCGACAGGATCGCGATCAGGTTCATGAAGGGCGCAAGCCCGACCTTGGCCGCCGCCTGCGCCATCTGGCCAGAAATCTGCGCGATGCCAATCGGACCCGACAACTGGTCGGCGCTCTCACGGCCCGAAATCAGCCCGCCGACATAGGAGCCGGTGCGGTGGACGACCTGCCAGGTCTCATCGACGGCCATGCCCATGGACTGGAGCAGGCCATAGCGCTCTTCGTGCACGTCCGAGGCCGCCGTCGAGGCCTTCAGCCCCAGCATGCCGATGCGCATCTTGCCCGCGGGGCTCTCGACCTCGCGCCATGCGGGAACGGCGGAGATCGTCACGTCCTGATCATTGGCGCGGCGCACGACGAACGTGAGCTTGACGTCGGCCGACACGGAGACGACTTCCTGCATCTTGCCGAAAGTGTCGATCGGCGCGCCGTCGATCGAGAGGACGAGATCGCCCGGCATGAAGCCCGCCGCCTCTCCGGCGCCGCCCGCGACCACTGAGCCGATCCGCGGCGTGAGCACGGTGCGCCCGTAATAGGCGAAGAGACAGGCAAAGATCGCGATCGCCAGAACGAAGTTGGCGAAAGGCCCCGCGAAAACGATCGCCGAACGTTTCCAGACCGGCTGCGCGGCGAAGGTCACGGCGCGCTCGGCGGCCGGCATCGCCTCCACCGCATCCGGGTCGGGAACGCTCGCGCCATTGGCGTCGCCATGGAATTTGACATAGCCGCCGAGCGGGATGGCGGCGACGCGCCAGCGCGTGCCACGGCGATCCACCCGCGCGAAGAGTTCGGGGCCGAAACCGATCGAGAAGGCGTCAACCTGAACCCCGCACCAGCGTCCGACGATGAAATGGCCGAATTCGTGAACGAACACGACAAGGCTCAGGACGATGACGAAGGGGATGACGTAGATTGCAAAAGTCATCAGCAGGTCCAGCACGGGTCTCGCCTCCAACGCATTACTCGGGCCAAGCCCCGCGCAGCGTTGAGGGCGGGTTTGGTTACTGAAGCGTTAACATGCCCGAAGGCGCGTCGGCGGCCAAGATGGACCGCGACCTTTCTCTGACAATATGGTCAACGCCGAGCGCTTCCTCAACGGTTTCAGGTTCTTGCGCGTAACCATCGCGTAGCGCGGCTTCGCAGGCGTCCGCGACGTGACGGACGATGCCCGAGAAGGGGATACGGCGATTGAGGAAGGCTTCGACGGCGATCTCATTCGCCGCATTCAAGACATTTGTCAGTCCGCCGCCATGCGCAAGGGCGTCGAGCGCCAGTCTGAGAGCCGGAAACCGTTCGAAATCAGGCGCCTCAAACGTGAGCGTCGCGATTTTCGCGAAATCGAGCCGTGGCGACGGCGTCGTGAGGCGGTCAGGATAACCAAGGCAGTGGGCGATCGGCACGCGCATGTCCGGCGGCGCCATGCCGGCCGTCACCGAGCCGTCGGAAAAGGCGACCAGCCCATGGACGATGGACTGGGGATGCACGACGACTTCGAGCTTTTCTGCAGGCACGCCGAAGAGGTGACGCGCTTCGATCAGTTCGAGACCCTTGTTCATCATCCCGGCGGAGTCGATCGTGATCTTGGGGCCCATCGCCCAATTCGGATGGTTGAGGGCCTCCTCCACGGTCGCGGCGGCGATGCGTTCCTTGCTCCAGGTGCGGAAAGGCCCACCGGAAGCGGTGACGATCATGCGCTCGATGCGGGCGGGGTCTTCGCCGCCGAGCGCCTGAAATATCGCGTTGTGCTCGCTGTCGACAGGGAGCAGCCGCACCTGCATCTTCTTCGCCGTTCGCATGAAGGGCGCGCCCGCACACACGAGGCATTCCTTGTTGGCGAGGGCGACGTCCCGCCCGGCGGCGAGCGCCGCATGGGTGGGCTCCACCCCGGCCGCGCCGACGATCGCCGAGACGACGAGGTCCGCCTCGCGGGTCGCCGCCTCGATCACCGCCTCGCGCCCGGCGGCGACCTGGATGTTGGTGCCCGCGAGCGCCTCCTTCAGTTCAGCGTAGGCGTTTTCATCGCGGATTGCGGCGAATTCCGCCTTGGTGCGCCGGGCGATCTCCGCGAGGGCGGCGGCGTCGCGTCCTCCGGCAACGGCCGTGACGGAAAAACCCTCGGGGTCCCGTTCGAGAAGATCGACCGTCGAGCGGCCGACGGAGCCCGTCGCGCCAAGAAGAACGATGCGGCGCGGCGCGCGCGCGGGGCCATGGGTTTGTCCGTTACTCGAAGCCATGAAGTTGCTCACCAGAAGAAAAGCCCGGCCGCCACAGACGGATGGCCACGGGCCAGACCGAGCGTCGCCGCAAAGACGCTCGCGAAAAGAAAGCCGTCCAGCCGGTCCATCACGCCCCCGTGCCCGGGAATGAGATGGCTCGAGTCCTTGACGCCGAAAAGCCGCTTGATTGAGGATTCGAAGAGATCGCCCGCCTGCGAGACGGACGCCGCCACCAGACCCACGAGAAGAGTTGGGATGCTAGCAAGCGCCGGACCGCCCCCCGCATATGCGACCGCAAGCCCGAGAAGCCCGCCGCTTAGCACTCCCGTGATGGTGCCCGACCAGGTCTTGCCGGCGGAAACCCGCGGCCAGAGCTTGGGACCGCCGATCACCCTGCCGCCGAAGTAGGCGAAAATATCGGTGCCCCAGACGACCGCGAAAAGAAAGGCCACCGCAATGAGGCCAAAATCGGGAGACTGGCGCAGAAGGCAGACCGAAAAGGTCAGGGCGCTCGCGTAGACGACGCCCCCGCCCGCCCAAAGGCGACGTTCCGGACCCGCGAGAATCGCGGCGATCGCCGCGAAGGCGAGGATCTCGACTGCGGCAAAGCCCGCGAGGCCGACATGCGCCAGCGCCGCCGCCGCCGAAACCGCCGCGCCGCCGGCGATGACCCTGGGCAACCGGCGCGCGCCGCCGACGAGGCCCTGCCATTCCCAGTTCACGGCAAAACCGGCGACAAGCCAGAAGAAAGCGAAAAAGTCGCCGCCGACATACAGGGATACGAGAGCCGCGGCGATCAGAACGACGGCGGACGCCACCCGAGGCCCCAGATCGGCGAATCCGCCCCCGGCGGGGACGGCTCCGTTCTGCGGCGCGGTCACGACGCGGTCTTGGCGCTGCGCTGGGGCGCTTCGACCCGGCCAAAGCGCCGCTCACGATGGGCGTATTCCTGAATAGCTGCGATCATCGCCGCCCGATCGAAATCGGGCCACAGGATCGGCAGGAAGACGAATTCCGCATAGGCGGCTTGCCACAGCAGGAAATTCGAGAGGCGCTGCTCGCCCGAGGTGCGGATAATGAGGTCCGGGTCGGGTATGTCGGCGGTGTCGAGCCGCGCGGAAATGGCGTCGACGTCGATCTCCTCCGGCGCGAGCCGCCCCTGAGCGACCATCTCCGCGAGCGCACGGACCGCGGCGACGATCTCCTGCCGCGCGCCGTAATTGAATGCGACGACCAGCGTCAGCCCGGTGTTCGCCTTCGTCACCTGCTCCGCCTCGAGCAGGAGATCGGCGATTTCGGGGGCGAGATCGGCCCGCGCGCCGATGACGCGCACGCGGACGTTGTTGGCGTGAAGCTCCGCGAGGTCGTTGCGGATGAAGCGGTGCAGCAGGCCCATCAGGCTCTGCACCTCCTCGCGCGGACGCGACCAGTTCTCCGCCGAAAAGGAATAGACGGTCAGATAGGAGATTTTCAGATCGGTCGCCGCGCGGACGGCGCGGCGGAGCGCCTCGACGCCACGCCGATGGCCCTCGAAGCGGGGCAATCCGCGGGCGGCCGCCCAGCGTCCGTTGCCATCCATGATGAGCGCAACGTGACGCGGCGGCACTCCAATCCCGAGCGCGGTAGTCGCCATTTCCAAAAAATCGCCTTCCGCCATCGTGGGGTTCCGAATCTCCGACCGATCTTAAAGCATAGAAGGGCGCTTGCGCTCTCTTGCGCCAGAGTCTTAGCCAAAGAGGGCTAAACCTGCATAATTTCTTTTTCTTTCGTCGCGAGCGCTGCGTCGATCTCCTTCACCGCCTCGTCGGTCGCCTTCTGGACCTCGGTTGCGTTGCGCTTCTCGTCGTCCTCAGGAATAGCGTGATCCTTGAGCAGCTTCTTCAGCACGTCGATGCCGTCGCGGCGCACGTGGCGAACCGAGACGCGCGCCTCCTCAGCGTATTTATGCGCAACCTTGACGAGTTCCTTGCGCCGCTGCTCGTTGAGCTCCGGCATGCGAATGCGCAGAACCTGCCCTTCGACCGTGGGCTGCAACCCGAGGTTGGCCTCGCGGATCGCCTTGTCGACCGCGATGACAAGCGCTTTGTCCCAGACCTGAACGGAGAGCATCCGCGGCTCCGGCACGCTGATGGTCGCCACCTGGGCCAGCGGCGAATGCTGGCCGTAGGCGTCAACATGCACAGGCTCGAGCAGGCTCGCTGAGGCGCGCCCGGTGCGCAAGCCGCCGAACTCATGCTTCAGCGTCGTGATCGCGCCCGCCATGCGGCGCTTGAGATCGGCGAGGTCGAATTTGTCCGTCATCGTTTCCACAACCTGCTTTTCGTCGCCGGCGTCGCGAGGCGCGCACATCTATGGGCGATCATTCTTCAAACCCGCCCCACCGAAGCGTGTATCCCGCTCATGGAGCCGCGCCATTTATGGCATGTTTTCGCGCGCCGCGCGCGGGAAACGCGCCATCCCTACGGCGCCACGAGAGTCGAACGCCCTCCGCCAGCGAGAACCGAGGCGATCGCGCCCGTTTCCGCGATTGAGAAAACGATAATCGGGATCTTGTTCTCCCGGGCGAGCGCAAAGGCTGCCGTATCCATTACAGCCAGATTTTGGGCAATTGCCTCGTCGTGGGTCAAGCGTTCGTAGCGCGTCGCCGTGGGGTCGCGCTTGGGATCAGCCGTATAGACGCCGTCGACCTGCGTCGCCTTCAGCACGGCGTCGGCGGACAGCTCGGCGGCGCGCAGCACGGCCCCCGTGTCCGTCGTGAAGAAAGGATTGCCGGTGCCGCCAGCGGCAATCACCACGCGACCCTTGGCGAGATGATGCAGCGCGGCGCGGCGGGAGAAAGATTCGCAGACCGCTGGCATCGGCACGGCCGACAGGCAGCGCGCCGCGCGCCCCTGCCCTTCGACCGCCTGCTCCAGCGCAAGACCATTCATGACGGTGGCGAGCATGCCGATCGAATCCGCCCGGGCGCGTTCGATACCCGTATCTGCGCCCTTTATGCCGCGAAAGAAATTGCCCCCGCCGACGACAACCGCGATCTCGTGACCGCTTTCCGCCGCCGCGGCGAGATCTTTGGCGATGCGGGCCAGAGTCGCAGCGTCGAGACCATGGGGCGACGACCCCTGCAACGCTTCGCCCGAGAGCTTCACGACCACGCGTTTGTATCGCTTCGAAGCGTGGTCGGACATTGCGGGGTCTCGCTGGCTGGCTAGGGCGGGGCTGACCCTACATACGAATGGCGGGCGGCCCCCGCAAGTGATCCAGCGCACGTACCAGCATTTACGGCCCCGGCTCACCCCCTGTCATGCCGAACACCTGGCCAGTGGCGTAACTCGACTGGGCTGACGCAAGCAGCACGTAAAGGGGCGCGATTTCCGCGGGCTGGCCCGGACGCCCGAGCGGGACGTCGCCGCCGAATTGCGTCAAATGCTCCTGCTCCTGCCCGCCGGTTGGTTGAAGCGGCGTCCAGAAAGGGCCCGGCGCGACGGCGTTGACCCGAATGCCCTGCGAGGCGACCTGCTTGGCGAGGCACCAGGTGAAATTGAGAATCGCCGCCTTGGTGACCGAATAGTCGAGCAGCTGCCGTGAGGGCTGATAAGCGTTGATCGACGTGGTGTTGATGATCGTCGCCCCCGGCGGCAGGTGCGGGATCGCAGCCTTGGTGATCCAGAACAGGGCGTAGAGATTGGTGCGGAAGGTCCAGTCGAGATCCTCGGTCGTGATGTCCATGATCGATTCACGCGATTGCTGGCGGGCCGCGTTGTTGACAAGAATGTCGAGGCCGCCGAGTTCATTCGCCGCGTCGTCGACGAGCCGCTTGCAGAAGGTCTCGTCGCGAATGTCGCCGGGCAGCGGCGCAGCCCGTCCGCCCGCTTCCTCAATCAGTTCGACGACTTCCCGCGCGTCCGGCTCCTCCTCCGGCAGATAGTTGATCGCGACGTCGGCGCCCTCGCGCGCAAAGGCGATGGCGGCCGCGCGGCCGATGCCCGAATCGCCGCCGGTGATCAGCGCGCGGCGGCCGAGCAGCCGGCCCGAGCCGCGATAGGTTTTCTCTCCATGATCGGGACGCGGGTTCATCTTGCTCGCGAGGCCTGGCCAGGGCTGCGGCTGCTTCTCGAAGGGCGGCTTTGGATAGAGCTCGCGCGGGTCGCGCAACGCGTCCACCTGCGCCTGCATGGGCGGCAGGCCGTCGCGGTCGTCCGCGCCGTTCACGGCGACGTTGCGCCCAATCGTTTGTTCAGGTCGCTCATCATGCACGCGCATCACGATCCTCCCGCGCCGCCCGGTCCCGTGGGGCGAAACGCGGCGAGAGGCCGCTTTGTTTCAGGAGAGAAAGGACCGGAGCTTTACGCCAAGCGCGGCCGCGTCTTTCAGCTCGCACTCCCACACCGTGAGCGCGCGCCAGCCGAGATCGCGCAGGCGCGACTCATTGACGGCGTCGCGCGCACGATTGCGGGCGATCTTGGCGCGCCAGTAATCGGCGTTGGCCTTGGGCATCCGCGCCCCGCGCGCGCAGTCGTGGCCGTGCCAGAAACAGCCATGCACGAAGATGACCCGCCGGCGGCCGACGTAGGCAATATCGGGGTTGCCGGGGATGTCCTTGCGATGCAGGCGGTAACCCGGCGCGAAGGCGCGAAGCAACGCCCGCACCTTGCGCTCGGGCGCCGTATCGCGCGATTTCACAGCGCGCATGATGGCGGAGCGTTGGAAGGAAGAGAGGGGGCTCAAGCCGCGTCCCGCATCGTACAAGCATTCAACAGCGGCTCGACAAGATGCGCCGCGATGTGGCGCACGACCGGCGCGACGACGCCATCGCCCGTGAGATGATAGGCGTCGTTATAACGCTCGGGCAGGACGTAACCGTCAGGCAGCCCCATCAGCCGCGCGGTCTCTCGCGCCGATATGAGTCTCGATCGCACCGTGCGCTTTTCCACGACGAGCACGAACTGTCGGCTCGAGCCGCCCGCCGGCGTGCGCAGGCAACCTGCGACGCCGTCGAAACGCGCCTCGGCGCGCTGGATTTTCGCGCCGTTCTGATAGCGCGTCCGGCGGTATAGCGTGCCGAACATTGTGCGGTCGGCGCTCTTGGCTTCTTCGATCTTCGCGAGATTCACGTCGCTCATCATGGCGAGCAACTTCTGCGTCTTCGCCGAATCATGCCAGCAGACGCCCTGCGGCTTGGCCTCAATAATCTGCGCAAGCGTTGTGTTGCGTGCGGGCGGCTCTGGCAGATTCCACCAAAGCGAGTTCGCCTTGACGCTCTTGGGCAACCGCTCATTGGCCGCCATCAGCGCCTTCGTATGGAACCGCGCGCTTGCGCCCTTCCCTTTCAACGTCGCCGGGATCGCCACATCTTCGCGCACCGCGACGATGAACAGCCTCGGTCGCGATTGCGGCAGAAAAAGCGCCGCGTCGATGACGAGCGCGCCGAAGCGGTAGCCTTCGTCTGCGAGCGCGGCGCAGATCGACGTGAAGTCCTTGCCGCCATGCGATGTCAGCGCGCCGCAGACATTTTCGAGCACGATGGTCGCCGGCGCCCTGCCCTCGCGGCGCAGCGCCTTCATCAGCGCCCAGAACGGCCAGAAAGTTCCCGAGCGCTCACCCTTCAGCCCAGCGCCGGCGCCGGCGAGCGAGAGGTCCTGACAGGGGAAGGACGCCCAGACAAGATCGGCGCGGCCGGGAAGCTGCTCGGTCGTGATCTTCGCCACGTCGCCGACATAGAGTTCCTCGCCGCCCCAGTTGAGACGGTAGCTCTCGGCTTTCCTGGCGTCGAAATCATTGGCGAAGAGACAGCGCCAGCCCGCGCCCAGCCCGGCGCGCGCCATGCCCCCGCCGGCGAAGAATTCATAGTAAGTGGGTTTGCTGGCCATGCCCGACTTGCGCTCTGGCGGGAGTTTAGCCAATCGCGTAGGGAATCGCGAACCGTTACGTCGACACCACCATCACATGCACGATCGGCTTTTTGCCCCAGACCGAACTCACCGCGCCGCGCACCGAACGCTCGAGGGCGGTCGAGATCGTATCGGCGTCGCGGCGTCGCGCGCGCGGCAGGCCCTCGAATGTCGCAAACAGCGCCTCGTCGATGACTTCCGCCATATCCTCGCCAAACTTGCCCTTTTTGGGCACGCCCGCGAAGGTGACGTCCGGATCGCCGAGAAGGTCTCCCTTTTTATCCACCGCAAGAGCGATGGAGACAACCCCCGCAAACGCGAGCTTGGACCGCTCGCGCACCGCGCCGTCGTCCTCGTTGATGACGACGTCGCCGTCCTTCAGCAGGCGGCCGTGCGGCACTTGATTGACGATCGCCGGCGGACCCGGGAGAAGCTGCACCATATCGCCGTCGCGCGCCGAAATCACATGGCCGACCCCGCGCGAGCGTGCGAAGGCGACATGCTGCGTGAGATGATGCGCCTCGCCATGCACTGGCACGGCGCTCCGCGGCCGCACCCAGTCATACATCTGCGCGACTTCGCCGCGGCGCGGATGGCCTGAGCAATGCACGAGATGATCGTGATCGGTGATGACCTCGACGCCAAGATTGCAGAGATTGTTGATGACGCGGTGCACTTCACGCTGATTGCCTGGGATCGTGCGCGAGGAAAAGATAACGCGATCGCCAGCCGCGAGTTTGATCGACGGATGATCCTTCTGCGACGCTCTCATCATTGCGGCGCGGGGTTCGCCCTGGCTGCCCGTGGCGATGACGACGGCCTTGTCGCGCGGCAGGCTGCTCAGCATGTCGGGCGAGTGAAAGCCGGGCACGCCGTCCAGAAAGCCGCACTCGCGCGCCACCTGAGCGACGCGGTCCATTGCGCGGCCGGCGACGACGACCGTGCGCCCGCAAGCCTGCGCCGCTTCCGCTATGGCGCGAAGGCGCGCGACATTCGAGGCGAAGGTCGTGACGATCACGAGACCGTTAGCCTCCGCGATCAGCGGCTGAAGAACGCGCGCGACGTCGCTTTCCGAGAAGCTGTCGCCTTCGCGTAGAATATTCGTCGAATTGCAGATCAGGACGTCGACGCCTTCGTCGCCGAGCGCGCGCAGCCGCGCCTCGTCGATGCGATTGCCGACGCCGGGCTCCGGATCGATCTTCCAGTCGCCGGTATGTAAGGCCGTGCCGAGCGGCGTCGTGATCGCCAACGCATTGGCCTCGGGGATCGAATGCGCGACGGCGATATATTCGACCGTGAAGGGATCGAGGTTGAGAACGGAGCCGGCCTGCACGGGCCGAATGTCTATCTTCGGCGCGCCGGGCTCGTTGAGCCGCCGCAGCTCCAGGAGACCAGAAGCAAAGCGCGTCGCATAGACCTTGCACTTCACCTTCGGCCACAATGTCGCGAGCGCGCCGATATGATCTTCGTGCGCATGGGTGATGCAGATCGCGACGAGATCCTTCGCAATCTTTTCGACGAAGGCGATGTCGGGAAAGACAACGTCGATGCCGGGCAAATCCGCGCCTGGAAAACCCAGACCGCAATCGACCATCAGCCATTTGCGCGCACGCGGCGGACCATAGCCGTAAAGCGCGAGGTTCATGCCGATCTCGCCGACCCCGCCGAAGGGGACAAAGACGAAATCGGGTTGGGGCGCCGTCGTCATGCGCGCGCTCCCTCAGTTGCTCGCGGGCCGAGCAGCACGTCGCCTGCTTCGATCACCCGGCGCCCATGCGCAGTTTCCAGAATCAGACGGCCTGTCGAATTGATCGAGTTGAAGCGGCCTTCGAGCGTTTCCTTTGCAGCGGCGATTTGGATGTGATCCCCCAGGCCAGAGGCCCATTTGAGCCATTCTTCGCGAACGCGGGCGAATCCTTCGCCGCCGCGCCAGAGATCGAGCGCTTCAACCATCGCATCGGAAAAATTTGCGAAGAAGGTCTCAGCGGATGGAGCGCTCGCGCCGAGTTCCGAAAGCGCTCGCGCCGGATAAGGTAAGTCGCGCGGCGCCAGCATCACATTGACGCCGACGCCGATGGTGGCGACCGGCGCAGCCGAGGGACCCAAGCACTCGAGCAGAATGCCGCCGAGCTTCGCCCCCTCCATCAACAGATCGTTCGGCCATTTGAGCCCGATGGCGGCCTGGACGCCCGACGCGCGAAAGGCCCGCATGGCCGCGACGCCGGTCACGAAGCCGAGTTCCGGCGCGACCCGCGCCTCCAGGAACTCGCTACAGATCATGCTCGCATGGAGATTGCCGCGTGGCGACACCCATTCGCGGCCGAGGCGCCCCCGACCTTTCGTCTGTTGCGCGGCGACAATCCACAACGGACCGCGCTCGCCAGTTTCGATCAGGCGGCGTGCTTCGTCATTGGTGGAGTCGATTTCATCGAGACCCAGAAGGCGAACGCCACGTGCGCGCGCAAGATTACCTAGCTGCACGCACTCACCTCATTAGAACAGGGATTTTGCCGCCGCCGTCGCAGCGTTCATCACGGGCGCGGGATAGATCCAGAAGCCAAGAATCGCGACGGTCGAAGCCGCGAGAACGGCCCGAACGGCCAGGGGCGAGCGATCGAAGCCCGGCGCCGGTTCATCGAAATACATGACCTTCACCACGCGCAGATAGTAGAAGGCGGCGACCGCGGAAGCCAGCACGCCGACGACGGCGAGCGGATAGAGGCCGGCGTCCACCGCCGCGAGCAGCACGTAATATTTTGCAAAGAAGCCCGCCAGCGGCGGAATACCGGCAAGCGAGAACATCAGCATCGCGAGGAAGAACGCCATCAGGCCATTCGTGCGCGACAGACCCGAGAGGTCGGAGATGTTCTCGACATTCCTGCCGTTGATCCGCATGGCGAGAATGGCCGCGAAGGAGCCGAGCGTCATCACGAGATAGATCGTGAGGTAAATGACGACGCCCTTGACGCCGGCCTCGGTGCCGGCCGCAAGGCCGATGAGAGCGAAGCCCATGTGGCCGATCGAGGAATAGGCCATCAGTCGCTTGATGTTGCTCTGGCCGATCGCGGCGAAGGAGCCGAGCAGAGTCGAGGCGATGGCGAGGAACACGATGATCTGACGCCACTGCGTCGTGATCGCCGGGAACGCCGTGATGACGAGGCGCACGGTTATGGCGACGGCGGCCATTTTTGCGGCCGAGGCAAAGAATGCAGTGACCGGCGTCGGGGCGCCCTCATAAACGTCCGGCGTCCACATATGGAACGGCGCGGCCGACATTTTGAAGGCGAGACCGGCAAGCACGAAGACGAGCCCGAATATCACCCCAACCGGCGGGTGCTCCAAAACAGCCTGCGCGATGCCGTTGAACGACACAGTGCCCGAAAAGCCATAGAGCAGCGACGAGCCATAGAGCATCATTCCCGAGGACAAAGCGCCGAGAACGAAATATTTCAGACCCGCCTCGGAGGCGCGCCCGTCATCTCGCGCGAAGGCCGCCATGACGTAGAGCGCCAGCGACATCAACTCGAGGCCGAGATAGAGCGCGATGAGATTGTCCGCCGAGATCAGCAGCATCATGCCGAGCGTCGACAGGATCACGAGCACGGGATACTCGAATTTCTCGAGACCGTTGCGCTGCAGCCAATCGACGGACAGCAGGATCGAAACCATGGCGCCGATCAGCGTAAGAACTTTCAGGAAGCGCGAGAAGGCGTCATCCATGAAGGCGCCGTCGAAGATTTCAACGTCCACATGCTTGTCCGAGAGCACGATGGCAAGGATCGCGAGACCCAGAACGCCCACCGCCATTTCGTCGACGAGCGTAAAGCCGCGCTCACCGCGAAAGGCGCCGACGAGGATCAGCACGATCACGCCGATGGCGAGGATGACCTCGGGTAGGAAGTGATGTCCGAGTTCTACGAGGAATGGCATTTCATCAGTCCGTCAATGGCCCGCGGCGGCGATCTTCACCGCATCGAGCAAGGCCGTATGGGATTGGAGGAGATTGTCGACCGAAGCCTGTGTGGAGTTCAGGATCTGTTGCGGCAGGATGCCGTAATAGATCGTCAGCGCGATCAGCGGGACGAAGATCGCGATTTCGCGCGGCGAAAGGTCGACGATGTCTTTCAGGCTCGCCTTTTCCAGCACGCCGAAGACGACGCGGCGATAAAGGTACAGCGCGTAAGCCGCCGAGAAAATCACGCCGCTCGTCGCAATGAGAGCGACCCAGCTGTTGGCCTTGAACGCGCCCGCGAGCGAGAGGAACTCGCCGATGAACCCGGTCGTGCCCGGCAGGCCGACATTCGCCATGGTGAAGAGCATGAAGACGAACGCATAGATCGGCATACGGCTCACGAGGCCGCCATAGGCTGAAATCTCACGGGTGTGCATGCGGTCGTAAATGACGCCGACGCAGAGGAAGAGCGCCCCCGACACGAAGCCGTGCGAGATCATCTGGAACATCGCGCCCTGCAGGCCCTGAGGGTTCATCGTGAAGAGGCCCATCGTCACATAGCCCATGTGGGCGACGGACGAATAGGCGATGAGCTTCTTGATGTCCTCCTGCACCAGCGCGACGAGCGAGGTGTAGACGATGGCGATGACTGACATCGCATAGACGAGCGGCGCGAAATGAACCGAGGCGTCGGGGAACATCGGCAGCGAGAAGCGGATGAAACCGTAACCGCCCATCTTCAACAGGATCGCGGCAAGGATCACCGAGCCCGCCGTCGGCGCCTCGACGTGCGCGTCGGGCAGCCAGGTATGCACCGGCCACATCGGCATCTTGACGGCGAAGGAGGCGAAGAAGGCCAGCCAGAGCCAGGTCTGCATTTCCTTCGGGAAGTCGGTCTTCAGCAACACCGTGATGTCTGTCGTGTGCGCCTCGTTGTACATCGCGAGGATCGCAATGAGCATCAGCAGCGACCCGGCGAGCGTGTAGAGAAAGAACTTGAAGCTCGCATAGACGCGCCGCTTACCGCCCCAGACGCCGATGATGAGGAACATCGGAATGAGGCCGCCCTCGAAGAAGAGGTAGAAGAGCACGAGATCCAGCGCGCTGAAGACGCCGATCATCAGCGTCTCGAGCACCAGGAAGGCGATCATATATTCCCGGACGCGCTTCGTGATCGAACTCGAATGAAGCCAAAATCGCGAAGGGCATGATGAAGGTGGTGAGCAGAAGAAGCGGCATGGAGAAGCCGTCCACGCCCATCTTGTAGCTCAGGCCCGCGCCGAACCAGTTCTTCTCCTCGACGAATTGGAAGGCGGCGCTCGACGTATCGAAGCCCCCCCAGACATAGAGCGAGAGCGCGAAGGTCGCGAGCGTCGTCAGGAAGGTCGCCCAGCGGATGTTGCGGAGCGTCGCCTCATCCTCGCCCTTCTGGGTCAACAGAAAGGCCGCGCCGACGAGCGGTAGAAACGTAAGGCCGGAAAGAATGCCGAACCCGAACATCAGCGCAGCCCTCCGGCGACGAAGTAAGTGACGATGGCGGCGACGCCGATCAGCATGGCGAAAGCGTAGTTGTAGATATAGCCGGTCTGGAGACGAACGGCGAGCTTCGCGCCGTCGACGACCCGCGCCGCCACGCCGTCGGGGCCGAGCCCGTCGATGATGGCGCCGTCGCCCCCCTTCCAGAACAGGCGGCCGATGGCAAAGGCCGGCTTCACGAAGATCGCGTCGTAGAGCTCGTCGAAATACCACTTGTTGAGCAGGAACTGGTAGAGCCGCGGGAAAGCCGTTCCCAGCCTCTGCGCCGTGCCGGGCTTCAGCATGTAGACATAAAGAGAGACAAGGAAGCCGAGCGCCATCATCGCGGAAGGCGCGAAGCCGACCCATGCCGGGATTTCGTGGCGCGCATGGAGGATGTGGTTGTGCTCGCCGGTGAACAGCGCGCCCTTCCAGAACTCGACATAGGCGTGACCGGCGAAATAGGGCTCGAAAACGAAGCCCGCGCCAACCGCGCCGACCGCGAGAACCGCGAGCGGGATCAGCATGACGATCGGCGACTCATGCGGCGTGTGTGCGCCATGGCTGTGGCCATTGTCATGACCGTGATCATCATGGGCGTGATCGTCATGCGCATGATCATCGTGGGCGACGGCTGTGTGCGTGTGATCGTCGCTGTGCCCGTGCTCCTTGCGTTCGCCGAAGAACGTCATGAACACGAGGCGCCAGGAATAGAAGGAGGTCAGGCCCGCCGCGACCACTGTCGAGACAAAGCCGATCAGCGCCGCAGTGCTGTGCTCGCTCGCGGCGTAGGCCGCCTCGATGATGGCGTCCTTGGAGAAGAAGCCGGCGAAGCCCAATTCGGTGTGCGGAATGCCGACGCCCGTCAGCGCCAGCGTGCCGATGGTCATCATGGCAAAGGTGAAGGGGATGTCCTTCCGCAGCCCGCCCATGTTGCGCATGTCCTGTTCGTGATGCATCGCATGGATGACAGAACCGGCGCCCAGGAACAGCAGCGCCTTGAAGAAGGCGTGCGTGAAGAGGTGGAACACACCGAACGAATAGGCGCCGACGCCTTCGGCCACGAACATATAGCCAAGCTGCGAACAGGTCGAATAGGCGATGACGCGCTTGATGTCGTTCTGCACGAGACCGACCGTCGCGGCAAAGAAAGCCGTCACGGCGCCGATGACGGTCACGAAAGCCGCGGCATTCGGCGCATGTTCGAAGATCGGCGACAGGCGGGCGACCATGAACACGCCTGCGGTGACCATCGTGGCGGCGTGGATGAGGGCGGAGACCGGCGTCGGGCCTTCCATGGCGTCCGGAAGCCAGGTGTGGAGGAAAAACTGCGCGGACTTGCCCATCGCGCCGATGAAGAGAAGGAAGGCTGCAATTTCCAGCGCGTCGACGTCGAGGCCGAAGATGTGGATCGGCTTGCCCTCGAGGCCCGGCACGGCGGCGAAGATCTCATTGAAGCCCAGCGACTGCGTCAGCTGGAAAATAAGGAAGATGCCGAGCGCGAAACCGAAATCGCCGACGCGGTTGACCACGAAGGCCTTGATGGCGGCGGCGCAGGCCGAGGGTTTCTCGTACCAGAAGCCGATGAGGAGATAGGACGCGAGGCCGACGCCCTCCCAGCCAAAGAACATCTGCACAAGATTATCGGCCGTCACCAGCATGAGCATGGCGAAGGTGAAGAGCGAAAGATAGGCGAAGAAGCGCGGACGCGACGGATCCTCGTGCATGTAGCCGATGGAGTAGAGGTGCACGAGGCTGGAGACGGTGGTGACGACGACGAGCATGACCGCGGTGAGCGTGTCGACGCGCAGCGCCCAGTCGACCTTCAGCGCGCCGACTGTCATCCAGTTGCCGAGCACCGGCGCATAGGCCTCATGATGACCGAGCCCGACCTCGAAGAAGGTGATCCAGGACATCACTGCGGCGGCCATGAGCAGCCCCGTCGTGAGGAGTTCGGAAGGACGCGGCCCGATCCTGCGGCCGAAGGCGCCGGCGATCAGGAAGCCGACGAGCGGCAGGAAGACGATTGCCTGGATCATCGTGTGATCAGCCCTTCAACGAATTGATGTCTTCGACCGCGATCGTGCCGCGGTTGCGATAGAAGGCGACGAGGATGGCGAGGCCGATCGCCGCCTCGGCGGCGGCGACGGTGAGCACGAAGAGCGCGAACACCTGGCCGACGAGATCGCCCAGAGCCTGCGAGAAGGCGACGAAGTTCAGATTCACCGACAAGAGAATCAGCTCTACCGACATGAGGATGACGATGATGTTCTTGCGGTTGAGAATGATGCCGGCGACGCCGAGCGTGAACAGGATCGCGGCGACGACGAGGTAATGGGTGAGGCCGATGGTCATGAACTTTCCTCGTTAAACGCCGGTCCGGAACGGGACTTTCTTCATCTCGACGACATTCTTGGCGTTACGCGCGTTCTGCTCTTCGATCTTCTGACGCTTGACGTTGGGTTTGTGATGAAGCGTCAGCACGATGGCGCCGATCATGGCGGTCAGCAGCACCATCGCTGACGCCTGGAAGAAGATCACATATTTTGTATAGAGCACCTGCCCGAGCGCGGCGGTATTCGAGACATCGGCGACGATCGGCGTCTCGATGAGGTTTCTGGACACGCTCGCAGGCTGCCAGCCGACGGCGACCATCCCGAGTTCGGCGAGAACCACCGCGCCGACGGCCACGCCGGCCGGCAGATATTTCGAGAAGCCCTGCTTCAGCTCTGCGAAGTCGACATCGAGCATCATGACGACAAAGAGGAAGAGCACCGCCACCGCGCCGACGTAGACGACAATCAGCAACATTGCGAGGAACTCGGCACCTGCAAGCAGGAACAGACCCGCGCCATTACAGAAGGCGAGGATGAGAAACAGCACCGAATGCACCGGATTGCGGGCGAAGATCACCACGCAAGCCGACGCGATCATGATCGTCGCGAAGAGGTAGAAAAAAACAGCCGCCACGGCCTCGTCCTCTCATCATGAGCCACTGACGCGGCTCGCGTTCGTTCCTTACCGGTAGGGCGAGTCCAGCGCGATGTTGCGCGCGATCTCGCGTTCCCAGCGGGCGCCGTTTTCGAGCAGGCGCTCCTTGTTGTAGTAAAGCTCTTCGCGCGTCTCCGTCGCGAATTCCTGGTTCGGCCCCTCCACGATGGCGTCCACCGGGCACGCCTCCTGGCAGATAGCCGCAATAGATGCACTTCACCATGTCGATGTCGTATCGCGTCGTGCGGCGCGTGCCGTCGTTGCGACGCGGACCGGCCTCGATAGTGATGGCCTGCGCGGGGCAGATCGCCTCACAGAGTTTGCAGGCGATGCAGCGCTCTTCGCCGTTGGGATAGCGGCGCAGCGCGTGCTCGCCACGGAACCGCGGCGACTGCGGGTTGCGTTCATGCGGATAGTTGATGGTCGCCTTCGCCTTGAAGAAGTAGCGCATCGACAGCAGGAAAGCGCCGACGAACTCCGTCAGAAAGAGCGATTTTGCGGCTTGGTCCAGTCTCATGACTTAGCTCGCGATCAGGCCGGGGCCGAACTGCAGCACCGCGGCGACGACGATTACCATGACGAGCGAGATCGGCAGGAAAACCTTCCAGCCGAGCCGCATCAGCTGATCGTACCGGTAGCGTGGCACGAACGCCTTCACCATGGCGAAGAAGAAGAAGAAGAAGCTGATCTTCAGGATGAACCAGACCACCCCCGGCACCCAGGTGAAGGGGGCGATATTCGCCGGCGGCAACCAGCCGCCGAAGAAGAGGATCGTCAGCAGCGCGCACATGGTGACGATCGCCACATACTCGGCGAGCATGAACAGCACGTAGGGCGTGGCCGAATATTCGATCATGAAACCGGCGACGAGTTCGGATTCCGCCTCGACGAGATCGAAGGGAGGCCGGTTGGTCTCCGCGAGCGCCGAGACGAAAAAGACCACGAACATCGGGAAGAGACGCAGCCAGTACCAGCCGGCCATGCCGTATTGCGTATCCTGCGCCCGTACGATGTCGGTGAGGTTCAGCGAGCCGGCGCAGAGCAGCACAGTGATGATGACGAAGCCGATCGAGACCTCATAGGACACCATCTGCGCGGCGGAGCGCAGCGCCGACAGAAACGGATATTTCGAATTCGACGCCCATCCGCCCATGATGACGCCGTAAACGCCAAGCGACGAGAGCGCGAAGATGTAGAGAATGCCGACGTTGATGTCGCCGACGACCCAGCCGTCGGAGACCGGCACCACAGCCCAGGCGGCGATCGACAGCGTCGCCATGATGAAGGGCGCGAACAGGAAGACGCCCTTGTTCGCCGTGTCCGGAATCACGGGCTCCTTGAGCGCGAACTTGATGAAGTCCGCGAAGCTCTGCCACAGGCCCCACGGACCGACGACGTTCGGGCCACGGCGCAGCTGCACCGCCGCCCAGATCTTGCGGTCGGCGAGAATGACGTAGGCCACATAGATCAGCAGCACGACCGCGATCAGCACACTCTTGATGAGCGCGAGCAGGACGGGGCTTTCCGAGAGATAGACGGTAATGGCGTTCATCCAGTCGGTCACGTCATCGCTCCTATTCCGCCGCCTGGCTGAGCCGGCCCTGCGCGAGGGCCGAGCATTCCGCCATGACCGCCGAGGCGCGCGCGATCGGATTGGTGAGGTAGAAATCGCCAACGGCGGGGACGAACCCGTCCTTCATGGCGACCGCCGGATGCGCGGCGAGCTTGCCGACGTCGCCCGCCTGCCCGGCTTCGATCTGGTCGATACGGGCGAAATGCGGGTGCGCTTCAACGAGCTTCTTGCGCAACTGGGCGAGCGAGTCGAACGGCAGCGCGTGACCGATGGCGGCTGACAGCGCGCGCAGGACGGCCCAATCCTCGCGGGCCTCGCCTGGCGGGAAAACGACACGCGACGCGAGTTGCACGCGGCCCTCCGTATTCGACATAGAGACCCGACTTCTCGGTATAGGCCGCGCCCGGCAGGATCACGTCGGCGCGATGCGCGCCGTGATCGCCATGCGTGCCGATGTAGACGACGAAGGCGCCGGGCTCGATTGTCGATCTCGTCCGCGCCGAGATTGAAGATGAGATCCATCGCCCCGGCCTTGGCCATCGCTTTGGCGTCGAGGCCGCCCGGGCCGGGCGTGAAGCCGAGATCGAGCGCGCTGACACGCGCCGCGGCGGTATGCAGAACGCAGAAGCCGTTCCAGCCGTCGACGACGCCGCCATGCTTCTGCGCGGCTTGCGCGGCGAGCGCGAGGATCGCGCCGCCATCGGGACGCGAAACGGCGCCCTGCCCCACGATCACCAGCAGCTTGCCGACGGGCTTGCCTTCCTGGATGAAGCGCAGCAGCGAATCCGCACCGGCGCCGAGATGCTCATAATCGTAGGTGAGGTCCGCCTGCTCGCCAACGAGCGCGACCTTGAAGCCGCCCTTGAGCCAGCGCTTGCGGATGCGGCGCGTTGAGGACCGGCGCTTCCTTGCGCGGATTGGAGCCGACGATCAGCAGCGCATCGGCCTGATCGATCCCCGCGACCGTCGCGTTGAAGAGATAGGAGGCGCGGCCGAATTTCGGATCGAGCTTCGCGCCGTCCTGGCGACAGTCGAGATTGTGCGACGCCGAGCTCTTCCATCAGCAGCTTCAGCGCGAATATCTCTTCGGCCGCGGCGAGATCGCCGACGATCGCGCCGGTGCGCGCGGGCGCAGTCGCCTTGCGCCGGGCGGCGATGGCCTCGAAAGCCTCCTGCCACGACGCCGGACGCAGCCGGCCGTTCTCGCGCAGATAGGGGCGGTCGAGGCGCTGGACTCTTGAGACCGTCGACGACCTGACGCGCCTTGTCGGAAATCCACTCCTCGTTCACCGCGTCATTGACGCGCGGCAGGATGCGGATGACTTCGCGACCGCGCGAGTCGATGCGGATCGCCGAACCCAGTGCATCCATGACGTCGATCGTCTCGGTCTTCTGATATTCCCACGGACGCGCGCGGAAATTCTGAGGCTTCGGCAGCAGCGCGCCGACGGGGCAGAGATCGGCGACGTTGCCCTGCAGCTCCGAGGTCATCGCGGTTTGCAAGATAGGTCGTGATCTCCATGTCCTCGCCGCGGCCGATGGCGCCCATGTCGCCGGTGCCGGCTACTTCCGCCGTGAAGCGGACGCAGCGCGTGCAGTGGATGCAGCGGGTCATCTCGGTCTTGACGAGCGCGCCGATATATTTGTCTTCGACCGCGCGCTTGTTCTCGTGATAGCGCGACGAGTCGCCGCCGAAGGCCAGCGCCTGATCCTGCAGGTCGCATTCGCCGCCCTGATCGCAGATCGGGCAGTCGAGCGGATGGTTGATCAGCAGGAACTCCATCACGCCTTCGCGCGCCTTCTTCACCATCGGCGATCTTAGTGAAGACTTCCGGCGGCGCGCCGTTCGGGCCCGGACGCAGATCCTTGACCGACATGGCGCAGGAAGCCTGCGGCTTGGGCGGCCCGCCCTTCACCTCGACGAGGCACATGCGGCAGTTGCCGGCGATCGACAGGCGCTCATGATAGCAGAAGCGCGGCACCTCGGCGCCCGCCTCTTCGCACGCCTGGAGAAGGGTGAACTCTCCCGGCACGTCCACTTCGACGCCATCGACGAGAATCTTTGTCACTTCGCTCTCTCCGAAGTCGCAACGCGCTTGTTCATGATCATTCCGCCGCCTCGCGCACGGGTTCGGGATGCGGATTGGCCGCGTATTGATCGATGCGCTGCTCGATCACGTCGCGGAAATGGGTGATGAGACCCTGGATCGGCCACGCCGCCGCGTCGCCGAGCGCGCAGATCGTGTGGCCCTCGATCTGCTTCGACACGTCGAAGAGCATGTCGATTTCTTTCCTGTGCGCGCGGCCTTCGACCATGCGCTGCACGACCCGGTACATCCAGCCCGTGCCCTCGCGGCAGGGCGTGCACTGCCCGCAGCTCTCGTGCTTGTAGAAATACGAGAGGCGCGCGATGGCGCGGATGATGTCGGTGGACTTGTCCATGACGATCACAGCCGCCGTGCCGAGGCCGGAGCCGAGCTTAGACGAGGCTGTCGAAATCCATCGGGCAGTCGATGATCTGATGCGCCGGAACGCAACGCACCGACGAGCCGCCGGGAATGACCGCGAGCAGATTGTCCCAGCCGCCGCGCACGCCGCCGCAATGGCGTTTCGATCAGTTCGCGGAAGGGAATCGACATCGCCTCTTCGACGTTGCACGGCCGGTTGACGTGGCCGGAGATCGAAAAAGCTTGGTGCCCGTGTTGTTGGGCTTGCCGATGCCGGCGAACCAGCCCGCGCCGCGGCGCAGGATCGTCGGGAACGACCGCGATCGACTCGACATTGTTGACCGTCGTCGGACAGCCATAGAGGCCGACATTCGCCGGGAACGGCGGCTTGAGGCGCGGCATGCCCTTCTTGCCCTCGAGGCTCTCGAGCAGCGCCGTCTCTTCGCCGCAGATGTAGGCGCCGGCGCCGTGATGGACGTAGAGATCGAAGGGCTAGCCGTGGATATTATTCTTGCCGATGAGATTGGCCTCATAGGCTTCGTCGACGGCCTTCTGCAGCGCGATGCGCTCGGCGATGAATTCGCCGCGCACGTAAATGTAGCAGGCGTTCGCGCCCATCGCGAAGGAGGCGACCATCGCGCCCTCGACCAGCGTGTGCGGGTCGTTGCGCATGATCTCGCGATCCTTGCAGGTGCCGGGCTCGGATTCGTCGGCGTTGATGACGAGATAATGCGGCCGCTTCGGGTCGACTTCCTTCGGCATGAAGGACCATTTGAGACCCGTCGAGAAGCCGGCGCCGCCGCGCCCGCGAAGGCCCGAGGCCTTCATCTCCTCGATGATCTTGTCGCGCGCCCCTGGCGAGCAGCGCCTTGGTGTTGTCCCACTGGCCGCGCGCACGGGCGCCGGCGAGCGAACGGTCGCCAAGGCCGTAGAGATTGGTGAAGATGCGATCTGCGTCGGAGAGCATGTCTTTTCTCTCTCCCTCCGATTACTTCTGGCCGTAGAGCGAGGCGAGGCTGGTCAGCTTCCCCTCGGGCTCGGAAGATTCGCGACCCTTCTGCGAGCCGATCATCACGGGGCGGCCTGCGGCCAGATCGTCGAGCAGCTTTTCGAAACTCTCGGCTGTAAGGTCTTCGTAATAGTCGTCGTTGATCTGCACCATCGGCGCGTTGCAGCAGGCGCCGAGGCACTCGACTTCCAGCCATGAGAACAGACCGTCCGCCGTCACCTTGCGCTGCGGGCCGACGCGACGCTCCAGCACCTTGATGAGATCGTCGGAGCCGCACAGCATACAGGGCGTCGTGCCGCACAGCTGGATGTAATACTTACCGACCGGCGCGAGATTGAACATGGTGTAGAAGGTCGCGACTTCGAGGACGCGAATCTTCGGCATGTCCAGAGCGGCGGCGACCGCCTCGATCGCCTTCTGCGGCAGCCAGTAATCATTCTGCTTCTGCGCCTGCCACAAGGCGGGCACGACGGCCGAGGCCTGACGGCCGTCGGGATATTTGGCGATCTGCTTTTCGAGCCACGCCTTGTTGTCGGCGGTGAACTCGAAGCTGTCGGGCTGCTTCTCGGCGAGACGACGGACGGACATTAGCGATCGACCTCCCCGAAGACGATATCGAGCGAGCCCAGGATCGCCGAAACGTCGGCGAGCATGTGGCCCTTGCACAGGAAATCCATGGACGACAGATGGATGAAGCCCGGCGCGCGGATCTTGCAGCGATAGGGTTTGTCGCCGCCGTCCGAGACGAGATAGACGCCGAACTCGCCCTTGGGCGCCTCGACCGCGGCGTAGACTTCGCCGGCCGGGACATGGAAGCCCTCGGTGAAGAGCTTGAAGTGATGGATGAGCGCTTCCATCGAGCGCTTCATCTCGCCGCGCGAGGGCTGGGTGATCTTGTGGTTGGGCGTCAGCACCGGACCGCGTCCCGTCGGCGCTCAGCAGCTTCTCGACGCATTGCTTCATGATGTAAGTCGACTGGCGCATCTCTTCCATGCGGATGACGGCGCGATCGTAGCAGTCGCCGTGCTTGCCGACGGGGATGTCGAACTCCATCTCCTCGTAGCACTCATAGGGCTGCGCCTTGCGCAAGTCCCATGCGGCGCCGGAGCCACGCACCATGACGCCGGAAAATCCCCATTTCCACGCGTCTTCCAGCGAGATCACGCCGATATCGACGTTGCGCTGCTTGAAGATGCGGTTTTCGATGAAAAGCGCTTCGAGATCGTCGACGACTTTCAGGAAGGGCTCGCAAAAGGCGCCGATGTCCTCGACAAGTTGGTCAGGCAGATCGCGGGCGACGCCGCCCGGGCGGAAGTAATTGGCGTGCATGCGCGCGCCGGAAGCGCGCTCGTAGAACACCATAAGCTTTTCGCGCTCTTCGTAGCCCCACAGCGGCGGGGTGAGCGCGCCGACGTCCATCGCCTGCGACGTGACGTTCAGCAGATGCGAGAGCAGGCGGCCGATCTCGGCGTAAAGCACGCGAATGAGCTGGCCGCGGCGCGGGACCTCCACGCCAAGCAGGCGCTCGATCGCGAGGCAGAAGGCGTGCTCCTGGTTCATCGGCGCGCAGTAATCGAGCCGGTCGAAGTAAGGCACGTTCTGCAGATAGGTGCGCGCCTCCATCAGCTTCTCGGTGCCGCGATGCAGGAAGCCCACATGCGGATCGACGCGCTCGACGACTTCGCCGTCGAGTTCGAGGATCAGGCGCAGAACGCCGTGCGCCGCCGGATGCTGCGGGCCGAAGTTGATGTTGAAGTTGCGCAGGCCCTGATCGGGTTTGGCGACGTCGGGCGAGCCGACTTCGGGCTTCGTGGGGGCGATTGTTTGATCGTTCATCTGCGACGCGCTCACTTGCTCGCCTTCTCATCGCCCGGAAGGTCGTATTTCACGGCCTCCCAAGGCGAGAGGAAATCGAAATTGCGGTATTCCTGCTGGAGTCGCACGGGCTCGTAGACGACGCGCTTGCGCTCGTCGTCGTAGCGCACCTCGACAAAGCCGGTCATCGGGAAATCCTTGCGCAGCGGATGACCGTCGAAACCATAGTCGGTCATGATGCGGCGCAGGTCCGGATGGCCCGAGAAAATCACGCCGAAAAGATCATAGGTCTCGCGCTCGTACCAGTCGGCGCCGGGAAAGAGCGCCGACCAGCGAGGCGACGGGCGTGTCTTCGGCGGCCGGCGTCTTGATGCGGATGCGGCGGTTGTGCTTGGGCGACTGAAAATGCGCCACCACCTCGAAGCGCTCGTCGCGCTCGGGATAGTCGGCCGCCGTAACGTCGATGATGTTGACGAAGAGGCATTCGGCGTCGTCGCGCAGATAGGTCACGACATCGACCCAGCGGTCGCGCGCGATGGTGAGCGTGAGTTCGCCGTAAGCGACCTTCACATCCGTCACCGCGCCGGGAAGTGCGCCGCTGACCCGCGCGCCGAGCGCCTCCAGTTCCCCAACCATCGCCAATCCCTTCAACCTGAAGCCGAGTCGCTTCGCGTCTTGTTCCTTGGCCCGCCCGCGCGACGCGCGAGCGGAAAGCGCCTTAGCGCTCGATCGTGCCCGTGCGGCGGATCTTCTTTTGCAGCAGCAGCATGCCGTAGACGAGCGCCTCGGCGGACGGCGGGCAGCCCGGCACATAGACGTCCACCGGGAATGATCCGGTCGCAGCCGCGCACCACCGAATAGGAGTAGTGGTAATAGCCGCCGCCATTGGCGCAGGAGCCCATGGAGATGACGTAGCGGGGCTCCGGCATCTGGTCATAGACCTTGCGCAGCGCCGGCGCCATCTTGTTCGTGAGCGTGCCGGCGATGATGATGCAGTCCGACTGGCGCGGCGAAGCGCGCGGCGCGAAGCCGAAGCGCTCGAGATCGTAGCGCGGCATGGCCGCCTGGATCATCTCGACGGCGCAGCAGGCCAGACCGAAGGTCATCCACATGAGGGAGCCCGTGCGCGCCCAGGTGATGACGTCGTCCGTCGCCGTTACGAAGAAGCCCTTGTCGGCGAGTTCCTCGTTGATTTGCAGGAAGAAGGGGTCGTCCGAGCCCACCGGCTTGCCGGTGCGCGGGTCGATCAGGCCCTTCGGTTCGGGGCAGCGCTCAGCGTCGTCATCAATCCCACTCCAGCGCGCCCTTGCGCCATTCATAGACGAAACCGACGGTGAGCACGCCGAGGAAAACCATCATCGACCAGAATCCGAAGGCTCCGGCCTCCTTGAAGGCGACCGCCCAGGGAAAGAGGAAGGCCACTTCGAGGTCGAAGACGATGAAGAGCAGCGACACCAGATAGAAGCGCACGTCGAACTTCATCCGCGAATCGTTGAACGGGTTAAACCCGCATTCGTAGGCGGAAAGCTTTTCCGGGTCCGGCGCCTTGAAGGCGAGCAGGAAGGGCGCGACGAGCAGCGCGCCGGCGATGATGGCGGAGAGCGCCATGAAGATCACCAGCGGCATGTATTGTTCGAGCAGCATCGGCATGTGTCGTATCCGGTCGGTCCGACGTGCGGCGGGGCGAAGGCCGCTTTCGCGGGAGCTCCAAAGTTGGAAAAGCTCCAGGCCGCGGGTTCCGTAACAAAGCCCCTTGTGCAAAGCAAGAGACAAGCGCGGCCGGGCTGGAGTTATGGACGGAATCGTCGCATGTTCGACGAATTATCGGGCGCCAGGCTCGCCCTCTCGCCCATTCGCCGCGCAGTCGGAGAGAAAGGCCGCCGCCGCCATTTCCCTGAAGCGCGCCTCCCGGCGCGCCAGCGCCTCGGCGTCTTCGCCCCAGGCCCGCATCTGGAAGTCCTCGTCGATATGGGCCGCCGCCCACGCATCCGCAAGATCTATTTGATTCAATGCCTTGGCGAGAGCGAGAATCAGCGAGCCGGTGAGCGTGGTCATCACATGGAGGGCGGCGAGGCGCAGGGGGGCGGCCGCTCCCTCCCCGACAAAAGCCCGCACGGCGGCCGCCAACGCGGCGATCGACGCCTCGAGCTGAGCGGTGAACATCACCCCCTCCGCGAGCGCCAGCCTTGCGCCGAGCTTGTCGCGGGCGAAGGCGAGGAGCGGGTCCCAGGCGGCCCTTTGCGCCGCAGCAAGGCTCTCGGGCTCCCCGGCGCGGTAGCAGATCATGTCGGACCCGGCATATCGGACCAGCTCAGCCTCGACCTCGGCCATTTGCTGAGCCACGCCGTCAAGGGCGGTGTTGACCAATCTGGTCAGCGGCATGGTCGCAGGGTCGATGAAATCGCCCTGCGCCGACCATTCGGCGGCGAGCGCCGCGGCGAGGTCGCGGGAGGGGACGACGAGCCGGCGTTTGGCCGGCGTGTTGACCGGGCGGCCGTCGAGCAGGACCGCAAAGCCGCCCTCGGCCTCGCCGACCGCCGCCTCATTATAGAAGCGCTTGGGCAGCGGCCGCGCGGGATCGCGCGCAGCCTTGACGGGATCGCGCTCGCTATCGGGGACGAAGAAGTCGGCGGAGAAGTCGCTGCGATCGTCGGACATGTCTCTTCACTCGTTACTCGGTCGCGAACCGCTTCCCTCCCTCACAAGGGGGAAACAGCCATCGCCTATTCCTCGGGAGCCTCTTCGATTGGATCATAGTGCTTCACATCGAAGCCGAACGTCTCCCAGGTCCTTTTCATATGGTCCGGCAGCGGCGCGGTGACGTCGATCACCCCGCCCTTGGGATGCGGCAGCACCAGCCGGCGCGCCAGAAGGTGCAGCTTGCGCTCCAGCACGTCGGGCATCGCCCGCAGCGGATCGCGGCGGCGCACGTCATCCTCGGGGCGATGGCCGTATTTCGGGTCGCCGAAGATCGGATGGCCGATCGCCTCGGCGTGGGCGCGCAGCTGATGGGTGCGGCCGGTGAGCGGCTTCATCGACAGCCAGGCGCAACGCGGCGCGACCTTGTCGACGACGGCGTAATAAGTAAGCGAGTGCTGAGCGTCGGCGTCGCCGTGCTTGGCCACGCGCATCTTTTCGAGATCCCGCGCCCCCGCGGCCGACCTTGCGCGTCCCGCTCCGATGTCCGCCGGCCGCTCGCGCGGTCGTCGCCCATCCCGGCGCCCTTCGCGAGATACAGCGAAACCCTGCCCTGTGTGGTCTTTGGCACGCCCTCAACCAGCGCCCAGTAGATTTTTCTGGCCTGTCGGGAGCGAAAAATCTCCCCGAGGTCCGCCGCCATGCGCCGGTTCCTGGCGATGAGCAGCACCCCCGAAGTGTCGCGGTCGAGGCGATGCACCAGCACCGGCCGCGTGTCGCCCTTGGCGAGCGATTCCAGCATCCCGTCGATATGGCGCGTCTGCCCGGAGCCGCCCTGCGTCGCAAGCCCGTAGGGCTTGTTGAGGACGAGCACGTCCTTGTCCTCGAAAAGCGTCATATTTCTGAGGGCGAGCGCGTCCTCGGGATTTGCCCGCTTCACCGCCGGCGCTTCCGGGGTCTCGATCTTCAAGGGCGGCACACGGACGGTCTGGCTCTCCTCCAGCCGGGTCGAGGTCTCGACGCGCTTGCCGTCTACGCGAACCTCGCCCTTGCGGCAGATCTTGGCGAGGTGGGAGAGCGCGAGGGACGGGTAGCGCCGCTTGAACCAGCGATCGACGCGCATCCCCGCCTCGTCCTCGGTGACCTGGGTCAAAGTGACGGCGCTTTTAGCCTCGGGCGCGCTCATGCCGCCGCTCTCGTGAGTTTTTCGATCATATCCAACATGGCGGGCGTTATCGACCAAAGCCGGTCGCCTGTCGATGGCCGGTTTGACCGCGCCTTGGCCGCGCCCCTACTGTGCCCGCTCCGAGCCCGCCGAAGGAGGAGAGGCGCATGTCGAGCTACTACGGCCCCGCCCACCGCGAGCTTCAGGACGCTTTCGAACTCGCGCCGCCTAGCCGACCTCATGGAAGGCGGCGTAATGCACGCCGAATTCGCACCGCATGAAATCGACTTCATTCAGTCGCGCGACATGTTTTTTCTCGCGACCGTCGATCCGGTTGGCCGCCCAACGGTGTCCTACAAAGGCGGCGCGCCCGGCTTCGTGTGCGTCACCGGACCGCAGAGCCTCATCTTTCCGTGGTTTGACGGCAATGGCATGTTCTATTCGGCGGGCAATATCGCGTCGAAAAGCAAGGTCGGTTTGCTCTTCATCGACTTTGTGACGCCCAACCGCCTGCGCGTGCAGGGCGAGGCGCGATTACTGCGCGGCGCCGCGGCCGCCGCGCAATTTCCCGGCGCGCAGTTTGTCGTGGAGGCAATGGTCGAATCCATTTGGGTGAACTGCCCCCGCTACATCCACCCCCATCAGAAGCTCGTCGACTCCCGATACGTGCCCGACGCCGCGGGCGATTCGCCTCTGCCCGGCTGGAAACGGCTCGAGATCGCACAGGAAGCGATCAGCGACGCGGACAGCCAAAAAGTCGGAGCTGCGGGCGGGGTGATCGACCACGAGACCTACGCAGGGATGGTGCGGCGAGGCGAAGGGTGATGCGGGCGCCTTCAAACTCCTCCCCCTGGCCCGTTCAGGGAGAAGCAAAGGAACATAAAGACTTATCGTTGCATTGTCGGCCGGTGGGTTTATCGCCGCTCACGCAATGCCGGCTCCCGACATGAAACTCCGCACATTCTTCATCGTCTTTTTTCTCGTTCTCGTCGGCTTCGCCGGCGCCAATCTGGCGCTGGGCTTCCTTCTCGACGACGCCGAGAGAAAAATGGCGCAACACCATCGGCAGTCGGATGAGCTGACCACGCTGTCGGAGGACCTCGTCCTGTCGTCTCAATGGGGAACCCGGTTCGCGCGGGGCTATGTCGCGACGAAGGACCCCAAGAGACTGAGATATTACAACGAAATCAATGATATTCTATATGGGCGAACGATCCGCCCGGACAATTATAGCTTCGAGTACCGGGACGCGGTCGGCGGCGGGGTCATCCCGGAGCCCGTCAACAAGGCGCAAGGAGCCTTAGCGCTCGAAGAGCGGTTTTTGAAGCTCGACATTACTGTCGAGGAATTCAGCAAGCTCAAAAAAGCCATGGAGCTTTTCACCAAAGTCAGCGCCACCGAAAAGCTCGCGATGCATGCGGTGAAGGGCGAATTCGACGACGGCACGGGCGCCTTTTCGAAGAAGGGCAAGCCCGATCCGGCAATGGCGGAGCGGCTGGTTTACGGCGACAGCTACGGCAGGGAAAATGGCGAACTCAGCCAGGCGATCTTCGAATTCAATGAGATGGTGAAGGCAAGATACAAGACCCTCCTTAAAGGGGAGGAGCGCCAGGCAACCCGGCTTTTCGCATATAACTCATACGTATCGACGGCGCTTTTTGTTCTGGCTCTTTCCGCCGCCCTCTTCCTTCACTTTCGATTTGCGAGGCGCGGCGCCCGTCTCATGCGCGCGGTCCACGAGATCAGCGCCGGCGATCTCGGCGCCGAAATCGCCGTCTCCGGCAGGGATGAAATCGGTGAACTCGCGCAGGCGCTCGGCTCCATGGCCGCCAATTTAAGCGCCGCCTTCGTGAAGCTCGAAGACAAGGTCAAGCTTACCGAGCAGACGATGGTGGAGCTGGACAGCGAACGCATGCGCTCGGAGAAGCTTCTGCACAATATTCTGCCCGCCGCGATCGCCCAGAGGCTGCAGGGCGGCGAGGAAATGATTGCGGAAGTCTTTCCCGAAGTCACCGTCTTCTTTTCGGACATCGTCGGATTTACCGATCTTTCCTCGAGGATCGGTCCGCACGCGACGGTCAACATGCTCAACGCGCTGTTCGGCAAGTTCGACGAGTTGGTCGAGAAACACGGCGTCGAGAAGATCAAGACCATCGGAGACAGCTACATGGTCGTCGGCGGCGTTCCCAAACGCGACCCGCTGCATTGCCAGCGCATCGCCGAATTCGCGCTCGACGCGATCAGCTTCGTGCGTGAATTCTCAAAGGGCCACCCGTATGAGATCAGGATGCGCATGGGCATCCACACCGGCACGGTGGCTGCAGGGGTCTTGGGCAGAAGAAATTCTCATACGACCTCTGGGGCGATGTGGTGAATATCGCCAGCCGATTCGAATCGACGTCCGAACCCGACCGGATTCACGTCTCCGAGTCCGTGCACGTGAGGCTTGCCGACGATTTCGCATTCCGGGACTCTGGTACCGTGGAGTTGAAAGGCAAAGGCATGACGCGCTCCTACTATCTGGAGGGACGGAATGTGGCGACGACGGGCGTCGTGGCTTTTGTGAAAAGGGGAAGCGCCGCTCCTTGAGCGCCCTTCCCCCCTCCCCCCGCCTCCGTTAGTCTCGCCGCATCCGTCCCGCGAGAAACCCCACATGCGAGAGCGCTCCGGCGAAGCCGCCCTGTTCAACCGTGCGAATCTCGATGCGCGGATCGCCTTCGTGACGGCGAGCTTCCTGCTCGCCTACGGCTTCGCCGCGCTCCTCGATCGCGTGGGCGCGCCCGAGCGTTTTGTTGGCGCGGCGCCCCGTGGTTCACGGTCGTCGGGCTCGCCGTCCTGGGCTTCCTGCTGCATTCGATGCGGGTCTCTTTCTATTACGCCGGCGGGCGCGCCGTGCCGGCGGCCTATGCCGGCTTCGCCAACGCCGCCGTGGCGACCGCGCTGCTGCTGCCCTTCGCGACGCGTCTTGCCGGGCGATCATGGGGCCTCGGCGTCGTGTTCGGGGCGTTTCTCGGCCTCGCCGGCGCCTCGCTCTTCCTCGGGCCTCTGCTGCGCCGGTCCGGCGCCTTCTCTTTGTCGGGGTTGCTGGCGGTGCGCTTTCCAGGGGCGGCCCCCCGTTTTGGCCTTGTCGCGGCGACGGCGCTGGCCTCAGGCCTTCTCGCCGCCGCCGGCAGTCAGATCGCAGTCGACGTGCTGACCGATCTCACCGGCGCGGGCCGGGTCTTTGCCGCCCTGGCTATCGCGGCCGCCGGGCTGGTCATCGCCGGCCCCGGCGGGCTGGGGGGCGCGGTCTGGGCCGCCGCGGCGGCGGCGGGCGTCGCGTTGCTCGGATTGGCTGGCCGGTGCTGTCGCTCAGCCTTCAGGGAGAGTTGCCGGTGGGGTTGCTTGGCGGCCCCGGCTGGCGCGAGGCGGCAGATCTCCTCGCGGCCTGGCGCGCGACGCCGCAGCCCGCGGGTTTCGAGGTCGAACTGGGCGCGACGATCGCGGTCGCCATGGGCGTCGCAGCGCTCGCGCCGATCCTGGCTCCGGCGGTGACGACCGAAGACGGCGTCGCCGCGCGCGTCTCCGGCGCGGCGACTCTGGCCTGGAGCGTCCTCTTCGCCCTGCTCGTCGCCGCGGCGATCGCCGCTTCGGCGCTCAGCCTCGCCGGCAGCGTCGACGGCGAGCCGGCCGAGCGCCTGCCGGAACCCATCTACGCCGCCAGCGGCAAGGGGCTCGTCTCGGTCTGCGGCGCGAGTGTGCGCACCCCGTCCCAGGCGCAGCGCGCATGCGCCGCCCACAAGATCATGCCAGGCACGCCGCTGCACGCGGTCGATGTGCGTCCGCTCGGCGGCTTTTATCTGCTGGGCGCCCTTCCCGGCGCGACCGATCTCGGCGCGGCGGCGACAGGCCTCATCGCCTCGGCGATCGCGGCGCTCGGCCTCGCCCTCGCCTCCCTCGGTCTTCAGGCCTGCGGCGCGGCCGTCGGGCATGACGCCCTTTATCGCCTGCGCGGCGAGGTCGACCTGACCAGCCGCCGCCTGGCCATTACGCGGCTGGCGCTCGTTCTGGCCGCAACGGGCGGCTATGTCACGAGCGTCACCCAGATTATGTCTCCGGGGGCTCTGATCGCCATGGGGCTGGCGATCTCCTGCGCCTGCGTCGCGCCGGCTGTCGCGCTGACCTTCTGGTCGCCGAGCCGCCGATGACGAAGCGCTCGCGGCGCTCATCGGCGGCTTTATCGGCTTTGCAGCTGCGCTCTACATCGCGGGACCGGCGCGCAAGATCGAAACCTTTGCTCTGGCGGCGCTGGCCGGCGCGACGATCGGCCTTGCCGCGGGAGTCGTTCGGGGGCTTTCTTCCAGGAAAGCAAAGCCCAAAGCCGAGGCCTTTGTCGACCGCGTCTTGCGCGGCGACGGCCAGATCATCGCGCCGGACAAGGGCGCGTGAGGGAACCGGTGATTTTGAGCCGCCCCTATTCTTTCCTGCGAATTCTGCTATAAGGCCCCCGCACGCCCGGCTCAGCCGGGCGGCGCCGCTTTGAGGCGACCGCGCTGGACGACATCCCGGCCATGGCCGCCCGCTGCCGGAACACTCCAAAATACAAGGAAAATGCCGATGTCGATCACGGCCGAGCGCAAACAGGCGCTCATCAAGGAATATTCCACCAAAACCGATGACACGGGCTCGCCCGAGGTTCAGGTCGCGATCCTCACGGAGCGCATCGCCAACCTGACCGAGCATTTCAAGACCCACGTGAAGGACAATCATTCGCGTCGCGGGTTGCTGAAGCTCGTCTCGCAGCGCCGTCAGTTGCTCGATTATGTGAAAAAGCGGGACGAACCCCGCTACAAGAGCCTCATCGAGCGCCTCGGCATCCGCCGCTGACACATTCGAAGGCGGCGCGATCTGCGCCGCTTTCGCCTCTTGAGGGGCGCCAGAGCGCCCGCAACGAAAGACCCAACGCTCATACGTCATGGCAGGATCGCCAGACGCTGCGTGGACGAGACCGGTAACCCACGCTTCCGCAGCCTCTCGCCGTCTTGCTCATGGCGAACCGTCGGGTTCATCAGAGAAAGACCAAGCATGTTCCATGTTCACCGCGAAGAACTCGACTGGGCCGGGCGCAAGCTCGTCCTCGAGACCGGCAAGGTCGCCCGTCAGGCCGATGGCGCCGTCGTCGCCACCTGGGGCGAGACCACCGTCCTCGCCACCATCGTTTCCGCCAAGTCCGCCGAAGGCCGGGCAGGACTTCTTCCCGCTCACCGTAAACTATCAGGAAAAGGCCTTCGCGGCCGGCCGCATCCCGGGTGGCTATTTCAAGCGCGAAGGGCGCCCCTCGGAGCGCGAAACGCTCGTCTCCCGCCTGATCGACCGCCCCATTCGCCCGCTCTTCCCGGACGGCTATCGCTGCGACACGCAGGTGATCATCACCGTGCTCTCGCATGACCTCGAAAACGATCCGGACGTTCTGGCGATGGTCGCGGCCTCGGCGGCGCTGACGCTCTCCGGCGTGCCCTTCATGGGCCCGGTCGGCGCTGCGCGCGTCGGCATAATCAATGGCGCGCTGAAGCTCAATCCGACGGTCGAGGAAATGAAGACCTCCAGCCTCGATCTCGTCGTCGCGGGCACCGCCGACGCCGTGCTGATGGTTGAATTGGAGGCCAAGGAGCTCTCCGAGGAGACCATGCTCGAGGCGGTGATGACCGGCCATCGCGGCTTCCAGCCCGTGATCAACGCCATCATCAGACTCGCCGAGCGCGCCGCCAAGGATCCGCGCGAGCTCGTGCTGCCCGACCATTCGGAAGTCGCGGCGCTCGTTTCGAAGATCGCCGAAGCCGAGCTGCGCGAGGCTTACAAGATCACCGTGAAGCAGGATCGCTACGCCGCCGTCGACGCCGTGAAGGCGAAGGTGTCGGCCGAGATCTTCCCGGAAGGTCGAGGCGACGAATTTCACCAAGGAGGAAGTGGCCGCAGTCTTCAAGGAGCTCCAGGCCAAGGTCGTCCGCTGGAACGTCCTCGACACGGGCGTGCGCATCGACGGCCGCGACGTGAAGACCGTGCGCCCGATCGTCGCCGAAGTCGGCGTCCTCCCGCGCACCCACGGCTCGGCCCTCTTCACCCGCGGCGAGACGCAGGCGCTGGTCGTCGCGACGCTCGGCACCGGCGAAGACGAGCAATATGTCGACTCGCTCGAGGGGACCTACAAGGAGCGCTTCCTGCTCCATTACAACTTCCCTCCCTACAGCGTCGGCGAGACGGGCCGAATGGGTTCGCCCGGCCGTCGCGAAATCGGCCATGGCAAGCTCGCGTGGCGCGCCATCCGTCCGATGCTGCCGGCAGCCGCCGAGTTCCCCTACACGCTGCGCGTCGTCTCGGAGATCACCGAGTTCGAATGGCTCGTCGTCGATGGCGACGGTCTGCGGCACTTCGCTCGCGCTGATGGACGCGGGCGTGCCGCTGAAGTCGCCGACGGCCGGCATCGCCATGGGCCTCATCCTCGAGGGCGAGCGCTTCGCGGTTCTGTCGGACATTCTGGGCGACGAGGATCATCTCGGCGACATGGACTTCAAGGTGGCGGGCACCCAGAACGGCGTCACCTCGCTGCAGATGGACATCAAGATCGCCGGCATCACCGAGGAGATCATGAAGGTCGCGCTCGCCCAGGCGAAGGACGGCCGTCTGCACATCCTCAGTGAAATGGCGAAGGCGCTGACCACCTCCCGCGCAGAGCTCGGCGAATTCGCGCCGCGCATCGAGACGCTGAAGATTCCGACCGACAAGATCCGCGACGTGATCGGCTCGGGCGGCAAGGTCATCCGCGAAATCGTCGAGAAGACGGGCGCCAAGATCAACATCGAGGACGACGGCACGGTGAAGGTCGCCTCTTCGGACGGCAATTCGATCAAGGCGGCGATCAACTGGATCAAGTCGATCGCTTCCGATCCGGAAGTCGGCATGATCTACGAAGGCACGGTCGTGAAGACCGCCGACTTCGGCGCCTTCGTCAACTTCTTCGGCGCCAAGGACGGCCTCGTTCACATCTCGCAGCTCTCGAAGCAGCGCGTGAACAAGACGACCGACGTCGTGAAGGAAGGCGACCGCGTGAAAGTGAAGCTCCTCGGCTTCGATGATCGCGGCAAGGTGCGCCTGTCGATGCGCGTCGTCGATCAGGAGACGGGCGAAGACCTCGAGGCCAAGGAAAAGGCGGAAAAGGAATCCGCCGACGCAAGCGGCGAATAAGCGCCCGCGCACTTGCTGAAAAGCTCAAGCCGTCCGACATTGTCGGGCGGCTTTTTCATTTTCCGCAGGGGCGTCCAATGCAAAAATTGATAGTGATCATGGCTGTACTGCTCACCGCCGCCACTGCACATGCGGAGCCGGACTATTCAGCCGTGCTGGATTCGGAGACGCTCTCCTTCGAGAACGCAAACACCGATCGCGCGGTGCTCGTCGAGAACGGGGACGCAGGCGCCGACCTTTACATCTACCTCGGGCTCGAACCCGTGCGTGATCCATCGAAGGCGATGAAGCCCGCGCTCTTCAAGAAGGGGATCGCCTGGAGCGGCGGCATGTGGGGCACGCGTCCGTCGCTCGAAACGAATGCCAAGGGCTCATTGCAGATCAAATCGGAGAACACGGCCATAGGCCGCGACCGCTGGACCGAGACGCTGACCGTCATCTACCGTAACAAGGAATTCATCGTCGCCGGACTGACGCGAGAGGCATATGACTCACTCGAGCCCAACACGGCTCACAGCTGCGATCTCAATTTCCTCACCGGCAAGGGCAAGCGCGACGGAAAGCCCGTAGAGGTGAAGACGCCCCTGAAGAAACTCGCTGACTGGTCCGAGGATAAGGCGCAGCCGAAGGAATGCGCCTTCTGATCCAAGGAAGCGCAGCCGGCTTGTCCGCCCCACGAGCGCCTTATCTAGACGTGAGCGACGATGCGGCGAGCAAGAGATGACCGAACTTCATAAGACCGACTCGGCTGTGGCGAGCGACACTTTCACCCCCGGCCAGCCGATCGATATTTTTCTGCTGGCGCGACTCGGCTTCACCTCGATCTTTGTCGTCCTAACGGCGCTTGTCGCCGCCCCTTATCTCCCGAGCCTGACGTGGGGGCTGGTCCTTGCGGTCGTTTTCATACGGCCGCATCGCTGGTTCGAATCCCTTGTGGGGGCCACTGCAGCCGCCGCGCTTTCGGTTCTCACGGTCGCACTCATTATCGTCGGCCCGCTGCTTTTCGTGTCCCAACGTCTGATCCAGGAGGCGCTCACAGGGGTCAGCTATGTTCAGAACAGCCTCGCCGAAGGAAGGTGGGGCGCCTTTCTGGCGGCGCATCCCTGGCTGCGCTGGATGGGCGATCGCGTCGACGTGCCGACGATTGCTGCGCGTCTCGGCGAACTCTTCACCAACGTCGGCGCGGCGCTTTTGAAGCAGTCGACCGGACAGGCGATCACAATTGTTTTCGCTTTCTACATGCTGTTCTTTTTCCTGCGCGACCGCCGGGCGGGCATAGAGGCGCTCGTGCGGCTCTCCCCTTTCTCGAATATCGAGACCGGCAAGCTCATCGTGCGCGTGCGGGAAACCATCTACGCCATCATCTTCGGCACCCTCGCCGTCGCGGCGTTGCAGGGCGCGCTCGGTGGCTTCATGTTCTGGTGGCTCAACTTCCCTTCTCCCGCGCTTTGGGCCGTGGTGATGGGCGTCATTTCGCTCATCCCGGTTCTCGGCTCCTTCGTCATCTGGATGCCGGCGACGGTTTTTCTCGCGATCGAAGATCGCTGGGGCGAGGCGATCACGCTGGGCCTTTGGGGCAGCGTCGTCATTTCAACGGCCGACAATCTCGTTCGGCCGCTGCTCGTCGGCGAGAGCTTGCGGCTGCATACGGCGCCCGCTTTCGTCGCCATGTTGGGCGGGCTGCAGCTCTTTGGCCCATCAGGCCTCGTGCTCGGCCCGGTCGCCTTCACGACGACGACGCTGATGCTGGAGTTCTGGCGCCGGCGCACCGACTCGGACGTGCAACTGCGGGAGGCGCTATCCGCCAGCGAGCGCCTGTGAGAATGCGCGATCGAGGGCTTTGTCGTCGGCCTCGGCTGCCGACGCGCTGCGCGTCCAGACGATGAAGCAGCGCAGGCTCTTGCCCGGATAGAGCGGCGCAAGGGCGGCGCGGTATAGCGCCAACTGGCGAAGCTGGCCGGCGTCGAGCGCGGGCCGGGGTTCGCCGGTCTTGAAATCGGCGATGAGAACTTCTCTTTCCGTCTCCGCCAGCCGATCGATGCGCCCGGAAACCACGATCCCCTCGCCGACCGTGGCGACGACATCGACCTCCGCCGCCGACTCCGGCCCGAACAAGGCCGCAAGCCGGGCGTCATCGATCACGGCGATCGCCGCGCTGGCGATCTCGGTGCAGCGCGCCTCGTCCAAGGACGGCGCCCGCAGCTTCAGGAAGCGCGCCGCCGCGAGGCTGCGCCGCCCCGGCGGGCACGAAGGCAAGTGCTGCAGCAGGGCATGGGTCAGGCGACCGACGAGCGCATGCTCGGCGTCACGCCGGCTAGGCGCAATGGCGTCGACGCCAGCGACCGCATCGGCGCCGGCGAGCGCGCTCGAGGGTCGCAGCGGCGGCGCCGGCGCCATTTCGACCGGCGCGGACGTCAGCGCGAAGGCGGGAATATCGGCGGGGCCTTCGGCGGGCGCCGCTGGCGCAAGATCGCGACGCAATGGGAGGGATCCATCGCGCAAGATCAAGACGTATGCGTCCGGATCTTCCGGATCTGGCAGGCGGACGCAATGGCCCTCCAGCGCCGCGTGAATTGCATTGTGCCAGCAACCTTCAGCGGCGCCGCTCCTGCCGTGGTAGCCGGCAATATATAGGCGCTCTTCCGCTCGGGTCATCGCGACATAGAGCAGTCGCTGATGCTCGGCGCGTTCCGCGTCTCTATGCGCGGCGCGTGCAGATGCAAGCGCCTCGGGGTCGCTGTCCTTGCCACGCGACCAGACGAGCGATGCGTCGTCATTCTCGCCGAGGAGGAACAGCTTCGGGTCGTGCTTCCCTGCCGGCGCGCTGCAGGTGTCGGGCAGGAAGACGATCTTCGCCTCCAGCCCCTTGGCCGCATGCGCCGTCATTACGCGCACGGCGCCACCGGCGGATTCCATGTCCCGCTTGATCGACAGGTCGAGGTTCTCGACCATGGCGAGGAAGCTCGTGAGCGAAGGCGAACGTTCGCGCTCGAAAGACAATGCGAGGCGCAGGAATTCATCTACTGCATCGTTCGCTTCCGGTCCAAGGCGAGCGACGAGACGTCGGCGCCCACCGCCGGACCCGAGCGCCTTGCTGTAGAATTCGAAAGGCGCGAGCGTCGCCGCGTCGCGCCGCCACCCGTCGATTGTCTGCGCGGCTTCGCGCCGGCGGGCGTTGTCGTCGCTCAGGAGCGCCTCGTAAAGAGAAGCCGTTCTCGTCGGCGCAAGTGCGATGAGATCGTCGTCGTCGAGACCAAGCAGCGGAGACTTCAGCACCGTCGCGAGCGTAAGGTCATCCTCGATGAGCAAAGCCGCTCGGCCCAGCGCCACGAGATCGTTCACCGCGATGTGATTGGCGAGATCGAGTCGGTCCGCCCCGGCGACGGGAATATCCGCCGCCTTGAGCGCGCGGATCAACGCCTCGAAGAAGGCGCCGCGCTTGCGCACGACAAAGAGGATGTCGCCCGGCGCGACGGGCCTTGGCTGCTTGTCGTCGAAGACGTATTCGCCACGTTCGGGATCGAGAAGCTCTCGCACTTTGCTTGCGAGTTTGCGCGCGAGGCGTTCGGCTGGATCACTCCCCTTGGCGTAGTCGAGCGGCAATCGCCAGTCGGCGGGTTCCTCGATCGCGAGAGGCCCGGTGGGGCTCCAGATTTCGACAAGCGCCGGCAGGTGCTTCTTGAAAGCCGAATGGGTCGGCGGCGGGTCGTCCGGATCGCTGGACAGTCCCCTGCCGTTGTCGCCATGGCTGAAAACGACGTCAACCGCAGTCAGAATTCCGGGCGCCGAGCGGAAGGATTCCTTTAGACGCACATATTCGAAGCGCCGTTTCACGGCGGCGAAACGGTTCCGAAAGCTGAGACGCATCGCGTCGAACTTCTCCGGAGCGGCCCCCTGGAAAGAGAAGATCGACTGCTTCTCGTCGCCTACCGCAAAGAAGCTTCGCTGAAGGCGCCGCGCGCTCGCGCCGGCGGAGAATTCGCTCGCGATTGCGTTCAGGATTTCCCACTGAGCCGCGCTCGTGTCCTGCGCCTCGTCGAGCAGAATATGGTCGATCTGCGAGTCGAGCTTGTAGAGCACCCAGGAAGGGTGCGACCGATTGAGCAACCGCCGCGCGCATTCGATGAGATCGTCGTAATCAAGGAGATTGCGGTATCGCTTCGCTTTCGCATACTCGGACATGATCGCGTCGCCGAGCGTCCCCAGCGCCAGCGAGCGCTCGACGACCACCGCCGCCTTGCGTTTTTCGATGAGCGGCGCCAATCTGTCGCGTTCCGACTCCATGCGCTCGAGCAGACCGGGCGCTTTTTTCGCAAGGCCCGCGGTGACGGTCTTCGCCCGCGGTTCACCTTTGCCAGTGTAAAAGGTCGACAGGTAAGCGTCGACGCATCTCGGTTCGACGCCGCTCGCGATGGCGCGCTCGATATGCGCGGCGAGCTTGGCGTCGTTTGTCGAGCCGCTACGCAGCAGCGCGGCGAGGTCCGGCCACGTCTCGCGCTCCTTGGTGATCTCCGCCTCGATTTGCGCGAGCGTTTCGTCTGCGCCAAGTCCCAGACGAACACGCAGACGGCGCGGATAATCGTCGGCGCCCGCGCGCTGCCTCAGCGCCTCGCTCATCCCCAGCAGTTCTTTGCACAGCTCGCCAAATCCGTGCGCGGTCGTTTCACGCGCCACCAGCTCCAATGCGCTGCGCGAGGGACCGGGCGCGCGCATCGCGGACTCGATCGCCTGACGTCGCGCCGCCTCCAGCAATTCCGCGCGCGCCATGTCGTCGAGGACGCGAAAGCCCGCGGGCGCGTTCGCTTCGAACGGGAAAATATGCAGCAGCTTTTCGCAAAAGGCGTGGATGGTCTGGATCTTCAACCCGCCCGGCGTCTCCACGGCGCGCGCGAAGAGTTTGCGCGCAAAGTCGAGCGTGTCGCGCGACGGCGTCCCGGCGCCTGTATCCTCGATTTCCCTTGCCAGTGTATCGTCGTCGAGCAACGCCCAGCGCCCGAGGTTCGCGAAACCGCGAGACGACATATTGGCCGCGGCGGCCTTGGTGAAGGTGAGGCAAAGAATCTGCGAGGGCGGCGTCCCCGCCAGAAGGAGTCGCAGCACGCGCTGCGTGAGCACGTAGGTTTTGCCAGAGCCTGCATGCGCCGACACCCAGGCCGAGACCTGAGGATCGGAGGCGCGCCGCTGCGCCTCGATCGTGTCGCTCATGCGCTCCCCCCGCCGCGCGACCATTCCTTCACACGCGCAAGGTGATCGTAGTCGCCCGCGTGAGAAATCAGCGCAACATAAGGACGCGATGGGTAGGGCGTCGACGGATTGCGATATTCCGAAAGCATGACGACAAGCTGCTCGCGATGCGAGGCCACAAGATCGAGAAACAGGTTTCCCTTGATCTGTTGGGTCTTGCCGCCATCTTTCAGCCCGACATAGGCCGCGCCGGCGACGGCGTGCGCGCCGACATCCTTGAACGCTCCCGCTTCGACCATCGCCGCTTCGAGCGTGAGTTGCGGCGCCCAACCCGTTTCGACCTGCTTGTGCGTCGGCGGCGCACCGGTCTTGTAGTCGAAGACATGGGCGCTGCCCGCGGGATCGACTTCGATGCGATCGGCTTTCGCCGTCAATGTGAACTGAGAGCCGTCAGTAAGCGGGAACGTCCAGGAGCCACCTGTCTCCATGAAGATCTCGGAGGCTTCGGCCCGCCGCTCACGTTCGAAGGCGAGCGCATGATCGAGCCCGTCGACGATGCGCGGCCAGGAGAAGGTCTCGAACGCCGGATCGGCGAAAAAATCCTTCAGCATGTCCCGCGCGAGGCGGCACAACGTCTCGCGTGCATCGGCGGGCAAGGCTCCGCCGGGATGCGCAAGAACAAAGCGGTGAAGCGCTTCGTGGATGGCCGTGCCCATTTCGCGCGCGCCGATCTCGGCGCCCAGCGGCGCCAACGGCTTCAACTTCAGAACATGTTCGGCAAAGATCGCGTAAGGGTCGCGCCGCAGAGTTTCGATGCGCGTCACGCTCAGCTTCGACGGACGAAGGTCGATCGGCGGACATGGCGCGGGGCGCGCAAGCGTCGTCATCTCCTCCGCTTTCGGCCGATCGAGGGCCTGCGCGACATCTAGCATTTTTTTTCCGCGCGCCTTGCAAGACGCGAAAGCCTCGCCGGCCAGCGCATCGAGACGCGCGAGAAAGCGCGATGCGACCGTCGGCGAGCCGTTACGCTTGCCGGCGCGGCTGAGAACGACGCTTCTCGCGCCGAGCGCCATCACGAAATCATGCGCCGTCTGCCCGATGCGCCGCTCGGGCGGCGACAGGCCGAGCTGGCGCCGCATCGAACGATTGAGAAAGGGCCCCGTGTCGGCTTGTGGCGGCCAGACGCCTTCGTCGAGCCCCGCGATCAGCATAAGGTCTGCGTCGAGGAGACGCGCCTCGAGCGGGCCGAGAATCTTCAGGCGCGGATGCGCGCGCGATGGGCCGCGCAAGGTTGTCTCGAATGCGATGCGATCGAAGAGCGCGGCGTAGGCGGCGAAATCGAAATCCGGCGGCGCGTCCGCCGCCGCAAGCCGATCGAACAGTTCGAAGAGCCCCTGCGCGCCTTCATCGGTCGCCTCCTCCGGGCCTGCGGCAATGGCTTCGATCGCCGCGCGATGCGCATTGACGAATTCATGCAGCGCGCCATGCGCCGGAAGTGCGCGGCAAGGCGCAAAAGCACTTTCAAGCGCAAAGAGCAGAGCGCCGATCTCACCCCATTGCGTCGTCGTGACGCTACGGATCGCAGGATGCGCATGTCGCTCTTGCGCCGCTGCGCGCGCAACGTCGATCAAAACCGCATAGCCGTCCGCACCCACGGGTAGCGCCCGCAAAACTGCGATCTCGATGAGCGGCGCGAGGTGCTGCACCTCTTCCCGCATGCGTCCAAAACGCGCCAGCGGATGCGCGAGCAGCGCCGCGACTTCGACCGCGTTCAGCCCTTCGGCGCCAATCGCCGCAACCTGCCGGGCGAGCGCTCCCGCTGTTGTCGACGCGAGCGACTTGCCTCCGGAGTCGTCGATCTCCAGCCCGAAGCGGCGCAGCTCCACCGCGACGCGCCGCGCGATGGCGCGGTCGGGCGTCACCAGCGCGGCGGTCCGTCCAGGCGTCTCCAACGCCTCGCGCATGAAAAGCGCGAGCGCAAGCGCCTCGGTGCGCTCGTCCGGCGCTTCGATGACGGCGACGTCTGCGAGCGCCCCGGCAAAATCGCCGGCGTTCGCGTCACGGAATGTGCGCCAGGCGGCGGTAGCGTCCGGCGGCGCCATGGCCTCGGCGATCAGCGCGCGGCGCGCCGCCAATTCATCTGCGACGCATCCGAGTTCGCGCACGTCATCGCGGTTGAGCCGCATGACGCTAAGAAGGCGCTTCAGCACCGCTTGCGGATGTGTGAAAGCCGTTTCGCCGTCGCTCTCGCCGACGCACGCCCAAGACGCTTCATTCATGTCCAGATCGAGTCCCGGCAGGATGACCGCGCCGTTTTCAAGCGCTGCGATCGCCGCGAGAAGCCGCGCGGTGGTTGGCTGCGCGCCGGTGGAGCCGAGCGCGACGACCGGCGGATGATCTGGCTGCGCTGAAAATTTTTCGATCTGCGCTTCGAGAAGGCGCTTTTGGCGCTCCGCGGCGTCAATCGCGCCGCGTTCTGCGAGAAGTTGCGGCCATTGCTCCAGCGCGATGCGCAGGAAAGTCGTCGTGATCGACCAATATCGATCGAAGGATTCATCGACGATCCCGGCGACCGCGTCGGGCGCGACGCCTTCGATGATGAACTCGTCGATCAGGGAGCCGAGATCGGCGGCGAGCGAATAGGCGCCTGCAGGCGATGACGCGACCAGGAAAGGTTCGCTGCTGTCGGTTTCGACAACGCCGTTCGCATCGGCCGAGACGATCGCGTGACCGACCGCCTTTGACCACAGCATGACGAACTGGGCCAGCAGAAAACGGCGCTCCAGCTCTTCGATCGACGTCGGCGTCGCGTCGTCGAAGTCGAATGAGTCGCCAAAAACCTCTGCGGTTTCCCGCTCCTCCAATCCGCCGAGCGGGAGGATGCGCGGGAGCAGCGCAGCGCGCTTTTCGAGTGCGCGTGCAAACTGTGCGGCGAGAGCCCGCCCCGCACGGCGCGTCGGCACGTAGATTGTCGCGCGCGCCATGGCGAGCGGCGGACTCTCAAGGGAAAGTGAGGGAACGACGGCGCCGGCTAGAAAAGCGTCGACGAACGTCTCGAGGAAAGACGCGCCGGGCGGAATGGAGAAGACGTTGCGCTTCGCCGTCACGCCAGTCACCCCCGCCGCGCGGCGATCGCCTTCTCGGCTTCCTCGATCGCGGCTACGGAGCCGACGTGCAGCCACAGGCCGCTCGACACGACGCCGAAGAGGCGCCCTTGCTCCGCCGCGGCGAAGAAGAAGGGAGCGAGCTTGAAAGCGTCCTGCGTCTCGCCGGCGAAGAGTTGCGGCTTCATCAGCCCGATGCCGGCGTAGACATAGGGCTTCGGGCCCGCGCGGCGGATGATGCGGCCATCGGGCGCAAGATCGAAATCCCCTCCCCAGTCGACTCCGACACTGCCTTTCGTTGGCGCCAGCAGCAAGGCGACGTCCATCGACGCCGGGTCAAAGGCGCGGGCGAGCGCCGTTATGTTCGAGTGTTCGGCGTCGACCCAGAATGCGTCCGTGTTGCAGATGAAGAAGGGATCGTCGCCGATGAGCGGAAGAACCTTCTTGACGCCGCCGCCCTGATCGAGAAGCAGCGCGCGTTCGTTCGAGAACGTGACCTGGGGATCAATGCGATCCGCGAGATGCGCTTCGATCTGATCGGCGAGATGATGCACGTTGACGATCGCCGTACCGACCCCCGCTTGCGCAAGATCGTCGAGCACACGATCAATGAGCGTACGGCCGGCGACCGAAACGAGCGGCTTCGGCGTCGTGTTGGTCAGCGGCCGCATGCGCGTGCCGAGCCCTGCCGCAAAGACCATGGCGGTCTGCGGGACGGCTGCGGGAAGGCGCTCAGGCGCCTGGAAAGAGGCCGGGGAGATTGGCTTCATACCACGCTTTTAGTTCGGCCAGCGCCGGATGTCGCAAGCTCTTTCTCAGATAGGACTCTATGCGCGGCATATGCGCAAGATATTGCGGCTTGCCATCGCGTTGGTCGAGCCGCGCGAAAATGCCCAACACTTTTGTCGCACGTTGCGACGCGAGCGTCATGTAGGCCCTGGCGAACGCCGCCATGTCGAAATTCTCGTCGGCTTCCCGACGCAGTTTGGCGTATTGCGCGAGGAGTTTCAACTCCAGGTCGTCCGGCACGCTCACGCGGGCGTCCTGGCCCAGCGACGCCATGTCGTAAGCTGGATGGCCGAGCACGCAATCCTGGAAGTCGATGATGCCGATGCGCTGCACGCCCTCGCGGCCGGCGAGCCAGATGAGATTGGGGGAGTGATAGTCGCGCAACGTCCATGTCGGCGAGGCATTGGCGATATCCAGCAGCGCGGAGCGCCAAAGATTTGTGAAGATCGCCCGGGCGCCCGAGGCGACCGTCGCCTTTATGTGCCCAACATACCATTCGAGCAGCAGATCGACTTCGATCAGCAGCGCATCGAGATCATAAGGCGGGATGTGATAGCTGCCCGCGCCCTCGACCGGCAGCACGTCGGGCAGACGGCGCAAATGAAGATGCGCGAGCGCGCCGGCGGCTTCGAGATAGCGCTCCGCGATGGGCCCGTTCTCGTCCACGACGCCTTCACGCCCCAGATCCTCGACGATCAGCAGGCCGGCCTCGAGGTCCTGACCATAAATCTCCGGCGCGGACAGGCCCTGAGCCCGCAAGCCGTTGGCGATCGCGACGAACGGCTTCACATTTTCGGCGAGCCGCGCGATGGCGCTGTAGGATTTCCCGTAACGAATGGGCGGACCGTCCGGCCGCGGCGGTGAAATCATGAGGATCGCGCGCTGACCGTTGGGTTTGTCGAGCGTTTCGTACGCGCGCGTCGAGGCGTCGCCCATCAGGAAGCTGCGCTTCGCGTCCGCCCACCCCTCGTTTCGCAGCAATTCGCGCAGCGCCTTGAACGAAGAAAGCCGCGCCGCGAAGGCCCCGTGCCCGGAAATCGTGACGCGCCTCGCGTCGCGATCATCGGCGTCGGCGAAGCTCAGCCTTACCTCAAGCCGATCCTGCGGCATCGCTTCCGGCGCGCGCTCGCCCCATTCGACGAGGACGATGGAGTCCTCGGTCGCCTCCTCCCAGCCAAGGCCCACAAGCTCGCCCGAGGAGGAGATGCGGTAGAAATCCGCGTGAACGACGCGCGTCGCATCGCTTTCGTAAATCTGCATCAGCGTGAAGGTCGGGCTCGGAGCCTCGACATCGGGGTCATCGAGCAGCTTGCGGATGAGCGCGCGTGCGAAGGTCGTCTTGCCGGCGCCGAGATCGCCCGCAAGCATCACCGTATCGCCTTTCCTGAGCAGAGAGGCGACGTCCTGCGCGAGCGCGGCCGTCCCCGCCTCGTCCGGAACATCCACGCGCCAGACGGATTTGCCGGGGGCTTCGTCGGTCATCAGCCGCCTCCTTCATTCGCGACCGGCCGGGCGCCCTCCTGCGCGGCCGGCGCGGGAAAAATGCAGGTGACGGTCGTGCCCTCGCCAGGCGACGAGTCGATTAGGATCTTCCCGCCGTGGAGCTCCATGAAAGCCCGCACGATGGAAAGCCCGAGGCCGACGCCGCGGTGGCGCGAGCCGGCGGTATGCGACTCGAAGCGTTCGAAGACGCGCTCGAGCACTTCGGAGGGAATCCCGCGACCGCGATCCGTGACCTTGAACACAACTTCGTCGTCGCGGCGCATCGCGGCAAGCGTGACCGTCTGGCCCGGGCGCGAGAAACCGATGGCGTTGGAGAGAAGGTTGAAGAGAATCTGCCTGACGCGCTTCGCGTCTCCGCGGAAACAGCCGACGTTGTCCATGGCGACAATCTGCACGTCGATCGAGTTCTCCGCCAGGCGGTCCTGAACTCCTTCGATCGCGGCGCGCATTGTCGCCTGCACGTCGACATCGGTAATATCGAGCTCCATCGCATCCTCGTCGATCGTCGCGAGGTCGAGAATGTCGTCGATGATGGCGAGAAGCGCGGCGGAGGAATTACTGACATAGCCCAGATATTCGCGCTGGCGCGGGTTGAGGCCGCCGGTCGTCGACTCCTCGCCGAGAAGATGCACGAAACCGTTGATGTTGTTGAGCGGCGAGCGTAGCTCGTAGCTGACGTGGTGGATGAAGTCGTTGCGCAGTTTTTCCGCGGCCATGAGCGCCTTGTTGCGGTCGGTCAACGCGCGTTCGACATTCACGTCGGCTGTCACGTCGACGAATGTCAGAAGCGCCGCGCCGTCGAGAAGCGACTGCACGGTGCAGTCGAGAACGACGCCGTCGCTGCGCTCGATTCTGCGCGTGAAACCTTCGCGCATATCGTTGAACCCGGTCACGAAGCCCTGGATCTCGCGCCAGGTCTCTTCATTGTCGTGCAGCGCCTTGTTCCGGATGAGCGCGTCGAAGCGCGGCTTGTTGACCAGCCGCTCCGGAGCGAGCCCCCACATGTTGGCGAAGGCCGGGTTGCAGAAACTCAGCCGCCCATCGGGGCCGAACACGGCGACGCCTTCGTGCAGCGTCTCGAGCGTCTCGCTCTGCGTGCGATTCAGCGCGTTGAACCGCGTTTCGAGATCATAGGCCTTGGTGCTGTCGTCATAGAGATAGGTGACGCCGCCCTGCGTATTGGGATGCGCGACGACGTCGATGATGCGTCCGTCGGGCAAATGCCAGGTGTGCCGAACGGGATCGTTGGAACGATAGGCCTCGAAGAGCCTCTCCTTCCAGGCCTTGAAATCCGCCTCCACCGGCACGCGCTCATCCGCACGCAGCCGATCGAGGATCTCGCCGTCGCTCGGCTTCTGATCGAGGAAAGCGGGACCGAGTTGCCAGAGTTTGGCATAGGCGTCGTTGTGATAGAGGAGATGGCGCTTGCGGTCGAAGATGGCGACGGCCGTGGGCAATTGGTCGAGCGTGCGCGCGTGCGACTGCATCTGCTGCTGCAGATCGGCTCGGACGGTTTCGACTTCCTGGCGATCGATGGCGATGGCGGCCGTCATTTCGGGAGAGCCCGTCTGCATGACGTCGAGAAGATGGCGCGCGCCGGCGACGACGGCCGGAACGCGCGCGCGCCAGACAGCGCCTTTCGCGAGCGCCTGCGCCGCGTCGGAGCGGGCGGCCTGGTCGAGCAACTCCACGCCGCGCGCAACCGCGTCCGCCGCGTCCTTCGCCTCGACAGCGGCCGCATAGGCCTTGTTCACGAAGGCAAGCCGCCCCTTCGCATCGCGCACCCAAACCGGCGTCGGCGAGATGTCGAGCAGCGCGTGGAGGCCCACGAACCTGCGCTCGACCTCGGCATGGCGTTCCCGCAGCTCGATCAATTCCAGCCGATCGCCGGAGACTTCGCGAATCCTCAACACGGCGCTGCCGCCCACCGCGCGACCTTCGGCGTCGAAGTGGCGGCCCGAAACGCCGGCGAGCGGCAAGCGGAAACCTTCGCCCTTCTCGCGCAGGCGATCGACAGCGGCTTCGAGCGCCTGAGCGTCCGCGGGCGCGAGCCAGGAACCGAAAGCGAGAACGCGTCGCGGCGCAACCGTTCCGTCGGCATGAATGAGCGGCGAGGCGCTGATCTCCGGCTCGGACTGCGGCCCGGTCCAGGCGACAAAGATCTGCGGCTCGCTTCCAAGGAAGGTGTTGGCGCGATCGAACCTCACCCGGGTTTCTTCAAGTTCGGCGAGCAGGAGCGACTCGCGGTCGCGCCAGATCTTTCGCTCGCTGATGTGGGTCAGCGCCACCACGGCCGCAAACATCGCGAGGCCGCCGCTGAAGGCGAAGCTGACGACTTCAGAGTCGAAGGGCAGCCCGTCCATCAGGCTCACCGTCTGCGCCAACGCCACGGAGGACAGCAAAGACACCCCGGCGACTCCGGCTGCGGCGCTCCGCAGCAAGACGGCGACGAGGCGGCGTGAGCCGTAGGCGTCTGAAAGCCAGCGGTCGCGGCGCGTCATGAGCACACCGCTCTCCCTCGCGCGCAATCGAGCTTGAATGACATATGAATAGGGCTCCAGGACGATTTCGCGGTGCTCATGACTACAACGCCGGCCGATGACAATCGGCCCTATGCGGAGAATCGCTGGCGGACACGCGCGATCGGCCGCCGCCCCCGGGCGGAGGCGGTAATTGAAGAGACGCATCTGACGGGAACGCCGCCGCGCCGGCTACGCTGGTACCGAATCACCTCAATCTAGAACGTGATTGGAAAAAAATGAATCGTGTTTCTTCCACTAAAACGCTGCTGCGAGAAAAAAAGACGGCCCGCTTCCTGACGGAAGGGGCCGCTCGAGTCTTCAGGGAAAACGAAAAGCCGCTCTGGCGAGGCTCAGTAGCGGTAGTGCTCAGGCTTGAACGGGCCGCTCTGCGGCAGGTTCAGATACTTCGCCTGCTCAGGGGTCATCTGCGTCAGCTTGACGCCAATTTTGTCGAGGTGCAGCGCCGCGACCTTTTCGTCGAGATGCTTGGGCAACGTGTAGACGCCGACCGGATACTGGCCCTGCTTCGTCCAGAGTTCGATCTGCGCCAGCGTCTGGTTGGTGAATGACGCGGACATCACGAAGGACGGATGGCCGGTCGCGCAGCCGAGATTCACGAGACGGCCTTCCGCAAGCAGAATGATGCGCTTGCCGTCCTGGAACTCGATCTCGTCGACCTGTGGCTTGACGTTGTGCCACTTCAGGTTCTTCAGGCCCGCGACCTGAATTTCCGAGTCGAAGTGGCCGATGTTGCAGACGATGGCGCGGTCCTTCATGGCCCGCATATGCTCGATGGTGATTACATCGACATTGCCCGTCGCCGTGCAGAAGATGTCGGCGCGCGACGCCGCATCTTCCATCGTCGTGACTTCATAGCCTTCCATCGCCGCCTGAAGGGCGCAGATCGGATCGATTTCGGTTACGAGCACGCGGCAGCCCGCGTTGCGCAGCGAGGCCGCCGAGCCTTTGCCCACGTCGCCATAGCCGGCGATGCAGGCGACCTTGCCGGCCATCATCACGTCGGTGGCGCGGCGGACGCCGTCGACCAGCGACTCGCGGCAGCCATAGAGATTGTCGAACTTCGATTTGGTGACCGAGTCGTTGACGTTGATCGCCGGCCAGAGGAGCTTGCCCTCCTTGTGCATCAGATAAAGGCGATGCACGCCAGTCGTCGTCTCTTCAGTGACGCCCTTGATGGCGGCGGCGTTGCGGCCATAGAAGCCCGGATTGGCCTTCAGGCGCTTCTTGATCGAGGCGTAGAGGACTTCTTCTTCCTCATTCGACGCAGTCTCGAGGAAAGCGACGTCGCCCTGTTCGGCGCGCAGGCCGAGATGGATGAGGAGCGTGGCGTCGCCGCCATCGTCCAGGATCATGTTCGGGCAGCCGCCGTCGCTCCATTCGAAGATCTTGTGGGTGTAGTCCCAGTAGTCTTCGAGGGTCTCGCCCTTTTTGGCGAAGACCGGCGTGCCGGCGGCGGCGATCGCGGCCGCGGCGTGATCCTGCGTCGAATAGATGTTGCACGAGGCCCAGCGGACGTCGGCGCCGAGCGCCTTGAGCGTCTCGATCAGCACGGCCGTCTGAATGGTCATGTGCAGCGAGCCGGCGACGCGGGCGCCCTTGAGCGGCTGCGAGGCGCCGTATTCGGCGCGGGTCGCCATGAGGCCGGGCATTTCGGTCTCGGCGATGTTGAGTTCCTTGCGGCCCCAATCGGCCAGCGAAATGTCCGTGACGACGTAATCGTTGAAGTGAGCGGTCATGCGAATCCTCTAACTCGGGAAGGACGGCCGGCGCCCCGGCGCTGAGGGGCCTATAGCAAAGGCGCTCCGGGAAGGCAATAAAGATATAAAGATTTGTTTATGTCGTAATTTGGATAGCGGCAAACGCTCGTCCCGCCGCAGCTACCCTTTCGCGACCGCCTGCTTTATAGCAGGTCGAAACCCCTCCGCCGGCAGGCTCTTCTGATGTTCGACGCACTCAAATCCTTCATCGCCGACCTCACGGGCGAGACCGAGCGGCCCAAGCCCTTCGAATCCGCCGACTATCAGCTCGCCGCCGCGGCGCTGCTCGTCCACATCGCCTCCGTCGACGGAGACTTCGACGAGGACGAGAAGGCGCGGATCCAGCAGCTTGTGGAGGCCCGTTTCGGCCTGCCCTCCGACGAAGCCCGCGCGCTCATCCATGCGGCCTGGGAGAGCGAGCGCGAAGCCGTCGATCTCTATCGCTTTACGAGCGTGCTCAAGCGCCGGCTGGACGAGGACGGGCGCCGACAGGTTGTCGGAATGTTATGGGACATGGCCCACGCGGACGGCCATATCCACGAATTTGAGGAAAACGTCGTTTGGCGCGTCGCCGAACTGCTCGGCGTCTCCACCCGCGACCGCGTCGAATTACGTCGCGAAGTGCGGGAAGCGCTCGAAAATCCGCCGCCGATCGACGGCGGGCCGTGGTCGCGCCCGAAGGAGTGATTTTTCAATGACGCAGAAGGCCAACCGCCCGGCGACGATCGTCACCGGCGCGTCCGAGGGAATTGGCGCGGAACTCGCCCGCATCTTCGCCCGGGAAGGGCATGAAGTCGCGATCGTCGCGCGCCGGGGCGACCGGCTGGGCGCCCTCGCCGACGAAATCGCCGCGACCGGCAAGAGGCGACCGACCGTCATCGAACTCGACCTGACCGCCGACGGCGCCGTGGAGACGCTGGCGGCGCGCCTGACGGAAGCCGGTCTCGCCCCGCAATATCTCGTCAACAATGCGGGCTTCGGGCTTATCGGGCGCGCGGCGGACCTGGATCAGGCGGAACAGCTCGCCATGATCGACCTCAACATCCGCGCGCTGACCGCGCTGACGCTGCGCTTCCTGCCCTCGGTCACCGAAACGAAGGGCGGCGTGCTCAACGTCGCCTCCATCGCGTCCTTCATGCCGGGGCCGGGTTTCGCGGTCTATTACGCGACCAAGGCCTTTGTGCGCTCCTTCAGCGAGGCCATCGCCTATGAGCTGAAGCCGGCGGGCGTGAAAGTGTCGTGCCTGTGCCCCGGCCCGGTCGTGACCGGCTTCCAGGAGCGCTCGGGCATGAGCTTCGAGGGGCTGATGGGCGCAATGAAACCGGCGCTCGTGCCGGCGGAGGAAGTGGCGCGGCAGGGCTATGACGGGCTGATGGCGGGCCGGCGCGTCGTCGTTCCGGGGACGGTCAACAAGTTGATGGTGTGGAGCGCGCGTCTCTCGCCTCGCGCCATCCTGCTGCCGCTGCTCGGCACAGCGCAGATGCACCGCTCGTGACCGAAAAAAAGCGGGCCGATGGCCCGCTTTTTCATTGGCTGACCGTGGTCAGTCCTATTCTTCGGCCGACTTGATCTTCAGCACCTGACGGCCGCGATACATGCCCGTCTTGAGATCGACATGGTGCGGACGGCGCAGTTCGCCGGAGTCCTTGTCCTCGACATAGGTCGGCGCCTTCAGGGCGTCGGCGGAACGGCGGAAGCCCCGCTTCATCGGGGAGGTTTTTCTCTTCGGAACGGCCATTTTCTTGTCTCTCTGAACAGCGAAGGCCGCGGGCGATCACGCCTCGCGGGGGAAACTGGTGCGGGGCGTATACGCAAATTTTGCGCGCTTGGCTACCCCTTCCGTCAGCTCTTGTCGGGCGGGTTATCAATCGACGCCGGGGGCGTCGGGGCGCCGCCGGCCGGGCTCGCGCCCTTGTCATAGGCGCCTTTCTCAGCGCCGTTCAGCATCGCCGGGTCATCCTCGATGAGCTTGTTGGCGGCGCGATCGTCGACGACGGGCTTGGGCGCCGCTGCGACGGGGGCCGCGTGCATGCCCGTGGTCGAGGCGAGCCAACTGCGCCAATGCTCGGCGCTGCCGTTGAAGGTGTTCTGGTCCACGGCGCCGACGATGCCGGGCACGCGGCCGTCCGAACGATATTGCCAGAAGGTCCATTTGCGGTCGCCGTAGCGGACCTTGGGATGATATTTGGTCGAGCGCACCCAGATCGGATATTCGGAGAGCGCGTCGGGCTGCAGGATCGCCTGATAGAAGTCGACCGAGGAGTAGATGATCGGCTTCTTGCCGTAGTGGCGCTCCATCGCCTCCAGCATGATCCGCATGTCGCGGATCGCCTCCTCCCGATAGAGGGTGCGCTTGCAGCTTCTGGATTCGGGCGTCGGCTCCACGTCGAGGACCGGCGGCAGGGCGTCCGGCTCATTGGGGACGACCGAAGCGAAATTGGCGATCTCCTCGTGCGGCGGGCGGCACCAGTAGGCGAAATGATAGGCCCCGCGCGGAACGCCAGCGGCCTTGGCGGCGGCCCAATTGTGCTGGAACTTCGAATCGGCGCGATCGCCGCCCTCCGTCGCCTTGATGAAGGCGAAGCCGACGCCGGATTCTTTTACCTGCTCCCAGTCGATGTCGCCCTGATATTTGGAGACGTCGATGCCATGCACCGCGAATTCGGCGCTCCGGGTCGCGGGGAAGAGATGCAGTTCGGACTCCGGCACCGCATAGGCGAGGAAGCTCGGATCTTTCTTGGCATTGACCAGCGGCGCGCTGGTCGCAAAGCGTGGACGGCGGGCATAGCTAGGATCGTAGCTGCTGCCACAGGCGGCGAGAGTCGCTGCGCTCGACACAATGCAGGCGAGCGAAATCAGTTGCGACCAAGAACATTTCAACGAGCGCATTTCGTCAAATTATCCCCACAGGCGGTAACGAAGCGTTAATGCGCCATGCCGCGAACGCAAGCCTGCCGTATCTTTTCTTTGGTTTGCGCCGGAAATGTGTTGGCGGGCGCGGGACCGCTTATGCGCCTGGCGCACGATCGGCTGCAAGGAACGCGGTCGGGCCTAGTTCAGGTTGAACCAGATGGTGGCGATCGTCAGAAATGCCCCGTATCCGACGACATCGGTGATGGTCGTAACGAACGGCCCCGAAGACACGGCAGGATCGAACCTGAACCGGTCAGCGATCAGCGGCACGACAATGCCGCCGAAAGCGCCCGCGACGAGATTCGTGAACATTGCCAACGCCATGACCGGACCGAGGCCGACGTTCTGGAACCAGTTCGCGGCGACGAAACCCGTCACGACCCCGAAGGCTGCGCCGTTGACCGCGCCGATGGCGAGCTCGCGCAGGATGATTTTTACCGCATTGGCGCGGGTCAGCTGACGGGTCGCGAGCGCGCGCACGGCGACGGTCATGGTCTGCGTGGCCGAATTGCCGCCCTGCCCCGCGACAATCGGCCCCAGCACGGCGAGCGCCACCATCTGTTCGAGCTGGGACTCGAACGTCTTGAGCACCGACGAGGTGATGAAAGCGGTAAGCATATTGACGAAGAGCCAGGTGAACCGGCTTTTCGCGATCCACCAGAAGTCGTCGTTGAGCTCTTCTTCAGGGCTCACGCCGCCAAGCGCCTTGATCTCCTCGGAGGCCTGCTCCTGCATGACGTCGACGATATCGTCGATCGTCAGAACGCCGACGAGACGCTCGGATTCGTCCACCACAGGAACCGAGACGAGATTGTAGCGCTCGAACAGGCGCGCCGCCTCCGGCCCGTCCTCCGTCGCCTTCACGCGGCGACGGTCGTCCTGCATGATCTCATCCATGCGCGCCACGGGCTTCGCCCGCACCAGCGCGTCGAGAAACACGGTGCCGAGAAGGTGGTACCCGGGGTCGACGACGAAGACCTCGAAGAAATTATCGGGCAGGATGTCGCCGTCCGTCTCCCGGAAAAAATCGAGAACCTGACCCGCGGTCCAGAAGGGCGGAACCGCGATCAGCGTCGTCTGCATCAGGCGGCCGGCGGAATCCTCCGGATACTCGAGGGAGCGCCGCAGAACGATGCGCTCCTGCGCCGGCAGCGCGTCGAGAAGCTCGGCCTGCTCCTTCGGCTCGAGCGTTTCGAGCAGCGCGACGGCGTCGTCGCTCTCGAGTTCGCGCATGCCCTCGACGAGCGTTTCGACAGGAAGCTCCTCGAGAATGTCCTCGCGGGTCGCTTCCCCCACTTCCATAAGCGCGGTAAAGTCGAAATCCGCGCCCATCAGCTCGACGAGGCGCGGGCGCGCCTCATGGCTCAGGAGTTCGAGAAGCGCGCCAAGATCCGCCTCGTGGAGGTCGCCGACAAGTTCATGGGCGCGCGCGGAATCGCCGAGAGCGACCGCGGCCTCGACTTCGAAAACAAAATCGGGATCGGGCCCCCCGCCCTCCTCGCGGAAATTTTCGACGGCGGGCGTCGTTTCTTCATGGTCGAGGGGCATGAGCCGAATCCCGCTATGAGGCTTCAGGCTCTTACCCCGCGCGGGCGAAGATGCAAACCGGCAAAACCCAGATGACAAGAATTTCTCGACTTTCCCTGTGCGCCCTCTCCCTTCTCGCCTTCGGCGTGGGCCCGTCGGCCGCGCGCGATTGCGGACCCGACGCCCTGGGCGTCTCGCGCACCATCACGGTCAGCCGGACGAAGGGCGCGGCGGTCGGGCTGCAAAGCTATCCCCGCACCCTCGATCTGCAGGAGAAGGAAGTCGTCCTCACATTCGACGACGGCCCGGCCGCGCCGACAGCGCACGTGCTGGACGCGCTTGCGAAGGAATGCGCCCTCGCCACCTTCTTCGTCATCGGGCGCAGTGCAGAAGCCTCGCCCGCGCTGGTGAGGCGCGAGGCGAGCGAGGGCCACAGCATTGGCCACCACTCCTACAGCCATCCCGCCAATACCCTGCGCCTGATGAGCGAAGCCGCGGCGAAGGCCGACATCGACCGGGGGATTGAGGCGGTGGACAAGGCCTCAGGCGGAACGGCCGCGCCTTTCTTCCGTTTTCCGGGCTTCGCCGACACGAGGCCGCTCCTCGATTATCTCGAAGGCCGCGGCTTCACCGTTTTCGGGTCCGATCTCTGGGCCTCAGATTGGTCGCCGATGTCGCCGAAGGGAGAACTCGAGCTCGTGATGAAACGGCTGGAGAAGGGGGGGAAAGGCATCATCCTCTTCCACGATTCCAAGGCGCAGACCGCCGCGATGCTTCCCGATTTTCTGCGCGAACTGAAGACGCGCGGCTACCGGCTGGTCCATATGGTCCCCGGCGAGGGCGAGACGCCGGTCGTTCCGGCGCCGACCGGCTGGACGTCGACGACAGAGCCGATCATCGCCAAGACTCTCAAGGGCAAGACCGCGTCGCCGGCTCAAAACGACGGCGGCGACGAAGGGCATACACACCCTTCGCCCGAGCAGTGATTTAGCCATTCTCGCAGGCGTAGAAGCCCTTGGCGCCCCAGCACGCCCCGGTCTTGTAGACCTTTCCGAGGCTGCGGCCGCCAAGCGTCGCCGTCCAGACCCGCCCATGATTCTGCGCGATTTCAAGCGGCTTGCCGGGCAGTTGGAACACCACCGCATTGCCCGTGTGGGTCACGCGGCAGGGCCCGCTATTCTGCACATGGCCCGAAAGCTTGAAGTAGCACTTCTCGACGCGGCCGCGATCGGCCGCCTCGCGTGCCGGCGCGGACTCTGCGGCCCTGCCCTGGCCCGCCTGCGGAGCCGCTTCGTGAGCCATCGCGTCCTGTGGAACGGCGGGGACCTCCTGCGGAACGGGCGTAGCGATGCGCTCCGGCGTAACCGTCCGCGCCGCGAGCTTTTCCCGTAAATCGGGTGGCGGCGGCGCAAGAGGCTCAAGTGGGCTGGCAGGCGTAGCCAGCTGGGCCGATTGAGCGATAGGCTGAGGCGACTGGAAGTGATCACCCGCAGCCGGCGAAGGCGCGGCGGCGACTTGCGGAGCGGCGACTTGCGCCGGCGGCTCGGCTACCGGCGCCGCAGCTTCATCCGCCAGCCCTGTAACGGCGACTTTGAGATCGGCAGGCTTGGTCTCGAGCGCTTCGACAGGCGCCTGCTGGACGGTGGACATGCGCGGGGGCGCCGCCTTCTGCGCGAGGGCCGCTGGAGCGGGCCCCGCGGCGCGTGGCTCGATTAGTCTCTCGTGAGCGGGTTCGGGCATGAAAGCCGTCTTGAGCAAGATCGCAGCGCCCGCGACGATGGCGAATGCGAGCGACAGATGGATCAGGCCTTCGACGCGCTCAAAGGTCCGCCCGTCGTAAGCCAACTCCCGATCGCCGCGACCCTCATTCGACCGAAGCGCCTGCAAGGCCGCGCGCCATCGACCGCCTTCCAGTCGGCGCTCGTTATTCGTCCCGTGATTTTGATCTTCGTAAAAGACGCTCATGTCACACACTCCGGGCACAGGAACGAGCACTGCGCGCCGCCAACAAGTCAGGGAAGCCCCCGCCCGAGGCGCTTGTGCTCGTGAAACCGAATGTTCTGGCGGCGCCCATCCCCGAGCGCCGTCCCCCAAGCCCGGCTTTTCGGGACTCGCGTCGCCGAAGATCGCCAGATCGACGTATATGTTGGAACCGGAAATGTGGCTGTTCTTTGCCCTTGCTGCGCCTAAGCCTTTGATCTGCGTTCAGGAGGAAACCCGGTCCAGAATAAAGGCCGCCCAAGCGACTTCGAAAACGATGCTCGCGACGAGCGCGCTGACCGCAACGATCACAACGCTACGGTCGCGATGCACGGTCCAGCGGCGCGCCAACCGAACCATCGCCCTCTCTGCGTCCACGCGTTGAGCCGCCAGATAAGTTCCCAGGCAGAAAAGGGGGAGCAAACCCAGCGACAGAAGCCACGGCATGAATGGAAGGCAAAGAAGATAGACCAGGACCGGCACAAGACCGAAAAGAACAAGCGCGTGCAAGAAGATCGCGTTCTCAACCAAGCTGATATTACGCCACAGCGCGTAAAGTCCCCCGACCGGTCCGCCCAATAGTGAGGCCAACAGCGCCTGCCGCGCAGTATATACTTTGTCCTTCATCGCAAGCTTGACCTTACAAATTTCCGCTTTTCAGTTAAATTGACTGAACGGCGTTTCGCAAGTGGAAGCTGGCGAGATTCTTTAAGCTCAGATGAAATGAGCCTCAAAATTCTATCTAAAGCCACAAATCGACAGAACTTTTCGACGGTGTGGAAAAGTGCCGCAGCAGCGATGCTGAAGGGCGAAAGGGCCGGCGCACGGCGCCGACGTTGCTTTACCTTCGCCATACGCACTAAAATCAATCGATTGACGAAATCCGGATGGGGGTTTCGAGATCCGCGTGAACGACTTTTATGCCGGCCTTCTGGACGGCGGCTTCATTCGGATACCAGGTCGATTCATGGTCGAGCCCGCCGTACTTGTTGAAAACCATGACATATTTGGCTTTGATATCGACTTCGCAGCGCAACCCCTTTCCTGGCTGGCCAATCGGGCGCAACTTGCCGTCCCAGTCGATGAAAAACCCCTCCGGCCCCGCGCCAACGTCCGACATCTCGCGTTCCTTTCCAGACAACATCGATTCCGGAACAACGGAAAGCAGATTGCGGGCCATGAGCAGGGATGTCGAAGGTTAGCCTTGCCGTCGCGGTACGATCCGCAGCTTCGTTATGAACAAGGGCGCTTCATTCTCGTCGACATGCAGGTCTTCCTGTCGGGCGACGGCCAAGGCCTGATTGATCGCATCGACGACGTCTCGTCGGAAGCCCGGCGCGTTGGGATCTGTGTCAAAATCCACTTCGACGACAAGCGACGCCTCATCGGGCATGTCGTTGCTGTCCCACTCCAGCCATGTTCGCGTAACGCCTGTAAGGGATTCTATGCGACTGCGGACTGTCGACTTGATCACAGCGAGAGCCTTCCTCTTCTAGGTCCGAAGATCAATCCGGCGCGGGAAGGCGTCAAATACGCGCTGGAACGATCCGAATTCCTGCAATGATCACTGGCCTGCTGTCTTCCGCCTGAAGCCCTTCTTGAACAACTTCGCGAAACATCTCGCCGATCGCCTCGATCGTGCTGTTGCTGAAGCTCGGCGCGTTGGGGTCGGTGTCGAAATTCACTTCGACGACCAATAATTTCGCGCCGGGTCTGTCCGCTCCACCCCATTCGAACCACGTCCCGGAGACCCCTCGTATCGCCTCGATACGATGGCGGATAGACGTTTTTCCTTCCATAAGTCGTTCCTCCGGATCCGTGCGGGCGCATAAAGAAGTCGTCGTCCGGGGCGCGCGCAATAGCTTATGAGGATGCGCTTTCCGATCGCCCGCAGCGAGAGTTCCTGCGCAGGTGGGTATGATCCTGCTCAAGCGCAAGATTGGAAGTCTGCGCAGATCGCGAGAAAACACAATAATTGAAGCTAATCAGAATGTTAGATTTGGTGCGGTCGAGAGGACTCGAACCTCCACTGGTTGCCCAACTAGCACCTCAAGCTAGCGCGTCTACCAATTCCGCCACGACCGCACGGGGCGCATTCCGCTAAGCTGCGAAGCGCCGGCGCGCAGCCTCTAACAAATTGACTCCCCGATGACAAGGGCGAGACGCCGCTGTGACGCGAAGCAAGGCGAAAGGCGCCAAAAATGCTGTAGAAAAGGCTGGATTGAAAAAACGGAGGTTGCCGTGGCGATTTTCAAGCTTCCCCTTTCCGGAGACGTTCCCTTCAGCATCGCGCCCTGGACCAATTTCGGCGCTGTCGGAAATCGCTTCTCGTTCCTAAGTGTCGACGTAGGGCACTCGAGCGCGCCCGAGGTGGAGCAACAGGTGCTCGAAAATGTCGGCAGCTATGGCAAGCAGCTTGGCCGCATGGGCGACGCCATGAGGGTTCTCCTCGATCATTTCGAGCCGAAGAAGGGGCTGTCTCGAGATGAGAAGAAAGCAATCCGCGCCCTGCAGGCGATGCTCGACGAAATCGACGGCGTCAAGCGCGCCCGAGGCCGGACGCCAGCGATTGAAGAAACGACGGAATGAGCGCCCCCTGCCCAAAGAGCCGCGATTCGATCGACGTCGCCCTCGCGGCCGTTGAGAACGCCCCGCCCGTCGAATGGCGCAAAAGCGAGGGGCTCGTCGAATATGGGGAGGCCGTCGCTTTTATGGAGGCGCGCGTGGCCGAGATCGCCGCGGGCGCTGCGCGCGAATGCGTCTGGCTGCTGGAGCATCCCCCGATCTATACGGCAGGAACCTCCGCGAAGGAGGCTGATCTGCTCGACGCGCGCTTCCCGGTGTATCCCACGGGGCGCGGAGGGCAGTTCACGTATCACGGCCCCGGCCAGCGCGTCGCTTATGTCATGCTCGACCTCACGCACCGGCGCCGGGACGCACGCGCCTATGTCTGCGGCCTCGAAATCATGGCTCATCGCCACGCTTGCGGATTTCGGCGTCGTGGGAGAGCGGCGGGAGGCCCGCGTCGGCGTCTGGGTGACGCGTCCCGACAAACCCCGCGGCCTGGCCGGCGAGACGGCCGAGGACAAAATCGCGGCGATCGGCGTGCGGCTGCGCAATTGGGTGAGCTTCCATGGCCTCGCGCTCAATGTGGCGCCGGATCTCGCGCACTTCTCGGGCATCGCGCCCTGCGGCGTGCGCGATGCGCATCTCGGCGTGACGAGCCTGCAGGATCTCGGCGTGACGGCTCCAATGGCGGAAGTAGATGCGGCGCTCAAGCTGAACTTCGAGCGCGTGTTCGGCGCGGTCGACTAGGCGGTCGCCGCCATCCCAAACCCATTCACCTCTGCAAGCTCCGACACATCCGCCTGCGCCTCTTGCAGACCATCCACGCGAGACGCAGGCGGCCCGCGGCGGGCGGCCTCGATAAAGTCCGCCACCGCCGCTTCCGGCCCCGCTGCGAGCGCCTCGACGGAGCCGTCGCCGCGATTGCGCGCCCAACCGTCGAGGCCGAGCGCAGCAGCCTCGCGGATGAGAAAGGCGCGAAATCCAACGCCCTGCACGCGGCCGGTGACGAAGAGACGGACGACGCGCCGGCTCATGACGGCGTAACGGCGACATTGTCGAGGAGCCGCGTTGCTCCCAGCCGCGCCGCCGCCAGGATCCGGATCGGTCCCTCGAGGCGCCGCGCGACGCGGGCGAGCGTCTCGGCGTGGCGCGCCTCAACATAGTCGATCGCGAAACCCGCGCCGACGATCGCCTCGCGCGCCTCGCTCATCACGTGGCCGATGACGTCGCCCTGCGCAATTCGCGTCGCCGCCTCCGAAAGTGCGCGATAGAGCCCGGGCGCCTGCGCGCGGTCTTCCGCCGAAAGATAGACATTGCGCGAGGACATGGCGAGGCCGTCAGGATCGCGCAGCGTGGCGGCGCCGAGGATCTGCGTCGGGATGTCGAGGTCACGCGCCATGGCGCGAATGACGAGAAGCTGCTGATAGTCCTTCTCGCCGAAAACGGCGACGTCGGCCTGAGCCTGATTGAGAAGCTTCGCGACCACCGTGGCGACGCCGGCGAAATGCGTGGGCCGGAAATGATCCTCAAGATCGGCTTTGGCCGGGCCTTCGAGTGAAACCGTGGTGCAGAACCCTGGCGGATAGATTTCCGTCACCGCGGGCGCGAAGACAAGATCGGCCTTCGCCGCGGCGAGCTTCTCGCAATCCGCCGCAAGGGTGCGCGGATAACGAGAGAAATCCTCGCCCGGCGCGAATTGCGTTGGATTGACGAAAACCGTCGCAATGACGCGCTCGGCTTGCCGGCGCGCCTCGTCGACCAGCGACATATGCCCGGCGTGCAGCGCACCCATTGTCGGCACGAGGCCGATGCGCTCGCCGGCCGCGCGGCGCGCCTGCACGAAGGCGCGCATCTGCGCGACGGTATGGACGACCGGAACCTCGTAACTCATCCGCGCAGGCCTTTCCTTTGTTCCGCCAACATATGCGCCAGATAGCCGACATAGGGCGCCGGCAGCTCGAGCGCCTGGGCCGTCGCGACAATGTCCGCGAGGTAACCGGGCCAGGCTGTTCCCATCGTCGCGGCCCCCTGCTTCTGCGCGGCGCCGATATACACCAGCGCGGGCGCGGAGCCGACGGGCTCGCGCAGCGCCGGAATCATCTTCTTGGCGTAAAGCCCCTGCCCGACCTGCTCATAGCGGTCGAGCACCATGACGTCACAGACAGGAACCTCCCAGAGCGCGCCGTGGACATTCGTTCGCGGGTCCGGAACGATGCTGGCGAAGCCCGACGGCATGATGACGAATCGCCAGCGGGCAAGCCGCGCCCGGCCGAGAAGCTTCGAGTGCGGACAACGCCGCGCCATGGCGGCGGCGTCCATATTGGAGCCGTAGGCGAAATACAGCGGCAAGGCTTCTCCCCTCTCGCGCGGCGGCGCGGCCGTGCTATATCACGGCCCACGGGGAAGGGTGGCCGAGTGGTTTAAGGCAGCGGTCTTGAAAACCGCCGTGGGGGCAACTCCACCGTGGGTTCGAATCCCACCTCTTCCGCCAATCCTGTTACGTCGACCCAATCTAGGGAGAACCATGATGAGACGTTTCGTTTCGAATTTGCTGTGCATCGCCAGCGTCGCCCTCGCTCTCGACGCCGCTTGGGCGCAATCCCCTGCACCCATCGCGCCCGCGCCCGCCGCAGCCGATGCGCCTGTCGCGACGCCCGCCCCGGATTGCGCGGCCCAGGCTTCCGACAAGAAGCTCGCGGGAGCGGCGCTGAAAAGCTTCCTGAAGAAATGCGAACGCGACGCGGCGGCAAAGAGCTGCGAGGTTCAGGCGACGGAGAAGAAGCTTGCGGGCGCCGCCAAGGCCAGCTTCGCCAAGAAGTGCGTGAAAGACGCGACCGCGGCGCCAGCAGCGCAGTAATCCGAGCCCATCGGGCGCAGGTTTAAATGAGGCCGCCGAGGGACTTTGCCCGCGGCGGCCATTTTTCTGCCCCTGAGGCTCCCGCGTTCTCGGAGGGTTCCGCGCGGGGTCACGCCATCGCCGCCTTTTCACGGGCGCAGCCACAATCCCGCCCACAGACAAAGTGAAATTGCGATTCGAAAATCACTCTTTGCCTCAGCCGCCCGCAAGATGGCCGCCGCTCAGTCGGAAGGGGAACGACATGCCCGCGCTCAAGATCAGATCGAAATTCTATATCGCCCTCTTCGGCGGCCTATTGCCGATTGCCCTTGCGCAGCATGTTTCGGCTCAGGCGCAGAATTATCGCCAGCTGCGCGAAAGCCTGCAGCAGGATGGCTGGAAACCTGTCACCAGCTATGGGCTGAAAACAGCGTCCGGAAAGCCGCTCTATCAATTTCCCGAGGTTGTCTGCGGCCCGCAGCTCTGCCTTGCGAAATGGCGCGACCAGCACGGCGGGGAGAAGTCCATCTCGGTCCTGCGCGGCAAGACGGCGGACGATTATCAGGTGGTGTCCCAATAAAGGCCCTCAGCCGCCGCGCCATCATGACTGACGCGCGTTCTGAAGCCGCAGGATCAGGCTGACGTCGACGCCGACGACGCCGGAACCATCCAGAGACGCCCCATAGAGAATTGCGTTGGCGCTGGACGCGCCGGCGTCGGCGGTCGCATTGTTCATGTCGTACATCGCTGAGAAGCGCGCAATGAAAGAGCCGAGTTTCTGCGGGTCGGTGAAATCTTGGATGTTCAGCTTCGACGACAGAAGCCGAGCCTGCGTGTCGACCGGTTGGGCGGATGTGTCGGGTGAGACGCCAAGAGCCGTCTGCACGACCTCGAGCAACTTCTTGTCCGCCAATACGCCGTAGATCGTCGTGAGCTTCGGCGCGTTTTCCTGAAAATAGAGGGCGAGAGCGACGCCGGGGCTTTGCTGACCCTGCTGGGTCTGCATCTCCTGATCGACATAGCGGCCGGTGACATTGTCCGCGAGCGTCGACGAAGGAACAGCCGTTCCCTGCCCGGCGAAATCGAAGGCCTTGGCGAAAGCGAGGATTTTGGGGTCGTTCAGCGTATTGGCGAGCGCTTTCGGATCAGTGACGCCCTGTTCCAGCACCTTGCGCATGAGGCCGACGGCGTTCGTCCTGTCGCCCAGCCCGAACGCCGTCATTGCGTAGGAGAAAAGTCGCCGGTCGCCCAGCAGAGCGTCGATCGACGTCGCCTTGCCGATGTTTGCGGAGAAATATTTCGTCGCAGTCGCGACGTCGGGCGCTTTTGCGGCGACGCTACGCCATCTGCCAAGATCATTGGCGACCGTCAGGTAGGAACTCAGAGTCGTCATCGTGCGGAGCCCTGCTCGGGCGCAAAGCGCTGCGCCTTTCAACGAGCATCGATACTACGACAAGGTTGTCGCAGTCTGACAAACTCATGGCGTCGACATTAACGCTCTATTTCTTGCAGGTTGGGGACGACGAAACCGCAAGCTCCGTCATCTCTCCCTTCAGGACGAAATCGCCGTAATCGAGCTTCAGGGCGCGGGATATTCCGTTTTCGTAAAGATCGAAGGAGAGAACGTAGATCGGTTGGCCGTCACGCTTCCCCTGCTCGAAATACGAAACCGCCGTAGGCCAGCGCGCCATGCCTTTCAGCGCATCGTTCTGCGCCGCCTTCTCCGGCGCCGGCGCCGCGGCAGCTTTGCCGATGATGGCCAATGTGTCGAACGCCTTGTCGCCTTCTCCGGTGCCGTCGTAGACGCGCGCCTCGATGAGCCTTTCGCCCGCGCGCGCGGCGGCGATTACCTTGCGCAGATGCTCGGTCGGGAAAAGGACCGGACCGTCGAGATCGAGATGGCGCTTGGGCTTTACGATATCTATCCCCAGCATGCCCCCGCTTTTTTGCGCCTTCCCGTCGACTGACTCGGCGAGCGTGTTTTCGACTCTCGTCTGGACGTTGAACCGATAGCTGGACGCGTCGAGAGCCTCGAAGGTCGCTGAGCGCATATCGGAGAGCTTCGTGGCGCCCTCGGCCGGTTGCAACTCCGTTATCTGGCGGAAATTCTGAACATATCCCTCACAGGAGGCCGCAAAATCGAAGGCGATGCGGCCGCGCGCCTGTGCTGGCGCTTTGGCGCCGGAGCCCTTCTCCAGGCTTAGCTCGTAGACCGCGCGATGGCTGGCGAAGGGCACAGGGGCCTCGGCCGTCGCAAAGCCGACTGACAGAGGCGATACGATGAGAGCGGCGGCAAGGAGCGCGCGAGTGAACTGCATTGGCCTCTTCTCTTGCGGGAGATTCGCACGCCGCCATTGCTTCGCGCGGTGGACGAAATTAGGGTCGGCGGCGCGGCGGAGCAAATGTTTTCTATCACGAGCTGAGGAGCGAGGCCGATGAACGCCACCACAGATTCGCCGCTTGCGCGCCTGACAGCCCTCGGCCTCGTTCTCCCGCCGGCCGCCGCGCCAGTCGCCAATTACGTGTCCTGTATGCGGACGGGCAATCTCCTGTTCGTCTCGGGCCAATTGCCGATGGGCGCCGGCGGGATCGATCCCTCGCACAAAGGCAAGCTTGGCGCCGGCGTTTCGCTGGAGGACGGACAAGCCGCCGCGCGACAGGCCGCTCTCAATGTGCTCGCACAAGCGCAAGCGGCCATCGACGATCTGGGAAAGCTGAAAGCTGTGCGCATCGGCGGCTATGTCAACAGCGCGCCGAATTTCGGCCAGTTGCCCATGGTCGTCAACGGCGCCTCCGATCTCTTCGCGGCGGTACTCGGTGAAAACGGCAAGCATGCGCGTTTCGCCGTCGGCGTCGCGCAACTGCCTCTCGACGCGGCCGTCGAGGTTGAAGGAATTTTCGAGATCATCGCATGAACGGGCGCAATCTGGACTGGCCGACGGCGCTGCCGATCGCGCATCGCGGGCTGCACGACGAGAAGTGCGGCGTCGTCGAGAATTCCATTGGCGCGGCGCAAGCGGCGATCGCCGCCGGCTTTGGCATAGAATGCGACGTGCAAGCGACGGAGGACGGCGAACTCGTCGTCTTCCACGATGATGCGCTGGAGCGCCTCACCACGCAATCTGGCAGGGTCGCGGCGCGCAAGGCGCATGAACTTTCTGCCATTGCGCTTCGCGGCTCGGGCGAATCCATCCCGACCTTTGCAGCTTTTCTGGAGGCGATCGGCGGCCGCACGCCGCTCGTCGTCGAGATCAAGAGCGATTACGACGGGTCCGTGACAGCGGCTCGGCGCGTCGCCGAACTGCTCTCGGGCTACGACGGCCCGGTGGTCGTCGAGAGCTTTGATCCGGACCCGATCGCCTTCCTTCGGGACAACGGCGACGCATTCGGAATCGGGCATGTTCCGCTCGGAATCGTCGGACAGGCGAATTATGACGCGCAGGATTGGCCGACGCTTCCGGAGGCACAGCGGCAGGAGATGACCCAATTCCTGCACTATCCGCGCACACGGCCGGATTTCCTCTCCTGGAGCCTCGCCGATCTTCCACACGCCATTCCCTTCCTTGCGCGCAGCGCTCTGGGCCTGCCCGTGACGATCTGGACCGTGCGGACGGCGCAGGAGGCAATCACGGCCCGCCAATGGGCGGACCAGATCGTGTTTGAGGGCTTCAATCCGAGCGTCTGAGCCTCAAGCCGCGACGAGCCCGCTGGCGGCGGGGGCGAGGCCGCGAAGGTTCTTCAGTTCGACCCGGATATTTTTCTCCGCCGCGCCTTTGAGGAAGTCCTCCAGCGTCTCCATGATGTCATGGTCGACGAAATTCGCCCTTGTCCCGTCGATGATCAGGAAGCTGTCGTCCTCGATCCTGGCAAGAACGTCGCGCAGCGGCGCCTTGTTGAGGAAGGACACGTCCTTCTGCATCCGCAGGAGATAATTCGTGCCGTCTCGCGTGAGCGTGAAAGCGGACTGATAGTTGCCGTGCAGCACGAAAGCCAGGCCGACCGCCATGCCGATCGCCATGCCCTTCAGAAGGTCGGTCGTGAGAATCGCCGCGATGGTGACCGCGAAAGGCGTAAATTGGGCGAAGCCTTTCTCATATTGCTCGATCACGAGCGCAGGCTTTGCGAGCTTGTAGCCTGTGAGCAGGAGAACCGCGGCGAGGCACGCCAGCGGAATCATGTTGAGAACCGACGAGAGAAACATCACGCTCAGCAGCAGCAGCACGCCGTGCACGATGGAGGCGACCTTCGTATGCGCGCCCGCGTTGATGTTGGCGGAGCTCCGGACGATGACGGCCGTGATCGGCAAGCCGCCGATCAAGCCGCTGACAAGATTGCCGACGCCTTGCGCCTTGAGCTCACGGTTGGTCGGCGCGACTCGCTTGAGCGGATCAAGCTTGTCGGCGGCCTCCAGGCTCAAAAGCGTCTCGAGACTGCCGACGAGCGCGATCGTCGCCGCCGTCAAGAGAACATGCACATCGAGAACGCCGCTGAGACTAGGCATGTGGAACTCGCCGGCGAACTGCAGGGGGCCGGAGATGAGAGGCAGGGTGACGAGCTGCTGAGACGTCATCGCGAACGAGGGCGCCAGGACCTTGGCGACGGCGTTGAAGGCGATCCCGAAGAAGACCGCGACGAGCGGCCCCGGAGCCAGGGAGAGGATGTGGTGGCTCTTGATCCGCGCTGTATCCCAAAAAAGCAGAATGCCCATGGAGCCCAGGGAAACGATCACCGCGCCCGGGGAAATCGAACTGAGCGACGACCACAGAAATGAAAAGGTCGTATGGCTGTCGTCCTCCAGGAAGGACAGATCGCTGTCCGCATCGGCATCGTAGCCGACCGCGTGCGGCAATTGTTTCATGATGAGGATGAGGCCTATCGCCGCCAGCATTCCCTTGATGACTGCAGAGGGAAAATAGGCGCCGATCACACCCGCCCGCGCATATCCCATCGCGATCTGCACGAGTCCCGAGAGAGCGACGGCCAGCAGCATGCCGTCGAGCCCGAGCTTGTCCACGGCGCCCGCGACGATGACGGCGAGGCCGGCGGCGGGACCCGAAACGCTCAGCTGCGAACCGCTGGCAAACGACACGACGAGGCCGCCCACGACGCCGGCGATGACGCCGGAGAACGGCGGCGCGCCGGAGGCGACGGCAATGCCGAGACAAAGCGGCAGCGCCACCAGAAAGACGACGATTCCGGCCGGAATGTCGCGATCAAGATAGCTAACGTAATAATCAAGATGCTTGCGCAACAAATGCCCCCTCTTCGTTGCTCGACGTCAGTCGTCGTCCCACGCGTAGATTCTGTCGACCTTGGATTCCGGGCCAAGGGTGACGAGTTGCTTGAGGAGCCCGTCCTCGAGCGCATAGACCCACCCATGAAGCATCGGGCGGCGTTCGCTCTTCCAGGCGCCCTGGATGAGCGCCGTGTGAGAAAGGTCGTTGACTTGCTCGATGACGTTCAGCTCGACCAGCCTGTTCGCCTTGTCGTCGAAGGCGTTGATCCCGTCCAGTTCGTCGCGGTGCAGCCGATAGACGTCTCTCAGATGGAGCAGCCATTTGTTTACCAGCATATAATCGGAGCGCTGCGGCGAAAGCGCCGCTTTCACGCCGCCGCAGTTGTAGTGGCCGCAGACGATGACATGCTTCACCTTCAGCACCTGCACTGCGTATTGCACGACGCTCTGGCAATTCAGGTCCGTCGCGATGACCTGATTGGCGATGTTGCGATGCGCGAATATGAGACCGGGCTCGGCGTTGACGATAATGTCCGCCGGGACGCGGCTGTCGGAGCATCCGATCCAGAGAAATTCGGGCTGCTGGCCATGCGCAAGTCGCTCGAAATAATCCGGCTGGCGCTGCTTGACCTCCTCCGCCCAGGCTTTGTTCTCGAGCAGAAGCTTTTCGTGTGACCGCATCGACGCCCGCTTTCCCTCAGAACCGCGCCGGCGGCGCGCGCTATTGTGGCCTGCCGCCGCCAGCGCCGCAGATCCCAGATAGTTTATTCAGGGTGGATCGGCCAGACAAGGCGAACAGGCGGAAACCACTATGTCCGCCGCTTACTCGTTTTATGACTACCGGCACGCGGTCATCTTCGAATATCCGAGCACAGTTCTCGCCAGACCTGCGGCAGCATTGCAATGATATCGTCCGCGATCAGACCCGGCCCGAAGAGTTCGGCCGCGCGCGCATGCATCCATACGGCGCAGGAGGCGCCGAGGAATGCTTCCATGCGCTGCGCCAGCAGTCCCGCAACGATTCCGGTCAGCACGTCGCCCGAGCCGGCGGTCGCAAGCCATGGGCTCGCGCCGGTGATGATCGAAGCGCGCCCGTCCGGCGCCGCGACGACCGTGTCCGGTCCCTTGTAGAGCACGAGCGCGCCACTGACGCGCGCCGCGTCGCGGGCCTTGTCGAGCTTGGAGCGCAAGGCGCTGTCGCAGTCGCATTCGGCGAAAAGGCGGGCGAACTCGCCCGCGTGCGGCGTCATGACGACCGGCCCCGGCGCGCCGCGGGTGGCGCGCCACAGGCGGAACGGATCATCCTCGAAACTCGTCAGGGCATCGGCGTCCAGGACGGCGGCGCGGCGATAGGCCTGGGGCGTCAACGCCACCTCGACCTGCCGGCAGCTTTCTTCACTGACGCCGAGGCCCGGGCCGAGCGCGACAGCGTTTTTCCGCTCGTCGGCGAGGACGAGGGCGAGACCAGCGGCGCCTTCTGCCGGCCGCACCATGACGGATGTCAGCGCGCTGGCGTTCACGGGGAGCGCGTCGGTGGGGCTCGCGAGCGTGACAAGTCCAGCCCCGGCGCGCAAGGCCGCCGCGGCGGAAAGGCGCGCGGCGCCGGTGAAGGAAGCGCCGCCGGAGACCACCAGCGCATGGCCACGGGAATATTTGTGTCCATCGACCTTGGGCTTCGGCAGCGCCGAAATCCAGAGATCGGGCGTGTTGACGAAGGCTTTCACCCCCATCGATTCGAGGGTCGTGGAGCGGATGCCGATGTGGGCGCAGGTCAGCGCGCCGCAGCGCGTGCGGCCCGGCAGCAACAGATGCCCGATCTTCACCCGGAAGAAGGTGACGGTCTCGTCGGCCTCGACCGCCGCGCCGCGAATCGCCCCCGTCGTGCCGTCGACGCCGCTCGGAATATCCACGGCGACGACGCTCTGACGGGTTTCGCGCCGCCACTGGTTGAGGCGATTGACGAGCGCCTGTGCGCCTGCGTCGAGATCGCGCGCCAGGCCGGTGCCAAAAAGTGCGTCGATGACGAGATCGACGCCGTCGAAGTCGCACTCTTCGGCGGGCAGCAGCGTCCCGGCCCAGCCCGCGGCGGCCTTTGCCGCGTCGCCGCGCAACTGGTCGGGCGGAACGAGGGACGCGACGCGCACCTTGTAGCGCTGGGCGCGCAGCAGACGCGCCGCGACATAGCCGTCGCCGCCATTGTTCCCCGGCCCGCAAAGGACCAGAACACGCCGGCCGCTGGTGCGCTGCAGGATTTGGGTCGTCACGCGCGCGATGGCGACGCCGGCGCTTTCCATGAGCTCCCAGCCGGGCACGCCGCTTTCGATCGTCATTCGATCGGCGCGGGCCATTTGTTCGGTTGTGAGAATTTCGAGCGGGAAAGGGCTGAGCGGCATGATTTCGATGGTGACGGATGGCGCGGACCGGCGCAATGGCCGGCGCCCATGGAATAGAGCCTAAGCTCGTTTATTTGGCGCCGCATTCCGCCGCGCCTCGCTTTCCGCTATGCATCGCCGATGCTCACGGCAATCCTTCTCGCTTACGACGGTCCCACCCAGCCTCTGCGCCGCGACGCCGTCACCCGCAGCCTCGCCTCGCTTGTCGACGCCTGCGTGCAGGGACTGGTCGCCGACGCCGTCCTGGCCGGCGCGCCCGGGAAGGGCCTGGACCATATCGCCGACGAAGCCGGCTGCGCACTGGTCGAGAGCGCAGAGGCGCAGGAAGGACTGGCGCAGGCGCTGGACGTCGCCCGTCACGACGATGTTTTCCTCCTGCTCGCCGGCCATGCGGTGGAGCGCGGATTCGTGGAGGAGGTCAATGACGCCTTCGCCTGCCGCGCGCAGGACCGCGCGCTCATATTGCGGCGCGCGCCCGATTTGTTCGTCACGCGTCTCGCGCCGCAGCTCGCGATGCCCGTGGGCGTCGTCGCGAGCAAGGCCGCCCTGCGCGGGGCCGTCAGCGCCGACCTTCTGCGTATCGCGAAATCGCTGGGCGGCGCGGAGCTCAGGAGCTCGGCGCGCCGCACTTTTTAGCGTTCTGGCCGGGAAGCAACTACCGATTGAAGGTGTTGCAATCGTCGATGCGGCCGCTCTTGAGGCCGCGCAGTAGCCACTCGGTGCGTTGCGCCGACGAGCCATGCGTGAAGCTGTCCGGCACGACGCGGCCGCTCGACGCACGCTGGAGGCGGTCGTCGCCGATCGCCTGGGCGGATGCGACAGCCTTCTCGATGTCGCCCTCCTCCAGAAAGCGGTTTCGCGTATTGCCGTTGTTCGCCCAGACGCCGGCGAGGCAGTCGGCCATCAGCTCCACGCGCACGGACAGGGCGTTCGCCTCGGCGCGGCTGCCGGCCCGGGCCTGCGCCCGCTGAACCTTGGGCAAGAGGCCAAGAAGGTTCTCGATATGATGCCCCATTTCATGTGAGATCACATAGGCGTAGGCGAAATCTCCACCGCCGCCGAAGCGTTGCTTCATGTCTCGGAAAAAGGACGTGTCGAGATAGATCTTCTGGTCGACCGGGCAATAGAACGGCCCCATGGCCGACTGCGCTGCGCCGCAGCTCGAATTGGTGACTCCGTCGAACAGCACGAGACGCGGCGCCTTGAACTGGATGCCTTCCTGCTGGGGCAGCACCGCCGACCAGACCTCCTCATTGGAGCCAAGCACCTTAGAGACGAAAACGCCCATCTGATCCGCTGGTTGCGCGGTATTACTCGGGCGCTGGTCCTGCACGACCTGACCGCCGCCGCCGCGCATCTTGCCGAGCATCTCGGCGCCGCCGATCAGCAGAGCCGGATTGATGCCGAGCGCCCAGCCCACGATTCCGAGGACAACCATAGTGCCGAGGCCGATGCCGCCGCCGCCCATCACCGGACCGCCACGGCCGAAACCTCCGCCCGGCTCCCCACGGCGATCCTCAACGTTCTCGGATGTCTGCAGATCTTCCCACTTCATTGCACTGGCTCCGCCGGGCCCGACGAGGGCCGCCCAAGCCTATTTAATGGACGGTGGCGAGACTGTGTAGAGCTTTGTGCCAAGTCAGCCGGGCGCACCCCATTCCGGCGGCCACTCCTGCCGCAGCCTGCCCCCGAGCCGCACGGGCGCGATCATGGTGGCGAGCCCGTCACGGCCGACTTCCAACGCCACGCCGCAAAGCGTCGCCTCGCCAGTCGCGGGTTCGTAGCGGGAGCCTGGCGTCTTGCGGATGAAGCGGCGCAGCGGCTCCTCCTTCTCCATGCCGATGACGGAGTCATAGTCTCCCGTCATGCCGGCGTCCGTCTGGTAGGCGGTGCCGCCCGGCAGGATCTGCGCGTCTGCGGTGGGAACGTGGGTGTGGGTACCGACCATCAGGGAGGCGCGGCCGTCGACAAAATGGCCCATGGCCATCTTCTCGCTGGAGGTTTCGGCGTGCATGTCGATGATGACGGCGTCGCAGCCTACCCCGAGCGGACAGGCGCCCAGCTCCCGCTCCAGCGCCGCAAAGGGGTCGTCTATGGCGTCCATGAAGACGCGCCCCATGGGGTTGACGACCAGCACCTGCTGGCCGCGCGCGGCCTGAAAGAGGTTGGCCCCGCGTCCCGGCGTGCCGGACGGATAGTTGATCGGCCGCAGCAGGCGCGGCTGGCGTTCGATGAAGACGAGGGTCTCGCGCTGGTCGAAGGCGTGGTTGCCAAGCGTCACACAATCGACGCCCGCGTTCACCATTTCCTCGCAGATCGCCTCGGTGATGCCGAAGCCCCCGGCCGAATTCTCGCCATTGCAGACGACGAAATCGAGCGCCCACTTCTCCCGCAGGCGCGGCACATAGCGAGTCACCGCCGAGCGGCCGGAGCGGCCGAGGACGTCGCCGATGAAGAGAATGCGCAGGGGTTGCGGGGATTGCGAGGCGGTGGACATGGCCTTCATTAGCTCGCTCCGGGCGCGAGATCAAAGCCCGCCGCAGCCCGAACCCCGGAAATCCGATTGCGGAAACCCCCAGCCTTTCATAGGTGGAGGCGTCTGATGTAACATATCCGTGAAAACGAGCCCCCCAAGACATGCCCGACGCCGCCCTACGCTCCGACGCCCCGACGCAGACGCACGCGCCGGCGCGGCCATATGTCGTCTTCGAGGACGGGCGCGAGGACGGCCGCGCGCTGCTCTTCGACGCGCCCGAGGAGATCATCCTCGCCCGCGAGGCGAGCGAGGTTTCTGACGCCTTCTCCCGCATGGAGGCGGCCTCGAAGCGCGGGCTCTATCTTGCCGGCTATGCGAGCTATGAGCTGGGCTACGCGCTCGAGCCCAAATTCGCGACGCAAACGACGCCGCGCTCACGCACCCCCCTCCTGCTCTTTGGCGCCTTTCGCGCGCCCAAGCCCTGGATGCTCCCGCCGGCGGAGGGCGCCGCGCCGAACATTCCGCTCACGCCCGCCTGGACGGAGAAGGAATACGCCGAGCGGTTCCAGAAGTGCCGCGACTACATCTTTGCCGGCGACGTCTATCAGATCAACCTCACATTCCCGCTCCATGGGCGCTACGACGGCGACCCGCTCGCGCTGTATTGCGCCTTGCGCAAGCGTCAGCCGGTCGCCTATGGCGGCGTCGTCTCGCTGGGAGAGGAGACGGTCGTCTCCCTCTCGCCGGAGGTCTTCTTCGAGGCGCATGGGCGACACATCCGCGCCCGGCCGATGAAGGGCACGGCGCAGCGCGGCTTCATGCCGCCAGAGGACATGGCTCGGGCGCAATATCTCGTCGAGGACGAGAAGTCGCGCGCCGAGAACCTGATGATCGTCGATCTTTTGCGCAACGATCTCTCCCGCCTCGCTGAAATCGGCTCAGTGAAGGTCACAGACCTCTTCACCGTCGAGACCTATCCGACGTTGCATCAGATGACGTCAGGCATCGAGGCCCGGCTGCGCGAAGAGGTGAAGCTCGCCAATCTCTTCGCCGGGCTCTTCCCTTGCGGCTCGGTGACGGGCGCTCCGAAAATCCGCGCCATGGAAATTATCCGCGACCTCGAATGCGCGGCGCGCGGCGTTTATTGCGGTTCGCTCGGCCTTATCGCGCCCGACGGCGACATCCGCTTCAACGTCGCCATCCGCACGCTGACGCTGTTCCCCGATCATGAACTCATCTGCAATGTCGGCTCGGCCGTCGTGGCGGATTCCCGAGCGCGCGAAGAGTATGAGGAATGTCTGATCAAGGCCCGGTTTTTGACGGGGAAGCCGACTTCGGATTGATCGAAACCCTGTTATGGACGCGCGAAGCGGGCTTCGATCTGTTGCCCGAGCATCTTGTGCGGCTCGCCGCCTCGAGCGCTGCGCTTGGTTTCGGATATGACGAAGGGAAGGCGAAGGCGGCGCTCCAAGGAGTCGTCGCGCAGCCGGCGGCGGCGCGCCTGCGCGTGCGCCTGACGCTCGCGCGCGACGGCTCAATCGAGACGGGCGCAACGCAGATCGAGCCTCTTCCGCCGACGACCGTGTGGCGCGTCGCGTTCGCGCGCCGCAGCTTCAACTCCCGCGATCCGCTCCTTCGCTACAAGACGACGCGCCGCGCGCTCTACGAGGAGGAACTCGCGGCTGCGGCGAAAAGCTGCGGGGCGGACGAGGTGCTGTTCCTTAACGAGCGCGGGGAGCTATGCGAGGGCGCGCGCTGCAACCTCTTCGTCCCGCAGGGCGGAACGCTGTTGACGCCGCCGATCGCCTGCGGCCTGCTGCCGGGGACTCTGCGGGCCAGCCTCGTCGCACAAGGCCGCGCGCGGGAAGAACTTCTGCGGCCCGAGGCTGTGGAGGCCGGCTTCTTCCTTGGAAATTCAGTTCGCGGTCTCGTACGCGCGACGCTGATTGGTTAGGCTGCGTTCACCACGCCGCACAAATGAATCGGGAATGCTAGAATTTAAAGATCCAACTACGGAGACGTTTAACGGCCGGAGCGCAACTTCTGCGGGATAAATGCAATGTGGGGTAGACACATGCACGCCTTTACCCAGATGATTTTCACGCATCCGGCCGCGTCGATCTGGCTCGCCGCCATCATGTGGTTCTGGATAGCAACCTACGCTTCGACCGGCGGCGTCTGGCGCAACCGACGGCGCCAATACGAAGCGGACCCTACGTCTGACCGGGCTTGAGCCTGTAGAAGATGTGGCGGCCGATCATGTCCATTCTTGTGAGGGCCCGAGCCCATCTCGGCTTGACGTAAGTCGCGTGATAATGCGTCGAGCGGCCAACGTCGGTGATGTACGTGCGCCCGTCCATCACTTCATTGGCCACGCGCACGGCCGCCGCCCATGACTCCTGTTCCGTGATGCGCAGCGACTTGCCCTCGCAGGCGAAGGAAAACTGACAAGCTTTATAGTGATGCCGGTTCTGGTAGACGACGCCGCAGATCGACGTGGGGTAAAGCCCGCTTTGAACGCGGTTGAGCACCACCTGCGCCACAGCGGCCTGCCCCTCTTGCGGCTCGCTCCGCGCCTCGAAGTAAACAGCCTCCGCGAGACAGCGGCGCTCCTCGTCCAGCTTGTTGTGATCGACAAGCGCGGCGTAGTCCGGCCGCGCAGATTTGTCGGAGGGCCGGGACGCGGAGCCGAGCGCCAGCGTGGCGCGGGGGAACGAAGAAACCTCGATCGGGACGGCGTCGGGCTGCGCCGGCGTCGACGAGCCGAGGGCGATGGCGCGCGACACCTGCGGGGTGGCGCCGTGGAGGGCGCGCTCGGCCAGCGCCTGGTGAACCACCTCGCGAACGGGCTCGTTGGCCGGCGACGTCGCGCTCGCCCTGTTCTGCGACGGCGACGCGGTCGCAGTGGATTTTTGCGTCTGTGTCGTCGACCGCGCTTCGGCTTTGGCCGCCTCCGCCTCATACAGCGCTTCGTCGCCCGGCACGCCGCCGCGCGGCGCGAGAGCCACCGCCGAGCGGGCGGCGCCTTTTCCGTGGATCTGGAATGTCAGCCGTGCCGGCTCGGCGAGCCCAAGCGTCGAGGGGTTGATGACCTTCGTCTCGAACCCCGGCCGCATGGCCACGAGCGGGTCGCCCTTATGCGTGCGGTCGACTTCCGGGAAGTTCTTCACATCGGGCTTGAGATCGACGTGGGGCTCCCGCTCGTCGGGAATGGAGCGCACGTCTTCCTGTGCGCCGACCACCAGCCGTGCGCTCTGCACCAGCGCGCGGGTCTGGCCTCCAAGGCCAAGTTCGCCCGTCGCGACCTCACCAAAGGAAGCGAATTGATAGGCTGCCGGCCCGCCCGTGGCGCGCGCCCGGGCCGTCATCGGCGCGACATTCCAGTCTCCGCTCGAATCCTGGCCCGCGTCGGCCGTGAAGGACACAAGGACTCCGACGCCAAGCGCCCATGGCGCCATGACGCTGAAAGCCCAGGGGGCCATGCCGCTGATAATCCAACGCACTCTAGACTGACGACGCATAAGCTTGTCCAGACCCAAGGGCGGCGTCGCGCGGGGGTGCGCCCCGCCGTCTCCCGGATGCAAAAAAATTCACTCAAGTCATTATCGGCCTATTAGGCTTGCGGAACTGTTGCCCGATCGCGCGCGCTCGCGTGCCAGAATGAGCCACTGCTCGCCGGTCCTTTCAGGCGCAAGACTCAATCGCCGATCAGATGCAGCGCAATCTCGCGCCTGTGCGGGCGGCGGCGATGTTCGACGAGATAGACGCCCTGCCATGTCCCCAGCGCCAGCGCCCCGCCCATCACGGGAATGGAGAGCTGCGTCTGAGTCAGCGCCGCGCGGATATGCGCCGGCATGTCGTCAGGACCTTCCGTGTCGTGGGCGTAATCCGCGTTCTCGGGCGCAAGCCGCGCGAAAACGGCCTCGAGGTCGCGCAGCACCGTCGGATCGGCGTTCTCCTGAATGAGGAGGGAGGCGGACGTGTGCCGGCAGAAGGCTGTCAGAAGCCCGTCGCCCATGTGGGCGCCCCTGACGAAACCCGCCAACTGCGCCGTAAAATCGTAAAAGCCACGCCCGCCAGTATCGATTCTGAGAAGTCTCGTCGCCTGTCGCATGGCCCAGAATGTGCGCAAGCGCGTCTCAAAGTCTACCGCTCGAGCAGCGCGTCTCGCGCCTCCGTGATGCGACGGTATAGCTCGTCGCTGCCGCCTGCGTCGGGATGCGCGGTCTTGGCAAGCCGCCGGAAGGCGGCGTTGATCTGCGAGGGCTCGAGCGCGCCCTCGGTCGGCAGGTGCAAAACCTCGCGGGCCTCCAGCTGATCATCGTCGCCGAAATCCGGTTGGAACAGGAAAGCCCGGCGCTTTTCTCGCGCCTCGAGACGCAGGCGGACCTGATCCTCCCGCCATCTGCGGCGTGACATGACCAGACATTCGCCAAAAGCGATCCGGCCCTGCGTTTCAAGTTCGTCGAGACTGAAAGGCCCCACGACGCCGTAGGGCGGCGCGAGACAGGCGCGCCTGCCGCCCTCGCCATCCTCGATATGTCCGATCGTCGCCATATCGAGGATCCCCATCGAGCCGTTCCAGACGACCCATCCTTCCTTCTCCGCCATGCAGCGCACTTTCATGCATGGGCCGGGGCCGCGCGCCCACTCTTGTGCGAAAGGGCGCACGGGCGGCCGAATTGTCCGGGCGTCATGCATGTACAGAGCCAGACCGGCGCGCTTCGCCAACCCTAGGCGCGTTTCGGCGCTTGTCTTGAACGCGCGCAAAGGTTAAGCGCGAACGCGGAGCAAGGAGCGGAAATGTCCGAATTCATCGATGCGGCGACGAGTTGGGCGGCGTCCGAGGGCGGCAAGACGGCGGGTACGATCGCGCTGGTGGCGCTGGCCTGGACGGAAGCGGCCGCCGTCGTCGGCGCGGCCTATGTCAAGAGGATGATCCCGTTGCGCATGACGGCAATGGTCGGCAACATTCTCGGAGTCACGCTCGGACTTCGCGACCGGAAACCTGCCGACGATCGCCAAGCACGCCATAAACTTCCCGCTCAACGCCAGCCGTCTGCGCGAGATGCGACGCCTGATTGCGAGCGTGCGCGACGCCAACGCCAACGACCTCAACATCGAATGGCTGAAGCCCTTCATGCATCCCGCAGGCTTCCGGGCGAACGATTTCGTTTTCAGGAAGGGCGGGGTCGCCGATGAGGCCTATGTCCTCGTCGAGGGCGAGATCGAGATCGTCGAGCGGGCCGTGACGCTAAAGCCGGGCGCGATTTTCGGCGAGATGGCGCTGTTCACGAAATCCGGCAAGCGCACGGCTAGCGCCAGATGCCTGACGGACGTGCGACTGCTCACGATTACTTACGAGCAGTTCGAGCAGCTTTATTTTCAAAATCCCGAATTCGGCCTCTACCTCGTGCGGCTGATCGTGCGCCGGTTCGAGGCCAATCACATGGTGGAGGAACTGGAGAGCAGTTGAACTCTCAGGCCGTGCCTTCCGCCGTCTTCCCCAACGCCGCCTGCGCCGCCGCAAGGCGGGCGATCGGCACACGGAAGGGCGAGCACGAGACGTAGTCGATTCCGATCCTGTCGAAGAACGCGACCGACGCTGGATCGCCGCCATGCTCGCCGCAGACGCCAAGGGCGATCTCGGGGCTCGCCGCGCGCGCGCGCTGGCAACCGAGCGCGACAAGTTCGCCAACGCCTTCCTGATCGATCGACACGAAGGGGTCGGCCGGTAGCACGCCCTTTTCGACATAGACCCCAAGGAACGAACCTGCGTCGTCGCGAGAGATGCCGAGCGTCGTCTGCGTCAGGTCATTGGTGCCGAACGAGAAGAAGTCGGCCGAGGGTGCAATATCGCCGGCGCGCAACGCCGCCCGCGGCAGTTCGATCATCGTTCCGATGTGATAGCTCGGCCGAATGCCGGTCTCGTCATCGACCAGCTTGGCCATGGCGTCGACGCGCTCTTTCACCAGATCGAGCTCGGCGCGCGCGAAGACGAGCGGCGCCATGATCTCGATCTGTGCGGGCTCGCCGGTGGAAAGACTGGCCTCGATCGCCGCCTCGAAGATCGCGCGCGCCTGCATGTCGACTATTTCGGGAAAGACGACCGCGAGGCGCACGCCGCGAAATCCGAGCATCGGATTGAACTCGGAGAGCTGCAACGCTCGGCGCCGCAGCTTCACCGGGTCAGCGCCCATGGCGCGCGCGACGGCCGCCAGCTCTGAGTCGCTGTGCGGCAGGAATTCGTGCAACGGCGGATCGAGCAGCCGGATGGTGACGGGCAACCCGGCCATAATCTCGAAAAGATGCTTGAAGTCTTCGCGCTGGATGGGCAACAGCTTTGCAAGCGCGGCTTTGCGTCCTTCCGCGTCGTCGGCGAGGATCATCTCGCGCACTGCGACGATGCGTTCGCCCTCGAAAAACATATGCTCGGTCCGGGCGAGGCCGATCCCCTCGGCTCCGAAGCGGCGCGCGGCCCGTGCGTCGGAGGGCGTCTCGGCGTTGGCCCGCACCTTGAGGCGGCGCACCTCGTCCGCCCAGCCCATCAGCACGGCGAATTCACCCGTGAGTTCGGGCCGCTGCATCTTCACTTCGCCGGCGATGACATGACCCGCCGAGCCGTCGATGGTGATTTTGTCGCCTTTGGCGAAGCGCTTGCCCGCAACTGTGAAGCATTGCTCTTCATAGTCGATGCGCAGCGCGCCGACGCCCGTCACGCAGGGCTTGCCCATGCCGCGCGCAACGACCGCGGCGTGCGAGGTCATGCCGCCGCGCGCGGTCAAAATGCCCTCCGCGGCGTGCATGCCATGAATGTCCTCGGGGCTCGTCTCCGTGCGCACGAGGATGACTTTGCGGCCTGACGTCGAAAGCGTCTCGGCCTCTTCCGGATTAAAGACGATCTCGCCGAAGGCGGCGCCGGGCGAGGCCGGCAGCCCGGTCGCGAGAATGTCGCGCCGCGCTGCGGGGTCGATCGTGGGATGAAGCAATTGATCGAGCGACGTCGGCTCCACGCGCAGGATCGCCTCGTCGCGCGTGATCAGGCCTTCATTCGCCATATCGACCGCGAGCTTCAGCGCCGCACGCGCCGTGCGCTTGCCGCTGCGCGTCTGCAGCATCCATAATTTGCCGCGCTCGACGGTGAACTCCATATCCTGCATGTCGCGATAGTGGCGCTCGAGCCGATCGGCGACGGCCGAGAACTCCGCGAATATCTTGGGCATCGTAGCTTCGAGCGAAATCTTCTCGCCGGGCGAGGCGCGGCTGGCGACTTCCGTCAGCGGCTGCGGCGTGCGCAGGCCTGCGACAACGTCCTCGCCCTGCGCATTCATGAGATATTCGCCGTAGAACTCTTTCACGCCAGTCGAAGGATTGCGCGTGAAGGCGACGCCGGTCGCCGAACTGGAGTCCATGTTGCCGAAGACCATCGCCTGCACGTTCACCGCCGTGCCCCAGCTTTCGGGGATGTTGTGCAGATGGCGGTAGACGACGGCGCGATGGTTCATCCAGGAGGCGAAGACCGCCCTGATCGCGCCCCAGAGCTGCACGCGCGGATCCTGCGGAAAGCTCACGCCGGCATTCGCCTCGATGATGGCCTTGAAGCGTGCAACCACGCCGCGCCAATCGTCGGCGGAAAGTTGCGTATCGAGAGTCTGCCCCTTCGACTCCTTCAACTCCTCCAGCGCTTCCTCGAAGATATGATGCCCAACGCCGAGCACGACGGAAGAATACATCTCGATGAAACGGCGGTAGCAATCCCAGGCGAAGCGGGCGTCGCCCGAATAGCTCGCCAGCGCCTCGACCGTCTCGTCATTGAGTCCGAGGTTCAGCACCGTATCCATCATACCGGGCATTGAGGCGCGGGCGCCCGAGCGCACGGAGACGAGCAGCGGCCATTTGGGGTCGTTGAAGGCGTGGCCGGCGACCCGGCCGATCTCAGCCATCGCGTCCGCGACCTGCGCCTCGAGGCCTTCCGGGAAGGCGTGGCCGTGGGCGTAGAAATAGGAACAGACCTCGGTGGTGAGCGTGAACCCCGGCGGGACCGGCAGGCTCAGAGAGGCCATTTCGGCCAGATTTGCGCCCTTGCCGCCAAGGAGGTCTCGCATGGCCGCCGAACCTTCGGCGCAGCCTGCGCTGAAACTATAGACCCACTTCGTCATCGCCTTCGTCTTCCCGCAACCGCGGTCCGGGCTCGAGCCGGCGGACCCTACTCACGTTCGCAGGCGCACAATAGCAGATAGGTCTGAATAATTGTCCCGGCGAGGGCTGATTTTTCGCCTTGCCGGAACCTCGCGTTCAGCGCCGCCGCGACGCCACCGCCGATATCCGCGACGATGACGCGCCGCGTCGCGCTTTGCCCTTGGAAGCGCCACTGAGAAAATCGTCGACACGGGAAAGAAAGAGCGCCTTGGCGATGGAGCCCAGGATGAGAACGACGGTGGAGCCGACCAAAGCCGAAAGGATGAGCCCTGAAACAGGAACGATAACGCCCTTCGGCGAGAGAAAAATCCACAGGGCGACCGCCGCGCCGGCGCCGGCTCAACGTTGCCTTGCCGCTCGCTTGAGCACATCCTGCGCCGTGCGGCCTTGCGGCTTTCCTCGAACCGGCCGCGCGGATGCGCCGCTCCCCAAGTCGTCGAGCGAGCTGAGGATCAAATGGCGCACCAGCGCGGCGACCACGAGCAAGGCCCCGGCCCCCACCGCCGCGGCGAGGGCGTCCTCGGGAATGCGGCCCCGGTGGAGCAGCGGCGCCCAGACGCTCCATCCCCAGGCGCCGAGCGCCGCGCCCAAAAGCAGGAGCAAAGCGTTGCCGAAGGGACCAAATCCCCTGTTGCGGAGCATCGTATCGAACAAATAGCCCAAAGCGACCAGGAACAGGCCGGCAATCAGCGTGTCCATGATGAAGTTCATTTCCGTGATATTGAGCGCGTCGAGCCAATGAGCGAAGCTGAAAATTGGATCATGCCGAAACAATGGGCGGAAATCGAGATGATTGCCGGGGGTGAGATAGGCGCGCACCCGGTTCCACGCGAGAAGCGAGGCAAGGAAAAGCGGAATCGAAAGGACGGGGGACATCCTTTTGCTCCAGCCGGGACGAAGAATGGCTTGCGCGTTGAAGTATCGATGTCGGAATTCGATCATTTGTACCTTAATCGAACCTTACGCCGTCAAAACCGGGACACGCATGGCCAAGTTGAAGCGGCGCGCGCTGCTCCCCGTTCGGCTTGACAGGGGCGAGGCCATTGCGCTTCTTGGCGCCCACGCGCCGGGGCCTCCCGGCATTCCTTATGATTTTCCACTCGAAAGCGGCCCATGCATCGCTACCGTTCGCACACCTGCGGAGAACCCAACGAAGCTCTCGCCGGCCAGAAGATCCGCCTCTCCGGCTGGTGCCACCGCATTCGCGACCATGGCGGCGTCCTGTTCATCGACCTGCGCGACCATTACGGCCTGACGCAATGCGTAGTGGACCCTGATTCGCCGGCTTTCGCCCAAGCCGAAAAGCTGCGCTCGGAGTGGGTCGTCCGGCTCGACGGCGAGGTCCGCAAGCGCCCGGCCGGCACCGAGAACCCGGACATGCCGACGGGCCTTGTCGAACTCTATGTCGCCGAGATCGAAGTGCTCGGACCCGCGGGCGAGTTGCCCCTGCCCGTCTTTGGCGACCAGAATTATCCGGAGGACATCCGCCTCAGATACCGCTTCCTGGACCTGCGCCGCGAGAAGCTGCACGCCAACATCATGCTGCGCGGCCGCATCATCGATTCGATCCGCGCCCGGATGAAGGCCGGCGGCTTCTTTGAGTTCCAGACGCCGATTCTCACGGCCTCGAGCCCGGAAGGCGCGCGCGACTTTCTCGTGCCGTCGCGCCTCCATCCGGGCAAATTCTATGCGCTGCCGCAGGCGCCGCAGCAGTTCAAGCAGCTGCTCATGGTCGCCGGCTTCGACCGCTATTTCCAGATCGCCGCCTGTTTCCGCGACGAGGACGCCCGCGCCGACCGCTCGCCCGGCGAGTTCTACCAGCTCGACGTCGAGATGAGCTTCGTCACGCAGGATGACGTGTTCGAGGCTATGGAGCCGGTGCTGCGCGGCGTGTTCGAGGAATTCGCCAACGGCAAGCCGGTCACGCAGAAGTTTCCGCGCATCCCCTTCCGAGAGTCCATGCTGAAATATGGCTCGGACAAGCCGGATCTGCGCAATCCGCTCGTCATCGTCGACGTCTCGGAGGAGTTCGAAGCCGAGACCGTCAGCTTCAAGGCCTTCAAGGGCAAGACCGTGCGCGCCATTCCCGCGCCCGGCGCCGCCTCCCAGCCGCGCAGCTTCTTCGACAAGCTCAACGACTGGGCGCGCAGCGAAGGCGCGCCGGGGCTGGGCTATGTGATCTTCGACGAGGAAAACGGCGCGCTTGTCGGCAAAGGGCCGATCGCCAAATTCATTCCCGCCGACGTTCAGGCCGCCATCGCGACTAAAGCCGGCGTGAAGGCCGGCGACGCGGTGTTCTTCTCCGCCGGGGCCGAGACCCCCGCCGCCAAGCTCGCGGGCGCGGCGCGCATCCGCATCGGCACGGAGCTGGGCCTATCGAAAACGGACGTCTTCGAATTCTGCTGGATCGTCGACTTCCCGATGTACGAGTGGAACGAGGAAGACAAGAAGATCGACTTCTCGCACAATCCCTTCTCCATGCCGCAAGGGGGCATGGAGGCGCTGGAGACGAAGGACCCGCTCGACATCCTCGCCTACCAGTACGACATCGTCTGCAACGGCGTGGAGCTGTCGTCAGGCGCCATTCGTAACCACCGCCCCGAGATCATGAAGAAAGCGTTCGAGATTGCGGGCTATGGCGAGGACGTGCTGATCGAGAAATTCGGCGGCATGTATCGCGCCTTCCAATACGGCGCCCCGCCCCATGGCGGCATCGCGCCGGGCGTCGACCGCATCGTGATGCTGCTCGCGGAGGAAGAGAATCTGCGCGAAGTCACGCTCTTCCCGATGAACCAGCGCGCGGAAGATCTGCTGATGGGCGCCCCGTCGGAAGCCACGATGAAGCAGCTCAGGGAGCTGCATATCCGGCTCAATCTGCCAGAGACGAAAGCCTGATCGGGCGCGCCCTGCGCGCGCTCCTTCTCTCAATCCCTGTGCACGGATTGGCCCGAATCCGACGACGGGTAATGAAACGAGGCGTATCGGACGACGAACACAGCAAACGCCAGAATCAGCGTGCCGCCGGCGAGGATGAGCACGCCCATGTCCGGCGTCGCGTCCTTCTGAACATAGCCGATCATATGCCGTGTGAGCGCGGTGATGCCGACATAGAGCAGGAAGCGCACCGGCATATGATTGGTCTTGAAATGAGATGCCGACCATCGACCCGATTTCCAGATAGATGAACAGCAATAAAAGGTCTTCGATAGAGGCGTGGCCTCTTGCAGTCATCTCAAGAAACGCCTTCGCGGCCGCCCAGACCGTCGCGCCGCCGATCGCAAACAAGCCGAGGAAGTGAAACCCTTCGGCGAGGAAGTCGCCAATCGGGTGAGCGAAGGCGCGCATGCGTCGCGTCGCTTCGCTGGCCAAAGGGGGACGATCGCTTCCCATATCTCAATCCTTCTGCGCGGCGTCGATGGGCAAGTGAAGCGCGCGGCGTCTTTCAATAAAGTTTGTCACATAGAAGCTCGGCCCGGATCAACGACGTCATCGGCACGCGTTGGAAGCCTCAAACGTGGATCGCCCGCCCGAACGCGTCCAGCACGCTCTCATGCATGGTCTCGGAAAGGGTCGGATGCGGGAAGATCGTGTGCATCAGCTCCTCTTCCGTCGTCTCGAGATTCATGGCGATCACGAAACCCTGAATGAGTTCCGTCGCCTCGGCGCCGACAAGATGCGCGCCGAGCAGGCGGCCGGTCTTTTTGTCGAAGATCGTCTTCACGAGCCCTTCGGGTTCGCCGAGCGCAATGGCCTTGCCGTTGCCGAGATAGGGAAAGCGGCCGACGCGGATGTCGAAGCCCGCTGCTTTCGCTCTTTCTTCCGTGAGGCCGACCGACGCCACCTGCGGATGGCAATAGGTGCAGCCCGGCACAAGCGACTTGTCGAGCGGATGCGGGTTCAAGCCGGCGATCGCCTCGACGCAGATCACGCCCTCGTGCTCCGCCTTGTGCGCCAGCATCGGCCCGCCCGCGACGTCGCCGATGGCATAGACGCCCGCGACATTGGTGCGCCCCAGCCCGTCGGTCTTGACCACGCCGCGCTCGATCGCGACGCCGAGCGCTTCCAGCCCGAGGTTCTCGACATTCGCGACGACTCCAGCTGCGGAAAGCACGCGCTCGACTTCCAGCGTTTCACTCGCGCCGTCTGCGCTTTTTAGCGTGGCGACGACGCTGTCGGCCTTTTTCTCCAACGCCGCGACCGTCGTCGCCGTCTTGATGACGATCCCCTGCTTCTCGAAACTCTTGCGCGCGAGCGCGGCGATCTCGGCGTCTTCAACCGCGAGTATCTGCGGCACCGCCTCGACGAGCGTCACCTCCACCCCGAAGGTGCGGAAGAAGGACGCAAACTCCACGCCGATGGCGCCGCCGCCGACGACAAGCAGCGACTTCGGAAAACGCTCCGGCTTCAGCGCCTCGAAATATGTCCAGACGAGCCGCCCGTCGGGCTCCAGCCCCGGCAGCGCGCGGGGCCGGGCGCCCGTTGCGACGATGATGTGCCTGGATTGATAGACGCCCTCTCCCAGCGGGGTTTTCGGCGCCGGCAGTTGCGGCGTCACCGGCGCCTTCGTCGGCGCGCCGACCTTCACCTCGCCCTTCCCCAGCAGCGTCGCCTCGCCCCAGATGACGTCGACCTTGTTCTTCTTGAGCAGAAAGCCGACGCCGGCGTTGAGCCGTCCCGCCGCTTCGCGCGAGCGCGCCACGATGCGCGCCGCATCAAAGCCCGGCGCCTCCCCCGTCACGCCAAAGCGCGCGCCATCCTTGGCGAGCCGATAGACTTCGGCGGAACGAAGCAGCGCCTTCGTAGGGATGCAGCCCCAGTTGAGGCAGATGCCGCCCAGATGCTCGCGCTCGACGACGGCGGTCTTCAAACCCAGCTGCGCGGCGCGAATCGCCGCGACATAGCCCCCCGGCCCGCCGCCGATGACGATGACGTCGTAACTGCCCATCGAAGCCTCGCTCGTTTCCGCCACGGATGGCAGTGTTAGCCGCGCGCGGCGGCGGCGTCGAGACGCAGGCTAGCGAGTATGAACAAACAGCCTGCGCCGCCTACCAGGAAACAGTCGGCGCAGGCTTCGGGTATGCCGCTAAATGGGGATCAGTTACGACGGGCCGGAGCAGCCCGGCGGGCGGGAATCGGCTTCATTGTCAAAGCGGGGCCGACCAACGCCATGCGTACTGCCGCGATAAGAAGCTCAAGCGACGCGGCGACAGCGCCGCTTGTCTGCATGCCTTTCATCTGTGTCACTCCTGTCTGCCCTCTCCGACGGGTGCAACATCGCTGCGCGGCGTTTGATCCTGAGAAATTGGAATAAATCAAAAAAGCGCCCGCCGGCTGGTCCGGCGAGCGCTCGAGGCCTCTGTTACTACATAGTTTTTACGCAGCGGCCGGCAGCGCGCCCTTAGCCTGAGCGACAATCGCCGCGAAAGCCTCCGGCTGCTCGATGGCGAGTTGCGACAGCACCTTGCGGTCCACGGTGACCCCCGCCTTGGCGAGGCCGTCGATGAAGCGCGAATAGGTTAGGCCATGCTCGCGCACGGCGGCGTTGAGGCGCTGGATCCAGAGCGCGCGGAACGTGCGCTTCTTCGCCTTGCGGTCGCGCGTCGCATATTGCATCGAGCGATCGACCGCCGCCTTGGCGGTGCGGATAGTGTTCTTGCGACGGCCGTAAAAGCCCTTTGCGGCCTTCAGCGTCTTCTTGTGCTTGGCGTGGGAGGTGACGCCCCGTTTCACGCGAGCCATGACGAAACTCCTTGTAAAATCTGCGGTTTAAGGTCTGGACGATCAGCCGTTCGGCAGGAAGTATTTCTTGATGTTGTCGCCGTCGGTCTTGAACAGAACATTCGTCCCGCGCAGATTCCGGATCTGCTTGTTGGTGCGCTTGATCATCCCATGGCGCTTGCCCTTCTGGGCATAAACCACTTTGCCTGTTCCGGTGATCTTGAAGCGCTTCTTGGCGCCGGATTTCGTCTTCAGCTTGGGCATTTTGCTCTCCTGGGCGCTTGGCCCTGTTGTTCTTGACGCGCCGGGGGTCTGCTGGACCTTGTGGCGCGTATCGCGCGAGCGAAAAGAACCGCCACGGCAGCCCATCTACTGGCCGGACGGTTCAGAAGCGGGGCTTATAGTGCGAAAGGCGCCCCGATGGCAAGGGCGAGAGTGGACAGGCGTCCGTCAAAAGCCAATATTTCGACGCAGCCAAGCTAACGGAACTGACGGCCTGAATTATAATTGATCACGAATTGTGAAAGAGGAACTTGGAAGATGAACGCTCACGCGACTCCGCCCGAAGCGGTCGCCGCCACGTGCCCCGTCAATTCCCACAACGAGTGGGACCCTCTGGAGGAAATTATCGTCGGCCGGCTGGAAGGCTCGACGATCCCTTCGAACCATGCCGTCGTGACCTGCAACATACCCGGCATGGCCGCGCATGCGCAGGCGCTGGCGGCGGGCTTCCGCTTCCCGGGATTCATGGTCGAGCCCGCGCAGCGGGAGCTCGACGGCTTCATCAAAGTGCTGGAACAACTCGGCGTCACCGTCACCCGGCCGGAGCCTGTCAACCACAAGGCGCGTTTCTCGACGCCCTCGTGGACGTCGCGCGGTTTCTGCAATTCGTGTCCGCGCGATTCCATGCTGATTTTCGGCGATGAAATACTCGAAACGCCGATGGCCTGGCCCTGCCGCTATTTCGAAACGCACTCCTACCGCCCGATCCTGAAGGACTATTTCCGCCGCGGCGCGCGCTGGACCTCGGCCCCCAAGCCGCAACTCACCGACGAACTGTTCGATCCGGACTTCACGCTTCCCGAAAAGGGAGAACCGCTCCGCTACATCCTCACGGAGTTCGAGCCGGTTTTCGACGCCGCGGATTTCTTCCGCTGCGGACGGGACATTTTTGTCACGCGCTCGAACGTCACGAATGCGATGGGCGTCGAATGGCTGCGGCGACACCTCGGCGACGGCTATCGGATTCACGAGATCAAGAGCCGCTGCCCGAACCCCATGCATATCGACACGACGATCCTGCCGCTCGGCCCCGGCAAGATCCTCATCAATCCGGAATATATCAACCCGGACGAACTCCCCGACATCCTGAAGAAATGGGACATTCTCGTCGCGCCGGAGCCCGATCCGATCGACGACCGCATTCTCAAGATCACTTCCATGTGCGGCAAGTGGCTCAGCATGAACATTCTGATGATCGACGAAAAGCGCATGATCGTCGATCCGCATCACACGAACATGATGCGCCAGGTCGAGAGATGGGGCTTCGAGCCGATCCCCGTTCCCTTCCTGCATTACGCCGCGTTCGGGGGCGCCTTCCATTGCGCGACCCTCGACGTGCGCCGCCGCGGCGGGCTGGAGAGCTATTTCTAACTCACGCCGCTCAGTCTCAACCCGACCATACCGAGAAGGATGAGGCCGATGGAGGCCATGCGAAGCGGCGTGGCAGGCTCGTTGAAGAGGTAAACGCCGACGACCGCAACGGCCGCGACGCTGACGCCGGTCCAAATCGCGTAGGCGGTGCCCGTTGGGATGGTTTTGACCGCATATCCAAGACACAGGATGCTTGCGATCATGAAAAACACCATGAAAATCGACGGCCCGATTCTCGTGAATCCGTTCGCGTATTTCATGCCGACGAGCCAGCCGACTTCGCAAAAACTGCCGATCAGCAATATGATCCAGGCCATGCAGCGATCCCTTTCGAAAACATTGCCGCCCGCCTTTTTGACGCTAAGGCGCAAGCCGTCAAGGCGCCGGCCGGGCGCGGCGGCGCCCATGTTGGACTTAAGTCTCGGCAGCCCGAGATAATCTGCAAAGGAGACGCCGTGATGCGCAACGTCATCAGTGTTTTTCCAGCGCCCGAGACGACCCATTGGGTTGGCGACGGCTTTCCGGTCCGCACGCTTTTCTCTCACCGGGAACATGGCGAGAGCGTGAGCCCTTTCATCCTGCTCGACTATGCGGGGCCGACCGATTTTCCGCCGACGGCGCACCGGCGCGGCGTCGGCGCGCATCCGCATCGCGGCTTCGAGACCGTGACCATCGTCTTCGACGGCGAAGTCGCGCACCGCGATTCGACCGGCGCGGGCGGGCTCATCGGCCCCGGCGATGCGCAATGGATGACCGCAGGCGCGGGCATCTTGCACGAGGAATTCCACTCCGAGGCCTTTGCGCACAGCGGCGGACGCCTGGAGATCGCGCAGCTCTGGGTCAATCTCCCGGCGAGCCTGAAGATGACGCCTGCGCGCTATCAGACGCTGCTGGACGCAGACATTCCGCGCGTCGATCTTCCCGGCGACCGCGGGCTCGTGCGCGTCATCGCAGGCGAATACGGCGGCGCGATCGGGCCAGCGCGCACGGCGACGCCGATGAACGTCTGGGATGTGAGAATTGACGAAGGCGAGACGGCAGCCTTTTCGTTGCCCGAAGGGCACAATCTCGTCGTCTCGGTTCTCGACGGGCCGATCGTAATCAATGGCGAAGGCCATGTGCGCGCCGGCGAGACGGTTCTTTTCGAGCGCTTTGGCGGCGAGGTGATTTTTGCGGCGCAGGCGGACGCCAAGATGCTGCTGCTGAGCGGCGCGCCGATCGACGAGCCGGTCGCGCAGGAGGGGCCGTTCGTGATGAATACGCGGGAGGAACTGCAGCAGGCGATCGACGATTACCGGGCCGGCCGCTTCGGAGCCTTCGGGCCCGCCGGCGCCTAGGGCGGCGCGCGGCGGCGCTCGATGGCGCGCGGCGCAGGGCGCATTTCCTCGATGGTGGCGGCGAGGGCGGCGAAGTCCACGGGTTTCGTGAGAAACGCGTCGACGCCCGCGGCGCGCGCCGCGCGCTCGTCTTCCTCCTGAGCGCTGGCGGTGAGCGCGAGGATGGGCGTGCGCGGCGCGCGAGCCCGCGCCTCGACCTCGCGGATGCGCCGGGTCGCCTCGCGCCCGTCAAGCTCCGGCATGAAGAGATCCATGACGATAACGTCGAAGGCCGCCGCGCCGCCGTCGAGCGTCGCGCGCGCCAGAGCCACCGCCTCCACGCCGTTGCGGGCCCGAATGGCGGTCGCGCCCAGTTTGCCAAGGTGCCGCGAAAGGATCAGGGCATTCACTTCATTATCCTCGGCGACGAGGACGTTGAAGCCCTCGAGCGCCCGCACAGGTTCTGGCGCGCTGAGCTTTGGCGCGCCATCCGGGCGTTGCGAAAGCCGCGCGACGAGCGACGCTATTCGGACGGGCTTGACGAGCCAGCCATCGAAATCGCGCAGCGCCTCCTCGCCGAAAGCGCGCCGCTCGAGCGGCGAAAAAAGCAGGAACAGCCGCCGCGCCTGCGCCTTGCGCGCCGCCGCCGCGAGCCGCGATGTGCCTTGGGGTCCGAGCGCGCAATCAACGATGACCGCGTCGAGCGGCGGGGCGCCGTCGCCCCCGAGGCGGACAAGGCCGGCGGTCTCGCCCGCGGCGACCTCCGCCCCGGCGCCGGCGGAGGCGAGACTCTCGGCGAGATAGGGCGCCTCGAAATGGCTCTCGGCGACGATGAGCGCCCGCAGACCCGCGAGCGGCGCGCGTCCGTCGACGGCTTGCGGCACCGCGGTCGGCAAGGCAAAGGCGAAAGTAGAGCCCGCTTCCGACGTCTCCGCCAGGGTGAGCGCGCCACCCATCTGCGAGACGAGACGCCGCGAGATCGCGAGCCCGAGACCGGTGCCGCCGTGGCGGCGCGTCGCCGAGGCGTCTCCCTGCTCGAACTCTTCGAAGATCGCTTCGCGCGCCGCTTCCGGCACGCCGGGGCCGGTGTCGCGCACCTCGAAACGCAGACATTCTCCAACGCGCACGAGGCGGACGCCGACGCCGCCTTTCTGGGTGAAATTCACCGCATTGCCGATGAGATTGACGAGCACCTGCCGCAGGCGCGCCGGATCGCTCTCTATCTCGCGGGGGGCGTCGGGCGCGATGAAGCTTGCGATCTCCAGACCCTTGGCGAGCGCGCGCGGCGCCAGCAGTTCGACGACGCTTTCGACGAGCGGCGCCAGCAGGAACGTCTCGCGGCGCAAGTCGAGCTTGCCCGCCTCGATCTTCGAAAAATCGAGGATGTCGTCGATGAGCTGCGCGAGCGAACGGCTCGAATCCTCGATCGCTTCGACATAGCTCGCCTGTTCGGCGTCGAGCCGTGTCATGCCGAGCAGTTGCGCGAGCCCCATCACGCCGTTGAGCGGCGTGCGGATTTCATGGCTCACGGTGGCAAGAAAGCGCGACTTGGCGAGGCTCGCCGCTTCCGCCTTCTCGCGCGCGCTCGCCGCCGCGCGCAGCTCCCAGATCTCGTCGCGTAGACGCTCGACCTCCGCCTCAAGCGCGTCGTCGCGCCGCTTGCGCAGGGCGAAAAAGATGGCAGCCGCCAGCAGCAGAACGCCAAGCTGCGCGGCGACGAGCACGAGGCCTTCCGATGCGCTCACGCCGCGATCCGCCCCGCCGAAAGCCCCGCGCGATAGGACAGCGCCTCGGCAAGATGCGCACGCGTCACCGGTTCGACGCCGTCGAGGTCGGCGATGGTGCGCGCGAGCTTGAGCACGCGATGGAACCCGCGCGCGGTGAGCGCGAAACGCTCGGAGGCTTCGCGAATGAGCGCAGTTCCGGCGCTGTCGAGCTGCGCCACGCGCTCGATGACGGCCGCTGGCGCTGCAGCGTTGGCCATGACGCCGGCAAGGCCCAGCCCCTCGTAACGATCGCGTTGCAACGCCCGCGCGCGCGCGACGCGCGACGCGACCTCGCGCGAGCCCTCGGCCGGCGGCGGCAGCACGAGATCGGCGGCGGTGACGGCCGGCACTTCGATCTGAAGGTCGAAGCGATCGAGCAGCGGCCCCGAAAGGCGCGACTGATATTGCGCGAGGCAGCGCTCGTTCGGCTGGCGCTTGCAAGCGAAGCCCGGGTCGAGCGCATGGCCGCAGCGGCAGGGATTTATCGCGGCGACGAGCTGGAAACGGGCCGGATAGACGGCACGATGATTGGCGCGCGAGACGGCGACTTCGCCGGTCTCGAGCGGCTGGCGCAGGCTGTCGAGGACCTGCGGCTGGAACTCCGGCAGTTCGTCGAGGAACAGCACGCCGTGATGCGCGAGCGAAATCTCGCCGGGCCGCGCATGCGACCCGCCGCCGACGAGCGCGGCCATGGAGGCGGAGTGATGCGGCGAGCGAAATGGCCGCCGATCGGTGAGTTCGCCGCCGGCGATCTGCCCGGCGACGGAATGAATCATTGAGACTTCGAGCAGTTCGCGCGGCGTGAGCGGCGGAAGAATGGACGGCAGCCGCGCGGCGAGCATGGACTTGCCGGCGCCCGGCGGCCCGCTCATCAGTAGATTGTGACCGCCGGCGGCGGCGATCTCCAACGCGCGCTTGGCGCTCTCCTGGCCCTTGATGTCGGCGAGATCGGGCAAATCCGACGCCAGCGCGCGGACGGCGGGCTCAGGCCGCGCCAGCGCCTGCGTGCCCTTGATGTGGTTGACGAGCTGGATGAGCGAGCGCGGCGCGAGCACGTCCATGTCGCGCGAGGCCCAGGCCGCTTCGGGCCCGCATTCCCTGGGGCAGATGAGCCCCTGCCCCTTCGCGTTTGCGGCCACGGCTGCAGGAAGCACGCCGGCGACGGGAGTCAGCGTGCCGTCGAGCGCGAGTTCGCCGAGCACGAGGTATCCTTCCAGCGCATCGGAAGGAATGGCGCCGATGGCGGCCATGACGCCGAGTGCGATGGGGAGATCGTAATGGCTCCCCTCCTTGGGCATGTCGGCGGGCGCAAGATTGACGGTGATTCTCTTGGCCGGAAGAGCAAGGCCTGAAGCGATCAGCGCCGCGCGCACTCGCTCGCGCGATTCGGCCACCGCCTTGTCGCCGAGGCCGACGACGTTGAAAACCACCGAGCCGGGCGAAATCTGGACCTGCACGTCGACCGGGCGCGCCTCGACGCCCTCGAACGCGACCGTCGCCACCCTCACCGCCATGATTCCGCGCTCCAAAACACGCCAGCTGAAACAGCTTCAGCCTAGACTCCGCCCAAAAGTTTCGCAAGAACAATATATGAACATCAAGGCGCGGGCGGCGGCGAGGTTGCCGCTGGGCCAAAATTGTTTAGGCTCGCGCGGTTTCGGAAAAGCCCGAGGAGGAGGCCGATGAAGAATTTATCCACAGCCGGCGCGACGGCGGCGCTCGTTATTATGGCGCTGTTCAGCGCTGCGCCCGCGCAGGCTGCGCGTTGCGGCAACGGCGCGGGCGGCTACGAAGCCTGGAAGCAGGAGTTCGCCGAAGAAGCACGCGGTCGCGTCGGCGCAACGGGCGTCAACGCGTTGATGGACACGCACTACAACTCGGCGACGATCGGCGCCGACCGCGGGCAGAAGAGCTTCCATCTGTCGCTCGAGGCGTTCATGCAGAAGCGCGGCGCCTCGGCGATCGTTGCGCGCGGGCGCCAGCTCAAGCGTTCGCAGGCCGCTCTTTTCCAGTCGATCCAGAGCCATTACGGGGTTCCCGCAGGGCCCCTGCTTGCAATCTGGGGCATGGAGACGGGATTCGGCGCGGTGCACGGGAATCAGCACGCGCTCTCCGCCGTGGCGACGCTGGCCTATGACTGCCGCCGTTCGGAGTATTTCACCGACCAACTCTACGCCGCGCTGGAGTTGATCGACAGCGGTCGCCTGTCGCCCAGCGCGCGGGGCTCGATGCACGGCGAGATCGGCCAGACCCAGTTTCTGCCAAAGAACATCCTCCAATACGGAACGGGCAATCTCGACAACGCTCAGGCGGCGCTGATGTCGACGGCGAACTTCCTGCGCGCCCATGGATGGCGGGCAGGCGCAGGCTATCAACCCGGAGAGCCCAACTTCGAAGCGATCCAGGCGTGGAACGCCGCGAGCGTTTACGAACACGCGATCGCGATCATCGGCAAGCAGATCGACGGCGGCGACGAATAAAAGGCGCTCACGCAACAAACAAAAGCCCGCCTCCCTCTCGGATGGCGGGCTTTTTCTTTGTCCTTTTCGGTCTGGAAAAGCTACTCCGCGGCCGTCTTGTATTTGTCAGAGTCATCCTGGTCGTCGCCCTTGGCGGCGACCTCTTTCGCGGCGTCCACGTCCTGCGTGTCGTCGTCCTGGGTCGCGACCGGAGACGCGTCATCGAAATCGTCATGCGGAGGAGGCGGCGTCTTGAACGCAGCCGCCGCGGTCACGATCGAAGGCGGCGGGGTCCGGCGACGATGCACGAGATAGATTACAACCGCCGCCAACACGCCGAGCCCCATCGTCAGATAGGCGGGCAGATCGCGCATGAACGTCCGGTCGACCGAAAACGGAAAACGCGACACCCAACGCTCGCCATGATCGCCGGTGACGGTGACGAGGCCGACGAAGTAACCGCCCTCGTTGAAAGTGTGCTCGAAATTGACGGTTCCGGTCGGATACATCTTCGGCGGCTGATAGGCGATGGTCGCAGCCTCGAGATTCTCGTCCTCTTTCTCGGCGCCCCGAGATCCTTGACGATGCGAATCTCGATTTTCATGTCGCGGAGCTCTTGCTGCTCAGCGTCCAGCACCATGATCATCGGGCCGGTGGAGGGAATGTCCTCGCAGAACTCGTTCTTGGACGCCTCCGGCAGATAGCCGGTGAAGTTCATGGTGTCGGGCCCGACGAAGAGGCGGCAGCGGCCCTCCGCCGCGCCGAGACGGCCATGCGCCTGCGCCGGCGCAGCGGCGAAGGCCGCGACGGCGAACGACGCCACGAACGCCAGCGTTTTCAGTGATCTCCTCAAAGGGCGAGGAAACGAACTTTTATCGTCGTCACTCATGTTCTCCTCCTGGTCTTCGTGTGACAAAGACACGCGACTCGCAGGATATCTTTGCTCTACGCCGCGCATGTCTCTCCCCGCGATCCAGGGAAAGGCGAACGACGCCCTGTGGACGATGTTAGCGTATTCTCACTCGCGAGCAAGGGTGCGACAATCGGTCATCTATACTGCTTTGCAACAAAGCCGTCGGTCGGAAATTCCTGCCGCCCTGTCAAGGGACTAAGTCCCGCTTCGCCCTGTGGATGGCGGCGCACGGCGCAAGAACGCCCGGGGGCCGCCAGAGGGGCGCCGCCTTCGGGATCGGGGCGCTGAAAACCCTCTCTTAATCCTAGTATCACCTTAACAAGAGTTCATTTGCGCGCGCCTTGCCACCATGAGCGGCCCAAGCCATATTGCTTGGAGCCAATATGTTTGAGGCGCCGGGCGATGGCGGATTTCGCGCGCCGGCCTCGGAGATCGAGAGGAATACGATGTCTTACAACGACCGCAATTCGAGCTTCGGCTACGGCCGCGGGGTCGCTCGGTCGACCACGGCTGAGATCGACGAGGGCCTGCGCGCCTACATGCTCGGCGTTTACAATTACATGACGCTCGGCCTCGCCGTGACGGGACTTGTCGCGCTCGGCACGTTCTTGCTCGCCAATCCGCAATTCGTCGGCGGCAAGCTGGTGGGGCTTTCGAGCTTCGGGCAGCTCATCTTCATGAGCCCCCTGCGCTGGGTGATCGTCCTGTCGCCGCTCGCCTTCATCTTCCTGATGGGCGGCCGCGCCCAGTCGATGTCCGCCGCGACGGCGCGGAACATGTTCATCGGCTTCGCCGCGGTGATGGGCCTTTCCATGTCGTCTCTGCTGCTGATGTTCACAGGGGTGTCGATCGCCCGCGTGTTCTTCATCACCGCGGCGGCCTTCGGCGGCCTGAGCATCTATGGCTACACGACGAAGCGTGACCTTTCCGCCTTCGGCTCGTTTCTGGTGATGGGCGTGTGGGGCCTGGTGATCGCCGGCCTCGTCAACCTCTTCCTGCAGTCGAGCGGTCTGCAGTTCGCGCTGTCGATCGTGACCGTGCTGGTCTTCTCCGGCCTGACGGCTTGGGATACGCAGCGCATCAAGGATATGTATTATGACATGGGCGACCATGAAGTCGCGCAGAAGCTGAGCATCTTTGGCGCTCTGTCTCTCTATCTCGACTTCATCAACATGTTCCAGTCGCTGCTCTTCCTGTTCGGCGACCGCGAATAGCCGAGCGGCGAACTACGCCAGAAGCAAAGCCCCGCTCACGCGGGGCTTTTTTTCGCCCGTCTCTTAATCCTTGCCGACCAGTTTCAATCCGTCGAGCGCGCGCAGCACGCGGGACAGGTCGTGTCCGCGCCGGAGCACGAGGCCGGTGGTCGTGATCACGGCATAGGCGCCCTGACGGCGCGCCAGCTCCGGATTCTTTTCGATCCGGTAAAGGGGCGCTTCGCTCGCGCGCCTGAAGATCGAGAAAATCGCCTTGGCCGGCGTGAAATCCAGCGCGTAGTCGCGCCATTCGCCAGACGCGACCTTCGCCCCATAAAGGTTGAACAGCAGGTTGAGCTCGCGGCGGTCGAAAGCGACACGTGGCTTCAAGCTCTCGTCGCGCCCGTTCCGAGTCCGGTCCTGAGTCTCCCGGCCTGAACCGGGCACCAGGACAAAAGCTGGGCGCGACCGACTGGGATCCGTCGTCTCCGACTCCGCCATTGCAGCAGTCTCCATTACAGACTGTCATGTTTGCGCGATGAAACCGTCACGGCAAGCCCCACCCCACTATTGCCGCGTGATAAAAAACGGAAGCTGCGGCATTTGCGCGCGAAAGCGGCCTTAACCGCAGCCAATAGCTGAGAAAAATCATAATTCTGCCGACATGCAGCCCCTTGCATGACAAATGCGGCGCCCAATATCATACTCCATTGCTTCGACTGGCCTCGACGCGCTTTTCCGGTTTTCGTCAGCCCCCCAGCCCCCCGGGATCGTGCGTTTGCAGGCCATGAGGTCGTAGCGATGGACGGGTCGGCCGGGAGAAATCCCGCGCCGGCCCTGTCTTTCTGTGACGCTCGTTGCCGAGAGACTTGCAAAAATCTCCAGAATGACGAACTGACCAAGCGCGGCCGCAAGACCGCCCTCTTTTCCTTTTTAATCAAGCGCTCCGGCTGGAGCGCGAGCTGATTTGGAGACGACATGACGAACGAAGCTGCCACCACCGATGCGCCGAAGGCCGACCAGTTCGGCTTCGAAGCGGATGTCGCGCAGCTGCTCGAATTGATGACGCATTCGATCTATTCCGAACGCGACGTCTTTCTGCGCGAACTCATCTCCAACGCCGCCGACGCCTGCGAGAAGCTCCGCTACGAATCGCTATCAAACGAAAAGCTCGCCGCGACCGCTGGCGCTCCGCTTGTCACGATTGCGCTGGACAAGGCGCAGCGCCGGATCACCGTGACCGACAATGGAGTCGGCATGTCGCGCGAGGAGCTCATCAGCGCGCTCGGCGCCATCGCCAACTCGGGCACGCGCGCCTTCCTCGAGAAAATCGGCAAGGAAGGCGCTGATTTCGGCTCCGCGCTGATCGGCCGATTCGGCATCGGCTTCTATTCGGTCTTCATGATCGCCGACCATGTGGAGGTCGCGACCCGCCGTGCGGGCGAAGACCAGGCCTGGCTTTGGGCGTCGCAGGGCAAGGGCTCCTACACGATCGCGCCGCTCCCGCTGGACGACGCGCCTTTGGTCGGCGCGCGCGTGACGCTGCACCTCAATTCCGACAGCGACGAGTTTCTCGAGCCCTGGCGCATCGAGAACATCGTGCGTGAGCATTCCGGCGCCGTATCGACGCCGATCGATCTCATCGAGGAGCCGGGCAAGGAGCCGCGCCGCATCGCCGACGGCGTCGCTTTGTGGACGAAGCCGAAATCCGAGATCGCCGAAGAGGAATATCTCGATTTCTACCGGCAGATTTCCGGCGCTTTCGACGAACCCGCGCTCACGGTCCATTGGCGCGCGGAAGGGCGCATGGAATATACCGTGCTCGCCTTCGTCCCCAACGCGCGGCCCTTCGATTTCTTCGAGCCTTCCCGCAAGAGCAAGTCGAAGCTTTATGTGCGGCGCGTGCTGATCTCGCGCGACGTCGAGCTTCTCCCGCACTGGCTGCGTTTCGTTCGGCTTGTCGTCGACAGCGCCGACATTCCGCTCAACGTCTCGCGCGAGATGGTGCAGAAGAGCCCCGTCATCGCCTCGATCGGCAAGGCGGTTTCGACGCGCATTCTTCAGGAACTCAGGAAGCTCGCCGAGAATGAGCCCGACAAGTTCGCCAAGGTCTGGGAAAACTTCGGCGCCGTGCTGAAGGAGGGGCTGCACGAAGACCCGAGCCGGCGAGACGACCTTTTCGCCATCGCACGCTTCGCTTCGACCAGATCGGACGCCAAGACGCGCACGCTTAAGGATTACGTCGCCGACCTGCGCGAAAACCAGACTGCGATCTATTACATCACCGGCGACGACGCCAAGCGCCTCGCCTCGAGCCCGCAACTCGAAGGTTTCCAGGCGCGGGGCGTCGAGGTTCTGCTGCTCGACGATGCGGTGGACGCCTTCTGGGTGACGAGCGCACTCGGATTCGACGGCAAGCCGTTTCACTCTGTCACGCAGGGCGGTGCCGACGTCGATGCGATTCCGCTCGTCGAGGAATCGAAAGACGACCAAACGCCCGCCGCCGACATCGGCGATCTCCTCGCCGCGTTAAAGGAGGCGCTTGCGGAATTGGTCGAGGACGTTCGCGTCTCGACGCGACTGACCGAGAGCGCCGCCTGTCTCGTCGCCTCCGAAAAGGGGGTCGACCGGCAGCTTGCGCGCATTCTCGCCGAGAGCGGACAAAAGGGAATGTTCGGCCAGCCGGTGCTGGAGATCAACGCCCGGCATCCGGCCGTCGCCGCGATCGCCACAACGCTGCGCGAAAAAGGCCGCGAGGGCGCCGCAGACGGGCTGCATCTTCTGCTCGACCTCGCACGCGTGGCCGACGGCGACGCCCCTGTCGATCCGGCCGCCTTCGCCAGACGGCTCAGCGCGCTCATCGCCAGAAGCGCCTGAACGATCGACGACGCCTGACGAGAAGGAGCGCGTGAACAAACGTGAGCCGCGACCCAGCATCCCGACCCGCCGCGCCGGAGGCCCCTCCCTCGCGTGCACAGGCGATCGCACAGGTCGCGGCCTATCTCGTCGCAAGCGGCGTCGGCGCCGAACAGGCGCAGGATGACGCGCGCGCCCTGTTGCGGGCGGCGACCGGCCTGAGCCGGCTCCAGCTCGCCATGTCGCCACAGGCGCCGCTCCTGGAGAAGGAAGCCGATCGGCTTTCACGTTACGCCGCCCGCCGCGCCGCGCGTGAGCCCGTTTCCCGCATTCTCGGCGAGCGCGGCTTCTGGACGCTCGACATCGTCGTTGCGCCCCATGTGCTCGACCCGCGCCCCGACACCGAGACGCTGATCGATACGACGCTCACGCTAACGGAAAAGCGCGACGCGGCATTGAGGATTCTCGACCTTGGGACCGGCTCCGGCGCGATCGTCTGCGCTCTCCTCAGCGAATTGCCAGCGGCGCGCGCCGTCGCCGTCGACATTTCTCCGCACGCCTGCGCCGCGACGCAGGCGAATCTAGCACGCTGCGGGCTCACGGCCCGCGGCAGCGTTCTGCGGGGCCGCTGGGGCGCAGCGCTTACGGGCAAATTCGACATCCTCGTCTCGAATCCGCCCTATGTGCGCGCCGGCGACATCGCGGGGCTCGATCCAGAGGTTAGGCTTTACGACCCGGCGCTCGCCCTCGACGGCGGCGTGGACGGGCTCAGCTGCTATCGCGAGATCGTCGCCGACCTTCCAAGGCTGCTCGCGCCCGACGGACTCGTCGCCTTCGAGGTCGGCTCCGACCAAGCGGTGAGCGTGGCCTCGCTGCTCGGGGCGCAGGGATTTTCGATAGCGCGCGTGGGACGCGACGCCGGCGGACACGAGCGGGTCGTCGCTGCGCGCCGGGCCCCGCCATAATCGTGACATATTAGCTACAGTGCCCGGTTTTTCGCCGCTTTACGCACCGCCGCACTTGGCGCAGAGGGGGGTAGCCACTATAGTCTCTCTCAAATCCAGCTGACCGTAGAAATCGAGATGTGGATCTCGAAAATTTCCGGCGCCGCCTCGCGAGCAGGCGCCAGGATCAGCCGGCCAAAGGCTGGCTTGAAAGCTGCTTGATCCCGGTGGAGGAAGGCCACGTCGAACGTCGCCACGCGCATCCCTTTAGGACGTCACGCGACGATCGAATTCCACCAGGTTCGCATGAATTGACCGCTCGGCTCAAGGCCGCGACGCGTCCGCGCCCATAGCGCAGATCAGGACGCCGCCGAAACGTCGACGCGGGTAAAAGGGGCGTGGGGCCAGACGCCTCCTCGATCGATCATGTCTGCGCGCCGAACCAGCTGACGTTCGGCCACGTGTTCCCGCGGCGAAGAGACTGCGGCAAGCAGACAATCAGCGTCAATTTGCGCACATCGCGTGCGGAAGCTTTCGGGGGAGTGGATGAGACCAGGACAGAACAAGCGAATGCGGGGGCGCAGCGGCCGCAAGGGCCCCAACCCGCTGACCCGCTCCTATGAGTCGAATGGCCCCGACGTGAAAATTCGAGGCACGGCGCAGCATGTTGCGGAGAAATATCTGCAGCTCGCTCGCGACGCGCAGGTTTCCGGCGACACGATCATGGCCGAAAGCCTGCTGCAGCACGCCGAACATTACTTCCGCCTGATCGCCGCCGCCCAGCAGGCGCAGCAGCAGGCGAACGGTTTCGGCGGCCGCCCGCAGGGGGAGGCGGACGCGGACATGGACGACGATGATGATTTCGCCGCCCTGCCCGACCGTTTCGCGCCGCTCTCGGAGCGCCTGCCGCCGGCGGCCTATCAGCCGCCGCAGCAACCCTACGCGCCGCAGCAGCAACAGCCGCAGCCGCATTTCGCGCAGCCGCAACCCCAGCCGCAGCCCTATGAGGAACGCCCCATCGGCGAGATGCGGGTGGACATGCGCCCGGAGCGGACGGACCGTCCCGAGCGCGGCGAGCGGCCGCAGCGGCCGGAGCGCCCGCCTTTCCGCGAGCGCACCAACGGCCCCAATGACGGCGAGCCGCGGCGCTTCGAGCGCAATCGCGACAACCGCCGCTTCCAGCAGCCGCGCGTCGAGCAGGTGGACGCCGAGCCGGCGCCTGCCCTCCCTTCCTTCATCACCGCGCCTCCGGCGCGCACCGCCACGACCGAGAGCGAGGCGCCCGTCGAGGCGGGCTTCGCTCCCGCCGAGCGCGCTCCCGCGGCGCGTGATCACGAGGGGGTGAATTTCCATCTGAGCTCGCGCCGCCGGCGCCGGCCGGCGCGTCAGCCGGGCGACGAGGCGGGCGGAGAAGCCCACGAGGAGGCGGCTCCGCAGGGAGGCGAACTCCCCTTCGAGCCGGATCGTTTCTGAAGAACGCAAGAGCCGCCGCAAGGCGGCTCTTTTTTCATGTGAAGGCGAATTCGTCCCCGACGGCGATGCGGCCGCCCTTCTCGATGCGGGCGTAGACCCCGCAGTCGACATGGCCGAAACTCTTCCGGATCGTCTGCACCACATCCATGTCGCGCCGACCCGTGCCGGGCTCGACGCCGGTCGCCGCGCAGCGATCGGTCATCTTCAGCACCTCGAGCGTCGCCCCGCCGATTCGCAGCGTGCGGCCGGGCCATGACGCCTCGTCCCAGGCGGGCGCGCCCTCGATGTAGAGATTGCCGCGAAACCGCAGCGGATCGACCTTGGCGCCCTGCGCTTTCTCGATTTCGGCGACGCTCGCGAGATTGATGAGCGAAACGAAGCCGGATTTCGAATCGGTGAAGCGAAAGCCCGCGGGCGCCTCGAGCAGCTTCACCGGCCCGCGGATTTCCGCCGCGCCGACGACCTCGGCGAGACAGGCCTCGATCGCCGCCCGCCCCTCCGGCGTCCGCAGATTCGCCTGCGCCGCCGCGCGCCCGTCCTGCGAGATCGTCAACACGCCACTGGCCTCGTCGTAGCGCGTCGCCAGCCCGGCCAGCGCGCCGTTGCGCATGAGCATCAGAAACTTGATCTTGGGCTGATGCGAGGGCGCCTGCGGATCGAAGCCCGAGGCGCCGTTCTCCAGCGCGAACAGCCGGTCGCAGGGGAAGTAGCCGTCCGTCGGCAGATCGGCCGAATCGAGCGGCTCCGGCGAGAGGCCCTTGACGGGGTAGCGATAAAGGCGTGCGAGGCGCATGACGGCTCCGTTCTCTTCCGCCTCAAGGCGGCAGAGCTGGCGTCTTGTCAAGCGCGCAGGCGAAAACCCCCGCCGCCGTTTCCGGCGCGGGCCATGCAGGAAGCCGGGACGCCCCGGCCCCCTTTGGCCGAGAGCGAGAGAGAATGCGCGTCGGGTCCAAGGCGTCCCAGCTGCGGTCTTTCTTCGCGCGCACCTTTCCAGACAAGGCCCACGCCATCCTGTGGCGCTTCGCCCCTCCGGCGCGGTCGCCAGACGGCGGCCGCTTCTTTCCCCAGGCGCAGAAGCGCTTGGGGCGCGCGCAAGGGTTCACATGCGCCGCCTCCGGCCCGCCGGCGCTTTCCCTTTCGGGTCCTCGGGCCGCGTGTCGCGGACACGGAAACTACGCCCAGCCTTTGCGCGGATCGCTCCGCGCAGCCTCCCCACGAGGGAGAGACCCGGCAGGCGGCGCCGGACTCCCGCGCGAGACGAGGGTCGCCGCCCCGCGCTTAACCGACCCCGCCAGCGCCGCCGACCCGACGACGCCCCTGTGCAGTTGGCGGAGCGGGAGGGAGATTACCCGAGGTTTGGGAGGTGGGGATAAGTTGGGGGGCGTCGGCTAGCTTGATGGGATTAAAACCACCTTGACATGCTTCTTGGATGGGATATATACGATGTAGCCTGCTTTAGGCAGGCAATTGAGAACCCAGCGGGAGGAACGTAATATGCACATTGATTTTAAGTACGACCCGTATCCTGAACTTCTCAACTTCGATGCTGATATCGGCCCGTATGACCCGCAGCACTTCAAGTCCCAGTTGGAATCCGAAACCGGGCAGCGGATATTCGACGTCGTGACGAGCCGCGACGGCAAGCTCGTCGCGGCACTGGCGACCCGCCGCCGGGACCCCGTTGTACCCGATCTTGAGCCCTTCATCGCGGCAGCCACCGGGGCCGAAGCCTTTCAAGATCGCTTCAAACAGTTCACGGGCCATTTGGTAAAGCACGTGGTGCAGTGCATGGGCGGCGAGATCGAGCGAAGGGGCGTCGACGTGACGATCCCAGAGAGCCACTACACGCGCGCTACCCGCTACCGCCTTTCGATTACGATTACGATTATTTGCCACTCCAACGGCAAATTCTCAGTCGGCGAGAACATGGGCGGCTTTAATGGGAGCAAAGTGTTCAAGACGCGGGAGGAGGCGGACGCCTGCGCGAGACAGCTTCAGGAGCAAGCTGGCGGCCCAGAAAAGGCGAGGATCGTTGTGCATGACCTTTCGAATGGCACGAAGAACGATCAGCCGATCGCGCCTTAGCTTTGGGCACGTTCACCCATCGCGCGCCCGTGCCGAAGCTCACCCGCCCGATGATAAATGCTAGGCATCGGGCGGAATAGCGGAAGGAGCGGTAAATTAGGAAACTAACGATGCAAATTCCCCTTTAGCTTTTATTTTTTCAACTCAACATCCGCAGCCTGCTCCCGCGCCCCTACGCCGCACCCCTCCCGCCCGCGCCTCAGCCCCCACCCTCTTCAACTCCCGGTCGCTCTCCCCATATCGAAACCGAAGGCCGCCGCAAGGGGCCTGCTTTGACAAAAGGCGCGTCGCTGAACAGGGCCCGCCTCAAGGTCGAGAGGGGAACAAATGAATTTCGAGAAATATACCGAACGCGCGCGCGGATTCGTGCAGAGCGCGCAGTCGCTCGCCATGCGCGAGGGCCATCAGCAGTTCACGCCCGAGCACCTTCTGAAGGTTCTGCTCGACGACGAGCAGGGACTTTCCGCCGGTCTCATCGACCGCGCGGGCGGCAATTCGCGCGCGGCGCTGGCCGCGACCGAGGCGGCGCTGGCGAAGCTCCCCAAGGTGTCGGGCTCGGGCGCCGGTCAGGTTTATGTCGCCCCGGCGCTGGCGCGGCTTTTCGACAACGCCGAGAAGATTGCGCAGAAGGCGGGCGATTCCTATGTCACCGTCGAGCGCCTGCTGCTGGCGCTGGCGATGGAAAAGGATTCCGACTCCGCGAAAATCCTCGGCCAGGCCGGCGTGACGCCGCAGACGCTCAACGCCGCGATCGAGGATTTGCGCAAGGGCCGCACCGCCGACACCGCCTCCGCCGAGAACCAGTATGACGCGCTGAAGAAATACGCCCGCGACCTCACCGAAGCGGCGCGCGAGGGCAAGCTCGATCCGGTCATCGGCCGCGACGAGGAAATCCGCCGCACGATTCAGGTTCTGTCGCGCCGCACCAAGAACAACCCCGTGCTGATCGGCGAACCCGGCGTCGGCAAGACCGCGATCGTCGAAGGGCTTGCGCTGCGCATCGTCAACGGCGACGTGCCGGAATCGCTCGAGGACAAGAAGCTGCTGGCGCTCGATATGGGCGCGCTGATCGCGGGCGCGAAATATCGCGGCGAATTCGAGGAGCGGCTGAAGGGCGTGCTCAACGAAGTGACGGCCGCCGAGGGCGGGATCATCCTCTTCATCGACGAGATGCACACGCTGGTCGGCGCCGGCAAGGCCGATGGCGCGATGGACGCCTCGAACCTGCTGAAGCCTGCTTTGGCGCGCGGCGAACTGCATTGCGTCGGCGCGACGACGCTCGATGAATATCGCAAGCATGTGGAAAAGGACGCGGCGCTGGCCCGTCGCTTCCAGCCCGTCTTCGTCGACGAGCCGACGGTCGAGGACACGATCTCGATCCTGCGCGGGCTGAAGGAAAAATACGAGATGCACCACGGCGTGCGCATTACCGACAGCGCGATCGTGGCCGCGGCGACTTTATCGAACCGCTATATCTCCGACCGCTTCCTGCCCGACAAGGCCATCGACCTCGTGGACGAAGCCTCGTCCCGCCTGCGCATGCAGATCGACTCCAAGCCCGAGGAGCTCGATGAACTCGACCGCCGCATCATCCAGCTCAAGATCGAGCAGGAGGCGCTGAAGAAGGAAACCGACACGGCGTCGAAGGATCGGCTGGCGAAGCTCGAAGGCGAGCTTGCGGACCTCGAAGAAAAATCCGCCGCGCTCACCGCGCGCTGGAAGGCGGAGAAAGACAAGCTCGGCAGCGCCCAGAAGCTGAAGGAGCAGTTGGAGCACGCACGCAACGAACTCGCCCAGGCGCAGCGCCGCGGCGAATATCAGCGCGCGGGCGAGCTGACCTATGGCGTCATCCCGGACCTCGAGAAGAAACTCGCGGGCATTGAGGCGGCCGAGGGCAAGGGCGCGCTGATCGAGGAGGCCGTGACGGCCAATGACGTCGCGCAGGTGGTGTCGCGCTGGACGGGCGTGCCGGTCGACAAAATGCTGGAGGGCGAGCGCGAAAAGCTGCTCCACATGGAGGACGAACTTGCGAGGCGCGTCGTCGGGCAGCGCGAGGCGGTGGAGGCGGTGTCGACCGCCGTGCGCCGCGCCCGCGCCGGCCTGCAGGACCCCAACCGCCCGATCGGCAGTTTCATCTTTCTTGGCCCCACCGGCGTCGGCAAGACGGAGCTCACCAAGGCGCTTGCGAACTTCCTGTTCGACGACGAGACGGCGATGGTCCGGCTCGACATGTCCGAATATATGGAGAAGCACTCGGTCGCCCGCCTCATCGGCGCGCCGCCCGGCTATGTCGGCTATGAGGAAGGCGGCGCGCTGACCGAAGCCGTGCGTCGCCGGCCCTATCAGGTCGTGCTGTTCGACGAGATCGAGAAGGCGCATCCGGATGTGTTCAACGTGCTGCTGCAGGTGCTCGACGACGGGCGGCTGACCGACGGCCAGGGTCGCACGGTCGACTTCAAGCACACGCTGATCATCATGACGTCGAATCTCGGCGCGGAGTTTCTCGTCATGCAGCAGGAGGGCGAGGATTCGTCCGCGGTGCACGACGAGGTGATGTCGGTGGTGCGTTCGCACTTCCGGCCGGAGTTCCTGAACCGCGTCGACGAAATCATCCTGTTCCACCGGCTGCGGCGCGAGGACATGGGCGCGATCGTCGACATCCAGGCGAAGCGCTTGCAGAAGCTTCTAGAGGATCGCAAGATCACGCTGCGTCTGGATGCGAAAGCGCGCGACTGGCTCGCGGCCAAGGGCTATGATCCGGCTTACGGCGCAAGGCCGCTGAAGCGCGTGATGCAGAAGGAACTGCAGGACGCGCTGGCCGAGCGGCTGCTCGCAGGCGAAATCGTCGACGGCGCGACCGTGGAGATTTCAGCCGAGGGCCCGTCGCTGACGGTTGACGGCAAACCGACGCATGGGCCGGCAAAGCCGATCTTGCGGACGGTGGGGAACGCGTAAGCTTACAGGTGCGACAATAACGACGCCCCTCGTGCTTCGAGACGCCTGCTACTCAGGCTCCTCAGCATGGGGGGCTTCTTTTTTCGCCCGGCACTCAGGCCTCATCCTGAGGAGCGAGCGAAGCTCGCGTCTCGAAGGACGAGGCCGAGTCACGAATTCTACAATTTCCGCAGCGCCACTTCCTCGATCTTGTGATCGGCGCCCTTCGTCAAAATCAGACTTGCGCGCGGCCGCGTCGGCGCGATGTTGCTGCGTAAATTCTCCAGATTGATGCGCGTCCAGATGTCCTTGGCGACGCGCACGGTCTCTTCGTCGGAGAGATCCGCGTATTTGCGAAAATACGAGCGCGGGTCGCGAAAGGCCGTTTCGCGCAGGCGCAGGAAGCGCGAAATATACCAGCGCTCTAGCGTCTCCTCATTGGCGTCGAGATAGACGGAAAAGTCGAAGAAATCGGAGACGAAGGGAATTTCCTTCGGCTGGCGGGACGGGCGCGCGGCGAGCACGTTGACGCCCTCGACGATGAGAATGTCCGGTCCGTCGAAACAGGCGGTTTCATCGGGCACGACGTCATAAGTCAGATGCGAATAGACCGGAGCGCAGACATGGCGCTGGCCCGCCTTCACCGCCGAGAGAAAACGCAGCAGCGCCTTGTTGTCGTAGCTTTCGGGAAAGCCCTTCTTCTCCATCAAGCCTTCGCGTTCGAGCGCGGCGTTGGGCAGAAGAAAGCCGTCGGTCGTGATGAGCTCCACTTTCGGCGTATTGGGCCAGCGCGACAGCATCGCCTTGAGGATGCGCGCCGTCGTGGATTTGCCCACTGCAACGGAGCCCGCGACGCCGATGATGTAAGGCACCTTGCCGTCTTCGGCGCCGAGAAAGCGCTGCGTCGCCTTGAAGAGGCCCTGCGTCGCCGCGACGTAAAGCGCCAGCAGACGCGACAGCGGCAGATAGATTTCAATCACTTCTTCAAGGGAGATCGGATCGCCGACGGATTTGAGCCGCGTCAGATCGTCCATTGTCAGCGTCAGCGGCGTATCGGCGCGAAGCGATGCCCATTCGGCGCGCGTAAAACGGCGATAAGGAGAGATCAAGCCGTTTTCCTGCGCACCGAAATCGTTCATTGCGCCGCTCCGCGCGAGGCCTTCTCCGCAAGGCCCGATTGCGACGTTCGGCGGCCGAGTTCTGCGAGGACGTCTGCAAGCGCGACGTCCCGCGCTTCGAGCAGCACGAGGAGGTGATAGAGCACGTCGGCGGCTTCGCTCGTCAGCGCCTTGTTGTCGCCCTCCATCGCGGCGATGACGGCCTCAAAGGCCTCCTCGCCGAATTTCTTCGAGATGCGCGACACGCCCGCGTCGAAGAGCTGCTTCGTGTAGGAATTGGAAACGCTGTCGCCGCGGCGCGATTTGATGAGTAAAGCGAGGTCGTCGAGGGTGAAAGTCATGCCGCCTCCAGGCCGTCGAGCCGCATGGGCAGCCCCGCCGCCGCCATGTGCCGCTTCGCTTGCGGGATCGTATATTCGCCGAAATGAAAGATCGAGGCCGCGAGCACGGCGCTCGCGTGCCCTTCGCGAACGCCCGCGACGAGATGATCGAGATTGCCGACGCCGCCTGAGGCGATGACGGGAACGCTGACGGCGTCGGCGACGGCGCGCGTCAGCGCAATGTCGAAGCCGATCTTGGCGCCGTCGCGATCCATGGAAGTGAGCAGGATTTCACCGGCGCCGAGCGCCGTCACTTCGCGCGCGAATTCGACCGCGTCGACGCCGGTCGGGCGACGCCCGCCATGCGTGAAGATTTCCCACTTACCCGGCGCCGTCTGCTTGGCGTCGATCGCGACGACGATGCATTGCGCGCCGAATTTCTCGGCCGCCTCCCGCACGAACTGGCGGTTGGATACGGCGGCGGTGTTGATCGAGGCCTTGTCGGCGCCGGCGAGCAGGAGGTTGCGAATGTCGTCCAGCGTGCGCACGCCGCCGCCGACGGTCAGCGGCATGAAGCAGGCTTCGGCGGTGCGCTGCACGACGTCGAACAGGATGCCGCGATTTTCGTGGCTCGCGGTGATGTCGAGAAAGCAGAGTTCATCGGCGCCGGCGGCGTCATAGGCGATGGCGCATTCCACCGGATCGCCGGCGTCGCGCAGATCGACGAAATTGACGCCCTTGACGACGCGACCCTCCTTCACGTCGAGGCAGGGAATGACGCGGGCTTTGAGCATCAGCCTCGCGCCTTCTTGATCAGCGCCAGCGCCTCCGCCGGGTCGAGCCGCCCGTCATAGAGCGCGCGGCCGGTGATGGCGCCGGCGAGCTTGGCGCAGTCCGGCTGAACGAGCCGTTCGATGTCTTCGAGCGAAGCAAGGCCGCCAGACGCGATGACAGGGATCGTCAACGCATTGGCGAGCCCCAGCGTCTGCTCGATGTTGAGGCCGGTCAGAACCCCGTCGCGCGAAATGTCGGTGTAGATGATGGCGCTGACGCCGACGTCCTCGAAGCTCCTGGCGAGGTCGAGCGACGGCATGCGCGTCGTGCGCGCCCAGCCGTCGACGGCGACCATGCCGTCCTTCGCGTCGATGCCAACTGCGACGCGGCCGGGATATAGGCGCGCGGCTTCGTGAACGAAAGACGGATCCTTCACCGCCGCCGTTCCGATGATGACGCGCGCGACGCCCTTCTCCAGCCAGCGAGCGAGCGTGCGCATGTCGCGAATGCCGCCGCCGAGTTGCACGGGAATCGTCAGCGCGCCGAGAATGGCCTCGACCGCCGCCCCATTTCGCGGCGCGCCGGCGAAGGCGCCGTCGAGATCGACGACGTGGAGATATTCGAAGCCCTGGCTCTGGAAGGCGCGCGCCTGCGCCGCCGGATCGTCGTTGAAGATCGTGGCGCGGTCCATGTCGCCCTGCGCGAGGCGGACGCATTGACCTTCTTTGAGATCGATAGCCGGAAACAAAATCACGGACGCCACCTCAGGAAATTGGCGATGAGCGCGAGGCCGAGCCGCTGGCTCTTCTCGGGATGGAACTGGACGCCGACGAGATTGTCGCGCGCGACGGAGGCCGTGAGCGGCGCCCCGTAGTCGCTCGTCGCCAGCACATGGGCCGGATTGGACGGCGTCAGATGATAGGAGTGGACGAAATAGGCGTGGAGACCCCGCTCGCCCGTCGCGAATTCCCGCGAAGACAGGATGCGTCTGCGCGAGCGTCAGCGTGTTCCAGCCCATGTGCGGAATCTTTCAGCGAGGGATCGCCGGGCGCAATGGCGACGACGTCGCCGCCGATCCAGTCGAGGCCGGGCGTCTCGCCATGTTCGAGCCCGCGCGCCGCCATGAGCTGCATGCCGACGCAAATGCCCAGAAACGGCTGGCCGCGGTCGATCGCCGCCTCGTGCAGCGCTTCATAGAGCCCCGGCAAGGCAAGCAAGCCGCTACGGCAATCGGCGAAGGCGCCGACGCCAGGCAGAACGACGCGATCCGCGGCGCGCACGACCTCGGGATCGTTCGTCACGCGAATGGCGCCCTCGAGCCCGGCCTCGCGGGCGGCGCGCTCGAAGGCCTTCTGCGCCGAGTGCAGATTGCCGGAACCGTAGTCGATGATCGCTGTGGTCAAGCGCCGCTCTCCGCGGGGTGCGTCTGCGAGGCCCGCGCGCGCAACCGGCCGAAGTAGACCTCCTCGGCCTCCTCCTCATTGTCGCCGATCACCACGTCGTCCTCGACATAGCCGCGCCGGTGCAAACTCCATGCGAGAATGCGCTCGCCCTCGAAGCCGAGGATGGCGGCCGCCGCGAGTCCGGCAAAGGACATCGCCAAGGGCGGCATCTTCAGCAGGGCGCCGATCCCGGCGATCGCCGCGAGCAGCAGCGCCCAGCCCAGGGCGGCGAGCCAGGCCCGCTTCCATAGCAGCCAGAACGGGCCGAAGACGAAGGCCGGCCCCGAAAAGGCGTCGCGCAGGAAAACGATCTTCTCCGACGCGGCGCCCCCGCCATTCGACGCCGGCGGTATTTGAACGGTGAACGTGGCCATGGGCCGTCCCTCCTCCCTGGACCTCTGCGCCGACGCCGCTCAGGCGGTCAGCGTCCCCTTGGTGGAGGGCGCCTCGCCCTGCGCGCGGCGCGGGTCGAGAGCAACCGCCTTGCCGAAGGCGCGGGCGAAACCTTTAAAGGCGCTTTCGGCGATATGATGGCTGTTGACGCCCTTCAGCCGGTCGATATGCAGCCCGATACGGGCCTGCATGGCGAAAGCCTGGAAGAATTCCCGCATGAGCTCGGTATCGAATTCGCCGATTCGCTCGGCGGGAAACTCCACGCCATAGACGAAATACGGTCGGCCGGAGACGTCGATCACGACGCGGGTCAGCGCCTCGTCGAGCGGGACATGCGCATCGCCATAGCGCGCGATTCCCTTGCGGTCGCCGAGCGCGCGGTCCACCGCCTGGCCCAGCGCGAGGCCCACGTCCTCCACCGTGTGATGGCCGTCGATATGCAGGTCGCCTTTGGCGAGCACGGTCAGATCGAGCGGCGCGTGGCGTGCGATCTGGTCCAGCATATGGTCGAAAAAGCCGATTCCGGTCGAAATGTCGGACTTTCCCGCCCCGTCGAGGTCGACAGCGACGGAAATTGTGGTTTCCTTGGTGTTGCGCTCGATTTTTGCGCTGCGCATGGAGAAGGGCCTTCCGAAAGACGCCGCCGAACCCCAAATCGGCCGCAGCGGGCCGCTTGTATCAATTATGACGCCTCTTCGCCACCCGATAAGACGGCCGGACGGCCTTGCTGGCGGCGCCGCCCCAGCCTGCTGAGGCCTCAACGCCAAAGAGATATTGAGGGGGCCGATGAGACCAGCGCTGCTGCGCTGCCGCTCAGCGTGGCCGTTTCACGAGCCAGTGAACGCCGTTGGGCGCAAGCACTTGCTGAAGGCGGGCCCAGCGCCTACATCGGCCTGAACAATTGCTCGGCAGGCGCAGATGGACAAAGAACAGGAAAAGTCGCTCCTTATGCATGCGACGACGATTATCCTCGTCAAAAAGCAGGGAGAGACGGTGATCGCGGGCGACGGGCAGGTCAGCCTCGGCCAGACGATCATGAAAGGCAACGCCCGGAAGGTGCGCCGCCTCGGCAAGGGCGACGTCATCGCGGGCTTTGCGGGCGCGACGGCGGACGCCTTCACCCTCTTCGAGCGGCTCGAGACCAAGCTCGAGCAATATCCGGGGCAGTTGATGCGCGCCTGCGTCGAACTCGCCAAGGACTGGCGCATGGACCGCTATCTGCGCCGGCTGGAGGCGATGATGCTCGTCGCCGACAAAAACGTCGGGTTGGTCCTGACGGGCTCGGGCGACGTGCTGGAGCCCGAGGCTACGGAAGGCGGCGCCGTCGCGGCCATCGGCTCGGGCGGCAATTATGCGCTCGCCGCCGGCCGCGCGCTCATCGACAGCTCCGCCGACGCCGAAGCCATCGCCCGGCGCGCCATGAACATCGCCGCCGACATCTGCGTCTACACGAACCACAATATCGTGGTGGAAAAAATCTGATGGCCGACTTCTCCCCCCGCGAAATCGTCTCCGAACTCGACCGCTACATCGTCGGTCAGGCCGACGCGAAACGCGCCGTCGCCATCGCCCTGCGCAACCGCTGGCGCCGCCTTCAGCTCGAAGGACAGATGCGCGAAGAGGTGATGCCGAAAAACATCCTGATGATCGGCCCGACCGGCTGCGGCAAGACCGAGATCGCGCGCCGGCTCGCGCGCCTCGCCAACGCGCCCTTTCTCAAGGTCGAGGCAACGAAATTCACCGAGGTCGGCTATGTCGGCCGCGACGTGGAGCAGATCGTCCGCGACCTGATGGAGGTCGCGCTTCTCATGGTGAAAGAGCGCCGCCGCAAGGATGTGCAGGCGCGCGCCGAAAAGGCCGCGGAAGAGCGCCTTCTCGACGCCCTCGTCGGCCCGGCCTCCTCGCCGGCAACGCGCGAAACCTTCCGCAAGCGCCTGCGCGACGGCGAACTCGACGACAAGGAAGTGGAGATCGAACTCGCGCCGTCGGGCGGCGGCGCGCCCATGTTCGAACTGCCCAACATGCCGGGCGGCGCCAGCGTATCCGCCTTTTCGCTCGGCGACATCTTCGGCAAGATGCAGCGCGGCAAGGCCCGCAAGCTGACCGTGACGGAAGCGCGGGGGCCGCTCATCGGCGAAGAAAGCGACAAGCTGATCGACCAGGAAGCGAGCGTTCGCGAGGCGATCCACGAGGTCGAGAACAACGGCATCGTCTTTATCGACGAGATGGACAAGATCTGTGCGCGCGAAGGGCGCGGCGGCGCCGACGTTTCGCGCGAGGGCGTGCAGCGCGATCTCTTGCCGCTGATCGAGGGCACGACCGTCGCCACCAAGCACGGACAGGTGAAGACCGACCACGTCCTCTTCATCGCGTCGGGCGCCTTCCATGTGGCCAAGCCCTCAGACCTCCTCCCCGAGTTGCAGGGCCGCCTGCCGATCCGCGTGGAGCTCACTTCGCTGGATGAGGAGGACTTCCGCCGCATTCTCACCGAGACGGAGGCCTGCCTCGCCAAGCAATATGTCGCGCTGCTCGGCACGGAGGGGGTGACGCTGGAAATCGCGCCCTCGGCCATCGAAGCCATCGCCAAGGTCGCCGTTCAGGTGAACACGTCGGTCGAGAACATCGGGGCGCGCCGCCTGCAGACGGTGATGGAGCGCGTGCTCGACGACATCAGCTTCACGGCCTCCGACAAGTCGGGCGAGACGATCGTCATCGACGGCGACTATGTCGAAAAGCACATCGGCGATCTGGCGAAGAACCGGGACTTGAGCCGGTTCATTCTCTGACCCGCACTTGCGCCCGCGCCCCGGCGTTGTCATAAGACCGGCAAAAGTTCCTCAACGGTCACGGCGCATCCCATGTCCACATTTCCGCAGCGCGTCTTCTCCGGCGTGCAGTCCACCGGCAATCTGCATCTCGGCAACTATCTCGGCGCCATCGTCAAATTCGTTGAATTGCAGAAGAGCTTCGACTGCCTCTATTGCGTCGTCGATCTGCACGCGATCACCGTGCCGCAGGATCCGATAGAGCTGCGCAACAATACGCGCGAAATCGCCGCCGCCTTTCTCGCCTGCGGCATCGACGCTAAGAAGAACATCGTTTTCAACCAGAGTCAGGTGCCCGAGCACGCCGAACTCGCCTGGGTGCTGAATTGCGTCGCCCGCATCGGCTGGCTGAACCGCATGACGCAGTTCAAGGACAAGGCCGGCAAGGACCGCGAGAACGCCTCCGTCGGCCTGCTGGATTATCCCGTGCTGATGGCCGCTGACATTCTCATCTACCGCGCGACCCATGTGCCGGTCGGCGACGACCAGAAGCAGCATCTCGAACTTGCGCGCGACATCGCCCAGAAGTTCAATAACGACTTCGGCGCGTCGATCGAGCGCAATCGTTTTGGCGATGCCTTCTTCCCCCTGCCCGAGCCGCTGATCTCCGGCCCCGCGACGCGCGTGATGAGCCTGCGCGACGGCACGAAGAAAATGTCGAAGTCCGACGCGTCCGATTATTCGCGCATCAATCTTTCCGACGACGCCGACGGCATCGCGACGAAAGTGCGCAAGGCGAAGACCGATCCGGAGCCCCTGCCCTCCGAGGAAAAGGGTCTCGAAGGACGTCCCGAGGCGGATAATCTCGTCGGCATCTACGCGGCCCTCTCGGGGCGCGCCAAGGCCGAAGTGCTGACGGAATTCGGCGGCTCCAATTTCTCGACGTTCAAGAACGCGCTCGTCGATCTTTCGGTGGCGAAGCTGTCGCCCATCACCGCCGAAATGCGCCGCATCAAGGCGGAGGAAGGCTATATCGACGCCGTGCTGCGGGACGGCTCCGAGCGCGCCCGCGTCATCGCCCGCGAGAACATGAACGCGGTGAAGGATATCGTGGGGTTCCTGCGCTAACCGCCGAGCGCGGCGGGCCTCGGCCCGCCCGTCGCCCAGTCCAGCAGTTCCACCGTATGCACGACCGGAATCGCCGTTCCGGCGCCGATCTGCACCATGCAGCCGAGATTGCCGGCGGCGATCACGTCGGGCGCGACGCTCTCGATATTGGCGACTTTTCGCGCGCGTAATTGTTCGGCCAACTCCGGCTGCAACAGATTGTAGGTTCCCGCCGATCCGCAGCAGATATGTCCCTCCGGAATGGCGGCGACATCGAAACCCGCACGTTCCAGCGCCGAAACGGGCTCCTGCACGACCTTTTGCCCATGCTGCAACGAGCAGGCGGAGTGATAGGCGACTTTGGGACGCCCGATCTCGCCTTGCGGCGCGAGGGCGAGCTTCGCCGCAAGTTCGCTGATGTCGCAGGCGAGCGCGGAGACGCGCGCGGCGGCGCTCCCCGTTTGGCGTCACGCCGGAACATGAAGCCGTAATCCTTCACGCTCGTTCCGCAGCCCGACGTCGTGACGACGATATGATCGAGCCCCCCTCTTTCGATCTCCCGCGTCCACGCCTGGATATTTCTTCGCGCGAAGGCGTGCGACTGCTTCACTTTCCCCAGATGGTGCGGCAGCGCACCGCAACAGCCGGCGCCTTCCGCGACGACGACCTCGACGCCATGCCGCGTGAGGAAGCGCACGGCGGCTTCGTTGATGCGCGTATCGATCACGCTCTGTGCGCAGCCATTTAGCAGCGCCACTCGAAGCTGGCGCGCGCCCGTCGCGGGAAAGACCTGGGGGCGATCGACGTCGGAGGGCGCCGCAAGCGCGTCGGGCGCGAGCGCGAGCAGCGCGCGCAAACGCTCGGGCAAACGCTCGGCCAGGCGATTGGCGTAAGGCTTCGCCGCGCTCGCGTAGCGCAGTGCGACGCGGAGCAATTGCGGGCGCGGCAGCAGGAAGGCGAGGAGCCCGCGGAGCATCCTGTCGCTGAACGGCCGTACGAAAGTCGCCTCGATATGCGCGCGCGCATGATCGACGAGGCGCGCATAGTGCACTCCCGACGGACAGGTGGTCATGCAGGAAAGGCAGGAGAGACAGCGATCGACGTGCCGCGCCGTGCGCGCGTCGGCCGGCCGCTCATGCTCGAGCATCTCCTTGATGAGATAGATGCGCCCGCGCGGGGAGTCGAGTTCATCGCCCGTGAGGAGATACGTCGGGCATGTCGCCGTGCAGAAACCGCAATGGACGCAGGCGCGCAGGATCTTCTCCGACTGCGCCACGTCGGGGTCGGCAAGCGCGGCGAGGGAAAAATGCGTCTGCACGCTTAGAACTCCGCGCGCATGCGGCCGCGCTCCAGCACATGCGCCGGGTCGAAGCTCTGCTTGACGCGCTTCGTCAGCGCGGCGAGCGCCACGGGCTGGGGATGAAACACGTCGACACGCGCACGGGTGTCTTCGGAAGCGCGCACGAGAGTGGCGTGGCCGCCGTAAGCGTCGACGGCCGAGCGTACCGTCTCGGCGTGCGCGTTCAGCGCGGGTTCGAGGCAGAGCCACACCAGTCCGCCGGCCCAATCGTAGAAATGCGAGACGAGCGGCGCGCCGGCGCCGCGCAGCGCCTCCATGACCTTGAAGCCATCGGTCGGGGCGACGGACAGGCGCCATATCTGTCCGGAGCGCGCGGCGATCGGTCCCGCATCACGCACATCCGCCCAGAATGCGGTGGATGGTTCGCCGCGAAGAGTCTCGAAGCCCGCGCCGCTGTCCTCGAGCAGCGCGATGAGCGCGTCGCGGCGCGTCGCAACGGAAATCTCCGGCCCTTCGATACGCAAGGCCGCGACCGCGCCGTCGCACGAGAGCGTCGCCGTCCCCCTCGCCAGGACCGCGAGCGACGACACCTCGTGCGGGGCGCCCGAAGCGCGGCGCAATTGCGCGAGGCTCTTCTCCTCGCTGAGCCCGTGAAGCAGAAGCGTTGCCTCGGTCTCCGCCTTGGGCAGCACCTTCAATGTAATGTCCGTCAGCGCCGCCAGCGTGCCGTATGAGCCGCAGACGAGCTTGGAGAGGTCGTAGCCCGTGACGTTCTTCATCACGCGCCCGCCCGATTTCACAATCTCTCCCCGGCCGTTCACGCATTGAAAACCGAGCAGATGATCGCGCGCGGCGCCGGCTTTGATGCGCCGCGGTCCCGAGGCGTTCACTGCAATCACGCCGCCGATGGTCGCTCGGCGCGCGCCGCCGCCGAGCAGTCTGGCGTAATCCATCGGCTCGAAGGCGAGTTGCTGGCGATGGGCGTCGAGAAGCTCTTCTATTTCCCGCAGCGGCGTTCCGGCGCGCGCCGAGAGCACCAGCTCCTCGGGTTCGTAAAGCGTCACGCCCGAGAGCGCCTCGAGCGACAATTCGCGCAGCGGCGGGCTCTGCCGGCCGAGGCGCTTCTTCGAGCCCGCGCCGACGATGGCGAGCGCCTCCCCCGTCTCATTGGCGATGCGGATAGCGTCCGCAGCCTCCGCGGCGTCGCTTATTTTCAACGTCGCGAGTGCAGCGCACATTGTCAGAATCTCGGTATCTCGGGAAAGGGCGACTTGCCCCCGACCACATGCATCATACCGAATTCAGCGCAGCGATGCAGCGTCGGAAAAACTTTCCCGGGATTGAGACGGTTCATCGGATCGAAGGCGCATTTCACGCGTTGCTGCTGATTGAGATCGGTCTCGTTGAACATCTCGCCCATCAGGTCGCGCTTCTCGACTTCGACGCCATGCTCGCCGGTGAGCACGCCGCCGACGGAAACGCACAGCCGCAGAATGTCGAAGCCGAGCGTTTCGGCGCGCGCGACATCGCCTTCGATGGACGCGTCATAAAGGATGAGGGGATGAAGATTGCCGTCGCCCGCGTGAAACACGTTGGCGACCTGCAAGCCGTCGCGCCTCGCGAGTTCGTCCATGCCTGCGAGCACCTCGGGGAGGCGTGCGCGCGGGATCGTGCCGTCCATGCAAAGATAGTCCGGCTTGATGCAGCTCACGGCGGGAAAGGCGTTCTTCCGCCCGGCCCAGAATTGCAGGCGCTCGGCCTCGCTGTTGGAGATCTTCGTCGTCGTCGCGCCCTCCTGTCGCGCGATCTCTTCGACGAGATCGACGAGATGATCGACTTCGACCTGCGCGCCATCGAGCTCGACGATGACGAGCGCCTCGGCGTCGAGCGGATAGCCGCAAGGTTGAAAACGCTCCACGGCGTGGATCGTCGCCCTGTCCATCATTTCCATGCCGGCGGGGATCACGCCGCGCGCAATGACCGATCCGACGAAGCGCGCGCCGCCCTCCACGCTAGGAAAACCAAGGAGCAGGCAGCGCGCGACGGCGGGCTTCTGAAGAATGCGCACGGTGACCTCGGTGACGACGCCAAGCAGCCCCTCCGAGCCGGTCATCAGGCCCAGAAGGTCATAGGCTTCGCTGTCGAGGTGCTTGCCGCCGAGCCGGACGATCTCCCCGCCCATCAAAACGACTTCGAGACCAAGGATGTTGTTTGTCGTCAGGCCATATTTGAGACAGTGCACGCCGCCGGCGTTTTCCGCGACATTCCCACCGATGGAGCAGGCGATCTGCGACGACGGGTCCGGCGCGTAATAGAAGCCCCTCCCCTCCACGGCCCTGGAAATCGCGAGATTCTGCACGCCCGGCTGCACGCGCGCGCAGCGGTTTTCATAGTCGATTTCGAGGATGCGGTTGAATTTGGACAAGCCGAGGAGAATGCCGTCTTCCAGCGGCATCGAGCCGCCGGAAAGCGAGGTGCCGGCGCCGCGCGGTACAACCTTCACGTTCATTTCCGCCGCAAGCGCCATGATCGCCCTCACCTGCGCTACCGTCTCCGGCAGCGCGACGACGAGCGGAAGCGCGCGATACATCGTGAAGGCGTCGCATTCGTAGGCGCGGCGCGCAGTCTCGTCGACAATGACGCCCGTCTCGGGAAGAATATTACGCAGGCGCGAGATCAACTCCTCCCGGCGCGCGAGAATCTCGCGCTCTGGCGCGGGCATGATGAGCGTCATGGCGACACGCCTCCTTCCGCGCGGGACAGACGGTTGCCCCGGACGCGGTGACATGGGATCTCTGCGACCCTACGCGTTTTTCCCTAGTCGAGGCGCATGCCGCGCGCAAGCCTGCGGCCGAGCCTTCGTGTCCATCAAGGAGTTCATATGCAAACGAAATTCGCCCTGACGCTCGAGGATGCGAAACGCGCCGCAGCCGCAGCTGCGCAGGAGGCGGTCCGCAACGGCTGGAACGTCGTCATCGCCATCGTCGACGACGCCGGCCTCCTCATTTATCTGGAGCGGCTGGACGGAACGCAGCCCGCGTCCTGCGAGATCGCCCAGCACAAGGCGCGCGCCGCCGCCCTGTTCCGACGCCCGACCAAGGCGCTCGAGGAGACGGTCGCCGCCGGGCGGATCGCGCTGCTCAGCCTGCCGCACATCACGCCGGTCGAGGGCGGACTGCCGCTCGTGCACGAGGGCCAGGTCGTCGGCGCCATCGGCGTCTCGGGCGTTCAGTCCTTCGAGGACGGCCTTGTTGCGAAGGCAGGCGCCGACGCCCTCGCGGGCGTGCTTTAATACACTGTTTACGATGCCTGCAGAACGCGGTGGAGCGCCCTCGACAAGCGCGCCGAACAGGCGCCGCGCTGCGCTAGTTTACTCCTCGGCGCTCCCGAGCGCCCGGCGGGCCTGCCCGACGACCTCCGGCGGCACGGATTCGGCGGCCGCGAAGGTCAAAAGCAAGGTCTCGTCGCCCGCCAGATGATCCAGCACAGCAAGGTGAAAACCATGGTCGCCAAGCAGCATGCGCACATCGCCGGGATCGACTCCGGTCAGCGCCAGAAACCTCGACAGGCGGTCCTCGTCCTGTGTGAGAAACGCCAGCGCGCGCAACGCGAGCTCGGCCGGTTGCGCGGAAGAACCGCGCCCCGCGCCGTCTCGGCCCGAGCTTGATTTGCCGGTTTTCATTAATCTTCCCGTGCTACGAAACAAACAACCGGCGCCCGCGTTGAAACGCCGCTGCTTCGAAGAACGCGCGCCCAGAGTTGACCCCGATGAAAAAGACCGTCCTCATCGTAGAGGATAACGAACTCAACATGAAGCTCTTCAACGATCTGTTGGAGGCGAACGGTCATGCGACTCTGCGCACCAAGAGCGGCGTCGAGGCGATTGCGCTCGCGCGCGATCATCACCCCGACCTCATTCTCATGGACATTCAGCTCCCGGAGGTCAGCGGCCTCGAAGTGACGCGCTGGATCAAGGACGACGATGCGCTGCGCGACATTCCCGTCATCGCGATCACGGCTTTCGCCATGAAGGGCGACGAGGAAAAGATCCGCCAGGGCGGTTGCGAAGCTTACCTTTCGAAGCCCATTTCCGTCGCGAAGTTTCTGGAGACCGTGAACTCCTTCCTCGCGGACAAAACGTAGGAAACGGCAGCAACATGACCGCACGCGTCCTGATCGTCGACGACCTGCTTCCGAACATCAAGCTCCTGGAAGCGCGCCTCTCGGCCGAATATTTCGACGTCGTTTCCGCGACGAACGGGCCCGAAGCGCTCGAGCTCTGCCGCGATGGACGCTGCGACATCGTTCTGCTGGACGTCATGATGCCCGGCATGGACGGCTTCGAAGTCTGCACCCGTCTGAAATCCGACCCGGCCACCATGCATCTCCCGGTGGTGATGGTCACCGCGCTCGACCAGCCCGCCGACCGCGTCCGTGGCCTCGAATGCGGCGCGGACGACTTCCTCACCAAGCCTGTCGACGAGCTTGCGCTGATCGCCCGCGTTCGTTCGCTGACGCGCCTCAAGATCATGCTCGACGAGCTGCGCGCCCGCGCCAACACCTCTGCGCATCTCGGGCTTGCCTCGCGTGAATTCGAAGGACGGCGACCGCGGTCGCATCCTGCTCGTGGAAGATCGCCCGAGCTCGGCCGATCGCATCGTCGCCAGCCTCAGAGACCTCCACGACATCGAGCTTGAGAACCATCCGCAGGAGGCGCTGTTTCGCGCCGCCGAGAACAATTACGAGCTCGTGGTCGTCAGCCTCAACCTCGCCGACTTCGACGCCCTGCGCCTGTGCAGCCAACTGCGCTCGCTCGAACGCACCCGCTCCATCCCGATCCTGCTCCTTGCGGACATGGAAGACCGGCAGCGCATCCTGCGCGGCCTCGACCTCGGCGTGAACGACTACATCGTCCGCCCGATCGACCGCAACGAGTTGATCGCCCGCGTCCGCACCCAGCTGCGCCGCAAACGCTACGCCGACAGCTTGCGCGACAATGTTCAGGCGGCGATCGAGCTCGCCGTCGTCGACGCGCTCACCGGCCTCAACAATCGCCGCTTCCTCGAGACGCATCTCGGCGCCGCGCTCGATCAGGCGGCGCACAAGGGCCGTCCGCTGTCGCTCATGATCCTCGACATCGATCACTTCAAATCGGTCAACGACACCTACGGCCATGATGCGGGCGACGAAGTGCTGAAGGTCTTCGCCCAGCGCATCAAGCGCGTGCTGCGCGGCGCCGATCTCGTCTGCCGGCTCGGCGGCGAGGAGTTCGTCGTCGTGATGCCGGACACCCCGCTCAACGTCGCCCAACGCATCGCCGAGCGCGTGCGCGCCGCGGTCGAGAACGAGAAGTTTCCGATCGACGCGCCGGCCACGCAGTCGATTCCCGTCACCACCTCGGTCGGCCTCGCCGAGCGGGGCGAGGACGCGAACGCCGACGGCCTTCTGCGCCGCGCGGACAAAGCGCTCTACGCGTCGAAAACCGCCGGCCGCAACCGCGTGACCGCCGCCGCCGCCTAAGCTGCAAAGGCCGGTGGACAAAAATGAAACCCGGGCTTGCAGGCCGCGCCCGGCTGAACTATACACCGCCCGTCGGCGCCGCGCGCCGGCCGAAGCCTCCCCCAAGAGGCGGGTCGAAAATTGCTGGGGCCATAGCTCAGTTGGGAGAGCGCTTCAATGGCATTGAAGAGGTCGTCGGTTCGATTCCGTCTGGCTCCACCAAACAGTCCCCCGAAAATCCTGTAATTTGCCTCGTCGTAGAAGCCCTCGGAATAACCGCGGGTTAGCGCTCACATGCGCCATGTGTGGGGCGTAGAGACGCTGATCCTGGAGACTTTTCGGCAGTTTCGGCCGGCCGTCTCCGCCAACAAAAATTCGTCTTCCGCGGAATCCTAAAGGCGCCGCGTCGGAGACCGGTTCGACGCGTGTCGGAGACGGGTTCGCGGGCGGCATAATCGGGGATGCGGCGCGGATGCGCCGGGCATCGCCAGCGCGTCTTCGGCCTGAATGTTGGCCCGTCGCCGCGATCATATCGTCGAGGGACGCACCCTGCTCTTTCGAGAGCATCCCCACGAGCAGCGCCTGTTTCGTCCCGGCGCGAAAGCTCATCGATTGGCGAGCCTGCTCGTCTGCCTGCACCACTTCGGCCGGTCGGGTCTTCTCCGAGCCTTCAAATTCTGCTTCCTTGGCCGTGAGGCGTTCGGCGGCCGCCCGTCCGGCCCTGGTCAGGATCAGGCAGAGGCTCGCGCCGTTCTCGTCCTTGCGCCAGACCGGCAAACCCGCCTTCGCCTTGCACGTCCGCAAAAGCTTCAAACCAACCAGGCTCGCCACAATCCTTACCGCACTCGCTCCAGACGTATCGCCGTGACCATCCGGGCGGAACGCGCCTGGCGCAAATCACCCTCCACGATGAGCTGAAACGGGCCTTTATCGGCCGGCAACGGCGATCCGTCCATGCGATCAGCGAGGATCACACGATCGGGTCGCGTCGCCGCATCCGTTCCGGCGAGATCGAGAACGACCTTATAGCCATCGCGCGCCTCGATGATGACTACATCGGCGAGTTCCTTGCCATGAATGGCTTTGCCAGCCGGTGCGCCGACTTTCGCGAGCACGTCTCCGAGCAACGCGCCCTCGAAAACATGCGGCGTTCCGTGTTCATTCGCGCTGACTTTGACCCGTGGCAGCGCATCAAGTTCGGATAGCGTCAGGGAAGCTTGTTGGCCGTCGAGTCCATTCAACGCCACGCTCGATGAATTGTCCTGAGCGGATGCGCCTCCGGTCGCGAAGCAAATCAGTGCGAAAAGCGCAAAAGTCTGTCTCATGGGCGGATCCAATCGGAAAACTGCTCCAAACGGCTCAGGCGCTGCGCCTAATATTGCGCCCGATCGGGCGCTAAGTTACGACAGGACCTGCTCGCGAGCAGAATAGCTATCGCAAATCAAAGCGGCAACACCTCGGACAGCAGTTCTTTCCGCCAGACAACGCTCAGGCATTACCGCTGGATCGTTGAGGTTGCGTGTCGAGAGAATGCGGGAACCGCTATTAAGCGTGTCCGCGCACCATGAGCGATGAACCATTGATTTCCAGCTATGATACGATTGACGTTCCAATCGGATTGGGCCGAACCGGCGATCGCAGACCGAACGTTCCGCGTGGAATTGGATCATGGAGTGCGCACTGATGCACCAGATCTCGCCAGCGCCGTGCAGCCAATATAGAACCTCGAGGCGTTGATATTTCGCGATCCCGAGTAGCGCTTCGGTCCATGGCTCGAAAACCACAATCCGGTAGATCGGACCATCGAGGCTCCCCTGACGTGGGCACTCCAATCTTTTGATCCAGGGCGTCTCGATGCGCCCGACGAAAGCGAGACCTGCGTCGGTCGCCGCGGGCGAAGCTATAGCGCGTTCTCGGGGTCTGATCGTGATTTCGTCGGACATCATCGACCTCTGCAGGTTAGGCCAATCGCGAGGCCGCGCGGCCTCAAGTCGTGAGACACTAGGCGGCCCAGCCTTACCTCGAAAACCACGCCTCGAATGGTAAAAGCGCCATGCCTTCGCTGTCCATTTCAATCGCGAAGGCGGCGCCGCGAGAAACCAGCTGGCTTTTAGGGCTGACGCCGGAGACCTGTGCGGACTTGCTGCGGGCAATCTCGACGATCGGTGCGCCTTCGAGCGTCGCCAGTCCGTGTCTCGCAACGCCTTTGATCCGCCCCCCGATAGGAGACGCGATGGCGGCGTCTCCGACAAAGCCGAGAACTGCGTCTCGATCAACGACGTCGCCAATGGCGACGTTTGGGAAGAACAAACCGTTCTTGACCGCCGAAACCTCGTAGAATTCGAGCGCGCGCGCATCCTCGACGTTTCGTCCGGCCCGCCTGATGTCGCCTTGCCTTATAATCGCGCCAGGATCGATCCCTTCGACGTCGACGACGAGATCGCAATCCACGCCAGCCGTGAAGCCCGAGCCCAGGCCTATGCCGAGTTCGGTCAGATTGCTGAGAGAAGAAGGCCGGGGCTCCCTTTCCTCCTGTACGGCGACGATCACGTCCCACGGCCAGCGCTCGAGGACGTCGGAAAACCGACCTCTCAGCAAGGGGATGAAGCTGCGTGTTCGCAGGCCGAGCAAAAACTCCGAGCTTACGTCGATGCGGCGCGCTTCGACACTGTCCAGGCACGCGGCGCCATCGTACCAAGCGTCGGAAAAGGTCATTTTCCGACACAAGAATTGCGGAGCCGTCGAGCGATAAAGAACTGCGGCGTAGCCCTCCGAGAACAAACGCCGCGCAACCGCAGACGCCGTTTCTCCAATTCCACAAATGAGGACGTTTTTTTCCTTGAACGTCGACACGGCGCGCCTTAACTCGTTTGGAAGGCGTCGAAGAGCGACGCGGCTTCGATCAAGTTGAACTCCGGTATGGCGGCCGGAGCGAGCGGATCCTCTCCCCCTATCCATTGTTCGATCGATTCTGGCTGTGTGATCGCGATGCGAAGCGCTCTGTTCAATTCATAGAGCCCCCAGGCAAGGCGCGTGCGTCTCAGCGCGGACATCATGGCGTTCTGCACGAGACTGCGAACGACAAGATAGGGCGTCGAGACAAACGCCTCCGTCGCTTCGCCTTTTGCCGCGGCAACGCAAGCCTTTCTGTCGAAAGCCGCATGCCCCCGACAGGCGAGGGGGCGGACGCGATAGGCAAGGCACAATTCCTTCTCGATGAAGGGACAGACATATTGGACCTTGAGCCGTTGCGTCTCGGTCATTCCGCCGACTGCGCGATCGGCTTCGGAGATGCGGGCGGAAAGCGAAACGCCGCGCGCTGCAAAGGCTTCGTAGTTCAAGGATACAAAGCGGGCGATCAGGAAAACCTCCGGCGCGGTCGCGACCACTCGAAGGCGGCAACAGGCGGCGCATTCTCCCTGGCACGCGAGCGCGGGCTGTTCCTGCGCCTGAATGGCGGCATTGTTGGCGAAATTGTCGAACGCCTGAGCGCACAGGAGGCCGACGAGGTCCGGTTCCTGCCGCCGAGACGCGATCGTTGCGTCGAACGCGCGCGACACGGATCTGAAAAATGAGGAAGGACCATAATCGTCGCTCATTTATACCGTCCTTGTGTCAGCAGAATAGAGGCTCCCGCTCGTCGACCACGAAATCTGCCTTTCCCGGCGCGTCGGTCGTGGCCTCCTGGGACAGGGAAAGCGCGTCCCACCATGCGGCGATCGCGTCGTCTCGCGCATCCACAAATTCGGCAAGTTCGCCCGCAAAGCGATCCCAATCATTGCTCATGATGGGAGAGACGGCCGTGATTACTGGAATGTCGGCGAGCATCGCCGCTCGAAAGGCGTCGCAAAGGCCCGAGCGCGCGGCCTCGAGCTTACCAAATTTGCTCAAGACGACCACGTCGGCGCCCTGCTCGATGGCTTCCTCCACCAAAGCGCAGGCGATCGCCAATCCGCCGGGGTCGAGGTTGCACGCTTCCGAGCCTGACCCAAGTCGTTGAGAGATCGGCAATTCCATACCCGACAGGAGGTCCCGGACGCTCAGATTTTTGCACTCTCCTGCGCCGCTGCACCGCGAGACTTCGATGAGGCCGGCGACGCGCAACCCCTGGTCTCTCAGCCGTGCGGCGAAGCCGGAAAGCAGAATCTGCATCATCTGGCTTGGAGCCCCGTGCAGCGCCGCGATTCGGCGCACGGATCGAGGATTTTCGAGAGCGCGCATTGCAGCCTCCGCGCCTTTAATGAAGCGTCACGGCGCGGGACGCGCGCACGCGTCGCATCGCCGCGCATTTGGCGATCGCGTCGACGACCGCAACGGCGATCTGGCGGCCCCGCTCATCCGTTCCGGTCCAGCAGGCATTTCGGCCGCGTGGGTCGACTTCCACCAATTTGACATCGGCGGGCGCGAAGGCGCCGTCCCTGGCGATCCCCCGCAAATAGCCATCGATTGGCGCCCGGATTGGCAAACCGTCCAGATACCCGATAACGAAATCCTTGAAGATCAGTGCGCCAATGTCGAGCGGCGTCCGCCATAGGCCCTCTCGCGGCGAATAGATAAAGCGCTCTTTGCCGGCGCCGCCCAATGTGCGCGCGACGCCGTCGGGCAGTAGCGTCTCTCCCGTTTCCACGAGGCCGCCCGTTTTGGTCGGATGGGTCTCGATCGCGATATCGCAGTTTTGATGCGCGGTGAATTTCGGCCCGATACCGATCGCCAGCCGCGCCAGTCGACGAAGATCAGGGGTGACGCGGTGTTTCTGCATACGCGCATCGACGACAATGATGGGTGACCGAAGCGTAATGAGGTCAGTCAATTGAAGTTGGGTGACCGCGACCCTTCCTGGCGCGTGGAGCGCATCGACGATCTCCAGGGCGCTTTCGGCGCGGAAGCCGAAGATGCCGTCAACCTCGACCCGGTCGTCGAACAAAGCGTCATGGAAGGCCATTCCGCGGCGGATAACGGGAGGAAAGGGGTCGTGGCTCATCACCACGCTGTAGCCTTTCCAAGCGAGCCGAACCGCGATCGCAGAGGCGATTTCATTCGTTCCCAGAATGATCGCGAAAGGATCCGAGAAGAAATCGTATGGCGGAAGGTCGTCCATGCTCATATCCCCTTTCAGGTAAGACATGAGCAAGGGGCAGGCCAGAAAGTCCCCTCCGGACACGGATCGTCATGTTTCATGTATATATAGTGATTTGCGTCCCGCGCGTCGTTTATCCCTGACGGCGCCGCGAGAGGGAAATCTTACGAAATGTATGTGGCCTTCCGACAATTTGGTCGATATCTGACAGGCGCATCGTTCCCGGCCCGGGAGAAATCCGGCGCGCGCTGGCTTCACGCGCGCCCCTGTCGCCGCCGGAGATAATGTGGCCTGGGTCTCGCTCCCGCAAATATTGAGCCCGCCTTCTGGCGCAGCTTGCCAAAAGGAGGGGCGCCGATCAGGTTTTCGAGAGCGCTTTGGCCAGACGCGGAAACACTTACGTTATGTATTGTATTTATATTGTCTAGGTGTAACTTATGCATGTACACAGAACAAGCGATATTCATAAGCGAGTTTGCTTAATGACATTCTGGATTATTAGCCTAGATTGGCATAATGCCTCAAGCAAATAGGGCTATCGATATTGGCCTATTGATCATTCAATACATTGGAGTCATCCCTCAACGGTCGGCACCGGTTCTCGGATTTCGACAAGATGGCGATAACGCCTCGAGCAAGCGCGCGGGCCGGCCTGCAAAAGCGGCGGAAAATGAAGTTCCCGTCTTCGCTGAGGAAACCGCAAAAGGATTTGAGGCTATGGCGCTTATCAAGGAAATTGATTACGGCACGCCGGCGTCGGGATTGGAAACGCTTGTCACGCTGACGATCGACGGCAAGAGCGTTACCGTCCCGGAGGGCACTTCGATCATGCGGGCGGCGATGCAGATCGGGGTGGAAATCCCCAAGCTCTGCGCCACCGACATGATCAAATCGTTTGGCTCATGCCGGCTGTGCGTCATCGAGATCGAGGGCCGCAACGGCACGCCGGCCTCCTGCACGACGCCCGTGGCGGCGGGGATTGCAGTGAGGACGCTCACGCCGCGCGTTGACGCCATCCGCCGCGGCATCATGGAGCTTTATATTTCCGACCATCCGCTCGACTGCCTCACCTGCGCGGCGAATGGCGATTGCGAACTACAATCCATGGCCGGCGCCGTCGGCCTGCGCGACGTGCGCTACGGCTATGACGGCAAGAACCATATCTTCGCGCGCAATGACGGCGCGTCGAATGATCAATGGCTGCCCAAGGACCAGAGCAATCCCTATTTCACCTATGATCCCTCCAAATGCATCGTCTGCAATCGCTGTGTGCGCGCCTGTTCCGAAGTGCAGGGCCAGTTCGCGCTGACGATCGAGGGTCGCGGCTTCGACAGCCGCGTCTCGCCGGGGATGAGCGAAGCCTTCATGGAGTCGGAATGCGTCTCCTGCGGCGCCTGCGTACAGGCCTGCCCGACCGCGACGCTCGTCGAGAACTCCGTCATCGGCATCGGCCAGCCGGAACATTCGGAAGTGACGACCTGCGCCTATTGCGGCGTCGGCTGCGCCTTCAAGGCGGAGATGCGCGGCGAGGAGATCGTCCGCATGGTTCCATGGAAGGACGGTAAGGCCAACCACGGCCATAGCTGCATCAAGGGCCGCTTCGCCTATGGCTATGCGCTGCATAGCGACCGCGTGCTCTCGCCGATGATCCGTGAGAAGATCACCGATCCTTGGCGCAAAGTGAGCTGGGAGGAGGCGATCTCCTACGCCGCGGCGCGCTTCAAGGCCATCCAGGAAAAATACGGCCGCCTTGCGGTCGGCGGCATCACCTCCTCCCGTTGCACCTGCGAGGAGACATTCCTCATGCAGAAAATCATCCGCAGCGGCTTCGGCAACAACAATGTCGACACCTGCGCGCGCGTCTGCCACTCGCCGACGGGCTACGGGTTAAGCACAGCGTTCGGCACGTCGGCCGGCACGCAGGATTTCAACTCGGTCGAAGGAGCCGACGTCGTCCTCATCATCGGCTGCAATCCAACCGACGCGCATCCGGTCGTCGGCTCGCAGATCAAGAAGCGGCTGCGCGAGGGCGCCAAGCTCATCGTCGTCGATCCGCGTCGCACGGAGATGGTGCGCACGCCGCATATCGAGGCTGCGTATCACCTGCCCTTGAAGCCCGGGACGAATGTCGCAATGGTCACCGCGCTGGCGCATGTCATCGCGACGGAAGGCCTCGTGGACGAGGATTTCATCCACACGCGCTGCGACTGGGACGAATACCAGGACTGGGCGTCTTTCGTCGCGGAGGAGCGCAACAGCCCCGAAGCGGTGGAGCAATATACGGGCGTGCCGGCTTATCTCGTGCGCGGCGCGGCGCGGCTTTACGCCACCGGCGGCAACGCGACGATTTATTACGGCCTCGGCGTCACCGAGCATAGCCAGGGTTCCACGACCGTCATGGCCATCGCCAATCTAGCTATGGCGACCGGCAATCTTGGCCGCAAGGGCGTAGGCGTGAACCCGCTGCGCGGGCAGAACAATGTGCAGGGCTCCTGCGACATGGGCTCTTTCCCGCATGAATATCCGGGCTATCGCCATGTTTCGAACGACGAGACGCGCGAACTCTTCGAGAAAGCCTGGGGCGTCAATCTCGATCCCGAGCCCGGCCTTCGCATTCCCAATATGTTCGACGCGGCGGTCGACGGACGCTTCAAGGGACTTTACGTGCAGGGCGAGGACATTCTGCAGTCCGACCCCGATATCAAGCATGTCTCGGCCGGCCTCGGCGCGCTGGATTGCCTCATCGTGCAGGATCTCTTCCTCAACGAGACGGCCAATTACGCCCATGTCTTCCTGCCGGGCGCGAGCTTCCTCGAAAAGGACGGCGTCTTCATCAATGCCGAGCGCCGCGTGCAGCGTGTCCGCAAGGTAATGAGCCCCAAGGCCGGCTATGCCGACTGGCAGGCGACGCAGATGCTCGCCAACGCCATGGGCTGCAACTGGAGCTATTCTCACCCGAGCGAGATCTGGGCGGAGATGGCGAGCCTGACGCCGCCTTTCGCCGGTATCTCCTATGAGAAGCTGGACGAGGTCGGTTCGGTGCAATGGCCCTGCAACGACGCGGCGCCGGAAGGCATGCCGATCATGCATATCGGCGGCTTCGCCCGCGGCAAGGGCAAATTTGTCATCACCGAATATGTGCCGACCGACGAGCGCACCGGCCCGCGCTTCCCGCTGCTGCTGACGACGGGGCGTATCCTGTCGCAATACAATGTCGGCGCGCAGACACGGCGCACCGAGAACAGCCAGTGGCATCCTGAAGACGTGCTGGAAATCCATCCGCATGACGCTGAGCTGCGCGGCGTGTGCGACGGCGACTGGGTGCGAGTGCAGAGCCGCGCCGGCGAGACGACGCTTCACGCCAAAATCACCGATCGCGTCGCGCCGGGCGTCGTCTATACGACGTTCCATCACCCGCTCTGTCAGACGAATGTCGTGACCACAGACAATTCCGACTGGGCCACCAACTGCCCCGAATACAAGGTCACCGCCGTGCAGGTCTCGCCCTCCAACGGCCCGACCGAATGGCAGGAGCGTTATCGAGCGATGGCGGAGAATAGCCGAAGGATCGCCGTCTCGGGGCCGCCGGCAGAGTGAGCGACTGATCATTTATGAAAAACCGCCACGGGAGACGCATATGACCGTTGCGCAATCACATCAGCAATTCTTCCTCGCCGCCGATCGCGCGCGACTCGATCCCGCCGTGGCCCGGCGGCTTGCCCGCGCGCGCGAAATGGCCGGATACGCCACGCCCGGCGCCGCCATCGTCTTCCGGCGGTGGAACTTGAAAGACTATCTCGATCACGAAGCCGGAAAGCGCATCGTCACGCCCGAGGACGCGCGCCGCTACGCGACAGCATATCGCGTCAGCGCACGTTGGCTCTTGATGGGCGCATAAGAAAATAAGGGGACGGCGAAAATGGCGAATGTTGTTCCCACCAGGCGTGAACGCGCAAGCTTATCGTACACGCCGAGTTTCCTCTCCCGCGAGCGCACCATCGCCTCCCCGACCTTCAATCGCTGGCTCGTGCCGCCGGCGGCGCTGGCGATCCATCTGTGCATCGGCATGATATACGGCTTCAGCGTGTTCTGGCTGCCTTTGCAAAGCGCGGTCGGAATCTCAAGGCCGAAGGCCTGCCCGGTCGACATGGGTTTCTTCCAATCGCTTGTCGCGACGGATTGCGATTGGAGCAACAAGACGCTGGGCTGGACCTTCAGCCTCGCCATCGTCTTCCTCGGCTCCTCCGCCGCCGTTTTCGGGCACTGGCTCGAGAGCGCCGGCCCGCGCAAGGCGGGTCTCGCCGCCGCCGTTTGCTGGTCGGGCGGCCTTCTGATCTCGGGGATTGGCGTCTATTTCCATCAGATCTGGCTGCTGTGGCTCGGGTCCGGCGTCATTGAGCTGGCTCCGGTTGTTTGAACAGCGTCCCGCGAAAGTTAAGTGGATTCCTGCCGGGTTACGCTGAATGCGGGGTCTTGCGATTTTGATGCGGCGTCGGGAGGGCGTAGCCCGACCAGAGCTTCATCAAAATCGTGGCGACGGTTATGCCGCCGCCGCGATTGTCCTTGCGTCGAAGTAAGCCTCGTCTGGCGTGCGTCCGTCAAGGCTCGAATGCGGGCGCCGCTCGTTGTAAATGGCCAGATATTTGGCGATCGACGCACACGCCTCGGCGACGCTGACATAGGCTTTCAGATAGACCTCCTCATATTTGACGCTGCGCCACAGGCGCTCAACAAAAACGTTGTCGCGCCAGGCGCCCTTGCCGTCCATGCTGATGGCGATTTTCGCATCCAGCAGCACGCTCGTGAAGTCGATGCTGGTGAACTGGCTACCCTGATCCGTGTTGAATATCTCGGGCCTGCCGTGCTTCGCCAGCGCCTCTTTCAAAGCCTCGACGCAAAAGTCGGCCTCCATCGTGATCGACAGGCGATGCGACAGAACCCGCCGGCTCGCGACGTCGACCACGGCGGCGAGATAGATAAAGCCGCGCGCCATCGGAATGTAGGTGATGTCCATCGCCCACACATGATCGGCGCGTTCGATCTTCTTGCCCCGCAGCAGATACGGGTAAACTTTATGCCCCGGCGCCGGCTTGCTGGTGTTCGGCCGACGGTAAATCGCCGTGATCCCCATCCGCTTCATCAGCGTCGCCACATGCCGCCGCCCGATGGAGACGCCCTCGCGCTTCAAGAGATCGCGCAGCATCCGGCTGCCCGCGAACGGATAGTCGAGATGCAGTTCGTCCAGCCGTCGCATGATTTTCACATCCTCGGCCGAAACGGGCCGGGGCTTGTAATAGACGGCGCCGCGGCTGACGCCGAGCGCCTTCGCCTGCCGGGAGATGGAAAGGTCGTGGCTGCGGTCGATCATCGCTTTGCGCTCAGCAAACCCGCTTTCGTGAGCGCGCCTTCCAAAAAATCGTTCTCCAGCGTCAGTTCGCCAATCTTAGCGTGAAGCGCTTTCAAATCGACGACGGCCTCCTTCGCTTCGGTCTTCTCCTGGCCGAACACGCCGGCGGCGCCGTCGAGAAGCTGGCCTTTCCACGTCGTGATCTGGTTCGGGTGAACGTCGAATTGCTGCGCGAGTTCGGCCAGCGTCTTGTCGCCCTTCACGGCGGCCAAAGCCACCTTCGCCTTGAAGGCCGCCGTATGATTGCGGCGCGGTCTCTTCGTCATCGAATGCTCCTGATTTCGCAGCGAGAATCCTCGCCGCCGTCAGGCAGAAAATCCACTTATGTCACTGTCCAAATTTGCGGGGCCACCTCTTTTCATCGCGCCCGGCAAACCGATGCAGAACGGCTTTTGCGAGAGTTTCAACGGCCGCATGCGTGACGAGTTGCTGAACGAGACACTGTTTCTCGGACTCGAGCACGCCCGCGAAAAAATCGCCGCCTGGGTTGACGATTACGACGATCGGCGACCGCATTCCGCGCTCGCTTACCGCACGCCGGCGGCCTATGCCGCCTCGCTCCACGCAACATGCGATCGGCTACGCAACCCCGACCAGCTTCGCCGATCGCATGTTGCTCCAACCACGCCAGACGGCGTAAAATCCGCCGAGGCTCTAATTGCAGCTGGATGAAACTTCAGCGGCAGGTCACGCCCCGCTGGCCGGAAATCTCTCCGCCGTTGACAAGACATAGAGTGCGGCTATCGCCCATATTTAACAGTAATTCTGAGTGCGACCTCGTGCGGCGGAGGCTCAAAAGGAGCGCAGCCAAGTATAGTCCTAAGCGCGCTTGCATCCAATTTCGGCTCTCCGCTGCTCGAAACGATTTTAAGAGAGCCATCGCGTATCGAGCCGTCTGTCGTGATCGCGAATGCGACAACGGGCGCTCCTTGCCAACCTGCCCAACGTCCTGCCTCTGGATAGACCAGCTTCTTTTGAACCCTCTTTGACAACAGCTTCGCGTAATATTGCAGCGGATCCACCGAAGCCTCAGGTCTTGACCTTATTTTATGAGCGTCCTGCCGCTGTTCGAGCCCCATCACGTCCATTGCTTGGGTCGCTCCTGGCGCAGCGCGGACAGGCGCATTCGAGTTCTGCGCCGGAACGTCGCCCGCCACTGGCGCTTGTTCGGTAGGAGTTGCGTCATCCGCCCGTTCGTCGCTTGTGGCGGAGGCTTTTTGCTGCTGCGCTCGGGTCGCCTGCACTCCCGGCTCGCCTCCTACACTTTCTTTCAATTTCTCGTCGATCTGTTCGTTGCTCTCGACGCCGTTCAGATCAATCACGAGAGTTTCGTCGTCATAGGCCGCAGTATTGAACAGAACCGCGAAGAGCAGGAACGCCAAGCCGCCATGTAGCACAAACGACAGAAGGAACGCCTGTTTAATCGACAGTCTTTTGCTTCCTACCAATGTCATCCTTGAGCGCTACCTATCTTTGAATGATTTTTGTTTGTATGGCGACCTTCGTAATTCTTAGTCGTTTCATTACGTCAGCGACATCGACGAAACTCTGGAATTTACTGGAGCTGTCGACTCGCAATAAGACAGATGCATCCGGCCTAAGTGACTTGAGTTTGTCCTCTAACGAGTCTTTGTTGACCGGTTTGCCTTCAAAATAAATCTCTCCGGTTGCCGGTAGTTCAACAATCACATCGTGTCTCTGCTTTTCTGCTTCGGCCTTGGCGACTTGCGGCAACGAGACCGGCAAGCGGCCCGACGCGATAAAACTTGCCGTCGTCAACACGATGGCCAACAGCACGAGCATAACGTCAACCAATGGGACGACATTAATCGTCTCGAAGGGCCGATCATCCATTGGCGATCTCCCATTGCAGTATCAAGACCTTAATCTTGCGCCAGAGCAAATTATAGCAAACAACCGACACCAGCGCGACGACGAGTCCGGCAGCCGTCGCCTTCAGAGCGAGAGCAAGGTCGCTCATCATGCGCCCAGAGTCGGCTGTAGAATCAAGACCAATATTATAGAAGGTCAGCATGATCCCGAGAACCGTGCCGAGAAGCCCCACATAAGGTGCGTTCGCCGCCACGGAGGCGACAACATAGATGCGTTCGGTCAGCGCTAGTTCAAGCGCTTTCACGCTTTGGAAGTTGTCCAGCTTCACATCTCGGAAGTAACTCAACCGCTCGAACAAAATCGCAACGACGACGATGCTCAGCAAAAGCAGCGAACCTAGGACTCCAAAATCGACGATCGCCGACATCCATTCCAACTTCGACATACGAGCCGCCTCCAAGCCCAGAATTCAAGCATTTCATTCGACACTGTTTTGCGTCACTCTTGCAAGTCGACAGCGGTCAATGGACTCCAGCCGAAATGATAGTTCAGGCCCGCTCGTGCGATGTTGACCTGCGGATGATTTCGCCCGTCCGAGGCTCTGAACGACAGGTCCGAAGGTCCACCGCTGCTAAAGTTGAGGTGGGTGCATTCCGCTTTGGCGGACCAATTATCCAAGAACATCCACTCCACGCCGCCACCCAGATTCCATCCAGCTCGGCCACCAGCAAAGTCATAGGTCGTCACCTGACCATAAGTGAGCCCCCCCGATCCGAAGACCAGAACGGACGGTATCGGCAAAAATCCCGCGCGTCCGCGCGCCGTGCCAAACCAGGGTAAAGCGATTGCGCCGCTGCTCGTCGTTAGCGGCGTCAGTAGGCCGCTCGACAGATAGGGGTCTAGGCCGGCGTCGAACAATGTCATCACGCCATAGGGACTAGGATAATAGCCAGAAAATCCCCGTTGCCCACCTTTGAGATCCGAGCCTTGAAGGTCAAACTCCGCGCCGACGACGAAGTTTTTCCTTAGCTGAACATTATAGCCGATTTGACCGCCGCCGAGGACGCCGGCGGGGCTTTGCTTCTGGGTCCCGCTAGGAAGGAGGAACAAATTCGGTGTTCCGTTGACAATCTCCCCGAGTCCAAAGGACGGATCGGCGTAATAAAGGAACCCGCTTTCGCGGCTGCCCCACGCCTGTCCACCACCCGCATTCAGACCTGCGTAAAGGCCCGTCCATAAATTGTCGGGAGAGACCGCTCTCACACGGCTCGACATCTCGAGAGGCGTGTCGCCCGGCATGGACGCTACGCTGGGAGACTGGCGACCATTGAAATGATAGGCAAGCCCGATCCGGGCAATATTGCCATCGAACTGATAGCTTGGCAGCGGAGCCGTATAGGCTCGCAGGGTCGGTACCGTCTGCTGGAGCGGTACTCCTCCAATAGGATGCGCCGTTCCCGTATTATAATATAGATATTCCGCTTTGGCGCTCCAATGCTGGGCGAACATCCACTCGGCGCCAACACCCCCCACCCAGCCAGCTCTCAGATCACCATACAAGGAAGATCCCGTCACCGGAAACGCGACGCCTCCAATTGTCTCATTCACAAAAACGCCGGTGCTCATATTGACGCCCGCCATGGCGAGCCCACCGGTGCCATAGAGCAAAACGCCGGGTGTTGCGAGGTAACCGAGACGCCCCCGAACCGTTCCGAAATATTCGAATGCCTTATATGCGTTGGTCGTTCCTGTAGCAGCGATCGGCCACCCTCCCGCGCTCAACGTTTGACTAGCTGTGCCGGAGGAACCGACCACGCCATTGATATCAGCCGCCAAGCCGCCAACAATCGACGGGCTAAGCCGCCAGTCATAGCCAATTTCCACGCCCGCGAGGAAACCGTTGTTCTTGAGCGTCAGCGAAGAATTTGAAACTGTTGCGAGGAGCCCGGTCGCTGTTTGGGCAGCAGGCGGGACAGCCCCCAGCAATTCAGAGATTGCAACCGATGTCGGCCCGGGAGTGGTGTTGAGCGTATTGTTGCCACCATAATTCGCCCCTGCATTTACCCCGAGATAAAAGCCGGTCCACCGCGGACCGGGCGCGTCGTAACTCCACTCCGGATTGGTCGGCAACCACGCCGCAAAGAGGGGTGAAGGAGCCCCGCGGTTCTCAACGCCGACCTTGTATCGCAACGCCATGCTCGCTTGCCAGTTCTTGGCGAGCTGTGGTCCATTGAGATTTTGATAAACTGGCACACCACCTTCAAGCGCAAGATCGAAGGCGGGGAATCCCATTAAGGAACCGCTGACCGTGGCGCCGCCGAACACTTCGGCGCGCTGTCCACCATATAAATTGGGATCAGCCGTCTGAACCTTCCCGTAAATGAGAGGGTCGTTGCCGATGATCGATCCCTGCAAGGTTCCGGCGAGACGCAACGTCGTCGTCAGTCCGGGGAGCCAAGAATATCCGCTCCAGGCGTTGAACTCATGCAGGTCGCCCCAAGCATAGCCCTCTGGATTGACGGCGAGCGGGAAACGTCCGCGATAGGACAAGCCCCAGGACCAATTGTTTAATACCCCTCGATAGACCAAACCAGGCAATAGGTCGAAAGTGCCGGTCCCCGACTGCATCCCGTAGAAAGCTCGCGTTGTCGCGTAGCTGCCATTCGTCTGTAGGAGTGTGCCGGGATTGTTGTTTGTGGCCGTCGGGAGAGAAAAGCCGAGATTAAGCTGGAATTGGTGGATCGGATCTTCATAGAAGCGCCAGATTCCTGCGACGGTCGTATCTGTAATACTGTTTGTTCCAGGGAAGCTCATGCCTCTTGGGACCAGGCTCGAAAAGGGCGGATACAGTTCCGCCGGTCCATAAAACGTCATCATGTGGCTATGCTTCTCAATGAAGCCAGAGCCCAGAAACAGCGAGGTGTTTTTGGTTAGGCCGTAAGCAAGCGTCAATGACTGCTGTTCGGTGAACATATCATTGGGAACCGTGCGAACGTTTAAAGCTGGGCTCCAGTACCACGGCACCTTCGCCACGATTGCTTGAGGAGAGTAGGATTCGCGGCCGATGAGACTATGCGAATTATTCGAAAAAGTGGGATTGACGGAAAACACCATCCGCCCGGGCGCCGGCATATCAGCTCCGAATACGCCTAATGGCGCGTGCGGCATGGCATGTGACTCATGCGCGGGAGGATCAGGCAGATCAGGTAGCAGAGCCGCGAGACTGCCGCCAAGATCCGGAGCTGGCGCCGAAGTGAAAAGACCGCCATGAGTGGGGGTCGACGTCGCGCTCATTCCGATCTGGACCAGCCCCGCAATATTTTGATTATACGTCGGCGCAACGCTTGCCGAGCCATATGTATGCGCAACTTGCGCCTTGACGAAGAGCGCGACGGAGGGCGTTACTGGATAGTTCGAATAGTAACCGACGCCCGCGTCACTGAGCGGCGTATAGCTCTTCTGTGTGGTTGTGTAGCCCCCATATTCGAGCCAGGCGGCTCCAATGTCGGTGAAAAGCCCGAGCGAATGCCTGTAGTTCTCTATGTTCGGGAGAGCGATTTTCAGTTCGGGGGTGAAGATATAGCCACTATCGCCGGCCAGGCCTTGGTCATAGGAGCGGACACCAAAGTAACCTGTCACCGCAATTTTCTCACTCGAATCTAGGTTCCGTCCCAAAGATTTCTGCGCACGCAACGTTGTCGATAGAGACACCAAAGGATGTATGGCGAGGGTTGAACTGAAATCCAAATTGAGGCGAGCATATGAGCCTACTGTATTTACGCCAGCAGCGTTCGCCGCACGCTCCGCCGGATTTGGGAAGTTTACATTCCCGGCGGTGGCCGAAAGACTCGCATTGGTGATGAGCGGCATGTCGAAAAGGCTGCCGAACGTGTTGCGTGTAACGCTGACGGTTCCAGAGTTGATGGTGCGGGCCGCCGTAGAGGTGGCGAGAACCTTGTCATCAAGATATTTATGCGTGAAATTAGATGAAACATAGATGCTCTCATCGCGCTGCCGCTTGAGCGCGTAGCTCACATTCGCAGTGGCCCCATTGGCAACGCCCGTCGCGTCTACCGGCTTATATATTCCTCCAAGAGCGTATGTCGTCTGGAAAGCGCTGATTTCCCCCCGCAGCCCATCCAGTCCAAGTGGGAATCCGTAAGCCGCCCGCCAATTCGCTAGGTCGGCCCGCTGAGAAACAATGCCGAACAGCGAAAGGCGGTCGCCATATCCCAGTGGCGAGTTGACCACGAGCGATCCGCTCGTACGCAGTCTGCCGGTATAAGGCGACCCGTAATTATCGCCGAGAATGTAACCTTCCACCCGAGGCGCCTCGGGCGCGATGAAATTCAATTCGCTCGTTTCTGGTTGCTTCCCGGGCGCGACAGCGATACGCGGCGTTCCCGCTCCCGGAAGATCGGACACGAGCAGCATCGCGCGCTCAATCTCGTCTTTATGAATAAGTGGAGACGGAGACAGCGCGTTATTGATCACGCCTTTCAGAACGTCGGTGTCGACAAGCGAGTTATTTTCCAGGGAAACTCGCGAAAGCGAGCCGACAATGACCTTGATGTGCAAGGCTCCGCTACGAGCGTCCTGCTGCGGCACATAGGCCTTAGCGACAATATACCCATACGTGCGGTAAAGGTTGGTGAGTTTGTCAGCCGCGTCGAAAATTTCGTTGAGAGTAAGTTTTCGATACTCGAAGGGAGCGATGACCGCATGGATTTCATCAACCGGAATCAACGTGTTCGGAGCGTCGATCTCAATGCGACGCACAAATAGCTTCTCATTTCCGGGTATGCTCAGGCGAGGTTCCTCGAGCTGCGGAATCTGGGGCTGTGGCTTTGCCGCAGGGGCGACTTCACGGCGTGCAAGTTCCGACTCCCGAAGCGCGTCACCTGCATTATAAGGTCGGATGATTGATTGCGCCTGAACTTGCGAGGTGAAAGCGACCGCTGCTGAGATAACGGACTGGAAAATGATGACTAACGGTTTCATCCTTGGCGGCCTCATCGATGATCAGCCGGCGCCTGCGGCTTATCACCCGGCTTTTCTTCAAAATTGTATTTTTTCCCCTCGATCTCGATGCCGCGGATCGACGCATTATAGCCCTCTCCTTTCGGCTTAACGACTTTCGCGCTCACCGTATGTCGAGGGTGAGGAGGCGCCGGCCGCTCCGCCTCGGCCCCGCTGGACTTGCCAAGCGAGGCGGTCCTGACGTGAGCGTTCGCTGCGTCCTTCGCGTCCTTCGCGTCCTTCGCGTCCTTCGCTTGTTTGAGCCTGAGCAAATCGACTTCGCGCTGCGTCGTGGGGATTGTTGAGTTCTCTGCGAAGGATGGGGCAGCCAATGCAGCTGTTCTCGCAGTTCCTGCCGCAGCGCTGACGCGTGGCCTGGGTGGCGACGCTGCCGCGCGGGCCGTGTCAACGACGCCGCTCACGACGCCCGTTTGACTGGCCTGGATCAGAGGCTGAACAGGGACCGTGAATCCGGCTGCCGTCGGCGCCCCCGAGGCTGGCGTCGGGTTCGTTCCGACAGCACCAGCGACGGTATCCCCAGAGGAGCCTCCGGCATTCGTCTGACCTGTGCCGCTTATGCTCCAGCTATTTCCACTAAAGTTTGCGCCCGGCGGGCTGTAGCCAATAAGTCCGCCGGTAGAGAGAGGCGCGCCTGGATAAGCGGCGACCGCCACATAGCCGCCCGCATATGAATTCGTGATACTGGTCGTGAAGGGATCCCCGTTCGCGCCGACAAGCCCGCCAACATTGAATGTTAAACCGACGAGTCCTGTCACATTGCCATAAGCGCTTCCGTGGTCGATGATTCCACCGAAGCTGCTGAGAAAAAATGGGGAGTTCGGATCAGAAAAGTTAATTCCGCTCGCATTATACCCAACCAGGCCCCCGACGTTAAAGGCGGCGGTTTTCTCCCCGATGGCGCTAATGGTCACATTGCCGTAAGCGCTGGAGTAGGTGATTAAACCGCCAAGGTTTGATCCGGCCAGTCCGCCGTAACCACTGGTATAGAACGAATTGTTGTTGCCATTGCTCAGCGTTGATGAAACGTTACCGGTAGCGTAAGAATTGGTAATAATGCCACCAATAATATTGTTATTCGCATCCGCCGTGCCGTAATTCGTCCCGACTAAGCCACCAACGTCAACACTATCCGTAGTAGTTATAGAACCAGTGGCGTGGGAATTCGATATCAGGCCCGTGTTCCATCCGACCAGACCGCCGATACTCATACTAACTAGGAGAGACGTTCCACCCACCGTCGGGCCGATCGACGATACGGGACCATCGGCATATGAATTGTCGATCGTCCCAGAGTTCCACCCTACCAATCCGCCAACGTAGCTTGATCCCGAAACCGCAACGTTCGAATGCGAATTCACGATCGTGCCGACATTCGTCCCGACCAGGCCGCCTACCTGATCATCTGCCGTCACAGAGCCACCGACAACATAGGCGTTGCTGATCGTCCCGGAGTTGACCACTGCCAGCGCCCCTGCCTGACCTACAATGCCGGAAGGGGAGTCGGTCAGGTAGGATCCACCGCTGATGATGTTAGGATTGACGATGCCAAGGTCACGAACGACCGCATTGGAGCCGATATTGTTGATTAACCCGGCGTAATTCGCTCCCGTCGTGTCATTGACGCTCAAATTGCTGATTATATGGTTCAATCCCGCGAGCGTGCCCTCAAGGTCGCTGATGACCGGCCCGGAGAAAGTGACGCCTCCCGCGTTGATGTTACTTCCAAGCGCGTAACTCCCATTCGCGGGCGTGCTCCCATCCGGCGAAATCGCATCAAGCTGCGCCAGTGTGTTGATCACTTGATAAGAGTTGCCATTGATCGCCAGGCTGGGGGCCGCGCCACTTAGCGTGATCGAGCTGGAATTCTTGAAAATATAGTCGCCGCCATAATTCAGAGCGAGACCGGCGGAGGCCCCTGTTGCGGTGATCGGCGCCGAGATATTGATATTATTCGTCGCGTTGAGTGTTAGCAGCGTATTCGCCGCCCAACTCACGCTATCGTTGACATTGATGTCCCCGCTTGTCCCACTGCCGGACGTCGAAAGAATGGTGACGTTGTTATTCGCCAGTTGCGCCGACAGCGTGGATCCGCTGATGTCGCCGCCGCTCGCCGCAATCTTGAAGCCGTCGGGATCGATAAGCCAGGAGCCGTTTTTGCCATGTGCGGCTCTTGTCGTGATGACGGCTCCCGGCGCCACGGTTACCTTGGCGCCGCTAGTTTCGATTTTGCCGCCATTGCCTCCCCGTGGCGCCGAGGCGTCAATCCTGCCGGCGACGCGCACGCGGCCGCCTGTCGCGACAAGCTTGATAGATCCGGTGCGAGGCTGTCCGCCGCCCATGAGGGACGCCATTGTTCGCGCCTCGATCACCCCACTATTGTTGACCTGCGCGGAAAGCAGCGCGTCCGCGGCGCGCGCCGTCATGATCACCCGTCCGCCGTCCGCCCGGATCAGGCCCTTGTTTTGGACCAGCGCATTTAGCGTTCCCTTGTCGGTCGTGACGTCGACGAGGGACCCACCGCCAAAATTTAAGGTGATCTTGCTCCCTGAAGCAAGGGCCACAGTGCCAAGGGTTGCCGTAATCGTTCCTTCGTTGGAGACGGTGTTGCCAAGCAACGCGACATAGCCTCCAGGATTTGCATGTATCGCGCCCTGGTTGATGACTGATGCGGTTGAGGCGCCGGAAAATTGATAATTCGCCAATTTGAAGTTGGCGTCAGAAATATCCAGCGTCGAAGCGACAAGACCGCCAACATTCACTTGGGCGCCTTTGGTGAAAAGCACGCCAGCCGAATTTACGATGAAGACCTTACCGGGGGCGTTGAGTGCACCCGCGATGACACTGCTTTCATTGCCGATGACCCGATTAAGCGTCACCGCGCTCGGACTTGGCTGATTGAAATTTACCGTTTCACTCGGTGCAATGGAAAAAGACTGCCAATTGATGATCGCCTGAGGAGTGGATTGATTAATATTGGTGGTCGGCCCGGTGGTGCTGATTGTCGCTTGCCCGGCAACAACCGCTCCGCCACGAGGCTCCGCGCGCACGGAGCTCATGACAGTTAAAGAGGCGCAGAGCGGCGCGGCGAGAAGCGCGACCGGCGACGAAAAACGCTTGCTGGAAATTGCGAGATGAGGACTCCGAGAGCCAAATTCATGCCCGACAATGTCGCATGCTAGGCCAGCTAAACGATTTATGCGCATTGGCGACTATTCCTGAGGCGATAAGATCGCTATGTATCGCTGATACATATGTTGTCGGGAGATGCATTTTCTGTCGAGCTTAAAATCAATGCAAAACGAGACTTTGAATGGGGCTGTTGCGGAACTGCAACACTGCCTGTCCGGTAGCTTCTTAACCTCTCTTGTTCTCCACGCGGAGACTTCGAGCAGGGCTGTTTAGTTCTCAAGCAAAGCAGCGCATTTTGAACAGGGCGCCGAGCGCGGGTGACGTGTGAGCCATTGACGGGCGGCTTATCCCGCCGACTTACGTTCGCCGATACCGCCGTCACGCCGAGGACGCGCGGATCGTGCCGGTTATCGCCGGCGAGGCCGGGATACGACGCATGTCCATCGGTGATCAGTTTCGTGCCGGGCTTCACGTTGGCGCGCATGAAGGCTTCGAGCGACGCCGCGGAATTGTCGACGATAGCGGCGAGGCACAGGCGACCCGAGCGCGTGGCGAGGTACTTCGCTCCCTTGCGTCGAGGCTTCGGCCTGTTGGTGGCGCGCTCGATGACCTCGGCCACTCCGACATTCAGAATTTTCCCCGCGTTGCCGGGCTCGAAGAAGGGGTCGCCAACCTGGAACGGAATCTCCGTCTGATCGACCTCAACGACCCTTCGAGAAGTTCTCGGTTCGGATCGATCATCGAGCAGCGCAGCTTTTTCGTCAGCAGCCGGGCCGTCTTGCAGCTGACGCCGAGTTGGGCCTCCAATTGCAGCGCCGACATGCCGTTGGAGTGCGTCGTCATCAAATGCACGGCTTGAAACGCGTCGTCAGCGGCAGTCTCGAGCGGTGCATCACGGTGCCGGCGGCGAGCGAGGTCTGGCGTCCCCAATCCAGACATTCGAATAAGCGCGCACGAGTTTTAAGCGCGTTGGCTCGGCGCCTGCCTCTGAAGAAGGGCCGCGCCGGGACCAAGACCCACGATTACAAGCGGCACGGAACGACCACGCTGTTCGCCGCGCTCAACGTCCTCGTCGACACGGTGATCGGACGTCAAATGCAGCGTCATCGGCATCAGGAGTTCATCCGGCTCCTCAACGCCGTCGAGGCCGCGGCTCCCGCCGCCAAGGTCGTTCACGTCATTCTCGACAACTACGCCGCGCACAGGCGTCCCAGGGTCCGCAAATGTTCTGCCGGTATATAACCATCACCATCATGATATCCTATGATACATAGCGTAATTCTGCGCAGCACGTTTAAGGCCAATATTAATAAGTGAAAATGCGAATGGCGAACGAGGTGATCGCCTAATTTTTCGGCGGAAATCGCACTTTTTGCGCATATCATGGCCGAAGCGTGGCTTGACGCTTTGTTTTGCTACGCAATATAATACATATACATAGCGTTTTGCCGCGGAAAATTCTTGCGGCAAGACAACTTGCTGGCTCTGAGAGTGGGCGTCCGAATGTCTCGCCCGCTCGCGACAATGAATGGTTCGGCGCGAGACAAGCCCGTGGGAGGGGTAAAGTGGTTTGTGCAATGCCCTAGCGCGGTGGGCTCGCGGCTACGCTTGGAAACTCGGCTTGCTCGGGCTGCCGCCTCGAGAAGGTTCGATGCGCATCATCAGCGACGTTTCACGTCGGATGCTGTCGCGGGGAGCTATCTTCGACATCACATCGACGATCTGATCAGTCCGCCCAACCTCGGCGCTAAAGTCGAGACGGATCGCGCTGATCGAAACGAGAGGGAATATTCATGCTGAAAACTAAGCTCAAATATCTAGCGATTGGCATCGCGACGACGCTATCGTTTCCGTCCGCTCATGCGGCCACGTCGATCACGGTCGCTGCGACTCCCGCTATGGCCAACACGCTGGCCGACATCGTCTCGGACTTCCAAAATCAATATTCGACCTCCGGATACAGCGTCGCCGTGGCTGTGGACCTCGATGTGAATATCCGAGACGCCGTCGTCAGCGGCGGGGCGATGGGTCCATATGACATCTTCTTGTCGGAGTCGGCGCTGTTGCCGCTCCAGTTGCTTCTGAAATATCCTACACTGGCGCCGGGACCGGTATTTCCCTACGCGCGCGATACGCTGGTCCTCTACAGCTCCTCGACTCCGGTCGACATCAGCGCCGGCCTCCCGAGCAGCGGCGTGAAAGCGTTTGCGTTGCCTGATCCGAAAACGCTTGACCCCTGGGGCGTCGCAGCCGGTCAGGTGATCTTCCAGGACTGGGCCGCTCTGACCGCTTACCGCCAGGGACTAGGCACGCTTGTTCCGGACGCGGCGACATCTTTCGCAGAGGCCGAATATCTGAACGTTCCTTATGCATTCACCGGCAAATCACAGGTCTGCACGCTCTTCAATGGCGTGGAGCAATATGAGGTGGGCAGCTTCCATCACGAATACAAGCTGGGCAAGGATTACTTCAACGATATCGTGCTCGCAGGGATCAAGATCGCACGCACGCGCACGGCCGACCAGGAGACCGAGGCGACCAACTTCGTCAATTTCCTGAGGGGCGTCGGCGCAACTGTCGGCACTAATACCTTGAAGTCGCATTGCCTCAAGCTGCCGTGACGTCACACGCGACGCGTGCGCTTTGCGGGACGACAAAAATCGCTCGAAATTTAGACCGTGTATAAAGGAAATCTCTCATGTTCACAGGAAAGCTCAAAAAGGTGGCGCTTGGCGCCGTCTCGATTGGCGCGATCGCCTGGTCATCCGCGCAAGCCGCGACCATCAATGTCGCAGTAGCGGCAAACTTCTCGAACACCATGAGCGCGCTTGTCGCGACCTACAAAGCGCTCCACCCTACGGATAACATCACCTTCACGATCGATTCGTCAGGCAATCTGCTGGCGGCGATCAAGGCGAAGAGCCCTCTCTACGACTTGTTCCTGTCTGCGGACAAGACGCGTCCCGACGGTCTCGTTGGAACGGCGTTTGCGGTCGGTCCAGATTTCCAATACGCGATCGGTTCGCTCGAGCTGTGGTCTCCGACGGTGAACATCAGCGCGGGCCTGCCAAATTCGCTCAATACGAATCTTGTCCTCGCCGATCCGACGAAGGCCCCTTATGGTCTCGCCGCGAGCCAGGTTCTGGGTTCCGCGCCGTGGCACGTAACAACCATTCCAAGCGGCTTTGTCTACATCTCGCCGAACATCGGCACGACCTATTCCGCGATCAAGGCCGGAACTTATAATTACGGGTTCATCGCCCAATCCTACATCTGCTCGGCGAAGAACGGCGTGCAGACTTTCTCGCCCGGATACCACCATTCCTACCTGTACAACGATGCGGCGCATCCCTATAGCCGCATTCTGCAATACGCGATCAAGATCGCGCAGACGCGCACGGCGGCCCAGGAGACGGAACTCACGAACTTCATAAACCTGCTGACGGGCGTGGGCACGACGACCGGCACGACCATTATCAAGCTGGTACTGCTATCAGCTGTCGTAATTCGAATCCTGGTTGTCAATTTGCTTAGACGACTCATAGAGGAGCGCCGTTTCAGAACAGCGCTCCTCTGACCAGGACAATCTCGCTCGGCGACGCCGGGGACGTTCGATCAACAACGCAACCGAAGGCAGATCGCCGAGCGGCGAAGCCCCGCACGATCAGGTAGGACTCCGATGACACGTTCTTTCTCAACCGCCGTAATCCTGACGTTCGTAGCTGGCTCGGCTATCGCAGCCGATCTTCCCACCCGCAAAGGACCGTCCTTCTCTCCCCCGCCGCCGATGTGGACCGGCTTCTACGCCGGATTGAACGCGGGCTACGGCGCCGGCGTCAGCGGACAGAGTAGCACAGCATCTCTCCCAACTCAGGATGCAATTGCAGATTACACCTCGCTCTTGTTTCCGGCTCCTATCAATCTCGTCTACGGCGCAACTTCGCTCGCCAATTCCGGCTCCTCGACCGTGGATCAGCATGGATTCGTCGGCGGCGGGCAAGTCGGCTACAATTATGTGCTGGATACGCGCTACGTTGTCGGTCTCGAGCTGACATTCAGGGGTCGACAATGCGCGGGCGCGGCCGTTATGCGGGCGGCGCCGCCGACCGGCTCGATTTGCCGGGCATCCTGACCGTTGATCGCGTCGCCTACGGCACGGGGAACATCGACGCGGGCGTGCAATGGCTGGGCACAGTCCGGGGCCGTTTTGGCTGGCTCCTCACGCCGGCCGTAATGGCTTACGCCACGGGCGGCTTAGCCTATGGCGGCGTTTCTTCTAACGCCATACACTACGCGACGGCCACGGCGAACGTCACGACTTTCGGCGTCCCCTTCTCCAGCGGCAGCGCCACGGCCTTTCCAGGCGTCGGCCACTTTTCAGATAGACGCATCGGTTGGACGGCCGGCGGCGGACTTGAATGGATGGCGTGGGGAAACATGAGCCTGAAAGTCGAAGGTCTTTATTACGACCTCGGGTCCGCGTCATACCAATCCAGCCCGATTACATATCTCTCGCCGGTCCCGCTCTTTGGCGTCGGCCAGCCCCTCGCCTCCAACGTCGCGACGACGTCTGTCCGGTTCAACGGGATCGTGGGGCGCGCCGGATTGAACTATCATTTCCACGGGCTCCCCTGAGAGGCCGAGCCTCACGCAGGAGGGCAGGCCATGGGGGCTATTGTGTAGAAGTTTTTGTCAGCATCGACGTCGCACCAAGAAGTGGAACGCGATCGCCTGTACGCGGCGGAACAATAATCGGCCAATGAGCGGGGCATGGTGCTTCCGCGTGGCGGCGTAAAACATCAAGGCCTATGCGGCGGAGACGACGGAAGCCTTTCTCGACGGCCACGTGTCGGCCTTCGCATTCTTTGGCGGCGTTCCGCAGTCGATCCTCTACGACAATCTCAAGATCGCGGTGGCGAAGATTCTCGGCGGCGGCGAGCGCAAACGCACGCAAGCCTTCACCGAACTCGTCAGCCTTTTTCTGTTCGTCGATCGCTTCGGGCGTCCCGGAAAGGGCAACGACAAGGGCAAGGTCGAGGGGCTTGTGAAGTATTCTCGCGCCAACTTTCTGACGCCGGTTCCTCACGCCGCGTCGATCGAGGCGCCGAACGCCAGACTGGCGGAACGATGTCTCGCGCGTCAGAACGAGCGCGCGAGCCGGCATGAGCAGACGATCGGCTAGCGGCTGACCGCCGACAGGGCGGCCTTTCGCGAACTTCCCGCGATGCCGTTCGAATCCTGCCATAAATGCGCGACGAAGGTCTCATCGCTGTGCTGCTGTCGATTTTCAATGATTGGGCTTGGTAACTAAATGGTGACCACTCAATCTGGGCAGTCATTGCGGCCTCTGTGGTGTCGCCTCGGCTCGGTGCATGGCTCGGTTCCGCGGGACGCGTGCCCACCATGACGCGATCCCGACGCTCCTTCACACTCAAGGCACGACCGCGCCCCGGCTCCCTCCGTCGACACGCACCACCGGCTCTCCCAAAATACAGCCCTGCGGACGGTCACTCCCGGTTCCAAAGGCCAAATTCAACTTTCTGCTGAAGGGCCGCATCCTATCCCGGATCACCGCGATCGCGATCATCGCCGGGGCAGGTCGAGCCCTCGGTCACCGACATCTGTTCGGACAGATTACAGGCCGAACTGGCCTGCGTCCCGGCCAATCATGCTCGCGTGCAAGCGCGCGAGCATGATTTCACAAAGCGTGTCAGGCGCTACTGTTGATGATCCCGAACGCTCGCGGAAGCCGTGGTCACCGGGGGACGATGGCGAGGCTCATAGGGAAGCTCCCCGCCGGCAACGCGAACACTTTCACCGGCGATAACGACGAGGCGTTGAGGACCAGAAGGCTCTCCCCGCCACTTCCGGTACCGATGTTCGGGACATAGATCAAACCTCCCTGAGGATCGATCTCAGCGGGACCCACGACCCGCGAAGGTTCAGTCACCGCTCCGATCAACTGCTGCTGCGCGGTGTCGACCGCTCCGATCGTATTGGACGGAAAGTTGTCGGTCCCGGTGTTCGCCACGAGGGCGAGATTCGAGTTGGGGAGAAAGCTGATCGCTGTCGCCATTAATCCGCCGGACGACGGAAGCGTATTCACAACAGCATTGCTGGACGTCTGGATAACCGTCACCGTGCCAGGCTGGAAGGGTTGGCAGGCCGGGAGGAGATTGTCGTCATAGGCATTGGCGACATAAGCAAATCTCCCATCGGGAGAAACCGCTATTCCTGATGGGCTTGGGTCGCTGGCCGCCGCCTTCGTGCCGTCGCTGCACGCGGGAAGTTTAGGATAGCCTTTCCACTTGCTCACGAACGCCGGCAGTTTGATCGTGGTCAGCACTTTCTGGCTGAGCGTACTGATCACGGATATCGAATTGTCGATCAAATTCGTGACGTAGAGCTTCGAGCCGTCAGGCGTGATCGCGATGCCCGCGGGAAAATTGCCGACCGAAATTTTATTCCGGACAATGTTATGAAAGGTGTCGACCACCTTGACCGTATAGTCTCCCGCGTCGAGTACGTGTACGCCTGATCCCCGCTCTTGTTGAAGACTACAGATCCCGGGAAGCTGCACGGAAACGTAAAGTTGTTGGCGGTGCAAGCCTGCTCGCCCGCGACCGTCAGCGGGAAGGTCCGAGTGGTCTTGAAAACTGTGCTTATCACAGTTACCGTGCCATCGCCGCCATTTGGAACCCAAACATACTTAGCGTCTGGCGTTGCTTTCGCCTGGATTGGAATGCTTCCTACATTGTAGGTAGCCTTCACTGCGCTAGGCAGGCCATTTGGGTCGGTCTCGACCACTTGCACGACGGGCGGCGTAGCGTTCGCCTCCAGAACATACAGGTCGAGAACGCCGGCTTCCCCAGCCGCGACCGGGCCGGTAGCTAAAATACAACCAATTCCGCCGCCCAGCAGCAGACGCCAGGACTTTTGAACAACCGATTTCATGGTGTCTCTCCAAATGTAAATCCCGTCGCGTGACGGCCTCGTCGCTTTGCGATCAAGGTGAGAAATCCGTGTGATCTATTGGTGAATGAGGCAGGTGAGGAACGCGGGCGGCCCGCGGATCCGTTGAGTAAATTTATCTCGCGACGACTGAAGCAGGTAGCCCGCCGTCGGGGCGACCGTCGTCGCCCAGATGACCAGAGCCGGGGCGAAGGCTTTCGAAATCTGCTCCTGGCGTCACGAGGGCAGAGCAGAGCCCACAAAGGCAACGCGCCTCGTCATGAGGGGGCCGCTGCAGAGGCCCCCGCGATTGATCCGCGCTGACGCCCGGTGAAAACACACACAGTCGAATTGAGCTTGTCGCGTCAGCCGCGTTCGCGTGCCTGCCTACGTCGGCCACCACCGTCGAGAAGCTGAAAATAGCTATCGCGACGATACAAACGAGCGTGGTGAGCCAAGAAGGACGCATCCGGCATTCTTTCAATTTATATAATTCAAATTCCCAATCATATCCCCCCGCAAGCTTCTTGCGGGAAGGAGGCCTTGAACGTCGCGCCGCCTCCCGGTGTTTTCTCAACCCATACTTGTCCCCCGAGCCCTTCCACCGTTTCCTTGACAATCGAAAGACCGAGGCCCGTGCCCGTTCGTGGAGACGGTCCCTCCCGCCAAAACGGTTCAAAGACCTTTTCCCGGAGATCGAGACTCGACGCCAGCACCGTGATCGACGACCTCAATCGTGCAGTCAGGGATCACGCGTACGAGCACGGTCCCTCCTTCCGGCTCCGCGTGAAGCGCATTGTCCACAAAATTCAGAACGACGCTCTCGACGGCGCGCCGATTGCCGATCGCGAACACTGGCGTGGTCGGGCAATCCAATTCGATTTGCCGGCGGCATCCAACAGCCAAAGGCATACAGTCGGAGACAACGCTCAAGACCGACTCGGCAAGATCGACCTTCTCGGCGACATTGATTTGATGCGCTGAAATCGCCGCCGACGCCAATAGCTGCTCGACGAGCATTCGGATCCGGGCGGCGTCGCGTTTCAGGTGTTGAACATCCGTTCTATCGCCCATTTCCTCGATATGTGCGCTGAGCACGGCAATCGGCGTCCTGAGTTCGTGAGCGGCATTAGCCAAAAAACGCTTCTGGGCCGCGAATCCCGCTTCAAGACGCGCAAACGTGCGGTTCACCGCGCTTGCAAATGGCGCCACTTCATCCGGCAGATCGTCGATAGGGAGGCGGCTATCAAGCGTCGCCAGATCAATTTTATCGAGGGTTCTGGTGGCGGAATTCAAGGGAGAAAGGCCGCTGCGCACAATCAGTGAAGAGGCGACGACAGCCAGTAGCATGCCCGGAACGCCCGAAAGCGCGCCGAGATCCGCGAGTTGTGCTTGCGCGACATACAATATGTCGTTCCAGTGGAACGAATAGCCATACAAGGCGACAGGCATGTCCCCGAAGGGGGTCTTCATGCTGTACAACCAAAACTGAGGGTGTGGCGTCTCATCTCCAGCAACACGAAGAGTCGACCTGAAAATATATCGTTCCTTGTTAGCTAAAAGTGTTGCGACGAGATCGGGGTCTGATCCGCTGACTGTCGCCCCGGTATCGTCCTTGAACACAGCGAAGCGGAAAGTCGGATTATTGGATTTGTAATTCGCCAGCTCCGGAGTGATCTCGATGCGGAGAGAACCGTCCGATGTGCGTCGCAGAGAATTTCTGACGACATACGAAGCTTGGCTATGGCCGAGGACATCTGGGTCTGGCGCCTCTGCTGGATCAATCAAACGATCGACCCAAACCCAGAAAGGCCAGGTGAAAAGACCTCCAAGCAGCACGGCAAAACTCACGAAGACAGTGAGTTCGAATGGAGATCGAACGCCGCCACCTCATTATGTCTCTCCGGACAACATATAACCCACGCCGCGCGCCGCATGGATTTCTACGCCAGCTCGAACAGTCGCTAATTTGTGTCGCAGGCGTTGCGCAATGAGGTTGACGGCCTTCGGATCGACGTCGTCCGACAGATCATAGAGTTGATCGTGCAGGGCTTGGCGCCTCACCATACGTCCGGAATTTCTGATGAGGATCTCCAGCATCATCAATTCGCGGCCACGGAGCCGCAACGTCTCGCCGTTTATGGAGACGTCCCGCACTTGGGGATCATATGTGAGGGCGCCGACAACGATTTTCGGGAGGACAACGTCGCTTCGCGAGAATTGTTTGCGAATGCGCGCGAGGAGCTCGTCGAATTGAAACGGCTTCGTCAGATAATCATCGGCGCCACGATCAAGTCCCGACACGATATCGTCGGTCCTGTCGCAGGCGGTCAAAATGATGATCCGAGCGTCCAGCTGCTTTGATCGGATATCCGGTATCAGCGAGACGCCGTCGCCATCCGGCAGTCGACGATCCAGTATCGTCAACGGATAGGGATTCGTGCGCAACGCTTCGCGGGCGTCAGAGAGCGAGCCTACGCAGTCGACTGCGAAGTCGCACCTCTTCAGGCGGCGACGAATGACGTCGGCCATTTCGAACTCGTCTTCGACCAACAATATCCGCATGACGACTCCGGCGACAGCAACAGAACGCGTGACGTTTGCACAAGAATGAGGATCGATCGAATGCGCTTTCGCAGTATGTAGCGCCGCCTGTTGCTCAGCTGCAACAAAAAACAAAATTTCTCTAACGGTTCGCTCTTGATGCCGTTGTGATGCCAAATCACTCCTAATGTGCTTCGGAAGTTTTCGCGCCATCTTTCTCCGCGGAACGGCATTCGATCGACAAAGAGCGATGATCCAGAACGTCACGACAACCTTGCAGAGGACGCGAATTGGCCACTTTCGGCGCGTGTTTTCGTCGGCTGTCGCCGTATGCATGCTTCTGTTGGCTGTCGTGGGGAGCGGAGCCTATTCGCACTCGGAACACCCTGCGTGGGGCCAGGCGGGCGCTGCGCTCTCCTTCACATTTGTCAATTGCGTCAACGACGACTCCGAGAGCGGACAAATCCCGGCGCCAATGCGGGATCTTCATAAAGCTTGCCCTCTCTGCGTGATCTGTTGGGCAGATTTCGATGTTGGCGGCTCCTCCAAAATCTATGTGTCGAGCCTGCCTGCGCCTCAAGAACGGAGCGCCACGCGTTCTGATATTTTCAATGATCGGGCCGACGCGATCCGCATGCGTTTTTGCAATTCGCCCTCGCGTGCGCCTCCCGTAGCGTGAGAATTTGCGTCCGCTCGCCGCGCTTTGATCCGACAAATCTGAAATCGTGGCGCCGCGCGAACGGTTGAATCACGTCTATCCCATCCCTCCGCGAAGCAACCCGCGCGACGCCATTGCAAAGGCGCGTCGCGGCGGACGACTGCGCCGCGCCTTCATCGGGTAAATTCCAATGAAATCAATCGGCATTTCTGCTTCGGCCGTGTTTCTGGCCTCGTTGATCGGTTCCGCCGTCGCCGCCGATCTCGCCCAACTAAAGAGTCCGCCCGTCCTTCCCCCGCCGCCTCCGCTTTGGGCGGGCTTCTATTTCGGCGCGAATATCGGCGCCGCGATCAGCAGCGGCGGCGGGATCGGCACGAGCTCTGGCCCTATGTTCAATGATTTCGCCGGCGCGTCCAGTTTCGCGGTTCCGACCTTCTTTGGCGCCGCTTCCGCGGTAAGCGCTGCGAGCAATGTTTCTTCTTCTGGCGTCGGCGTCATCGGCGGTGGCCAGGTCGGCTATAATTGGCAATTCGCCGAGCGTTTCGTCGGCGGCATCGAGGCCGACATACAGGGCCTGACGCTCCAGACCGATGTCGCCGCTGCAGGTGTCGGCGTCGAGCCGGTGACGGGTATTCCGCTCGCCTCTATTTCCCACCTTCAGAAGAGCCTGAGCTATCTCGGAACGGTTCGTGGGCGCGTCGGTTACTTGGTGACCCCTACCCTTCTGGTCTTTGGGACAGGCGGCCTCGCCTATGGCAATCCTTCGTTGAGCGTCGCCGTCTCGCAGGTGGCGGCCGACCCGAACGGTTTTGTCGGCAACGCGACCGCTTCCTCGAATCATTCCAATACGCAAGTCGGCTGGACGGTCGGCGGCGGTCTTGAATGGATGTTCAAGGCCAATTGGAGCGCGAAGGTCGAGTACCTCTATTACAGCCTGGGTTCGATCAGCGCGTCGACGGTTTTAGCCGGCAATGACAATGTCGCTGGCGTACCACTTTATTCGTCAGGCATTCGCTCGTCGAGCAACTTCAGCGGCAACATCGTCCGCGCGGGCCTGAACTATCACTTCGAGTCTTTCGCGCCGGCGACGGTCGTCGCGAAATACTAACCGACTTTTCAGGCGCCATTCGAGGCGTCGTTCAAACGACAAATCGCGCCGGCCACGGCGCAGGAGATCATGATGAAACTCAAGAAGCTGATGTGCGGCGGATCGCTCGTCGCGCTTTCGATGCTTTGCAACTCCGCGGTCGTCGAGGCTCAAACCCAACTGCCGACAATCGACGTTGGCGGCCCTCGTCACGCGACGGGCGCAAGGAGCAACACACCGCGTGGCGCAGGAGGCCCCCGTGCTTCCGCAGGCCCAAGGACACCGTCGACCGGAGTTGTTAGCGGAGACGGAAACGGCGCCGGCGAAACCGGCGCCGGTCCGAACATCGGCGCCGGGAGAAACGGCCTGATCTGCGCCGACGGCATTTGCAACGATCCGAAGGATTACGCAGCTCCGATCCAATCGCTGGCGACCAAAGTCAACACCCCGGTGATGAACACGCCGCTGAACACCAAGACGGTCACGCAGCAGATGTTGCAGGACCAGCAGGTCACGTCGCTGGATCAGGCGCTTCGCAATGTCAGCGGCGTGAGCGTCACCGGTGGCGGCGCGATCGGCAACGCCACTGGCTTCAGCGGCGTGAATTTACGTGGATTCCAGACAGGCGCTTATTATCGCGACGGCGTCCGGATCGACAATTTCGGAGCCGCATTCGTCGGCGTAGCTGGTGCGCAATTTGCCAATATTGACAGTGTCGAAGTGCTCAAAGGCCCCGCCGCGATGTTGTACGGCGCCGTAGAGCCAGGCGGCATTCTCAATCTGAATTTGAAGCAGCCGCTGGATAAGGCGGGCTTTTCCATTCAGCAACAGATGGGCAGCTATTCGTCCTATCGAACAGTATTCGACGCCACAGGACCTTTGAGCGAAAACAAAAACGTCCTCTATCGCTTCATCGGTTCGTACGAAAATGACGGCTCTTGGCAGCAGTACGGCTACAACCGGAATGTGATGCTAAATCCGGTCATCAAGTGGAACATTGATTCAGATACGTCGATCAAGCTTGAGACCCAATATCAGCACACGAACCTCAATCAGAACTATAATATCATCCCCTATTACAACACTTTCGCGCCGCTTTGGCTGGGACGCAGCTGGAACTGGGGGCCTCCATCGCCGCTCGGTCAGACCAACTCCTTTTCCCAGCTGACGATACGGCACAACTTGAATAAGGATTGGGCTGTTCGAGTCGCCGCCTTCATGCAGACGGCCGACACCGCTGCGACAGCCATCGCGCCCTATTTTGTTGCAGATTGTATCACGCCTGGCGCAGATCCTTATGGTGCTTGCGGGAACGCGCCAGGTTATGTGCCCGGCGCGACCTCGATGAGCGTCGGTCGGTACACCTGGAGCAACCGACAGAATGAATATGCGGCAATCGCCGACTTGACCGGAAAATTCAAGACAGGCGCTCTTGATCACACCTTGCTCGTCGGCGGCGATTACTATCGCTATAATTTCAGAGGGTCTAACCTGACCGCAAATCAAAACGGCTCTTACAGTATATTTGGCACGCCTCAATTTCCGACGCTCCCGTCGCAGCTCTATCCATTCAACGCGACCACCCAACGGGCGAATAACGTCGGCGCCTACGTGCAGGATCAGATTGATCTGCCTTACGGCTTCCACATGATGGGCGGCGCGCGCTTGCAATATATTCAGAGCTCGACCAGCGGCTCCGACCAAACCAATGTTTGCGGCCCCTTCGCGGGACCAAATTTCTCCGGTTACGGCATTCCATGCACCTTCGACACCATGACCGCCAACGGCAACAGCGTAAATTACCGGGTGACGCCCCGCGCCGGCCTGTTGTGGCGCCCCTATGACTGGGTGAGCTTCTACGGAAACTATGTCAAATCCTACAGCCCGAATTACAACGGCCTGCTCGTCATCGGCACGAACGCCCCCACGCCGCCAAGCGCGGGCCAGCAGGAGGAGGCAGGCGTCAAGTTTCTGCTTCTCGACAACAAACTGCAGGTCACGGCGGCCTATTACCACCTCGTGAAGACCAATATTCCCGTCAGCATTCCCAATGATTACTCTCACGTCGAACTTGTCGGGCAGGGACGGTCGCAGGGCCCCGAACTCGATATTCAGGGCGAACTCTATCGCGGTTGGACGATGAACCTCACTTTCGCCAACACCGATGCAATCGTGACGAAAAGCGTCTCAGGCGGTCAAATTGCGTCATATGCGCCGCCGGTGGGCTCGCCTTTCCCCTATGTCGCCCGCAATCAGGGCAGTCTCGCCTCGAATTACCTGTTCCAAGACGGCGTCCTGCAGGGTCTGAAGGTCGGCGCGAGATATGACTATACGGGCTATCTGCCCTTCTATCATTACGACAATAATGGCGGGTATATCCCTGGATCGGGCACGCCGAGCTACGGCCTTTTCGGCCTCCTGGCGGGCTACGACTTTGCGCTCGGCGCGATGAAAGTCCACGCCCAGATCAACGTCGACAATCTGTTCGACAAGCTCTACTTCAACACCGGCGGTTTTGGCTGGAACTCGGGCTATGGGCTGATCGGTTCGGCATGGACGCCCGTGCAAGGCTGGGGGATCAATCGGGACAACGTCATCGGCTCTCCGCGCGTCGTTCGCGGGATGATCAAAGTGGCGTTCTGAGCCATGCGCGCCCTCTGCGTCTGGCTGCACAGATGGGTAGGCCTCGGACTTACGGCGTTCCTCGTTATCGAGGGCGCCACCGGCGCTCTCCTGGCTTTCCGAGCTGATCTGTCGGGGGTGTTCAGCCCGCAACTCGTCGCCGCGAGACCCTCGGCGGACGCCAAGCGTCTCGATCTTGCGTCACTCGCCGAAAGAGCGGAAGCCTTGGCGCCAAAGGCTCAGGTCGCTTACTACGCGGGGCTGAGCGACCGGCAAGCCGTGCTCCGTATGCTCCCACGGAAAGATCCGTCGACCGGAGCGCCCTATCAGATCGAACTCCGAGATTTTGGTCCTCGATCCTTGGACCGGGGATGAGCTCGGTCGCTTGCCCTTCAACCGCTACACGAGCGGCTTGCTGCCGAATGTGATGCCGTTCGTCTATGATCTCCACACCACGCTCGGTGGAATCCTCTTTGGGTTCGGCGATATCGGCGTCTGGGTTTTGGCCGTCGTTGCGCTGCTCTGGACCATCGACTGTTTTGTCGGCTTCTACCTGACCTTGCCGGTCACGGCGCGGGGCTTCTGGAGACATTGGAAGACGGCGTGGCGGATCAAGCGCGGGGCCGGGTTCTTTCGCCTCAATTTCGACCTGCATCGCGCCGGCGGCCTGTGGCTATGGCCGATGCTCTTCGCTTTCGCGTGGTCGAGCGTCACGCTCGTCGACAAGTTGGGCGTCTATGACGCGGTGATGGGCAAGCTCTTCGACTATCCGATGGCGGAGATGATGGCCGAACTGTTTCCGCCGCGCGCCGATGACGGGCCGGCGACGCTGGATTGGCGTGAGGCCCAGCGAGTCGGCGAGCGCTTGATGACGGAACGGGCGAGCAGGCAGGCGTTCAAGATTGAAACGCCGCTGGCGCTCAACCACCTGATCGACGCGCGCCAATATAATTACATCGTGAAGACGGATCGAACCTTCCCGGCGGATCGGACGGAGACAGTCTTTTTCGACGCCGACACGGGAAAGTTGCTGCCCTCTTTTCCAACAAGCTCCGGACACTCTGGAAATCACGATCACGAACTGGCTGCGTGCGCTGCACATGGTCGAGGACCCCGTCGACTATCTCGTCTATCGCGTCTTTGTCGTGGTTGTCGGGCTGGCGATCGTCATGCTTTCGCTTACCGGCGTTTACATCTGGTGGAAGAAGCGGTCGGCGCGGGTGGATCGAGCGAGACGGCGCCCAAAGGCGGCGTCTCTTGGAAGTCCTGCGACTTGAGATGCAATTTGACAGCGTGATACATTGAGGGATCAGTTCGATGTTGAAGCCGATTGTCTGTCATTCTGCGGCGTGGATTTATCGTCTGCGTCGGTGTTTGCCGTTGCCGGCGCATGGCCGGGAGGGATTGGTGGAGAGATTGAAGAGGGATCGGCCGGAGGTGACGAAGGCGTCGCGGCTTTACGTCACCGAAGTCTATGACGGCGGGGCGGCGGGACTGATGTGTGCGATCAAGTTCGATCTTGACGCGTTGACGGTTCCGGCGCTCGTCGTTCCGCTCAGTCAGATCGCGGTCGATCGACGCCATCCGATATCAAAAGAGATTTCCTCCTATCGACGCGGCTCGGCGAAGCGCCCTTGAGGACGCGCCTTGCTCCTGTTCTGGCTCTCGCGCGTGGAAGTTCGCGGCTGGTCGCTTTAGGGACCGGCTCTATTGCGGCGATCTATTTTCTTTCGCGCTTCCTGTTGGCCTCGCCGCCCCCTCAATATCAAACGGTCCCCGTCACGCGAGGCGATGTCGAAGAGACGGTGCTGGCGACGGGCGTTCTGCAGCCGATCCGTCAGGTCGATGTGGGCACCAGGGTGACGGGGCAGATCAAAAGCCTGCGGGTGAAGCTCGGCGATCATGTGAAGGCGGGCGATCTTCTCGCCGAGATCGATCCGACGGTGTCGCAGAACGAGCTGCGCGCGGCGCAGGCGCATCTCGACAATCTCGAAGCGCAGAAGCGGGCGCTGATCGCCAAGGCGCGGCGCTCGAAGCTCGAGTTCGATCGCCAGCGCGGGATGATCAAGGGATCGACGACCTCGCGGCGCGATCTGGAGGCCGCCGAGGCGCAGGCGCTCGAAGACGAAGCGGGCGTCGCTGCGCTCGCCGCGCAAATCGTCCAGGCGAAAAGCCAGACCGAGATCGCAAGCGCCAATCTCTCCTACACCCAAATCACCGCGCCCATCGAAGGCGAGGTCGTCGGGGTGTTGACGCAAGCGGGCCAGACGGTGGTGGCGGCGCAGATCGTGCCAGTGATTTTAAGGCTCGCTCGGCTCGACGCGATGACGGTGCGCACGCAGATCCCCGAGGCCGACGTGATTCATGTCAAGGTCGGACAGCCCGTCTCTTTCACCATCATGGGCGATCCGGACAGGCGTTACTCGGGTAAACTGCGGGCGGTGGAGCTCGCGCCGCAGAACTATTCCGATCCGGCTCAGGCGCAGAACGCGTCGGCCTCGACATCCGGCGCGGCGCCGACTGGCGGGGCGGCAGCGGTCTTCTACAACGGCCTCTTCGACGTGGTGAATCCGGAGCGTCGGCTGCGCATCGGCATGACGGCGCAGGTGTCGATCACACTGGGCGTCTCCAAAGGCGCGCTGACGATCCCGGCGTCGATTTTACGAGATCAGGCGCCGGATGGGCGTTACGCCGTGAAGGTCGTTGGCCCCGACGGGCGCGCCGAGGAACGGCAGGCGCGCATCGGCGTCAACAATCATGTTCGGGCGGAAGTGCTGGGGGGCCTGAAGGAGGGGGAGAAGGTCGTCATCGGCAACTCCGCGTCCGCCGCATCCGCGGATGCAAATGGAGCGGGTCCATGACGGAAGCGCTGCTCGAACTGCGCGGGGCGACGCGGCGCTACGCCTTTGGCGGACAGGAGGTCTACGCCCTGCGCGGAATCGATCTCGACATCGACGCCGGCGAGATGGTGGCGCTGATGGGCGCGTCCGGTTCGGGCAAATCGACCTTGATGAATGTGCTCGGCTGTCTCGATCGGCTGGATGAAGGAAGCTATCGCATCGCGGGAGAAGACGTATCAACGCTCGACTCCGACCAACTCGCCGCCCTGCGACGCGCGCGTTTCGGCTTCGTATTCCAGCGCTACAATCTTCTGCCGCAGCTCTCCGCTCTCGCCAATGTGGAGATACCGGCGATCTATGCGGCGCAGGAGCCCAATGCGCGCCACGCCCGCGCGCAGGCGCTGCTCGAGCGGCTGGGCTTGGGCGAGCGGACGGATCATCGACCCAGTCAGCTCTCGGGCGGGCAGCAGCAGCGCGTCTCCCTCGCCCGAGCCTTGATGAACGGCGGCGCGGTCATTCTCGCCGACGAGCCGACCGGCGCGCTCGACAGCCAGACTGGCAAGGAGGCGATGGGGCTTCTCCTCGACCTCAACCGCCTCGGTCATACGCTCGTCATCGCCACCCATGATCCGGCCGTCGCGGCCTATGCGCACAGAATCGTCGAGCTCGCCGACGGGCGCGTCGTCGCGGATCGAACGGTCACGGAAGGGCCGGAAAGGACGTCGCGCGACGCATCGCTGTCCGGGGCCGCCGCGTCGAGCGTGCAGGAAGGTCTATCGAATGACGCGCGCGTCGCGGTTGCAGATCCGCTCGCGGAAGCGTCGATCGTCGGAGACGAGACGCAAGGTTCAGTTGGCGCGTTCCATACCGATTCTGGACTCTGGGATCGCCTTGGCGAGGCTGCTCACATGGCGGTCGTCGCGCTCCTCGCTCACCGCCTGCGCACGGCTCTCACCCTTCTCGGCGTCGTCATCGGCATCATCTCCGTCGTGACGATGGTCGCCCTGGGAGAAGCCGCGCAGCGCGTGCTCGCATCAGAACTCAAGGGGTTGGCCAGCAATACGCTCGAGATTGCGCCAGGCAGAAATTGGGGCGATCCCGATGCGACGCGCATCCAGACGCTGACCCAACTGGACGCCGAAGCTTTGAGAGAACAGAGTTATATAAAGGATGCGAGCCCGCTGGTGACGATTTCGGCTTTGCTTCGCTATCGTTCGCTCAGCGGCAATGCGCGGATCAACGGCGTTGGAGCAAATTTTCTGGACATCATGGGGCTGAGGATCATGGAGGGATCCAATTTTTCCCGCTCGGACGTTTCGCATCAGGCGCAAGTGGTCATCATCGATCCGAACACCCGCGATCGATTTTTCGGCGCCATCGATCCCGTCGGCGCCACGATCTACATCGGCAAACTTCCCTGCGTCGTCATCGGCGTCACGGGGCACGATTATCTGCAAGAGGTCCGCATGGCGTCGAAATTCAACGTGTGGATACCCTTTACGACGATGGCGGCTCGCCTCATCGGCCGAAGCTATCTCGACAGCATCGTCGTCGCCTTGCGCGATGTCGAAACGGCGGAAGCGGACGAAAAGGAAATGACGAAGCTGTTGCTGCAGCGACACCGGAGCAAGGACTTCATGGTCGCCAATCTGGCCGCGCACGCCAAGACAGCTGTCAGAATGTATCACACGATGTCGTTGCTCCTCGCCGTGATCGGCGTCATCTCTCTGGCGGTCGGCGGGATCGGCGTGATGAACATCATGCTGGTGTCGGTGGCCGAGCGCGCGCGCGAGATCGGCGTGCGCATCGCGGTCGGCGCACGGCAGGCGGACATTCGCCGCCAGTTCCTCATCGAGTCCGTCGTCGTCTGCCTGATCGGCGCGGCGGCGGGGGTCGCGCTTTCCTATGTCGCCTGCAGGATCGCCGATTATTTTCTCCCGCCGGCGTGGGAAGTGTGGGTGTCCGCTCCAGCTCTCGGCGCCGCGGTCGTCTCTGCGATCCTGACCGGCGTGATCTTCGGCTATGTCCCGGCGCGCAACGCCGCGCGGCTCGATCCGGTGGAGGCGCTGGCGCGTGACTAGAAGCGTCCGTCTCGATCGCCTTGGCGAGATGTTCGCGGCGCTCACGCTCGCAGCGACGGTCTCTTCATGCGCGGTCGGCCCCGACTTCGCGCCGCCGCCCGCGCCCGAGGTCGCGCGCTTCACGCCTGAAAAGACCGCGTCCCCGGGAGGCGGCCAACGCTTTCGCGAAGGGGACGGCGTCCCCGCGCAATGGTGGCGCGCCTTCCGCTCCGAGCGGCTCAACGGGCTCGTCGAAGACGCGCTCGCCCGCAACCCAACATTGGAGGCCGCCGATGCCGCCATTCGCGTCGCCCAGTTCAACAGCGACGCTGCCATGGGCGGCTTCTTTCCCCAGGTCGGGCTGACGTCCAACTCCGCTTACGTCTATTCCTCGGGCGACTCCACCACGACCACCGTCACCCAGACCGCCTATTCCTTCTTCACCAAACAGGCGAATGTCAGCTTTTCCCCCGACGTCTGGGGGGCCAATCGCCGTCTCGTCAAATCTCTCGACGCCCGGACCGAGATCGCCCGACATCAAAAGCAGGCCGCCGATCTGACTCTCGCGGCCAATGTCGCCAAGGCCGCGATCGACGAAGCGTCCCTGCGCGCCCAGATCATCGCGACCCGCAAGCTCGTCGACGTCCAGGAGGAGCGGCTGACGCTGCTTCGGGGCCAACTCGCCATGGGCGCGATCTCGGGAACCGACATTCTTTCGCAAGAGACTGCGCTCGCCCAGACGCGCCAGACCCTGCCGCCGCTCGAAACCCGCCTTGCCCGGCAGCGCAATCTTCTCACCGCGCTCGCCGGGCGCTATCCATCGGACGAGATCGCCGAAACCTTCACCCTCGCCGGACTTTCTCTTCCGCGCGATCTCCCCTTGAGCCTTCCATCGCAGGTCGTAGCGCAGCGGCCCGACATCAAAGCGGCCGAAGCCCATATCCACGAGGCGAGCGCGAAGGTCGGCATGGCGCTCGCCGCGCGGCTCCCCAATGTCGTCCTTACCGGCAATGGCGGCTCCGGCGCCTTCCAGATCGCCCAGCTCTTCGCGCCAGGCACGATGTATTACAGTCTTGCCGGTAATCTCGCGCAGCCTCTCTTCGACGGCATGACGCTCCTCAACAGGCAGCGCGCCGCGGAGGCCGGCTTCGACCAGGCGGAAGCGCAATATCGCGCCGCGGTCGTCAACGCCTTCCAGAACGTCGCCGACGTGCTGCGGGCCCTGCAGGGCGACGCGCGCACGCTCAAAGAAGCCCGCGCCGCCGAAGGCGCCGCGCGCAGATATCTCGACAGGGTCCGCTCACAACAACGCGCCGGCGCCGTCTCAGGGCTCGCCGTCCTCGACGCCCAGCGCGCCTATCTAGCGACCGCGATCTCGAGGATACAAGCGGAAGCCAACCGCCTCACAGACTCCGTCGCGCTGTTTACGGCGATCGGAGGCGTGACGAGCTGAGCCGGCAAACTCTCTCGCAACGATTCCGTCCTAAATTCGGCCCGTACGCGGTGTCACCGAGACGTTCGTAGGACCGCAGCGCCGATATCGCCAATCTGGAGATTTGACAAATTAACCCGTGCAAGCCGGTGGCCGGATCAACAGCCGGTATCTCAATAGCCCTCCTAAATTGCTGCTCCGACCGCTCCCTTTCCCTGTCGCCGGCCCGTCATGTCGACAAAAGGCGCTTAGATTTGAGAAGCTTCCCGTGTAGCCTCAACATCGAGGTCGTGAAACAAACGCCGGCCTACCGGATCCCACTCGGCCCACCGATGAACATCGCTACGGCCGTGGAGCCTTCGGCAAACCCGGGGCGGTTCAGTCGAGTTCAAAGGCAGCCATTCGAACGTGATGTGATCCAATCGTCAAAGCGCTTGCGTTTCAGCGTCCAATTCACGGAGCTCGTCGACTTCCGACGCAGATCAATATCCCCAGTTGACGCTCGCGGTGATGGTTCTGGGCTCGCCACGCAAAAGCGCCCCCGTCGAGGTGAAGTTCGCGCTATTGGTGAGATTGACGGCAGATAGGGAAAAAACAAGATGCTTGTCGTACCGATACGTCGCGTTCAAAGAGAAATTCTTTATCGGAGGCAGGGTAAATCCCCTTGTGTTCGGCAGCGTCGCTTGCGTTTCGCCCGCGTAAAAAAATCCCGCGCCAATTTCCAACCCTTTGAGACGCTCGTCGTCGAACACATAGTTGCCCGATAGATTGAAGACGCGCCGTGGCGCGCCCAAAAGATCGCTCCCTGCCTGAGACGGCGTGTTCGAGTCCTGCGTCACGAGCGCGTGCAAAAACGTGGCGGCGAGGCCAACGCTGAAACTCTTGTTTATTTGCGCGCGTGCGCTGGCTTCGACGCCATGGCTGTGTTGCCGACCGGTGACGAGCTGGTAGAATCCGTTCGGATTGAAGGGATTGAAACTCGGAACGTTCTTGCGCGTGACGTCGAAGACTCCAATGTCGAAATCGACTCGATTCTCAAAGAAGCTTTGCCGAATCCCGGCTTCGTAAAGCGTATCCTCCTCGGGCGGCGCAAGCTTCCCGCCGACGATGCGAACCCCGATATTGGGAATGAATGACTGCCCAAACGCCGCGTGCAACGATGTATTCGTGAGAGGGCGATAAATGAGCCCACCGCGGGGTGAGAGTTTCGGCGTGAAGCCTTTGCTCGCAGTCGATCCTGCAGTCCCGCTCAGCGCGCCGGTCGGATCATTGAGCGTCTGATAGTTTGCAAGATAGTCGTATCGCGCCCCGAGCAGCGCGGTCCAATCGGAGCCGATGTCGATGAGATCCTGGCCGAACGCTGAATTTGTCCAGCCGCTGTCATCGCCATTCGCCGGGCTTGCGCCCGCATAGCTGACATAGGCGGGATAGATCGGCGCCAGGAGATCGAGAGCGCCGAATGGAATGGCTGAAATCCTGTCTCGGTGACGCGTGTAGAAGGCCCATCTTTCCACCCCGAAAAAGAGCTTGTGCGTTGCCGGACCCGTCTCCACCTTTCCGGTGATCTGCGTCTGGAAGTCGAAGTTCCTGGTGAAATAATGTGTGCGGGCGCCGGACCCGAAGTCGACGCTGCGCAGACCGTCATACTGCCACTGCGTCAGCCATCCATAGGTGTTGTAGCTCCCATAGTAGTCGAGGATGAGCGCGGCGCTCCAATCCTTGTTGAAGCGATGTTCGTAGCGCGCGCGGCCATCGAAATCCGTCATCCAGTCCTTTTCGTTCGCGGGCACGGCCGCATAAAGACTGCGGGGCAATTGTAGGAAGAGCGGTGAAGGCTGGTAAGTGGGCAAGCCAAAATTCGTGCGATAATGTTGAACGGCATATTCGCCGCGAAGGGTAAGCTCGTCGCCGTTCTCGAAAGTCATTTTCAATGTGGGATTGGCGTAGACGCTGTTTCCATAAACGAAATCGATGAAGCTGTTTTTCGTCTGGGCCGCCAGGTTCATTCGGAAGAGAACATTTCGGTTGCTGTCGAGAGGCGTATTCGCGTCGATGGTTTGGCGCACATAACCGAAACTACCGACCGACGATGCGCCTTTCAGGAAGAAATCCGCTTCAGGCTTTTTTGTGATGTAATTCGCAGCCGCTCCGCTCGCGCTCGTCACTGTCCCATAGAGCATGGAGGTGACGCCCTTCACGAACTCGACCCTGTCGACTCCGGCGAGTTCCACGCCGCCGGCGATGAACCCGCGCGCGACGCCGTCAAAGAGCGTCAGCCCGCCATTGGGAAAGCCGCGGAACATGAATTCAGGCGCGTAGCCGCCCTGGCCGACGGGCGAATTGACGAAGACTCCCGTCGCGCCTTTGCCGAGGTCGCGTGCATCCTTTGGTTTCCGGCCATCGTCTTCCGTGGGCCGCAAGCCAGCGGCCCGCTCCTGAGGAGCGTCTTCCGGGATCGTATCCTCCTTCGCGGATGCGCAAGAGAGCCAAGAGAGCGCTAGGGCGTTGAGCGTGACGTAAATCGAGAGCCGCTGGCGCATGAGTCGACCGCTCCCTGTTTGGCGAACGAGACTTAAGCCCGGTTGGCGGTCGCGCGGCCTTGCCGATGCAACGACCGCGCTTTGCGCTTCTTCCACCAGATATAGACGCCGGTCGCAGACAGAATGACGAGGGCAAGGCCCAGGGCGCAGACAAAGATGCGATAGGCAATCCCGAAGATGCGCGCCATATGTAAGGCGTAGAGCCAGCTTTCGATCGTATTGCCGGCGTGCTCCCCGGTGGGCTGAAATAATTCGACAAAAGCGCCCGTATCGGCGTCGAATGTCACGGTGGTGCCGCCGCCCTGGGGCGAACGTTCGAAGAGGTCGCGGGGGCCACGGACTTCATATTGATAGGAGTTGGAGGCGGCGGCGTACATCAGGCTTATCGGCTCGCGACCCTGCAGATCCGCGACGCGCGTCGGATCGGCGATGAGCGCTTCGCCGCGCTTGCGAGCCTCGCGCCAGGTCAGACGCGGCGCATGAGCCCCGCTTCCGGGCGGCGCGACATAGGGTTTGTAATCGAAAAGCGCCTGCATGACCGGTTCGTAGACGAACCGCATATTCATCATGACGCTGGACCAGGCGAAGATGAACAGCATGACCCACAGCCACAGTCCGCCAGCCCGGTGGAGATCGAAATTGAGCCGGTAAAAGCCGGCGCTGCGCTTGATCTTCCACGCGGTGATCCAGCGGCGCCAGAAATTGGCCGTCGTGATCGGGAATGTGAGATAGAAGGCGATAAAGCAGTCGATCGACCAGAGGATCGCGACAATGCCCAAAATCCATTGGCCGACGTCGCCCAAGGCGAGCCGCCAATGCAGCGAATAGATGAAAGGCATGAGGTTGATCAGGCCTTGGGAGAGATCGCCTCTCTTTCGTCGTCCGAGTTCGTGTCCGGTCGAAGGGTCGAGATACATCTCGTCGAACGCTAAGGGCGTGGCGCTTACTTCGAAATAGGCCTTGATCTGATCGGGCTCGGCATCGCTGACATAAACGAGCCGGGCTTCCGGCGCCGCCGCCTGCGCGCGTTCCGCGAGTTCGCCGAGATCAAGGCGCGGTTGGTCAGACCGCAAGACCGCAAAAAGCTGGGGCGCGAAAACGCGCTCCAGCTCCGTATTAAAGGCAAGCAAGCTCCCCGTCAGGCCGACCACGATGAGAAACCCCGCCGTGGCGAGGCCCACCCATCGATGCAGCCAGACGAAGAGCCGTCGCGCCATGGCTAGAACTCGACCCGCATCGTTCCCTTGAAGCTGCGCGGCGCGCCCGTGTAGACGGAGTAAGGACTATTGTCGTTGCTGACGCCGTAATACCGGGTGTCGAGTAGATTATTGGCGTTGAGCTGGAAGGTCGTTTTTCTGTCGAACAGCTTCGTCGTGTAGCCCACCATCATCTGCATCGTCGCGTAGCCGGGCAGATGGAAGTCGTTCCAATTGTCGCCCTGCGTCAGGCTGCGGGCGATGGCGCCGCCGCCTATTTTAAGTCCTCGGAAAGTGTCGTCCTGGAACTCATACGTCATCCAGAGGCTGCCGGCGTTGCGGGGAACGCCGCCGAGTCTCTTGCCCTCGTTGCCCACAAGACCGATGAGCGTGGGATTTCCCAAGTAAAATGTGTTGTAGGCGTCATATACGCAGCCGCCCGGAGGCGCTCCTGAGTAAGTGGCGGCGTAATTCGCCCAAGCGTTCAAATCGCAATGAGCGTCCTTGGTGATGATCGACGCGATATAGGAATAGCTGCCGATGACGCGCAGGCCCGGCGCCAATTCTCCCGAAACGTCGAGCTCGAAGCCTCTGTTGCGCGCGGCGCCGGTCGCGAAATACCTTAACCCCGATTGATCAGTTGGATCAGGGGTCGCGATGTTTTGCTTCGTCAGATCGTAATAGGCGACGGTGACGCTGAGCCTTTTGTCGAGCAGTAGGGACTTTGCCCCCACCTCCCATTGCTGGGCCGACTCGGGCGGCAGCGGGGCCGTCGAGGCGATCGGCAGCGTGCCGAAATTCGTGAGGTAGGTGCCATATAGCGAAAGCTCGGGGATCGGCCGCCACAACAAGCCAAAGCGTGGCGTCACGCGACCGGTGTTCGTCGTCACTGCGCTCTGCGTTGAATCCAGAGGATTGAGCGCCGGGTTCAGCTCACTGATATGGTCATATCTTGCCCCGGCCATGATGAAGATATTGTGCGGCAACTCGATATGGTCCTGGATATAGGCGCCCCACCAACTCATGTGGACCCCGTAATCCGTGCGGGAAGTCGGATCGTACAAGAAGGACGGGAACTGAGTATAGATGGGATAAAGCGGGTTATTGTTTGGAGATCCGCCGATTGCGGAGGTGTATACATATCCCTGGTTGTTGAGATGCTGGTAGTCGGTTCCGATCAGTAACGTGTGTTTAGCGCCAAATGTATTGATGTTTCCAGTTAGAACAGTGCTTGTATAGTAGCTCTGGGCCGACGATGTCGGAAGCAGTTCTGGGAATGTGTAGGTTTCATATGGCGTATTGTTCGTATACGCCGACGGGAAAAGCTGAAGGTGGTAGAACGAACTCAACTGCGCGTTAAAACGATGCTTGACATTCCAATCTTGGTTGAGGTCTCTGGAAAATAGATAACCAATATTGGCTTCTTCGCCATTGGCGCGACCCCAGGGCTGGGTCATGTTCTGAGTTCGCGGCAGAAACGACAAGGGCGCTCCGCCTGTTCCGTAGGTAGCGGTCCAGAGCGGATTGGATGAATTCGGCCCCGGCAAAGTGAAGGGCGATTCCAGACTGACGTCCTGGTTGACGTTTTTACGAAACGTCGCATAGGTCGTGAAAGACGTGTGTTCATCTATATTCCAAAGAACCTTCGGAGCTAAGTAGTAATCTCGGCTGTAAGAGTTATTTGGAAAATAGTGGGAGTTGTCCCATGCGCCGTTGAAGCGATAGAGGATCGACTTGTCCTCGTTGAGTGGGCCGGTCGTGTCGACAGTCGTGCGATAATAAGACCAGGAGCCAAACATCTGCTGAACAGAGGTGTAAGGCTTATCGAGCGGCCGTTTCGTCACCATGTTCACGAGGCCGCCCGGATCGCCGCTGCCGTAGAGGATGGAGGCCGGACCCTTGAGAACCTCGATGCGATCCGCGTCGGCGGGGTTGAGCGTCGTGTTCGTGATGTTCTGGTCCATCCGAACGCCGTCGCGATAGTAACTATATGTCAAAAACCCGCGTATCCACTGACCTAGCGACTGGTTGCCGTCTGCGGCGATGACGCCGCTGACGTTGTTGATCGCCTCACTCAGATTGGTGGCCGCCTGATCCTGCAACACCGCGCGCGGCACGACCTGGATAGAGGCCGGCGTGTTCATGATCGGCGTGTTGGTCTTGGTCGCGGTGACAGCGTTTTCAGGATGATAAGTCGTGTTGTCCTCCGGCAAGGGCTTCGCCGCCGCGGGACCCGTTGGACCGGGGTTGCTCGACCCGTCGCCCTGAGACGCGACGCGGGGTCCCGAAACCGGCTGCCGCGGCCCGCCGACGCTCCTGCCGCCCAAACCGTTGGTCCCGCCATGTCGACTCGTCTGGAGGCCTCGACCGCCGACGTCGATCGTTGGAAGTGTCTGTTGCGCGGCGGCCTCCGCATGGCTCAGGGCGACCGCCAAAGCGACCGCTGAAGCGCCGACTATTGATCTGGAGATGCGCATATTATTTGTCCTCGCGCGGAGAATGCGCTGTGCGTCGGAGATGCAAAAGCTGATGGACGATCGGTTCTCAGCTGATTTGCGGCGGCGCGCGCGAGGACCAATGGCGCGCAAGGTCGGGAAACGGCGCGGCGGTCGCCGCGGAGATGCTGGCCGGCCTCGACGGGGGAGAAACCCTGTTTGCTTCGGCGCTCGAAGACGGAGGGAGAGTGGCGAGCGCAGGCCCGCAGGCGGGGCAGGAAGATTCGTGGGTTCGACGATCCTGATCCTGCCGGCCGGACTCGACGACCCGGCATAGATCCTGAACGGCAGCCGTTTGGTAGCCGTCCGAGGCGCTGGACGCGTGACATAAATTGCGGTCAAGGAAGATAGATGCGAACGCGAGCAGCGCCGCGATCATCACGATCACGGGTCGAAAGGTCGCCTTTCCATTGCCGGGGCTCGAAACCAAGACAGCCAACCGTTTTCGATTCAGAAGTATCGATTCGAAATCTATTTGCGGAAGCTCCCATTAGTCTCACAAGGGTCTCGCAAAGCGGAAAAGCCCAAGTCTGTGACCAAATAGCAACATCTCGCGGCGCCAAACTGGGCCTGAGGCTTGTTCCTCCGGCACAGCTTCATGTAAGTTTGTTTTTGCTTGAATGAATTGGGTGCCCCATGCGGCGGCGGAGAGCGCCCGATCGAGCGAGTGACGTCTATCGTGCGTTTAGCCCAGCGCCGCTGGAGCTATGAGACATGCGAATTCTTGTTGTCGACGACGAGCCTGAGATTGCGGGCGTTATCGTATCTTTGATTGAAGAGGCGGGTTACCTCGCTGATGGACGTCGAACGCTGGAAGATGCGCGGGAAGCGGCGCGACAATCGCCCTACGATCTCGTCGTTCTCGACCGGCGAATGCCGGACGGCGACGGCCTTTCGATCGTGCCGACGCTTCGCGCGCTCCGACCCGGCATTCGTATTCTCGTCCTTTCAGCGCTCAATTCTCTGAACGATACGATATCGGGACTGGACGCGGGCGCGGACGATTACCTCGTCAAGCCGTTTCGCGGGCCGGAACTGATCGCGAGGATCCGCGCCGCTCTGCGGCGACCCGGCTGCAACGCGCAGCCCTCTCTGACGCTTGGAAGTTTGTGTTTCGATCCGATAACGCGACAAGTGAGCGTCGGGGGCGTTCCGGTAAGCTTGCACAGACGGGAACTGGCCCTGCTTGAGGCGCTCATGCGGAACGCGAAAAGAGTGGTCTCGCGAGAGGCGTTGCTCGATGAGGTTTACGGGCTCCACGGGGAGGTGCAGCAGCATACGCTGGATACGCTGGTGTGGCGCCTTCGTCGAAGGCTGAAAGACCTCGAACCGGCTGTGACGATACATCTTGCGCGCGGCCTCGGATATATGATCGTGGAGACCATGCATTGACCCGGAGGAGATCGCTCTCGGGGCGCCTCATCCTTTTGCTCTTGTTCGCACAATTTGCGGCCTTCATCATTGGCTGGTTCGTCGGCGTCGCGCTTGGCCTGTACGGAGTCGGCAACTTCGACATGTCTGTCGACGAGTTGAGCTACGCGCGGATGCGCGCGATTCTCCTCTCTTCTTTGCGATCCGAAGATGGAACGCCCATCCGGATCGAACCCGACGCCAGGCTGCGGTCGGAAATTCAGCGCTCGCCCGCGCTCCTCTACGCCGTATTCGACTATCCTGGCTGGCGGCCGATCGAAGGTTCGAGTCCTAAACTCGTGGCCGCACTTTCGAAAATCGTGTCGGTGAATCCCACTTGGCTGTCTTTTTCGCTGGACGAGACAGGCAAAAGGCGGCCGAGCGGCTTTTTGCAGCCGGTCGATCTTCCCGCTGGCCGCTACATCATCGCCGTGCATGGCGCGAAGTTCGACTGGTTGGATATTCTTTTCAATCTATGGTCCGATTTTCAGTGGGTGGACATCTACATCCTGCCGGCCGTCTTGATGTCGACGATCGTCACCTGGCTGGCTGTTCGTCATGGGCTGGCGCCGCTGCGGACCCTTTCGCGCGACGCTGCGAAGATCGATCTTTCGTCCCTCGATCAACGCCTCCCGTCCGCCAACGTGCCGGCGGAAGTGGCGCCGCTCGTGGACAGCATGAATGACGCCCTGGCGCGGCTGGACGCGGGAGCTGGTCGATTGCGAAGGTTCATTGCAAATGCCGCGCACGAACTGCGAACGCCGGTCGCCGTGCTGACGGCCCGTCTCGACGCTCCCAGACCCGAGACATTCGTGAGCGATTTGCAACGTGACGCGCACAGAATGAAGTGCGTCGTGGAGCAACTCCTTGCGACCGCCCAGCTCGACAGCGGCCGGGAATATGCGTTGAGCGCGATGGACCTCGCTGCGAACGCCAGGGCCGTTTCGGCCGACGCGGCGTTGGTCGCATTTCAAAGCGGCCGCAATATCGAATTCGACGCGCCGCCTTCGCCAGTGATGGTGATGGGCCAACCTCTGGCCGTCAATTCCATATTGTCGAATCTCATCGACAACGCATTACACGCCGAGCCCGTTGGCGGGACCGTCGTCGTGCGAGTATTCGTCAACGGCGAGGCCTGGATCGTCGATCACGGCGAAGGCGTCTCGAAAGAAAATAGTGAGCGCATATTCGAGCCGTTCTGGCGTAAAGACTCGAAGAGTGAGGGGATCGGGCTCGGGCTTGCGATTGCACAGGAAGCGATGGCTGCGCTCGGGGGCCGAATCTCGGTGGAGGAGACGGCGGGCGGCGGCGCGACATTCAAAGTCGCCTTCCGACGGCACAACAAATAGCGCTTATTACGGCGCTGCGACCGGCTCAGAGAGGGCCCGTCGCAGCGTCAATATCCTGACTATTGCCGCACAATTGCGATGCTGACTGGAAAAACGCCAACGGCGAAGCTGGAGACGATCTGTCGTCTCAGATTGTTTACGACAGATACCGAATTGTCACCGAAGTTCGGCACATAAGTGATTTCCCCGGAGGCGTTGGATCGCAGGTCCGCGGGGCCCTTTCCGCCAGTAATGACGCCCGTCGGTTTCTGGGTTGCGGCATTGATGACGCCGATCTTGTCGTCGGGCTCATCGTCGGACCCGCCGTTCGTGACATAAGCGAAGGCGCCGCCGAGCACGAATCCGACATTGTTGGGGCTCACGCCACCGGACGGAAGAGTCTTGACCACCGAATTATTATAATTGCGGATGATCGAGACGGTGTTCTCATTTATGTTCGTTACATAAATATAGGCGCCGTCAGGCGAGACGGCGATGCCGTCCGGACCATTGCCGACGGGAATCGTTTTCGTGACGGTGTTGGTGCGCGTGTCGATGACTGAAACAGTGTTGCTTCCGAAATTCGTGACATAAAGTCTTTGTCCGTCCGGGCTGAGGGCGGCGAGATCCGGGTTCGTTCCCACCCGCACATTGCGGATCAGGGCGTGCGTCTGCGAGTTGATGACGCTCACATTATTGTCCGAGAAGTTCAGCACATAGAGTTTTCTTCCGTCATTCGACGTCACGAGGCCGGTCGGGAAAGCGCCGACGCGGAACGTGCTGACGACCCGGTTCGTGTCCGTTCGAATCTCGGAGACCGTGTTGTCGAGGCCGTTGGTGACCCAAACCCGCGAGCCATCCGGGGCAGCCGTCGCCTGAATCGGCAATTGGCCGACATCGATGGACTTGATGATTTGATTGCGTCGGCCGTCCGCAGAAGCGCGGACGACCGAGACGGATCCAAGATGCACGGAGTCATCGCCATCCGGCGCCGGGTTGATGTTCAGAACATAGAGATAGGCGTCTTCTCCGGCGGTTGCTGGGACCGTTCCCAGCGCGAGCGCGCTTCCGAGCGCCATCGCCAAACCTACCAAGACACGCCACGCCGTCAGGCGCGAAAAAAGCATGATAATCATTTTGGCCTCCCCGTATTTGAACGCGTCGCCGCTGCGCGCTTTTGGCGCCAATGCAATACTTGACGCGAAAGCAGAGGCTACAACAGGAAGCTCCCATTAGTTTCACAACCCGGCCGTCGCCTCGCGCATAAGAGAGGTTTTTTCGTCGCCTTTTAAAATCGAGAAGCCGGTCGCTGCGCGTGAAGCGATTGAGCGCCAGAAAGCGCAAACATGAAAAAATGGCCGGCGCCGATACGAGGGAGGACAGCGCCGGCCGGACGATGCGCGCTGGGGTTGGCGCGCGCATCGCCTGTCAGCGCCGGCTCAACTCCTCGGCGATTTCCGCGCCAAGGAGTGTGCGGAGCCGGCCGAGAATTTGCAGCACCACGCCGAAAACAGCGAGCGACATCCAGCCAAAAAGAGACGAAGCCCCAGTGCAGCGGCCTCGCGAAGCCCTCGTCCATCGACCATGACGTGTGACCCCATTCATTCGCGCGGCGGCGAGGCGCTGACCGATGGCCTGGGCTTCAGTCTCGTCCCCTGGCAGCCCGTCCTCGACAAGCGCATCGATCAGCACATCTCCGGCGTCATGCGCGAATGCGGAGTCGAATGGAGCTTTGGCCGCAAGCGGGAGCTGGGTTTGTGAAATTTTGGCTTCCGAGGTTCGCTGAATACCGGGCAAGCCCCAATCTTCTTGCACTCGCCGGCGCAGGCCTTGCACAACGCGCCATGACGACACATTCGGCTTATTGCGGAAACCTGTCACGGCTCTGCCGTGCGCTCGTCCCTGTCGCTGTTGCAGCTAGAGATTTTTGGATTTCGCGTAAGCGGCGGCCGCCGCCAAGCGCATGTCCTTTTTCAGCCCCACAAACATGCCATCGACCATCCGGGTCACATCCTTGGGCGCCGTGTCCGGCTCGCCCGCATTGAAGGGCGGCTCCGGCGCATATTGTGCAAGGAGCTGCACGCTCTGGGCGTATTTCGCGTCACGCAACTCCGCGACGAGGGAAAGCGCGAAATCCAAGCCAGCGGTGACCCCTTCGGCGGTGATGCGATTGCGATCCCTGACGAAGCGCCCTTCTGTCGGGATTGCGCCGAAGACAGGAAGGAGCGGCTTCGTCACCCAATGGGAGGTCGCGCGGTAGCCTTCGAGCAGCCCGGCCGCGCCGAGAAGCATCGAACCCGTGCAGACCGAGGTGACATATTTTGCTTTGAGGCCGATATCGCGGATGTAGGCGACCGTCGTTTCGTCGCGCATGGCGGCGAGCGTGCCTTACGACCCGCCGGGCACGCAAATTATGTCGAAATCGGTTGAGGGTCCATCGAAACGCGCGGACGGCGTGACAATCAGACCCGTGTCGCTGCGAACAGGTTCAAGCGACTTGGCGACGATTTCGACCTTCGCCCCCATCAGATTGGCCAGCATATATTGCGGTCCGACCATGTCGAGCGCGGTGAAACCCGGATAGATGAGGAAAGCGATCCTCTCTTTTCCCATCCAGTTCGCCGGCATGGCGGACATGTCATGCGCGGGTGCGGGCTCCTCCCGCATCGCGTCAGCCGCCTGCGCCGAGATCATCGAGCTTTTTGCGTAGGCGTGAAACGAGAATGTTAAGCGCATTTCCCTGCACATCGTCGTCGAAGCCGTACACCTCCTCCACGAGTTGATCCCGCAGGACCAGACGACCGGCGTTTCTCATGAGCGCTTCGAGCAAGGCCAGTTCGCGTCGGTGGAGCACGAGCGGAACCCCGCGGACCGAAACCTGATGCGTGACGAAATCGAAGGATAGCTGGCCCATGACAGCGGGCGGCGCCGGCTCGGCGTCGGAGCGCCTCAGGCATACTCTGAGAATTGCTGCGCGCGGATCTCGGCATTCGACCGACCTATCGGCCTAACGACGCTTCTGATTTGAGCAAGGCGCTGGCCCTTTCTAAAATCGCCAAGGCCGCAGGATTATCAACTCTTCTGCGAACGCTGATGGCGTAAAATCTTTCTGCGACACCATCGAGGACGCCAATTTGTTCTATTCGATATTGCTGCTGAATTTCTCGCGCTACCGAGATTGGAGCCGCGAAAAATCCCAGGCCTGCGGCCGCAAATGTCTTCAGCAACGCGCTGTCTTCGATTTCTGCACGAATTGCCGGGCGTATATGCCGCGAGTTCGAACCAGCTGTCTAGCGAGCGCCGCAGAGCGGTGTTTTGGGTTGGAAGAAGGAAAGGCGCTCCCTCGAGTGACTTCGGAAAGTCGTTCGAAAACTGCGCCACGAGCGATGGCGCGCCAAATATACCGACGTCGCTCTCACCCAGGAAATGATTGTGAATTCTTATGCCTACCGAGCTTGTCGCAGGCCCATCTGAAATAAGAAGATCGATCCCATGCAGCGCCAACTCCGCCAAAAGCCGATCGGTCCTATCCTCGCGGCATACAACAACCGTGTCCTTGAAAGTCTCTAGAACTGGCTCGATTAGCCTATAGACGATCAGCTTCGGTAGGGCGTCAGAAATTCCGACGCTCAGTCGACGGCCATGCGTCCCCCCCTGCGCCTTCAAAGTGCTTGTGAGTTCAAAGCCAAGTGAGAAGATCTCTTCCGCATAATTGAAGACGATGCGACCCGTTTCTGTCAGGATCAGCCTCCGCCCCTGTTTCTTGAGAAGTTGCGCGCCAATCGCGCTTTCGAAGGTTGTAAGCTGTCCGCTGATCGTCGGCTGCGCGAGTTTGAGTTTTTCCGAAGCTCCGGTAACGCTCCCTTCTCGGACAACATTCCAAAAATAGAACAGATGCTGGTAATTCAGTCGATCCATACTCCGTATATCCCCGTCTCACCGATTGTCGGGGGCAGCGCGTAACGACCCACGCAATCTCGTCGGTAAAGGCTCCCAGCGCATCAGAATCGAACTCGGCGGCGCGATCAAGCGCAATTCAGCGCCCAAAATTAGGAGGCGCCAACCGTATCTCGCCATTCGATCTCGGCGATTTCCTCGACGCACGCCAAGGGACGGGTGACCCTTCTAGATTACGCATCCTTCGAAATCGAATGGCGCCTGCCTTCAAGAAGTTATGCGCCAGCTTCCGATCGCATCGCATTTCCGGATCGCGCCATCTGCACCGAGCGAGTGGAGATGTAGCCATTCATCTTCAACGAGATCGCGGACATGATCGTTTCGCTCGAGCACCGCATCCATCGCCGATTCCGGCGCCTCGATAAAGACATTGAGGCGCAGAGGGTGGTGAACGAAGTGATCGCCATTATGTATCGACTGCATTGGCAAACCGACCCGCAGATCGCCCGCATTCCCCTCCAGAACGCCAATCTGGCCGACGACATTGTGCAGCGTCTTGTTACCGCTTCCGAAGACTTTGTTGTTCGTCGTCGAGCCAAAATATTGGAGATTTATCCAGCTCGCCACGACCATTGGCGCGGTCATGATCAACTCAAGAACTTTGTGGCCTTCGTCTTTTTCATGCTCATAGCTGTGCAGAAAGGCCCGCCCGCCCAAATCGAGCCCCGACGTACGCGCCCGCGGCGCTGCGATGAATGCCGCGTTACCCGCAAGACCCCATTCGGGGCGCACCTGCGACCAGTCCCGACTCCGCTCCTTGATCCTCCGGTTCACTCGGCTACTTCCCTTTATGCCAAGCCCCGCGGCGCGTTCGAGCCGCGCGAGCGATGCAGCCGTCGCGAGTCGCGTCTTCAGCGAAGCGATTCCCGCACGATGCTGCTCCGGCGCCGCGCCTTCGTCGTAGATCTTGATCTCATCCGTGGTTGTGTCGTGCAGCGCACCGAGGAACCAGCTGTCAGCGGGGATGACGATTCCCTTGGCGACAAGGCCCTCGCGCACATAGGGATCGTTCAACACACTAGCGGCGACGCGCGCATTCGCTTCGCCTGTGTGTCCACCACAGGCGCCGCAGTCGAGGCCGGAGGCGTGTGGATTGTTGACCGTTGTCGAACCGTGACCTGCGAGGAGAACAAGGGGTGCGAAGTTCGTCGTAAGAGACATGGCGCCGAGCACGGCCTCCGCCATGGCGAGGCGTTCGTCGCGGGACAATCCCGTCACCCGGTCGCCGACGATCAGCGGATCGAGCCGCGGCCCCACGCGACGTATGACGCTGGAGTCGAGCCCGTCGAAATTGGGACAAGGCACCGGACGCGTGAAGGCGAGCGTGTCGGAGACTATCTTCAAAGCATAGCCGAGCCCCGCGGTCTCAACATAAGAGAAGGAGGATACGGCCGACAGCTTGAACGCTTTCCAGGCCTTCTGCGCGCGGCGCCGGAGCCGACGGAGATCGAGAATCTCCCTTTCCCTTTCGGGCGACGCATTCTCCACCGCTTCGCAAATGGTAAACCGCGGACGCAGCAACACGGGACATTGGGCGCCACCGGAAATATGGCCGATTGGCACATATTCGATCGGGAAGCCAAAGAAGCCGGCAAAGCCGATCGTTTCGGCTTCCGGACACACCGTTTCCAGCGCCCGTCGAAAGATTTCCGACCGCACGTCGATGCAAAAGGCTGTCTGATACGCAGGCCGCGTGGACGGTGCGGGGGGCGAGTTGCGGACATGCGCCGAAAGACGCGCGTACAGCTTATCCTGGAAAGAGAATTCATACGCGTTGTGCAAGATCAGATCGATCGCGAGATCGGCATCGTCATTCAGGCGGTGGTCGAGAGGAGTCAGCGCCGCCTCTTGCATCGCCTTGCGCCAAGCGTCGCGAAAGGCGTGGTCGCGACGCGCCTCGAACAAGCCATAACCGTAGGCGACGCGGATCGCCAACAATTGCTTCAGAACGTCGTTCTGTTCGCCATGAAGCTCGGAGGTCCAAACGAGATAACGCGCATAGGCCGCCCAACCGCCGATATCCAAGAGCGTGCGATGCAGATAGTCCTCCACAGCGCGGTGCGGGACGCCGAGTTTCTCGATGACGACCCCGATCGCTTCGATCGGATCTTCGGGCAAAGCGAGGACGGAGCGCCGGAAATCCATCACGCCCATCGCCTCGGCGTTAAGGTCGTAGCGTATGCTCCGGCGCCAGGCCGCATAAGGCGGCAAACCGCCCATCGGCATGCGCCAACTTGCTTGCCCTTCGTCGAAATAGGCGGCGCACCATTTCGATATCTCGTCTATCATGAAGCCGACGAGCGACGACTGACGATCACCCAGCGCTAACGCGTCAAGAATTTCGGCGACCGTCGAGACGATCGCCGGAGGACGCGCCGTCACCCGTTCGACGTTCGCGGCGACAGCCTCAATCGAGAAGTGGCGCGCAACGCTGCGCGGCGCCGCCGCCAAAGCCTTGGCGAGCGCACCGGAATCGATCGCGCCCGAGTCGATGGCGTCCAGATAGAAGCGGCGTGGCATCAGCATATCGGTGCCGGCGATGCGCTTCAAGCTAGCAGTCGTCGCCCCGAAAGATTGTCCTGAAAATCCGAGAAAGGGATTCACCGCGACAAAGTGCTTGAGAGGCCATAGCGGCGAAATCTTGCCGCAGGCTGAGGTCACGGCCTCCTCCATTGCCTCCCTTTTCTGCGGCGCCTCGTTCGCGAAGTCCGACGAGAATTTCACAGCGGCGTTCATGAAGCGACCTTTCGTATTTCAGTTGGCGACGGAGGCGCTATTGCGAGGCCAAAGTTTCAAAATGGCGCGGTTTGCAAGCGTATTCAGATACAGTCCCTGCGAGAGATGCACATAAACCGCTTCCCAGAACGACGACGTCGCGTGTCGGGTCATCACGCTCTGAAAGAGAGTCACGGCGCCGAACGAGATGATAACCAGCATCACGATCGCTATATCCTCCGGCCCATGAAGTGGTTTTGACCGAGGAATGACTCCGGAGAGGAATTGCAACGTCAACGCATGAAGCGTGAAGAAGCCCGCCGCAACGCAGGCCGCTCGGAGGAGCGTGCGGCTCAACACAAAAAGCTTCGTATTTTCGTCGAGGGCGTTGGCGACGAGATGCGCGAGACCCATCAAAAGAATCGTCGCGAGGGTCACGGCTCCCGGGTTTTCGATCATCCCCGCATGAAAGAGCGCGCCGACCGCGAAGGCGACAGGAAGAGAAGCGGCGAGCGCAAGCGCAAAGCGAGCGGGATGAGGCTGACCACCGGGGCTCGGCGTCCAGGAGGCGCGGGCAAGGTCGATCACGCTGCCGGAAGACAAAAAGGCGTGCGCCTTATATAGCGAATGAGCCATGATGTGCAAAAAGCCGGCCGGGAAAACCCCGAGTCCGCATTCCAGCATCATGAAACCCATCTGCGCGATCGTCGAATAAGCGAGTGAGACTTTTACGGACGTCTGCGTGAGCATAACGCTGGAGCCAAAGAGCGCTGTCGCGCCGCCCACAAGAGTCAGTAGCTGCAATGCCCCCTCGGATGGCGCTACGATCCCGGCGAAGCGCAGGATCAGAAAGCCGCCGGCATTTATCACGCCGGCATGAAGAAGCGCCGAGACAGGTGTCGGCGTCTCCATCACCTCCAGGAGCCAGCCGTGGAACGGCAGCTGAGCGGATTTTAGCAGGGCCGCGATCACAATGAGAAAAGCGGCAGCATTCCACAGACCCGCCGTATCGGCCGGCGCTGCCGCCCTCGCATGCGCGAGCAGATCTGGAATAGACAATGTGCCGAAGCGCATCCAGAGGGCGGCCGCAGCGGCGATCAAACAAACGTCGCCGACGCGACTCACCAGAAATTTTTTCTTGGCGGCGAGTTGCGCCCCCGGACGCTCCGGATAGAAGAGCAGAAGGCTGTGAAGGCCAGCGCTTGTCGCGATCCAGGCTAAAATCAGCAGCGCAAAATTGCCTGCGACAACGAATGTCAGCACCGGAGCAAGCGTAAGGTTCAAGCGCTTGAAGAAAACTCCCTGATTGGGGTCGCCGTCGAGGTAGTTTCGGCTGTAGCGCACCACGACCAGTCCGACGAAAGCGACCAGAGTCAGCATCGATGCGGAAAGCGCGTCGATCATGAGGCTAAAGCCGACGCCGTCGATGCCTATGATCGCGGTCGAAAACGACCCATTGGCAGCGGCGGCCACATCCGCAACGATTGCGACCATCAGTGCGAGAATCCCCGCTGCGACACTGAGGGTCGCCATTCGACGGGGTGCGCGGTTCGCGGCGTTGGCTGGCGTGAGGCCGACGGCGAGTAGCGACGCCGGCGCGAGAAGAACCCACCAAGACTCCAACTGCATGTCCACCTCCGAAGCCAACCGCCGAGAGGTTAGCAAGCGCGATGCAATTCGAAAATTTCAAATATTGAAATTTTTGGTTTCATAATTCAGAATGAACGACATGACCTATCTCAACTATCACCACCTCCGCTACTTCTGGGCAATCGCCAATGACGGCAGTCTGACGCGCGCAGCGCGGCGACTCAACGTGTCGCCCTCTTCCTTGTCGATTCAACTGAAGGCCCTTGAAGATCAATTGGGACAAGCCTTATTCGAGCGTCATGGGCGCACTCTGCAATTGACGGAGTCAGGCCGCGTGGCTCTCGGCTACGCGAATGCGTTATTCAAGTTGGGCGACGAATTTCTCAGCACGCTGGAAGGCCTCGGTCCCACCGCGCGCCAGACGCTGCGCGTCGGCGCGGTGTCGACGCTTTCGAGGAATTTCCAAATCGAGCTGCTGCGGCCAATGTTCGGGCGCAGCGACGTCGAGGTGGTCATTCAGTCCGGAGCTTTTCCGGATCTGCTGTCCCGGCTACGCGATCACTCGCTCGATATCGTTCTCGCCAATCAACCAGCGATGCAGGATCAGGACGAGGACTGGCAGAGCATCCTGATCGCAGAGCAATCTGTTAGCCTCATCGGCGCGCCTGGTCTGACGAAAAGAAAATTTCGCTTCCCCAGAGATTTAGCGAAAATTCCCGTGGCCGTTCCGGGTCGCGGTAACGGGATAAGAAACGCATTCGACAAGCTGCTTGATTCGCAGGAGATCCATCCGACTTTGGTCGCAGAAGTCGACGACATGGCGATGTTGAGACTTATTGCGCGCGAGAAATTTTGCCTGGTTCTGATTCCGCCGGTCGTGGCATTGGACGAACTCGCGAGCGGAGCGCTTATCGAACATTGCACTTTCCCTCAAATCAAGGAGTCCTTCTATGCGATCACCCGACGACGCCGGTTCCCGAGCCCAATCTTGAAGAATCTCAATTTGAGCCGAAGAGAGCTTTGAGCCGCGCGGCTGCGCCGTCCGAAGCGTTTCCGACACGCCCTCACATCGAAAAAACCGATCCAAGAATATTAAAATTTCTATTTTACTTTATTTCCTGGTTCATCAGACTTTGTACCTATCGACAGCAACTTCTTGGGAGTCGTGAACGATGGACCGTTTCAAAGGATTTGACGCTTTGGTGCCGCCGGCGCTCTGGGCGTCTGCGGTTGTTTCTTATCTGCATATTTGCACATCACGACCACGTTATCTTCAAGACGTGGCACCCGCACGTCGAGGCGGTCGCGGCAAAGAGAAAGGGGTGGGCCCGACTCCGGGCGTACGCTTCCCCTAATCACGCTGAAGCGCGCGCGAGACAACGCGACCACGGTGTCACGATTTGAAAATTTCTGGAAAGCTGAATTCAGGAGCGGTCGATGCTCAAAGAGTTGTATGAAATCGGCGAAATCCCGCCGCTCGGGCATGTTCCCAAGAACATGTACGCCTGGGCGATTCGGAAGGAGCGTCACGGGCCGCCGGAGAGGGCGATGCAGATCGAGGTTCTTCCGACCTGGGAACTCGACAGCCATGACGTGCTCGTTCTCGTCATGGCCGCCGGCGTAAATTACAACGGCGTCTGGGCCTCACTCGGCGAGCCTGTGTCGCCGCTCGACGGATTTTCGACGCCCTACCAGATCGCGGGCTCCGACGCTTCCGGCATCATCTGGGCGGTGGGCTCGAAAGTGAAGAACTGGAATGTCGGCGACGAGGTGGTCGTTCACTGCAATCAGGACGACGGCGACGACGAAGAATGTAATGGCGGCGATCCGATGTTTTCAACTTCGCAAAGGATTTGGGGCTACCAGACGCCCGACGGCTCCTTCGCCCAGTTCTGCCGTGTTCAGGCCCGCCAGTTAATTCGCCGGCCGCAACACCTCACCTGGGAAGAGTCGGCCTGCTACACGCTGACGCTGGCCACCGCTTACCGCATGCTGTTCGGCCACGAGCCGCACGAGTTGAAGCCGGGCCACAATGTGCTGGTGTGGGGCGCCTCGGGCGGCCTCGGAGTCTTCGCCGTGCAGCTTTGCGCGGCCTCTGGCGCCAACGCGATCGGCGTGATCTCGGACGAATCCAAGCGCGATTACGTCATGAGCCTCGGCGCCAAGGGCGTCATCAACCGCAAGGACTTCAAGTGCTGGGGCCAGTTGCCGAAGGTAAACTCGCCCGAATTCCGGGAGTGGACGACGGAAGCGCGCAAATTCGGCAAGGCCATCTGGGAAATCACTGGTAAGAAGGATGTTGACATCGTCTTCGAGCATCCGGGCGAGGCGACCTTCCCGGTCTCGGCGCTGGTCGTGAAGCGCGGCGGCATGGTAGTTTTCTGCGCCGGAACGTCGGGCTTCAACATCACTTTCGACGCCCGTTATGTCTGGATGCGCCAGAAGCGCATTCAGGGCTCGCATTTCGCGCATCTCAAGCAGGCCGCCGCCGCGAACCAGTTCGTGATCGACCGCCGCGTCGATCCCTGTATGTCCGAGGTGTTCGCCTGGGACAAGATCCCGCACGCACATATGAAGATGTGGAAGAACGAGCACGCCCCCGGTAACATGGCCGTGCTGGTCAGCGCACCCAAGGCGGGATTGCGGACCTTGGAAGAAGCGCTCCGATCTCGCGAGGAAAGCAGGCTGACGCAGGGTGATCGCGTCATTGAGGCTGCCTGATAGATCGGGCCATGTCGTCTTGCGGCGTCGGCCCGAGTTTCCAATCCATATCGGGGTGTGACAATGCCAAAGGCGCTCTCGCACCTCTCCTGGCTGGAGGCGGAAGCCATTCACATTCTGCGCGAGGCTGTAGCAGAGTCGTCCAACTCGGTGATGCTTTTCTCGGCCGGGAAGGACTCCACCGTGCTCGCGCATCTTGTGTTGCGGGCGTTCTATCCGTCGCGGCCGCCTTTTCCCCTGCTGCATATCGACTCGACATGGGAGTTCCAGGCCTTGCTCGAATTTCGTTTTTGCGCGCAAGCACGGCCTTTCCCTGATCGATCACGCCCACGAATCCGGTCGCGGCGCCGCTTCGAACCCGTTCGACTATGGCGATCGCTACACGCTGGTCATGCGCACCGAACCGCCGAAACAGGCCCTGAACAAAGGCGGATACGACGTCATCTTCGGCGGAGCGCGGAGCGATGAAGAAAAATCGCGGGAGAAGGAGCCCATCGTTTCCGTGCGCAATCCAGGCCATGTCTGGGATCCAAGAAAACAACGCCCGGAGTTCTGGCGTCAGTTCAGTCTGAAGCTTGGAAAAGGTCAGTCGGCTCGCGTCTTTCCGCTCTCCAATTGGACGGAGCAGGACATATGAAACTATGTGCTGCTCCATGATCTGCCGCTCGTGCCGCTCTATTTCGCCGCGCCCCGGCCCGTCGTCCGGCGCGGCGACGCCTTCGTCGTGGTCGATGACGCGGCGCGGATGCGATTTTTGCCGGAAGACAGGATCGAAGAAAAAGCTGTCCGTTTTCGCACGCTCGGCTGCTGGCCGGTGACGGGCGCAATCGAGTCGGATGCGGCCGATCTCGCATCCATCGCAGCCGAGACACTGGCAGCGGCCGGGATTTAGAGTTGTTCTGTTTGATGAAACAAAATCTTTCAAAATTCGAATTTCCAAAAAAACCGCATTCGCCCTAGCCTCTCGCAATTGGCCGGGTCTAATCGGTGGAGGAAAAACATGTGGCTAGATAAGTCGAAAATCCTTCCAACCCTATTTTGGATTGGCTTTGTCGCGCTCGGCGTCGTTACAAGCATAAAAGGTCCAGACAAGCAGCGAGTAATAGATATCGCAGCGACGTGGTCGCCAATCACGGCAGCAGCGCCCCACTCACTCCTAGCGCAGACCCAGCCTTCGAAGGTGGGCGTGGGTGCGAAGCCAATCAGCACGACTCCTTAGTTTATGAACGGCATTTCTGCCTCCTTCGATCGCCAACTTCGCGAGAGGCTTGTTTCCTGGGGAAGCAACGCAAGTTGCTGAACTTCTCCTAAGCCACGGCACGACCAAGCGTCCTTCATTAGAGAGGATGTTATCAGCTAGGCCGCACTACCCATTGGTTGAGCCCGCCTCCGCTGGCGCCGGGGCCTCACGCGAAAATTTCTAAGGCGCCTTCATTCCCAGGGGAACGACAGGCCATTCAGGCTCTCTCTGCACGCGAGCGCGCAGGAATTGGTCCGCCAAGGAGCTTAAACGGATACCAGAGCCATCGTCGCGCACAGGGCGGTCGATGAAGACAAGAGCGTGAAGCACGCCAACGGGCATCGCAAACGAGACAGCGTATGTCGCGTGTATCGTCGTCCCGGAGCTTTCCTTGCCGATTTGGCGGGTGGCCATCCGCGCCTTCAACAAGGCCTCGACAAAATCGCCTTTAGCTTCGCGCGAGGACAAGGAACAGGCGCCCGTATCGGTAACTGAGAACAGAAACACCGACGTGTTCTCTTTCAGCTTGAAGCTCCGCCCCGCCAGGGGCGTGAGGAGCGCTTTGAATGACGCAGCGATCGGCGGGGCCGCTAGATCATCCTTGAATTGTCCCGTTTCCGTCGCACCCTTCGCCATTAATAACTCCGGTAACGCACTCGGATAATTCGCGTTCATCAGGCAATAGCTCTCGAAAGTCGACAAGACCTGCGCTTCTGTTGTCGTCTCTCCCCACGCGGCCGCGGAAAAGGCCAGGTAAAAGCCCGTTAGGAGACTGCACTTGCAAATCATTGCGGGAACTCCTCATATGACGAAATTCGCCCATATGTAAATCGTCAGCGGATAACGCGTCTGGACACAGGCTTTCAGCTCGTTGCTATGCCGATCGGCGTAGAAACCCCACACCGGACGACGCCGCTATTCCCTGCTCGCCGGCTGTCTGAGCGATACGGCTGAAAAAATGACGAAGCGACGATCGGCGCCAACGGCCTTCCCATCGTCGCCGAACTTCTCCGTTATTGACGAGCGGCAGATCGACACTGCGCTCACCGCGTCTTCAGCCCGAAGCGCCCGGATCTTGGCGCCGCTCGGCCGCATCCACGATTTTGTCAGCAATCCTTTTAAATCTCTCTCTGCAGATGGACGGCATTCACGCGAGCGAGCCATGCCCTGGCTTCGAGTTCGAAAGTCGCCCAGTCTTTGTCTCCGCTGGCACAGAGGGGGCCGCCGACATGGATCTCGACCGGTTCCCTGACTCTCAGAACGCCATGAGAATGGCCCGCGATGAATTCCTCTCGAATAACGTCGATCGCCTCTTCGACATTCGAAGGCAGCGCCCGGCGCTTGCCATCCTCCAGAACATAAAACGCCGTAACGGGGAGCGGCTCGGAGCGGAGCTCCAAAAGCATGACCTGGATGCGGTTCTCGACGCCCTCCATCGAATTTGCATCGCCTGAACTTTTGCTCTTGGCGACAACGCGAAGGACTTCCTCGAACAGCATTTCGCATCTCTCGAGGCTATCGCCGGCGTGCAAGGGGGTATCGTCGTCCTCCCATGCATGTCCGCTCGTCAAAGGATGGGATTTCCATCGCCGGCTGCGAAGCTTGTCGCTCATTTTCATAGATCAAACGGCCCCGCTCTTGGATCAGCGTTGACGCTTTGACGCCTTGACGGGCAAGCGATCGCCAAACAAGGAAAACGGAGCCCGCCAATTAAGGCGGGCCCCGCGCGTTCAATTTAGGGGAAATGCGGTCAATCCCCTGTTCCTAAAGCCTTCGATCAGCCAGGCTGGCTGATTGCTTGCACTCGGCGAGGATTTTGACGTTCGAGCCATAACGGGTGGTGACGGGCGTATTTTCCGAAAGGGCCAACCGCTTCGTCTCTCTGCAAGCATCCATGTTGGCGGCGTCAAGCGTGTCGGTGTCAATGACCTGCCCACCCATCAGGTAAGTGATGACCAGCATCGTCTTCACAAGCAGACCTCCTTCTCGATCGAGCGCTCGGCATGAGCCCTCAACTCAGTCCTAGAGCACGAAAGGTAGCACGAATGCTGCGCTGCAATATTTCTAAATCATATCAAATTAAGTAGGAGACTGGCCATTTGCCGCCCAGAAGGGCCTCGCCTCACCGCAGCGCGTCATCGCTCCAGCGATATCCGCGATTCAGGATGGTTTGGATCGGCTGGGCTTGGGGTCGGCCCGCCGTTAGCTTCATTCTGAGCCTGCAGATGGCCCTTGAAATGCTCGAAGCCGAAGGGTGAAAGTCCATCGTGCGAGTCGCTTCCGATAATTCATCCGCGGTGAAAATTCTCTCCGGGAACTCGAGGAAGGCTTTCAGCAGACCAAATTCGATGCCGGTCAGCGGGATGGTCTCGCCGTCCGGCCCCAGCGCCTTTCGATAGCCTGTATCGATGGTCCACCCGGCGGCAGATCGCAGCGGCTTTTTCGCGGGCGCCGTCTGGCGACGCCGAAGGATCGCCCTAATTCTCGCGATCAGTTCGCGACCGCTGCAACTTGACTCGAGACAATCCTCAACGCCCAATTCCAGAATTTCCACCCGCTTCCTTACATCGATCTCCGAGCCGAGCGCGATGATCGGAATGTGTTTTTGAAAGCAAGCCGAGAAGAAATGTGAAAAAAGCTTTGCCTCCAATTGCGTGGGATCGCACAGGATCAACGCGGTCTCATTCAGAACCGGCAACAATTCCGGCAGCGTGTCGTACGACACGCATGTGATGCGCCATGTTTTCAAGGCGCATGACCAATGACTTTCGATCCCCGCGTCTCCTAGACCGAACATTACGATCTGGGGCGAATGAAACCATGTTCCCTGGCCCGCGCCCACGCGGTTCGGATCACTTGTCGCCACTCTCGCCCGTCGTTCGCTCATGGGGTCGCAAGTCGAATTTCAGCCGCCATCAAAGAGCGGGGCTCGTTCTCGTCAGATTATTGTCGATTGCTCTTGTGCTCAGTGGCACGCCGGTTCCCCCGACGGGCGCCGGCCGTTCGATACCCTCATATTGGAACGTGTCGAACGGCTGAATCTCGTCGTCGCTCGGAAGGCGCCCGCGTTGCCAGCCGCCCCCGAGCGCCCTGATGAGGTCCACGGTCGACTTCAAAACTCGCGCCTTCACCTGAGCCGAGTCGATACGCGCGGTCAGCGTCGCCACTTGCGCATAGATGAGATCGAGAACTCGAATTCAGCCCGCCCCTGTAGAGATCCATCGTCAAATTCTGCGTTTGAAGCGCCGCGGCGACGGCTGCGTCGAATTTCTTCGCTGAAGCGCTGAGCCGGTTCGTGAGACTGAGACCATCTTCCACCTCCCGGAACGCGTTGAGAACGATCGTGCGATACTTGTCCTCCGTTTCTCGATAGACGGACCAAGAGCGCTGCAATTGGGCGCGCCTCAATCCACCATCGAAGACCGGCAGGGAAACCGCGGAGCCATACGACCAGAAGCTGTTCGCCAATTTGACGAGATTGATCCCGTGATCTTCGAACCCTCCGTCGATCCTGAACTCCACTTTCGGGAAAAACGCAGCCCGGGCGACTCCGATTTCCCGGTTCGCCTGCGCCATCTCTCGCTCCCCAGCGGCGATATCCGGCCGGCGCTCCAAAAGTGTTGAGGAAAAACTCTTCGGCAATCGGATCGTGGTCATATTCAAGTTCGGCGCCGAAGCAATCTTGAAGCTCGCGGGCGCCGTGTTGACGAGGATTGCGATGGCGTGTTCCGCCACCTCGCGCTCGCCTTGCACCTCCAGCGCCTTTGCCTCTGTGCTGAAGAGCAGGGACTTCGCGCGGGCGACATCGAGCGCAGACGCAATTTTCCCGACAAACCGATCATTCACGACATCGAGCGACTTCTTGTAGTAAACAATCGACTGATTGTAGATGTTCGTCTGAGCGTCATATCCGCGAAGCGTGAAATAATCCGACGCGATTTCGGCCTGTAAACTCAGCCTCGCAAGCGCAAATTCGGCGGCCTTCTGCTGCGCGAGATAGGTTTTCGCCTTTGTTTCGTTTCGGATCGCGTACCAGAAATCCGGCTCCCAGGACGCGCCCGCGCGATCGGAAACCGACGTGTCGTAAATCGGATTCAACGGCCCCCTGAACAATGCCGCTTCCGATTCCTTGTTGTCGGACGCATCGAGGCCAAGATTGACCTGCGGCAAAAGATGCGACCTGGCCTTCATCATCAGATCGCGCGCTTGCAGGAATCGTTCAGCGGCCGCCTGAAGATCCGCATTGGACGCCATCGCCCGTTCCTCGAGCTCGTCGAGAATTGGATCGCGGAACAACTTCCACCATTCCGTGCGTATCTCCGCATCTGAGGGTTTGGCCTCGACGAACGGACTGTTTCCGCGCCAACTTGCCGGAACGACATATTCCGGCGGCGTATAATTGGGCGCGAGATCGACGCCGGGCATCGAGTTGCAGCCTGTCAGCAAGAGCGCGGGCAGGAGCCCGATATATCGCCGCATATACTTTTTTCCGGAGGTTCGCATGCAAACGTTACTGACGAAGCTTTCGCTCATTGCGCGCCGCGCCATCAATTGAGCTCCTTCGGATCGATGACGTATCCATCAGCCGGGGTAACGACGCGAACCTTGTCGCCCTCCAGAAGCGCAGAGCTGGGATTGTTGACGATGCGGTCTTCGCGCGTCACGCCCGAGTCCAGCTCCATCGTCCCGTCGAGGATTCGTTTGATGTGCACCGGCTTGAAATGAATTTTGTCTTCGGTACCGACCACGGCCACCTCTGCGCCGTTCTCCTGGAAGACAAGGCAGCTCGACGGGACAGTCAAAGTGTTTTCATCTAAGGGAACGGTCAGTTTCACCGAAGCGTATGACCCCGGCCAGAGCTCGCGGTTGTCATTGTCGATCGTGAATTCGGTGACCGCCGTGCGGGTCGTCGGATCGAAGCCGTTGGCGACAGTCAGAAACTTGGCGTTGAAACGCTTGCCGGGAAATTGCGGCACCGTAACGTCGGCCTTCAGCTCCGGCTTGAGAATATTGGCGAAGGCCTCCGGCACGTAGATGAAGAGGCGCAATTTGTGAATGTCCGCGACGGAGAATAAATTCGTCACCGTGTCCTTGTCGCTGATATTGCCCTCTTTGTTGATATAGTCGCCGACATTGATGTTGCGGGCCGTAACGACGCCGTCGTAAGGCGCGATGATGGTCTTGAATTTCATCTGCGCGTCGAAAGTGCCGAGATTATGCTCCGCGGCTTCGAGCTGCGCCTTTTCGGACTGCATATTGGCTTCCTGAACGGAAATCTCCTGTTCGGAAACGGCGTGTGATTTTCGCAGCGCAATCCAGCGCTGAGCCGAGACGACCGCCAGATTGTATTTGGCGCGTTCGGCCTCGAGAGCCGCCTTGGCTTGCGAGTATTGTGCGTCCAAGGTGGGCGTGTTAATTTCGGCGAGCACGTCGCCCTTCTTCACCCGCGCGCCGTAATCCTTGTACCACATTTTCACGTAGCCGGAGACCTGCGCGTAAATCGGGGCCTGAAACCAGGCTTCGATATTGCCCGGCAGTGTGATCGTCTCGTTCGGCGCGCCAGGCCTTGCGCTCGTGATCGACACGGTGGGAACCGCGTTGGCGAGCGTCTCGTCCCGGATCCCGTCGGCTTCCCGCTTGCGCGCCAGGAAAACGACGGCGAGCAGGAGAAGAAGACCGAGGCCGACGCCATATTGCAGCTTCTTCCCACGTACGCCGGTCCCTACTCGGTTCAGCAGATCCGTGGACATCAGACAGTCTCCTTCCCGGTTCGACCGCGAAGATAGACGATCGCGTAGACACAAGGGACGAATAGCAAGGTCGCGAAAGTTGCGACGGTAAGGCCGCCGATGACGGCGCGGCCGAGCGGCGCGTTTTGTGAGTTGCTCATCGACATGGGCAGCATTCCAATGATCATCGCGGAGGCCGTCATGATGACGGGTCGAATGCGCGCATAGCCCGATTCAAGCGCCGCGAGCATTGCGTCGCCATGCAGGTCCATGCGCTCCCGCGCATACGCAACGACGAGGATCGAGTTCGCCGTCGCCGTTCCCATGCACATGATCGCGCCAGTCAACGCCGGCACCGAAAGATTTGTGTGCGTGAGAAAGAGAGACCATGCAATGCCCGCAAGAGCGCCGGGCAAGGCGGTAATGATTACGAACGGATCGAGCCAGGACTGGAAGTTCACGACGATGAGCAGATAAATGAGCACGACCGCGGCGACGAGGCCGCCGATCAGTTCGAGATAGGCGCTGTGCATCGTTTCGGCCTGCCCATGAACTTCGAGGCTCACGCCGCGCGGGAGTTCATGCTCCATTTGCGCGCCGACCGCCTTCACGTCGGCCAATACGCCGCCAAGGTCCCGCCCCTCGGCCGAAACAAAAATATCGAACAGCGGCATAATGTTTCCGTGCGTGACGACGCCGGGCGTTCCGACGGCGGAAACCGTCGCCAAGCTGCCCAGGAGTTGCATTCGTTGCGGATTCCACTCTCCTTCGGTCTTGTTGACCGGGACCGTGAGAAGGTCCTGCATGCGCGTCATCTGAGGCTGCGGCGTGTAAACGTTGATCTGATACGAATTTCCCGATTTCTGGTCGGCCCAGAACTGCTGGTCGATCTGCTGACTGCCGGAAAGCGTCATGACGATGTTTTCTGCGATGTCCTTTTCGGTGAGGTTCACGCCGAGACCCAAGCTCCGATTGCCTTCAACGAGCAAGGTGGGCGTCCGCATCGTCTGTTGAATCACCACATCCACCGCCCCGCTGACTTTGCGGATCTTGCTCGCCATCTCCCGCGCGAAATTATATGCCTGCCATGGGTCGCCGCCGTTGATCTGGACGTCGATTGGCGAGGGCGTGCCGAAGTTCAGGATTTTCGCCGTCAGATCGGCGGGCTGGAAGGTGAATTCAGTGCCCGGATAACGATCGTAGAGACCTCTGCGTAAAATCGCGCGGTAGTCCCAGACTGGCGAAATGTCATCCTTGAGCGTGATGGTCATATCGCAATCCTGAGCGCCGATTGTCGGGGTGGGAATGAAGGCGAGATTGTGCGGTCCGACTGGTAGGCCGCAATTGCTGACGATTCCCTCCACCTTTCCCGGAAGCAGCAAATCCTGGATGTCGTTCGAGACCAGCGACGCGATGCGCGCCGCGACTTCGATTCGCGTGCCGAGCGGCGTCCGCATATGCATCTGCAGGGTTCCCGACTTGATCTCCGGAAAAAACTCCTGACCGTTGACATAAAACAGACCCATCGACGCCACGGCAAACGCGAGGAAGACCGTAACGAACTGCTTTCTGTTGACGAGCGTGCGAGACAACGTCTCATTGTAGTTGTCTCTGAATCTCTGGAATCCGCGTTCGAATCCTTGTTGAATGCGCGAGAAAAATCCGGGTTGATGGGGACTGTGCTCGCCGTGTTCGGGCACGGGAACCGAGAAGTGAGATATCCCGCCGTCGCCGGCGAGCGCGCTCGCTTCGGCGTCAGCCTCAGCGAGGGCGTAGATCTCTTCGGGGGTCGGATATTTCCGTCCGCCCGAAGCTGAGGGCCCCTCATCCTCCATGGCGAGCGTCGGTGCGTGTCCATGCCCGCCGCCGTGCCCGGCCAGCAGATATTTGGCCATCGTGGGCACGAGCGTGCGCGACAGAATAAAGGATGCGATCATCGCGAACATTACGGCTTCCGCCATCGGCGTGAAAAGGAAGCCGGCGACGCCGGTGAGTTCGAAAAGCGGCACCCAGACAATGATGATGGCGAGCGTCGACACGAAAGTTGGGACGACGATCTGGTTCGCCGCGTCGATGATGGCCGTCTCGAGCGGCTTCCCCATTTCGATATGCGTATCGATATTTTCGATCATCACCGTCGCGTCGTCGACCAGAATGCCGACGGCGAGCGCGAGCCCCCCGAGCGTCATGACGTTGATCGTCTGACCGACCCAATGCAGGCAGATGATCGCCGACAGAATGGAGAGCGGGATCGATGTCGCGATAATGAGCGTCGCGCGCCAGGAGCCAAGGAACAAAAGCACGACAACGCCTGTCAACACCGAGGCGAGCGCCATTTCCCGAAGCACGTCTATGATTGAATCCTCGACGAAGACAGAGGCGTCGCCGAGAAGCTCGATCTTAGTGCCGGGCGGCGCGATCTGCTCGATTTTCGGAATCGCCTTCTTTATTCCGTCGACGACTTCGAGCGTCGACGCCTCGCCGCTTTTCATGACGACGATCAGCACCGACTGCTTGCCGTCGACGAGAACGGCGTTGACCTGCGGGGGCCCGCCGAGGCGCACATCAGCGACGTCGCGCATGTAGATCGTCGCATTGCCGACCCGCTTGATCGGAATATTGTTGAAAGCCTCGACCTGTAACGGCGTGGCGTTCGTTTGCACGAGCCAGTCTGTCGCCCTGAGCTTCATGTCGCCTGCCGGAAGCACGATGCTCTGCTGTCCGAGCGCGGCATGCACGTCGGCGGCCGTCAGGTGACGCGCCATCATCTTCTGCTTGTCGAGAGATACGAGCAGTTGCTTGTCGTTGCCGCCATAAGGGTGCGGCAGAATGGCGCCGGGGATCGTCACCAGGTACGGACGGATCTTGTTTTTCGCAAGATTATAGAGGTCGGCGGGCGTCAAATTATCCGCAGTGACCTTCAACATGGCCACGGGCACAGAGGACGCCTCCAAACGCATGACCATAGGCGGCGAGATGTCTGGAGGAAGCTGCTTCGTCACGGTCTGGGAAATCGAATCGATGTCAGCCTCGGCGGCGGCCAGATCAACGCCTGGCTGCAGAAAAATTTTGATGATGCTGCTGCCGTAATAGGAGTGGCTCTCTATGTGCTCGATGCCCTCCACATTCGAGGTCAGCTGTCGCTCATACATGTAAGTAATGCGGCCGGACACTTCTGTTGGCAAAAGGCCCGCATAAGCCCAGACAACCGCAACGACCGGAATCTTGATATTTGGGAATACGTCCGTGGGCGTCTTGAAGATGGCCATTATGCCGAAAATGAGGATGCAGATTGAAAGAACGACAAACGTGTAAGGACGGCGAAGCGCAAGTACTACGACGCCATTCATTCCATCTTCCTTTTTCCAGCACGCGTTCGACGCGGAACATGATCTTCCAAATGGTAGTTAGCTCAGGAATGTTTCTCTCTTATTTCCAAAACGTGAAATGTCGCGATGCGCATATAGTAGTTTGTCCAATCGAAAATTGGCGCTTCGCCGAACTGTTCAGAGTAGAGGAATCAGCGTTCCGTTGAAAATTCGTTTTCTCAAACCTACCGTTCGCTTTAATCGAACGATCGCGATTGCCGTCGAGGTGAAAAATTTCTCCTCCAAGTGCAGTCTTTCTGAGGCGAATCTGCCGATGAACCGGGTCGCTTCTGGCGTGCGTGATTTCAGCGGCGCCGGTAAGAGCGGTATTCTCTGGCGAAACGCGACCCCCGGCGACGGGGCCGTCTCGTTGATGAATGGTCACTCCAAGGCATCAATCGGATGGATCCGCTCGGCGTATCGGGACGCAAGCCGCTCATGCCAAGCCCGCATCGCTTCGCGACGTTGAATCTGAGCTGAGGCGCCTTCGAGATCGCCGCGGCGATCTCCACGAGTGACGCGGCTGAGAGGAAAGCGGAAGCGTCATTGTCCTCAAGCCACGTGCAGAGGCTTTGCGCCCTTGTGGAAGCGACGACCTTCAACAACGCCGTATCGATCAACCAGGTGGTCATAGGGTTCTCCGTTCTCATTCCCTCAAAAGTCGAGTTCAAGCGGTTGCGGGGCGCTGAAGAGAGAGCGGCGGAACGCGTTCGCATCGGAGCGCGGCTTCGACTTTTCTTTGACCTGCTGGGGCCCGTCCGTCTCAATCGATGCCTGCGGCGGAGGAACGCCAGCGACGGCGCCGGCTTCGCCTGCCGGAAAGAGGACATGGGGGCGTGGAAGCCGGGATCGCGTGACTCCTCACGGCACGCGATCCAGGAAGCGCAGGCCAATCGCTTCGCAATCGAGGTCCTCGCGCCGAGAAAATTCTTCAAAGGGTTTTTGCAAGGGATTCCCGACCTCGACGCCGTGCTGCGCCTTTCTTCGTCCCTTGATCTCGGTCGAGAAGCCGTTGCGCATCGTTATGTCGAGTTGCACGATCAGCCGATAGCCCTCGTCTTCAGCTGCGACGGAGTTCGGCGCTACTTCGAGCGCAACAGCGACTTTCCTGCCCTTACCTGCCGCCGCGGCGCGCGAACGCCGGCACTTCCCCTGCCCGTTGGCGTCGACAATCTTTCCGGTCACGAAGAAGCCGATTGGCGCGACTGGCTTCGGCACCCGCCCGACGCCGACCTCGTCGTGCAAACTCTGCATCAACGCGACAGTTTCGCAATGACGCTGCTCGCGTTTGATCGCTCCGAACGTCACGACGAAGTTGGGTGAAGCGCAGCGCCCCGGACCCTATGCATCTGTTTCCCTACAGCGCCTCGGCGAGCACCGGCGCCGAGTCGAGCGTCTTCTGCATGTTCGGGTTCTGGCAGTTGTCGCGGCTCTCACGCAAATTCCGTGCACCGATGGACTTTTTCCCTGTTCCCCTTACGGAAATTCCCTGTTCCTGCTGAATTTCCTGTTCGAGCGACGATTGAGGTTCGCTTCGAGCTATGCCTGAACGGCGTCGAACAGCGGTTGATCAACAATCGCCGCATGTTCGCCGGGTCAAGAGCAGCCCTTGTGATTGATCTCGCCGAGATAGTGACGATTCTTCAAAATATAAGCGAGAGGGCCGTTGGTCAGCGCATCAGCGCCGACCCGCTCGCCGCTAGATCGCTGCCGCGGACGCGTCACGATCCCCTGCTCCCGCAATTCGCGCTGGAGCGCTGGAATCGAACCAAGGTCGAGATAGCGCTCGAAAATGCGCCGGAAGAGTCTCGCCTCGTCCTCCTCGACGACAAGCTTGCGATCCTCCACGCGATTGCCCAGCGGCACGACGCCGCCCATCCAAAGGCCTTTCTTTTTTCGAGGCTGCGATCTTGTCCCGTATCCGCTCCCCCGTGACCTCGCACTCGAACTGGGCGAAGGACAGAAGCACATTGAGGGTCAGCCGGCCCATGCTGGTCGTCGTGTTGAAGGACTGCGTCACCGAGACGAAGGAAAGAACCCGTCAATGTGAAGAAGTCGCTCCATCGATCGAGCATCGGATCGTCCCCACGGATTTGGCGTTGAAATGCGCCGCGACCTTAAATGGCCGCGGCGAATAAATCGTCGTCCCATCGAGGCTTCAGTAGCGAAATTGTCACTTCGCGCGGCCGTTTATCGATCGGTCGGTCGACTCTCGACAGACGCTTGCAATTCTATTTCGCCGGGACGCCAGCTCTTGTCGAACCAGGCCTGAAGTGGACCGTAGAGGCGCAAGATCATGAACCAGCCCTTGCCGGGGATCGTCTGCACCCAATTGTTTTCAAATCCGGCTGGCGCTTTCGGGCCGAAATAGACGTCCACCGATCCGTCCGCATTGGTCTTCAACGCCTTGTTCTGGCTGCTGACGCTCGGGGACTTCTGGTCCGTCTGCACCATCGACCGCGTCTGGTTGTCGTAGGCGATGACCGACCAGAAGTCCTTCACCGGCACGTTGGGCGGCATGTGCATCTTGTATGTCTTAGCGCCGTCGAACGCGTTGCCTTTCGAGTCCTGAACCGACCACGGATACTGGGATCCTTGGCCGACCATCTTTATTTCCATGGCAGGCGTGACGCCCGTCGCAAAATAATAATATTGGATGTAGCCATCCATGTTGGTGACGCCGGGCGCGCTCTCGAACTTGTAGCCGCCGAAGAACGGCAAACGCCACGTGCTGTTCGGATAGAAGTAGGCGTCCTTGTCGCGTATCTTGAAGGCGATGGTGCGCGCCGTCACCGCGCCGATATTGGCGGCGTCGGCGAGTATCTTCTTCATCCGCGCGTCAGGATTGAACGGCTTCCCGCGGACGATCCCAACCGAAGCGAAGAGGCCGAGCGTCGTCGGATCGCTTCCCGCCGTCGGTTCCTCCTGGATGACCTTGTCCAGAAGTTCCCAGAAGGCGTAGTCGCCTGGGGCGACGAAGGTCGAGGGAACGCCAGACGCGTTCACGAATTTCATTTCCGGCGGGTTGGCGGCGTCGGAAAGCGGATAAATCTTGAGGCGCTCCTTGACGAGCGCGACGCCGGGCTTGGTGGAGCCTTCTACGAGAAAAGCTCTGAAGAATAGCCAATTGCCAAAAGTGCTCGGGCGCAGGACGGTATAACCCGCCGGCACATCGCTGGTGTAGCCGGGGGGCAGAATGAGGTATTTGCCGCCTTTTCCATGGTCCTCGCCTGTGATGCCCACATCGGCGACCCAGCGATACCAGAAGTCGTTGAGACCGCCCAAGACCTTGGGCGGAACTTCGACGACCATCGGGCCTTTCTTGGCGTCGATCCAGACGAAGTTGTAGATCGTATTATCATTCGCCGTCAGTTCGACGGTGCGGGCGTCGACCAGATCTTCCCAGATGACGTCGGTCTGATTGTCGGGGCCGAAATTGCGAAGCGAATCGCGCATGCCTGCCTGATTCACGATTGGTATCGCCATGAGGTAGGCTTGCAGCGCGCGCGAGCGGTCGAGGTTGTCGTAGATTTTCTCTACCGTGCCCGCCTCGGGATAGCCGTAGCGGAGTTTGAGCGTGCCGATGGAGCTCTCGATTTTGTCCGGCACAGCGATGCCCGGCGCAATCGGCGTTGTCATCTTGTAGGTCTCAGTTGACGCAGCCGCGAGGCCCTTGGGTCCGCGGACATGCTTGTGCTCGTTCGCTTCCCGAGAGGGGCGCGTGCCCGCGCCGAAATCCCGCTGCAAGTCTTTTTCCAGCGCGCGGTCGATTTCGCCGCTCAAATTTGGCGCTGCGCTTTGAGCGAAAGCTGTACCATTTAAAAAAGTGACGCCGCACGTCAGGGCGCTGAAGGCCGCGCAGCGAATCCAGTGGTTCATGCGCTCGCCAAATTTCCGCATGGGAAGGCCTCCTCCTCGAAATTTCATTGACCTTAAGCCATACTGGCTCGCATAGTTACGGAATGTCGGACACCATTGCCAATAAGATCGAGGGGTCCCAGAGACTGGGGCCTCTCGCGGGGATTCCGCTGCTACTCAATGAATTCGGGCGCCCGGTCGAGGAGGTCGTCAAAGGTCTCGACATCGAGCCGGCCATTTTCGACGATCCAGAAAGTCGTATCCCTTACCCGGTCGTCGGCAGGCTATTGGATCGCTGCGCACATCTGACCTCCTGTCGATATTTCGGGCTCGTTCTCGGATCGCGCTACGATCACCAGGCGCTGGGCGTACCGGGAGCCCTGATGCGGAACGCGCCGAATCTAGGCGCGGCGCTCTCGGTTTTCTGCGCCCTTCAGAGTGCGAACTCGCGGGGAGCCGTCGTCTATCTGCATCGCGCAGGCGACCAGGTGGTGTTCGGCTATGGCGCTTATGAGCCTGCCGCCGTCGGCCTCGCGCAAATATATGGCTTCAGTCTGGCGATTGGCGTGAATATGATCCGTGCGCTCACGGGAGGGGCGGTCGAACCGGTAGAGGTGCTCGTCGGCGCCCGCCCGCCCACCGAAGCCAACCCCTACAAAGCGATCCTTAAGGCGCCTGTGCGTTTCAATCAGCCGGAGACGGGAATAGTCCTTCGCCATTCAGCCCTGTTGGCGCCGATCCCCGGAGCGTCGACGCCAGAATTCGCACGTCTGCGAGAGCGTATCGCCATGCTGGCGCCCAGCTCCGCCCCTGACCGGGTCTGGACGGATCAAGTCAAGCATGCCGTTCGACCGCTGCTTCTGAGGGGCTTGGCCACGACGGCCGACATGGCTGAGCTCTTAGACGTTAATTTGCGAACGCTCTCGCGTCGTCTTGCGGCTGAGAACACGACCTTTCAGCAGATCATAGAAGACGTGCGTTACGCGATGGCTCGGGAACTGCTTGAGATCACGGAACTGCAAGTCGGCGAAATCGCTAGCGCGCTCGCTTACGCTGAACATTCGAACTTCTCCGAAGCGTTCCGCAGATGGAGCGGCGTGACTCCTTCGGAATGGAGACAGATCAAGAGACGCCGTTAAATCGATCGATCCGCTGCCCTATCCGGAGCCCTCGTCGCCGCAAGCAGCGCGCGCGGCGTAACCTGCCAAGAAAAGCCCCAGCGGTCGCGGCACCAGCCGCACATGCTTTCTTCGCCGCCATTGTCGACGATCGCGCTCCAGTAGCGGTCGGTTTCCTTCTGGTCGTCGGTCAGGATCATGAAGCTGACCGCGTGGTTGGGCTTGAAATGGGGGCCGCCGTTCAACCCGATGAACGCGCGACCGAGCACGGTGAATTCGACCGTCAGTTCATCCCCCTGCTTCGCCGAGGGATTATCGTTGGGTGAAGCGTTGGCGGCGCCGACATGGCTGTCGGGAAAGGTCGCGGCATAGAATTCGGCGGCTGAGCTGCTGCCGGTTTCGTGGACGCCGAGTTAAGTTACTCCCACCTTCTTTTCGAACTCAACCGGGCTGACGTAGCCGATCGTCGAATGCCTGCGGATGGGGTTGTAGAACCGCTCGACGTAATCGAAGACGTCTGCCCGGGCGTCGTCACGCGTGCGGTAGACTTTCTTCCCGATCCGCTCCGTCTTCAGTGAAGAGAAGAAGCTCTCCATCGCCGCATTGAGACATTGCCGGATCGGCTCATCGAGCAGACGACGCCATTGTCGGCCATCAGGCGCTGGAACTGCTCGCTCGTATATTGGCTGCCCCTGTCGGAGTGATGCAGCAAGGCGTCCGGCTTGCCGCGACGCCAGATCGCCATCATCAACGCGTCGGCGACAAGTTGCGCGGTCATCTCGGCTTTCATCGACCAGCCGACGACCCTTCGCGAGAACAGGTCGATGACCGCCGCGACGTAGAGCCAGCCTTCCGCCGTCCAAATATAGGTGAAGTCGGCGATCCACTTCTGGTTCGGCGCCTGCGCGACAAACTCCCGGTCGAGAACGTTCGGCGCGACGACCGCCGACCTTTGTCCGTCGTCCTTCGGCAGGCCGCGGCGACGCGGTCGCGCCCGCAAGGCGTTCGCCCGCATCAACCGTTCGATCTTGTGCAGGCCGCAGGAGACGCCTTCGGCCAGAACGTCCCGCCAGACGCGGCGGGCGCCGTAGGTTCGGGCGCTGCCGACAAAGCTCGCGCGGATTTTCTTTGTCAGCTCCTCGTCCGCGACCGATCGGGCGCTCGGCCCGCGACGCAGCCAGGCGTGAAAGCCCGATCGGGACACGTCCAGCGCTTCGCAGAGCCACGCCACCGGCCAGACGCTCCGGTGCTTTGCGATGAAAGCGAACCTCATTTCGCTTCCCTCGCAAAGAAGGCTGCGGCCTTTTTTAGGATGTCGCGCTCCGCCCGCAGCTTGGCGACTTCACGACGAAGCCGCTCGATCTCCAATTGCTCCGGCTTCTGCTGGCCGTGTCCGGGAAAGGCCTGCACGGGATCTGTCGTCAGCTCCCGAACCCAGCGCCGCAACACGTTCTCATGCACATCCAGATCGCGGCAGGCCTGCGCGACGGTGACGCCGCGCTCCTTCACCAGACGAACCGCCTCGACCTTGAACTCCCGACTGAATATCCGTCTCGCCATAACCAACCTCCGGCCTCATGAAACACCGTTTCTCGGCGTCCACGAAACCGGCAGCAGCTCAGGCGATGCAACCGAACAGTGTGGGGCATGATGGTTTTTCCTTGCGGATAAGCCGGTTGCAACGTCAGGCGGACGAATTGTCGCGAGCGACCTCGGCTCTCACATGTCTCGTCCGATGGGCTGCCTAACCCAACTCGCTTGCAAGGCGCGCTAGATTGTCGAAGGCGCCCGTCCAACCATTTTTGGAGCTACTTGTCACGTTCAGGCGCGCAGTCGGTGACCCGTTCTGAATATCCAAGCGATCACGCCGACGCAGACCGTCATGAAGGCGACAGTCATGGCCAAACTGGCGGCCACCGCGACATCGGCCTTGCCATAGAAGGCCCAACGGAAGCCGCTGACGAGATAAACAATGGGATTGAACAGAGCGACGCCACGCCACAGGGGGGCAGCATGTCGATCGAGTAGAAGGTTCCCCCTAAAAAGGTCAGCGGCGAAATAACCATCAAGGGTACGACCTGCAGTTTTTCGAAACCGTCAGCCCAAATGCCGATGATGAATCCCAACAGACTGAAGGCGATCGCAACCAGCATGAAGAAAGCGCCCGCCCAAAGTGGGTGCGCGATTTCAAATGGCACGAATAGCCTCGCGGTCGAAAGGATCAGCAAGCCGAGAACAACCGATTTGGTCGCGGCCGCGCCGACGAAGCCGAGCAACAATTCAAGGACGGAAACCGGCGCCGAAAGCAATTCGTAGATGGTTCCCGTGAAGCGTGGAATATAAATTCCAAATGAGGCGTTCGACACGCTTTCAGAGAGGACCGCCAGCAGGATCAGACCGGGCACGATGAACGCCCCATAGGAGACGCCGTCGATCGTGGCAATGCGACCGCCGATCGCCGAACCGAAAACGATGAAATAGAGCGACGTCGAGAGCACCGGTGCGGCGACGCTCTGAAACAACGTCCGGCGCGTGCGCGCGAGTTCGTGGAAGTAGATAGCGCGGATGGCATGAAGGTTCATGAGCGTTCTCCCACTAGACTGATGAAAATATCCTCCAGGGAAGAGCGCTTCATGTCGATGCTGTTGAAATCGACGCCGCTGGCGGCGAGCCACCGAACCAACTCTGTAGGCCCACCGCTTCCTACCTCCTCATCTCCGGAGAAGGCGACGGTGAGCGTCATGCCGTCCGGCGAGAGGCTCGTAGAATGCGCAAGGAAGTCCCGCGGAACGGTCGGTAACGCTTGCTTGAGACCGATCGTGACCGTCGTCCGTCCCAAATTTCGCATCAAAGCACGTTTTTCCTGCACCAATATGATCTCGCCGCGATCAATCACCCCAATGCGATCGGCCATTTCCTCCGCTTCTTCGAGGTAATGGGTCGTGAGGATGATCGTGACGCCCCCTTCGCGCAGGCGACGCACCATCGCCCACATGTCGCGACGCAACTCGACGTCCACGCCCGCTGTGGGCTCGTCGAGGAAAAGAATTCGAGGCTCGTGCGCTAGCGCCTTGGCGATCAGAACGCGACGCTTCATGCCTCCCGAAAGCGTGACGATCTTGCTGTCCCGCTTTTCCCAGAGCGAAAGGTCGCGCAGAATTTTTTCGATATATGCAGGGTTCGGGGCCAAGCCGAACAGCCCGCGACTGAAGGCTACGGTGTCGCACACCCGCGAGAACATATCGGTCGACAATTCCTGGGGGACGAGACCGATCTTGGCGCGCGCGGCGCGATAGTCTTTCACCGTGTCGCTGCCGTCGACGGTGACGGCGCCCGACGTAGGACGCACGAGCCCAACGATGGCGCCGATGAGCGTCGTCTTCCCAGCGCCATTCGGGCCGAGCAATGCGAAAATTTCTCCGGCGCGGATTTCTAGGTTGATCGACCTCAGCGCGTGAAAGCCGCCGGCGTAAACCTTGTCGAGATTGGACACGACGACGATCGGGCGCTGAGACCCCGCTTCGCTATCAGCTCCTGTATCATGCACGTTCCCCACCTCGGGTTTTCGCTTCGGTCCCTATGACGTCGCCATTTGCGAGAAATCGCGACGCACACGACCATGGTCAAACGGCCGGCGTCATTGTGATCGCGCCAAGGAAGTCGCGCTTGCCGATTTCCACGCCGTTATGACGCAGGATCGCATAGGCGGCAGCAAGGTGGAAATAGAAGTTCGGCAGCACAAATTGAGCAAGATAATCGGCGCCTTTCATGCTGCCCTTTGCGTCCGGACCCATGGGAAACACGATCTCGCGCTCTTCAGATGCATCGATTTTCGCCGGATCAATCGTTTCGAGATAACGAAGCGTCGCATCGACGCGGCTTTTCAGCTGCGCGATGGTCGTCTCGTCTTCCTCATAACGTGGCGGTTCGACGCCGGCCAGACGGGAGGCTCCGTTCTTGGCCAAGTCTGTCGTGGTCTGCACCTGGCGGACGAAGGCGAACATGTCGGGTGCAAGGCGCGACTGCAGGATAACGGCGTCTTCAATTTTTTTCGCAACGCCAAAGGCCGAAGCCTTGTCGAGGAGCGCCGACAAGGCGGCGAGTCCGAGTTTGAGAGCCGGCAGAGACGCGCGGGACATGGAATATGACATCAGTATCCTCAAGTTGGACGGGGAGTTTTGGACGGTTCGCGCTAGTCGCCGAGCGCCGCCGTCCGCGAATATTTCGATATCAAACGGCGACCATCCCGCCGTCGACATATAGATCGACGCCGGCGATATAGCTCGCATCGTCCGACGCCAGGAACAAGGCCGCCTTCGCGACTTCGGCGGCCTTGCCGAACCGTCCAAGCGGGACCTGCGCGGAAGTCTGGGCGCCAAATTCCTGGATCTGCTCGGCGGGAAGGCCCATCTTGCCGAAAATGGGCGTCTCGATCGGGCCTGGGCTGATGGCGTTGACTCGAATATTGCGATCCTTCAACTCGGTCGTCCAGGTTCTGGCGAAAGAGCGCACAGCGGCCTTAGTTGCCGAATAGACGCCAAACGCCGCGAAGCCCTTCGTGTTCGCGACGGAGGAATTGAGAATGATCGCGCCGCCGTCCACGATCAGCGGCAACGCCTTTTGGACTGTGAACAGCAAGCCCTTCACATTGATTTCGAAGTGCTTGTTGAAATGCTCCTCGGTGACGGCGTTGAGCGGAGCGAGGTCACAGACGCCTGCGTTAGCGAAGAGGATGTCGATCCGACCGAATTTCCTTTTGACTTCGGCGTAGAGCGCGTCGAGGTCAGCGAGTTTCGAAACGTCACCCTGAACGCCCACAGCGCCATGACCGATTTCGGCGACGGCTGCGTCGAGTTCTGCCTTGCGCCGGCCGGTGATGACCACCTGCGCTCCCTCGGCGGCGAAGAGCTGCGCCGTGGCGAGTCCGATCCCGCTATTGCCGCCGGTGACGATTGCGATTTTCGCGGAAAGCTTGCCCATATCGATCTCCATCGTAGGTTGCGGCGCCTCGCCAGCCCCGTAGTTCATTAGTTCATTAATACTGAACTAATGCGCAAACTGTCAATATGTGCGACAAATCAAAAAATGAGACCGCTGCCGCACCCAAAACTGGACGAGATCACTGTCGAGGGCATTCTCCACGCCCTTTCGGACCCGATTCGCATGGAGATATTTGGACTGCTCGCTGCGTCTGAATGCGCAAAAAACTGTTCGGCCTTCGTCCACGTAAAAAAAGACGCGCTGCCGAAATCCACGCTTTCGCAGCATTTTCGCATTCTGAGGGAGGCCGGGTTGATCCGCAGCGAGCGCAAAGGCGTCGAGCTCATCAATTCGACCCGCTGCGCCGAGCTCAAGGATCGCTTCGGTCCAATGATTCAGGCGATCGTCGAGGCGCATGCCCGACAGCGCGGGAACGATGCGCCGTGCTCTTAAAGCGAATAGACCGTGCTTGGGCACGTTCTAGCTTAACGCGCGATGGCGCCGGTCTTGGCTCCCGCGTCGGTGGCAAAGACGTTTACGTCCAAATGTCTGCCGTCGGGCAGGCTGGTAAGCGTGTGTAGTGTCTCAGTTTGAAATCTTGCCCGCTCGACCGCGTCAACCGGCAGTTCAACGCGTCGGCGCCAAATCAGTTGTGGCTATCGGATTTCACCTATGTTTCGACCTGGAGCGAGTTCGTCTATGTCGCCTTCGTGATCGACGCCTATGCCATCACAAGCTCTTGGCGTTATGTCCGCTTTTTGTCGGAACGCTTCCGCTGAAACGCTCTCAGAAACGTCGAGACTCCCGCTTGCATCACGCGTTTGGCCTCATCCTCATTAGGCAAGTCGAGGCCTAGGGCGACACGCATCGGCAAATCCGTTAGAACCAGATGGAGAAACTGCGTTGCTACGAGATGACTATCATCGAAGACGAGGAGATCCTTCTCCTTGCATTCCTCGAGAAAGGCGGCGACCAGGTCTATGACCTGCCTCTGTCCCGTATTGAAGAACAGTCGACACAACTCCGGAAAGCGGGCGCGCTCGGCCGACATGGTTTGGAAAAAGCTTCGCTCGTCCTCGGTAAGGAAGTGGGCGACAAATCTTGCGCCCAGCGCGCGTAATGCCTCCTCGATCCCTCCTTCCAATGAGGGCGCTAATAAGAGATTGCGCTTCTGCTCGCATTCGGCCTCGACCAAATGGCTGAAGAGCGCCTCTTTGCTGGGGAAATAGGCGTAGAGCGTCGCTTTGGACACATTTGCCGCGCGCGCAATCGCCTCCATGCTGGTTTCCGCGAATCCGAATTCGAGGAAGGCCTTTCGCGCCGCATCGACGATTTGAGCCTCCTTGCGGCTCGCGGGAGGTTGCGGCCCGTTGACGGGCATGAGGACCGGTTCGTTCATTTGGAGTGATCCGCCCCGATTGTCGCTGGCTTTTTCACGCGCTTTTCCCTCCGGCTCGGGTCCCGAGCCCCTTTTATCGACAGTGGCGCCCGCGAAATTTCTACCGCTGCAATACGATCATTTAGCAATCTGCATTTCTCCGACCGCGATCGCAAGCACGCACTGAACTATACCGTTCAGTTTAGCATTGACTTGGCCTATGCGGGGCTGCATATTCATAAAACTGAACGGTTCAGTTCATTTTCTGAGCGAGGGTCATGGCGCGCAAATTCGCTTGTTTTTCAGTCGGTCGTACGCCGCACATCCGCTTCGGCTGGAAAAAGCGAGGCCAAAATGCCGGCGCCGTCCAAGGCAAAGTCCTCGCTGCCGCCATCGCAGCTTTCACCCTTGGGGGGTGCGCGGTCGGCCCTGATTTCATAACGCCTGCCAGCCCCGTTGACGCAGGTTACGCTCGTAACCTGCCTGCGAGCACGCCGGCGGCCTCGACGCCGGAGGGAGCCGCGCAGCGGATCAATCCGGGTCGCGACGTGCCGGGAGAGTGGTGGAAGCTCTTTCACTCTCGACAAATCTCGATGCTCGTCGAGGAGGCGGTCCGGAACCACCCCAACATTGCCTCAGCGGAGGCGGCGCTGCGCCAGGCGCGGGAGACGCTGGAGGCTGACACGGCGTCCTTTCTGCCCTCCGCCATCGGGACGGACTCCGTCGCCCGCCAGCAACTTTCCCCGGCGCAATATGGCAGCTCTTCCGGTTCGAACTCCGCCTTTTCGACCCTCTACACCTTGTTCAACTCGAATGTCGCCGTGTCCTTCACGCCGGATGTCTTCGGCAAGACCTCCCGAACGGTCGAAGGCGACGCGGCCGCGGCTGACTACCAGCGCTTCCAGTTGGAGGCGGCCTATTTGGCGCTGACGGCGAACGTCGTCTCGGCCGCCATCACCGACGCATCCTACGCCGAGCAGATCAAGGTCACAGAAAATCTTGTTTCCGATTACCGCGCCCAACTCGACATTCTCGAGAAGCGGTTCGACCTCGGGGCCGTCAGTCTCGCCGACGTCGTCTCCGAGCGTTCCCTGCTTGCGCAGGCGGAGGCGACCTTGCCGCCCTTGCAAAAGGCGCGCGCGCAGACCCGCAATCAGTTGATGGCCTATCTCGGCCGCTTCCCCAACGCCGACAAAGGAGAGGCGCTCGATCTGGGAAAACTGCATTTGCCGACGGAACTGCCTCTGAGCCTTCCCTCGTCGCTGGTGCGCCAGCGCCCGGACATTCTCGCAGCCGAAAGCCAGCTTCATCAGGCGAGCGCCAATGTCGGCGTCGCCACCGCAAATATGTTGCCTCAACTGACGCTTTCCGCGACGGGCGGCAGCCAGGCCCTGACCCTGGCGCAACTCTTCGCCCCGCACACCATGGCTTATAATCTCGGCGCCTCCGCTTCGAGCCAGGTTTTTGACGGGGGCGCCCTCTTTCACAAGCGCGAGGCGAAGGTCGCGGCTTTCGAACAAGCCCAGGCTCAATATCAAGGAACTGTTCTCTCGGCTTTCCAGAACGTTGCGGATGCGCTTCAGGCGATCAAGCACGACGCCGCCACGCTACGCGCGCAGACGGCCGCCGAGAAGGCGGCGGCGGACAGCTTCCGCATTGCCCAAATCCAATATCGTGCTGGTTCGACCACCTATCCGACCGTCATCAACTCGGAGCAGAGCCTCCTCAACGCCCGCCTGAATCGCGTGAGGGCGCAAGCCGCGCGGTTCTCCGATACGGTCGCCCTGTTGCAGTCCCTGGGGGGCGGTTGGTGGAATCGCAACGACCAATCTCCAGCTTCCCAAGCTAAGCCCACCGATCCGATTTCCATGTCGCCGATTGCCGCGGCCCTGCGCGCGCAAGCCGAGGACTTGACCCATGCTCGATAAAGCTATTTCGAAGGTCCATCTCGGGCCGTCTCACAAACCCATGCTCGTCATGCTGGGGAGCGTCGGAATCGTCTTTGCGGGACTTTACGGATTTACCGCCTTCCGCTCGGTCATGATCGGACGGTTCCTTGCCTCTATGGCGAATCCTCCGCAAACGGTGTCCGTCACGACCGCGAAACTCGAAGAATGGCGACCGACGCTGGCCGCTATCGGCACCTTCCGTGCGGTGAGCGGCGCAGACCTTGCGCTGGAAGCCTCGGGCGTCGTCGAGAAAATTTCCTTCCAGTCCGGAGAGGATGTCGCGGCCGGCCAGATCCTTCTAGAATTGCGCAAGGACACGGACAAGTCGCGGCTGGAATCCCTGAAGGCCACCGCCGAGCTGAACGAGATCAATCTGCGGCGAGATCAGGCGCAGCTGAAACTCAAGGCGGTCAGTCAAGCGACGGTGGACTCCGATCTTGCAAGTTTGAGAAGCGCCAGGGCGGAAGTCGCGCAGCAGGAAGCGGTCATCGCGCAAAAGACGCTGCGCGCGCCCTTCGCGGGGCGGCTCGGCATCCGCTCAGTCGACCTCGGACAATATCTGAGCGCGGGCTCAATTGTCGTCACGCTTCAGGCGACCGACACGCTTTATCTCGACTTCGTGCTGCCCCAGCAAAACCTGAACGGCCTCGATATCGGGCAAAGTGTTCTTGCGACGGTCGACGCCTTTCCAGGGCAAAGCTTCACCGGCAAGATCGCCGCGATCAATTCGAAGGTCGATCAAGCGAGCCGGAACGTTCAGGTTCGCGCCACGTTCAGCAATTCAGACCGAAAGCTGAGGCCCGGCATGTTCGCCTCCGTCGCGATAACGATCGGCAAGCCCGAACAGCTGGTCACCGTGCCGCAGACTGCGATCGTCCACGCCCCCTACGGCGCCTCGATCTTCCTTGCCCAAAAGGACGCATCAAAGCCAGAGGGCGAAAATCGTCTCGCGCGGCAAAGCTTCGTGCAACTCGGTTCGACGCGCGGCGACGAAGTCGCGGTCGTGAGCGGACTCAAGCCCGGCGATGTTGTCGTCACCGCGGGCCAAATGAAGCTGCGCAACGGCGCGCCACTGAAAATCAGCGCCGCGCCACAGCCTCCGGTGAATCCCGATCCAAAGCCGGTCGACCACTAGGCGGCTCCCCAGGCCGTGCAACTCGGTCCGGACCGCCAACCCGGCGACCACGTAGAAAAGTCCAACGCCCGCATCAGGGGCCAGAGCGCATGCCCGGCAGATCAAGCGGATGGCGCGCTGAGACGTAAGGAGGCCAACATATGTCCTTCACCGACATTTTCGTCCGTCGGCCGGTCCTCGCCACCGTGGTGAGCCTGTTCATTCTCGTGCTCGGCCTGCGGTCGTTGGCTATCCTGCCCGTTCTGCAATATCCCCGAACGCAGAACGCCGTTGTCACGGTCGCGACCCAATATTTCGGCGCCGATCCCGCAACGGTCGCCGGCTTTGTCACAACGCCGCTCGAGAACGTCATCGCACAGGCCGACGGGATCGACTATCTGACGTCGACGAGCCAGATCGGCGCCAGCACGATCACCGCGTATCTGCGTCTGAACTTTGATTCCGGAAAGGCGCTGACCCAGATCAGCACGAAGGTCGACTCTGTGACTCAACCAACTCCCAAGCGCTGTTCAACGTCCTGTCATCACCGTCAAGGTCGGCCAGACGACGGACGCCATGTATATCGGCTTCAATAGCGATATCCTCTCGCCGAGCCAGGTCACCGATTATCTGATCCGAGTCGTGCAGCCGCGCCTGCAGTCGGTCTCCGGCGTACAGACAGCCGAGTTGATCGGCTCCAAAACCTTTGCGTTGCGCGCCTGGCTCGATCCCGACAGGCTTGCGGCCTATGGACTAACCGCCTCGGAGGTTTCCGCCGCGCTCTCCGGCAACGACTACATCGCCGGCCTCGGGACGACCAAGGGCGAAATGGTCCAGGTGAATTTAGCGGCCTCGACGTCGCTTCATTCGCTTGAGGAGTTCCGCAACCTCGTGGTCAAGCAGGTGAATGGCGCGAATGTCAAAATGAAGGACGTCGCCAATGTGACTCTCGGATCGGACGATTACGAATTCCTCCGTATCGTTCAACGGCAAGCAGGCCGTCTATATCGGCATTCAGATCGCGCCCACCGCAAACCTGCTCGACGTCATCAAAGGCGTGAAGGACGTCTATCCCGAGATCGAGAAGGCGTTGCCCGCGGGCCTCACGAGCGAGATCGTCTATGACTCGGCCGACTTCGTGAACAGCTCCATCGATGAAGTGATCCATACGCTGATCGAGGCGGTTATGATCGTTATCGCCGTGGTCTTCCTGTTTCTGGGTTCATGGCGCTCCGTGCTGATCCCGATCATGGCGATCCCCTTGTCCCTGGTCGGCGCCTTCTCGATCCTGCTCGCTTTTGGCTTCTCCATCAATCTTCTGACGCTGCTCGCGCTGGTGCTCGCGATCGGGCTTGTCGTCGACGATGCGATCATCGTGGTCGAGAACGTCAACCGCCATCTCGCGGAAGGCATGGCGCCATTCGACGCGGCGCTGCTGTCGGCGCGCGAACTCACCGGCCCGATCATCGCCATGACGATCGTGCTGATCGCGGTCTATGTGCCAATCGGCTTTCAAAGCGGGCTCACCGGCGCATTATTCGTCGAATTCGCGTTCACGCTCGCCGGCGCGGTCTGCGTTTCAGCGGTCGTGGCGTTGACGCTTTCTCCGGTCAGTTGCGCGTTGATGCTCAAGCCTGCGAGGCCGGAGACCCTCGAAGCAAGGATCGTGGCGGCCATCGACGTCGCAATGGACAGGCTGCGCAAACGCTACGTTCATTTTCTGGAGGGATCCCTGCGGCATATGCCGGTGACGTTGACGTTTGGCGTGCTCGTGCTTTTGAGCACCTATTGGCTTTTCGTGAATTCGAAGAACGAGCTCGCGCCCAATGAAGATCAGGGCCTCATCCTGACGCAATCGACCCCGGCCCCCAACGCCACTTTGAAGCAGAAGCTCTTCTACGCGGATCAGCTTTACAAGAAGGTGGCGACGCATCCCGAGACCCAGAGCGTGTTCCAGATCAACTCTCAGGCGGTCAATCTTTCCGGCGTGGTGCTGACGCCGGCTAACCGGCGCAAGACCGGCGCGGAAGAACTTCAACGGACAATTCAGGGCGAGCTCGCGGACATTCCCGGCTTGCGCATTGTCGCCTTCCAGCAGCCGCCGCTGCCCGGCGCCGTGGGGCTTCCCATTCAATTCGTCGTGCAAAGCCCCGACTCCTTCGAGAAAATGGAAGTCGTGTCACGCGATCTGCTTTCGCAGGCTTTGGCGACGGGCAAGTTCATCTTTCTCGACTCCGATTTGAAGATCGACCAGCCTCAGGAATCGCTGATGATCGACCGCGAGAAAGCGGCGCAGCTCGGTCTGCGAATGAACGATGTCGGGGGCGCGCTGACCATGGCGCTGAGCGGCGGCTATACGCAATATTTCGACCTCGACGGCCGCTCCTATAAAGTCGTGCCGCAGGTGGCGCAGCGCTATCGATTGAACCCGGAGCAGATCCTCAATTACCACATCAAGACCGGCGACGGCTCCTCCGTACCCTTATCGACCGTGGCCCAGCTGCGCTCGACGACAGAGCCCGAATCGCTCAACCATTTTCAGCAAGCGAACGCCGTGACAATTTCAGGAGTTGCGGCGCCAGGCGTCATTGTTGGCGAAGCGCTCGATACTTTGAAGGACATCGCCAGCCGCGCATTGCCTCCGGGATACATTGTCGACTACTCCGGACCCTCGCGGCAATTCATCCAGGAGTCAGGCGGCTTTGCGACGACGTTCGGATTCGCGCTGATCATAATTTTCCTCGCGCTCGCCGCGCAATTCGAAAGTTTTCGCGATCCACTCATCATCCTCGTCTCGGTCCCGATGTCGATTGCGGGCGCGCTGATATTCATTATGCTGGGTTTCGGCGGGGCCAGCATCAATATTTACACGCAGGTTGGTCTCGTGACGCTCATGGGCCTGATCAGCAAGCACGGCATATTGATCGTCGAATTCGCCAATGAATTGCAGGCAGACGGCAAGACGCGGCGCGAGTCGATCATCGAAGCGGCCTCGATTCGCCTTCGGCCGATTCTGATGACCACCGCAGCAATGGTTCTCGGGGTTCTGCCCCTGATCATGGCCACCGGCGCGGGCGCGGCCTCGCGCTTTAATATCGGACTGGTCATCGCGTCGGGGTTATCCCTCGGAACCGCATTCACCCTGTTTGTTCTGCCGGCGGTTTATCTGGCCGTCGCTGGAACCCATGAACGCTACAGGCGCGTAAATTTTCTTTAAGCGCCGCGCCCAAATGTGCGAAGAAGCCGAGGCCGTCTCCCGAAATCGGTGGGAGGGGCAGCAATGCCCCACTTTATTCGAGACATTCGATTTGCGAAGGGCGCTGAGCGGGACGAGATTGAATTGCTTCTGGAGTTCGAGTAGCGATGCGCGATCTTCACCTTCGACGGCTCTCCGGCGGCCCCATAGCCAGATCTTGTTTGTGCTGACATCAAGGCGCTTGACGCCAGTGGGAAGCTTGCCCTTCCAACCTGGCGGAACGATCGCGTAACGTCCCGCATGGGTTCCCGTTACCCTGCGACCGATGTAGTGCTGCAATTCCTGCCACATGTTGAAGACGTTCACGACGTAATAGCGGTCGCGCGTGTCGGGAACGGATAGGATGAAAGGCTCGTCGAGCTGGACAACGGCGCTCATGTAATAGGTGTCGTTGTTGGCCGTCGGCATGTCCTTCGCCGCCGCCGTGGCCAGTTCCGGAGCCCAGCCGATCTGGTTGAGCGGCGCGCGGTAGCTGGTTGCGGGAGATCGACAGTCTGGGCGTTCGAGACAACACGATCGTCGTTTTCACCTCCGACAATGGCGTCAACCTCGCCCACTGGCCGAGTGCTGGAACGGCTGCCTTCAGGGGTGAAAAGGTCATTTGGCCTTATATTTGGCGCCCTTATATCCGGTGAAACTCTCGCCGGTCTTGACGTTTGGGTATTTGGCGACGCTTTGCTTGAAGGCGATGATCTCTTGCGTCACGGGACGGAGAACCCAAGCCATGTCCATGGTTTGCTCCCAGAGGTTCCAGCGCTCGCCAGGATCGTTGAGCAGGTCATAGACGATGGGCAGCTGCACGTCGGCGATTGGGTCTTCGATGCTATTAGACTTGCGGAAGACGACTTTGAAATTCTTCCACTTGACCGACATGATCTGGCCGTCGAGGCCGAGATACAACACGGAATTCCGCCCGCTCGTGGCGCTCTTGCCGAGCAGATGATCCGCCGCGTTGACGCCATCGATCGGCCGATCGGCGGGTACGCGTTTGGACTCGCCGATCAAGGCGGCCAGCGTCGGCAGCCAGTCCACCGCGCTGAGCATTTCCTGGCTCTGCCGCCCGGCGGCGATGCGGTCGGGCCAGCGGACCATCGCGCTCACCCGATAGCTGCCCTCATAGGGCGGCGTAAAGAAATTGCCGCGCCACGGTCCGTTCGAGCCACCGGCGACGCCAGCAAGCGGCGCCGTCGCGTTGTCGCTCGAGAACACTACGATGGTGTTATTTTCGACCCCGGCAGCCTTGAGCGCGTCGAGGATTTGGCCGGTGCGATAGTCCACTTCGGTCAGGATGTCCGCGTACAACCCGCCGCCCGACTTGCCCGCGAAGTCCGGATGCACGTTCATGGGCGGATGCATCTGGGTGAAGGCGGCATAGATGAAGAACGGCTTCTTCGCCTTGGCCTGCTGGTCGATGAACGCCACTGTGCGCTGCGCGATCTTCTCGTCAATGAGGCTCTTGGCCGCCTTGTCGAAGTCGCCCACGGGCTTCGACGGCTGGCCCTTCACGCCTTCCCAGTATTGCGGCGTGGGGTAGCCCATCTCCCGAAAGAGCTTGTAGGAGGCGTAGCCGGCCTCGTCGGACGAATTCTTGATGCCAAACCACTCGTCGAAGCCCTGGTCGGTCGGCAGTCTCCCCGCGACTTCGCCGAGGTGCCATTTCCCATAGGCCGCAGTGGCGTAGCCCGCGTCCGAAAACAGCTTGCCCAAAGTGTATTCCCATGGCGCCAGACCGGAGGCGCCCTCGCCCGGGAGCGGCACGCGGGTCGTGCCGGACCGCACCGGCAGGCGACCGGTCATGATGGCCGACCGCGAGGGCGTGCACTGCGCCTCGACGGTGTAATTGTTGAGACGCAGCCCCTCATTGGCGATGGTGTCGATGCGCGGCGTCGGAACTGTCCCGCCATACACGCTGAAATCGCCCCATCCCACATTGTCCACCAGGATGAAAACGACATTCGGTTTGGTCGTCTGCGCGAAGCTCGCTCCAAGCGGCAGCAGGGACGCCGCCAGCGCGATCAATGTGACGGTCAAGGCCAAGACCCCGCGAGGCGCCTGGTATGCAATCATCGCTGCTTCTCCCGTGTAATGGGCGCCGCGCCCATTGAGGCGGTCCAGATTCGATGTTAGTTCTTGGTTAATCTTAGAGCTAGCGGCTGAAAAAGGCTCTTTTGCCCGCGCTACCGGGTCCGACGGCGCGCCTACCTCCAAGGCGAGCTGTTTGACCGAGAGGTTCCACTTTGGCGAGGCGCCATGAGTTCTTCATCAATAGGCCGGCGGCTTTGTCTCGTCGCGGCGATCGCCCTCGCCGGGCCATCGGCGGCGCAGGCGGTCGAATCCACCTTCATGTTCTACTCGCTGGGCAGCGGCGCCGTCGGCGCGGGCCAAATGGCTCCGGAAGGTATTTATTTCACGACCATCGGCGTCTACAGCGAGTTCAACAAGTCGGTGAAGATCGCCTTTGGGGGAACCACTCTGACGGCGAAGGCGTATTTGCCGGCCGTGATCGGAAGCGCGATGTTTGTCGCGCCAACTGACGTTCTCGGCGGTCGCGTGGCTTTTACCGTAACCTCCGGTTTTGGCAACCTGCTGATCGACGCGAGCACCGTTGGCGGGGTGAAAGGCGACAGGTCGACGCGCGGCTGGGGCGGAACCGACACGAGCATCCAATCGTCGATCGGCTGGAATGTGAACGCGAATCTGTCCCACAAGCTGACCGTGACGCAATGGATTCCGGTTGGGCGATACGATGCGGGCTTCAATCCCAATATCGGCCTCAACCGCTACGGCGCCGACGTGTCCTGGGGGGTGACGGCGATCGAGCCGAATAGCATGATCGAACTCTCGGGAACGGCCGGCTTCACATTTGAAGGATATAATCAGGTAACAGCTTATCGGTCGGGAAATTCGGTCCATTTGGAAGAGGGCCTCTTCAAGCATTTCGAAAATGGGGTCCGTCTCGGCGCGGTTTCCTACCAATACGATCAACTGAGCCCGGATGGCGGCGTGGGAGCGCGTTTGGGCGCGTTCCGGACTCGGGCCGTCGGCGTGGGGCCTTCCGCTGGCTTCACCACGGAGATCGGCGGACACATGGTCATTTTCGGCGCGCAGGCGACCCATGAAATCGCCGACGCGAACCGCCTGCGGCAAAGCGGTGGACAACTCACGACGACGGTTAAATTCTAAGTTTGACGGGGTGGCGGCCGAGGGCGCCGATGGTTTGGGTTGTTAATGCCTTAGTCGTGAAGCGCGTGGATGTCCTCCAATGTATCCCAAAGTTAGGCTACGCAAGGCAGGAATTTCTTACGCATAAATTCCGCGTCAACGACTCCGGCCTTGCCTATCGCGACGATCTGCGATTGCGCGCATTCTTCGCCCCACGCCTCGGCCAAGACGATGTCAACGCGTTTGCCGATCACCTGTATCGGCACCTGCATCGCAACGAGGTTTCTGAGCGCGCCGTTACCGAAGTCGAAGAAGAAGCGTTTGCCGTTCCCCAGTTCGACCATGATGCAGGTGCCGGCTGGGACCGCGTGGGCGGCGCCGGCGTGCTGCCGATGAACGAGACTCGCATCTCGTTCGGGCCGAGTTCCTCCGCCTGCGGAAAGAACGTGTTCGCGTTCTTCACCGAAGGGTCTCGGCCTCACCCTTCGGATCGCCAAAGTCATCAGCAAACATCGTCGCCTCCGGGTGTGGCTGATCCAACCTCGCGTCTAAGAGACGGCGATCGCTACGAGAGCGTCGGCATAAGCCGATTTTCCATCGTTGTCGGATAGTTAGCGAAGCTGGCGTCGTATTTTTCGCCGCGACACTATCAAGTCTTTGCATGTGCCGCTATAGGTGCAATAAGAAATTTGGTTCGCGCTATGCGCGTGCTCCGACCCCAACTTTGAAAGGACGAAAATGAAATACGCCGCCCAATTTGGCCTTGGCTTCGCGATCTATGCAGCGACACTGGCGATCCCGACCGAAGCGAACGCGATCGTCTGCGCGCGCGGCGTTTATCGCGCGGGCTGCGTCGCCCCGGCGGCGGGAGTCGCCGTCGTTCGCCCTGCGGCCCCTGCCGCCGTCGTTGTGCGTCCGGCCCCGCGAATCCGCGTCGTCCGCTGACGCCTTCTGGTATTCGGGCTCGATCTCGCGACGATGCGCGGGATTTTTCGTTGAGCCGTCCGGTCGCGTGTTTACTTCTTGGGTTGGAGAGAATTTGTAATGAAGTTTTCTCTCCGATCTTTTTGGGCACTGGCTGCGGCGCTGACGTTGTCCGGCTGCTTGACCGCCGCCCCAGTCTGATCCCGACATGCCCTTCGGCCGGGTGCCGCAACGAAGCATCGTCTTCAAGCAGGGCAAGATGCATTTCACCATCTATGCATCGACTGGCGACAGGGCGCTGAGTTTGTCGAAGACGCTCTTTGGCAGTCAGCTTCGGCTTGGACTTCTCGACGCGCATGCCGATCCGAGCGAAATGGAGATCACGCCTGAAGTCGCGGGCGTGGCGGATTTCATCTCCGTGCAAGGCGGCGGCGGCCTCATCGGCCACAGCTACTTTTTGTCGGACCCTGCGGTGCGCGGCGATCTTGTGGCGCTCATTCGCGACGGAAAGACGCCCGGCGATCCGGGCGCCCTTTGATCGAAGTGAAAAAGCCATTTTGGTTTCTGCCGGATCGCCCACAGGCTGCGCAGTAAGCGAATCACCCGTAGCGACCCTTCACGACGTCCTTGGGGGGCGTGTTCGGCGGACGGATTCCATTCATCAACACAAGGCAGAACCAATGACGCCGCATCAGAACTCCGTTTCGTACCGGCTGCTCCCAGCATTCGCCACGCGCCTTCGCGCAATGTGCGTCGCACTAGTGGCGCTTACCGCCAGCATGCCGGCTTTCGCTGAAAGTGGGCCAAGTGGCCCGCCCTCCGGGCGCATCACTATCCAACAATTGCAGGTGGCCTTCATCGCCTCCGGCGCCTTGGGCGGCGGCACGTTGAAATTTGGCGGCCGGGCCTATCGCTTCAAGATCGGCGGCCTTGGCGTCGGCGGGATTGGCGCGTCGAAGCTCAACGCCTCTGGAGATGTATTCGGCCTCAAGAAAATTTCCGATTTTCCCGGAGCCTACGCTGCGATCCGCACCGGCTGGGCCGCCGGAGACATCGGCAAAGGGCGGGTGTGGCTCCGTAACGCTAAAGGCGTCTTACTGAGCTTGAAAGGCGTACGCCAAGGGCTTCAGCTCGCGACAGGCGCCGAAGGCGTGATCATAACACTGGAGTAGCAAATGATTTCCCGCCAGGCGGCGAAGGGCCGCGTCGACGGACGCGATCAGCGCGGGAAGCTCCGCGACGGGGATGGAATTGTGGGACACGTAGGCGGCGACGATGCCGGCCGCCAATTCCGTCGCCGAGAAAGCCGCACCCTCGAAACTGTCCGGCATTATCGGTCTCCCTGAAAATCGCTTGAAAACGCATAGGCAGGCACGCGCTGCCGCTTTGAAGTAGGAAAAGCCTGGCTGCGCCGTTAGGATATTTCGAAAGAAATCTTTCCGACGACAGCCGGTCAGGTTCCACGACCTGCAAGAGGACGCCAGCAATGCACGAACTAACGCCCGACGGACAGCGCATCCTCGCGGACGTTGCGAGCCGGAATGGGGTGAGCTTCGACGCGGTCGTTACCTTGCTCCGCGCACTCGTCGCCGGCAACGGATCCCAGGCGCAATTCAGCCATCCAGACCTGGGGGGTATGGGGCAATGGTCGCAAGGCGGCATGATCATGGTTGGCGACATGTTCAACCAAGGTCTGAAATATCGCATCGACGCATTGTGCAACGAACTGGCGAACCTTCTACGTGGCCAGCCTTTGTTCAGACCCAGCGGGGGCTCCTTCCAGTCACAGAGCCAGGGGAGCGGCGGCGTCAGTTTGTTTGTTCCAGGATCAGGCTTGCCCATCGGCCATTGGTGGCCAGCGGAGTTGGGCGATGCGGCGTCCACGGGCGCCCAAAACGACTTACGCTATGCGTGCTTCCCGAATTCCCGCCGCCTCGCCATCCAACAGGGCGGCCGTGTTAGCGTCTACGACACCGGCGACCATCTGATCACCGGGTTCTCCCAGCAGCAGAGCGGCGATCAGTCACTGACATTCACAAGTCAACTCGGCATCGTGCGCGTCGCGGACCTGCCATTGGCGCATGAAACGCAGCCTCAAGCGTCTGAGCCATTCCCAACCGCTACGGCGCGGACGCCTCCATCCGTGACGCCTACGCCTCCGTCCGCGGTCGCCAGTCCGAAATCGACGGTCGAGCGGCCTCCTTCTGGCGGTGCGATCGACATTTTTGCGACCATCGAACGCCTGTCGGAGTTGCGGGAAAAGGGCATACTGACAGAAGACGAGTTCGCAGCGAAGAAAACAGAGCTGCTGGGCCGCCTTTAGCCTTTCCCGAAAATGTGCGAGATCAGGCGTGGTCCAGTAAAGAGTCGGTCAATGTGTATCGATGTTTGCAAGCCCTTGAAGCGCTCGCGGTAGCCAGGCTGCGAAGCGCGCCGCCCAGGCCCGCTGCCCGCTCGCGTCTCCAATCAAATCCTGGCGTATCTCGATCTCCACGTGAAGAAGACCACGTTCTTCGCCGTGAACAGGGATCGTGTAATCGGTGAGGTCACTCACGCTATAGGGCTCGTTGTCACCCACGCAAAGCCCTTCTTCACGATTCATCAATCCCAACAGAGCCCGGGCCAAGCGCCGATCTCGATTATAGAGGACGCCAGCATGCCAGGGCCGCGTATCCCCCATGAAAACAGGGGTGAAGCTGTGCATGGCTACGAGTGCGGGCTGTTTGCCCGCTTGCTGCCGCCGGTCGAGTTCAGCTTCGATCCGATCATGGTACGGTTTGAAAATCTCCCGTGCCCGCACGGCCTGTCGTTCGGCGCTCAGGGCAATATTCCCCGGTATCGGAGTTAACTCGCTGAATTCCGTGATTGAGGTTTCTGAGCCGAGGGGGCGGTTGCAATCGATGACCAGGCGTGAATAGTTTTGTTGCACAAGAGTGGCGTCGAGCGCGTCAGCCAGTCGTCTCGATACGTCGGCCACGCCGATATCCCATGCAATGTGACGCGCGCATTCCCACCCGGGAAGCCCAAGCCTTTCCAGCGAGCGGGGAATAAGATTACCCGCGTGATCGGCAACGATCAGAATTGGCGACTGACCGCCTTCGTTATGAACGGTGACCGCCGGGTCCTCATCGGCCGCCAAAAGGCGGAGGCGCCCTTCATCCATCGACGCTACGCATCGGAGGAGCGGCTCTCAATTTCGTCAGTCCATACTTTGAAGCTCTTCAGGACGTTGGGTCCAAAAGTGGTGCTCAGCGGCACGTCGGTGGCGTCACGACCCCGACCGATCAAGACGCGCCCGATCCGCGGAACGTTGTTGCGCGCATCGAAGACATGCCATCGACCGCCGAGAAACACCTCGAACCAGGCGGCAAAATCCATTGGACCATAGGGCGGCGGGATGCCGATGTCTCCAAGATAGCCCGTACAATAGCGAGCGGGGATATTCATGCATCTGCAAAAAGCAATCGCGAGATGGGCGTAATCGCGGCAGACCCCGCGCCGCTCATTAAAGGCCTCCAGAGCGGTTCGCGTTGACCGCGCATGCTCATAACCGAAGCTGATATGGTTGTGGACGAAATCACAGATCGCCTGGACGCGGCCCCAGCCAAGCGGCGCGGATTCGAATAAATTCCAGGCGATCTCGGTGAGCCTATCCGTGTCGCAGTATCGGCTCCCCAGCAGGAAGACTAGGGTATCGCTGGGTAGGTCCTGCACGGGATGCTGAACTGCGCCGGTTTCGATCTGGTCCGCAAGCCCGGAGTCGTTCACGACTGCGTCGGTGGAAATGAGAATTTCGCCGGCGGGGGCGACGATACGGCTGCACCAGTTGCCGAACTCGTCACGATAGGGGGTGATTGTAACCCGGGGCCGCGTAACGATGTGGTCGGGAACGACGACATCCGCGACACGAGTGAAGTGCGTATTCAGAGTCAACAGCATCGGCGTCGGCTGCGGACACTCGTAGACCATCTCGTATCCGACCCGTATCTGCATCGCGGCTGTCCTCCCAGAAATTCGCCCATGTCGCACATCGTTCGTTCTCGTGAACGGAACCGATGAATTACGGTCCTTCCAAGTTTTTGCACGAATACCACGATCGCTTCCCGAAGGGTTTATGCCATTCTCGTAAAAAGTCCGCTATTGGCGCGAGTTGCGGACGAAACCAATAGGTCTGCTCATAAGGCAAAGCGGGCCACGTAGCAAAATGCACGGGCGATGTCACATTAACTCGTTCAAGGCATAGCGAAGCCTATCGGTCTTGAGTTCAGCCGGGTAACGCCATGGATTTCCACTCAGCGATCGCCCTGAGGCGATGCAGATGGATGGCAATGGCGGAGTGACGAGGGGGACGGGCTGGAACGAACAGATTGCGGAGCGCGGAGAAGACTTCGACGAAACGCTGCAACCGCCGCCACGATCTGAACCCCGCGCTCCGGTTGGCGACGATCCTGAGAACAGTCCAAGGCAAATTTAACAAGCAGCCACGCTTCAATCAGCGCCATGGAAAGGCGGAGCGCGCCGGCGAAGGCGAAGGCGTGGATCGAAATTCATCTCTTCCTTCCTGATCGTGGAGGCCGACAAAATCCTGAGCGGTAAGCGTCATGAGAATGTTCAATTCGTCGTCGAGCGCTTCATAGAGCGCACCGGCACCATGAATCGCGAAGAGGACGATGGCGTCCTGCTCGCCGCCTCCTTCGCGGTGCGGATCGTTAGAGGGCGGGGCCACATTGAAGCTCCCCACCGGCCTGATCTCCTTCAGACGCCCGTCCGGATGAAAGAGGCGGTGTTCGCCCTGGATCGTCATCGTCTTGTTGAGGGTCAGATGGCGGTGAAGGATGATCTTTCGGTTGGCTGCGAATTTGAAAAGGATGTGAATGACGCAGCTCTTCTCATCGGCGTCGAGAACCGACAGCGACAAATGCTCTATCCCATCGAGCCGTTTCCAGCGGATGTTGCGATCATCGAAGACAAACTCGGCCATGACCCGTCCTTTCTCGGCAGCTTCCGGCATGGATTTGAGAGGATCAGGAGCCGTTCGCCCACGGCAAGATACCCTCGTATGCCAAGGGATTTTGCCCGGCCCGATGCGAGGGAGGGTCTGACCTATCGAGTTTGGGCAATTTGCCTGACTTTACCAGATGCGCCGCGTGGCGCGTTGGCTGGGGGCAAACTGCGGTTTAAACTCCGACCCCGTATCCGGAGAGCCGCCGATGCGACTTATCGTTCGTCTGATCATCCAGCTCGTCGTCATTGTCGTCGCTACGCTCGCGGCGACATCGGGTTTCGTCATGATCGAGGCCCACAAGACGGTTGAAGCCGAAACCTCAGCCACCGCCGAGCGTGTCGCCTTCGAACTCGAGAACCTCTTTTGGCGGGAGATCCTGTGGCGAGGAAGCATGCGCCGCGACAAGGTGCTCCCAATCCCGAACTGGGAATCGCTTTCGACTCTGAAACTCGTTTCTCCGGGCGTTTGCATCGCTTTCGCGCCTGCGGGAGAGGAGCCTCGCAAACTATGCAGCCTTCTCGACGGCGTTGGCGCGCCGGCGCCGGAATGGTTTGCCCGCACATACCGGGGTCTCTTCGGGCCGGAAACGCCGGTGACTCGCCAACTGACCGTCAGGGAGCCGGAGACCGGCGCCGTGGTCGCGACGGCGGACGCCGAGGTGGCGGTCCGTCAGGCGTGGCGCCAGATCTCGATTGTCCTAGGCGTCGCGGCTCCCATGGCGATGGCGATCTGCCTGCTCGCCGCCCTGGCGATCGCCACGGCCCTCGCGCCGACCCGAACTATCGTCGAGGGGCTGCGACGTCTTGAGGCAGGGAACTACCGGCGACAGATCGAAGGTCGCCAAACAGCGGAGTTCGGCCTCATCGCCCGCGCGGTGAATGACCTTGCCGAGCGGCTCGCCCATACGGCGGAGGAACGTACCGCACTGACCAAGCGCCTCTTCGAAGTCCAAGAAGAGGAACGGCGCGCCTTGGCGCGCGACCTTCACGACGAATTTGGACAATGTCTGGCCGCGACCGTCGCTTTCGCCGCGGCCATAGAGGCGGGAGCCTATGACCGGCCAGATCTCGCCGAGGACGCCCGTGCTATATCGAAGGCGGCCAAGCGAATGATGGCGACGCTACGCGAGGCCCTGGCTCGTCTTCGATCGCAGGATCTGGAGGAGCTGGGTCTGGAGGCGTGCCTCATTCAGCTTGTCGCCGGATGGAACGCACGGACTGCGCGGACCGCCGTTGTACGTCTGGATCTCATGGGCAATCTCGCTGCCTTGCCTCAGGCGGTGTCGACCAGCGTATACCGCATCGCGCAGGAGTGCCTGACCAACGCCATGCGCCACGGTCGCCCGAGCGACGTCCTTCTTCGCGTCGAACGCGCGCCGTCGAAGGACGCCGAAGTCGCGGTGACGATCGAAGACAATGGGGGCGGAAATCCGGCCAGCATAGCCGGTTCCGCGGGCCACGGCATACTGGGGATGAGGGAACGCATCGCCGCACTGGGTGGGAGCCTCACGATCGGACGCGCCGCCGCCGGCTTGCGCATAGCCGCGAGGATTCCGCTGGCCCAGCCAAGCGGGTCGACTCGCACGGGCCTCGCGACGGCATGACCGCGGTTTCCATCCTTCTAGTCGACGATCACCCCATTGTGCGGGAGGGCTACCGTCGGCTTCTCGAACGGCAGCCCGGCTTCCGGGTCGTCGGCGAGGCGGACACTGCGGCGGCGGCCTACCAAGCCTTTCGGGACGCCGCCCCCGACGTCGTGATCATGGACCTTTCCTTGCCTGGCGCCGGCGGGCTGGAGGCGATCCGCCATATCCGGCAATGGGACAAGGCCGCGCGTATCCTCGTCTTCACCATGCACAGCGGTTCGGCCTTCGCTTTGAAGGCGTTCGAGGCGGGCGCCGCGGGCTATGTCACCAAGAGCAGCGACGCGGCGGTTCTCATCAAGGCCGTTGGAACCGTCGCGCGGGGCGGGCGGGCGCTCAGCGACGATATCGCGCGGGAGGTCGCCGCCGAGCGGTTGGGAGAAGGCCGGTCCCTCGTCGAGGACCTGGGTCCCCGCGAGACCGAAATATTGCGGCTGGTCGCCTCGGGCCGAACAACGGAGGAGATCGCAAGCTTCCTCAATCTCAGCGCCAAGACCGTCCAGAACTACCACTACCAGATCAAATCCAAGATCGGCGCGCGGACCGACGCCCATCTCGTCTGGCTAGCGATCGGCGCTGGGCTCGTGGAAGCCGAGAAGGCCGACTGAGCCGGCGGCTTTCGCAGCGTCTTCAACACAAGGAAAGGAGATTTGCCCATTAATCCTCGGGGATCGCGCTGGAGGCGGCGGGGCTACGCGCCTTCATACTCCCATCGCACGGACTGTGACTTTTGGGAGAAAACAAGATGGAACGCCCTTCCTCGCGCCGGACGCTCCTTGGGTCATTCGCTGTCATCCTAGCCCTCCTGGGACTGACGTCGCTGTCGACGCCGACCATTGCGGACACCGCAACGTCGCATCCGATCAAACTCGCCGTCTTCGACCTGGAGCTCGACGACTTCAGCGCCGGCGGACCTCTCGCTGGAGAAAGCGCCGTTGAGACCGCCCGACTTCAGCGCATGAGCAAATTGGCGCGCGATCTTCTGTCTCAATCGGGCCTGTTCGAGATCATCGACGTTGGCCCGTCGAAGAGCGCCATGGTCGCAGAGCATTGGCTCCGCAAGTGCAACGGCTGCGAGGCGGACGCGGCTAGGGATCTGGGCGCGGATATGTCCTTCATCGGCTTCTTCAGGAAAATTAGCGTGATGGAGCAGAATCTGGAATTCCGAATTCGCGACGTTCGAACGAACAAATTCGTCAACATTTCGCAGACCGACCTGCGCGGCGAGACGGACGAGTCGTGGAGCAGAGCGCTGAGATTCTTGATCAGGCACGGGCTTGTCGAGCCGGAGCTGGCGCGCCGGAAGCGCAGCCCGTTGTAAATCGTGATTTCAAGGATCAGGCGCGGATTGCCCTCAGTTATTGCCCTCGCACGGCGCAGGGGCTGATTCACATCACCTCGCCACTTAACAGGAGAGGCCTTGCGGCGAAGATGGCCCTGCCCGCACTTCGTGTCGCCACCGTGTCGCCACGGCGCAAGAAATCAGCCACCCGGCCGCCCCATGCCGCTCGCCTTGTGCTGCGACCCGTCCGGCCGAACGTCTTGCGGGCGGGCGCCGCAGTCCGTGCATCGCAGCCGGCGCTTGAGCGACGGGACTTCGATCGATCCGGCGAGAGCCGGCACGTCGACGGAGGAGCGCCGGCCGCAGGCGCAAGTCGCATCGACGGAGGTCACACCAAGGCTGCGCATGTTCGCGAGATCCATCGCCGGGCCGGTGTGGCAGGGAGGCGGCCGGACCCTAGAATAAAACCTCTGCGCATAAGGCGAAAACAAAAAGGCCCGGCGTGAACCGGACCTTTCTGAGATGAACGAAGACGAGGCTGGCTTTCGTTCGATCAGTATTTCGCGACGACCGGAGCCGGGGTGCCCCAGTTGAAGTGATAGTTCACGCCGGCGCGGACGATGTTGCCGCTGAAGTGCGTGGAGGAGGCCACGGCGTTGGCGTAGAGCAAACCGGCCGGGGGATTAAACGCCAGCACGCCGGCGCCGTAGTTCACGCGGCCCAGATCGTAATACAGATATTCAGCCTTGGCCGACCAGTTCGGCAGGAACATCCACTCGACGCCGCCGCCAGCGGTCCAGCCGGCTTGCGTGTTCGAGAACGAACCACCAGCCGCGAAGGGCGGGTTAAAGGGCAGGTTCGCCTGGAAGATCGCTGTGTTGGCGCTCACGCCGCCGTAAGCGAGACCGCCCGTGCCGTAGAGCAGCAGGGTGGGCGTGAACAGCCAGCCGAGGCGGCCGCGGACGGTGCCGATGTAACCGATGCTGCGCGAAGCGGAAACCGACGACACGACCGTCTCAGCCGGGAAGCCTACCGGGACGAGGGCCCCCGAACGGACCGAAGACGAGTTCGAGCCTGCGAGGCCCTGGATGTCGGCTTCGATGCCAACCAGGAAGTTGTTGTAGAACTGGTAGTTGTAGCCGATCTGGCCGCCGCCGATGAAGGCGCTGTTGCTGGTCGAGTTCTGGCCGGAAGCGAGAGCCGCCGAAGCCGCGAGCTCGGTGCCCCAAGTCGGCGCAGCGAACAGGCCAACGGCGCCCGTGTTGACGGCGTTGCTGTTCGACCAGTTGCCGCCCGCGTTCAGACCGACGTAGAAGCCGGTCCACATCGGCGGCGGGGGCGGCGGCGGAAGCATCGGGGGACCCTTGCGGGACGGGAGGTCGGCGGCGAGCGCCGAACCGGCGGTCAACGCCAGAGCCGCGACGGAAAGAGCGAGCTTCTTCATGAGATGGCTTTCCAAAGTCTTTTTCGAACGAGAGAACCAAGCTTCCCTCTCCGCTCAAGTGGGCGGCTAACAGGCTGATCAGTCAATTCTTTTCGGCGGAAGCTGAGCGCAATTTCGGCGAGCGTTGCACTTGGGCAACAAAACCTGACGGACGCAAAAACGGTTCCCGCGTACATCCGGCGACGGGGCGTTCGATCCCGGCGACGCGCTGAAAACCGGGGCTTGTGCGAATTTAAGCTCTTGATTCGACGCAGGCAAGGCCGGCGACCCTGCCAACGCTTGGGAGGTTCGGCCCTGCAATAACTCGGCAAGGGCGCCCGCTCGCGACCAAGGCGCGTTGCAGGCGCGCGGCGCGCGCGCCACCCGCTCGGCTTCCTTCCCTCGCATCTTCGCCGCAGCCCACGCCGTGCTCAGGCAGCGCCCGAAAGTCCACCCCAGGCCCAGGCGCCGCCCGTCGCGGAATCGCTTGTGAGCGTCCCGCATGACGGCCGCGCGGTCGTAGGGGCTCACTCGACCGACCCGACGCAGGCGAAGCGCTCGAAACCCTGCAGGCCGCGCGCGTCCGAGTAGAATTCCGACAGCGCGTCGCCATCGCACAAGCCATGCTCGGCCTCGTCGCGCTCGGCGTCGTGACCGTCTTCGAGGTTCGGCTCGGCTTCGAGGTCCGCGTCGCTCTCGATTTCGTCCAAGAGCGCGATGAGGGCTTCGACAGCTCGAGCGATCCGGGGGCGCATGCCTTGGTGGAGGCGCGGCGACGGGACTTGCGAGGTTGCGCTATCATGCGGCGCCGTCGGTGAAAGACTCGATGAACGGGATGGCGAGCGGAACCCCTGCTTGGCCCGCTCCCGTTTTCGCAACGACACATGCGCGTTCTCTGCGCGATTGTTCAACCCCTTGTGATGCCGATGCTCGACGGGCTCGGCATGATTTCGCGCTGAGCGACGCCATAGGAGGCACGACAGCATGGCAAATATGGAAAATGGCGGCCCTGCGCCAGCGCGGCGCCAGCTGAACGGTCCCGCCGCGTCGATATGGAGCGGGGGCGATCCCTTCCGGCCGCTCGAGCCCGAAGTTAGGGTTGTGCAATTCGACGGTCCGCTCTCCGAAGGTGAGTTACGTCAAGCTGCCGCGATTGTTCTGCCGCGTCCAGACGTTTGGCTCAGGGTGTATCCGAGGGCGGCTGAGAACCTCTCCTTTCTTCGCCATTTTGAGGGCCTGCAAAAGCTGTCTCTCGACATCTACGACCTCAAAAGCCTGGACGGTCTGGAGTTCGTCGCGAAGCGCCTGAGATGTTTTGAGTTTCATAAGACAAGGAGGGTGGCGCCAATCGGGTTTCTTTTGGGAATGCCCGACCTGGTCGATTTATTCATAGAAGGCCCCAAAAAAGATATCGATGTCATCTGCAAATTAGAACAGCTGACAAGCCTGTCCTTGCGCGGAACTACCGTCATTGACCTTGGAATATTTTCCAATCTGGCTGATTTGCGCGAGTTGTCGCTGCGGCTGGGGAACACAAGCGATCTGCGAGCCCTGCCCCAATTCGAGAAGCTCGAGCTGCTCGATCTGATGCGTCTGACCGGCCTGGCGGACCTGTCGATGTTGGCGGAATTGCCGACATTGCAGTCGCTAACGCTCGACTGGCTGCGCAATGTCCGGTCGCTTCCCAGTTTCGCGTGTCTGCCACGTCTCAACTCGGTCGCCATTGATGCGATGAAAGGACTGCAGAGCCTCCATGCGATTGCCGCCGCGCCAGCGCTTGAGCGCCTCAGTGTTTTGTCATCACCACAATTCCATGCCGTTGACTTCGAATGCTTCCAGGATCATCCAACATTAACCTGGATGCACGCCGCACCGGGTGGCATGAAAGTCTATCGAGAGATCAAGAAGATGTTCCCCGGAATTGCTGTTTAACCGACGCCGCTTGAAGCGCGTCGAAACGGGCGGCTTGGCGTAGCCGATCTCTTAGCGAGCGGCCGGCATCGAGCCGTCGGTCGGCAGCGTTGGCGCAAACAGGGACAACTCCGTTGAAGGAATTGTCCCTCTACTTGTCTTGTAATTTTCGTTGGGCAGAAGGCTCTAGCTATACCGATCCGAACCGAGGAACGGCGCGTTAATCCCAGCTACCCCACCGCCCTCCATGCCAATCTCGGCCATCCCAATTATGGTGCCCCCACCCTCCTTGGCCGCCGCCGTAGCCACCGCTCTGGGCGCCGCCATAGCCGCCGCCGCCATTGCTGCCTCCGCTAACGTTGCGACCGTTCCACCCGCCGCCACCATTGCCGCCGCCGTAGCCGCCGCCGCCATTGCCGCCACTGCTAACGTTGCGACCGTTCCAGCCGCCGCCGCTGTTGCCGCCGCCGCCATTGCCGCCGCCGTAGCCGCCGCCATTGCCGCCGCCGCTAACGTTGCGACCGTTCCAGCCGCCGCTATTGCCGCCGCCGCCATTGCCGCCGCCGTAGCCGCCGCCGCCGTTATTGCCGCCGCCGTTATTGCTACCGCCGCCAGCGTTAGAGGCGCCCCAACCGCCACCTCCCGTCCCTCCCTGATTGTTTTTTTTGCCGCCGCTCGAGCCTCCGCTCTGAGTTCCGCCGCCATAGCCGGATCCTTGGCTGCTTCCGCCCTGCGGAACGCCATAACCGCCGCCCCATCCGGCGGCTATGACGGTGGTAGGGAATGCCAAAGCGCCCAAAAATCCGCTGATAAGTCCAAATTGACGCAGCATGGTAGTACTCCTTTTGCACAACTCTAGGTATTAAATAGCCATCACAAATTTCAAGAGATCCCCGACCCACGTCGGAAGAGGGCTCTTAGTGTCTGTCCGAAGGGATATTGAATCGGATGAATCGTTTGTGATTCAAAGAGGCGGCCTGATTCGCGGGGAGGTCGCCGATGTGGACGAACGAAAATCGTGCGCGTTATGATCGCAGCAAGTTGCGCTATCCCAGTGACGTGACGGACGCCGAATGGGCGCTGCTCGCTCCCTTGATCCCGCCTGCAAAGCGCGGCGGCGGCAAGCGCACGGTGAGCGTGCGCGAAGTGGTGAATGGCCTGATGTATGTTCTCTCGACGGGCTGTCAGTGGCGGGCGATCCCGAAGGATTTGCCGCCGAGAAGCACGGTTCATGGCTACTTCGATCTTTGGACCTACGACGGCACGTTGGATCGCATTCATCACGCGTTGTATGTGAAGTGTCGCGAAGCCGCCGGACGCGAGGCCAGTCCGACCGCCGCCGTCATCGACAGCCAGAGCGTGAAGAGCGCCGAAAAAGGGGGGCCTGCATCGACCCGCACGGCTATGATGCGGGCAAAAAGATCAAAGGCAAGAAGCGGCACATTCTCGTCGACACGCTAGGCCTGCTGCTGCACGCCATCGTCCACTCCGCCGACGTTCAAGATCGCGACGGCGGCGTTCTCGTCCTGCAAACGCTGTTCGGGAAGTTTCCGTTCCTGCAAAAGCTATTCGCGGACGGCGGCTATCAAGGCCCGCAATTTCTCGATGGGCAGAAGAAGGCGTTGCCCTGCCTCGCGACTGAAATCGTCAAGCGTTCCGATGCGGCCAAAGGCTTCGAGGTCTTGCCAAGGCGCTGGGTGGTCGAGAGAACTTTTGCTTGGCTCGGTCGCTGTCGAAGATTGGCCAAGGACTGGGAGAACTTCAATCGCAAAGCGCTCGCCTTCCTGCGCCTCGCTTCAATCCGCCTCATGCTCAGAAAACTTTGTAATCCCGCCTGAAGTCATCGGACAAACTCTTAGTTATAGCGTAGGCTCGATTTTTAGGTTCTGGCAATAGCTTACTTCCTGCAAGCGGGGGGGGGCGCGGGTTTGTTGCGCGCGATTTCAGTCTTCGGCTCACTGGAAATAGGTCGACGAGGGTCACGTACTCCCCCTCAAAACTGGTCCTTCGCGAAGTATTATTTGTGAATGCCTAAAGCGCTCGGGAAAGCCGGTCCGGGGCCAGCGTCGCCGCCGATGCTTTGAAAGCCGAGCCGGTAGCGTTAAACAAGGCCGCGCGGTTGCGCGACGCAGGAGTTGATTTCGTGAGACCGAGCATACTTTCTGTCGCATGCACACTCTGTCTGGCCGCCTTGTTTTTAGCCGCTCTGTCGAGCCCCGCCGCCGTCGCGGGGTCGCGAGGCGGCGCGTGGCGCAACAGCGGCTTTGTCCCCGCAAAGACCTACTGCGGCCCCTATGGGCACCGAGGGCCGTGGGGCGGATGCATTCCCGGAGGGCCGATGGGGGCTGGCAACTATTATTTGCCAGGTCCGCCCTATGGGTCGGCGCCTTACTATTGGGACCTTTTCAACCTGCCCATTCCGGATCGTGTTCAACCCGTGGGTTACGGGCCCGGCTTTTGGGGCGCGCGTTCTTACGACATCCCTGCTTTCCAGGCCGGCCCGTAGAGTAGGTTCAGCCAGAAAGACTTTTGCACGCCGCAGCTTGTTCGCATTTTGACAGCGGACGCCCAAGAATAAGAATTGACGAGCCGACGCGCGCAGAACTAAAGCGACGCAACGTCAGATGACGAATCATCAACGTCGAGATTAAGACTATCTCCCGCGCCGTTCGATGTTTTGTGTTTTCCGCCGCTTGTAATTTATGAATGCGGCCAAGCTTTACTAATTAATATTTCTTTTTGCCGCAAAGGTTTGCATTTTAGTTGCTATAAAGAGATTTTGATAAAATATGGTTCGAATGGAACTTAGTTCGCCGAACGGGCGTTGAGTTCGCATTGAGTAGCGTTGCGTAGGGGGTAACTATGATTGGGGAAGCACAAGATAAGATCCACCAGCGAGGAGAGATCTTCACCAGCTCCACCTTGTCAGACAGCTTTATCCCGTCCGTCGTCATAATAGAAACCAGAGCCCTTATCCGCGAGTGCCTTGCTTTGTGCCTCCAGAAAAAGCTCGGGCTTCCGGTTCTGACTTATAGTGACGTGAACGCGTGGAGCCAGGATCCCGCCGGCGCCTCAGCGTGCGTGATCATTCTGAGCGGCCTCGATCGACAGGTTGACGGAGAACAATCGGAGCTCGTGCGCGAACTTTCCCGTTGGGAAAAGGAAGTGCCCGTCATCGTTTTTTCCGACAACGAAAGTCGAGCTCATATCGCCAACAGCCTGCGTTCCGGCGCGAAAGGCTATATCCCGAGCGACACGCCGCTCGAGGTCGTGGCCAAAGCGATCAAGCTCGTACTCGTCGGAGGCGTCTTCATTCCGGCGAATGCGCTTCTCGAATCGCAGCACCATCGCGAAACGGCGGCGCGCACGGATACGAAACTCGATTTCACCGCGCGCGAGAACGACGTAGTGAAGGCGCTGCTGAAAGGCAAGTCCAACAAGGTGATCGCTTTCGAGCTCAACATGAGCGAAAGCAGCGTGAAGGTGCATATTCGCAACGTCATGCGCAAGCTGCAGGTGCGCAATCGCACCGAAGCGGTGATCAAGATCGCGGAAATCGTGCGCGGGCAGAGCGACGCTCAGGACGACGACGCCTTCCCCTGCTGCGCGTAGCGCCGCGCACGTTCAACGCGCGACGGCGCCGGGATCCGTTGTGACGTCGCGTCATTGAGGGGCAATCGCGACAAGTTCGGTCGGATCGAAGTGATAATTCACGCCGATCCGCGCGATCTGCCCGCTGAAGCGCAGGCTCGACGTCAACGCGGCGGTGTTGACGTAAGCTGCGAACATCGAGGACGCGACGGCGCCTGCGCCGTAATCAAGTCGGCCAAGATCCCAATAGAGATATTCGGCCTTCAGGCTCATCGCCGGCGAGAATTTCCATTCGACGCCGCCGCCGGCCGTCCAGCCGACGCGGGTCGTGGAGATGTGGCCCGTCGAGCCGACGGCGCGAAAGCCCGGGAGCCCGATGGTCGTCGGCGTGATCTCGCTCTGCGCCGTGACCCCACCATAAGCGAAACCGGCGGCGCCATAGGCCAGAAGGCCGGGCGTGATCAGGTAGCCTGCGCGGATGCGGCCGGAGCCGAACCAGTCGAGCGTCTTCTCCTGCGTGACCGCCGTCGTCCACACCGCGATCGGGACATCCGCGATCGACCCCTGGGCGGCATTGACGAAACCGGCGCGCCCGCTCTGGTTCGAGCCCTGCAGATCGGCTTCCGCGCCCAGGACGTAGCGGTTCATCACGAAGTTGTAGCCCGCCTGACCGCCGCCGATGACGCCGTCCGCGGCCACCCTCGCCACTCCCGTCGCGCTCGCGGCCGGGGCCGCTTCCAACGTTGGGAAAAGCTGCGGAAGGAAGGCCGCCGACGTCGACAGCGACGGTGAGGCGTCCCACGAGTAGCCAGCGTTCAGACCGGCATAAAAGCCGGACGCGAACGCCGCGGGCGGCGCGGCAGCGGCCGACGATGACGCTGTGAACGACGACGCCGACGGGGCCAGATGATAATTGAGGCCGATGCGGACCACATCGCCTCTGAACTCCGTCCGCGCGGCGGCGACGACGACGTTGCTCACGGACGAGCCGGACAGCATGGTGACGAGCGGCGAGAGCGCGTAGCTCGTCCCGCCGAGGTCGTAATGCAGATACTCTGCCTTCACGCTGGCATTGGGACCGAACATCCACTCCAGCCCGGCGCCGACCGTCCAGCCCACGCGAAGACCGGAATAGCTTCCGACCGACCCCGACGACTGAAGGACGTCGCCGATGCCGCCTCCCGAGTTGGGCGGCCCGGCGCCGAGCCAGCTCTGCTGCACGAGCGTATGCGCCTGCGCATAGCCATAGGCGAGGCCGCCAGTGGCGAAAGCGAGGAAGGTCGGCGTGACAAGATAACCCCCGCGACCGCGGGCCGTGCCAAGCCAGCTGACGTTCTTCGTATGCGAGACAGTGGTCAGGCCGATGTCGCTATCGACCGAGGCGCCGAGGAAGGCGCCGCCGGGCGGGGGCGCATCGAAATATCCCGTCACGATATTGGCGAAGCCGGCGTTGCTCTTGCCGTGCCGGGTTCTGGCGTTGGAACCTTGAATGTCGGTCTCAAAGCCGGCGACAACTCTGCCTGACTGATAATTGTAGCCGATCTGCGCGCCGCCGCTGTAGCCGCCGCCCGCCGCAAGCGATCTTCCGATGACGCCCAGCGCCGAAACGCTCGAGTGCCCCGGATCGCCAAAGCCGATCGCATAGCCCGGCGTCGGAGGTAAGGGCGGAGGCAGAGGATTGACGGGCACGCCGCCGGTGTAGAGCGAATCTATTCCCGCGCTCGCGGGCAAGCCATAGGTCGCCACCTCCGGCCGCGGATCCCATGTGTAGCCTGCATTGAGGCCAGCGTACATGCCCGGCCAGAGCGCGAGGGTCGGCGCCGCCGGCGGTCCCTTTTTCACGGCGCCGGCCGAGCCCGGCAGCACGCCGATCGCCAGCGGATCGCCGGCAAAGCGCATATTGTAATTGACGTTGGTGCGATAACCGCTCGCCCGGAAGAACAGATTTGAGTAGTCGCGTCCAAACTCGAGCGAAAGCAACTCGCCGAAAGGCGTGCCGGTGAAATTGGTGTCGGCGCGCAGCCCGCCGCCGAAGGTCTCCGCCCAGATATGTTTGCGCTCGATGATGTAAGGCCGCTCGTGAACGCCCGCGCCATAGGCGCCGAAGATGTAGGGCGAGACGGAATTGGCGTAGCCGAGAAGCTGGACTGCGAAAGGCCGCGTCAGCTCGCCGCGCACCGTGGCGCCGCGATCCACGTTGAGCGTGCCGGCGGCGTAGCCGGAGACCGCCTCGAAGCCGTCGAGAATGAAATTCTCGGGAGTCATCAACGGTTGGCCGAAACTCGTCTGGCCGCGACCGATGACCGTGGCGCGGAACGCCTCGGGCAGATTGAGATCGAGCCGCCCCTTGGCCGCAAGCCGGCTGAACAGGGGCGAAGCGCCCGGTCGCGACAGCGGCACGCCGATGAACGGCGCCGTATCGCCAGCGCGCCCGCCGATACCCTGCGCGTAATACACATTGGTGGTCACCGCGCCGCCGAGGCCCCAGGGGATCAAGTATTTTCCCTCTGCAACGAAACGCAGGGCGTTGTAGCGGTCCTGAATGTCCGCGTAGAAAAAGTTGCTGGGAAGGATCAGTCCCGCCGGCGACGCCTGATGGTTCTCGATGTGCTCGAAGCTGGCCTGCGCCTTCAGATAATATCCCGTCGCCAGAAAGATCGGATAAGCGACGCGGGCGTAGGTGCGCTCGAACAGACCGCTGTTGCGCGCGCCGCCGTCCTGCAGAAGCGGCCCAAGCGTGTTGGGAAGCGGCGTCGGATGCGAGCGCGCCTCCAGAAATCCCGCCCCGAAAGCGAAACCGTCGGCGCCGAGCGGCGTCGCACCGTCGACGCTCACCGCCTCGCTCTTCGATGTGCCGCTGAAAAAGCGGTCGAAGTCTGGGCTGGAGGACACCGCAACCGAAAGCTGCTCGCCCCAGCCCAGTGCGTTGTTGAGCGCAAAGGACTTCGAGAACTCCCAGGTTCCGTATTCTCTCGGCAGGCGGTTGCTGATGTTGAATGCGCCGCTCACGCGATTTTCGGCGACCTGGGCGATAAGGACGTCGCCGTCCCCCTCGCCCGGCTCCGTCACGGTCAATCCCGAGACGCCGGCCAGATTGCCGATGAGAAGCGTCTGCCGCTGATACTCCGCGCTCGTGAGATGACGCTTGCCGACGAGCGGCTCCAGCCGCGCGCGCACGAGTTCGCGGACGCTCTCCGGCACGCGCGAAAGATCGAGCTTCTCGATAAAGCCGTCGCGCACCGCGATGACGACGTCGCCATTGGGGAAGCCGGGCGACTTCGTCGAGAGGATCGCAAGCGGATAGGCCTTGGCGTAGACGGCCTGCAATTCGCCGGCGATCTTGTAGATTTCGGCGACGCTGAGCCGTTGCCCCTGCAGACGGCGGCTGAATTCCGCGTTCTCTTCGGCGAGCTCGGGAAAGGCGCCTTGCAGCGTCACGCGCCGGACGACGACGACTTTTTTGTCGGCGTCGCGCGGCGCGACGAGTCCGCGCCGGCCACGCTCGACCTTCGTTTGCAATTCGCTCGGCGCAGGCGGCCGCGCCGAGGGGGCAAGCACCGTCGGATTGAAAATCTGCGCTTGCGCAGTGGCTGCGGGGAAGCAGCTGACGGCAAAGACTGAGATGATATAGGCGCCACAGCCGGTGACGCTCAATTCTTTGCGAATAGCCAAGCTTGATAACCTTATGCTGCGCACGAAGGAGCGATTGGCAAGAATAAGCAGTTTCAATGAATGAATTATAGACTTAAACGTCTTTTTTGCTCAGCTTCTGGCGCTCTTTCTTGTGGAAATGAGGCAAACATGCAACATCTAGTGTTTCTACGTATGTAGTTATACTTATCTCACCTGGCAGTCAGAGCGCCAGACTGGCGCGGCCCTGGACTTTTGACCAGACAATGGCCAGGCGGGCACGCAATTATGGTCTTTAAGGATACAATTTGAGCACGACGCGATTTTTTTTGAGCCTAAATGGCGCCTATCGGCATTGTGCGCTGCAATCTAAGTTCTTCAACGAAGCTTCCAAGTAAAGCTTCATGCAGAGAGCCTGCATCATCAGGAGGTTTACCATGAAGAAACTGCTCCTTGTACCGGCTATCGTCGCCCTCTCCACTGGCGGCGCGTTTGCCCAGAGCGCCTTCACCGGTATCGCCAACAGCTTTGGCGGCGGATTCACGGCCAACGCCACGGTCTCTCAGAGCGTGGGCAACATCGGCTACGCCGCTGCGCAGCAATATGCGACGGTCGTGCAGAACACCCCGACCTTCGGCGGCGCCAGCGGCGCGCGCGGCATCAGCAACAGCTTCCTTGGCGGCTTCAACGCGACCGCCACGGTCAACCAGTCCGTCATCGGCTCCTACAACGGCGCCAACACGGTTCAGGCCGCGACGGTCATCCAGAACTCCCCGACCTTCAGCAGCACTTCTCCCTAAAGGGCGTGAAGGTCGAGAACGAACTATGACGCGCTGAAAAGGCCGGCCGCGGCGACTCCCCTCGCCGCGACCGCGCCACCGGGGGCAACCATTGGCAAGGTTGCGTTGTGAAGCGAAAGAGCAAGGTCATGAAAACTCATTTGCGTTTCCTGCTGCTTCTGGCCTGCCTGACCGGAGCGCGCGCGGCGGAAGCTCAGTCCGCCAACTATCTCTACTACTATCAGACGCCCCTTTTGTCCGTGGAGGCCGGCCTTCAGATCGGCAAGAAGACAGACATCGTCGCGGTTCAGAACAGCGCGACAAATATCTTCTCCGTCACGCAGATCGGTCCGGTCGCCAACGCGTTAGTCGTCCAGACCGGGCGCGTGAACAACGCGAACGTCGTGCAGATCGGTTCGGCGCTGCCCTTCATCATGTTCGGGCCGTAACCGCCGAGTCCCAGCCACCAAGGGGCCTCACATGAAACGCAGCCTCATCACTCTTTCAGCGAGCGCGATCGCCATGACGCAGACATTCGCAAACGAAATCACCGTCGTCACCCAGTCGGAAACGGGACGATCCACAGCCACGATCATGCAGTCGGGTCCGGGCGAGCAGAAGCCGGCCTTCGATCTTCGCGCCGGCCCCGGCTACGTCATCGTCAAGCAGCGCGGTCAAAGCAGCCGGGCGGTGATCATTCAGGGCAATGGCGTATCCGACGACAGGTGACGCTGAACGTCTTCGACCGCACAGAGGCGCTCCGATAGCGTGCCGCTTGAGTCCTCTGTCACGTTTGATGGGGGAATATATTATGGCGCGGCCATATAGCCAGGATTTGCGAGACCGCGTCATCGAAGCGGCATTTTTGGGCGCTCCTGCAAGAGACGTCGCGACGCGGTTTGGCGTCGCGCCGTCCACCGCAACCCGGTGGATCAAGCGCGCCAGGGAAACCGGCGATCGCACCGCCAGACGCCAGGGTCACGGCGGCCATTCGAAGCTGGATGCGCACAGGGACTTCCTGCTCGCCGTCATCGCACAGACGCCTCACATCACCATCTCCGCCCTTCGCTCCCGTCTCTTGGCGGAACGCGGCCTTCATGTGGGCGCAGCGACGGTATGGGCCTTCCAGCGGCGTGAGCGGCTGAATAGCAAAGGGCATTCGAAAAGCGAGATGACGAGCCAGGACGATTTGGTGAGCCAGAAGGAGCCTGACGAGGGACGTCACTCGAACCGACCCGGTTGCTGAACGCCCGCGTTGGCAGAATCGATTCTTGCAGGCATTCTCGGACTTCTCCGCACGTCATCCGGGCGGCCATCAGAGGAGATCCGACCATGATGCGCAGGCTCATCGTTGCGGCGACGGCTTGCGCTGCGGCCGCGTCCGTGTCTTTCGCACAGACGATCGACTTTGCTTCGACCAAGGTCGTCGACCTGAGCCACGCATTCGACGCCAACACGATTTATTGGCCGACCGAGGCCAACGGGTTCGAACTCAAGGAAGAGCATAAAGGGCTGACGAAGGGCGGCTTCTTCTACTACGCCAACCGCTTTTGCGCCCCCGAGCACGGCGGCACGCATATCGACGCGCCGATGCACTTCGCGGAAAGCCGCTGGACCAACTCCGACATCCCTCTCGATAGACTCATTCGCGCCGCCGTCGTGATCGACATTGCGGAAAAGGCGACCAGAGACCGGGATTACACGCTCGCCCCCGCGGATATCGCGGACTGGGAAAAGGCGAATGGCCGCATCCCCGACGGCGCCATCGTGCTGTTGCGCACGGGATGGAGCGCGCGCTGGGGTGACAAGAAGGCTTACCTCGGCGATGACGCGCCGGGGAAGATCGACAATCTCCACTTCCCCTCTTTCGGGCCGGAAGCGGCGGCGCAGCTCGTGAGCGAGCGGCACGTCTCCTTGATCGGAGTCGACACGGCGAGCGTCGACAACGGTCCGTCGAAGGACTTTCTCGTCCACCGCATCATCGGCGGCGCGAATGTGCTGGGGCTCGAAAATCTCGTCAATCTGGAGCAGCTGCCCGCGACGGGCGCGATTGTGATCGCGATGCCCATGAAGATCGCCCATGGGTCGGGCGCGCCGGCGCGCGTCATCGCCTTCGCGCCTCGATGAGGATCGGGCGCGTCACCGCCGCTGGAAAATTTCCATGACCTCGGAGAGCGGATGCGAGTCGATCGCGATGCCTCCGGTGAAGGGGTGGTCGTAGGAGACGATCACGAACAGCCCCATGAAGACGACGAGGGACAGCGCCCCCGTCATCGTCACCTGCGCGCGCAGATTGGGCAGACCGAAGAAATAGGTGAAGCCGACCGTGATGAGCGCGCCGCCGATCAGCAGCGTCCAGAGCGTTGGCGGAACGATTCCTTCGGAGAGATGCAGGCGGCCGCGGCGCGCCTGGGTGATGGCCCCCAGCTCCTTCATGATCTCGCCGCCGATCGCCTGCCGCTTGCCGTCGGCCAGCCGCATCGCCGCCGAATAGAGCACGTCAAGCGCCTTTGTCGCTTCGCGGCTCTCCCTCTCGACCATCATCTTCGGCCACTCCTCCTCGATGACGATCCTGAGGTAGGAGTCGAGCGCCGCGCGCGTCGCGGCGCCGTTGGGTTCGTCAGGCGTGGCGACGCGATAGAGCGTCGCGGAAGGCGCCCGCCTCCTGCAGCACGAAAAGTTCCGCCTCGCTGAATTTGTCCCATACGGAGATGATCGCGAAGGCGAGCATGACCGCGTAGATGACGCCAATCGTCGCGAATTTGTATCCGGCGATTTCATTGTTTTCGACAAGCACCGCGAGCGGAACGCGCTTGCGCACGACGATCGTGCCCAGCATCGCAGCCGCCGTCGGCAGAAGAACAACGAAAAATATGCCCAGCAGAAAAGGCAAGCCACATAAGAAAAGCAGCATGGATCGGCTCCACAAGCGCCAGCTCGACCACCATTCGTCCTGGCCCGGCGGATGTCAACGCGCCAAGGGCCCGGAGCGCGGCCGCCCTGCGCCGGCGGGCCGTGCCTCACGGCCAAGTTTACCATTAATTAAACCTTTTCACTTCTCATCGAATTACGCGCATCGGTTTCCGCTTTTCCTGGAAATGCCCGTCCATTCATCGAGGCGACATATGAGCTTTTCAGGAACGGGAACTATCGCCGGCTCGCGCCGCGCCGCTGGCGCTGACAAATCCCGGTCGTCCGCCAGGAAGGCTTATGACAGCCTCGCCGGTTCGGAAGTTCTGAGACGCACGGGTAAAGCCGCTTTCGCCAACGACGTCCGCCGCGGCGATCCGGCGGCGGCCATTCTCGCGGCGCGTCGGCGAAACGACGTCGAAGACAGGATCGACGCGCAGCTGCGTGGTTATTATCAGGCGGTGACGCGCGAACCGATCCCCGAGCGAATCCTCGCCCTTCTCGACAGGCTGGAAGCCGGCGCTGAGGGCTGAGCGCTAAAGGACCACCACGCGGGCGCCTTTCGGGACGCGGCGATAGAGGTCGATCACATCCGCATTGAGCATGCGGATGCAGCCGGATGAGACGGCCTGCCCGATGGTATCCGGTTCGTTGGTGCCGTGGATGCGGAACATCGTGTCCCTGGGTCCATTGAAAAGATACAGCGCCCGCGCGCCCAGCGGATTCTCGATGCCGCCTTCCATATGCTTTGGAAGGTCGGGACGGCGCAGCAGCATTTCCCTTGGCGGCGTCCAGCCGGGCCAATAGGCCTTGCGCCCGATCTGCGCCGCGCCCTTCCATGCGAAGCCTTGGCGTCCGACGCCCACGCCATACTCATAGGCCTGGGCGCCGCCGATCGAGAGGTAGAGCTTACGCGCCTTCGTGTCGATCGTGATCGTTCCCGCCGGCCGGCCGGTGGGGTCGTCGACGAGCTCGCGCGTCGTCACGCTCGGGTCGACGTCCTCGTCGAGGTCGAGCGGCGTCGAATAGGCCGGATCGGCGTCCGCGGGCAGCGATGCGACACGCGCCCGGCGTTTTGCGGCCCGAGGAGCGTCCGGCGACGCATCTGGCCCATAACCGCCCGCGTCGTCATCATTCGCGCGCGCGCGCCGCCGGGGAAGCTCCCGCGTCGGACGGTCGAAACCGCCATAGGGATCAGCTTCGTCATAATCCGAAAGCCCGCGCTCGTTCGCATAAGGATCCCCCGAACCGGGGGCCATGAAATACTGCGCGACCGCCGCCTCACGGCTGGTTGCGAGCGAAAGCGCAACGGAAAGCATAAGAAACGGAATTCGCCTACGCAAAGCCGAAGACCCCCTGAAGCGACACCGGCGCGCATGTAATCTCGAAAACACGGCAAAAACAGGACATTATGGGACGAGGCGCTGATGTCGCCTCAGAGCGTGCAAGGCGTCGCGCCAAATCTCTGACAAATCAGCGAAAATTCTATTTCCGCCCGAAACGCCCTTTTACGACATCTCGTTCAATCTTCTAACGCATGAGTAAGTATCTCCAGCCGCGAACCTACGAGAAAACTGGCGCGAAGCGAACGATAAGAGCAATTATATGAAACTTATTCTTATTCCTGCATGGGTAGCGGCGCTCATCACAGCGTTCATGCTGCAGTTGGCGCCCGCCGGCGCCTATCGCTTCGATGACGCGGCGATCGTCAGCCGCTCCGGCCCGGTGGCGATCGGCGGCATGCTGAAAGGCAGCCCCTTATGGGAGTCGTATCGGCGCAGCTTCATCAGCGACGCTGGCCGCGTGGTCGATACCGGCAATGGCGGGTTCAGCCACAGCGAAGGACAAGGCTACGGCCTGCTGCTCGCCGTGGCGGCTGCGGACCGGCTGGCCTTCGACAACATCCTGACGTGGACCACCCTCAAACTGGATGTGCGCAACGACAACCTCGCAGGATGGAGATGGACGGACTCGTCGCTCGAAGATCAGGACAGGCATAACGCGTCGGACGGCGACATTCTGATCGCCTGGGCGCTCGCGGAGGCCGCCGACCTCTGGTCCGATCCCGGCTATCTTTCAGCCGCGCAGGCGATCACGAAGGACATCACCGGCAAGCTCGTGAAACGGACGACCGATTTCGGCGCCGTTTTGATGCCCGCTGCTGAGGGCTTTGGACCCAAGGAGCGGCCCGACGGGCCTGTCGTGAATCTATCCTACTGGGTCTTTCCCGCCTTCTACCGACTGGCGCAAGTTCAGCCCGCCTTCGACTGGAACGCCTTGATGCAGGGCGGCCTCGATCTTATCGGCGCGGCGCATTTCGGGCAGAGCGAATTGCCGCCGGACTGGCTGTCCCTCGCCGGCGGGACGATCGCGCCCGCACAGGGTTTCGAAGAGCGTTTCGGTTACGATGCGCTGCGCCTGCCGCTCTATCTCTTCTGGGGCGACGCCGTCACGCCGGACCGTCTGCAGCTCTTCAACGCGGCGTGGCGCTCGGGCGCGGCGATCGTCGGATCGACGGGCGCCACGACTGTCCTTGCCGAGCCCGGCTATCAGGCCGTGGCGGCGCTCCTACGCTGCGGCGCGACTGGCGCTAGTTATCCGCCAAGTTTCTACCGGTTCGACGCGCACCAGAATTACTATCCGGCGACGTTGCATCTCCTCTCGCTGATGGCTGCGACGATGCACGCTGGAACGTGTCTCGACCATCGCGCCATGAGCGAGCTATTGTCGCTTCAGTGGAAGCCTAGGATCGGCTCGCTGACGAGGATGAAACCCGAATATGAACCCGTGACAGGTTCGCCGCCGCTGTTGACGGCCGCCGCCCTGCCCTCGCCTTCCAAGAATCACAAGAGCCCGGCGAACAAGACGCTCCTTGCAAGCACGACGCTCGATACGGAGACTGGAGCCATGCTCGAAGACGCTGATCCCTTCTCCTACCTGCGGATGGCGGCAGGCGTCCTCACCGTTTCGGCGGGATTGTATTACCTGCTGAGCCGCGGAAGCGCGCAGAGCCCGGAGGAGCCATCGCGTGACGCTGGCGGCTCCGGGTGGCAGCCGGCGCCAGGGCAATACGACATCGTGCCGCGCACCCTTCCCAAAAATCCCTTCTCCGGCGCTACGAACCTGCATGTGCTCGCCGACGAACTGGAGAATGCGGCGGCGGCGAGCGTGCGGTTGAGCCGCACAGTCGGGCTCATTTACTTCGAACTGCCGGCTTTGAGCGCCCTCGAAGACGAACGAGGCGCGCAAGCCGCGGAGGCCATGATGGAGTTTTTGGCGCAGGTTTTTCGCCGCGCGGTACGAGCGACCGACAATGTCGCCGCTCTCAGCCGCAATCAGATCATGGTGACGATTTGCCTGCTGGCGAGCCGGAAGGATCTGGAGACCGTGGCCTCGCGCCTGACCGCGGCCGTCCGGCGCCGCGAGATGATCGAGGAAGGCGCGCCGTCTCTGCCGGTCGGCCTCGCGATCTATCCGCTCGACGGCTACAGCGGCCACGAATTGATTCAGGCGGCGCAACAGCATTACCGCGAACTCTCGCCCGCGCAGCAGGCGCAGGCGCCGGCGCGGCCGCAGGAGAAGCACATTCTCATGGCGCCAGAAACGGGGCCCGGCGGCCGTGTCAGAAAGCGCTCGCGGCGCAGACCTGCGCGCAAGGATTCCGCGCCGCAGCCGGCGGCGTGAGCAGCATCGAACGGCCTAGCCCGCCGAGACGATCCGCGAGGCGCTTCTCGCGATCTGAAGCTCTTCATTCGTCGGAATGACGAAAACGGCGACGCGCGAGTGTGGCGCGGAAATCCTGCCGGCGCCGCTGCGGTTCGCGCCCGCGTCGAGGGCGACGCCAAGCCAGCCGCAACCCGCGCAGACCTGCGCCCTCGTCTCGGCGTCGTTCTCGCCGATGCCCCCGGTAAAGACCAGCGCGTCGAGCCCTTCGAGCGCCGCGGCCAGCGAGCCGATCTCCCGCAGGATGCGATAGACAAAGAGCGCAATAGCCTCTTTCGCCCTCGGATCGGACGACGCCCGCAGCGTGCGCATGTCCGAGGAAATGCCGGAGACGCCGAGGAGGCCGGACTTTCGGTAGATGAGATCCTCCAGTTCGCGCGCGCCCATGCCATAGCGGTCGATCATATGCACGAGAACGCCGGGATCGAGCGCGCCGCAGCGCGTGCCCATTACCAGGCCCTCGACCGTGCTGAAGCCCATTGTCGTGGCGACGCTGCGGCCCTCCTTCACGGCGCAGAGACTCGCCCCATTGCCAAGATGCGCCACGACGACGCGGCCCCGCGCCGCCTCGGGCGCGACCTCCCGCAAGCGACCCGTGACATAGTCGTAGGAAATGCCGTGGAAGCCGTAGCGCCTCACGCCGGCTTGCGAAAATTCCCGCGGAATGGCGAAAGCCCGCGCGAGCGGCGGCTGGTCATGATGAAAGGCGGTGTCGAAGCAGGCGACTTGCGGCGTCTGTGGATGCTCGGCGAGCATGGCGGCGATGACCGCGAGGTTATGCGGCTGATGCAGCGGCGCCAGCGGAATGAAAGCGGCGAGTTGTTCCGCGACCTCGGCCGTCACACGCACCGGCGCATCGAATTCGCCGCCGCCATGCACGACCCGATGCCCGACGACGGCGATGTCCTTGCCATCGAGCCATCGCCCGGCGACGCGCATCATCGTCCGCGTCGCGGCGGCATGATCGAAGCCGGAAGGCGGGAGGTCTTCAGCAAGGAGCTTCTCGCCTCGAGCATTGGAAAGCGTCGCGCGCGGCGTCGCCCCGATCCCTTCGATCAGCCCCTTGAGGCGCAGCGCCGGATCGGCGGCGGCGTCGAAAATCGCAAATTTGATGCTGGACGAGCCAGCATTGACGACGGCGATCGCTGACATCGCTTCCAATCCGCAGAATGACGAGGTGTTGAACGCGACAGGAGCCATTGCTCACGATCTCGCCGGCGCGACGATCTTAGCTGATCGGCGCGCCGGGGAGAATGCAACTCGTCGTCACCGAACCGCTTCGGCGTGACGACCGTCCAGCGAACCTGGCCGAGGTGAGCGGAGGCGCATCGCGCCGCCTTGACGCGAGTAAGACGAAATGTATTCTACATCATACTCGGGCGAGAATGTTATCGAGGCCGTTGCGGGCGCCGCGACTTCCTGCTCGCGTTACGCCAGGGGGAACCGATGTGGACCGAGCAGACATGGCTCTTGATCGTTCTCACCTGGATCGCGATCATTTTCGGGGGCATCATCTTCGCCATCGTTGAAGAACGAATGCGCAAAAGGAAATAGAGCCGTCCCGCGATGAACGATAGCAAGACTGAAAGTCCGACGAACCCGGTTTTATCAGAAGCGCCACGACAACTGAACACACGAACCGCATTTCTCCGTGTCCACCGACTTATCGGTCTCTTCCTCGGAGCGGTCTTCGTCTTGATCGGTCTCAGCGGATCAATTCTCGCCTATCGCGAAAGCATCGACGAGCAGTTGAACGCCGGGCTCATGCGCGTAGACGTTCCGGAAAAGGACGCCGCCTACCGCCCCGTCGATGAACTTCTCGCAGCGGCGAGCGCCGCGATGCCGGCCGACGGAAAGCTGGAAAGGCTGACCATGCCTCGTCAGGCCGGATCGTCGGCGGCCGTGACCTACATTGTCGAGACGGACGATCTCGACACCTATGTCTATCAATTATTCGTCGACCCTTACTCGGCGAAGGTCAAAGGGCGGCGGTTGCTCTTACATGGCGACGATACGCTGTCGCAGCCGCTCATCCAGATTCTGATGACGTTCCATTGGACGCTGTTGCTCGGCGTCAACAACGCTTGGCTTGTCGGCGTCGTCGGCATCCTGTTTTTCGTTTCCAACTTGGTGGGGATTTATCTGTGGTGGCCGGTCAATGGCGACTGGCGGCTCGGGCTTAGAGTGAAATGGGGCGCGAGCGCCGAAAGGGTCATTTATGACCTGCACAAGAGCCTCGGCACCTATTGTGCGGCATTTCTTCTGATCACCCTGTTCACCGGGGTCGCCATGATTTTCAAACCAGCGACGCGCAGCGTCGTCAGTCTAATTTCGCCTGTGCGCGCGGACCCGGATTTCGGCAAGTCGACGCCCGCCCCCGGTGGCTCGCCGATTGGCGTGGGCGAGGCCGTGGAGATCGCGAACAAGGTCTTCCGCGACGGTCGGTTGCATTGGGTCCTTTTCCCCAACACGCCGACGTCGGTTTACGTTGTTGGAAAGCAAGCAGACGGCGAGCCGAACCAGACCAAGACCTCTCGAAATGTCGGCATCGAACAATACACCGGTCAAGTGCTCTACGTGCAGGATCGAAGCAGCTTCTCGGGGAGTGAAACTTTCCTCGAATGGCTGTTTCCGATTCATAGCGGCGAGGCGTTCGGCGGCGCGGGCCGTCCGATTGCGCTGGCGCTCGGCTTGTCGCCTCTCCTCTTTTATGTGACTGGCTTTATACGATGGCTGCAAAAACGTCGGGCGCGAAGGCGTCTGGCGTTTTGACAGGAAACCAGTCGAAACCTTACTGCCCCACGACGATCGGCATTTCGATCGTGTCTTCTTTGTTCTTGGCTTCTCCGAAGGCAGCCTTGAGGACATATTTCCCTCTGTGGGAAACGGTCGCCTCCAACGTGGCGAATCCGCTCGGATAGGACTTGGACGGCACGGCGCCTAATTGCTTAAGGCCGCCGTCTACGCCTTCTTGGTAAAAAGCCAGCGCGACGTTTTCGCCTCTTGCTTCCTTCTCCATGAGCGTGATCGAGAAGATGACCTTGCCCGTTCCCGGCACCCGGTCGCAATACTCGTCATACTTGCTCAAATCGTCGGTCGCCCCGCCCGCGCTTTCCGATGAGTCCGCCAGGAAATAGGTGGTCAGATGGACAGAGTAAAAGTCGGTCACGCCGAGGCATTCGGATATGGTGCGATCGCCGGCCTTGGCCGCGGGCTTCAGCGTATGAGCTTTCCAAAAGTCGCCGATGCGTTGATTGATCGCCGGGCCCCACCATGCGTAGGAGAAAAACGCGCCGTTGACCCCGATGAGCAGAAAGATGCCCAGACCCAATATTAAATTCAGGCGACCTGTCGGAGTCATCGTCGGGTTTCCTTTCGATACCGGGTTTCAGCGCTTTTAATGTCGCGGCAAGGCAAAAGCCTTATTCATCGCACTTCGAATTCCCAGGCGCCGCTCACCATATGGCCATCAGCGGACAAGGCGCGATAGCGCACCGTATATTTGCCTGCGGTCAGCGGGTTGACGCTGACCGACACATGCGCCGGATCGGAACTGTCGATTGCGGCGTCGCGCTTATCGACTTGTTCACCTGAGGCGCTAACGACGGCGAGGGCCGCGAAGGCGTCGCGTATGCCGGCGTCGTACCAGACGTCGACCTTCTCGATATTCGCCTGCGCGACGCCGCTCTGGGGAGGCGATGTGCGGACGACGATCGCATGCGCCACGACGATGGGTCTTTGTGTCTGTGTCCTGCCGCTCCTGGGGCTTCTCAACTCGATCGATCGCTCCGCCAGAGGCTGCATGAGCCTCGTTTCCCCAGGCGCCACTCCGCTCCAATAGGCCGTTGCGGCCGCCGGAGAAGCAGCTGACAGGAGGACAAAAGCGAGACGCGCAATCTGTGCGCGCCCTGAGCGATTGCCTCCGCGATTTTCCGACTCTTCCATACAGTTCGACCTTCGACACGAAACGACCATGCTCTGCAGTCTTCCGAGCGCTCCGCCAACGGCCGAAGACAAGGCGTCAGCTTCTTCGGGCGCCGGAGCCCAAACCGCAAATCGTCGGCCTGAACCTTGCTATTTCGTTGAGATATGCACTATCGTTTTGAAATGCATACTCAGTGTCCTTCCCGTGCGTCAAGCGAGTTGTTGGCGATGGCGCGTAAGCTGCAAATGGCGCTCACCGTCGTTTGGGCGGTCTTTTGCATCGCAGCGACGGCGGAAGCGCATACGGCCGACATCTCCAGCAGTCGCATCGTCCCCGAAGGAAACGGCCGCTACCGGGTCGACGTCGGCTTTCTCGGCACGGATATCGAGCGCATGTTCGCCGAGAACAAGAAGGAATTGAATCGGGACGTCGATCTCACAGAGCCCGGCGTCATCGAGGCGATGATCAGCAAATTCATTCAAAAGCGCGTTGCGCTGCAAAATGAGGAAGGACAAGCCTGTTCGAGCGCCGTCGACTCCGTCGGCGAGGACCCGGCCAATCCATATGACTCCAAGGTTGTCTTGCAGATGGACTGCTCCGGCGTGCCGGGGCGGATTTTCTATAATCCTTTCGAGCTTCTCCGCGCCCAAGGTCCTCGCGCCAAGCATCTCGTCAGCATTGGAGAAAAGGACGACGAGACCAACCTCACCGAAGCGCAACGGACGGGCAAGGAGCCAGCCCCGGGTCAGGTGATGATTTATCCGGGCGATGCGCCGATCGATCTTTCGAAACCCCTGTTGTCGACCTGGCAACTTGCTCCCAAGTTTTTCGCCGCCGGCGTCGAACACATCATGACCGGCTACGATCACTTATGTTTTTTGCTCGCCGTTGTGCTTTGGGCGTCCCGCGCTTGGCCCGTCGTCAAGATCGTCACGGCGTTCACCGTTTCGCACTCGATAACCCTCTCGTTGGCGGCGCTGCAAGTCGTCAATATCCCAAGCGCCTGGACAGAGACCGCGATTGCGCTTTCCATTATTTACGTCGCTCTGGAGAATTTCGTCACGCGCAAGGTTGAAGGGCGATGGCGCGATACCTTCTTTTTTGGCTTTGTCCATGGTTTTGGCTTTGCCAGCGGCTTGATCGAAATGGGGGCGCCACAACGTGCGATCGTGCCAGCGCTCGCAAGTTTCAACCTCGGCGTGGAGGTTGGGCAGATTGGCGTTGTCCTCGTGGTTGTACCGCTTCTCGTCTTGATCGACAGGATGTTTTTCGGCGGACAGCGCAATCTGCGGTTTGTGCAGGTCTGCTCCGGGATCATCGCGTGCTTCGGAGCTTACTGGCTGTTCGTTCCCCCCGCTTGAGGGACGGCGCGCGCTGGAACGTTCAGCTTGTTGGTCCGTCCTCCACCATTCCGATGAGCATCTGGGGCCCTCGGGCGTAGTAGGTCGTCAAGATCGCCCAGAGCGTCGCGACCGCTCTTTGAGAGCCGTTCTGTGCACGCCTACGAGACGTTACGCTATATAATCATCACATATAGCAGATCCACGATCGCGCTGCCCCTTTGCAGGGACCTCGTTCACTCGCAGCGCATTGCGATCGCACACCCCGAAAATTCACCGCATTCCTTCCAGGCGAGAGCGTCGGGCATTGTAGGCGGGATCCGCTTTTTGTCACCCTTATGCCGTAAATTTGTTGCACCTGCGAAAAAAGAAGCTTAGCCTTCCCTCAGCCCCAAGAGCGCCGCCCCCCGCGGCGCACGAACGCCTCGACCGTGGATACAACGGCGGGGCGTTTTTGGTACCTCAGCCCAGCTTTGAGGCCAGTACTTCGAGCTTTTCAATTTTCGGCGTCTGCGAGAATAGCTCCGGCGCCTTCGCCATCAAGGCTTTTGCGACGTCTCCAGCAAGGTGCGCGTCACGAGCGTTTTCGTCATGGAAGACGTCGAAAATTCCGAATGTGGTTGGGGCCATGCGTATTGCGAACCACGCAACCGTTCCCGGCTCAGCCTCCACGAGAGGTAACGCCGATTTTAGGAATGCGACAACCTCATGTTCCTTGCCGACCTTTGCCTCCAGCGTCGCTAAAATCGCAAACTTCACCATTGCGACCTCCCAGAATTGCGGCCTCCCATCCTTTACATCGGACCAACTCGCGAATTTTCTATGACATTACCACCGCTTGCCTATGCCCTCTAGGTACACCGGCCCGGCGATGGACCTCGCCAACATGCGCAGCCTGGGCGTGACCGCGGTCGACGCGGCTTGCGCCTGCGGCCGGCGCGCGTCGGTCGACGTGTCGGACATCTCCGGCTCTATCACCGTCCCGTCTCTCAAGCGGCGGCTGCGTTGTTCGGACTGTGGCGCCCGCCCGGAAGACGTCCGGCCGGACTGGTCGCAGCATCGGGCGAGCGGCACGGGAAGGTGACGGCGCTACCTGGGTGTGTTTCCAATCCTACAGCGCCCGGGCGACGCTTCCGCTAGCGCCAACGCCAAGGCGTAGCTCTACCGAAAATCCTAATGGCCTCCTTACATCGCTCGCGTCCATTTTATGGCCTCTGATCACGATGGAGGCCGCCATGGGCGATTTTCTGATGCTGGGGCTCGGATTTATCCTTTTCCTACTTGCAGGCGCCTATGCGCGCGTCTGCAGCCGTCTCTAGCGGAGGCGCCGCCATGTCTGAACCTCTCATTGGCCTGATCGTCGCCGTCCTGCTCGGCGGTTATCTGGTTTACACGCTTCTCCACCCGGAAAAATTCTAATCACGGAGGCCCGGCATCATCCGGGTATTCGCCATGTACATTATTGGAATGAACGCGATCGGGCTGGCGCAGATCGCCATCGTTCTTGTCGCCGTCGTCGCCGCCGCAATCCCCCTCGGGGGCTATATCGCTCTCGTCATGTGCGGCGAACGCGTCGCGTTGACGCCCGCGCTCGCGCCTGTCGAACGCGCCTTTTATCGGCTGGCGGGCGTCGATCCCGCGCGCGAGCAGAATGCGCTTGGCTACGCCATGGCGATGCTCGCATTCAGTCTTTTCGGATTTGTATCGCTCTACGCCCTGCAAAGACTGCAAGGCGTTCTGCCACTAAATCCGCAGGGTTTTGGAGCGGCGCCGTCTGATCTCGCCTTCAACACGGCGATCAGTTTCGTCACCAACACGAACTGGCAGAACTACGGCGGCGAGACGACGATGAGCCATCTCACGCAGATGCTCGGGCTCACGGTACAGAATTTCGTTTCCTCCGCAACCGGTCTCGCCATGGCCTTCGCGCTGGTGCGCGGCTTCGCGCGCAGCGAATCGCCCACCATTGGAAATTTTTGGGTCGATCTAACGCGGGCGACGCTTTACCTGCTGCTGCCGCTGTCGATCATCTTCGCGCTGGCGCTTGTCGCGCTCGGCGCGCCCCAGACATTGGCCGGCTCTATCGATGCGACGACGATCGAAGGCGCGCGCCAGACGCTCGCGATCGGTCCTGTAGCCAGTCAGGAGGCGATCAAGGAACTCGGCACAAATGGCGGCGGCTTCTTCAACGCCAATTCCGCGCATCCTTTCGAGAACCCGAACGCCATTTCCAATATGCTGGAAATCTGGGCGCTCCTCGTCGTGCCGTTCGCGACGGTCTTCGCTTTCGGACGCCAGCTTCTCGATCCAAGGCAGGGACGCGCGGTCGCGATCACAATGGGGATTGTGCTTACCGGCGGCGCGCTCTTCGCCTATTGGGCGGAAGCGGCGGGAAATCCTTTGTTGACAGCGATCGGCGTCGATCCGTCGCCAGGCAATATGGAGGGCAAGGAAGTCCGTTTCGGCATCGCTACGAGCGCGCTTTTCGCCACGGCGACGACAGGAACGAGCACCGGCGCCGTCAACTCGATGCATGACTCCTTCACGGCTTTCGGCGGCCTCGTGCCCCTGTTCAACATGCTCATGGGCAGCATCGCGCCCGGTGGCGTCGGCGCCGGCCTCTACGGCTTCCTCGTGCTCGCGGTCGTCGCCGTTTTCGTGGCGGGCCTGATGGTCGGGCGCACGCCGGAGTATCTCGGCAAGAAGATCGAAACTCGAGAAATGAAGCTCGCCATGCTGGCGGTGCTCATCTACCCCCTGACCGTGCTCGGCTTCACGGCCGCGTCCGTCATGCTCCAGACGGGCCTCAGCAGCATGAACAATGCCGGCCCCCATGGGCTGTCCGAGGTGCTCTACGCTTTCGCATCAGCGAACGACAATAACGGCTCGGCCTTCGCCGGGCTTTCCGGCAACACGCTCTGGTACAACACCACACTCGGCATCGCGATGTTCCTGGGCCGCTTCGCTTTCGTATTGCCGCTGCTCGCCATGGCAGGCTCCTTCGCTGCGAAGAAAAAGGCGCCAGCCTCGACCGGCACGTTTCCAACACATGGCCCGCTCTTTGTCGGCCTGCTGCTCGGCGTCATCGTCATCCTCTATCTCCTGCAATATTTCCCCGCGCTCGCGCTCGGACCCATCGTCGAGCACTTCCTGACGCGCGCTGGCAAAACCTTCTGACAGGACCTTTCGAGGAGCAATCCATGTCCGCCAAAGTCTCTCAACCTGATCTCTTCGACGCCGGCATTATCAAATGCGCCGCAATGGACGCGCTGGTGAAGCTCGATCCGCGCCGGCTCGCACGCAACCCGGTGATCTTCGTGACGGAAGCGGTCTCCGCGCTGGTCACCCTCTTCTTCATCCGCGATCTCCTCGCGCATAACGGCGGCGCCTTCTTCTCTGGGCAGATCGCCGCATGGCTGTGGTTCACCGTGCTCTTCGCCAATTTTGCGGAGGCGGTCGCGGAGGGGCGCGGCAAAGCGCAGGCCGACGCGCTGCGCAAGACACGCAGCGACACGCACGCGAAACGCCTGATCGATCCTAACGGCGCGGCAGGGATGAAGGAGGTCTATCAGGGCGTTTCCGCGCTCGAGCTTAGGGTCGGCGACGTCGTGCTTGTCGAGGCCGGTGATCTCATCCCCGGGGACGGTGAAGTGGTAGAGGGCGTCGCCTCGGTCAACGAGTCGGCGATCACGGGCGAATCCGCGCCTGTCATCCGCGAGGCGGGCGGCGACCGCTCCGCCGTCACGGGCGGCACGACGGTGCTGTCCGACTGGCTGAAAGTGAGGATCACGGCCGCGCCCGGCTCGACCTTCATCGACCGCATGATCGCGTTGGTCGAAGGCGCGCAGCGGCAGAAGACGCCAAATGAACTGGCGCTGTCGATCCTGCTGTCCGGTCTCACAATCGTGTTCCTGATCGTCTGCGTGACCCTGTGGCCGCTCGCGCTCTATTCTGGAACGAGGCTGTCGATCACTGTGCTCATCGCGCTGCTTGTCTGTCTGATTCCGACGACGATCGGCGGACTGCTTTCGGCGATCGGCATTGCCGGCATGGACAGGCTGATCCGCTTCAATGTCATCGCGACGTCGGGGCGCGCCGTCGAAGCGGCGGGCGATGTCGACACGCTGCTGCTCGACAAGACCGGGACCATCACCTTCGGCAATCGCATGGCGGATGAATTCGTCGCGGTGGACGGCGTTTCTCCGTCCGCGCTGGCGGAAGCTGTGTTGCTGGCGTCACTCGCGGACGAGACGCCCGAGGGTCGCTCGATCGTTGCGCTCGCGAAGTCGGAATATGGGCTCTCCGCGCCACAACTGAACGCCGACGCGCAAATCGTGCCTTTCTCCGCACATACGCGGATTTCCGGCGTCGACCTCCCCGGACGGTCGCTGCGCAAGGGCGCGGTCGACGCCATCTGTAATCAGGGGATGCCTGTCTCGGTTGAGTTCGAACGCGCGGTCGAGCGCATATCGCGCGCTGGCGGCACGCCGCTCGCGGTCTCGGAAAGTGGACGGCTGCTCGGCGTCGTGCATCTCAAGGACATTATCAAGCCTGACATCAAGGCGCGCTTCGCCGCGCTGCGCGAAATGGGCATCAAGACCGTCATGGTGACGGGCGACAATCCGATAACCGCTGCCGCCATTGCGGGCGAAGCGGGCGTCGACGATTTCATCGCGCAGGCGAAGCCCGAGGACAAGCTCGCCTATATCCGCAAGGAGCAGCAGGGCGGCCGCCTCATCGCCATGTGCGGCGACGGCACCAATGACGCGCCTGCGCTGGCGCAAGCGGATGTCGGCGTCGCCATGCAGACCGGCACGCAGGCGGCGCGCGAAGCGGGCAATATGGTCGACCTCGACAGCGATCCGACAAAGCTCATTGAGATCGTAAAGATCGGCAAACAATTGCTCATGACGCGCGGGTCGCTCACAACATTTTCCATCGCCAATGACGTCGCCAAGTATTTTGCGATCATTCCGGCGTTGTTCGTCGTGACCTACCCTGAGCTCGGCGCGATGAACGTCATGAAGCTCGGTTCGCCGCAATCGGCGATCCTATCGGCGGTCATTTTCAATGCGCTGATCATCATTGCATTGATCCCGCTGGCGCTGAAGGGCGTCGAGTATCGACCCGTCGGCGCCGCCGCGCTGTTGCGGCGCAATCTCCTGATTTACGGCCTCGGCGGTCTGGTGGCGCCCTTCGTGGGCATCAAGCTCATCGACCTCGCCGTGTCCTTCCTTCATCTTGCGTGAGGAGAACATCATGCTTTCTCAACTGCGCCCGGCTCTGGTTCTGTTCCTGTTGTTCACGGCGCTGACGGGCCTCGCCTATCCACTCGCCATCACCGCTGTTGCGCAACTTGCCTTTTCGGCAAAGGCCAATGGCAGTCTGATCGAACGCGACGGAAAAATCCTGGGCTCCGAACTGATCGGCCAGAACTTTGCATCGGACCGGTACTTCCACAGCCGCCCCTCGGCGACAGTCGGCCCCGACCCGGTTGATGCAAAGAAGACGGTCGATGCGCCCTATAACGCCGCCAATTCCGCGGGTTCAAACCTCGGCCCGACGTCCAGGAAACTGCTCGATCGCGTCAACGCGGCGATCGAAGCCGAGTTCGCCGCGGGACGCATCGACATTGTCGCCGCGGACGCCGTCACCACATCGGCGTCCGGCCTCGATCCGCATATCTCGCCGCAATATGCGCTGGCTCAGATCGGTTCGGTCGCGAAAGCGCGCGGGATCGACGAGGCGCGTCTGCGCCCGCTGGTCGCGGCGCAGACCGAGCAACGCCTCGCCGGCGTCATCGGCGAGCCGCGCGTCAATGTGCTGCTGCTGAATATTGCGCTGGACGCGTTAAAATAGCGCCATCGAAAGGTGAAGCTTGTCCGAGGTCGAGAGACGCCCCGATCCCGACGCCCTTCTTGCCCTGAGCGGCAAGGAGGGAGAGGGGAAGCTGCGCGTCTTTCTCGGCGCCGCGCCAGGCGTCGGCAAGACCTACGCGATGCTGGCGCGCGCCCGCGCCGCGAGGACGGAAGGACTCGACGTCGTTGTCGGGCTTGTCGAGACGCATGGTCGGCCGGAAACGCAGGCGTTGCTGGAAGGGCTCGAAATCCTGCCGCGCCGACGGATCGACTATCGTGGTCGGATCATCGAGGAATTCGATATCGATGCGGCGCTGCATCGGAAGCCGAAGCTCATTCTCGTCGACGAACTGGCGCATACCAACGCCCCCGACAGCCGGCATCCCAAGCGCTGGCAGGATGTCGAGGAATTGCTGGGCGCCGGCGTCGATGTCTGGACGGCGCTGAATATCCAGCATCTCGAAAGTCTCGCCGACGTTGTCTCGCGCATCACCGGCGTCGCCGTGCGCGAGACGGTGCCGGACTGCGTCCTTCAGGACGCCGCCGACGTGATCCTCGTCGACATCACGCCCGACGAACTGCTTCAGCGGTTGAAGGAAGGCAAAGTCTACGTCCCCGAGACGGCGCGGCGCGCGACGCAGAACTTTTTCACCGCACGCAACATCACCGCGCTTCGCGAACTCGCCCTTCGACGCACGGCCGAACGCGTCGACGATCAGATGGTGGCGTTTCTGCGTCAGGCCGCGATCGAGGGACCGTGGGCGACCTCCGAGCGGTTGCTGGTCTGCATCGGGACCGACAGCTCGGCGGAAGCGATTATTCGTGCGGGCGCGCGGCTTGCAAGCGGGCTGAACGCCTCCTGGGTCGCGGTGCATGTCGCACGGCTGGGGCAAGATGAGGCCGACGCGGAGAATGTGCGTCGCGTCGATAGCGCTTTGCATCTGGCGGAACGGCTGGGAGCCGACGTCGAGCGCCTCACGGGCGAAGATTTGACAAGCGAAATTCTCCGCTACGCCCAGCGTGAAAATATGACCCAGATCGTCGTGGGTCGGTCACGCGCCGGCGCACTGGCGCGCTTTCTCCATCGATCCCTGACCGACGAGATCGTTCGCTGCGCGGCGGACATCGCTGTGCATGTCGTTCTGGACGCGCCGGAACCGCAAATGGTTGCGCCGCGTCCGAAGCGCTTCGCCGTCGTCGCCAACTGGGCGGCCCAGCTTTCTGCCGTCGGCGCAGTCGCGGCGACGATTGGCGTGGGCGCGCTTCTCGACAGCTGGCTCCGACTGCAAAATTTTTCGGTCATATTCATCCTGCCGGTTTTGTTGTGTGCGGCGCGTTTCGGCTTATGGTCCGCCATCTCTGCAGCCATTTTGTCCTTCCTTGCTTATGACTTCTTTTTCGTTGAGCCGCGCTACGTCTTCACCATTTCCAGCCCGGAGGAGTTTGTATCGCTTCTCGTCTCTCTTGCAGTGGCGATCATTACGGGGCTGCTGGCGAGCCGAATGCGCGACCATGCCGGCGCCGTTCGCGTGCGCGCGCAAACGACTCAGGCGATGTTCGATTTTTCGCGCAAGCTGGTCGCCGCAAAGGCGCTGGAAGACGTGATGTGGACCGCGACGATCCAAATCCAAAAGATCATGGATCTGCCTTGCGTGGTCTTTCTGACGCTGCGCGAGGGAGAACTGGGCGTTTCCGCCGCCTGGCCGCCGCTCGACCAACTCGATCCCGGCGAAAGCGGCGCGGCGCGTTGGGCGTTCCAAAAGGACGAGGCGGCGGGGTGGCGAACAGCGACGCTACCTAACGTCCGATTCCAGTTTCGTCCGCTGGCGACGCCGCGCGGCGTCGTCGCCGTCTGTGGCGTCCAGCCGAAGGATGCGGAGACGCCGTTTTCCGCGCAGGAGGAGAACGCGCTTTCCTCGCTTCTGGAGCAGGCCGCGATCGCGATCGACCGCTCTAATCTGATTGTCGAATCGGTCAAATCAGCGGCGCTGGAGGAGAATGAGAAGCTGCGGACGACGCTGCTGTCTTCCCTTTCCCACGATCTGCGCACGCCGTTGGCGTCGATTACCGCCGCCGTCACCAGTCTGCGCGAACTCGGCGAGAAGCTTTCGCCCGACGACCGGCAGGATCTGTTGGCGTCGATCGAAGAAGAGGCCGGACGTCTCGCGCGGTTCATCGCCAACCTGCTCGATATGTCTCGCATCGAATCCGGCGGGCTGGCGCCGCTGCGCGAGGTGGTCAACGTCGCGTCTGTCGTGCGCGCGGCTGCGGAACGCATAAGAAAAATTTACCCGGACCAAAAGACCGCGGTCAGCATTGCGCCGGACCTGGCCCCGATCCGGGGAGACGCCAATCTGTTTGGGCAGGTGCTGTTCAATCTGCTCGACAATGCGCACAAGTATGGTGGAGGTTCTGGCGCGGTTGTCCATGCGCGCCGAGACGGGGACGCCCTCGTCATAAGCGTTACCGACGAAGGGCCGGGCATAAAGCCATCTGATCTTGAACGGATTTTCGAGAAGTTCTATCGGGGCGGCCGGTCTGACGGTCGCAAGGCGGGTACCGGGCTCGGCTTGTCGATCTGCCGGGGGCTCGTCAATGCAATGGGTGGCTCGATTGTCGCACAAAGTCCAGCGGTGCGGCGGCGAGGAACGCGGATCGTGATGCGGTTTCCGGTGGCGGAAGAGTCGACGGGAGTTTCCGCGTGAGCGCAAAAGTCCTCGTCGTCGATGACGAGCCGCAGATCTTGCGCGTGCTTCGTCCCGCACTGACCGCGTCCGGCTATCAAGTCACCGGCGCCGGTTCGGGCGCCGAGGCTTTGGCCGTCCTGGCGTCATTCGCGCCTGATCTCATCGTTCTAGATCTCGGGCTACCCGACATGGACGGGAAAGAAACGCTGCGGCGAATTCGCATCCTGACAAGCACGCCAGTTGTCGTTCTCTCGGCCCGTGACAGAGAAGCCGAGAAAATCATGGCGCTCGACATGGGCGCAGACGACTATGTCGAAAAGCCTTTCGCCATGGGCGAGCTTCTCGCGAGAATGCGGACCGCGCTGCGCCACGCGAGCGACGCCTCTGAACCTGAATGTATTAAGGTGGCCGACTTGACGATCGACGTTGTTAAACGCCGCGTCGAGAAGCGTGGGATTTTCTTGAAGCTCACGCCAAAAGAGTTCGATCTTCTGATATGCCTCGCGCGCCATGCCGGAAGGCCGCTGTCGCATCGCGAACTCCTGAAAGCCGTTTGGGGGCCAGCTCATGAAGGTGATAGCCAATACCTTCGGGTTTTTGTCGGACAGTTGCGAGCGAAAATCGAAGACGATCCATCGGAGCCGAAATTGCTCCTGACAGACCCGGGAATTGGCTATCGCTTCGTTGAAGCCTGCTAGAGCCGTCGCGTCTTCAAGCGAAGCGTTGTTCGCACGGAATCGCCTTTCGAAGGAGCGGAACCTTGCGTCTACGCAAGCGGAACGCGCTTTAGGTCAAAATCGACCTTGCAGCGCTCGGATCAGCCTTTCAATGGAAATGGACGAAGTGCACCGCGACAAAGATATCTCTTTCATTCGGGAAGAAAATTAGAAAAGCTCGTAAATACAGTTATTTAGAAAAATGGCGCGCCCGGCACGATTCGAACGTGCGACCTTTGCCTTCGGAGGGCAACGCTCTATCCAGCTGAGCTACGGGCGCGTATCGCGAGTCAACGCGGCTCTTTTTACAGGAAGGCGCGGGCTCCCGCAATGTCGCCCGCGCGCTTCGCGGCGTCAAAAGCCTATGCTATCCGGGCGCGGATCGAAGGAGGCGCGGGGATGGTGGGGGTTTTCGAAGACTGGCTGGACCGTCTGCGGGCGCGGCGGGACCGGTTGATCGCCGATCCCGGCTTCCAGCGCTGGTCCCTCTCCAATCCTTTCACCCGCATGATCGCCCGCCGGCGCGCCCGCGCGGCGCTCGATCTCACCGCCGGCTTCGTCTATTCGCAGGCGCTCTTCGCCTGCGTGCGGCTGAAGCTGTTCGATGCGCTGGCCGAGGGGCCGCTGACCCTCCCGGAAATCGCGCGCCGCCTCGATCTCTCGCAGGAAGCGGCGAGGCGCCTGCTGGAGGCCGCCGCCTCTCTCGATCTGGCGGAGCGGCGGTCCGGCGCGCGCTACGGTCTCGGTCAGCTCGGGGCCGCCTTCGCGGGCAATCGCGCGGCGCTCGCGCTCGTCGAGCACCAGCCCCTGCTCTACGCCGACCTCGCCGACCCGGTGGCGCTGCTGCGCGGCGAAAAGCGCGCGGCGCTCGCCGATTACTGGCCCTATTCCGATCTCGAACGGCCCAAGGCTTTGGAGGCGGAGCAGGTCGCGCCCTACAGCGCGCTGATGGCGGCCTCGCAACCCATGGTGGCGGACGAAGCCCTTGGCGTCTATGACGTCTCGCGTCACAGGCGGCTGATGGACGTCGGCGGCGGCGAGGGCGTCTTTCTTTGCGCCGCGGCGGCGCGGGCGCCGGCGCTGCAGCTTTCGCTCGTCGACCTTCCCGCGGTGGCGGACCGCGCGCGGGCGCGCTTCGAGGCCGCCGGCATCGCCGGGCGCGCGGAGATCCACGGCCGCGACTTCCTGCGCAACGAACTGCCGAAAGGCGCCGACCTCGTCACGCTCATCCGCATCGTGCACGATCAGGACGACGAACGGGCGCTCATGCTCTTGCGCAACATCCGCAAGGCGCTGGCGCCGGGCGCGACGCTGCTGGTCATCGAGGCGATGTCGGGCGTGAAGGGGGCCGAGCCGCTGGACGCCTATTACGGCTTCTACACGCTCGCCATGGGCCGCGGCGAACCGCGTCGGGTGGAGGAGATCGAGGCGCTTCTGTCGCAGGCAGGGTTCGGAGAGTTCCGCCTCTTGAGAAATGCGCTACCAACGCTGACGAGCATTCTCGTAGCCGAGGCCGTCTGACTCCGCGCTCGGAAAACGCCGCCGCAAAACGCAGGAAAGCGGACTGGCGATTGCGCCAATCCGCTTGTCGTCGTCAGCCGCCCGTCAATTCAGTTCGGATGGCCGCCGTATCCGCCCCAGTTGCTGGAGCTCGAGCCGTTCTTCCAGCTGCCGTTTCCGCCGGTCTGACCGCCGCCGTTCCCGCCCCAGCCGCCGGCGCTTGAGCCGCTGCTCGACGCGGTCTGGCCGCCGCCGTAGCCGCCCCAGGCGCCGCTGCTCGAGCCGCCGGTTTTCCAGGAGCCGTTGCCGCCCTGGCTGCCGCCGCCGTTCGAGCCCCAGCCGCCGCCATTCGAGCCGCCGTTCTTCCAGGAGCCATTGCCGCCCTGGCTGCTCTGGCCGCCGCCGTATCCGCCCCAGCCGCCGCTGTTCGAGCCGTTCTTCCAGCCGCCCTGGCCCCCGCCCCAATTCCCGCCGTTGGAGCCGCCATAACCACCGTTGTTGCTTCCCCAGCGATCGCCGCCGCAGGCGATTCTCATGCCCATGGCCTGCATTTGGCGGCAGGAGGAGCCGCGTCCGCCGCCATTGCTGTTCCAGCCGGAGTTGCTGGCGGAGGTGTTGCAGTTCCAGCATTCGCCATGCGAGTCCGGACGCGGCGCAGTGTTATTCCAGCCGCCGGACGACTGAGAGCCGCCATTGCCGCCATAACCTTTCGAAGAGGTGGTGGAGACCGGCGTCCCCCAATTCCCGCTGCCCCAGGCAAAGGCGCTGGTCGCGGCCGGAATGGCGAGCGCTCCGGCGAGCGCGGCGGCGAGAGAGATCTTCTTGATTGCGTTCATTGTCGTATTCCTTTTCACGATTGAATTCGATGGGGTGGAATGTTTCAGAAGCCGCCGTGCGAGACGAAGGTGGTGTTGACGACGCGGTCGCCGAAGCCGTCGGTGCGGATCGTCTTGACCATCTTGTTGCCGAACGGGTCGGCGCGAACGATGCGCACCGCGGAGGAGGGATTGCCGAAATTATCGAATGCGACGACGCGGGTCTTGGTGACGCGATTGCCGAAATCGTCGACGCGCGTGATCTGCTGCTCGGAAAAGTCGCCAGCCGAAGCGGCGGGGATGGCGGCGGCGCCGACGACAACGACGGCGGCGACGGCGAAAGCGATGCGTTTTGCAAACATGACACTCTCCTGTTGAAGTTCGACCCGAAGCCCCTTGCTTCGATGAGGAGAGTATTAACCAGTCCTAAAAGAAACTATGTGCGCCGCCGCACAGGACGCTGCTGGGCGCTCCTGGCTTAAGTCGGCTCACCCGCCCGGTGCGATTTGGCGCGCGACTCGTGAACCCCGAATTGATCGCGGCGCTCACAGCTATGAGGTCGCGTTGCGCCGCCACCCGATCAGCCCCGCCGTCGATCCATCCAGCCCCTCGGTCGACACGCTCGCATTCTCCACGATTGGCGCAAGCCGATTTGCGAGTTCCTTGCCGAGTTCCACGCCCCATTGATCGAACGGGTTGATGTCCCAGATCACCGATTGCACGAAGACCTTGTGCTCATAGAACGCGACGAGGCGCCCGAGCGTGCGCGGATCGAGGCGCTTGTAGAGGAAGACGCTCGACGGCCGGTCGCCGGAAAACACCTTGTGCGGCGCGAGCGTTTCGATTTCATCCTCGCTCATGCCGCTCGCGCGTAATTGACCCCTCGCCTCCGGCAGCGTCCTCCCGCGCATAAAGGCTTCGGCCTGCGCGAGGCAGTTGGAAAAGAGCAGCGCATGATGATGCGCGTCGGCCGCGGTCGGCTCGGCGGCGACAAGGAAGTCGATGGGCGTGACGTCCGTGCCCTGATGCAGAAGCTGGAAGAAAGCGTGCTGACCGTTGGTGCCGGGCTCGCCGAAAATGACCGGGCCGGTTTCATAAGCCACATGCGCGCCCTCGCGCGTCACCGACTTGCCGTTCGAACTCCATGTCGAGCTGCTGCAGATAGGCGGGGAAGCGCGCGAGGCGCTGATCGTAGGGGATCACCGCATGGGCGCGGCGGTCGAGCACATTGCGATGCCAGACGCCGAGCAGGCCCATGAGCACGGGAATGTTCTTGTCGAGCGGCGCCGTGCGGAAGTGCTCGTCGACGTCGAAGCCGCCGCCCAGGAATTCGGTGAAATTCTCCGGCCCCACGGCGATCGCCAGCGCAAGGCCGATCGACGACCACATCGAATAACGTCCGCCGACCCAGTCCCAGAAACCGAAAACGCGCGTCGCGTCGATGCCGAAAGCCGCGACCTTGTCGAGCCGGGTGGACACGGCGGCGAAATGCTTGCCGACCGCTTCTTCGCCGAGGGCCGCGACGAGGCGCGCGCGCGCGCTGGCGGCGTTGGCCATCGTCTCCTGCGTCGTGAACGTCTTGGACGACACGACAAACAGCGTGCGCGAAAGATCGAGGCGCGCGAGCGTGTCGGCGAGATCGGCGCCGTCGACATTGGAGACGAAATGGGCGCGTGGGCCTTCGCCGGCATAGGGCGACAAGGCGCGCGCCGCCATGGCGGGACCAAGGTCCGAGCCGCCGATGCCGATGTTGACGACATCCGTGAACGGCAGGCCCGTCGCGCCTGTCGCCTCGCCGCTGCGGATAGCGCGCGCGAAGGCGAAAACCTTCTCGCGCTCGCTCTCGACGCGCGCGCGCACGTCTTCGCCGTCAACCAGAACGGGGCGCGACGAGAGATCGCGCAAGGCCATATGCATGGCGGCGCGCTTCTCCGTGTTGTTCACCGCTTCGCCGGAAAAGAGCGCGTCGCGGCGCGCCTCCAGATGTCGCGTGCGCGCGAGCCCGAGAAGAAGGTCGAGCGTCTCCCGCGTGAATTTATGCTTCGAGAAGTCGAACAGGAAGTCGTCGCCGAGCGCGACGCTGAAATTGTGAAACCGCGCCGAATCCTGCGCGAAGAGGTCGAGCGTTCGAACGCCTTCGAGCGCCCGCGCGTGGGATTCGAGGGCCAGGAAAGCGGCGGCGACGGCGTGGGACATTTTGCGTCTCAAAGCAATGCGGCGGCCGAATCGGCCGACCCCGGGATTTGAGATTTACCGCAAAGCGCCCGTTCTTGCAGTGCGGCAAAGGCGGCTCGCTTTTTTACTATATTATGACAGAGCGATGTGGGAACGATATCGGTTCAATGACGGTTTTCTGACGGAAGGACGACGATGAACCCGATCCCTCTCCTCGACGTGCGCGACGGCGGACCCGTGGCCCATGCGCGTTCGCGGGTCGACGCGGCCATCGCCCTGCGCGACGCCTGCCTCGGCAGGGTCGCGCCGTTCGGCCGCTTTTGTCTGTCGCCGATCGACCGCCTCGCGACCAACTGGCTGCGCCGTTCCGGCTCGGCCTATCGCGCCGAGCTCGAGCATATCGCCGCCATCCTCGGCTTCCCGGGCGCGATGACGCTGAACATGTCCTATCTCTTCGCGTGCACCACGCAGGCCTATGAAGGTCTGGACGGTTTGCCGCGCATTCGCCGCACGCTCGACTGGCCGTTCAAAGGGCTGGGCGAGGCGGTGGAAATGGCCTGGCAATCGGGTCCGGCGGGCGATTTCTACAACGCCACCTGGCCGGGCGCCGTGGGCGTGCTGAGCGCCATGGCGCCCGGGCGGTTCAGCGCCGTCATCAATCAGGCGCCCATGCAGCGGCGCACCACGGGCGCGCTTGGCTTCGCCTATGACGCGGCGATCAATCTGCGGAACGCGCTCGCGAGCGAAGGCGGCTGGCCGCCCGATCATCTACTGCGCTTCGCCTTCGAGACCTGCGAAACCTTCGAGGACGCGGTGAGCCTTATTGCGCGCGCGCCGCTGGCGCGGCCCACCCTCTTCACGCTCACCGGCGTGCGGCGCGGCGAGATGGCGCTGATCGAGCGCACCGAGAGCGAAGCGCGCATCTATCGCGGCCCCGTCATCGTCGCAAACGATTGGCAGGAGCCTCAGCTCGGTTGGCAGGCGCGCATGAGCCTGGCCAATAATGACGCCCGCGTCGCCTTGATGCGCAACGTGGGGCCGGACGCCCCGCGTTTCTCCTGGGTGACCGAGCCGGTGCTGAACAGATTGACCCGGCTCGCAGTGGAGATGTGCTCTGCCGGCGCCGGCGATTTCGTCGCCCGGGGCTATGAGTGCAGACTCGCTGCTCAAAGGCGCGCCGCGCGCCGCGACGCAGGATTTTCATCTGCGCGCGGCGACGCCGACGGCGCTCGCGGCCTGAGCGAGACAGAGCCGAGATTTTCTTGTTAGAATGCTCCGGCGAGACGGCGCGGCGACACGGTCGGCGCGCCGTCGCATAGGATCTGACCCGTTTTCAGGAGCCGCATGGCGGACGAATGCTGCGCAAAGGGCCTCACGAGGCGTCAATGGCTGAACGCTTCGGCCATCCTCGGTCTGACCGCTGGCGAGGCGACGGCCAAACCGAAACCGGATTTCCACCCGCCCGCGCCGAGCCCGTCCAGCGCTGACGACGCCCTGCTGCGCCTGAAGGACGGCAATCGCCGCTTTGTGGCGGGCCGAGCCCAGCACACGCATGAGAACGCCTCCTGGCGCCAAATGCTGGTCGAGCAACAAAAACCGTTCGCGACGATTTTGGGTTGCAGCAACTCAAGGGCGGCTCCCGAACTTGTTTTCGACGTCGGCCTCGGCGAATTGTTCATCGTCCGGCTCGCGGGCAACATCATCGCCGAAGATGTCGTCGGCACGCTGCAATACGCCGTCGCGCATCTGCATACGCCGCTTGTCGTGGTCATGGGCCATGAGGGATGCGGCGCGGTCACCGCGGCCGTGGAAGACATGCTGAAGACAAATCACGAGCCCTCGCATATCGAGGCCCTGTTGCGCTTGATCGAGCCCGGCCTCGCCCACGTCGATCTTCATCAGGATCGCGAAGCGCTGATGCGCGCGGCCGTGGAGGCCAACGTCCGTTGGTCCATGCAGCAGCTTCTTGCCCTGCCGGAAAGCCAACGCGCGATCAAGGAGCATAGAGCGACGCTTGTGGGCGCAGTTTATGAGCTCGCCACCGGGAATGTGCGGTTTCTCTGAAAGCGCCCGGCCTCAGACCCGCGGCGCCGCCGCTCGCCTGAGCCGGTCGTTGATCGCCTCGCCCAATCCACGCTCGGGTATATGGGCGACCGCGACTTTCGCGGCGCCGAGACGATCGATCTCTCGCAGATAAGCGAAAAGATTTGCGCCCGCCTCGACGAGATCGCCGCGTGGCGAGAGGTCAAGGACGCTCGCCCCCGCGGGCGCGAGCGCGGTCAGCCGCCCGCCGAAATCGAGCGCCGCCTCCCCCTCATGGATTTCATGCGCCTCCAGCCGCAGACGCGCGTCGGGCGCATAATGCGACGCCGTCATGCCGGGCGCCAGAATCGCGGCCCGCTCCGGCGCCGCGAGTTTGCAGCCCAGCGCTTTTTCTATCTTTTCGCGCGCGATGGCGCCGGGCCGCAGCAGGACCGGCGCCGTCTCGCAAAAGGAGACGATGGTGGATTCGAGGCCGGCCGTCGTGCGGCCGCCGTCGAGGATCATATCCACGCGGCCCGACAAATCCTGCGCCACATGCGCCGCCGTCACCGGGCTGACATGCCCCGAGCGATTGGCGGAGGGCGCGGCTATGGGCTTTCCGAAGGCGGCGAGCAACGCGCGCGCGACGGGATGATCGGGAATGCGCAGCGCGACGCTCGGCAGTCCGGCCCGCGCCAATTCGCACACCGAGCCTTCGGCCGCGGCAGGCGCGACGATGGTCAACGGCCCCGGCCAGAAGCCTTCCGCGAGCCTTATCGCCGCGTCGGATAGCCGCGCCTCGCGCTGCGCCGCGCCGATGTCGACGACATGGGCGATGAGCGGATTGAAGGACGGGCGTCCCTTGGCGTCATAAATGCGCGCAACGGCCCAGGCGCTCGTGGCGTCGGCGCCCAGCCCGTAGACCGTTTCCGTGGGGAAAGCGACAAGACCGCCCTCTCGCAGCACCGCCGCCGCGCGCGCGATCGACGCCGCGTCGGCGGGCGCGCGCGTCGTCACCGCTCGCGTCCGCGATACGGCGGCGCCGGGATGCCCATATGCGCGGCGCGCAACGCCTTCGACCAGCGCTCGCGCAGATCGCGGAAATATTCGTCGGTGGCGTCGATGCGCGTCGACACTTCGAGTTCGAACGCATCCCTTCGCAGCAGCGCGACGTCGATGGGCAGACCGACGGAGAGATTGGACTTGATGGTGGAATCCATCGAGATAAGGCCAATTTTCAGCGCGTCGTAGATGTCGCTGTCATAATTTGCCGCGCGATCCAGAATCGGCTTGCCGTATTTGTGCTCGCCGATCTGCAGGTAATTCGTGTCCGCCGTGCACTCGATGCTGTTGCCGGCGGTGTAGATCATGAAAAGGCGCGGGGCGCCGCCTTTGATCTGCCCGCCGAGCAGCAGCGAAACGTCAAAGCTCACGCCGTTGGATTGTTCGACCGAATTATACGCCTCCATGCGCGATCGGCGCACCGCGCGTCCGACAAGCTGCGCGGCCTGCAGCATCGTGCCGGCCGTCATGGCGCTTTCGAGCTCGCCCGTCTCCGAGTTTTCGAAGCCTTCGGAGAGCGAGTTCACCACGCCCTGAGTGACCGAGAGATTGCCGGCGGTCGCCAGCATCAGCACACGCTCGCCGGGCGTCTTGAAGATGTGAAGCTTGCGAAAGGTCGCGATATTGTCGAGACCCGCGTTGGTGCGCGTGTCGGCGATCATGACGAGACCGTCGCGCACGAGTATGCCGCAGCAATAGGTCATTAGAGGTCCCCGGCGAGACGGCCCCCGCCCCCGGGTGCGCCCGCCCCCGTTTACAAGTTCCGGGCCAGAAGGCACAAGGGCCGAAAAGGCGCCTCGGCGGAAGGTTTGATGCTAATCAACGGACGCGACTACCGGACGATTTGGCGCGAGGCGGCGGGAGGCCGGGTCCATGTCGTCGACCAGACCCGCCTGCCCCATCGATTCGAGGCCTTGGCGCTTGAAAGCAGCGATCAGGCGGGGCGCGCCATCAGCGACATGGTGGTGCGCGGGGCGCCCCTGATCGGCGTGACGGGGGCCTATGGGCTGGCGCTCGCCGCCGCGCAGAACGCCAATGACGGCGCCATCGAGGACGCCTATGCGACGCTGCTGGCGACGCGCCCGACCGCCGTCAATCTGCGGTGGGCGCTGGACCGCATGAAAGCGCTGCTGCTGATGGCGCCAATTCCAGAACGGGCCGCGCTCGCCTTCGCCGAGGCTGGGCGGATCGCCGAAGAAGACGTCGCCTGCTGCGCGGCAATCGGCGAGCACGGCGCCGCCCTCATTCGCGCGGCGGCGGAAAAGAAGCCCGGCCGGCCGGTGAACGTCCTGACCCATTGCAACGCCGGCTGGCTCGCGACCGTGGACTGGGGCACGGCGCTGGCGCCGATCTACAAGGCGGCGCGCGCGGGGCTTGATCTCCATGTCTGGGTCGACGAGACGCGGCCCCGCAATCAGGGCGCAAGCCTGACCGCTTTCGAGCTGCTGAACGAAGGCGTCGCCCATACCGTCATCGTCGACAACGCCGGCGGCCATCTGATGCAGCACGGCATGGTCGATCTCGTCATCGTCGGTTCGGACCGAACGACGCGCGCCGGCGACGTCTGCAACAAGATCGGCACCTATCTCAAGGCGCTCGCCGCACGGGACAATGACGTGCCCTTTTATGTCGCGCTGCCAAGTTCGACCATCGACTGGCGCATCGGCGACGGCGTCGCCGACATCCCCATCGAGGAGCGCAGCGCGCGCGAAGTCACGCATATCGCCGGCCGCGCGGCCGAGGGCACCGTTACGGAAGTGCAGCTGACGCCCGATGGTTCGCCGGCGCGCAACTGGGCCTTCGACGTGACCCCCGCGCGCTATGTCACGGGGCTGATCACCGAGCGCGGCGTCTGCGCGGCGACCGAGGGCGGCCTGCGGCAGATGTTCCCCGACCTTGCGTGCGGCCGCGAGGAATGAGGGCGCGTTTCAGCGCCCGCTCGGGCCGTAAGCCTTGAAGCGCTCGACCGTGCGCCAGATTTCCTCATCCGGCAGAATCGCGGGCTCGCCGACGAGAGCGCCAAGGTAATAGACCTGCGCGAGCGCTTCGAGTTCGACCGCGCGCCAGAGCGCCTTGCGCATGTTCGCGCCCGTCACGATCGCGCCGTGGTTGGCGAGCAGCACGCCATCCCGATCTTTCAGCCCCTCGACCACGAGCCGGGACAATTCCGCCGTGCCGTAAGAAGCGTAGCCGACGCAGCGCACCGTCGGCCCGCCGAAGGCCGCGATCATGTAGTGAACGGCGGGGATGTCGCGCCGCAGAGTCGCCAGGGTCGTCGCATAGGCGGAATGCATATGCACGACCGCCCCGACGTCGGGCCGAGCGCGATAGACGTCGAGATGAAAACGCCATTCGCTGGAGGGCGGCAGCGGACCCTCAAAGGCGCCGTCCGCGTCGGCGAGTCGCATGCGGGCGATCTGATCCGAACGTAGCTCCCGGGCGGGAACGCCGCTCGGCGTGACCAGCGCCGCCTCGTTGTCGCGCATCGACAGGTTTCCGGCCGAGCCGTGATTGAGCCCCAGAACTCTCAAGCTCCAGGGCCCCGACGACCATCGCCGCCCGCTTCTCACCCTCCGTCATGCCGCGCCTCGCGAATTTCCCGGGCGATGTTGCCCGGAACGCCAATTCCTGTATAGGACGTAGCGTCCCCGGGACGCAGGGGCCGGTAGCTCAATGGTTAGAGCCGACCGCTCATAACGGTCTGGTTGCAGGTTCGAGTCCTGCCCGGCCTACCAATGAAATCAGCGCTTTCGTACGCTTTCCCCGCAAACTTACGTTTTCGTGTGCTCTATCTCCCGCTTCATGTCGCGCCAAATATTGCACCAGCCTTGCGGGCTGACCTTGCCCTGCACCGATGTGCATTGATCCGGCGGTTCGAAGACGTCGCAATTGTCGCAGCGCTGGCCGCGCCGCGGAGAACCTTGATAAGCGACGTCGCCCTTGCTCAGTTTGCCGTCGTCATCCGGGCTGACGCCCGCGTTGGGACCGGCGCCGCGCCATATGTTGCACCAGCCGCGCGGCGATATGCTTCCCTCCACCGACTTGCAGCCGTTCGGCGGCGCCCATACGCGGCAATTGTCGCAGCGCTCATGGCCCCTTGGTCGATCGCGATACTCGACGTCCGCCTTTGAGAGCTTGTCGACCGCGAAGCTGGCGCAGGACCGCAGAAACGCGCCGCTCCATGCGAGGGCGCCCAACACATGGCGCCGGGAGAAACGTGGAAGCCTCTTCAATGGAGCACCTATCAAACCCTGGTCGTCAAGCGTCCAGTCTAGAACCTCGCGCAGCGACGCGACAGCGTTTTGACGACTTCCCGGCGTATCGCGCTCGCGCCCCTCACTCCTTGTGAAGAGCGGTCTCCCTCGCGCTGTTGGAGGACCGCCCGTAGGGCGCGAGAAACATTTTGCGCAAAGCCGGCGCGACGATGAGGAGCAACAAAGGGCCAACCAGCATGCCGCCGACGACGACCGTCGCGAGCGGCCTTTGAACCTGCGAGCCGATCCCGTGCGACACCGCGGCCGGGAACAGCCCGACGCCCGCCGAGAGGGCGGTCATGAGCATCGGCCGCATGCGCTGCTCGGCGCCGTAAAAAACCGCTTCGCTGAACGCCATGCCCTGAATGGTCAGTTCGCGAATGTAGGTGATGTTCAAAATGCCATCCATGACGGCGACGCCGAAGAGCGAAATGAAGCCGATCGCCGCCGATACGCTGAAATTCAGTCCGGAGACATAGAGCGCGATGACGCCGCCGCCGATCGCGAAGGGGATGCCGCCAAAGGCGAGCAGACTTTCGCGCAAGGAATTGAACAGGCCATAGAGCAGCAGGAATACGAGAATGAGCGTCACCGGCACGACGACGAGAAGCCGCTTCTTGGCCTCCTGCAAATTGTCGAACTCGCCCGCCCAGAGAATCTGATAGCCCATCGGCAATTTGATCGCCTTCGCCACGCGCTCCTGCGCCTCGGCGACCGTGCCGCCAAGATCGCGTCCGCGAATGCTGAATTTTATGGGAACGAAGCGCTGGCCGCGCTCTCGATAAATGAAGGACGCTCCGGTATCCAGCGAAATGGCGGCCAGTTCCTTCAAAGGAACATAAGCGTTCGCGCCACTCGAATTGGCGTAAGCCACCTTGACGTTGCCGACCGCCTCGATGGATCGGCGATATTGCGGCGAGAGGCGCACCAGCACCGGGAACTGCCGATCGCCCTCGAGAACATTCGTCGCGACAGAACCGGCCATGGCGGACTGCACGATCGTATTAACGTCGCCGACGGCCAGCCCGAAACGCGCCGCCTTAGCGCGATCGATCGCGACGTTGAGATTGGGCTGGCCGAGAAGATGGAAGACGGCGAGATCTTCCACGCCGGCGACCTCCCCGACAACCAGCATGACGCGCTCGGCCAGAAACTCGAGCACATCGAGATCCGGCCCGACGATCTTGATCGAATTGGCACCTTTGACGCCGGAAAGCGCCTCCTGGATATTATCCTGGATGTATTGGGAGAAATTGAATCCGATCCCCGGCAGTTCGTTCTCGAACTCCTTCTCCAGCTCCTCGGTGAGCTTATCCTTGGTTTGACCCGCCGGCCATTGGTCGAGCGGCTTCAGCGGCGCGAAGAGTTCGACGTTCGAAAAGGGCGAGGCGTCGGAACCATTGTCCGGGCGGCCATGTTGCGAAACCACGGTGATCACTTCGGGATGACGCAAGAGGATTTCGCGCATTTTCCCTGTCGCCGCCGTCCCTCCGGCGAGAGAAATCGTCGGCGGCAAGGACGCTCTGATCCAGAGATTGCCCTCTTCCAGCGTCGGCAGAAATTCGCTGCCGAGCCGCGTTGCGATCAGCGCGGCGAAAACGAGAAACGCGCAACCGGCCATGATCGCGATTTTCGCATTGTCGAGGGACAGCCGCAGAGCTGGCGTGTAGACGGATCGGAGCCAGCGCACGAGCCGCGTCTCCACTTCGCGGACATCGTCCGGCAGAACGAGCGAGGCGAGCACCGGCGTGACGGTGAACGTCGCGAGCAAGGCCCCGCCAAGCGCATAGGCGTAGGTGCGGGCCATCGGGCCGAAAATCTGCCCCTCGACGCCGGTCATCGTGAAGAGCGGCAGGAAGGCGGTGATGGTGATCGTCGCGGTGAAGAACACCGCTTTGTCGACTTGCAGGGCGCTCACGAAAATCAGTCTCAGACGATCCGTCCAAAGCTGTGCGACGCCGCTGGTATCCGTTGGAGAAGTCGGATTTGGACCCCAGAAGCCTTCGGCGAGAAGCTGCAGCAGCTCCGCCCGCTTGAGGCGCGGCGCCTGGAAATTGCGGAAGATATTCTCGACGAGGATGACGGCGGAGTCGACGATGATTCCAAAATCGACCGCGCCGACCGAGAGCAGATTCGCGTCTTCACCCTGCAACACGAGAACGATGATCGCGAAAAACAGCGCGAAGGGAATATTCACCGCAACAATCAGGGCGCTGCGCACGTCTCCAAGGAAAACCCACTGGATGAGAAACACCAGTATCATGCCCATGTAGAGATTGTGGAGGACCGTGTGCGTTGTCACGTCGACAAGTGCGCCGCGGTCATAGTAGGCGTCGACGCGCACGCCCGGCGGCAAGGACCCGTCGACGTTGATCTTGTCGATCTCCTCCTTCACCTTCGGCAGCATGTCGTTCGTGTGCTGGGTGCGTCCCATCAGAACGATCGCGGCTGCGATGTCGTCTTCGAAATCTCGCCCCGCAATGCCGAGCCGCGGCACGAATCCGACGGAGACCCGGGCCACGTCCCTGATCTTGACCGGCACGCCGTTCGACTGCGTGAGCACGATATTTTCGATATCTTCCGTATGGTAGCCGGCCGTGAGGTCCGCCGCGCCGCCGTCGTTGATGAGGCCGATGCCCCGGATATTTACCGATTGCTGGCCGATCTGAATTTCGCGGCCGCCGACATTGACGTTCGAGGCGCCGATCGCAGTGATGACCTGCGGCAGCGTGACGTTGAAAGCCTCGAGCTTCGGCAGATCGACGTCCACGGAGAATTGCTTCGTCGTGCCGCCCCATGAGGTAACCTGCACGATGCCCGGGATTGTCAGCAGCCGCCGCGCGATGATCCAGTCCTGTACGGTGCGGATGTTGGTCAGACCGAAATTCGGCGGCGCCTTTATCTGGTAGCGGTAAATTTCACCCGTGAGACTCGACTGCTGAATCTGCGGCGTGACGTTTCCGGGCAGATTGACGTTCTGCTGGAGATTGAGCGCGACCTGCGTCTTGGCGAAATAATAGTCCGTTCCATATTTGAACGTGACGCGAACGAAACTGAGCCCGTAGAAAGAGGTGGAGCGGATATTGACCACGCCCGGCGTGGAATAAAGCCCGATCTCGATGGGGATCGTGTAGTATTTTTCCATCTCCTCGGCCGAGGTTCCCGGCGACTGCGCTGAAATCTCGATGATGACGGGCGCGGGATTTGGATAGGCTTCGATATTGAGCCGCGAGAATGCGACGAGTCCCGCGATCGCGAACACGATCACGCCGATAACGACGATCGCGCGACGGGTAAGGCCGAATTCGAGAACGGACTTCAGCAACAATATGCTCCGATGCCGGCCTCAGTCGACCTTCCCGATCGCGGCCTGATTACTCAGAAAGATCGCCCCGTCGCCGACGACGAGTTCATCCGGCTCGAGACCCGAAACGATTTCGATGAAATCGCCGCGCCGCTGTCCGATCGTCACGACGCGGCGCACGAATCTGCGCCGGTCCGTGGTGACCCAGCAGGTCATGGTTCCGTCGCCTTCACGCACGATGGCGCTTTGCGGAGCCGCTGGCGCGGTGACGGGATCGCCCGTGCGGATCACGAAATTGGCGAACATGCCCGAACGGAGCAGATGCTCAGGATCAGCGATCTCGCTGCGCACGAACAAGCGTCTGGTCGTCGCGTCCACGGAGGGACCCAGAACGGTCACCTTGCCGACGAAGGCCCGGCCGGGATAGGCCGAAACATTCGCTCTCACGTCCTGACCGACGCGCAGGTCCGGCGCGTCGCTTTCGATTACATTGGCCACCATCCACATGGTCGACGTATCGGCGACGACGAACGGCGCCGGCGCGACGCCGGGCTGTACGAGCTGACCCGGGACGGCGGCGCGGGCGGTGATATGCCCCGAGAGCGGACTTTTGACCACGAGACGCGGATCGGCAAGGCGGTCCGTGACGATCTTGTCGACTTCTTCCGGGGACTTTCCGAAGATGCGCACCGCGTCGCGGGCGGCCTTCAGCGCCCCTTCGGCGCTCTGCTGGTCGGAGGTCGTCTGATCAGCCTGCTGCTGCGAGATGCCGCCGATCTTGAGGAGCGACTTGGTGCGGTTCAGCGTGCGGCTCTGCAACACCAGGGCGCCGGCGGCCGCGATCAGATTCGATTCGGCCGTCAGCAGATCGGGGCTGTCGATCGTGAAAAGCACCTGATCCTTCTCGATTCGGTCGCCGACATTGAGAGAGGCGCTGATGATGCGACCCTGATAGGGCGTGAAAACCGACACCAGCCTGTTCTGGTTGAAATCGATGCTGCCGACCGCCTGCGTCTCCCTGGGAAAGTCGACCTTCGTCACTTTCTCGATCTTGAGCGCCGATACCTGCGATTCCTTGAGATCCAGCGCGATGGGCCCGCCTTCGCGCGGCCGGCTGCGCCCCGGCGGCTCGACAGGATGTTTCAACGAGGGTCCGAAGATGAGCAGCGCCACCGCCGCGGCGACGCAAATCACCGCAAGCGCCCCGACGAGACGCTTGTTTGCAAGAATTGCAGAAAGACGGGCAAGAGGCATGAAAGATATGCCGTGAGGACGCGTTTGTGTGCCCCATGAATAGACGACATTCTCACCCCGATGTGGATGTCCCGGAAGTTATCCCCGCCTAAATGACAGACGGACACACTCTGGAAAAATTTATTCCACAGGATCGAAGACTTCTTGGATCTGCGAACAGGCCCGACAAGGTTCTGTCGCGAATCGCTGGCTTGCAGTAGAGACGATCGTCGCCCTCCTTCTTCGCCGGTCGAACGATCATTTCATAAAGCGGCGCGGACGCCGTTTCCGCTGACTACGCAGACGCCGGAGCCAATGTTGCGATTTCGGTCCAAGACGACGCGAATATTCTGGGCGATTTTGGCGTCGACCATTGCGCCGCCACTTCTGAACGGCTGCGCCGTCGGCCCCGATTTTCAATCCCCTGCGCCGCCGGAAGCCGAACGCTTCACGCCCGAGAAAATCACGCGCGCAGGCGACGACGGACGGAACGATGTGAAATTCATCCCGCGACGCGACGTTCCGCAGCGCTGGTGGGAGACTTTCAGGAACAAGAAGCTCAACAGGCTGATCGAAGCCGCGATCGAACATAATCCCTCGCTTCAGGCCGCGGAGGCCGCCATCAAGTTTTCCTATTACACGGCGGAGACTCAAAAAGGCGGCTTTCTGCCCCAGGTTGTCGGCAACTCCAACGACAGCGTCTTTCTAGCGTCGAACAACAGGTCTTACGGCGCGATCAACCAGTCGGTCTTCAACCAGTCCTTCCCCTATGCCGGGAACGTCCTTTCGGGCATCGCCGTCCCGAACATGCCGACCAATACGCCCAACGCTGTCTACAGCCTGTTTCTCAAGCAGCTCACCGTCGCCTACTCCCTCGACGTCTGGGGCAAGAACCAGCGCATGGTCGAATCGCTCGAGGCGCAGACGGACGCGCAGCGCTATCAGCTGGAGGCCGCCTATCTGGCGCTCACCAGCAATGTGGTCGTGGCGGCGATTCAGGAAGCGACCTTGCGGGGGCAACTGGCCGCGGTCGAAAAGGTCGTGAAGATCGAGCGCGAGCTGCTCGACCTCTTCCGCAGCCAGCGCGGCGTCGGCTGGGCGTCCGAGGCGGACGTGCTGACCCAGGAAGGCGCTCTGGCGCAGGCGTTGATCCTGATCCCGCCGCTCAAGAAGCAGATCGCGCTGCAAAAAGACCTGATCACAGCACTGGCCGGACGCTATTCGAACGACCAGGTCGAGGAGACGTTCGATCTTTCCGAGCTGAGGCTGCCAAGGTCCGCCCCGCTCACCCTGCCGGGGACGTTCGTTCGGCAGAGGCCGGACATAAGGGCGGCCGAGGCGCAGCTGCATTCGGCCAGCGCGCAGGTCGGCGTCGCCGTCGCCGCCCGGCTTCCAAACATCACCCTGAGCGCAAACCCCGGTTACAGCGCCTTCAAGTTCGCCCAATTATTCGTGCCGGGAACCCAATTCTACACGCTGGCGGCCGACGTCACCCAACCTCTTTTCATGGGTTTTGCGCTGCAGAACCAGCAGAAGGCGGCCGAGGCGGCGCTGGAGGAGGCCGGGGCGCAATACAAGCAGACGGTGATCTCCGCCTTCCAGAACGTCGCCGACGCGCTTCGCGCGATTCAGGCGGATACCGAGGGGGTCAAAGCCGCCGCCTACGCCGAGAAGGTTTCGGGAAAGAACCTGGAGATCGTGCGGGGGCAGTTGCGGATCGGCAGCATAAGCGTGCTGGCCGTACTCAACGCGCAGCAGACTTACCTTCTCGCCGTTGTCCAGCACGCGCAGGCGCAGGGCAATCTGCTTGCCGACGTCGCCGGGCTTTTCATGGCCCTCGGCGGCGGATGGCAGGATCAGAACCTGAAGAATCTGCCGCCCAACGGACCAGCGGGGCCCACCAAGGAGGAAATCGGGAAAATCAATGCGCCGGTGAACCCGAGCCTGCTCCCGGCGGCCCTCGGCGAGGCGACCCGGGCCCTGCAGGAGCCCTTTAACGAAGCGCGTTGAATGTGTTGAGAGCCTCAGACAGACTTGGCTTATGATGCGCGAAATTCTGTGTGAAGCGCAGGAACTCGGGACTCGATGAAGATCGTCACCGCCATCATAAAGCCTTTCAAGCTGAGCGACGTCCATAATGCGCTCTACGCGATGGGGGTCTCGGGCATCACGGTTTCGGAGGCCAAGGGCCATGGCCATGCGAAGGGCCACTCCCAGATTGTCGGGGCGGTTGAATATGTGGCGCATTTCGTCCCGAAACTTCGAATTGAAGTGATCATCACCGATAATCTCGCGCCCATGGTGGTCAGGACGATCATGGAGGCGGCGCGCACGGGCCAGAGCGGCGACGGAAAAGTTTTTGTCACGACGCTGGACGACCTTTACGAGATCAGGACCGGCGCAACGGGAGCGGCCGCGCTCTGATCGCCGGCGCAGACCTGCGCCACGCGCGGGGCGCACTCTCGCAGACAGCCGGCCTGGTGCGCCTATATGACGATTTTGGACGTCGGCCCGGCTCGCCTCCTGAACGGCGGGCTTTCATGCGCCTGCAAGGATCTTCCATGACTTCATTGTTTCAAAATCGCCTCGCGGCGCTCGCCCTCGCATTCGCGGCCCTTTCCTTCCCGGCCTTGGGGGATGAGCCGGCGCCCGTCAGGAAAGGCGCGGAGGAACCGTCGGCGACACGCGGCCTGCCGACCGAAGTCGCGACAAGTCACGCCATCGCGATCGAGGGGGAGAAGATCGCCTTCACCGCCCGGGCGGGCGCGATTCGCCTTCGCGACGCGCAGACGGACGCACCGCAAGCCGACGTGGCTTATGTCTCGTATGAGCGCGCGGCCGCCGACCCGCTCACCCGCCCGGTCATGTTTCTGTTCAACGGCGGGCCGGGCGCCGCCTCCGTGTGGCTGAACCTCGGCGCAGCGTCGCCCTGGCGGCTGCGGATCGCGGTAGAGGCTCTGGCGCCCTCCGCGGCGCCGGTCACGGTCGACAATCTCGAAACGTGGCTCCCCTTCGCCGACCTCGTTTTCGTTGACCCGCCCGGCACGGGCTACAGCAAGATCCTGAGCGACAGCGACGACGTGAAAAAACGCTTCTACTCGGTGCAGGGGGATGCGGAAGCGCTGTCCGTCGTCGTGCGCAAATGGCTGCTGGCGCGCGGGCGCCTCGCTTCGCCGAAATTCCTCGTCGGCGAAAGCTACGGCGGCTTTCGCGTCGTCAAAATGCTGCGCGCGCTGCGCGAGCGCGAAAACATAGGAATCAGCGGCCTGTTGCTTATATCGCCCGCGCTGGATTTCTCGTGGCTGAGCGGCGACCGCAATCTCCTCTCCTATCCCGCACATCTGCCCTCCTTCGCCGCGGCGGCGCGCGGCGCGACTGACAGAACCGCCGTCGCCGACGTCGAGAGCTATGCCGCCGGCGAATATGTGCAGGATCTGCTGAAGGGCCCGAAGGACGCCGAAGCCTTGGCGCGAATGAGCGCATCGATCGCGCGCTTTACCGGGCTCGATCAAAACCTCGTCGCGCAGATGGGCGGCCGGATCGACGCAAAGACCTTCAGTCGCGAACTCGGCCGAAAAGAGCAAAGGGTGCGCAGTTCCTACGACGCCGAGATTTCAGCCTTCGACCCCGCGCCCTTCTCGCCCGAGAGCGACTGGGCCGACCCCGTGCTCGATTCCCTGCGCGCGCCGCTCGGCGCCGCAATGACGCGCCTCACCACCGAGAAGCTCGGATGGCCGATCGGCGACGCGCGTTACTTCGTGCTCAATGACCAGATCGCGCATCAATGGGATTTTGGCCGCTTCGGTCGTCCCGCGGCTGAAGTCGTTTCGGACCTCAAGGACGCGGTTGCGCTCGATCCGCAACTCAATGTGCTCGTCGTCCACGGCCTCGTCGATCTTGTGACGCCGTATTTCGCGACGAAGCTGATGCTCGACCAACTGCCGGCTTTCGGCGATCGGGAGCGCGTGAGGCTCTTGACGCTGCCTGGCGGGCACATGACCTATCTGCACGACGTCGCGCGGCGCGACCTTCGCGACGCCGCACGCCGTCTTATCGAGCGGAAGTGAGGCGCGAGCGCTAGTGCGTCATGCCGACGCTCTCGACCGCTTCCTGGCAGGCCTGTTCGCAACGCCGGCAGGACTCGGCGCAAATTCGGCAGTGTTCGTGTTTCTGCGCATGCTTTTCGCACTCTTCGCCGCAAATTCTGCAAGCCATGGCGCAGGTTTCGAGCGTCGAGCGGATCAGCGCCTCATTCGAGCCTGTGCGGCGCGTCGCGATGAAGCCGGTCGCCGCGCAGATATCGACGCAATCGAGATTCAGCCTGATGCATTGCGTGAGGTTCTGGACCGCCTTCTCGCCGAGACAGGCGTCGGCGCAGGAGGCGCAGCTCTGCGCGCAATCGAAACACTCTTCGATACAGCGCGCCAAGGGCTGGTTCACTTTGCCTTGAACCTGTGGATGGGCGCTGATGATCTGCTGGGCGTGCATTGGGGCGTTCTCCAGGGTCATGGTCTGCGTCCAATGCGCATTGCCCCCGCATTGTTCCGCTGGGCGGAAAACGCGGAGCGGCCGGCCGAAGCGCTGCAAAAGGCAGAACGCTCGCCGGCTGGCCGACGGCCGCTTCCGCGCAACCCTGCGTGACCATCAGCGCGCAACTCGCCGATCGGCGGCCGCTACTCGATGAATTTCATGAGGTCGGAAAGCGTAATGGCGACAACGCCATCCGCTGCGACGCGGCCCTGGCAGTATTTCTCGCTGGCGACCGCTTCGAGCGCCTGCCGGTCCGAATCCAGCTGCGCCAGCAGCTCATCTTCGCTTGGTATCGCCAGAGTCTCCTTCCAGAGCCTCGTCCGAAATGAAGACGCGCACGGTCTGCTGTGAGCCCGCCACGCGCATGGAGAACGAGAACCCCTGGTCCTCGCGCACGATCTGAGAGTTCAAGCTTTCGAGAGGCATCGGCGTCCGCACCCAACCTTCCATAAGGAAGAATGTGCGAGACGCCGTTCTGTTCCGACTCGATCAGGCCGCTTCCATCGAGCAGCGGTCGGAAACCGCGTCGGCCACCGACTTCAGTCCGATCCACTTGTCGACCGCAGCGGGATCGAAACCCGACTCGCAATGGTCGCCGACCCGCATGAGGGGGCGGCGGATCAGGCCGGGGTCGAGGATCATCATTACGATCGCCTGCTGAGGATTGACCGCGTCGGGATCAACCTCGCCGGATTTTATCCGCGGGGAAGCGGCGTTGAACCACTCGCGAAGGGGCTTGGCGCCGAAAAAGGGACGCAAACTCGACGCGCTCCAGGGTTCATGCAGCAGGTCGCGCACATCCACCTGATGGCCGGAAGCGAGCAGAAGGTCCTTCTGTTTCGAATTGCTGGCGCAGCCGGGCTTTTCGTAGAAAATGACGTTAGCCATGGGAAACCCCCGTTCCAGGAGCCGACGATATGGCGGACGCCTATCGCCTTATTGCACTTTACAACGTAATTGTGCAACGCGGCGCCCGAATGACATGCAAGGCCCTGAGCAGAGCGCTGTACTTTCTTGCATCTGCACAGCTCCTCAGCGCAGCCTTAGCGCGACAAGGCCCAGGTGATGGCGACGCGCTCCATGATGCGCTGCAATCCCGGCCGTAGCGGGACCGACGCCGAACCGGGAGCGGCGGCGGCTTTCGCCTCGATCATCTGCGGCGCCGGACCCGGCTCGTCGAGCGGCCGAATTTCGAGGACGCGCGCCAGCCGCAATCCGGCCGCCTCCGCGTATATCCTGGCGCGACGCTCGGCGTCTTTGACCGCGGCTGCGCGCAGGACGTCTCGTTTTTCCGAGAGGTTCGCGTGGTCGTAATCCACGCCTTCGAGACTGTTGGCGCCCTTCTCGATGACCGCCCCCGTAATCACTCCCGCCCGCTCTGGCGGCTTGACGCTGACCGAGAGACTATTGCTCGCGCGATAAGCCTGCTGAGCTTTAGGCTTGCCCCTGGCGTCGCGGTCCTCGGCCAGATAAGGCGCAAGCGCGACCCCCTGCGTCTGAACGTCGGCATCCGCAACGCCCTGCGCCTTCAGCGCGGCGAGGATCGCCTCGACCGTGCGGGCGTTGTCGGCAGCCGCAGCCTGTGCCGTGGGGCGCTCGGTCACCACGGAAAAATGCAGCGTCGCACGGTCCGGCGGGACGTCCATGGCCGCCTCCCCCACTACGGCGATATTCGACACGGAATCCTTCGCAGAGTCGGCGAGCGCGGCCGGGCTGGCGACCAGAGCCAGTGCGAAGAGCAGACGAATCATGGCATATCCCCTGAGACTGTGGCCGCGTGAGCCGCAAAAGCGCCAGCTTGCGGCTTTAGTCGAGTTCAACCATACAAGAACAACGCGCGGCGGTCCCGCGCGCCACGAACAGGCCTCATGCCCCGTCTTTATCATTATCCGCTCTGCCCTCACTCGCGTTTCATTCGGTTGGTTCTCTCCGAATACGCAATCGCGTCCGAATTGATTGAAGAGCGCGCGGTCGACCGCCGGCCTGAATTCCTGGCGCTCGATCCGGCCGGCCGCACGCCCGTATTCGTCGACGACGACGGAACGGTGGTGCAGAGCGCGGTCATCGCCGAATATCTCGACGAGACCTACGGAGCCGCGCGCGGCGCGCAGCGGCTCCTGCCCGAGGAGAAGCGCGCGCGCATTGAAACGCGCCGTCTCGTCGACTGGTTCAACGTGAAATTCTTCGAGGAAGTCACGGGCTGGCTCGTCACTGAAAAGGTCTACAAGCGCTTCTCGCCCCAGGGCGGCGCCCCCGACATGGATCTCGTGCGCGTCGCGCGCGCCAATATCCGCCATCACATTCACTACATCGGCTATCTCACCAGCGCGCGAAACTGGCTCGCCGGCGACCGCCTCTCCTACGCGGACTTCGCCGCCGCGGCGCATCTTTCCTGCGCCGATTATCTTGGCGACGCGCCATGGGAGGAGAATGAACCGGCCAAGCAATGGTATCAGCGGATCAAGTCGCGGCCGGCCTTCCGGCCGCTGCTTGCCGACCGCGCGCCGGGCATGACGCCGGGGAAGTTTTACGCCGAGCTGGATTTCTAGCGCTTCAAAGTCGCCGCCATGACCGGCCCGCTCTTACCGGGCGTTAATCTCGTTTTGCTAATCTGCTCAATCGACTGGTAACCCAACCGGCGAGTAGCGGCATGACCTTCACTGGCGTTGACGTCCCCGACGATGCAACAGGCGCAGCCCCCAAGCCGCTCCCGCATCCGCTCGCCCAACTCGCCGCAAAGCATTTTTCGACCCGCGTCGCGCTTACAGCCATGTGTTTCTTCTTTCTGGCGACGGCCGGGATCGAGCAGATGGAAGCGGCCGGCCGGAAATCCGTTGTCACCCGGGGCCGTTACAGCCTGGCCGAGACGGCCGAGCGGCCTTGGGTCGCGCCAAATCTGCGCGTCGGCTGGAAAAAGGCCGACGCCTATGTCGGCTTCTCCGATTACGCTCTGCTCGAGGCCCTCGCTTTGGGCAGAATGTCGATGTCGATCTTCATGTATCTGACGCCGGCGGCCTGGTTCGCCGCCCTGCGCCTGCGCCAGCAGGCGGATATGGCGGCCGAGCCCGGCGACGAGAACGCCGCGAGCCCAGAAGCGAAGCCGCCGCAGGACGCGTGGCTGGTCTCGCCGCTTGCGGAATGAGGGCGCGCGCCGCCGCGGCGCGGCGATGTGTGGCGCGCGGCGAGACGCGCTGCGCTATATCTGAAGCGCAATGGAGCTGAACCCGGCCATCCGCGCCCACGCAACCTCACTTGGCTTCGACGCCTGCCGCTTCGCCGCCGCGCAAGCGTCGCCCGGCCTTGCCGAGCGGCTCAGGGCATGGCTGCAGATGGGCGCGCATGGCGACATGGCGTGGATGGCGGAGACCGTCGACCGCCGCGCGGCGCCGACGGCCCTGTGGCCCGACGCAAAGAGCGTCGTCATGCTCGGCCTTAATTACGGTCCCGGCGCCGACCCGCTCGAGGCGCTCGGGCGGCGGGAACAGGGCGCGCTCTCCGTCTATGCGCGCAACCGGGACTATCACGAAATCGTCAAGGGTCGCCTCAAGCAGCTTGCGGCCTTCATGATCAAGCGCGCCGGCGGCGGCGAAGCCAAGGTCTTCGTCGACACGGCCCCGGTGATGGAGAAACCGCTCGCGCAGCAAGCCGGCCTCGGCTGGCAGGGCAAGCACACAAATCTCGTCTCGCGCGAATTCGGCTCCTGGCTGTTTCTCGGGGCGATCTTCACCGATCTTCTTCTCGTTCCCGATGCGCCCGAGCGCGACCATTGCGGCTCCTGCCGCGATTGCCTCGACGTCTGCCCGACGCAAGCCTTCGTCGGCCCCTATCAACTCGACGCCCGCCGGTGCATTTCCTACCTCACGATCGAGCACAAGGGCCCGATTCCGCGCTCGCTGCGCGCCGCCATGGGCAACCGCATCTACGGCTGCGACGATTGCCTCGCCGTCTGCCCCTGGAACAAATTCGCGCAGACGACGCGCGAGGCGAAGCTCGCGGCGCGGCCGGAGCTGGAGAATCTTTCCCTCGCCGCTCTGGCGCGCCTCGACGACGCCGGGTTTCGCGCCCTTTTTTCAGCGTCGCCGATCAAGCGCATCGGACGCGCGCGTTTCATTCGCAACGTCCTTATCGCCATCGGCAACAGCGGCGCTCCCAGCCTCGCCCCGGAAGCCGAGCGGCTGCTCGCCGACCCCGATTCGCTGGTGCGCGGCGCGGCGGTCTGGGCGCTGGGCCGGCTGGCGCCACAACGTATCGTTGCGCTGCATGACATATCCCTCTCAGAAGAGGCGCCGGCGGTGCGTGAAGAGTGGGCAAAAGAGACACAGTCGACGAAAAAATAGCGTGGCGAGGCGGTTCGTGCGCCGCAGCACGCTTGCCGTTCACCGTTTCGATCTAATCTGAGTCAGGAGACACATTCCGACCCCCGGCGCACCGCCATGATCGCCTTTTCGAGACGCCCAGCCGACGATCCCGCCGAGGAGGCCGCGCGCCTTCTGCTGCGGCTTGGCGTGTTTCTCCTGTTCGTGATCTCGCTGCTCGCGCCGATCCTCGCGCGCCAGACCGTCTACATCCTGCTGCCGATCGGCGCGACGCTGCTGCTCGTCTCCGCTGTCCTCTCCGACAACTCCCGTTCGGGCGCGTCGCTTCGCGCCCTGCTCTCTGCGCCCCCGGTGTGGGCGGCGCTGCTTCTGGCGCTCTGGGCGGGCGTCTCTCTTATCTGGACCCCCTTCGAGGGTCCGGCCGAGCGTTTCGCCAAGGCGGCCGCGACCATGGCGCTCGTCGCCACGGCGGCGGGCCTCCTGCCGCTGCGCACCAAGACCTCGAATCTCAACCTGCTTCCGATCGGCGTCGGCGTCGCAGCGCTCGCGCTCGTCGCGATCACCCTGCTGATGGCGCCGCATTACACGGTCGAGGATCTATTGGACGTCGGGCCGCTCGGCCGCGCCGGGCTTGGGCTCGCGCTGCTGGTCTGGCCCGCAATGGGGGCGCTGGCGGTGCGCGGACGCTGGATCACCGCGGCGGCGCTCGGCTTTGCGACCCTCCTCGCCTGCGCTCTCGCCAAGGCGCCGAATGCGCTTCCGGCCCTCATGGGAGGCGCCGTCGTCTTCGCGGCGGCGTTCGGGCGCGCGCGGCTCATGTCGCTGATCCTCGCGGGCGTCATGGCGGCGATCGTGGCGCTGGCGCCGCTGGCCGCGCTCGCCACCCATCTCCTCTGGCCGGAGCACGCCCCGGATTTCTTCAAGCACCTCGCCTTCTGGGGCGCCATGGTGGCCAGCGACGGGTTTCGCACCGTGACAGGCCACGGATTTGGCGCGGCGACCTGGGGCGTTCTGGGCGGCTATCTGACTCCGGCGACGCCGCGCAGCCTCGTCTTCCAGATCTGGTTCGATCTCGGCGTCGTGGGCGCCGCCGCGCTCGCTCTGGTTCTGGCGCGCTCGAGCCTTCTCGTCGGCGAATCGCGTCCCGCGCTCGCGCCTTTCCTGCTGGGCGGGCTTGGCGTGGCCTTCGTCATCTGCCTGTTGGGCCCGGCCGCCGAGCAGCTCTGGTGGCTGACGCTCGCGGGCCTCGACGCCATCGCCTTCGCGATGGTCGTTCGCGGTCAATTTCGCAAGCGCAGGCCTTTGGCGCCCTTGAATTTTTCTGCGACTGAAGACACTCTGTCGTAGCGTTCGTTTTCCCGAATGCCCGCCGGCGTTTGCGCCGGAGAGAAGCATTCGCGCCATCAGATTTGATCGTTTTTTTGTGGGGTCACGCATGGACGAACCCACCAAGCGCGAGAATGTCGTCGCCTGGATTTCGAAGTTCAGCACAGCGCTCGTCGCCGGCGCGGCTTTTTTCGGTTGCGTCTACACGCTCGTCGACGAATTCCGCGCGCAGCGCATCATCATCGAACCGATCGACACCACACAACTCGACAAGGAGAAGGACTTCTTCCCCACAAATCTGAACCTGCGGATCGTCGAACAGATCGACCGCATTCGCGACGACACCAAGGCGCGCGTCCTGACCGACCACAAGGCGGTGACGCGGGTCGACGACGTCACGTTCAAAGCCGAGGGGATCGAGTTTTCGGCTATCAAGCTGCTTGCGCCCATCAAGGCAGCCTTCGGCCGCTCCGACACCAGCGTCGCCGGCGAATTGACCTGCTATCGCCTCGGCTGTGAGATCGAGACGGAAGAGGAAGAGCCGCGTTTTGCGCCAAAGCCCCCGGCGAAGCCCGCGTCGGAAGCCGCCGACAAAAACACCTTGAGGGTGCGGCTCGCCATCGTCATCGAGAGCCCGGCCGGCGCAAAGACCTATGAAACGCGCCTCTCCCTGAACAAATGGACTTTCTCCAGGGAAATCGATCAGGAGACGATGAAGATCGCCGAAGCGATCATGGAGACGACCGACCCTATGACGGCGGCGTCCTTCTTCTACCTGCGCAGCGGACAGTACGGCTCCGGCTATTACGCCGAGAAGTATCGCAAGCGCGCCGTCACTGCCGCCAAACTCGCTTATGAGCGGGGACGCGCCGACGCCTGCTGGATGAATAATTTTCTCGCCACCATCGCCATAGACGAGATGGACCTCAACGGCGCGAACTACCGGATCGATGCGGTGCCGGAGTCCGGGCGCGCCGCCGATCAAAGATGCGACGCCGATCTTCATCTGACGCGCGGCGAAGTGAAGCTTGCCGAAACGAGATGGAAGGCGCGTCGCGAGGGCGTCGACCTGCCGCTCTCCGAATTGCGCAAGCTCGCGCACGCGGAATTCACCCATGCGGTGGGTCAGACAAAGGCCCAGCCGGAGACCCGCGCCGCCGCGGCGATCGAAGCCGCCCGCGTCGTCGAACTGCTGACGCCGGACGCCGTCGATCCGGCGCTCAAGGAACTCGAACGCCACGCCGACCGATCGACGGCCGGCTCCCTGAGCGCCGAGCGCCCCGACCTCGCGATGAAGCTGCTCGTGGAAGCGAGTCGCATCGAACGCCGCGCGAAGCGCATCGACGCGGCGCTCTCGCGGCTCTGGCGCGCGGTGCAGTCGTTCCCAGGCGCAACGGACCCATATATGGAAATTGCGCGTGGGCTGGTGGCGAGGGCGCAATCCCCGCAAGCGGCGGCGGAGGACCGGAAGCGCGATCTCGACATGGCTGAGAGCGCGCTGCACGAAGCGATCAACAGCAGCGCCGACGATCAAGCGGTGGAAATACGCGTCATGCTCGCCGATCTCCACATCGGCATGAGCGACGCGCCCGGCGCGATCAGAATTCTATCGAACGTCAGATATGAACTGGACCGCACCCATCATCAGCCCGCCTCCATCAAATTCGAAAAGCAGGCATATGCCCGCTGGCTCTTCCTGATGCGCCGGGACGCTGCAAGGGGATCGGACGCCTGCGACAAGGTCGGCTTCGGCCTCTCGCAATTGAAGGACGATTCGGCCCAGCTTTTCCTCGGCGACGCCCGCGCCGCCCTCTGCCAAGGGCCGCTTGGGAATCACTGGGCGCTCGTGAAGAAATACGAAGAGAACTGTGGACAGCGCGAGGGACTTCGAGCTGATGGGCTGCCTGTCGGCCGCCGACGACGCTTCCTGAAACGCTCCGCGCTTTGGCGCGCGCCGCCAGCTTGCTACAAGGCGGTGGCCCGCTGCGGAGCGGGATAGCGCCAGCGAGGCATACCAGTGACGTCGAACTCCCCCACGCTGACCGCCGCCGTCGAGCCGCTCGCCTTCACCGAGGCGGTGGTTGGCGGCGCCTGGCTCGGCGACGCCCCCGCTTTCGCCCTCTCGGATGGCGTCATTCATCTCGGCGAGGCGGCAGAAGGGCGGGCCATTCCGGCCCATCCCGGCTCGGCCGTCCTCGTCGCGGCGAGCGACGGCAAGCGCCTTGTCACTGGCGGCGACGACGGCCGCGTCGTCGCCACGGATGCGAGCGGCGAGACGGAGGTCATCGCGGACGAAAAGGGCAAATGGATCGACGCGCTCGCCCTGCACGAGGGCGCCATCGCCTGGTCGACGGGGAAAGCCGTTCGCGCGCGCGGGCCGAAGGGCGACGTGAAATCTCTCGATCTTCCGTCGAGCTGCCGCGGCCTCGCCTTCTTCCCCAAGGGCTATCGCCTCGCGGCCGCACATTACAACGGCGCGACGCTCTGGTTTCCCAATGCGGGCAAGCCGGAATTGCTGAGCTGGAGCGGCTCGCATCTTGACGCCGCCATCTCGCCGGACGGCCGCTTCCTCGTCACCTCGATGCAGGAGAACACGCTGCACGGCTGGCGCGTCGCGGACGCCAAACACATGCGCATGGCGGGCTATCCGTCCAAGACGCGCAGCTTCTCCTGGTCCTTCGACGGCAAATGGCTCGCCACCTCGGGCGCCGACGCCTGCATCATCTGGCCCTTCTCCGGCAAGGACGGGCCGATGGGCCAGCAGCCGCGCGAATGCGGCGTGCGGGTCGATGTCCCGGTGACGCGCGTCGCCTTCCACCCCGGCGCGATGGTGGTGGCGATTGGCTTCGACGACGGGCTCGTGATGCTCGCGCGCATCAGCGATGGATCCGAGATATTGGTGCGCCGCCCCGCGGAAGACCCGAAGAACGCCCGCATCACCACGCTCGCCTGGGACGCGCGGGGCGCGCGGCTCTTGTTCGGCGCGGAGAATGGCGACGCGGGGACGCTGACGCTGCCGAAGGGATAGCGCCGCCGGATGATTTTTCGGAACGACGGCAAACCGGCGGCGTTTGGCTTCTGCCCCTTCATCCGGCGACACGAGCGAGTCCGCCCATGACCAGTAAAGCCGAAAGCGATCCCCACCAGCATATCCACCAGATGTCCGCTTATCTGCAGGAGACGATCAATCGCCTGCGCGAGGACATTGAGAAAGTCGACGAGCCGCAGCTCAAGGCCATGTTCGAGACATCGGCGGAAGTGCTCGCCGGCCTCAAAAAAGCCTACAGGGACTACGAACAGAAGAAGGAGAGCGCCTGGCCGGGCGGGAGGGAACTGCACAGCTGAGCGCCGGTCAGACTGAGGAGCGGCCGAGGCTTTGCGTTGACGACGAAAATCCCAAAGCTTCTGTCGATCGCGGGCTCCGACCCCTCGGGCGGCGCGGGCGCGCAGGCGGATCTGAAGACCTTTTCGGCCTTCCGCTGCTACGGCATGGCCGTGATCACCGCGCTGACTGCGCAGAACACCCGCGGCGTTGTGGCCGCCTATCCGCTCTCGGCGGATATCGTCGCCGCGCAGATTGCCGCGATCATCGCGGACGTCACGCCGGACGCCATCAAGATCGGCATGGTCGCAACGCCTGAAATCGCCGCGGCGGTCGCGGCGGCGCTGGGGCCCGCGCCGCGCAATCTCGTGCTCGATCCGGTGCTCCTCCCGACGCAGGGCGTCAGCCTCGCCGCGGCGGGGCTGGAGCGCGCGCTGCTCGTGACGCTGCTCCCGCTCGCGCGACTTGTGACGCCCAACATCCACGAGGCGGCGGCGCTCACCGAGACGCCGCAGGCCCGCACGGTCAATGAGATGACGGCGCAGGGCGCTCTCTTGATCGAGGCCGGCGCCAGGGCCGTGCTGGTGAAGGGCGGCGATCTTTCCGGCGAACCCGTCGACGTTCTCGTCGCCGACGGCGAAACCCGGCTGTTCCATGGTCGGCGGATCGACACCCGGCACACGCATGGCACCGGCTGCGCGCTCTCCTCCGCCATCGCCGCAGGCCTCGCCCGGGGCGACTCGCTCATCGACGCCGTCGCCACCGCCAAAGTCTGGCTGGAGGGGGCGCTGGAAGCCGCACAGGCGCTGGAGATGGGCGAAGGCCGTGGCCCGCCGCACCACTTCCATGCCCTGTGGCGTTAGCCGTTCAGCGCCGCCTTCACCGCCGCGCTGGCCTTGCCGAAGTCCATGCGGCCCGTGTATTTCGCCTTCAGCGCGGCGACGACCTTGCCCATGTCCTTGATCGACGCCGCGCCGACCTCGGCGATTGCGGCCTTTACCGCCTCGGCCGCCTCGGCCTCCGAGAGCTGCTGCGGCAGATAGCTGGAGATCACCGCGATTTCGCCGCGCTCCTTGCTCGCCAGATCCTCGCGGCCCGCCTTCTCGTAGATGTCGAGCGATTCCTGCCGGCTCTTGATCATCTTCTGGAGCAGCGCCAGCACGTCGTCCTGGGTGAGCGTCTTGCCCGAGCCGCGCGCCTCGATGTCCTTGTCCTTGAGGGCGGCGTTGATCATCCGCAGGGCGTCGACCTTGGCGCTGTCGCGGGCCTTCATGGCCGTCTTGAGGTCTTCGTTGATCTTCTCGCGCATGGGACTTTCTTGGGGTTTCCATTTCGGGGGCGGATGGATTAAATCCACCCGAGCTGAATTTTTTCGCGTGGCCGGGTTCGTCCCGGCCGTACACGCCGACCGGCGCGCGCCGTTCGACGGCCTCGCGCGGGCATGACGCCCCGCGCCCCGGCTGTCAACACCCGCCCAACCAATGGATCAGAAGCGACCATGACCGTCGATCAAGACAATGGCTGGACGAAGCCGGTGCATACCGGCGTGCTGGTGCTCGCGAGCGGCGAGGTGATCGAGGGCTATGGCCTCGGCGCCGTCGGCGAGGCGGTGGGCGAAGTCTGTTTCAATACCGCCATGACCGGCTATCAGGAAATCCTCACCGACCCTTCCTACGCCGCGCAGATCGTCACCTTCACCTTTCCGCACATCGGCAATGTCGGCGCGAACGACGAGGACGTCGAGACGGTCGATCTGGCGAGAAGCGCCGGCGCCGTGGGCGCGATTTTCGGCGCGCCGGTGACCGAGCCCTCGAATTTCCGCGCCGAGACGACGCTGGGCGACTGGCTCGCGGGGCGCGGGATCGTGGCGCTCTATGGGATCGACACCCGCGCGCTGACGTCGCTGATCCGCGAGCGCGGAATGCCGAACGCCGTCCTCGCCCATGCGCCCGACGGCAAGTTCGATATTGCGGCGCTGAAGGCGAAGGCCGCGGCCTGGCCCGGCATCGACGGGATGGACCTCGTGCCGAGCGTCGGCGCGAAGGAACGCTACGACTGGAAGGAAACCACCTGGCGCCTCGGCGCAGGATATGGCGCGCGCGACGGGGAGGCGAACTTCCGCGTCGTCGCCATCGACTATGGCGTGAAGCGCAACATTCTGCGCCTCCTCGCCGAGCAGGGTTGCGAGGTGATCGTCGCCCCCGCCACCGCGACCAGCGCGGAAATTCTCGCGCTGAAGCCCGACGGCGTTTTCCTCTCCAACGGCCCCGGCGATCCGGCTGAAACCGGCAAATACGCTGCGACCGTCATCCGCGACGTGCTGGCCGCGAAAGTGCCGACCTTCGGCATTTGTCTGGGCCATCAGATGATGGCGCTGGCCGTCGGCGCCAAGACGCGGAAAATGCCGCAAGGCCATCATGGCGCGAACCATCCGGTGAAGGATTTTACGACGGGCAAGGTCGAGATCGTGTCGATGAACCACGGCTTTGCGGTGGACCGCGACAGCCTGCCGGCGAACGCCGTCGAGACGCATCGCTCGCTCTTCGACGGCTCCAATTGCGGCATCGCGCTCACCGACCGCCCGGCCTTCTCGGTGCAGCACCACCCCGAAGCCTCGCCGGGCCCGCAGGACAGCCATTATCTGTTCAAGCGTTTCGTGGAGATGATGGAGAAGGCGAAGGCGGCGTGACGGCAATCGGGCGATAAGGCAGAATAGCGCGACCAGTCCAGAGGTCGCGCCATGCGCGTCTTTCGCATCGTCTCATCCGCCGCCCTTGCGCTCGCCGCCGCGACCGCCGCCTCCCTCGCCATCCGCCCCGACCTGCGCGCGGCGCTGCGCGCTGAAATCAACGACCCCACGCATCTCCCCGCGCTGGAAAGCGACGCGCGCATTCATTACGAACCGCAGGCCCGCGCCTGCGCCGAGCGCGTCGCCGCGATCCTGCCCGGCGCGATGGCGCGCATCGAAGCCGCACATGGCCGTCCCTTCGCGAAAGCGCCGATCATCGGCGTCTACGACTTCTTCGACGCCTATGCCCGCGCCAATGGGCTCGGCGACGCCGGGATCGCAGGGGTGTCCCGCGCCGGGCGCGCCATTCTCTCGCCGACGCTCTGCCGCGACGAGAGCGAGCGGCTCGCAGGCGTGCTGACGCATGAACTCTCGCATGTGCATTTTTCCGGCTGGCGCGCGCGCAACGCGCCGCGGCCGCCGGCATGGTTCACCGAGGGTCTCGCCGTCATGGTCTCGGACGGCGGCGGCGCCGAGGGCGTGAGCGACGCGCAGGCGGCGCAGGCGATCCGCGACGGATACGCCGTCGTCCTCGATGGCCGCTCCTGGCTCGACTTTGCAGCGATCGGCTTCGAAAAGGAGCCGGTCGCGCCCAGGGGCGCCGACCCGCTCGCTTTTCGCCAGCGACTGGCTTTCCGCGAAGCGGGACTCTTCCTCGCCGCGATTCGCGATCAGGACGCCGCCGCGTTCATCGGGCTCTTGCGCGATCTCGAAATGGGCCAGCCGTTCGAGAGCGCCTTCCACAAGGCCTTTGGCGCCACGCCCGCCGAACGCTGGCGGGACTTTCGCGCGGGCCTTCAGGCCTCGCGATAAAAAATCAGCGACAGCCCGACGAACATGAAGGCGACCGGCCAGACGAACCCCGCCACCCTCTTCGCCTCCCCATCCAGCCGCAATTCCAGCCAGCGCGACCAGCCTGCCGCGACGCCCGCGAGCGCAAGCGGCGTATGGGTGATCTCGATCAGCGTCTCTTCCTTCAGATTGCTCAGCGCATGGGAGTGGGTGAGCAGAAAGCCCGCCGCAGTCGCCACGCTGATCGGGAAGACATAGGGCGCCCAGCCGGCCTTGATGCGCCCAAGCCGCACCCGCCACTCGAAAACGCCGAAGACGACGATGAGCAGCGTCAGCAGGCGGTGCTGCGCGACCTCCGGGCTGCGAAGGCTCTCGATCAGCCCGAGGCGACCGAGCGGCCAGACCGTTTCATCGGCCCGCAGAAACAGAAAGCCGGCGAGCGCCAGAAACATCAGCGGCCATTGGCGCATGACCGGCGCGAGCCGCAGGCTCACGCGCTCGAGCAAGGCCATGACGCCCATGGCCAGAACGAAGAGCCCCGCCCAATGGTGGTTGTATTCCGACCAGGCGAGGTCCGCGGGCGTGCGCGGCGGCTGCGCGCCGGGCGGCAGGCTTTTCAGCGCCTCCAGCGGGAGGGCGGCTGAAACGGTGGAAAAGTCCGGGCTCTCCAGCCGCACCGGAAAGCGCGGCTCCAGGCGCTCGGCGATCTCGGCGAGACTCGCACGGTCGTTGGGGAGGTCGCGCGCAGGCGGCAGGGACGAGAGCGAAGCGGCGCAGAACAGCACAGTGAGACCGACGCCGATCTCCGTCTCGGCGAAGCGGCGCGTACGCAACAAGGGTCCGGCGGGCTCCGCCTCGAGCTTCTTCACCGCGAGGAAATTTAGCCCTCCGAGCAACAGCAGCCCAAGGAACAAGATGATCTTCGCGGTGAGCATGATCCCGTACGGAGCGCCATACATCGCCTGCGGCGCGCCGACGTAAAAGACCGCCATCAATATCCCGCCCGCGAGCAGAGCGCCGACGCCGCCGATCGACATGGCCGAGAAGCGGCGGGCGGCGGCGGCGCGCGCGGCGGGATCGCGGATGTCGGTAAGCGTCATCAGGAAATAGGGTATGCCGCCGATCCAGACGGCGGCGCCTAGCATGTGCAGAAACTCAGCGGCCGAAAGCGCCGCCGCGCCCTCGAACTGGCTGGCGGCGTGGGTCGAGCCGGCCTGCACGCCAAGAAGCAGCGCCGCGAGCACCGGCGCGGCGCGGCGGATGGCGGCCCCGCCCGATTGCGCTCGGTCCGCGACAAAGGCGATGACGACGGCGAGGCCCGCCGCCATGAGAGAGACGGCGACGGCGCGCGCGCCCGCCGCCTCATGCACGCCGATCTCGAGAGTCCCCGCCAGCATCAGGGTCAACGCCGCGCCGGCGAAAATCTCCGCCGCCGCAAGCCCGCAGGCCGCGAGCGCGATCAGACGCAGGGCGCGGCGCTCCAACGCTTCCCCCGCGCCGCAAAGTTGCGGACCGAGCGGCCAGACGAGCATGAGCAGAAAGGCCAGGCCACCGACCGTCGCGGACTGCGCCGCGAGGATGAAGCCGCGCAGCACGACGCTGAGAAAGCCGTAGATTTCGACGAAAAGCTGCATTTCAGCGAACTCACGGCGAAGGGAATGTCTCCCTGCGTGATGTGGCCATCGGGGCTGAGCGTCTGCCAATGCAGCCTGTAGGCGCCCGGCTGCAGACCGGTCGCCTTGGCTTTCAGCGTGTCGGGCGACGTCGCGTCGAGGGGCGCAAGCGTCGCGACGGCGCCATCCGGCTTGAAAAGCTTGAGATGCGACCGGGCCGCGTCGATGCGGCTGTTGAAGCGGATTTCAATCGCGACTTCCTCGCCCGTGATTTTCTGATCGGGCAACGGCGACGCCTTCAGGACGATGGCGTGCGCATCCGCCGCCCGCGCGCCAACGAAAAAGAAAGTGACGATCCAAACAAGCCGAAAGAGCTGCATGTCGACGCCGACCCGCGGTCCCCCAAATTTGCTCTACAGCTCGAAAATAGCCGATTCCTCGGGAGCTTAGCAATGGCGACCGATGGTGGCGCGCGGTGGTCCCTTACTTGAGGAAGACGTAGATGTCGACCTCGACCTCGGCGTCCCCGCCTTTGAAGTCCGTCAGATATTCCTCGATAATCAAGTCTTTGGTGTCCAAACCCTTTTCATCGAGATAGGCGGCGATCGCCTCATAGGTGGCGTCGATCTCGTCATAGCCGCCCCGATGCTGGAATTTCAGCGCCTTTCCGGCCGGCGATGCGCCGATCTCCACGCCCTCGGCGAGCTTGGGCTTGCCCTCCGGCGCGGCGGCGAGCGGCGCCATGGCCTCGAATGTGAAGCCATTGTCGTCGGTCTTGGTGAAGACCGCGATCGGCCGGCCGTTCACGGTAAGCCCCGCCTTGGCGGCCGCCGCTTTCACCTTGCTGAGCGCCTCGGCCATCGTTTTGGCTGCGTCCTCCCACTTGCCCTGTCCTTTCAGGACAAGGGCGGGACGCGCGTCGACGACGACGGTTTCGGTCGCGACCGCGGCCGCGGGGTTTTCCGTCCCCGGCTTTGCGCCCGCCTTGTCGTCAGGCTTGTCTTCGGGCTTGCCAGCTTCGGGCGTCGCCGTCGCGGCGACGGTCGGCCTGGCCGGCCCTTCGTCATCGACGTCCTGCGAGGAAGACATCCGGCGCTCGGCGACGATGGCCGCCGTCGCGACAAGAAGCGTGAAAATCGCCAGCGCCCGCCAATGGGTCCGCAGGCTGTCGATCAGACCCGGTTCTTCGTCCATGCCTCGATGCGTCCTCTGCGCGCGATTCGTAGCCTTACTTCTCGCGCGCAATTGCGACAGACGTCGGGCGGCGGGAATTGGCGCTCAAGCGGCGCAGTCTCTATATACGAGCACGACCGAATTGGGAAAACCAATGCCGCATCCGCTCACCAACCGCCCGATCCTGCGCATGAACGGGGCCGGCAATGAAATACTCGTTCTTGACCTGCGCGGCCTCGACCATCTGCTGACGCCGCAGGAGGCCCGCGCCATCGCGGCGGCGCCGGGCCTGCGTTTCGATCAGCTGATGGCTGTGCACGATCCGCGCGAGAACGGCGACGACGCCTTCATGCGCATCTACAATATCGACGGCTCGCTTTCCGGCGCCTGCGGAAATGGCACGCGCTGCGTCGCCTATGCGCTGGCGCGCGAAGGCAAGGCGCGGCTGACGCTCGAAACCGACGCCGGGCGCATCGAGACGCAGCGCGAGTCGGAGACGGTCTTCACGGTCGACATGGGCCGTCCGCGTTTCGACTGGCGCGAGATTCCGCTCTCACAGGAAGTCGATACGCGCGAGGTCGCCCTGGAGCCGCCCATGGATGGCGCGCCCCGCCGCTTTTCGGCTGTCGGCATGGGCAATCCGCATGCGGTGTTCTTCGTTGACGACGCCCCCGCCATTCCGCTCGAAATCCTCGGACCAAAGCTGGAGCGCCATCCGCTGTTTCCCGAGCGCGCCAATATTTCCTTCGCTCAGATACTCGCGCGCGACGACATTCTTCTGCGCGTATGGGAGCGCGGCACGGGTGCGACGAAAGCCTGCGGTTCGGCGGCCTGCGCGACGCTCGTCGCGGCCGCGCGCGCCGGTCTGACCGAACGGCGCGCAAAGGTGCGGCTGCCGGGCGGCGAACTTCTCATCCACTGGCGCGACGACGACCATGTGATGATGACGGGACCCGTTGAATTCGAGTTCGAGACGCGGCTCGCCTCCACGCTCTTTGCGGGCGCGCCGGCGTGAGCGCTCCAGCAAAGGCGCTTGCGCGGAAAGCCGAAGTCGTCACTTTCGGCTGCCGGCTGAACCTCGTCGACTCCGAAGAACTCGCGCGCCAGCATGCCGGCCCTCGCGAAACGATTGTCGTCAACACCTGCGCCGTGACGAATGAAGCGACAAGGCAGGCGCGTCAGACGATCCGCCGCCTGCATCGCGAACGGCCGGACGCGCAGATCGTCGTTGCGGGCTGCGCCGCGCGCATCGATCCGCGAGGCTTCGAGTTCGATCGACGGCGTCGCGCGCGTCATCGCCCAACAACCGGAGAATCGCGCCGCCGCGGCGGAAGAAGGCACACGCGCCTTTCTCGCCGTGCAGAACGGCTGCGACCATAGCTGCACCTTCTGCATTATCCCGCAGGGGCGCGGCGCGTCGCGCTCCGTCGCGCCGCAAGAGGCGATCGCACAGGCGCGCGCGCTCGTTGCGGGCGGCAAGCAGGAGATCGTGCTCACCGGCGTCGATCTCACCAGCTATGACGCGGGCGGAATGAAGCTCGGCGGGCTCGTGCGAATATTGCTGCGGGAATTGCCGGAGCTTTCCCGTCTGCGCCTTTCTTCCATCGACTGCATCGAGGCGGATGACGATCTTCTCGCTGCGCTTGCCGAGGAGGAGCGCCTGTGCCCTCATCTGCATCTCTCCCTGCAATCGGGCGACGATCTCATCCTCAAGCGCATGAAGCGCCGCCATTCACGCGACGACGCCATCCGCTTTTGTGAGACGTTGCGCGCGGCGCGCCCTGACATCGTCTTCGGCGCCGACTTCATCGCCGGTTTCCCGACGGAGACGGAGGCGATGTTCGAGCGCACGCTCGCGCTGGTCGAGGCGTGCGGGCTCACGCACCTCCATGTCTTTCCTTTTTCGCCGCGCCCCGGAACGCCGGCGGCGCGAATGCCGCAGGTCGCGCGCGAGATGGCGAAGGAGCGCGCCGCGCGGCTGCGGGAAGATGGCGACAAGGCGCTTGCACGCCATCTCGAGACGCAAACGGGCAAGACGCTGCGGCTTCTGACCGAACGCGGCGGCACGGCGCGCGCCGCCGATTTCACGCTCGCGCGAACGCCGGGAGCCGAGGCGGGGCAGATGATCGACGCGCGCGTTGCGGGGCACGACGGCCGCGCGCTGCTCACCGCGCCCACATGGCGTCAAACGCCTTCTCAAAGCGCGCCACCGCGCTCTCGCATCTGAGCGCGATCAGCGAATTATCCTGTTTGCGCAAGCCCGAATGCGTGAAATTGCCGGCGCCGTCGCGCACGAATTCGCCATCGACGGCGTAAGCCTTCAGATGCATGAACGGCTGCGGATCGCCCTTGTAGCGGATTTCGACGTTCATTCGCGCCGCGAGCCGGTCATAAACCTCCGCGAGCCTGCGCGGCATGCGCGCGTCGCGCCCGTCGCGATAGAGGCGGATAGTCACGCCTCGCGCGGCCGCCACGTCGAGCGCTTCGACGATCGGCACGCTTGTGAGCACATAGGCGGCCATGTCGATCGTGCGCGTGGCGCCGCCGATGAACTCGACGTCGATTTCCTCGAGATTGGCGGCCGGCGCATAGGCCTGCCGCTCGACCACGCAGGAATCTGCTACGGCGGGCTGCGCGAGGGCGCAGGCCGCGATGACGAAAGCCAGTCTCTTCATCGGGATAGAATTGCTTCACTTCGCGCGATGGACGATCCGATTGATAGCGCCGTTATGGCCGGCGGTCACGAGGACCGCGCCGTCAGAGACGAAAAAGTGCGTAAAGACGAAATTGAGGCAAGGCTTTGAGCCTTGCCTCGACGCGGTGATATGGCGACTGGATCAGAAACCCGCGGTCTGGCCCGTGCCCCGGCCCGTCTGCGCGCCGGAAGTTCCCATGCCCGCCGTTCCGCCTTCTTCCCAATAGGGCGTCGAGCCGAAATGCTGATGCAGGCGGGATTCCCAATCACGGTCGCCCCAGCTCTTTTCGTTGAACTCGGGCGCGTTCTTCAGTTGCTCCTCGGTGACGTTGGTCACATAGCCGCCAAGGTTCGTGTCGTATTTGAACGCCTTCCAGGGAAGCGGGTATTCGGCTTCGCCAAGACCAAGGAAGCCGCCGAAGGTCATGACGGCGTAGCGGAGGACGCCGGAAACCTTGTCGATCATCAGATGATCGATTTGCCCGATCTTGTTGCCGGAGGGATCGTAGACCACCGTGCCTTCGACATTCTCGCTGGAGATCAGATTGCCGTTCTGCGTAGCCATTCCCATCGTCGCCTCCTGAAGCATACGCGACCCTTGCGCGGGTTCGCTGAGCCCAGAGAACCAATCTTCACAGCAAAATGTTCCGCGCCGTCGCGGCGACAAGCGCGACCGTGCTGGCTTGGCCCTCACTTTCATCCAGAACCAAAACACGCTAAGCCCAGCCTGACCGCGCGCGGCTAGCAGGACAGGAATATATGGGCTCGGAAATCACGGTCGGCTGGGAAGTCCTGGAGATCATCTGGATCAATATTCTGCTGTCCGGGGACAACGCCATCCTGATCGCGCTGGCCTGCCGGGGACTGCCGCTCAAGCAGCGGCGGTGGGGCGTGCTTCTCGGCGCCCTCGGCGGCGTCATCCTGCGCGTCATCTTCACGCTGCTCGTCGTGGAGATGATGAGCATCCCCTATCTCAAGACCGTCGGCTCGCTGCTTCTGCTTTTTGTGGCCGTGAAGCTGCTCATCGACGAGTCGGAGCACACGGACGTCAACGCGAAGCCTGATCTGATGGGCGCCGTCGTCGCCATCATCATGGCCGACGCCGTAATGTCGCTGGACAATGTTCTCGCGATCGCCGCCGCCGCGCGCGGCTCCACTTACCTCATCGTCTTCGGCCTCGCGCTGTCGGTGCCGATCGTGATGTTCGGCGCCGGCTTTCTGCTGAAGGTGCTGGAGCGGTTTCCGGCCCTTGTCTGGGCGGGGGCGGGACTTCTGGGATGGGTTGCGGGCGATATGGCCGCGTCGGATCCCACCGCCGTCGCGCTGCTGCATGGCGTCAACCACGCCGCGCTCGAGCGCTGGCTGCCGATCGGCGGCGCGGCCTTCGTGCTGGGGCTCGCTTTTGCGGTGAAGACCTTTCGCCAGCGGCCGGCGGACCAGCGCGACGAAGGGAAGCGCCAGGGCTGAAAGCCCACTTCCATTGCAAAGCCGAAAGCCGCGACGGGCGACTGGCGCTAGCCGCGCAGGCCCTGCTTGGCGATCGGCTGCTGGGGATCGAGCTGAAGCGCGCGCTGGTAGAACTCCTGCGCCTTCTGCCGGTTTCCGTTCTTGTCGTAAGCGACGCCGAGCCAGGCCCAGGCCAGCCCGCTCTTGCTGTCGACGTTGAGCGCCGCGTTGAAGTCTTCGATGGCCTTATCGTATTTGCCAAGGGCGACGAGGCTCTCGCCACGCGCCTGATACGGCGCGGCCGCGAAGGGATCGCGATCGATGGCGTTGTCGAAATCCGTCACCGCGCGGGCGTTGTCCCCATGCTTCTGGTGGATCAGGCCGCGCGCATGGAAGGCCTGCGCATTTTCGGGGTTGAGCCGGATCGCGGTGTCGAGATCGGCGAGGGCCTGATCGAGATTGCCTTGCGCGCGCAGCAGATTGGCGCGGCCGACATAGGCCGGGGCGTGCTTGGGATTGGCCTGGATCGCCCGGTCGAAATCAGCGCGGGCGGCTTCGCTCTGGCCCGCCTGACGATTGGCGAGAGCGCGATTGGTGTAGGCGGCGGCGTTGTTGGGGTCGATCTTGATCGCCTGGGAGAAGTCGGCGATCGCCTCCCCGAAGCGGCCGACGCGGGCGTAGGCGACGCCGCGCGTATTGTAGGCCTCCGCGCTCGATGGATTGCGGCGGATGACCTCCGAGAGTGAGTCGAGATTGGTGGAGGCGGCGCTTGCGTCCGTATCCGAAATCTCGGCGATGCCACGTCCCGGCGGACGGATGCCGCTGGCCGTTTCACACCCGGCGAGGGTGAGCGCTCCCAGCCCGATCGCTCCGCCAAGCATGGCGAAGCGCGGGAGGGTTCGAAGAGACGTCGCCGCAAGGCGCAAGCCCATGCCTAGAAATCCCCCAGCGATCTTCGTCTCAATCTTAAGCTGATTCTACGCTGCCGCCGCTAAATAATTGCGACTGTGTGGCAAGAGTTCGGCGAAGGCGATACAGCCGATCAGCGGGTGGCGGGCTTCGCCTTGACCGGCAGAAGACCCTCGCGCTGCAGCTTCTTGCGGGCCAGCTTGCGGGCGCGGCGGACGGCCTCCGCCTTCTCGCGGGCGCGCTTCTCGGACGGCTTCTCGTAGTGGCCCCGCAGCTTCATTTCGCGGAAGATGCCTTCGCGCTGCATCTTCTTCTTCAGCGCCTTCAGAGCCTGATCGACATTGTTGTCGCGAACGAGAACTTGCACGTATCCATCCTGCGTTGCTGGTGGACGGCCCGCTTCCGTGGCTGTCCGAAAAGGGAATAGTTAGTCGGGCGCTGACGGAGCGCCTGACCCGTATCGGGGGAGATAGCAAAGTCGCATTCCCCTGTCCATGCCGGAGGAGCCGAAAATGCCCCCGCCCTTGTCAAGCTTCTCCGCGTGAGGCTTGTTCCCGCAGCGCGTTATATTATAACGTTGAGCATGACCGACGCGAGCACCCACCGTCACCGCCACGCCCACGACCCCGCCCACGACCCCGCCCTCAGGCGCGTCCACGCGGAGCTCCACGCGCCGAACGTCGCCGCGCCGGCCTCGGCGCTCGAGGCCTCGGCCCTCGCCCGGCTCGCCGGCCTTTCCCTCATCCTGGGCGGACTGTGGGCGGCGGTCGTCTGGGCTCTCCATTGACGCTTGCCGCGCCGCCGGCGCCGATCCGCCTGGTCAATCTCACCCTCGGCTACGATCGCCGTCCCGCCGTACACCACCTCGAGGGCGAGATCGCACCCGGCGCGGCGCTTGCGGTCTGTGGGCCCAACGGCGCCGGCAAATCGACGCTGCTGAAAGCGCTTGCCGGCCTCATTGCGCCGCTCGGCGGGCGCCTCGAACGCGGCGGCGTCACGGCGCGTGACGTCGCCTATCTGCCGCAACTTCAGGAAGTCGACCGCTCCTTTCCGATCAACGTCCGCGACTTCATCGCGATGGGGGCCATGCGCCGGGTCGGGCTGTTTGGCCGCATCGACGCCGGCGAGCGCGGGCGCGTCGCCGCCGCCATCGCCCGCGTCGGCCTGCCCGGCATGGAGGACCGCCCCATCGAAACCCTTTCCGGTGGGCAGATGCAGCGCGTGCTGTTCGCGCGTCTCATCGTCCAGGATCAGCGCGTGATCCTGCTCGACGAGCCCTTCGGCGCGATCGACGAGTCGACGACGGAGGATCTCCTCACGCTGATCGCCGAATGGCGCGCCGAAGGGCGCACCGTCGTCGCCGTGCTCCACGAACTCGAGCTTGCGCGCCGCGCTTTCCCGCAAACGCTTCTCCTCGCCCGCGAATGCATCGCCTGGGGAGAATCGCGCGCGACGCTTTGCGCGGAAAACCTCGCCCGGGCGCGCGCCATGTCGGAGGCTTATGACCGACGCGCGCGCGAATGCCTGCGCGATGAAGACGCCGAACATGTTCACTGACGTCTTTATCTCGCCCTTCGCCGATTATGAATTCATGCGCCGCGCGCTCGTGGGCTCCCTTGCGCTTGCGGTCTCGGGCGCGCCGCTCGGCGTCTTTCTCATCCTGAGACGCATGTCGCTGGCCGGGGATGCGCTCTCCCACGCGGTCCTGCCCGGCGCGGCGGTGGGCTATCTCGTGGCGGGCCTGTCGCTCCCGGCGATGACCTTCGGCGGCCTCGTCGCGGGGCTCCTCGTCGCGCTCGCCACCGGCGCCGCCTCGCGCCTCACGACGCTGCGGGAGGACGCCACGCTCGCCGCCTTCTATCTCGTGTCGCTCGCGCTGGGCGTTACGCTTGTCTCGCTCAAAGGCTCCAGCGTCGATCTTCTGCATGTTCTGTTCGGCTCGGTTTTCGGCCTCGACGACGCGGCGCTCTACATGCTCGCCGGCGTGTCGACCGTGACGCTCTTCACTCTCGCGGTCTTTTACCGCGCTCTGGTGATGGACACGCTCGATCCGCTGTTCCTGCGCCAGACGAGCGCGCTCGGGGAGTTCATCCCCTTTCTCTTTCTCGGCCTCGTCGTGCTCAATCTCGTCGCGGGCTTTCAGGCGCTCGGCACGCTGATGGCGGTGGGGCTCATCATGCTGCCCGCCGCCGCCGCGCGGCTGTGGACACACGAGCTTTCCATCGCCCTGCCGCTCGCGGCGGGCGTCGCGGCGCTTTGCGTTTACGCGGGCCTCGTCTTCTCCAATGAGACTGGCGCGCCCACTGGCCCCGCCATCATTCTGGCGGCCGGAATCGTCTATTTCGTCTCGCTCGTTTTCGGCCGCGCCGGCGGCATGCTGCGCCTCAAGCGCCCGCGCCGGCATCTGGAGGGATAGTCGCATGTTGACCCGCCGACATTTCATCGCCCAAAGCGCGGCGGCGCTCGCAACGCCCGCCTTCGCCGACGAAAAGCTCCCGGTCGTCGCGAGCTTCTCGATCATCGGCGACCTCGTGCAGGAGGTCGGCGGGACCCGTGTGGCCCTCACCACCATCGTCGGGCCGGATGGCGACGCTCATGTCTATCAGCCGACGCCCGCCGACGGGCGCCGCATCGCCAAGGCGAAAGTAATTTTCGTCAACGGCCTGGGTTTCGAGGGCTGGCTGGAGCGCCTCATCGCCGCGGCGACGAGCAAGGGAACGACCGTCATCCTCGGCAAAGGCGTCGCGGCGCGGCCCGGCGAGGAAGGGACCGACCCGCACGCCTGGCAGGACGTCGCCAACGTCCGAATCTATGTCAGTGAAATCAAAGACGCGCTTGTCGCCGCCGACCCCGCCGGAACCGAGACCTATCAGACCCGCGCGGCCGCCTATCTCGCAAGGCTCGATGCGCTCGACGCCGAGATCGTGAAGGCGCTCGACGCCATCCCCAAGGAGCGCCGCCGCATCGTCTCGACGCATGACGCCTTCGAATATTTCGGCGCGCGCTATGGCGTCGAGTTCATCGCGCCGCAGGGCGTGTCGACCGAGGCCGAGGCCAGCGCGCGGGACATCGCCCGCATCGTCGATGCGGTGAAAAAGGAAAAGGTTGGCGCGGTATTTTTGGAAAATATCGCCGATCCGCGCCTTGCAAAACGCATTGCCGCCGAAACAGGCGCCAAAATCGGCGGCACGCTCTATTCCGACGCCCTGACCGGCCCGAATGAAGACGGCGCGAATTATATCGACATGATGCGCCACAATGTTAGAGAATTGACCAAAGCCCTGGCGCCTTAGGCTGCCCCTCTCCCGCTGGCGGTGGAGGACAGGGAGGGAGCGCAAGCAGCTGGAGCGAGCCGCATTGACCGACAAAATTCCCGTGACCGTCATCACCGGCTATCTGGGCGCCGGCAAGACCACGCTTCTCAACCGTATCCTCACGGAGCAGCACGGCCGCCGCTACGCCGTCATCGTCAATGAATTCGGCGAGATCGGCATCGACAACGACCTCGTCGTCGGCGCCGATGAAGAAGTCTTCGAGATGAACAACGGCTGCATCTGCTGCACCGTGCGCGGCGATCTCATCCGCATCATCGAAGGCCTGATGCGCCGGCGCGGCAAGTTCGACGCCATCATCGTCGAAACCACCGGCCTCGCCGACCCCGCGCCCGTCGCGCAGACCTTTTTCGTCGACGCCGAAGTGAAGGACGCCGCGCGGCTCGACGCCGTCGTCACCATGGCCGACGCCAAATGGCTCAGCGCCCGCCTGAAGGACGCGCCCGAGGCCAAGACGCAGATCGCCTTCGCCGACGTCGTTATTCTCAACAAAACCGATCTCGTGACGCCGCAGGAGCTGGAGGAAGTCGAAGCGCGCATTCGCGGCATCAACCCATATGCGACCCTGCATCGTTCCGTGAGGGCCGATGTGCCGCTGAAGGCAGTGCTGGAGCGCAACGCCTTCGATCTCGAGCGCATTCTGCAGATCGAGCCGGATTTCCTCGTCGCCGAGGAACACGACCATGATCATCATGACCATGCCCATCATGGTCATGATCACGATTGCGCGCCGGACTGCGACAACCCCGAGCATCACCACCACGATCATGATCATGATCACGAATGCAATCCGGCCAGCGAACACGATCATCATGGCCACGCCCACCATGACCACGACGACCACGGGCGTCTGAAGGCGATCCACGACACGGAGATGCAGTCGATCTCGATCCGCCATCCCGGCGAAGTCGATCCCGCGCGCTTTGTGCCCTGGCTCAACGAGCTTGTTCAGAAGGAAGGGCCGGACATCCTGCGCTGCAAGGGCATCATCGCCTTCACGGACGAACCCCGCCGCTTCGTCTTCCAGGGCGTGCACATGATCCTCGACGGCGATCTGCAACGCGAATGGAAGGACGGCGAGAAGCGCGAGTCGCGCCTCGTATTCATCGGCCGCAAGCTGAAGGAGGACGTCATCCGCAAAGGCTTCGAGGCCCTCGTTTCCTGACCGCGGCGGTAGCTTAACGGCAAGCGGTCACTCGTAACCGATGATCTCGCGCTCCTCGGCGAAGACTGATTCCATACGGGCGGAGTCGCCGGGCCTGCGGCGGGTCAGGAAGCGCGGACGGCGCTGGCGCACGCTGGCGTTTGCGCGGCGCGGCATGCCGACCATCTTTTCTTTCGCCGCATCCACGGGAGAAAGGGCGCCGTCCTCATTGACGACCAGACGCTGCAGGCCGAAGTAGGACGCCCAGGCCTTCCACTCGGCGGCGGCGGCGCCGCTGTCGGAATTCTCGACCAGCGTTACGTCGAGGTCGCGATCGCGATGCGCCAGCGAGAGGCGGTAACAGGGGAGCCCGCCCCGCCCTTCCAGCACCTCGAGAACGACCCCCTGATAGGCCTCCGCCGGGACCGAGATCACCATCTTCACCCCGCTGAACCGGCGGGCGATATGGACGGAGCCGCGCGTGACCTTGACGCGCCGGGCGCCGCCGTCGGCGCGCCAGTCGCGCTGCACGGGAAGCGTCGTTTCGATGCTCTGCGCATTGCCGGCCTCGAACATGGGTCTCTCCTGGGTCGCTCTCTCTTGAAGGCGATCTTTGCCCGAGCGCCCGCCCCAAGTCGCTAAAAACCCTGGTGAACGCCGCGTAAACCCTTGCTTTTGAGCGCGATTTCGCCGCCAGGGTGAAGCGCTGGCAAAGGCGATTGTTCAAATTGTCCGCAATTCGCTTTCCCGAGCGTCTTGCGGGCGGGCGGCCAGTCCCCTACTGCTTGTGGCGATGCCACTCCCCGCGACCGAACTCGCCGCATTTCTACCGCGCCTCGAAGCCGTGGCCCGGGAGGCCGGCGACATCGCCCTCGCCTATTTCCGGCCCGGCGCGCGCACGGCGGCGGCGGTTTCCTACAAGAACGGCGGCTCCCCCGTGACGGAAGCCGACTATGCGGTGGACCGCTTCCTCTTCGAGGCCATGCGCGCTCTCGCGCCCGACGCCGGCTGGCTCTCGGAGGAAACCGCCGACAGCGACCTGCGCCTCTCCTGTGACAGCATCTTCGTCGTCGACCCGATCGACGGCACCCACGCCTTCACCCGCGGCGACGAGCGCTGGTCCGTGTCAATCGCGCTCATCGAAGGCGGCAGGCCGACCGCCGGTGTGATCCACGCGCCCGCGCGCGGGGAGACTTTTGCGGGCGCTCTCGGCTTGGGCGCGTTCCTCAATGGGGAACAGCTTGCGCCGCGTTTGCGCGCCGCAGTCTCCGGGGCCGCGGTCGTGGCGCCGCGGCCGCTCCATGCGCGTTTAGGCGACCTGCCGCACAATCTCACCCTCGCCCCGCGCACGCCCTCCCTCGCGCTGCGTCTTGTCGATATCGCCGCGGGGCGTTACGACTTGGTCATCTCCTCGCCCAATGCGCGCGACTGGGACATCGCCGCCGCCGACGTCATCCTCGGCGAGGCGGGCGTCTCGCTCGTCGAGGTGGAGGGCGGCCCGCTCGTCTATAACCGCAAGTCCTCGAAGCGGGGCATGCTCGTCGCCGCGCCGAAGACGCTCATTGAAGAAACGCTCTCGATCGCGCGCACCGTTTCGAAAGGAATCGACTGGTCATGACAAAGCAGGCGTCGCCCGCAAAGAAAGAAAAGCAGCTTCTTCATCTCGTATTCGGCGGCGAATTGGAGACGCTCGACGGCGTCGCCTTCCGCGATCCCTCCAAGCTCGACATCGTCGGGATCTTCCCGGACAATGACAGCGCCCTCGCGGCATGGAAGGCAAAAGCGCAGGCGACCGTCGACAATGCGCATACGCGCTACTTCGTCGTGCATCTCTATCGCCTGCTCGATCCCGACCACGAGTCGCTGTAAGAGGGGCGCGTTCCCAAAAACGCCCCGTTTGAGATGAATAAGCAAGATGATGAGCGCGCGTGGCAGGGCGCGTTCGGCCTGTTGGCGCCGGCTTGAGGCAGAAGCGCGGCTGCATTCAGAAGACCGAGGAAAATGCCGCTTTTAACGCTCTACCGGTTGACGACGACGGCGTTGAGCCCCTTTGCGGGGCTCGCGCTGAAATGGCGCGCATCGAAGGGCAAGGAAGACGAGTCGCGGCTCGACGAGCGCCTCGGCGTCGCCAGCCGCGCAAGGCCCGAGGGGCGGCTCGTCTGGCTCCATGGCGCAAGTCTGGGAGAGACGGTTTCGCTGCTGCCGCTCATCGAGCGCTTCATCCAGCGCGGCGCCGAAGTGCTGGTCACGAGCGGCACGATTTCGTCCGCCCGGATTCTCGCGCAGCGCCTGCCGGCCGGCGCTTTTCATCAATATGCGCCGCTCGACGCGCCGAAATTCGTCGAACGCTTTCTGACGCACTGGAATCCCGACATCGCGATTTTCGCTGAATCGGAACTCTGGCCCAACATGGTCTCCGCGTTGCGCGCGCGCGGCGTTCCGCTCGTTCTCGCCAACGCCCGCATCTCGCGCAAATCGGTGGAGCGCTGGAGCCGCCTGCCCGGCGCCGCGCGGGCCGTCTTTGGCGCCATCGACCTCTGCCTCGCGCAGGACGCCGACAACGCGGCGCGCTTTCTCGCCCTCGGCGCGCCCTGCGTGCGCATCGCCGGCAACCTCAAATTCGACGTGCCGCCGCCGCCGGTCGACGGCGCGCGGCTCGCGGAATTCAACGGCGCCGTGGGCGCGCGGCCGGTGTGGGCCGCCGTCTCCACCCATGAGGGCGAAGAAGAGATCGTCCTCGACGTCCATGCCGAACTGACCCAGCAAATCCCGGGCCTTCTCACCGTGATCGTGCCGCGTCATCGCGAGCGCGGCGCGGAGATCGCGGCGCTGGCGCAGGCGCGGGGACTCTCCGTCGGCCTGCGCAGCCGCGACGGCGAAGCGCGCAGCGACGTCGCGGTCTATGTCGCGGACACTGTCGGCGAACTGGGCCTGTTTTTCCGCAGCGTCGGCGTCGTCTTCATGGGCAAGTCGCTCGTGCCGGGCGGCGGGCAGAACCCCATCGAGCCCGCGAAACTCGGCTGCGCGGTGCTCTACGGCCCCAACGTCGACAATTTCAATGAGGTCTATGGCGAGCTCGCCGCCGCCAAGGCCGCCGCGCGCGTGACGGATGCGGCTTCGCTGGCGCGCGCGACGCATTTCCTTCTCTCCGAACCAGCCCGCATGCGCCGCATGGGCCGCGCCGGCGCCGAGACGGTCGAGAAGCTGGGCGGCGCGTCTCGCGGCATCATGACTGCGGTGGAGCCTTTCCTCGCGCAGATATCCATCGCCGAAAGGTGAGGTGTCTGCGCGCGCCCGATTTCTGGCGCGCGGACGGCGTCGCCGCGCGGCTGCTGGCTCCGGCGGGCGCGCTCTACGGCGCGATCGCGGCGCGGCGCCTGCAACGCGACGCCCCGCACGCCGCCCTGCCGACGATCATCGTCGGCGGATTGACAGCGGGCGGCGACGGTAAGACGCCGCTCGTCATCGCGCTTGCGCGGGCGCTATCGGCGCAAGGCGAAACTCCCGCCTTGCTCAGCCGCGGCTATGGGCGCCTCCCGGCGCCGTCGAAGCCTTTCAACGTCGACGCCGAGCGCGACCTTCCGGAAGCCGTCGGCGACGAGGCGCTGCTGCTCGCGCGTCACGCGCTTGCCATTGTCGGCGCCGATCGCGTCGCGAGCGCGAAACTGGCGCGGGAAAGGGGCGCGAGCGTCATCATCCTGGACGACGGGTTTCAAAGCCGAGGTCTGGCGGCGGACCTCTCCCTGCTCGCCGTCGACTCTCATTACGGCGCGGGCAACGGCCGCTGCCTCCCCGCCGGACCGCTGCGCGCGCCGCTCAGGGCGCAGATCGCGGCGGCCGACGCGCTGATCGTCATCGGCGACGGCGCGGCCGGAAAGGCGCTGGCGACGCGTGCGCCCAAGCCGGTCTTTGCGGCCCATGTCGTCCCCGATGCGCGCATCGTGCAGAAACTCGAGGGCGCGCGCGTCGTCGCCTTCGCGGGGATCGGTCGGCCGGAAAAGTTCTTCGCAACCCTGCGCGCGGCCGGCGCCCAACTGGTCGAAACGCGCAGCTTTCCCGATCACCACCGCTTCAGCGCGCGGGAGATCGCCGGGCTCGCGGAACTTGGCGCGCGCAGCCGCGCCCGCCTCGTGACAACGGAGAAAGACGCCCTGCGCCTGCGCGGAAGCGGGCTCGACGTCGACATTCTGCCGATCCGCCTCGCTTTTTCAGATGCGGACGGGCTTGCGGCGACGCTCGCGCTGGCGATCGCGGCGGGCGCGGCTCAGGGCTTCTTGAGCAGGCCGAGCTTCATCAGCTTGGCGTTCGGGCCGGCATAGGGCTCCTGCAGATCGACATTCCAGTAGCGCAGTTCCTCGAGCGGGATCGGCTCGCCGGTCACGGCGCAGCGCACATAGGCGCCCGGCTTGCGGATGCGGAATTCGCCGTCGAGATACTCGACCTCGGCTTCGCCTGCGGGTTCGGGGGTGCGTTCGTAGCGGTTCATGCGAAATCTTCTGTTGAAGCGCCGCGAGAGCGGCTGTCCTGTCAGTCGTCGGATTGACGAGATGATCGACCTCATGGGCGATGCGCCTCCAGCGCGCCGGCCGCCGGGCCGCGTTGCGCAAATCTTACAGCCGCCGGCGCGAAGAAGGAAGGCCGAAGGCCCGCTCCGCCTTGTCCTTACGTCCTTCCCGTCTTGTTCTCGTCGCCATTCGCGCCTAGCCTTTCGCGTGAGTGCCGTTTTTGATTCGTCGAGTCAGCGAGCGAACGCTGTCAAGTTCGCGCTTCGATGGGATCATGAAAAATGGATCGGGACACGACAGGCGACCTGGCCGACTCCACTCCCCTGCCGGGCGACGCTTCCGACTATCAAAGCGCTGCATCCGACGCCCGCAAGGGCAAGAGCGAGACCGTCAGCGAGCGCTCGCTGGTCGTGACGCAGGGCAAGCACCGCTTCTACTCGCTCGTCCTCCCCAGCACGCTGCTCGGCGAAACCTGCATGGTGGAGCCGAGGGTTGAAAACCCGATTGACGGCTTCCAGCGCCTTCTTGACGAGCGCCGCGCCAAATCCATCGCCCGCTATATCGACGCGGGCTTCGGCACCGTGCCGGGGGCCGTGGTGCTTTCAGCGCAATCGCGGGCGCATCTCCAATATGACAAGGAGAGCGGCGCGCTCGCGTTCCGCAAGGATCCGAAGGCCTTCCTCATCATCGACGGCCAGCATCGGATTTACGGCTTCAAGCTCGCCAAATCCTCGGTGAACGTGCCGGTCGTCATCTACAACAGGCTGACCCGCGCGCAGGAATGCCGCCTGTTCATGGACATCAACACCAAGCAGCGCCCCGTGCCCAACGAACTGCTGCTCGACATCCGCCGCCTCTCGGAAGTCGAGACCGAGGCGGAGGCGCTGATGCACAATGTCTTCGATCTCTTCAGCACGCGCGCCGACAGCGCGCTCGCCGGCTTCCTGAGCCCGGCCGAGCGCAAGAAAGGCATGATCTCGCGCGTGACGTTCAACGCCGCGCTGCGGTCAATAAAGGGCGCTTTCGTCGATTCGCCGGCGGAGGAGGTCTATGGCGTCCTCAACACTTATCTGCGCGCCTGCCGCCACGGCCTGGGGCTTCACGCCATCGATGACAACATCGCCAATCCAGTTCTGTTCAAGGCGCTGATGCTGCTCTTCACCAATGTCGCCGAACGCGTCGCCGACCGTCACGGCGGCAAATATACGGTGGCGACTTTCGAGGATGTGCTGATCCCCTTTTTCCGCCGCCTCAAGAAGACGGACCTGCCGCGCGCCGGCATGAGCCACACGGTTCTGCATGAACATTACAGCAAGGCGCTGAGCGCCGGGTTCCTGCTCAAGCAGTGGCTTTTCGCCTGATGTCGGGCGCCGGCGCCTCCAGCGCGCCGCGCAGGGTCAGCCCGTGCTCGGTCTTCTCCCAGTGGAAGGGCTTCAGCCACAGCTCGACGAAGGCGCGCCAGCAGGCGATGCTGAGCATGAAGAGCCACAGCGGCAGATAAAGCAGCGCGCGGCGATGGGCGAGGAGCCTTCGCCGGTAGAGGCCGACGACAAGCGGCCAGATGAGCGCGACGGCGCCCGAAATGGCGACGAAGCACCAGAGGGTGCTGTACGCGATTTCCACGCCGGTGTTCGGCGACAGGAGCGCGCCGAAAAACGCATCGTAGAACAGGCGACTCATCAGCAGCGGGCCGAGCAACGGCCCCAATATGCCGCCGACGAACATGGCCAGCACCGCAAAGGCGCGGCGCGGCCCGAGATCGGCGACGAGCCGCACCGGATGGCGGCAATGCACCAGCGCCGTCTGCATCCAGCCCTTGAACCAGCGCGTACGCTGCTTCACGAGCGCGCCGAAGACGGCGGGCGCCTCTTCATATGTCGATGAATCGAAGGTGTGGACAGCATAACCGGCGCGCGCGAGGCGCAGGCCGAGATCGGCGTCCTCCGTCACATTCCAGGCGTCCCAAAAACCGATTTCGCGCAAGGCCTCGAGCCGGAAGTGGTTGGAAGTTCCGCCAAGGAAAATCGGCAGGTCCATTGCGGCGAGGCCCCTGTTATAGACGTCGAAAAGCGCCGAATATTCGAGCGCGAACATGCCCGTCATCCAGTTCAACGCGCCATTGTCGATGACGAGGCTCGCCTGTAGGCAGGCGACGTTTGGAGGCGTTTGCGCAAACAGCGCGGCGGCGCGGCGCAACTGCCGCCCATCGGGAATATCTTCGGCGTCGTAGACGGCGACGAGCGAGCCGCGCGCGAGGGGCATGGCGATATTGAGCGCGCGCGGCTTGGTGCGCGGAGCGCCCTCCGGGGCGACGACGATTTCGTGCGGCGTGCGGGAGGGATAGGCGCGCAGCGCGGCGGCGGTCGCCTCGTCGTCCTGTTCGACGACGAATTTCACGTCCAGCTTTGCGCGCGGGTAATCGAAGCGGTCGATTGCGCGCGCGAGCTGGCGCGCGACCGCCGCCTCTTTGTAGAGGGCGATGACGATCGTGTAGACGGGCAGCCGCGCGTCGTCGATCCATTCCGCCCGCGGCGGCGGTTCGAAGCTCGCGGCGCAGGCGAAAAGCCGCAGCAGGACGCTGGCGAGGAAGCCGGCCGCGAGCACGAAGGCGCTCGCGAGCCGCGCCGCCTCGAAGGGTGCAAAAAGGCTTGCGACGAGCAGGACGAAAACCCCGGTTGCGACCGCGAGCGGCTTGCGCTTCAGCGAACCGCGCACGCAGAGGTCCGGGTCCACCCGCTCGGCGGAAAAGCACGCGGCGCGGGCGACGTCCGCCGGGTCGGCGCCGCGGAGCGCCTGCGTGAATCTCGCGCGCGTCGTCACTGCAAAGAGCGGGCGCCCCTTCGCCGCCCGCGTCGCGCTCATCAAGCGAAAGATTTCCGCCCCCGTCGGGGCGAACAGCCAGCGCAGCCCGCTCTGGGTCTCGCGCAGGCGCAGATAGCCGCGGTTCGCGGTCGCCAGCGCCCATGGGGCGACGTCGATCTCCGCGTCGGCGAAGGCGACGCCGAGATGATCCGCCAGCGCCCGGTAGAAAACCTCTTCCGCGACAATGCCCTCGGCGATCAGCGCAGCGTCCGCCGTCACCCCCTGCCGCCGGGCGAGGGCGGCGGCATAGTGCAGCGCCTCGATCGGCACGCCATGATCGGCGAGAAAAGCGATCTCAACGGGGACTGCTCTCGTCGAGGGGCCCGACAAGCGGCGCATCTCCGGCGCGCCCGGTTCGGCCGCCGCGCGCCGGCGGCCAATGCGCGTCTCATCCCGCCTTTGCGACGGCCCTGCGGAAAAGCGGTCGACCGACCCCATGCTCATGCACTAAAACTCATAAAAAAGGCGCTGACTTTGGCTTGACTATGGTCCAGAGCGAGCGGGCTTTGCAATAAGTTTCAGGCCGGGAGCGCGCGTGCAGGCTTTTCAGTCCGATCGATGGCGCCGGTTCGTCGCGGCGTTGCTGGCGCTCGTCGCAGCCCTCGTTCTGGCGCTCGGAGCGCAGCAGGCGGCTGCAGGCAGCGCGGCGGCGCCGTCCTTCTTCGATCCCAACCGCTCGCTGCAAAAGCCCGACCTCTCCGGCCTCAAGCAGATACGCTTCCTCACCGAGGACGATTTTCCGCCCTTCAATTATCTGCTCGCCGACGGCCAGGTTGCCGGGTTCAACGTCGATCTCGCCCGCGCCATCTGCGCGGAGCTCGAGGCCTCCTGCACGATCCAGCGCCGCAGCTGGGAGCTTCTGATCCCGGGGCTCGACGACAACAGCGGCGACGCCGTCATCGCCTCGCTCGCCATCAACGACGAGACGCGCAAGCAGGTCGATTTCACGGAACCCTATTTCATGACGCCCGGGCGTTTCGCGATGCTGGCCGACACGACGATGACAGCCGCGACCCCGGAGGCGATCGCTGACCGCAAAGTGGCCGTCGTGGCGGGCTCCCGGCACGAGGCGTTCCTCAAGGCGCTTTATCCGTCCGCCGACCTCGTGCGCTACGAGACGCCGGCGCTCGCCCGCAGCGCGCTGAAGCACGGCAAGGTGGCGGCGCATTTCGGCGATGCGATCAGCCTGTCGTTCTGGCTGAACGGCGCGGAGGCCAATGGCTGCTGCGCTTTCAAGGACGGGCCCTTCACGGATCCCCGCTACTTCGGCGAGGGGATCGGCGTCGCGGTCAGGAATGGCAATACGCCGCTACGGCGCGCGCTGGATTATGCGCTGGCGCGGCTCGATCGACGGGGCGTCTTCGCCGAACTCTATTTGAAGTATTTCCCGATCAGCCCCTTCTGATTGTCGTGGCGGGGTCCTTAACCTTTATGATTAAGTAATAGCTCAAATTGAACTGGTGTTTAGTCTCATATTTGTGGCGCAAAAATCTCGCCAAAGCTAAGTTCCCCCTGTGAAAGTCGCTGTATTCGTCGCCTTTTTTCAGGGAACCATAGATGAGAATATCCAGTTTGCTGCATGTGTTTACGGCACTTACGGCCCTCTCTTTCGCGACCCCCTCGCTCGCCGCTGCGACCCGCGTCTTTGTCTCGGGCAGAGGCTCGGACACAGGCGCCTGCGCGACGTCCGGCGCGCCCTGCCGAACATTCCAGTTCGCCTTGAGCGCCGTTGCGGCCGGCGGCGAGATCATCGTGCTGGATTCGGGCGATTACGGTCCGGTAAAAGTCACCAAGGCCGTCAGCATCGCCAATGACAGCGGCGGCGTCGCCGGCGTGACCCGCACAACGGCGGGCGCGGCGATCGAGGTCGCGGCGGGCGTCGCGGACAAGGTCGTCTTGCGCGGACTGACGGTCGAAGGCGCGGGCGTCGCCACCTACGGCGTGGTGGTGACGAGCGCAGCGAGCGTCGATCTGACGGAAACGACGCTGCATAATTTCGTCAGCGACGGCGTGCACGTCAACGCCACCGGGGGCCCGCTCACCTTCACCATGTCGAAGGTCGACGCCTCGGACAACCGCGCGAGCGGCATGTTCCTCACCGGCCTTTACAAGATCACCGGCACGATCGCCGACACGAGCTTCAACCGCAACGGCATCAACGGCTTTTATGCCCTGAATTATCAGGCGGCGAACGTCGCGGGCCTGATCACCCAGCTCGCGATCACCGGCGGCGAAGCGCATGGCAATGCCTATGGCTATCGCATCGAAAGCACCGTGGCGACGAGCCCCGTCGACGTGCTGCTCGACGACGTCACCGCCTCGAGGAACACCACGGCCGGCGTTTCCAGCGCGGGCAATGTCCTCGAAGCGCGGTTGTCGAAGTCGGTTATCGCCTACAACGCCGTCGGCGCCACGGGCGTGAAGCTGACTTCATTGAAGAACAATGTCTTCTCGGGCAACACGACGGACGGCGGAACCCTCGGCGCCGCGACGCCCTTCTGATGCGCAATTCATCCTGGAGTTTCACCATGAATTTTCATCGTCTCGCCGTGCTGACGGCGCTGACCGCGATCTCGGCGACATCGGCCTTCGCGGCCGCCCCTCAGGTTTTCGTCTCGGGCAAGGGCGCCGACTCGGCAGGTTGCGGAACGACGGCGGCGCCCTGCCGCAGCTTTCAATATGCGCATGACGCCGTCGCCGCCGGCGGCGTCGTCTCGGTGATGGATTCGGGGGACTACGGACCGCTGAAGATCACCAAAGCCGTGAGCGTCATCAACAATGGCGCGGGCGTCGCGGCGATCAGCGCGACCGCGGGGAGCGCGATCGAGATCAATGTGGCGTCGCCCGCCACGGTGCGCCTGCGTGGCCTTACGATCGACGGCGCCAACCTCGCCAACAGCGGTCTTCTGGTTTCTCCCAACAGCACAGGCGGCCTCGCGCTTGATCTCTCGAAAGACGTGTTTCGAAATTTCAAGCAGTACCGGGATCGCCTTGGGCGGTTCCGCCAAGGTGAGCTTTTCGATTTCCGAGACGGAATGCTCGGATAATCTCTATGGCGTCGTGGTCATCTCGACCGCCGCCAGCGATGGGCTCGTGAAGAACAGCCGGCTGATCCGCAACGGAGTCGGCTTCTGGTCCGCGCCGGGCCTCCTTCCCGCTCCGGCGGGATTGGTCGCAACTTTCAAGAACGTCGAATTTCAGGACGGCTATTCAGCCGGCGGCAGCTCAACCGGCGTCTACGTCACTGGAAACGCCTCGGACCGATATTCCCTAACGTTGAGGGATGTGAGCCTGTCAGCCGATCGCCCTCTCGACGCAGGGCTCGCCGGCGTCCGTCTCTCGCGATCATACTTCGCCAGGGTGCAGGGATCGGGGTCGATCAACGGGAATTACATCACATCCTCGGGAGACAACCAGGTCCTCCAGAGCGCCGCGCCCCTCGTCGCGCCGATCGTCCCGATGAAATAACGGATCGCCGGTCACGCCTTCTCGAAGAGCGCCGCGATCGCGGCGCGCGCCGTTTCGATCTCGCCGATGAGAATCTGGCCGAGGGCCTCCGTCCCTGGCTCCCCGGCGCGGACGGCCGCTTCATAAGCCTCGGCCGCAACGCCGATGGCGAAAGCGCCCACTGCCCGCGACGAGCCTTTCAGCGTATGGGCGAGGTCGCCGCGCGACCCGCTGTCGCCCTCTCGGCGGGGTTCGGCAAGCCGGGCGGCGAACTGCGCCGCCTGGCGATCGAAGAGCGTCAGAAGCTCGGTCTCGAGCGCATGATCCCCGAAGGTCTGCCTCGAGAGATGAACGAGGTCGAGGACCGGCGCGTCGGGCGCAGGACGGTCAACATCAAGGTTGGCCTGAACATGGTTAATCTCCGCAGGCTTGCCCATCGCTCCCACTTCCCTTCGCTCAACTCGCGGCCGCATGGCTGGAAACTGCCGCGCTTACAAAGCTGTATGGCAGGGACGCCCGCCGGCGCGCGACGCCTCCGGCATCAGATTTCGCCCCCATTCCTGAAGTCCGCGTTAACGAAGTTTGGGATTACGGCCCGAGCCCATGTTTCAATTACCCGGGAGGGGCTGTAATATTTGGTTAATCTTTTGAGCGCCGCCACGCGCGGCGCAGAATGGAGCGGCGCACGCCTTGTCGCTCGGAGAGTTGGCGATGTCGAAATCGGGTAAGATTCAGGACGCGGCCTCCGCGGCTCTCACGGCCATCGAGGAGGCGCTGGATCTCGGCGCGCCGCCCGCCGCTGATAGCCTCGTTCTCGAGGAGCGGCCGGCGACCGAATCCGGCGACGCGCCGCTCGACACGGCCGCGGCCGGCGGCGAGAAGCTCGCGATGAACCCGCCCGCCTCCCGCAAGACCGAGGCGCCCAAGCCTGCGCTGAGCATCGTCGGCCCGGCCGTCGCGCCGGCGAACGACGACCGCCGCACGGTGGGAGAGCTGCGGGCCGCCCTTCAGGTGCCGCCCAACCGCGCGATCATGGCGGTGACCTTCGCCTCCATCGCGCTGTGGGCCGTCGCCTGGAACTCTCTACGTCTATTTCAACCGCGGCGAGATTCTCGACGCCGACGGCTCGTTGTTTGCGCCCAAGCCCATCCTGACCATCGCCGCGCTCGTCGGACCGACAGTCTTCCTGTTCATCACCGGCCTCATGGCGCGCCGCGCCCATGAGATGCGTCTCATCGCAAACTCCATGACGGAAGTCGCGATCCGGCTCATCGAGCCGGAGACGATCGCGACAGAACAGGTCGTGGCCCTGTCGCAGGCGATCCGCCGCGAGGCCGCCTCCATGGGAGACGGCATCGAACGCGCCCTCGCGCGCGCCGGCGAACTCGAGGTCATCGTGCGCACCGAGGTGACGAACCTCGAACGCTCCTACACCGAGAACGAGCGCCGAATCCGCCTGCTCGTCGACGAACTCACGCGCGAGCGCGAGGCGATCCTCGTCAACGCCGACAACGCGCGCACCGCGCTCTTTGGCGCGCGCGACGCGCTCTCCGCCGAACTTGCCGCGACATCCGCGCATCTCGCCGAAGCGGTGAGCGAAGCTGGCGCGCGCGTCACCTCGTCGCTCGGCTCCAAGGGCGAGGAAATCAAGCTCGCGCTCGAGAAGGCCGGCGACAGCTTCGAGTTGACCCTCGGCTCGCATGGCGACAAGGTCGTCGGCGTCCTGACGCAGACCGGCGACTCCGTCGCGCAGAAGATCACCGGCGCGAGCGACGACGTGACCCGTCGTTTCAGCGAAGGCGTGTCGGACGTCGAACAGAAGCTCACCGCCGCCGGAGAAGCGCTCGCCGTGGATTTCGGCGTGCGCGGCGCGACGATCATCGAACGCTTCGAGGAACTCGGATCGAGCTTCTCGCACTCGATCGGCGAACAAGGCGACCGCCTCGTGGTGCGCCTCGCCGAGACGGGCGGCGTCATCCATGAGACGATCGCCACCCATGGCGGCGCGCTGGACAGATCGCTCGCAGAGACGACGGACCGCCTGACGACGCGCGTCGGGGAGCAGGTGGACGTCGCCCGCGCCGCCTTCGAGACCGCCGAGACGCGCCTCCTTGGCCTCATGGAGGAGACCAACCGCAAGGCGCACGACGAATTCCAGCAGCGCAGCGAAGCGCTGCACGATTTGCTCGCCTCCAACCTCAGCCGGAGCGCGGATCAGGTCACCGGGCAGGCCGACGAGCTGCAGCAGCGCTTCGTCGCCGCGGCGGGCGACGCCCTGACGGCTCTCAGCTCCCATAGCGACCGCGTCAACGAGACGCTTGCGGATCGCCTCAAGAATTTCGAGCACATGGTGATCAACCGCGGCGAAGAGATCGCCGAGCGCGTGGCCGAACGCGGCGGGCAACTGGAGGCGACGCTCAGCGAACGCCTCGCCGCTTTCGAGGACGCCGTCGTGCGCAACAGCGCCGACGCGGCGATGCGCGTCGCCGAACATGGCGACCGGGTCGCCACGGCCATGAGCGACGGGCTCGCGACGTTCGAAGAATCCTTCACGCGCCAGGGCGAGGAAATGACCGCGCGCGTCGCCGAGAATTCGGAACGCGCCTCGGCCACCCTCTCCGAGCGACTCGCCGCATTCGAGGAAGTCTTCGCCACGCGCGGCGAGGAACTTGCGGCGCGGGTGACGGAGCACGGCTACCGCGCCACCAATACGCTGACATCCCGACTCTCGGAGTTCCAGGGCGCACTCACCGACCAGATCACGAGCTTCGAGGGAACCGTCGCGCAGCGCGGCGACGAGCTGACCGCGCGCGTCGCGGAACACAGCGAGCGCACGGCGACGATGCTGACCGAACAGCTCGCCGCTTTCCAGGAAGCCGTCGAGTCGCAGAACGACCAGGTGGCGACCCGCGTCGCCGAGCACAGCGAGCGCAGCGCGTCGACCCTGACCGGACAGCTCGCCGCCTTTGAGCAGGCCGTGGCCCAGCGCGGCGAAGAGATCGCAGCCCGCGTTTCGGATCATGGCGATCGCGCGCTCGGCAATCTCTCCCTCGGACTCGCGGCGCTCGAGGACGCTATCGCGCGCCAGAGCGAGGCCGTCACAGCGCGCGTCGCCGAGCACGGCGAGCGCGCCAATTCCGAAGTCGCGCGCCAGCTTGCCGATTTCGAGAACGCCGTTGCGCGCCACGGATCGGAGATCGCCGTGCGCGTCGCCGAGCATGGCGAGCGCGTCGCTGAACAGGGGGAACGCACAACGTCCGTTCTCGCGGAACGGATCTCGGCCTTCGAGGAGAACGTCACGCAGCGCAGCGCCGACGCCGCCGCCCGCATCGTGGCCGAAAGCGAGCGCGCCGCCGCGCTGGTCGCCGATCGGCTTTCGGCCTTCGAAGAAGCGGTCGCCTCGCAGGGCGAGGAATTGTCGAACCGCGTCGCGGAACATGGCGAGCGCGCGCAGGCGACGCTCACCGAGCGGCTCAACGCATTCGAGGAGAGCGTTTCGCGACACAGCGAAGACGTCGCCGCGCTCGTCGCCTCTCACGGCGAACGCGCCACGACGGAACTCACCCGCCAGATCGCGTCGCTCGAGGACACGGTGGCGCGCAAGAGCGATGAAGCGACGTCGCTGGTTTCGGAGCACGGCGATCGCGCGCTCAACAATCTCTCGGTCGGGCTCGCGAGCTTCGAGGACGCCATCCTGCGCCAGAGTGAACTGGTGACGGCGCGCGTGGCGCAGCACGGGGAGCAGGCGACTTCCGCCGTGACGCAGGGACTCGCCGCTTTCGCGGAAGCCGTCACGAAACACAGCGGCGACGCCGCCGCGCAGGTCGCGATGAAGAGCGAGGAAGTCAACGCCGCCTTCGCCCGCGGCCTCGCGGCCTTCGAGGATACATTCGTGCGCCAGGGCGACGAAGCGACCCAGCGCGTCCTCGACCACACGACTGCCGCCGGCGACGATCTCGCCGCACGGCTACAGGCCTTCGAAACGGCAGTGCAGCAGCTGAACGCCGAAACGGGCGCACGCATCTCGCAGGAGAGCGACCGCCTCGCCGGAACCCTGACCAATGGCGTCGGCGCCTTCGAGGACTCGGTGCGCCGCCACAGCGAGAACGTGACCTCGCTGGTGTCCGACCACGCCCACCGTGTCGATCATCTCCTCGGCGAGCGCATGACGGCGCTAGAGAACGCCGGCATGGTCGTCGCGCAAACGATGGAGACGACCCGGGAACGCGCGCTTCAGGAGTTCGAAACGCATGGCGCCGCGCTGCGCGAAAGCCTGCAGCGCAGCGTGACGGAGGCGACCTCCGCGCTGGCGCAGAATTCCGAGACGATGCACGACCGCTTCACGACGACGGCGAGCGACGCCGTTGTGGCCATCGCCACGCAGGGCGAGCGCCTCAACGAACTTCTTTCCGAACGGCTGGTCGCTTTCGAGACTTCGGTGCTCTCGCAGGGCAAGGACGTCGTCTCTTCGCTCGCCGACCATGGCGAGCGGATCGCCTCGACGCTCGGCCAGCAACTCGACGACTTCGAGCACGCATTGCTGCGAGACGGCGGCGCGATAGCCGACCGCGTGGCGCAACATGTATCACGCCTGACCGAGGACGTCGCCGCCAAACTCGAGCTCATCGACGAGGTGATCGGCGGACGCGGCGGAGAGCTCGTGCAGCATCTCGACGCGAAGACACAGGACGCCGACGCCAGGATCGGCGAGCAGGCGCAGCGTTTCGTCGCCAGCGTCGACGACCGTCTTCATGCGATCGACCAGACGTTCGCCGGCCGGGGCGACGCGCTCGTCGAGCGCATCGCGGCGCAGGCGGACCAGTTCGCCGCGCGCATTGGCGACAACTCGCGTCATTTCACCGGAGAAATCGACGCGCGGCTGGGCGCCCTCGACGCGGCTGTCGTCGAACGGGGCGGCGCGCTCGTCGACCGTATCGCGGATCAGATGGCGCAACACGCAACTCGCATCGACGAAACGTCGCAGCATCTCACGCAAACGCTCGACGCCAAGCTCGACGCACTGGACCGGTCGATCTCAAGCCAGGGCGGCGCCTTCGTCGAGAAACTCGCCGAACAGGTGGATCAACTTTCGGCGCGCATGGGCGACAACTCCCGTCACTTCGCTCATGAGATCGACACGCGCCTCGAAACGATCGACGAAGCGATCTCGGTGCGCGGCGGGCGGCTCGTGAGCGAACTCGACGCGACGACCGTGTCGGCCTTCTCGCGGCTTGGCGAGCAGGCGAGCCGGCTCGCCTCCGAAGTCAAAGAAAAGCTCGAGGCGATCGATGAGACGATCGGCGCCAAGGGCGACGCGCTCGTCGAGAAGCTCGGCGCGCGGGCAATCGACATCTCGTCGAGCATGTCGAGCAAGATCGAAGCCTTCGAGAATGTCAGCGACGCCCGCACCAAGGAAGCGGCGGCGCGCATCGAGGCGCTCGTCAGATCGATGGACGCGGGACTGGGCGCCGGCGGCCAGAAGCTGCAGGAGTCGCTCGCCCGGCACGCGCTCGACATCGCCCGCGTGATGGGCGAAGGCAACCGCGAGGTCGTCGAGACCCTCGACGCCAAGCTCAAGGACGTCGACACGGTGTTGCTGAACCGCTCCACCGAACTCGCGCAGACGCTTTCCTCCAAGGCGTCCGAGATCAACGACACTTTGGGCGGACGGGCCAAGGAGCTCGCCAACACGCTCGACGGGCGGATCGAACTTTTCGAGAAGAACGTCGTCGACCGTCTCGGCGCCGTCTCCTCCGAGATCGACGAACGCGGCCGCACCGTCATCGAGACCATCGGCGCACGCCTCGAGGACATCAACCAGACGCTGGCGAGCGCGCGTCGCGAACTCGATACGACGATGCACGCTCGCACCGGCGACCTCGGCCAGGCGCTGACCGAGCGCGTCGGTCAGATCAGCGGCGCGCTGGACGCACGGCTCACGCAGATCCAGACCGTGCTGGACGAGCGCCTTACTCATATCCAGACGACGCTCGGCGAACGCGGCGGCGAAGTCACTCATGAGCTCGCCAGCGTCGGGGAGCTCATCGCAAACACGATCGAAACGCGCGGCGCTGCGATCGTGCGCCACCTCGGCGACAAGCGCGAAGAGCTCACCCAGGCGATGGACGAGTCGCGCTCGGCGCTTACCGACGCGCTCGACGCCGGCGCACAATCGTCGATCAGCGCGCTCGTCGCGATGAACGATAAAATCCGTGCGGAACTCCCTTCCCTGCTCGACAAGCTCGGGCAAACGAATACCTCGCTGCACGCGATCATCGACAAGACCGGCGGCAATCTCGTCAATCTCGAGCGCGAACTGGGCACGCGGCTGAACGAGTTCCAGGAGGCGATCAGCGTCGTTTCCGGCCAGGTGCAGCAGATGAGCGAAGTCGCAGGCAGCACGGTGAGCAACGCCCACAACATCGTCGACGCGCTCAGCGAACGCCAGCAGACGCTGACCGAGAGCGTCGGGAAGCTCGTCGAAAGCCAGCAGGCGCTCGACTCGGCGTTCGACTCGCGTCGCCACTCACTCGAAGAGTTGCTCTCGCTCATCGAGAGCAAGCGCAACGAGGTCGAGAGTGTGATGACGGGCTTCGCCAGCAAGATGGAAGACACGTTCAACGCGATCGAGACGCGCTCGCGCGACATCGGCGGCGCGCTGACCGAGACGACCGACGAAGCCGCCAATCTTGTCGAAACGCGCTTCGCGCACATCCGCTCCGCGGCGGAGGGCCAGCGCGAACAGACCGAGGAGATGCTGCGGGCCTCCTTCGTCCACGCCAATGAGGAGATCAACCGCCTCTTCTCGGAAGCGTCGTCGCGGTTCAATTCGACGGCGGAAGAAATCCGCGGCCTGTCGCGCGAGATTCACCGCGAGCTCGAGGCGACGCGGGAGGAGGTGCGCCGCGGCGCAACCGACCTGCCGCGCGAAACCGCCGAACAGGCGGCCGCCCTGCGCCGCGTCGTCGGCGATCAGGTGAAGGCGCTCAACGAACTCACCGACATCGTCGCGCGCTCCGGCCGCGTCTACGACGTGGCCGAACAGGCGCCGCCGGCCGCGCGCCGCGGCTTCGAGGCCGCGCCGCGCATCGAGCCGCCGAAGCCGCGCATCGCGGCGGCGCCCCGCCGCCTGTCGCCGCGCCCGCGCCCCGCGCCGCGGAGCCGCAGCCGCAGGGCGGCTGGCTGACCGATCTCCTCGCCCGGGCGTCTCGCGACGAGGCGCCGCAAGCCGAACCGCCGGCCCCGCATCAGCCTGCCCCGCAGGCTGTGGCGGCCCGGCCCGCGCGGCAGGCCAATGGCGGCGGCCTCGACAGCCTCACGCTCGACATCGCCCGCATGGTCGATAACGCTGCGGTCGCGGAACTGTGGCGCCGTTACCAGCGCGGCGAGAAGGGCGGCCTCTTCGGTCGCCGGCTCTACACCGCGCAGGGTCACCAGACCTTCGAGGAAATTCGCCGTCGTTACCGCGTCGACCAGGACTTCCGCGTCACGGTCGACCACTATATCCGGCACTTCGAGGAGCTTCTGGTCGAGACCAGCCGCACCGACCGCGACGGCGCAAAGGCCATCGATCTCCTGACGGGCGACGCCGGCAAGGTCTACACGATGCTCGGCCACGCCGCCGGCCGCTTCGACTGATCGAAAGCGGAAGTCAGCCCAGCGCGCCGATGGCCTCGAAAGCGGCTTCGGCGCGCAGGCTCTCCAGATCGCGGCCGAGGGTCGCGACGGCGAGCTTCCGGTCGCCCTTATAGAAGGCGACGGCGCACGCGCCCGCCGCGGGATCGCCGGAAAGCTCCGCCCGATCCCAGCCGGGCGCGTGGCCGACGTAGGAAATCGCCTGATCGTAGTGCTGGCTCCAGAAGAAGGGCGCGGCGTCGAAGCGCTCGTTGCGGCCGAGCATGTTGCGCGCCGCCGTCTGGCCCTGTCGCTCCGCGACGACCCAATGCTCGACGCGTATGCTTTCGCCGCTAACTCGGTCGGGCCAGCGCGCGATATCCCCCGCCGCATAAACGTCCGGCGCGCTCGTGCGCAGATAGTCGTCGACGAGAACCCCCTTGTCCATGGCGAGACCGGCCTGCTCGGCGAGCGCCGTATTGGGGCGCACGCCGACGCCGACGACGACGAAATCCGCATCCAGCGCCCCGCCGCTCGCAAGCGTCAGCCGCCCCTGCTCGATCTGCGTCACGCTGTTTTCGAGGTGGAAAATCACGCCGTGGCTTTCATGCAGCCTTTGGACATGCGCGCCGAGGTCGGGGCCCAGGATGCGCGCCATCGGAACAGCTTCCGGCGCCACCACATGCACCTCGAGCCCCCGCGCCCGCAACGACGCAGCCACTTCCAGTCCGATGAAGCTGGCCCCGATCACCGCGGCGCGCGCGGCGCCCGCGCATGCCGCGACGATGTGGTTCGAGTCCGCGAGGGAGCGGAGGTAATGGACATTGGGGCCATCGGCTCCGGGGATCGGCAACCGGACCGGTTCGGCGCCGGTCGCCAGCAACAGCGTATCGAAGGCCAGCGCAGCCCCGTCCGCGAGCGTGAGGCGCTTCGCCGAAAGGTCCAGCGACTCGACCCGGGCGCCAAGGCGTAGAAGCACGCCGTTTTCCCGATACCAGGCGGGATCGCGCAGCGGGAGCCAATCGGGCTGGGCCGCTCCGGCGAGATAATCCTTTGAGAGATTGGGGCGGTCGTAAGGCTGCGCCGGGTCGGCGCTGACGATCTCGATCACCCCGTCATAGCCCTCGCGTCGCAGTTCATGCGCGGCGGCGAAACCGGCGGCGCCGCCTCCGACGATCACCACGGCCCGAGGCGCGGCGGCGGGCGGGGGCTTCGGCGCGGGCGTCCCAACTCTTTCGCGGGCGAAAATCCTGCCTTCGACGGATTCGACTCGCCAGCGCGGCAAAGCGTCGAAGGCCGGCGCGCGGATCGCCTCTCCGGTCCGCAGGCTGAAACAGGCGTGATGCCAGGGGCAGCGGACCGTATCGCCCAGGAGGAGGCCCTCTTCCAGCGGCCCGTGATAATGGGTGCAGAAGGCGCCGACGACGAAAACCTCGCCGTCGCGGCGGACCATGATTGCCGGCTTGCCGGCCACATGCCCGCGAAGAATCGCGCCGCCCGCGACGTCGCCGGTCGCGATTCCCAGTGCGAAATCCGGTCCGGTCTTTTCCACTTCCTCGGACATGCGCCTTTCCCCCCGGCCTTGCATCGGCCTTCCTCGCGGCCGTCGTGAACGCGGCCGCCTCATCGCCAAGTGGGCTCAAAAGAGCGACGGGCAAGCAGGTCGGTCGCCATCACGCCGACGAATCAGGATTTCTGAACGGCGTAATGGCCGCGCGCCTGAAAAAGCGTCACTTCCGGCGAACGAAGTTAACAGAAGCTGAATTTCGAAGGGTCCGACCGCGTCCAGATTGTGACATTGCGGCAACATCGAGAAACACAATTGTCCGATCAACCCTGTTTTGCCTCACTATTGGGCATCTGCGCGGCACTTAAGCTTGAATGAGCGGGCCAGTGACGGTGATATCTTCGCAGGTTTCGCCAATAGACCGGAGTTTCTGGCATGAAGTGGTTCTATCTCCCCGTCGTGACTGCGGCGTCTCTCGCGGCCAGCATGGCCTTCGCGGCAGACGTTTCCGCAAAGAAAAAGGCTCCGGCCGCCCCGCCTCCGCCGGCGTGGCTCGATACGCTCGCCGTCGACGGTTATGTCGAAGGCGGCATCGCGATCAATTTCAACCAGCCCTTCAACAACATCAACTGGGGCCACCTCTATACCGACCGCGCCAACACGCCGACCTTCAACGGCGCGGTGCTGACGGCCCAGCGTCCCCTGGACCCGAAGGCTTCCGGCTATGACTTCGGCTTCAAGCTGCAGACGCAGCTCGGCGAGGACGCCCGTTACAACCATCTGACCGGTTTCCTGGATTATGTCATCCCGAGCCGCACTCAGGTCGCGGTTCTGGAAGGAAACGTCCAGGCGCATCTTCCCTGGACGAGCTTCCTCTCGGAAGGCGGCATCGACGTGAAGGCGGGCATCTTCCCGACGTACAACGGCGCCGAGCTGATGTACTCGAAAGACAACCTCTTCTACTCGCACTCCTACATCTTCAACTTCGGGCCCTTCCTCCACACCGGCCTGATGACCGCGACGCATGTGCGCAGCTGGCTCGATATCTATGCCGGCGTGACGACCGGCGTGAACAACTGGATCGGCTATCCGGGCCAGCCCAACGCTTCGCCATCCTTCCACGGCGGCTTCGGCCTCAACCTGCTCGACGGCAATCTGACGGTCCTCGGCATCGTGCACCATGGCCCGCAGAACTCCAGCCAAGGCCGGTTCAACGTCACCTACACGCCGCCGGGCGCGCCCTATCTGTGGCCCAACGGCGGCGTCGGCGGCATTCCCGGCGCCTGCGTCTGTAACGCCAATACCGCGGACCGCACCTTCACCAATCTGACGACGACCTGGAAGGCGACGGAAAGCCTCACGTTTATCACCGACATGGCGTATAACCGTGAAAGCGGCTGGAACCCGATCTCCTTCACGGGTTTCCCGCAGAACTCCTATGGCGCGGCCGATGCGGCTTTCGCGACGGTGAACCCCGCCTGGCCGGGTCTCGCGAACCTGCCGCAGAAGTCGCAGGGCGCCGAGTCCTACGCGATCGCGCAATATGCTTCGTATAAGTACAACGACATCATCAAGATCAACGGCCGCGCCGAATTCTACCGCGACAACAAGAACTTCTTCGTCTCGGCAAACCCCGGCTACTACGACTCGGTCAACGCCTTCCACGGCTTCCCGAACCAGGTTATCGCTCAGCCCGCCAACGTCGGCACCAGCTATCTGGCGCTTACGGCCGGCCTGACGATCACCCCGGAAATCCCGAAGCTGCCGATCATCACCGGCCTGATCATGCGTCCGGAGTTCCGTTGGGATACCTCGCTCAACGGCACCCAGCCGTTCTTCCGCGGCCTCAACACGGGCGGCAATGGCCGCAGCAGCTCGCAGGGCATGTTCAACATGGACGTGATGATCCCCTTCACCCTGCTCTGAGCCCTGCGGGACCGGATAATCCAAATCAGGAGCCGGCGACGAAAGTCGCCGGCTCTTTCTTTTCTCAGCAGCCGCCGCTCCAGTGCCGGATGCCCTTGGCGGCCTCGGCCGGAGTGTTCGTCGTGAAGCAGCCGCCGGCCCCGTAGCTAACCTCCGGCCGCGCCGCGGGCTCGGCGACCGTCGAAGCATAGAAGTCCTGCGCGCGATGAATCGACGACGCCTGCGCGCCATGGTTGCGCGCCTGAGCCGCGCCACAGGAAAAAGCGGCGGCGACGCCAGCCGCAAGAAGAGCGCGCATAGCGCAAGCAACGGAAGCGGATGACGGCATGTGATGATCCTTGATCGGATGATTATTGCGCGACCATAAAGCCGCCAAATTGTGCAACGAACGCATCGTTCGTAATCACAACGCCTATTTTATATACAGATTCGACGCGTCCCCAAAGTTCCACCGCGAGCCTCAATAGGCAGTTTCACTGGAGCCAACCGGATGCGCGCAGCGGACGGTTGGCCGGCGGCCGCATAACGAAAATCATTTTGAAAAACAGTGGTATCTACTGAGGCGCCTCTTCGGGCGTCCCCTGATCCTTCATGACGATCTCGACATCTGCGTCCTTTGTGGACTGGACGCGAAAGGTCGCCTGATAGGTCTTTCCCTCATGGCGGGCGATGGCGACATATTCGCCCTCCGCCAGCACCAGCGACGGGAAAGCGCCGATGAGTTCGCGGATCACGTCGCCGCCCGGGGTGAGCACCGAGAAACTGGTGTTGGCGAGCGCTTCGCCGCCCGGCGCCTTCACGAGCTTGAGGGTCATCGTCGCGGCGTGATGCTTCAGCGTCGCCTCGATCAGCTTGCCGGGCGGCACTTTGAGATCCGCGGTCACAACCGAGTTGGTGGTGTTGTTGCCACCGCCCTGCGTGCCCTGTGTCGTGTCGAGCAGCGTCGAGACAATATGATAAGCGCCTTCGGGCAGGCAGATGACCTCGTCGCCGCGCGCATTGGAGAGCACGAGCTTCGCCTCCGAATTTCCGCGCTCCGGCACATAGATCGAGATCGCCAGCCGCTGCGGCGGGATTTTGGCGTCGCCAAGCATGTCGACAAGTTTGAGACCGCCCGCATTGAGCGGAAGGCGCTCGGAGACGCCGCGGCCCTCGACCACGACGCGGCGGGTCGCTCCCGCGAGGCCGAAAGCGACATGCACGACATAGGCGCCGTCCGGCAGCGGCAGATTCGGCGCGGCTTCGTCGGATTGAGCGATGAGCTTGTGGGAGCCGTCCGGCTGCGCAGCCTCCTCGAATATTCGCCAGATCAACCCCGACCGAATCGGCTGCGACTCCCCCGCGCCCAAAGTGGCGCTGAGACGCATGACCGACATCCCCTCCGTATTCATGGGAGCCGCAGGCGCCGGGCCCTGCTGCGACGAAGGGCTCTGCGCCGGAGCGGAAGCTGGCGCCGGCGGCGCGCTGCGGCGGCGCGCCAGCGCGGGCTCCGCCGCGACAGTCAGCGCGAGCCCGGCGGCCACAAGACGGCCGGCGTTGTGAAGGTTTCTTTGCCTCATGCCCAATGTCTATGGCGCCGATCGTGGCCTTTTGTCGATCAGGACTCGGCGAAGGTCGATTCGATCGTTGCGATCTGATCGGCGACGCGGGCGAGCATGCCCGAAAAACCGTCCGCTCGCGCGGCGGCGCAGGCGGCTGCGAGCCCGGCCGATCCTGATGGCGCGATCTCCATCGCCGGAACGCCCGCCGCCGCCGCTCCGAGAATGAGCAGCCCGCGCGCGGCCGAGCGCGCCGACTCGCCGCCAGGGAGCCGGGTCTCGTCCAGGGCGAGGCCGGCTAGACGCGCCGATGCGCCCCTATAGGCGCCGAGCGCGAAAACGCCGGCCGGCGTCTGCGCGGCGAGCGCGACGATTTTCGTGGCGCCTTGCGCGACGCCCGCCACCGCCTCCCGCACGGCGAGCTTCACGGAAAGGCGCTGAACGTCCGCTTTTGCCTCGCAGCCCTCGAGAAAGACGCCGTCGGGCCAGGCCCCAGCCAGAGCGTCCAGATCGGCTTCGAAAATCGCGCTCCCGACGGGCGCGAGTTGCACGTAGAACGCGGGATCGTGCGCGCGACGGGCGAGGATGAAGTCGCGAACGCGCGCACGCGCCGCCTTTCGCGCGGCGTTCTCGGCCGGCGCGCCAAGGCGCAGCAGCGGCGACGCCCGGGGATCGGGCGCCGACGGAAGGCCGGCCGGCGCATCGGCCGGAAGTATCAGAAAAGTGCGCATGTCGCAGAATGAGTTAAGCCGGAGGTGGCGGCCTTAAGGCGGAGTTTACCATAAATCGCCATAATCCGTTCATCAAAGGCCGGCCCCTGCAGAAGGATGAAGCGTCCCATGATCGTGCGTAACTTTCTGTCCTGGGCCCAGACTGCAAATGCGGCGCAACGCGCGGAGGGGGCCGGCGCTCTGGCGCGCGCCTATCTCTATTCCGATCTCGACGCGAAATCGCAACGCGACTCCGAAATCGCGCTGATGTCGCTGCTCGACGATCCCTCGCCCATCGTGCGCCGTGCGCTCGCCGATAATTTCGCGAGCGCCGTCCATGCGCCGCACGCGATCGTTTCGGCGCTCGCCAACGATCAATCCGACATCGCGACTCCCATACTGTCGCGTTCTCCCCTGCTCAGCGAGGCCGAACTCATCGACTGCGCCGCCATCGGCGACGCCTTCGCCCAGAGCGCCATCGCCCTGCGCGCCCATGTGCCGGCCGGCGTCTGCGCCGCGCTCGCCGAGGTCGGCGCGCGTGAGGCGGCGATCTCGCTTGCGGTCAATCCGGGCGCCGACCTGCCGGAATTCGCCATGCGGCGCATGATCGAGCGCTTTGGCCACGATGGCGAGATGCGCGAGGCGCTGCTCGCGCGTCCCTGGCTGCCCGCGACCGTGCGCAACGATCTCGTCAACGCCGCGACCGCGGCCCTTTCCGCCTTTGTGACCGACTGCGGCTGGCTGACGAAGGAGCGCGCCGAACGCCTGTCGCGCGAAGAGCGCGACAAGGCCAATGTCATCATCGTCGCAGAGACCGGAGACCGCGACGGCCGCCACGGCGTGCGCGCGCTCGTTTCGCATCTGCGGGCCTCGCGCCAGCTTACCGCGGGCCTCGTGCTGCGCGCGCTGCTTTCGGGCAATCGCGAACTCTTCGAGGCCGCGCTCGTCGAGTTGTCCGGCCTGCGCGCTGAAAAAGTCGCCGGCCTCGTGCGCGACTTCCGCGGCGCCGGCTTCGCTGCGCTTTATGCGCGAGCGGGCCTCCCTGAGAGATTCCTGCCGGCGTTCCGCGCGGCGCTCGAAGCCCAATACGAATATGGCGACGTCCACGGCGCCGAAGCCCGGCTTTCCCTCATGATGATCGAACGCGTGCTGACTGCCTGCGAGGAGATCAACGGCGGCGAACTCGACAAGCTCATGGCGCTTCTGCGGCGCTTCGAGATGGAGGCCGCGCTTGAGGAAGCGCGCGTTCAGGCGGCGCGCCTCGCGGCCGAGGCGGAAGCGGCGCGCATCATGGAATTCGCGCAGGAGCCGTTCATCGTCGCGCCCTCCGCTTTCAACGACGACGGCGGCGACGCCGTCCCGGCTCTCGACCTCGCCGCCTTCGAGGCCGAGCTGATGCAGGAAGCGGCTTAGGTCGCTTTCTTCGTCGAAAGCGCGTCGAGCACGAAGCGCTCCAGCGCCTCCGCCGAGTCGTAGCTCACCCATTCGCCTTCGGGATAAACGACCGCGACCGGCCCATGGTCGCAGCGGCCAAGACATCCCGCCGACGACAGGCGGACCCCGGCGCGCTCCGCCGCCGGCAAGGCGTTCACGGCCGCTTTGACGCGTGCGAGCGCGTCTTTCGCGCCGTGGTCCTCGCAGGCCGGCCGGCCGTCGCGCTTGTTCGTGCAGACGAAGAAGTGACGCCGGAAAGGTTCGATCTCGGACAAGGCCGCGTCTCCTCAGTAACCGAATTGCTCGCGCAGGATTCGCTCTTCAAGCGAATGGCCGGGATCGTGCAGCAGCACGAGATCGGTGCCGTGGTCCATCGCGATGTCGACAAAGGCGAGGTCCCGGAATTCGTCGTGGTCGGCGACGACCGAGACGGGACGCTTGGGAGATTCCAGCACTTCGATCCGAACTTTCGCGGCGTCGGGCAGGAGCGCGCCGCGCCAGCGGCGAGGGCGGAAGGCGGAAATCGGCGTGAGCGCCATCAAGGGCGCGTCGAGCGGCAGGATCGGGCCATTTGCCGAGAGATTATAGGCCGTCGAACCGGCGGGGGTCGAGATCAAAACGCCGTCGGTGATCAGTTCGGGCAGACGCTCCTGCCCGTTCACGAGAATGCGCAGCTTGGCGATCTGCGACGTCTGCCGCAACAGCGACACTTCGTTGATCGCGTGGGCGGAGAATTCGTCGCCATGCACATTGGTGGCGTGCATCAAGAGCGGATGCACGATCGAGGGCTTGGCCTCGCTGATGCGCTTACGCAGCCCGGCTTCGCGATACTGGTTCATCAGAAAGCCGACCGAGCCGCGGTTCATGCCGTAAATCGGCTTGCGGGAATCCATATGGCTGTGGAGCGTGCGCAGCATCAGCCCGTCGCCGCCCAGCGCCACGATGCAATCGGCTTCCTCCGGCGGGACGTCGCCATATTTCTCGACGAGCCGCAGGCGCGCCTCCTCCGCTTCGGGCATGCCGGAGGAAATGAACGCGATCTTCTTGACTGTGCTCGACGTTTCGCCCGAGGCGCCCATCGGCGGATTTCCTTCCCTGGAGCGCGAGCCGCGCCCGTTTTTCTTCTCCGATACACTGCTGCGCCCCGTCGGGAAACTGAAGCGCGCTGTTTTCGGGCGATAGGCGCAATTTTAAGCAATTCCGGAAATCTTGCTCAAACTGGCGGACTTATACCTCCAGCATTGCATCTTGGAGGGGACCAGGAGCCCATCGCGGCATGTCGAAGATCGCTTTTCTCGCGAGTTTCCTCGCGGCTTTCATAACCATGGACGCCGAGATTTTCGGCGGCGAGCACACGCGCGCCGTCTGGCGTGCGGCGAATGATACGGCGAGCGCCGCCGACGCGCAGTTGGCGCGCTGGTCCTACCCGGTGCGGCGCCGCTAGCCCTCGCGCCACAGCCACGCCGCGCCGCGCACGCCGCCGGAGTCGCCATGCACATTGCGCAGGATCTTGGTATCCAGCGCGTCGGTAAAAGCGTGCCCGGCGACCCGGTCGGTCAGCCCATCATAGATGCGCGCAATGTTCGAAACGCCGCCGCCGAGAACGATCGCGTCGGGATCGACGATATCGATCACCATGGCGAGCGCGCGGGCGAGACGATCCTGATAGGCGTCCAGCGCGGCGAGCGCCGCCGCCTCTCCATGATCCGCGCGCGCCACAATCTCCTGCCCCGATGCGAAGGCGCCCGTCCGCGCCTCGTAATCGCGCGAGAGGCCGGGGCCGGAGAGAAAGGTCTCGATGCAGCCGTCGTGACCGCAGAAGCAGCGTCGGCCCGGATATTCATCGCGCGTCATCCACGGCAGCGGCGTATGTCCCCATTCGCCGCCGATGTGATTGCGCCCCGAGAGCGCCTTGCCGTCGACGACGACGCCGCCGCCGACACCCGTGCCGATGATGACGCCAAAGACGACGCGCGCGCCCTGCCCGGCGCCGTCGACGGCCTCGGACAGCGCAAAGCAGTTCGCATCATTCTCGACGCGCACGGGACGATCGAGAATTTTCGAAAGGTCGAGGTCGAGCGGCTTGCCGTTGACCACCTGCGTATTGGAGCCCTTGATCAGGCCGGTGTGCGTCGAGAGCGAACCGGGCGAACCAACGCCGACCGTGCCGCGCCTGCTCGTTTCCAGTTCGAGCTCATGCGCCAGCGCCGCAATGGCGCGGATGATCTCCGTGTAATCATGCGCGGGCGTCGCAATGCGGCGGCGCGCGAGAATGGCGCCGGAAGGATCAAGCGCGATCGCCTCGATTTTCGTGCCGCCAAGATCGACGCCGATGTGGATCGACTCATGGCTCATCTGCGGCGCGCGCGATCCAGATGCTGCGCACGTTGCAGCGCCTCCGGCGAAACGCCGTCGATCTGCGCGGAGTCGAGATCGAGATCCTTTGTCATCGCGCCTGTGAAAATTGCGCCGGTGAGATCGGCGCCGGAAGCGTCCGCGCTCGCGAGATTGGCTCCGGAAAAATCCGCGCCCGCGGCATGGGCGTAACGCAAATCGGCGCTCATGAGATTGGCCTTGCGGAACTGCGCGCCTTCGAGAATCGTGGATTTCAACACCGCGCGCATCAGCCCCATCGATTGATTTTTCATGTCGGCGGAGAGGTTCGCCGCGTTGAATTTTGCGCCGCGCAGGACGGCCCCCGTCAGATCGCCGGCGACGCGCGCGCCGGAGAAGTCGGCGCCGTCGGCGTGCATGCGCTGCATCTGTGTCGCGAAGGCGTGCGCGTCCTTCAGCGATGCGCCGGTGAGGTCGGCCTCGAGCATCCACGCCTGATCGAGTATCGCGCCGTCGAGCATTGCGCCGGCGAGTCGCGTCTTGTTGAGCCGGGCCGCGCGAAAATTCGCGCCCGTAAGATCGAGCCCCGAGAGATCGAGCCCGTTGAGGCTCCTACCCGAGAAATCATTTCGACGAGCGGCGAGCGCCGCCTCCACCTCGGCGCGCGTGAGCTCGGCTTTCGAATAGGCGGGCTGCGAAAGATCGACGCCCTGCAGCATGTCCTGCGCACGCAGCGGCGCGTGCGAGAAAAGAACCGCGGCGCAGATGACGGACGCGACGAGACCCAACTTCATCATTGTTCCGCTCCGGCGCTGGTCAGCGCCCGCGCCTGTTGAATCCATTTGTCTCGTTCGACGCGGCCGGGCGCGTTGATCGCGGCGCCGATCCAGCGCGCATTGTCGAGGTTCCAGACCGCGATCTGATCATAATGGAAGACGCCCAGCGCGTGCAGCTTTTCCAGCGTCTTGGGGCCGACGCCCTTGATGCGCGAGAGATCGTCGGGGGCGCCATTGCGCGGCGCGGCGAAAGTCTCGGGCCTCGCTCCCGGCGCGGCCTTTTTCGTCTGCGTCACGGCCGCCTGCGAGGGCGATGAAGGCTGAAGCGGCGCCAAGGATTCGGGGGCTCGCGCCTCGACGGGCGGCGACTGACTTTCGAGCGGCTCGGGCGAGACGGTCGTCGGAGCCCGCGCGGCGACCACCGGCGCGAAAACGGCAGGCCGCGCTTTGGCGGGGGCGTCGCCGCCGGAAGATTTCAGCCATCCGCCGACCGGCAGTCCGGCCGCGTAAGCAAGGCCCGCGAGAAGCGCGATGTCGAGGCGCATGGCGTCGGCGCCCTCGAGCAGTCCCTGAGTGGAGACGAGGCCGCCCATGGCAAGCGCTAAGGCGCCGGCGACGATGACCCAGCCGCCGGAAAGGCGCGCGTCCTCCTTCGCTTTCTTGTAGGTGAGGAAGCCGACGAGCGCTCCCAGCGCCAAGGCGCCGGCGAACCACGGCCAGCCGAGCGTCAGCAAATAGATCATTCGCTTGTCTCCTTCTCGAGCCGTTACTTCACGTTGAATTCGATACGTCGATTGCGCGCGCGGTTCTCCTCGCTGTCATTGGGCGCGACCGGGCGCTCGGCGCCATAGCCCGTCGCCCAGACGCGGAAAGAGTCGGCGCCGGCCGCCACGAATTTGTCGACGACCGCCTTCGCGCGCCGTTTGCTGCGATCGCGATTGAGCTCCTCGACGCCCTGGCCGTCGATGTGTCCGGCGACTTCGATCGAGACGCTCGGGCAGCGAAGAATTGTCGCCGTGAGCGCATCGATCGCAGGCGCGGACGTCTGCGAAATGGAGGCGTCGTCGGATTCAAAGACGATCGGCGTCCTGGAGAGCTCGGCGAGCGCCGCGCCGCAGGCGGCCGCGTCGAGCGGCGAACCGATGGCGCGCGAAGTGAGCCGCAGGTCGCTCTTGAAGCTTCCGGGAAGGCGCTCGGCGAGCGCGCTTTCAATCTGCGGTTTTGCCCCCTCGTAACGCGCGACGCCCAGGAGCGAGAGCGCGGCATCGGTCAAAGCCAGCCTGCCCTCGCCAAGACGCGCGAGCGCGGCGAGCCCGGCTTCCGCCGCCTCGGCGAAATTCGACGGCGCGCCATCGGCGACGCTCATATGATCCTCGACAGCCGCGTCGAAAAAGCCCTTTCGCGCGGCCTCGACGAGACGCTTGTGCGCGCTCTCGTCCGGCGCATGGCCGGTGAGCGTCGCCGTCGCGCCGTTGCGCGCGGCCTCGAAGACATAAGGTGAGACCGGCCCCGGCGCGACTTCCGCCCGGCCGAGTTCAAAACCCGGCGGCAGGGCGCTTTTTATGTCTTTCGCCAGGGTTTCGCCCGTCACGTTCACGCCGCCCCGTCCCTCGACGGAAAGCCGGTTGTCGTCGAGCGTCACCTTGCCTCGCGCCAGCGCCTTGAGTGCGTCGAGGGCGACGGCGAGCGCCCTGGCGTAATCGCCGGAGGGCGGGGCGGAGTCGACTTTGGCGCCGTCGCTGATCGCGAGCCCCGGGCCGGCTTGCGAGGCGAGGGCCACCGCCTTCTGGCGCAGTTCTTCGCTCGGCAGCTTCCCCTCGAGGGCGATGAGGCTGTCGCCACGGGTCGCATGAAAAACGTATGGCTCGCGCTTAGGCGGCGGCTCAGCGGGTGGCTGGGAGGCGTGCGATCGAGGCGCGCTGGCGAGGCCGGGCGCGTCGCCCGAAACCCGCGCCGTGCGCAGACCGGGCTCCGCGCGCAACGCCGACAGCGCCTGCCCCGAAACGCCCGATATGGCGACGTCTCGGCCGGCGACGGCGACTTTGGCGGGGTCAACCGAAAGGCGCGCGGCGACGCGGGCCTTGATGTCCGCTTCAATCTGAGGCGTCAGCGACTGGCTGGTGAAGAAGACGAGCGCGGCGAGGACCGGGAGGCCGATCCACCATTTCCGTGGCTGGTGCATGAACGTCCCGCCTCCTTGAGGAGAGAATCAGCAAAGACGCGCATACTCAGTGCGCGCACTGTTGCTTGGCGGACGTCCTTGTCAAGAGCGCGGCAAAAAGGGGCGCGGCTCGCGCCGCGCCCCGTAAAGTTCGAGAAGAGGTCGTCCTGGGACTGTTCAAGAAGTAGGCGCCCCATGGCGTAGAACAAGGGGCGATCAGAGAGACGCGCGCCGATTTGGTAAAAATGGCGCCATCCCCGCCCGAGCCAGAGCGTCCGCCCGCTCGTTCATCTCGTCGCCCGAATGACCCTTGACCCAGCGCCAGACGACTTCGTGGCGGTCCTCCGCGGCCTCGAGCCGTTGCCAAAGGTCGATGTTTTTCACGGGCTTTCGATCGGCCGTCTTCCAGCCGCGGGCCTTCCAGCCCTTGATCCAGGAGGTGACGCCGCCGCGCACATATTGAGAATCCGTATGGAGGTCGATGGCGCAGGGCCGCGTCAGCGCCTCCAGCGCCATAATCGCGGCCATCAGCTCCATGCGGTTGTTGGTGGTCAGCGGCTCGCCGCCGGCGATTTCCTTCTCGCGGTCGCCAAAGACCAGAATCGCGCCCATCCGCCGGGGCCGGGATTTCCAGAGCAGGCCCCATCGGTCCAGATCGCAACGCGTTTCGTCACAGAAAGGCGCCGGCGGTCTGATGGAAGCGCAGCTTGTCGAGATATTCGCGCGGGTCTTTCGGGCGCACGAGGGCGCCAGCCGGCACGTTGAGCCAATCGACGAAGCGGGTGAGCAGGAAGCGGATCGCCGCGCCGCGGGCGAGGATCGGGAAGGCGTCCAGCTCGGCGGCGTTCAGCGGACGCACGCGCTGATAGGCCGAAAACAGCGCCGCACCCTTCTCCATCTCGAAGCGGTGGTCGTCGTCGAAGCACCAGGCGTTGAGGCAGACGGCGAGGTCATAGGCGTAGGCGTCGTTGCAGGCGAAATAGAAGTCGATGACGCCCGACATCCGGTCGCCGAGGAAGAAGGCGTTGTCGGGAAAGAGGTCGGCGTGAATGACGCCCCCCGGCAGATCATGCGGCCAGTTGCGTTCGAGAAAATCGAGTTCGGCCTCCACCGTTTCGCGCAGCCCGGCCTCCACCTCATGGGCGCGCGCGGCCGAGGGCGCAAACAGCGCACGCCAGGCCCCGACCGACAGCGCATTGGCGCGCCGCAGCGGAAAATCGGCGCTGGCCAGATGCAGCCGCGCCAATGCGTCCCCGAGCGCGGCGCAATGGGCGGCCTCGGGGTGGTGTACCGAATAGCCGTCGAGGAAAGTGACGATGACCGCGGGCCGTCCGGCTATCCGGCCGAGCGAGCGCCCCTCACGATTGCGCACCGGCTGCGGACAGATGACGCCCCGCGTCGCGAGATGCTCCATCAGGCCCAGAAAGAACGGCAGATCAACCTCGGCCACGCGCTTTTCGTACAAGGTGAGGATGAAGCTGCCGGCGCTGGTGTGCAGGTAATAGTTCGAATTCTCCACCCCCTCCGCAATGCCCTTGCAGGACAGGAGGTCGCCAATGTCATAGGTGGCGAGGAACGCAATCAGCTCCGCGTCGTCGACCTGCGTGTAAACGGCCATGGGCGTCTTTCCGGAGCAACGCCCGTCAGGCCATCGCCCGCAGCTCCTTCGGCAGCGGGAAGGACACGTTTTCGTCGGCCGTGGATACGGTCTCGACCGTCACCTCGTAGCGCTCGGCGAAGGCGTCCATGATCTCCTCGACGAGCACCTCCGGCGCCGAGGCCCCCGCGGTAATGCCGAGGGAGGCGATGTTGCCGAAGATCGCCCAGTCGATCTCGCGGCGACCCTGGACGAGCTGCGCCGGCGCCCCCGCGCGCTCCGCCACCTCCCGCAGCCGCTGCGAATTGGAGGAGTTCGGCGAGCCGACGACGATCACGGCGTCGACATGCGGCGCGACTTCCTTCACCGCCGCCTGCCTGTTGGTCGTGGCGTAGCAGATGTCTTCCTTGTGGGGGCCGACGATGGCCGGGAAGCGCCGGGTCAGCGCGTTGACGATCTCCAGCGAGTCGTCGAGCGAGAGGGTCGTCTGCGTGACATAGGCGAGATTGCGCTCGTCCTCCAGCTCGAGGTTCTTGATGTCGTCGACCAACTCGACGAGCATCACGGCGCCCGCCGGCAACTGGCCCATGGTGCCGACGACCTCCGGGTGCCCGGAATGGCCGACGAGCAGCACGCGGCGTCCGCGCTTCCAGTGAATTTCGGCTTCGCGGTGCACCTTGGTAACGAGCGGACAAGTCGCGTCGATCGCGAGGAGATGGCGCCCCCGCGCCTCAGCCGACACCGACTTCGCGACGCCATGTGCGGAGAATATCACCGGGGCCTCGGTCGTGGGGATTTCGTCCAATTCCTCGACGAAGACGGCGCCCTTCGCCTTGAGCAATTCGACGACATAGCGGTTGTGCACGATCTCGTGGCGCACATAGACGGGCGGGCCATATTTCGCGAGCGCGCGCTCGACGGCGTCGATGGCGCGCACCACCCCGGCGCAGAAACCGCGCGGCGAGCAGAGCAGTATCTTGAGAGGCGGTTTCATGCGTCCGGGCTGAGCGTTCATATGTGCGCCTTGGGCGAAGGGGCGGCGCGTTTCGCGCCGGCGACTGCTGGGCATCCCGCCGGGCGCGGATTGCGCCGTTATATGGCGTTTGACTGGGCGCAAGGAATGTCCCGACCCACCGGGGTCTGTCAAGCCGGCAGGAACGCGCTCGAGTCTGCGCCAGCCTTTCGGCCAAACAGGCTACCGGTCGGCGGCGCGTTGAGCTAGCATGTTCTGAATTTCAAGGGGAGGAGGGATCAACTCTTCTCATCCGGCAGCGGGAGGAACATGCATGTCAGACCTCGACTCCATCCTGTCCTCGGCGTTCGGGGGCCAGCTCAACACCACCCTGGCCCAGCGTTTCGGCCTCAGCGAGGAACAGATCGAGAGCGCGGTCAAGGCGCTCGCCCCCGCCCTCGCCATCGGGCTCAATCGGGCGGCGGAGGAGCCGCAGACCTTCGAAAAGACGCTCGGGGCCCTCGCGGCCACAGAGCGCCACTCCTTTTTCGACGAGCCCGACTCGGCTCATAGCGACGATTCGGTCGAACTCGGGCGCGACCTGCTGAACAATCTCTTCGGCTCCCCGGCGGCGACCGGTCAGGTTCTGCAGGCCGCCGCGCGCGAATCCGGCGTGCGGCCCGACATTCTCAGCCAGCTTCTGCCCGTGCTCGCGTCCATCCTGATGAGCGGCCTGACGAAATCGATCAACGAGAAGGGTCTCGGCGGCGTTCTCGGTCAGCTCGCGAACTCCGGCGCCCTCGGCGGCATTCTCGAGCAGGTGCTCGGCGGCGGCGGTCCCGCCGCGCAGCCCGCGCCGGGGCCGCGGGGCGGCCCGGGCGGTTTCCCCGGCGGTTTGCCCGGCGGAGCGGCGGGCGGCGGGTTGGGCGGCCTGCTCGGAGGCATCCTGGGCTCGCTTCTCGGCGGGCGCCGCGCCCCTCCCGCCGGCGCGCCGGCCCCGAGCGGGCCGAGCGGCGGCTTCAACAGGGGCGGACCACTCGACGTCGACGCCGGCGCCAGCGGCTCGGGGCCTGCGGGACTGCCGCCGGGCCTCGACCAGGCGTCCATTCAGGATGCGATCGAGCAGATCAAGAAAACCCTGCAGGTCGGTCGCAGCGGCGGCCCCGCCGGCCAGCCGGCGGCGCAGGGATCCTCGGATCTCGAGAATATTCTGGGGCAGATTCTCGGGAAGCGCTGAACTTCAGAAGTTGCCGACCAATTTGCCGAAGTAAAGCGTCGACAATTTGGTGCCGATCGCAGTCGAACCCGCGATGATCACGATCGAAACCATGATCGCGATCAGAGCATATTCGAATGCGGTCGCGCCCCGCTTGTCGGCGTAGAAACTTTGTAGCGACGCGCGGAACATGCTTCCCCCTGCAACCTCGCGACGCTAATTGGCAAGTTTCTTCTAAAGGTTTAATGCACAAGCATAGCTTTGAGCGCGTTCAGCCTCGATCCAGCGTGCGGCCTGCCCCGCGCAAGCTGCCGCACTCTTGCATCCGGCCCGCTTTTCCGGCAATCCAGCGGCGCTGACGCCGCAGCCCCCGCCTCACCTCGCGCGCCCGCGCCGGTCCCCTAGTTCTTATGTTATGGAAAACCCAATCTAAATGGCCCGCGACGTTACAGATACGACGCCCATCGCCTCGCGCGATGCGCTGGTCGAATGGCTTGCCGCCGGCTGCAAGGGGGCCGGCGGGCCGCTGCTGATCGGGACGGAGCACGAGAAAATTCCTTTCTTCGCCGATACGCTCACGCCCGTCCCGTATTATTGCGTCGGCGACAGATGCGGGGTCGGCAGCCTTCTCGACGGCGTGCGCCTCGCGACCGGCTGGGCCCCGATCATGGACCGGGACGCGCTCATCGGCCTCGCGCAGACGGACGGCGGCGGCGCGATCTCGATCGAGCCCGGCGGCCAGTTCGAACTCTCGGGCGCGCCGCTGCCCGACATCCACGCCACCGCCGCCGAACTCGACGCGCATCTTTCTGCGGTGAGCGGTGTGGCGCATTCGCTTGGCGTGCAGTTTCTCGACCTCGGCGCAAGCCCGAGATGGTCGCGGGAAGAAACGCCCGTCATGCCCAAGCAGCGCTATCGCATCATGGCGTCCTACATGCCCAAGGTCGGAGGCCGCGGCCTCGACATGATGTTCCGCACGGCCACGATTCAGGCTAATCTCGACTTCGTCAGTGAAGCGGACATGGTCGAGAAAGTGCGCGTCGGCCTCGCTTTGCAGCCGATGGTGACCGCCCTCTTCGCCAATTCGCCGTTCCTCGACGGCAAGCCGACAGGGCGCCTTTCGGAGCGCTCCTGCATCTGGCTCGACACCGACCCGGATCGCACGGGCATGATGCCCTTCGCCTTCGAGGACGGCTTCGGTTTCGAGCGCTATGTCGATTACGCGCTCGACGTGCCGATGTATTTCGTGAAGCGCGGCGATGCCTATCACGACGTCGCCGGCGCGAGCTTCAAGGATCTGCTGGAGGGGCGCCTGCCGCAACTTCCCGGCGAGCGCGCGACCATGTCCGACTGGGCCAATCATCTTTCGACGATCTTTCCCGAGGTTCGGCTCAAGACCTATCTCGAAATGCGTGGCGCCGACGGTGGCCCGCGCGCCCATATGATGGCGCTGCCCGCTCTCTTCGCCGGCCTCTTCTACGATAGCGTCGCCCTGGATCAGGCGCGCCAGCTCACGAAAGGCTGGAGCGCGCAGGCGCGTCAGAAGCTGCGCGAGGATGTGCCCGCACTCGCGCTCGACGCAACGATCGAGGGCCGCAGCCTACGCGACGTCGCGCGGGATGTGCTGGCGCTTTCCGCGGCAGGCCTGAAGCGCCGCGCATTCGCCAATCCGCAAGGCCAGGACGAGACGATCTACCTCGCGCCCCTCCAGAAGATCGTGGACGAGGGACGCACGCTCGCGCAGCTGCGGCTCGAGGCCTATCACGGCGTCTGGAATCAATCGGTCGACGGCGCGTTCCGGGACTGCGTCATCCCGTTGTAGTCTGTCGCCTCGATTGCGAAGCGATCGCAAGCGCGACGCCCCAAAAACAAAACTTCCCGCGCCAATGACGCGGGAAGGCCAATTTCAGCAGTTGAGACGATTTCTTTCAGCGCGGGAAAAGGTCGTTCAGTCCGAACGGCGCCATCGGCTGCAGATGCGAGGTATGCTGCACGCCATCAGCCAAGGAGGCGTATCCCATGGGAGCGGCCGGGGCGCGGGCGATATCAACGCGCACATGCCCGCCAATCTTGACGCAGCCGTTGGAGCCGGAGACCGCCACATAATCCGCGCCGTAACGCGCGCATTGGTTTGTCGCCTCTGCGTGGACGGGCGCCGTTGCAAGCATTGCGGCGATGGCGAGGCCAGCAGGAAGACCAAGCGACGGGCTGGGGCGGATATCGGCAAACATCATTTGGCGGCCAGCCTCTGTTCCGATCGAAAACGCCATGTGACGCGCTCCAATCTCAGCCCAAAACTTGTTTCAGCGAACGGGCCCAGATCAGAAGGGCGAGTCGTTCTTGCGTCATCGCACTAGAGCCAAACATCGTGGCGAGATCGTGTCTCATTTGGCGGGATCGTTCGCGCCTGTGGATTAAAAACATCGGTCCGTTTATTTTTAGTGAACGCGCAAAGGAACGGTTAAGCCTCCCTTCATTCCTTGCTAACCACGCCAATCGCCAAGCGTCGCCTGAACGAGCGCAAGCGCCGCGACCGCCGCCGTGTCGGCGCGCAGGACGCGCGGTCCCAACGATATTTTCACGACGTTCTGGAGCCGCGAAATCCCGGCGCGCTCGCTCTCGTCGAACCCGCCTTCGGGGCCAACGAGAACGCTGACGCCGTCCGCGCGCCGGCCGGAGAGCGCCGCAACCGGATTGGCGATCGCCGCGTCCTCGTCGCAGAAAACCAGCAGCCGGCCAGGCGGAAACGCCGCGAGAAAATCGGGCAGGTCCACCGCCGCTGCGATCTCCGGCACGCAGAGGACGCCGCATTGCTCGGCGGCCTCGACGGCGTTGGCCTGCAACCGCGCTGAATTGACGCGGCGGACCTGCGTGCGGCGCGTGATGACAGGCGTCAGCCGGCCCGCGCCCATCTCCGTCGCTTTTTGCGCCATATAGTCGATCCGCGCCTGTTTGAGCGGTGCGAAGCAATAGTCGAGATCGGCGCGAATTGTCTGCTTACGCAGAATTTTTTCGACCCGCAGCCGGGCCGAGCGCCGCGTCGTCTCGGCCAGATGGGCGAGAAACTCGCCATCTCTGCCGTTGAAAAGGATGAGGGGGTCGCCCTCGCGCAGGCGCAGCACATTGAGGAGATAGTTGAGCGCCTCCGCCGGCGGGGCGATGTCCGCGCCGGGCTGGAGCGCGCTCTCGACATAGAGGCGTTGTGCGGAAAAGTCGTAGTGTGACACGGGAAAACCCTGGGCCGGCGCGCGGCGGCGTCCGCCGCCTTATTTTGGCCGCCATGAGGCGACGGCTATAGTCGCCGACAAGTTGGCGAAAACTTGCGTCAGCGGCAAGCCTGCTGTTAACACGAAAGCCCCTTTTCGAGAGCGGATCGTAAAGTCATGAAGATCAGCGCCGTCTCCTCCGCGCACATCGCGGGCGTCGCCCTGCTGGCGATTCTCGCCGGCGACGGCGCGGCATATGCGCAGTCCTGCCAGGAGGATTTCCAGAAGCTGACCAATCGGCGCATGGCGCAGATCCAGGTTCTCAACAATCTCGGCAAGACCGGCAAGGGCAAGATGGACCCGAACGCCGCCTGCCCGGCCGCAAAGAAGCTCGTCGGCATCGAGAACGAAATGCTCGGCTACATGTCCAAGAACAAGGAGTGGTGCGCCATTCCGGACAATGTGATCGACGGCTTCAAGCAGGCCGGCGCCAAGACCAGGGGCTTCGCGACCCAGGCCTGCACCGTCGCCGCGAAGATGAAGCAGATGATGCAGCAGCAGCGCGAGCAGGCGGCGAGCGGCGGCGGCATGGGCGCCCCCCCGAAGCTGCCGGCCGGACCGCTCTGAGCGTGACGCCAGACGGCGGCAAGGACGCCGCACTGCCGGATTCCCAGGCGGATCATCTGTTATGGCGGCGCGCGCCGGCCGCGCTGCGCCCCTTTGTCCAGCTCGCGCGCCTCGATCGGCCGGTCGGCTGGTGGCTGCTGCTGCTCCCCTGCTGGGAAGGCAGCGCAATGGCGTCGGCGGCGCTGCATCGTGCGCCGGACCTGTGGCATCTGACGCTCTTCTTCATCGGCGCCGTCGTGATGCGCGGCGCGGGCTCCACCTATAACGACTATGTCGACCGCGAGATCGACGCCAAGGTCGAACGCACGCGCGGACGCCCCCTCGCGAGCGGGCGCGTCTCGCCGCGCGCCGCGCTCTGGTTCATCGCCCTGCAATGCCTCGTCGGGCTTGGCGTTCTGCTCTCCTTTAACGGCTACACCATCGCGCTCGGCTTTCTCTCGCCGCTCATCGTCGCCGTCTATCCCTTCGCCAAGCGCTTCACCTCATGGCCGCAGGCGATCCTCGGATTCGCTTTCGCCTATGGCGCGATGCTCGGCTGGACCGCCCTCACCGGTTCGCTCGGCGCGCCGGCCTTGATGCTCTATGCCGCCGCGATTCTCTGGACCATCGGTTTCGACACGATCTACGCGCTTCAGGACGTGCGCGATGACGCCATCGCCGGCGTGCGCTCGACGGCGCGGCTATTCGGCCCGCAGGTAAAGTACGCGGTGGGCGCGCTCTATGCGGGCTCCGTATTCTGCTCGGCGCTCGCGGCGCATCTGATCGGGGGCGGGGTTTTCGCTTACCTCGGCGTCGCGGCCTATGCCGCGCATCTGGCCTGGCAGGTCTCGCAGACGCGCGAGGACGCGTCGCCAGAGGCGGCGCTGATGCTGTTCCGGTCGAATCGGGATGCGGGGCTGCTGCTGTTTGGAGGGTTCTTTGTGCAGAGCGTCGCTTACGCGATCTAGAATCGTCGCCCGCTTCACTTCCTGGCGAGGGCGATGAGGCTTTTCGTCATGTCGTCCCGCTGCGGCGCGGCGCTCACTTTCCTTCGAGTGCGCGCTTCTGGTCGAGGCAGGCGTCGAGCTGCGCGCTGTTCATCTCCCAATACGAAGCGTTGCAAAGCGCCTGATAGCGGCTGCTGTTGAAGAAGGACCAGAGATTGTAGGCCCCAAGCAGCAGCGCGAGAATGGCCGCCACTTTCACGATATTGTTGAATCGGACGATCGGATCGGCGCGCGGCTCGGACATGACGGCCTCCATGAAGGTCAATGTTAGGCGTTCGGCGCGTCCCGTCAACGGCCGGCCGCTAATCCAGCGTCTGCCGGAAACGCATCACGGCGACCGACATGGCCACGACCGTGAAAAGCGCCAAGGCGCCGGCGTCCGAAGCCAGATCCGTGAAGCCGGACCCCTTGAGCATCACCGAGCGCACAATCCGCAGATAATGGGTGAGCGGCAGCCCCTCCCCCAGATATTGGGCCCAGATCGGCATGCCGTAGAAGGGAAAGAGAAAGCCGGAAAGCAACATGCTCGGCAGAAAGAAAAAGAACGTCATCTGGATCGCCTGCAGCTGATTTACCGCCACGGTGGAGAGCGTGTAGCCCATCGACAGATTGGCGACGATGAAGAGCAGCGTCAGCGGCACGAGCACGAAGAGCGAGCCGACGATCGGCACATGAAAGAGGAAGCTCGCGACGATCAGGATCGTCGCCATCTGCACGCCTCCGACCACTACATAGGGCGTGATCTTACCCAACATGATTTCGACGGGCTTCACCGGCATGGCGAGCAGCGCCTCCATCGTGCCGCGCTCGATCTCGCGGGTCACGGAAAGCGCCGTGTAGATCAGCATCGTCATCGTGAGGATGGTGCCGATAAGCCCCGGCACGATGTTGCGCCGCGTCTCGCCCGCGGGATTGTAGCGGCGCTGCACCTGCAGATCGAAGGGCGGCGCGTTCTGCGCAAGATGGGCGAGCGGCCCGGTGAGTTCGTGATCGAGCGCCTGACCGGCCGCGCCGAGCGCCGCGGCGATGGCGCCGGCCGCCGCCGTGGGGTCCGTCGCGTCGGCCACGATGAGCACGGTCGGGCGCTCCCCGCGCACGAGCCGGCGCGAAAAATCCGCCGGTATCTGGATGACGAAGAGCGCGCGATTGGAAAGGATCAGATCATCCGCGTCGGCCTCTCCCTTCGCGACATATCTGATGTCGAAATAATCGGTGGCGCGCAGCGCGCCGACGATCGCCCGCGTTATGGGGCCGTCGTCGGTCGTCAGAATCGCCGTCGGCAGATGCTTGGGATCGGTGTTAATGGCGTAGCCGAAGAGCATCAGCTGAATGAGCGGAATGCCGACGATCATCGCGAAAGTCGGCCGGTCGCGGCGCAGCTGGATGAACTCCTTCACGAACATGGCGACGAGCCGCTGCCAGGATTGCGCCAGGGGCCCACGGCGCGCGGGCCTTGTATCGGAGCGCGCCGGCGCGTCGCTCATTGGCCGCTCCCGTGGTTGCGCGTCATGAGATCGATGAAGACGTCTTCGAGCGTCGCCTTATCGTGAGCCCAACGTTGCGAAGGGCTGGCGTAGCGCTGCGCGATCGCCTCCATCATCGCCGCATTGCGTCCGCCGACATGCAGCGCCGCGCCAAAGCGCGCGACCATGTCGGCGCCGGGCGTGTGCTTGAGGCTGTCGGCGAGCGCGTCAAGCCCGACGCCGGTGACGACATAGGTCGTGAGACCCGCGCTTTCGACGATGTCGGCGATCGTTCCGGAAACGAGAAGCTTACCGTCCAGTATGTAAGCGATCTCGTGGCATCGCTCGGCCTCGTCCATGTAGTGGGTCGAGACGAGAACGGTGAGGCCCTCATTGGCGAGATGGTGGATCTCGTCCCAGAAGTCGCGCCGCGCTTTGGGGTCGACGCCCGCCGTCGGCTCGTCGAGCAGGAGCAGGGACGGCCCCGGCAGGATGCAGGCGCCAAGCGCGAGGCGCTGTTTCCAGCCGCCGGAGAGTTCGCCGGCCAATTGGTTCGCGCGCGCGGCGAGCCCCAGTCGTTCCAGCGCCGCCTGCGCCGCGTCTTCCGGCGCTTCGAGCCCGTAGATGCGCGCGACGAACTGGAGATTCTCGCGAATGGTGAGGTCGCGGTAGAGCGAAAATCCCTGCGTCATGTAGCCGACGTGGCGCTTGATCTCCGCCTGCTCCGTGCGGATGTCGAAGCCAAGACAGCGCCCCTCGCCGCTGTCGGGCGTCAGAAGCCCGCAGAGCATGCGGATCGTCGTCGTCTTGCCGCTGCCGTTGGGCCCGAGGAACCCCTGTATATGGCCGCGCGCGACGTTGAGGGTGAGATTGTCGACCACCTTCTTTTCGCCGAAGGTCTTGGTGAGGCCCTCGACCTCGATCGCGTTTTCGGGCGCAGACTGCGCTGCCGCGGTCATTTCTGGGCGCCTCGGCGCTCTCTGTCAGCGGCGTCACCTGAACCGGCATCCCGAGCGGCAACTCCCGAGCCTTCCCCTCGAGCCGCGCCTCGACCTTGAAGACGAGCTTGGCGCGTTCGATGTCGCTGAAGATGACGGGCGGCGTATATTCCTCTCGGCTGGCGATATAGGAGATGCGCCCGCGCAGATCGTCGGAGCAGCCGTCGCATGTCACTTTCGCCTGCCCGCCGAGTCGCACCGTCGTGAGCCTGGGCTCCGGCACATAAAAACGAACCTTGCGGTTTTCCGGCGGCAGAAGCGCGACGACCGGCTGACCCGCATTGACCATCTCGCCCGGGCGAAAATAAATATCCTGCACCACGCCGGCGGCCGGCGCCGTAACGGTTTGCCGCGCAATGCGCACGTTGAGCAGTTGCAGTTGCGCCTGCGCCTGTCTGAGCGCGGCCTCCGCGGCCTCGATCTCCTGAGTGCGGCTTGGAATCCGCGCGGCGGCGACCTGCCGCTGGGCCTCGTCCAGGGTCGCCTGGTCGCGCGCCAGGGCCATGGCCGCGCGGTCGAGCGTCGCCTTTGGAGCGTCGCCCTTCGCATAAAGCGCCTTCTGGCGCTTGTAATCGGCCTCCGAAAAAACGACGGCGGCGCGCGCGCGCGCCACAGCGGCTTCCAGGACGGCGATCTGCTGGGGTCTATTCGTCGCGGCGCGGGCGTTCTGGAGCTGCGCCTCCATCTGCGCGATGCGCGCGGCGCCTTCGTTGTGCTGCTGATCCAGGAGCGGCGTCGCCATAACGAAGATGCGGTCGCCCTTCTGGACGACGCTCCCCGACTGAACGTCGAGCTGCGTAATCCTCTCGCTCTCCGTGGGCGCGATGTAAAGCGTCTCGCCCTCGACATAGCCGAGGAACCCCTCGCTCGCCGGACTTTCGCGTGTCAGCCGCCAGGCGAAGTAGCCGGCGAATGCGAGAAGGATCACCGCGATTGCGGCCACGCGTCGCATGCCTGCGGTCTCCCTCGCGTTTTCCAAGTCCCCGGCGCGCTTTCCAAGTCGGGCTCTTGCGCTTACGCCAAACTCCTTTTGGCGCGCCGCACGCAAAAAGGCTACAGTGTATTTACGCCGTCGCGAAAAGGGACGCGAAAAAGGATCGGAAATGTCTGAAGAGATTACGGAATTGCCGGAGCGTGAAGGCATGGACTACGACGTGGTGGTCGTGGGCGCGGGACCAGCGGGTCTCGCGGCGGCAATTCGCCTGAAGCAGGTCGCGCCCGACCTTTCCGTCGTCGTCGTCGAAAAAGGCTCTGAGCCCGGCGCGCATATTCTCTCGGGCGCCGTAATCGACCCCATCGGCCTCAACCGACTGCTGCCCGGCTGGCATGATCGCGACGACGCGCCGCTAACGACGCATGTCCACGACGACCACTTCATGCTGCTGTTCGAGAAGAGCGGTTTCCGGATCCCTAATTTCCTGATGCCGAAGCTGATGAGCAATCACGGCAACTTCATCGGCTCGCTCGCCAATGTCGTGCGCTTCCTCGCATCCGAGGCCGAGACGCTCGGCGTCGAAATCTATCCGGGCTTCCCGGCCGCCGAAATCCTTTACGGCGACGCGGGCGATGTGCGCGGCGTCGCCACGGGCGACATGGGCGTCGGCCGCGACGGCAAGCCGAAGGACAGCTTCACCCGCGGCATGGAGCTGCGCGGCAAATACACTTTGTTCGCGGAGGGCGCGCGCGGCTCGCTGACCAAGCAGCTGCTCGAGAAATTCGACCTGTGCAAGGACAGCGACGTCCAGAAGTTCGGCATCGGCTTCAAAGAGCTGTGGCGCATCCCCAAGGAAAAGCACAAGCCCGGCCTCGTGCAGCATTCCTTCGGCTGGCCGCTGCAATCGGACACCGGCGGCGGCTCGTTTCTCTATCACTTCGAAGACGGTCTCGTTTCGATCGGCTTCGTCGTGCATCTCAATTATACGAACCCGACGCTCTCGCCCTTCGACGAATTCCAGCGCTTCAAGTGCCATCCGATGATCGCGCCGACCCTCGAGGGCGGCGAGCGCCTCGCCTATGGCGCGCGCGCGCTCACGGAAGGCGGCTGGCAGAGCGTGCCCAAACTTGTTTTCCCCGGCGGCGCGCTGCTGGGCTGCGGCGCCGGCTTCATGAACGTGCCGCGCATCAAAGGTTCGCACAACGCGATCCTCTCTGGCATTCTCGCGGCCGAGAACGTCGCCGCCGCGCTGGCGGAAGGCCGCGCCTATGACGAGGTGACGGCTTATGACGCCGCATGGCGCACGTCGGACATCGGCCGCGACCTGAAGCCCGTGCGCAACGTCAAGCCGCTTTGGTCGAAGCTCGGCACCTGGCTCGGAGCCCCGCTCTTTGGCCTCGACATGTGGACGAACGAACTCTTCGGCTTCTCCTTCTTCGGCACGGTGAAACATGGCAAGCCCGATTACGCCTGCCTAAAGCCGCTCTCCGAAGTGACCCCGATCATCTATCAGAAGCTCACGCAGAAGCCGGCTTTCGACAAGCTGTCATCGGTCTTCGTCTCGAACACCAATCACGAAGAAGACCAGCCGGTGCATCTCGTGCTGAAAGACCCCTCGATCCCGATCCAGCGGAACCTGCCGGTCTATGGCGAACCGGCGCGGCTCTATTGTCCGGCGGGGGTTTACGAAGTCGTTTATGGGCACGAAGAGACGAGGAGCGATCCGCGCTTCGTGATCAACGCGCAGAACTGCGTGCACTGCAAAACCTGCGACATCAAGGACCCCGCACAGAACATCACCTGGGTTCCGCCCGAGGGCGGCGGCGGGCCGAACTATCCGAATATGTGAGGCCGGTTTCGCCTCGTCCGCGCGCGGCGGATCCGCGATAGGAATTCATGTTTTTTATCCTCTCGAAGATCTTCGAATTTCTCGCGACGCCAACGAACTTCGCGCTCTTTCTGGGCGCGGGGGGCGTGGCGCTGTCGTTCACGCGCTACAAGCGCGCGGGCTGCACGTTGAGCAGCGGCGCCGTGCTGCTGCTCTTGCTTCTCGGCTTCTCGCCGCTTCCCGCCCTTCTCGCCGTTCCTCTCGAGACGCGCTTTCCAGCGCCACCTGAAGATGCGCCGGCGCCGGACGGAATCATCGTGCTCGGCGGCTCGGTCGATGAAAATCTCAGCGGCGTGCGCAACAATGTCACGATCGCGGACGCCGCCGAGCGGCTCACCGCGCCAATCGTTCTCAAGCGGCAATATCCAAAAGCGCGGCTCGTCTTCACGGGAGGAACGGCGTCGTTGCGCGGCTCGGCCTATACGGAAGCGGGCACGGTGCAGAAGTTCTGGCGCGACATTGGTCTCGACCAAGGCGACGTTCTCTATGAGGACAAGTCGCGCAACACTTTCGAGAATGCAGTCTTCACGCGCGACCTCGTGCAGCCCAAACCCGGCGAGCGCTGGTTGCTCGTGACCTCCGCCATGCACATGCCGCGCTCGGTCGGCATTTTCCGCAAGGCCGGCTTTCCGGTCATCGCCTATCCGGTCGATTATCGCACCTCGGGCGACTTCGGCGTCATGGACCCTGCCCCGCCATGCGACAAGGAATTTCACGCTGGCCGAGTTCGCCGCGCATGAATGGGCCGGACTTGTCGCCTATCGGCTGACCGGCAAGACGGACGCGCTTCTGCCCGCGCCCTGAACCTAGTCCAGCCGGCTCTGACCCCGACGGCCGCGCACATGGCCCGCGCCTTCGAGATTGCGGCCGCCCGTCGCCCCGCCGCCCGGCCAGGCCCCGTGCTTCATCTCCAAGAACAAGGCGATCGCCTGGGCGCGATTGCGGACTTCGAGCTTTTCGAAGAGATTGCGCAGATGGAATTTGATCGTGTTGATCGAGACGCCGAAATCCTTGGCGAGCTGGCTGTTGGTGTGGCCGGAGCCCAAGGCCGCCAGCAGGCTCCTTTCACGCAGCGTCAGATTCTCCAATGGATCGCTGCGCATCTTGCGGATGTCGACGAAGGGGAAAACCATGTCGCCCGCCGCGACGGCGGCCAGCACGTCGAGAAGGCGCTCCGGCGGCGCGCGCTTGGAGACGAAGCCCGCGCCGCCGAGTTGCAGCGTCTCGGCCGGGGCGGCGGGATCATTGGTGCCGCTGTAGACGACGATCTTGGGCGCCGACACCTGTCGCGAGAGGGCGCGGAGCACGTCCCGCGCATGGAGCGTCGGCAATTGCCAGCCGATAACGGCGATGGCGAACTTCTGTTGACGCGCCGCCTCCAGAAACTCCTCGCCGTCCGTAACCTTCACGACGAGGGTGAAGCGCTTGTCGTCGGAGAGCAGCTTGTCGAGCCCCGCGAGGATCAGCGGGCTCTTGTCGGCGATGGCGACGCTGATCTGCTCCGTAGCCTGAGGCGCGGGGTCGCGCTCGTCGCCCTCGCCGCGCGCACGGGGTTTCGCAGCCTCGCCGGCCGCTACGCCGCTCGCCCGGACGGCGTCGGGCCGGTCCTGCAAATCCCTGATCGTTGAGGTAGGCGCCATCATTTCCTCCTGGCTCACGCCAGCGGCTCGCGAGAACCAAAAAATTCTCCAGGCGCCATGCCAATGTCTGGTAGGTCCGAGTTTGGCCGCACGCCATTTTCCCGGCCGAATGCCTTCTCGGCGGACGATCCTGATGAAACAAAGATGCCGTCCAACGACCTGCCCGTTCGAGTTGGAATTCGAGGATAGAATACTCTTAGCGCGCCGCCGCGCAAGCTTTCTTACGAGCGATGGCGGCCGGCGTGACGGCGGCGTCGCTAGCGCAGGCAAAAAATTAGGCGCGTCGCATCGGCCTTAAGCCGACGCGCCGCGCCTCGAAAACGCAGCGAAAGATCGCTGAATTAGTCGGTGAAGATCCAACGAGCGGCAAAATAAGCAGCCGCGCCGATGACGATGATCGCGATCATGCCGACGGGGGTCGCCGCATAGCTGGTGAGTTCGAGAATAGCGCCCATAATTTCCTCCTTCAGTCACACTTACAGTCGGTTCTAACCAGTAGCCGACATGCTTCCATTCACTCCGTCATGATGACGGAATTCTTTATCAAGTCGAGAGTTAGGATCGCATTGCGGACATGTTCCCATCGCGTCGTGACGCGAACCTCTCAAGGGCGGGCGCATATCTGCTTCGTCAGCTCGGCCCTGTCCGCGCCCGGTGAGCCATGTTGCTCCGCAGATCACCGCCTGCGGTTCCGAAATGCGGTGACGGACGAATTATTGCAGTTGCTTACCCTTGTCAAGCGATCGCTCCCCGGGCGAAGAGATGTCGCGCCATGACGTCCCGTTGGCTGAGATTGCGCTTGTCGCCGACCGCCGCGCACGACTAATGTCCGGCCAACGGAAAAGCGAGCGCTCATGCCAAACATGCCTTTGAAAACAATCGTCATCGTCGTGGCGCTGGCCGCGGGGGCCTTTTTTCTGTTCAATGCGAAGCGGACGGTTCCCGTCTGCGCGGGCGAAGGAAAATACATGGCCTCGCTCAGCGATTGTCAGACCTGGGGAATCGAGGCCGGCGTCTGCAAGGCCGCGGTCGAAAAGGCCCGCGCCGTCGCCGCGCGCGCCGCGCCCAAGACCGAAACGATGTTTCAGTGCGAATTGCGCTTCTCGGATTGTTTCGAGAACCCCGCCGGCGGTTTCACGGCGCGCCCGGCCTTCTGCCTGCAGCCGGATGGCGCGGCGACGGAAATACGCTACCTCGAATATCAATCCGATCGTCGCAACCGCAAGACGACCAAGGAAGTGCGGATCGACTGAGGGGTTCAGCTAGCGACTGGAGTCGGCGCGCCGCGAACCCACCTGGAATTCGGACGCGTCGATCACGAGATCGCCGGCGCCCGTCTTGATGTCGATGTGGATCGGCACGACGACATGCACGTCGGGCAGCGGCGCCAGCCAGACGTTCATGTCGTGATTTTCAGCCATGTAGCGCGTCGATTTGCTGTCGGGGCGATGGCCCGCGATCGGCGTATAGCGCGCCGAGCAGACGGCGACCGGCCCGGAATAGCCCTTCGTGCTCGCCGTATGCGCGCCGGCGTAGGCGAGCGCGACATCGAAACGCGTGACGCCGTCGAAAACAGAGATGGTGCGGTTGCAGGCGGCGGGGCCGGCGAGATCCTGCCCTTGCGGCACGCTCATGATGAGCGCGCTCACCGGATCGACAATGCGCTTCCTGTTGCCGTCCGTGACGGGAATGCGCGCGTCCATATCCCAGGGCTCGGGCCGCACTTCCGCGGCGCGCACGGAGTTGCCGGCGAGCGACATGCGCACGGTGCGCGTCTCGTCGCTGTTGGACGTCGTGTTGGCGTAGGCGCTCGGCGACGGGCCGACCTGCGTGAAGGCGCCGCTCGCAGTCGCCGCGCCTTTGGAATTGTTCACGAGATTGGCGAGACCCGTCGTGCGCATGGAGATGTCGACGCGATAGCTCTGCGGCTCGACGACGCCGGACGCAAAGGCGCTGCCGATGGAGAGGCCCATGAGGCTCAAGGCGTAATGGGCCCTGATCGTCTCGGCCTCGGCCGCGCCGGAAAGCGCGCAGCACAGACCGCCGACCGCCGCCGCGCGACGCAGGATCGATTCAGTGCAGATGACGGTCGAACGCATGGTCGCCTATGCCGATGCTAGAGAACGCCGCGCGCCGCGGAAAATGCCTCACGCCGAATTCCTGCCAATGGCCGTCAGCGTGGATTCTCCAGGCGCGAAGCCCGGCCTTCGCCATAACCAACCTCCCGGCTTTCGCCTCGGAGACAAGATGCCTGAATACGAGGGGATTGCGCCAGGAAAACGGCTTTTCCGGGTCGCAGACCGCGTGATACGCGTCGCTGTCCGGATCGTCCATCAACAGCGTGCCGACCTTGTCGGGACGCATGGTGGCGGGCAGGCCGCGATCGTCTTTCCACTGGCAGTGATAGTCGCGACAGACCTGCGGACGCGTTTCATAGACTCCGCAGCCGCCCGAACCGACGCAGTGCTCGCACAGCTTTCCCGCCGTCTTTTTCATTTCCTCGATCTCGAGGACCTTGCAGCAGAAGTGGCAGGGGCCGCAGGCTTTGCCGGGAATGTCGAGCATGAGTGTTTCAGCCGCAGACAGTGAGAATCGAATCGGCGTATTGTGACTGTGGCGGCGCGGGATGCAAGCAGCGCCGCGTAGAATGAGAGCGTGAACATGACGCGTAAAATCGACCCTGCGAGCCTTTTCGTTTCGGCGAAATGGCTGGCCGAGAATCTCGCCTCCCCCGACATCCTCGTTTTCGACGCCTCGTGGCATATGCCCGCAGCGAACCGCGACGCGCGCGCCGAATATGTCGCCGGGCATATTCCGGGCGCCGTCTTCTTCGACGTCGACGGCGTCGCCGACCATTCGACAGGACTGCCGCATATGCTGCCCTCGCCGGAGGTCTTCGCCGAGGAGATGCGCCGGCTCAATTTCGGCGATGGCGTGCACGCGATCGTCTATGACAGCGTCGGCCTGTTCTCGGCCCCGCGCCTCTGGTGGACGCTCCATGTCTTCGGGGTCGACAAAGTGTCCATCCTCGCAGGCGGCCTGCCGGCCTGGAAGGCGGAAGGCCGACCGCTCGGAACGGGCGGTTTCGCCCGCGAGCCGCGCCCCTTCACCCCGAAATTCGATCCCGAGCTCGTCGCGGACCGGGACCAGGTGAACGCCGCCCTTCTCAGCGGCGCCATGCAGGTCGTCGACGCGCGCTCGGCCGACCGCTTCCAGGGGCTCGCGCCGGAGCCGCGCCGCGGGCTGCGCTCGGGCCATATGCCGGGGGCCTATAACCTCCCCTTCGGAAGCGTCGTCGAGGGCGGGAGATTGCGCGAAAAGGCGGCGCTCGAGGAAGCTTTTGCGGCGGCCGGCCTCGATCCGGAAAAACCGACGATCGCAAGCTGCGGATCGGGCATGACCGCCTGCACGCTCAGCCTCGCCTTCGCCGCGGCCGGCCATCCGATGACGGCGGTCTACGACGGCTCCTGGTCGGACTGGGGCGCCCGGGCGGAGTTGCCGGTTGTCACCGCCGCCGCGTGACGCGGCGCCTGCAAGAAAACGAGGCGATGAGTTGCGTAAGCGAGCGGCGCCGGGATCGCCCCGCGTCGCGGCGGGTCATGTCCCCCTTCGGCGCGCGAGCCCTCGCTACTCCCGTTCCGTCATCCGGTATTTCAGTCGCGCCGCGTTCGGCGCGACTGAAGGATTCTAACGCGCCGTCAATTGTTTCTTCAACATTCGCGAGGTTGGGAGCGCCCCTCCGGAACGTTCGTTCGAAACGCTCCATCCGCCCCGGCGCCGTCGCCTGAAGGCCGCATCTCGCGTCCTCCGGAGCTGACAGGCGCGTCGGCGCCTCAATCGCTGGCACGAGCGATGCAGTGTCGCCGGCGTGACTTCCAGTCCGCCCGAGCGCATCGGTCGTTATTACCGACATGCTGTGACGGCGCCGCGTCAATGAGGGATGGAGGCGTATAAGAAATGCCCAAATACAAACTCGAGTATCTCTGGCTCGACGGCTATAAGCCCGTGCCCAATCTGCGCGGGAAAACGCAGATAAAGGAATTTGACAGTTTTCCATCGCTGGAACAGCTTCCCATGTGGGGCTTCGACGGCAGCTCCACGAAACAGGCGGAAGGCAGCAGTTCAGACTGCGTTCTGAAGCCCGTGGCCGTGTTTCCTGACAGCACGCGCAAAAACGGCGCACTCGTCATGTGCGAGGTCCTGCTCGCGGACGGCACGCCGCATCCCTCCAACGCCCGAGCCACGATCCTCGACGATGCCGGCACCTGGTTCGGCTTCGAGCAGGAATATTTCTTCTACAAGGACGGGCGCCCGCTGGGCTTCCCCGACAAGGGCTTTCCGGCGCCGCAGGGGCCCTATTACACGGGCGTCGGCTACACCAATGTCGGCGACATCGCGCGTCAGATCGTCGAAGAACATCTCGACATCTGCCTCGACGCGGGAATCAACCACGAAGGCATCAACGCCGAAGTGGCGAAAGGCCAGTGGGAATTTCAGGTCTTCGGAAAGGGCTCGAAAAAAGCCGCCGATGAAATGTGGGTGGCGCGTTACATCCTTCTTCGTCTCGCGGAGAAATACGGCATCGACATCGAATTCCACTGCAAGCCGCTCGGCGACACCGACTGGAACGGCTCTGGAATGCACGCCAATTTCTCGACGAAACATCTGCGCGAAGTCGGCGGCAAGGAGTATTTCGAGAAGCTGATGAAGGCTTTCGAGGCGGCGGTCGACGACCATATCGCGGTCTATGGCCCCGACAATCACCTGCGCTTGACCGGCAAGCACGAAACCGCGTCGATCAGCAGCTTCAGTTGGGGCGTGGCCGATCGCGGCGCGTCGATCCGCCTGCCGATCAATTTCATCAAGAACGGCTACAAGGGCTATATGGAAGATCGCCGTCCGAATTCGCAAGGCGACCCCTACCAGATCGCTTCGCAGATTCTCAAGACGATCGCCACGGTGCCGACCGCCTGAGGCCGTCGACGGAGCGAAAACGATTCGCGTCCGTCAGCGATATCTCTGACAAATTCAACGCGGCGCCTAATTTTTTGGCGCCGCGCTTCTGGCGTCGTATAAATTTTAGCCGTGGCGCATTTTTACAGCAAATGCTATGAGCGCGTCGGTTCCTCGGGCTGGGGTGGCGAAGTTCGTTTTGGCGCGGGGGACTCGAGCGGATGCGGGGAAGGGTGAATGAAAAAAATTGAGGCGATCATCAAGCCGTTCAAGCTCGACGAGGTGAAGGAGGCGTTGCAGGCCGCTGGTTTGCAAGGCATTACCGTCACCGAGGCGAAAGGCTTTGGCCGCCAGAAAGGTCACACCGAATTATATCGCGGCGCCGAATATGTGGTCGACTTCCTGCCCAAGGTGAAAATCGAAATCGTCCTGTCGGACGAGGCCGTGAACCGGGCCGTGGAGGCGATCCGCACGGCCGCCCAGACGGGACGCATTGGCGACGGCAAGATTTTTGTCTCCAACGTCGAAGGCGCCATCAGAATCCGCACGGGAGAAACCGGCGCGGACGCCATCTGATCGACGCCCCGGTCCGACTGTCGTTCGGCGAGATGACCACCCAGCCCAAAGAACCCCAGCGTGCGGCTCGTATCGCTCCGCAATGCAAACAAGAGGCGTTACGATATGACAACGGCCAAGGACGTACTCAAGCAGATCAAGGATAATGACGTTAAATACGTTGATTTCCGCTTCACGGATCCGCGCGGCAAGTGGCAGCATGTCACTTTCGACGTCTCTATCGTCGATGAAGACGCGCTTGTCGAAGGCATTGCGTTCGACGGCTCCTCGATCGCGGGCTGGAAGGCGATCAACGAATCCGACATGACGTTGATCCCCGATCTCTCGACCGTCACCATGGATCCGTTCTTCGCCGCTTCGACGATGGTCATCGTCTGCGACGTGGTCGAGCCCACCACCGGCCAGCCCTATCCGCGCGACCCGCGCTCGATCGCCAAGAAGGCGATGGCGCATATTTCGACGCTCGGCCTCGGCGACGTCGCCTATTTCGGTCCCGAAGCCGAATTCTTCGTCTTCGACGACGTACGTTTCTCGGCCGATCCGTACAACACGGGCTTCCAGCTCGACTCCTCGGAACTGCCGTCGAACTCGGACACCGCCTATGAGGGCGGCAACCTCGGCCACCGCGTCCGCACCAAGGGCGGCTACTTCCCGGTTCCGCCGGTCGACAGCGCGCAGGACATGCGCTCCGAGATGCTCTCCGCCATGGCGGCGATGGGCGTCAAGGTCGAGAAGCACCATCACGAAGTGGCTTCCGCTCAGCACGAGCTCGGCCTGAAGTTCGAGACCCTCGTGCGCGTCGCCGACCATCTGCAGATCTACAAATATGCGATCCATCAGGTGGCGCATTCCTACGGCAAGACGGCGACCTTCATGCCGAAGCCGGTTTTCGGCGACAATGGCTCGGGCATGCATGTCCACCAGTCGATCTGGAAGGAAGGCAAGCCGGTGTTCGCGGGCGACAAATACGCCGGCCTGTCGCAGGAGTGCCTTTGGTACATCGGCGGCATCATCAAGCACGCCAAGTCGCTGAACGCCTTCACCAACCCGTCGACCAACTCTTACAAGCGTCTGGTCCCGGGCTATGAGGCGCCGGTGCTGCTCGCCTATTCGTCGCGCAACCGCTCGGCCTCCTGCCGCATTCCTTACGTCACGAGCCCGAAGGCCAAGCGCGTCGAAGTCCGCTTCCCCGATCCGACGGCGAACCCTTATCTCGCCTTCGCCGCGATGCTGATGGCGGGCCTCGACGGCATCGTCAACAAGATCGATCCGGGCGCGCCGGCCGACAAGGACCTCTACGACCTGCCGCCGGAAGAGTTGAAGGCGATCCCGACGGTCTGCGGCTCGCTGCGCGAAGCCCTCGACTCCTTGAGGGCCGACCAGGCCTATCTGACGGCCGGCGGCGTCTTCACCGAAGACTTCATCCAGGCCTGGATCGACCTGAAGCACACCGAGCTGATGCGCTATGAAATGACGCCGCATCCGGTCGAATTCGACATGTATTACAGCTACTAAAGCTCACTGGCCCGATAGGGTTCAAAGCGGGGGCGCCGCATATGCAGCGCCCCCGCTTTTTGATTCCGGGCCTCGTCAACATTCGCTTTCGATCAGAAAGCCGCCAGGACCGACGCGGCCGACCCCCAATTGAATAGTCGTTCACGCCAGCGCACAGGATGTGGCCGTTGAATGGCTCGAGACGCTCACGACATTGGCGCAGCCGAGCGAGCCGGGAAATCGCGAAAGCCCTGAAGTTGAGGCCCGCGACGGGTCCCAGATTGGCGCTGACGCGGCCTAAATCATAATAAGACCGGCCTGGGCGCTCCTATTGGGCATGCGCCGTGCCACCAGTCGAGGCCCTTGCTGACTTGCGTCGCCGTGGGCGTTGCTCGCCATGGCCGGATTGAAAGCGCCTCCGACTTCGCCCCGACGCCGACCAAGCAAGCCAATGCCGCGAGTGATGCAGCGCAAAGCTTTGTGTTCATTCAAAATACTCCAATTACAGTATGCGTAAGCCTAAAACGCGAAGCGACGAAAAGAACCCGCTCGCCGTCCTCAATGAGTGACACGAAAGAATTACGGGCCGAATAGGGTTGAGACACGCGGACTTAGATAAATATCCCTCGTGATTAATTGCCACGCTAGAGCCATTCGCATTGAATCCAATGACTTTCGCCTTTTCTTGCCGTCACCCGATCATTTCTGACAAGAGTAACGCCTCATTAATATTCGATTGCGCAGCACCGGGAGCTTTGGTAGCGATTACCCTGCGTCCTGACGCGTTTATATTAGAATTTTCGATTGTGCAGGTTGGGGCGCCAAACACTTCAGGAGGGGCAATGATCCGCAAAATTTTCCTGGCGAGCGCTGCTGCTTGCTTATTCTCGACCGGCGCGCACGCCGCCAACGCCGCTTGTCCGAACGTCACGCTGCCGCAGTTGCAGACGGCGCTGAAAGCCGCCGTCACAACCGTCACGAACGGCGGCAATTCCGGCGGCATGGGCTTTGGCCTCAACATGTGGGCGACGGTCGTCGCGCCGGATGGCCGTGTCTGCCTCGTCGCCGACTCCAGCGGCGACGCCATCCAGGGCCAATGGCTCGCCAGCCGGGCGATTTCTGCTCAGAAGGCGTTTACCGCGGTGTCCCTTAGCCTTGGCTCGCCGGGCCCGACCAAGCTCGCACTCTCCACCGCCAATCTCTTTTCCGCGGTTCAGCCGGGCGGCAGCCTTTATGGCCTGCAGCACAGTAACCCGGTCGCGGCCGCCGGCGCCTATGGCGACAAGATCGGCCCGACGGGCGCCTATACGGGACCGGTGGACACGGGTACCTACGGCACCGCGAACGATCCGATGATCGGCCAGGTGATCGGCGGCATCAACGTCTTCGGCGGCGGTCTCGGCCTCTACGCCGCCGGTGGCAAAAAAGTCGGCGGCGTCGGCGTCAGCGGCGATTCCTCCTGTCAGGATCACTTCATCGCGTGGCAGCTGCGCAATAAGCTCGGGCTGGATCACCTCGGCACCGTCGGCGGCGTTGGCGGCGATGCGACGCACCCCGATAACATCGCTTTCGACGTCAAACAAAACCCCCACGGCGGGACGGGCGTCAGCCAAGGCGGCTGGGGTCACCCGACGTGTCGCGGCGTCTCCAATTCCGCCGGGACGACGGCGGCGAATGCGTTGCCGGCGGTTTCGAACTGAGGCGAAGGCGCCAGCTCGACAAACATGGGCCGGGTCGCGTTGCGATCCGGCTTTTTTCATGCCGGCGTCATTTGCATCGCGCATGGAACGGCCGTACAAAAGCACGGCGTGCGCAGCGCGCAGCTTTGCCGGAGTCCCGCATGGCGCTTAAGCGTATTTTCTTTCTTTCCGCACTCGGCGCGGCGCTTGTCGTTTCCGCTCCAATTGCGAGGGCGCAGATCAGCGTCAGGCCGGATGCGCTCATGCACTATTCTTATTGCGTGAGCGCCGCAAAGGACCGCAACGGCGTCTTCCTGCTCGATCGCGGCACGCTCTATCGCTGCGGCGACGAAATCGCTGTTTCCTATTTCAATTATCTCGGCCGCAAGAAGGCGCCGGAAAAGCGAGTCGTGGAAGCCGAAGGGGTCTTCATCTATCGGATGATCGACGGTGTCGGAAAATGCTGGAACAAGATCGAAGATCCTTACGGCAATCCGACCTCCGTTTACGGCTGCGACGTCTATACCGAGCTTTAAGAAGCGCTTTGGCGCCGCTGAACGGGCGTCACGTAAAATCGGCATCGAGCGCAGGCCACATGCGCAGACAGGGAACTGACATGCAGCAGCTTACTTCGCAGACCGCAGGGATCGCGCGCCGAAACCGCTTCGCGCGCGCGCAGCAGCGCCGCCGCGCCGGATTCACGCTCGTCGAAATGCTGGTCGTGCTCGCGATCATCGGCTCGATCGTCGGGCTCGTGGGTCCGCGCGTCCTCAATTACCTCTCCGAGTCGAAGGTGAAGACCGCGCAGATTCAGATGGAGAATCTCGCGAGCGCGCTCGATCTCTTCTATCTCGACGCGGGACGCTATCCCTCGAGCGAAGAAGGCCTCACCGCGCTTGTCGTGCGGCCGGCCGGCGTCTCTTCCTGGAGCGGGCCCTATCTCAAGACCTCGAGCGTTCCAAAAGACCCGTGGGGGCACGCCTATCTCTATCGCGCGCCCGGTCAGACCGGTCCCTATGACGTCGGCTCGCTGGGTCCTGAAGGGCGCGAAGGCGGCGCCGGCGGCCTGTCGCGCAGCGCACAGGCGAAGTGAGGCGAAACGGAAAACGCTGGCTGGCGCGGCTCCTCCAAAAACGCGCCGGCTTCGCCCTTCTCGCCGTCATCTGGGGCACGGGAATTATCTCGCTGCTCGTCGTTTCGTTCATGACGACGGGTCGGCTGCGTCTGCAGACCGCGCATAATCTCGCGAGCGCGACTCAGGCGGGCTATATCGCCGAAGCTGTCGTCAATCTATCGCTGCTTTCGCTCCTCTCGCAACGCGACGCGCCCGCGACGCAACCCGACAACGCCGTAATTCATGACGGCGCGCCGCATTATTGCGTCTTCGACGGCGCGGCGGTCGCGCTCGAAGTCGAGGAAGAAGCGGGAAAGATCGATCTCAACGCCGCGACGCCGGAACTGCTGCAAACGGCGCTGATCGGACTCGGCGTCGGCACGGACGCCGCAGCGAAGATCGCAAAGTCGATCGTCAGTTTCCGCACGCCGGCCGCGGACCCGCTGCAGCCACGCCCGACGGAGTCGGCCGGCAAGCCCTTTGGTCCGAAGCTCGGGCCTTTCGAAACAGCGCTTGAACTCGATCAGGTCAACGGGATGGGCCCCGCGCTGTTTCGCGAACTCATTCCCTATGTGACTGTCCATTCGCACAGCCCGGGCGTGGATGCGCGCTCGAGCCCACCCGCGCTCTTCGCCGCGCTCGCAGGTTTCCCGATCGCCGACGTCCGCGCCCTGCGCCTCGCGCCCTACCCCAACGGGCTCGACCGCAACGATCCACGCTTTCCGGCCAATCTCAAGCAGCCCGGCGACCGCGGCGCCTACAAGATCCATGTCGAGGCTCTGCTCGCCACCGGCCAGACCGCGTCGAAGGACGCCATCGTCGACATGCGGCCAACGAGCGGCCTGCCCTTCACGATAAAAGAGATGCGCCGCGGCAAGTCGCACTACATCGCGCTGCTGCGCGAGATGATCGCAAGGAATGGTGCCGGCGTTCCAGACTGCTGACTGCAAGGTCAGCGCGTCTCGCGGTCCGCGCGCCAGGGGCTCTTCGACCAGGGATCCAGCAAGGTGCGCCGCGTCGACTGCTCGATGTCGTGCGGCCGACCGATGGCGCGGGTCGAGATGTCGAGCAGCTTTCGCTTGTATTCCTCGGTGATCTCACGGCCTTCGCTGAGCGAGCGCACGACGTGCGGCGTGATCATGATGACGAGCTCGCTCTTGGTGATCGTGTCACCCTTCTCCTTGAAGAGATTACCGACGATCGGAACGTCTCCCGCGACCGGTATCTGCGACGTGGAGTAGCCGCGCTGATCCTTGACGAATCCGCCGAGCATCAGCGACTCGCTGTCGTTGACGACGACCTGGGTGCGCACGCGGCGCTGCTGGATCGTCGGCGTGGTGCTGCCGGCGGTCGCTGGATCGACGTTGGAGACCTCCTGCTCGATTTCGAGCATGACGCGGCCGCTCTCGCTGATATGCGGCGTGAGTTTCAAGATCACGCCGGTGTTGGTGTAATTCACCGAGTTGAACGTGTTGCCGATCGCGGAGACGCTCGAGAGAGTCTGCACCGGAACCTGATCGCCGACCTGCAGCATGGCCTCGCGGTTGTCGAGAACGGTCAGTGAGGGCGTCGAAATGACATTGACGTCGGTAATCGAGTTCAGTGCGCTCAGCGTGACCTGCTGGTTGAACGTGCGATAGGCATAAGCGAAGCCGGGGAAAACGGCTCCGACGCCCGCGCCCAGGAGGTTGGTGCCGAGCGGCGTATTCACGTTCGGCGTGCCGCCGGCCTGGTCGGACAGGCCGAACATACTGGCGTTTTTCTGCATGAACCAGCGCACGCCGAACTGAAGCTGATCGTTGAGGCGCACTTCCGCGATCGTCGCCTCGAGGAACACCTGATTGGGCATGACGTCGAGCGTCTCGATCACCTGGCGGATGCGGCGGTAGTCCTCGGGCGTCGCCATCACGACGAGCGCGTTCTTGGCGTCGTCTACGCCCAGTTTGTAGCGGTCGTTGTCGAGGCTCACAGCGGGCGTCGGACCGGGACCGGGGCCGCTTTGCTGGCCGCCCGGCACGCTGAATCCACTGATGGCGCCGGAGCCCGTGCCCGAGCCGAGCGGGGCGCCGCCTGCGGAGGGGGTCGCGCTGCCGCCCATGCCCAAATTGCTGCCCGAACCGACGGCGCCGCCTGATCCAACGCCGCCTGCGCCGCCGGTGGGGCCTTGGGCCGACAAGGCGCCGAGCGGGCTCGCCGCCCCGGCGCCGCCCGAGGAAACGGACGATTGCCCGAAGCGCGGCGCGACGTTCTGGTCGGTCTGGCTTCTCGCGCCGAAGATGGAGGTGAGCACCACCATCAGTTCTTTCGCCGGGCGGTTCTGCACGCGATAGGTGAAGAACTGCTTCTCGCTGTGTTCGGCGCGCGCGTCGAGCTTCTGGATCCAGGCGCGCGCGCGGGCGAGATACTGCTGCTGCGAGGTGATGACCAAAATGGAGGAGAGACGCTTGTTGCCAATGAAGCGGATCATGCCGCCCATCGGCCCTTCCTTCTCGGAGCCGAAGACGTTCTTGAGATCCTCGGCGAGAATGTCGGCGTCGCCGCTGCGCACCGGCACGAGCGCGAAGGACATGCCCCTCATCGTGTCGATGTCGAACATGTTGATCGCGTCTTCGAGCGTCGCGACGTCCTGCCCGGTGCCGGTCAGCGTCAGCGTGTTGCGGGAGTCGTCGGCGCGCACGATGCTGCCGCGCGCGGCGATCGGCTCCAGGACGCGCTTCATCTCGGAGGCTGAGACGTAGCGCAGCTGCACGACGCGCGCGCCTTCGCCCAGCGGACGCAACTCGATCGACACCGGCTCGCTGGAGATGACCTCGCCTGAGACCGCCGCCTGTTCCAGCGGCACGATCTTGTAGATGCCGCCGGATTTGACCACCGATGCGCCCGAGACTTTCAGGGCGGACTGAAAAAGATCCAGCGCCACGCTCTTGCGCACCGGATTTGCGGTATGGACCGTCACCCTGCCGTCGAGTTTGGGATCGACGACGTAATCGGCGCCGACGATGTCGCCGATCACGATTTTCGCCGCCTGGGCGATGGGAAGATTCGCCAGATTGAGGGTGACGCCCTCCTCTCCCCCGAGAGGCTCCGTCGAGGGCGAGCGGCTGCGTCCGGCGCCGATAAACTTTCCCGTGCCCGGCGAAACCAGAGCGCGGCCCTGTGCGGCGCGCGAGAGCGAAACGCCGTCGGGACGTCCGCCGCCGCGGTCGTTGGCGGGGCCGCGAACGGCGGGGCCCACGTTCCATTCCGCGACGGGCGGACCGCCCATTGTCGAGGATTCGCATCCCGCGAGGCCGGCGGCCACTGCAGCTAATGCAAATGCTCGAAGGACACGGCGCAAATTACAACCTACAGTTTAAGCTGACGCGAAAGTTCGGACTCGATTTAACATGTTTGCGGGGCCTTCGCCACGCACCAACCAGGACCAGAAAGCCCGTGCGCCACCCGCGTTTGCGTGCAAGTGCAGGGTGAGACGCGGCGACGCCCCAGCGACTTCTAAACAACTGTTTACCAGATATGTTCAGACTGGGGCGAGATCGCGGCGGTTGAACTCCCGCGAGATAGGGCGCTTCTGACGAATATGGTTAACACGCTGATGAAACGGGCGGATGAATGTATGGCCTTTGGCCTTCGCTTTTCGCCGGCGTGTGCGCGGCGACGGCGGGCGCTCGCGCCGCTCGCCCTGGACATCCTGCGCGCGCGGGGCGACGGGCGGCCGCTGGCTCCCACGGCCTGGGCCGCCGCTGCCGCGCTTGTCTGGCTGCTTGCCCACCCGTCGCAACTCGGGCTTTTTCTCCTCCCCAGCGCCGCCCTTTTCGCCGGCCTCGCCCTCATCGCGCTGTTCGACGCGCGCTATTTCGTGGTGCCGGACGGTCCTCTGCTCTTTCTGGCCGCCTGCGGCCTCGCGACGGCGCTTATCGACGCGCCGGAAGAGGCGCCGGCCCGCATCGCCGCCAGCGTCGCCGGCTTTGCGGCGCTCAAAGCGGTCGCCATGATTTTCGAGCGGCTGCGCGGCGCGCCGGGTCTTGGGGACGGCGACGCCCGCCTGTTCGCGGCGGCGGGGCTGTGGCTGAGCTTCCAGGGCCTGCCAAGCGCCCTTCTCTACGCCGTCTTCTCGGCGCTGGTGTCCGCCATGATCGCGATCCGGCAGGGGGAGCTGGAGAACGCCCGCCAACCTGTTCCCTTCGCCCCGCATCTCGCGCTCGGCGTCTGGCTCGTCTGGGCGCTCGGCCCGCTGGAATTCGGCTGAGCGGGTTATCGCTGGCGCACGGCGGTCGTGGCGGCCACCTCGACGACGCGCCCGAGGCGATTGGCGGCGATCCTGATGGAGACGATCTCCGGCATGGTCGCCTTGCTCGTCCAGTTCGCGCTCCAGACCGGGGGTTGCTCCCGCTCGGGCGCCCCGAAGAAGCCCAGTTGAACGGACGCGACATTCTTCAGAACGACCGTCTTCTTCATCTCCTGCCGAGGCGGCGAGAAACCCTCATGCGTCCGGTAAACGCGCGTCCAGACGGCGAGCTCGGCGCCGTCGCCTCCCGCATCGGCGCCGATCTCGGTGAGAACCAGCCCGCCCCATTGCGCACCGCCTTCGCTCAAGGCGACGAAACGGGCGGCGTCGGGCGCGCCCTGAAAGAGGATGGTGGTGTTGGGCGGCGCCGCCGGGTCCGGCGTCAGAGCGTAGCTGCGGGCGATGAGGGCAGCGACCGCGCGCGCGGCGGTCTCCACTTCGTCGAGCGCCTCGCTGGCGCGCGTCGTCTCCCACGTCCGTTTGCCAAGATGAATGCCGCCCATGATCGAGCCGGTGATGAGCGAAAGGATGCTGATCGCGAGCAACAACTCGAGGAGCGTGAAGCCGTCGGGCGCGTGGCGCTTCATGGGCGGCGTCCTTGCTGCTGTTGTTGCTGCGGATCGATCGCTTTGACCTTGACCGTAGACAGCACGAAAGTTTCGCCGTAGCCCGATGGCTTCTTGATTTCGAGCCTGGCGCGAAAGCTTGTCGCGATCGGCGCGCCACTGGGACCCTGCAGGCTCTGTCCGGGCGCGACCGAGAGAAGCCAAAAGAGGCCGTCCGGATACCGCCCGCTCGTCTCGCCGAAGGGCGGCGGGGCGTCGACGCCGAGCGCCTCGATCTGCGATGCGCCCTGCCGCGCCGCGCGCAGAAGGAAATCCGCGCGCGTTTCGTTGCGCACGCCGCCGCTGACGCCGGTGAGCAGTTGCGCCAGCGTCATCGCCAGAATGGCGAAAGCGACAAGCAATTCAATGAGCGTGAAACCACGCCGCTTCAGCTGAGGACGCATGAGGCCTCGCCCGTCAGCCAATTGATCCCGATCGTGGCGCGCGCCTCGGGCGTCTCGAGCCGCATGTCGCCGCCCGTCGAGCTTCCGTCCGGAAAGAAAGTGATGGCTCCGCTCGTCTCCGAGACGCGCTGCACGCTCGCGACGTCGAGAGAGATATGCGCCTCGACCGGGAATTTGCCGTCGCCGCTAACGGGCGAGGAATAACTCTTGCCGATAAGATCGACGACGACCATGGCGTCGGCGTTGGTGGCGATGGCGCGCGAGCGCGTCGCCCGCAAGGCGCCGCAGAAGGCGCGCGTGGCGCTTTCGAGTCGCAGGCGGCTCGACGGCGGGCGCAGAAGCTGTGACGACATGCTGGCGATGAGCGCAACAAGCGCCAGTGCGACAAGCATTTCGAGCATGGTGACGCCCGCCCGGCCTCGCAGATGACGAGGAAGGGGCCACGACGCTTGCCTCCGAGGCCGCATCATTTGCCCGCGAGGTCGTTGATGCTGAGAACCGCGTCCATCACCGTCATGATCAGACCGCCGACGACCGCCGCAATGAGGATCGTGAGGATCGGCGTCAACAGGCCCATCGCGCGCTCGATCGAGCGTTGCGTTCCCCGTTCGAACATGGTGGCGACGCGGAGCAGCATTACGTCAAGCTGGCCCGTTTCTTCGCCGATCGAAATCATCTGCGGCGCCACGGGCGGAATGAAGGGAATGGAGCCGAATGCGCCGCTCAGATGGCCACCGCCCCGCACCGTCTCGATGACCGCGGCCAGCTCATTGTTGAGGAACGCATTGACCACCGCGGCGCGCGCGCTCTCGAGCCCCTGCAGCAAGGGAACGCCGGCCTTGAGCATGGAGCCGAGCGTGCGTGCGAAACGCGCCGTGGCGTATTGCGCGATCAAGGGACCGACGACCGGCAGGCGCAAATAAAAACGGGCGATGGCGATCTGCCAGCCCGGTCGCGTCTGCGCCATCTTGCGCGCGACAAAAGCGCTCGCGACGATTATCGCGACAACGAGCCCGATCGTTCCCCCATTCGCCTCCACATCCATGATGAACTGAAGGCCCGAAGGCATCGGCTTGCCATTGTCGGCGAAAATCGGCGCGATGCTCGGCACCAGCGTGCCGAGCACGACTCCCGTGGAAATGAGCGCAAGCGTGATGAGCAACGCGGGATAGACCAAAGCGCTCTGGATGCGCCCCCGCAATTCAAGTTGGCGCTCCAGCATGTCTGCGAGATCGCTGAGCGCGGGGCCGACTTTTCCGACGGTCTCGCCCTCGCGCACGACATTGACATATTCCGCGCCGAAGACATCCGATCGCCGCGACAGCGCGTCCGAGAGCGACGAACCATCGACGATGCGCGCGAGAATTTCCTGCGCGAGTTCACGCATGACAGGGGTCGCGCTCTGCGCCGAGAGGATGCGCAGGCTCTGGTCGAGCGGCACGTCCGCCTGTTCGAGCGTCGCGAATTCGCGGGTGAAGCCTGCGATCTGCGCGGGACCGGGCGCGCGCTTGCCGAAGGATATCTGCGCAACCGAACTCAGGGACGACGCGGGCTTGGCCTCGCGCGTGTCGAAGGGCGTCAGGCCGCGGCGAAACAGCGCCTCCTCCGCCTCGCCGCTGGTGCGCGCCTCGATCTCGCCTTCGAGAAGATCGCCCGAACCGCTATAGGCGCGGTATTTGAATGTCGGCATCGGCGTCAATCCATCCGCGTGACGCGCGCGACTTCATCGATGCTCGTCTCGCCGCGCCAGGCCTTGGTCATTCCGCACTGATACATCGTCGTCATGCCGTTCTCACGCGCCGCCGTCTCCAGCGCCGCGTCGGTGGCGTTCTCGCAGACGAGACGCTGCATGCGTTCATTCATGATCAGAAGCTCGGCGATGGTCGAGCGTCCCGAATAGCCGAGGTTGCGGCAGTGCGCGCATCCTCTGGGCGCAGAAAGCCGCTCCGGACCGGCGGCGAAGGCTTCTGCGGCAAATTGCGCGCGCAACTGCTCGCGCGTCTCGAGCGGCGCGGCGCAATGCGGGCACAGGCGGCGCACGAGACGCTGCGCGAGAACGGCCTTGACCGTGGAGGCGATGAGATAATTCTCGACGCCCATGTCGATAAGGCGCGTGATCGACGCGGCCGCGCTATTGGTGTGCAGCGTCGAGAAAACGAGGTGGCCCGTGAGAGACGCCTGGATGGCGATCTGCGCCGTTTCGGCGTCGCGAATTTCGCCGATCATGATGACGTCGGGGTCCTGGCGCAGAATGGCGCGCAACGTGTTGGGAAAATCGAGCCCGATCGCCGGTTGCACCTGCACCTGATTGACTCCGGCGAGCTGATATTCGATCGGGTCTTCGACGGTGAAGACTTTCACGTCCGGCATCGTCAGCTCTTTTAGGGCCGTGTAGAGCGTCGTGGTCTTGCCGCTGCCGGTCGGGCCGGTGACGAGGACAATGCCGTTCGGATTCTTCATGACTTTGCGCAATTGCGCCGTCGTATTCGGCTCGAAGCCCAGCTTGTCGAAATCCAGCGCGATCTGGCTTCGGTCGAGAATGCGGAGCACGATGCTTTCGCCATGCGCGGTCGGCAGGGTCGAGACGCGGAAATCGATATCGACGCCGCGGATCGCGAGCTTGATGCGTCCGTCCTGCGGCAGGCGCCGCTCGGCGATGTCGAGGCGCGCCATGATCTTGATGCGCGAGGCGATGGCCGCCTTGAGGCCCGGGGGCAACGACTCGGCCGTGCGCAGCGCGCCGTCGATGCGGTAGCGGACCTGCACAGCTTCGAGTGAAGGCTCAATGTGAATATCCGAGGCGCGCGCCTCGATGGCGTCGGCGACGATCTGGTTCACGCGCCGCACCACGGGCGCCTCGTTGGCGATATCGCGCAGGCGTTGCAGGTCGAACTCGCTGGCGTCATGCGCGCGCAGGTCGCTGTCGACGAGCGAGACGCCGTCCTGCTTTGCGCCATAGAGCGACGACCAGGCTTTTTCGAATTGCGCGGGAGACGCGAGGCGCAGCTCGATCCGATAGCCCGTGGAGTAAGCCAGCGCCTCGACCGCTTCGAGATCGAGCGGATCGGTCACGGCGAGAAGCAGCCGGTCGTCCTGAGCGGACAGCGGCAGAAGGCCATTGGCGCGGATGAATTTCTCCGGAATGACGTCACGAAGCGGCGGCTCGAGCGGCACGTCGCCGGCCTCGAGCTGCGGCATACGCAGAAATTTCCCAAGATGCGTGCAGAGATCCGCCTCTGAAACCAGACCGAGCTTGGTCAGCACGTGATCGAAGCGCTCGCCGCTCTGACGCGCCGCGCGCTGCGAGCGCTGCAGCGCAAGCTCGTCGATTGCCTTCTCCGCCAGGATAAAAGCGCCGAAAGATTCTGCGAAAGCGGAACTGTGCGGGTCGGGCCGTTCAAACCCGGCGTTCTCGGCCTCATGCCCGGAAAAGTGAGGCTGCGCCTCCATGATGGATCCTTCGCTCGGCCGGGCGTCTGCTAAAAACTCCGGCTTCAATCCTAGTACGATCCGGACATTGACGCGGGAATGACATATTTGAGGATAAATAGAATACGACAGTGCGTAACTGTCGAGCGATTTATCGATGCGGAGCTTCCTTGTCCCAGCCGATTCGACCTTGCGCGCCCGCGCCCGCACTGTGACTCACGCCGCCGCCGTCGTCGCCTGTTGTCTGGTCTCGACGACCGCCTTCGCGGCGACGCCTGGAAAGACCTATTTCTTCGCAACGCGCGACGCCTGCGTCGCCTCCGGCGCCTTCTCGCGCCAGGAATGCGTGGCCGCCTTCGTCAATTCCTCCGCGCAGCTGCAAGACCGCGCGCCGCGCTTTTCCTCGGGCGGCGAATGCCGGCAGCGCTTCCAGCTCTGCGAATTGCGCCGCGACTTGCCGCCGGCGCCCGGCGACGCGACGGCCTACGCCGAGACGGAGTTGCTTGGCTATATACCGATTGCGCTCGGCGTGGAGATGACGTTCACGGCGCACGGCGCAGAGGCGGCCCCGACCCTCGCGGTCGAAACCGCTTCAAGGCTCTTTCCCAAATTCCCGGTCTCGCAGCCCTATCAAGAGCGCATGATGCGGCCCCCGCCTGAAACCAAGCCGTTCGAGCTGACGGCGATCCTGAAGGCCGACCGTTTCGAGCCCTTCCCCAAGAAGGCGCCGATGGATATGGAGGCGGCTTTCAGCCCCCTCGCGCTCGACAGTCTGGAGGCGGCGGCGCCGACCCGCGGGGGCTCCGAGGAAACGCCGTCCGAGCGGCGGGCGCGATTGCGGCAGGCGCCTTTCGTCGAATAGAAGCCCGCATTGCCTTGAGAAATGCGCGGGGTTATGGTCGCGCCGCGTCGTCAGGTCCGTCTCCGTCCTCCCGCCGTCACGGGCGGACACAACTGATTTTTTGCGTCGAGGTAACTTGTCCTTCTCAAGCGAGTTCTGGACGCGGGATGTGCTCGGGGGCTCGCTCAAATCGGCGGCCGAGCGGTTCTTCGCCTGGTATCGCGACGAATTCTTCGCCTTGTTTCCTTCCGACGTCGCCGCGTGGCTCACCGACCGGGGCGACCGCGAGCTGATCCTGCATGCCGGCGGGCGCGAATTATGGCTTCTCGACAGCGAGGGCGCGCCGGCCTGGGCCTTATCCGCCGATGAAATCTCCGCCACTTCGCTCGATCAAGCGCTCGCCCATCATGGCGTCGCGCGCAAGACCGCGAAGATCGGCGTTGAGATCGACGGCTCGGCCTTCTTCGTTCGGCGCTTCGACATTCCTGCGGTCGCCGCCGCCAATCTCGGCAAGCTTCTGGCCGCGGACATTGGGCGCAAGACGCCGTTCCGCCTCGAAGACGTCGTCTATGGCCATGCCGTCTCCAGGCGGGCGTCTCCGGACAAGTTGGGGGTGAGCCTCTGGATTTTGAGGCGCGACATCCTCCCTGGCGCCATCGAGAACTCAGGGCTGGGCCTCGCCGACATCTCTTTCGTGCGGCCGAGCGGCCTCAGCCCGAGCGCGGGCCCGGTCCCGATCATCACGCTCGAGGGCAAGCGTGAAGTATCGCATGTGTTCCGGAACGCCGTCATTGCGTTCTTCGCCGCCACGGCCGTGGCCGCGATTCTGGGCGTCGGCGCGATCCTTTGGCGTCAGAATGCGGCCGGCGAAGAACTTGATCAGAAAGTCCAGGAAATGTCCGCTCGCGCCGCCAAGGTCAGGCAGATCGCCGACCGCGCCTCGGCGGAGAGCCGGTCGCTGTCGGTGCTGCGCACCGCCCGGCGCAACGGCCCGCTTTTCGCCGACCTGTGGGAGGAGACGGCGCGCATCCTGCCGGACGGCGCTTTCGTCACGGACCTGCGGCTCACCGAGCCGCGCCCCAACGAGCGCGTTCTCGAGATTGTCGGCTTCGCCGATTCGGCGGTCGGCCTCCCCGCTCTCTTCGATAGATCGCCGCTCTTCGAGAAGGCCGCTCTCTCCTCGCCGATCACGCCCGATCCGCGCGAGAAGCGGGAAGGCTTTTCGCTGCAGGCGACCGTCGAACAGCCGAAGGCGGCGCGGACCAAATGAACCTCGACGGCTTTCGCCAGACCCCCGCGGCGCGACGCGCCGTTTTCGCCCTCGTCAATCTCCTGATTTTCGCCGGCGTCTACCTCGTCGCGATCGAACCTCTGTGGCGGCTGGTCGCCGGCGGCTCCGAGGCGATCGCCGAGCGTCGGCAGACGCTCGCCCGCTATGAGGCGGTGGCGTCGCATGAGCAGCAGATCGCCGATTACGCCCGGCAGGTCGCAGAGATCAACGCGCGCGGCGAACTCTTCGACGGCGACAGCGACGGCATCGTCAACGCCAACATTCAGGCGCGGCTGAAGACGCTCGCCGAACAAGCGAAAGTCACTGTCAGGTCGATCCAGATTCTACCTCCGAAGATTTTTCAGGGGGTGACGCTCGTTGGCGCAAGGATCGACGTCTCCGGGAGCTACAACGACGTTCATTCGCTGGCGCGCGCGCTCGAAGGAGAGCCGCCGCTCCTCGTCATCACTGCCGCGACGCTGCGCAGCCAGGCGATGATGTGGGGCGCGCAGCAGCCGGACGCCGAGGCGGAAATCGAGGCGCAGTTCGACGTCTTCGGCGGCGCGCCGCAAAAAGGCCGCCCATGAGCTGGATCGCGGACATCAGGAAGCGGCTGCTCCTCTCTCCGCTCGGCGCGCAGGCGCGTCTGTCGCCGCTCATGACGATCATCCTGGCCGCTCTCGGCTTCATGACGTTGCTCGTGACACTTTTCGCGCTCTACGCGCTTCTGGGCCCCACCGGCGCCGAGACGGAAGGCGCGGGGCCGGATTGGAAGTCGCCCACGCTCGCCATCGTGGAGCTCGAACCTCCAAAGCCTGACAGCGCCGACGTGCAGACGCTTACCCGCCCGATCTTCAGCAAGTCGCGCAAGCCCTTTCCCAAGTCGGCCGCGCGGCCCGCTTCGGAAGCTGTTGTCGCGAGCACTGCGCCGAGCGGCGTAACCGTCGCCGCAATCGTCCGGAAGGGCAAGATTGCTCAGGCCTTCGTCCTGTCGCCCGACGCGCCGGAAGGCGCCTGGAGGAAGATCGGCGACACGGTCGACTCCTGGACCATCAAGGCCATCGCCGCGGACGAACTGACGCTTCGGAACGGCGGAGCCGCCGCGACGCTGAAGCTCTATTCGGACGCCGCTGTGGACGAACCTCCCGACGCCCCGAACCCCAGCCCTCTGGGGCCGCAAGGCCAAACGCAGAGTTTCCCGCCGCCCCCGCCGCCCGCCCCGCCGCCTCCGGGCGCGCCCCCGCAGTTCCCCGGCCAAGCGCCGCCGTGACGGGTTATCACCGCCGGCTTCTTTGATTCCGGCGCCTGCGCGCCTACATGCGGCCAAGGGGAGGAGCGCTATGCCGAACGCCATCACGATAACGGTGCCGCATAATCTGGGAGTCGAGACGGCTAAGAAGCGCCTGGCCGAAAGGATCACGCATCTGCAGCGCGACTATGTGGACAAGGTCGCCAGCTCCGAAGTGACCTGGGCCGGCGACGCCGCGACGGTGCGGGTCGCGGCGCTCGGGCAGACGACCACCGCGCAACTCACGGTGTTGAGCGACATGATCCGCATCGAGGTGCAACTGCCCTGGCTTCTGGCGACGCTCTCTGGCAAGGTGCAGGACTTCATCTCCAAAAATGCGAACGACGTTCTGCGGATCGGCGCCAAGAAATAATACTCAGTGACGCGCGTCGCCGTCGTCGCCCTCGGTGGGCTCGCGACGACGGTCGGGGGTCACGAGCCGCAGAGTGCGGGAAGCGACGCCGCCGACGCATTTTTCGCGTCCGCGCGCGACGAAATAGGGATGGCGGGGTTGGGAGCCGCGCCAGCGCTGCAGGGCGATGGGCTCGCGTTGGCGGCGCGTCGCCAGAAAGGCGGGTGAACGCCGATCATGGCTTCTCACCTCCTCCAGAAAAAGCGCCAGAACGATCATGAGATCGGTCGCACGCTCCAGTGCGCCAAGATCGATATAGCCCCGAAGGTCGGAGAGAATGAGATCGCGGGCCGACTTGTGTCCGCGGTGGGCGTTCATCAGGTAGCTCGCGAGCAGCGAGCGATGCATTGGCGTGATGGGCGCATTGAGGGAGATTTCGTTCGCAGCGATATCGATCGCAAATTTTCCAACTTCGGCCATGTTCAACTCCCCCACGCGACGCTAACTCGAACACTCGCGGCGACTTCCGCGAAACTGGCCGAAAACCTAGACGCGACAGGGATTGCATTCAATTTAGGGAATCTACCTAATCATCCGTGAATCTCCCGAAAAATGAACGGGAATCAGGGGATGCTGGCGCCCTCCGACAGCGCCTCGACATTGAGCCATACGCGCACGAGATCGGCCGGCGTTCGGGCGCCTAGTTTGCTCATCGCCTTTGAGCGATAAGTCTCCACGGTGCGCCGGCTGACGCCAAAACGTGCGGCGATTTCCTTGTTTCCAAATCCTTCCAGGACGGCGTCCACGACTTCGCGCTCTCGTCGAGAGAGAAGCAGGAGGCGCTCGCGGAACGCTTTGGTTCGCCGCGCCCGCACGAATTGCGCGTCATTGCTGGAAAGCGCTCCGCGCACGGCGGCGCAAAGCCTGTCCGCGTCGACGGGCGTTCCAAGGAAGTCGGCCGCCCCTTCCTTCATGGCGGAAACCGCCGCAGTCACCTTCGGAGCACTCGACAGCACGATGGTCGGAAGCAGCAGCTCCTGGCAGAACAGCCGCAGGGCGGCTTCAACGGCTGCCCCTGGTTGAAGATCAAGGATCACGCAACCGCGATGATGGGAGTCTTCTTCAGCGAGAAATTGCGAGAGGGTCTGAAAGCTCCGGATCTCGAAATCCTCGGCAAGGACCATCGCGTGCACGATATTCGGGTCCTGACCGATGTAAAAAACGATGGGCTGGAGAGACATGAAGCGACCATGAACTCGACGATGAATGTCGACATTCTTAGCATGATTACGCGCTCAAGTTGAAGAAATTTCTCATGACACGCTAAACCACTAACATGGCTCAACAATTCAGCTTTCTCCGTCCGAAGTCAGGGGCTGACGTATCTTGCCCCTGCTCGATAATCGACTGCCGGAGGGCCCGCGTGCGGGTGAAGAAATCGAAAAGCCCCTGACTGTCGTCACGGCGGATCATGCGCTGCAGGACGCTCAGATCCTCGTTGAAGCGCCCGAGCATTTCGAGCACGGCTTCCTTGTTGTTCAAAAAAACGTCGCGCCACATCGTCGGGTCGGAAGCGGCGATGCGTGTGAAATCGCGAAAGCCGGAGGCCGAGAATTTGATGACTTCCGAACGCGTCTGCTCGCCAAAGTCGTCCGCGGTGCCGACGATGTTGTAAGCGATGAGATGCGGCAGATGGCTCGTGAGCGCCAGAACCCTGTCATGGTGTTCGGCCGTCATGGCCTCGACCTTCGCGCCGATGCGCGACCAGAAATCCACGAGCGTCTTCACCGCCTGCGCGTCGGCGCCCTCAGGCGGGGTGAGGATGCACCAGCGGTTCTGGAAGAGCGTCGCGAAACCGGCGTCCGGGCCTGAGAATTCAGTGCCGGCCAGCGGATGCGCGGGGATGAAATGCACGCCGGGCCGCACATGCGGCGCGACTTGCGCGACGACAGAGCCCTTTACCGAACCGACATCTGAGAGGATCGCGCCCGCTTCGAGATAGGGTGCGATTGACTGCGCAACGGCGCCGCAGACGCCGACCGGCGTACAGATGACGACAAGGTCGGCGCCATTCAGCGCCTGCGCGGGATCGCCGCTCGCGTCGTCGGAGATCTGCAGTTCTCGCACGCGCGCCATCACCGCCGGCGACGCGTCGAGTATCGCAATTTCGCGCGCCGCGGCGTAATCGCGCGCCGCGCGGGCGATGGAGGACCCGATGAGGCCCGCGCCGATAATCGCGAGCCGGTCGACGATCGGCTCAGCCATTGGCGGCCGCTTTCGCATCCTGCATGAAATCGGCAAGCGCGGCGACGACGCGTTCGTTCGCCTCCTGCGTTCCGATCGTCAGCCGCAGAAACTCGCCCATGCCATAGGCCCCGATCGCGCGCAGCACGAGCCCCCGCGAGGCGAGAAAACGATCGGCGTCGGCGGCCGTGCGGCCCGGCGTGTTCGGGAAACGGATCGCGATGAAATTGGCGACGCTCGGCAGGACATCGAGTCCGAGCGCCGTGATCTCGCCAGTCAGCCAGGGAAGCCATTTGTCATTGTGAGCGATCGCCGCTTCGATATGCGCGGCGTCCCGGATCGCCGCAACGCCCGCCGCCGAGGCGGCGCTGGAAATGTTGAAGGGCGAGCGGATGCGATTGAGCGCGTCGACAATATGCGCAGGTCCGTATCCCCAGCCCAGGCGCAAGCCCGCGAGGCCGTAGATCTTCGAGAAGGTGCGCGTCATCACGACATTCTCATGCGCGTCGACGAGCGCGACGCCGGCGTCATAGTCCCGATGCGTCACATATTCGGCGTAGGCCGCGTCCAGCACGAGCAGCGTGTGAGACGGCAGGCCCTTCGCGAGCCGCGCGACTTCATCCGCAGGCAGATAGCTGCCCGTCGGATTGTTCGGATTGGCGAGGAAGACGATCTTCGTCTTCTCGCTCACGCGCGCGAGCAGGGCGTCGACGCTGGCGGTGTAGTCCGTCTCCGGCGCGACGACCGGAACGCCGCCGGCTGCGAGCGTGACGATCTTGTATTCGAGAAAGCCATACTGGCTGTAGAGACCTTCGTCGCCCGGGCCGATATAGGCGAGCGCGAGCAGTTCGAGAATCTGGTCGGAGCCCGCGCCCATGATGAGGCGCGCCGGATCGAGTCCATGGCGCGCGCCGATGGCGTTGCGCAATGCGAGCGACGAACCTTCGGGATAGAGCGCGATCTCATGCGCCATGTCCCGCAACGCCTGCACCGCGGCGGGCGACGGGCCGAGCGGCGTTTCATTGGCCGAGAGCTTGAATACGCGGCCGGCGCCCGGCGCGCCGCTCTTGCCGGGCACATAGGCGTCGATTTCGAGCAGGGAGGGGCGGGGAATGGGTCGGGTCATCGTCGTCTCTAGCTCCGCGGCGCGAAAACGCCGCTGCGGGCTTCGCTCAGTTCATATCTCTCGGCGTGGCTGCCGATCGGCTCGACGTGAACGTCGGACACGCCCGCCGCCGCAAGGTCCTGCGCGAAACGCCCCGCTTCCGTGCGTCCGGGCGCGGCGACGAGCAGCGACAATCCGCCGCCGTGCGGCGCGCTCGCAAGTATCTCGCCCTCCAGCGCCGAGGCGACGGCGGGAATGGAATGCGACCAGCGCGGCAGGGTGATCGCATAGAGCAATATCTCGCGCGAGGCCGCGTCGGCCGCCGGGCGCGCGACGATGAACACCGGGAGCCCCGCCGGATGGTCCGGGCGCTCGACAAACGGCAGGCGCGCGATGATCTTTGGCGCATCCGCGCCGATGAGCCGCATCCACCAGGCGCCGTCTGCAAGCGTGCCCGTGGCGCGCAACATGCCAAGATCGCCGCCCGAGGCTGCGACCGCGTCGATCACGGCGCCGGCGCCATGGTGCGGCACATAAGGCACGGTGAAGCCGAAGTGGAAGCGCGCGCTGTCGCGCATCTGCGCGTCGCCGCCGGAATCGTCGGCGTGCACGGCGTAATTGTTCTGCACAAAGGTGAAGGTCGAGACGATCACGCGCCACACGCCCTCGACCGCGTCGACGGGCAGGAGGCCGCTGTGGCGCTCGACGAGGGCGCGCATCATCTGGGCCTCGCGGTCGGGCCGGAAGGCGCAGCCCCCGCCCTGGGCGCGCTTGACCGCGATGAGCCGGTCGATGATCTCGCCGCGCGCCATCAGCAGCCGGTGCATCTCGACGTCGATGCGATCGATCTCGCCACGCAGTTCGGCGAGCATGTCGGCGGCGGGTGTCAGCTGGGGCGTTTCGCGCATGGCGCTTCTCTTAGGCCAGCGGGCGGCCAGAGTGAAGGGGGGCGGCTCCCTGCCTCATTTCACGCGCCGGGCGTTCGGATCAATCCGCCGCCTCCAGCAACCGCGCCGCCGCCGCGCGCGCCTCGTCGGTGATCGCCGCGCCCGACAACATACGCGCGATCTCTTCGCGCCGCTCGGCCTCGGCGAGCACGGAGACGCTGGTCGCGACGCGCAAATCCTTGCTTCCGCCATCCTTGCCCCCGCCGTCCTTGCCTCTCGCGCCCCCGGCGTCCTTGCCGACGGCGCCCCTCGCCTTGGCTGGGACGGCCCCTTTGCTGATGCGCAGATGACGGCTCGCGCGCGCGGCGACCTGCGGGGCGTGGGTGACGGCGAGCACCTGCGAGCGCTTCGCGAGACGCGCGAGACGCTGGCCGATGGCGTCCGCCACGGCGCCGCCAACGCCGGTGTCGATTTCATCGAAAACAAGGGTCGGCGCGGAGCCGCGATCCGCCAGCACAACCTTCAAAGCCAGCATGAAGCGCGCGAGTTCGCCGCCCGAGGCGACCTTGGTCAGCGGGCCGGGGCGCGAGCCCGGATTGGTCTGCACCCAGAATTCGACGCGATCGATCCCCTCAGGCCCGCCGTTCTCGGGATCGCTTGTCACCTGCGTCGAGAAATGCGCGCCTTCCAGCTTCAGGGGCCTTAACTCGGCGTCGACAAGGCTGTCGAGCTTCTTGGCCGCCTTCTGGCGCGCCGCCGAGAGCGCGGCCGCGGCGGCGTCATAGGCCGCCCGCGCCGCTCCCAATTCCTGTCCAAGCCTCACGAGCCGCGCCTCCGAGGCGTCGAGGGCGGCGATGTCGGCGGCGAATTTCTCGGCGAGCGCGGGCAAGGCCGGCACGGCGACCTGGTATTTTCGCGCCGCGCCGCGCAGCGCGAACAGCCGTTCCTCAACGCGCTCCAGTTCGGCGGGGTCGAAACGTGTTTCCGCCAGCGCCTGCTCCAGCGCCTGCTCGGCGAGCGACAGCGCGTCCACGGCCTGCGCCAAGGCCTTGGCCGGCGGCTCCAATATCTGAGGGGCCTGCGTGAGGCGCCGCTCGAGCCGGCGCGCGGCCTGCGCGATTTCCACCGCCGGGGCGCGATCGTCGGCGAAAGCGGCGAGCGCGTCCCGGATATCGGTCGCGACCTTCTCGGCCCGCTGCATGAAGAGCCGGCGCTCGGCCAGCGCCTCCTCTTCGCCCGCCTCCGGCGAAAGCTTGGTCAGCTCCTCATGGGCGTGGCGAAAATAATCCGCGTCGGCGCGCGCCTTGGCGATGCGCGCCTCTTCCTCCGCCAGGGCGCGCCGGGCCGCCTGCCAAGCGCTGTGTCGCGCACGCACCTCGCCCGACTGCGAAAGCAGCCCGCCATGGGCGTCGACCAGCGCCCGGTGGGCAGAAGGGTCGACGAGCGCGCGGTCGTCGTGCTGACAATGGATTTCAACGAGTTCGACGCCGATGGCGCGCAGCGCCTGCGCCGTCGCCGGCTGATCATTGACGAAGGCGCGGGTGCGCCCGTCGGCGGCCTGCACGCGGCGCAGCACCAGTTCGTCCTCGCTCGCAAGGCCGAATTGGCGTGCGGCGAGATGGGCGGGATGGTTTGTCGGCAGATCGAACACCGCCGTCACCTGCCCCTGCTCCGAGCCCGCACGCACCAGCGAGGCGTCGCCGCGCCCGCCGAGAGCCAGCATGAAGCCATCGAGAAGGATGGATTTGCCGGCGCCCGTCTCGCCCGTGAGCGTCGTCAGACCCTGCGCGAAATCGAGATCGAGCGCGTCGATCAGAACAATGTCGCGGATGGACAGACGAACCAGCATACGCGTGACTTTACCGCTCCGACGCGCGCGCCGCATGCAACGGACGAGGCGGTTGCGCCGTTTTCTGTGGACGAGCGCGATTCGCGCTTCGGGGAGGTTCGCACGGCCGGCGACGAAATCAACGAGATTCGCGCAATCCTCTCCTCCAGAGGCCCGCCGGGCCTACCACCGCAGAACGCGCGCGCCGATCGTAGCTCCCGCAGCCGTCACCAGTCCGATCGCGATCGAGTACCAGACGGCGACGAAGAGCGGACTGTCATCGGTGCAATGCGCCGCGTAGATCGCCGCCGCGATTCCGCCGGCGGCGAGACCCGCAACCGCGCCCGCCAATTTTGGCTGCGTCGGCGCGCCCTGTCGCAATCCCCACAGAAGCGCCGCCAAAGGACCGAGCGCGAGCAAAGGAATCAACACGAGGCAGTATCGCGCATTGACGCCGATCAGTCGTGGAAGCCAGAGGCTTGACGGCAGAACGGTCAGCTCGACTCCGACGGCGACGATCAAAAGAGCGGGCGCGGCCAGCCAGGCGTGGCCCCATCTCCCGCGTCCCGCGCCGGGCCGCGACAGCCGGACCGCCAGTCCGAAAGCAGATACGGCAAGGAGCGTCGTGACGAGGAATTTGAACAGCACGCGGAGCGTCCCGGCCGCCTCCATAAGGTCGCGGCGGGGATGAATCCAAAGAAAGAAGATCGCCAGCGAGATGAACGCGCCGATCAGAATTGCTCGGGCGAAGGATTCACCGATGGGGCGTTCCGTCGACCCGTTATCCGCGACGAGCGCCGAGATCAGATCTTGCGTATTCATTGATCCCTGGTCCGATACATCGTCGCGAGCGCCTTGATGGCCCGATGCAAGGCGACCCGGACGGCGCCCTTTTCCATGTTCAGCCGGCGCGCGGTCTCCTCAACCGACCGCCCTTCTATCGACAGCGACTGGACGAGATCGCGCTGCTTGGCCGTGAGTTGCGCGAGGAGACGCTCCACGTCGCCGCGCTGCGTCGGGTCGCAATCCGCCTCCGTCGGCAGGAAGTCGGCAACGTCCTCGATCGGAAGCGTCACCTTGTTTCCTTGCCGCCGACGCGCGTCGATCAACTTGTTGCGCGCAATAGCCGCGATCCACGGCCCGATCGGACGCTCAACGTCCCAAGTGTGTCTCTTGAGATGAAGGGCAAGGAGGGTTTCCTGGACAATGTCCTCGACCTCCTCCTGGCGGACGCCGATGCGCGCGCCCTTGCGCCGCGTCGTCGCCCGCAAAAAGGGCGTGAGCGAGTTGAACAAACTCCGATAGGCCCCGGAATCCCCATCCAAAGCGCGGCGCATCAACACGGCCCAGTCCTCTTCGATCTCCGAGGAACTCATCCCGCCTCACCTCGTCCTTCGCGGAGACCGGAGAATCGTTTCGCTGGAAATCTCGGCGTGCATGATCCGCGCTTGGCGGCTCGGGAGCGCAACGACGTCGGACGGCAGCCGCCCTTTGGCGCACGCCGGCCAATTCATGCAGCCGCACACGGCCGTCTGATCAGATCGCGTGGAGCGTCTTGCCGACCTTGGAGAGCCAGGAGTCGGTATATTCGTGCGGCTCCAGCCCGCCGGATTTCAGCAGCGCATGGGCGTCTTTGTACCGCTGCGAGTCGGGGAAGTTGTGGCCAAGGATCGCGGCGGCGGTCTGCGCTTCGTTAGTGACGCCCATGGCGAGATAGGCCTCGGTGAGGCGATAAAGCGCCTCCTCCGTGTGCCGGGTCGTCTGATATTTGCCGAGCACGTCGTGGAAGCGGTTGATCGCCGCGGGATAGTTCTTGCGCGTCAGGTAGAAGCGGCCGACCGTCATTTCCTTGGCGGCGAGCTGGTCGCGCGCCACGCCCATCTTGTAGCGGGCGTCCGGCACATATTCCGACTTCGGAAACTTCTGAACAAGCTCCGAGAAAATCTGCAGCGACTTCTCGGCCGAGGTCTGGTCGCGCATCACGTCGGGGACCTGATTGTAGTAGGACATGCCGGCGAGATAATAGACGTAAGGCGTATCGGGCGAGTTCGGGTAAAGGCCGATATAGCGCTGCGCCGATTGCACCGCGTCGTCGTAAGCGGGCTTCTCATATTGGGCGAAGATCGTCATCAGCAGGCCTTTGCGCGACCATTCCGAGGAAGGGTAGCTTTTCTCCAGCTCGCCGAATTTCTTCGAAGCCCCCTCATATTCCTTGGCCTTCAGCTTCGCGAGGCCCTGATTATAGAGGTCTTCGGCGGGAATGTCGGGCGTGATCTCCGTCTTGTATTTCTCGCCGCCGCCAAAGAGGCCGAAGCCGCTCGTGATCGAATCCATAATGTCCGCGCGCGCGGGCGCGACGGACAGAACCAGAGCCGCGGCCGCGGCAAGAGCGATGAGCGAACGGAATGAGACAGCGAAAACAGACATATCAAGCGCCCCTTGCGGCAATGAGTCCACGGCCTTGCCGCGCTCGTGAGCCGATTAGCCTAAACCGCCGCTCCGCGCCACTCGCGACGCCCCCAAAAGAGCGCGCGTCGTCGCGGCGCTGGCGGCGCGCGGCGACGGATTACGGTTGCCAAATAAAGATTTCCTTCTGGCGAGATTATGGCGAGGGGAAAAGAACCGCCCGCCCCGCCTCGGCGACGCCCGCCCCGCTACGCTCGAGCACGCCCGAAACAACCGCCTTCTCGACCAGCGCCAGATTGAGCGCGTGGCCGCCTCGATAGGACCGGAACGCGCCGATGATCGGCGTGCCGACGAGCGCGAGATCGCCGACGACATCCAGCATTTTATGGCGGACGAACTCGTCGGGACAGCGCAGCCCATGGGGGTTGAGCACGGTCTCGCCGTCGAGGACGACGGTGTTGTCGAGGCTGGCCCCGAGCGCGAGGCCCGCACGCCACAGCCGCTCGGCGTCGTGCAGAAACCCGAAACTGCGCGCGCGGGCGAGATCGCGGCGAAAAGCGTCGGGCGTGAGGTCCAGCGCGAGGCGCTGGCGCCCGATGCGCCCGCCAAAGGCGATCTCGACATCGAGATGCAGACCGCTCGCCGCGGGCCGAAGTTCCGCCCACCCGGCACCGTCGGTGACGCGAACCGGGGCGGCGACCCGCCAATAGCGGCGCGGCGCAGGAAGTTCGACGACGCCCACCTCGTCGATCGCGGCCACGAACGCGGCCGCAGAGCCGTCCATGGCGGGAATCTCGTCCCCGTTGACGTCGATCAGCGCGTTGTCGACGCGAAGCCCCGCAAGCGCCGCCAGCAGATGTTCAACGGTTGAAAGCTGCGCGCCGTCGCCGGCAAGGCGCGTGCGCAATTGCGTCGCGTCGACCCGTCGCCAATCGGCGGCGATGGCGGCGCCGTCCACGCAGAAAACGACGCCGGCGTCGGCTCCGGCCGGCGAAAGGGTCAGCCGCCCCGGCCGACCGCCATGCGCACCGTGACCCGTGAGCGATGTGGCGCGCGAGAGTGTCGTCTGCGCGGGGAGGACGTCGGGAATGCGTATGTGCGGGCGAATGTGACAAACCTCCCGGGAGCGGCCGAGGCGAAGTCCGGAAAACGCCTCAACTTTAACCCATTTGCCCGGCGAGGCTCCAGTAACGGTTTCTTACGAATTGTTACAACTCCGCCCAAGCGTCTTAAAAACAAAGGCCCGCGCGAGGCGGGCCTTTGTCTGGCGTTGACCGAAGCCCGGTCAATGATTGGACTGCCGGCGCAGGAAGGCCGGGATTTCCAGATGGTCTTCCTCGACCGGACGCGGCGCAAGCGCGCGGCGGCCGTGGGGATCCAGCGACGCGTGAGCCGGCGCATGTCCCTGCGGATGAGGGGCAGGCGCGGCCGGGCGCTTGCCGTATTCCGCATGGATCGGCGAGGGCTGCGGCGCGGTGGGGCGCGGCGCAGAGGCCGGCGCCGGCTGGGCCGGAACGCCGCCGTGCATCGCCTCTTCCTGACGGCTGGCGCCGAAGGAGGCAAGGCGCTCGAAGATCGACTTGCGACGCGGATCATGCGGTTCGCCGCCGCGGCTCTGACGAATCTGATCCTGCACCGGCTTCGGAAAATCCTCGATTTGCGGCATGCGCGGCGCACGCGGCAGTTCGGGGGCCGGCGGCACATAAGGCGCCGCGATCGGCTCCTGCATCCGCGGCGCGGACTCGGGCATCGGCTCGCCGTAGGTGGGGCGCGCCGCGACAGACTCGAGATAAACGCCGTGCGAGGGCGCCGGGGCGGGTTCCGCGTAATAGGACGGAGCCACCGGCGCCTCGCGCATTTCCTGCTGATAGACCGGCGCGGGCGCGCGCTCCGGCAGGGTGTAGATCTGGGCCGGAGCCACCTCGACGACCGGCGCCGGCTGCGATTTCGGCTGCAACTGGGCGCGCATACGCTCGGCCGCCTCGGCCATGCGAGCCTGGCTGGTCGGGTCTTCGGCGGTGATCGAGGCGAGATCGATGCCGGTCGCGACGACCGACACGCGCACGACGCCCTCGAGCGAGGAATCGAAAGTCGCGCCGAGGATGATGTTGGCGTCCTCGTCCACTTCCTGACGGATGCGGCTCGCCGCTTCGTCGACTTCATACAAGGTGAGGTCGTTGCCGCCGGTGATCGAGATGAGCAGGCCGCGGGCGCCCTTCATGGAGACTTCGTCGAGCAGCGGATTGGCGATCGCCGCCTCCGCCGCGAGCTGGGCGCGGCGCTCGCCGGTGGCCTCGCCCGTGCCCATCATCGCCTTGCCCATGCCGCGCATGATCGAGCGGACGTCGGCGAAGTCGAGGTTGATGAGGCCTTCCTTGACCATGAGGTCGGTGACCGAGGCAACGCCCGAATAGAGGACCTGATCCGCCATGGCGAAAGCGTCGGCGAAGGTCGTCTTCTCGGTCGCGATGCGGAACAGATTTTGGTTCGGGATGACGATCAGCGTGTCAACGCACTTCTGCAGTTCGCCGATGCCCGACTCGGCGATGCGCAGGCGGCGCTGGCCCTCGAAATGGAAGGGCTTCGTCACGACGCCGACGGTGAGGATGCCCATCTCGCGCGCGATCTGCGCGATGACGGGCGCCGCGCCCGTGCCCGTGCCGCCGCCCATGCCGGCGGTGACGAAGCACATATGCGCGCCCTGCAGATGCTCGCGGATTTCTTCGCGCGCTTCCTCAGCGGCGGCGCGGCCGACTTCCGGTTGCGCGCCGGCGCCGAGGCCTTCCGTCACCTGCAGACCCATCTGGATCACGCGATCGGCCGGCGACGACGCCAGCGCCTGCGCATCCGTGTTCGCGACCAGGAAATCGACGCCGGAAAGGCCCGACGCGATCATGTTGTTGACGGCGTTGCAGCCGCCGCCGCCCACGCCGCAAACCATAATGCGGGGCTTCAATTCCCTCAGCTCCGGAGCTTTCAGATTGATCGTCATTTGCCAAGCCTCTCGAAATTTACACTGCTCATCGGCGTCGGTTGTCCTTATCCTTGGACGCCCCGTCGCCGAACGCGTCGTCCTCGGTCATTCCGTTTCGAGGCCCGCCTTCACCGGCCGGGTCGCCTCAAAAAGAGAGAATCACTTGATCGCGATTCTAGAAGCTTTCCTTTAACCATCTACCCACTCGGGTCATGTAGCCGTCGGTTCCGGTCGCCGCGCGCTCGGCGCGACGGGGTTCGAAATATTGACGGCCCGCTACCTGTGGATAGACAAGGAGGCCGGCCGTGGCCGCAAAGGCAGGGCTGCGCGCCGGATCGGGAAGGCCTTCGACGCCGATGGGGCGCCCGATGCGGACCTGGCCGCCCAGAATGCGCCGGGCCGATTCCGCCACGCCCGTGAGCTGGCACGCGCCGCCCGTCAGGACGATGCGGCGGCTCGGACCCATCGGATAGCCGGCGCGCGCCATGCGGTCGCGCAGGAACTCCAGCGTCTCCTCGATGCGCGGGCGAATGATTCGGACGAGATGCGATCTTGGGGCGTTCGCCTTGGACTGACCGCGCTCGCCGACATGATCGAAAGCGACGCTCTCTCGATCGTCCGAGGACGAAGAAATCGCCGAGCCGTGGAAGGTCTTGAGGCGCTCGGCGTCCGAAAGGCGCGCGTCGAGGCCACGCGCAATGTCCATGGTGACGTGATTGCCGCCCAGCGTCACGGCGTCGAGATGCACCATCTCGCCATGCGCGAAGACGGCGACCGAGGTCGAGCCCGCGCCCATGTCGACGACGATGACGCCCATTTCGGCTTCATCGGGCTCGAGGACCGACAGGCCCGCAGCGTAGGGAGCCGCGGCCATGCCCTCGACGCCCAGATGACCGCGCTCGACGGCGAGGATGAGGTTGCGCGCCGCCGCCTGATCGCAGGTGGCGACATGGAGATCAACGCCAAGTTCGTCGCCGATCATGTCCTTTGGCTCTCGAATGCCGCTGACGCCGTCGAGCGAGAAGCCCGTGGGAAGCGAATGCACGGCCACGCGGCCGCGATGCAGATGATGCGCGGCCGACGCCTCGAGAACGCGGTGAATGTCGGCCTCGGCCACTTCGCGGCCGCCGATGGTGCGCTTGGCGGCGAAGTGCTCCGACGAGACGCGCCCGCCGGACGCTGTGACGATCACCTGGTCGACCTGCATGCCGGCCATGCGCTCGGCGGCGTGCACCGTGTGGCGGATGGCGCGTTCGGCTTCGTCCATATCGACGACGAGGCCGTGCTTCACGCCCAGGGAGCGCTGATGGCCGATGCCGACCACGCGGATGCGATGCGTGCGCCAGTCGCCGGGAGCGACGTCATGGGCCGGCGTCAGGCGCGCGATGAGGCAGGCGATTTTCGACGTGCCCACGTCGAGGGCCGCGACCGTCGCGGAGCGGCGCGCAGACAAGGGCTTCAAACGCGGCGGAATAAGCTGACTCTGCATGACACTAACCACCAGTTTTCTTGGTCTTGTGTGGAAGCGCCGCTTCACGCGCCGCGGCGGCTTCTTCGGTAAGGCGCGCAATGACGCGGTCGCGCACGCGCAGATCGATCGACATGATGTCCTTGTCGAGGATGCGCGCTTCCCGCTGGAGACGCACGAGGGTTCCAAGGCCGCGGCCCGGATCAGTCTCCGGCAGCTTCACGATGACGCCGTTGGTCATCTCGATATCCCAGCGGCGCCCGGCGATGAGGATGCCCGCCTTGAAGCGCTGAGCGAGATCCCCGGCGTCCTGCAGAAGCGCGAGATATTCCGGCAGGCGCTTCTGGGCGCCGTCGCCGACGACGAAGGGAAGGCCGAGGTAGCGCGCGTCGCGCAGTTCATCGATCTCGACGCCATCTTCCGAAATCACCGACACGCGGCCGTCACGCTGCCACAGCGCGTGCGCCTGGCGCTCTTCGATCGCCACCACGAGACGGTTCGGGAACAGCTTCATCACCCGGGCGGATTTGACGAGCGGAACCGCCATCAACCTGTCGCGCACGGCGTTGACGTCGAGGAAGGGCAATGAGTTGCGCGGCCCGACGCCGGACGCCGCGAGCAGCTCGTTCTCGGTCATCCGCGACTGACCGGTGATCGTGACGGCGGAGACATCGAAGCCGATCGTCCGCGCGACGATGTCCCAGGGCTGGCCATCGCGCGCGACCAGCGCAGCATAGCCGCCGTTCTGGACGAAGCCGGCGAGGCCGACGCCGAGGAAGAGTAGCATGACCGCGACGAAGCCGACGCCGGGACGCGCAAGGAACGAAACCCGGGAGAGTGCGGGGGCTTCCTCGTCGCGTCGGCGCGGAGCGCTGCGTGAAACGTTAGGGTTAATCGGCGCGGGGCCGTGAAGGGGCGCGCCGGCGGCGACGGGACGGGCGTGAGCGACAGGGAAATGGACATGCGGAATGGAAGTCGAAAACGACTCCTTCAACGATCGCAGGACGCCTCTTCCACCATCCATTTGACAAGCTCGCCGAACGAAAAACCTGCATAAGCCGCCATTTCTGGCACGAGCGAGGTCTCCGTCATTCCCGGCTGCGTGTTCACTTCCAACACGACGAGTTCGCCCGTACCTCCGGGGCGATCGTCGTATCGGAAGTCCGCGCGACTGACGCCGCGGCAGCCGAGAGCTCTATGAGCCTCGATGGCTAAATGTTGAACCTCTTGGTAAATATTCCATTTAAGATTTCGCAGGAAGGACGTGCTTTGAGCCGCCTTTCGCGTATTTTGCGTGATAGTCGTACCAGCCGCCGTCGGCCGCGAGGATTTCGATGACGTCGAGGGCCTTGTCGCCCATGACCGCGCAGGTCAGTTCGCGGCCCGCGATAAACTGCTCCGCCAGCATCAGATCGCCGTGCGCCCAATCGGCGGCGCCAAGTTCCTGCGGCGGCGGCGCGTCCTTGTCCGTGATGATGAAGACGCCGAAGGAAGAACCCTCGGAGACCGGCTTCAGCACGTAAGGGATCGGCAGCACATGCGCTTTCGCGGCTTCGAGACGATGCACGACGCGGCCTTTCGGCACGGGCACGCCGGCGGCCGCCATCACGACCTTGGCGACATCCTTCTTCATCGCGGCGGATGAGGCCAGCACGCCCGAGTGCGTGTAGGGAATCCCGAGCAGTTCCAGCACGCCCTGAATGCAGCCGTCCTCGCCGAATTTTCCGTGCAGCGCATTGAGCGCGACATCGGGCCTGAGCGCGGCGAGCACGCTTGCGGCGTCGTGGCCAACATCCACCGGCGTGACGCGATAGCCCTGCTCCGCCAGAGCCTTGGCGCAGGCCGCGCCCGAGCGCAGGGAAATTTCGCGTTCGGCGGAAAGTCCGCCCATCAGCACGGCGACGTGTTTGGTCATATCGGTCTCGTTCGCGGTCAGGAAACGCCACGCGTCAGCGGAGAGCGGCGCCGCGCGAGCGCGGGCGAATCTCAGGCGCCGTCAGGCTACGTTGCGGGCGTGCGCCACGCAACGTCTTCAGGGTCTTTTCCGCGTCCAGACCTCGATGTCCTCGGCCTGCCCCGACTTCTCGTAGGCATCGAGAACCGCCCCCGTCTCCGGCTGCTTGAGCGCCCATTCGCGCGTGTCCGCGTCCTCGACGACGATGACGTCCGGACGCTCGGACCGCACGTCCTCCATGAAGCCCGCAAGGTCGCGCCGCCGGAATTCCTCGAGCCGCGCCCTCCGGCCAGGGTCCGTCGCGTCGCGCAGGAGCCAGGCGGCGAGGCTCGCGGTCCACAGCGCATTGGGCCGCCCGACCCATATCCCGTCGAGCTGGCGCGTCACGGGATGCCCATAGTCGAGCTGGCGCGCCATGGCGACGATGCGGGGATGAGCGGGTGCGACGCGCGCAATCTCCGCCCGAAGGCCGGGATGCTCTTCGACATTGGCGAGAACCTTCATCGCGCCGAACATGAAGGGCGCCGCGATGAACGCGGGAAGGAAAACGAATTTGAACAGACGCCCGTCCCGCGCCGCCCGGGCGCGCGGATGGCGATCGAGCGCGAAGAAGCACCAGGCGAGCAATGCGAGCGCCAGCCCCGGAAAAGCGTGATTGCTCCAGCCTTTTCCCTGCAGGAAGAAACCGAGAAGAAAACCGAGCGAGGCGAAACCGCAGACTCTGGAAGCCGACGGCGCGACGAAGCCCGGCGCCACCGGCGGATGGGCGAAGCCGCGCGCCGAGACGGCGACAAGCCCGACGAGCAGGGCGAGATGAAACGGCGCCAGCGAGAGAAAGGCGAGATGCGCGAAACTGTCCCGCGCGGGCTGGTAGACCTCCACAATGACCGGAAGCGCATATTGCGCATAAGCCGGAAAGAGCAACAGCGTCGCGCCGCCGTAGAAAAGGCACAGCGCGGCGGCGGCGCCCACCTCCGGCGTGAGGAGAAGACGCGGCGACCTTTCCCGATACGCCAGCGCCAACGCGGGCAGCGCCAGGGCGAGACCGAAGAAGGGCTTGAAACAGACCGCGATGCCCGCCCCTAAACCCGCGACGATGCGCAGCGCCAGCGGCACACGCCCGCCTTCGGCCGAAGCGGCGAGCGTCGCCAGCATCGGCGCGAGCGCCAGAAGCGCGATGTGCTCGCGTTCGGCAAAAACCTGTTCGGGCACAAGGAAGAAAAGGAAAACCGCAGCGTTGAGCAGCAGCCCCCAATCCTCGCGCGAACGCGACGCGCCGCTTCTGAAAATCAGCGCGCTGACGGCGATGGAGGCGCCTGCGAAAAGAAACACGAGCCCTGCCGCGACGGGCTCGACAGCCAGTCCGAAGGCCCGGGCGAGCAGCACGGCGGGCGCCATGCTGAGGAAGGCCGCCGGCGGATTGGGATCGGTGACGTCGACATAGGGAACGGCGCCGTCCAGAACTTTCTCGGCGAAGGTGATGAACCAGGACACGTCGCAATCGAGATGGCCCGCGATCTGCTGCGCGACGCCGATGCCGACCAGAGCAATTGTGGTCCAGGGGCTGGCGAGCGACGCCGCAAGCCGCGCCGGCTGATCTTTTTCGATGACGCCTCGCGACGTGACGGAGCTCATTTATGCAACGCCGATCCGTTTGATTTCCCAGTGAAGCTCAACGCCGCTCGTCTCACGCACGCGGCGACGCACTTCCTCGCCCAGATTTTCGATGTCGGCGGCCGTGGCCTTGCCGCGATTGATGAGGAAGTTGCAATGCATCTCGCTCACCTGCGCGTCGCCGACGACGAGCCCCCGGCAACCGGCGGCGTCGATGAGCTGCCAGGCCTTGTGGGCGTCGGGATTCTTGAAGGTCGACCCGCCGGTCTTTTCCTTGATCGGCTGCGAAGCTTCACGCGCCTGCGTGATGCGGTCCATATCCGCGAGGATCGCCGCGGGAGCGCCGGGACGTCCCTGAAAAAGCGCGCTTGTGAAGATAATGTCCTCGGGCGCAGAACAGTGCCTGTAGGTATAGCCCATGTCGGCGTTCGAAAAGATGCGGACGTTTCCCGTGCGATCGACGCCGCGCGCCTCGATCAGCGCGTCCTTTGTTTCGCCGCCATGCGCCCCAGCGTTCATGCGCAACGCCCCGCCGATGGCGCCGGGAATGCCGCGATAGAAAGCGAGGCCGTCAATGCCGGCGTCCGCCGCGGCGCGCGCCGCCTTGACGTCCGGCACGGCCGCTCCGACGCGCAATTGGCAGGCGTCGAGCACGGTTATTTCGCCGAAGCCCTTCGCCGAGAGGCGGATGACGACGCCCGCGACGCCGCCGTCGCGGACGATGAGATTGGAGCCGAGACCGATGACGGTTACGGGAATTTCCTGCGGCAGGCGTGCGAGGAAGTACGCGAAATCCGCCTCGTCCGCAGGCATGTAAAGAATCTGCGCCGGGCCGCCCACGCGAAACCAGGTGTAAGGCGCGAGCGGTTCATTCGCGGAGAGCTTGCCGCGCAACTCCGGCATGAGCTCCCCGAGGCCCGGCGTGAGATCGGGGAAGGTCATGCCCCGCCGCCCGCGGCCAGTTGCTCCGGCAGCGCATAGGCCCATTGCGTGATGTTGCCGGCGCCAAGACACACAACGTAGTCGCCCGGCGCGACGATCTCACGCACCATCGCCGGCAGCACTTCGGGCGACGGCAGGCCCACGGCGCGACGATGCCCATGGGCGCGGATGGCGTTGACCAGCGCATCGCGATCGACGCCGGGGATCGGCTGCTCTCCCGCCGCATAGACATCGGCGATGAAGACGACGTCCGCATCGTTGAAGCAGGTGGCGAAGGGGTCGAACAACGACTGCAGGCGCGTATAGCGGTGCGGCTGCATGACGGCCACGACCTTCCCCTTGGTCGACGCCCGCGCAGCGCGCAACACGGCGGCGATCTCCACCGGATGATGACCATAGTCGTCGAAGATCTGCACGCCGTTCCACTCGCCCGTGCGAGTGAAGCGGCGCTTGACGCCGCCAAAGCCGGCGAGCGCCTTGCGGATCTGATCCGGCGACAGGCCGAGTTGATAAGCGACCGTGATCGCGGCCGTGGCGTTCAACGCATTGTGATGGCCGGGCATGGGCAGAACGAGATTGTCGAGATAGGTCGCCTGCGCGGTCTTGCGGTCACGCAGCAGCACGTTGAAGCGGCAGACGCCGCCTTCGAGATTAACGTCCATGAGGCGAACGTCGGCCTGCGGGTTTTCCCCATAAGTATAGACGCGCCGATCCTCGATCTTGCCGACCAGCTCCTGCACGGTCGGATGATCGAGGCACATCACCGCAAAGCCGTAGAACGGGAGATTTTCGATGAAGTGGCGGAAGGCGTCCTTGATCGCGTCGAATGTGTGGAAATGATCGAGATGCTCGGGATCGATGTTGGTGACGATCGCGACGTCGGCCGGAAGCTTCAGGAAGGTGCCGTCGCTTTCATCCGCTTCGACGACCATCCACTCGCCGGCGCCAAGGCGCGCATTGGTGCCATAGGCGTTGATGATGCCGCCGTTGATGACGGTCGGATCGAGCCCGCCGGCGTCGAGCAGCGTGGCGACGAGCGAGGTCGTCGTGGTCTTCCCATGCGTGCCGGCGATTGCGACGCACTGCTTGAGGCGCATCAACTCGGCGAGCATTTCGGCGCGCCGCACGACCGGCAGGCGCTTCTCGCGCGCGGCGGCAAGTTCCGGATTTTCGCGCTTGATGGCCGTCGACACGACGACGACCGCCGCGTCGCCCAGATTCTTGGCGTCGTGGCCGATGAAAACAGTGGCGCCCTTCTCCGAAAGACGCTTCACATTGGCGTTGTCGGTGGCGTCGGAACCCTGCACCTTGTAGCCGAGATTGAGCAGCACCTCGGCGATGCCGGACATGCCGATGCCGCCGATGCCGACGAAGTGAATGGGGCCGAGTTCGCGCGGCAGTTTCATACAAGTCTCCGTTAGGCGGCGCGGCCTTGCGCCACGCTCAAAATCAAGTCTGCAAGTCGTTCCGCGGCGTCGGGGACGCCCGCGCGCTTCGCCGCCTCGGCGCGTTGCGTCAGCGCCTGCGGCGCGCTGATAAGCTCCGAGAGGCGCGCTGTGAGCAAGGCGGGCGTGAAATCGCCCTGCTTCACGGTTTCGGCGGCGCCTGCCTCCTCGATGAAGGCCGCGTTCGCCGCCTGATCGCCGTCGAGCGATTGCGGCAGCGGGACGAAGAGCGCCGGACGGCCGATGACCGCAAGTTCCGACACCGTCGAGGCGCCGGAGCGCGAAACGACGAAATGCGCCTGTGCGATGCGCAGCGGAAGATCGACAAAAAACGGCGCGATCTCGACGTTCACGCCCGCGCCTTGATAAATCGCCTCGACGCGGGGGATGTCTTCGGCGCGGGTCTGCTGCACGAGTCGAATGCGCGAACGTAAATCATGCGGCAGCGCGGCGATCGCCTCGGGCACGATATCCGCCATCACGCGCGCGCCCTGCGAGCCGCCGGTGACGAGGAGACGAAAGGCGCCGTCGTCAAAATCAGGATACGGAATCTTCGCGGCCTCCAGCACCGCCGGACGCACGGGATTGCCGGTGACGACGACCTTGCCCTGCAGCGGCGCGGGCACGCCGAGATTGGGCAGGCCCGCGGCGATCCTGTCGACATGGCCGGAGAGAAAGCGGTTCGCCTTCCCCATGATGGCGTTCGAACTCGTGCAGAACTGTCGGCACTTTCAGGAAGGCGGCGGCGAGGAGCGGCGGCACGGTCGGATAACCGCCAAAGCCGATGACCGCGCGCGGACGCAGCCAGCGCATGACTTTCGCCGCCTGCGCCGTGCCATAAGCGAGGCTCGCGACCGCCTGCGCCTTGGCGATGAGCGATCCGCCGCGCGGCGTCGCGGACGGAATGCAGTGCATCGCCCGCGCCGGAAAGCTTGCGCCATATTTGAGCGCGCGCTCGTCAGTGACGAGTTCCACCGGAACCCCGCGCGCGGCGAGCGCATGCGCAAGCGCCTCCGCCGGAAAGAGATGGCCGCCGGTGCCCCCGGCGGCAAGGAGAATGGGATGATCGTTCATGTCACGCCGCCGCCGGGATCGGTTCGCCGCTCGCGGCGACCTCCGTAAGGACGCGGGTGCGCGGGCGCTTGCGCGTGACCGCGAGCAGGAATCCCATGCCGAGCGAGAGCGAAATGAGCGACGATCCGCCATAGGAAACGAAGGGCAGCGTCATGCCCTTCGCCGGCATGAGATGCACATTTACCGCCATGTTGATGCAGCTCTGCAGGCCGAAAAGCATCACGAGACCGGCGGTCGCAAAGCGGCAGAAGGGGTCTTCATTGCGCGCCGCGGCGAACAGCCCGCGCACGACGATGAAGGCAAAGACGCTCGCGAGCGCGATGCAGACGACGACGCCAAACTCCTCGCCGATGACCGCGAAGATGAAGTCCGTATGCGAGTCGGGGAGGATGCGCTTGATCGTTCCCTCGCCCGGCCCCTTGCCGAACCAGGAACCCGCGATGAAACTCTCCAGCGCGGTTTCCGATTGGAAGTTTGTGGGCACGCCCGCGACTGGCGGCGGCGGCTCGAGAAAGGCCTCGATGCGCGCGTGGACATGCGGCACGAATTTATAGGCGAGGAGCGCGGAGAAGAACGCCGCGCCGCCAAGACCGATGACCCAGATGACGTGCAGGCCCGCCATGAAGAAAAGCGCGCCCCATACGATCGAGATCAGCATCGTCTGACCGAAGTCGGGTTGGAGCACGAGCGGCACGACGGTCAGCGGAAAGAGCAGCAGCGCGATGGCGTTGCCCGGGACGTCCTTGCGGCGCGCGCCTTCCGAAAAGGCCCAGGCGACGACGACGACGAAGGCGGGCTTGAGGAACTCGGAGGGCTGAACGCCGAAGATCCAGCGCCTCGCGCCCTTCACTTCCTGACCAAAGAAGAGCGTCGCGACGACAAGCGCCAGCGCCATGACGAAAACCACGAGCGCGGCGCGGCGAACATGGCGCGGCGAGAGGAAGGAGGCGCCGATCATCACCGCCAGCGCCGGCAGCAGATAGGCCACCTGACGGTTGACGAAGTAGAAGGTCGCCAGATGCAGGCGCTCGGCCACGGGCGGACTTCCCGCCATGGCGAAGACGAGGCCGGCGACGATGAGCAAGCCAATCGCGGCGAGGAGCCAACGATCGATCGTCCACGCCCAATCGGAGAATGGGGTTCGCTCGGCGCGCGAAATCATGTGCGTCCTCCTCTGCGGGAAGCGAGTATGGCGGGCAGTCCGTGAACGAGGTTGCGGAACGCATCGCCGCGCACCTCGAAATTGGGGAACTGGTCGTAAGAGGCGCAGGCCGGCGACAGCAGCACGATGGGCTCCTGCGCATCGCCCTCCCGCGCATCGAGCGCGGCTCGCATCGCAGCCACATCGAGCGTCTCGCAACGTTCATAGGGCAGCGCGCCGTCGAGTGTGCGTGCGAAATCGTCGCTCGAGGCGCCGATGAGATAGGCTTTCCGTATGCGCGAAAAGTAAGGCCGCAGCGGCTCGATGCCGCCCTCCTTGGCCTTGCCGCCGATGATCCAGTAAATATCGGTGAAGCTCGCGAGCGCCTTTTCGGCCGCGTCGGCGTTCGTCGCCTTTGAATTGTTGACGAACAGCGTGCGCTCGATCCGGCCGACCTCCTCCATGCGATGCGGAAGGCCGGGGTAGCTCAAGAGACCGCGCGCGATCTCTTCATCTTCGAGCCCGCATTCCCAGGCGGCGGCGGCGGCGAAGGCGGCGTTCTGGGCATTATGCGCGCCGCGCAGCGCCCGCGCGCCTTTCAGCGCGCCGAGCAGTTCCGCCTCCTCCGGCGGGTGGTCCTGTTCGCGGAAGTAGACGGCGCCCGCCTCCACGTAAAAGCCCCACTCCAGCGCGCGGGCGCCGGAAACCGGCACAATTCTCTGGCCATCGGAAGCATTGGCGGAAAGACGCGCGCCGATGGCGTGAACGTAAGCGTCGTCGACGCCGACGAGCGCGACCTCGGCGCCCGCCACGAGACGCTCCTTGATCGCCGCGTAATTTTCCATCGAGCCATGCCGGTCGATATGGTCGGGCGTCAGATTGATCAGCAGGCCGACCGTCGGCTTCAGCGACGGGGTCAGGTCGATCTGGAAGGAGGAGCATTCGATGACGTGGATGCGGTCTTCGGCGGGCGGCTCGAGATCGAGGATCGGCACGCCGATATTTCCGCCGAGCTGCACGTCGCGGCCGGCCTCGCGCAATATATGCGCGATCAGCGCCGTCGTCGTCGATTTACCGTTGGTGCCGGTGATGGCGACGAAGGGCGAACCGCCCGTATGCGCCGCGCGCTCCCGGCAGAAAAGCTCGACGTCGCCGATGATCTCGACGCCCGCCGCGCGCGCGAGCGGGACGGTCCAGTGCGGCGTCGGATGGGTGAGCGGCACGCCGGGGGTGAGGATCAGCGCGGCGAAACGCGACCAATCCGCGCGCGTGAGATCGTCGAGCGGCACGCCCTTCCCGATGGCCTTGGCGCGTCCCGCTTCGCCGTCGTCCCAGGCGTGCACATGCGCGCCGCCGGCCATCAACGCGCTGGCGGTGGCAAGACCCGAGCCGCCGAGGCCGAAGAGCGCGACGCGCTTGCCTTTGAAGGTCGTGACCGGGGTCATCGTCACCTCAGCTTCAGGGTCGAAAGACCCGTGAGCGCCAGCACGAAGGCGATGATCCAGAAGCGGATGACGATCTGCGGCTCCTTCCAGCCCTTCTGCTCGAAGTGATGATGGATCGGCGCCATCAGGAAGATGCGTCTTCCGGTGGCCTTGAAATAGGCGACCTGGATGATGACCGAGGCGCCTTCGATGACGAAGAGTCCGCCGACGATCGCCAGCACGAATTCCTGCTTCACGGCGACCGCCACCGTGCCGACGAGACCGCCGAGCGCGAGCGAACCCGTGTCGCCCATGAAAATCTGCGCGGGCGGCGCGTTGAACCACAAAAAGCCGAGGCCTGCGCCGATCATGGCGGAGCAGACGATCGCAAGTTCGCCGACGCCCGCAACGTGATTGACGCCGAGATAGTTGGAGAAGATCGAATTGCCGACGAGATAGGCGAAGATGGCGAAGGTGCCGACCGCGATCATCGACGGCACGATGGCGAGGCCGTCGAGACCATCGGTGAGATTGACGCAATTGCCCGCGGCGACGATGACGAAGGCGCCGAAGACGATGAAGAAGCTCCCCAGCGAAGCGACATAGCCCTTCACCATCGGCAGGCCGATTTTCGACATGTTCTCGCCGCCGACCTTCATCAGCAGATAGCAGGCGACGCCGGCGATCAGAAATTCGAGCGCAAGGCGCGCCTTGCCCGAAAAGCCGGCGTGAGACTGCTTCGTGACTTTCAGATAGTCGTCATAAAAGCCGATGGCCCCGAAGGACGCGGTGACGAACAGGACGATCCAGACGTAGTAGTTCCGCAAATTGGCCCAGAGCAGAGTTGCGGCGATGAGACCCGAGAGGATCATCAGTGACTTCACCTTCTCCCCGTCGGTCGACGGCGGCTACGCCGACCCGGGCCGCACGCCCGCCCGAACGGGTCCGGGCCGGGTTCGCCGCCATCCGACAGGGGCGCGGGGCCGGATGCGTTCCTGCTCGGATGCGGGGTCCCGCTGGCCAACGTGGTCGGCCTGGTCGACGCCAACCGGATCGGGCCCGACGTCGCCCCGGCCTGGGCGCTCGACCCCGCCGAGGAGATCGTGCCCGGCTACCTCGGGATCCAGCCGGCCACCGCCCACGCGTTCACCAACACGCTCACCCGGGCGTTCATGCACCGGCGGCTGTGGCTCAACGACCCGGACTGCCTGATGCTGCGCACCGAGGACACCGGCCTGTCGGCGGCGGCGGCCCGCACCTGGGCGCCGGCCGGTCGGCGTGTCCGGCGGGATGGCGCTCGTCTCCGACGACCTCGCCCTCCTCGGCGGCGGACGCCCGCGCACTGCTCGACGAGGTGGTAGCGCTCGGACGGGCCGCCGACGCCGGCGCCCGGGCCGGTGACGGCCCGCGCTGTCCCGACCTGCTCGATCACGGCCACGCCACGCCGACTCGAGTCCCGTGGCCGGGCCATCGCCGTCGATCCACTCGCCGGCATCTCCGAGCTGGTCGCGCCGACCACGCCTGATCCGGCGGGGCCGGGCGGCGGGGCCGGCCCGGGGCACCGGGTAGGGTCGTCGGCATGGACCCACGGGCGCAGATCGCCGAGGCGCACGCCGTCGGCCGGGCCGTGACCGAGGGCGGCATCGAGCAGGTACGGGCCCAGGCCCTGGTCCAGGTGCGCCGGTCGATGGGCATGACCAACCGAGCCCCCGGCCCCCTGTCATCGACCCGGCACTCGCCTACATCGCCCCCGACTCGGTCGTCCGCCGCATCCACGGGGACCTGCCCGCCATGCTGATCGGCGGCCTGTCGGCACTCCTGTTCCAGATGCTCCACCCGCTGGCCATGGCCGGCGTCGCCCAGCACTCCAGTACCGCAGCGACCCGCTCGGCCGGCTCGAACGCACGGCCTCGTTCCTCGGGACCACCACGTTCGGCACCCGTCGACGAGGCCCGGGACGCCATCGAGCGGGTCCGCCGGGTCCACGCGCACGGGTCACCGGGACCTGGCCTCGCGACGGCCGCCGCTACGCCGCGTCCGACCCCGACCTGCTCACCTGGGTCCACGCCGCCGAGGTGTCGAGCTTCCTGGCCGCCACCCGGGTCTATGCCCCTGTCCGCACCCACTCCCGAGCGAGGAGGACGACTACCTCGACCAGATGGCCGGGGTGGCCCTCGACCTCGGCGCCGTCGACGTGCCCCGGTCGGCCGCCGAGCTCGACGCCTACTTCGCCGTGGTACGACCGCGGCTCCGCTTCACCCCCGAGGCCCGGGACGCCCGCAACTTCGTGCTGCGGGGTGTCGGACGGTGGCCCCACGAGGTCGCCACCTACGGCCTCCTGGTCGGCGCCGCCCAGGGCGTCCTGCCCGCCTGGGCCCGCCGTCAGCTGCGGCTGCCGTCGCTGCCCGCCGGCGACCTGCCTGGCCGTGCGGCCCTCGGCCCGACTCCTCGGCAGCGCCTTCCGTTGGGTGGTCACGCCCGCCGCGGCGCCCACGGCACCGGCCGAGCGCTGACCGGAGCGGTCGGACCGCGCCGACCCGGCCGGCGGCGACCCATCACAGCCTCGTGCGTCCGCTCAGTGGACCGCCCGGAGGTTCGGGCCGTCCCCCTCGTCCGGCACCTGCTCGACCACCCGCTCGGATTCGGCCAGGGGCGACGTCACCGGACGGTGCTCGCCCGACACGCCGAGCACCTCGTCGAAGCCCTCACGGAGGCAGGCGACGAGCTTGTCCGGCATCGGGCACGGCCGCCGTGTCGATGGTGCACCCGATGCAGCACGTCCCCCGGTAGGAGACCAGCGTGACGTTGAGCGCCGCCCCCGTCGTCGGCCCGAAGGCGTAGTAGCCGGTCACCGGGGCCCCGGCCAGGTAGATCCGGACCGGGACGCCGGGCACGTCGCTGGCCAGGAAGTCGACGTGCTTGAGCATCGAGCCGATCACCCCGGAGGGCAGCAGGTTGAGCACGCCGGCCACGGCGTCCGACAAGGGCAGCGCCTCCTCGTAGCGGGCGGCCCGGCACCGCCAGCCCGGTCATCCGGACCCGGGCGCCCGGGATCGGCCTCGCCCACCGGCACCGTGAACCGCTCGAGGGTGATGCGGTTGCCGCCCACCGGGTCCGACTCCCGGCGCATGGAGATGGGCATCGTCACCCGCAGGTCCTTGCACCGGGCACCGTGCAGTGCGTGGTACCGGCGCAGGCCCCCGGTGACCGAGGCCACGAACGCGTCGTTCAGGGTGCGAGCCCACGGCCGCGCCCGCCGCCTTCAGGTCGGCGAGCTCGACCTCGAGCATGTCCAGGTGGCGGCCGAGGCCCCGCGCCGCATGATCGGCGACAGCGTGTCCGACACCGGCATCACGAACCGCCCGAGCGAGCTGGCGGTGGCCAGGACGTCGAGGGTCGACCGCACCGGGTGGCGCACGGTCGGTGCGTGGCCGGTCGGCACGATCCGGCCCACCCCGCCCCGGGCCGTCGAGACCATGCGTGCGCACCGAGCGGACCAGTGCCTCGCGGGTGAGCTCCGGACCGCTGGGCACCGGTTCGGGACCTACGTCCTCGACCGGCACCACCGGCTCCGAGTCTCGGGCGTCAGCTCGAAGAGCAGGAATGCCCAGCTGCACTGCCACCGACGCCGTCGGTCAGCGAGTGGTGGACCTTCAGCACCAGTGCCGCCCGGTCGCCCTCCAGCCCCTCGATCAGGGTCATGGCCACAGCGGACGGCTGGGTCGAACTCCGGTCATCGCCTCCGAGCCGGGCGAACTCGACGACCGTCGCGCGGGGTGTGCGGATGCGGGGCGTCGATCCGGCGCAGGTGGATGGACAGGTCGAGCTCGCAGTCGACCCACCGCGGCGTGGCGAACAGACCCGGCGGCGCGCACCGGGCGCTGGCGGAACCGTGGCGCCAGGCGGGTGGCCCGGTCGAGGCGGGCCGCCAGCACCTCCAGGTCGGGACGGGCGTCCAGCCACGTCACCGCCGACGATGGTCGACCGCAGCCCCGGATCGTGCTCCATGTTCCAGGCCAACGCGTCCGGTGTGCCGCATGAACTGCTCGTCGTAGCGTGCCATGGTCCCTCCTCCCACGCTCCGAGGTGAACCTACGACCGGCCTCCGCCGGGTCGGGCAGGGCCGAAGGGCACGAATTCGCGGCACGCCTCCCTGACCAGGGGATCGCGGGGCGGCTTGTCCGGCCGTCCCGACCGGCCGGTAGATTCGTGGTCTCGTGTTTCGCTCCGGATCGACCCCGTTGACGGGGCCAGACGCAGCGAGGCGGGCCCGTCGAACGCTCCGGGCCCTGTGCCTCCCCCTGCTCGTGGTCCCGCCTGCCTCCCCCTCGGGGCAGCGGCTCCGCCCCGCCGGCGCCGACACCGTCGGCAGCCTCCAGGCCCAGGCAGCCACCGTGGCCCAGCGACCTGGTGCTCGAGCAGCTCCAGGTCGACGCCGCCCGCCAGGAGACCTCGGTGGCCTCGGCCCGGGTGGCCGCCGACGCCCAGGCCATCGCCCAGCTCGACCAGCAGCTGGCCGCCGACCAGCAGGACCTCGCCCAGCACCTCGCAGGTCGTCCAGAGCCAGGCCATCCAGTCGTACATCGACTCGGGGGCGGACTCGTCGAGCGGCGACGCCGCGCTGTTCGCCGGGGGCTCGGCCCGCGCCCAGGCGGCCAGCGAGTACGCCAGCCTGGCCGTGGGCAACATCACCACCCAGATGGACCAGCTGCACACCGCCCAGCACGCCCTGCAGGCCCAGGAGTCCGCGCTCCAGGCCCGGCAGGCGCAGGACCGGGCCGACCAGGCCCGACGGTCCGCCGCCCTCGGCCAGGCCGACGCCGCCGCCGTCCTCCCTCGAGGCCCAGCAGGCCCAGGTGACCGGCCAGCTGGCCGCCGCCGTGTCCGCCCAGCAGGCGGCCCAGGCCCGGGCGGCCGCGGCCGCCGTGGCCAAGGCGCCCGAAGACGGCGACCCCGAGCACCACGTCGGCGACCATCGCCACCCGCGCACCGACGACCGTCCCGGCCCCGTCGACGGCGAGGCACCACGGCGCCCTCGACACCGGCGCCCCGCCACCCCCGCCTCGAACGGCGATCCCGTACCCGAGCCTGTCCGACCCGGCGCTCAACCCCTTCCTGTCCTGTGTGGTCCAGGCCGAGTCCGGCGGCGACTACGGCATCGTCTCCCCCAACGGCCTCTACATGGGCGCGTTCCAGTTCAGCCAGTCCACCTGGAACACGGCCGCCTCGGCCGCCGGGCTCGGGCTCCTGGTCGGCGTCCCGCCGAACGAGGCGACCCGGGCCGAGCAGGACACGGTGGCCGTGGCGCTCTACGCCCTCGACGGCCAGCAGCCGTGGCTGGGCGACCGCTGCAGCCAGTAGACCCGCTCCTCCCGCCGCCCACGGGCGCGGGCGCCGCAGTCGCTCAGTGGAGCACGCACCGGCCCGTTGCGGCGCACGCATCGCACGCCTCCGCCCGACCGGCCACGTGCTCGAGACATCGGGCCACCCGCCGGTCGACCAGCTCGAGGAGGAGGGGATCGGGCCCCAGGGGCGCGGCCACCAGCCACCGCACGCCCGGATGCCGACCGGCCGCCGCCGCGGTCAGCGCCGGGATGTCGCGGTCCCAGTGGTTGCCGGGGCCGAGGAACCACGGAGCGACGGCGACCGTGGTGGCGCCGCGCGCCGACGCACCGGTCGAATGCGGTGGCGATCGACGGCTCGGACAGCTCCATGTGGGCCGGCTCGACGATCGGGTAGGGCAGGCGGTCCGCCGAGGTGCGCACGAACTCCTCGAACGAGGTCGTGGACTCCGCCCGGCGCGAGCCGTGGTCGACCACCACCACGGCCACCACCTCGTCCCGCCCACCACCCGACGATCGCTCCGTGGCCGGTCCCATCGGGACAACACTACGGCGGGCCGCCCGCCCGGCGACCGGGTGTTGTACGGCGGCGGTCAGCCGGCGTCGGCCAGGTGGGTGCGCTCCAGCTCGAGCAGCTGCGACTTGCGTTCGATCCCGCCGCCGTAGCCGCCGATGCCGCCGTCCCCGGCGATCACCCGGTGGCACGGCACGATCAGCGCCACCGGGTTGTGCCCGTTGGCCGTCCCCACGGCCCGTGCCGCCTTCGGGTTGCCGACCCGGCGGGCCAGTTCGCCGTAGCTGATCGTCCGGCCGTAGGGGATGGCGCACAGCTGCGCCCACACGGCCCGCTGGAACCCGGTTCCCACCGAGGTCCAACGGCACGTCGAACCCGGTGCGCCGGCCGGCGAAGTACTCGTCGAGCTGGGAGGTCACGTCGGCGAACGCCCCGTCGTCCCGCTCGGCAGCCCGGGGGCGGCCGGACGGCATGCGCCTGCCCGTCCATGGCCAGATTGGTGAGCCGCCCACCACGGGACACCAGCGTCAGCGGGCCGACCGGGCTGTCGATGACGGTGAAGCAGGTCTCGGCGGTCGGGTGCGTCAGGCACGGGTGTGCTCCTCCTGCGCCGCGGCGGCGCGTCGTCCGGAAGGGTCTCGCTCAGCGGTGCGGGCGGTTGGCCCGGGTCGTGGTGGCCAGTGGTTCACCGGGTGGTCGGTGGCCGCCCACAGGTGCTGGACGGCGTAGGCCCGCCACGGACGCCACGCCTGGGCGCGGGCACCCAGCGCCGCCGGCGTCGTCGGGAGACCGAGCACGCCCGCTGCACGCCGCACGCCCAGGTCGTCGACCGGGAAGGCGTCAGGGTCACCGAGGGCCCGCATGGCCACCATCTCGACCGTCCAGGGCCCGACGCCCGGCAGAGCGCCGAGGGCCGCCCTCGACCTCGTCCGGTCGGCCCCCGGGCCGAGGTCGAGGTGGCCGGAGGCCAACGCATCGACCAGTGTCGCCAAGGTGCGGCGACGGGTGGCGGGCAGGGCCGGCTCGGCGTCCGCCAGACGCTCGGGGGTCGGGAAGAGGTGCGTGAGGCCGCCGTCCGGATCGTCGACCATGTCGCCGTGGGCCGCCACCAGTCCGGCGGTGGTCGTGCGGGCGGCGGCGGTCGACACCTGCTGGCCCAGCACCGCGCGGACGGCGAACTCCGGACCGTCCACGGTGCGCGGGACCCGTCGACCGGGGGCCCGGGCGACCAGTGGGGCGAGGCCCGGGTCCGCCGCGAGGGCGCGGTCGACGGCCTCGGGGTCGGCATCGAGGTCGAGCAGCCGCCGACAGCGGGCGATGGCCGTCGTCAGGTCGGCCACGTCGGCGAGGTCGGCGCGGCAGGTGACGTGGGAGGACGTCGGCGTCAGGGCCACCACGCCCGGGCCGTGGGCCAGCCGCAGCGTCCGTCGGTAGGTGGTCCCCACCACCTCCTCGACCCCGGGCACCGCGGTGGCGGCCAGGTGGCCGAACAGGTTGTCGGGACGGAGCGGCCGGCGGAAGGGCAGCCGCACTACCAGCGTCCCGGGGGTGGGCGGGGCGGACCGGGCCGTCCGCCGGGTCCGCAGTGCGGACGGGGACGCGCCGAACACGGCACGGACCGTGTCGTTGAACTGCCGGATGCTGGCGAAGCCCGCGCCGAAGGCCACGTCCGCCATGGGCAGCGAGGTGGTCTCGATCAGGACGCGGGCCGTCTGGGCGCGCTGGGCCCTGGCCAGCGCCACCGGCCCGGCTCCCACCTCGGCCAGCAACAGGCGCTCGACCTGGCGCACGCTGTAGCCGAGCTCGGCGGCCAGGCCCGGCACCCCGGACCGGTCGATCACCCCGTCGGCGATGAGCCGCATGGCGCGGGCCACCGAATCGGCCCGGGCATCCCACTGCGGTGACCCCGGCGTGGCGTCGGGCCGGCAGCGCTTGCAGGCCCGGAACCCGGCCCGCTGGGCGGCGGCTGCCGTCGGCAGGAAGCGGACGTTGCCGCGGAGCGGCGTACGCGCCGGACAGCTCGGTCGGCAGTAGATGCCGGTCGAGGTCACCGCGGTCACGAACCACCCGTCGAAGCGCGGGTCGCGTGACTGCACGGCGAGGTAGCAGCGCTCCGGGTCGTCGTACACGGAGACAGTGTGGCCGATCAGGGGCCGTATGACTGGCGGAAATGCGACATGGCGATGGGCGCCTCCGCCGGCCACCCCGGTGACCCCGACCACCTGGCCCGATAGGTTCACGCCCGGGGCAGCGAGCCCACAGTTCCGGAAGGGGCCGACGATGACCGAGGGCGTACCGACACGACGAGAGGCCACCCCCGACCGGTCGGTGGTCCCCCGCCTGATCGCCGCACTGGCGGTGCTGGTCGCTGCGGCCCTGGTGCTGTCGGCCCGACCCGTCGCCGCAGCCACGCCACCGGTCAGCCGTGCGGCGCCCTACCTGACGCTCGGCTGGGGGAACCCGCCCGATCCCACCTCGGTCATGGCTGCGACCGGCGTCCGCGACGTGACCCTGGCCTTCGTGCTCTCCGGCAAGGGCTGCACGCCGAAGTGGGACGGCACCCGGCCCCTGCTCGGTGGCTCCGACGCCGCCGCCATCGCCGCCGTGCGGGCCGCCGGGGGTGACGTCTCGGCCTCCTTCGGCGGGTGGTCGGGCAGAAAGCTCGGCACCGCCTGCAAGACACCGACCGCTCTGGCCGGCGCCTACGAGGCGGTCATCGGGGCCTACGGACTCCACGCCATCGACGTCGACATCGAGCACACCGAATTCTCCAGTGCGTCCACCCGCCTCCGGGTGGTGACGGCACTGCGTCGGGTCCAGGTCGACGACCCGTCGGTCGAGATCACGCTGACCTTCGCCACGACGCCCACCGGTCCCGACGCCCACGGACGCAGCCTCATCGCCGATGCCGCATCGGTGGGGCTGCAGCCCTACGCGTGGACGATCATGCCCTTCGACTTCGGCATGCCCGTGGCCGACATGGGCACCACCTCCGTGGCCGCTGCCGAGGGGCTCCACGCCGATCTCCTGTCCGCCTACGGCGAGGACTCGGCCACGGCCTACGCGCACATGGGCATCTCGTCCATGAACGGTGCCACCGACGACGTGGGCGAGACCGTCAGCGTGGCCGACTTCCAGACCATCCTCACCTACGCCACGGCCCACCACCTGGCCCGGGTCACATTCTGGATGCTGGACCGGGACAGGTCGTGCCCGACCGGCACGCCACCCGGCAACTCGTGCAGCGGCATCGACCAGACACCGTGGGAGTTCACCTCGCTCACCGCCGGCTACTCCGGCTGAGCCGATGGACGTCCTCACCACGGTCCCGGTCCCCGAGCTGGCCACGGCCGGCGAGCTCTTCGCCGAGCTCGAGGAGGCGGGGTTCGACGGAGCCTGCACCTACGAGACCCGTCACGACCCGTTCCTCCCCCTGGTGCTGGCCGCCGACCGCACCTCGACCCTGCAGCTCGGCACGGCCATCGCCATCGCCTTCGCCCGGACCCCGATGCTGCTGGCGACCGTCGCACGCGATCTGCAGGACGTGTCGGCCGGACGGTTCACCCTCGGCCTGGGCACCCAGGTCCGGCCCCACATCGAGCGTCGCTACTCGATGCCCTGGTCGCGACCGGCCAGCCGACTGCGTGAGTTGGTGACGGCCATCCGGGCCATCTGGGACGCCTGGGACGGCACCGCGCCCCTCGACTTCCGGGGGGAGTTCTACACCCACACACTCATGGCGCCCGCCTTCGATCCGGGTCCGGCCGCCTACGGTCATCCGCGTATCCGCCTCGGTGCCGTCGGGCCCCAACTGACGCGGGTGGCCGCCGAGGTGGCCGACGGCATCCTGGTCCACCCCTTCGCCACGCGTGCACTCCCTGACCGAGCTCACCCTGCCGACCATCGCCGAAGGTCTTGCTGCGGCCGGGCGCGACCGGTCGGCACTCGAGGTGGCCGTGGTGGTCATGATCGCCACCGGCGACTCCGGCGCTGAGCTCGACCAGGCCATCGCGCACGGTGCGCGGACAGCTGGCCTTCTACGGGTCGACGCCCGCCTATGCGCGTGTGCTCGAGTGCAACGGGTGGGAGGGCCTCCACCCGCGCCTCAACGCGCTGTCCAAGGCGGGCCGGTGGGACGACATGGCCGCACTCGTCACCGACGAGATGGTCGAGTCCATCGCCGTTGTGGGCCGCCGTGACGAGATCGCACCGCTGATCCGGGCCAAGGTGGCCGGCATCGCCGACTCGGTCAGCCTCGAGTGCACCCGGCGACCCGACCCGGGGCACTTCGGTGACATCTGCCGGGCGCTGCAGGCCGTGCCCGGCCGACGCTGACGACCCCGTCAGCTGTCGTCCGCCGCCCGCCAGCAGTACCAGGCCACCACGCTGCGGAACGGTCGGAACGGCTCACCCAGACCGTGCAGGTCCCTGGGACCGGGCAGTGCCTCCATCCCCCAGGCGCGGGCGAACCCGGCCCGCACCCCGTAGTCCCCCGTCGGCCACACGTCGAGCCGGCCCAGGGCGTTCATGAGGAACATCTGCGCCGTCCAGGGACCGATCCCCCGCACCACGGTCAGATGGGCCACCACGTCGTCGTCGGACAGGCGGCCCATCCGCTCCAGTGCCACGTCGCCCGACATCACCTTGTCGGCGAGGTCGAGCAGCGACGCCGTCTTCGCACCGCTCAGCCCGCAGGCGCGCAGCTCGGCCTCGGGGGTGACGAGCACCTGCTCGGCGGTGACCGTGCCGTCCAGTGCCGCGACCATCCGTCCGTGGATGGAGGCGGCCGCCTTCCCGGCCAGCTGCTGGTAGACGATCCCGCGGGCCAGGTAGTCGAACCGACGGGACACCGGCACCCGTCGGCGCGGCGGAGGAGGCCCGTGCCGGCTGATCAACCCGGCCAGCACCGGGTCGGCCGCGGCGAGCTCCTCGACGACGACGGTCAGCGGGAGCGGGGGCACCCGGGAATGATGCCAGCCCGGTGCGACCCCCGTGGCCCGGCGTAGGCTCCCCTCGGACAGGCCATGACCGACGAGTACGGAGGAGCACACCATGGACGGCGACGTCGTATCGGTGGAACGGGTGATCCCGGCGGGTCCGGCGGCGATCTTCGCCCTCCTGGCCGACGCCTCCCGCCATCCGGAGATCGACGGGTCGGGCACCGTCCGCCAGGCGAAGCCCGACACGCCGCACCAGCTCGGCCCGGGGTCGACCTTCGGGATGTCCATGAAGGCGGGCCTGCCCTATTCGATGGAGTCGACGGTCATCGAGTTCGAGGAGGGCCGGCGGATCGCCTGGCAGAGCCGTCCGCCCGGGTGGGTGGGCAGGTTCGCCGCCGGTCGCATCTGGCGGTACGAACTCGAGCCGGTCGAGGGTGGCACCCTCGTACGTGAAAGCTGGGACATCAGCCAGGACCGCCAGCGACCGCTGCTCAAGCTCGGCGGCCTCCCGACCAAGACCGCGGCCAACATGTCCAAGACCCTCGAGCGCATCGAGCGCATCGTGACGACCACCTGAGGGGTGGACCCGGAAGCAACCGTGGCACCCGGGCGTTGGAACCGGTATGACGACGCTCTCGGTGCTCGACCTCGCCACGGTGGCCCAGGGGTCGAGTGCGGCCGACGCACTGGCCGACACCGCCCGACTGGCCCGGATCGTGGAGTCGCTCGGCTACCACCGCATGTGGGTGGCCGAGCACCACGGGATGCCCTCGGTGGCCAGTTCGGCCCCCGCCGTCCTCGTCGGACACCTGGCCGACGCAACGACGACCCTGCGGGTCGGTGCCGGCGGGGTGATGCTGCCCAACCACGCCCCCCTGGTGGTCGCCGAGCAGTTCGCAACCCTGGAGGCGCTGCACGCAGGCCGCATCGACCTGGGCCTCGGTCGGGCGCCCGGCACCGACCCGGCCACGGCGCGGGCGCTGCGACGGAGTGCCGACCTCGGCGCCGAGCACTTCCCGGAGGACGTCGTCGAGCTCCTCAACTACCTCGTGCCGTCCGACGGACCGCCGACCCGACCGGCGCCGGTGCCCGGGCGCGGCTACCTCCCCCAGGTCTGGCTGCTCGGATCGTCCACCTTCAGCGCCCAGCTCGCCGGGCTGCTGGGCCTGCCCTTCAGCTTCGCCTTCCATTTCGCCCCGGCCCTGGTCGACCAGGCCGTCGCCCTCTACCGGTCGAGCTTCCGCCGCACCGGACTGCTGGACGAGCCCTACGTGATGGTGGCCGCCTCGGCCCTGTGCGCCGACTCCGACGACGAGGCCCGGTACCTGGCCGGTCCGTCCGCCCTGGCCATGCTGCACCTGAGGACCGGCCGGCCGTCACCGGTCGTCTCTCCCGAAGAGGCCGCCGCCTATCCCTATACCGACCAGGAGCGTGCGCTGGTCGAGTCGATGACCGCCGACCACGTGGTCGGTGACCCGGCCAACGTGCAGCGGGGGCTGGCCACCCTGGTCGAGCGCACCGGGGCCGACGAGCTGATGCTGTCCACCCGCGCCCACGACCTGGCGACGCGCGCGCGCTCGCTCACCCTGGTGGCCGAGCGGTGGGGGCTCGACGCGGTCGCCGCCTGACCGGAAGCCCCTTCGGCACCGCTCAGCGGTCGGCGACCCGGGGAAGCACTTCTTCGCCCAACAGGGCCAGGTGGTCGAGGTCGGCGAGGTCGAGGATCTGGAGGTACATGCGCGAGGCGCCGATCCCGGCGAAGCGGCCGAGCTTGTCCACGATCTCGTCGGGGCCACCGCACAAGCCGTTCGTGCGCAGTTCATCGACCTCGCGCCCGATGGAGGCCGCCCGGCGGGCGATCTCGGCGTCGTCCCGGCCACAGCACACCACCTGGGCCGCCGACAGCGTCAACGTGTCCGGATCGCGATCCGTCGCCGTACACGCAGCTCGCACCACCTCGAACTGCGCGGCCGTGTCCTCGGGCGAGGCGAAGGCCAGATTGAACTCGGCGGCGTAGGTGGCGGCCAGTCGGGGGGTCCGCTTCGGTCCCCATCCTCCGATGATGATCGGCGGCCCGGGGCGCTGGACCGGCTTGGGCAGGGCCGGGCTGTCCTCCAGCCGGTAGTGGGCACCCTCGAAGGAGAAGGCGACGCCGTCCGGCGCCGACCACAGCCCGGTGAGGATGGCCAGCTCCTCCTCCAGGCGCTCGAACCGCTCGCCCATCGGGGGGAACGGGATCCCGTAGGCGGTGTGCTCCGCGTCGTACCAGGCCGCGCCGATGCCGAGCTCCACCCGACCGCCGCTCATGGCGTCGACCTGGGCCACGGCGATGGCCAGCGGGCCGGGTAGGCGGAACGTGGCCGCCGTCACCAGGGTGCCGAGGCGGATCGTCGACGTCTCCCGGGCGATGCCGGCCAACGTGATCCAGGCGTCGGTGGGGCCGGGCCTCCCGTCGACGTCCCCCATGGACAGGTAGTGGTCGCTGCGGAAGAAGGCGTCGAAGCCCTGCTCCTCGGCGACCCGGGCCACGGCCAGGAGGTCGTCGTACGTGGCGCCCTGCTGGGGCTCGGTGAAGATGCGGAGATCCATGCCCCCGGTTCTAGTCGCAGCCCGACAGGCGTGCCGTGGGAGTACGGCCGTATCCCCACCCGGGTGTGCCTACCGCACCTCGACCTGGACGATGGGGCGGAAGGTGATGGCGGGCGGCGACGAGCCCGCCGGCAGGGTAGGTGCCACATGGGCGTCGAACCACGAGGCATGGGCGTCCTCGGACTCCCACAGCTCGACGACCCGGAAGCCGCCGTCGACCGGGCCGGCGGCATGGGCGATGGATCGGTCCATGGACCCTCATGACCGGCAGCAGCGCGGCGGCCAGGTGGTCGTAGCCCTCCTGGGTCAGTCCGGGCATCTCCCTGGTCATCAGTACGGTCACGGCGGGCTCCTGTCAGGTCGTCGGATCGGGTCCTCGCTGTCAGGGTACGGAGGTGGCCCGATCGATTCCAACAGCTCCTACCGATGCCATCCATCGAGGACGAGGCACCCGGGGTCCGGCTCTGGGTGTCCCCTCCCGGCGACGACTACGTCGAGCGGCTGGCCCGTGGCCTGGTCGACCTCGTCGTCATGCCGAAGGAGGTCTTCAGCCCGTATCGCGCCTGCCCGAACCTCCCGCTGTTCTCGGACCGGTTCGTGTGCGCCGTCGACGCCGACAACGACCAGGTCGGTGCCACGGTCAGTCTGGAGGAGTTCAGCGCCCTGCCCTACCTGGCCACCTCCTGCGGTCACGAGGTGTCGCCGGCGGAGGTCCGGCTCGACCGGCTGGGGATCGTCCGCAACACCGAGATCACCACCGCGTTCGGGCTGGCGCCGCTCCTGCTGCGCGGCACCCGGAGGATCGCCCTCGTGCACGAGCGGCTGGCCTGGATGCTGGCCGACCAGGCCCCGCTCCGGTTGATCGAGCCCCCCATGCCCCTCGAACCCATCCACCAGCTGCTGCTCTGGTCGCACCGCACCGAGCACGACCCGGGCCACCGCTGGATCCGCAACCGGATCGTCGCCTTCGCGGAGGATCGGGACGCCGCCGGCCCGTCGGCTGGTCCGGCGCGACGGCTACCCGATGGACAGCCCGTGGTCGATCACGCCCTCGTCGATCTCGGCGTCTGAGGAGCCGACCTCGCCCATCGACATGGCCAGGTCCTCGCTCGGGCGCTCCAGTCCCGAGTCCGAACGCAGCGGCAGCTGCTTCAGGAAGAGGGCGGCGATCAGCATGGCGACGGCGATGGGCACGCCGACCAGGAACACCGTGTGCAACGACCGCACGAACGAGTCGAGGATCCCGTGCTGCATGGCGGGCGGGAAGGCGTGGAGGTCGGCGGGGCTCATGGCGAAGTTGCCCTGTACGTGGATGCCGGCGGCCGCCGCGCCCGGCACCAGCTTCGGGATCCAGTTGGTCAGGCCGGCCACGAAGATGGCCCCGAACAGCGAGGTGCCGAAGGCGCCCCCGAGCGAGCGGAAGAACGTGACCGCCGCCGTGCCGGTGCCGATCGAGTCGGACGGCACGGCGTTCTGGGTCGCCAGGATCATGATCTGCATGGTCATGCCCATGCCGGCGCCGAGCACGACGACGTAGAGGCTCATCGTGAGGTGCGACGTGTGGAGGCCGAGGTGCGACAGCAGCCACATCCCGATGATGACGAGCGTCGAGCCGATGATGGGCATGGGCTTGTAGACCCCGGTCCGCGTCACGATCTGGCCCGAGACGATCGACGAGGCCAGGAGGCCGAGCATCAGCGGGACCATCAGCAGTCCGGACACCGTCGGCGACACGCCGTCGACCAGCTGCAGGTAGAGCGGCAGGTAGATGATGGCGCCGAACATGACCATCGACAGCAGGAAGCTGACGGTGGAGGCCGTGCGGAAGACGCCGATGCGGAAGAGCGACGGCGGCAGGATCGGCTCGGCGGCGTAGTGCTCCCAGACGACGAACGCCCCGATGAAGGCGACCGAGACGAACAGCATGCCGACGATCAGCGGGGACCCCCAGGCGTACTGGGTCCCGCCCCACACCGTCACCAGCAGGGCGGCGGTGACGCCGACCATCATGAGGCCGGCGCCGAGGTAGTCGATGCGGTGCGACCGGCGGCGGAACGGCAGCTTCAGCACGACGGACGTGACGACCAGCGCCACGATGCCGATGGGCAGGTTGATGTAGAAGATCCACCGCCACGACAGGTGCTCGGTGAAGAGACCGCCCAGGAGCGGTCCGGCGATCGACGAGAGCGCGAAGGTGGCGCCGAAGTACCCCTGGTACCGGCCCCGCTCGCGGGGGGAGACCACGTCGGCGATGATCGTCATGGCCATCGCCATCAGGCCGCCGGCGCCCAGGCCCTGGACACCCCGGAAGGCGATCAGCTGCATCATGTTCTGGCTGAGTCCGGCCAGCGCCGACCCCACCAGGAACACGACGATGGCGAACTGGAAGATGCCCTTGCGGCCGAACTGGTCGGACAGCTTGCCGTAGAGGGGGGTCGAGATCGTCGACGTCAGCAGGTAGGCGGTCACCACCCAGCTCATGTGGTTGAGGCCGTGCAGGCTGTTGACGATCGTGGGGAGGGCGGTGCCGACGATCGTCTGGTCGAGGGCGGCCAGGAACATCCCCAGCATCAGCCCGCTGAAGATGATCATGATCTGGCGGTGCGACAGGGCGACGACCGGCCCACCGCCGTCCGGCACGGCGCCCGCCTCGACGGTGGTGACGTCCTCGGCCGTGATCGTCGCGGCCGCGTCCTCGGCGTCGGTGGGACCCTTGGGCTCGGCGTCGATGCGTCATCGGGTTCCTTCGTCGTTCGTGTCGTGAGCCCCCGTCGGGTTCCGGAGGTCGTGCAGCCCGGCTCCGAGCCGCAGCAGTCCGCTGGCCAGGGTGTTGCGCTCCTCGTCCGTCCAGTCGGCGATGGCCAGGGCCAGGACGCGGCGCCGGGACTCGGACACCGCCTCGAGGACCGAACTGCCCCGCTCGGTGAGGCTGAGCAGCGCCGCCCGGCCGTCGGCCGGGTCGGGCGTGCGGGCGATGAGGCCGGCGGCCACCAGGTCGCGGATCTGCCGGCTGATGGTCGACAGGTCGAGTTCGACCGATGCCGCCACGTCCGACAGCCGGGCCGGGCCGACCTCGGACACCCGCACCAGGAGCCAGTAACCGGTCCGGGTGACCGTGGTCCCGTCGGGAAGGGCGTCCTGGGGGACCTCGAGCCGGAGGATGGCCCTCCCCACCTGGGAGAGCGACCGTTCGAGCCCCGCGGACACGCGCGCCGGCGCCGCCGGTCCGGTGCGGGGTGCGGTGTCGGTGGTCGGCGTGGTCATCGGCGCATGGGGTGGGTCGGCGGTCGGAGCCCTGCAGCACAGGCACCCGACGGTCGGGGGCGGCTCGCCGCTCCCCGCCATCTAGGTGCTTGCTGCAAGCAAGTATATCACCCCACCGGGCTAGTGCCATTCGGCTGCTGGCAACTCAAGATCGCGAACCGGAGCCCGGAGCGCCCGGCCGACGGCCAGGATGCCCACGACCCGCGCGCCGGCCAGGCGGAGGGCGGCAGCCGCCGACTGGGACCGGGCTCCGGTGGTGACGCTGTCGTCGAAGACCAGCACGGGGATCCCGTCGAGGAACGCCCGGTCGACACCCGGCAGCGGGGCGAACCCGTCCCGGCAGGCGACCAGGTGTCCCGGCGCTCCCCTCCCCCGCCCCAACAGGTCGAGGTGCCGATCCGCCAGGGCCGGCACCTCGTCGAGCAGCCGTCCGGACGGCGGCGGACCCGGCCGACGGGTGGACGGCACCGGCGTGACCAACGCCCACGGACCGAGGCGGTCGACCGCGGCCCCGCCGCCGGCGTCGCATCCACCCGGCCAGAACGCGGGCCACGGCACTCCGGTGGACGTGCCGCATCGAGGCCGTCGGAGCGTCCTTGTACCCACGGAGTCGGGCGTGTCCCCTGTCGCCCACCCGGTAGTCGGTCACCACCACGGTGGGCACCAGGGGAAGTGCCAGCTGGTGGGCGATCAGGCGGCAGCAGAAGCAGACGGGTGGCCCCCGACGGATCGTCCGGCCGCAGATCCGGCACGGCACAGTCGGGTCGTCCGGGGCCGCCGTCAGGTGCCGGGTCGATGGTGGGTCGGGCGTCACATCGCTCCCGGTCGTCCGGCGGTCGCCGGGGGTGCCTGGGCGGCGGACAGCCGCGAACGCCGCCCGGAGGCGGCCGTGCGTCAGGCGCTCGCCGGCGGTGCGTCGTCCGGTCGATGCAGCAGGAAGGTGCCGGTCGACCGGCTCACCAGCTGGCCCTCGGCATCGGAGACGGAGGCCTCGGCGTAGGCCACCTGCTTGGCCATCCGGACCACCTCGCCACGCAGCCCGTACGAGCATCCCTCCAGGGCCGGGCGCATCGTCTCGATCTTCATTTCGAGGGTGGCCCGGGTGCGCGACCTGCCGGGCAGGGCGGCGTTGATGGCGAAGTTCATGGCCGCGTCGAGCAGGAGGCCGTGCACCCCGGCCTGCACGATCCCGTGCGGGTTGCAGGCCGGACGCGCCGGCGTGAACGTGCCGGTCACCCAGCCCAGGTCCTCGCCATCGACCCCGTAGTCGTCGAACGACCCGCCCACGGTGCCGATCAGCTCCATCCCGCCGTCGCCCAGCCAGCGGTCCATGTCCTTGACGCGACCTGTCATGCCGGAGACCGTAGCCCCGGGCTGGTTCGGCCACGCTGTGGCCCCCCTGGACCCGTCCCGGTAGTCTCTGGTTACGGCGACCATGGTGGGCGCCCGGCGGGCCTGGCCCGCGGAACAGCGACCGAGCACGGCCGGCAGGAACCATCCGCCGGACCTCGGAAGGAGATCCAACCATGGCTGAGGCCGTCATCATCGACGCCGTTCGCACCCCCGGGGGCAAGCGCAACGGCAAGCTCCGCAACTGGCACGCCGCCGACCTCGGCTCCGAGGCCCTGAAGGCCCTCGTCGAGCGGAACGACCTCGACCCCGCCCTGGTCGACGACGTGATCATGGGCTGCGTCATGCAGGTGGGCGAGCAGTCGCTCAACGTCGGCCGCAGCGCCGTCCTGGCCGCCGGTTACCCCGAATCGGTGCCGGCCACGACCATCGACCGCCAGTGCGGCTCGAGCCAGCAGGCCCTGCACTTCGGCGCCCAGGGCGTCATGGCCGGCGCCTACGACGTGGTGATCGGCGGAGGCGTCGAGGTCATGTCCCGCACGCCCATGGGCTCCTCGGTCGTCCGCGACCTGGGCTTCCCCTTCGGCCCCCGCACCATGGGCCGCTACGCCGAGCGCGGCGGCCTGGTCGGCCAGGGCGAGGGCGCGGAGCTCATCGCCGAGCAGTGGGGACTCAGCCGCGAGGACCTCGACGCCTTTTCGGCGCAGTCGCACCAGCGCGCCGCCCAGGCCACGGCTGAGGGCCGCTTCGAGCGCGAGATCATCCCCGTCGCCGTCAAGGACGACGAGCGCCAGGACACCGACGAGCTCATGACCACCGACGAGGGCATCCGCCCCGACTCCTCGGTCGAGACGCTCGCCAACCTGAAGCCGGCCTTCCGCCCCGAGAACGGCAAGGTCACCGCCGGCAATTCCTCGCAGATCACCGACGGCGCCTCCGGCGTCCTCGTCATGAGCGAGGCCAAGGCCTCGTCGCTCGGGCTCACCCCCCGGGCCCGGTTCCACTCCTTCGCGGTGGCCGGCAGCGACCCCATCACCATGCTCACCGGACCGATCCCTGCGACCAGGATGGCCCTCGAGCGGGGCGGGCTGACACTGGACGACATCGACGTCATCGAGATCAACGAGGCCTTCGCCTCCGTCCCCTGGCCTGGGCCAAGGAGCTCGGCGCCGACATGTCCAAGGTCAACGTGAACGGCGGGGCGATCGCCCTCGGCCACCCGCTGGGTGCCTCCGGCGCCAAGCTCATGGCCACGCTGCTCAACGAGCTCGAGCGCACCGACGGTCGCTACGGTCTGCTCACGATGTGCGAGGGCGGCGGCATGGCCAACGCCACCATCATCGAGCGCCTGGGCTGATCACCCGCCCGGGCTGCGCCCCCGGACAGGTCCACAGACAGCGAAGGCCGGCCCTCCGGGGCCGGCCTTCGGCGTGTGACGGGCCGGTCCTGCCGCGCGGCAGGCGGCTAGTGGTATCGGGTGGCGAGGATCAGACCGACGAAGATGAAGGCGATGGCCGCCACCAGCCAAGCGTTGTTGACGCCGCCCGGGCAGCAGCCCGGCGTAGTTGAGGATGACGACAGGACGCCGAGGGCGAACATCGCGACGATCAGGATGCCGAACCACTTCGGGCTGACCTTCTGCTCCGGTCGATCGGCGGCGTGTACCGGTTGGACTGGATCGAGCCCGACGGCCGGCTCCGCCCTTGGACGACGGGGTCGACCGCGCCCGCTCTTCTTCTGCGCCCGGCCGGGGCCACGCTCGCTGGTCGTTGCCATGGGCGAAGGATAGCCAGTGCCGGCGGGTCGGGTCGCCCGGCGACCGACCCCCGGCCGCCCGGTACGATCGGTCCCCCATGGCGACCCGCGTGCTGGTCATCGACAACTACGACTCGTTCGTCTACAACCTCGTCCAGGAGCTGGGCGAGCTGGGCGCCGAGCCGGTCGTCCACCGCAACGACGCCATCGACGTCGACGGGATCCGGGCCGCCGCCCCCGACGCCGTCCTCATCTCCCCCGGTCCGGGCCGTCCCGAGGACGCCGGCGTGTCCCTGGCGGTCATCGAGGAGCTGGCCGGCGAGCTGCCCATCCTCGGCGTCTGCCTCGGCCACCAGGCCATCGGCCAGGCCTTCGGGGGCGAGGTCGTGCGGGCCCCCACGCTCATGCACGGCAAGACCTCGGCCATCCACCACGACGGCGCCGGGGTGTTCGCCGGGCTGCCCGATCCCTTCACCGCCACCCGCTACCACTCCCTGGTGGTCGAGCCGTCCAGCGTGCCCGACGTGCCTCGAGGTGACGGCCCGGACGTCCGACGGGGTGATCATGGGCCTCCGCCACCGGACGCTGGCCGTCGAGGGCGTCCAGTTCCACCCCGAGTCACTGCTGACCCCCGAGGGGCCGTCCCTCCTGGCCAACTTCCTGGCTGCCGCGGGCGTCACCGCCTGACGGACCGACGACGGGTCACCGTCGTCGGTCCGGGGGCGATCAGCCGCTCCCGCCCCCGCCGCCCCCGCCGCCGCCGTTCTTGGGAACCGTGGTCGTGGTGGTCGAGGTGGTCGTGGTGGTCGACGTGGAGGTGGACGTCGTCGTCGTGGTCGGCGGCGGGCCCGGTCGACACGGCGATGTCCACCGCGCGTACCCGGTGGCACGCTGGCCCCGGTGCCGGGGTTCGACGGACCACCTGGCCGGCCGGGTACTGGGTCGAGGCGACCGACGTCACGTTGCCCACGGATCAGGCCGGCGTTGGCCAGGGTCTGGCCGGCCACCGCCTGGGTCAGCCCCGACCAGCGACGGGCACGATGGCGTTGGCCGGGCCCGACGAGACGGTGAGCGTGACCGCCGAGCCCTGGTTGACCTTGGTGCCCGACGTCGGGTTCGTGCTGAGCACCGTGCCCTTCTGGGCCGAGCTGGTCTTGTTCACCATGGTGGCCGTCAGGCCCGCGCTCTGCAGGATCGCCGTGGCGTTGGCCTGGGTGGTGTTGGTCAGGCCCTCCGGCACGGTGACCTGGACCGGCGGCGCCACGATCGGCCACCTTGAGGGTGACGGAGTCACCTTTCTTCACCAGGGTGTCCGGTGGCGGATTGGTCGAGATGACCGTACCCGGGGTGTCGCTCGAGACCTGTTGGACCTGGGTCACGTTGAGGCCGTCGGCGCGCAGCGTGGCGGTGGCCACCGCCGCCTGCTGGCCGACCACGTTGGGCAGGTTGAAGGACGCGTCGCCGCCGAGGTAGCCGAGGTTGCGGGCGAAGAAATAGCCGGCGACCAGCAGGATGACGACCAGGATGCCGAGGATGATGGCGTAGTTCCGGGTCCGGTTGGTGCCCGACTCGTCGGGTACGTCGCCCTCGGTCCCGCCGGCCGACGTCGTCGCCGGTGGCGTCCGACCGGCAGCGACGGCCCGGGTGGCGTCCATGCCGGCGGCCGCGGCCACGACGGTGGTGGCGCCGGCCACCCCGATCATGTCGGTGGCCTCGTCCATCGCCTGCACGCTGCGGCCCTCGTTGAAGCGCAGCAGGTCGGCCCGGAGGTCCTCGGCGGTGGCGTAGCGGTTGGCCGGGTCCTTGGCCATCGCCTTCAGGATGATGGCCTCGAAGGTCGGGGGGATCTGCGGGTTGAGCTCGCGGGGCGCCGGGGGGTGGTCGCGGACGTGCTTGGAGGCCACGGCCACCGGCGAGTCGCCGAGGAAGGGCGGGCGTCCGACGACCATCTCGAACAGCACCACCCCGAGCGAGTAGATGTCGCTGCGCGAGTCGACACCGAGGCCCTCGGCCTGCTCGGGCGAGAAGTAGGTGGCCGTGCCCATCACGGCGCCGGTCTGGGTGAGGCTCTCCTCGGTGTTGACGGCCCGGGCGATGCCGAAGTCGGTCACCTTCACCTGGCCGTCGTCGGTGATGAGCACGTTGCCGGGCTTGACGTCGCGGTGGACCACGCCGTGCTTGTGGGCGTAGCCGAGGGCGGCGGCCACGTGGGCCCCGATGTCGGCCGTGCGCTCGGGCGAGAGCGGCCCCGCCGACTTGAGGATCGAGGAGAGCGGCCGGCCGTCGATGAACTCCATGACGATGAAGTAGGTGCCGGTGTCCTCGCCCCAGTCGAAGACCGGGACGATGTTCGGGTGGGAGAGGTTGGCGGCCGCCTGGGCCTCACGCCGGAACCGCTCGACGAACGAGCGGTCGACCGAGAGCTCCGGGAAGAGCACCTTGAGGGCGACCGGTCGGTCGAGCAGCCGGTCGTGGGCGCGGTACACCTCGGCCATGCCGCCGCGGGCGATGAGGTGGTTCAGTTCGTAGCGCTCGGAGAAGACACGCGGCGTCTCGTTGGGGTCCATGTGGGTCAAAGCCTATGCCTGCTATCGCTCGGTTCCGATGTTCTGAATGTGCTGGTCCTGCCCTGGTTCCGCGCCGGACCGTCCGGCGGGCGCTCACGGCGTCGCCGCCAGGGCGTCGCCGAGGATGGTCTTCATCGGCGGCCCGGCGATCTCGGCACCGGTGGCGCTGCCCGGCTGGTTGGGCACCACGACCGCCACGGCCACCTTGGGGTTGTTGGCCGGGGCGAAGGCGACCATCCAGTCGTTGGTCAGCGGCTGGCCGAACTGCGCCCGCGTCTCGGCCGTGCCGGTCTTGGCCGCCACGTTCCACGCCGCCGGGAACCCGCCCTGGGCGGCCGTCCCGCTCGTCACGACCGCCTGCATCAGCGACGTCACCGCGGCGGCGGTCAGCGGGTTGGTGGCGGTCAGCCACGGCTTGGGCTGGTAGTCTGGACAGCAGGTTGCCCGACGAGTCGCGGATCTCGCTGCATGACGTGGGGGGTCATGATCACCCCCCGGTTGGCGATGCCGTCGGCAACCAGACCCATCTGCAGGGTCGTGGCGATGTCAGCACGTTCTGCTGCCCGAACGCCGAGTACGCCTGGGACGGCTGTCGGTGTTGATCCGAGCTGGGTCCCGGGACCGCCGGGAAGTACGAGACGCCGACGTCGGTCAGGTCGAGGGGGACCGCTGGTTGAACCCGAAGGCCTGGCCTCGGTGTTCAGGCTACGTCTTCGAGCGCCATCCCGAACTGGGCGAAGGCCGTGTTGCACGACTGCGGGCAGGGTCTGCTGGTATCACGCCACCGCAGATCTCGTGCGTCGCCGCTGTGGGTAGTTGCACAGCGGCAGGGGGGTCTGGGGCGGTTGAGCCGGAGATGCACGCCGGGACCGTGCGGGTAGTTGACCTTGGCCAGTGCCGGCTGGTGGTCGTAGACGGCGGACGACGTCACCACCTTGAAGGTCGACCCGGGCAGGAAGCCGTGCTGGTAGGCCTGCGAGACGAGCGGGCTGTTGGCCCGTCCCGGGGATCGAGCGAGTCGTAGTACGCCGTACCGCCCTTGGCGTGTCCTGGGAGGCGAGCGGCGTCGGGGTCGTACGGTGGGCCTGCCGTACATCGCCTCGATGGCCCCGGTCTTGACGTTGATCACGACGGCCCCGGCCTCGGGCGCGCTGCCGTTGTCGTTGATCGCCTCGACGATCGCCGCGCCACCTTGAGCTGCAGGGCCGAGTTGATGGTCAGGATGACGTTGCCCGTCGTGGTCCGGCTGGTCAGCAGGTCGCCCAGCGTCTTGGCCGGTCGGGTGTGGGACTGGAGGTAGGTGTTGTACTACGCCTCGACGCCGGTCGGTGCCGAAGATGATCGTGTCGTAGCCGACGATCTGGGAGAAGAGCACCGTGGCCGTCAACGGGTTGTAGGCCCGCTGGTACTTGTAGTAGCCGCTGGCGACGGGACCGAGCTGGCCAGCACGACGCCGTCGGCCGACAGGATGTCGCCCCGGGGGTCGTTGCGGGCCACCTGGATGACCCGGGGGTTGCTGGGCGAGTTCGACAGGGCGTTGGCCTTGACGATCTGGATGTTGTTCAGCTGCACGAACAGTGCGACGAAGCACAGCAGCAGGACGATCCCGAGCCAACGGATGCGGCGTTCCATCAGGGCGCCCCCGTCGTCGTGGTCGTGGACGTGGCCGGCGCCCCGGGACAGCCCGGCGTGGCCGGGTTCTGGGCGCAGACCGTCTGCCGCTGGCTGGCCACCAGGTTCGGCCACGTAGGCCTGGGCCGCCTTGAGCGAGTCCTCCTGGACCCCGGTCTTGCAGCTGCGAGAGCGTGTAGGGCGGGACGTCGGCAGTGGTCACCCCGGTCCGCTCCACCACGACCGGCTTGTAGAGCACCCCGCCGCCGATGCGGCCGTGGTAGATCATCAGCTCGTTGTTCGTGACCTGCACGTAGTAGGCGTTCGTGTCGTACCAGCGCACGGCGTAGAAGGCCGCGTACAGGATGGCGGCCAGGATCACCACGAACAGCACGACCCGGAACGTGATCAGCCGTCGCCCGCGGGCCGCCCGGCGTGCCTTGCGGCGGGCCCGCCACCGGTCACGGAACTTGGGCTTGAGTGGCTCCGGGCCCGGGCAGGATGCTCGACGTCCTCCGCCACCGGTCGGTCGGGGGCCTCCTGATCTGGCGGCGGACGCCGACTCCTCGGGGAGGGCGCTCTGGAAGTCGGCGGCCACGGCGGCGACGGCCGGCACGTCGGCCTCGTCGGCCTCGCCCACCACCACGTCGACCACCACCACCGTGATGTTGTCGCTGCCCCCGTGGGTGCGGGCGGCCCGGACGAGCAGGTCGGCGGCGACCTGCGGGTCGGGCACGGTGGCCAGGACCTCGGCGATCTGGGGCGTCGTCGAGCTCGTTGGTCAGGCCGTCGCTGCACAGGACGAACCGGTCGCCCCGGGCCGGCTGGATCCGCCACAGGTCGACGGCCACGTCGTCGCCCACCCCGAGGGCCCGGGTCAGGATGTGCCGGTGCGGGTGGACGGCGGCCTCGGCCTCGCTGAGCTCGCCGCTGCGGACCATCTCCTCGGCCAGGCTGTGGTCGACCGTGATCTGGGAGAGCTCGCCGTCGTGGTAGCGGTAGGAGCGCGAGTCGCCCACGTTGACGAGGGCGAGGACGTCCCGGTCGTCCTCGTTCACCAGGGCCGCGGCAGTCAGGGTGGTGCCCATCCCCCGGAGCTCGGGGTTGTCGAGGCTGTGCTCGAACACGACCCGGTTGGCCTCGGTGACGGCCTCGGACAGGCCCGCCCCGGTGGGCCTGGTGCCGAAGGCGCGGGTCAGCGTGTCGACGGCCAGGCGGGCCGCCACCTCGCCGCCGGCGTGGCCGCCCATGCCGTCGGCCACGGCGAACAGGGTCCCCGTCTCGACGGCCAGGTCCTGGTTGACCGACCGGACCAGCCCGGTGTCGGTCGCCGATCCCGAACGGAGCAGCGTCATGTCAGCGCCCCACCTCGAAGACGGTGCCGCCGACCTGGAGGAGGTCCCCCTTCTGCAGCTTGGTCCGCTCCTCGATCCGGACGGTGTTGACCCAGGTGCCGTTGGTCGAGCCGAGGTCCTCCACCCACAGGTCGCCGTCGAGGCGGAACAGGCGGGCGTGGAGGTTGGAGGCGTAGGAGTCGTAGTCGATGGGGACGCCGCAGCCCGGTGCCCGGCCGACGGTCACCTCCTCGCCCACGTCGTAGACCCGGCCGGCCTGGTCGTCGGGCCGGATGACGTGGAGGCGGAGGCTGCGCCGGCGCTTGCCGTCCACCACCGGGTCGACGTCACGGCCCCGCCGGCGCTTGCGCTTGAGCGGGCGGACCTCGACCCAGACGGCCCGGACCACCCACATGAAGAACAGCCAGAGCAGGAGGATGACCCCGAACTCCAGCGCACGGAGGACCGGGGTGTTGTCGACGGGTACCGGGGCGGCCGCTGCGGCGAGGATGGTGATCAAGGTCGGGCGCCGGGACTCACGAAGTCTCGAAGCGGAGCACGGTCGTGCCGATGACGATCTGGTCGCCGTCGGACAGCATCCGCTCGCGGATGGTGGCGCCGTTGACCCGGGTCCCGTTGGTGGAGTTCAGGTCGACCACCACCACGTCGTTGCCGGACCGCCGGATCTCGGCGTGGCGACGGCTGGCGTTCGGGTCGTTCACCACGATGGTGCTCTCGGGCAGGCGGCCGATGGTGATCGGCTCCGGGCCCGAGCACGACCCGCATCCCGTCGGCCAGCACCACCGAGGCGGCCGTCAGGCCGGCCGGACCCTCGTGGACGTCGGACACCACGGCGAAGCGGCCCCGGCGCTGGCGGGGGTCCTCGACCACCGAGACGGTGACGGGGCCCACGAAGACGTAGTCCTCGGTGCGGGCGTGCTCGCGGGCCGCCTCCTCGAGCTCACGCACCAGGGCGTCGAGGAAGCTCTCGAACCGGTCGAAGTCGGACGCCGACAGGTGGACGACGAAGGCATTGGGCGCGATGAGGCCGTGGACGCCGAGGCGCCGCTTCAGGTCCATCTCCCGGGTCACCCGGCGGCCGATCTCCACCGGATGGAGATCGCCCCGGAAGGCCTTGGAGAGAGTGCCGTCGACCATGCGCTCGAGGCGCCCTTCGAACTTCTGCAGTCCCATGTCGGCGTCAGCCTACCGGTGTCTACCCCCTGGTAGGGGGTACGGTCCGGCGACGGCGCGCCAAGGGTTGCGGGGTCCGGTCCGACGGGGCGGCAGGTGGTGGCCCGGACCGTCTTCCGGGACGAGGACTGTGCCTGCGCAGGAGGACCCCGCAGGTGACGGGTCCGCGAACGGCGAGCCCCGGATCTTCGGGTAGCCTCTACCGGTCGCTCGGGCGAGTGGCGGAATTGGCAGACGCGCAGGATTCAGGTTCCTGTGTCCGAAAGGATGTGGGGGTTCAAGTCCCCCCTCGCCCACTCATGTGATGTCGCGAGACATCGCGGACACAGCGAACCCCCGGAAACTACCTCACCGGGGGTTTTCGCATTCTCTGGTAGCCCTTCGACGTGTCGATCGTCGTCTCGGCCAGGAACTCGCCTTCTTCGGAGATGACCCGGATGTAGTCGCCGGCGATGTAGAGGCGCACCCGTGTTCCGCGCCAGGGTCGCCCCACTCCGAGGTGGAGCATCTTGTTGCCGAACCGGAGACTGACCTTGCCGTCGGCGTCGACCTTGTCGTGGCGGATGCGGTAGTGGGGATCCACCCCGGACATGCCGGGGGTGGCTTTGTCCCGGGCGGCGAAGGCGGTTGCCGGCGTGATCCGCCCCCTGGCCCGGTGGGGACGACGCTCGTTGTAGTAGTCGACGATGGCATCGACCTGGCGCTGGAGTTCACCGATCGTCCGGGCCGGGTCCCGCTTGACCAGGAACCCCTTGAGGGTCTGGTGCCAACGCTCGATCTTCCCGCAGGTCTGGGGATGGTAGGGACGGGAGTGCTTGTAGACGACTCCGGCCCGTCCGAGAGCGACTTCAAAGGCAGTGATCCCACCTCGTGACGTGCCGTTGAAGACCGCTCCGTTGTCCGTCAGCACCGAGGCCGGGATTCCCCAGCGTTCACAGGCCTTCTGGTAGGTGGCGAGCACGTCGGGCCCCTTGGTTACCCGGCGGACGTCGGCCACGAGGACGAGCCGCGAATGGTCGTCGATGAAGTTGAGGATCTCGACGTCGGAGCCGTCGAGCAACGTCCAGTGCGTCACATCGCCCTGCCAGCATTCGTTGGGCTGGTCCGCTTCGAACCGAACGAAGGAGCTCTTCGGACGCTTCCGGGGTTCCGGGGTGATGAACCCCCGACGGGCCAGGATCCGATAGATGGTGGCCGGCGAGGGTGCCGATCCGTGGAGCCGGTCGAGGTGCCAGGCGATGGTCTGTGGACCTGCGTCGGCACCGAGGTCGCACAGTTCCTTGCGGAGCCTCACGATCGCCTCCTCGACGGCTTCGCTCGTCCGTCGCGGGGAACTCGTCGGACGCCGGGACCGCTCCTCGAGAGCGGCCTCACCCTCCAGGCGATAGCGGGACACGAGGTCATGGACCCAGCTCTTGGAGCGTCCGAAGGCGGTTGCGACCTCTCGCACCGACCTTCCTTCGATCAGTACGGCATCGACGACCATCCGACGGAGCACCATGGACAAATCTCCCAAAAGGAGTGTCCGCTATGTCTCGCGACATGCTGTCCAGGATGTCCTGAGCTCACACACCCCCTCGCCCACTCATGGGGTGTCGACAGAACCAGGCGGATCGCGTCGACAAAACCCTCCTCATGCGGGGCCGCCTAGGGGGTTCGGGACAGATGTCGGGCCTTCGCCGGGTCTTTCCGGGCGTCGCAAGTCGACCTCGCACACCCCTTCCCCCTTCCGGGTCCGCTCAGGGTTGACTCCGGACGCGACGAAACCACCGGGGTGTTCACTTCGCCGGGAGATGGCCTGTCTCAGGCGCTCAACGGCGGATCCGGGTCGGCGCTGGCGTCATCCACCGTGGCGATCACCACCGTCGGCGGCGCCGGGGTCCACGTCGTGAGCGACCTGGTCCGCCTCCGGGCCCGGAGCTTGCGGAGCTTCTCCTCGCCGGAGGCCCTTCTGGCCATGAGCTCGTTGATCTTGCGGATGTTGGCGGCAAGGAACTGGAAGGACACCAGGACGCTCTGGGCGGCGACACCCCTGATGCGGCGGCGCTCCGGGTCGTCGACGGCCTCCCGGGCACCGTCCTTCACGTAGCCGTTCATCCCCTCGTTCGAGTTCCGGAGGGTGGCGTAGGTGCGGTGCCACTCGTCGGTCTCATGGGCGAAACGCTGGCGGAACTTGGCGCCGGCGTCGGGGGGCAGGGTGATCGAACCCTGGGTGCAGATCTTCGGCGGGTGGGCGGCCAGGACGTCGGTGACCGGGATGCGGGTCCGGACCTTGCCGTTGCCACCCTCGGACGCGGGCTTGAGCTGACAGCGGACCTGGGGCGCCGGAGCGGCCGCCGGGCACATGACCCGGAGATGGCCGTCGGCGTCGGGCTGGCTCTTGGCCCGGATGGCGAAGTGCCGGCGCTCGGCGATCCGGGCCCGGTGGGTGGCCTCATCGATCTTGCCGTCGAGGAAGTCCCTGGTGGCGTTCATCAACGGCTCGGACATCGCCGAGCAGTAGAAGGAGCCATCCACCTGGATCGTGCCCTGGTGGGTGCCCTGGAGACCGAGTTGATCGATCTCGTAGTCGAGGACCATCTGGTAGCCCAGGGAGCGGGCAGGCAACTGGAAGTCCTCGGGCTTGCACTGGGTGTAGGCCCTGTCCCCGGCCAGGAGGTGGGCCGGAAGGCCCCGCTGTGCAATATCAGCCAACGCCCGAACGGCGCTCTGGCCGATCCGGGTGCCCGGCTTGCGGAGTGGGGCCATGCCGAGCACCAGCGTCGGCTTCGCCACCGGCTTGCTGGGGTCGTCGCTGCCGGACACCACCAGGGTCGCCTCCATCGCCCACACGGTGACCTTCGGGTCCGTGCCCCCATCCGGCACCGCAATGGCCGCTGGCCGCGACCGTCAGCGGGACACGCCCGCCGTGGCGGCGCCTCACGTCGGGGCGGTACTGTCCGTGGGCATCGCGCGCAGGCTGCGGCCCGAGCGCCCCGACCGCCGGCGGGCACGGACGCCACCTCGACACGCAGGAACGGCACGGGCTCCCCGACCCACCTCCCAGACTCCACGACCCGACGAAAGGTGACGACTGTGGACATCGACCTGATCGAGCCCGACCAGTGGACGGGGGGCATCCCGCACGACCAGTTCGCGTGGCTGCGCCGGGAGTCGCCCGTCCATTGGCACGAGACCGACGATCCTGCCGTCCCCGGCTTCTGGGCCCTCACCCGGCACGCCGACGTGCAGGCGGCGAACCGGGACATCGACCGCTTCTCCTCCCAGCGGGGCGGGGTGTTCCTGAGTGAGCAGACCGAGGAGCAACGCGATCTGTTCCGGTCGATCATCGAGACCGACCGGCCCGAGCACACCCGGCTCCGGCGACTCGTCAACCGCGGGTTCACTCCCCGGGCCATCGCCCAGTTCGAGGCCAGCTACCGGCGGGCCGTCCGCGATGTCCTGTCCGATGTCGTCGCTCGTGGCACGTTCGACTGGGTCACCGAGGTCGCCAGCGTCCTGCCCGCCTTTGCCATCTCGGAACTGCTCGGCGTGCCGGTCGAGGACCGGCCCCAGGTGATCGAGTGGACCAACATCATCTCCGGCGCCACCGACCCCGAGTTCGCCGTCGACGCCGACGCCCCCATGAACGCCGCCATCGCCCTCTACACCTACGGCACCCAGCTGGCCGAGCAGCGACGGGCCGAGCCCGCAGGACGACATCGTCACCTCGCTGATCACCGAGGTCGACGACGACGCGCTCGGAGCCCACGAGTTCGAGGTGTTCGTCCTGGCCCTCGCCGTCGCCGGCAACGAGACGACTCGGACGGCCATGTCCCAGGGGATGCTGGCGCTGCTGGACAACCCGGACCAGATGGCTCTGCTGCGCTCCGACCCGGCACTCGCCGCCCACCGCTGCCGACGAGATCATCCGGTGGTCCACCCCGATCGTCTACTTCCGCCGGACCGCCACCTGCGACGTCGAGCTCCACGGGGTGACCATCCGCGAGAACGACCCGGTGGCCCTCTACTTCATGGGCGCCAACTACGACGACGAGGTCTTCGCCGACCCCCGGCGCTTCGACATCACCCGGACGCCCAACCCGCATCGTGTCGTTCGGTGGTGGGGGCCCGCACTACTGCCTCGGCGCCCACCTGGCCCGGTTCGAGATCTCGGTCCTGCTCGAGGAGCTGCTCGGCCACACCGCCGGTGTCGACCAGGCCGGCGACGCCATCCGGCTGCGCTCGAGCTGGATCAACGGCCTCAAGCACCTGCCGGTGACCGTCACCGCCTGAGCGAAGGCAGCACGTCCGCGGCTGCGCCGACGAACTCCGTCGAGTCGATACTTCAGCCCTTGTGGGCCGATGCCGAGTCGAAGCGCCCAACTTCGCACCCTGAACAGTTGCGAGGGCCCGATGACTTGATCAGGACCCGTCTGAGGCCCCGCAGGGAACGGCGCCGCGCCTGGAGGCGTCCGTGGGCGGCTCCGACTCGAGTGTCGGCGTACCGGGCCGGACCATACAAGGGGGGGAGGGTGCACTCCTCAGTTCCGCCACCTGAGGAGTGCACCCCAACCCCTGGGACCCGGGGCCACGAGGACCCCCGCTCCCAGGGGTGACCCGGAACCAGTTCCCGCCGCTCGTCCGACCGAGCCAACTGCATGATGATCGACGGGAATCCAATGCGAATCCAATTACGATCCAATAGATTGGTGACCTCGCAGTTGTGATGCGACCTGGCGGGAGCGGAAGGCGGATCGGACCACCATGAGATTCCGGCTCTTGGGAACCCTGGAAGTTGATGGTGATTCCGGGCCCGTCCCGCTCCGAGGCGCCCGGAGGCGGATGTTGGTGGCCCGGCTCGCCGTCAGTCCGAACCAGCCCGTCCCGACGGAACGACTCATGGACGACATCTGGTCCGGCAGTCCCTCGTCGGGGGCTGCGTCGACGCTATCCAGCCACATCTCCCTGGTGAGGCAGTTGATCGGATCCGACCGGATCGAACACATCGCGGGGGGCTACCGGCTGCTCGTCCGGCCCGGCGAACTCGATACCTCCGAGTTCGAGGACCAGCTCGAGATGGGACGCAACGCCCTCCGCGCCCGGAAGCAGGAATCGGCGGTCATCCACCTACGCTCCGCCTTGGGCCTCTGGCGGGGACGTGCTCTGGCAGACCTGCTGGACGCCCCGTGGGCACGCGGCGAAATCGCTCGCCTCGAGGAGCTGCGCCTGGGAGCCGAGGAGCTGTTGCTCGAGGCGCGGCTCGCCCTGGGTCACCATCACGAGATCATCGCCGAGGCTGAGGCGGCTGTCGGGTCGGAACCGTTCCGCGAGCAACGATGGGCGACGTTGATGCTCGCCCTGTACCGGTCGGACCGACAGGCGGACGCGCTCCGCGCGTTCCAGCGACTTCGCCGGCACCTCAACGACGAACTCGGGATCGAGCCATCCTCGGCTCTGGCCGATCTCGAGCAGGCCGTCGTGCTCCAGAGTCCGGAGTTGCGCTGGGTTCCGCAGGCGCTCGAACGGCTCCAGACGGATACCCGGTCCCACGGACGCGTGAATCCACGGAGCCAGGCACCGATCTCGTCGAGGAGCTGTGCGGCCCACTCACGACATTCGTCGGGCGGACCCGAGAGTTGGACCGTCTCCGCAAGGCCTACGCGGAAGCCGTGGAAGGGCACCGTTCCCTCGTCCTGATCGGCGGCGAACCAGGTATCGGCAAGTCGTCCCTCGCGGCCGCGTTCGCCAGGCACGTCCAGGACGAGGGTGGCGTGATCCTCCTCGGTCGTTGCACCGAAGGGGCCGGTGTCCCGTACCAGCCATTCGTCGAAGCCGTCGACAGGTTCGTGGAGCAGTCACCACGGATGTTCCTCGAATCCCACGTGGTCGAACACGGAGGAGATCTGTCGCGCCTCTCGCCCGCATTCGAGCGACAGCTCCCGTCGGCCCGGCCCCGGTCCAGCTCGGATCCTGACACCGACCGCTACCTGACGTTCTCCGCCGTCTCCGGACTCCTGGAGGACGCGGCGGATCGGCAGCCGATCCTCGTCGTGCTCGAGGACCTCCACTGGGCCGACACCTCCACGGTGCAGCTCTTCCGGCACCTCATCGCCCATGTGCGTCAGTCGCCAGCTCACCCTCCTTGCGACGTTTCGTGCCAACGAGATCGACGACGACAGCAAGCTCGGCACGTTGCTGACCGAGTGCTGGCGGGATCAGCGGATGCACGCGGATCGACCTGGACGGTCTCCGGCAGTCCGATGTGCAGACGCTGTCCGCGACGTTGGCTCCCGACCACATCGAGGCGGGCACGCTGTCGGACTTCGCCCGGGAACTGACCGAGGAGACGGATGGCAATCCGCTCTTCGTCTGCGAGTTGCTTCGCCACATGGCCGATTCCCACACCGCCGATACGCGGCGCGACCCCATGGTCGACCCCGGGCGGAATTCCTGCGAGCCTGCAGGACATCATCGGTCAGCGGGTCAGGAGCCTCGGCACCAGGACGGCTCGCATCCTCGCCGTCGCCTCGGTGATCGGCGTGGAGTTCGACGTCGCAACACTTGCCGAAGTCGCCGAGATCGAAGCGGGGACTGCGGCCGACCTGATCGACGGCGCCAGTCGGGGCGGCCCTCGTCCGCGGTGCGGAGGGTGACTCCATGCGCTTCTCCCATGCCCTGGTGCAACGCACGCTCTATCAGGGACTGTTGCCGGTCAGGCGACGGCAGTTGCACGGCAAGGTGGCCGCCGCGATCGAGGCCTCCGTCCCACGTCCGACCCCTTCCAGCATGGCCCTCCACTATCTCGGAGCCGGCGAGGACGAGTCGGCACTGCGCTGGGCGGAACAGGCAGGCTACGAGGCAGCGGCCCGTGTCGCCCCGGATGAAGCAGCCCGCTGGTTCGCCACCGCATGCGATCTGGTCGGTCGGTTCAGTCCGGACGAGGTGCTGCGACGTTGCGACCTGTTGACGCAACTCGGCATGGCGCTGCTCCAGAGTGGCCAGCCCTCCTTCCGGGAGGTGTTGCTCGAGGCCTGCGATCTGGCCCAGAGCGCCGGTGACGGTCGGCGCCTGGCCACAGCGGCCCTGGCCAACACGCGCGGGTACTACAGCGCTGCCGGGATCGCCGACAGAGAGCGGTTGGAGGCCCTGCGGCGGGCCCGGACGGCCGTCGGCCGGAGTGACGGCCAATTGCGCGCCCGGCTCACTGCGGCGATCTGCAGCGAAACGGTGTTCGGTGCGACCCTTGCGGAGCGCCGGTCGCTGGCCGACGAAGCCAAGGCGCAGGCCCGGGCGGTGGGGGACCCCCGCACGACCGTCGAGGTGCACAATCTGGTCATCGAGCCGCTCCGATTCCCCACGGAACTCGCCCAGCGTCTCGAAGACACCGCCGTCGCGCTCCGCATTGCCGAAGGCGAGGATGATCCGGCAGCGCTCTTCTGGGCGATCAGCCATCGCATGCGCACCCTCGTGGAAGGGGGACAGGTCCCGGAGGCAGTCCGG
>CAWDYM010000003.1:32500-514569 GCA_963806665.1 uncultured Alphaproteobacteria bacterium | reverse complement strand
GTCGGGCGTCGCGAAAAGATCGCCGATGACGACGTCGAAGCCCATGTCGGCGAAGGCCGAGGCGATGACCTTCTGGCCGCGGTCGTGGCCGTCCTGGCCCATCTTGGCGACGAGGATGCGCGGCTTGCGGCCTGTGTTCTCTTCGAAGTCGCGCGTCATGCCGACGATGCGCCCGACCTGCGGGCTGTCCTTGCCGGCCTCCTTCGCATAGACGCCGGAGATGACACTGGCCTTGGGCTTGTGGCGCGTGAAGACCTTCTCCAGCGCGGTCGAAATTTCGCCGACGCTCGCCTTGGCGCGCGCCGCCTTCACGGCGAGGTCGAGCGGATTGGCGCCTGACGTCGCGCCCACGGTCAGCGCATTCAGCGCCGCCTCTGTCGCCGCCTCGTCGCGCTCGGCGCGCAGGCGCTTCAGCTTGTCGAGCTGCGCGGCGCGCACGGCGGCGTTGTCGACCTTGAGCACGTTGGGCTTGGCGTCGTTCTCGGGGCGGTATTTGTTGACGCCGACGACAACCTGCGTTCCGCTGTCGATGCGCGCCTGCGTCTTTGCGGCGGCCTCTTCGATACGCTGCTTGGGGACGCCCGCCGCAATGGCCTTGGCCATGCCGCCCAGCGCCTCGATCTCCTCGATATGCTTCCAGGCGCCTTTGGCGAGTTCGGCCGTCAGGCGCTCGACATAATAAGAGCCGCCCCACGGGTCGATCACGCGCGTCGTGCCGCTCTCCTGCTGCAACACGATCTGCGTATTGCGGGCGATGCGCGCCGAGAAGTCCGTCGGGAGGGCCAGCGCTTCGTCCAGCGCATTGGTATGCAGCGATTGCGTATGGCCCTGCGTCGCCGCCATGGCTTCCACACAGGTGCGGATGGAATTCACATAGACGTCCTGCGCGGTAAGCGACCAGCCGGAGGTCTGGCAATGGGTGCGCAGCGTCAGGCTCTTCTCGGATTTGGCGCCGAGATCCTTCATGAGACGCGCCCACAAGAGGCGCGCGGCGCGCAGCTTGGCGACCTCCATGAAGAAGTTCATGCCGATGGCGAAGAAGAAAGAGAGGCGCGGGGCGAAGGCGTCGATGTCGAGGCCCGCCGCGACGCCGGCGCGCACATATTCGACGCCGTCGGCGAGCGTGTAGCCGAGTTCGAGATCGGCCGAAGCGCCCGCTTCCTGCATGTGATAGCCGGAGATCGAGATCGAGTTGAACTTCGGCATATGCTTGCTGGTGTAGGCAAAGATATCCGACACGATCCGCATGGAGGGCTCCGGCGGATAGATGTACGTGTTGCGCACCATGAATTCTTTGAGAATGTCGTTCTGGATCGTGCCGGTGAGCTTGTCGGCCGACACGCCCTGCTCTTCCGCAGCGACGATGAAGAGCGCGAGAACCGGCAGCACCGCGCCGTTCATGGTCATGGACACGGACATCTGGTCGAGCGGAATGCCGTCGAAGAGCGTGCGCATGTCGTAGATCGAGTCGATGGCGACGCCCGCCATGCCGACGTCGCCCATGACGCGCGGATGGTCGCTATCGTAGCCGCGATGCGTCGCGAGGTCGAAGGCGACGGAGAGGCCCTTCTGCCCGGCGGCGAGGTTGCGGCGATAGAAGGCGTTGGAATCCTCCGCCGTGGAGAAGCCCGCATATTGGCGGATCGTCCAGGGCTGGGCGACATACATGGTCGAGTAAGGCCCGCGGACGAAGGGCGCGACGCCGGGATAGCCGTCGATGAAAGACAGCCCCTCGACGTCCTGCGGCCCGTAGGCGTTCTTCACCTCTATGCCTTCCGGCGTCATCCAGCTGCGCGGCGGCGTCTCCTGCGCGACATTGGCGGCGGCGAAGGGGATTTTGGTGAAATCGGGGATGGCGGACATCGTTTCCTCGGCTGATCTCAGGCGTTTTTAGACCAGCCGCCCGGCAAGCGCAAAGGCGTCGGACTGTCGCGCGCCTGCGCGCCGCGATCACCGCTTCTGGATGGCGCCCAGATAAGCCAGCAGCGCCTCGATCTGCTTCGTGCTGAACTCGAACTGCGGCATCTCAGGACCCTCGTGGCCGACGACGATGCCCTCGCCGAGCGCCTCCTCGAGATTCGAGAGCGGATAGCGGCGCGAGAGGTAGCGGAACGGCGGAGATTTGGGATTGGGGCTTGCGCCCGAGCGGCCGATGGCGTGGCAGGAACTGCAATTCTTTCGGGCGAGCGCCTCGCCCCGCTCGAAGGCTCCCTGTTCCGCCGGGGCGGCCAGCGCCACGGCTCCCGGAGAGAGGCCTGCGGTGAGGACGAGAACGGCGAAAGGTGCGAATCGAGCCATGACGAAAACTCTACCGCGCCTCGCGCCGATCGCGTCTGAGGCCTATTGCCGCGCCACCAGCACCGAGCATTTGGCGTGGCGCACGATCGTCTTGGCGTTGGAGCCGAGGAGATAGGTGGCCATGGTGGGCCGGTGCGATCCGACGACGACGAGATCGGCGCCCCAGTCCTCCGCCTCGCCGAGCACTTCGGGATAGACCGCGCCGAAGCGGACCGTCGACGTCACGCGGTCGGCGGGAAAGGACACTTTCGCGGCGATCGCGCCCATTTCCTTCTCGGCCGACTCGCGCATTTCCTCGTCGAAATTCGGCGGGATATAGTCCGAGAAAGCCATTGGCACGAGCGGCTGCACGTTCACCAGTCGCAGCTGCGCGCCCTCGCCCGTCGCGGCGAGCGCAACGGCGGCGCCCAGAGCAAGCTCCGTCATATCGGGCTCGCTCAAATCGACCGGCACGAGAATCTTCTTGTACATCGCCGAACGCCTCCAGACCCCGCGCCATCCCGCAGCCCTCGCTGCGGCGCTGTCGCGATGTAACATGTTTTAGAGCGCGTCGCCTGCGAAGGATCGCCGCACGGGCGGAAAACGGCGCTTACTGTTTGCGCATGAGGCGGCTCACGGCGGACTTCGTCTCCAAAATAGCCTGCATCGCCTGCGCGCGCCTCGATGTCGCCTGCGCGATGGCGGCTTTGACCGCTTCTGTGGCGTAGGGCTTGGGGATGACGAAGAACGGCTCCACTTCGCCCGTCCTCAGCCATTCCGGAACGGCGGTGACGAAGATCACGGAAGCGTCGATCGTCTTGAGAATCTCATCGACCGCGACGACGCCCGAACTCCCGTCCGCCAGCTTTACGTCGGCGATGATGACCGCCGGCCGGGCCTTCGTCCCGAGCGACACGGCCTCCTCCTGCGTGCGCGCCGGCCCGACGACGCGATGGCCCATGTCCCGCACGATGTATTCGATGTCTCTCGCGATCGCCGACTCGTCCTCGATCAGCAGCACGTCGAGCACGCGGGGTTGCCGTCTGGGCCGCGCGCGCGACACGATCTCCGCGGCCTGTGCGTCTTCATAAGTTGCGTTCATCTCGCCTCATTCTCTCGCGGCCTGCACGACGCGGGCGGCGCCTGATGCAGCTGAACTGCCGTTTGCGAGGGTTGTTCCGTCAGCCTGACCATTTTCCCGCCGGCGAGCAGGCTTGCATCGCTCGCGGCCGCGCTCCCGGGACTGGCCCCGCGCGCCGCCGCGGCGCTCGACGTCTCAACGTCGCCGGAAGGCGGGCGTTCCGCGTAAGCCGCTTTTCGCGAGGACGGCGCGGCTACTTTGCGCGCGCGTCCCAGACGGGCGCGCCGGCGGCCCGAAAATCCAGGTCCCAATTAAACCGGCTGAGCGCATTGTAGCCCAGGATGAAGGGCGTCTGCGACCCGAGGACGTCTCGCAGGACGCCGAAGTCATAGGCGAGCGCATAGACGCCGCGCAGCAATCGCCCGTCTCCCAGATCGAGCGACTTAATCTTGTAGATTTTAGCCGAAAACTGCCGGCCGCCGACCTCGCTCGCCCGGCTCTTGCTCTTGACGGGCGCAAAGAGATTTTTGTGCGTCTCGACGAAGCGCTGATCGACGGCGGAAATCTCGGCGCCCGTATCGAAGAGCCCGGCGACGGCGACGTCGCCCGCGCGCAGGTCTATGGCGACGAGGCGCCGCTCGGGGCCCAGCAGTCGGAAGGGCCTTGCGTGGGCGCCCGCGCGCGCTTCCGGAAAAAACGCCATCTCCCGCCGCTGAAAATCCAGCGTGAAGCGCGCGCCCTTGAAGAAATCCAGTCCGAGAAGGTCGTCGCCGTCGTTCGCGGCGCAACGCGCCACCTCATATTTCGCTCGCGCGATGTCGGGGCCCTGCACCGCCTTGAGCGCGACATTTGCGGCCTCGACGTCGTCGCAGCGCGTGGTTTTTCCCGACGCCCCGGTCGAGTCGCTTTGCCCCAGGGCGGGGAAACTCTTGTTCCACGGCGCAAGCGTGACTCGGGTGGAGGTGGCCCCGGTGTCGAGGCGCATCGTCCCCGCCATGTTGCCGAAACGTACGGGGAGATAGATGCGCCCCCCGCCGAAATCGCTGTGCGTCAGCGTCATCGCGACTGTTGAGGGACTGGTCTCGGCGCTGGCGCCGATCGCCCCGAGCAGCAAAGCGACAAGGGACGCCAATAACCGAAGCTGCATTGTTCTGACTTTCATGTGATCGCCCGAATCATACCCTGTCGGGCGTCAGAACGCGCCTTTTGCAACGGCTAGCGCAGCTTGACGGTGAGGTCGGTGCCGACGTTGTTCGTCTCGCCGCTCACCGGCTGGTCGGAGATGATGATGGAGGCGCCGGTCCACAGGCGTTCGGCGATGCGGTCGCGGACGTCCTGACCGATGTCGACGCGCTCGAGGGCCTCGTCCGGGCTCGCCGACGAGGAATAGACGCCAAGCATCGGGTAAGGCTCCTCATCCGCGGCCTTTCCCTTCTTGCGAGCGCCGGGTTCGTCGACGCGCTGCGGCGGGATCGAGAGGACCGACCATTTGAGCGACGCCCCATCCGCGCCGACGGCTGTTGCGATATAAAGCTGCGAGCCGAGCGGCGCTTTGGGATCGCGCACCGTCGCCGGCGCATCGAAGATGGGCGTCAGACCCTGACGCACATAGACGCGCTTGTCCGCCTTGCTGATCAGCACCGACACGGGCGTCATGCGCAGTTCGGCGTCCTTTTCGGCGCTTTCCGTGGCTTCGAACGCCTTGGCGGCCGCGGTCCAGCGCCGATAGGCCTCCGCCGCCTCGAGCACATTGGCGGCCGACGCTTTCCTGATCGCGTCGAGCCGCGCGGCGGCGGCCGCGCGCACCTCCTCGGCCTTCGCCTTCGCGGCGGCGTCTGCATCCCTCGCGGCGGCTTCGACCGGTTGCGGCGCACGCGCCAAGGCCTCGGCCTTCGCCTGCGCCAGCGCAAAGGCCGCCTCAGCCGCCTTGAGCTCCTCCGCGAGGCGCAGCGCTTCCGCATCCTTCGCGTCCGCTTCGAGGTAGGCCTCGCCCGACGCCTTTGCCGCCGCAATCCGATCAGCGACGGCCTTGGCTTTCAGCCGGCCCGCGTATTCCCGCGGGTTGAGCCTCGACGGCTCGGCCAGCGTTGCTGGCTGAGACGAAGCAGGCGCGGTGGCGGCGGCGCCCGCATCTGCGAAAACCTGCATCTTCGGCGCGGGCAGGAGGGAACTTGCGAACTCCGTCGGCGTCACGTCGTCCGGCGCGATGACGACACGCTCGCCGATGCGGGTCATTCCCCAGAGCTTTGCGGCGAAATCGGCCGGGAGCCGGATACAGCCGTGCGAAGCCGGATGGCCGGGCACGACCCCAAGATGCATAGCGATGCCGGACCAAGTGAGGCGCTGCATGAAGGGCATTGGCGCGCCGGAATAAATGTTGGAGGCGTGCATCCGCTCGCGGCCGATGATCGTGAAGACGCCCTTGGGCGTGGCGTGACCCGCCATGCCGGTGGAGACCGCCGAGCGAGTGACGAGACCCTGATGATTGTAGATTGAAACGCTCTGATCGGCGATCGACACGACGGCGAAAAGCGGCCGCTCGAGACGGGCCGGGGCGCCGGGCTTTCCGGAGCAGCGAACCTCCATCGACACGGAGCCGCTATCGCCGCACCCGGCGCGGGCGCGCTGGCGTGGATCGTCGGCGCCGATTTCGGTGAGGGCAAGTTTCTCTTCCGCCCCCGCCGCCTGCAGGCAAGGGAGCGTCAGAAGGGCGGCGCCGAAAGCTGCGGTCGCGGAAAATCCGCCGCCAAAGCGTCTGAGCGGCTGCATACAATTCCTCCAAAGAACGCAATGTGATTCAAACCGGGAGGATTGGCTATTGCAATGGTACAACGGTCGCCCAAAAACGCCCGCGCCAGGCGCTGCTCGCAGCTAACCTACTGTTCTGCCGTGCCATAATTTTTTGTCTGACTCGCGCCGTCCGCCAGCGGCGTGGACCGCCCCGCGGGGTGACTGGCTTATCGCCGCCGAACGAATTTCTCCGAATTGGATTTTCACAAAAAAAGCACGCGAACTGCTGTCGAAATGTTGCGTTCGACTTGCTAAGGTCTGGACCGGGATTCAGCGCCGTTTTGCCTCGTCCGCCGCAGAGTGGGCCTTCACGGGGCGGCAACCGGAGACCTTCGAGTGGCGAAATCAGAAAAGGTCGCGCTTGTTCTCCAGGGAGGCGGCGCGCTCGGCGCCTATCAGGCAGGCGCCTATGAGGCGCTCTCGTCGGGCGGCTATCGCCCCGAATGGTTCGCGGGAATCTCCATCGGAGCCATCAACGCCGCGATCATGTGCGGCAATCCGCCGGAGACGCGGGTCCAGCGCCTGCGCGACTTCTGGGGCGAAGTGACGAGCGGCGCGCCGGCGCCCTTTTTTCTCGACAGCTTGATGGGCTCGATGTTCACTGCCGCCAGCGCCAATTTCGCGGCGGCGTTCGGCGCGCCGGGCTTCTTCCAGCCGCGCCTGCCGCCGCCGGCGCCGGCCTGGCCCTATCCGCCGACCGAACTGAGCTTCTATGACACGCAGCCGCTTCGCCGCACGCTCTCCAGACTCATCGATTTCGATCTGATCAATTCAAGAAAGACCCGGCTCAGCGTCGGGGCCGTCAACATCCGCACCGGCAATTTCGAATATTTCGACAATCTCTCAGACGAGATCGGCCCTGATCACATTCTGGCGAGCGGTGCGCTTCCGCCCGGATTTCCGCCCGTCGAGATCAAGGGCGAACTCTATTGGGACGGCGGACTCGTTTCAAATACACCGCTGCAATACATCCTCGATTACTGCGATCCCAAGGACGACCTTTGCGTCTTCCAGATCGATCTTTTCGGCGCGCGCGGCCCGACACCGTCGACATTGCTCGACGCGGCCCAGCGGGAGAAGGACATACGTTATTCGAGCCGGACGAGGCTCAACACCGATCTGCTCAAACGCGCGCATGGTTTGCGCGGGGCCGTCAAACGGCTGTCGCAGAAACTGCCGACGGATCTGCTGAGTGATCCGGACTGGCTCGCGCTCGATGGTTTCGGAGACGTCCCCGGCGTCACGATCGTCCAGCTGATCCATCGCCGCGCCGCCTACGAGACGCAGTCCAAGGACTATGAATTCTCGCGAGCGACAATGGAGGACCACTGGAAGGCCGGCGGCGCGGATGTGTCGACGACCTTGACGCATCCCGATTGGCTGTCGAGGACGCGGCCGGAGGAAGACGTCGTCGTTTTCGACTGCACGAAGGGGCTCGACAAGCGGGCCGACAGGAGATCGGATTCATGAAAATCGAGGACGTCCGCAAAAACGCCTTCGCGATGCCGCTGACGAATCCGGCTTTTCCGCCGGGTCCCTATCGCTTCGTCAACCGCGAATATCTCGTCGTCACCTACCGCACAGATATGGAGGCGCTTCAGCGCGTCGTCCCGGAACCGCTCGAAGTCGTCGATCCGATCGTCAAATATGAATTCATCCGCATGCCGGACTCCACTGGTTTTGGCGACTACTGCGAGTCCGGGCAGGTGATTCCGGTGCGGTTCAACGGCCAGCTCGGCCAATACACCCATGCGATGTATCTCAACGACGGGCCGCCGATCTCCGGCGGGCGCGAATTATGGGGTTTCCCCAAGAAATTCGCGCAGCCTTCGCTCGCGGTCGAACGCGACGTGCTGGTGGGCGCGCTTCATTACGGCTCCTCTCACGTGGCCCGCGGAACGATGGGCTACAAGCATCGCCTGCTCGATCAGGCCGACGCGCTCAAAAGCCTCGTTGCGCCAAACTACCTTCTCAAGATCATTCCGCATGTCGACGGCTCACCGCGCATCCTCGAACTCGTCGACTATCGTCTTGAGGACGTCGTGCTGAAGAGCGCCTATACGGGGCCTGCGTCGCTGGAGCTGCATCCCCATGCGCTCGCTCCCGTCGCCGATCTGCCGGTGCGGGAAATTATTTCCTGCGCGCATCTTGTCGCCGACCTGACCCTCGGTCTCGGCAAGGTCGTCTACAACTATCTCGATTGAAGGAGCGCTCCATGGAACTGAACGGCAAGGTCGCCCTCGTCACCGGCGCCGCGAGCGGCATCGGCCACGGCATCGCCAAGCGCTTCGCCGAGGCGGGCGGCAGGGTCTGCATCGCCGATCTCAACATCGACGCCGCGAAAGCCGCGGCGGCGGAGATCGGCGGCGAGTCCATCGCCATGGCGGTCGCCATGGACGTCTCCAACGAGGAGCAGGTCAACGCCGGCGTCGATGTGGCGGCGAAAGCTTTCGGCACGGTCGATATTCTCGTTTCCAACGCCGGCATTCAGATCGTCCATCCGATCGAGGAGTTTCCCCTCGCCGACTGGAAGAAGATCATGGCGATCCATCTCGACGGCGCCTTTCTGACCACCAAGGCCTGCGTCAAATATATGTATCCGCAGAAATCGGGCGCGCTGATCTATATGGGCTCGGTGCACAGCCACGAGGCTTCGCCGCTCAAATCCGCCTATGTGGCCGCCAAACACGGCATCCTTGGCCTTGCGCGCGTCATGGCGAAAGAAGGCGCGAAATACAATGTGCGCGCCAACACGATCTGCCCAGGCTTCGTCATGACGCCGCTCGTGGAAAAGCAGATTCCCCAACAGGCGCATGATCTCGGGATCTCAGAAGAGCGCGTCGTCAAGGAAATCATGCTCGGCGAGACCGTCGACAAGCAGTTCACCATGATCGCCGACGTCGCCGAGGTGGCGCTGACCCTCGCCGCCTTCAAGACCAATGCGATCACCGGCGAGTCGATCATCGTCAGCCATGGCTGGCACATGAACTAAGCCACGACCGACTGACCCGAATCTTGGCTGGCCAAGCCTCCTATGTTAGTCCAGTATATAACGGCCGAGACGCGCCGGAGGGCCGGATCGCGGCGCAGCCACGAAGCCTGATCTTCCGCCAAGTCTCGATTCACGCAGGTGCGCGGAGCGCTCCCTGTCGCGGCAGTTTCGAACCGGGGTATGTTTGGTGCTCAGCCTGTCGCCCGCAGCGCTTGTCGATCTGTCGCCTGCCGAATGGACGGCCATCTGGCTCTCGCTGAAGATTGCGACTGTCGCGACGCTCGTCAGCCTGCCGCTCGGCGTTTTCACCGCCTATGCGCTCGCGCGCTGGCGTTTCCCCGGCAAGATGCTGATCAACGGCCTCGTACATCTGCCGCTGGTGCTGCCGCCGGTCGTGACCGGCTTCGTGCTGCTTCTCCTTCTCGGCCGCAAAGGCGTGCTCGGCGCCTATCTCGCCGAGATCGGGATCGTCTTCTCTTTTAGATGGACCGGCGCGGCGGTCGCCTGCGCAGTCATGGGATTTCCGCTCATGGTGCGCGCCATGCGGCTGTCGTTCGAATCGATCGACCGGCGCCTCGAGCGCGCCGCCGAGACCTTGGGCGCGAACCGGCTCTGGACCTTCTTCACCGTCACGCTGCCGCTCGCGATCCCCGGCGTCGTCGTCGGCGGGATTCTCGCCTTTGCGAAGGCGCTCGGGGAATTCGGGGCGACCATCACCTTCGTCTCGAACATCCCGGGCGAAACCCAGACGATTTCGGCGGCCATTTACACCTACACGCAAGTGCCCGGCGGCGATGAAAGCGCCATGCGGCTGACCCTTGTCGCCATCATCATCGCGCTTTGCGCACTCGTGCTTTCTGAGGTCGTTCAATGGCGCGCGGAGAGGAGCCTGGGGAACGCGGAGTGATCGACGTCGACGTCAAGCTCGCGATCGGCGCCTTTTCGCTCGACGTCGCCTTTCAGAACGGCGCGGGCGTCACGGCGCTCTTTGGGCAATCGGGTTCCGGCAAGTCCGTCACCCTCAGCATCATCGCCGGACTCATGCGCCCCGACTCGGGTTACGTCAGGCTCGATGGCGAACCTCTCGTCGATATCGAAGCGGGCGTCTTCGTCCCCGTCTCGCGCCGAAGAATCGGCCTCGTTTTCCAGGATGCGAATTTGTTTCCGCATCTGAGCGTCAAGCAGAACCTGCTCTATGGCCGCTGGTTCGCGCCGCGCAGCGCACGCCAGATCGAGTTCGGCGCGGTGGTCGAAACGCTCGGAATCGGCAAGCTTCTCTCACGCCCGCCAGCGCGCTTGTCGGGGGGAGAAAGACAGCGCGTCGCGATTGGCCGCGCCCTGCTCTCCTGCCCGAAGCTTCTGCTGTTCGACGAACCGCTAGCGGCGCTCGACATGGAGCGCAAGCTCGAGATCATGCCCCTGATCGAACGCGTGCGCGACGAGTTCAGGGTTCCGATCGTCTATGTCTCCCATGCGGTCGAGGAAGTCGTTCGGCTCGCGACGCGCGTCGTCATCATCGAGTCGGGGCGGGTCAAATTCGTCGGCGAGCCTGCGACGGCGTTCAGCCGGCTCGCCAGCACGCCGGCCGACTACCGCTTCGATCTCTCCTCCGTTCTCACGGCCCGCGTGGCTGAGACGCCGGCCTCTCACGGACTCACGCCACTCGATCATGCAGCCGGAACGATCTGGATCGCTGGACATACAGGTCCCCCAGGCAGCGAAGCGCGCGTCATCGTGAAAGCCACCGACGTCATCCTGTCGCTCGTCCGCCCCGTGGAAATCAGCACCCGCAGCGTGTTGTCCGGCAAGGTCTCGAATGTGAAGGTCGACGGGTCTCTGGCGACGATCGAAATCGAGCTCGCCGAGAACAGCTTTTTGCTCGCCGCGATAACAAGGGGCGCGCTGGAAGACCTTTCCTTGAAAATGGGCGCGCATGTGTATGCGCTGTTCAAATCCGCCGCGCTCGACGACATGGGCGTATCGGGGTGACGCCCGAACGAGCGACCCGACCTCAGGGACACTTCTTTCTGGCGCGTCTGACAACCGGCCGCCGCATTCTGTCGATAACCCCCGAGGAGGCTTTGCAATTGACGACGCGGTCGACGATAAAAGCCTCTCGAGGCGAAGCGAGAGGGACGGCGGAATGAGGCGGCTGGAGTTCACATGCGACGGTTGCAATCTCGTGAAGCACGCAAGCGTGCCGAACGACATGGGCGCAGACTATATGCCGGAGGGCTGGGTCATCCATCAGCTCGTCGCACATGAGAATGGATCGAAGGCGTATGAAATCTCGGCTGATCTCTGCCCCGATTGTTCCGTGAAAATCCGTCACGCGATGAATCCCGCGAATTGGCCGAAGATGGATCCGACCGTGAGACAATTCGCCAAACGATGATCACCCGCATGCAGGCGAAAAAGTCAGAATTGGCTGGAATCTATCCGGCCGACGCGCGCCTGAGCGTCGCTAACGCTTCGGGGTAGTCATAGGCGTCTATCTGCCGACCCAAAGCTTCGCTATCGCCTCGCATGACGAGATCGAGCTGACGCCGCCACATGTCGAATATCTCATTCGCACGCACGTCGCCCTGGATCAGCGCCGCCTCCAGATCCACGATTGCGTTTTTCAACTCCAGCGCGTCCTTGTCCTCGGAGGGTGCCGGGTCAGGCTCTTCCAAGTTCAACTTCTCAAGGGCTTCGTCGAGCGAGCGCAGTTCCTGCCCGAGCCGCGCGCAGAGACGATCCATTTCGCTTTCGTCACTTTCGCTCGATAGCGCGGCTTCAATGTCGGCCGCCGCCGCCTCGATCCTTTCGGCGCCCAAGGAGCCCGCCGCGCCCTTCAGTTCATGCGCGCAGCGACTGACGGTCGCCATATCCCCGCGATGCAACGCGGACGCCATGCGCTCGGCGTCGCCGCGCCTTCCCCTTGCAAACTGCCGCAAGAGTTGCGGGTAGAGCGATAGATTGCCATTCACGCGCCGAAGCCCTGCTGCCGAGTCGAGGCCCGGGATCTGCAGGTAAGCGGCTTGCATCGATCCTTCTTTAGGCGCCAACGGCGCGGCCGCCGTCCCCGCCGGCAGCCACCGCGCGAGCACATGATAAAGCTCGTCCGGATCGACGGGTTTCGGAATGAAGTCGTTCATCCCCGCCAGGGCGCATGCGCGTCGATCATCTTCAAATATGTTCGCCGTCATCGCGATGATTGGCTTTTCCCTCCAGTCGGCCAGGGCGCGCAGTCGCCTCGTCGCCTCGATGCCGTCGAGATTGGGCATCTGCAGGTCCATCAAGACGAGATCGTAATCTCCCGATTGCGCCTTCTCCAGAGCCTGCAGCCCATCCACGGCTGGTTCGACGCGCAGGTCCAGGGCGCGAAGCATCTCCGTCGCGACCTGGCGATTGATGGCGTTGTCTTCCGCCAGCAAAATCCGGGCGCCGCTGCGCAGGGCGCCGGCGGCGCCTGCGCCACGGAACCGGCTCTCCAAAGCTGAAGCGCCATCCTGTTTGCATTTCGTCAAACGCGCGGTGAACCAGAACGTGCTGCCGCTTCCCAATCTGCTATCCGCGCCGGCCTCTCCCCCCATGAGACCGGCGAGGCGGCGCGTGATGGCGAGTCCGAGACCTGTTCCGCCATACTTGCGGGTCGTCGATATGTCTCCCTGCTCGAACGGGCTGAACAAGATTGGCAGAATGTCCGGAGCGACGCCGATGCCAGTGTCCTGGACTTCGAGCCGCGCGAGAACGTCGTCGCCCGTCTGTTCGAGCAGCACGACGCGCAGAATGATATGGCCGCATTCGGTGAATTTGACGGCGTTGTTGGCGTAGTTCAGCAGCGCCTGGCGGATGCGCGTATCATCGCCGAAGACGCGCAGCGGCATGCCGTCCGTGTCGATCGCGACGTGAATGCCCTTTGCCTTCGTGGACGCGCTGATCATCGAGGCGACGTCCGCCAGAATCTGGCCGACGTCGAAATTCCGCTCTTCCAGCTGCAGGCGGCCGGCCTCGATCTTCGATAGATCGAGAATGTCGTTGATGACGGCGAGAAGGTGTTTGCTGGCGCGGTCGATGTTCGTCAGCCGTTCAGCGTCCTTGACCTTCGTCGATTCCGCCAGCAGAAGCCGGGTCAGTCCGAGGATCGCGTTCAGCGGCGTGCGAATCTCGTGACTCATGTTGGCGAGGAAGATGCTTTTGGCGGCGCTCGCGGCCTCGGCTTTGGCGCGCGCTTCGATGAGCTCCGTCGTGCGCTCCGACACGCGCTGCTCCAGATCGGCGTTGAGCCTGAGGATTTCCTCCGCGGCGTCGTGGAGCTTGGTGATGTCTTCCGTAAAAATGACGATGCCGCCGATCGAACCGTCGTCCGCCCGCCAGGGAAGAATTTCCCAGCGCAGCCACTGCGTCGATCCATCGATGCGTAAAAAGCAATCGTCGCTTTTCCGAACGATTTCACCCGCGAGAGCGCGTGCATGCGCCTGCGTCCAACCCTGTGGAAGGTCCGGAAAAATCGAATAGTGAGACTTCCCGACGACGCTGGCTTCCAGCCCATAATCTTCCTGCCAGCGGCGGCTCACCGCCATGTAACGCATCTCGCGGTCGAACATCGCCAAAGCGGCGGGCGCGTGTTCGATGAAGAGATTCAACCGCCGCTCGCTCTCCCGCAGCGCCTGCTCGACTCTCTTTCGGTCGGTGATGTCGCGCGCGGTGACGACCGCCCCGGCAATGACCCCGGACTTATCGCGGATCGGCGCGAAACTGAAGCTTCCGACCCATTCTTCGCCAGTATCCTTCCGCCGCAGACAATATTCGGCTCCCGTGCCGATTTCTCCCCTCAAGGCCCGCGCAACGGCCCATGTCTCCTGGGGAGCCGGCGCGCCGCTCCCGGTGAGCACGTCTATAAATTGGAGAGGCGCCCCACATCGCGCGGGCGCTCCGACATGTCCTGAAACCGGTAGAACGCTGCAAAAGCATCATTGATGTGGACGGAGTTGGCTTTCGTGTCCGAAATGCACACCGCATCGGTCATGCTGGCGAGCGCCGCCTGAAGCATTGCGCGACTGGAGCGCGCGTCTTCCTCGGCGATCTTGCGCGTTTGAATATCTTCGACCACGGCGATGAGGAAGTCGGGCTTCTTCTCCGGGGAGCGCGCGACGGAGAGGGCGACATTGACCCAGATCGTCGAGCCATCCTTGCGCACATAGCGTTTTTCGAGGGGAGTCAGCGGACTCTCGACGGAGAGGCTTCTGCGCTGCAAGTCGAGGCTTGCCGTCAGATCATCTGGATGCGTGATCTCGATGAAGCTTTTCGCGACCAGCTCTTCCCGGGAATAGCCGAGCATCTGGCAGAATTTCGAGTTGACGCGAACGAACCGGCCTTCGGGAGTGATGACGACGATGCCGGTGGCGGAAATCTCGAAGGTCGTGGAGAAACGCGCTTCGCTGTCGGCGCGTCTGTTGCGGAGGCTTTCATGTGTCCGGCTGATCGCGTAGCCCATCCCGGCAAACACGACGGCCGAAAATAGGTGATTGTGGTTATGCGCCTCCAGACTGAATTGCGGCGGCATGAATACGAACCAGACAATGCAGATGCTGACAAGCGTGCTTGCGAGCCCTCCGCGAAATCCCCCGATCATGCCGCTCAGAAACACGGCCGGATAGAAGAACAACCAGATGAGCGGGTTGAGCCAAGGCCAAAGCGCGAGCTGCATGGCGCACGCCACGAGCGGCGGCAGCAGTGAAAGGCTGAATTCGCGGTTCATGCGCTCTATACCCTTCGCGGTCATTCGTCTGAATAGAGGCTCGCGATCCTCGTGAACTGCTCGTAATTGGCGAGGAAGACGTCGGCGACGTCGGGATCGAAATGACTGCCCCGTCCCTCGCAGATGATTTCCCGCGCCGTGTCGAAGGACATTCTGGGTTTATAGACGCGTCGCGAAATCAGCGCGTCGAAAACGTCTGCGAGCGTCATTAGACGCGCGGAGACGGGGATGGCGTCTCCCGCCAGTCCGTCCGGATATCCTTCGCCGTTCCATTTCTCATGGTGTGAACGCGCAATCTCTTTGGCAAGCTTGAGAAACGGCAGCGGCTGATCGATATCCCGTTCGACGCGCTCGATCGCGTCACTACCGGCCGCCGCGTGCGATTTCATGATCTCCCACTCGTCGGGCGTGAGCTTTCCCGGCTTGAGGAGAATGTGATCGGGAATTCCGACCTTGCCGATGTCGTGCAACGGGGCGGAGCTGGTCAGGAGATCGATGAAATGATCGGTCAGAATATCCCTGAACCGCGGATGCTCCCTCAACAGCATGGCGAGCAGACGAACGTAATTCTGCGTTCGTAGGATGTGATTGCCCGTTTCCTCGTCGCGCATTTCTGCAAGATGCGCCAATGCGCGTATCGCGACCTTCTGCGTCAGGTCGTTTTCGGCCGTTCGGCGCGCAACCTCCGCTTCGAGCGCAGCGTTATTGTCCTCAAGCCAGTCGCGTGCGCACTTCGCTTCCATCTGGTTGCGCACGCGCGCCAGCAGCACGGCCGGCTTGATGGGCTTCGTCAGATAATCCGCCGCGCCGAGTTCGAGCCCCCGCTCCTCGTCGAGGGACCCGGTCAGCGCCGTCAGGAAGATCACGGGTATCTTGCGCGTCAGAAAGCTTGCTCTCAACTTCGCGAGCAACGCGTAGCCGTCGCTTTCGGGCATAACGATGTCGAGCAGGATCAGATCCGGGCCGGGCTGTTTTGTCGCGAGGGCCAGCCCCGCCTCAGCAGTCCGCGCGGCGAGCACCCGATAATGTGGACGCAATAGCGCGCTCAGGCTCGCAATGATTTCCGGCGCATCGTCGATTATCAGTAAAGTATGAGCGTCTGCTTTGATCATTCGCGCGGTCCAAATCCGGCCTCCGAAAATTCACTTTATTTCCATAGGCTTAAATCTTGTCTTAATGAAGGATAGCCCCTCGCCGCCGGTTCCTTCGGGGAGCCCTTGATCAGCTTCCGATCGAACTTCATTTCACGCTGGACGCACGCACGAAAAAAGCGGCTTGCGGCAGAAACACTTGCCGCATAATTGTTTAGCTTACGGTGACGCGCAATGAGTCAATCTGTTGCCGAAAGTACTATTTGAGGGATATGGGCCAAGGGGCATTCAATGAAATTCATAAGCGCATTACCGCGCCTTTCGGCGCTTTTGTTGCTGATGCTGTTCAGCGAGACGGCCGTCGCGCAGTCTTTCCAGACGATCCGCATCGCCTCAGACGAATCTCCTCGACGGCAGGTGAACATCGAGAATGGACCGGTGGCGCTTTCCGCCGCAGGCGACGGCTGGCTCAGTGCGCGATGGGCCGTTGAACCCATAGCCGGCACAAACCGCGTTTATCTCCGGAATATCTGGAAAGGCAATTATCTCTTCGCCACACGTTTCTACCAGGACAAGACTTTCCTGAACGTCACGAGCGTAGACCTCCAGGGGAAGACCCCTGAGACCTTCAAAGTCAATAATCTGCCGGAATTCCAGTGGTTCCTCGACTACAATCCAACATTGAACAAATATTACGTGAAAAATGCCGGAGCCCCGGAAGGACAGCTCCACGCCGAAACGGTCAACGGCGTTGCAACCCTGTTCGTCAACGTTGGGAGCGAAACTGCAGGCCCGATCGTCAACGGCACTCTGATGTGGAATCTGGAGCAATACACGCCCCCGCCAATCAAGCGCGTTAGCATTGGCGGCGGAACGATCGATAATTGGGCAAAAATCAAGCTGGGAACCGGCGGCGCCGTTCTGGACTGGGGCACAATCGATAACATCGGCAACGCTGTGGTGGGTTTCTTACCCGGACAGACTGCGCTTGGAAAAGCTGCGCTCGATTCCCAAGCGATATACAAAGTCGAAATCGTCGATGAAGCTACGCATACAATCAAGCTGCAGGCGACCGGCCGCGGCATCGACGGCATGTATCTGACGCGCGTCAGCTACTGGTCCGGCCTTCCCGACTACAAGGATTTTTCCTTCGATACCGCGCAGGCCCAAAACCCGACCGGAGCATATCAGACGTTCACAATGACCGATGCGGCGGGCGGCGGCGTCTATCTGGCCGAACAAGGCGCCTACCTCGACCGGTTCTGCTGCGTTCCGCCGGCCCAGATGATCGGTCCCGGTGAAAACATCATTGTCTCAAAGTTCAGCGATCCAACGGCTAAAAAGGGCGTGTTCAACGTTACCGTCGTCAATCCCTGGTGATGACGTCGCTGAGGTTCGGCTTCTCTCGTAGCTGAGTCATAGGGCGCGCGCTCATCAGGCGCGCCCGCCTTCGCTTGCCCATCCTTCCTGTGCCGAGACCGCGGCCTCGACGATTCCAAGCGCGCCCCCTGCCGTGGGCGCGTCCGCATTTTCCTGCGCCGTTCCGGAACAGCGCTACGCAAGGCCTGTTATCTCGCCATGGCCGGCGCGCGCGCCGCAACACAAGCGAGTCCGGAATGAGCAATACTGTCGCGGATTTCTTCGTCCACAGGCTTTACGAGTGGGGCGTGCGCCGGATCTACGGTTACCCCGGCGATGGCATCAACGGCGTTCTCGGCGCCTTGCAGCGCGCGAGGGAGAAGATCGAGTTCATTCAGGTGCGGCACGAGGAAATGGCCGCCTTCATGGCCACGGCTCACGCCAAATTCACGGGCGACCTCGGCGTGTGTCTCTCAACGGGCGGACCGGGCGCGGCGCATCTGATTACCGGTCTTTACGACGCCAAATGCGATCACATGCCGGTTCTCGCCATCGCGGGGCAGGCCCCACGGACGGCGCGCGGCGCCCATTACCAGCAGGAGCTCAATCTCGACCGCATGTTTTCGGACGTCGCCGCCTTTGTGCAGGAGGCGGAGGTTCCCTCGCAGGTGAGAATGCTCGTCGACCGGGCGATCAGGATCGCCAAGTCGGAATGCGCCGTCTCGGTGATCGTGTTGCCCGGCGACCTGCAGGATCTCGACTATGAGGAGCCGCCGCGCAAGCATGGCGCGGTGCAGACGGGAATCGGCTACGCGCGCCCCCTCGTCATCCCCCGCCATGGCGATCTGCAACAGGCCGCCGACGTGCTCAACGCCGGCGGACGCGTCGCGATACTGGTCGGCGCCGGCGCGCTGAAGGCGCGCGAGGAAGTGATCGCCGTCGCCGAGAAGCTGAAGGCCGGCGTCGCCAAGGCCTTGCTCGGCAAAGCCGTCATTCCCGATACGCTGCCCTGGGTCACTGGCTCGATTGGTCTCCTTGGAACCAAGCCGAGCTATGATCTGATGATGGAATGCGACACGCTGCTGATGGTGGGCTCCGGCTTCCCTTATTCGGAATTTCTTCCCGCAGAGGGGCAGGCGCGCGGGGTGCAGATCGACATCGACCCTTCCATGCTGAGCATGCGCTTTCCCATGGAGGTGAATCTCCACGGCGACGCGGCGACGACGCTGCGCGAATTGCTGCCGCTTCTGCAGGAAAAGACGGACCTGCGTTGGCGCGAGCGCATCGAAAGCGGCGTCGCGGATTGGTGGCGCGTTCTTGAAGCGAGGGCGCAGGCGCCCGCCCAGCCGGTGAACCCCCAGCAGGTGACATGGGAGTTGTCGCCGCGCCTGCCGCACGATGGGATCATCACCTGCGATTCCGGGTCCTGCGCCAATTGGTATGCGCGCGATCTCAAGATAAGCGGCGAGATGATGTGCTCGCTGTCGGGCGGGCTCGCGTCCATGGGCGCCGCGGCGCCCTACGCCATCGCCGCAAAATTCGCGCATCCCCACCGCCCGGTCATCGCGCTTGTTGGCGACGGGGCCATGCAGATGAACAACATGGCCGAGTTGATCACCGTGTCGAAATACTGGCGTGAGTGGGCGAATCCGACCTGGATCTGCTGCGTCTTCAACAATGAGGATCTGAATCAGGTGACCTGGGAGCAGCGGGTGATGCAGGGCAATCCGAAGTTCGAGGCCACGCAGACGATACCGAATGTCCCCTATCACCGCTTTGCGGAGCTGATCGGTCTGACAGGCATTTATGTCGATAGACCCGAGGACGTCGCGAAAGGCTGGGAAGAAGCTCTGGCGGCGGATCGACCCGTTGTCCTCGAAGTGAAGACCGATCCGGAAGTGCCGCCGCTCCCTGCACATATTTCCTTCGAGCAAGCCCGTAAATTCGCGTCGACGCTCGTCAAGGGCGATCCGGCGGAAGGTCGCTTGATCGCCGGCGCGGCGCGCCAGGTCTTCGCGCGCATCCTTCCGGGCAGGGAGGAATGAAGGCGCAAACCTTCGCGACGTCGCTTGGCGGCGTCGTTCTTCGCGGCGTCGCTCCTGCCGCCAGCGTCGCTTTGGCGCCCGCGCCCTGTTACGAAATTCGAGCCGCGTCGGTGCTATCGCGGCTCGTTTGAAACTCCCGTCACGTATGCGACGATGACTCTCGCGGCCGTGAGGACTCGCGACGGCGCTTTCGTTTCAGCGGAGAATGCGATGAAATTGTCGATTATCTTTCTCGCGTCCGGCCTGCTTTGCGAATCCGCGGCCTCAGCGGAGTGGCTCCGCGTCTCGCAGGACGGCTTCTCCACTATCTACATGGACCCCGCGTCGCGCAAAACGTCTGAAGAAGGCACGGCGCTCGTGCAGGCGCTTACGGACTATGACGCCCGCTCGCCCGAGGCCGCCGGCTTCAAGCTCTCGGAAAAGGGTCTCTCTGAAATTGAATCCGTGCGCTTCGATTGCCGCAGGCGACTATACGGCTCCGACGGCGGTCGCTGGTTCGCCGGACAAATGGCGAGCGGCGCGCTCCGAAGCGAATATCCCGCCAAGACCGTCTGGTCGAAGGCGCCGCCCTATTACGCCGGCCTTTATGCGAGAGTTTGCGCCGGGGATTGAGGATCAATCGATAAAGACGGCGACGGCGCGCGAGGGATCGAAATCAGCCTGACGAGATTGAGCGCGATGGTCATGTGCGATCCCGCACATTCATTTCGCGCGGCGACGCGCAATTTAAGCGTGGGTTCCAGAGAGTATGTCTTTTCAGGAGAGAGCAATGTTGCGCAAGCTGACTTTCATCACCGCGATCGCGACCGTCTTGGCCTTCCCGACGGCTTCCTTCGCCCATGGCTCCGGCGGCCCCGGCTTTGGCGGGCAAGGAGGCTGGGGCGGCGGCTGGGGGGGCCCGCATTGGGGCTGGGGCAGCGGCCGATTCTGGGGCGGCGCCTGGTATCCCTACGGCCAGGGCTCGTGCTGGCGTCCGGGCTATAGCGGCTGGGTCTGGGTTTGTAATTGAGCCAAAAGGGGCGCGGCGTCCGAAGGGTCGCGGCGCCCCCGTTTTGTCCCGGCGCCCTCAATATTCGTGTTCGACGCCGACGCCGAGCGACGTCCGGCCGTCGACGCCGGTTTCGCTCTGCAGACGTATGCCCCGAGTCACGTCGACGCCGACATTGACCGATGTCTGCTCGGGCTTCGCGCCCGTTTTCACGCCGACGCTGACGCCATTCATGATGTAGCGCGAGGCCCCGATCGTCGGACCGCCGGCGCCGCCCGCGTCAAGATCGAGAGAGTCGACGCCGAGCGCCTTGCGCATCTTCTCGAAGGCGTCGACGCCCGTCCCCGCGCCCGAAAATTGCGCCAGCGCCGCCGCCAGCTGCACCGCCTGAAACGGCGTAAGCGAACCCGAGGCCTTGGCGAACAGCAGCCGGGAAAGCACTTCGTCCTGCGGCATTTCCGGCGAGGAAGAGAAAGTGAAGACCGGCGCCGCCGCCGGACCCGAGACGCCGATCTGGGCGGTGATGTCGGCCGCTTTTGTCTCCGCGAGAAAATCGAGCGTCGGCGCCAGCCCACCGGTGAAGGCGAGCTTGCCGCGCGTGATGTCGATGCGCTGCGTCAGGAGCTGCAATTTGCCGCGCCGCAGATCGAAACCGCCGACGACATTCGGCTTCTTGATCGACCCGCCGATCTTGAGTGCGCCGCCGAACTCCGCGTCAATGCCGCGCCCGCGTACAAAAATCTTGTCGGGCGCCGTGAGCGCGAGATCGAGCGCAGCGTCGAAACTCGACTGGCGTCCGGATTTCGCCTTCTGTTTCTGCTCGAGCGCGAGCATCTGCGCCGCGAAACCGCGAGCGTCGATATGAGTCGATCCCGGCAGTGGCTTCAGATTCGCCGGCACACGATCGGGAACGTTGACGTCCATCGAGTCGAGATTGACTTTGCCGGCGATTTTCGGCGCGCGCGCCAGCGGCCCGCTGATCGTGAGGTCGAGATCGCCGACCGACGAGACGACGTCGGTGCTCGCAAGCTGCGCGTTGTTCGCGACGATATGCAGCGAGCCCGGCATTCCCGCGTCCGGCGCGACCGAAATTCGTCCCGCGACGGCGATCGTGCCGCCGTTCTTGGTCTGCGCCGTCAGACCGTCGATCGTCAGATCATGCCCGCGCCCTTCGACGCGGCCATTGATCCGTTCGAGACTGACGCCATTCAGCGGATCGTTGAAGGCGCCATTGGCGAAGCCGATCGATCCGCCGATGATCGGGCTCGCCATCGGCCCTGTGAGACGCAGATCGACGTTGGCCTTGCCCGCCGCTGTCTGCCCGTTGGCCGCAAGCATCGTGTTGGCGAGCGCGGCGTCGAGCGCACCCTTCACGTTGAGATCGAGCGCGCCCTCGCCGAGCGGCGCGGCGCCCGCGATTTTGAGGCGGCTTGTGGGGCCGATGGCGATGTCGGCGTCGAGCGTCGTGCGCGCACCCGAGAGACGGCCGCTCGCGGCGACGTCGATCGCGGGAATGCCGCTCGCGCGCAATTGCGCCGCGCTGGCTTTCGTCACCTTCAGGCGCCAGTCGCCATTCGGCGCGGCCTTGCTTCCGCTGATGCGCGCATCGGCCTCGACCATTCCATCGAGGCCAAGAGAGGGATCGATGATCGAAGCGATCGAGAGCGGCACGCCGCGCGCTTTCGCGGTGATGTCCAGACGCTCGCCCGCGACGCCATCGACGTCGAGGCGGCCGGAACCAAGCCCCAGCGCAATGTTCCTGAACTCCACCGCGCCGCGCTGAAAGGAGATGGCCGCCGGCTGGACAAGCGCGATCTTTTTGCCCGCGCGCTGCGCGACGAGTTGGGCGATATCGATGCGCGTCTTGTCGCCGGGCGTCAGAGTCGCCCGGCTCGCAATATTGAACCCGCGTGCGTCGAGCGTCAGATCGAGCGCCGCCGCGCCGCCTTGCGCAGGACGCGCGAGAAGGCGCGCCCGGTTGATCGTCTCCTTGCCGACGCGGATGTTTTCGGCGGCGATCTCGCCGTCGAGCGCAGGCTTGCGATAAAGATCGCGGGCGGAAAACGTCGCGGCGATACGCCCGATCGCCGCGCCGGGCGCCTCGATGCCCGCGCCTTGCGCGGCGAGCGTCACATTCTGCCCCGCGCCCGCAGCGTCGAGCGTCATGTCGGCGTTGAATTTGCCGCCGAGCTTCTGAAGCGCAAGCGCGGAGAGATCGTCGAGGTTGGGCGCGGCGACGACAAGCCGTCCCTTAGCGAGCCCGGCGCCGTCGAGCGCCAGCGCGCCTTTGGCGGTCGCGGAGCCGATGGCGACGTCGATATCGTCCGCCGACCATCCGTCGCCGGCGCGCGCCAGCGAAACGCGGCCTTTCGCGGGCTTGCGGTCAACCACGCCGTCGAGCGTCGCAACCGCCTTCAATTGCCCCAGAAGGTCCTGCGCCTCGCCCTGCAGCGTGAGCTTCGGGATCGGGCGGCCGTTCGCGGTCGCATCCTGCAGCGTCGCGGCAAAGCGTGCGTCGGGCTTGTCGAGAGCGCCCGTCATCGACGCCGTGACATCGGCGCGCCCCGTGAGCGGCAAGCCGGCGTAGCGCAATTCAGGGAGATCGATCCTCGCGTCGATCGCAGCTTTATCCTTCGCGGCTGCGCCATCGATGCGCGCCGAGATATGCGCGCCGTCGAGCGCGAGCTTGTCGAAGAAGAAGCCGCCGTCGGCGCGCGTCGCGACTTTGCCCGAAAGCGCCAGTTTCTCGCCGACGAGACCATCGACGGCCGCAGCGCCGAAGCTGGGCGCGATGACGGCGCCGGCCAGAGTCGCCTCGAGAACCCCATCGAGCGGCTTGCCCGCAAGGTCGGCCGAAAGCTTGAGCGTGCCGCGCAGGTCGCGGCCGGCGAGACGTGAGAAACGGCCGAGGTCGGGCGCAGCGATCTTGACGGCGCCCGTCCCCTGGCCTTCCGCATCCAGCTGGCCGGAGGCGTCGAGTTGAAAGGCCGCGGCCACGAGCGCCAGACGGTCGATCGTCTTAGCGCCGTCGTCGCCCAGATGCGCCTGCGCGTCGATCTTCGTCGTCTCGGAAACGAGCGGCGCGAGTTCCGCCGGCATCACCCCGGCAAGCTGCGCGGAAAGATCGAGGTCGATGCGCCGCGCCGCGCCCTCCCGCGCGATTTTCGCGTCGCCGTGCACGGCGGCTTCGCCTGCTTTGGCGACAATTGTCGCATTGAAGGCGTCAAGCGCGCCGTCCCCGTCGATGGCGGCCTCTACCGGCGGCAGACCGGGGATTTTCGCGAGCCGCGCGATGAGGCCGTCGCCGGGCTCGGAGGCCTTGAAAGCGAGGCGCAGCCTGCCGTCGTCCTTTGAATAAGCGGCGTCGGCGCCGATGGAGCCCGGCGCGTCGAGCCTTTGCGCGAGGGCCTTCACGCTCGCCCTTGCGCCGGTAAGTTCGCCGCCCGCGGTCAGCGACAAAGTCGCCGGCGCGCCGACGACGGGCTCCGCGAGCACAAGCTTGCCGAGCGCGAACTCCCCGAGTCGCACGCCGATCGGCAGTCTAGCGGGAAAGGCGCCGCCGGACTGCGCCGCCGGCTTCGGCTTTTCGGGCGCGGGCGCCGGCCGGCGCAGCACGTCGACCTCGCCGACGTCGATGCGATCGACGTCGAGCTTCAACCCGAGCAGCGCGAGGCGCGACCACTGCGCGGAGATGCGGTCGATCTTCAGCCAAGGCCCGTCGCGATCGAAGATCGTTACGCCGACGACCGCCGGATCTGACGACAGAATATGGTCGATCGACGCGATCTCCACCCGCATTTCCGGCGATGACGAAACATCGGAAACATACGACGCCAACCAACGCCCGCCGGCCGCGGTTTGCAGCGACAGCACCGCCGCGGCGATCGCAAGGAGGACGAAGAGCCCAAAGCCCGCGACGACGGCCAGCCATCGGTTGCGCACGCGCATCAGAAGGATTCTCCAATGCCGATGAACAAGGCGAGGCGGCTGTCGACAGGTCGCGGATTGAGCGGCGTCGCGACGTCGACGCGAATGGGGCCGATGCCCGTGTAATATCGCAAGCCAAGGCCCGCAGCGGCGCGCAGCGTCGAGTTAAAATCGGGCCAGGGAGACGAAAAGGCCGCGCCGACGTCGAGAAAGGGAACAATGCCGATGTTCTGCGTCACCTTCAGCCGCGCTTCTGCGGAGGCTTCGAAAAGACTGAGGCCCCCGGTGGGGAAGCCGAAGCCGTTCTCGGGGCTGATGGAGCGGTAACGGTAGCCGCGCACCGAGCCGCCACCGCCTGCAAAGAAGCGGCGGTTGGCGGGCACGTCCTGGACTGATGCGCCGATGATGGAACCGGCCGCCACCCGGCCGGCGAGAATATACCAGGCGTCTTCGTCCAGCGCGTAATAGGTCGAGGCCTGCCCCTTGGACTCCACCATGCTGACGCCGTGCGGAAGGGCCTTCACGTAAGGCGCGACGCGCGCCGTGACGCGCACGCCCTTCGTCGGCGCGAGCGCGTTGTCGGGTACTGTCGTAGTTTCCCGAGACGGGAAAACCGAGAAGCGAATAATCGTGCAGGCCATACACATCGTGGAATTGCCCGCCCTCGACCTCCACGCCCGCCTGAATCGACGCGGCGTCGCTGAAGCGATGCCGAATGGCGCCGTTGAAATTACCGTAGGCCGCCCAGTAGTAGACCGTGCGCTCGCGCACGAGCGAGGCGTCAAGCAGCAGATCGTTGCGCGTGCCATAGAGCGCGGGCTTGATGAAACCCACATGCGCGACGCCGACGAGATTGCTCGCTTTCAATTGCGGGAAGGCGAGGAAGGAGGAGGAATTGGCGTAGTAGGCGAGGCCGCCTTCGAGATCGAAACGCAAACGCTCCGCGCCGCCGAAAAGATTGCGGTCCATCCAATAGGCACGCAGCGAAGGCCCGTTGATGTTGGAAAACATCGCGGCGGCGCCAAGGGCATGGACCTTGCGCTCGTTCGTCTCGACGAGGATCGGCAGATTGCCGTTTTTGTCGAGGGCGGGTCCGTCTTCGACCTTCACGCCGCCGATCGCCTCGATGCGCGAGACGGACTTGCGCGTGTCGGCAAGCTTCTTGGGGCTATAGGGCTCGCCCTCCTCGAGATAGATGAAGGAGCGGATGACCTCAGGATCGACGCCCGGCGAGCCGGAGAGCTGCACCTCGCCGATGCCCGCCTTGGGGCCGGGATCGATCGTCACCGCGACGTCCATCACATGTTCGCGATGATAGATCACCGGGCGCGACGACACGACCTTCGCAAGCGGAAAGGACTTATCGCGCAGCGCGTCAACCCATTCGGCCTCACGGGAGCGCAGCTCCGCCGCGGCGGCCGGATCGTCGTCATCGAAGTTCAGCGCCTTGCGAGAGACGAGCGCCGAATCGATCGGCGCATTGGTGCGCGCGTCGTAGACGACGACGTGGCGCAGCTTGAAGAGCGGCCCGGGATCGATCGCGAACGTCACGGGGACGAGACCGACGCCCTTGTATCGCTCCGCTGCGGCCGCCGCGGCGTCGGCCCCCTGCCCCTCAGGAGAAATTGCTACGCCGGCGACGCTCGCGCGCACCGTGGCGTTGAAGTAGCCGCTCGCCCAGAGGGCCTCGGCAATTTTGGGGTAGTCCGCGACAACTCGGCGCGTCAGCCCCACGCCTGCGGCAGGCGAGTCGAGACGCAGGCGCCAGCTGTTGGAGGCGTCCTTGACGTTCCGCTCCGCCGCCCCGTTGTCGTCGAGGCCGGAGAATACGATGTCATAGGCGACGGCGTCCGGTTTCGGCTGGGCCTTTTCCGGCTCGCCAAAGAGCCCGAAAAAGTCGAAGGCGCGCGCCGGCGCCGCCGCGCTCGCAAGAGACAAGCCGCAGATCGCCACCGTCACGAAAATACGCGTCATGCCCAAGGCGGCCCCGCAACCGAAGGCGGAAGAATAGGCGCAAAGACGAACGACGTCCAACCCATTAAGCTTAAAGCATTGTGCATAGTTAAAACTTTCAATCACTTATGCGTATCCTGGCGCTGACAATCACGATTTTGCGGCGCGTCCGCATAATCTAGCCGCCAGGGAAACAACGGGGATAAAGACGGTACCGCCTTCACGCCCGAACCGACGAATGCTCGCGAAAGTGGGGCAAAAAATTCGGTCAAATTCGAAAAAAGCGTTAAAAGCTTCGCACACGGCGTTGGGTCAAAAACCTGTCGCAGGGACGCCCCGCGTCTTTTGAGCGCACCCCCTCTGCGTTAGAGTTACCCAATGGAGCCCGATCGCCACGTTCCTAATGGAAGCGACGGACGGGCAGACAGCGGAAACAATGGTCGGGGCTATGGGCGTTCACCTTCTTCAATCGATCGATCACTTCAAAAACACGGGTATCCTGCGCGTGCAGCTTTCCCTCGAGGGGCGGTACATGCTGCTGAAGACCAGCGAGGAATATCCCTGCCGGACTTTCGAGATGTCGACGAGCGGCGTACATCTCTTTGCGCCGGTCGTCCCGATGCCGGGCGAGAAGGTGGTGCTTTATCTCAACGAACTCGGCCGTTTCACCGGCGCGGCGATGCAGATCAGGCACATGGGCTTCGAGATGGATCTTCAGCTCACGCCCAAGAAGCGCGACCGCCTCGCCGATCAGCTGACATGGTTCGCCAACCGCTCGGCGCTGGACATTCAGGACAGCCGGCGCCACGACCGTATCGTCCCCCTGATGGATTTATCGGTTCTCAGGCTTCCGCACGGCGATGAGCATATCGTGCGAATCCGCAGCCTGTCGCTTTCGGGCGTCTCGATCGAAACCGATCATTTTGTGCCCCTCGGCGCGGAAGTCGTCGTCGGCAACACGCCGGCGAAGGTCGTGCGCATCTTCGACGACGGCATCGCTTGCGAATTCGTCAAGCAATTCCGCGCCGGCGAAATCGACGAGACCACCCGCCTGTAACGGCCTTACATCTTAGGCGTCATCCACGCGACGACCGCGCCGCCGGGCTCGGCGAGCACGGCCATGCGTCCGACGCCGGGGATGTCGAACGCCTCTTTGCAGATACGCGCGCCCGCCGCGACGGCCTTATGCAGCCGCCCATCGACGTCGTCGACCGCGATGTAAGTGAGCCAGTGATCTGGCACGCCTTCGAATTGCGCGCCCTGCATCTCGAACATGCCGCCGACGCGCGCTTCCCCCGAAAAAATGATCCAGTACGTCATGTCGGGCATCGACACGGCCTCAAAACGCCAGCCGAGCGTTTCGGCGTAGAACTTCTGCGCCTTCCCAAGATCATGGACGCCCAGTTCATTCCAGCACACGACGCCGTGGACGGGTTGATTCGCCATTTCACTCTCCTCTTGCAGAAGCAGCGAGACTCTTTTTGCGGATTTCCGTGAAGCCCAGACGACGCGCCGTGAGCCAATCGATGAGCCGCATCGGCAACAGGCCCGGCAGGGTCCAGCCGAGGAAGCGGCTTTTCATCACCGGAATGCGCAGAGGCGCGCGCGGCGCCGTGAGCGCCCGCAGGACGGCGCTTGCGACCATGTCCGGGCCCGGCGCGGCGCGCCCTTCTCCGACCAGCCATTTCTGCATGCGCCGCGCCGCCGGGCCGTAGACGGTCTCGTCGAACGGGCCGAAGTCGGCGGCGTCGGCCTTGTCCCAGATGGGCGTCGCGATCATGCCGGGCTCGATGACGACGACGTCGATTCCATAGATCATGAGTTCGCGGCGCAATGCGTCCGACATGCCCTCGAGCCCGAATTTCGACGCGTTGTAAGCGCCCAGAAACGGCGTTGCGAAGCGCCCTGCGACCGAACTCATGTTGACGATGCGGCCGGGCGGGCCGCCTTGCGGCTCACGCGCCCCGAGCAGCGGCGCGAACGCCTGCGTCACCTGCAACTGACCAATGAGATTGATCTCGATCTGCCGTCGGAAGTCCGCGATGGGGAGATGCAACAGCGGACCGGGAACGGCGATTCCGGCGTTGTTGACAAGGCCCGCGAGCGTCGCGCCCGCGAGCTAGTCTCGACCTCCTGCGCGGCGCGGCCGATCGCCGCCGCATCGGTCACGTCGAAAATTAGGGGCGCGTAACTCGCGCCGAAACGGGATTGCAACCGCGCGCCGTCCTGCGCCTTGCGCACCGAACCAAAAACGAAGAACCCGCTTTCGACGAGGGCGGCGACGCAGGCTTCGCCGATGCCGGTCGAGGCGCCGGTGACGACGACGGCGCGCTTTGAATCATGCGTCATACAAATTTCCTCACAGCGCCAAAAGCCGCGCCAAAGCGTCGATTGTGGAAGCGTCGGCGCGCCCGTCGACGCGCGACCTGCGATAATGCCTCTGGAACGCCGCGACGACTGCGGCCGTATCCGCGTCATATATGCCGGTCTCGGCGATTTTATAGCCGAAACGGCAAAGCTGGCTTTGCAGATGCGAGACGGCGTCGCCCGCCATGTGAAGCTCGAGCGCCGCGTCTTCGTCGGGCGGAAGCGGCGCGATGCTGCGGCCAACGCCGGCGCGCGCGAGCGCGTCCCATGGGAAGAATTCGCCAGGATCTGTCTTGCGGCGCGGCGCAATGTCCGAATGCGCCAGCACGCGCTCGGGCGGGATGGGGCGACGCGCGCAAATGTCTTTCGAGAGCCGGATCACGGAGTCGATTTGAACCGCGGGAAAGGGGCGCGGATCGATATGGCCCGGATGCACGATCTCTATGCCGATCGACACGGAATTCATGTCGGTCTCGCCGGCCCAGCAACTCGCGCCCGCATGCCAGGCGCGGCGTTCTTCCGGCACGAGCTGCAACACGCGGCCATCTTCCTCGACGACGTAATGCGCGGACACTTCGGCGAGGGGCGAACACAAAAGCTCCAGCGCGCTCTCGGCGGTCGGCATGCCGGTGTAATGCAGAATGAGCGCGGACGCCGGTTTCGCGCGCGCACCGTGATTGGGCGAGGGAAAGACGATCGCGCTTGCGTAATCCGGCGCGAAGCGCGCCGTGAGATCGGGCGATTGGCGCCAGGGCGTCGTGGCGGCGATCCATTCGACCGTTCGCGCCTCGGGATCGGCCGCGCGCAAAATGTCGGTGACGACGCAGGCGCTGTCCGCGCCCGCCGCGAGCGCGAGACAGGCGCGTGCGGGGGTAAGCCCGCCGATGGCGACGAGGGGAATGTCGCCGATGCGCTTCTTCCACGCCCCGAGCTTTTCCAGCCCCTGCGGCGCGAATTTCATTTCCTTCAGCAGAGTCGGCCATACCGGGCCAAGCGCGACGTAATCGGGCGACAGCGACAAGGCGCGATCGAGCTCGACATCGTCATGTGTCGAGACGCCGATTTTCACGCCGTGACGGCGCAGCGCGGAAATATCCACGTCACGCAGATCGTCCTGCCCCAGATGCACGAAGTCGCAGCCTTCGTCGATCGCGATGCTCCAATAGTCGTTGACGATGAGCTGCGCGCCCGCGGCGCGGCACAGGTTGCGCGCCCGCGCGACCTCCTCCCGCACTTGCAGTTCCGGCCTGTCCTTCACGCGCAGTTGCACGAGCTTCACGCCGAGGGGCAGCAGGCGCGTGAGCCAGTCGGCGCTGTCGACGATGAGATAGAAGGGATCGAGGGTCAGCGCTGTCACGGCGGCTCCTTGTGCGGCCAGGCATAGACGGGCTTCGCGTGAAGGAAAAGCCTCAGGCCACGCCGTCGAAGGGTCGCCCGATGACCGGCGTCGAGGGCTCCGCCATGTCGCGCGGCGTCATGGGCTGGGCAAGGAAGGCGAGGCGCCCGGCCTCCACCGCGAGGCCGAAGGCGCGCGCCATGCTTACGGGATCGCCCGCGCGCGAAACGGCGGTGTTCAGCAGCACGGCGTCATAGCCGATCTCCATCACCGCGACGGCATGGGAGGGCGCGCCCAGCCCGGCGTCGACGATGAGCGGCGCGCCCGGGAAATGCGCCCGCAGCGCCCGCAGCGCGAAGGCGTTGTTGACGCCGCGCCCCGAGCCGATCGGCGCCGCCCAGGGCATCAGAACCTCGCAGCCCGCGTCGAGCAGCTTCTCGGCGACGACAAGATCGTCGGTCGTGTAGGGAAACACCTTGAAACCGTCGGCGGAAAGCGCCTTCGCCGCCTCGACGAGGCCGAAAACGTCGGGCTGCAGCGTGTCCTCTTCGCCGATGACCTCGAGCTTGATCCAGTCGGTCGAGAACACTTCGCGGGCCATTTGAGCGGTGGCGATCGCCTCCTTGGCGGTGCGGCACCCCGCGGTATTCGGCAGCACGCGCACGCCGACGTCACGGATGAGGCCCCAGAAGCTTTCACCCGCCCGCGCGCCGCCCGCCTCCCGCCGCAGCGAGACGGTGACGATTTCGCATGCCGAGGCGCGAATGGCGTCGGCGAGGATCGCGGGCGAAGGATAGCGCGCCGTGCCCAGCAACAGGCGCGACGTCAGCGCCGTGTCGTAGAGCGTCAGAGGATCGGCGGGACTTCGGCGATCGGCGTTCATCCGCCCTGCCTTGGGGTCACGATTTCCACGGCGTCGCCTTCCTGCAGCATCGCATTGCCCCTATCCCTATCGCGCACGAATTCCTGGTTCAGCGCCGTGCCGACCTTCTGGTCCTCGAAGCCCAGCTCCCGCAGCAGGGCCTCGAGCGTCGTGGACGCCACTTCACGCGGGCGTCCGTTCACCTGGATACGCATCCATGACCTCCGGGAAATGGGCGTCCTCCATGACGACCTCCGCAGCCCGCCGCGCCAGCGCCGGCGCCAGCAGGAAGCCATGCCGGTAGAGCCCGTTGATATAGATCGTCCGGCCGCGCCGGATAAGACGCGGCAGATTATCGGGAAAGGCGGGACGAACGTCCGAGCCCATCTCGACGATCTCCGCCTCGGCGAAGGCGGGGTGAATGGCGAAGGCGGAGTTGACCAGCTCCACCACGGAGCGCGCGGTCACCCGGGCGCGCTCTTCATTCTCGATCATGGTCGCGCCGATCATGAAGAGCCCGTCCCCGCGCGGCACGACATAGACCGGGCGGCGCGGATGCAGCATCCGGACGGGGCGCGACAGCGCGATCTCCTCGCTGCGCAGGATGAGCATCTCCCCCTTCACGCCGCGCAGATCGGGCAGCGCCTCGCGGGCGGCGAACCCCCGGCAGTCGATCGTCCAGTCCGGCGCGCTCGTCAGGCTGCCGGGCTCGACTCCATAAATCTGCGCGACATTGGGCATGGCCGCGAGACGGCCGGAGAGCGCCGCCAACGCCGCCCGCGGATCGAGATGGGCCTCCTGTGGGAAATGCAGCGCGGCGCCGAAGCGGCCGGCGAGGTCGGGCTCGAGAGCGGCGACGCCGTCAGCGTCCAGCCGCACGAAATGGTCTGTGCGGCGGACGAAATCGGCAAGCTCGCCGCGCTCCCGCGGCGCGGTGACCACGAGACTGCCCGCGACCGTTGCGACGGGAACCTCGTCCGTCCAGAAGGCGAGCGCCTCCTGTCCGAGTTCGGCGACGATCGGCTCGGCGCTCTCCAGCTCACACCAGGGCGCGATCATGCCGCCCGCGAAACGCGAGCAGCCCTGCCCCGGCCCGGCTGCTCGCTCGACAATCTCCACGTCGAGCCCGGCGCGCGCCAGAACATAGGCGGCGCAGAGCCCGGCGAACTCCGGCGCCGATCACCCGCGCGCGCATGGCCCGCCTGCCATAAGTGCAAATCCAGACACCATCCCTCCGCCAGCATTGGAACTGGATCAGGTTCGAAGGGTCGCCGCGCCCGGCGCCCTCGACGCCCCAGCAGCCTCTCAGCCCCGCGACGGCGATCGCGCGGTTCCTCTATCCCATGCGGGCGGAAAGCGCGCAGCGCCGCCGGGCGGGGCTCCCCCGGTAAGAAGGAAAGTCGCGCGAAACGCCCGTCTGCGTCAAGCGCCAGAGGGGTCAAGATGACAGCTGTATGGCGGCCAGAAGGCTTGCCAGACGGGCGGCGATAGACCAATTTGCCCCGCAACGATGACGCACGCCCACAAAAAAATCGGGCGGGCATTTCCGGGAGAGAAATCAAATGTTCGCCAACAAGATCACCGGCCGGCTGCGGGCGACCCTCGCCGCCGCGGCGCTTCTCGGCGCGCTGGCCGCCGCGCCCGCGCAGGCCGCGAAACTTGGCCCCTATTTCCCCATTCCGAATGGGTTCAACCTCAATGGCGTCGCGCGCGATGCGCTTTTGAGCGCCCAGGCGACCTGGCTCAAGAACGGCCTCGACAATCTGGAAAAGGCCAAGAAGGAAGCCGACCCCGCGGCGGGGGAGCAGAAGGTCAAGGATCTCGACAAGCTGATCGAGGACACGAAGGCGGAGATCGCCATCGCGACGAACGCCGAGGCCTCTCAGGAGGTCCAGCGCCTGCGCAAGGACAAGCTGCTCACCAATGTGAACCAGTGGATCAACGAACTGGACCACATGGCGACGGAGCAGATGAAGATCGCCATCATGTCCGACGGCGGCGTGGCGATGACCGCCGAGAAGCTCAATCACCAATATTCGACCGCCGCTGACGATCTGCAAAAGGCCAAGCGCGACCCCAGCGTCGAGAACTGGGGCAAGTAACCTTCCGTAGCGCTTATGGAAAATCGTCGCGCGGCGCGGGCTTCTGCAGGTCGGAGTTGAGTTGCTCCAACCGCCGCGCGGCGTCTTCCAGGGCGTTCGCGACCTGCTCCTCCAGCGCCGCGGCGGCCTTTCTGGCGGCGTCGAGCTCCGCGCGCAGCGCCGCCACGTCCAATTCCATGGCCTGCGCCTTGCCGCGCGCGTCGGTGGCTTCATCGGCGATGGCGAGCGCCGCCATGACGACGATGCGTTGCTCGCCGATTTCGCCGAAACCCTCTCTCATCGAGAGAATCTTGCCCTCGACGTAGCGGGCGAGCTGCTCGAGCCGGGGCTCCTCGCCGTCTCCGCAGGAGAGGCGATAGCTGCGGCCGGCGATGGAGACAATGACGGCGGCCATGCTCTGCCTACTCCCCCCGCCCTGCGCCGACGGACGCGGACGCAGAACCGAGCGCGGCGGCGACGCCGGCCCCGGCGCTGTCGAGCCGGCGCAGCACCTCGTCCCGAGCCTTCTCCAGCGCGCTGACGCGGGCCAGCGCGGCGTCGAGATCGAGCGCGAGGCGGCCGCGGTCGTCCTGCATGATGGCGAGTTCTTCCTCGAGTTCGGCGCTGGAGAGATCGTCTTCGAGCTTCAGCGCCACGGTGCGCTCGAGCTGGCCGAGCGCCGCCGAGAGGCGCGCCAGCGCCGCGTCGAGCCTTTCGGCAGGCTTTTCAGAATGCGTCATCGCGAGAGCGCCGGTCCATGTCCCGAGCTGAAAAGGTTGCGGCGAAACCGCCGATTCGTCATCCCGCGTTGGTAGCATGAATCGGACAAATCCCAAGGCGCCGGGCGAGGCGTGCGCATTGCGGCGGCCCGATGCGTTGACAGGGGGACGCGAGGTGCTATCACACCGACGCCTCGACACCCGGCCCGGCGCGCGGAAGAAGACTCCGCTGGGCCACGGCCGCCTTGCCAAAAGCCGGCGGCGACAAGGAGATTTTCCATATGACCGTCAGAGTGGCCATCAACGGCTTCGGGCGCATCGGCCGCAACATCCTCCGCTTCATCGTCGAATCCGGCCGCACGGACCTCGAAGTGGTGGCCATCAACGATCTGGGCTCGGTCGAGACCAACGCTCATCTCCTGCGCTATGATTCGGTCCACGGCCGTTTCCCGCATGAGGTGAAAGTCGCCGGCGACACGATCGACGTCGGCCGCGGGCCGATCAAGGTCACGGCGATCAAGAACCCGGCCGAGCTGCCTTACAAGGACGTCGGCGTCGACGTGGCGCTGGAGTGCACCGGCCTCTTCACGGCGCGCGAAAAGGCGAAGCTGCTGCTCGACGCCGGCGCGAAGCGCGTGCTCGTCTCCGCCCCCGGCGACGGCGCCGACATGACGGTCGTCTATGGCGTCAACCACGACAAGCTGACGAAAGATCACCTCGTCGTCTCCAACGCCTCCTGCACGACCAACTGCCTCGCGCCGGTCGCCAAGGTCCTCAACGACGCCATCGGCATCGAGAAGGGGATCATGACGACGATCCACTCCTATACGGGCGACCAGCCGACGCTCGACACCTTCCACAAGGACCTCTATCGCGCCCGCGCCGCCGCGCTCTCCATGATCCCGACATCGACAGGCGCCGCCAAGGCGGTCGGCCTCGTGCTGCCGGAGCTCAACGGCAAGCTCGACGGCTATGCGATCCGCGTGCCGACGCCCAACGTCTCGGCCGTGGACCTGAAGTTCATCGCCAAGCGCCCGACGACCAGAGACGAAATCCACGCCGCCATCATCGCGGCTGCCGACGGCCCGATGAAGGGCGTGCTGGCCTATACGACGGAAAAGCTCGTTTCGATCGACTTCAACCACAACCCGGCCTCGTCGACCTTCCACCTCGACCAGACCAAGGTGCTGGACGGCAATCTCGTCTCGATCCTGTCGTGGTACGACAATGAATGGGGCTTCTCCGGCCGCATGACCGATACGGCGGCGCTGATCGGGAAACTGATCTGAGCCCGATTCGAATGTGCGCAGGGGCGCGGGCCGAAGCGGTCCGCGTCAGCTCTTTCTGACGACCATCGGAGCCGATGATGACATCCTTCCGCACCCTCGACGACGTCGACGTCAAAGGCAAACGCGTGTTGCTGCGCGTCGATCTCAACGTGCCGATGGAAGATGGCCGCGTGACCGACGCGACCCGCATCGAACGCATTCTGCCAACAATCAACGAGATCGCCGGCAAGGGCGGCAAGGTCATTCTGCTCGCCCATTTCGGCCGGCCGAAGGGCCAGCGCGTCCCCGAGGAGTCGCTGCGCCCGGTGCTCCCCGCGCTCGAACAGCATCTCGGCCGCAAGGTCGCCTTCGCCGATGATTGCGTCGGCGCGCCCGCCGAAGCCGTGATTTCGGCCATGAAGGACGGCGACGTCGCGCTGCTTGAAAACACCCGCTACCACAAGGGCGAAGAGAAGAACGACCCGGCCTTCGTCGACGAGGTCGCAAAGCTCGGCGACATCTTCGTCAACGACGCCTTCTCCGCCGCGCATCGCGCTCACGCCACGACGGAGGGCTTGGCCCACAAGCTTCCCGCCTTCGCCGGCCGCACCATGCAGGCGGAGTTGGAGGCGCTGGAATCGGCGCTGACCAATCCGGCCCGCCCGGTGATGGCGGTCGTCGGCGGCGCGAAAGTTTCCACAAAGCTGGAATTGCTCGGCAATCTCGTCGCCAGGGTCGATTATCTCGTCATCGGCGGCGGCATGGCCAACACTTTTCTGGCCGCGCAGGGCAAGGCCGTCGGCAAGTCGCTCTGCGAGCATGACCTCGCCGCCACCGCGCTCGATATTCTGGAGAAGGCGAAAGCCGCCAATTGCGCCGTCGTCCTGCCGGTCGACGCCGCGGTCGCGCAGAAATTCGAGGCCCATGCGCCGTCCCATATCGTCTCCGTCGACCATGTCGGCGCCGACGACATGATCCTCGACGTGGGACCCAAATCCATCGTCCATGTCGAAGCCCTCCTCGCCCAATGCAGGACGCTGGTCTGGAACGGCCCCTTCGGCGCCTTCGAGCTGCCGCCCTTCGACGAGGGGACCAACGCCGTCGCCCGGACGGCGGCGCGCCTCACGGCCGAAGGCAGGCTGCTCTCGGTCGCAGGCGGCGGCGACACGGTCGCCGCGCTCAATCAGGCGCACGCCGGCCCGGGATTTTCCTATGTGTCGACAGCGGGCGGCGCCTTTCTCGAATGGCTCGAAGGCAAGACGCTTCCGGGGGTTGCGGCGCTGCACGGGTGAGTCAGGGCCTGCCGCGCCCGGCTGGCGGCGTTGACGGCGCCATTGGCCCTGCGCTACCAAAGGCGCTAGTAAACACCGCGTAAAAGGCGTCGCAAGAATGCCGCGAGAGAGCAGCGCTAAATTCGCCATCGGCCAGGTCGTGAAGCACCGCCGTTACCCGTTCCGCGGCGTCATCTACGACGTGGACCCGGTGTTCGCCAACACCGAGGAATGGTGGCTCTCGATCCCTGAGGATCTGCGTCCCAAAAAGGACCAGCCGTTTTACCATCTCTTCGCGGAAAACGCCGAAACCGAATATGTGGCCTATGTGTCGGAGCAAAATCTCATGCCCGACACCTCCGGCGATCCCGTGCGCCATCCGCAGGTCGAGGAGACCTTCGAGCGCGACGACGACGGCGTCTATCGCGTGCGCGCGCCCAAGCGGCACTAAAATCCCGCGGCGCCAGCGCGTCGCACCGAGGACGCCGCTCCCCCCAAAAAAAACGCCCGGGTTCCTCGCCCGGGCGTTTTCGATTTCGCGCAGCGGAAAGCGCTTATTTCTTCGCCGCCGGGGCCGCGCCCTTGGCCTCGAGCTTCTTGCGCTCTTCATCGGCCTTCTTCTGCAGATCTTCCTGAAGCTTCTTCTGCTGCTCTTCGAGCACCTTGGGGTCGATCGCCGCGCCGTCGAAAGCCTTGCCGAAATTCGTCAGCGGCAGATAGAAGGTCACCTCGGCGTTGGCCTGGTTCTTGACGATGACCGTCATCTTCTCGGCCTTCTTCATGCTGTCGACGACGGCCTTCTTGACCTTGGCTTCCGCAAAGCAGCCGTTGGGGAAGCAGATCTCGAAGGCGCCCGCGTCCATCGGACCCTTGTCGATGGAATAATGGAAGCCCGGCTTCAGCATGAGTCCCGGCGGCAGCAGCAGGCGAATGATCTTCGTGTCGTCGCCCTTGGGGTCGTAGACGGCGAGGGCGAGCAGCGGCTGCGGCGCGTCGCCTTCCTTCGCGGCGGCGCCGAAATCGCGGGTCGTGTAGCAGATTTCCTTCTTGGTCGCGGGGTCGGAGCCGCACACTTTGGTCCAGTCCGGCTGAACGGCCTGCAGCGTAGCCGCGATCGGGCCCTGCGGCTGAGCCTGTTGCTGCTGCTGGGCCGGAGCCGCGGGAGCCGCGCCGCCAGCGGCCGGAGCCTGCTGCGCCTTGGCCGTAGCGCCAGCAAGCAGGAAAGCTCCCGCCAGCGCGACCGCGGCGGACCGCGAGAAGAGGATCGACATGTCCGAAGTCCCTTTCGATTGTCTGCTAGCCGGCGCCTTTCCGGCTGCGCAAAGAGTTATTGTTGTCGCGTCTCGCGGGGGCCGCCCGCATAAGCAGCGCCGAAAACCACGCTGTGGAACCCTTGCCCTGACCGCGGTTGCGCCCCGACGCACTGGACGCGACGGAACGACGGCAAAGCTCTTACAGTGTCGCCGCGGCAAATTCCAGCGTGTCTTTGCCAGCACGCTGGGGCGCCCCGAACGGGCGCCTCAGCAGAAATTAGAAAAATGAGGCGGAATCAGGCCCGCGCCCGGCTTCAAGCCGCCATAGGTTCGACTATGGTCAGGATATGACGCCTAAAGCGATTCGCGCGCGCCCAGCCCGTTTCTTCCTGGGTTGCCTGCATCTTGTGGCCGCCCTGGCGGTCGCCGCGCCCTTCTCGCCGCTTCGCGCCGGGGAGTCGACCCGCGTCCCCGAGAAGCGCGCCCTCGAGAATCACGCGCCCGCAACGCAGGGTCTCGCGACACAGGCCCCTGCGACAAACGGCCTCGCGACGCATGGCGCCCCGGGCCTGCCAAAGGACTTCGACCATTTTCCCTACGCCGACCCGCAGGCGAAGAAGGGCGGCAAGCTCCGCGTGGGTCTTCCGGGGACGTTCGACAGCCTCAACCCGTTCAATCTCAAATCGGGGTCCGCCGCCCAAGGCCTCGTCGGCAATGTCTTTCAGGGACTGATGGCGCGCTCGGCGGATGAGCCTTTCACGCTCTACCCTCTGATCGCGCAATCGGTCGAGATCGATCCCGCCCGAAGCCATATCGTTTTCCACCTCGATCCGCGGGCGCATTTCTCGGACGGCAAGCCGATCACCTCGTCGGACGTGCTGTTCTCCTTCGATCTCCTGAAGACGAAAGGGCGTCCCCAGCAGCGCATCGCCTATGGGCTGGTGAAATCCATCGCCGCGCCCGACGCGCAGACTGTGGTCTACGACCTCGCAGGCGTCGGCGACCGGGAGCTGCCCCTCATCCTCGCCATCATGCCGGTGCTCCCCAAACATGCGACCGACGTCGAGCGTTTCTCCGACGCGACGCTGGCGAGGCCAATCGCCTCGGGGCCCTATGTGATCGCGGATGCGCAGCCCGGCGCGCGCCTGCTCCTGAAGCGCGACCCGAACTATTGGGGCGCTGATGTTCCAAGCCAGCGCGGCTTTTATAATTTCGACGAGATCGACATCCAATATTTCCGCGACGGCAATTCGCTGTTCGAAGCGTTCAAGGCCGGGCTTCTCGACTACCGCGACGAAACCAGCACCACGCGCTGGTCGACGGGTTATGACTTCCCGGCGCTGCGCGACGGCCGCGTCGTGAAGGAAACGCTGAAGAACGAAAACCCGAAAGGCATGGAGGGTTTCGTCTTCAACACGCGCCATCCGATTTTTGCGGACGCGCGCCTGCGCGAGGCGCTCGGCATGCTGTTCGACTTCGAATGGGTGAACACGAACCTCTATGCCGGCCTCTATACGCGCACAAAAAGCTTCTTCGACGAATCAGAGCTGTCCTCGGCCGGCCGGCCGGCGAGCGAGAAGGAGCGCAAGCTGCTCGCGCCCTTCCCCGACGCCGTGCGCGCCGACTTCATGGATGGAAGCTGGCGCCCGCCCGTCAATGACGGCTCGGGGCGCGACCGCGAGACGGCCCGGCGCGCGCTCGAACTCCTCGCCGCCGCCGGCTACCGTGTCGAAGGCGGCGATCTGACGAAAGACGGCGCGCCCGTCTCCTTCGAGATCATGGTGAAGGATCGCAACCAGGAGCGGCTTGCGCTCAATTACGCCTCGTCGCTCTCGCGCATCGGCGTCGCGGTTCAGGTGCGTCTCGTCGACGAGGTGCAATATCAGCGCCGCCGCCAGAAGTTCGACTTCGATATGATGATCGGCCAATATCTGGCCTCCGCCTCGCCCGGCAACGAGCAACGGATGCGCTGGGGCTCGGCGAGCGCGGCGCAGGAATTGTCGTTCAATCTGGCGGGAGCCTCGTCGCCTGCGATCGACGCGCTGATCGCGGCGCTGCTGGCGGCGCAAAGCCAGGAGGATTTCGTCGCCGCCGTGCGCGCCTACGATCGCGTCCTGCTCTCCGGCTTTTATCTCGTGCCCTTGTTCCACGCCTCCGAACAATGGATTGCGCATACAACCGATATTGTGCGGCCTGAGCGGCTTCCGCGCTATGCTGCGCCGCTCTTTGGCCCGACGCTCGAGAGCTGGTGGAGAAAAAGTCCATGACCGCCCGCACCGCTATTTCTGCGGATGAAGACGCGGCGCTCGCCCGCGCCCATCCTCTCACGCTTTTTGGCTTCGACGCGCTCGTCGCCGGCGCCGCACGGCCCCGCCCGGGGGCGCTCGCTTTCCGCGACGATCACGACGGCGCCGCAGACGAAGTGAGTTACGCCGACCTTTATCAGCGCGTCGGCGCCTGCCTCGCGCGGCTGCGCGCTTTCGAATTCGCGCCGGGCGAAAAAATTCTCGTCTGCTGCGCACCCGGCGCCCAGAGCTTCGTCGCGCTCGCCGCAGCGCTCGCGGCGGGCCTCGACCCGGTGCTCGCGCCGCTGCCGCTGCCCTATTCCCGGACCGCCATAGCCAACGCGGCCAAGGCGCTGCAAGTCGCCGGGCTCTTCGCGCCGGCGCATTTCTGCGGCGTGGATTTCGAAGCGCCACTGCTCGAGATCGCGGCGGACACGCCGTCGATCCGTCTCATCGCTTCGCTCGACGGCGCGCTCGACGGCGCGGCCGACTTCACGCCCGCCGCCTTGCAGACGCCTGCCGCGCAACGCGTGCGCCTCGCAGATGAATGGACGAGCGATGAGCGCGGCCAGATTGGCGCGCTCGACGAGATCGGCTGCATCAATTTCGCGCCTCAGGGCGCGCTTCTCGGCGCGGCGCTCGATCTCGTGCGGGCGACGCGCGCGGCGGGCGATGCGCCGATCCTCTCGCTTTGCGCCCCAAGTTCGCTCGGCGCGGTCGTCGCCGGGCCGCTCGCGGCGCTTCTGGCGGGACGCCCGCTGCATTTTCTCGCGCCCTTCACCTCGGCGCGCTTTCTCGGAACGCTCGACGCGCTCGGCCCCGCGCGGCTCGTCGCGCCGGCTTCGGTGCTGGAAGACCTCGGCCGCGCCGGGCTTCTTGCCAATGGCGCGCTCGTCTCCGTCACGGCGCTGTGCAACGGCGTCGCGCCCGCGCCCGTCATCGTCAACGCGCGCTGCCCGATTGTCGAGATCCGCACTTCCGGCGGCGCGGTGACGCTGCGAACGACGCATGCGCCAGCGCACGGCGAAGGCGCAAAAGAAGTATAGCGTAAGCGTCGCCATCCGCGCTCATGCGCTGCGGCCATGCGTTTTTCGCCCAACGGAGGCATCCATGGGATTTCCGCTTTTCATTGTCGGCGCCGTCCTGCTCGGCCTGCTGCTCCTCGACCATAATTACGCTCTCGGGCTGCCGATCCTGCACAACCCGCTTTTCTGGTTCGTCTATGTCGCGCTTCTGGCGCTGGGCACGATGGTGCGTTTCGTGCGTCAGCAGACTGTGCTCGTGATCGAGCGGCTCGGCCGCTACAACCGCACGCTCAGCGCGGGCGTCAATTTCGTTTATCCGGTCGTCGAGAGCGCCGCCTATAGTTTCGACATGCGCGAGCAGGTGATCGACGTGCCGGCGCAGGAAGCGATCACCAAGGACAACGCGACCGTCACCATTGACGGCATCCTCTATTACAAGATCGTCAACGCCAAAGACGCGGCCTATGGCGCCGAGGACATCCGCCGCGCCATCGTCAATCTGGCGCAGACCTCGATGCGCTCGGCGATCGGCTCCATGGAGCTCGACAAGACCTTCGAGAACCGCACCGAGATCAATGAGCATGTGGTGCGCGCCGTCTCGGACGCGGCGCAACTCTGGGGCGCGCATGTGACGCGCTACGAGATCAAGGACATCAAGATGCCCGAGTCGCTGCGCCAGTCGATGGAGCGGCAGATGAAGGCCGAGCGCGACAAGCGCGCCACCGTGCTGGAATCGGAGGGCGTCAAGCAGTCCGAGATCAACCGCGCCGACGGCGAAAAGCAGGCCGCGATCCTCCGCGCCGAGGGCCAGGCCAAGGCGATCGAACTCGTGCGCACGCAGATCACGCAGGTCGGCGGCGACCAGGCCGTGCAGCTCGAAGTGGCGAAATCCGCCATCGAGCAATATGGCCGCCTCGCCAAGGCCGGCAACTCCATCGTTTTCATGGGCGACGGCGCCGATCCTGCCGGATGGATCGCAAAAGCGATGGCGGTGCTGAACACGGTGAACAAGGGCGTGGCGCCGCCGCCCGCGCGCAGCAGCCAGCCCTGGCAGAAGCCCGACCAGGGCGAATAAGGAAACACGCGCATGGAGCCGGCCTTCTTCACCGATCCCGCCAATGCGAGCCTCATCGCCGGGCTTGCGCTGCTTGGCCTCGACATCGGCGTGATCGGCCTTTCGCCACTGATGTTCGTCGCGCTCGGCGCGCTTTTGACGAGCGCGGCGCTCTACGTCACCGGCGCGCGGCCGGGCTTTGCGGAGACTGCGGCGATCGCCGCCGGCCTGAGCGTGCTGATCGCCATTCTCGGCCGCAAGCCGCTTCAGCGCTTCCAGGCGATGGATGTGCAGGAAGACCAGAGCAGCGACCTCATCGGCCGCGAGCTCGTCGCGACGCATGAGGTGACGAAAGCGGGCGGGCGGGTGCATTTCTCCGGCCTCGACTGGGAGGCCCGGCTTGCGGCGGACGCGCCCATCGAGCGTCTCACGCCCGGCGAAAAGGCGCGCGTGGCGCGGGTGGAGAATTTGACGCTGGTGCTGGCGCCGGTGATTTGACGGCCGCGCGTGCTATAAGCGCCGCCATGCCCGTTCGCCGCCTCGATCCCATCCTTGTCGACCGCATCGCCGCCGGCGAAGTCGTCGAACGGCCGGCTTCCGCCGTGAAGGAACTCGTCGAGAATGCGGTCGACGCCGGCGCGACGCGCATCGACGTCGCCATCGAGGAAGGCGGACGCCGGCTCATTCGCGTCATCGACGACGGATGCGGGATGGACGAGCAGGATCTCGCGCTCGCGGTCGAACGCCATGCGACGTCAAAAATCCCCGACGGCGATCTCACCCACATCGCCACGCTCGGCTTTCGCGGCGAGGCGCTGCCCTCCATCGCCGCCGTCGCGGACCTCACCATCGACACGCGGATGCGCGATGCGCCGCATGGCTTCACGATCCGCATCGAAGCCGGCGAGAAGCACGGCCTTACCGCCTCGAACTGGCCGCGCGGCACGCGCATCGAGGCGCGCGCGCTCTTCGCCGCGACGCCGGCGCGATTGAAATTCCTCAAGACCGAGCGCACCGAGACGGCCGCGGTCGTCGACGTCGTGAAGCGCCTCGCCATGGCGCATCCCGATGTGCGCTTCTCCCTCTCGGCCGACAATGGCGCGCTCTTCGACTATCCGGCCTGCGGCGACGACGGCGCGCGGCGCATCGCGCAGGCGCTCGGCGAAGAATTCCGCGCCAACGCTTTTCTTCTCGACGCCGAGCGGCAAGGCGTGCGGCTCACCGGACTTGCGAGCCTGCCGACGTATAATCGCGGCAATGCGCAGCTCCAATATGTCTATGTCAACGGCCGCCCGGTGCGCGACAAGCTCTTCGCCGGCGCCATTCGCGCCGCCTATCTCGATTTTCTCGCACATGACAGGCATCCCGTCGTCGCGCTGTTCATCGATTGCGATCCGCGCATCGTCGACGTCAACGTTCATCCCGCCAAGGCGGAGGTGCGTTTCGCCGATCCCGGCCTCGTGCGCGGCCTTGTGGTCGGCGCGCTGAAACAGGCGCTCGCCGAAAAGAGCCATCGCGGCGCCGATACGACGGCGCGCGCGGCGATCGATCTGATGACGCGTTACGACGGTCTGCGCGAGCAACCGGCCTATCGGGCCCCGCCGCCGCAATGGGATCTACACCACTCGCCTTTCGCGCCGACGGGATTCGCCGAACAGCCGCAGGCGGCTTTCGACGCGGGCGCGCCGATGGCCGATGCGCGCGCGCATGAGGCGCCGGAGGAATGCCCGGACGATGCGCCGCTGGGGGCCGCGCGCGCGCAATTGCACGAGACCTATATCATCGCGCAGACCCGCGACGGTCTCGTCATCGTCGATCAGCACGCCGCCCATGAACGCCTCGTCTATGAACGGCTCAAGAGACAGCGCGCGGCGGCGAACGTCGAACGGCAGGCGCTGCTCATTCCCATCGTCGTCGATCTCGACGATCTGCGCATGAATGCGCTGGCGCCCGCCTTCGAGGAGCTCACTGCACTCGGCCTCGCGCTGGAGCCCTTCGGCCCCGGCGCCGTATTGGTGCGCGAGGCGCCGGCGATCCTTGGAAATGTGGATCACAAGCGCCTCGTCGAGGATATTGCGGACCTCCTCGCTGAGGACGGCGACGCCCGCGGCCTTTCGCGAAAGCTCGACCATGTGCTCGCGACCTGCGCCTGCCATCATTCGGTGCGGGCGGGCCGTCGCTTGAGCGCCGCGGAGATGAACGCGCTGCTGCGCGACATGGAGACGACGCCCGGCGCCGCGCAATGCAACCACGGCCGCCCGACTTATGTGGAGCTGAAGCTTTCCGACATAGAGAAGCTTTTCGGCCGCAAATAGCGCTCGAAGACGGGCTTGAGCCCGTCCGCTGCGAGCCCCAGGTAACGTTCGACGTCATCCGATCGAAAGTCTCGGTGAGCCCTGGGCTCTTCAACCAACGGGAGGGACGCTTGAACCGTAGAACACTGTTGACCGGCGTTGTCGCTGTCGCGGGGGCGCCGGCGTCCGCTTTCGGCGCACAATCGTTGACGATCGAAGCTTTCGACGCGTCAGGAAACAGCCTCGGCCTCTCGCACGTCGAGAAAGTCGTCAAGACCGACGCCGCCTGGCGCGCACAGCTTTCCGCGCTCGCCTATGACGTGACGCGCCATGACGGCACCGAGCAGGCCTTCACCGGCCCCTATTGGGACAGTCACGACGACGGACTGTTCCGTTGCGTGTGCTGCGACACCGCGCTTTTCGATTCGAAGACGAAATATGATTCCGGCACCGGCTGGCCGAGCTTCTTCGCCTCGATATCGAAGGCGAATGTCGCCGAGAGCGCCGACGACTCCTTCGGCATGCGCCGGACTGCGGTTTCCTGCAGGCGCTGCGACGCGCATCTCGGCCATGTCTTCAACGACGGACCAAAGCCGACGGGGTTGCGCTACTGCATGAACGGCGTCGCGCTGCGCTTCTCGCAACGCGGTTCGGCTTAAGGAGTGGGGAAATGAAGCTCGCCTTTCTTGCGCTCGCCGCGCTCGCCTTCCTTGGCGCTCCTTTGAGCGCCGCCGAACGCGCGGTGAGTCTCCCGCCGCCCGCCCATGATCTAGCGCCTGCAAGTGCGGACGAGCAGAAACTGGTCGTCGCGGGCGGCTGCTTCTGGGGCGTGCAGGGCGTCTTCCAGCATGTGAACGGCGTTACCCGGGCCGTGTCGGGTTACGCCGGCGGCGCTTCGAAGGACGCGCGTTACGCAGAAGTTTCGCGCGGCGACACCGGCCATGCCGAGTCTGTCGAGATCACATATGATCCCAGGGTCGTAAGCCTCGGCACGCTGCTGCAGGTCTATTTCTCCGTCGCGCATGATCCGACGCAGCTCAATCGGCAGGGACCGGACGAGGGAACGCAATATCGCTCCGCGCTTTTCATCGCGAACGCCGGGCAGGAGAAGATCGCGCGCGATTACATCTCGCAGCTCTCCGCCGCCAAGGCCTTCGAAGCGCCGATCGTGACGAAGATCGAACCGCTCGCGCGTTTCTACCCGGCCGAGGCCTATCATCAGGATTACCTCGCCCATCATCCGGATGCGGCGTACATCGTTTACAACGACCTGCCGAAGATCGAGAATCTGAAACGCCTGTTCCCGGCGCTTTATCGCGAGACGCCGGCGCTCACGAATTAACCGCCGAAGAGCTTGCGGAAGAATCCCTTCGGCTTCTCGGGCGCCGGCGGAGGAGGGGGCGGCGCAGCGGCGGCGGCGCTCATCCCGGCGACGACGCGGGTCTGCTGCTCTTCGCGCTCCACGCCGGCGCGCGCGATCAGCGCGGCCAGCGTCGGCGCCGATTGCGCCGCGATCCACCGGCCGGCGCGGCGGGCCTCGAGATAGCTTCTCAGCGCCACTGCGCCTTCGGCGTCGCGATATTGCTCGAAATGCGCCATGGCGCGCTCCACCGCGCCTTCATCGGAGAGCTGGCGCGCGGCGAATGCGGCGGCGCGTCGCAACGACGGGTCTAACGACAAGCCGATGCGCGCGTCGCGCAGGAACAGCGCGTCCTCCTCCTGGAGGAGGACGCGCAAGGCGGCGAACTGCCCCTCCGCGTCGAGGCCGGGCGGCGCAATGTTTTCGGCCCCACAGGCGGCGGCGTAACGCGCGACGAGCGAGGGCGCGGCGCGGGAGTCGAAACGCGCCTGCCCAGCCGTCTGCGCGATCGGTCCGCCGCGCGCGAGAGCCGCCGTCAGCGCCGGATCGGCGGCATAGGCGCTGTAGCCGCCGGCGTCCCGCAGCAGCGCGCGCGCAGGCGCCCGGGCCTCGGCGACGATCGCGGCGAAACTCGCCTGCTGCAGCGGCTCGAACACATCCCAGATTCCGGTGGCGGAAAGCCGTGCGGGAAAGTCCGCGCGCGTCAGCGTCTCGTTGAAGCTCGCGACGAATTTCTCGCGTCGGCCCTTCAGCCCCGCCGAGCGCTCGGCGAAAGCGCGGGCGGCCGCGCTGGTGTTGGCGCGGCCCGCTACGCTGGCGGCGCGGCGCGTCAATTCCTCGAGCAGCGGATCATCGTCGCCAAGCCGGCGCGGTGTCAGCCCATCCGCTTCGATGCGAAAGAGCCGCGCGACAGGGGGGCCGCCAGGATCGACCGGCGCGACGCCGATGTCGCCCGGCGCCGCGGTGGGCGCGAAGAGGCCGACGTCGTCGCCAAGAGCGGCGCCATAGAAGTCGATCTCGATCGTTTCGCCCATCCCGGTCGCGTTTTTCTCACCTGTGCGGCGCACGGCGACGCCATCCGCCTCCGGGTCGTCGGGATCGAGGATGAGGCTGAGGAGATTGGCGACGACGAGCGCATCCGTCGATTCGACCGCGTCCGGATGTTCGCCCATCTCGCCGGTTGCGGCGCGGATGTCCTCCATGGTCAGCGGATCGATGACCGGTTCGCCGGACTGCTTCTGATCGTTGATCCAGCCGCGAAGGCGCCGGCGTTGATTGAGCGCCATCACGACCGAGGCGCGGCTCAGAACCGTCGCGCTCTCTTCGAGAGAATTGGGGATGCGCAGGCGAAGCGCAGCGCGCGGCGCGCCGTTCTCGCGCAGCCAGTGCGCCATGATGGCGAAAGGCGCCTCGCGCGTATCGGCCGACGCTTCCGTATCGAGCGGACGCGCCTCGAGCAGAATGCGGCTCTGATAGGCCGGAAAGATGCGGCGCGCCGGAGCCAGTCGGGCGACGAGCCCCCCGTCCGGGCCTTGCTCGAAGGCGCGGCGCTGTCCAAAGGCCCAGACGAGACGCGCGCCGGCGCCAGCCGTCTGTTCGCGGGCGAGCCGCTCCACGTCGCCGCGCGCCGAGAGCGGCACGAGCCGGAAAGCCGCCGGCTCCGTCATTCCGTTCGTCTCGGGCAGGAGCGTCATCAGCAGACGATATTCGCCGACCGCCGGCTGGTCGCGCTCGGCGCCGAGATAAAGCGTCACGTCGGCGCCGTCGCCGGCTGTGAGCCTCACGAACCGATGTTCGAGCGGAATGTCGGCGACGATTGCGCCCGCACGCCAGCGGATGGGGTCGATCACGTCGACCAGCGCAGGCTCCGCCGCGAAGTCCGGCGCGGGCGCGGAGACGACGGTAAGCGAGGGGCGCGCCGCCGGCGCAGGCCCGCGCTCAGCGCCGTCGAAGGCGCCGATGACCAGCCGCCGCCGGCCATCCCAGAAATAGTCGAACTGTTCCTGCCACATTGGCGCAGCGCCCGGATGCATCGTCGAATGGAAGCATGGCGCCGCAGCCATGCGAGGATAAGGCGCTCAAAGAATAGCCGGGGGCGCCCCGGCGGCGCAAATGTCGTCGGACACGGGTTGACGCATTCGACGATCAGGCTCATCTTCCTCATCGGAAACTTTCTTGCGGGAGAGACCGGCTCACGCCGGCGCCGAAGGCGAAACCGCCCCGGAAACGCTCAGGCCAAAGGACCGCAAGAAAGCAGGACTCTGGAAAGAGACGCGGCGCCGCAAGCGCTTCGTCCACCGAAGGGCGCAACCCGCCGCCTCTGCGAAGAGGACGGGGAAATCTCTCAGGTCACCGGACAGAGGGGGCGCGCAACGATGCGGCGGAGCCGTGTCTTGCGCATGCAGCCCAACGCCGGAGAGTCTCTCGTGACTGCTCAGTCCGACCTTCAATCCGCGCCGCTCGCGCGCCTGCCGCTTGATTCGCTTCATCGCAGCCTCGGCGCGCGCTTGGCGCCGTTCGCCGGCTATGACATGCCGCTGCAATACCCGTCGGGCATTGTCTCCGAGACGCTGCACACGCGTCAGAAGGCGGGACTCTTCGACGTGTCGCACATGGGCCAGGCGATCCTTGCAGGCGCCGGCGCCGCGCGGGCGCTGGAGAGCCTCGCGCCGGCCGACCTTGTCGGACTGGCGCCCGGCCGCACCCGCTATACGCAGATCCTCAATGAAAGCGGCGGCATTCTGGACGATCTGATGGTGACGCGCCTGCCGGGCGTGGAGGAGCGCCTGCTCCTCATCGTCAATGCGTCGCGCAAGGCCTCCGATTTCGCGCTCATTCGAGAGCGTTTGCCGGAATTCGATTTCATGCCGCTGAACCGCGCGCTCGTCGCCCTGCAGGGGCCACGCGCGGCGGCTGTCCTCGGCGCCGTCCTCCCCGGCGCCGAGGACCTTCCCTTCATGAGCTGGCGCGCCTTCGACGAAAGCGTCTCCAGCTTCTTCGTGTCGCGTTCGGGTTATACGGGTGAAGACGGTTTCGAGATTTCGATGCGCGCCGACCGCGCCGAGCTTTTCGTGACCGCGCTGCTGCAAAACCCGGATGTGGCGCCCATCGGACTCGGCGCGCGCGACGCCTTGCGGCTGGAGGCGGGGCTGCCGCTCTATGGCCATGATCTGGACGACACGACCGACCCTGTCGAAGCCGGGCTCGCCTGGTCGATCGGCAAGCGCCGTCGGGCGGAAGGCGGCTTTCCGGGCTTCGCGCGCATCAGCGCGGCGCTTCGCGACGGACCTGCGCGCCTGCGCGTCGGCCTCGCGCCGCAGTCGAAGGCGCCCGTGCGCGAAGGGGCGATTCTGCTGGCGCAAAGCGGCGAGATCGTCGGCAACGTCACTTCCGGCGGCTTCTCGCCGACGCTGCAGCGGCCGATCGCCATGGGCTATGTCGCACGCGACCGAGCCCGCGCCGGACTCTCTCTCGCGACGGAATTGCGGGGAAGTCGCATCGGCGTCGAGGTCGCGCCCTTGCCGTTCGTCGCGCATCGATACTTCAAGCCGGACGCCAAAGGGGCATGAAAAGGGGCATGACATGAGCGCTGTGAGATTCACGACGGACCATGAATATCTGCGCGTCGAGGGCGATCTCGCCGTCGTCGGCATCACCGACTATGCGCAGGCGCAGCTCGGCGACATCGTCTTCGTCGATCTGCCGAAGGTGGGAAAGAAAGTAGCGAAGGGCGGGGACCTCGCCGTCATCGAAAGCGTGAAGGCGGCGAGCGAAGTTTATGCGCCCGCCGCCGGCGAAGTCGTCGAGGTGAACGCAGAGCTCGGCGAGAAGCCCGCGCTCGTCAACGAAGCGCCGCTCGGCGGCGGCTGGCTGGTGAAGCTGCGGCTCGAAGCGCCCGCAGACGTCGAAGCGCTGATGGACGACGCGTCATACGAAAGCTTTGTGAAGACGCTGTAGCGCAAGAGAGGGGAAAACAGATGCGCTATCATCCGCTGTCGGACGCCGACAGAAAGGCCATGCTCGCGACGATCGGCGTCGGAAGCGTCGAAGCGCTTTACGCAGACGCGCCCGCGTCGACGCTCCTCAAAGAGCCGCTCGATCTTCCGATGCACAAATCGGAACTCGAAGTGGAGCGTATCTTTTCGCGCCTCTCCGCGCGCAATACGCCGGCGGGACGCGTGCCCTTTTTCGTCGGCGCCGGCGCTTACAGGCATCATGTGCCGGCGAGCGTCGATCATCTGATCCAGCGCTCGGAATTTCTCACCAGCTACACGCCCTATCAGCCGGAGATCGCACAGGGAACGCTGCAATATCTCTTCGAATTCCAGACTCAGGTCGCTCTGCTTACCGACATGGAGGTCGCCAACGCGTCCATGTACGACGGCTCGACCGCGACCGCGGAAGCGGTGCTGATGGCGCATCGGCTGACGAAGCGACGCAAGGCGCTCCTCTCCGGCGGCCTGCATCCCCATTACGCCGAGGTCGTGCGCACCATCTCACGCCTCGCGGAAGACGAGGTTTCCGACATGGCGCCAGATGTATTGGCCGCGGAAGACATCGTTTCGCGCATCGACGACAGCGTCTCCTGCGTCGTTGTGCAGACTCCGGACTTCTTCGGCAATCTCCGTGATCTGACGGCGATCGGAGAGGCCTGCCGCCGCAAGGGCGCGCTGCTCATCGCGGTCTTCACCGAAGCGGTTTCGCTCGGGCTTCTCACGCCGCCCGGCGCCATGGGCGCGGACATCGTTGTGGGCGAAGGGCAATCAATCGGCAATGCGCTGAATTTCGGCGGCCCTTATGTCGGCCTTTTCGCGACCCGGCACGACTTTCTGCGGCAGATGCCGGGACGTCTTGCGGGCGAAAGCCTCGACGCCGACGGAAGGCGCGCCTATGTGCTCACGCTCTCGACACGCGAACAGCACATACGCCGCGACAAGGCGACGTCCAATATCTGCACCAACTCGGGGCTTTGCGCGCTCGCTTTCACCATCCATCTCACGCTGCTGGGCGAAGCGGGCCTGACGCGCCTGGCGAAGCTCAATCACGCCAACGCCGTGCAGCTTGCGCAGATGCTGGAGAAAGTGCCGAACGTCGAGACGCTCAACAGGAGCTTCTTCAACGAATTCACCCTTCGCGTGAAGGGGGACGCGGCGTCGCTGGTGGAAAAAATGGCGGCGAAGGACGTGCTCGCAGGCGTTCCCGTCTCCCGCCTGCTGCCCGGGGCCGGGCTCGACGACCTGCTCATCGTCGCAAACACGGAATTGAATACCCACGAAGACCGCAGGGCCTTCGTCGCCGCTCTCGAGGGATCCCTCTGATGCTCGACCGACCCGCCCATATGGAAGAATCCCGTGAGGCGCCCGCCACCTTCACAGGCAATCGGGCGCTCGATCAGGAAGAGCCGCTGCTCTTCGAAATCGGCCGCCTCGACGCCACCGGCGTCGATGTTGACGAAGCGGCGCAGGTCGAAACGCGCCTTGCAGGTCTGGAGCGCAAGGAAGCGATCGGCCTTCCGGGCCTCACCGAACCCGAGGCGATGCGCCATTACGTGCGTCTCTCGCGAAAGAACTATTCGATCGACGCGGGGCTCTATCCGCTCGGCTCATGCACGATGAAGCACAATCCGCGCATCAACGAGAAGGTCGCGCGCTTCGAGGGCTTTGCGGACGCGCATCCGCTTGCGCCGCGATCCACCGTGCAGGGCGCGCTGGAGCTGATGGAAAGCCTGGCTCATTGGCTGATGGCGCTGACGGGCATGCAGGCGGTGGCGCTCTCGCCCAAAGCCGGCGCGCATGGCGAACTCTGCGGCATGATGGCGATCAAGTCCGCCATCGCCGCCAAGGGCGAAGGCGCAACGCGCAATGTCGTGCTTATTCCGCAATCGGCGCACGGCACCAATCCCGCGACGGCGGCGCTGCTCGGCTTTTCCGTGCGCGTCGTGCCGGCGGCGGCGGACGGAACCGTGCGCGCGCAGGCGGTGCGGGAAGCGCTTGGCCCGGACGTCGCCGCGATCATGCTGACCAACCCCAACACCTGCGGGCTCTTCGAGCGCGAGATCGTCGAGATTGCGCAGGCGGTACATGACGCGGGCGCATATTTTTATTGCGACGGCGCGAATTTCAACGCCATCGCGGGCGTGGCGCGGCCGGGCGATTTCGGCGTCGACGCCATGCACATCAATCTGCACAAGACCTTCTCGACGCCCCATGGCGGCGGCGGTCCGGGCGCGGGGCCGGTCGTGCTTTCGGCTCGTCTCGCGGCTTTCGCGCCGGTTCCCTTCCTGCGCCGCGAGGGCGATCGGCTGACTCTCGTCGAACATGCAGAGGGAACGGACAGCTTCGGCCGCATGACCGCCTTCCACGGACAGATGGGCATGTTCGTGCGCGCGCTGGCCTACATGCTGGCCCATGGCGGCGACGGCGTCGCGCAGGCCTCGAAGGACGCGGTGCTGGCGGCCAATTATGTGCGCGCCTCGCTGCGGGACGTGATGACCCAGCCTTTCGGCGACCGCATCTGCATGCATGAAGTTCTGTTCGACGACGCCTGGCTCAAAGGTTCAGGCGTTTCGACGCTGGACTTTGCCAAGGCGATGATCGACGAGGGCTACCATCCGATGACGATCTATTTCCCGCTCGTCGTGCATGGCGCCATGCTGATCGAGCCAACGGAATCTCGAGTCCAAGTCCTCGCTCGATCTCTTCGTCGCCACGCTGCGCGATCTGGCGCAAGCCGCGAAGGCGGGCGACGCCGCACGCTTCACGCAGGCGCCGCGCTATGCGCCGCGCAAACGCGTCGATGAAACGCTTGCCGCAAGAAAGCCGGTGCTGCGCTGGAGCGCCTCCTGAACAGCAAAGGCGGGCTGCTCATTATGGCCCGCCTTCACTACGTCAGCTTCGAGCGTCGCGTCAGCGATCGCGCGGCGGGAGGATCGGCAGAACGATCTCCGGCTGCTTACCCGTCAGCGACTTGAGGAAGGCGACAATCTTCGTCGCCTCGTCGTCCGTGACTTTCTGCCCGAGCTGCGCTTCAGCCATCACCGTCACGGCCCTCTTCAAATCGAAGGTGGCGCCCGTGTGGAAATAAGGCGCGGTCAGCTCCACATTGCGCAGCGAAGGCACTTTGAAGACATAGCGGTCGGCGTTGTTTTTGGTCACGCCGTAGCGGCCGGCGTCCTCGGAGGGCAGATACTCCGGTCCGGGGTTGGCGACCACGCCGAATTTGGCATATGCGCCGCCGCCGACGTTCACGCCGTTGTGGCAACCGGCGCAGCCCTTCTCGACGAAGAGCTTCAGGCCCGCCTTTTGCGCGTCGTCGAGAGCGGCGTCATCACCGGTCAGCCAGCGGTCGAAGGGCGAATCCGGCGTGACCAGCGTTGCTTCAAAAAGCGCGATGGCGCGGCCGATGTTGTCGTAGACCAGCGGATCGGCGTCGTTGGGGAAGGCTTTCTTGAACGTTTCCACGTAATACGGCACGGCCTTCAGCTGCTCGATCTCATGCTGCTGCGTCGCCGCGAGCTCGGTCGGATTGATCGCCATCGGGCCGCCGCGCGTCTTGAGCACGGCCTTTGGATTGGCCATGACGGAATTGACGACCTGATCCTTGAGGTCCGAAACGCGGCCGTCCCAATATTGTGATTTGTTGAAGACGGCGTTGAGAACCGTCTGAACCTCGCGCCCCGCGAGCTGGGCGTTGTGGCCGCCGGACAGCACGCCGCCGTCGACGCCCCCCATGCTGAGATTGTGGCAGGTCGAGCAGGCGAGATCGCGATGGTCGGAGAGGCGCGGCTCGAAATAGAGCATCTTGCCGAGGGCGACCTTCTCGGGCGTCGCGGGATTGTCGGGGAGCGCCGGCGCGGTTTTGGGGATCGGCTCGAAGAGGCCCTTCGCCTGATCGCGCAATGCGTCCTCCGCGCGGACGGACCCGGCGCCAAGCGACAGGAGGGCGAAGAAAGAGGCGATCAGGGAATGACGCATGTTTTAGCCCGTGTTGGAAAGACGTTTCGCGAGAATCGTTTATAGCACAGCTCCCTCGCGGGGCTCACTGGCTCGCCCATAATATACGCGCGATCCAGCTGAGGTCTTCGCGCGGAATGACGCGGTCGGAATAGGCCGGATTGAGCGAACGCAGCTCCACGGTGCGGGCGGTCATGCGCTTCAGCTCCTTCGCCATGATCTCGCCCGCCGCAGTCTTGACCACGACCCTGTCGCCGCGCCGCACCGGGGCCGTCGGCGAGACGATGACGATGTCGCCGTCGCGATAGAGAGGAGCCATGGAGTCGCCCGAAATTTCCAGCGCATAGGAGTGCTCGTCGGCGTCGGCGAGGACGTCGATCTCGTCCCAGCCGGCGCCGGTGGCGAATCCGGCGTCGTCGAAATAGCCGCCCGCGCCCGCCTGCGCGAGGCCGATCAAGGGCCGCGTGTGGCGCCGCGGGGCGCCGTTGTTGGCGGAGACGAGCGCCATGAATTCGTCGAGACCTGCGCCCGTCGCCTGCAGCACCTTGGCGATCGACTCGGTCGAGGGCCAACGCTGGCGCCCTGACGGCGTCTCCCGCTTGGAGCGGTTGAAGGTCGTCGGATCGAGCCCCGCCTTGCGCGCGAGACCCGAGGGCGTGAGCCCATAGCGCTCGCCGAGCGCGTCGAGCGCCGCCCAGATCTGCGAATGAGAGAGAATGTCGGTCATGGCCGGGAGATCAGAGAAAACTTTCCTATTGCACTGATATATCCGTTCGCTCATGCCCACAATAGGAAAAACTTCATGATTATTAGTTTGCGAAGCTCGGGAGAATCGGGCAGCATTCGGCATTGCCAATCTTTGATGGAACCTAACTATGATGTTTAGTCCACCTGCCCGGTGCCGAGCCTGCGGGTCGGTTTTTTATTCCGGGTTCGCTGCTGACTTAGGTGGGTGCGGCTCCATCACGCTCAAAGGATGCAAAACCAACTGTCCGTCATGCGGTGGGACAGCCGATATAATCGACGGCACCTTTGACTTTGTTGGCAACGCCATCCGCCTTCAAAATCCGTCCAGCGAGCTAATCGCTGTATTAACCGCTCTTCAATCGGCGCTCAGAGCCGCACAAAATGGAGACATAGAAGCAACTGAAGCCGCGCTTAGAGAAGCGCCGAGCAATGTCGCGGAAGCAGCAATCCTACTCATACAAAGGTATGGGCTGCGTCCGTTTACTTTCATGCTGATGTTTTTACTAACCTCGTGCAGCACGGAGGCGACGCTCGATGTAAATAAGATTGTAGACCAATTTCACGTTTATATCACAGGGGCGCAGCCATATCCTTTTGAAACTAAAGACACTAATGATGCAACTAAAACCCATATTGATGCTCCAAAAAATGACGCGCCAACAGGATCAATAAGCAGACAGCAACAGCGCCAGCTAAACCGCCAATCCCAGAAGCGGCAGAACTCATCCGGGCAACATCACGATAAGAAATCCTAACCGTCTATTTCCAAATCTTTTTTCTCTAAGTGTCTGTCCGAAGGGATATTGAATCGGATAAATCGTTTGTGATTCAAAGAGGCGGCCTGATTCGCGGGGAGGTCGCCGATGTGGACGAACGAAAATCGTGCGCGTTATGATCGCAGCAAGTTGCGCTATCCCAGTGACGTGACGGACGCCGAATGGGCGCTGCTCGCTCCCTTGATCCCGCCTGCAAAGCGCGGCGGCGGCAAGCGCACGGTGAGCGTGCGCGAAGTGGTGAATGGCCTGATGTATGTTCTCTCGACGGGCTGTCAGTGGCGGGCGATCCCGAAGGATTTGCCGCCGAGAAGCACGGTTCATGGCTACTTCGATCTTTGGACCTACGACGGCACGTTGGATCGCATTCATCACGCGTTGTATGTGAAGTGTCGCGAAGCCGCCGGACGCGAGGCCAGTCCGACCGCCGCCGTCATCGACAGCCAGAGCGTGAAGAGCGCCGAAAAAGGGGGGCCTGCATCGACCCGCACGGCTATGATGCGGGCAAAAAGATCAAAGGCAAGAAGCGGCACATTCTCGTCGACACGCTAGGCCTGCTGCTGCACGCCATCGTCCACTCCGCCGACGTTCAAGATCGCGACGGCGGCGTTCTCGTCCTGCAAACGCTGTTCGGGAAGTTTCCGTTCCTGCAAAAGCTATTCGCGGACGGCGGCTATCAAGGCCCGCAATTTCTCGATGGGCAGAAGAAGGCGTTGCCCTGCCTCGCGACTGAAATCGTCAAGCGTTCCGATGCGGCCAAAGGCTTCGAGGTCTTGCCAAGGCGCTGGGTGGTCGAGAGAACTTTTGCTTGGCTCGGTCGCTGTCGAAGATTGGCCAAGGACTGGGAGAACTTCAATCGCAAAGCGCTCGCCTTCCTGCGCCTCGCTTCAATCCGCCTCATGCTCAGAAAACTTTGTAATCCCGCCTGAAGTCATCGGACAGACTCTAATGCCACGACGTTATGTATCATCCCCACTCGCCGGCTGGCGCGGCCGGCTTAGCCACTGCCCGGCTCGCTTTCCCTAAATTTCCTCTTCCGCCTCCTCCGACGCTTTTCCGGAAATCCGCCGCCGCGCCTGGGCGCGCTTGATCTTGTTGCGCCGCTCCGTCTGGCGCGCGCGCGCCTCTTCGCCGGAGGGCTGGAGGATTTTGCGATATTCGTCGCGCTTCTCATGGATAGAGGCGATGACGAAGCCCATGGGGACGCCGACGTCGACGAGCACCGTCTCGGCGAGTTGCAGGCTCGCTTCGATCGTCTCCGGAATCGCGTCGCTCGCGCCGAGCCGGTAGAGTTCGGTCGCGTGGCGCGCGTCGCGGGCGCGCGCCACGATGATGAGATCGTTTCGGATCTCATGGGCGAGCCGCACGATCTCCTCGACCGCGGGCGGGTTCTCGATCGTCACCACCAGCGCGCGGGCCTGCTCGACGCCGGAGCGGAGCAGGAACTCGCGCCGCGCCGCGTTGCCCCAATAAATTTCGATGCCGTTCTCGCGCCCCTCGGCGACGATCGAAACGAGGCTTTCGACCGCGACATAGGGAACCTTGTGACGCTGGAGCATGTCGCCGACGAGGCTGCCGATGCGGCCGAAGCCGACGATCATCACGCGCCCCTCGGCGATCGCGCTGTCCGGCGCGAGATGGGCGTAACGCTCTTCCTCGTCGTCGCGCTCGGCGGGTTTCGACAGGCGCGCGCCGAGCAGGCCCAGCGGCGGGATGAGGAAGATGCTCAGCGTCACCACCACCATGGCGTCGGCGCCGAAATGGCCGGGCAGAACGCCCGCGAGCATGGCCGAGGTGAGCAGCGCAAAGGCGAATTCGCCGCCCGGCGCGAGCAGCAGCGCGGCCTCGGCGGCGGTGCGACGGTCGATCCGGAAAAGGCGCGCCAGGGCGAAAATGATCGCCGCCTTCACCGCAATGAGGCCGAGCGCGTTCATAAAAATCGGCAGCGGATCCGCGGCGACGGCGCCGATGTCGAGCCCCGCTCCTACCGAGACGAAGAAAAGGCCGAGGAGCAGGCCCTTGAAGGGTTCGATCGTGACTTCGATCTCGCGACGGAACTCCGTTTCTGCGAGCAGCAGACCGGCGATGAAGGCGCCAAGACCCATGGAGAGGCCCGCCGCGGCGGTGACCAGCGCCTCGCCGACGACGACGAGCAGACAGGCCGCCATGAACAGCTCGGTGAGCTGAACGGAGGCGACGAGACGAAAGAGCGGACGCAGCAGCAGCCGACCGAAGACGATGAGCGCCGCAAGCGCGAAAAGCGCCGGCAGGAAGGTCCCCACGGCGTCGAGCGCGCTGAAGCCGTTCTTGGCGTTGGCCAGAACCGAGACGAAAAACAGCGCCGGAGCGACCATCAGATCCTGCAGCAGCAGGACGGAGAAGGCGACGCGGCCGGACATTTTGTTGAGGCGCCGCCCCTCGGCCAGCACCGGCATCACCACCGCCGTCGAGGACATGGCGAGCGCCGCGCCCATCAGAATCGACGGCGCCGGCGCGACCCCGAACCAGAAATGGCCGATCGCCGCGAGGACGCTCGTCGAGACCCCGACCTGCGCGAGGCCTAGTCCGAAGACGAGGCGGCGCAACCGCACCAGCCGCTCCCAGGAGAGCTCCAGCCCGATCATGAAGAGAAGGAAGACGAGACCGAATTCCGCGAGCTGCGCAACGCCCTCGACGTCCGCGATGGTGAAGAAGCCGACCCATCGATGGGAGGCGGCGAAGCTGCCCGAGGCCATGCGGCCCGAGCGCCGCGCCGGCGAGCAGGAATCCCAGCACCGGACTGACGCGCAGGCGATGAAAAAGCGGCACGACGACACCAGCCGTCGCCAGAAAGACCAGCGCCTCGCGGTAGGACTCAAGATGCAGCGGATTCTCCACGAGCCCTCCCGGCCGCGCGTCGCGCGATGATTCGACCAGACCGAATGTAAAGGCGGCGGCGGCTTTGGCGAGTCGCGAAGCGACCGGCCGCCGCGCACAAAAAAGCGCCGCCCCGAGAGGCGGCGCAAGCTGAGAGAGCCGAAGGAGGTTTGCCGACTACTCGGCGGGCGCCGAAGCCACCGCGTCCCTGGATTGGGCCTTCGCGGCCGGGCCGGCGGCGGCGACGCGCTTCCAGGTCTCGCCGCTGCACAGCACGCCCCAGAGGCAGCCTTTCAAGCTGAGCTCCGTGGCCGACTTGATGGTGATGACGCCGTCATAGGTCTTTCCATTCTCGGCGTTGAAGAGCTTGCCCTTCCACTCGTTGGGACCGCTCTTCTCGGCGCCGCGCAGAATGACGGTGCCGATCGCCTTCTGATCCTCGCCTTTTTTCACGGAGACGAGCTTGGCGCAAAGCTGCGCGCCGCAGTCATAGAAGCTGAACTGCTCGCCGCCCTCGGGGCGCAGCCAGACGCCATGGGGATCGAGGCGCGGATCGTTCACGCCGACGGCGCCGACGGGGGCGACAAGGAACGCGGCGGCGGCCGCCGCGATGGAAGCGCGCGCAACGACGCGCGCGAGGGGATCGAATACACGGATACGCTTCATTTCGATCGCTCCATTTGTTGCGATGAAGGAAGCGTCTCACCTTATCTTGGCGATTCTTCGGCCCGCGGATCACGCATCGTCAAGCATGAAATCCTTGGGAAGCAGGCGGTTTGCGCCAAGACGCCAAGGCTGCGCCGCAAAGCCGTCTCAATCGCTACCGGTCAAGCAGCCGCCTGTAGACGTCGAGCGTCGCGGCCTGCATCTGTTCCACCGAGAAATGCGCCTGCACATTGGCGCGTGCGCGCAGCGTCATCTCTTCGCGCGCGAAGGCCTGCATCGACAGCGCCTCGCCGATGGCCCGGGCGAGCGCCGCCGGATCGCCGGGCGGCACGCGCCAGCCGGTCGCTTGATGGGCCGCGCATTGCGGCGGCGCGGCGACGATCTCGGGCGAAGCGCCGATGTCCGAGACGATGACCGGCGCGCCCATCGCCTGCGCCTCGATGGCCACGCGCCCGAAGGCTTCCGGCTCCGTCGAAGGCGCGACGATCGCCGCGGCGGCGAGATAGGCCGCCGGCATGTCGTCGCAGTGGCCGACGTTGCGCACGAAGCCAGAAACGCCCGCGCGCTGGATCTGGGTTTCGACGCTGCGGCGGAAGCTGTCGCTGTGGGGATCGCCGACGAAGAGAACGCGGACGTCGGGAATGCCCTCGTTCACGAGCCGTTTCGCCGCCTCGATCATCACGGCGTGGCCTTTGCGGGCCGCCAGCCGCGCCGGCAGCAGGACGATGCGCTGATGCGGCTCGACGCCCCACGCCGCCCGCAGCTGCGCGACGCGCGCGGGGGAAACGGCGGCGGGCGAGAAGATGCGCAGATCGGCGCCGCGTGGAATGACGACGACGCGATCGGCGGCGTTTGGATGCAGTTCCCTGATGCGCCGCGCGGCGAATTCGGAAATGGCGATGACGACGTCGCCCGAGGCCATGATGGCGTTGTAGCGCAGCTTGATCGCCGAGGAGCCATAATAGGCGCTGTGATAGGTGGTGACGAATCTCGACGCCCGTCTGCCGGGTCGCGTAATAGGCGACCCATGCGGGCGCACGAGACCGCGCGTGGACGATATCCACGCCCTCGTCCCGCATGACGCGCGCGAGCTGGACCGAGTTCAGCGCCATGGCGATGGGATTCTTGGTCGCCGCCGGGAAGGGCAGCCAGATCCCACCCTTCGACTGCAATTCACTGACCATGCGGCCGCCGCGCGAGGCGACCAGACTGCGCCCTCCCGCCTGCGCCAGCGCCTCGGCCATGTCGATGGTCGCGCGCTCCGCCCCGCCCGACTGAAGGTCGGGCACGATCTGCAGCACCGTGCGCCCGACCAGGGACTGGTCGGCGGCGGCGATGGGGGCGAGCGTCTGAGACATCGGGTTCGGGTGCGAGCCGCCTTGTGTGGTTAACGCCCGCATTGTCTTTCGAGAATATTTACCAACTATGAGCAAATCGCCGATTTTCAAGTAATAGCGCCAGGGCGCCTCGAGCTTGACAGGGATTGATTATGTGCGCTGCGCCATTGGCTGAATGCCGACTCGACTGCCTCGACGTCGCCAATCCGGCCGGCGCATCGCCCTGGCGCATCGCCCGGCGCTACCGGCCCGCGACGGGCGAGGGCGTCCGCGCGCCGGGTTTGGTCTGGCTCGGCGGCTTCGCCTCGGACATGCTCTCGACCAAGGCCTCCTTCCTCGACGCCTGGGCGGCCGAAAGAGGGCGGTCTTTCCTGCGTTTCGATTATTCGGGCCATGGCGAATCCGCAGGTCGCTTCGAGGACGGCTGCATTGGCGATTGGCTGGAACAGTCGGCGGCGATCTTCGAGCGCTCGACGGACGGACCCCAGATCGTGATCGGCAGTTCGATGGGCGGCTGGCTCGCGCTGCTGCTCGCCCGCCGCCTCGCCGAGAAGGGCGAGGAGAAGCGGCTCGCTGGTCTCATTCTGCTCGCGCCCGCCGTCGATTTCACCGAAGAGCTGATCTGGAAAAACGCAGACGAGGCGACCCGGCGCGAGATCATGGAGACGGGCGCCTGGCGGCGCGCCTCTCAATATTCCCCCGAGCCGACGCCGATCACGCGCAGGCTGATCGAGGACGGCCGCAGCCATCTCCTGCTTGGCGGCCTCATCCGCACCCATGCGCCGGTGTATATCCTGCAAGGCATGGCCGACCCGGACGTCCCCTGGCGACACGCGCTGACCCTCGTCGAACGCCTCTGCGCCGACCCGGTGACCCTGAGCTTCATCGCCGACGGCGAGCACCGCCTCTCTCGGCCGCAGGACCTCGCGCAGCTCGCCGCGGCCGTCGAACTCATGAGCGCTTCTCCCGCGCCGGAGCCGGGGAAGGATCTCTTCTCATAGGCAGGCTTTCCGCCTGATTCCCGAGGCTCTTTGGACGCGGGAAGCTGACATTTATCCTCCCTTAAACATAACAACTTCTTCCAACTGAAACGCATCAATTTGTTAAGTCGCGTAAAGCAACTTTGCTCGTGTCCGTAAGCGCCATGTCAGGCGTGGAAGCGGTGATGGCGCGCCCGACGGAGGCGCTCCGCAGACAAATGAGTTGTCTTGAACATGCGTGCGTCCCGTACCCTGGCGTTCATCGTCGCATCTGCGATCTCGATGACTTTTGCCCCAGCGGCCAAGGCCGCCGACTGGTATACGGGCGTTCCGACCGACGGTCCGCCCGTGCCCAGGGCGCCGCGCGCCTCTGTCGACATCGCCATCGACGGCACGTCGCAGGCGGCCTATTCGGCGACCGTGATTGGCACCATCGCACCCTTCACGCCCATGGACCGCAGCGGCTTCCGCATCCGCGGCAGCGGTATCGTCGGGGCCTATACCTATGAGTTCACGGACGTCGGGAAGGTTAACGGCACGCTGGTCGGCGGCTCATTGCTCATGGGCTACGAATGGGTGTTCCGCCGCGCGACCGTCGCCCTTTATCTCGGCGGCGAAATCGTCAACACGGCGATCACGCCGAACGATCCGAACAACCAGGCCAAGGGCACCAGCGCGGGCCTCAAAGTCGCGAGCGACTTCTTTGTCACGCCGACCGACGCGACGATGATCGCGGGCGTCGGCTCCTACTCGACGAACTTCAACTCCTACTACACGAGACTTAAATTCGGCATGGCTTTCGCCAAGGGAATTTATGTCGGACCCGAGGTTGGCGCGCTGGGCGACAACTTCTTCACCCAGTGGCGCCTCGGCGCCCATGTCACCGGCCTCCGGCTCGGCATGGCGCAATTCGGCGCAGCTGTCGGCTTTCTCAACGATCGGGTGCGCGGCGGCGGCGTGTACGGCACCCTCGACACTCGCCTGACCTTCTAGGCCGCGTGCGTGGACTCCTTGTCCATCAACGTTAACGCGGCCTTCAGCACCTACTGTCTACAATCCATGTCGGAAGAAATGCGGGGCGTTTGATGTCCGGGTTGCGTGCGTTCGCGTGGATTGCGACAGGCGTATTCGCGGTTGCGTTGCTGACGCAGCCGGTGAGCGTGCAGGCGCAGCTTGCGTTGAGCACAACGATCATCGTCGTCCTGCTTTGCCGTCTGGATCTTCGGCAGCAGCCTGCTCGCCCGCCAGACCTATCTCGCGCTCTCGAGCTTCATCGTCATCCGCTACGTCTATTGGCGCCTGACCAACACCCTGCCGCCGGCCTCGGACCCGGTCGGCCTTCGGCTTCGGCCTCATCCTCTTGTCCGCCGAGCTCTACTGCGTGCCATTCTCGATCATCAGCCTGATCGTCAACGCCGATCCGCGTGAAGCGCCGACCGCTCTCGCGCCGCGCGGACGAGGATCTGCCGGTCGTCGACGTCTTCATCCCGACCTACAACGAGGACGAATATATCCTCGCCACGACGGTCGGCGGCGGCGAAGTCGATGGACTATCCGAAAGAAAAGCTGAACGTCTGGCTGCTCGACGACGGCGGCACCGACCAGAAGTGCAACGACAAGAATCCCGCCAAAGCCGAAGCCGCCAAGCTGCGGCGCGCGTCGCTGCAGGAACTGTGCAAGCGGCTCGGCGCCCATTATCTGACGCGCGCCAAGCAACGAGCACGCCAAGGCCGGCAACATGAACAACGCGCTCGCCCATGTGAAGGGCGACATCGTCGCTGGTCTTCGACGCCGACCACGCGCCCTTCCGCTCGTTCCTGCAGGAGACGGTCGCCTATTTCATCGACGAACCGAAACTGTTTCTGGTCCAGACGCCGCACGTCTTCCTCAATCCCGATCCGATCGAGAAAAATCTGCAGGACCTTCAGCCGCATGCCGTCGGAGAACGAGATGTTCTATTCGATGACGCAGCGCGGTCTCGACAAATGGGACGCGCTCCTTCTTCTGCGGCTCGGCGGCGCTGCTGCGTCGCTCGGCGCTGATGGAGGCCGGCGGCTTCTCCGGCGTCACGATCACGGAAGATTGCGAGACGGCCTTCGAGCTCCACGCCAAGGGCTGATTCGAGCATCTTCGTCGACAAGCCGCTCATCGCCGGCCTCCAGCCGGAAACCTTCGCATCCTTCATCGGCCAGCGCGTGCGCTGGTGCCAGGGGATGCTGCAGATCATGATCCTGAAGAATCCGGCCTTCAAGAAGGGCCTGAAGCCCATTCAGAAGCTCGGCTATCTCTCGAGCATGACCTTCTGGTTCTTCCCCTTCCCGCGCCTGATCTTCATGCTGGCGCCGCTGGCTCTACATCCTCTTCGACATCAAGATCTTCGTCTCGAACGTCGATGAAGCCATCGCCTTCACGCTCGACCTACATGATCGTCAACGTGATGCTGCAGAACTACATGTTCGGCACCGTGCGCTGGCCCTGGGTCTCCGAACTCTATGAATATTGCCAGGGCGTTTTCCTCAGCAAGGCGATCGTGTCCGTGCTGATGAACCCGCGCAAGCCGACGTTCAACGTCACCGCGAAGGGCCTCACGCTCGACAACGACCATCTGTCGGAGCTCGCCTGGCCGTTCTTCGCCATCTATCTGATGTTGCTCACGCGGCACGATCGTCGCGGCGCTTCCGCTATGTCGTCGAGCCCGGCGTCAGCAATCTGATGCTGATCGTCGGCCTCTGGAACACCTTCAACCTCATCATGGCGGGCGTCGCGCTCGGCGCCGTCTCGGAACGCAAGCAGCCGGACCGCCATCCCCGCCTGACGATCAAGCGGAACGGCTGGCTGGATTTCAGCGAGCAGCGCGTCGCGGTGGAGATCGTCAACGTCTCCGCCGGCGGCTGCGCCGTACGTCTCCTCGAAGAGATGCCTCCGATGCTGCTCGAAGCGGAAGACACCCGCGCGCGCCTGACGATCGAACCCATCGGCGACCTCGTCGGCAGCCGCAGCCTGCCGCTCATCTTCCGCCGCTCGCCGATCGGCGGGGGCGACGATCTCTTCGGCTGCGAATTCGACACCATGCAGCCCGAGGAATATTACGTCCTTGCGGATCTGATGTATGGCGACTCGGACGCTCTGCCGCGCTTCCTGATGAGCCGCCGCAAGCACAAGAGCATCTGGGCCGGCACCGGCCAGTTCATCTGGTGGGGGATCATCGAGCCCGTGCGCGCGGTTTCCTACCTCTTCAAATCGAAGCCGAGCGAGGAGCAGGAGCTGCAGGCCGAGCCCGCGCCGGCGACCTCAACCGCCTGGCTCAAGCGCCTCGTCGCCCAGGCCGGAGAGAAGGGCGACGGCAAAGCGGGGGCCGAGACAATGCCAGCAAGGAAATCGGCATGACCAGGGCCGCTTTCCTCCCCGTACTCCTTCGCGCCGCCCGCCGCGTGGCCGTCACGGCCGCCGGCGTAACGCTGCTTGCGACGCAGGCTTATCCGCAGGCGATCTTCCTGACGGCGCCGCAATCGATCTCGCGCGTCGACAAGCCGCCGATCGACGCTGCGCGCGGCAGGATGGCGGCGCCCGCGCCAATGGCTGCGCCCCAATATGCGCCAATGCCCGCATACGCGCCCGCCGCGACGCCCTTGCCCGCCGCAGCCATTTCGCCGAGGCCGATCGCGACCGACGCGAGCCCGCTCGCAGGCGTCGGGCGCCCCGCTGCGCCCCTCAAAGCCCGCGCGACCATGCTGCGGCATCTCTCGAACAACATCCAGGGTTACAGACTCGCTGGCGAGGTCGGCTCCTCCGAATGGCCGATCTACATCACCGACAGGCAGGCGCGCCGCCGGCTGCAGTTCCAGCTCGGCTATCTCTCGGCGGTCTCCGTCATGCCGGAGGTCTCGCGGCTGACGCTTTCGATCAACGACCAGGCCGTCGGTCAGACCGCGATCATCGCCATCCAGTCGGTGAAGACGGTCGTCTTCGACATCCCGCCGGGCTTGATGCGCGCCGGCTTCAACTCCATCCGCATCACGGCGGAGCAGCGCCATCGCGTCGATTGCTCGCTCGAGGCGACGCAGGAGTTGTGGACGCAGATCGATCCGACGCAGACAGGTCTCATCCTCGACGAGGCCGACGCGACGATCGACGCCATCTCGGATCTCGGCGCCCTGCCCGCCGACGCACAGGGCGCGCTTCCGATCCGCGCCGTGACGCCCGCCAATCCGACCTCGCGCGACATCGAGCGTTTGCTGCGCGTCGTGCAGCTCATCTCGATCATCGGCCGCTTCGAGCAGCCGGTCGTGGACGTGGGCCCGCTCGCCGGGGGCGCTTACGGGGCGAACCTCGTCGTCGGCACGGCCGCGGAGCTCGCCAGCACCGTCGGCCCGCAAATGGTCGGCCTCGTCAACAAGCCGCGCGCCTTCGTGTTGCCCGCGACGGCGGACCGACGCACGACGATCGTCGTCACCGGCGCCGACGCGCAGCAGGTCGACGAAGCGATCAAGCAGTTTCTCGTCGCCACCAAGCCTAAAGGCGCGGCGGCCGGACTTCGCGCCGCCGCGGCCTTCCCCGGCTTCCGGATGGAAGGCGGCCAGCGCGTGCGGCTCGGCGACATCGGCGTCAGAAGCTCCGAATTCGACGGACGCCTTTTCCGGGTTGCGTTCAATATCATTATGCCGTCGGATTTCTATCCGGCGGACTATGGACGCGCGACGGTGAAGGTCGCCGGGGGCTATTCGCCCGGGCTGACGTCAAAGGCGCAGCTCGTCATGTTCGTGAACGAGCGCGTGGCGGTCAGCCTGCCGCTCCTGAAGTCCACGGGCGAGGTGTTCAAGGACAATCCGCTGCCGCTCCCGCTCGGCTTTTTGCGCCCCGGCCTCAACCGCATCGAAATCGAAGCGCATGTGCCGACGCCGTCCGACGAGAGCTGCGACACGCTGGCGGCGCGCGACGCGACGAACAGGTTCCTGTTCCTCGACTCGACCGAATTCGAACTGCCGCCCATCGCCCGCGTCGGGCGCATGCCCGACCTCGCCGTGACGGCGACGGGAGGCTTTCCCTTCGCCGGCGCGCAGCGGCGCTCGAAACTCTACATGCCGCGGCTCGATCCGAAGTCCATCGGCGCGGCCTCGACTTTCGTCGCGCATCTCGCCGTCGTCGCCGGCCGGCCGATCGATTTCGAGATCACGCAGATCCCGCCCCTCAAGAACAAAGGGCCGACGCTCGCCGTAGCGCCCTATGACGCGCTCGATCCGGACCTGCTGCGCAAACTCGACATGCCGGTCGACGACCTTTCGCGCGTCTGGCGCGAGAAGATCGGCGTCGAGGGCAGAGAAGTCGAAGAGGAGACCCCGACGACGGCGGCCGCGGCGGCCGTCGACGCCGCGACGCGCAATCGGCTCATCCTGCAGAACAACTTCCCGATGGCCTGCCATCCGCCGCACTCGATCGGCGGTTTCCGCGCCATGCTGCGCAATATCGATCTGATCGCCACGGGCGCCACGGAAGACGAAGACCCGGACGCCCAGCCGGCCGAGCAGACGCCGGATGACGAAGCCGCGCCCGATCTCTTCCAGGAATGGGACGCGCGTCTGCGAAACGAGAACCGGCTCAGCTACATCCTCGACTGGGCGAAGAACGCCGCCCGCTGGGGAACGGCGAAGTTCACCGACGCCGGCGACTGGATGCGCACCTTCGACCGCACGGGCCAGTCCTCCGAGATGTCGCCCCACACCATGCTCGCCGTCGGCCAGAACATCCTCGGCGACTCAAGCGACAACGTCTGGACCGTGATCACGGCGCCCAACGCCGACGCGCTCGCCGATTCGGTGGCCTGCCTGGTTGATCCGCGCGTCTCGCGCCAGATCGGCGGACGCCTCTCGCTGCTCGATCTTTCAAAGGCGCGGATCGAACTCGATCCCGGTCTCCAACGCGCGCTTCGTCATCACCCAACCGCTCTCCATCGGCAATGCGCGCCTCATCGCCGCCGGCTGGCTGTCGCTGAATGCGCTCTATTACGTCGGCGCGGCGCTTGTGATCGGCCTTCTGCTCGCCCTCTCGACGCGCATGTTCGTGCGCAACGTCGGAAGGAGAGTGCGATGAGAAACGCTCTTCTTGCCGCCGGCCTTCTGCTTTGCGCCGCGCTGGCAACTCCCGCGCGCGCCCAGCAGCAGCCCGAGTCGCCGGCGGCTGACCCGGCCGCGCCGGCCGCCGAGGCGCCCGCCGCGCCCGAGCCTCCGAAGAAGCCGCCGCGGCTCATCCTCGACGCGCGTTCGATGCCGCTCGGGGGCGCACTGAAGACGCCCGGCGTCTGGCAGGCCTACAAGGCCCGCTTCGTCACCGATCAGGGCCGCGTCATCGACACCGGCAACAATCTCATCAGCCACAGCGAGGGCCAGGGCTATGCGATGCTGCTCGCCGTGGCCGCGAACGACCGGGCGAATTTCGACCGCATCTGGAGTTGGACGCGCGCCAATCTGATGGTGCGCGACGACGCGCTCCTCGCCTGGCGCTGGGAGCCCGGAAAGCGGCCCGGGGTCTCGGACATGAACGACGCGAGCGATGGCGACATCCTCGTCGCCTGGGCGCTGGCCGAGGCGGGCGAGTTCTGGAACGACATGAGCTATCGCACAGCCGGACGCCGCATCGCGGTCGAGGTGGCGCGCAAGGTCGTGATCTTCAAGACCAAGATGGGCGCGATTCTGTTGCCCGCGGTCGCCGGCTTCCATGAGAACGACCGAAGCGACGGCCCGGTCGTCAATCTCTCCTATTACGTCTTCCCGGCCTTCGCGCGCCTGCCGATCATCGCGCCCGAAGTCGACTGGGCCGGCTTGTCGCAGACCGGGCTCTCGCTGCTCGACGCGAGTCGCACCGCAAATGAAACGCTGCCGCCCGAATGGATGTCGCTCAAGGACTGGAGCACGAAGCCGGCCGAGGGCTTCCCCGCGCAGTTCTCCTACAACGCCGTGCGCGTGCCCCTCTACATGGCCTGGGCCGGCGTCGGCGAGCGGGAGGCATACGAGCCCTTCATGGCGCTGGTGAAGCGCACGCGCGGCGCGATGGCCATCGTCGACGTCGTGAATGGCGTCGAAGTCGGAAAATTCGGCGACGCCGGGATCGGCGCGATCGGCGCGCTCACCGCCTGCGCCGTGGAAGGCTCCAAAGCGCCCTCGCAGCTTTTCATGCTGTCGCCGACGGACAATTATTATCCGGCGACGCTGCATCTTCTGTCGCTGCTGGCGATGCAGATGAGGTACGGCTCATGTCTGCGATGACGGCCCGCCTCCTCTTCGCCGTCGCGGCGGCGCTGCTCGCAGGCGCCGGCGCCGGCCATGCTGCGCCCGATCCGACGACGCAGACCGGCAAGGCGTCGACGCTCAAGCCGCTGGATCCCAAGGCGCCGAACCTGAGGCCGCGGAACCCGAGGCCCGCGGCGGCGGCGCTGGAGCCTGCCGCCGACCCGGCGGACCTCAAGCCGGAATCAAAGCTCGGCGGAAAAAGCGGACGCGCCACGCGCTCGCAGGTGCCGCTCGTCGGCGGGCCGGTGACGCCCGACGATTTCGCGCTACGCTATTATGCCTCGATAAAGCAGACCGCGCGCGTCAACGCCGAGCTTGCGCGCCTTCACACGCTCTATCCGTCCTACGAGCCCCCCGCCGACCTCTATGAAGCGCCGGCGTCGAACGCGATCGACGAGGAGCCTTTCTGGGCGCTCTACTCCGCCGACAAGATCGACGAATTGAAGGAAGCCATCGCCGCCAAGGAAGCCGAGCTTCCGGGCTGGAAACCGTCTGCGGACCTCGCCTCGAAGCTGCGCCGCAAAGAGCTGCGGCTGAAAATCTCCGCGCTCTGGAAGGCAGAAAAAATCGAGGACCTCGTCGCCTTTCTGAAGGGCGAAGACCTCAGCGAAATGACGGAAGAAATCGACGTTCTTTGGACGGTGGCGGAAGCTTACGCGCGCGCCCGACAGAATGAAGAAGCCGTTAACATGTTCAAGCGCATTCTGATGTCGTCGAAGGACCCGAATATAAGGGTCGCGACAATTCAGAAGGCGCTCGGCGTTCTCCGAATGGCGGAAGTCGAGAAGCTGCTCGCACTCGTTCCCGGCGCAGCCCAAGGAGCCAATGAGTTTCGGCAGATTTCGATCGACATCACCCGCGCCCGCATCGCGGCCTTCCTGCACGACGAGCGCACCGAAGAGGTGTCGCCCGCAGAGACACAGAAGTTCGAGACCTATGCGAAGGACAGCCGCGACGCCAATCAGATCGGCCTCGTCGCGTGGTACGATTACAAGCGGCGCGATTTCAACGGCGCGCTCGAGTGGTTCAAGCTCGCTATCCAGAACGACGGCGACGCCATGATCGCGCATGGTCTGGCGCATTCGCTGCGCGCGCTCAACATGAAGCGGGAGGCGGAGGAAGTCGCCTATGTCTGGCACGAGCCGCTCGTCAACAACGCGATTCTCTTCCTCGACCTGCTCGAGACAGATCTGACCCGCGAGATCCCGCCTTACATCGAGGCTGATCGCCTAGCGCGTTACGCCAAGGTGACGCTCGAAACGAGTTCCGGCGAAGGCGCTCAGGGGCTCGCCTGGTACGCGTACAACAGTTGCCAGTGGGACGTTGCGGCTTTCTGGTTCGAGCGCGCCATGGCGTGGTTCCCGAAGGACGCGACCGCCTATGGCTACGCCCTCTCGCAGAAGCGGCTGAAAAAGGAAAAGGGCCTTTATGAAATGGCGAACCGTTACGACGGACTCTTCGCCAAGGTCATCGAGATTCTCTTTCCGGACGGCTATTACCATCCGCCATCCCCCTGCGATCAGAAGGGCGCCGAAAAACTGCATGGCCAGGGCGTGAGGACCGCCGCCTTCATCGCCCCCGGCCCCGCCATGATCCCCGGCGCGGCGCCGAACTATGCGCAAGCGGAAATCAACTACGCGGCGCAGAAGAACTTCTCCTATCCGGTCGATCAAAAGCCGGGGCAGGAGGAGAAGCGCGTCGAGGCGATGCTGAAGGGGCTGAAGAAGAAGTTCCCGGCGCAGGTCGCGATGGAGAACCCCATGCGCGCCCGCGCGCTGCCGATCCCCTCCCTCCTCTCGCAGCGCGCCCCCGCCATGAGCTTCCCGATGGCGGCCGACGGCCCCCTGCGCAAGGATCCGGCGACGGAGCCGGCGCCGCTGGTCGCGCGCCGCGTGCCGGGCGTCGGCCCCATGCCCTACGAGAAATACGGGTTCAGCCTGCTCCCCGGCTACAACGGCCAGGAAACCGCGACCTGGCCTCCCTATACGGAGCAGATCGCGCCTCCCGGCACGCAATGGGCCGATCAGGAAGCCGATCCGACGAAAGCCGGGCTCGGCGTCTTCGATGCGCGCAATCCCGCGAACGCCCGCGGTCTTCCGCCCGGCGGCCAGCCGGTCGCGGGCTATGGCCAGCAGCCGCTGGCGACATACGGCCAGCAGCCGGCCGGCGCCTATGGCCAGCAGTCGATGGGAACCTATGGCGTTCCCGCCACCCGCGCGCCCACCTACGTCCCCGCCGCGCCGCCCCAGCAGCGGGCGCCCACGGCATACCGCCAATTTCCACCACCGATGAGCCGCTGATATGGACCGCCCCTTCAGCATCCGCCCCCTCGCTCCGGCGCTCCTGGCCGGCCTCGCCCTCGGCCTCGCCGCTTGTGGCCAGAGCCAGCCGGAGCGCAGTTTCGCGACCGATCCCAACGCCGCCGTCACCGGCCAGTTCGTGGCCGGCCAGACGCTGTCGGCCCCGATCACCTCGGCCGAACTCAAGGACGACACCGCGAGCTTTTCCATTCTCACGCTGCCGCCAGAGGCGGTTCGCGGCGGCCGCGTGACCGAAAAGCAATATCTGAACGGCTGGCGGCAGAGCATGTCGCTCGACCAGACCAAGGAAGCCGGGGACTGGAACGACGTCTCGATCGAGATCCAGTCCGCGCCGGGCACGGGCGGCCGCGGCGAACTCGGGGTCCCCAAGCCGTCGCAGGAGGGCATTCGCCGCGAAATCCTCGCCCGCTTCCCGGGCACGCCCATGCGCATCGTCAACCGGCCGATGACCAACGCCCTCGGCCCCTATGGACTCGCGATTGGCGCGGGCGCGGGCGGCATGCGCTGCGCTTTCGCCTGGCAGTGGGTCGACAATCTTCCCGGCGCCGCGCGCGGCGAGAAGGGCGTAAGCTTCTTCAACAGCGGGGAGATCGCGGGCTCGATCCGCATGCGCCTGTGCCGGAAAGGCGTGACGGCGGATGAGCTCGCCCAATGGTACGAGCAGCTCGGCGTCTCGCAACCGAATCTCCAGCGCGTCGCCAACTCCATGCGCCGCAACATGGCGACGCAGGGCATCGACGGCCAGGGCCCGGTCAACGCCCCCGGAGGCGTCGGTCCGGTCGTTTCCGCCGCCCCGCCCGGCGGCGGTCGGATGACCGCCTCCGTCAACTCGCTCGAATCCAGCCTCTTCGGCGGCGCCGAGGAAGCCGCGCCGCCGCCGCGCCCGACGGGCGGCAAGCGCGTGCGCCACACGGTCAAGCGCGCCGCCGCCCCAGCGGCTGAGCCCGCAGCCGAGCCGGAGCCCCCGGCCCCGGCGTCCGCGCCGGCCCCCGCCGCGCCTTCGGACGGGCGCCGCTACCTCGGTCCTGTCTCGGACGCGGGCGGAGCCCAATATGTGGCGGGCGCGGCCTCGCGCGCCGGCGCCGGTTTCGGGACGGCGATGGACGGGTTGCCTGCTCAGGCGCTGCGCGGCCCCCGATATTAGGCGCTTGACAGGCTCCTCGCGCCACTCGATGTTGCCGAACAATTCGTTCGGCATATCGAACGCGAGGAAGAGTTGAACAATTCGGCGCAGGAACAACTGTCTGGCGTGCCATCTTCCGCCACCCGGCCCGGCATGGCCGGAGATGGAAAGCCCTGCGGCAAGACGGTCGTCTTTCCCGCCGACAAGCCGCTGCTGACGGACGGGGGCGGCTGCATCGCCCCGCTCACGATCGGCTATGAAACATTCGGCGCGTTGAACGCCGAGCGCAGCAACGCCATCCTGCTCTGCCATGCGCTGACCGGCGACCAATACGCCGCGGGCGTCCATCCGATCACCGGCAAGCCGGGATGGTGGGAGGCCATGGTCGGCCCCGGCAAGCCCTTCGACACCGACCGCTATTTTCTGATCTGCTCCAACGTCGTCGGCGGCTGCATGGGCACGACCGGCCCGGCCTCGATCAGCCCTGCGACCGGCAAGCCCTATGGCCTCGACTTCCCGGTGGTCACCATCCGGGACATGGTGCGCGCGCAGGCGATGCTCGTCGATCATCTGGGGATCGACATGCTGTTCTGCGTCGCCGGCGGCTCCATGGGCGGCATGCAGGTGCTGCAATGGGCGGCGAGCTATCCCGAGCGCGTGTTTTCTGCGATGCCGATCGCGACCGCCGCGAAGCATTCGGCGCAGAACATCGGCTTCAACGAGGTGGGGCGACAGGCCGTGATGGCCGATCCCGAATGGCGGGCGGGGCGCTATCTCGAACAGGGCGTGCGCCCGGAGAAAGGCCTCGCCGTCGCGCGCATGTCGGCGCACATCACCTATCTTTCCGAGGCCGCGCTGCAGCGCAAATTCGGCAGAAAGCTGCAGGACCGAAGCTCGCCGACCTTCTCCTTCGACGCGGATTTCCAGATCGAGAATTATCTGCGTTACCAGGGGCTCGCCTTCGTCGAGCGCTTCGACGCGAATTCCTATCTCTTCGTGACGCGCGCCTGCGATTACTTCGATCTCGCGACCGATTACGGTGGTTCGCTGGCGCAGGCGTTCAAGGATACGCGCACGCGCTTCTGTGTGGTCGCCTTCGATAGCGACTGGCTTTATCCAACGTCCGACTCGCGCGCTATCGTACATGCGCTCAACGCCGGCGGCGCGTCCGTCTCCTTCGTCGAAATCGAATCGGACAAGGGTCACGACGCCTTCCTGCTGCACGAAGAAATGTTCTTCGCGACGACGCGCGGATTTCTCGAATCCGCGGCGACCGCCCGCGGCCTGAAAGGCAAGCGCGCGTGAACGCTGCAACGCAAAAGCCGCGTTTCGACCTGCAGGTCATCGCCAACATGGTGACGCCCGGCGCGCGCGTTCTCGACGTCGGCTGCGGCGACGGCGAACTGCTGCAGCTTCTCGAACGGCAGCGCGGCGTCGATGGGCGCGGCGTCGAACTCTCGCAACGCGGCGTCAACGAATGCGTCGCCAAGGGATTGTCCGTCATCCAGGGCGATGCGGACACCGACCTCGCCGACTATCCGGACGATGGCTTCGATTACGTTATTCTCTCCCAGACGCTGCAGGCGACGCGCCGACCGCGCGACGCGCTCGAGAACATGCTGCGCATCGGGCGGCGCGCCATCGTCTCCTTCCCGAATTTCGGACATTGGCGCGTGCGGGCGCAGCTCGCTTTCCGCGGTCGCATGCCGGTCACGGGCAACCTCGCCTATAGCTGGCACGACACGCCGAACATCCACCTTTGCACCATCCGCGATTTCGTCGAGCTGATCGACGAACTGGGCGCGCATATCGAACGCGAAGTCGCGCTCGATCGCGCCGGTGCGCCGATCCGCGTCAACGCGCCCTGGTGGGTATGGAATCTGCTTGGCGAACAAGCCGTGTTTCTGCTTGAGCGCGACGCGCAGACTGGATAGAGCCGCAGACTGCGCGCCGCGAAAAAGACAATGCGCCGTGCGACGGTTTGTCCCGCTCGCTCGGCTTTCACAGCGTCATCATTCGCGCTAGCCTTGCGATCAGGGTCGGGCTGGCCGCGGCGGGGAAGCAAGCGGCGCCTTTCGCAAAGTGGCGAAAAAACTCAGCGCCGCGCGAACCGGATGGTTTCGCGGGCAGGGGAGAAGCTGGCGTGGCGCATTCGAGCGACATCGTGCTGAACGTCGCCGCGCCGCGCAAAAGCCGCTCGGGCCGCCGCAATGCGCGCGCCGCGATCACCGAACCGCCGTCGTTACGCGATCTGCCGCTTTTCTCCAGCGTCGACGACGCCACGCTGGCGCGCCTGTCGATCGAGGCGAAGGTCGAGACCTATGACGACGGCGCCGCCATCTTCCGCCAGGGCGACCCTGTTTCGGCCGTCGTCGTTCTGCTGCATGGCTTCGTGAAGATTCTGCGCATGGCCTCCTGTGGCGACGAAACGCTGATCGGCATTCGCGCCGATGGCGAGACGGTTGGAGAACCTCCGACGGAGGTAGTTGAAACCCATCGCATTTCCGCCGAAGCGATTGGTCCGACGTCGGTCCTCAAGATTCCCGCCGCGCGCTTCCTGCGCTTCATGAAGGAATCTCCGCCGCTCTGCGCCGCCGTCGTGCAGGATTCGAAGGACAAGATCGCCGCGCTCGTCAGCGAGATCGAATCTCTGAAGGCGCAGAACGCCGATCAGAGACTTGCGCATTTCATTCTCTCGCTCTGTCCGCCGGGCGAAGAACAGTGCCGCTTTCGCCTGCCCTATGACAAACGCCTGATCGCCGCGCAGCTCGGCGTGAAACAGGAAACTCTCTCGCGCGCCTTCGCCAAGCTTCGCGAGCATGGCGTGCGCACGGAGACGCGCGACGTTCTTGTCGAGAGCGTCTCACGCCTCGCCGAACAATGCGAGCAGTTGGGTCGGCCCGCGCGCCTGCCCTCGGAACGGGCGGACGCCGCCGGACACGAAGACGCCGCCTGAGAGTCGCGCTTGCCGCGCGTCATTGGCGCGCGTAGATTTGGCCATTGCTTCCTGTCCGAAGGATTATGGCCATGAATTTCACGCTGAGATTATCAACGCTCCTTGTCGTCGCCTGCGGGGTTTCCCTCTTTGCGCGCGCCGAGGCTTTCGCGGGCTCGTCGAGCGGATCGGCCGCCCTGGCGCTTTCCGCCATCGGCGGCTATTCGCCCACTCTGAGCGCCGCGGACAAGCGCCTTCTCCTCGCCTATCTGAACGGCCAGGCGAATGCGCCGCACCCGCCCGGAAAACACATCCTGGTGAAAGTGAACGCCATCGACTGCCGCGCGAGCGACGTCGACATCGCTTTACACGCCTGCACGTTGACCTTCGGCGCAAAGAAGGTCGAGCTCTCGGGCAGAGCCGCCCATGAGGTTTACGCCACGCTTGTCGAGAACGGCGTTCCCGGCGACGGCGCCGCCGGCTCGATCCATGAATCGGTGACCGACCTCTCCTGCGACGTCGACGCCGACGCCGTGGCGGCGAAGGCCGGCGGAGGGGCGAGCTGCAGCTTCAAGCCGTAGCGAGGCGCGCGGCTCCTCCGGCGCTTGCCTTTCCCTCGGCGCTCGCCGAAAAAGAAGCTGCACAAGCTTGGGGGAGAAAAGCGTGTCGAAGACCGACGTCCACATCGTCGTTTGCGTGGCCTGCCGCGACGGAGCCGACCCCGACGGGCGGCCCGGCGCGCGCTTCCTCGATGCGCTGCGAACGCGGCTGGCGGCGCGAAATCTTCAGATTCTCGCGGAGCCTGTCGAATGCCTCGCCGTGTGCAAACGACCGGCGACGATCGCGCTCGCGGCTCCCGGCAAATGGACCTATGTGGTCGGCGATCTCGACGGCGCGCATGTCGACGACGTCATCGACTCGGCGCAGCGCTATGGCGAAAGCGAGAACGGCATCGTCGCCTGGAAGGATCGCCCGGCCTGTTTCCGGAAGGGCGTCGTGTCCCGCACGCCACCGCTTCCGTCAACTTCCTGAGCGAGGATCGCCGGCGGCTACTTCTTTGACGCCTTCGCCCGCTCGATCGCTTCGGTGATCAGCGCGCGCGCGTCGGCGGCGTCGCCCCAGCCCGCGACCTTGGCCCATTTGTTGGGTTCGAGATCCTTGTAGTGCACGAAAAAGTGCTCGATGCGCCGCCAGGTCATCTCCTGCAGATCGGTGTAGTTCTGCACGTTTATGTAACGCTGCGTAAGGCGCGCGGAAGGCACCGCGACGATCTTTTCGTCGCCGCCGGCTTCATCGGTCATGCGCAGCACGCCGATGGGGCGCACGGAAATCACCGCGCCCGGAGCGACGGGACGGGTATTGGCGACGAGGACGTCGCAGGGGTCGCCGTCGTCGGAAAGCGTGTGCGGGATGAAGCCGTAATTCCCAGGATAGCGCATTGCCGTATAGAGAAAACGGTCGACGAACAGCGTGCCCGAAGCCTTGTCGAGTTCGTATTTGATCGGCTCGCCGCCGAGCGGCACTTCGACGACGACATTGACTTCATGCGGCGGATTCGTGCCGATCGGAATGGCGTCGAGACGCATATATCGAGGCTCCGGTGTTTTGAGGAAGATGGATTTGCGTTGCGTGAAAATCTCGCGCGCAAGCCGATCGCGCGCTCTCGAATCGCAGGCGCGACTATTCCACCATTCGCGCAGTCCTTCTAGCGGGACTTGAAAAAAGCGCTAACGATTTGAGTCTGCCGGCGCGGCGACCGCCGTCGCGGCGCGCTCCGCGGCGACCTGCATCTCCTCCGGCGAGAGGGGTCCGACGAGGACGAAGGCGAAACCGCCATTCCGCCATTCGACTTCCGTGAACCCCTGCCCCACGCGCGGCGCCTGAGGGGCTCCCGCGGCGTCGGCGCGCTCGAAATAGAGGCCGACGCGGGCGCCGTCGGCGCGTTCATAGATCAATAGTCCCGCGGGCGCGGCGACCCCGGCCGAAACCCGCCCGCCCATCAGCCGAAGTCCGATGTCGGCAAGGTCGGGCGGGCGGGAAAAGCCGACGCGCTCCTGAAGCCAGGCGACGAGTTCGCCGCGCCGCGATATGTCGATTTCGACGGGCCGGGCGTCCGAGGCGAAGGTGGCGTAGGTGAGCCCGGCGCGCGCCGCATAGCTCTGGGTGAGCACCGTGGCGACCGGCGGATGCGGAGCCTCGCCGCGGCCCGCGAACACCAGCGCCGCGAGCCCGGCCAGAGCCGCGCCCGAGAGCAGGGTCAGCGCGGTCGAGACGATCGCCTGTCGGCGCCGGTTGGCGCGGATCTCGTCGAGCCGCGGCGACGGACGCGACGCCCCCGGCCGGCCCCAGTGGATCGCGCCAGTCTCGATCGGACCCTGTTGCGCGGCGACGGTCCGGGTCGCGGCGTCACGCAGCGACAAAGGCAGCATCTCCAGCGCCACGGGCTCGAAGGCCGCGCGCAGCGCCGCATTCTGCCGCCGCCAGCCCTCGACGAGCGCGGCGTCCTCGGGATGCTGCAGGAGATGGTCCTCGACCTTGCGGCGGCGCTCGGCGTCGAGATCGCCGTCGACGAGCGCATGGAGGTCCGCCTCCTCGATGAAAGTCTGGGGGCTCACGCCTTGCGCCTATTTCACGATGCGCAGATGCGAGGTCGCCCGGCGCGGGCCGTTATCGGCGCCGGGGCGCAATTCGTCGGCGGCGAGGGCCGCCCGGCCGCGCATGAGGCGGGCGATCACCGTCTCACGCGGCGCGGCGACGATGCGGGCCGCGGCCTCATAGCCGAAACCCTCCAGCGAGACGAGCAGCAACGCCGCGCGATCCTCGAAGGCAAGGTCGGCGAGGCCATGGACGATCGGCGGATGGCGCGGGGCCGGCCGCGCGGCTCCGGCAAGCCGCTTGGCGGCGAGCGCGGTGACCGCGCCATAGGCCTCGATCCGCGCCGCCTCGAGATCGGGCAGCCGAAGCTCTTTGGCCCGTACGCGCGCCCCGACGCTCTGAAGCGCGTTCTGCACGAGTTCGTCGGCGGAAGCCGGTCCCGCGCCAGCGCACAAGGCGCGCGCAAAGCGGCGCAACGCGGGAGCGACCCCGTTCAATCCTTCGAGGATGTCGGCCTTTTTGCCCATCGACGACCCGATTGCGGCTTAGTCCACGCCTTTAGTGGCGTTTCCTATCGGATGATAGGCGAAGTGATTGCAAATGGCCATGGGGGAAGCGCGGGCATTTTTGACCTGCAGCCGATTTTCGAACCTGCCTGCGCCCGCCCCGCGGCGCCCCCCAGGGTTTCCTTTGCACAAAAAGCGCGCTAAAGGCCGCCACACCGTTTACGCTTTAGAAATGGACGCCCCGATGACTCAGCAAGCTGCGCCCGCCGCTCCTTTCGCCGGAATTCTCGCCGGAAAGAAGGGCCTCATCCTGGGCGTCGCCAATAATCGCTCGATCGCCTGGGGCATCGCCAAGGCGTGCGCGCAGGCCGGCGCCGAACTCGCCCTCACCTATCAAGTCGAGGCGCTGGAGAAGCGCGTGCGCCCGCTCGCCGCGGAACTGGGCGCGACGGTTCTCGGCCGCTGCGACGTCTCCGAGCCCGAAACGCTCGACGCCATTTTCGCTGAAATCGAAAAGCTCTGGGGCAAGATCGACTTTGTCGTGCATTGCCTCGCTTATTCCGACAAGGACCAGCTCGACGGCCGCTATGTCGACACGACGCTCGACAACTTTTTGATGTCGATGAACATCTCCTGCTACAGCTTCACCGCCGTCGCGCAGCGCGCCGAAAAGCTGATGCCGGAAGGCGGCTCGCTGCTGACGCTGACCTATTACGGCGCCGAGAAATGGATGCCGCATTACAATGTCATGGGCGTCGCCAAGGCGGGGCTGGAGGCGAGCGTGCGCTATCTCGCCGCCGATCTCGGCGTGAAGAACATTCGCGTCAACGCGATTTCCGCCGGCCCGATCAAGACCATGGCGGCCTCCGGCATCGGCGATTTCCGCTACATTCTGCGCTGGAACGAATACAACTCGCCGCTGCGCCGCGTCGTGACGATCGACGAAGTGGGCGAAAGCGCCGTCTATTTCCTCTCGCCCATGTCGCGCGGCGTCACCGGCGAAATCCTGCATGTCGACGCGGGCTATCATGTGGTGGGCATGATGAACCCCTCTGCGGCGCCGAAGATGGCCGATCTGCTGGCGCTGCTGCCGCAGGAGAAGTGATCAGCCTTTCCACGGATTGAAGACGGGAACGCGCGCGCGCTCGAATTCCGCGGCGTCGCGCGTGACGACCGTCAGACCATGCTGCAGCGCCGTCGCGGCGATGATCAGGTCCGGCTGCGAATAAGTGTGCCGGGCCTTGCGGCCCTCCTCGACAAGGAGGCGCCATTTGAACATCACGTCTTCCGTGACCTGCAAAACCCTTTGCTCGAACATCGGCCGCATCTTGTGCGTGAGCCAGTCGTTGAGTTCGGCGCGCCGCGCAAGGTCGCTGGCGCATTCTATGCCGAAGCGGATTTCCGCCAGCGTGACTGCGCTGACATAGAGCCGATCGAGCGGCTTCTCCGCGACGAAGGCGACGACCCTTGGCTCCGGCCTCGCGCGGCGCAGCTCGGAAAGCACATTCGTATCGAGAAGCCAACCCGTCACAGATCGACGCCGCGCACGGGCATGGGCGCGCGGCTCGGCTCGATCTCGACGTCGCGATGAGGCGACGCCTGCAAGGCGTCGATCAGCGCCGCGCCGGTGCGCTCGCCCTTGAGGCGATCGAACTCCTCCACAGTGACCACCACGACCTCGTCGCGCCCATGCACGGTGACGCGCTGCGGCCCTTCGCTGCGCACGCGCCGCACCAACTCGCTGAAGCGGGCTTTGGCGTCCTGGAGGGGCCAGCTTCGAGGCGAAGGTGGGCTCGGAGGGGAGGCTTTGATTTTTCTGGTCATGCTGACTAGAATAGCAGTAGTGGTGGGCTAGGCCAAGCGCGGCGCCTCATCGTACGGACCCGCCACGCTTATTCAAAATAGTCTTCGTCAATTTTCTTGATGTCGAGCGTCTCTTCGATACGACAACCGACATTGTGTCTGATCATAAGCTTGGCCAATTGATCACCATCGATCAGGACGATACGCTTGCTTAAATATTGAGCTGTCTCGATCGCAGGCAACGAGAAACCCGAAGTTGTTACGAACAACCCCTTGCTCGCCTTATGACGATCAAGACCTCCAAAAAAAGTCTCGAATTGCTCCTGAGCCTATATTGTTGCCTTGAGCATAGCGTTTCGCCTGGACATAAACGCGATCAAGCCCAAGCGGATCTTGATCGATCACTCCATCAACTCCATCATCACCGCTGCGCCCTAGCGCTCGGCCAGCATCCACTACGGAACCACCGAAACCCATGTTCAGCAGCAAATTGACTATAAGCCGTTCAAAGAAATCAGGCGGGGCTTTCCGAATGCGTTCTAACAAATCCTGAGCGAGCGAAGCCTCAATCTCACGATGCGCATCACGCATGATTTCATCGGGCGTTCGCGTCTGACTTTCGGTCGAAGCGAGTATTGATGGTTCTTGAAATTCCTGCTGCGCGCCACTGACAAAATGATTGAACTCATCAAATTGCTTCAGAATGCTGTTATCAATCGTCGCTGGGTTTGATTTGAGGACCTCTCTTCCCCGATCGGTAATCCGGAAGTGTCCTCTGCGTGTGATTTCCACGAGCCCGGCTTTATTGAGATATGTCTTCGCCCAATGCACACGATTCGCAAAAAGCGTCTGCTTACCAGAAGGTAGCAGTTGCGCGCGCTCTTCTTGGGTTAGGGCCAACTGACGAGCCAAGCTCTCGACGATATCGCCGATCCGCACCTCGTCGTTCGATGCTGCTAATAGGACTGGAAGCATCAAAGATTGATAATCGGGAATCGTCATCTGAAACCGCGATAAACTGAGATAAAGCGACGGTGAGGGAGAGGCTATACCCCCTCCGGCCGCCCCACCATCGTCACCAGCAGGCCCCCATCTCCCAGCAGCCTCGACGCCGCGCGCTTGCAGTCCTCCAGACCCACCGCCGCGATCTTACCGTTGCGCTCGTCGAGATAGCTGGGCTCGAAACCGTCCATCTGCAGATGCACGAGCTGGCTGGCGATCTTTGTCGAGGTGTCGAAGCGCAGGGCGTAGGAGCCGATGAGGAATTTCTTGGCCTTGTCGAGTTCGTCCTCGGTCGGGCCTTCGTCCGCGAAGCGGCGCACCTCTTCCTCGATCAGTTTCAGCGCCTCGCCGGCGCGCTCGTTCTTGGTCGCGGCGGCGCCGATCAGCATGGGGCATTGCTCATATTCGTTGAGCTGCGAATAGACGCTGTAGGCCATGCCGCGCTTCTCGCGCACCTCGTGAAACAGGCGCGCGGTGAAGCTGCCGCCGCCCAGAATATGGTTCGCGACGACGACCGCGAAGTAATCGGGATCGCGCTTCGACACGCCGGGGCGCCCGAAGCGGATCGTCGTCTGCGGAATGTCGAGCGGGATGACCTTCCGCGTCCCGACATGGGCGATCTCGACCGGCGCCACGGGCGACAGATCGTTCGCAAGCGCAAAGGCCCCGAATGTCGCGTCGAGATGATCGGAGAGCGTCTGCGCGTCGATGGCGCCGACGACCGCGATCTTCAGATCCTGTTTGGCGAACAGCCGCTCGCGCAGCGCAACGAGATCGGGGCGCGAGAGCGTCTCGATCGAGGAAAGCTCGCCGCGCACCGGCCTGCCATAGGGGTGGCCCGGAAAAGCCGCTTCGCGAAAAGCTCTGGCGGCCATGGAGTCAGGCTCGTTCTGGTCGCGCTTGAGTTCCGCGACGAGCTGGCTCCTCACCCGCGCGACGTCGGCCTCCGCCAGATGCGCGTCGATGAGCGCGATCTTGAGAAGCTCGAAGGCCTTGCCGGTGTTTTTCGAGAGCGTCTGCACATGACCGGAGATCGAATTCGCGGTCGGCGCCGAAGCCGATGTGAATGGCGTGCTCGTCCACGACGCGATGGAAGCCGCGCGCGTCATAGGGGCCGGCGCCTTCGTCGAGCAGCCCGGCAAGCAGCGTCGCAAGGCCGGGCTTGTCAACGGGGTCCTGCGCCGCGCCGCCGCGGATCGAGAACTCCAGCGCCACGAGCGGCACGGCGTAGCTCTCCACGAGCCAGGCGGAAACCCCGCCGGGCGTGACGATCTTCTGCACATGCTCGGCGCGGGAGGCGACGGTGACGAGGGGGGCGTGGGCGGTCATCGGCTATCCGGAAAAGAGAAGGGCCGGCGCGGTCGCCGGCCTCGAAGGTTCAGGCGGCCACTTCCGCCGGCAGCAGGAAGCCCGTCACGGAGCGGCGCTTGTCGAGCCATTTCTTCGCGGCTGCGGTGACGTCGGCGGCGGTCACGGCCTCCATGCGCGCAGGCCAGGCGATCACGTCGTCGATGGTGAGGCCAGTGGCCAGCGCCTCGCCATACCAGCGCGCGAGCGAGGCCTGGCTGTCCTGGGCGTAGATGGCGTCGGCGATAAGCCGCGTCTTGGCGCGCTGCAGATGCTCGTCGTCGATCGGATGGTCGACAAAGCGCTTCAGCACGCCGTCGATCGCGGCGTCGAGCTCTTCGAGGCCGACATCCGGCGCCGGCGTCGCGTAGATCCACAACCGCGTGTCGTCGACGGCGGAGCCGAGGTAGTAGGCGCCTGCGCCGACGGCGAGCTTGTCGTCGACGACAAGCGTTTCATAGAGTGCGCTGGTCGCGCCGCCCCCGAGCATATAGGCAAGCGTCTCCAGCGCCTCGGCCTCGCCGGGCTGCGCGGTCTTGTAGGACGGCACGAGAAAGACGCGCTCATGGGAAGGCTGCTCGACCTTCTCGTCGGAAAGCGAAACAAGCCGGTGCGCCCGATGCGGCGGCTCTTTGGTGCGGTTGCGGCGCGGCGGTTCGGCGCGGGCTGGAATCTGCCCGTATGTGGCCGTGGCAAGCGCCTGCACTTCCTGCTCCTCGACGTCGCCGGCGACGATGAGGATCGCATTCTCGGGCGTGTAGAAGCGATTGTAATAGGAGAGCGCGTCCTCGCGATCGAGACTTTCAATCTCGTGGTTCCAGCCGATGATCGGCGTGCCATAGGGGTGATGAGCGAACAGCGCCGCCTGCACCGCTTCGTCGAGTTGCGCCGAGGGGTCGTTGTCTGTGCGCATGCGACGTTCTTCCAGCACGACGTCACGCTCGGGGCTCACCACCTCGTCGGTGAGCACGAGATTGCGCATGCGGTCGGCCTCGAATCCCATCAGCGTCTCGAGGTGCTCCTTGCCGATGCGCTGGAAATAGGCGGTGTAGTCGTAGCTCGTGAAGGCGTTTTCCTGCCCGCCGAGCTCTGCGACGAGATTCGAGAATTCGCCCTGCGGATGCTTCGTCGTGCCCTTGAACATCAGATGTTCGAGGAAATGGGCGATGCCGGATTTGCCGATCGGATCGTCCGCGGCGCCGTTCTTGTACCAGACCATATGAGTCACGACTGGCGTGCGCGCGTCCGGAATGACGACGACTTCCAGGCCATTATCGAGCTTGAAATGCGAAATGCCGGCGCTGGCGGGCGCCGAGTCGCCGGCCGCGCCCGGCGTGAGCGAAACGGTCGGCGACGCAGGCGATGATGACATCGAAGGGCCTTTCTGGCGGCGCGGCGGCCACTCGAAGCGGAGAATCTTCTCTCCTATATAGGCCCAAAATCCCGTGGTCGGAACCGACTACTTGTCCGGATCCTTGAGCACGAAGCGGGGCATCTGAAACGCGCCGCCAGATTGGCCCGCCGCCTGCTGCTGAGCGCCCGTCTGGCCGGGGGCCCCGGCGGCCGGCTGTGCGTCGGAGCCGCCGCCGATATAGGTCATCGGGTTCCACCAGCTGCCCTTCTTGGCGTCGGGATCGGTGATCTTGCTCAAGTCCTTGGTCGGCCGCCGGTAGCCCGACGGCGGCTCGGTGAGCATGCGGCGGCTCGGCTCGTCCATCACCGGGGCCGCCGTCTGCGACCCGGAAGCGAGCGCGCGCTCGAGCAGGCCTGCCTTTTTCTCCTCGGGCGGCGCGCTCTGAATGCGCTCGTAGCGATCCGAATTGCGGCGGCGGGCGGTGGCGTCGGCGGGCCAGCCGCCGGGACGCTCGACCTTTTCCTTGGGCGCCGGCAGATCGCCGACGCGCGGCGGCAGAACGAGCTTCGGCCGCTCGCTGTAGTCTATGGATTTGGCGTCCGTGTCGGAGGAAACCCCGACGAGGTCCATCACCGACCCGACGGTCGATTTGTCGTCAGCGGCAAGAGCCGGCGCGGCGCAGGCGGCCGCAAGGCCGCCGAAAGCCAGGAAGGCGCGCCGCAAATTGGCTGCGAGCTCCATTGTATCGTCTCCTTCGCCCAAAAGGCGCCCCGAGCGGCGCCGGGCGCCACTCCCAAAAACCACCATGTGCGCGACTTGTTGGCGATTTAGTGGCAAGCGCCCAAGCCACCGCTCCTCACCACGGCGCGTCAGCTCCCCGTTTCCGCCGGGCGTTCCTGCGGAGCGACCACGCTCTCGAAAAGCAGCAGCGCCACGCCGGCGGTGATCGCGACATCGGCGATATTGAAGACGTAATTGGCCAGCGGCCCAACCGGCAGCGTGGTGTGGAGGTAGAAGAAATCCGCGACCGCGCCCCGCGTCACGCGGTCTGCCGCATTGCCGAGCGCGCCGCCGACGATGAGGCCGAGCGCGAGACCAGTGAGACGATTGGACGCGCGCCACATCCACCAGCAAAGCCCGGCGACGATCGCGGCCTGTGCGCTGAGCAGCGCCGCCCGCCCGAGCCCCTCATGCGCCGGAAACAGCGAATAGGAGACCCCGTAGTTCCAGGACAACAGGACGTCGAGGAAGGGCGCGACCGTGATCGGCTGCCGCGCCTCGATGCCGAAGACGTTCAGCATCCAGTATTTGTGGATCTGGTCCAACGCGGCGGCGGCGGCGGCGGCGGCGAGGCCGATCGCGCGCGGGGAGGCGAGGATGGGCGGCGCGGGGTTCTTTTTCATTTGCCGGCGACTTTTGCTGCGTGGGCCCGAACAGCATTCCGGGCGGCTCGCGCGCTTTCTCACGAATTCGCTTCCGGGACAAGAAATCGCGCTCGCAGCCCGGGCCAGGCGCCCGGGCCGCCAGCCGGTTTCCCATCAATCCACGCGTTCGATGTCCGTCGGCTTCCAGCTCTTGTTGAACCAGGGCTCCAGCGGGCCATAGAGGCGCAAGAGAACGTTCCAACCCTTGCCGGGCATCGTCTGAACCCAGTTGGCCTCATGGCCTTTGGGCGGCTTCGGGCCGAACCAGACCGTCGCCGAGCCGTCCCGCTCGATCTGCAAGTCCTTGGCGTTGCTGTCGATCCCCGCCGTTTTCTGATCCGTCTCGAGCAGCGAGCGGCTCTGATTGCTGTAGACGGTGAGCGCCCAGAACGCCTTGGCTGGGATCGGCCCGGGCAGGGTGATCCTGTAAGTTTTGCCGCCGTCGAAATACCGGCCGCTCGAGTCGCGGAAAGCCGCGGCATAGGCCGAGCCCGTCCCCGGCCTCGCTTGCGCCATCGCCGGCGTGATGCCGGTCGCGTAATAGAAGAACATGGCCTCGACGTCGAGCATGCGCTCGGCTCCGTCGAGGAACAGATAGCTGCCGCCGACAAAGGGATTTACCCACTGCCGGTCAGGATAAATGAAAACCCGCTTGTCTCTTGGCGCCCAGAGGAAGCTGCGCGCGGCGCCGTTGCCAATCGCCACCGCCTCGGTCAGGATCTGCTTCCTGCGGGCGTCCGGCTCGAAGGGCTGGCCTTTTTTGATGCCGACGGCCGCGAACAGGCCGACCGTCTCGGGCGACACGAAGTCGGCGGGCTCGCGCTGCACGACGCTGTCGAGCTCCTTGTAGAACTCTGCGTTATTGGCGCTGATCGTGTTGAACCGCTTGCCGGACGTGTTCACGAAAGCGGTTTCAGGCGGGTTCTGCGCGGCGGAGAGCGGATAGATGCGCCCTTTTTCCTTTACGGCCTTTACCGCGCCGGCAATGTCGCCGTCTTTCACGAACGCCCTGAAGAAGACCAGCAGATGGTTCGTCCTGGAGTTGGCCACGAAGTGACCTTGCGGAAGTTCTCCTTTGTAACCGGGCGGCGCGAAAATATATTTGCCGCCCCTGCCCTTGTCGGGGCCGGTGAGGCCGATGTCCGTCACCCAGCGGAAATAGCCGTCGTCCACCGTGCCAAGAACCTCGGGCGGCACGTCGAACACGACGGGACCATTAGACAGATCGATGCAGGTGAAGCCGTAGGCGGTCGTCGTGTTCGGCGTGAGGAATAGCGACCGCGCGTCCATCAGCTCTTCGGTGAGGCCAAAATCCTTGTTCTCCTTGACCCCGGCGTCGGCCAGGCCGCGGCAGGCCGCATAGACCGAGGTCGCCGGCATGCCCTGCAGAAACGCCTCAATGCCGCGGCTGAGGTCGAGTTGGTCGTAAACGGACTCTGTCGTCTTGGCGTCCGGCGCGCCGTCGCGAAAGCGCAGCGTACCTATGCGCGTCTTGACGCTGTCGGGCGTTTGAATGGCGGCGGGGATATCCGCCGAATATTTAGGCCGCTCGGCCTCTCGAGCGGGCGCATTCGCAACAGGCGCTAGAACGGCCGCGAAGATGATGGCTCCTGCAAGATGTCGCATCTCGATTTCCTTGCTCTTCGGTCAACGTTGAAAGCAGGTTGAAACAATTCAGCCTAGCAATTACAGCGTGCGGACGAAATCGCCTCGGATAAGTTTTTTCGAGGTCCGCGCCGCCAGGCGCCCTACCAAAAATCTTGACATCCGGCCTGTCCCGCCATATCTCCCACCCGCTGCTGGCACTCGTCGCAAGAGAGTGCCAGCAAATTCGCTTATGGCTTGCAACGGGCGGCTCTTTCCGCCCGAAGCGTAGAAAAGGAAGACATGACAATGGCGTTCCGTCCCCTGCATGACCGGATCGTGGTCAAGCGCATCGAAGGCGAAGAGAAGACCAAAGGCGGCATCATCATCCCCGATTCCGCCAAAGAGAAGCCCCAGGAGGGCAAGGTCGTGTCCGTGGGCCCGGGCGCCCGCGACGAGAGCGGCAAGCTCGTTCCCCTCGACGTGAAGGCCGGCGACCGCGTGCTTTTCGGCAAGTGGTCGGGCACCGAAGTCAAGGTCGACGGCGACGACCTGCTGATCATGAAGGAAAGCGACGTTCTGGGCATCGTCGAATAACTCGGCCCCGCCCTACAGCTTTCTTCCCCCAATTCAGGAGTTTACCAAATGGCAGCTAAAGACGTTCGTTTCTCTACCGACGCGCGCGACCGCATCCTGCGCGGCGTCGACATTCTCGCCAACGCCGTCAAGGTCACGCTCGGCCCCAAGGGCCGCAATGTCGTGATCGAGAAGAGCTTCGGCGCGCCCGCGCATCACCAAGGACGGCGTCACCGTCGCCAAGGAGATCGAACTCGCCGACAAGTTTGAAAACCTCGGCGCCCAGCTCGTCCGCGAAGTCGCCTCCAAGCAGAACGACATCGCCGGCGACGGCACCACCACCGCCACCGTGCTCGCCGCCTCGATCGCCCGCGAAGGCGTCAAGGCCGTGGCCGCCGGCCTCAACCCGATGGACCTCAAGCGCGGCGTCGACCTCGCAGTCGAGGCGATCGTCGCCAATCTGAAGACCCATTCGAAGAAGGTCACCTCCAACGACGAGATCGCCCAGGTCGGCACCATCTCGGCGAACGGCGACCGCTTCATCGGCGAAGAAATCGCCAAGGCGATGCAGAAGGTCGGCAATGAGGGCGTCATCACGGTGGAAGAGGCCAAGAGCCTCGAGACCGAGACCGACATTGTCGAGGGCATGCAGTTCGATCGTGGCTATCTTTCGCCCTACTTCATCACCAACGCCGAGAAGATGATCGCCGAGCTCGACGAAGCCTATCTCCTCATCCACGAGAAGAAGCTGTCGACGCTGCAGCCGCTGCTGCCGATCCTCGAAGCCGTCGTTCAGACCGGCAAGCCGCTGATCATCGTCGCCGAGGATATCGAGGGCGAGGCGCTCGCCACGCTCGTCGTCAACAAGCTGCGCGGGGGCCTCAAGATCGCGGCCGTGAAGGCGCCCGGCTTCGGCGACCGCCGCAAGGCCATGCTCGAAGACATCGCCATCCTCACGGGTGGCCAGATGATCGCTGAAGACCTCGGCATCAAGCTCGAGAACGTGACGCTCCCCATGCTCGGCCGCGCCAAGCGCGTGCGCATCGAGAAGGAGAACACCACGATCATCGACGGCGCCGGCGACAAGAAGGACATCGAAGCCCGCATCGCCCAGATCAAGGCCCAGATCGAGGAGACGACCTCCGACTACGACCGCGAGAAGCTCCAGGAGCGTCTCGCCAAGCTTGCGGGCGGCGTCGCGGTGATCCGCGTCGGCGGCGCGACGGAAGTCGAAGTCAAGGAGAAGAAGGACCGCGTCGACGACGCTCTCAACGCCACCCGCGCGGCCGTTGAAGAAGGCGTGTCGCCCGGCGGCGGCGTCGCGCTGCTGCGCGCCATCAAGGCGCTCGACGGCGTCGTGACGGCCAACGGCGACCAGAAGACCGGCGTCGACATCGTGCGCAAGGCGATCCAGACCCCGGCGCGCCAGATCGTCGACAACGCTGGCGGCGACGGCGCCGTCGTGGTCGGCAAGCTGCTCGAGTCGGCTGACTACGCCTTCGGCTTCGACGCCCAGAAGGGCGAATACGGCGACCTCGTGAAGCTTGGCATCATCGACCCGACCAAGGTCGTGCGCACCGCGCTGCAGGACGCCGCGTCGATCGCCGGCCTGATCATCACGACGGAAGCGACCATCACCGAGTTCGCCGAAGAAGGAAGCCCCCTCGATGCCGGGCGGCGGCATGGGCGGCATGGGCGGCATGGACTTCTAAGTCCGCGCCTCCGCGAAAGATTGGAGAGCCCCGGGGCAACCCGGGGCTTTTTCTTTTGCGGAGTGAAAATTGGAAGACGCCGCCCAAAATAATTTCTTCGCCGATGCGAAATAGTTGAAGCCAAGTCGCGATCCACGCGCCGCCTGCATTATGCCGCGCTTGGCCTGCAAGGCTTTGTGCGTCAGCGTCGAAAGCGCGCGGCGCCCGGGCGTTGCGATCAGGGCCACGCTCGGATAGCATCGAGACGCGCGAGACGGTTCTGTCGCCGCGTCACACCACGATCTGGGAGATATTCGATGGCGAGCAATAGCGGTTCGGCGTCCACGGACGCGGACTGGGCCGAACATGCAAAAACCTACAACGGTTTCCTCTGGCTGCTCAAATTTTCTGCAGGGGCCTCGGCGATAACGCTGTTGGCGATGTTCCTCCTCTTCGCGCGATAACGACGCGCTCGCCCCTCACGCCAAGCCGTCAGGGGCCACCATGACGGCGACGGTTTTCGCTTATAGAAACCGGAGTTCGTCATGCGCATTGCCGTATTGGCCGAAACGGACAAAGCCGAGCCGCGTGTTGCGGCGACGCCAGAAACCGTCAAGAAATTCCTCAACCTCGGCGCCGAGGTCGCGGTTCAGGCCGGGGCCGGCGCCGCGGCCGGCGTCTCGGACGCAGATTACGCCGCCGCCGGCGCGCTGATCGGTCCGGACGCCGGCGCCACACTCGCCGGCGCCGATATTCTGCTGCGCGTGCGGCGTCCCGCCGCCGCGGAGCTGGCCGGCGCGAAGCCCAATCTCGCCGTCATCTCCATCATGGATCCTTTCGGCCATCAGGCGGCGCTCGCCGACCTCGCCAAGACCGGGGCCATCGCCTTCGCGATGGAGTTCATGCCGCGCATCACCCGCGCGCAATCGATGGATGTGCTCTCCTCGCAGGCCAATCTCGCTGGTTATCGCGCGGTGATCGACGCGGCGGCCGAATACGGCCGCTCCTTCCCGATGATGATGACCGCGGCTGGCACCGTGCCCGCCGCCAAAGTGTTCATCATGGGCGTCGGCGTCGCGGGCCTGCAGGCGATCGCGACGGCCAAGCGCCTCGGCGCGGTAGTCACGGCGACGGACGTGCGCCCCGCGACCAAGGAGCAGGTCGAATCTCTCGGCGCGAAATTCCTCGCCGTCGAGAACGAGGAATTTCAGCAGGCGCAGACGGCGGGCGGCTACGCCAAGGAGATGTCGCAGGAATATCAGGCCGCCCAGGCCGAATTGACCGCGACCCACATCGCCAAGCAGGACATCGTCATCACCACGGCGCTCATTCCCGGCCGCCCGGCGCCGCGGCTCGTCTCCGCCGATATGGTGCATTCCATGCGCAACGGCTCGGTCATCGTCGATCTTGCGGCCGAGCGCGGCGGCAATTGCGAACTGACGAAGCCAGGCGAAACATTCGTCGAGAACGGCGTGAAGATTGTCGGGGCGCTCAATCTGCCGGGCCGCATGGCGTCGACGGCGTCGAGCCTTTACGCCAAGAACCTGCTCGCTTTCGTCGAGACGATGATCTCGAAGGAGACGAAGCAGCTCGCGATCAACTGGGACGACGAACTCGTGAAGGCGACGGCGCTGACGCGCGACGGCGTCGTCACGGACGAGCGATTCAAATAGGCCTGAGCCCCAAAGCATCCCTCCAACGAAGGGCGTCGAACCATGACCAACTCTACGCAGCAATTGCTCGAAAAGGCGCGGGCCGCCGCCGAGGCCGCCCGCCAGATGGCGGATCAGGCGCAGCAATATTCCGACCAGCTGGCCCAAACCGCCGCCGCCGTCACGACGCACGGCCTCGGCGGCGGCGCAATCGACCCGCTGGTTTTCCGCATCGCGATCTTCGCGCTCGCGGTCTTCGTCGGCTATTACGTCGTGTGGTCGGTGACGCCGGCGCTTCACACGCCGCTGATGTCCGTCACCAACGCTATTTCCTCCGTCATCGTCGTCGGCGCGCTGCTGTCGGTCGGCGTCGAGGCCTCAAGCGCCTCGGACGACGGCTCGGTCTGGGCGAGATGGTTTGGATTCGTTGCGCTCATTCTCGCCTGCGTGAACATATTCGGCGGCTTCCTCGTCACCGAACGCATGCTCTCCATGTACAAGAAGAAGGGCTGACGCCATGAGCGCCAATCTTGCAGCCCTCCTCTATCTCGTCGCCGGCGTGTTGTTCATCCTCGCGCTACGCGGTCTCTCGTCGCCCGCGACCTCGCGCGATGGCAACCGCTACGGCATGATCGGCATGGCGGTCGCGGTCGCCACAACGCTGCTTCTGCATTTGCCGCCTGCCCTGGGCCTCGTGCTGATCCTTGTCGGCGCGGGCGCGGGCGGCGGCGTAGGCGCCTATGTGGCGCAGCGCATTCCGATGACGGCGATGCCGGAACTTGTCGCCTTCTTCCACTCGCTCGTCGGCCTCGCCGCCGTGCTCGTCGCCTGCAGCGCCTTCTTCGCGCCGCACGCCTTCGGCATCGGCTCGGCAGGCCATATCGAAGCGGGCAGTCTCTTCGAAATGTCGCTCGGCGCGGCGATCGGCGCGATCACCTTCACGGGCTCGATCATCGCCTTTCTCAAGCTCTCCGAGCGCATGAGCGGCAAGCCGATCCTGCTGCCCGAACGCCACACGATCAACATCATGCTCGCCGTCGGGCTCGTGGCGCTGATCGTGCTCTTCGCCTCGACGCAGAGCGGCCTGTGGCTCTTCCTGCTGATCCTCGTCTCCTTCACGCTCGGCGTGACGCTGATCATCCCGATCGGCGGCGCGGACATGCCGGTCGTCGTCTCCATGCTCAATTCTTATTCGGGCTGGGCGGCGGCGGGCATCGGCTTCACGCTCGGCAATCTCGCGCTCATCATCACGGGCGCGCTGGTCGGCTCCTCGGGCGCGATCCTCTCCTACATCATGTGCAAGGCGATGAACCGCAGCTTCATCTCCGTCATTCTCGGCGGCTTCGGCGGCGAGGCGGCGGGGCCTGCGGGGGTCAAGGAGACGCGCAACGTCAAGCAGGGTTCGGCGGAGGACGCCGCCTATATCATGCAGAACTCGTCCAAGATCATCATCGTGCCGGGCTATGGCATGGCGGTGGCGCAGGCGCAGCACGCACTGCGCGAGATGGCCGATATGCTGAAAAAGGAAGGCGTCGAGGTCACCTACGCGATTCATCCCGTCGCGGGCCGCATGCCGGGCCATATGAACGTGCTGCTCGCGGAAGCGAACGTGCCCTATGACGAGGTCTTCGAACTCGAGGACATCAACTCGGAGTTCGCCCAGGCGGACGTCGCTTTCGTCATCGGCGCCAATGACGTGACGAATCCGGCGGCCAAGACCGACAAATCGTCGGCCATTTACGGCATGCCGATCCTCGATGTGGAGAAGGCGAAGACGGTGCTCTTCCTCAAGCGCGGCATGGGCTCCGGCTATGCGGGCGTGGAGAACGAACTCTTCTTCCGGCCCAATACGATGATGCTGTTCGGAGACGCCAAGAAAACCGTCGAGTCGATCGTGAAGTCGCTTGGACATTGAGCAGCGAACGGCGCAAGAAGCCACGCAAAAGGAAAAAGCCCGGGAGTTCTCCTCCCGGGCTTTTTTTCGTTTCCCTGCCTTGCGCTCAATTCCAGTTGAGCGCGACGGGCTGGAACAGGTTGTTCGGCAGCCCGCCCTCATTGTCGAGATAGAAAATGCCGCGCTCCGGATGCTTGCCCGCGCCGTAATCATATTTCGCGGCCATGAAGAAGGTGCGCTGCGGGAAGGGGTGGAACAGGAAGTATTTGTAATTTCCGATGTTGTCGATGCCGAAGTCGAGAGCCCAGCGCTCGTTCCACTTGTAATGGATTTTCGTGTCGACCACGAAGAACCGATCGAAGGCGCCATAGACGCCGTGAGCGGTGTCATTGTTGGAGAGCGTCGACCACATCCGGTCCTGCCAGCGCGCCGCGAGCGAGAAGGACCAGCTGTCGTTGGGCCGATAGGTCGCCACGCCCGTCCAGCGCCACTTCGGCACATAGGGAACGTTCTTTCCTGAGACGGACCAGATGGCGTTGTCGAGGTTGCCGCCGCCGGCGGGCGACCAGGTCGGGTCGGAAATGATGCGCGAGTTGACGTAGGTCATACTCCCCATCAGCTCCAAGCCCTTGATGAGCACGTTGTCCTTGCTCGTCGCCATTTCGACGCCGGTGTTGCGAATACGCGAAATGTTGACGTTGCTGCTCGTCAGCAGGCTGCTGTTGCCAGAGGTCACGTAAAGGCTCTGCGAGATAATCGCGTCCCGCACCTCCTCGTCGAAGAGCGTCACACGAGCCGTTCCGTCGCGGCCGATCCTGCGCTCGACGGCGACCTCCTTGGTGAGGGCGACCTCCGGGCGCAGATTCGGATTCGGATTGACCGCCGCCGCAGAGCCCGTCACCGAAGTGAGGTTGTAGAGCTCCTTCGCCGTCGGGAAGCGGTTCGCCATGCCGATAGACCCGGTCACGGTCCATTTGTCGTCCGGCGTCCACTGCAGCGAGCCTTTGGGCGAGAAGCGCGTCGCATAAAGGTTTGGCTGGTAGATCGGCAACTGGCTCGTCAGATTTGCGGTCGAACCGAAGCCGGTGGCGGCGATGCCGCCAAGCTGCTGGTTGTAGCCGTTGGAGGCGACCCAGTGCTCGCCGCGGATGCCCAGGGTGGCCTTGAGGTTTTCCTGGATCTTGAAGGCGTCCTGCGCCCACAGCGCCTGCGTGCGCGTGGTGCCGTCGCCGATCGAGGCGGCGACGCCATAGGCCGAACTGGTGCCGGCCGTCCAATTGGTGGTCAGCCATGTGGGGTTGTTGAGGTGGAACTGGTCGCCATGCAGGCCGAAGCTGATGTCGTGCCCGGCAAGTATCCCCTCCGGCCGCACGATGCCCTTCATGTCGAAGAGCGTCCAATAGGTGCCCGTATAGACGGCGTTCTTGCCGGTCTGCGTATAGCCTCCCGAGGGAACGGCCGCACTATAGGGGGCGACCTGATCCGACTGCAGATAGGTGAAGTTCGAGGCCGAGATTTCCCAGTCGAAAACCCCGCCCGTATTGCTCTTCACGGCCGCCGCATTGGTGAGCATTTTCTCCTGGACGCGGTAGTAGGCGGCGCCGAAGCTCTGGAGCGTCGAGCTCGTTAACCCGAAGGGATTGGTCTTGGCGCTCTGCGCCGCGCCGTAATAGGGCCCATATCCGGAAACGAGGTAGTTCTCGGGGGTCGAGGTTCCGTCGTTGGACCAGAAGCCGACTGTATAGGTCGCCCGGATGGTCTGGGAGAAATCATAGGCGAGTTTGAGCTTGGCGTTGACCTGATCATTGGCGAGATTGCCGGCCGAGCCGAGCACCGTCGCCGGCACGCCGAACTTGTTCGTCGCGAAATAGGCGCCCGGATAGCCGTAAAGCGTCTGCGCCGTCACATAGGTCAGCGGCTGTTGCGAGCCGCGCTGCCAGTTGCCCGAGATCGTGTAGGAAAAATCCCCGACCTTGTTGCCCACGAAGAGGCTGGTGACGTTGTTCACCAGTCCCTTCGACGTTCCCATGAGAGAAAAGTCCTGCACCGCCAGCGTGTCCTTCATGGACACTTCGAGCTTGTCGGGCATGCGGGTCGTGATCTTCAGCACGCCGCCCATGGAGTTGCCGGGATATTGCGCGGCATAGGGACCGTAGAGAAAGTCGACGCGCTCGATTTCTTCTGGCGCGACGAGGCCCCAGCGCGGCGCGCCGATGCTGTTGTCGTTTCCGACGAGCGCCGTCAGCAGCAGATCATCCGCATAGACGAGGCTGCGCGCGGAAGAGTTGATGCCCCAGGTGCGGGTCTGAAGAACGGCCTGCGTATCGCCGTTGTTGCGTTTGCGCACGAAAAGGCTCGGCATGTATTTCACCGCGTCTTCCGTGTCGACGATGTTGACCTGCCGCTCGATCTGCTGACGCGTGATGCTCGACACCGTGTTGGGGAGTTGCCATCTTTCGACGAAGGCGGGCTTGCCGTCGGGCAGCGTCGCGGCCCAGCGGGAGACGACCGGCGAGGGCACAGGCGCCGCCGTGATCGGACCGGCGCCCGGCGTCGGCCGCCCGACCGCAGGGCCCGTCGACCTGCCGCCGCCGGGGGCGGCGGTCGAGGTGCGAACGGCGCGGCGCTGGCCGCCGACGTCGATGGTCGGCAGATTCTGCTGGGCGAAGGCGGGCGCCGCAGCCTGCGACAGCGCGACGAAGATGAGTGCGCCGGCGGAAACGCCGCGCAGAAGCGTAGAACGAGACATTTGAGTGATTCCTTCCCTGCGCCGACCTTGCGGTGCGACTGATCGTGGCGCGGAGCGCCTGTTTCTTCGATCAGGCTTTGGAAGGCGGCGCGCGGGCGGGCGCGCTTCTATTCAGCGCCGGTGCGGGCGGGGAGATTCCGCGGCCACGTAAGCGACGCGCCAATATGCCTTCTCCAAGCGCGCGGGCGTCGCGGGCGTCTCGCTGCTAATCGCGGTGAAGCCGAGTTGGCACAAGGAGCAGGAAGCGTGGTCATGCGGCGCCGGCGCGCCGGCGGGAATTCCGTTTCCGCCAGAGGACTGCCTCTCTGCGGCGGACCACGCGACGATCGGCCTGTGGCAGCCCGCAAAGCCGTCACGCGCCGCCGTCGCGCCCGAAAAGGACGCGCCGAGCTGTGTCAGCAGAGCGACACAGACAATCAGCGTTGCGAGAAGCCTGTTGCGCATTGATCGCCTGGCGTGGGTGCGGGGCCCGCGAAGGAGAGCCGGTGACTTCGAGCCGTTCCAGGGGGCTTTGCAAAATTAACCCTAGTCGTTCGACTCTTTGGACTTAGCCGCAAATCTCCTCGCGTTCCAAGGTCGTTCGCGTTGTCAAAGATTAAAAAATCCATTAAGAGACTTTTATGTCACAGTTCAGAAACATCGGCGGCGGAATGCGCGAGGCCATAGTGGTCTTCGTCGTTTGGGCGCTGATGTTCGGCGTCTCCATCTCCGGCGCGGCGAGCGCCAGCGCGGAAGACGCCGCCTTCAGGAACGGCGCCCCCGCCGGCGTCGGGCTTTTCGCCTGTTTCAAACGTCACGTGACGCAGCGCGCCGACGCGGCGACGGAAAAGGCCCCCGAGGGCCATTCCTCGAACTATCATCATCATTGTCCGTGCTGTCTTGCCGCGACGGCGACAGCGGCCGTACTGCCCGAGCGCGCCGCGGCCCTCGCGCTTCGCGCGCCATCGCCCATTACAATTTCATTTGTCGTTGAGGCGACGCGCGAGCCGGGCGTCGCCCAGTCGCGCAGCGCTCACGGGGCCCGTGCGCCACCTTCCCTGATTTAGAAGTTTTCCGATTGGCGAACTGCCGCGCTGGCCCATGGGGCGCGCGTTTAAGATGGCCGATCCGGGGCGCTCGTTGCGCCTAGTCACAACAAAAATCAATACAGAGGCCTGCTGTCGCCACACCTGCGCGCACGTCGCCGAAGTGAGTAAGTTCTATGGACCATACGTCGCTCTCCCCTCTCGCCATGTTTCTCAACGCCGGCCCGGTCGGCAAATTCGTCATGGCGCTTTTGCTCCTCGCCTCCGTTTGGACCTGGGTTCTGATCGTCGAGGGCGCATCCGCCATGATCCGCATCGGCAAGGCGACGAAGGAAGCCCGCGCGGGCCGCCCCGTCGGTATTCTCGAGCCGGTCGCCGCTGCGGGCCGCGAGGCCTTTGCGCTGGACCTTCCGGACGAGACGACCGGCGAGAAGCGCGAACGCATCGCCGAGCATATGAGCCGCGCCGCGCGCGAGTTCCTGACCAAGGCGGAGGGCGGCCTGCCCAACCTCGCGGTGATCTCTTCCGTCGCGCCCTTCGTCGGCCTCTTCGGCACGGTCTGGGGCATCATGACCAGCTTCGCCGGCATCGCCGCGTCGCAGGACACGAGCCTCGCCGTCGTCGCCCCCGGCATCGCGGAAGCGCTTGCCGCCACCGCTTATGGCCTCGCGGCGGCCATCCCGGCCTCCGTCGGCTACAACCGCATCGGCGCCGGCTTCTCGCGCCTGGGCCAGCAGGTCGCTCATTACATCGAGGACGAGGCGCTGCGCATGACGAGCCAGCCCAACGCCCGCCGTCACCAGAAGGAGGCCGCATAACATGGCCCTCCCGACCCGCTTCAAGAACAACAACGACCTCTATCAGCCGCTGGCCGACATCAACGTCACGCCGCTCGTCGACGTGATGCTGGTGCTGCTCATCATCTTCATGGTGACGGCGCCCTTGCTCGCCAAGGGCGTGAAGGTCAATCTCCCTCAGGCCAGCGCCGCTCAGCCGATCAACCATAAGGATCCGATCGTGGTCACGGTCGGCAAGGACGGCAAGGTCTCGCTCGGCGGCGACGAAGTGGCGCCCGAGGCGCTGATCGACGGCATCCACGCCATGATGGGCGACGATCAGGCCCGCGTCGTGCACGTGCGCGGCGACACCGAGGCCGTTTACGGCGAGGTTGTCGCGGTCATGGACCGTCTGGCGACCAATGGCATCACGCATATCGCGATCATGACGAGTTCGCGGAGCAAGACCGGACCGGCCGCCAAGGGGGCCGCACCCGCTGGAGGCGCCGTGAAATGACGGATCTCGCCTTCAGCCCCGAACTCGCTGACCGGCGGGAGGCGCCGCCCCCGGCGGGTCCGCCGCCGGTCAATCCGCCCTGGCTGCGCCCGGTCGCCGTCGTCGCCATCGTCGCCGCGCACGCCGCGATCTTTGCGGCCTTCATTCTCGGCCCCGCGCCGGAGCCGATCGCGCTCAACGAAAGCTACGTCGATCTCGAAAGCGGCGACTTCATCGAGCAGGAAGAGGTGAGCGCGTCGGAGGACACGCCGCCGCAGGAGGAGGTGCAGGATCCCGAACTCGCGCTTCCCCCGCCCATGGTGATGTCGCCTGACGCCATCCCGCTTCCCGCGAAAAGGGAAGTCGTCGAGAAGGTCGAGAAGAAGAAGCCCGTCGAGCACAAGGAGCATGCCGATCAGCGTCGCGAGGCGCAGGCCGCCCGGCACGCCGGCTCTCCGGAAGGCCATGGCCGCTCCGGCGGCGCCGCGTCCGCCTCTTGTCTCGCCCACGTCGCGGCTTCGCTGCGCTCGCATACGCCGGGGTCCACGAGCCTCGGCGCAGGCTCGGCGCATGTGACGTTCCACGTCAACTCAGGCGGCGGCATCTCGGGCGTTTCGGCTTCCGGCTCGACGCCCGCGCATGCGGCTCTGGCGCGGCGCATCGTCGCCTCGTCGCGTGGTCCCGGGAATTGTGGCTCGGCCTTCGTTAGCCAGGGCTTCTCCTTCCACTGACGCCTTCGCGGCGGGGCGACAATCGACCCGCCGCGGCCTAGCATGGAAGCAACGCTATGAAACCCTGTCATCGGGGGCGCCTCGCGCTCCTTTTCGCGCTTTTGGCCTGGGGCGACGCGCACGCCGAGGCTCCAAAGCCGGCGACGACGCCTGCGCCGGCCGCCAAGCCCGCAGCTGGCGCCGTCGTCATGTCGGAGAGCAAATATCTCAGCCTGCTCTACAGCGAAATCGCCAGGCACACGCCCGAGGAAAACGCCGCCGGCGCGGGCGAGGTGACCGCCAGCTTCATCGTCGGCCCCTCGGGCAAGGTCGACAAGATCACGATCGACAAGACGACGAGCCCGGCACATGCGGAGATCGTGAAGAAGATATTGGCGGCCGTCCTCGTGCCCCCGCCGCCGGGGGGCTCAATGGACGTCGGTCAGACGTTCCGGTTTCGGTAAAAGCGAAGAAACAAAATCATTCTGGAGGAATGCATGTCTCTTTCCCGTCTGCTGGCCACCGCCGCCTTCGCCTTCGTCGCGACCGCGGCGGCGCATGCCGAAAACGTCGTCCCGACGCCTTCTCCCGCGCCTTCGCCCGCGCCCGCGCCCGCGGCTTCCGGCGGCATGGCCCATAGCCACCCTGCCCCTGCCTGCAGCGACCCGATCCCCGCCTGCGCCATGACGGCCAATCCCGCCTTCGACAGGAAGGGCAAGCTCTGGCTCGCCTTCTCGGTGGGAAAAAGCGTCTATGTCGCCGCCTCCGCCGACGGCGGCAAAAGCTTCGCCGCGCCGACGACCGTCGCGACGACCGGCGACGGCGTGATCGATGCGCATGGCGACGCGCGGCCGAAAGTCGTCGTCCTCGACGACGGCACGCTGCTCGCGAGCTATACGACGCGGCCAGACAAGCAGATGATCGGCACGATCTTCACCGCGCGCTCGACCGACGGCGGCAAGACTTTCTCTGCGCCGCAGCCCATACTCACCGAAGGCGGGCAGCGTTTCGACGCCTTTGTCGTCACGCCCAAGGGCCGCATCTACGCGGGCTGGCTTGACAAGACCAATGCGTTGAAAGCCAAGGCCGAGGGCAAGGAGTTCGAAGGAAGCGGCGTCGCCTTCGGATGGTCCGACGACAAGGGCAAGACCTTCAACGGCAAGAAGATCCTGATGGACCACGCCTGCGAATGTTGCCGCATGTCGGCGGCGCTCGACCACGACGGCCTGCCCGTCTTCCTCTGGCGCCAGGTCTTCGACGGCAATATCCGCGACCATTACGCGGCCAAACTCTCCGCCGACGGCGCGACGCTCACGGGCGGGCGCGTCTCCGACGACAATTGGGCGATCAACTCCTGCCCGCATCATGGTCCGGGCCTCGCGATCGACGCCGCGGGCGGCTGGCATGTCGTCTGGTTCACCAAGGGCAAGAACCGGCAAGGCCTCTTCTACGCGCACAGCGCGGACGGCGGAAAGAGCTTCTCGGCGCCCGAGAAATTCGGAGACGACGCCAAGGCGCCGGGGCACCCCGTCGACGCTCGCGGCGAAAGGCCGGCTCTATCGCGTCTGGAAGGAATTCGACGGAACGACGACGACCATCCCGATGCAGATGTCGCGCGACGGCGGCAAGAACTGGAGCGCGCCGCGCGTGATCGCGCAAACCGAAGACGCGTCGGATCATCCCGAACTCGTCGCCAGCAAGAGCGCGGCCTATCTTTCGTGGGTGACGCACAAGGAAGGCTATCGCCTGCTGCCGCTCCCGCGCGACGAAAAGAGCGCGGCTGCACAGTGACGAGATACATGCGCCTTGCGACTCTCGTTCTCGCCTTCGCGCTCGCTGCAGACGGCGCGCAGGCGCTCGATTTCAGACCCTATGGCCGCGGCACCTTCGCGCAGATCGTGAAGGCGCACGCGGGCAAGCCGCTGATCGTGCACTTCTGGTCGGTCACCTGCCCGCCCTGCATCGCGGAACTGCCGCAATGGGCGAAGATGATCGACGATCGCAAGGACGTCGATATCGTCTTCGTAAACACCGACGGCGACGAGGATCGTCCGCGCGCCAAGGCGCGGCTGGAGAAGGTCGGGCTCGCCAAGGCGACTCATTACGCTTTTGCAGATGATTTCGTCGAGAAGCTTTATTTCGAGGCCGATAAGACGCTGGCGCGGCGAACTGCCCTTCACCGCGCTCGTCGCGCCCGGACGGCGCCGTGACGGCGGTGACCGGCGCGATCGACGATCCGCTCGTGGTCGAAATGGCTGGAGAAGCAGGAGCGGGGAAGTGAGCGCTGGTCCTCACCGCGTCGCGCCCGGCTTCCACAGCACGTCGCCCGTCTCGCGATTGACGTAGCGCGAGGCGACGAAGAGAAAATCCGACAGACGATTCACATAAGCGAGCGCGGTCGGTGACAGATCTTCGCCTTCCGTCTCCATCAGCGTCACCATCACGCGCTCGGCGCGGCGGCAGATGGTGCGCGCCATATGGAGATGCGCCGCGGCCGGCGTCCCGCCCGGCAGCACGAAGGATTTGAGCGGCGAGAGATCGGCGTTCAGCGCGTCGATTTCCTTTTCCAGCCGCTCCACCTGCGAGGCCACGATCACGAGTCGCATCGCCGGATCGAGCGGCTTTTCGGGATCATGCGGCGTCGCGAGTTCGGCGCCAAGATCGAAGAGATCGTTCTGGATGCGCGCCAGCATGGCGTCCAGCGACGCGTCCCGCGCCTCGATGGCGAGTCGCGCCACGCCGATGGCGGCGTTGGCCTCGTCGATCGCGCCATAGGCCTCGACGCGAATGTCGTCCTTGCGGCGGCGCGCGCCGGTCGCGAGCGAAGTCGCGCCCTTGTCGCCGCCGCGCGTGTAAATTCTGTCGAGCTTGACCACCGATCAATGTCCCCGGAAGTAAAGAACCATCAGCGCGATCGCGAGCGCCAGAAACTGCAGCCCGACGCGCCAGCGCATCAGGGTCTGCGAGCGCTGCGGCGAACCGGCGCCGCCACGGAACATGTTGAAGAAGCCCGCAAGGAGCACGAGAAGCACCGCCGCCGCGGCGACGAAGACGAGAGTGTTCGAAAAGGCCATGTCGCTCCCCGGAGGTTCGTCCCGAGCAAGTAGAGAAGCGCCGGCGCCCGCGCAAGCCGCTTATCGGCGCAGCAGGCGCTGCAGATAGTCGAGTTCCTCCGCCGGGCGCTCCGGCTGGCCGAGGCGGCGGCGCAGTTCCTCCTGCACGCGATGGGCGCGCTGCGCCGGCGGCAGGCCGAGCGGATCATATTTCTCGTGGCTGGCGTTCTGGCCATGCGCTCCGGAACGCCCGAGCGGATCGCGCCCCTTGCCGGAACGGCCGCGCGCGCGGCCGCCCTTACCCTGCCCCTCGTCGCCTTCTTCGCCGTCCTGCGCCTCGCCGCGCATCTGCTCGGCGAGCTTGTCAGCGCCCTTGCGCAGCGAGTCGACCGCGCGGCCCTGCGACTCCACCGCCTTGCCGCGGCCTGCGCCGCCGGGCTTCATAGCGCTCTCGGCTTCCTTCATCGCCTTGCGGGCGTCGTCGAGCTGCTCGCCGGCGTCGCCCTTCATCGCGTCCTGCTGGCGCTCGAGTTTTTCACGCAAGCTTTCCTGACGCTGCCGCTCCGCGCTCATCTCGTCGGCTGGCTGCGCCTGGCCCTTCTTGCCGCCGCGCTGCTGTGGACGAGCCTCCTGGCCGTCAGGCTTCGCCCCCTGGAAAGTCTCGTCGCGCAGCTGCTGCTCTTCGCGCGAGAGCTGATCGATCTCGCTCAGCGCGCGCTGCATCTCCCGTTGCCGGGCCTGCTGCGTGGCGCGTTGCGCCGGGTCCGACTCGCCCGTCTGGGCGTTTTCCATGATGTCCTGCAACTCGTCGAGGAGCTTTTGCGCCTGCGCCATGTCGCCGGACTTCATCGCCTTTTCGATGTCGTCGAGCATCCCCTGAAGGTCGTCCGGCGTGACGCTTTCGGAATCCCCGGCGCTCTCGTGCGGCGGCTCGCCCGGCTGCCGGAGCCTCGCGCCCAGCTGCTCCAGAAAATTATTCATCGCCTCGCGCAGTTCCTGCGAGCGTTTGGCGATCTCCTCTTCGCTGTCGCCGCGCGCCATCGCTTCGCGCAGCGCCTGCTCGGCCGCGCGCAGATCGCGCTCCGCCTGCGACGTGTCGCCGTCTTCGAGGCTCAGCGCCATGGCCCAGAGCATGTCGGCCACGCTGCGCAACTCGTCGTCGCTGCGCGGGCCTTCGAGGCTGCGCCGGGCCGCGCGCAGGCCAAGATGGATCGCGGAAGGCGTTTCGAAAATATCTGGGGCGAAAGACAGCGCTTCCAGCGCGGCGCCGACATTGGCGCGGGCCTCCGGGTCGAGCGCCAGCAGGCGGCGCTGCTCGACGAGCGCGCGCGCAAGCGGTTTGGCGAAGCGGCGCTGCGGAAGCGTGACCGCGCCCGCTTCGGACGTTCCCTCATTGCCGGCGGCGTCTTTGGCGACGAGCCGCATCGAGAGCCTGGCGCCCGCATAGGGGCTGTCGGCGAGATCGAGCGTGGCGCGACCTTCGCCCAGCCCGCCAGGACCGGCGGGAAGCTCGAGCGCGGCGCGCGGCGGCTCGTAGAGCGCGCGGCGGCCGCCCGTGCGGCTGAAGACCGCCTCGGCGCCGGTGACGCCGTAATCGTCCTCCGCACGGTAGCTGAGGGTCATGGAGCCGCGTGCATTGTTGCGCGGCTTGCCGACGAGCCCGATGGTCGGCGCCCGGTCCGGTATGGCGGCGACGTCGAAGCTGCGGCCGTCGGGCAGATCGAGCCGCGCCGCGCCGCCGAGCCGCAGCATCGCCTCCTTGCCGGCTTCGCCTTCGACGGGCGCCAGCGCGCCGGAGGCCGACGCCGACGTCTCGGCCGGCCGCAGGCGCAGCAACGAATTCACGGGGGCTTCCACCGTCCCGCTCTCCTGCCCGAGCACGATGGGCGGGCGGCCGGTGTAGGCCGGGGGCTCGAACCAGGCGTCGATGCGCTGGGCTGAGCCGAGCATCGGCATGGCCCGCCAGTCGAAGGCCGTTGAAAGACGCGCGCGCTTCTCGTCGCCCGCGACAAAGGCGGCGGCGACCGCGGCGACGAGCGCGAAGGCCCGCAGCGCATAGGGGTCGCGCTCCGGCAGTCGCGGACGCGGCGGAAGGATCGGCGTCGCCGCGAGCGCAGCTTCCAATCGCTTGCGATGCACGGCCCACAGGGCGGCGGTCGCCGGATCGGCCGCCTCTCCGCCCGCGAGCGTGTCGTCGAGCGATTGCGCGGGCTTGAGCGGCCCGTTCGCGCTCGCGTCGAGCCGCGCCGCGGCGGCGCTGCGGCCCGGCAGGCCCCGCGCCATCTCCCGCACGGCGAGGAAGAGCGCCGCGAAGCCGAAGGCGCCGACGCCGAGCATGCGCGCCTCGACAGGAACCGCGCGCCACAATCCGAGCCAGGACAGGGTCAGGAAAAACAGCGCGAGCGTCGCGAGTGCGGCGCCAAGGCGCAACAGACGCTCCGCAACGAGCGCAATCGCCGAGCGGCGCAAGGCGTGGTCGAGTTCGCCCGCCGCTTCGGGCCGACGGTCGTCAAATTCGGGAAGATCGTCCATTCGCTCTCCGGCGAGACGGGATGTGCGTCGAGATGGCGGTTTGACGCCGACTATACAATCCCAACCGCGTGAACGCTAAGCAAAGCGGTAAGAATTGGCCTTTTGCGCGGCGGCGCGGCTAACATGAGCGATGAACCGCATCCACAAAGCCGCGCCCGACCTGGTTTCCGAGCCGTCGAGCGATCTGAGTGCGCTGCCCGCGCCCGTCGCGGCGATCTACAATAAGATCCTTGCCGCACTCGACAAGAAAGACGTGGAGGCGCTGCGCATTCCCATCGACTGGAACGAGGTTCGCCCGATCTTCGCAAGAAGCGGAACCTATAAGGCGGGAACCGATCCGGTTGAAATTCTGAAGGGGCAGTCCTTCGATGGAAATGGCCGGGAAATTCTCGACATCATGCGCGCGGTGCTGGCGCAGCCCTTCGTAAAGATCACGCGCGGACCGGTGACGATCTACGAATGGCCGTCGTTCGCGAAGAAATTCACGCCTCCCGCGAGCGAAGACGAAGCGCGCGCGCGTTGGGCGTGCGTGCGTTTCGCCGATCTCGTGCGCGCCAATGCGGAAGGTCGCCCGCGTCCGATGCGCGTTGGCGTCGCGTCGGACGGCGTCTGGCACTACTTCTGGAGCGAGGACTAGATTTCGCGTTGCTGCTCGTGCGGCTTGGCGTGTGCGCGGCCTTCGTCCTCGGCGCGTTTGAGCGCCTCGGCCTCGTCGGTTTCGAGCGCGTGCTCGGCGTCTTTGGCCGCAGGCCCGACCTTGCCGCTTTCCACAAACTTGCGCTGCGCGTCATTGTATTGCCGGGCCGCGGTGCGATTGCCTTCGCCTTCGTTCTCAGGCGCCGTTTTCTTCGGATCGGTCATTTTCGTTCTCCTCGAGGAGAGCATGCACCTAGCGCCTTCGGCGCGAGCGGAAATCCTCGCGGGCCGAAAATTCGCGTCGAAGAGGCGGGTCAAAGAGATAAGTCTCTCTCCGCGTTTCGATACAGCGAGGCCGCGCGCGAGCGCGTCGACGACACGCTTTCGGCACAAGCAAGGAACGTCAGCAAGGAACATCGAAAGCGCGTTCGCGTTGCAGGATCGGCATTGGGGCTTTGTCGGACAAGGACCCGGGAGATGGCAATGACGAAGTTGAGCAAGACGTTTACCGCCGCGCTCGCGGCTTCCATGTTGGTCGGCACGCTCGCGACAGCGACGCCCGCTTCCGCATTCGGCCGCTTTGGCTGGGGCGGCGGCGGGTGGGGTCGCCCGGGCATCGGCTGGGGCGGCGGCTTCCGTCGCGGCTGGGGCGGCCGATGGGGCGGCGGTTGGGGCGGTGGTTGGGGCTATGGCGGCGGGCTCGGCGCCGGCCTCCTCGGCGGCCTCGCGCTCGGCACGATCGCAGGAGCGTCCACCGGCTGGGGCTATGGCGGCGGCTATCCTTATGGCGGCTACGGCTACTACGGCGCGTCCTATCCGGCCTGGGGGTATGGCGGCGGCGGCTGCAGCTGCGGCTGGTGACGCGCGACGGCCCGGCTTATGATGCCGCCGGGCTTGCCACGAGCAACCGCGCCGCCGGCGCGGTTGCAGCATCTGGAACTCGAATGAAAAAATCTGCGAAGTTTGCGGGCGTCGTTTTTCTGTCGATCGTCTTATCCGGGCCTGCCCTCGCGGGAGCCGTAGAATCCGACAATTGGATGATCCCCAACAAGGGTGTCGTGTTGCGCTGCCCGCCGCTCCCTTACGAAATCCACTGCTCGATTTCGCGCTTGGCGAATCCGGAATACCGGTCGTTCTGCTTCTATGTCGCCGACGGCCAGTCCTACCCAATGAAACGCGATTATCGTTTCGGCTTCTACAACGAGATCGTCAGCCTCAAAGTGCATGACGGCTTGCGCATCACGGGGCTGCTGACGGATCAGCGCACGGGACGGAAGGGGCGATGCGTCGAGGCGGAATAGGCCTTACAGCGCCGCCTGAAACCGTATCGCCCTGCCCGTTGAAGGCGTCACGAGCTCGCCCTCCCACATCACCTTCGCGCCGCGCACGAAGGTTCCCACTGGCCAGCCCGTGACCTCCATGCCGTCGAAGGGCGTCCAGCCGACGCGCGACGCGATCCATTCATTGCGGATCGTTTCGCGGCGCTTGAGATCGACGATCGTAAGATCGGCGTCGTAGCCTTTCGCGACGCGTCCCTTGCCCGCCATGCCGAAGAGCCGCAGCGGGCCGGCGCTGGTGAGATCGACGAAGCGCGCAAGCGTGAGCTTGCCATCGTTCACTGCATTCAGCAGCAGCGGCACGAGCGTCTGCACGCCGGTCATGCCCGAGGGGCTTTTCGGATAAGGCTGCGCCTTTTCTTCCAGCGTGTGCGGCGCGTGGTCGGAGCCGATGACGTCGACGACGCCCTGCCGCAATCCCTCCCACAGCGCGTCGCGATGACGCGCCTCGCGCACGGGCGGATTTATCTGCGCCAGCGTGCCGATACGCTTATAGGCTTCGGAATCCAGCGTAAGATGATTCGGCGTCGCCTCGACGCTGGCCAGATCCTTGTGCTGCGCGAGCAGCGCGATCTCCTCCGCCGTCGTGACATGCAGCACATGGATGAGCGCGCGCTTTTCCCGCGCGATCTTCAACAGACGCTGCGTCGAGCGCAGCGCCGTCTCCACGTCGCGCCAGACGGGATGCGAACTCGGATCGCCTTCGACGCGCAAATCTTTTCGCTCGTTCAGACGATATTCGTCCTCGCTGTGAAATGCGGCGCGGCGGCGCGTATGCGAGAGCACCTGCGCGATTCCCTCGTCGTCGGCGACGAGCAGCGACCCCGTGGACGAGCCCATGAAAACCTTGATGCCCGCCGCGCCCGGCAGACGTTCGAGCTCTGCGAGGTCCTTCGCATTCTCGTGCGTGCCGCCGACCCAAAAGGCGAAATCGCAATGCATGCGGCCCGTCCCGCGCGAGACCTTGTCGGCGAGCCCGACCTCGCCCGTGGTGAGCGGGCTGGTGTTGGGCATCTCGAAGACGGCCGTCACGCCGCCCATGACCGCGCTGCGCGAGCCCGATTCAAGGTCTTCCTTGTGCGACAGGCCGGGTTCGCGAAAATGCACCTGCGAATCGACGACGCCGGGGAGGATGTGCAGTCCGCGGCAATCGATCGTCTCGCCGGCGGAAGCGCGGGAGAGATCGCCTATCTGAGCGATTCTGCCGTCGCAGACGCCGACGTCGCGACGCCCCTCGCCGTCCTGGTTGACGAGCGTGCCTCCGGAGAGGATGACGTCGAATGTCTGCGGCATGAATGGCGCCTCGCTTGCAGTGACAGGACCCTAGATAAGCATAAGTTGCTGATGCGCCAAGCGTGCGCGATCCAACCACATGGGAAAAGAACTATGACAACGGCGATCCTGCTCAAGGACCGCGGCGTTATCGAGGTTTCGGGCGAAGACGCGGCCAAGTTCCTGCATAATCTCGTCACCAACGACATTGCGTCGCTGAAAACGGGCGAAGCGCGATACGCGGCCCTACTCACGCCGCAAGGCAAGATCCTGTTCGATTTTGTCGTCTTCGCGCTGGGAGAGGGGCGTTTCCTACTCGATTGTCCGCTTTCCCTCGCGCCCGATCTCGACAAGCGGCTCAGCATGTACAAGCTGCGCTCGAAGCTCACCGTCGCCAATCTCAGCGACACGCTCGAGGCGATCGCTTTTCCGGACGCCGCGGAGCGGCCCGCCGTCGACGCGCTGGCGCTCGCGCCCGATCCGCGCGCCGAGACGCTTGGCTGGCGCGCGCTCGCCGAGAAAGGCAAGGTCGCCGCGCCCGCGCCGCTCGCGGAATATGAGACGCGCCGCATCCGCGCCGGCGTGCCGCTGGGCGGCGTCGACTTCGACTACAGCGACGCTTTTCCGCATGAAGCCGATATGGATCTCTTCGCCGGTCTCGACTTCAAGAAAGGCTGCTATGTCGGTCAGGAAGTCGTCTCGCGCATGAAGCACCGCAATCTCGTGCGCAAGCGCGTCACGCCCTACCGCGCGCCGGGCGGCGCGCCGGCGCCGGGCCAATCGATCCGCGCCGGCGGAATCGAGATCGGCGTCACGGGCTCGGCCATCGGCGAAGAGGGTCTCGCGCTCATCCGCCTCGATCGCCTCGCCGACGCGAAGGAAAAAGGCGACGCGCCGACTGTCGGCGGCGTCGCCCTGGAGTTTATCGAGCGTAGCTAGACCACGATCACGCGCGAGCAGCCGCTTTCCGACGGGAGCCGGAAAGCGGCCTGAGCTCGACGCATCTGGAGCGCAGGGCGCGGCCTTAGGCGCGACGCGCGCCCCGCGGTTTCTCACTCGGTGAGAAGCGCGACGCCCTCCTTGCCGAGCAGGCGATGCACGTTCAGCAGAAGCTGCAGCACGACGCCGAAGACCCCGAGCGCCATCCAGCCGAAGAACACAAAGCCCCAGTGCAGCGGCGCGACGAAAAGTTCTTCCATGAACCAGAACGTATGACCCCATTCATTGAGGCCGACATTCGGGATGATCATGAAAGGACCGATCGACACGATCAGATAGGCAAGCGAATAACCCTTGGAGAAGTAAGGAATCCGCGTCTTGGCGTGGAAGAAGCAACCGACCGCCAGGATCGAGTAGATCGGATAGCTCATGTAGAATTCGATGATGTGCGACGGGGTGAAGTCCGTGTCGCGAATCACCGTCATATGCCAGGTGCCATCCTGCTCCGTGAAGAAGGACGCGCCCCAATAGATCGCCGCAGCATATACGACGAGCCATTTAACGTTGTCGACGATGGAGCGCATTTCCTGACGCGGGGTCACCGTCGACATGTCACGGACACGGGTCTTCCAGAGATAGCCGGCGAGGCCGATTCCCGAGATCAACTCCAAGGGAATCTCGGTCCACAGGATGCTCATCCAATAGGTCTGGAATTCCGGCGCGAATGAATTCGAGTCCGGCGCGCCAGCCGTAGATCTGCTCGTAGATGCGCACGATCAGGTAGAAAGTGTTCAGCAGCGCGAGCCCGATCCAAAGGCCCCTGAGGTCGACAATCGGCCTGTCGACGGCGGCTCCCGCCGCGGTCTGTGTTGATACGCTCATTTCTTTTTCTCCATTTTCACCGGGAAGCGCCCAGCGCTTTCGGTGAAGACGAGGATAACGACCCCCTCCTCCTTGCCAGCATGGCAGGTTTGCCATTACTCTTGCGAAACTGGCCAGCGAATCTGCCAATGTAAGGGCAATTCCCGCCAAACGGAGCCACTGACATGGATATCGCCATCCTGGGTTACGACGACTGTCTGGGGCAGGGCTTCATCGGCGCGGCCGATCTGTTGGCGATGAGCCGCCGCATGTTGAAGACGAAGGAGCGGCCCGACCCCTATCGGGTCCTGACGGTCAGCTACGACGGCAAGCCGATCCGCGACGGCTTCGGCCGGACCCATGCGGTCGACGCCTCCTTCGCGGCGCTCGACGTCTGCGCCGCGGTGGTCGTGCCGCCTTTCCTGTGCAACTGCGAAGATCCGATGCCCGCCGCGCCCGCCGTCAACGCCGCGGCCGGTTGGCTCAGGCGCCAGCACGCGATGGGCGCGATCATCGCGGGTTCGTGCAACGGCGTGTTCCTCCTCGGCGAGGCCGGGCTTCTCGACGGGCGTCGCTGCACGACGACATGGTGGCGCCACGACGAGATGCGCGCGCGCTACCCGCGCGCCGACGTCGCCTGGGGCGCCGCCTTCATCGAGGACCGGCGCGTCGTCACCGCGGGCGGCCCGCTGTCGTGGATCGATCTGTCGCTGCACGTCATTCGAGAGATCTGCGGACCCGAGGCGGCGAAGAAAGCCGCGGATTTCACCGTCGTCGACACGGTGCCGTCAACGCAGACGATCTATATTCCGCCGGGACATCTCACCGCGTCCAATCCCTTCGTGCTGGAAGCCGAGCATGTCGTGCGGCAGGCCGGCGATGCGCCGATGACCTCGACGCAGCTCGCGCGCGCGCTGAGCGTCTCCGAACGCACGCTGCATCGCAGGCTGAAAGACGCGACGGGCGAGACGCCGAAGCATTTCCTCGACCGCGTGCGCTTCGAGGGCGCGCGCATGCTGCTGGAGACGACGCAGAGTTCGGTAAAGCAGCTCGCGAGCGCTTCCGGCTACGCGGATGAAACGAGTTTTCGCCGCGCCTTCCGGCGCTACGCCGGCATGACGCCGGGCGCCTACCGCTCCTGGTCGCTCGCGCGACGCGGGGCTAAGGCTTGACGACGGGGCGTCAGGCGCAAATCAGTGAATCGCGTCGAGCGCGATGTCGAGGGCGCGCACGACGCCGACATTCATGAAGATGATGCCGAGCGCCGCCGCGATGACCACCGCGAGATCCCAGGAGGAAAGCCGCTTCTGCGCTCCGGTCGAGGGAGACTGCGTCGTCTGTGTGTCCATATCGACCCGTCTCCGCCCCGTGGGAATCGCCTGCTATCAGCCTCGCATGAAGTCTAATTGACGAAGGTAAAAGCTTTCGCGACCATTCTCGCCTTCACGCTTTCGTTTCGCTGCAAAGCCCGATAAGTTTCCGCCCGCCGCCGCCGGGCTTTTTTTGAGCTCTTAAGCCGACGGGAAACTGGCCGGTAGAGCCACAGAAATTTTGAGGGAAGGACCACAAGTGAGCGCAAGCGACAACACCGGCCGGGTGACGGCCAGCGTCAACTCTCTCGCCGGCGAGATCGTCGACCGGCTCGTCGCCGGCGCCGAGCGCTACCGCGTTTCGGTTTCCCGCGGCAGCCTCGGGGAACTGCTCATCGACGCGGGCGCGAAGGTCGCGGGCGGCGTCGACGTCGGCCTGCTGCTCACGGAAATCTGCATGGGCGGGCTCGGCAAAGTCACGCTCTCACACGCCCCGGGCGCCGCGAAATGGCCGTTCTGGCTCACCGTCGCGAGCAACGACCCCGTCGTCGCCTGCCTCGCCAGCCAATACGCCGGCTGGAGCCTGCAACACGAGAAGTTTTTCGCGCTCGGCTCCGGCCCCGGCCGCGCCCAGGCCCGCGTCGAGAAGCTCTTCGAGGATCTGACCTACAAGGACATGGCCGACCGCGTGACGATCGTGCTCGAATCCGGCTCGCCGCCGCCCAAAGAAGTGGTCGAGAAGGTTGCGTCGAAGTCCGGCGTCTCGCCTGACAAGGTCGCCTTCGTCTATGCGCCGACGCAGTCGCTCGCCGGCAGCGTGCAGGTCGTCGGCCGCGTGCTCGAGGTTGCGCTGCACAAGGCGCATGAACTGCACTTCCCGCTCGAGAACATCATCGATGGAATCGCCACTGCGCCGCTCTCGCCGCCCCATCCCGATTTCGTGCAGGCCATGGGCCGCACCAACGACGCGATCATCTACGCGGGCCGCGCCCATCTCTTCGTGAAGGGCTCCGCCTCGGCGGCCAAGGAGCTTGCCGAAAAGCTGCCGAGCCATAATTCGAAGGATTACGGCCAGCCTTTCGCCGACATCTTCAAGGCCTACAAGGGCGATTTCTACCAGATCGACGGCAGCCTGTTTTCGCCGGCCGAAGCGCTGGTGACGGCGGTCGAGACCGGGGAAACCTTCCGCGGCGGCAAGATCAACGAAGAGCTGCTGGACAAATCATTCGGGGCGTAACGGGCGCCCTCTCCCCGCCCAGCGGGGAGAGGGTCGCGGCGAGGGGCAAGGCGTTCGTTGACGGCGTTGAAAGCTTCGAGTCATCTCCCCGCCCTGCTCCCCGAATGCGGAGAGAAGGGAAATCCCCGCGTCGCCGTCTTCACCGACAAGCTCGACTGGCATGTCGAGCACACGCTCGCAGCGTTTCGGGCGCTGGGCGCGACGCCGGTCGCGGTGCGGCTCTCGGGCTGCCGGATCGACACAGGCCGCCCGCATGGCCTCGCCATTCCCGGCTTCCATGACCTTCCCGACCTCGTGATCGTGCGCGCCATCGGCGACGGCTCGCTCGAAGCCATCACCATGCGGCTCGGCTTGCTGCACGCGCTGGAGGCGCTGGGCGTTCCGCTGATCAACGGCCCACGCGCCATCGAGCGCTGCACCGACAAGAGCATGGCGAGTTTTCTGCTCGCCCGCGCAGGCGTCCCCGCGCCGGAAACTTTCGCCACGCAATCCGTGGCGCAGGCGCGCGAGATTGCGCGGCGCGAATGCGCGCGCGGCCCGCTTGTGATGAAGCCGCTCTTCGGCGCGCAAGGCTGGGGGATTCGACTTATTGAAAAGGAAGGCGACATTCCCTCGCTCGAAGAGGCGCGCGGCGTGTTTTATCTGCAGCGCTTCGTTGGACCCTCGCGGCCGCCTTATGAAGACATGCGCATCCTGATTTCGCGCGGCGGGGTCGTCGGCGCCATGCGGCGGCGCTCGTCCCACTGGATCACCAATGTGCGGCAGGGCGCGAAGCCCGTCGCCGCGGCGCCGACGCAAGAGGAGCGCGACATGGCGCTCGCCGCCTGCGCCGCAATGGGAACGGCCGTCGCCGGTGTCGACCTCATCACTGGCGCCGACGGCCGGCCGATGGTGCTGGAGGTCAACTCCATGCCCGGCTGGAGCGGTCTGCAGCGCATCGCCGATTTCAACATCGCCGAGCGGCTGGCCGCAGATGCGCTGAAAGAACTGGCGCGCCCGGCATGATCCCGCCGGCCTCCGTCGCCCGCGCCTTCGTGCAAGCCTGCGAGGCCGAGCTCGCAGCGCCCAAGCCCGGCAATGTCCATCATTTCGCGCCCGGCCACGGCATGGAGGCGGCGGACTTCATCGCCAGCGCCAGGGCGGCCGCGCCTCATATCGCCCAGCCCGGCGCCAGCGTCGGCGCGCGCATTCTTGGCGCTGTCGAGGCGACCTGGGCCGCGGTCGGTCAGAACACGAATCTGGGGATCGTGCTGCTCTGCGCGCCGCTCGCCCATGCGGCGCTTACCGCGCAAAGCCCCGACCTCGAGCAGGAAACCGCCCGTGTGCTCGCGGCGCTCGATGTCGCCGACGCTCAGGCCGCCTTTCGCGCCATTGCGCTCGCCAACCCCGCGGGCCTCGGCTCCGCGAATGAGCATGACGTCGCGGAACCTGCGCTAACGACGCTGCTGGGCGCCATGCGGGCCGCGGCGGAGAGGGACCGCATCGGCTATCAGTATTCGACGGGATTCGCCGATATTTTCGACTGGGGCTTTGGCGCCCTCGCACGCGCGCGCAACCTTGGCCATGGGGCGCCGCGCGCGACGCTGGATGTCTACATGGCTTTTCTCGGCGCCTTCCCGGACAGTCACGTCGCGCGCAAATACGGCTCCGCGACCGCGGAGGGGCTTCGCGAGGAAGCGCGCCGCATCAGTGCTGAGATGTCGGAGCGCGATCTTGCCGGGGCTTTCTCGCAGGCCCTCGAATTCGATCGTAAGCTCAAGGAAAAAAAGCTTAATCCAGGCACAAGCGCCGATCTGACAGTCGCCGTTCTTTTCGCCGATTATCTAGTGGCCATCTTGGCAAGCGCGCCCAAAAATGGTTGAGTCCGCGCCGCGCGGGGTGGTCTCGCGGCTATCTGGTCGACCGGTTCAGGTAATTTGCGCCTGACGCCGTAACAAAAGATAGGAGCAATCGCGGCGCAAGGCGCGCGGATGCTCCGGGGGAATCTGGAAAGGGAAACGCACATGGCTTTGATCAACAAGATGCTGGTCGGCGAGTCGCTCGTCGGCGAAGGCAACGAAGTCGCCCACATCGACCTCATCATGGGTCCGCGCGGTTCGGCCGCCGAGCTCGCCTTCGCGAACGCGCTCGTCAACAACAAGGACGGCTTCACGACCCTTCTCGCGGTCGTCGCCCCGAACCTGCTCTGCAAGCCCGCCACCATCCTGTTCAACAAGGTCACCATCAAGGGCGCCAAGCAGGCCGTCCAGATGTTCGGCCCGGCGCAGCATGGCGTCGCCAAGGCCGTCGCGGATTCGGTTGCCGAGGGCGTGATCCCGGTCGCCGAAGCTGACGACATCTTCATCTCGGTCGGCGTGTTCATTCACTGGGACGCTTCGGACGACAAGAAGATCCAGGACTACAATTACACCGCCACGAAGGAAGCCATCGCCCGCGCCGTCAAGGGCGAGCCGAAGGCCGCCGAAGTCGTCGCCAAGCGCAACGAAGCCAAGCACCCCTTCGCCCCGAACTGATTTCGGGAAAAAGGCGCTATTTCGGAGGGGGGCCAGGCGGCTCCCCTTTCACAGTCTTAATCGAGGCGCCGCGGAAAAGCCCGGGCCTCTCTGGAAACGATCAGGGCTTTCCGCGCGTGCGCAAGACAACAAGACGCCGCAGGACGCGAACAGCACCGGGAGGGTGAAATATGTCGTTCTTTGAAAAAATTCTGGGCGCGCTGTTTCCGAAGCCGTCTAGCGGCTTCGTTGGCTCAGCGAACGCAAAAACCGGCGTCGGCGAATCTCTCGTCGGCGAGGGCAACGAGGTGGCCCACATCGACCTTCTCATCGGACCGCGCGGTAGCGCCGTCGAGAAGGCTTTTGCGAACGCCTTGGTCAACAACAAGGACGGCTTCACCACCCTGCTCGCCGTGGTCGCCCCCAACCTGCTGGTCAAGCCGGCGACCATCCTGTTCAACAAGGTGACGATCAAGAACGCCAAGCAGGCCGTCCAGATGTTCGGTCCGGCCCAGCACGGCGTCGCGAAGGCGGTCGCGGATTCGGTCGCCGAGGGCGTCATCCCGCTCGACAAGGCGGACGACCTCTTCATCTGCGTCGGCGTGTTCATCCACTGGGAAGCCAACGACGACCAGAAAATTCAGGACTTCAACTACCAGGCGACGAAGGAAGCCATCGCCCGCGCCATGAAGGGCGACCCGACCGCCGCGAGCGTTCTTTCCGCGCGCGTCACCGCGGTGCATCCTTTCGCCGCGAACTGATCGGCCCGAGACTGCGCATCGCAAAGGGGAGCCTCGCGGCTCCCCTTTTATTTTGACCGGAGACGCACGAGATCGGCCGCGGTCAGGCGTCCGTCGTGAAGCGCGGAGGCGACGAGCGCGCCGGCCGCCCCCATCGCCTCCAATCGACGAAGATCGCCGACGCTGCGGACGCCGCCCGCGGCATAGACCGCACGCCCGGCTGCGGCTGCACGGATATGTTCGAAACGGGCGAAGTCCGGCCCCTCGTTCGAACCGACGCGCGCGAGCGTCATCGCGATGACGCTTTGCGGCCAGCGCCCCGGCGTCGAAACGAGCGCCTCGGGACCAAGGAAGGCATCACCCGTGAAATCGAGCGAGAGAATGCTGTGCGCATTGGCCTCGAACGCAGCGAGATCGTCGATCGACGCGAGGGCTTCGCTGCCGATGACGACGCTGACGTTCGCGATCGCGCGCACTCTTTCCATGTCCTCCTGCCGGCGCACGCCGGCGTCGACCCAGATCTGCACTTGCGAGAAAGCGTCGCTGATCGAAGCGATCGCCGCGCAATTGGCGCCGCGCCCCTCGATGGCGTCGAGATCGGCGATATAGAGCGCGCTGAACGGATGCAGCGACATCAGTCCGCGCGCGACGTCGAGCGGCGCGCTCGTGCGTGCGAGCGGGGTAGCGAGCGGCCTGTATTCGGGACGTCGGCCTGCTATCGCCCGAACGGCGACGCCGTTGCGAATATCGATGACGGGAATGACCTGCATGGGGCATTATAGACGGATGCCGATGAGAGAAAACGTCCTCCGATCACTCGCCGCCATGGTCATTGCGCTCGCAATTGCGCCGGCCTGCGCCCAGACCGCGCCGGGCGACTGGCCCTGCAAGCAGGTCCGCGTCCCGGAGATCGCACTCGGCGGCGTCTGGACCGGCCCCTCGATCGACGCCGAGCGTAAGGGTTGGCGCGCCGATGAGGCCGTCAGCGAGCTCGTCTCGCGCATCGCGCCTCGGCGCACGCCGATCGAGGAGGCCGAAAGGCTGATCGCGGATTTTGCGAGGAGCGCCGGCGACAGGCGCAAGGCGCGGCTCACCCTGCTGTTCGCCGGCGTCTACGAAAGGATGAACGATGAGCGGCGCGACGTCGTCAACGGCCTTGATCGCTTTGGCCGGCGGCTGAAAGAAATGGCGGAGAAGACCCGCGGCGAGACGCAAGCCTTCTTCGATTTGCAGAACAGCAAGCCGCAGGATCCGGAAGCGGTGAAGAAGGCCGCCGAAGCGCTGCAATGGCGCGTGCGTCTTTTTGACGAGCAGCGCAAGATGGTGAGCTATGTCTGCGAAAGCCCGGCGCTGATCGAGCAGCGTTTCGGCGCATTGTCGCGCAAGATCATCGCGGAGATGGAGTAGCGCTCACTCTCGCGGCTCCGGCTTCTTCTCTTCGAGCGGATGTTTCGCGGCCGCCCAGCCATCCGTGCCTTCGGGATACCAGGAGACATGGGCGTAGCCGAGCGCGATGGCGCGCTTTGCGGCATTCCACGACATCCAGCAATTGGCGAGGCAGTAGAATACGAGCGGCTTGTTTCTGTCGGAGCCGCTCGCCTTCGCCAGCCCCAGCTCGAAGTAGCGCTGCGACGCGTCGGAGATGGCGCCGAAGCCCGTATCGGGCAACCAGACGCCGCCGGGAATGTCGAAGCGCGGCTGCTCGCGCCACACGACATTCTCCGGCAGGCCGTCGGGCTTGGGCGCATGCGGCAGCGCATCGATGAATACGGCGGCGCCGGCCTTCCAGAGCGCGAAGGCCCGCGCCGTATCGATCACCGTCGCTCCCTTGAGCGTCGCGGGCACGGGCGCGCGATAGGCGTCCATCCGATAGCCCGCGGGTTCTGGCGGGGGCGCGTTCGTTTTCGCGATCAAGGAGCCCGTCGCCAGAAGAAGAGCGAGCGCAGCGCCCGTCGCGACAGCGGCGCGCGTCACGGCGTTCTCTGCAGCGGCGCGCCGGATTCGTCGAGCATGGGCACGCCATAATCGACGAGGATCGCGTCAATGTCCGCCTTGTTCTGCGTCAGAAAATTATTGAGGTCGCGCTTCCAGTTCTGATCGGAATGGCGTACGCCGAAGGCGATGCGGAACGCCATGCGCGTTCCGGGCGTTTCGGCGATCGGAGCGACGTTGAGCTTCGCGCTCGATTTCTTGGCGTAATAGCCGGCGATCGGTCCCCAAAGGAGCGCGACGTCGATGTCGCCCGTCTCGAGATCGCGAACCATCGCCGCGCTCGAGGAACTCGACGCGCGTGTCGATCATCAGCGCATAAGGCTTCACCAGGCCGATCATGCCGTTCTTGGCGAGAATATTGCCGGGCGGCGTGTTGGCGACAAGGCCGATGCGGCCTTTCTTTTCCTTGAGGCGCGGGTCGTCGAGATTTCTAATGCCGTCGAGATCGGAGCCGGCGCGCGTCAGGATGGCGTAGGTCGTGCGGTAATAGGGATTCGTCGACTGCACGAGATCATTGCCCTGCGGGATGCCGATGATGACGTCGCAAAGATGCGCATTGAGCGTATTGCGCACGAAGCCGGTGGCGCCGGGATAGAAACGATAGGCGAGATCTTTTCCGAGCTTTCTGGCGAGAAGTTCGGCGATCTTGTTCTCGAAGCCTTCGCCCTTCTCGTTGGAGAACGGCAGATTGTTCGGATCGGCGCAGACGCGCAGGACTTTGGGATCGACGAGTTCGATCGCCCCGGCGTTGTCGGAGGATTTGGCGCCGGCGTCTGGGCCCATGTGCTGCGCGTAAGCGGCGGCGCCGGTAAGGCTGAATGCGCCGGCGAGGGCGGCGAGCCGCCATCTGGAAACAAGAGATCTCTGCTGGCTCATACGCGTCGCTCCCGGCTTTTCCTTTTCCGCTTCATATAGTCGTTCGCCATTTCCCACGCCACGCCGGCCCCGAAACGACAGCGGCCCGGAAGCCGCAAGGGGCTTCCGGGCCGAGGAACTTGTCGGCCTCGCGCAAGCGCAGTCAGCCAGCGTTCTTACTTGACGCTTACTTGGCGCTCATGCAGGCGGTTTCGGCCTTCTTGAAAGCGTCCGTCGCCGGCTCTTTCTTCTCCGGGCGGCCAGGCTGGACGGCGCCGGTGGAGAGGGAGCGCAGATAGATGTAGAGGTCGTCGAGATAGCAGACGGCGTTTTTGTTGTCGGCGAAGGCCGGCATGACGCTGTTGCCATTCTGGCGGCCGCCGATGACGATGCCGGCGAATTCGGCGTAGTTGAAACGCTTCACCGAATCCTTGAGGGCGGGTGCGTAGGTCGAGCCGCCGCCGTTCGGGCCGTGACAGACGTGGCATTCGGCATGATAGCGGCGATAGCCGGAGAAGGTGTACCAATCCACCGTGCCGTCGGCGCCGACGTTGTAGGTGGGATCGCCCTTCGCGTCGAAATATTTGCCGTCGACGGATTTGACGGCCTTGGGATCGCCGGGCGCCTCGGCCATGGCGGAGGTTCCCACAAACATCATGACGCCCAGGGCGAAAGCCCCGGTAAGCGACGATCTCATCACGCTCTCCCTGGATCTATTTCTTTGTTCATCAACTAAACGATGGCGCCCGGCGTCCCCTTGCAGGGAGGGCTACGCCGAGCGCCAGAAGCGCCAGATGCGACCTTCCGTTCTGCTTAGTTCGGCAGAGCGAAGACGGTCAGCACGCCGCCGAGGGCGGTGTAATTGGCGAGCGAGGCGTAGTTGCCCACGGCCCCGAGGCCTTCGTTCGACTTCGAGAGACCCGCCGCGAGACCGATGCCGGCCCAGCCGCCGACGCCCGAGAGAACCGCGACATATTGCTTGCCGGCCAATTCATAGGTCATCACGTTGCCGATGATGCCCGACGGAGTCTTGTAACGATAGAGCTCCTTGCCGGTCTTGGTGTCGACCGCCTTCAGATAGCCCTCGAGGGTGCCGTAGAAGGTCACGCCCGAGTCTGTCGACACCGCGCCCGACCATGCCGAGAACTGCTCCTTGTTCGACCAGACGATCTTGCCCGTCTTGGCGTCCCAGGCGATGAAGTTGCCGGTGTGGTTGGTGCCGTCGCCGAGCACCTTGCCCGCCGGGAACATTTCCAGCGTCGCGCCGACATAGGGCTGACCCGCGGTGTAGGACACGCGGAAGGGCTCGTAGTCCATGCAGACGTGGTTGGTCGGCACCATGAACAGGCCCGTCGCCGGATCATAGGAAGCCGGCTGTTCGTCCTTCGAGCCGAGAGCGGCCGGGCAGACGTTCTGGGTGTTGGTGTCTTCGCCATTGTGCTGGGTCGAGTATTTTTCGACGACCAGCGGACGGCCGTAGGTCTTGGACGACTTGTCCATGTCGACCTTGGTCGCCCAGTTGACGGCCGGATCGTATTTTTCGGCGACCAGCAGCTCGCCGTTGGTGCGATCGAGCGTATAGGCGAAGCCGTTACGATCGAAGTGAACGGCCGTCTTGACCGTCTTGCCGCCGATGTTCTGGTCGGCGAGGATCACTTCGTTGATGCCGTCATAGTCCCACTCGTCGTGGGGCGTCATCTGGTAGACCCACTTGGCCTTGCCGGTGTCGAGGTCGCGAGACCAGAGGGTCATCGACCAACGGTTGTCGCCCGGACGCTGGCTGGGGTTCCAGGTCGAGGGGTTGCCGGAGCCGTAGAAGATCTGGTTCAGCTCGGGGTCATAGGAATACCAGCCCCAGGTGGTGCCGCCGCCGGTCTGCCACTGGTCGCCTTCCCAGGTCGAAATGCCCGAGTCCTTGCCGACCGGCTTGCCGAGATGGGTGGTCGCCGCGGGATCGATCAGCGTGTCGGCGTCGGGGCCCATGGAGTAGCCGCGCCAAACCTGCTTGCCGTCCTTCACGCTGTAGGCCGTGATGTGGCCGCGCACGCCGAACTCGCCGCCGGCGATGCCGACGATGACCTTGTCCTTGAAGACATGCGGGGCCGCTGTCGAGGTCTGACCCTTGGACGGATCGCCATTCTTCACCGACCAGACGAGCTTGCCGGTCTTGGAGTCGAGGGCGATCAGGGTAGTGTCGGCCTGGGAGAGGAAGATCTTGCCGTCGCCATAGGCGAGGCCGCGATTGACCGTGTCGCAGCACATGACCGGAACGACGGACGGATCCTGCTTGGGCTCATACTTCCAGAGGATCTGATGCGCCGGGTCCTTGGCGTCGAGGGCGTAAACGACGTTGGGGAACGGCGTGTGCAGATACATCACGTCGGTGGTGACGGTCTTGCCGCTCGTATCCATGATGGAGACGTTGTTGAGGACCAGCGGCGCGCCTTCGTGGCCGCGCAGCACGCCCGTCGAGAACTGCCACGCCGGCGCAAGCTTGCCGACGTTGTCCGGCGTGATCTGCTTGAGGCCCGAGTGACGGAGATTGGCGTAGTCGCCGGTCGGAGAAACCCACTGCTTGGGGTCCTTCGACAGCGTCAGCAACTCGTCGTCGGCGTTCGCCGCGCCGGCCGCGAACAGCGCGAGAATACCAACGGAAGTCGACAACAACAGCTTATGCATGAGCTTTTCCTCCTGACGACGCCGAGGCGCGCCTTATCGTTGCGCCGCCGCCGACGTCGCGCCTCTCAAGGGCGCCTCGACATTGGGAAGGCGTTTTCCGTTTCGGTCCCGCGCCGCGCGTGCGAAATACCCTGCGGCGTCGGGATGCTCCCGGTTCCCGTCCGGAAGACATCTTCTAACCCGGAAACGGCGGGATAATATGTCGCGAGCGGTTGAATCGCAATCGCAAAAAACGGAGGCGTCGGCGTGCCAAGTAGCGGCGCTAAAGCTCATATAAAAATCAGTGTGTTGCGCATTTTTATGCGCCTTCTCGCCAGCTTTGCGCTGGCGTTTGCCGCGACGGCTGCGGCAAGGGCCGAGGCGGCTTTCCGACTCGAGGAGATCGCGCCCGGCGTCTATGTGCATCAGGGCGAAACCTCGCTGATGACGCGGGAAAATCTCGGCGGCATCGCCAATCTCGGCGCGATCGTCGGCGATGACGCGGTCGCGGTGATCGACACGGGCGGCAGCCTGCTGCAAGGCAAGGCCTTTCTCGCCGCATTGCGCGAGAAGACGCAAAAGCCCATCCGCTACGTGATCAACACCCATGCGCATCCCGACCATGTCTTCGGCAATGCGGCCTTCGTTGGGGCGGGCGTCACTTTCGTCGGGCACAGGAACCTGCCCCGCGCCCTCGCCTCGCGGGGCGAGCATTATCTTGCCGCCTTCCGCGAGATCATGGGCGACGCGCTCGATGGCGCAACGATCGTTCCGCCGACGCTGACCGTGAGCGATTCGACGACGCTCGATCTGGGCGGGCGGACGATCGTCCTGCAGGCGTGGCGCACCGCGCATTCGGAGGCCGACCTGACCGCGCTCGACGAAAAGAGCGGGACGCTCTTTGCGGGCGACCTGCTCTTTCTGCAACATGTCCCGGTCGTGGACGGGAGCTTGCTGGGTTTTCTCGACGTCGCCGACAGGCTCGCAGGCGTCAAGGCCGAGCGCGTCGTCCCCGGGCATGGGCCCATGGTCGCCCCCTGGCCCAAGGCGCTCGACGACGAGCGCGAATATCTGACGCGCCTGACCGCTGACCTGCGCGCGGCGATCAAGAAAGGCGAGAGCGTGAAGGAGGCGGCGAAGGAGGCCGGGAGCGAGGAACGCGGGAAGTGGCGGCTCTTCGAGGATTACAATGCGAGGAACGCCACGGCGGGCTTCGCCGAGTTGGAGTGGGAGGAGCCGTGAGCGACTTTGTCTCACGCTCTCCTGTGTTTTCGCGCTAATCTCACGCCAAAGACCGGGAGGAGACCGATGTCGAAAAAACTGCGCTTGGCCGCGCTCGGCGCCGCGCTTCTTGCCGCCGGCGTCCCCCTTTTCGCTGCCGGCGCTGCACGCGCGCAGCAAACCGCCGCTCCCGATCCCTGGCCCGGGCTCGTGACAGACATCTTTCACGGCCACGAAATCGCGCCCGCCGACGGGACGGTCTCGCTCGACGCCCCCAAGCGCGCGGAGGACGCGGCCATCGTGCCGATGACCCTGCGCTTCGCCGATCCCGGCAAGGTGAAGGCCGCGACGCTCGTCATCGACCAGAACCCCATGCCCATGGCGGCGAGCTTCACCTTCGGCGAAAAAGCGGGCGTCGATTTCATCGAGACCCGCGTGCGCGTCAATAGCTACACCAACGTCCACGCCGTGGCCGAGACGCGCGACGGGAAACTTCATGCGGAGGCGAAGTTCGTGAAGGCTTCGGGCGGCTGCTCGGCGCCCGCCGGCAAGGATCCGGACGAAGCCCGCGCCAATCTGGGCAAGATGAAATATCGCGAGTTCAAGAGCGCGATCGCCAGCAAGCGCGAAGCGCAGATCATGATCCGCCATCCGAACAATTCCGGAATGCAGATGGATCAGATCACCCGCGCCTACACGCCGGCGCATTACATCGACGCCGTCGAGGTCTGGCAGGGCGAGGAATTGATCTTCAAGATGGAGGGCGGGATTTCATTGTCGGAAGACCCGAACTTCCGTTTCACCTATGCGCCGAGCGGCGCAAAGACGATGCGCGTCGTCGCCCATGACAATCAAGGCGGCTCGTACAGGGCCGAATGGCCAATCGCCGACGCGTCCTGACGCGAAAGGGCGCCGCTCCCTTTCGTCGCCGTCACGCCTTCTCGCTCAAGCCTTGTCGCCTCACGCGAAGATCGTCACCGCCGCGCAGAAGGCGAGCGGCAGGGTCGCAAGAGCGCAGAGCGCCGTCACGCACGCCACTTTCTCGAATTCCGGCGCTTCGCTGCGCATTTTTCTCATCAAAGCCATCTGACTTACTCCCCCATGCAACGCTTATTGGCGCGCTCCAACGACGGTCACGCGCTCTCATTAACGTGCGACCGGGGGAAATGGTTGCAATTGGAATGAACGGCGCGAGTCGTCCCGCCGTAATTCCATCATGAGCCTTTATGGTGAAGTTGACGTTAACGCGCGAGCGCGGCGCTGCGTCCCTGCGTCGCCGGAGGAACGGCGTTTTCGCTGAAGAGTTCGGCGAGCTTCTCGGTCATGGCGCCGCCGAGCTCCTCGGCGTCGACGATCGTGACCGCGCGGCGGTAGTAGCGCGTCACGTCATGGCCGATGCCGATAGCGATCAGCTCCACCGGCGATTTTGTCTCGATGTCGTGAATCACCTGCCGCAGGTGCCGCTCGAGGTAATTGCCGGGGTTGACCGAGAGCGTGGAATCGTCAACCGGCGCGCCGTCCGAGATCATCATCAGGATGCGTCGCTGCTCCTGGCGCGCCAGCAGCCGCCGATGCGCCCAGTCCAGCGCCTCGCCGTCGATATTCTCTTTCAAAAGCCCCTCGCGCATCATCAGGCCCAGATTGCGCCTCGCCCGCCGCCAGGGCGCGTCGGCCGCCTTGTAGATGATGTGGCGGATGTCGTTGAGGCGGCCAGGATTGGGCTTCTTGCCCTCGTTGATCCACAGTTCGCGCGACTGCCCGCCCTTCCAGGCGCGGGTGGTGAAGCCGAGAATCTCGACCTTCACGCCGCAGCGCTCCAGCGTGCGGGCGAGGATGTCGGCGCAGGTCGCGGCGACGGTGATCGGGCGCCCGCGCATGGAGCCCGAATTGTCGAGCAGCAGGGTGACGACCGTGTCGCGGAAGTCCATGTCCTTCTCGCGCTTGAAGGAGAGCGGCTGCTGCGGATCGATGATGACGCGCATCAGCCGCGCCGGGTCGAGCATCCCCTCTTCGAGGTCGAATTCCCAGCTGCGGCTCTGCTGCGCCATCAGGCGGCGCTGCAGGCGGTTGGCGAGACGGCCCACGACCGACGACAGATGCAGCAGCTGCTTGTCGAGATAGCTGCGCAGGCGGTCGAGTTCCTCCATGTCGCACAGTTCCTCGGCGCGGACGGTCTCGTCGAAGCGAGTGGTGTAGGCGAGGTAATCCGCGCCCGAGCGTTCGGCGGCCGCGGTCGAGGGGCGGCGCGCGTCGGAGGCTTCCTCGAGGTCGCCCGTATCGGAATCCTCGGCGGCTTCGCCGTAAGGCGCCTCGGCGGATTCGCTCTCGCCTTCCTGCTCGGAGTCCTCGGCGGCCATGGCGGTCTCCATGTCGGCCTGGCTTTTCGCCTTGTCCTCCTCCTGCTCCTGCTGATCGCTTTCGTCGGGGTTCTGGGGCGCGTCCTCGGCCTCGTCGTCGGCGTCCGTCTCGTCGGGGGCCTCGGCGCCGGCCATGTCGAGATGCGAGAGCAGCTCGCGCACGATCTGGGCGAAATGCTTCTGGTCGTCGACGGCGCCGACAAGCCTGTCGAGATCCGGCCCGGCGCGCTCCTCGATCAGGCTGCGCCAGAATTCGACGATTTTCGCGCCATGAGGCGGCGGCTCCAGCCCCGTGAGGCGCTGGCGGGCCATCAGCGCCAGCGCGTCCTCGAGCGGGGCGTCCTCGCGGCTCGCGATCTTCTCGGAATGGCTGCGGGCGTAGCGGTCCTCCAGCATCGCGCCGATATTGGCGGCGACGCCGGCCATGCGCCTTGCGCCGAGCGATTCGACGCGGGCCTGCTCCAGGGCGTCGAAGGCGGCGCGCGCCTCGAGACTCTCGGGCGCATGGCGGCGGTGCACGGCGTCGTCGTGGCAGGCGAGGCGCAGCGCGATCGAATCGGCCTGCCCGCGCACGATGGCGGCCTCTTTCGGCGACATCTTGCGCGGCGGCTCGGTGAGCCGCGCCTTGGCCCCGTCTTCCGTCGCGATCAGCGAGGGGCGCTCGGGCGCAAAGAGCACGTCGAGCTTGGGGCTTTTCGCCATGGCGCGCATGGCGCCGGCCACGGCCCGCTTGAAGGGCTCCTGCGGGGCTTCCTTGGGAGAGGCGGGGCGGCGGTTCGTCGGCGCGGGAGGCATGGTCCGACTATATGCGCGGGCGCGCGGAAAGGAGCAAGTCGGACGACCTCGCCTGTCTGATCAGAGCTTGCCGCGCTCGGCCTTGTTGAAGTTGGAGAGGTCGCCCTCGGCCGCCGCGCGCTTGCGCCAAGATTTGGCGATGGCCGGATATTTGATCTCGTTGCAGATGCGCGAGACGAGCTGGGTGAGCTTGTGCGACCCGCAGGCGGGGCATTCCGGCGTGTCCGACGCGCGGACCAGAAGCTCGAATTCGGCCTCGCAGGCGTTGCAGGCATAAGCGTAGAGCGGCATGATTGTCCTCGCGAAAGGGTCGTCGCGGGGAGCGATGCAAGGAGCGGGCCTTGCCGGTCCTGCCCGGAAAACAGGCCTTTACGATTCACCCGCCGCATCGATGTCGGCTTTCCGACAAAGGCGGAAGGCGCTCCCTTCCCTCACGAGGCGAAGGGATAAGCGCCCGCTCAATCCTCCGACAGCCGCGTCTTCCCCGGCCCGTGCGGCTCGACCAGCGCGTCGAAATCATGCGGCTCTTTGCGCGCCCGCCGCAGCGCCGCGTCCAGAAACCCCGTGAAGGCGTCGATGTCTTCCTCATGGGTGCGGTGGTTGATGATCGCCGCGCGTATGGCCGGGACGCCGTCGAGAATGGTGAGCGAGGGCGCCGCCTCGCCGCGTTCGTGCAGCTCCATCACGATCTCGCGGGCGAGGGCGCCGTCCGCGTCGCCCTTCACGCCGAAGCAGACGATGTTCAGCGCCACCGGCGCGCGCATCACGAAAGCGTCCGACGCCTCGATCCAGGCCTCGAGCCGCCTCGCCATGCGGCAGCATTGCTCGATGCATTGGGCGAGCTTCTTTACGCCGAAGGTCTCGATGGTCATCCAGGCCTTGAGCGCCCGGAAGCCGCGCGAAAGATCGGGGCCGAGATCGCAGGGCCAGGTGTCGCCCGCCGCCAGCCCCCGCGGCGCGCGGGAGAGATAAGCGGCGTTGGCGGCGAAGGCGCGCCTGTGGGCCTCGGGGTCGCGCACCAGAAAGAAGCCGGCGTCGTAGGGCACATGCAGCCATTTGTGGAAGTCGAAGGCGATGCTGTCGGCCCGCTCCAGCCCCTTCACCAGCGGCTTCAGCTCGTCCGAGAGCGCCGCCAGCGCCCCGAAGGCGCCGTCGACATGGAACCACATATCTTCGCTGTGGGCGACGTCGGCGAGGCGGTCCAGCGGATCGACCGCGCCCGTGTCCACCGTCCCCGCCGTGCCGACGACGAGAAAGGGCCGGAAGCCCGCCGCCCGGTCGGCGGCGATGGCGTGGCGCAGGGCGCTGATCTTGATGCGCCGGGCGTCGTCCGACGGAATGAGCCGCAGATGGCGGGCGCCGAGCCCGGCCAGCTCCATGGCCTGCCGCACGCAATTATGCGCCTCGCGCGAGGCGTAGGCGATAAGCTGGCCCCGCTGCGCGCAAAGCCCGTTGAGCCGCACGTCGGCGTCGCCATAGGCCTGATCGCGCGCGACCAGCAGCGACAGGAAATTCGCCATGGAGGCGCCGGTGACGAAAATGCCGGAGGCGTCCTGCGGAAAGCCGAAAGCCTGCGCCATCCATCGGGCGATCTGCCGCTCGACGTCGATGGCGATATGGTTGCGCCCGCCGCAATTGGAATTCATGCCGGCCGCGAGCATTTCCGCCACCATGCCCACGGGCGTGCCCGCCCCCTGCACCCAGCCCATGAACATGGGATGGATGTTGCCGGTGGCGAAGGGCTTGATATAGCGGTCGAAATCGTCGAGCACGGCGGAAAGGTCGCGCCCTTCCGCAGGAAGCTCGCGGTCGAACCGCGCCTTGGCCTCCTCGCTCGGCGGAATCCAGACGGGCCGCTCGCGCAGGCCGCGCAGATAGTCGATCATGGAATCGAGCGCGCGGTGGCTCTGCACGCGGAATTCGTCCCAGTCCTCGGGGTCGAGGTCGACCGGCTTGGTATCGACCGGCTTGGTCATGTCGCGGCGCTCGGCGCAAAGGCGGTCAATAGGGGCATGCGCCGCGCGTCTCCCGGCGGAATCAACGGCAAAGCCAATAACCGGGTTTGCATGCCCGGCGCAACCTCACGCAGCGCGGGCGGGGGCGAGGATGACGGAAACGGAGCCGACGCCCGCGATCTCCCCTTCCGCTTTGTCGCCCGGCTGCAGGGCCCCGACGCCGGACGGGGTGCCGGTGAAGATCAGGTCGCCGGGCGCAAGCGCCACATGGCGCGAGAGGTCGGCGATGATGTCCGGCACGCTCCAGATCATGTCGGCGAGGTCGCCCTCCTGGCGCGGCGCGCCATTGACCGAAAGCGCGATGCGGCCTTTCGCGGGATAGCCGATGTCCGCCGCCGGCCGAATTGCGCCGATCGGCGCGGAATGGTCGAAGCCCTTGGACATGTCCCAGGGACGACCGGCGTTGCGCGCGGCCGACTGCATGTCGCGGCGGGTGAGGTCGATCCCCGCCGCATAGCCGAAGACGCAATCGAGGGCGCGCTTTGAGGGAATGTTCCAGCCGCCGGAATGGAGCGCCGCGACGAGCTCGATCTCATGGTGGAGATTGCTGGTCAGGCTGGGAAACGGAATGGTCGCCCCGTCCTCGACCACCGCGTCAGCCGGCTTGGTGAAGAAGAACGGCGGCTCGGCGCCGGGTTCCTTCCCCATCTCGCGGGCGTGCGCCGCGTAGTTCAACGCCACGCAGAAGATGCGCCGGACCGGAAAGCGTCGCTTATCCCCCGCGATTGCAACCGAAGGCGTGGGCGAGGCGGGGAAGACGAAATTTTCGTGCATCGGATTCTCCGGGATGTGCTCTAACATACAGCAGGATTCTTCATAGAAAACGCTACTCTGGCTCTATGGTTTGGCAGGCGATGATTTTGGAGGAGGCGCTCGGAGCCGGGCAATTCGGCCTCGCCGTCCTCGACGAGACGTTGACGGTGTCGCGCCGGCTCGGCGCCCTCAGCGAGTGGCTGCCGCAGGAGGGGCGCTCCGCCTGCGAGACGCCGATGCTCATGCATATGGACGAATGCCTCGCCGGCTTGCGCCGGGAGGGCGGCGGTGAAGTTGTGCTGCCCTCGATGCGCACGGCGCCCGAGGCCCCGCGCGTGACGATCTCCATCTCCTGGAGCCATGCGTCGCAAGTCTTCATCGTCGTCACCTCGCCTGACCACGCGGGCGAGCAGATCGACCGGCTGATGGCGTCCGACAGGCGGGAAAAGCAGCTGCTGCAACAGCAGGCCGACGCCGCTTCGGCGCGGCTGCGCCTCGCCGACGCGCTGTATCGTGACATTGTCGAATCCTACGGCGGTCTCGTCTTGCGCTTCGGCCCGGACGGGAAAATCGTCTTCGCCAACCGGCGCGCCGCGCATTTTCTCGGGCGCTCGCAAGACAGGCTCATCGGCGCAGCCCTCGACGGCCTGTTTCCCGCCCCCGAGACGACGCGGTGGCGGCTGGAGGCGGCGGCCGAAGGCGCCGTCTCCTTCGAGGCGCCGGTCCGCGACGCGAAGGGGCAGGTCGTCTGGCTCGCCTGGGATGTCAGCTTCCTCGGCCCCGAAGCCGGCGGCGAGTTTCAGGCTGTGGCGCGCGACGTGACCGATGCGCGGCGCCTGCGCGTCGAACGCGAGAAGGCGCAGGAGGAGGCGCGCGCCGCCGCCATCGCCAATGAAAGGCTTCGGATCGCGCATGATCTGCACGACACGCTGGTGCGCTCGATCGTCACGATGATCGCCCAGGCGCGGGTCATCGCGAAAACGACGATCGATCCGGAGGCGAAGGCAGCGCTGTCGGAACTCGACGCCCAGGCGCGGCAGGGACTCTGGGAGGCGCGCGAGGCCATCGCGCAGACGCGGGCGCCGCGGCGCGAGGACAAGGATCTCCATGCGATCGTCAAGGAATTCGAGCAGCAATGCGGGGACGTCGCCGTCTGCCTCGATTCTGCGGGCGCCGGCGCGCTGCCGAGAGAAACCGAACAGCTTTTCAGCACCGTGCTGCGCGAAGCGCTGCGCAATATCGAACTCCACGCCGGCGCCAGCCGGGTGCGGGTCGCGATCAGCAAGGACGAGGCCGCCGCCACGCTCCTCATTGAAGACAATGGCGCGGGCTTTGACCCCGAGGCCCCGAAGCCCGACCATTTCGGCGTGACCGGGATGCGCGAACGCGCGGCTCTCTCCGGCGCGACCCTGGCCATCGATAGCGCGCCGGGGAGCGGAACCCGGATCAGGCTGATCGCCCGGATCGACTAGAGCACAGGCTGAAATTCAGCCGAAATCGGCGGGATCGAAGATGCGGTGCGTCGCGCAGAATTCGCAGGTGACGCCGATGCGGCCGTCGTCTCCAACCATGTCGGCGCGCTCCTGCGGCGTGAAACTCTTGAGGAGCTTTTCGATGCGCTCGCTGGAGCAGCGGCAGAACTCCTCGACCGCGCGTTCGGAGAAGACCTTCACGCCGCGCTCGTGAAAGAGCCGGAAGAGCAGTCTTTCGCCGGAAAGCGACGGGTCGACCAGCTCATGGTCTTCGAGCGTCGCCGCCAGCGCCTGACCTTCAGTCCAGGCGTCGTCCTCCGTCTGAGGCTCGATGTCGTCGCCCTCCGGGGCGTCGCCGGGCGGGAGATCCGGCGCCCGCGCCCCTGAAGCCGGGAGATGTTGAAGGAGCAGCCCGCCCGCGCGCCAGCTGCGCCCCTGCGGCGTGACGACCTCGCCGACGGCGAGGCGCACAAAGGAGGGGATCTGCTCCGACTGGCGGAAATAGGTGTGGGCGGCCTCGGCGAGGCTCTCGCCTTCGAGCGGCACGACGCCTTGATAGCGCGCGGCGTCCTCGTCGCGTTCGATGGTGAGCGCCAGATGGCCGCGCCCCAGCAGCGCCCCCGGCGCCGGGTTCGGCGCCCCCTCGAGCCGCGCGGCGTCGAAGCGCGCGAAACCGCGCAGCTTCCCCGGCGCGTCGTAATCTACGACCATCATGTCGACGGGACCGTCGCTGCGCGTCTGCAGCTGAAACCGGCCATGCGACTCGAGAATGGAGCCGAGCAGCGCCGCAAGCGCGAGCGCCTCGCCAAGCAGGCGCGCGACCGGCGGCGGATAATCGTAATGACGCAGGATCGCGTCGGCCACGGGGCCGAGCCGCACCAGCCGCCCGCGCAGATCGAGCGCTTCGACGGCGAAGGGCGTGACCCGGTCGTCCCGCGCCTCGCCCGAGACGGGCCGGATCGGCGTCTCCGCCATCAGCCAAGACCTGGCGCGAGGCACCAGGCGAGGACGCCCTTTTGCGCGTGCAGGCGGTTCTCGGCCTCGTCGAAGACCACCGATTGCGGTCCGTCCATTACCTCGTCGGTAACCTCTTCACCGCGATGTGCGGGCAGGCAGTGCATGAAGATCGCGTCCTTGGCGGCGGCCCGCATGAGTTTCGCGTCGACCTGATATGGCGCGAGAATTGTGCGGCGGAAATCCTCGTCCTCATCGCCCATCGACACCCAGCAATCGGTGACGACAGCCTGCACGCCGGCGACGGCCGCATAAGGGTCGCGCATGAGGTTCATCGCGGCGCCATTGGCCCTCGCCCAGTCGATCAGGCTTTGCGGCGGCGCAAGCTCCGCAGGGGTCGCAACGTTGATCGTGAAGCCGAAGCGCGCCGCGGCATGCACCCAGCTCGCCAGAACGTTGTTGGAGTCGCCGACCCAGGCGACGCTCTGGCCGTCGATGAGCCCGAGCCGCTCCTCGAATGTGAGGACGTCCGCCATGATCTGGCAGGGATGCGAGAGCTTGGTCAGGCCGTTGATGACGGGCACGGTGGCGTGGCGCGCGAGCTCGGCGAGATCCTCGTGCGAGAGAATCCGGATCATGATGGCGTCGAGGAAGCGCGACAGCACCCTCGCCGTATCGGCGATGGTTTCGCCGCGCCCAAGCTGCATCTCGCCGCCGGTCAGCATGATCGTCTCCCCGCCGAGGTCGCGCATGGCGACGTCGAAGGAGACGCGCGTGCGCGTCGACGGCTTGTCGAAGATCATCCCGAGATATTTTCCCGCGAGCGGACGCTCGCCGGCGGGGACACCCTTGACGCGGCGGGCTTTCAGGGATTTGGCGAGATCGAGGATATGGCGCAGCTCTGCGCCGGAAAAGTCGCCGATGTCGAGGAAGTGACGCGGCCGCGTCATCGCATGCGCGGTCATCACGCGGCTCCCAGCTGCTTGTGCGGCGCGGCGAGGCGCGCACAAGCGCGATCGAGGCGCAGGATCGCCTCCGCAATATGGCTCTCGTCGATAATGAGCGGCGGCAGCAGGCGCACGACATTGTCGCCGGCGAGGACGGTGAGCAGCCCCTCCGCGCGCGCCGCCGCGGCGAAGTCGCCGTTGGGGACGCGCGTCTTGACGCCGAACATCAGCCCTTCGCCGCGCACGGTCTCGATCACGGCGGGGTAACGGTCCTCGAGCTCCGCTAGGCGCTGGCGCAAAAGCCCCCCGAGCGACGCGACCCGCGCCAGGAATCCCTCCGAGAGGATGATGTCGAGCACTGCGCCGCCGATCGTCGTCGCGAGCGGATTGCCGCCGAAGGTCGAGCCATGGGCGCCAAGCGTCATGCCCTTGGCCGCCTCGCGCGTCGCGAGACAGGCGCCGAGCGGGAAGCCGCCGCCCAAGCCCTTGGCGAGCGCGACGACGTCGGGCGTGATCCCCGCGTGCTCGCAGGCGAGAAACCTGCCCGTGCGGCCGACGCCGCATTGCACTTCATCGAGCGCGAGCAGCAGCCCGCGCGCGTCGCAGAGGGCGCGCAGCCCGACGAGAAACGCCCTCGGGAAAACGCGCAGGCCGCCCTCACCCTGAACGGGCTCTAGCAGGACGCCGGCGGTCTCGTCCGTGATCGCCGCTTCAACGGCGTCAAGATCGGCGAAGGGAACCTGGTCGAAGCCCTCGACCGCCGGACCGAAGCCGTCGATATATTTTGGGTTTCCGCCGGCGGCGATCGTCGCGAGGGTGCGGCCGTGGAAGGCGCCCTCGAAGGTGATGATGCGATAGCGCTCGGGCGCGCCGTTCGCCGCGTGATATTTGCGAACCGTCTTGATCGCACATTCGACGGCCTCGGCGCCCGAATTGGTGAAGAAGACGACGTCGGCGAAGGTGGCCTCGGCGAGGCGCTCGGCGAGACGCTCGGCCTGCGGAATACGGTAGAGATTGCTGACATGCCAGGGCCGTTCGGCCGCGGCTTTCAGCGTCGCGACAAGATGCGGATGATCATGCCCCAGCGAGAGGACGGCGACGCCCGAGGCGAAGTCGAGATAGCGGTCGCCGTTGTCGGCGAAGAGCCATGCGCCCTCGCCTCGCGTGAAGGCGATGTCGGCCCGCGCATAGGTTGGATACAGCGCAGAAGTCAAAATCTTGCTCCAAGCGGCAGGGCCGCGCGCCTGAGGCCGACCCAAAAAACAAAGCGCCGCCCCTTTCAGGGCGGCAATTTCGACGTATGATTTTAAGCGCGAAGGCCATGCGGGTCAAATCGTCCACAGGATGCGCCCTCGCGCATTCTGGCGCCAAAGGCGCAGTTTTGCTTGGAGATAGGGGTGAGAGTGAGTTTTGCAGGCAACAGTTTCCCGCAAAGCGCGCACAAACCCTGTTGAGAACCCCCCCTTTTGCTTGCCACCGACTCGCTCGCGTGATTCAACTGGGCTCGTAAGTTTTCCGTCGGCGCGGTTGCGTTCTTCTCGCGCGGCGCTTCTCGAGTTTCAATGCGCGTCATAACGCCGCTGGCTCCCCCCAGCGTAGCGGTGGGCGGACGATTTCGCCTGGAAACGTGCGCGATAAACCGACCGGTTGGAGGTCAAACATGTCTTGGACCGAGGAACGCGTCGATCTGTTGCGTAAACTCTGGAGCGACGGTCTCAGCGCGAGTCAGGTGGCGGCCGAATTAGGGCCCGGCATCACGCGCAACGCGGTGATCGGCAAGATCCATCGATTGGGATTGGCCGAGCGCGCCAAGACGGCGAGCGCGCCGCGTCCGCGCGCCGCCAAGGCGCCCCGGCAGACGACGGCCTCGGCGCCCCGCGCCGCAGGCCATGCGGTGCACGGCAATGTCGCGCTCGCCTTCGCCCCGCAGGCGATGGTTCTCGCGCGCGCCCTGCCCGAGGAGGAAGTCGTCATCCCGATGTCCGAGCGGGTGACGCTGATGGAGCTGCGCGAGTCCATGTGCCGCTGGCCGATGGGCGATCCGACGACGCCGGAGTTTCGTTTCTGCGGCGGCAAGTCGCCGGTGGGCGGCGGACCCTATTGCGCCCATCACGCCCGCGTCGCCTATCAGCCCGCGCAGGACCGCCGGCGCGCCCGGGAACAGTTCAAGGCGCCGCGCTACGCGTGACGACGCCCCGCAAGAGCGTCAGTCGCGGCCGAACGTTTCGTCGAAGGAATAGCCCGAGCCGCGCACTGTGCGGATCGGGTCTTTCTCCCGTCCGCGGATCAGGGCCTTGCGCAGGCGGCCCACGTGCACGTCGACCGTGCGCTCGTCGATCTCCGCCGCCATGCCCCAAACGCTGTCGAGCAGCTGCGCGCGGGTGAAGACGCGGCCCGGCTTCTCCATGAAATATTCCAGCAGCCGGAACTCCGTCGGGCCGAGATGAATTTCGCGAGCCGAGCGGCGCACGCGACGAGTCTCGCGGTCGAGATCTATGTCGCCGAGCGTGAGTTTCGAGGCGACGCGCTCGGGGCGGGCGCGGCGCAGCAGGGCGCGCACCCGCGCCATCAGCTCCGGCGTCGAGAAGGGTTTCACGACATAATCGTCGGCGCCGACGGACAGCCCGCGCACGCGCTCGCTCTCCTCGCCGCGCGCGGTGAGCATGATGATCGGCATGTCGAGCGCCGCGTCACGCGTGCGCAGGCGCCGGCAGATCTCCAGCCCGGACACGCCGGGCAGCATCCAGTCGAGAATGACGAGGTCCGGCGGGGACTCCGCAATGCGCAGCTCGGCCTCGTCGCCATTGTCGACATGCTCGACCTGGTAACCTTCCGCCTCCAGATTGTAGACGAGCAGCGTCGCGAGCGAGGTCTCGTCTTCGACGACGAGAATGCGGGGAGCGCGATCCGTCTTCCCCTCTCGCGGCGCCGTCTGGATGGCGTCGTTCATTGCGAGGCTTCACCTTCGCCGGGGCCAAAGCTGCTTCCGCGCGTCTTGGGGCGTTCCATCGGCATGGCTTCGCCTGTCACGAGATAGACGATCGTTTCCGAGATGTTGGTCGTGTGGTCGCCGATCCGCTCCAGATTCTTGGAGCAGAACAGCAGATGCGTGCAGAAGGAAATGTTGCGCGGATCTTCCATCATGAAGGTGAGAAGGTCGCGAAAGACGGAATCCTCCAGCGCGTCGAGATCCGCGTCGTTCTCCCAGACCGCACGGGCGCGCTCGACGTCGCGCAACGCATAGGCGTCGAGCGCGTCCTTGAGCTGCGTCGCAGCGATTTCATGCATGGACTTGAGGCCGACGATCGCGCGGGGAACCCGCGCGTCGGACGCGATCTTTATGGTGCGCTTGGCGATGTTCTTGGCGAGATCGCCGATCCGCTCGATGTCGCCCGAGATGCGGATCGCGGCGATGCACTCACGAAGATCGACCGCGAGCGGCTGGCGGCGCGTGATGGTGAGAACGGCTGACTCCTCGATCTCCCTCTGGAGCACGTCGAGCCGCGTGTCGGCCGACACCACGCGCTTGGCGAGGTCGACGTCGAACATCGAAAGCGCGTCCATGGCCTCCGCGAGCATTTTCTCCGCAACGCCGCCCATCTCGGCGATTCGTCGTCCAAGCGATTCAAGGTCGCGGTCGTAGGATTTGACGGTATGGTCGCTCATCGAGATGTCCTTCTTCAGCCGAACCGGCCGGTGATGTAATCGAGCGTGCGCTTTTCCTTCGGCGTCGTGAATACGGCGTCGGTCTCGCCGTATTCGATGAGCTCTCCGAGATACATGAAGGCGGTGAAGTCCGAGACGCGAACGGCCTGCTGCATGTTATGCGTCACGATCGCGATGCAATAGCGGTCGGAAAGCTCCTCGATGAGCTCCTCGACCTTCGCCGTCGAGATCGGATCCAGCGCCGAGCAGGGTTCGTCGAACAGGATCACCTCGGGCTGCACCGCGACGCTGCGCGCGATGCACAGGCGCTGCTGCTGGCCGCCGGACAGACCGAGGCCGCTCATGTGCAGCTTGTCCTTCGCCTCTTCCCAGAGCGCCGCGCCGCGCAGCGCCTCCTCGACGCGCACGTCCATGTCGGCGCGCGAGAGCTTTTCATAGAGGCGAATTCCGAAGGCGATGTTTTCGTAGATCGACATCGGGAAGGGCGTCGGCTTCTGGAAGATCATGCCGACGCGCGAGCGCAGCGCGTTCACGTCCACGGCGGGGTCGAGAATGTTCTGACCGTCGAGCAGAACCTCGCCCTGCGCGCGCTGGCCGGGATAGAGGTCGTACATGCGGTTCAGTACGCGCAGCAGGGTGGACTTGCCGCAGCCCGACGGGCCGATGAAGGAGGTGACCTTGTTCGCATAGAGCGGCAGATTGATCGACTTCAGCGCATGGGCGGAGCCATAGTAGAAATCGAGATTGCGGACGGACACTTTTGGCGGCGGTTCATTGTGAGCGGCCATGTTCATTAGCGTTTCCTCCGCCCGGCGCTGAGCGCGCGCGCGACGATCGAGAGGGTGAGGACGGCGATGGTGATCAGCAGCGCGCCGGTCCAGGCGAGTTGCTGCCAGTCCTTGTAGGGAGAGAGCGCGAACTGGAAGATGACCACCGGCAGGCTGGCCATCGGCGCATTCATGTCCGAGCTCCAGAACTGGTTGTTGAGCGCGGTGAAGAGGAGCGGCGCCGTCTCGCCGGAGACGCGCGCCACGGCGAGCAGCACGCCCGTCACGAGGCCGGCCTTGGCCGCGCGATAAGCGATCCGTGAAATGACATGGGCGCGGGGGGCGCCGAGCGCGGCGGCGGCTTCCCGCATGGAGCCCGGCACCAGCAGCAGCATGTCCTCGGTCGTGCGCAGCACGACCGGGATCACCAGAAGCGACAGCGCGACGGCCCCCGATATGCCGGAGAAATGCCCCATGGGCGCGACGAGGATCGTGTAGACGAAGAGGCCGATGACGATCGACGGCGCGCTGAGCAGAATGTCGTTGATGAAGCGCACCACCATGGTGAGCTTCGTGTGGCGGCCGTATTCAGCCATATAGGTGCCGGCCAGCATGCCGAGCGGCGTGCCGATCGCCACGCCGATCATCGTCATCACGAGCGAGCCCGCGATGGCGTTGAGAAGGCCGCCCTGGCTTCCGGGCGGCGGCGTGGACTCGGTGAAAACAGACAGGGACAGCCCGCGAATTCCTTCGAAAAGGAGCGCGCCGAGGATCATGAGAAGCCATGCGAGGCCGAAGATCGCGGCCGCCCAGGCTATGCCTGTAGCGACGGAGTTGCGCCTCTGGCGCGTTGCGTAAAGAGACATGGGTCGCGTTCCTTCAGGCGGCGTTCCGCTCGATGCGCATGAGCATGTATCGCGCGATCGCCAGAACGAAGAAGGTGATGACGAAGAGTATGAGGCCGAGCTGGATCAGCGCCGACGTATAGATGTCGCCAACGGCCTCGGTGAACTCATTGGCGATCGTCGCGGAGATGGTGGTGCCGGGCGCGATGAGCGAAGGCGAGATCTTGTGCGCGTTGCCGATGACGAAGGTGACCGCCATCGTTTCGCCAAGCGCGCGGCCCAGCCCGAGCATCACGCCGCCGATGACGCCGACGCGCGTATAGGGCAGCACGACATTGCGCATCATCTCCCAGGTCGTGCAGCCGATGCCGGCCGCCGCTTCCTTCAGGACCGGCGGCACGGTCTCGAAGACGTCGCGCGCGATCGACGCGATGAAGGGCAGCACCATGATGGCGAGGATGAAGCCGGCGGTCAGCATGCCGATGCCATAAGGCGGGCCGGCGAAGAGGCTGGAAAGGACGGGAACGCCGTCGAACGCCGAGATCAGGGCCGGCTGCACGTGCGTCTGCACGAAGGGGGCAAAAATGAATAGGCCCCAGATGCCGTAGATAATCGAGGGAATGCCGGCGAGCAGTTCGATCGCGACGCCAATCGGGCGGCGCAGGGGATGCGGGCAAAGCTCGGTGAGGAAGGTGGCGATGCCGAGGCCGGCCGGCACCGCGATCAGCATGGCGACCAATGAGGTGATGACCGTGCCGTAGACCGCCGGCAGCGCGCCGAAATTCTCGGTGACGGGGTTCCACGCCTGCGACGTCAGGAAGCCGAAGCCGAACGCCTTCATCGCCGGCAGCGAACCATGGACCAACGAAACGATCACGCCGCCCAGAATAATCAGGACGACGACCGCCGCGGCGCGGGTCACCTGATGAAAAACTCGGTCCAACAGCGCGATGCGGGCGAGCGATACCGCGCGGTCCATCGGCGCCCTGTGCGCGACAGTCTGTTCGACAGCAACATCCGACATTGGGTCCGCTCCATCCGATTCACGCCGGTCGGGGTCGATCACGGTCATCCGAGACTCCCGACGCCGGTCGGGTTCGACCGGCGTCTCCTATGTTCAGCAGCGGCCCTTTTTGGACCGCGCCTTAGCTTGACGCGACGATGGTTTAGTGTGCAAGCGGCTTGCCGTCCGCGCCCTTCACATTCGCCCAGCTCTTCTTGATGAGATCGACGACGGGCTTGGGCATCGGAATATAGTCGAGCTCTTCAGCCTGCTTGGCGCCGTTCGCGAAGGCCCAGCCGAAGAACTTGAGCGCTTCGGCGGCGGCCGCCTCGTCCTTCGAGTCCTTCGGCAGAAGGATGAAGGTCGCCGCGGAGATCGGCCAGGATTTCGCGCCCGGCTCGTTGGTGATGATCTGGTAGAAGCCCGGAGCCTTGGCCCAATCGGCGTTTGCGGCGGCCGCCTGGAAGCTTTCGAGGCCCGGCGCGACGACCTTGCCGGCGGCGTTGACCATCTTCGCGTAAGTCATCTTGTTCTGCTTGGCGTAGGCATATTCGACATAGCCGACGGAGCCCTTGGTGTTGGCGACGTTGTTGGCGACGCCTTCATTGCCCTTGGCGCCTATGCCGACCGGCCACTCCACCGCGGAGTTCTCGCCGACCTTGCCCTTCCAATCCGCAGAAACCTTGGAGAGATAGTTGGTGAAGTTGAAGGTCGTGCCCGATCCGTCGGAACGGTGAACGACGACGATGGCGTCGGTGGGAAGCTTGGCCTTCGGATTGAGCTTCTTGATCGCCGCGTCGTCCCACTTCGTGATTTCGCCGAGGAATATCTTCGCGAAGGTCGGACCGTCGAGAACGAGTTCGCCCGGGGCGACGCCGTCGAGGTTGACGACCGGCACGATGCCGCCGATCACCTGCGGCCACTGGATGAGGTTCGCGGCTTCGAGGTCTTCCGCCTTCAGCGGCTGGTCGGAGGCGCCGAACGTCACGGTGCGGGCCTTGATCTGCTTGATGCCGCCGCCCGAGCCGATCGACTGATAATTCAGGCCGTTGCCCGTCTCCTTCTTATACGTCTCAGCCCATTTGGCGTAGATGGGATAAGGGAAGGTGGCGCCCGCGCCGGAGATGTCGAGGGCCAGCGCCCCGCCCGCCATTGCGGCGAGAGCCAGCGCCGTCACCGTGGCGCGCTTCAAGACTTTGGAGAACATGCGAGGATCGCTTTCAGCTCGAGAACTTAACGAAGAGAGGCGCCGCGAGCGCCTGTCGCGTTCGTGTTCTTAGACCCCGGCCGCAAGGGTTTTGTGACGCTTAAATTACAGTTTTATGACTACTAAATCGATACAGTTTCAGTTCGTTACCATTGCTACGGCTCGTCCACCGCGGGCAATATGACACGAAACAGCGATCCCTCGCCAAGCTGAGACTCGATGGCGAGCCGGCCGCGGTGGCGCAGGACGATGTGTTTGACGATGGCGAGGCCGAGCCCGGTCCCGCCTTTGGCGCGGCTCTTGCCGGCGTCGACCCGGTAGAAGCGCTCGGTCAGGCGCGGCAGATGCTCCGCCGCAAGACCCGGCCCATGATCTCTCACCAGGAAGATCGCCGTGGCGCCGTGGCGGACGAGCGAGACCTCGACAGGTTTTTGTCCCGTTTCGCTGCGGCCGTATTTCAGCGCGTTCTCGACGAGATTCTCGATGACGCGCGCGAGCTCGTCCCGGTCGCCGGGCACGATGACATTGGGCGCGAGATCGAGCTGGAGCGGCACGCCATTGTCTTCGGCCACGGGCGCCAGCGTATCGACAATATGCGCGACGAGGAGAGTGAGATCGACCGGCTCGGCCGGTCGCACATGCATATGCTGCTCGATACGCGACAGGGACAGGAGATCGTCGACGAGACGCGCCATGCGCTGCGCCTGTTCGCGCATGATGCGCAGGAATTTGTCTCTCGCGCCTTCGTCGTTTCTCGCAGGTCCCTGCAGCGTCTCGACAAAGCCGAGCAGCGAGGCGAGCGGCGTGCGCAATTCATGGCTGGCGTTGGCGACGAAATCCACGCGCATCCGTTCGATGCGGTGGGCTTCGGTGAGATCGCGCAGGCTGATGATGGCGGCGGCGGCGTAGCCTTTGATGCGCATCGGCGCGACATGCGCCTCGAACCAGCGCTCGAGCGGCAGGCGCTCCGCCCAGGATATCTTTTCGGCCTCGCCGCCCGCCAGCACGCGGCCGACGGCGTCGAGCATGTCGGGGGAGCGCATGCTGCGGGACAGCGGCTCGCCAAAACGCATCGAAGGCGCGAGCGCCCGCGCCGGGGCGTTGGCGGCGACGAGGCGTTCTTCGGCGTCGATGATGAAGACGGGCTCCGGCAGCGCAGCAATCACCGGACCGAGCAAATCCGCCGCGTGGTCGCGCCAATGGGGCTGTTGCATGCAGCAGGTTCCGACGCGTTAAGGCGAGCGCTCCTCGATGATGCGGGCGATGGCGTCGCGCAGGGAAGACCAGCGGCGCGCGCCTTCGTCCGCGCCGAGAACCGCAAGCGCAAAGATGAAAGGCAGGAAGTAATAGATGGCGCGGAACAGGAGGAGCGAGGCGAGGACGCTCTCCTGCGACGCCCCGGGCAAAGCGGCGAGCATCGTCGCCTCGAAGACTCCGAGCCCGCCCGGCGCATGGCTGATGACGCCGAGCAGACAAGCAAAGACATAGACCGCGATGAAAGGCAGAAAGTCGAGTTCGACGCCGGAGGGCAAAAGCGCGTAAAGCGCGCCCGCCGCCGCGCAGAGATCGATGACGCCGAGCGCGATCTGTCCGAGGCTCGGCGCGAGGCCGGGAAGCTCGAAGACATGGCCGCGGATATTGACGAAGCGGCGCTCGAGCGCAGCCCAGACGCAGTAGAAGGCGACGCCGGCGACGATCGCGACCCCGAGCATGAAATGCGCGAAGGCCGGGACATGATCGAGATGCGCGAGGGACACCGCGCCGAGAATGAGGCCCGAGCCCAGCATCAGCGTCATGCCGAGCCAGAAGGTGACGCCCGCGAAGACCGTGACGTTGGCGACCTGAAGCGCGGTGAGCTCCGCCCGCGCATAGACCCAGTAGCGCACCGCCGCGGAGGTGACGACAGGGAAGCCGAGATTGAAGGAGATGGCGTAGCTTGCAAAAGACGCCAGCGCGGCGACGCGGTAAGGCGCGTGGGCGCCGATATGGCGCAGCGCCACGACGTCATAGCCCGTCAGCGCCAAGTAAGAGACGACGGTCAGCGCCAGCGCTTTCAGAATTTGCCAGCCGCTGGTTTCGACCAGAGAGGCGCCGAGCCCCGTGAAGCTCACATTGGCGAGCGTGTGGCCGAGAAGCACGGCCGCCAGCAGAAAGAGCGCGACGCTCGCGAGCGCGCCCGCCCCATGCGGCAGCCGCGCCTTCAGCGTTTCGAGAAGAGAGGGCGCCCGCTCCAGCACGATGGCGGGAAGGGGCGTTTCCGCATAGTCGCTCGGCGCGTCGTCTTCCCGCATATTTTCCCGTCTGGGGCTCGCCGCGGCTCTATCGGCGCCGGCGGGCAGATTTGTTTCAGTCCGGCTTTCGACCGCAAAAGAATGACGGCAGGATGACGCGCCATCCCTTTGCACGGCTTCGGTTTACTTTGGCGCCCTCGCCGTGAAGGTCAAGAGCCGTTACGAAAGGCCGTGCACGAACCAGCGCGGCGCGGAGGTCTCGCGCGCGTAAAGCCCCTCGCGAAAGAGCCAGAACAAAAGGCCGTCGGCGTCCTGCGCGTGGAAATAATCGCGGGTGAGGCCGTCGTCTCCCGGCCCCCACCAGGGCGGCGCGATGCGCTCCGGTCCCTCGTAAGCCACCACCTCATGCAGGATGCGCCGCCATCGGAATCTGAGCGGCGGGCCGTCGGGAAAAAGCGCGAGCGTCTCTATGGGCTCCGGACTCTCGAAGAGGCGCAGCGGACGAATGGCCTCCTGCGCCGGAAACGCCGCGGGGGCGCGGAGCGCCGCCGGGACGGCGGCGACGGCGAACTCCGGCAGATGCGCCGCCTCCGGATGAAGCCGCAGCACGCGGCGCAGGCCGAGCCGGGCGCCGAGCCGGTCGAGAAGATCGGCGAGATCCTCGTCATCGGCGGCGCCTGCCGGCGGCGGCGCGAGCGTCGTCTGCGGCGGCGCCGCGCTTTCAACGTCGATCGCCGAGAGCCGCATCACGTCAAAGCCATAACCCGTGTCGAGCCCCTTCTCGGCGACGGCCGCGAGGCGCTCGATGAGCAGCGCGGCGAGGCGGGCGGGCTCGCGCAAAGGCCGGCTCGTTCCGGCCTCGATCCGCTTCACCGCGCCGTCGACCCGGTAGAAGACCGCCTCCAGCCGCCGCGCGCCGACCCCCGCGCGCTCGAGCAGGGGGCACAGATCGGCGGCGAGGCGGCGCAGCGTCTCCTCGAGATCGGCCTGCCGCGCGAGCCCCTCGGGAAAACGCCGCTCGGCGATGAAGGCGGGGGCCTCGAAGCGCGGCGTGATGGGATCGCGGATGCGGCAGGTCAGCGCGTCGAGCCGCGTCAGCGCGTCCTGCCCGAAGCGCGCGGCGATCGGCGCGCGCGGACGCGTCAGAAGATCGCCGACGCTGCGCAGCCCGGCGCGACGCATGCCGGCGAGCGTCTGGGCCTCGAGCCCCAGCGCGTCGATGGGCAGCGCCGCGGCGAGACGGTCCAGCTCCTCCTGCGGGGTCGCATGTGGAACCCGCCGCACATTCGAGAAGCGCGCCAACGCGCGGGCCAGCGCCGGCCCCGGCGCGAGCGCGGCGCGGGCGGAAAAGCCCAATTTTCGTAAACGGGCTTCGATCTCGTCGAGCAGCGCCGCCTCGCCGCCGAAGAGATGCGCCGCGCCCGTGACGTCGAGCAGCAGTCCGCCCGGCGGATCGGGCGCGGCGAGGGGGGTGAACCGGCGGCTCCAGTCGGCGAGCGCCTCGACCAGCGCCGCATCGGCGCGCGGATCGGCGTCGGCGAGCGCGAGCGAGGGACAACGCGCGCGGGCGTCGGCGACGGCGAGACCGGGGATAAGCCCGAGCCGCTGCGCCCGCGCGTCGACGGCGGTCAGCCGCTCGGCTCCCTTCACGCGGGCGTAGAGGGCGAAGGCCTCAGGCGCGGCGCCGCTGCGCTGGCGCAGCAGGCGGTCGGTCGGAAGCCTCGGCAGGAAAACGCTCAGGAAACGCATGACGAAACGCCGCTTTTTCAGGATCGAAGACAATGTCGCGCCATTGCGCCGGGTCGATCTCGCCCAAGAGGCCGGCGCGGGCCTTGAGCACGCGCAGCCGCCACTGGAAAAGCGCGGCGGGCGAGAGCGGCGGGCGACTCGCCTGAAGGGGCGGCGGCGTGGCGGCGATCTCGACGCGCAGCTCGGCGGCGCTGGAAAAGCGCGTGGCCTCCGCCCCCTGCGGCGCCAGCAGGCCGAGCGCGCCGCCGCGCCGCGCCGCCAGCAGCAGGCGGCGCGAGGCGGAAAGGTCGTAGAGGCGGGGCGTGACGAAACTTTCGGCGACGACCGCCGCGCAGGCCGGGCTTTTGAGCGCCTCCTCCATCGCCCAGAGGGTTTCGCGCGGGCGTCGCGACCGGATGAGGGCGCAGCGGGAAAGGTCCGCCCCGGCGCCCGCGAGGCCGCGCCCATAGGGCAGGCCGAATTCGCGCGCGCTCAGGTCTTCGACGATGAAGACCAGCGCCCCCCCGCCCCGCGCCGCCCGCGCGCGCAGCGCCATGGCCAGCGCAAAGGCGGCCGCCGCGGACGCGCCCGGCGGGCGAGCCGGAAAAACTTCGGCAAGCCCCCCGCGATTGGCGAAGAGGGGGTCGAGGAAGCCGGACCCGGCGCCCGGCGCAGGCGCGCGCGCCGCCCCGCCCCGCGCCTCGACGGCGGCGATGCGGGCCCGCAAAAAGCCGATGCGTTCCGACAAGCCGCGTGGCGACATCGGTTCCAAAATCCTGAATGCGGAGGATGCGCTCGACGGACGCTTGTTCGATATTTGTTCTCGTGCGGAAAAGAGTCAAGTGAAAGTGTCGGGCGGCGCATGGCGCCTGCCTTCCGCAATTCAATTCGCCTTGGGGAACTCGGGTGCAATGGACAAGCAGCTTGGCGCCGACGATTTCGTCCATTTCGTCAGTTCATCATCGAACCATCTGTCCAGGGCTTCGCGCTCTTCGACGGTAAGCTTGTGAGCGATGCCGGAAATCGCCACCGACACGCCTCTGACATACCCACGGCGATAGGCGACTTCGCGTTCATGATCGAAATCGACCTGAGATATCTCAACCACGACAACCTCCTGCTTTGGGCCGGGCATGAGGGCGAGGGCTTGCGCGTTGGCGTCGCAGAGCGGAGCGTCACACAATTGCCGCCCAGCATTGCGAGGGTAATATTCATAGCGTAGCGGCAAAATCATTCCATGCCTAGAAATAGTTTTGGCTATCCTATTCCCGCCTACCGTAAGAAAATGCTATCGTTTAGCTCATGTCATCGCACGCGCGAAGGCGTTTCAATTTATAAAATAAGCTCGAAAGGACGTGGTTGCTCTCTCGATTCATCCAGCTCGCCATTGGTTATTGGCAAGGCAAATCTCGGGCGGCCGCATGGACCCTGGCGGTCGGATTTCTGATTTGCCTCATTGTAAATACATTCATGGCCATTGCGATCAATCGCTGGAGCAAGGGCTTTTTTGACGCTCTTTCGTCGCATGCGACCGAGGACATCCTTCAAAGCATCAATCGACTGGCGCTTCTGGCCATCGGCACCGGCCTTGCCTCCATCGCGACGACGCAATGCCGCATGCGCCTGCAGGTGGGTTGGCGCTTGTGGCTGACAGGCACGCTTCTCGAACGATGGTTGAAAAAGGGCAATCAGCGCGCCTGCGCGATTTCGCCCGCGATCGACAATCCGGAGGCGCGCATTGCCGACGACGGCCGCCTCGCCGTCGAATTGTTCGTCGATCTCGCGGGCGGAGTCATCAATATCATCCTCGTGTCGGCGGCGTTCATACTCGTTCTCTGGAAAGTCGGCGGCTCCTATACGCTTTTTGGAGTCGTCGTGCCGGGCTACCTCGTCCCCGCCGTCGTCCTTTATTCAATCCTGACGTCGCTCGGCATGTGGGTGCTGGGGCGTCCGCTGGTCGCAAGCGTTGAAGAAAAAGCCGCGGCGGAAGGTAACTTCCGCTATGCCCTCACGCGCGCCCGACACGAATTCGAAGCGGCGACCGTCATCGAGGACGCGGAGCGCCGGCGCGCGCTCGATGATTATCTGAAGCACCCGGTGAGAAAGACGCCGCCTCTGGCCGCGCATCCACAAGCCGCATCGGAAACGGACGACGTCGCAGGCAATCCGTTCGATCGCTTTATCGTTCACCTTGCCTATTCGTGGGGCCTTGTCATTCAGGGCCAGACGAAAGTGGTCTTTCTCACGCACGCGAACAATCTGCTTGCGCCGATTGTGCCGCTTCTGCTCGGGGCGCCGAAATATCTGGCGGGCGACATGTCGCTCGGCGACCTGATGCAGGCGGCCGCAGCCTTTCTTCAGGTGCAGCTTTCGCTCAACTGGCTCGCCGACAACGCCCTGAGCATCGCAAACTGGTCAGCCTCGGCGCGTCGCGTGGCGGCCCTCGACCTCGCGATGGATGCGCAACCGATCGAAGGTGAAGATCCGCAGCAACTCACTCGCGAGCTGATGCGGGGCTGAAAGCTATTTTTTCTTCCCCAGCCCCAGAATATAAGCCGCCACGCCGTCGATCTCCTCCGGCGACAGGATGAAATTCGGCATGTTCTTGTGCGAGGAGCGCAGGAAAACATTAAGCGACAGCTCCGTCGTCGAGGGCATCTTCGCCACGTCGAGGAAGCGCGGGGCTTTGGGGTCGGGGCTTTTGGCGTCCGGGTCGGCGCCCACCGCGTGGCAGGTCGCGCAGGTGTCCTGAACGAGACCGGCCGCCGCGCGCGGATCGCCGCTCGCCGCGAAGGCGGGCGCCAGGGCGGGGGCAAAGGCGCCGAAAAGCAGAACGAGAACCCAAGCGCGCGCGAATGTCATCTGATTACTCCCCGCCGTTCAAATCCTCCGGGCGCGGCTGCAGCATGATGTTGTAGCCGGCGTCGACGAGGTGGATTTCGCCGGTCACGCCGCCCGAAAGCTCTGACAGGAAATAAAGCGCCGAGCCGCCGATTTCATCGAGCGTGATCATTCGCCGCAGCGGGCAGTGCTGCTTCTGGAACGCGCCCATCGCCCGCGCGCCTGTGATGCCGGCGCCCGCCATGGTGCGCACCGGTCCGGGCGAGAGCGCGTTGACGCGAATGCCGCGGTCGCCGTAATCGGCGGCGAGATAGCGCACGCTGGAGTCGAGCGCCGCCTTCGCGACGCCCATGACATTGTAGTTCGGCATCACATGCGTGCCGCCGCCAAAGCTCACCGTCACCATGGAGCCGCCATTCTTCATCATCTTCGCGGCGCGCTTGGCGGCCTCGGTGAAGGAAAAGCAGGAGATCACCATGGTGCGGATGAAATTCTCGCGCGAGGTGTCGGCATAGAGGCCCTTCAATTCGCTCTTGTCGGAATAGGCGAGCGAATGGACGAGAAAATCCATCTCTCCCCACTCCTTTTCGAGCGCCGAAAAGACATCGTCGACAGTCGAGATGTCCTCGACGTCGCAGGGCAGGACGAGATTGGAGCCCAGCTCTTCGGCGAGCGGCTTGACGCGCTTGCCGAGCGCCTCGCCCTGATAGGTGAAGGCGAGCTGCGCGCCGTGACGCGCGAGCACGCGCGCAATGCCGTAAGCAATCGAATGGTCATTGGCGACGCCCATCACGAGCCCGCGCTTGCCTTTCATAAGATCGGAAGAAACGGTCATCACATTCTTTCTCTAGGTAAAATCCGCGTCAGCGCCTGCGGTAGTCGCCGCGATATTCGCAAGAAGCGCCATGGAAGGAGAGGCAGGAATCGCCCTCCTCGACGCTGACCCCTGTCTTCGTGCGGCGGATGGTCAGCGCGCATGTTTCATTGTCCTGTTTCTCGGACGCCTTCAGCGCGTCGCCCTCCGCCGCGCCGATCGCCTCCAGAACTCCCGAGCAATCCGGCGTCCCCACGACCGCGTCGACGGAAAAGCGCCCGTCGCCGCGCCGCTTGATGTCGAGACTCTGCGAATATTGCTTCGTGGCTTTGGACCACGCGCCACCGACATAGCGCCCTTCAAAGGCGGGCGCGGCCTTCGCCGCTGCAAGCCCGGCGCAAAGCAAGGTCGCGACCGCCAGGTGAGAGGTGATCCATCCAGCCATGAAAGGCTCATTAGCGCGTGGACGCCGCGAGCGCTACCGCGGGCGCGGCGCCCGCTTCGTCAAAGATGAGGAAAACTCTCGGCCGGCGCGAGCCCGGGCCGCGCGTGATTCTTCGAAAAGGCCAGCCCCGGCGCGTTGTTGGCGAACGGCGCCGCTCACGCGTCCGGATGCTTGAAGACCAGCGTGGCGTTGGTGCCGCCGAAGCCGAAGGAATTCGACAGCACGGCGCCGAGCTTCACATTGTCGCGGCGCGCGCGCATGATCGGCATGTCGGCGAAATCGGGATCGAGCTCCTCGATATTGGCGCTCTCGCAGATGAAGCCGTTCTGCATCATCAGTAGCGAATAGATCGCCTCCTGCACGCCGGTCGCGCCGAGCGAATGGCCGGTAAGCGATTTGGTGGCGGCGATCGGCGGGCATTTGTCGCCGACGCCGAAGACTTCGCGCAGCGCCTCGATCTCCTTGGCGTCGCCGACCGGCGTCGCGGTGGCGTGCGGATTAATGTAGTCGATCGGGACTTTGACGGTGGCGAGCGCCTGCTTCATGCAGCGCACGGCGCCCTCGCCCGAGGGCGCGACCATGTCGTGGCCGTCGGAGGTGGCGCCATAGCCTGCCACTTCCGCATAGATTTTGGCGCCGCGCGCTTTGGCGCGCTCATATTCCTCGAGCACCAACACGCCCGCGCCGCCGGCGATGACGAAGCCGTCTCGGTTCTTGTCGTAAGCGCGCGAGGCCGTCGCCGGGCGATCGTTATAGGCCGAGGACATGGCGCCCATGGCGTCGAAGAGGACGGAGAGCTCCCACTCCAACTCCTCGCTGCCGCCGGCAAAGACGATGTCCTGCTTGCCGTATTGAATCATCTCATAGGCGTTGCCGATGCAATGGTTCGACGTCGCGCAGGCGGAAGAGATGGAATAGTTGACGCCCTTGATCTTGAACCACACCGCAAGCGTCGCGGAAGCGGTAGAGGACATGCATTTGGGCACGGCGAACGGGCCGACGCGCTTGGGGCCCTTGCTGCGGGTGATGTCGGCCGATTCCACGAGCGTATGCGTCGAGGGGCCGCCCGAGCCCATGATGATTCCCGTGCGCTCGTTGGAAACCTCCTCCGGCGTCAATCCGGAGTCGAGAATGGCCTGATCCATGGCGACATGGTTCCAGGCCGTGCCGGTGGCGTGGAAGCGCATGGCGCGGCGGTCGACCATGGTCGAAGGGTCCAGCGTCGGCAGGCCGTAAACCTGCGAGCGGAAGCCGAGTTCGGCATATTTTTCGGCGCGCACGATGCCCGACTTCGCCTCGCGCAGCGAAGCGACGACTTCCTGCGTCGTATTGCCGATCGACGACACGATGCCCATGCCGGTGACGACGACTCGTCTCATTGTCTCCACTCCCCTCGCGGCGGTCTTTGCGCCGCCGATTTTGCGCCAGCCAGATTTTCCCTGGCCCTTCCCGTCACTACTCCGCAGCCGCCGGCGCATTGGCGAGGCAGACCTTGAGGTCCTTGGCCTCGTAAATGCGCTCGCCATCGGCGGCCACCCAGCCGTCGGCGAGTCCGATCACCAGCTTGCCGGTGCGCAGGCGCGTGAAGTCCACGCCATAAGTGACGCGCTTCGTATGCGGGCGCACCTGGCCGGAGAATTTCACTTCGCCGACGCCCAGCGCCATGCCACGTCCGGGATTGCCGAGCCAAGCGAGGTAGAAGCCGACCATCTGCCAGAGCGCGTCGAGCCCAAGGCAGCCCGGCATGACCGGATTGCCCTTGAAGTGGCAGTCGAAGAACCAGAGGCTTGGTTTGATGTCGAGTTCGGCCCGCATATAACCCTTGCCGTGCGCGCCGCCCTCCTCGAAAATTTCGGTGATGCGATCGAACATGAGCATGGGCGGCAGGGGCAGCTGGGCGTTGCCCGGCCCGAACAGCTCCTCTCGCCCGCAGGCCAACAGATCCTCATAGCCAAATGACGAGCGCCGTTCGCTCATGTGCTTTCGCCTCCCGCTGGAGCCCTTGCAGGCTCTCGTTCCGCCCTGCGCGCCGCAGGTCGAGCCGGGCGCGCCGCCAGATTATTTTCTTGCAGCCCTCGGCCCGTGGCCAAAGTTCCGCTTTCCCGGCGATTATTTCGTAACATAGGCGGCGACGCGCCGGAAGCGCCCGACGCCGCGGCGCGAAGCCTCGCCGTCCCGGAAAAGCCTCTTCGTGGCCCCACCCTCGAGGATGCGCGCCACGCGTTGAGTTTCCCGCCCTTTTTTGGTATAGGTCAAAAAACTTCTGTCAATGAGACGCCCGCCGATGGACGCCCCCGTCAATCCGCCGATTCCCGGCGCCGCGCCGCCGCAACGCAGACCGGTGCAGGAGATGCTGACGGCGGCGGGACTGCGCCCGACGCGCCAGCGCATTGCGCTCGGGGAACTTCTCTTCCGCGGCTGCGACCGGCATGTGACGGCCGAGCGCCTCTTCGACGAGGCGGTCGCGGCCAATCTCTCGGTCTCGCTCGCGACAGTATACAACACGCTGCATCAGTTCACCGGCGCCGGCCTGCTGCGCGAGATCGCGGTCGACGGCGCGCGCGTCTATTTCGACACGAACGTCTGCGATCACCATCATTTCCTGATCGAGGAAGACGGCGAACTCTACGACATCCCCGGCTCGCATGTGGCGGTAGCCAATCTGCCGGCGCCTCCCAAGGGCCTGCGGATCGACCGGGTGGACGTCGTGGTGCGGCTGCGCCGGGAAGGGTGAGGAATCGGGCGCGGGCGCCCAGCTACTCCACCTTCTCCCCCGGATAGACGCCCCACAGATTTTCCTGCTGGATGTAGCCGTCGAACTCCTTGCCGGCGAGACGGCACCATTTGCCGTCGCAGCCTCGCAGGCTTCCGATCACGCCCGGCGCTAGCTTCGCCAGCGCCGTCAAATGGTCCGAGGCCATGAGCGGCTGCGGCTCCTTCTTCCACGGCGCGACGATGGCCGTGCGGCGGCCCGAGAGCAGCGAATGCAGCACCCAGCCTTCCGAGCCTTCCGAATCGCGGATCTTGCGCCAGGTCTCGAATTCAGCGGTGATTTCGATCGGCAGGCCGGCGCGCTGATAGATCCAGACGGTCGGATGCTCCTTGCTCGGGCCCTCGCGGACGTTGACGCGGTCGGATTTGAGGCTGACGTATCGCGGGATGGGCAGGTTGCTCACCGTGCCCTTCTGTGGCTCCTGCGCCAGCGCCGCCGTCACGAAAAGGAGGCAGAAAGCCGCGAAGACCGTCCACGAGCCTGTCAGAATTCTGGTTTTTGGTCGCCGCATGGTGTGGATGATCGCTCGTCTTGTCTTTGGCCCGCCATCTGCTAGGAACGAAAAACGCAGCGCAGGGCGGCGAGTTGGTTTTGTCGCTCATCGTCGTTAAGACCGGGTTGAGGCAAGCGCAATCTCATGGGCTGCGCCGCCTCGAACGGAGCCGACGAAGCGCGTTGTATCCGAGTTTCTGGGTTTTCGCCACGCGCCGGCCGACAAGCGAGCTTGAGGGGACAAAGCGCAAAATGCCAAAGAAAAAGCCGCTCGTGATCGTGACGCGCCGCCTCCCCGAGGTGATCGAGACCCGCATGTGCGAGCTCTTCGACGCGCGCCTCAACGAAAATGACAAGCCGCTTTCCCACGAGGAGCTGGCGGAAGCCATGCGCACTGCGGAAGTGCTCGTGCCGACCATCACCGACCGGATCGATTCGAGCCTCATCGCCCAGGCCGGCGAGCAGATGAAGCTCATCGCCAATTTCGGCAATGGCGTAGACAATATCGACGTCGCCTCCGCGCTCGGCCGCTCCATCACCGTGACCAATACGCCCGGCGTCCTCACCGAAGACACCGCCGACATGACCATGGCCCTGATCCTCTCGGTGGCGCGCCGCCTCGTGGAAGGCGCGACGGCGATCCCCAGCGGCTCCTGGTCCGGCTGGTCGCCCACCTGGATGCTCGGCCACCGTATCACCGGCAAGCGGCTCGGCATCGTCGGCATGGGCCGCATCGGCCAGGCGCTGGCCCGACGCGCCAAGGCGTTCGGCCTCTCGATCCACTACCACAACCGCCGCCGCGTGCCGGTCGAAATCGAAGAAAGCCTGGAGGCGACCTATTGGGAGTCGCTCGACCAGATGCTGGCGCGCGTCGACATCGTGTCGATCCACTGCCCGCATACGCCCGCGACTTATCATCTCCTCTCGGCGCGCCGGCTGAAGCATCTGCGCGCGCACGCCATCCTCGTGAACACCGCGCGCGGCGAGATTGTCGACGAGAACGCCCTCGTGCGCATGCTCGAAGCCAATGAGATGGCCGGCGCCGGTCTCGACGTCTTCGAGCACGAGCCCGCCGTCTCGCCCAAGCTGTTGAAGCTCGCGCAGAGCGGCAAGGTGACGCTCCTGCCGCATATGGGCTCCGCGACGATCGAAGGCCGCGTCGACATGGGCGAGAAGGTCATTATCAACATCAAGACCTTCATGGATGGCCACCGCCCGCCCGACCGCGTGCTCCCCAGCATGCTGTGACGAAGGGCGACGCCGCGGCGGTTCCGGACCGGTCCGCGCGTCCTTTAGGGCTTTGATTCGGGGCGACTCCTTGTCGCTCGCCTGCGAGCGGAAAGCGGGCTAGCCTCTGCGCCGCCGGCGCGGCGCGCCCTCGATTCGCCGCGATTTGGTGGCGTTTGAGCGCCGGGTCGCGGGAGTCGACCGACTTTTGCGCTGACGCAAAGTCGAACCTATTGATATCGCGTGATTTGTGATCGTTTGCACGAGCGCATGGCGCGCCAGAAGACGTTCCAGGGAGGACGTGAATGAACAGGTCTATTTCGATCCTCGCCACCGCCCTCTGCGTCGCGATGATCGTCGCGCCGGCCGAGGCCAAGAAGGCGGCCAAGCCCGCCGCCGACGGGCAGGCGCAAGGTAAGCAACAGGGTCAGGGCGAAGAGGCGGACAAGAGCAAGGACAATGGCGGGATCCCTCGCTATGTGCCTTTCCCGCACGATCGCAATTTCGTGCTCAAGGAGATCAACGGCAAGGCGCCGCCGGTCGACATGTGGATCAACATCGACTCGACGGGGCGCGCCAACGGCTTTTCGGGCTGCAAGACATGGTCCGGCGTCTTCGCGATCGGCCCCGAGCGGCTCGGTCCGCGCGCCATGCCCGCGATCAACGAGCGCCAGTGCGACGGCGCGCTTGCGGGACTGGAGCGCGAATACTGGGGCGTTCTGCTTTCGGGCCCCTATTGGGAAGTGCAGGGCGACGATCTGACGCTGAAGGGCTTCAAGGGCGGCGTCCTTAAATTCCAGCGCTCACTGTAGGACCGCGCGTCGCGCCCGGCAGGCGCAGCCTCGCCGGGAAGGACGTCCGTCGAAACCCGCCGCCTACTTCGCAGGTATGGCGTAGAGCGGGCAGGGCGCCCCATGCAGCACGCGCTCGGCCGTCGAACCGCGCAGCGCGTCGAGCAGGCCGCGGCGCCCCTGCGTCGGCATGGCGATGAGCCCGGCGCCGATCTCCTCGGCATAGCCGAGAATGGTCTCGACCACCGGCCCCTGCCGCAACTCGATATGCGGCAACAAGCCTTCGAAAATCGGCAGATCCTCGCCGACGTGTAGTAAACGCACTTCCGCGGCCGGATTGAGCGTTCGCGCGAAATCGGCGATATGGCGGAAAGCGTCGAGCGGCGAGACTTGCGGCTCGACCGGCATCAGCACCGTATCGAGCGAGACTTTGCCGGTTGCGGCGTCGACGAAGCCCGGCTGATCCTCGCGCAGGAACAGCGCCGGCGCACGCGTCTCGCGCACCGTATCTTCGGCGACCGAGCCTTCGAGCCAGCGCTCGAGGCCGGTGCGGTTGTGGGTCATCAGCACCATGAGATCGGCCATGTGCCGCGCGACATAGGCGGCGACGCCATGGACCGGCGTGTCGGCGCTGACCGACGCCTTCAGCACTTTCACGCCGGTCTTTGCCGTGATCTCCTCGCGCGAAGCGGAGGCGTCGATCATCCCCCAGCGCGACAGCATTTCGCGCACATGCGGGAAGCGGTTCCAATTGTCGGAGTCCTCGTCGGGCCCTTCGATGTGCAGCACGTGCAGCACGCCCTGCGCCGCGATGGCGATGCGCAGCGCATGCGCGAAAGCGTCCTCGCTGGCGAAAGAGAGGTCGGTCGGATGAACGATCGATTTGGGCGGTTCGCCGATCATGGTCGCGTTTCCCTGCTGTGTCGCCTCAACCCTATAACGCCGCCGGGCTGTTTCAAAGAACGGCGGCCAAGATTGGGGGCCAAGAACGGCTCAGGCCTGGCCGCTCTGCGCGTCGAGCGCCTCCCGGACGCGCTCGACGAGGTCGTTCTCGGGCGCGGAGAATTGCGCCGGACGCGCCGCTTTCCACTCCTCGTTCGTTGCGATGGCGGCGGCCGCTCTGGCGCCGGCGACGAGATCCTTGATCTGGACTTCGCCCTTGGCCTTTTCGTCCGACCCCTGGATGACGACGAGCGGCGAATGGCGGCGGTCGGCGTATTTCATCTGCGCCTTCATCCCCGCCGCGCCGAGATAAAGTTCGGCGGCGATCCCGGCGCCGCGCAGCTGCGCGACCATGCGCTGATAATCGGCGAGCCGGTCGCGGTCGAGCACCAGCACGACCACCGGGCCGACATGCGGCCGCGCCGTGACGATGGGGCTGCCGACGAGTTTCAGCGCGGCGAAGAGACGCGAGACGCCAATGGAGAAGCCGGTGGCCGGCGTGTTCTCGGCGCGGAAACGACCCACGAGTCCGTCATAGCGCCCGCCGCCGCCGACGGAGCCGAAGCGCACCGGGTGACCCTTTTCGTCGCGCGTTTCGAAAGTGAGGTCGGCTTCGAAAACCGGGCCGGTGTAATATTCCAGGCCGCGCACCACCGAGGGGTCGATGCGGATGCGATCCGCGCCGTAACCCGCGTCGCGGGCGAGGTCTTCGATCTCGAGCAATTCCTCGGCGCCCTGCGCGCCGATCTCGCTCTTGCCAAGCAGGCCGAAGAGATCGAACTCGGGCTTGCCGTCCTTGTATTGCCCGCCGAGGCTGAAAGACATGATGGTGTCGATCGCCGACAGCGACAGTCCGGCGCCTTTGGCGAAATCGCCGCTCTCATCCTTGCGGCCCTCGCCCAGCAATTGGCGCACCCCGTCCGGCCCGAGCCGGTCGAGCTTGTCGATGGCGCGCAGCACGATCAGCCGGCGCGCCGCATGCTCGTCCCCTGCAAGCCCCACCGCCTGCATGACGCCGTCGAGCACCTTGCGGCTGTTGATCTTGATGACGTAATCGCCCCGCGCAACGCCCAGCTTCTCCAGCGCGTCGGCGGCCATCATGCAGATTTCGGCGTCGGCGGCGGGCGAGGCGGAGCCCACCGTGTCGGCGTCGAACTGCATGAACTGCCGGAAGCGCCCCGGCCCCGGCTTCTCGTTGCGATAGACCGGCCCGTAGCGATAGGAACGGTATGGCTTGGGGATGCGCTCGAAATTCTGCGCGACGAAGCGGGCCAGCGGCGCTGTGAGGTCGTAGCGCAGCGAGAGCCATTGCTCGTCGTCGTCCTGAAAGGAAAACACGCCTTCGTTGGGGCGATCCTGATCGGGCAGGAACTTGCCGAGCGCGTCGGTATATTCGATCGCCGGGGTCTCCAGCGCCTCGAAGCCGTAAAGCTCATACACAGAGCGGATGACGTCGAGCATCCGGTTCGTCGCCGCAAGTTCGCCCGCTTCGCGATCCGCGAGCCCGCGCGGCGCCCGCGCCTCGACCTTCGATTTCTTGTCGTCTGACATGTCGCCTTTCGCCGCTAGGGGCGCTCAGCCACTCTCCCCTTGCGGGGTAGGGTCGGACTGCCCGGCCGTCCGGGATGGGGTGAATCTCGCCGCCTTCCTAGCATTTTCCCACTGCGAGGGAAGCCGCGCTCGTGCAGGAAGGCGGCGCAGATGCGAAACGCAGCGCGGGCAGTCGGAACTGCCGAACCCCGGCAGGGGCATGGGCAGGGCTTCAAGCGTGGCGTTGAGCGCGCATTCGCTCCCGCCTGCGACAATGAAGGCCCCGAGGATGTCGGCGGCTACCGTGAGCTGATCCACGTGCCAATGCGCGCGCTTCTCCTTGCGCATGTGGCGCGCGAGCCGGGCGCGCAGCCCGCCGGGGCCATTGGCCGAGCCGCAGTAGAGGTAGTCGCCCGGCGCCAGGACGGCGGCGTTCTTCCCCGCCCTGACCGCGAGCGGCGCGGGAAGCCTCAGCCACAGCGCATAGGCGCCGGGCGCGGGGGGAGCGACCTGGGCCGCGCGGACGAAAGCGATCATTGCGCTGTTTACCCTCCTTCAACTCCATCCTCGACCTTCATGCGCGATCCCGCCACACTTGCCGGATGCTGCGCAGCAATTGCCGCCCCGACACGCTGAACCGCCGAAAAATGCTGCGCCTATGCTGCGCGGTAAGCGCCTCATATTGCCTGCCAAATCCGGCCGCCGTGGCGCGGACCGCCGATCTTGCCCGGGACATACGCGCGGCCGCGTTCAGGGGCGCAGCGGTCGCGCTTCCGGCCGGCGAAATCACCCTGATGGGGTTCGATCTGCCCGACGGGGCGATTCTGCGCGGCGTCCCGGGCCGCACCGTTCTGAAGCTTTCGGGCGTCGGGCCGCTCCTCTCCGCCTCGATGGCGCGAAAGATCACGCTCGAAAACATTATCTTCGACGGCGCGGGTGGCTTTGTGCCGCGCGAGAAGGGGCTCATCGACCTCTCGGACGTCGTCGCCCTGTCGATCCGCGGCTGCGTCTTCCGTCGGTCGGCCGCGCGAGGCGTCAATCTCACCCGTTGCGGCGGGGTTTTCGCCCAGAACAGAATCGAGACGGTCGAAGATTGCGCCCTTCACTCCCTCGACGGCCTCGGTCTCGACATCGACAACAACCAGATCCGCGACTGCGGCGACAATGGCCTCGTCGTCTGGTCGACGGCGAACGGGCGCTATGACGGCTCGCGCCTGCGAAACAATCTGATCGAGGACATCCGCAACCGCTCCGGCGGCAACGGCCCCTATGGCAATGGCGTCCTCGTCTTCGGCGCGGGCTCGGTGCGCGTCGAGAAAAACCGCATCTTCCGCTGCGCCTACACGGCGGTGCGCAACAATAGCGGCGCGGGCGTCGAGGTCGTCGGCAATGCGTGCAGGACCTTCGGCGAGAAGGCGATGTATGCGGAGTTCGGCGCGCGCAACTCGGTCTTCCGCGACAATGTCATCGAGGACGCCGGCGCCGGCATCGCCGTCGCCAACGCCGACAGGGGCACCGATGGCGCAGTCATCGCCGGCAATACGATCATCAATATGCGAAAGGGCGTGCCCGACCCCGAGTTCGGCCCCGAAATGCTCTGGCTCACCGGCATTCTGGCCGAAAAAAACGCCGACATCAGCGGCAACAGGATCATCGGACCCGGCTGGATCGGCGTCGCGCTTGGCGGATGGCGCGAGAATCTGCGCGCCGAGGCCAACGAGATTTCGGGCGTCGATTACGGCGTCGTGCTGGCGACCGGCGAGGGCGCCGGCGAGGCGACGGTGACGCGCAACAAAATCACTGCGCGCAAAGGCGCTGTGATCGCTTCGGCCGGCATGAACTTCCTGCCCGGCGATCTGACGAAACCCGGCGCGCAGAAATATCCGCGCCTGACCGTGCGGGACAATCAGACGACCTGAACGGGTCCGGCCCGCCTCAGGCGATCATCACCCGCGCCGCGCCCTTTTCGTCGCCCAGCAATTCGAGCGCCTTGGCGACCATCGCCTTCGAGTCGAGCATCGCCCGGGCGATCATGATCTCGTATTTGTCGTGGTCGATGTAGCTGTCGGGCAGCGTCAGGCTGCGGAACTTGAACGCGCCGCGCGCGCCGTCGAGCAGTCCGTCGTCCGAAAGGGCCTGGAAGACCTGGGCGCCGAAGCCGCCGATCGAGCCTTCCTCGATCGCGATGACCACCTCGTGATTGGCGGCGAGGCGACGGATGAGATCGCGGTCGATCGGCTTGGCGAAGCGCGCGTCGGCGACGGTCGTCGAGACCCCGTAATTCTCGAGTTCTTCGGCAGCCTTCATCGCCTCGGCGAGGCGGGTGCCGAGCGACAACAGCGCGACCTTGGAGCCTTCACGCAGGATGCGGCCCTTGCCGATCTCGAGCACGTCGCCGCGCTCGGGCAGCTCGACGCCCACGCCCTCGCCGCGGGGATAGCGGAAGGCGATCGGGCCTTCGTCGTAAGCGGCTGCCGTCGCGACCATGTGCATGAGCTCGCCCTCGTCGGAGGGCGCCATCACGACAAATCCCGGCAGGCAGCCGAGATAGGCGATATCGAAGGCTCCCGCGTGGGTCGGGCCATCCGCGCCGACGAGGCCGGCGCGGTCGATCGCGAAACGCACCGGCAGATGCTGGATCGCGACGTCGTGCACGACCTGATCATAGCCGCGCTGCAGGAAGGTGGAGTAGAGCGCGCAGAAGGGCTTGTAACCTTCACAGGCGAGGCCCGCGGCAAAGGTGACGGCATGCTGTTCGGCGATGGCGACGTCGAAGGTGCGCTCGGGAAAATGCTTGCCGAAGACGTCGAGGCCGGTGCCCGAGGGCATCGCCGCGGTGATCGCGACAATCTTGTCGTCATGCTCCGCTTCGGCGACCAGCGCCTTGGCGAAGACGCCAGTGTAGGACGGGGCGTTGGCCTTGGGCTTGTGCTGCTTGCCGGTCTCGACGTCGAACTTCACGACGCCGTGATATTTGTCGTCGGAGGCTTCGGCCGGGGCGTAGCCCTTGCCCTTCTGCGTCACGACGTGAACCAGCACGGGGCCGTCGTCCTTGTCGCGGACGTTCATGAGAACCGGCAGCAGATGGTCGAGGTTATGGCCGTCGATCGGCCCGACATAATAGAAGCCGAGCTCCTCGAACATCGTTCCGCCGGTGATGAAGCTGCGCGAGAACTCCTCGGCCTTGCGCGCCTTGTCGTAGATGAAGCGCGGCAGATGAGAGGCGAGCTGCTTGGCGGCGTCGCGGATCGAGCGATAGGCGCCGCCCGAGACGAGGCGGGCGAGATAGGCCGACATGGCGCCGGTCGGCGGCGCGATGGACATGTCATTGTCATTGAGAATGACGATGAGGCGCGAGTCCAGCGCCCCGGCGTTGTTCAGCGCCTCATAGGCCATGCCGGCGGACATGGAGCTGTCGCCGATGACGGCGACGACGTGATTGTCGCCCTGCGAAAGGTCGCGGGCGACGGCCATGCCGAGACCGGCCGAGATCGAAGTCGAGGAATGACCGGCGCCGAAGGCGTCATAGTCGCTCTCGGCGCGCTTGGTGAAGCCCGAAAGCCCCCCGCCCGTGCGCAGCGTGCGGATGCGGTCGCGCCGCCCGGTCAGGATTTTGTGCGGATAGGTCTGGTGGCCGACGTCCCAGATGATCTTGTCGCGGGGGGTGTCGAAGACATAATGCAGCGCCACCGTGAGCTCGACGACGCCGAGGCCGGCGCCCAGATGCCCGCCCGTCACGGAAACGGCGTCGATGGTCTCGCGGCGCAGCTCCTCGGCCACCTGTTTGAGCTGGCCGGGCTGCAGCTTGCGGAGAAGCTCGGGGGTCGGAATCTGGTCGAGAAGGGGGGTCTTCGATGTCGTCAAAGGCTTGCTCTTGTCTCGGCGTGCAGAAATCCAAGGTCTCAAGGCATATCCGCTAAGCCACGGCGCAGCAAATGCGCAGCCGCACAGCGCGGCGGAATATGTCGACACTGTTGCCTATGCGCAACGCTGCGCGGGGAAACCCCATTGAGGTAGCCGGCGGGGCGTGAGGATCAATAGCGGTAAACGTCATCCACCGGGATTTCATAGATCGACGGCTCCGCTGCGCGGCTGCGCCGCGTCAGGCGGGGCCGTTCCTCCCGGGGCGGGCGCGACGCGCCCTCGGCGGTCCGCTCCGACCCGACGATGTCGATGGAGGCGCCCCCTGCTGCTCCACCCATTCGAAGAGTTTCTGGGCGTTGCCGACGGAGAGGCGGACGCAGCCATGGGATAGGGGCCGGCCAAGCCCACGCTCGAAGGTTCCGTGGATGGCGAGCCCCCGCGGCGAGAAGAAGATCGCATAGGGCATCGGGGCCTGCTCATATTCGTCGGAATGATGGTCGGCCTCCATCCGCATCACGGAATAATGCCCGGTCGGCGTCTCGTAACCGCGCCGGCCACTTGAGATTTTCCAGACGACCGTCTCGCCGTCGCCGCGCACGGCGGTCAACCGCTGCGCCGAAAGGTCGATCGTGATGCGCATCGAGGCCTGCGCATGCGTCGCCGCGAAGAGGGCCCCGAGGAAACTGATAAGCTTGAGCGTCTTCATGTTGGAAAGCTAATCACGCTGCCGCGCCCCCTGTAAAGCCGCCGCGCGGCCCCAATCCTGGCCCCGGTCTTGAAGCTTTAGCCCGCATCGGCTCCAGGGCGCCGGGAACGCCATGAAAAGATACGTTCCCCGTCCCAAAATGAAACAGGGCGAATCGTGTCGAGACTGACCGCGCCGTTTTTGAACGTCGGAAGCTTCTCCTTCGCAATGGCCGATTTTGGCCTGTCCGATCGCGGCTTCTCGATGCAGGGACGCGGCGCGCCCCGCCTCGTCGCGGCTCAAGCGCTCGCCAGCGACGCCCTCGACGTCCGCGAGCTTTCGCTCGAACAAATGGACATGGCGCAGGCCGAATGGTCCGCCCTCGCTGGCCGCGCGCTCGAGCCCAACGCCTTCTACGAGTCGGGGTTCGCCCTCGCCGCCGCCCGCCATTTCCCGATCAGCGGCCGGCCGCGCTTTATCGTCGTCCGCGAGGCCGGACGCATGATCGGGCTCTTTCCCATCACGGCCGCGAATCCGCTGGTCGGCGACGGCTTCATCCGCCTGTGGCTGCACAAACACGCGACGCTCGCGACGCCTCTGATCGACCGCGGCCGGGCTAAAGCGGCGCTTGCGGCGTTCCTCGAGTGGGTGGAGGCGCACAGTCAGGCGAAGGGGGTGGTTTTCGCCCGCACGCCGCAGGACGGACGCTTCCATGCGGCGCTTTGCGACGTGATGCAGGCCCATGGGCGGCAGGTCCAGATTCTCGAATCCTTCGAGCGGGCGGCGCTGCGGCCCGGCGAGGGCGCGGACAAGGTCTGCGCCCGGGCCGGCTCCAAGAAGAGCGTCGCCAATATCCACCGGACGCGCCGCCGGCTTGCCGAGATGGGCCGGCTGAACTTCGAGATCGTCGACTCCCCCGAGGACGTGCGGGTCGCGACCGAGGAGTTTCTCGCGCTGGAAGCCTCGGGCTGGAAAGCCGGCCGCGGCGCGTTCCTCTCGCAGCCCGCGCTCGCCACCTTCCTGCGCGCCGCGACCCGCCAGCTGGCGCGCGAAGGCCGCTGCAAGATCAGCGCCTTGCGGCTCGACGGCCGGGCGATCGCCATGGGTGTTTCAATCGAGAGCCAGAGCCGCAGCTATTACTGGAAGATCGCTTTCGACGAGAGCCTGCGCTCCTTCGCGCCGGGCATCCAGCTTATTTATGAACACACAAAGGCGCAGCTCGCCCGCGACGGCCTCGAATTCACCGACTCCTGCGCCATTCCCGATCATCCGATGATCGACCGCATGTGGCCGGACCGCGTCCGCGTCTGCGACGTCGCCGTGCAGGTGCGGAGCGGACAGGAAAGCCAGTTTCTGTCGAGCTGCCGGCGTGACGGCGCCCGCCGCCAGCTTCGCGGCATGGCGAAGCGCGCCGCGAACCGCCTGCTCAAGCGCAAGGTGAGCTGAAGGCGGCGCTCTCGCCTTTTCGGGCCGGATCGGTATAGTGCCGACGCTTCTCGCAAAAACGCCGGATTCGCCGCACGTGACGCCTCACTCCCCTCGTCTGATCGCCCTGCTCGCCGCGGCGCTCCTCGCCGCAAGCCTTTCGGGCTGCGGACGTCGCGGACCGCTCGAGCTTCCGCCCGACGTTCAGGCCCGCGGCGCCGCGATCAAGGCGCAGCAGGAGGCGGCGCAGGCGAGAAGCGGCGCGCAAAGCCCCAAGGCCGCGCCCGGCGAGGCCGAGCCCGAGACGGCGCCGACGCGCATCCCCGGCACCCAGGGAAATCGCCCGCCGGAGCAATATCCTTTCCCTCTCGATCCTCTGCTCCAGTAAGCGATGCGTCACTTCGATTATCGCGGCGGCGCGCTTTACGCCGAAGACGTCGCCCTGTCTCAGATCGCCGCCGAGGTGGGAACGCCCTTCTACTGCTACTCGGCGGCGACGATCCGCCGGCATTTCCAGGTGTTTTCGCAGGCATTCGCCGGGCTCGACGCGCTCGTCTGCTACGCCATGAAGGCCAATTCCAACCAGGCCGTGCTGCGCCTCCTTGCGAAGGAGGGCGCCGGCATGGACGTCGTTTCGGGCGGCGAACTCGCCCGCGCGCTGACCGCGGGCGTGCCGGCGTCTAAGATCACCTTCTCGGGGGTCGGCAAGACCGAAGAGGAGATCGGCGCGGCTCTGGACGCCGGCATCTTCTGCTTCAATGTGGAATCGGAGCCCGAGCTTGCGGCGATCTCCCGCGTCGCCAGCGCCCGGGGGCGGATGGCCCCGGTGTCTTTACGCGTCAATCCGGACGTCGACGCCCGCACGCACAAGAAAATCTCCACCGGCAAGGCCGAGAACAAATTCGGCGTGCCGCTTTCCCGCGCTCGGGAAGTCTATGCCCGCGCGGCAAAGCTGCCGGGCTTGGAAATTGCCGGCGCCGACATGCATATCGGCTCGCAACTGACCGACCTCGAGCCCTTCGACGAGGCCTTCGCCCTGCTCGCCGGGCTGGTGCGCGACCTGCGCGCCGACGGCCACGCCATTTCCCATGTCGATCTCGGCGGCGGCCTCGGCATCCCCTATCACGAGGGCGACGATCCGCAATCCTATCACCCGGAGCGTTACGCCGAAATCGTGCGCAGGCATTTCGGCGGGCGCGGTTGCAAGCTCGTCTTCGAGCCCGGACGACTCATCGTCGGCAACGCCGGCGTGCTGGTGACGCGCGTCGTCTATGTGAAGCAGGGCGAAGCCAGAACCTTTGTCATCGTCGACGCCGGGATGAACGATCTCATCCGGCCGACGCTCTATGACGCCCATCACGACATCATTCCCGTGGAGGCGCCGCTTGCGCGCGGCGAGATCACCGCCGACATCGTCGGGCCGGTCTGCGAGACCGGCGACTATCTGGCGCAGGAGCGCCGGATGCCCGAAGTGAAGGCGCAGGAGCTTCTCGCCGTGCTGACGGCAGGCGCCTATGGCGCGGTGCAGGCCGGAACCTACAACACCCGCCCGCTGATCCCGGAAGTTCTGGTCGACGGCCCGCGCTACGCCGTGATCCGCCCGCGCCCGAGCGTCGCCGATCTCATTGCGATGGATCGCGTGCCGGACTGGCTTGCCTGAAGTTCACTTAAAGCTGCAGCGGCCCGTTCTTCGCCCGGTAATCCCGATACCAGTCGACCAGCGCCTTCACACCCTCGTCGAGCGAGGTCTGCGGCCGGTAGCCGGTGAGCTTCTCCAACAGATCGGCCGAGGCGAAGGTGCGGGGCACGTCGCCTTTCTGCATGTCGAGATAATTGCGCACGGCCGTCTTGCCGAGCGTTCGCTCCACCGTGTCGATGAAGTCGAGCAATGGGACCGGCGCGCCGCGACCGATGTTGACGATGCGATAGGGCGCCTGTGGCGAAACGGAATCATCGTCCGCACCGCGCAGAGGGATGCAATCCATCAGCCGCACGATCCCTTCGACAAGATCGTCGACATAGGTGAAGTCGCGCGACATGTCGCCGTGATTGTAGATGTCGATGGCGCGCCCGCTTTCGATCGCGTCGACGAATTTCAGCGGCGCCATGTCGGGGCGGCCCCAGGGACCGTAAACCGTGAAGAAACGGAACATCGTCGTCGGGATCGACCACAGATGCGCATAGCTGTGCGCCATCGCCTCCCCGGCCTTCTTGCTCGCGGCGTAGAGGGTCAGCGGATGGTCGGTGCGATCGCTCTCGAAGAAGGGCACGGTCGGATTGGCGCCATAGACCGAGCTTGTCGAGGCGATGAGGAGATGGCGCGGCTTCAGCACGCGGGCGATCTCCAGCACGTTGAAGCTTCCCACGAGATTGGCCTCGACATAGGCGCGCGGGTTTTCGAGGCTGTAGCGCACGCCGGCCTGCGCCGCGAGATGGACGATGACGTCCGGCGCGCTGCGCTCGGCCGCCGCCGTCAGCGCCGCCATATCCTCCAGCATCGCCGTCGTGTCGCGGTAACCCTCGGTGCCGAGCAGGATTGCGCGCCGCGCCTCCTTCAGGCGCGGGTCATAATAGCGGGTCATACCGTCGTAGCCGTCGACCGCATGGCCGAGGGCGAGGAGGCGGCGCGCCAGATGGAAGCCGATGAAGCCCGCCGTGCCGGTGACGAAAACGCGCATGGATCCCCTTGAACGGCTCGAGATGTCGCGCCTTCCTGTGAGAAAGCCGGCCGCCTGTCAACGCGGGGTGGATCGGCCTCCTGCCGGCCCCTCGCTTTTCTCGCCGCCTGGGCTATGTTTCCGGTCGAGAAGAAGAGAATTTCCAATGAGCGCCCGCGCCGCCCACGACGAAATCATCCACCCGCTCTGTCTGCGCATCCTGCACTGGATCAACGCCATTGCGGTCATCGTCATGATCTTGAGCGGCTGGCGCATCTACAACGCCTCCCCGCTGTTCGGCTTCGACTTTCCGGCGGACTTCACGCTCGGCGGCTGGCTCGCGGGCGCGCTCGCCTGGCATTTCGCGGCCATGTGGCTGCTCGCCGCCAATTTCCTCGCCTACGTGCTTTACGGAATTCTGACGGGGCATTTTTGGCGCCGCATGCTGCCCCTCTGGCCCGGCCCCGTGCTTCAAGATCTCGAGGCCGCCCTTGCGGGCCGCGCCGAACATGCGCCCGGCCGCTACCATGGGGCGCAACGCGCGGCTTACGTCTTCGCCATGCTTTCCACCATCGTCGCCCTCCTTTCCGGCCTCGCAATCTGGAAGCCCGTGCAGTTCCAGGAACTGACCGCGCTGATTGGCGGCTTCGAAACCGCGCGGCGTGTGCATTTCTTCGCAATGGCGGCGCTTGTCGTCTTCATCGCCTTGCATGTCGGCTTCGCGCTCGGGGTGAAGGGGGTGTTGAAGCCGATGGTGACCGGCCGAACTTGAGCGCGCGCGATGAAAGAGCCCAAGATTTCACTCGCCCCGCTGCGCCCGCAGATCGCGCGCGTGGAGCGCCGGCTGTTTCTCAAGCAGGGCCTGTCGCTGGGCGCGCTCACCCTGCTTTCCGGCTGCACGCTGAAGGACGACGACGCCGTCGACCGGCTCCTCTTCGCCATGTCGCGTTTCAATGACCGCGTGCAGGCCGCGCTCTTTGATCCCGGCAAGCTCGCGCCCACCTTTTCCGAGGCCGAGATCACGACGCCCTTCCCCTTCAACGCCTTTTACGAGGAAAAGCTCGCGCCCGTCGTCGACGGGGAAAGCTACCGCCTGAGGCTCTCGGGCCTCGTCGAGAACAAGGCGCCCTGGACGTTGCGGGAATTGCGCGCGCTGCCACAGGTCAGCCAAATTACGCGGCACGTGTGCGTCGAAGGCTGGAGCGCGATCGGCCAATGGGGCGGCGTTCCCTTCCGGACTTTCGCCGAGCGCGTCGGCGCCGATCTTACGGCGCGCTACGTCGGATTTCGCTGCGCCGATAATTATTCAACGAGCGTCGACATGCCCACCGCGCTGCATCCTCAGACGCTTCTCGCGCTGGATTTTCCCGGAGGCGCCGGAGAAACGAAATACGGGTTCCCGCTGAAAATCCGCATTCCGACCAAGCTCGGCTTCAAGAACCCGAAGCATGTCGTCGAAATCATCTTCTCCAACGAGAACCCGGGCGGCTATTGGGAGGACAAGGGCTACAACTGGTTCAGCGGGTCGTGAGCGATCTTCGCAACCATCCCGCGATAAAGACGCGGCCGCCGCAAAATCATCGCAGCGCCGCCAAGCGCGGAACGAAACATCTCCAAGGTTTAGGGGCCTCATGACTTCGGGCGAGTCGACAAGGACAGTCGGCGCAGGGGGCCCTAACGATCCGAGGGGATTTCATGATTTCAGAATTGACCCTGCGTTAACGGCATTCTCGCTGCGGTTCTTTCCGCGAGCATTCTTCCCATTCATGGCGCGCTCGCGAAAGAGAAGACGCCCGCCGCGCACAAGGCGGCCGCCAAACAGACCGCCAGGAAAATCGACAAATCGGAAATCCCCAGGGAAGAGCCTGTGAAGCCCGATGGAGCCGGGGTCGGCGCACCGGTCGCGCCCGCTCAGTAATCGACGGCGACGAGATAGAGACCGTGCGGCGGCGCGACTTGTCCGCAGCGCGCGCGGTCTCTTGCCGCGAGGGCGTCCGCGAGATCGTCGGCGGTCCATTTGCCGGAGCCGACATGTTCGAGCGAACCGGCGATGGAACGCACCTGATTGTGCAGAAAGGAGCGCGCCGACGTCACAATCTCGATGCGTTCGCCCTCGCGGCGCACGTCGAGCCGCTCCAGCGTGCGGATCGGCGAATTGGCCTGGCATTCGGAGGCGCGGAAGGTCGTGAAATCGTAGCGGCCGACGAGACGCTGCGCCGCGTCATGCATGGCGTCGGCGTCGAGCGGGCGCTTGACGCGCCAGGCGCGCCCCAGCGTGACGGTGAGCGGCGCGCGGCGATTGTCGATGACGTAGCGATAATGCCGACGGATCGCCGAGAAACGCGCCTCGAAATCTTCGCCCACGGCGCGCGCGTCGATGACGGCGACAGGGTCGGGCTTCAGATGCGCATTGAGCGCGTCGCGCAGCCGGTCGGGCCGCCAGTCCCGCACAAGATCGACATGGGCGACCTGACCCAGCGCATGAACGCCCGCGTCGGTGCGGCCGGCGCCGTGGATCACGCCGCGTTCGGCGTTGATGGCGCGGACGGCCTCCTCCAGCCGCTGCTGAACCGACATGCCATTCGCCTGTCGCTGCCAGCCGACGAAGGGGGCGCCGTCATATTCGATTGTGAGGGCGTAGCGGGGCATTAGTTCCCTCGCCTCAAGGGGAAAGGGAGCGACGCCCGCGCCTGCGCCATCCCCCTCATCCCAGCACGGCGCCTTTGCCCATCTTCCGCCCGCGCAGAAACTCCTCGATCCCCATGTCGCTTTTGCCGGCGCGCTGGACCCGCAGGAGACGCAGCGCGCCTTCGCCGCAGGCGACGAGCCCCGCGTCGTCGAGGACCGTCCCCGGCGCGCCCTTGCCCGCTTCGACCTGCGTGCGCAGAACTTTCACGCGCTCGGCGCCATGGCCAAGATCGCTCTCGAAAAAGGCGCCCGGAAAGGGCGTCAGGCCGCGCACATGATCGTGTAGTTCCTGCGCGCGCCGCCGCCAGTCGATGCGGGCCTCCGCCTTGTCGATCTTGGCGGCGTAGCAGGCGCCCGCCTCCGGCTGGGGCGTGAATCGCAATTCGCCCTTTGCGAGGAGATCGAGCGCCTCCGCCATGAGCGGCGACCCGATTGCGGCGAGGCGGTCGTGCAATTCGCCCGCGGTCGTGTCCGGGCCGATGGGCGTCTTCGCCGTGAGCCCGACGGGGCCGGTATCGAGTTCGACGTCCATCTTCATCACCTCGACGCCGCTCTCGGCGTCTCCGGCCATGATGGCCCGCTGGATCGGCGCCGCGCCACGCCAGCGCGGCAGCAGCGAGCCGTGGAGATTGAGGCAGCCATAGTTGGGCGCGTCGAGGATCGGCTGAGGCAGCAGCAGGCCGTAAGCCGCGACCACCGCGACGTCCGCGCCGAGCGCCCTAAAGGCTTCCTGTTCCTGCGGCGAACGCAAGCTCTTGGGCGTGCGCACGAGCAGCCCCTTGCTCTCGGCAAATTGATGGACGCTGGATTTCTTTTCCGACATCCCGCGCCCGGCCGGACGCGGAGGCTGGGAATAAACGGCCGCGACCTCGTGGCCGCGGGCGCAGATCTCTTGCAGCAGCGCCGTCGCAAAGTCCGGCGTGCCCATGAAAATGAGGCGCAAGCGTCAGGCCCCGGCTTCTTCCGACTGGCGGCCCGCCTCGGCCCGGCGCTGCGCGCCGATCTCGTCCAGCCGGGCGGCCTTGGTGAATTTCTTCACGACGCGCTCGCGCTTCAGACGCGAGAGATTGTCGATGAAAAGCCCGCCTTCGAGATGTTCGAGTTCGTGCTGCACGACGGTGGCGAGAAGCCCCGCGGCGTCGAACTCCTGCGTGACGCCGTGGCGGTCGAGATGGCGCACCCTCACCATCGCCGGGCGCTTCACGTCGTCGAAATATTCCGGCACGGAGAGGCACCCCTCATTGTAAGTGGAGAGCTCCTCCGAAGCCCAGACGACCTCGGGATTGATGAGGAAGAGCGGCGTGCGCTCCTCCTCCGTCTTGCCGACGTCGACGACGACGATCCGCTTGGCCACCGCCACCTGGATGGCGGCGAGGCCGACGCCCGGCGCCTCGTACATGGTTTCCAGCATGTCGTCGAGAAGCCGGTGGATGTCGGCGTCGATCTTGTCCACGAGCTTGGAGACCTGTCTCAGCCGCGGATCGGGAAGGGTGATGATGGGCAGAAGAGCCATCGCTGTTTCTTCTTTGGTTTCGTCGCTTTTTGGCGAGCCATAAGCCTTGTCGCAAAGAAATAGGCGCGAGAGGCCCTTACGTCAAATGCAGCCGCCGCCTTTGCCTTGTCGCGCGGGATGGATAACATGCCGCGTCCGGACGGCGCGGTCGGCGACGCGGACCAAGGGGGAGGAACCTCTGATGGCGTTACTCGTATTTCTCGGCCTCGCGGCCCTCGTCGGCTTCTGGCTCGTCGGCGTGTACAACGGGCTCGTGAATTTGCGCCAGCGCAGCAAGCAGGCCTTCTCCGACATCAATGTTCAGCTCAAGCAGCGCCATGATCTGATTCCCAATCTCGTGGAGACGGTGAAGGGCTATGCGACCCACGAGAAGTCGACGCTCGAAGACGTGATCAAGGCGCGCAACGCCGCCGTCTCCGCCACCGCCCCTGGCGACAAGGGCGCCGCGGAAGGCGCGCTGACAGGGGCGCTGTCCCGCCTCATCGCGCTTTCGGAAGCCTATCCGGACCTCAAGGCCAACCAGAATTTCCAGCAGCTTCAGGGCGAGCTCTCGGACGTCGAGAACAAGATTTCGGCCGCCCGACGCTTCCTTAACAATACGGTCGCAGAATATAACGCGACCCGCGAAGGCTTTCCGGGCTTCCTGATCGCCCAACGCTTCGGCTTCGAGCCGGTGGAATATTTCAACCTGGACGAATCCGAGCAGAAGGCGGTCGCCGAGCCACCGAAGGTTCAGTTCTGACCCACTCACGCGGCGCCCGCGCACTCACGCGTCCCGGCGGGGGCTGACCCTCGCCGATAAACGCATTTTGCGCGGGGGCCGCGCCAACGCCCGCGAAATGCAGCGGGCGCGACGGCCGCTGCGAGGATAGCGCCTCCATGTTCAAAGCCTACGGCCTCTATTCCCACATCCGCGGCAACCGGCTGCGCTCGGCGTTCCTGCTCGCGGGTTTCGTCGCGCTGCTCATGGCGCTGATGTTTTCCTTCGCCCTGCTCTTTGAGGGCTTCAACGCCCCGCCGGGCGCGCCCTTCGACTGGATTGTCGCCCGCGCGCTCAAGGACCTCCAACAGGGTTGGCCGATCGGCGTCGGCGCGGCGGGCGCGTGGTTCGCCGTCGCCTACCTCTTCCACCAGAGGATGATCGACTTCGCGACCGGCGCGCACAACGTCGACCGGAGCGAAGCCCCGCGGCTCTACAATCTGCTGGAGAATCTCTGCATCTCGCGGGGCGTGCCCATCCCGGCGCTGCAGATCGTCGACAGCGACGCGCTCAACGCCTACGCCTCCGGCCTCCAGGAAGGGCAGTACAAGGTCGCGGTGACGCGGGGGCTGCTGACCGAGCTCACCGATCCGGAGATCGAGGCGGTGCTCGCCCATGAGCTGACACATATCCGCAACCGCGACGTTCAGCTCATGGTGATCGCGGTGATCTTCGCCGGCATTTTCGCCTTTGTCGCCGACCTCACGATCCGCAACTGGAATTTCCCCTTCGGCTTCTCGCCGCAGCGGCCCTCCTCGCGCGAGGACGATCGCCGCGAGGGCGGCGCCGGGCTCGCCATCATCGTGGCCCTGCTCATCATCGCCCTGAGCTGGGGCGCCTCGGTGCTGATCCGCTTTGCGCTCTCCCGCTCTCGCGAATATCTCGCCGACGCCGGGTCCGTCGAGCTGACCAAGAATCCCGACGCCATGATCTCGGCGCTGCGCAAGATCGAGGCGCATTCGGTCATCCCGACCATGCCCTCGCGCATGAACGCCTTCTTCATCGAGAGTCCGGCCCGGGTACAGGAGTCCGGCTGGTTCGCGACGCACCCCAGCGTCGACGAACGCGTGCGCGCGCTCGTCGAATACGCCGGCGGACGGGACGTCGAACTCGTCACGTCGGTCGAGCCCGAAGGGTCGCCGGAATTGTCTCGGCCCCCAACCGAGCCGGAAGCGCCTTTCCTGCCGCCGGACGGCCGCGACCCGCTCGCGCCGCCAAAGACGGGGCCATGGGGATGACGGCCCGTTTACCCGCTTTCCCGCCCTCCAACCCCGGGCCAAAACCGTTGAAGTGCGGCGCAAATAGCATCGACATCGAACCTCCGAGCCGCCGCGCGGCGCTCGCCGGACTTGGCGCCATCCCGTTTCTCTGGACCGCCCCCCTTCGCGCGCAGGAAGATTTCGGCCTTCCAACTGCGGGGCGATAGCGGCGAGCCGATGCGCAACTTCCGCATTCCCGCCGAGCTCGACCCCGCCTCCCTGCCCGGCGTCCTGTGGAAAGGTCCGCCGGAGACCGATGTGATCCTCTATGAATTTTTCGACTACAACTGCGCCTATTGCCGGAAGGCCGCGCGCGAGATTGCGGATATCCAGGCCGCCGACCCGCATTTGCGGATCGGCCTCGTCAACGACGCCATTCTCTCGATCGGCTCGGCGCAGGCGGCGAAAGTTCAGCAATCCGTCCTGAGGCTCTACGGCCCGGCCAAGGCCTATGACTTCCACCTAAAGATGTATGCCGCGCGCGGCGGCGCAAGCGGGCAGACTGCGCTCGCGGTCGTCCGCGCGATGGGATTCGACGCGGCGAAGGTCGAGGAATCCGCGGATGGCGAAACGGTCGGTCAGGCCGTGCGGCGGCAGACACGGCTTGCGGAATCGCTAGGCCTCGTCATGACGCCGTCCTTCATCGTCGCCGGCGTCGCCATTCTCGGCTGGCCCGGCGCGAGGTCGCTCCGCCAGATCATCGCCAACGCGCGCCGCTGCGACCAGCCGGCGTGCGACAAGAAGGAATGACGGCGCGGCGCCTGGCCCCCGCTCAGCCGGTCCCCGCCGCCGCGATCATGCGCTTCAAAAACGCGATCGCCTTTGCCCGCGACTGCCGCGCCTCGGGGATGAAGGGCATCCATTGCCAGGCGTGCGGGACGTCCGGCCAGACTTCGATCTCCGCTGTCACGCCCGCCGCCCGCGCCCGCTCGACGAGCCTTGTCGAATCGTCGCGCAGCGCCTCGTCTCGACCCGTATGTACGATGAGCGGCGGAAGGCCGGCGAGGTCGGCGTAGACCGGCGACGCCAGCGGATTTTTCGCGCTCGCGCGCCCCAACGCGGCGCGGGCTCCGGACAAGATAGTCCGGCGGGTGAACAAGGCGTCGCTTGCCTCGTTCTCGCGAATCGAGGGCCCGGCGACCGCGAGGTCGGTCCAGGGGGAAAAGAGCGCGGCGCCCTGCGGAAGTCGTAGTCCCTCGTCCCGCGCACGGAGCATGAGCGAGACGGCGAGACCGCCGCCGGCCGAATCCCCGGCGAGCACAATCGGCCCCGGACGCGCGGCGATCAGCGCCCGATAGGCTGCGAGGACGTCGTCGAGCGCTGCCGGAAAAGTCTGGTGGGGCGCAAGCCGATAGGCCGGCGTGAAGACGTCGAAGCCCGCCCGCGCAAACCGCCGCGAGACGAAGCGGAAGAGCCGTGGCGAACCGACGAGAAAGGCACCCCCATAAAGATAGACGAGCGTCGCGACCGCCGGCCTCTCCGCCGGGATCCAGTCAGCCGGGATGTCGGGCGCAAAGGGCGCCCGCTGTTGCGGGGAGAACCGCTCGAGCAGGATCTGCAGCCGCCGGAGCTTCGGGATTGTCTCGATCAGTCGCGGCTTGACGAAGCGGCGCAGAAAGGCCGCCGTGCGCCGCGCGGCGGGACTTCCCTTATCGCTCATTTCATGGGCGCGGGCGCCGGCCGGGACGGCGCGGGGTTCGCAGGCGCGGCGGCGTTGGAAAGGAAGTCGAGCGAGGGATCGTTCAGCCCCGCCTCCTTCGCCTTGTCGCGCCACTGCCGCGCCTCGTCGACGTCGACCGGGACCCCGAGCCCCTCCGCATAGAGATGGGCGAGCCGGTTCTGCGCCACGGCGTTGCCTTTGGCCGCCGCCTTGCGCAAAAGCTCCACCGCGCCCGCCCTGTCACGCGGGACGCCGGCGCCGTTGAACTGCATGATGGCGTATTCGACCATCGCCGGCGCAAGGTCGAGGTCGGCGGCGCGCTTGAACCATTCGGCCGCCTGCCTGTCATCCTTTTCGACGCCTTTTCCGGTCTTGTAGAGGACCCCGAGCGCATAATCCGCGTCGGCGCTTCCCGCAGCCGAGGCGCGCTTGAAGAAGGCGATGGCTTTACCGAAATCCGACTCTTTGCCCTCGTTCTCCAGCGCCAGTTCGCCGAGGAGATGCAGCGCCGCCGCATGATCGCGCGCGCCGGCCTTCTCCAGATAGGCGCGGGCGCGGACGCGGTCCTTGGGGATGTCGATCCCCTCCAGCGTCCCGACGCCATAGAGATAGGCGGCTTCCGCGTCGCCCGCGTCGGCGCCGCGCCTGAACCAGTCCATCGCGAGTTTCATGTCGCGCGAGACGCCGGCGCCTTCGAGATAAAGGCGGGCGATGAGCGTGAGCGCGGCGGCGTCCTTCGGATTGGCTTCGATGCGCTTCTTTGCCTCGGTCATCGCGGCCTTGTAGTCGCCGCGCTGATACGCGCCGAAGGCGAGGTCGCGGGAAGCGGGGTTGGGGGCGGGCGGCTCCGCCGGAGCCGCGAGAACCGGGCTCAACAGCGAGAGGGCGACGAGGAACGCGGAGAGCCGCCGGATCATGCCTGCGTTCCTTCCAGATTTGCCAGCGCTTCGGCAACCGCCGCGGCCGGGCCGCGCGGGTCGGCCCAGATCGCCGTGTCCAGCATGATGAAATCGGCGCCCGCCCGAGCGAGCGGCGCGACATCGGCGAGGGTCGCGGCGCGGGCCACGACGGGCGTGCTGAACAGATCGGCGCACCAGGCGACGCGCTCGATCAGGGCCGCGAGATCTTCGTCGTCGAGGAGCAGATAGTCCGCGCCGGCCTCGCCCGCGCGCATCGCGTCGTCGCGCAGCGGCAGGTCGCCGGCGCCGACGATGTATTTGGGCGTGAGCTTCTTGACGGCTTCGGCGAGTTCGTCGCCGGCGCCGGAGACATGGGTCCCATCGGCGCCGGTCCGCAGCGCGACATTGACCGCGCCATCTACCAGAACCGCGACGCCCTTCTCCTGGGCGAGGGGCGCTAGCGCGCGGACGATATCCTCTTTCTGGCGCGGATCCTCGACGCCGAAGCGGATCAGCAGAGACGCAACGTCGCCGCCCGACAGCGCGCTCTGGAGCGCGGGCAGGAAATCGCGCGCCTCGGCGAGCGGCGGCGTGGCGAGATAGAGCCGGGGCGCGTCTTCGGTCATTTGTTTCCCTTGAGGCAGTCGAGCCAGCTTTGTGCGGCGCGCCGCACATTTTCAGGCGCCGTTCCGCCAAAGCTTGTCCGGCTCTCGACCGATTTCTCGACGCCGAGCACGGCGAAGACATCTTCGGATATACGCGGCTCTACGCTTTGGAGATCGGCGAGCGTGAGGTCTTCGAGGCCAATGCTGCGCGTTTCGGCCAGGGCGACGACGCGGCCCGTGACGTGATGCGCCTCGCGGAAGGGCAGGCCCAGCCTGCGCACCAGCCAGTCGGCGAGGTCGGTGGCGGTGGAGAAGCCGGCGCCGGCGGCGGCCTTCATGCGCGCGCGGTTGACCTTCATGTCGCGCACCATGCCGGCCATGGCGGCGATGCAGAGAGAGAGCGAATTCGAGCGAGTCGAAGGCTCCCTCCTTGTCCTCCTGCATGTCCTTGGAATAGGCGAGCGGCAGACCCTTCATCACGATCAGCAGCGCGGCAAGCGCGCCGATGATGCGGCCCGATTTGCCGCGCACCAGCTCCGCCGCATCGGGATTGCGCTTCTGCGGCATGATGGAGGAGCCGGTGGTGAATTTGTCCGACAGCGAAATGAAATTGAACTGCGGCGTCGACCACAGCACGATCTCTTCCGCAAAGCGCGACAGATGCGTCGCGCAGATGGCTGCGGCGGCCAGCGTCTCCAGGACGAAGTCGCGATCCGAGACGCTGTCGAGCGAATTCGCGGTCGGGCGATCGAACCCCAGCGCCGTCGCCGTCATGCCTCGGTCGACGGGGAAAGACGTCCCGGCCAGCGCGGCGGCGCCGAGCGGGCATTCGTTGAGGCGCGAGCGCGCGTCGCGCAGGCGCCCGCGGTCGCGGCCGATCATCTCGACATAAGCGAGGAGATGATGGCCGAGCGTCACCGGCTGGGCGGATTGCAGATGGGTGAAGCCCGGCATGACGCTCCCCGCTTCCTCCATCGCGCGCTCGGCCATGGCGAGCTGCAGATCGGCAAGCTGCGCCTCGAGCGCGTCGATCTCGTCGCGGATATAGAGACGGAAGTCCGTCGCCACCTGATCATTGCGCGAGCGCGCCGTGTGCAGGCGCCCGGCGGCCGGGCCGATGAGCTCGGCAAGCCGGGATTCGACGTTCATGTGAATATCTTCGAGCGCGCGCGAAAACTTGAACGCGCCGCCGTCGATCTCGGCGCCGATCTGCGTCAGGCCTTCGGTGATCTTCGCGGCGTCTTCCGGCGCGACGATGCCCTGCTTGCCCAACATCGCGACATGAGCGAGCGAGCCGCGGATGTCCTGGGGCCCGAGACGCTTGTCGAAATCGATGGAGACGTTGATGGCCTCCAGAACCGCGTCGGTTGCGCTCTGGAAGCGTCCGCCCCATATCTTGCTCGTCATTTGTACCCCGGAGCCTGCGCCTGATGAAAAAATCCGCCGCCCTTACGCGTCGCTTCGCGACCTTCGTCATCGCAGCGACCGGCGCCGGGTTTCTATACGCGGGCGGCGCAAGCGTAAAGGAAGCCCGCGCCGCGGACTGCGCCAGCTCGGCCAAGGTGGCGGAGGCGGTGAAGGATCTCGCCAAAGGCGAAGTCGCCGCGATGAACATCGCGAAGACGCCCGAGAAGCTTCCCGACTTCGCCTTCAACGATCCGGAAGGAAAGCCCGTTTCGCTCGCGAGCTTCAAGGGCAAGACTTTGCTTCTCAACGTCTGGGCGACATGGTGCGTGCCGTGCCGCGCCGAAATGCCGGAGCTCGACAAGCTGCAGGGCGAGCTGGGTTCGGACAAATTCCAGGTCGTCGCCGTGAACATCGACACCTCGCGCCCGGAGCGTCCAAAGAAGCTCTTCGAGGAGACCGGCGTGAAGGCGCTGAGCCTTTATTCCGACCCCAAGGCCAATATCTTCTACGAGCTGAAGCAGGCGGGGAAGGTTCTCGGCCTGCCCGTCACTATTCTCGTCGACGGCGAGGGATGTCAGATCGGGCTCATGAATGGCCCCGCGGACTGGCATTCGGCCGACGCCAAGGCGCTGGTGACGAAGGCTTTGGAGGCGGCGGCCTCGAATTAGGGGCGTCGGCGCGCGGGAAAGTGGCTACCCTCGGAAACTTATGACGTCCCAGCAAGTTGAGGCTCACCATCCCTCCCAGGAGTGAGCTCATGATAAAGGTCAACGAACTCAATCTGAGCCATGTCGCAGGACTATCCATGGTGGCGCTTGTCGTCGCCGTCGTCGGATTCGTCGGAAACATGAACTTCGGCTCCCGCCACATCGCCGCCTTGCCGGAGGTCGGCCGAGCCAAGGTAGCGCAGACCAGCGCGAGCGACGCCACCGACAAAATCATAGCGAAACTCAAGGAAGCGCCGGCCAACGTCTTCGGTTCGGCCAGATCCTTGTTGCCGCTCCAGCCTTCGGCCGTCGAGCCGCAGACGGAAGCGCAGTCGCCCACATCCTTGTCGAAAAACTGGTCGGACGAGGAATGGCGGGTGGCGGGCAAGGCCGTCGCTGATTTCCGCTCCGCTGCGAAATCGGGCGGGAAATCTTTGGTCGACATGACCGCGCTGACCTGGCGGCCGCCGGAGGAAATCAGGGGAAAAACTTCGGTCAAATCGCGATGAACGCGATGCGTCAAAGCCCGCTCTGACGCCGGGCGCGCCCCACGCCCTTAAAAATCCGGACATGGCGCTCTATCTCTTCCTCGTCTTCACCGGGGCAGGAGAATCAGCGCCATGCATGTCACCATCGAACAGGCCGAACAGGCAATCGCCGCCGCGCGCAAGAAGGCGGTCGAAATCAAGACGCAGATGTGCATCGCTGTCGTGGACTCGGGCGGCGTGCTCAAGGCGTTCTACCGCATGGACGACGCCTGGGTCGGCAGCATCGACATCTCCATGAAGAAAGCCAAGACCGCGGTTTTTTTCGGCATGCCCACGGGCGAGATCGGCAAGCTCTCTCAGCCGGGCGGTCCACTCTACGGGATCGAGCATTCCAATGACGGGCTCATCACCTTCCCCGGCGGCCTGCCCATCGTCGACAAGGACGGCGTGATGATCGGCGCCATCGGGGTCAGCGGCTCCGCGGTCGAGAACGACCACGCCGTCGCTCAGGCCGGCGTCGCAACGCTCGGGGTTGGGGAACTCCCCGCGCATCCCTGGCGCACCTGACCCGAGCGGCGGACCCTCGTTCCGCCGCTTTTCCCGCCGCGTCAGCCTCTGTGTCTTTTCGTTCCATGTGAATGCACGGGCGGAGCGCGCCGTTCATGCGCTGGCGGCGCCGCTGTGGCGGGCGAGGGGCCGGGAGAAGGCTCGGCGGCGGGCGGGGCGACGGGCGCGGGCGTCGCCTCCGTCGCCGGCGCGACGCTGGCGGGCGGACTCTCTACAGGCGCGCTCACCTTCGCCGCCGGGGCCGGCGCAGGCCGGGATGCGGGCGCGTTGGTGAACAGCCAGGTCAGCCCCGTGAGCGTGACGACAGCCATCGCGAGCCCGGCGCCCACCAGGGCCGAGTTCCTTGCGGACGGCGTGTCGGTCGTCGCAGGCGCGTCGCCTTCGGTTGCGGGCGTTACTCCCCGATACTGACCCCACACCCAGGCGGCGGGCGGCGGGCTTTGAGATCCTTCGTGATTGGCCATTGCTGGAGTTCTCCAAGAAGCGCGCGCTCCGATCCGAGCCGCCAAGCATATGTTGCAATGCGATGCGGCCCGCCGCAAGGCCCCGAAACAGAGCAGAAAAGATGTTTGTGCAGCGCGTCAAAGCCCATTGGACGGCGCCTTTGCTGGAGACAAGCGGGAAAAACACGTTAAGTAGGGTGAGCGACCCCGCCTTAATCAAAGCGAGACAGGGCATGACCATCAAAGCTGGCGACAAAATTCCCGACGTCACCGTCACCATCATGGGCAAGAACGGCCCTGAGCCGATCAAGACCGCGGATTATTTCAAGGGCCGCAAAGTTGCGCTCTTTTCTGTCCCCGGAGCCTTCACGCCGACCTGCCACGCCAAGCATCTGCCAGGCTTTCTGGAAAAATATGACGAGATCAAATCCAAAGGCGTCGACGCCATCGCGGTGACGGCGGTCAACGACGTCTTCACGCTCGACGCCTGGCTGAAGGATCGCGGCGCGGCCGGCAGGATCGATGGACTCGCCGACGGCTCCGCAGTTCTGGCCAAGGCCATGGGCCTCGACCTCGATCTTGTCGATTTCGGCCTCGGCGTGCGCGGCAAGCGCTATTCGGCGATCGTGAAGGACGGCGTCGTCGAGTGGATCAACGTCGAGGAGAATTCCAGCCTCGCGACGGTGTCCAGCGCCGAGTCGACGCTCGAGAAGCTCTGAGCGCGAAGGGCCGGCCGCGCCGCCGGCCCTTTCCTCAGGCCTTCGTTTTGACGGAGGGGGTCGCGACGCTCATTGTCGCGAGCCGCGCCTTCGCCTTCTCCACGACACGGCGCTTCTCCCCGTCTGACAGCCCGCTCCAGCTGCCAATCTCGTCGCGCGTGCGGCCGCAGCCGACGCAGACCTTCTGCGCGTCGAGCGTGCAGATCTTGTTGCAGGGACTGTCGATCATGCGCGCAAATGGCCGAGGCTGCAGGGCGATGTCAACTTGCGCTTAGCCAGGGCGCGCAGGGCGACTTTCGGAGGCTCGATTCCAGCGACATAATAGGCCGGGTCGAAACCCACGAAGTTTCCCAATGACGCTTGCCCATGACTACTGCCCATGACGATTGCGCTTGACGAATTCATCGCCTCGACCCGAAGCGGCGCCGCTGCGCCCGTCGCCGCCCCCCTGCGGGCGCTGTGGCTCGACGCCAGAGGCGACTGGGACGGCGCGCACAGATGCGTCGATGTGCGCGAAGACAAAGACAGCTGTTGGGTTCACGCCTATCTCCATCGCAAGGAAGGCGATCCGTGGAATGCGCGCTACTGGTATGCGCGGGCCGCACAGCCTCCCCGAGAGGGACCGCTCGAGGACGAATGGCGGGAGATCGCGTCGGCGCTTCTGGCCGCCTCGGCCTGACGGAGATTGGGGCATGATTCGCAAGACATTTTTCAAGACATTCTTCATTGCCGTCGCCGCCTTGGCCGTTTCGGCCGCCGCTCGGGGCGCCGACAAGCCCCCGAAAGAAGACGTGGCGGCTGTCGACGCCTGCCTCGCGCGGGTGCAGGACAACGTCAAAAAGGCGGGCGTGACGAAGGACGAGGAACCCGGTCCCGCGGGACGCCTCGCGGCCGCCGCAGAGGGCGCTCGCCTCGACGCGGCAAGCTGCATCAGCGTCCTTGCAACCGCTTGCACCCGGAAGGAAGGGATGTCCGACTCGGCGCAGAGCGGGTGTTCGCAAAGGGAAGCGGCCGTCTGGGACCAGAGGCTCAACGCCGCCTATCGCGCGGCGATCGGAAAGATGGAGAAGGACGGCGCTGACAATCTGCGCAAGACGCAACGCGCCTGGATCGCCTATCGCGATGCGCGATGCGTGCAGGCCTGGGCGACCTATCACGGCACGATGGCCGGCCCCATCCAGGCCTGGTGCGAGATGGAGCAGACCGCGCGGCAGGCGCTCTGGATGAAATCGTGGACCGAGTAGCCGCACAGGCCAGTCTCGCCGACGCGCAGCAATTGCTGCGCAGCATTTTCGGCTTTTCGACGTTTCTTCCGGGCCAGGCGGAAGTGGTCGAGGCCGTTCTTGCGGGGCGCGATACGCTCGCCGTCATGCCCACGGGCTCGGGGAAATCGCTTCTCTATCAACTCCCCGCCGCAGCCGGACCGGGACTCGTCGTCGTCGCTTCGCCGCTCATCGCGCTGATGCGGGACCAGTTGCGGGCGTTGGAAGGCAAGGGCCTGCCCGCCGTCGCGCTCCACTCGGCGCAGGACGACGAGGAGGCGATGGCCGCCTTCGAGGCCGTCTCGAGCGGCCGCGCGCGCCTGCTTTACGTCGCTCCGGAGCGGCTCACGCAGCCGGGAATGCAGAGTTTGCTGCGCAATAACCGCATCCGGCTGTTTGCGGTGGACGAAGCGCATTGCGTCTCGCACTGGGGTCATGAATTTCGCCGCGACTACCGCGAACTCGGCGCGATCGCCCGAAATCTCGGCGCGCCGGTGCTCGCCGTCACCGCCACCGCCGGGCCGCGCACGAGAGAGGACGTGCGGCTCAGTCTTTTTGCGCGGGAGCCGCTGGTCTTCCTGCGATCCTTCGCGCGTCCGAACCTCGCGCTCTCGTTTCAGCGCAAGCGTCCCGGCCTGCGGCAGATCGTCGACTTTATCGGCCGCAGCAAGGAAAGCGGGATCGTCTACTGCAATTCCCGCCGCCTGGCGGATGCGCTCGCCGCCAGTCTCGCGCGGCACGGCCTCGACGCGCTGCCCTATCACGCGGGGCTCGACGCCTATACGCGCAGCGCCCACCAGGATGCGTTCTTCGCGCGAAAGGGGGTCGTAATGGTCGCGACCATCGCCTTTGGCATGGGGGTGGACAAGCCGGACGTGCGCTTCATCGTCCATGCCGACATCCCGACCTCGATCGAGGGCTATTACCAGGAAATCGGCCGCGCCGGACGCGACGGCGCGCCCGCCCGCGCGCTCGCCCTCTATGATCCGCGCGAGCTGGCGTTGCGCTGGAGCGCGCCGGCCGTCGGGGCGCAGGACGAAGCCGCCGCAGGCGACTATGCGCGCCGAAAGGCCATGGCGCGGCTCTGCGTGACGGCGAGCTGCCGCTTTCAGTTTCTGCTCGCGGCGTTTGGCGAGGAAGGCGCCCCCTGCGGACGATGCGACCATTGCCGCGGCGGGCCGCTCGCCTGGCCGCGGCGGCTCGAGGCGATGGCACAGGGCTGGCGCGTCGCGGCCGAAAGCCGGCTGGCGCAGTTCTCCGCCGCAGGCGATGAGGAGGAGGCGCCCGAGCCGACGACGGCCGCAGAGCCGCTTCTTGAGGACGCGCCCCCGCCGGCGCCCGCCCTGACCGTCGCCGACGCCCGGCTGCTGCGGGCGCTGCAGGCGGAGCGCCTGCGGGTGGCGAAGCGCCGCGGCGTCGCCCCGCGGCGGATCGTCAGCGACGAAGCCTTGACGGCCCTTTCGCAAGCGCGCCCGCTCAGCCTCGACGATCCGGCGCTCGCCGGGCTGGAAGAGGCCGAGGCGTTCCGGCGCGTCATTGAAAAGGCGATCGGCGAAGCGTGACGTTTCAAGCCGCGCGTCGATGCGCTAGAAGACGGCGACCCTCAGACCAAGGTTGACGCCTATGACAGCCGCGCCCGCGCCGACTCCTGCCGAGATGCGGCAGGTCATGATCGGGCTCGGCCTCGCCATGCTGCTCTCGGCGCTGGATCAGACCATCGTCGTCACCGCCATGCCGACGATCGGGGCGGACCTCGGAGAGCCGGAGAACCTGCCCTGGATCGTCACCGCCTATCTGCTGGCGGCGACCGTCGTGACGCCGCTCTACGGCAAATTCGCCGACGTCTACGGCCGCCGCGTCGTCATCCTCATCGGCGTCTCGATTTTCATCGCCGGATCGCTCGCCTGCGCGCTGGCGCCGAGCATCGCGTTCCTCGCCGCCGCGCGCTTCCTGCAGGGCATGGGCGGCGGCGGGCTGATCGCGCTCTCACAGACCGTCGTCGCCGATCTTGTCTCGCCGCTCGAACGCGGCCGCTATCAGACTTATTTCGCCGCGGTTTTCGCCACTTCGAGCGTCGCCGGCCCGGCGCTCGGCGGCTTTTTCGCGCAATATCTGCACTGGTCGCTCATTTTCTGGATCAATCTGCCGCTCGGCCTCGCGGCGCTGCTCATCACGAACAGCCGACTGAAACGCCTGCCGGAACGGCGCCATCCGCACAGCGTCGACTATCGGGGCGCCGCCTTTCTGGTCATGGCCTCTGGCGCGATGGTCCTGGCGCTCGGCTGGGGCGGAACCCGCTACCCTTGGGCTTCTGCGCCGATCATCGGCCTGCTGGCGCTGTCGGCCGCATTCTGGGCCGCCTTCGCCCGACGCACGCGCGTCGCCGAGGAGCCGTTGATTCCGATGCGTATTCTCAGCATCAGACTCGTGCGCGACGCCGTCGCCTCAAGCTCCTTCGGGCTCGGCGCCTTCGTCGGACTTTCGGTAGTGATGCCGATTTATTTCGAAATCGGCGCCGGCCTCAGCGCCCATGATTCCGGTCTCGCGCTGATCCCGTTGATGGTCGCGACCGTCGCCGGCGCCACTTTCTCGGGCCGAACTCATGGCCGTCGTCCATCATTATAAATTCATCCCCCTGCTGGGGCTCGGCGCCGCGACTTTTGCCGCCGCCGCCGCCGCGCTGAAAGCCGACAGCGCCTCCTTTTTCACGCTGAATGCGCTGCTGACCGTCGTAACTTTCGGCGTCGGGACGATGCTGCCCATCGCCACCGTTTCCGTTCAGAACGCGGTGCTTTCCCGCGATCTGGGGACGGCGACGGCGACGACCCAGTTCTTCCGCCAGCTCGGAGCCGCGGCCATCGTCGCCCTTTTCGGGGCGCTGGCGCTGGGCGGCGGGCGGGCGCAATACATCACCGAAGCGAAACTCTCTCCCGAGGAACTCGGCCGGCTCGTCGCGAGCTTCCGCCTTGTTTTTGGCGCGCTCGCGGTCTGTATGGCGCTTTCCTTCTTCTTCATGGCGCGAATGGAGGAGCGGCCCTTGAGAGGCGAGAGACGTCACTGAGCGCCCGCCCTATCTTTTTGTCGTCGCCCCGCCTTGTGCGCGTGGCATGAAATTTTCTAGAAAGGCGACGCTCGCCTTCAGTCTGCAAGGACCTCCCATGACATCGCTCGACAGTTTCAAATCCCGCCAAAAGCTTGTCGTGGGGGACAAGAGCTACGACTATTTCTCGCTGAAGGCGGCGGAGGCCAACGGGCTCGCAGGAGTCTCGCGCCTCCCCTATTCGCTCAAGGTCGTGCTCGAAAATCTGCTGCGCAACGAGGACGGCCGCTGGGTCACGAAGGACACGATCCTTTCCTTCGCCAAATGGCTCACGGAGAAGGGCAAGACGGAACGCGAGATCGCCTTCCGCCCGGCGCGCGTGCTGATGCAGGATTTCACCGGCGTCCCCGCCGTGGTCGACCTTGCGGCGATGCGCGACGCTTTCGTCGGGCTCGGCGGCGATCCGCAGAAGATCAATCCTCTGGTGCCGGTAGATCTCGTCATCGATCACTCCGTCATCGTCGACGAATTCGGCACGCCCAAGGCCTTCGAACAGAATGTCGAGCTTGAATATCAGCGCAACGGCGAGCGTTACCGCTTCCTCAAATGGGGCCAGTCGGCGTTTGACAATTTCCGCGTCGTGCCGCCCGGCACCGGCATCTGCCACCAGGTGAATCTCGAATATCTGGCCCAGACGGTCTGGACCCGCACCGAAGGCGCCGACGGCGCGGCCGTCGAGGTCGCCTATCCAGACTCGCTGGTGGGCACCGATTCCCATACGACCATGGTCAACGGCCTCGCCGTCCTCGGCTGGGGCGTCGGCGGCATCGAGGCCGAGGCCGCCATGCTCGGCCAGCCGCTCTCCATGCTCGCGCCCGAGGTCATCGGCTTCAAGCTGACCGGCGCGCCCAAAGAGGGCGTCACCGCGACGGACGTCGTGCTGACCGTGACGCAAATGCTGCGCAAAAAGGGCGTCGTCGGCAAATTTGTCGAGTTTTTCGGCGAAGGCCTCAACCACCTGACGCTCGCCGACCGCGCGACCATCGCCAACATGGCCCCCGAATATGGCGCGACCTGCGGTTTCTTCCCCGTCGACGCCGAAACGCTCGCCTATCTCAATACCTCAGGCCGCACGGCCGAGCGCATCGCGCTGATCGAGGCCTATACGCAGGCGCAGGGCATGTTGCGCGCCGCGGCTTCGCCCGACCCGGAATTCACCGACACGCTGGCGCTTGATCTCGCCGACGTGACACCCGCGCTCGCCGGGCCCAAGCGCCCCGAAGGCCGCGTGCCGCTCGAAGAGGTCGGCAAGGCTTTCGAGACGGCGCTCGCCGGCGAATACAAGAAGCAGGGCGGCCTCGGGCCGCGCCACAAGGTCGAGGGGACGAATTACGACCTCGGCCACGGCGACGTCGTCATCGCCGCCATCACCTCCTGCACCAACACCTCAAACCCCAGCGTGCTGATCGGCGCGGGCCTTTTGGCGCGCAACGCCATCGCCAAGGGCCTGAAGGTCAAGCCCTGGGTGAAGACTTCGCTCGCGCCCGGAAGTCAGGTCGTGGGGCAATATCTCGCGAATTCCGGGCTGCAGAAATCGCTCGACGAACTGGGCTTCAACCTCGTCGGATTCGGCTGCACCACCTGTATCGGCAACTCCGGCCCGCTGCCGGCGCCGGTGTCGAAGACCATCAACGCCCATGACCTCGTCGCCGCCTCGGTGCTGTCGGGCAACCGCAATTTTGAAGGCCGCGTGAACCCGGACGTGCAGGCGAACTACCTCGCCTCGCCCCCGCTCGTCGTCGCCTTCGCGCTCGCCGGCACGGTGGCGATCGACCTCTCAAAGGAGCCGCTCGGCCAGGGTTCGGACGGCAAACCGGTGTTCCTGCGCGACATCTGGCCCAAGAACGCCGAAATCGACGCCTTCATCCGCAGCAACGTCACGCGCGATCTTTACCGGGACACCTACGCCAATGTCTTCGCCGGCGATCAGCACTGGCGCGGCGTCGCGGCGCCCGAGAGCGAGACCTACGCCTGGGACGACAAGTCCACCTATGTGCGCAATCCGCCCTATTTCGTCGGCCTGACCAAGCAGCCGAAGCCGGTGAAGGACGTCGTCGACGCCCGCGTCCTCGCGCTTTTCGGCGACAAGATCACCACCGACCACATTTCCCCGGCCGGTTCGATCAAGGCCGCTTCGCCCGCCGGCAAATGGCTCATGGACAATGGCGTGGCGCCGGCGGACTTTAACCAATACGGGACGCGGCGCGGCAATCATGAAGTGATGATGCGCGGCACCTTCGCCAATATCCGCATCAAGAACTACATGATGAAGGCCGCAGACGGGACCGTGCCGGAAGGCGGGTTGACGAAATATTACCCCGGGGCCGAGACGCTTTCGATCTACGACGCCGCCATGCGCTACCAGAAGGACGGCGCGCCGCTCGTCGTCTTCGCGGGCGCCGAATACGGCAACGGCTCGTCGCGCGACTGGGCGGCGAAGGGCACGGCGCTGCTGGGCGTGCGCGCCGTGATCGCGCAGAGCTTCGAGCGCATCCATCGCTCCAATCTCGTCGGCATGGGCGTGCTGCCGCTGACCTTCGAAGCCGGAACGACTTGGGCGACACTGGATCTGACAGGCGAAGAAACCGTCGCCATCCGCGGACTCGAATCGGGTCTTGCGCCGCGCCAGACGCTCGTCGCCGAGATTTCCTGCCCCGACGGACGGACGATCTCCACGCCGCTGCTCCTGCGCATCGATACGCTCGACGAGCTGGAATACTTCAAGAACGGCGGCATCTTGCACTATGTCCTGCGACAACTTGCCTCATAAAAGGGCGGCAAGGCGGCGTCGCTGTCGTTGACGGCTCGGTTTTCCTGCGACATCTTCGTGACGCTCGAGCGGTGGAGCTCCCATGCAGCCACATGGTGGAGGCGTGAGTCGAGGCGCGGCGCAAAAGCAAAAAAAGCAAAATCGAAGAGTAGAGGAAACCTCAGGATGAAGAAGTTCTCTTTTGTGACCGCCGTCGCTCTCTTTGCCGCGATGAGCGCCCCGGCTTTTGCGAGCTGCGATACGCGCCAGGAAGACGAGCAGGCCGTCTGCGCCAGCAAATGCGAAGACAACTACGTGCGCCACAAGCAGGACATGATGGCCGATCACTCGGCGCTGGCGTCTGAAAAGAAGGCTTGCGACGAGAAATGCGGCTGCCCGCAGAACTCGAAGGGGCTGTGAGGCCAAGCGTCGTTCGGATCGAAGGACTATGATTTTGGGGCGCGCAGATTGCGCGCCCTTTTTTCTGCGCAATGGACAAGTTGACGCGCCTCGGCGGCGTCGATAAGCGTCGCGGGCTTCTTCTTTCGCCTTTGCATTTCAGTCGTGGAGACTATTCCCGGCCCCGGCGTGGTAGAGCCGCCGACAAGCTGGTTCACGACCCCTGGCGCAGACGGCCGGATTGACAGAGCGCATTTCTTACCCCATCGTTCGCCCGCATTGCGCGTCATGAGGGACCGTTACTGTGATCGGCAGGACGGTTCTACGCCAGCGCAAGCGAAAACAGCCGAAAAATGTGAGAAGAGGAAGCGTCAAGATGAACAAATTCGCCTTTATTGCGGCGGCCGCCCTGATTGCCGGCGTGGTGAGCCCGGCTTTCGCCGATTGCGACACCCGCAAGGCTGACGAAGACAAGCAGGCTAACGCCGCGTCGAAATGCTACGACACTTATCTTGCCCGCAAGCAGAACTACGGCGCCAACAAGGACGACCTCCGCGCGGACTTCCACGCCTGTAACGAGAAGGCGGGCTGCCCGCAGAACTCGGACCTGCTGAAGTAAGATCGGTTGGCGGACCTCTCCGCCAAGAGAGAGGTTGTCAAACCTCGGGGCGCGCAGTTCATGCGCGCCCATAATTTTTTAGACTACTTCGAATAGACCTTCCCATCGGGGCCTTTCCAGCCATTTGGGTCTTCGTAGAAGCGATATTCTTCGTCGAAGGGGACCGTCTCCCCCGGCGCGACATATTGCTGGCCCTTGGGATCTGAGGTGCGCGGCGCCGTCACATAATGCTTGCTCGCCGAGCAGCCATCCTTGAACTTTCCGCCGTCGTCGGGCTTGCAGTCTAGATTGGCGCCCTCGGGGAACAGCACCTTCGCATTGAAGAAGATCTCATAACCCTTCTCGCCGGTCGCGTGCATCTCGAGCTTCTCGGCCATGGTCTGCTTGAATTCGAGCACCTTGCCGGGCTTGTCGAAATGCTGCTTGAGGAGATTTTCGAAGATTTGCTTGGCCTGTTCTTCGGTCGGGTCGCAACCGAACATGCAATAGGCCTGCGCCGGCCCCGCGGCCAGGGGCGCTGCGGCCAGCGTCAGGGCGAAGAATTTCAGTAACGCGCCTCGCATATCGTTTCCTCTTTTGTTGCGCCGCATGAACCGGCGATTGGCGCGCAGAGTAAAACGCTTTGTGTGAAATGTCTTCAACGCCCGGCGTCGGGGGTGGAGATGCCGCCCCAACTGTCCTTCACCTGGTCGAAGTGGACGGCGGGATCATATTGCGCGACGCCGAGATCCAGCGTCTCGGCCGAGAGCCGCCCCATGGCGGCGAGCACGGCGTAGGAAGCGACGACGCGTTCGCGCTGCGCAAAGACGAGGCCAATTCGCGCGTTCAGAAGCTCCTGCTGCGCGTTTAGAATTTCGAGCGTGGTGCGCTGGCCGGCCTTGGCCTCCTCCCGCACGCCATAAAGCGCGCGCTCGGCGGCCGCGATCTGCGTCTGCGCGGCGGCAACCTGCGTCTTCGCCGCCTGCAAGGCCCCCCAATTGGCGCGCATGAGCGCGATCAGATCCGCGCGCGCGACGTCGACGTCGAGACGCCGCTGACCGGCGGTCTCTTTGGCTTCCCGCGTCTGCGAAGAGGTGATCCCGCCATCATAAAGCGGCACGTTGAGGCGCCCGCCGACGGAGGCGCCGATGTTGCGGTTGTAGATGCCCGCGATGTCGGTTTGCGTGAAGACGTTCCCGACGATCGAGAACTTCGGCATGAAGTCCGACTCGATGACCTTGATGTCGAGATCGGCGGCGTCGGCGTCATGGAGCGCGGCAAGGATCACCGGGTGCTCGGCCTGCGCGATGCGCTCCGCCTCCTCTCGCGTCCTGGGAATGAGCCGGTCTACGGCGGCGCCGGGCGAAAGTTTCTTCGGTTCCGAACCGATCGTCTGACGATAGGCGCCGATGCTCGCTTCCAGCGCCGCGCGCGCCTGACCGACGAGCGAATGACCTGCGGCCAGACGCGCTTCCGCCTGCGCGATGTCGGTCAGCGTGATCTGACCGTAATTGTAGCGCTCCTTCGTCTGGCGCAATTGCTCGGCGAGCACGGTGACGTTGTTCGCCTGCAATTTCAGCGCAGCGGTGTCGCGCAGCACGTTCATATAGGCGGACACGGCGGCGAACAGCACGCGCTGCTCCGTGAGCCGCAGCCGTTCGCGGCCAGCGGAAACGCTGGTTTGCGCCATGCGCGTCGCGTTCTGCGTCTTGAAGCCGTCGAAGACCGGCTGCTCGACCGAAAAATGCGCCGTACGCGGCATGCTGCCGCCGGTCTGAATGCTCTTGGTCTGCGCACGGGTCACGCTCGGATCGGCGATGTCCTCATCGATCTGCCGCGTGACCGAGCGATTATCCTGCGCGCCGAGAAAAGCCCCGGCGCTGGCGCGAGGCCGCATTCCCGAAAGCGCCTGAGGCACTTTTTCATCCAGCGCGCGCAGACCGGCGCGGGAGGAATTGAGGACCGGACTATTGCCATAGGCCCGCAGCAGAGCGCCGTTCAGCGTCTCCGCCCGCGCTTGCGGCGCGAGGACGACAAGAGCCAACAGCAGGGCGCGGCGCGCGTTCCTCACCGCGCCTCCTTTTCGCGCGCGGCGACGAGCGGCCCTTCGTCCTCGCCGAAGAAGGCGTAGAGCGCCGGCAGAACAAGGAGCGTGAGGAGAGTGGCGCTGATCAATCCGCCGATGACGACGGTGGCGATGGGTCGCTGCACCTCGGCGCCGGTGGAGGTCGCCAGAGCCATGGGCACGAAGCCGAGCGACGCGACGAGCGCCGTCATGCAGACCGGGCGCAGACGCGTCATGGCGCCCTTGAAGACCGCCTCGCGCTCGCGCATGCCGCCCTCCATCAATTGATGGATGTAGGTGCGCATCACGAGGCCATTGAGAACGGCGACGCCGGAGAGCGCAATGAAACCGACGGCGGCGGAGACGGACATCGGCATGTCCCGCAGCCACAGCGCCAGCACGCCGCCCGAGAGCGCCAGCGGGACCGCCGAGAAGACGAGCAGCGCGTCGCGCGCCGAACCCAGCGCCGAATAGAGCAGCAGGAAAATCAGGAAGAAGCAGGCGGGCACGACGATCATGAGCCGCGCGCGCGCCGCCGCGAGATTCTCGAACTGCCCGCCCCATTCGATCCAGTAACCCGCCGGAACCTGAACTTTCGCATCCACTTTGGCCCGCGCCTCGGTCACGACCGAAGCGATGTCGCGTCCCCGCACATTGGCGCTGACGACGACGCGGCGCTTGCCGTTCTCGCGCGAAATCTGGTTCTGGCCGTCGAGCGTGGAAAAGCTCGCCACCTGTTTGAGCTGCACGGTCGCGACATGACCCTGCGCGTCGGGCGGCAGCGAGACGGGGATCGTTTCGAGCGCGCCGGCGTTCTCCCGCAGATTGTCGCGCAGCCGCACGATGATCGGAAAGCGACGGTCGCCTTCGAAGATCATGCCCGCCGGTTCGCCGCCGATGGCCGCTCCGATCGTGTCCTGCACCGCGCCGAGGCTGAGCCCGTATCGGGCGATGGCGGCCTTGTCGACCTTGATGTCGAGCAGCGGCAGGCCCGTCACCTGCTCGACTTTTACGTCAGTCGCGCCGGGCGTCGCCCTCAGGATCGAGGCAATGTGATTCGCCGCCTTGAGCATGGCGTCGAAATCCTCGCCGAAGACCTTGACGGCGACGTCGCCGCGCACGCCCGCCAGCAATTCATTGAAGCGCAGCTGAATCGGCTGCGAGAATTCATATGCGTTGCCCGGGAGTCGGTCGATCTTCGCGGTGATGGCCTCGATCAGCCTGTCCTTGGACAGATGCGGATCGGGCCACTGCTCCTCCGGCTTGAGCATGATGAAAGTGTCGGTGAGGTTCGGCGGCATCGGGTCGGTCGCGACCTCAGCCGTTCCGGTCTTCGAGAAGACGTAATCCACCTGCGGCAGCGCGCGGATGGCGTTCTCGATATCGAGCTGCATTCCCTGCGACTGCGTCAGGGACGCGCTGGGAATGCGGTTCGCCTGCATGGCGAGATTTCTCTCGTCGAGCTTGGGGATGAACTCCTGCCCGAGGTTCATGTAGAGAAGCACGGCAAAAATGAAGGAGCCGAGGCCGATCATCATGATCTTCAGCGGCGCATCCATCGCCCATTTCAGCAACGGCTCGTAAAAGCGCTTGAGCGCGACGATCACGCCGTTCTCCGCCTCTTCCCCATGCCCCGATACGAAGAGCGCGATCATCGCCGGAAAAAAGGTGAGGGAGAGAAAGAACTCCGACACCAGCGCGATGATCACCGTCATCGCCATCGGGTGGAACATCTTCCCCTCGACGCCCGAAAAGCTGAGGATCGGGAGATAGACCAGGATGATGATCGACTGACCATAGACCGTGGGCCGCCGCATCTCGACGGCTGAATCGATCACTGTATCGAGGCGCTCGTCGGTGGTGAGCGCGCGCCCCGCCGTATGCTGGCGCTCTGAAAGACGACGCAGACTGTTCTCCGCGACGATGATCGCGCCGTCCGCGATGAGGCCGAAGTCGAGCGCGCCGAGACTCATAAGATTGGCGCTGATCTTGCCGACATACATGCCGATCGCGAGAAACAGCATCGTCACCGGAATGACCGTCGCGGTCACCAGCGCCGCGCGGAAATTTCCCAGCATCACGAAGAGCACGAGGATGACGAGGGCCGCGCCTTCCAGAAGGTTCTTCGCCACCGTCTTGATCGTCGCCTCGACGAGGACGGTGCGATCGAGGATCGTTTTCACCTCGATCCCGACCGGCAGGGATCGGGCGATCGTCGTCATGCGCTCGGCGGCCGCAGCCGAAACGGTACGGCTGTTGGCGCCGATCAGCATGAGCGCGGTGCCGATGACGACCTCTTCGCCGTTCATGCTGGCGCTGCCGGTGCGCAACTCCTTGCCGATCGAGATATTCGCGATCTCGCGGACGCGCACCGGCACGCCGTTTCGCGTCGTCGCCACGACATTGCCGATGTCGTCGACGTTCTCGAGCCGTCCGCCGCTGCGCACGACGAGACCCTCGCCATTGCGCTCCACATAGCCGGCGCCGCGGCTGACGTTGTTCTTCTGAATCGTCGCCGCAAGGTCGCCGAAGGAAAGCCCAAGCGACATCAGTTTCGCGGGGTCGGGCTGAACATGATACTGGCGGACATAGCCGCCGAGCGAGTCGACGCCGGCGACGCCCTGCACAGTGCGCAGCTGCGGGCGGATGATCCAGTCCTGCACCGTGCGAAGATAGGATTCCTGTTCGACCGGCGTGCGCAACGTCGCGCCCTCGGGCGTGAGATAGGCGCCGTCGCGCTGCCAGCCGGGCTCGCCTTCCGGGCTGAGAGCGTGGGGCTCCTTGTAGCGCACGGTCCACATGTAGATTTCGGAAAGGCCCGTCGCGATCGGCCCCATGCGAAGTTCGATCTGCGGCGGAAAGTCCTCCCGCGCCTGTCCGATACGCTCGTTCACCTGCTGGCGTGCGAAATAGATGTCGACGCCGTCGGCGAAGACGGCCGTCACCTGCGCGAAGCCGTTACGCGAAAGCGAGCGCGTATATTCAAGACCCGGAATGCCCGCCAGCGCATTCTCAATCGGATAGGTGACCTGCTTTTCCATCTCGAAAGCGGAGAGCGCCGGCGCGCGGGCGTTGATCTGAACCTGATTGTTGGTGATGTCCGGAACGGCGTCGATGGGCAGATGCGCGAGCGCCCAGATACCGAACGCGCCGACGAGCGCGACCAGCAGGACGACCAGCCAGCGGCTATGGACCGAAAAGGCGATGATCCGCTGCATCATGATCTCTAAGCCGTCATTCCTCGGGAATTTCGCTTTTGCCGGCTTCGGCCTTCAACACGAAGCTATTGACCGTCGCGATCGTCTCGCCGGCCGCAAGACCCTTCACAATCTCCACCGAACTTTCGTCGCCGTCGCCCAATTCGACGACCCGCTTCTCGAAACCGTCCTTCACACGCACGAAGACCGCCGGCTCGTTGTGGATGAGCTGCACCGCCGCGCGCGGGACGAGCACCTTGACCGGGCTCTGCTCCAGCGCGATCTCGGCGTTGAGCAGCACGCCAGGATGGAGCGCGAAATTCGGGTTTTTGAAAGATGCGATGACATGGCCGGTTCGCGTTTCCGGCGTGATCATCGCATTGACGACGCTCACTTTGCCTTCGAAGACGCGCCCGTCGGAGCCCTTGAGGCTGACCGGCTGTCCGATTCGCACGCTGGCGAGGCTCGCCACGGGAACGGCGAGTTCGACTTCCACCTCAGAGAGATCGGCGAGGACGTAGATCTGGGTTTCCGGTGTCACCGGCTGGCCGAGGTTGGCGAGGCGCTCGATTACGCGGCCTTTGATCGGGGCACGAAGCTCTTTCTCCCGCAGGCGGGAGATCGGCTGCGAAACGAGCGCCGTGATCTCGCCTTCCGACAGATCGAGCGCGGCCAGCTTGCCGCGCGCGAGATCGAGCCGGAGCCTTGATTCGATGTAGGTCGCCTTTGCCTTCAGAAAAAGCTGCTCGGCGGTGATTTTCTTCTCAAAGAGCCCCTTCTCGCGGGCAAAGAGCTTCGACTGCAGATCGTAGCTGGCGAGCGCTGCGAGATACTCGCTCTTGGCGTCGGCGACCTCTCGCGAATCAATAATTGCGACGGTCTCGTTTCTGGCGACCTCGTCCCCGAGCTTCTTGCGCATTTCGGCGACGACGCCCGCGACTTTCGCGGCGACGCGGGCGAGGTGATCGGGGTCCGGCTTCACGGCGCCCGGGACAGTGATCTGGCGCTTGAGGACGCCGGGACCGGCGGGGGCCGTCCCGATCTTCGCCGCTTCGATCTGCTCGAGGGAGAGCTTGACGCGGCCCTCCGCGGCCGCTGGCGAACTGGCAGCGCCGGCGTTCACCTGCGCAGGGGCCGCGGGCCCCCGCAATTTTCCGACAAGGCCCGGCAAAGCGGCGCCGACGGCGAGGCTTGCGAGCATCGCAAGGAGAAGTGGCGCTCTGCGAGACATCTTCTGTCGTCGGTCTCCTTGGCGCGGCGGCCGGATGCCTCGAACGGTTAACACCAGCTCAGGCCTGAAGCCATGCGCAGGCGGGCCGACACGGCGCTTATCCCCATGCGCCGGAAAGCTCTGCCTTTTTTTCTAGAGGCTGGCGGCGGGCGCGTCTATGTCGTTCACGAAGCCCCGTTGCGACAAAAGGGCCTGAAATCAACAGAAAAGAGCCCGGCCGCAGGGGCCGGGCTCTCGAATTTCACTAAGATGCGAAGCGCTCAGTATTTCGCGAGCACCGGCGCGGACGAGCCGAACGGGTTGAAGTGCCAGTTCACGCCAGCGCGGATCGTGTTGAAGCGCGTCGACGAGGTATGCGAGGCCGCGAAAGGCACGGCCGGAGCGATCGGGCCGGCAAGGAGGCCGAGGAAGCTCTGATTGACCGTGCCGAGGTCGGTATAGAGATACTCGAGCTTGAGCGACCAGGCCGGGAAGGACATCGGGGTCCATTCGACGCCGCCGCCGGCGGTCCAGCCCACGGCCGTGTTGAAGTAGCTCGACCGTCCAATGACCGTGGAGATGCCCGGGAAGACGTCGGCGACGCTCACATTGCTGTTCACCTGCCCGTAAGCGAGGCCGCCCGTGCCGAACACCATCAGGTTCGGCATCGAGGGCAGCGTGATGCCGAGGCGGCCGCGCGCGGTGCCGAACCAATCCACATAGGTGGACGAATTGACGGCCGCGAAATGCGAGGCGCCAGAGCCGGGGCCGATCATATTGCTCTGGGTGTTGACGTCCGCGGCCTGGATGTCGGCCTCGAAGCCAAGAACCAGCCAGGGCGAGAACTGATAGTTGTAACCGACCTGACCGCCGCCGAGGACGCCATTCAAATTGGTCGTTCCCGACCATGCCGCGCCAATCCCAAATCCGGGGTAGAACAAGCCGCCGTTCTGGGCGGAGCCGTCGCCGAAGCCGTAGCCGATGTTCACACCGCCATAGAGGCCGGTCCAGCTGAAGACCGGCGGCGGCGGCATATAGACCGGCGGCGGGCCCTTGCGGGACGGCAGGTCGGCGGCGAAGGCCGAACCGGCGACGAGAGCCAGCGCAACGCCGGCGGCGACAGTAAACTTGGTCATTTTAGACCCCCTCATAAGTCTTCAATTCTCTGCGGCCGCCGTCGCTTGAGCGACATCCCCCGCCGTCATGGACAGACTTACGGCCCAACCCGGAACACGGTCAATGAAAAGGCGTTGTGATTAAGCCTTGTGCGATGCGTTTGCCGAGTCGCGTGACAATTCCGCAACAAAAAGCCCGGCGTGGACGCTATTTTCCGTCCCGGTCGCGCCGCAACCTCGCCCAATAGTCGAGTCGTTTGGAAAGTTCGCGTTCGAATCCGCGCTCGACGGGCCGGTAGAGCTGCTGGCGCCCGAGCGGCTCGGGCCAATAGTTCTGGCCGGAGAAGGCTTCAGGCGAATCATGGTCGTATTCGTAGCCCTCGCCATAGCCCTCCTCGCGCATCAACTTGGTCGGCGCGTTGAGGATGATCCTTGGCGGGGTGAGCGAGCCCTTCTCCTGCGCGAGCCGCCGCGCCTTCTTGTAGGCGACGTAGCCCGCGTTGGATTTGGGCGCCGTCGCGACATAGATGAGCGCCTGCGCGATCGCGAGCTCACCCTCCGGCGAACCTAGGAAGTCGTAAGCGTCTTTCGCGGCGTTGGCGACGATCAGCGCCTGCGGATCGGCGAGGCCGATGTCCTCCACCGCCATGCGCACGATTCGCCGCGCGAGAAACAGCGGGTCTTCGCCAGCGTCCAGCATGCGCGCGAAATAATAGAGCGCAGCGTCGGGGTCGGAGCCGCGCACGCATTTGTGCAGCGCGCTGATGAGATTGTAATGGCCTTCCTGCGCCTTGTCGTAGATCGGCGCACGGCGCTGCACCACGTCGCCAAGGCCCGCGCGGTCGAATATCTCGCCTTCGCGCGCAGCGCGCCAGATCTCTTCCGCGAGCGTCAGCGCGGCGCGGCCGTCGCCGTCGGCCATGGCGACAAGCGCTTCGCGCGCATCCTGATCGAGCGGCAGCTTCCTGCCTTCCGTCTCCTCCGCGCGATCGAGCAACTTTTCAATTGCGGCGGCGTCGAGAGACTTGAAGGTCATCACCCGCGCGCGCGACAATAGCGCGGCGTTGAGTTCGAACGACGGGTTCTCCGTCGTCGCGCCGATGAGCGTGACGGTGCCGTCCTCCATCACGGGCAGAAAACTATCCTGCTGCGCGCGATTGAAGCGATGAATCTCATCGACGAAAAGCAAAGTGCCCTGACCCGTGAGGCGACGCGCACGCGCGGCTTCGAAGGTCTTCTTGAGATCGGCGACGCCCGAGAAGATCGCGGAGATCTGAACGAAAGCCAGCTTCGTTTCATGCGCCAGCAGACGCGCGACCGTCGTTTTACCTGTGCCCGGCGGCCCCCAGAAGATGAGCGAACCGAGCGAACCGGCGCGAATGAGTCTCGTCAGCGCGCCGTCGGGGCCAAGGAGATGATCTTGTCCCGCAACTTCGTCGAGACGCTTCGGCCGCAAGCGATCCGCCAGCGGCCGCGGCGCCCCGCCTTCAAGTTTGGCTGCTTGGAAGAGGTCTGACATCAGCTCTGATCATGAGGCCTAACGAGTCTAGCCCAATTAGGATTGATTACCACCTCGACGCAACCGCGACCAACGATTAACCTGACAGGCGTTGATGATTCGGCGCTCTTTATTGCAGCTTGGCCTTTACCGCGCCGCTTCAGCGTAACGTTTTCGGCGTCCAGCTCAACCAAAGAAACGGAATTCGGAAAATGCGGACCATATCTTTCGTCACGCAGAAGGGCGGCGCCGGCAAGAGCACGCTGGCGAGCAGCGTCGCCGTCGCTGCGCGCGCCGCCGGCGAACGCGTCTTCATCATCGATCTCGATCCGCTGCAGACGCTCGTGAAATGGGCGAGCGCGCGCGAAGCCGCCGACATTGGCGTCGAACACGTTCCGCCGGCGAAACTCCCCAAGGCGCTCGCCGCGCTCGAAAAGAAAGGCGTCACGCTTGTCGTCATCGACGCGCCTGGCCAGGGCGGCGAATATGCCGCGGCGGCGATGCGCGTCTCCGATCTTTGCGTCATTCCGGCGCGCCCCAACGCCTTCGATCTCTGGGCGAGCGAAACGACGCGCGCGCAGATCAAGGACGCGCGATGCGATTACGCCTTCCTCCTCAATCAGTGTCCGCCTTCGCAGCAGAATGCGCGCGTGGAGCTTGGCGCGAAGGCCTTGCAGGCAATGGGCGGATTGCTGGCCCCGCTCGTTTCGGCAAGGGTCGATTATCAGGAAGCCGCGCGGCTGGGCCTCGGCGTCAGCGAATATAATCCCGATGGCGTCGCGGCGCAGGAGATGCGCGAACTGTGGGGCTCCATCAAGCGCCGTCTGAAGCGCGCGCCGGCGAAGGATGCGCCAGCGAAACCCGTGGCGGAGCCCAAAGCCGCCGACGAGAAGGCCCCCGCAAAGAAGCCGGTCAAAAAGGCCGCGTAGGGACACGCCGCGCGCGAGGCGCGCGCGGCGCAACGATCAGCCGATTTCCACGATTTTGGCGCTGTGATGGATGACCTCGGCCTTGTCGCCGACCGTCTTGCCCATCAGCGCCTGCGCGAGCGGCGCGACATGAGGAATGAGACCCTTCGCCGGGTCGGCCTCGTCTTCGCCGACGAGACGGAAAACCTTGTGCGCGCCCCCGTCGAGCTCCACCACTACGCGATGACCGAATCGCACATGCGAATGATCCGTGATCGGACGCACGACTTCGGCGCTTGCGCGGCGCGCGGTCCAGTAGCGCTGATCCCGCTGGGCGAGCGCCAGCGCATGATTGTCGTCCGCAGCCGTCGCCTTTTCGATCTCGGCCTGAAGTCGCGTCAGCGCCGCGTCGATCTGCTGGAGACCCTCCGGCGTGACGAGATTGCGATGCGGGCTGACGGGGCGATCCGGCAGATCTTCGCGCGGATTGTCGTCGTCCTGTTCTTTGGTGAAAGCCGAACTCATGAGTCCTACCTTTAGCGCCGCGTCGCGACGAGAAAAAACAAACGGCCCTGTAGGGGCCGAACAGCGCCATTAGAACCGAGCGGCTCGCCGATGTCGAGAATGCGCGCCGACGCTGCGACAATTCGCTCCCGCTGCGGTTGCACCCCTTTCAAGGCATCTCAACAACAACGCGGCCGCGAATCTTTCCGGTGACGATCAGGCGCGCGCGCTCCAGCGCCTGATCGAAGGGGATGATCTCACACATGGCGTCGATCATGTCGGCGTCAAGATTTGCCGCGATGCGATCCCAGGCTTCGCGCCGCAGGGCGAGGCGCGGGCGCACGCTCTCCACGCCCAGCAGCGACACGCCGCGCAGGATGAAGGGCGCAACGCTCGCGGGCAGATCCATGCCGCCGACATTGCCGCAAGCGGCGACCGCGCCGTCGAACTGCGTCGCCGCGAGGATGTTGGCGAGCGTCACGCCGCCGACCGTGTCGATCCCGGCGGCGAAGCGCTGCGTCTGCAAAGCCTTGCCGGGTCGCGAAAAATCGTCCCGGGCGAGGATTTCGGAGGCGCCGATGGACGCAAGATAGTCCGCCTCCTCGGTCCGCCCGGTGATCGCCGCAACGCGCCAGCCCGCCCTGGCGAGAATCGCGACGGCGAAAGAGCCGACGCCCCCCGCCGCGCCGCTGACGACCGCAGTCCCATCCGCGGGGGAAAGACCGTGCCGTTCGAGCGCCAGAACGCAGAACATGGCCGTCAGCCCCGCCGTGCCGATCGTCATCGCGCGCGCAGGGGTAAGGGCGGCGGGCAGCTTCACGAGCCAATCGCCCGGCAGGCGCGCCTTCTGGGCGAAACCGCCGTAATGAGCCTCCCCAACGCCGCAGCCGGTGGCGACCACTATATCGCCCGGCGCGAAGTCGGCGCGCCCCGAGCGCGTCACCCGCCCGGCGAGATCCACGCCGGGAATCATCGGGAAACGGCGCACGACGGGGCCTTTGCCAGTAATCGCGAGACCGTCCTTGTAATTGATCGCCGAAAAAAGGACGTCGAGATCGACGTCGCCCGGCATCAGATCTCCTTCGGTCAGGTCGACGTAGCCGGCGCGATACGCTTCCGGACCCTTTTCGATTCGAATCGCGCGGAAAGAAGTCACTGACGCTCCGAACTGGCTGAATCAGTAGGCGCAAGAACTGCGCAGCGGCTCCTGGGCCGGGCTTTTCCCGACCGACCCCGAGCGGTTGGAATAGACGCGAACGATACAGATGGGAACGCTTCCCGAAAAGGGCTGGTGAACACAGGATCACTTGTTTCAAAATCTGAGCAAAGCAAAATTGGCTTGATAATTCTTGCTGTATTCAACTCTCTGAGGTATTCTTTCAGCATAACTCGCCTGTTCGGCCGAACCCTCATCGGGCAAAGGTTTGCTCGAGATATTCGGAGCGGCGACGCTTTCACAACCGACGCTACAGTCTTTCCGGGTCTACAGAAGGCAACAGGCGCCCATGAACCTCACGAACAACATCGAACTCGCCGCAGACATCGTCTCCGCCTACGTCAGCAACAATTCCGTCCCGGTCGGCGAACTGCCGGCGCTCATCACCGACGTCTACAACGCCCTGTTGCGCGTGGGATCCAATGTTCCAGCCGCACCTGCGGAGCCGCCGAAGCCGGCCGTGGCCGTCAAGCGCTCGGTCACCAACGACTTCATCATCTGTCTGGAAGACGGAAAGAAGTTCAAATCCCTGAAGCGGCATCTGCGCACGCAATATGGCCTCTCGCCGGAAGAATATCGCGAGAAATGGGGCTTGCCGGCCGATTACCCGATGGTGGCCCCCAATTACGCCAAGGCGCGCTCCAATCTCGCCAAGCAGATGGGCCTGGGCCAGCAGCGCCGGCGTCGCACCGGTAGCAAGTAACGGCCCCTTCTGCCGGAAACGACGAAAAAACCCGCAGCCTAAAAGCCGCGGGTTTTTCTTTTGGCCGCCAGAGGGCCTGCGCCACGCATCATGCGCGGATTTGGCCCGAGCGTTCAGCCTTCGTCGTCGCTTTCGAGATCGCCGTCGATCAGGCCGGAAACGTCGTCGTCCTCGCCTTCTTCCTCCTCGAGGAAGGTGTCATCCTCGCTATCGGCGTCCTCGATCGCTACGTCGTCGTCGACGTCGACCGTCTCGGCGGCGTTCTCGGATTCTTCCACCTCGTCGAGCGGCACCGTTTCGACGCCCTCCTTCTCGACTTCGGCGTCTTCCTCCTCGACGCGGCCAGGCGCACGCGAGAGCGCGGTCACCTGGAAGATCGCCCCGCATTTGGGGCAAATAATTGGACTCTTGTTGAGATCATAGAATTTCGTCGCGCAAGACTGGCATTGGCGTTTGGCGCCGAGTTCGGGTTTGGCCACGGTTGGTTGATCCTTGCGAAAGAAGCAGCGTGGAAACGCCGGCCTGAATGATGGACCATCGGGCGCTGGGGTTAGTTGGCTCCGGCGGCGCTGTCAAATGGATAAATGCGGCCGGCCGAAGCCGCCAATTGGCCCATTGCAAACCGCCGCGCGGATTGGCATAGAAAAAGGGCCGCGGGTGTAGCTCAATGGTAGAGCAGCAGCCTTCCAAGCTGAATACGAGGGTTCGATTCCCTTCACCCGCTCCAAGCTCCCGCCTCTGCCGATAATCTTGATTTGTCTGGAACCGAGCGCGCCCGCCGCCGTTCCTTCGGTGACCCGCCGCCCGGCGGGCGGTGGTTCAAATGGCTAGCCGCAAAGGGACTTCACGTGGATTCCCTTCGACCCATGCTGTTCGAATCATGGATCGGCCTCGGCCGCGTCCTGCTGATTGGCGTCCTCGGCTACGCCGCCCTGGTGCTGGCCTTGCGCGTTTCAGGCAAACGGACCCTCAGCAAGCTCAATGCTTTCGACCTTGTCGTGACCGTCGCGCTCGGCTCAACGCTCTCCGCACTGATTCTCAACAAAAACGTCGCCCTCGCCGAGGGCGTTCTCGCCCTCCTGACCCTCATTTTTCTTCAGTTCGCCATTACTTGGGCGTCGGTCCGCAGCCGTTGGGTGAGCACGCTGGTCAAGAGCGAGCCGACGATGCTCGCTTATCGGGGCGCGTTTTTGAACCGGGCGATGCGCGAGCAGCGCGTTACCGAGGCTGAAGCGCTCGCGGCCCTGCGCACGCACAAGATCGCCGGGGTCGAAGAAGCGCTCGCCGTCGTTCTCGAAACCGACGGCTCCATCAGCATTGTTCCCAAACCGAAATCGTGAAAACGGCGGCCGGCGCCGCTTGGAAAGAACGGGAAGTCACGCCATGAATTGCGAAACCGCGGGCCGAGCCTTCGCCGCGCGCTTCTAACGCCCACCCTTCTCCTTCATCGCCGCGAGCAGCGCCTCTCCGAGCCCCCCCGGCGACCCGCTGGCGGTCTTGCCGCCGCGCGGCGCGGTGAATTGCTGCTGCGGGCCGCGCGGGCGGCTCTGGTCGCGGCCCTGACCGCCGCCCTGCCCTGCCTTGCCCTGCTCGCCGGGGACGTCGTCGAGGCGCATGGACAGCGAGACGCGCTTGCGCGGGGCGTCGACCTCCATGACCTTCACCCGCACGATGTCGCCGGGCTTCACGACGCTGCGCGGGTCCTTCACAAAATCCTTCGACATGGCGGAGACATGCACCAGCCCGTCCTGGTGTACACCGATGTCGACGAAGGCGCCGAAGGCCGCGACATTGGTGACGACGCCCTCGAGCGTCATGCCGGGTTTGAGATCGTTGAGGGTCTCGACGCCCTCCTGGAAGGTTGCGGTCTTGAAGGCGGGTCGCGGATCGCGGCCGGGCTTTTCCAGCTCCGCCAGCACGTCCGTGACGGTCGGAACGCCAAATGTGGCGTCGGCGAACTGGGCGGGCCTCAGCCTTCGAAGCTCGGCCGAATTGCCGATAAGCGACCTGATGTCCGTCTTCGCGGCGTCGAGGATCCGGCGCACAAGCGGATAGGCCTCGGGATGCACGCCGGAGCGGTCGAGCGGATCGGCCCCGTCGATGATTCGCAGAAAGCCCGCGCTCTGCTCGAAGGCCTTGGGGCCAAGGCGGGCGACGCTCTTTAGATCGGCGCGGGACTTGAAAGGGCCGTTGGCGTCGCGATGCGCGACGATATTGACCGCAAGCGTCTCCCCGAGGCCCGAGACGCGCGCGAGCAGCGGCGCCGAGGCGGTGTTCACATCGACGCCGACGGCGTTCACGCAGTCTTCCACCACGGCGTCCAGCGCGCGCGAAAGCTTCATCTCGGAAAGATCGTGCTGATACTGGCCGACGCCGATCGACTTCGGCTCGATCTTGACGAGCTCGGCGAGCGGGTCCTGCAGGCGGCGCGCGATGGAGGCGGCGCCGCGCAGCGAAACGTCCAGATCGGGCAATTCCTTCGACGCGTATTCGGAGGCCGAATAGACGGAGGCGCCCGCTTCCGAGACGACGATCTTGGTGAGCTTCAGCTCAGGGTGTCTCGACATGAGTTCGCCGGCAAGCTTGTCGGTCTCGCGGGAAGCGGTGCCGTTGCCAATGGCGACGAGTTCAATTTTGTGCTCGCGGGCAAGCCGCGCCAGCGTTGCAATCGACTCGTCCCAGCGCCGCTGCGGCTCATGCGGATAAATGGGCGTCGTCGCGACGATCTTACCGGTGGCGTCGATGACCGCGACCTTGACGCCGGTGCGAAAGCCCGGATCGAGGCCCAGGGTCGCGCGCGCGCCGGCGGGAGCCGCAAGGAGAAGGTCCCGAAGATTCTCGGCGAAGACGCGGATCGCCTCCTCCTCCGCAAAACGCCACAGGCGCGAGCGGGCGTCGACGGCGAGATGCAGCTCGATCTTGGTGCGCCAGGCCCAGCGGGCGGCGTCGAGGAGCCATTTGTCGCCGGGCCGTCCGCGATCCTCGATAGTGTAGCGGCGCGCGATCCGGCTCTCGTAGCCGCCGAGGCCCGGCTCCGCCTCGGGCGCCATTTCGAGTTCGAGCATCTCCTCCTTCTCGCCACGGAAGAGCGCGAGAATCCGATGCGAGGGGAGCTTCGAGACGGGCTGCGAAAATTCGAAATAGTCGGAATATTTGGCGCCGGCCGCCTCCTTGCCGTGGCGCGGCTTCGACTTCAGCACGGCCTGTCGCCAATGGATCTCGCGCAAGGCGCCGATGAGATCGGCGTCTTCCGCAAAGCGCTCGACGAGAATCGCGCGCGCCCCCTCGAGCGCAGCCTCGGGCGTCGCGACGTTCTTCTCGACGTCGACGAAGGACTCCGCCTGCGCCTTCGGGTCTTTCTCGGGCGATGAGAGCAGCGCATCGGCGAGGGGCGCGAGGCCTGCTTCGATCGCGATCTGCGCCTTGGTGCGGCGCTTGGGCTTGAAAGGCAGATAAATGTCTTCGAGGCGCGCCTTGTTGTCCGCCTCCATGATGACGCGTCTCAGCGCGTCGTCGAGTTTGCCCTGCGAGTCGATCGATTCGAGGATCGCTTTGCGCCGCTCTTCGAGCTCGCGCAGATAGCGCAGCCGCTCATCGAGCTTGCGCAGCTGAACGTCGTCCAGCTCACCCGTCGCCTCCTTGCGGTAGCGTGCGACGAAGGGGACCGTCGAGCCGCCGTCGAGAAGGCCGATCGCCGCCTCCACCTGCCAGGGCTTGGCCGCAAGTTCCCCGCTGAGCCGCTCGACGATGGAAATCATTTAGTCGCCTCTTTTCGACAAGGAGACGAGGCTTTTAGCCAAGGCGGACGGCGGAAGTCAAAGACCCTTCGCAGCCGCCGGCGCGTCGCGCACAGATCATTTCATATGATCCTGCAGGAAGGGATGATCGGGCCAGCATTTGCGGTCCTCGACCGTGAGCGCGCCCGCGCCCTGCGTCGACATCAGCCAGGCGGGAACCTTCTCGACCCGCGCCCAATAATTCGTCGGCAGCACGGAGGGGTCGCCCTTGTGCCAGCTCGTCAGCATGTTGCAGTCGCTGATGGCGTAGTTCTGGCGCAGCGCCTGTTTGATCTCGAGGATCGGGGTCGCCGCCGACAGGATGACGATGACAGATATGGCAGTTGCAAAGCGGCTCTCGTCGCGCGGCGTCAGCACGGCGATCCGTGCGAAGGCGAAAGCCAGCAGGAACAGCGGCGGAATCGAGACGCGCATGACAAAGTCGTTGGAGACGCCGATGCTGTAGAACGGAATGAGCATCAGCAACGCCAAAGAGAGCGCCAATATGCGGCGATCGAAGGGTTCGACCTTGTTCCACGCATAGAGCACGATCGCCGCCTGCGGAATCTCGACGGCGAGGAAGAGCGCATAGCGCAGCAGGTAGCCCTCACGGGTCAGCAGCAGTTCGTGCGGCACGGCCCCGGCGTCGTCGACGAGATAGAGCGCAATGGGGAGGAAGCAGAGGCCGACAGCGGCGGCCGCCCAGACGCTCGGCGCGAAAATGCGACGCGGCAGCTGCTCCAGCGCAAAGAGCGCGACGAAAGGCGCGGCGCCCATCATGGCCAGCGGCGACCACATCAGGAGCGCAGCGAAAGACGCCATCACGGCAGGAAGGTCGATCTCCTTGCGGACATAGAGCAGCGCCAGAAGCCCGAACCACCAGCCGGGCGCCATATGGTTGGGCACCCAGAACAGCTGGGTGATGTGACTGGAGTATTGCAGCCGCACCGTCGAATAATACTCGCCCCACCATTCGATATGGGCGAAGGCGAGGAATGGCTCGCCTTTCGACATCTCGATGACTTCGGCAAGCAGAATCGGAAGAATGTCGAGTCCGCTGAAGCCGATGAGAATGAGAAGGAACGGCGTCTTCCGCACGCCCGCGAGAAGCGCGGTGAAATAGGCGATGGTTCCCAGGACGAGCGCGTTTTGCGCCAGCAGCGCCATATGAGCCGCATAGAGACCAAAGAGGCGACCGGCGACCGCGGGGATCATATACATGCCGAGCGGCGCCCGCAGCAGATAGTCCTGTCCCTCGTAGCGATAGATGACCGTGAGGCCGTTGTGAACGAGATCGGCCAGCACGGCGTCGCGCGTCAGCCAGTCGGTCGTCGCGTAAAAGAAATGCCCCTCGCCGCCGAGCATGCAAAGCGCAAGGCCGAGAGCCAGCGACAGCGCGAGCTGCGCGAGGTCGATCGGCGCCGAGAGCAGAGCGCTCGACTGCCGCGCGCGCCAGAGGATGACGGCGCCGCCCAGGCAGCCGACCAGAACGGCCGCGGCCGCGACAGGGCGCAGCGCGGTCGCGAAAATCGCGCTCGGAAGAATGAAAACGAGGGCCGCGACGAAGAAGAGATGAAAGTTTGAGAGAGCGCGCGATGTCGTGCGCGCCGCGCCCCGCTCCTGCGCGAGAGGAACGCTTTCCGACAGCGAAGCGGCGCCCGCGATCTGCGATTTCAACATGGGTCTCTTCCCGAGGCTAGAAATTGATCCGTTCGCGTTCGAAAACCACCGGCTTGCGCCGCACCTGCGAGTAGATGGCGAGCACATATTCGGCGAGGACGCCGATGGCGAAAAGTTGGACGCCGCCAAAGAAGAAGACGGCCGTGATGATCGTCATGATGCCTGGCTGAGCAAAGGTGCGATAGAAAACGATGCCGAGCACGAGATTGATGAAAGCATAGACGAGCGCCAGCGCCGCGATCGCAAAGCCGCCAAAGAGCACGAGGCGTAGCGGCGCCCCCGTATTGGTGACGAGCCCGTTCATGCCCTGATCGACAAGGCTGCGCATGGTGTTGGTCGTGACGCCGCGGCGCCGCTCCACCCACTTGTAGGGCACGCCCACCGACCGAAAGCCGCATTCGAACGTCATCATGCGCATGAAGGGATAGGAATCCTCGATCGTGCGCATGGCTTCGACGACCTTGCGGTCGACAAGCTGGAAATCGCCCACCCCGCGCGGCAGGGAGAGTTCGGAGAGCGACGTCAACATGCGGTAATAGAGCTGACGCAGAGTCCGCATCGTGGCGTTCTCTTCGCGAATCTTGCGGATGCCGTAGATGACTTCATTGCCCTGCGCCCAGAGCGCCACGAATTGCGGAATGAGCTCGGGAGGATCCTGCATGTCCGCCGGAAAGAAGAGCAGCACGGCGTCGCCCGTCGCCGCCATCACGCCATTGTAATTCGAGCGCATCGCCCCGAAGTTGCGGGCGTTGAGGATGACCTTGACGTCCTTATCCTCTGCCGCGATTTCGCGCAGAATTTCCGGGGTGCGGTCCTTCGAGGCATTGTCGCAGAACACATGCTCGCGCCGGTAGTCCTTCAGCTCGGTCTCGAACAGCTTTTTGATCGCTGCGTAGCATTCGCGGATATTTAGTTCTTCATTGTAGCAGGGCGTGACGATCGAGATGGTTTTCATTTCTGTCAGGCTTCCCGCGCCACGTTGAAGACGAGCGTGCGATTGAGAAGGTACGAGAAAGCGACGCAGGGCGCGAGCAGCATCGCCTGCGCAAGAGCCGCGCCGACGCCAAGACTCACCGCGCCTTCCAGCAGCGCGGCGTTGACGGCGAAGACGACTGCGTAGACGCAGGCGAAGCGCCACAGAAGCGTGGCGTCGGAATTGGCGAAGACGACGCGGCCCGTGGTGAAGAAATTGAAGACGACCCCGACGAGCGTGGCGAACGCGAGCGCCGGCGTTGGCGCGAGGCCGGATCCGAGCAGGAGATAGAACGCCCCGTAGCCGAAAAGCGTATTGAAGACGCCGACGGCGAGGAAGCGCGCGGCGCTCAGACGCCACAGACGCCCGCTCAACGCTCTGAGCTGTGCCGGAAGCTCTCGCATCGCTCTAGCAATCGGCCAGGATGGCGTTCACGGGCGGATGGCGCGCCGGATCGAGGAAGACGTAATTCGTCTCGCGCGTCTCGTCGGTCACGCGATCGATCTTGGTCAGCGCCCGCTCGCCAACGCCATAACAGACATAGCCGAGGGCCGCGAAGATATCGAGGACGTCGTTGGGGTGATAACCGAAGGCGGCCGACCATTTGCGCAAAAGCTCGATCACGACCGCCGGACGGAAGCGGGCGAGCGACGACGCGCCGCCTTTCAGCACGCGCAATTCCGCGCCCTCGACGTCGCATTTGAGGAAATCGAGGCGATCGACGCCATTGTCTTCCACGAATTGGTCAAGGGTGGTGAAGGGGCAGGAGACGCGGCGGCTGCCTTCGCCCGGATGCAGTTCGCTGAGCGATGCGGCGGGCGAGCCCGACGTCGCCGGCACGAACATGTCGAAGGCGCCGGGCGCATCGGTCAGGCCGTCACGCACGGGGGTGATGCGATTGCCGGAGACGTTGCGCGCAAGATTGCCCAGAAGCCGCTCATGCGTCGTCGGCACGGGCTCGAAGGCGTAGACGCGCGCCTGCGGCTCCTGTTGTGCGATATGCAGACTGTACCAGCCTATGTTGGCGCCGATGTCGAAGACGATTTCGGCTCCGCGCGCGAGGCGCGAGATGAGCGCAAGTTCGAAGGTCTCGTATCCGCCTTGGGAGAGGATGATGTTGGGCGCTTCGCGCAAAGCGTCGGGATCAAGCGCGAAGGACAGCCCATTCTGCAGCGTCGCGGAAAGTCCGGAGGGCTCGATGACGAGCGCCGCGATCTCGGTGCCTTCCAGCGTCGCCGCATGTTCGGCGATCAGGCGATGGCGTTCGGCGAAGCTCTTCCACAGATCGAGACGATCGAGCTCGCCGCGCTCGAAAGCGTGACGGCGGTCGAGAGGCGTATTGAGCGCGGCGGCGCGTGTCGTAGCGAAAGAAGTCATGCGCTTGCTCCAAGGCTGCGCTTTTGGAAAACGTCGGAATAGATCTCGATGGTGCGGCGAAAGCCTTCTTCCACGCCCATGCGCGGGCGCCATCCAAGCTTTTCGAGTCGCGTCGTGTCGGGCGCGGAACGCGCGACCGCGCTCGGCAGATAGCCTTGCTGGGGTTGAGCGAAGCGTGCTGAAAGCCCGCGCTCGGGATAAAGCCCCGTGAGCATCGTCGCGAGGTCGCGGATCGAGACGACCGCGCGCGAATTGCCGACATTGTAGGCGCGGCTCTTCTCGCCCTTCAGCAGCAGCGTGAAGAACGCCTGCGTCGCATCCGGCAGATAGCAGAAGGCGCGCTCCGCCGCGCCGTCGCTGTTCAGGACGATGTCGCGGCCCTCGACGATGTCGCGGACGAAATCAGCAAAGACGCGGCCGTCGTCGAGCCGCATGCCGGGGCCATAGGTATGGAACGGCCGCGCAATGACGCAGTCGATTCCATATTGCGCGCCATAGCCGACGCAAAGCGTCTCGCCCATACGCTTGGACTCGGCGTAGCAGGCGCGCAGCGTCGCGGGATCGAGCGCGCCGAAGTCGGATTCGCCGATGGGTTCGCGGCGACTGTTGAAGGCGCCGTAAACCTCCGAGCTGGAGAGATAGAGAAACCGCGAGGCGCCTTTGCGACGCGCAAGATCGAGAAGATTGTTCGTGCCCACGACATTGGGCAGGGCCGTGCCGACAGGATCGACGCCATAAAAGCGCGGGCTCGCCTGGCTCGCGGCATGGACGATCATGTCCACGGGTTCCTCGATCTCGAAAGGCTGCGCGACGTCCGCCACCTTGATGGAGAGCGCCGGATGACCCAGATGCCCGGCGAAACGGCGCAGCGCATTCTCGCGCGACCGCACGAGCGCGATCACCTTGAGGCGCGGCGCCTTGCCACGCAGCGCGAGCGACAGCAGCGTCTCGACCATGGCGGCGGGCAGGAAGCCGCTGGCGCCGGCGATCAGAATGGTGCGTCCGTCGAACGACTCCCAGGGGAGATCGGCGGAGAGCGTCTGCGCAATGTCTTCGCGCCAGAGCGGATGGCGCGAGAGCGCCGCGCCGTCGGGAATCGCCTCGAGCATGGTCAGACCGCCGCTTTCATCGCCGTTGGGCGGCAGAAGCCGTCGATCACATCGAGCATGTAGTCGATGTGATCCTGAGCGAGATCGGGATAGACGCCGACCCAGAAGGTGCGATCGACCACGACGTCGGCGTTCGTCAGCTCGCCGCTGACGCGGAAATTGCGGCCTTTCATATAAGGCTGGCGCACGAGATTGCCGCCAAAGAGAAGCCGCGTGCCGATCTTCTTCGCATTGAGATGGATGATCAGCTCGTCGCGCGTGAAGGGCGCATCGTCCCGCAGCGTAACCGGGAAGCCGAACCAGGAAGGCTGCGAACCTTGCGTCGCCTCCGGCAGGATGAAGAAATGTTCAAGCCGCCCAAGGCCGGTTTTCAGCGCCTCGAAATTGCGGTTGCGCGCGGCGACGAAGCCTTCGAGATGATCCATCTGCGCAAGGCCGACCGCCGCCTGCATGTCGGTGATTTTCAGATTGAAGCCGAGATGCGAGTAGACATATTTGTGATCGTAGCCCTTGGGCAGATCGCCGAGGCGCCAGCCGAAGCGCTTGTTGCAGCTGTTGTCCTTGCCGGGCTCGCAATAGCAGTCGCGGCCCCAGTCGCGGAAGGACTCCATCGCCTTGGCGATGTGATTATTGTTGGTGAAGACCGCGCCGCCTTCGCCCATCGTGATGTGATGCGCGGGATAGAAACTCAGCGTGCCGATGTCGCCGAAGGTTCCGACATGTTTGCCGTCGACCGTTGCGCCGAGCGCGTCGCAGCAGTCTTCGATCAGCCAGAGATTATGGCGGTCGCAGAGTTCGCGAATGGCGCGTACGTCGAAAGGATTGCCGAGCGTATGGGCGACCATGATCGCCTTGGTCTTCGGCGTGATCGCGGCTTCCACCGCGGCGATGTCGATGTTGTAGGTCGGAATGTCGACGTCGACGAAAACCGGAACCATGCCCCACAGCAGGATTGGATTTACGGTCGTCGGAAATCCGGTCGCGCAGGTGATGACTTCGTCGCCCGGCTGCAGGGCGCGATGACGCAGCGTATGCGAGGTGAGCGCCGAGAAGGCGACGAGATTGGCCGAAGAGCCGGAATTGACGGTGAGCGCCTTCTTGACGCCGATATAGGCGGCGAGACGCTCCTCGAAAGCGGCGTTGAAGCGGCCGGTCGTCAGCCAGAAGTCGAGCGCGGAATCGACGAGAGCCTGCATGTCGCGCGCATCGAATACGCGGCCCGACACCGGCACGGTCGATTCGCCCGGCTTGAAGTTTTTCGGCGGATTGGCGACGCGATGATATTGACCCACGAGATCGAGGATCTGCGCGCGCAATTCGTCAGCCTGCGACGTTGCGTCTTTCGTCATGGTCGATGTCCTTCGTGGAGCCGGTAAAGGGCGAAGTGAGACGCACGCGCTGGCCGAGATAGCGATCGACCTGCTTGAGGGTCGCGTCGAGTACGTCCCCCCTGTCGACGAAAGCGCGATACCACTGCGCCGTCCATTGCGTCGTCTGTTCGAAGTCGAGAAGCGGCGTCCAACCCAGCGTCTCGCGCGCCTTGGCTGTGTCGAGACGCAGCAGATGCGCCTCATGCGGATGATCGGCGCCATCCTTCTCCCAATGGGCTTCGAGCCCCCATGCGGAGATGAAATGAGTGAGGAGTTGTTCGACGCTTTGCTCGGAGCCGGGACCGGGGCCGAAATTGAAGCCGCCGTCGAAATCTTGAACCTGTCCCGGCGCCGCGCTCATCGCCTTTTCGGCGAGCAGCAGATAGCCGGCGAGCGGCTCCAGCACATGTTGCCAGGGGCGCACAGCTGCGGGATTGCGCACCTTCAACGCGCGCTTGGCGACAAAGGCGCGCAGCGCGTCAGGCAGGATGCGGTCGGTCGCGAAATCGCCGCCGCCGATGACATTGCCGGCGCGCGCGGAGATGATCCGCACGTTCCGCTTGGCGCGGAAGAAACTCTCACGAAAGGCCGAGGTCGCAAGTTCCGCGCAGGCCTTGCTGTTGGAGTAGGGGTCGTGCCCGCCGAGCGCGTCGGTCTCTCGATAGCCCCAGACCCAGTCGCGATTCTCGTAACATTTGTCGGTGGTGATGACGAGCACGAGGCGCACGCTGGCGACCCGGCGCGCCGCCTCAAGCACATTCACCGTTCCCATGACATTCGTCGCATAGGTGCCGACCGGATCGGCGTAGGATTCGCGCACCAGCGGCTGCGCGGCCATATGAATGACGATCTCGGGATCGACCGCGTGCATGGCGGTCGAGAGCGTGTCGAGGTCACGAACGTCGCCGCGCATGTCGTCGATGAATTCGCCGACATTGGCCAGCGTGAAGAGATTGGGCCGCGTCGGGGGCTCCAGCGCATAGCCTGTCGCGCGCGCGTTGAGGCGCGAGAGCATGAGCGCGAGCCATGAGCCCTTGAAACCCGTGTGGCCGGTGACGAAGACGCGTTTGCCGAGCCAGAATGCGGATGAGATCACCAGATTTTCCACTTCGCTTGGCCGGAGTTCCACTGTTCTTCGAGGTAGAGCTTGTCGCGCAGCGTATCCATCGGCCGCCAGAAGCCGTCGTGCTGAAAGGCGCGCAACTCGTCATGTTCGGCGAGCCAGTTCACGGGCCCATGCTCCCAGACAGTCGAATCGCCGTCGATGATGTCGCCGACTTTCGGAGAGAGAAGGAAAAAGCCGCCGTTGACGAAGGCGTTCTCGGCCACCGGCTTTTCGGCGAATGTCGTGACGCGGTCGCCATCGAGCGTCATGGCGCCAAAGCGCATCTCCGGCCGCACGGCGGCGACAGTCGCCATCTTGCCGTGGGCGCGATGAAAGGCGAGTTCGGCGGCGAGGTCGATATCGGCGACGCCATCGCCATAAGTCAGGGCGAAAACGTCGTCGTCCTTCACATAATCGATGACGCGCTTCACGCGGCCCCCGGTCATCGTCGTGTCGCCCGTGTCGACGAGCGTCACCCGCCATGGCTCGGCGTTGCGGCGATGCACCTCCATCTGCTGCGTGCGCATGTCGAAGGTGACGTCGGACATGTGCAGGAAGTAGTTGGAGAAGAACTCCTTGATGAAATAGCCCTTGTAGCCGAGGCAGAGGACGAACTCGTTGAAGCCGTGTGCCGAGTAGATCTTCATGATGTGCCAGAGGATCGGGCGTCCGCCGATCTCGACCATGGGCTTGGGCCGCACGGAGGTTTCTTCCGCGAGACGCGTGCCAAGGCCTCCGGTCAGCACCACTACTTTCATCTGCTTCGTCGATCCGCTGTGGGCCGGAGGGGCCTCCGGCGAGGGCGGGCGCCTTCTTTTGTGTTGGAAGACGCGCGCGGCTTTCGTTGTGACTATGCCTTCCAATTGGTTAACGCTTGGCTTATCCGCGCGATGAAAAGGCGCGGCGCCCGCGCGTTGGAAACGTCGGGCGGGTCACGGTCGCGCCTGCGTTAAGGATTGCGCTGCGCTGGATGGCGTGAGTGCGGGCGGAGCGCGCGCGGCGGCATGCGGCCTAGGAGATTCTCTTTGCTCCCGCCGCCCGGTAAAGCGTCCCTGTTTCGGACGCGGCCTTAACGATTGTCTGAGCGCTGGAAGCCTGACCCCCTCAGAAGCGCGCACGCCGGGTCCAGATCGAGTGGCGCCACTCTGCGCATTGTCTATATCTATGGGGAACGGCGCGCCAACTGTGCAGGAAAGCGATTCGTGCAGGCTCCGTTCTGGGTTGTTCCTGAAGATTAAGGCTCCGCGTCGCGGCGCGTCGGACTTGGCCGTTGACAACGCGGGCGCGAGGAGTCCTTGCGCCGACCGGCGACGGGCATGGCCTCGAATCCGAGTTTTACTAGAGATGGGGTTTGCGGAGCGCTCAAACCCTATATGCTGTCGGAACAGAGCGTGACTCGTTACGAGTCAGCGATTCGGCCGCGATTCGTTCGCAGGCTGTTCGAACCGTAAAGTCGCGCCCGCCGCAGAGTTCCGTTATGAGACGGCGATGCGCCGCCGGGGCGGCGAGGGATTACGACCTATCAAGAACGCCATGACGCCCTTGCCCGGGAGCCGGGCCGCCTTCCGGACGAACGGGGTGGCGGCCGTGCTCGGCCCCACCAACACCGGCAAGACGCATCACGCCATCGAGCGGATGCTCTCTTTTCCGACGGGCCTCATCGGCCTGCCGCTGCGGCTGCTCGCGCGCGAAGTCTATAATCGCGTCGTCGCGAGAGTGGGCGCGGAGGCCGTGGCGCTGATCACCGGCGAGGAGAAGATCAAGCCGCGCGCGCCGGCCTATTGGATCTCGACCGTCGAGGCGATGCCCCGCGACATAGACGTTGATTTCGTCGCGATCGACGAAATCCAGCTGGCCGCCGACCTCGACCGCGGCCATATCTTCACGGACCGGCTGCTGCGCTGGCGCGGCCGGCAGGAGACGCTGCTCATCGGCGCCGACACAATGGCGCCGTTGATCGCCGAACTCTTCCCCGGCGCGCCGGTCTTCTCGCGCCCGCGTCTGTCGCGCCTCACCTTCGCGGGCGACAGGAAGATCTCCCGCTTGCCGCCGCGCAGCGCCATCGTCGCCTTCTCGGCGGAGGAAGTCTACGCCATTGCCGAATGGATCAAACGGCAGCGCGGCGGCGCCGCCGTGGTGCTCGGCGCGCTCTCGCCCCGCACGCGCAATGCTCAGGTCGAGCTCTTTCAGTCCGGGGACGTCGACTACATCATCGCCACCGACGCCATCGGCATGGGCCTCAATCTCGACGTGGATTACGTCGCCTTCGCCTCGGACCGGAAATTCGACGGCTGGCGGCATCGCCGGCTGACGCCGGCGGAATTCGGCCAGATCGCCGGGCGCGCGGGACGCCACATGAGTGACGGCTCCTTCGGAGCGACGGGGCGCTGCCCGCCTTTCGAGGAGGAACTGATCGAGGCGCTGGAGGATCACCGCTTCGATCCCGTCCAGCTTCTCCAGTGGCGCAACAGCGAACTCGACTTCTCCTCGATCGAGGCGCTCGCGCGCGCGCTCGACAGGACGCCCGGACATCCCCGCTTCACCCGCGCCCCGATCGCCGTGGACCAATTGGCGTTCGAGGCCGCAAGCCGCGACGAAACCGCGCAGCGCAACGCCAAGACCCCCGCCGATGTGGCGCGGCTCTGGGAAGCCTGCCAGATTCCCGATTACCGCAAGACGTCTCCGGCGGCGCACGCCGAACTCGCCCTGTCGGTTTTTGGCTTCATCGCAAGGCGTGGCAGGATCCCGGGCGAGTGGATGGCCAGGCAGATCGCCGCCGTCGACCGGGTCGACGGCGACATCGATACGCTGTCGAATCGACTCGCCCAGGTGCGGACCGTGAGCTTTATAGCGAACCGTTCTGGCTGGCTGGACGACGCCGAGCATTGGCAGAGCGTCGCGCGTCGGGTAGAGGACAGCCTGTCCGACGCGCTGCACTGCCGTTTGACGCAGCGTTTCGTCGATCGCCGCACCAGCGTGCTGATGCGCCGACTAAGAGAGAATGCGATGCTCGAAGCCGAAATCAACGCCGCCGGCGACGTCCTGGTCGAAGGCCAGCACGTCGGAAGCCTCCAGGGCTTTCGCTTCACGCCGGACCCCGGGGCCGCGGGCGAAGCCGCGAAAGCCCTGAACGCCGCGGCTCAAAGAGCGCTGGCCGGGGAGTTCGAGGGGCGCGCCTCCCGCGTCTTCGACGCTGTGGACGACGCATTCGTGCTCGGCAATGACGGGGCGATCCGCTGGCTGGGCGAACCGGTCGGCAAGATTGCCGCCGGCGCCGGCGTGCTGGCCCCGACGACCCGGGTCCTCGCCGACGAGCAATTGACCGGCGCGGCGCTGGAGAAAGTGCAAGGCCGCCTCAACCTCTGGCTCGCCCAGCATGTGAAGAAACTGCTCGGGCCTCTCGAACAGCTCGAAAAGGGCGAAGGCCTCGAGGGCGTGACGCGCGGCGTCGCCTTCCAGCTGGCCGAAGAGCTCGGCGTCCTGGATCGCGCCCGCGTCGCCAAGGAGGTGAAAGCCTTCTCGCAGGACGACCGCGCCGCGCTGCGCAAACTCGGCGTCCGCTTCGGCGCCTATCACATCTATCTGCCGCTGCTCCTGAAACCCGCGCCGCGCACGCTCGCGTCGCTGCTGTGGGCGCTGCATCATGGCGGCCTCGACAATGTGAAGGGACTGGAGGAAGTCCCGCATCTCGCCGCTTCGGGCCGCACCTCTTTCGCTGCCGACTCCACGATCCACAAGGGATTCTACCGCGCCGCGGGTTTCCGGGTCTGCGGCGAGCGCGTGGTGCGCGTCGATATTCTCGAGCGCCTCGCCGATCTCATCCGCCCCGCCATCGCCTACAAGCCCGGCGTCACCGCTGGCGATCCGCCGGCCGGCGCGGCTGACGGCGAAGGCTTCGTCGTCACCGTGGCCATGACCTCGCTCACCGGCTGCTCGGGCGAAGCTTTCTCCTCGATCCTGAAATCGCTGGGCTATGCTTCGACGGAGCGGCCCGGGCCGGCGATCACCGCCGCCTTGATCCCGGCGGCGTCGACCGAACCGATCGCGCCAAAGTCCACGACCCAGGAGGCGGCCCAGGAAACGGGGGCTGAAGTAGCCCCGGCCGGGGAAATCCCGAGCGAAGAAGCCGCTCCCGCCGAACCCCTTGCGCTAGAAGCGCCCGTCGCGGCGGAGGCGCCCGCACCCGAGGCGGAGGCGCAGGAAGCTGCGGAGCCGGCGCCCTCCGAGGCCGTCTCGGACTCGCCCGCGGCGGAGGCGGTCCCCACCGAAGACGCGGCCGCCGAACCCTCGGCCACGATTGAACCCTTGGCCACGATTGAACCCTTGGCCACGATTGAACCCTTGGCCACGATCGAAATCTGGGCGCCGCAGCGCCACGCGCACGCCGGCGGCCCGCGCCGTCCCCAGGGCGCGCCACACCGCGCGCCGAGGGAGGCGGGCGCCGCCGAAGGCGACCGTCGCCCGCCGCGCCGCGACCGCCCGCGCCAGCCGGAGGAGGCCGTGGCCGCCGAGGGCGCCGCCCGGCCCGCTGCAAAACCGCGTTTCGACAAGTCGCGCTTCGAGAAGCCGCGTCCCGAACACCGGGGCGCGCCGCGCGATGACGGACGTCGCGGCCGCCAGGGTGGCGGCGGTGGCGGCTTCGCGGGGCCCGAGAAGCGCGAGCGCCAACCCGATCCCGATTCGCCCTTTGCCAAACTCGCCGCCCTGAAGGCGGAGCTCGAGAAAAAGGGCAAGGCTTGACCTAATATCGCGCCGCGACGCTTCCCGCCCCATTCTCGCCAGGAAGCGGACGGAATGAGCTTTGCCGAAGCGGCGCGACGAATTGTAGAACGACGCCTGTAAGAAACACCGGCGCCCGGACGATAAGCTGATCCTGCGCATTTGCATGTCGCGGCTTTCGCGGACGGCGTCAGCGTCGGGGCTGGAGGGAGCGAAATGAAGAAAATCCTGCCGGTCATCATGTGCGGCGGCTCTGGCACGCGGGTGTGGCCCGAATCGCGCGAGACGCTGCCCAAGCAGTTCATCCCGCTCGTCGGCGAGCGCTCCACTTTCCAGACGACGATGGACATGCTGGCCGATCCGGCCTTCGAGAAGCCGATCGTCATCTCCAACATCGACTATCGCTTCCTCATCGCCGACCAGCTGCGCCAGATCGGCGCGCAGGCGGACATCGTCCTCGAACCCTCGCGCCGCGATTCGGGGCCCGCCGTCGCCGTCGCCGCCGGTCTTGCCGCGCGGCGCGCGCCGGATACGGTCGTCGTGGTGCTCGCGGCCGACCATGTGGTACGCGATCGCGCCGGTCTCGTGGCGCTGTGCAAGAAGGCCAGCGTCGCCGCCGCGGAAGGTTACATCGTCACGCTGGGCGTGAAACCCGACAGCCCGGCCACGGGCTACGGCTATCTGCGCCCCGGCGCCCCGATCGCCGGCGAAGTCCTGAAACTCGACGCCTTCGTCGAGAAGCCCGACCGCGAAACGGCGCAAAAATACATCGAGGCCGGCTATTTCTGGAACAGCGGCAACTTCATCTTCCGCGCCGACGTGATGCAGTCGGAGATCGCGCAATTCGAGCCCTTCATTTCCGAGGCGGCGGAGACGGCGATCGAGACGGGCGCCAACGATCTTGGCTTTTTCGTTCTGAACGCCGAGGCCTTCGCCCGCGCGCCCAAAAAATCGATCGACTACGCCGTCATGGAGAAGACCGCCAAGGCGGCGCTCATCCCCGCCGACATCGGCTGGTCGGACGTCGGCACCTGGCGCGCGGTGTGGGAGCTCTCCGAGCGCGACGCGGACGGCAATTCCGTGCGCGGCCACGGCGTTGTGATGGACGCCAAAAACGTCCATGTGCGCTCCGAGGACATGCTGACCACCGTCGTCGGCGTCGACGACATCATCGTGGTGACGACACAGGACGCCGTGCTGGTGCTCGACCACGAACATGGCGATCAGGTGAAGCAGCTCGTCGACGAGCTGAAGGCCCAGAACCGCCGCGAGGCGGGGGCGCACAAGCGCATCTTCCGTCCCTGGGGCTACTACCAGTCGATCGACGAGGGCCAGCGCTATCAGGTGAAGCGCATCGTCGTGAAGCCGGGCGAGCGGCTGTCGCTGCAAAAGCATTTCCACCGGGCCGAGCACTGGATCGTGGTGCGCGGCACGGCCGAGGTCGGCCGCGACGAGGAAATCCATCTCGTGCACGAGAACGAGTTCGATCTATCTGCCCATCGGCAGCAAGCACCGGCTCACCAACCCTGGCAAGATCGATCTCGAGTTGATCGAGGTGCAGACCGGATCGTATCTTGGCGAGGACGACATCGTCCGCTTCGAGGATGTGTATAATCGGGGGTGACATGCCCGCCCCTCTCGTCAAAATCTGTGGCCTTTCCGCCCCTGATACGCTGCTTGCGACCATCGACGCGGGCGCGGATATGGCGGGCTTCGTCTTCTTCGAGAAAAGCCCGCGCCATATCGATCTGGAGCCGGCCCGGGCCCTCGGACTTCTGGCGCAGGGAAAGATCGCCAAGGTCGCGCTGACGGTGGACGCGCCGGACTCCGCGCTCGACCGGATCGTCGAGGCCCTCGCGCCGCAAATGCTGCAACTGCATGGGCATGAAAGCCCCGCCCGCGTTGCAGCGGTGAAAGAACGTTTCGGCGTGCCGATCATCAAGGCCATCGGCGTCGCGACGGCCGCGGACGTCGAAGCCGCCAAGGCCTATGAAGGCGTCGCCGACATCCTGCTTTTCGACGCCAAGCCCGTCCCCGACGCGGCCGTTCCCGGCGGCGCGGGCGTCGCTTTCGACTGGGATTTGCTGCGCAACGTCGCTGCGAAAAACTGGATGCTCTCGGGCGGGCTCGATCCCGAGAACGTGGCGCGAGCGATCCGACTGACCGGCGCGCGGGCGGTGGATGTGTCGTCCGGCGTCGAGCGCGAGAGGGGCGTCAAGGATATTGAGAAGATCAGGGTCTTTGTCGAGCGCGCTCGAAGTGCCGAGGCAATGGAAAGCGAGCCGGGAACATGATTGTTCGCCTTATTCTGGCGGTCGCCTTTTTGATCTTCGCGACGCTCATGCTGGCCGCGCCTCCCAGCGTCCCGCCGCAAACGAATTTTTTCCGCAAGGGCGGCGCGTTTCGCATTGGCGACCTCACCGTCAAGATCCCGCCGTCGCAGCCCGTCTTTTCGGTCAATGATCGTAATGATCGTATTGTTTCCGCGCGTGATCCAATCGACGGCGCCGCGCCGGCTGACGCCAGATCGTTTAGCCTGACCTATCGCCACGCAGGCGCGCCCGAGTCTGGAATTAGTCTCGCATTTATGGCGATCGACGACGCCTTCGGACACGACTCCTGGTGCGCCAGGGGCTCCGATGGCGGCGCCGGGGGCGCTTCTCTCAAACCCGCATCGGCGCGGGGCCAGGAAGGCGGCTTTTACCTTCACGACAACACGTCGAAGCGTGGGACCATTCTCGTCACGACCGGATCGCAGACATTCTTCGGCGCGCCCCTGACGCTCAGCCGTGGCGTCAACGGCGACCGCAGCGCGACAAATGATTTCAGCTTCAGTTACCTGACCGGCGCTGGCCTGTCGCCCAATGTGATGCTGATGGTTTCCTTCAGCGACGTCGCGACGAAATCGATCCCGATTCCCGAGCTTCTCAAGGCCATCGAAAAGGACGTCCGCGACTGGACGTCGCCGGCGTCCGGAAGCCTCGGGCGCACAAATCTGGACTGCGAATGACCGGCTCCGCCGGCGCTGTCGAGCCGCACGAGAGGGACGTAACGGACGCGGCGCAGATCAGGGCATTTGTCGAGCGTATTCGATCGCTTTAATTTGCGGCCGGAAGGTTCTAAAGATTTCCGCAGAAGACGAATGGCTGCATTCACCCCCTCCCTGTCCCTCCCCGCCTCGCGCGAAAGGGGACGCTCGCGATCAGCGGCGTCGATGAAGGCCGCGGCCCGACTCCCTCTCCCGCGTGAGCGGGGGAGGATCGGGGGAGAGGATGGAAGCCCGCAAAGAGGAACGCCCCCGTGACCAAGCCGCTCCCCAATTCCTTCCGCGCCGGACCGGATGAAAACGGCCGCTTCGGCATTTTCGGCGGGCGCTTCGTCGCCGAGACGCTGATGCCGCTCGTGCTCGACCTCGAGCAGGCTTACGCCGACGCCCGCAACGACCCGGCCTTCCACGAAGAGCTGACAAGCCTGCACAAGCATTATGTCGGCCGCCCCTCCCCGCTCTATTACGCCGAGCGCATCACCGACTATGTGCGGGAAAAGGCGGGCGACGACAAAGGCGCCAAGGTCTATTTCAAGCGCGACGAGCTGAACCACACCGGCGCGCACAAGATCAACAATGTGCTGGGCCAGATTCTCCTCGCCCGGCGCATGGGCAAGAAGCGCATCATCGCCGAGACGGGCGCCGGCCAGCATGGCGTCGCAACGGCCACGGCCTGCGCGCGATTCGGCCTCGACTGCGTCGTCTATATGGGCGCGGTGGACGTCGAGCGGCAGAAGCCCAACGTCTTCCGCATGAAAATGCTCGGCGCCGAGGTGATCCCTGTGCAATCGGGCGCGCGCACGCTGAAGGACGCGATGAACGAGGCGTTGCGCGACTGGGTGACGAACGTCTCGGACACTTTCTATTGCATCGGCACCGCCGCCGGCCCGCATCCGTACCCTGCGATGGTGCGCGACTTCCAGTCGATCATCGGCAATGAGACGAAAGCGCAGATGCAGGAGATGGAAGGGCGCCTGCCCGATTCGCTTGTCGCCTGCATCGGCGGCGGCTCCAACGCCATCGGCCTCTTCCACCCCTTCCTCGACGATTCGAGCGTCGAGATTTACGGGGTCGAGGCCGCCGGGCATGGCGTCGACGTGCCGAACGGCCACGCCGCCTCCCTCAACGGCGGCAGGCCCGGCGTGCTGCATGGCAACCGCACCTATCTGCTGATGGACGACGACGGCCAGATTCTCGAAGGCCATTCGATTTCGGCCGGCCTCGACTATCCCGGCATCGGCCCGGAGCATTCATGGCTGCACGAGATCGGCCGCGTGAAATACATCAGCGCTACCGACAAGGAGGCGCTGAGCGCCTTCCAGCTCTGCTCCAAGCTCGAGGGAATCATCCCGGCGCTGGAGCCGTCCCATGCGCTGGCCAAGGTCTTCGAACTCGCGGCGCAAAAGCCGCGCGACCACATCATGGTGATGAACATGTGCGGCCGCGGCGACAAGGACATCTTTACCGTCGCGGAGCATCTCGGGGGGATGTGAGATGGAGTTTCCGGCGCCGGCCAAGGCTTATGATCTCGACTTGCTGACGCGACCCGTCGATCGCGCCGACGATGGCGATCATGGCTGGGCTTTCGGTCTGCCGCCGGGGATCGCCCCCGAGCAATGGCCGCTCGATCCGGTGAGCGGCTATCCGCTCATGCACGGCTTCACACTGCTGTTGCCGCCGGACTACCGGGTCCACGGCCCGGACATCGTGGCTTTGAGCTTTTTCGCCACGGCGCCCGACCAGAACGATGGCGGCGCCGATGGCGACGAGGCGCTCGGTCGCGCGATCGTGGAGGGCGTCGCCGACGATCCGGATCTGCGCTTCTTCGCCGAGCGCGCGCAGCGGGCGCATCCGCGCCTGCATCGCTTTCAGGACATTCTCGGCTATGAATATGCGCTCATTCTGCTGAATGCGGCCGAGTTCGCCGGGGATTTCTGCCGCCCGCCGGAACTGCCGGACGCGCCGATCCTCACGCAGAGCGACAAGCCGGACTGGCTCGCCATCGGCTCCGCCCTGGGCTTTTATCGCAATGCAGGCGCAGCGCGCGCGGAGAGGCCGGAAGAAACCTACGCGCATAAAATTCTTGGGCGCGCGCCGACAGGCAAACTCGACGAAAACCGCGCCATCAGATGGACGCCGCGCGCCGCCGACCCCAATGCAGGGAAAGCCCCGCAGGAATATTATTCCGGCGACGCCGCGCCCTCCGGCTACCAGAATTACTTTTATTGGGAAGGCGGAATCACCAAGCACGAGAATTTTCGCGAACGCGATTGGGCCAAGGGCCACAAGCAAAACCACATCGGCGGAACCATGCGGCCGGTGCAAGCCATTCCCGCCATGAGCCCGTTCTATGTCGAGTTCGAAGAATATTTCGGCGGCTATAATTTCGGGAGCGGCAATGCGCAGCTCGATTTCTTCGAGATGAAATTCGACTGGGCCTGCGGGTGATTGCTACTGGGCTCTGCCAATACACCGCCCCGCAATTTCCCGCAGCCTCCGCCCCCGCTCTTCCTCATCCGTGACGCCGACGAGGGCCCTTGTCCGCAGCGCCTCCTGCGCCGTGCAGGCGCATGCGTCGTGGCAATAGGCTTTCTCGCCCCCGTCCGCTCGGCAGCCGACTTCGCAATCGAGGATGAACGCCGTTGGATCTTCCGCAGGCGGAGCGATCATGATCAGCCCCGTGAAGAGCGCGAAAAGCGCGGGCTGATGCGCAAGATAGATGAGCAGGCTGTGACGCCCGAGGAAGGGGAGCGCCCCCCTCCCTTTTTTGGGGAGGGGTTCGGGGAGCGGATCGCGCGGGCTTTCCAGATTTGCAAGAAATCCTCTCGCCGCGCCCACGCCCAGAAACATCGCCCCCGCCCACGGAAACAGCGGGCGCCAATCCTGCGTCAGCGGCTCGCGCGTCGAGAGGCCGACCCATTGCAGCCAATCCGAATTGAAGACGTCCGACGTCAGCACATGGGGCGCGGCGAAGAAGAAGGCGCCCACGCCGATCGCCGCCGGCCAGGGGACCCGCAGGAAGGGAATCGACAAGAGGCTCGCCGCCGCGATGCAATGAAGGATTCCAAAGAAGACGAAGGCGGTCGGAAAGACGATGTAAGTGGCGACGCTCACCAGCGCCGCCGCGCCCGCGACGATGGCGAAGCGCCGCCAGAAGGCGGGCCAGTGGAGGCCGTCGCGATGCGCCAGAACAAGCGACACGCCGGCGATGAACAGAAACGAGAAAGCGATCGCGTGCCCAAAGGCCTTCACCGGCGCCGACCAGGGGACGGACGCGGCGATATAGCCGAAATGCGCGAGATCCCAGATGAGGTGAAAGGCGACCATCGCCAGAACGGCGAGGCCGCGCGCGGCGTCGAGCGCCCACAGGCGTCGTCCGGTCATCTGCCCGGGACGCCCTGAAACTTGCTGAACACCACGTCGGGCGCGGAAAGATTATGCCGTGACGGCAGATGGCGCCCGACCCAGACCTCCGTCGCCGCGGCGCCGGGGAACTCGATCACGCGCGCCTCTTCCCAGCCCTTACCGCGCTTGGAGCGCCAGGCGATCATCGCCGCGTCGCTCATCGTCTCCATGGCGTACATGGAGCGCAGCGCCGCAAAGGGCCGACCGCCCGGCATGGCGTCGCTGAAATCGACGTCGAGCGTAAGCCGCTCCTGATCGACGCTCTTGACGCTGAGACGCGCCTCTCCGCCGCGCTTGAACTTCAAGATAAATGTCCGCGTCTGCGGCTCGAAGACGATCTCCTCGAAGGCGACGATGGGGCGCTCCTGCGTCTCCACCGGCCCGACGAGGAAGGACGAGCCATAGGCGGTCCAGCGCATGTCTTCGAAGGGGAGCGGCCGCGCGCGCCAATAGCCGTCCGGCGGGTAGAGCACCATGATCTCTTCGGCGCGCTCGCGATACCACATCCAGACCTGAATGAGATGGAAGCCGGTTTCGACCGTCTCGCCCACCCTGATCGGCACGTCGCCGGGCCGCCAGAAGGAGGGAAAGGTGTAACCGGTCATCCAGAATTCCGGCGTCTCCCAGAAGGTGCGGCGGCGCGCCTGCGCGACGAATTTCGGATCATGCGTCAGATCGCAACTCGACCAGTCCGGCGCCCAGCGGTCGGTGACGATCGTGTTGATATAGGAGGGGTGAACCGCCTGGATCTGCAGGCTGCGGATACGCGGCGAGATGAAGTCGAGCTCGATATTGTCCTTCTCGGCGCAGAGTTCGGGAACGGATTTGTTCTCGACGCGCACCTGCAGCTCCTCCGCGAGCTCCTGCGCGGTCGGCTGCGCGAAGGCGGGCGCGGCGGCGAGCGCCCCGGCGCCGATCAGTAGTCGGCGGCGATCGAAGGTCGTCGGCAAGACGGTCTCTTTCCCTGGTTCCGCTCGGGCGGCTTTACGCCGCTTCTATTCCACGGGTCTCAAGGCGAAAACAAGGAGCGGCGTTCCGGGAAGGGTCTTGCGCTCCAGCCACGCCGGCGCTTCGCCGCGCGCGAGCCCGGCGGCAAGGCCGTTCGGCGCCTTCGTCACGAGCGGCGAGACGGGCTTTGCGTGCGGGCACCAGACGACGAGTCCGGCCCCGGCTTTGCGCAGAATCGCCTCGGCCTTTTCCGGCGGCGCGCGGAAGGCGTCGGCGACGACGCGATTGCCGTGCACGTCGCGGTGATAGGGCGCCGCGAAGACGCTGTGCGGCGTATGCGCCAGAATATGGCTGCCGAGATCGAAGGAGGCGGCGACGCGCGTCGGCGCCAATGCGGCAAGCGGCTCGAGCACCTGCGGCGACAGGCAGGCGCGCTCGGCCCCGCCGTCCGGATCGTCTTTGGAGGGCAAAGCGAGGGCGAGGCCGACGGGCGAGACGAGCGCGGCGATCACGCCGGCGAGCGCGACCCGCAGCGGGGCGCTCACGTCGAGGCGCTGGACGAGAGCGGCGATCGCCGCCGCCAGCGGAACCATGGCGAGCGGCGTCACCGAGGTGAAGACGCGCATCTGCCACATGCCGGCGGAGAAGCCGATCGCGACCAATGCAGAGACGAGCAGCCAGCGCCGGCGCGCGAGGCCCCCGGTTCGCCAGGCGAAGAAAAGCGCGGCGAAGAAGCCGAGCAGCACCGGCGCGGCGGTGGCGACGACCATGCTCGGCGCGGTGGGCCAGAGCGACAGCAGCGGCTTCGCCTCGGCGACCTGCGAGAGCCACAGATCGCGCAGCACGGGATCGAGCCCGCCGAGCGGATCGCCGATGCATCCGGGCGCGAGACGGAGAACGCTTGCGAGCGTAACGATTCCGGCGCCGCCAACCCCAAGGAGACGCGCGCGGATCGTTGCAAGGCGCGGCGCCGCCATCGCGAGCGACGCGAGAGAGAGGGCGCCGACGCACATGGCCGCGAGATGCACGAAGGAATAGGCGTCGCAGGCCGAGCCGAAGGAAAGGGCGTGCGGCACGGTCGCCGCGTAAAGCGCCGGGAAGGCGACGAGCGCGCCCGCCGCGAACCAGAGAAGCTGCCCGCGCGCCGCCGCGCCGTCGAGAACGAAGACAAGCGGCAACGCCGCGGCCATGACGACGAAGAAGGGCAGGTTCTCGAGACTGATCGCAAAGGAGAGCGCCATCAGCGCCGCTGCGATGGCGAGGCGCGACGCGCGACGCGGATCGAGCCCTTGCAGGAAGAAGCCGAGCGCGGCGACGAGCGTCACGATCTGCGGCGCGTGATGATCGATTCGACCCGGCGCGAACTGCAGGAATACAGCCCCCGACAGCGCCGTCAGCCAGATCGCGAGAAGGCGCGCGGCGGCGTTCGAGGCAACGCCGGCAAGCCAGCCGACGACGGAGAAAAGCCCCACAAGCATCGCGAAGGGGAAGGCGAGCCGCATCGCGCGCTCGGCATTTTCGGGCGCAAGGAATTTCGAAAAGACGACATTCAGCCCCGCGAGCGGGATATCGACGACGCGCGACCAGTGCATGGGCGTGCCGTCCGGCGGATCGAGCCGGTGCGCGGTAAGGTCGAACCAGCTCTGTCCCGCGAGGAAGTCGCGCAATTGAACGGCGCGCATCGCGTCGTCGGAATCGAAGAAGGCGCCCGTGCGCCAGACTGTCTCCGCGCGCGGGAAAGAGAGCAGCGCGGCGACGAGAAGCGAGAAGGCGAAGACGCCGAAAATCGCCGCGCGCGCGCTCATCGGCGCGACGCCCGCTCCCGCATTGACGCCCGAGTCGGCGCCCGTCGCGGCGAGATCGCTCATGCGCCGTTTTTCTCCGAGAAAAGCAGCGCGCGGCGCGCCGTGAAGTTGAACAGGAAAACGAAGCCCGCCGTCGGGATCTTCGACAGCGCGACCGGAAGGCCCGCGTTGTCGACGAAGAGATGCATCAGCCCCTCCGTGAGCGTGAGGCCCGCAAGGCCCGTGAGCAAGAAGCCGGCGATTTCGGCGCGCGCGCCAAGACGACGCCGGTTGCGAAAAACGAAGCGCACGCTCAAGGCGTAGATCAGCGCCAGGCCGGCAAGAAATCCGATGGCGGCGGCGGTGAGATGGTTGATGCCGAGCCCCTTGTAGAGGAGCATGAGCACCGAGAAATCCAGCGCCAGAGCGGCCGCGCTGGCGAATCCGTATTTCACGAGATCGCCGACGATGCGCCGCACCCGCGCAGCCGGCGCGGGCGCTTGCGCCAGAAAATCCTCGAAGACGCTCATGCCGCCGCGACCTTGCGCGGCACAAGGCGTTCGCTCGATAGCGCCTCGACGGCGCCCTCGACTCCGGCCTCCGAATATTCTGCGTCTTCGTTCACCTGCCAGACGTCGAAGACTTCTTCGCCGTGCATAATGTTGAGCGCGCTCAGCATGCCCGTCATCATCGCATGGTCCTGGTTGTTGTATTTGTGCATGCCGTTGCGGCCGATGGGATGCAGCGTCGGGAAGCGCGCGGCGATCTCGCGGCGGATCGTCTCGACATTTGCGGCGTAGCACTCGTCATAGACCGGATAGGCCTTGGCCTGGCGCACGACGCAGGCGTCGAAAACGTCGTCGGGGTCCATCAGGCCGATCTGCCCGATCTCGCGCTTGGCGAGTTCGACGAGCTCCGCATCCGGCGCCGACCAGAGGCCGTCGCCTTCGAAGCAGAAATATTCGAGGCCGAGGCAGGTCGAGACGCCGTCGGCGATCATCTCCGGCGACCAGCTGCGGAAATTCTGCACGCGGCCGACCTTCACGGAGGGATCGTGAATATAGACCCAGTTGTCGGGCAGTTCCTTCTGCGGGCGGCCGATCAGCACCACGGTGAGGAAGTCGCGATATTTGAGGTCGCGCGCGTTGAAGAGGCTCAATGGCCGCGGTTCAATCGCGTTGACAAGGTCGCGCATCGGCGCGGAGGACATCACATGGCGCGCCAGATAGACCGTCCGCGCGCCGGCCGCATTCGTCGCGTGCACCGTCCAGAGCTTCTGGGCCTCGTCGTAATGCAGCGCGTCGACGCTGCGGCCCATGAGGAGCGAGCCACCCATCTCCTGCATCTTGCGGGCGCAGGCCTCCCACATCATCCCGGGGCCGCGGCGCGGATAGCGGAAGGATTCAATGAGCGTCTTGGCGCCGGCCTCGCCCTTGTTGCGTACCCCGAGCGAGCGGCGCAGGCCGTCGATGATCGCGGCGCCGAGCGAGAGGCCTTTGATGCGCTGCGCCGCCCAATCGGCGGAAATCTCGTCGCAGCCCATGCCCCACACTTTCTCGGTGTAGGTCTTGAAGAAGATGCCGAAGAGCCGCTCTCCGAACTGGTTGCGCACCCATTCGTGGAAGGTGCGCGCATCCTTCACGGGAAACGCCTTGGCGTAGGCGAAGGAGGCCATGCACAAGGCGCTCTCGAACACGCCAAGATTCTTCGAGCGCCTCGAAGGCTCGCAATGGATAGGCGTAGAACTTGCCGCGGTAATAAATGCGCGACAGGCGCGGCCGCTCCAGAAAGTCGTCGGGCAGGATTTCGTTCCAAAGATCGACGATCTCCTTGGACTTCGAAAAGAAGCGATGGCCGCCGATGTCGAAGAGGAAGCCCTTGTAGTTCGCCGTGCGCGAGATGCCCCCGACGTAGACCGGATCTTGCTCCAGAACGAGAACCTCGCGGCCGTGCTTGGCGAGCGTGTAGCCCGCCGTGAAGTCCGGCCGGACCGGCGCCGATGATAACCGTTTCGATGATGTCGCCCATGCCGGCCCTGAAGCGGGTCCCGCGCGGTCGACGGCGGTCCCATTCGTGAGCGGGCCCACGATGGGTCCGCTTGGAAACGCATTTTCGCCGAGAGCCGTTAACGGCCGCTTACGTTAATGGCAGGATAAGAGCACGCGAAGGCACTTCGAATCCAAGGCTTCGTAGCCGGCGCCGTCATCGGGCTGTCGCACTGAGCTTCACAAGGCCCGTCACATAATTCGCGGCGAAAAAAGCCCTGTGGGCTTCTTCACCAGCAGCGGGCGACTGAACGGCCCGGATAAGAGCGGCGCCATGGCCTTCGCGACGATACCCTACGATATTTCTCCGGGCCGCACGGCGCTCGGCGCGTTGTTCTCGAGCGCTTCCTTCGCCTCGCTTGTCTGGCTCGGAGTTTCGCCCGCCGCCGGCGCGGAGCTTTACGGCGCCGGCGCGACCTTCCCTGCGCCGCTCTACAAGGCGTGGATCGAGCGGTTTCAGAAAACTCATCCCAGCGACGTGCTGCGCTATGAAGCGGTGGGCTCCGGCGAGGGGCTGACGCGCTTTACCGCGGGCGACGCGGACTTCGCCGCGAGCGACGTTCCGGCTCCGACCACCGGGACGGAGCGCGGCGAAGGCGTCGGCGTCCAGCTTCCGGTGACGGCCGGCATGATCGCGCTGGCCTACAACATCCCCGGCGTCAGCGGCGAGCTGAAGCTGCCGCGCAGTCTCTATGCCGACATTTTCCTGCGCAAGATCACCAGCTGGAACGATCCGAGGATCGCCGCCGCCAACCCTCGCCTCAACCTGCCCGCAGCGCCTATCGTCGTCGTCGGGCGCGAGGAGTCGAGCGGGACAACTTTCGCCTTCACCAGCCACCTTGCGGCGATCGCGCCCGCCTGGACGGAGCAAGGGCCCGGCGTCGGCAAGCTGGTGAACTGGCCGAAGGAGGTCGTCCTCGCGCATGGCAATGACGGCGTCTCGGCGCAGATCAAGAATCACGCCGGCGCGATCGGCTATGTCGAATCCAATTACGCGAAGCGTCTTGGGCTCGCAGTCGCCTCGCTCGAAAACAAAGAGGGGTCCTTCGTCGGGCCGACGCGCGAAGCCGGCGCCGCCACAATCATGAAGTCCAACGATGTCGGACTGGAAAACCTGAAAGGGTTCCTCCACGATCCGACCGGCGAGCGGACCTACCCGATCGTCTCCTACAGCTGGCTGATCCTCCACTGGGACTACCCGGCGAACCAGTTTCGCGTCCTCAACGCCTTCGTCGATTTCATCCTCGCCGACGGACAGAAGATCGCCGGGGATCTGGGCTATATCCCGCTGCCGGCGCCGGTGGCTCACCGCAGCAAGATGGTCGCCGCCCGCATCCAGACTCGGGACGACGACGGCCAGTCTCGCTTTTCGGCGGCCACGCGCGGCGCCGCTGCGCCGGCTGCCGAGACGGGTCCGGCAAAGCGTCGGCCCCGTCCCTGAAGCTGCGGCCCGCTCGCTTAAAGGGCCCGCGCTTCCTTTTGGGATTGTCCCGCTTCAAGAGAGAAGAAAGTCTGGCCCTCCGGATAAGCCCGGACGTTCCGTCCCCTCTTTCGCAGGCGCCTCCTCCAGAGTTCAACCCGAACCTCCCGGCCTTGCTCCTTAGAAGCCGGGGAAGAAGGGCTGCGCCTGCCAGCTGCGGACGGTGCTGCTATGATACGAATGGCGGACCGGGGCGTAGGCGAGCGCGCTGGACTTGTGGTGGTGGCGCAGGCTGGCGTAATGGGCGGAGCTATGGTGTGAAGCTTTGGCGTAATGCGCGCCGCCGCCGGGAGGAGCTCCCGTGATCGCGATGCTGCCGCCTTCCGCCTGGACGATCTCATAGAGACGCTTGGCGTTGCCGGGCGAGAGACGTACGCAGCCATGCGAGGCCGGGCTGCCCAGCGCGCCGGTGGCGTAGGTGCCGTGAATTGCGTAGCCGCCGCGGAAGAAGATCGAATAAGGCATCGGCGACATGTGATATTTGCGCGAGTAGTGCATGCGCTCCATGCCGGTCGGCGCATAGGAGCCGCGCGGCGTCGAGTAGCCGGCGCGCGCCGTGGAGACCGGCCAGGAATAGCTGCCGGAACCCGACTCGACATGCATGGTCTGGGACGACAGATCGATATGAATATTGGCGGTCGCATTCGCGAGGCCGAAGGACGCGAAAAGGGCGGCCAGCGCCAAAAAGACAATTTTCAAACGCAGCATGAGAACACTCCGAAGACAGGACGACGCTTACTCTCACGATTGTGGCTCAACAGTATCTGCGCGGCAACGTAAATAAACAGGTAAGGTTGACGGGCAAGGATTAAGGAACGGGCGGGGCGACGCGACGCCGCGCGGAGCGGAATGACGGACATGAGAATGCGCGCTATGGTAATAATCGCGGCTGTATTCGCGCTGGCTTGCGCCGGCGGGGCGGGCGCGCAGGACAAGGGCACGCTCGACCCCAAGCCATTGCCGCCGCTCGCCAATCCCTCTGCCCCTTCGACCCCCGCCAAGGAGCTTTTCGGCCGCGCGCGAGACGGCGCGCCGCTCGAACCCGACCCGATCGGCTTCTATTCGCGGGGCTGTCTCGCCGGGGGCGAGCAGCTGCCGATCAACGGCCCGCATTGGCAGGTGATGCGCCTCTCGCGCAACAGAAACTGGGGTCACCCCGCGCTTGTGAAGTTTCTGGAGAATTTCGCCGGCAGGGCCTCGTCGGCCTCGGGCTGGCCGGGCCTTCTCGTCGGCGACATGTCGCAGCCGCGCGGCGGGCCGATGCTGACCGGCCACGCCTCGCACCAGATCGGCCTCGACGCCGACATTTGGCTGACGCCCATGCCCGGCCGTGAGCTGACCCGCGCCGAGCGCGAGGAAATGTCCGCGACCGACGTGGTTCGGGAAGACCTTCTCGACGTGAAGCCGGACGTCTGGAGCGAAGGGCATATCGCGGTGATTCGCACGGCCGCCCAGGATCCCAAGGTTCAGCGCATTTTCGTCAACGCCGCGATCAAGCGCGCGCTCTGCCGCGTCGCCGAGGGCGAATCATGGATGCGCAAGGTGCGCCCCATGTGGGGACATAATTACCACTTCCACATCCGGCTCTTCTGCCCGGACGGCTCGAGCTGCAAGGATCAGGACCCGACCCCCGCCGGCGACGGCTGCGACCAATCGCTGGCCTGGTGGTTCACCGACGAGGCGCTGCACCCCAAGAAGTCCAACAAGGCGTGGCCGCCGATGACCATGTCGGCGCTGCCGGCCGCCTGCAAGGAAGTGCTCAAGGCGGATTAGGCGGAGGAACCGGGCGCGGCGCCGCCAAGCCCCACCGGACAGGCGACGCCGACGCCCCCGAGCCCGCAATAGCCCGCCGGATTCTTTGCAAGATATTGCTGGTGATAAGCCTCCGCGTAGAAGAAGGGCGGCGCGGGCTTGATTTCCGTCGTGATCGGACCGAAGCCCGCGCTCGTCAATACGCGTTGATACGCGTCACGGGATTCTTCCGCGTCGGCGATCTGCTCCGGCCTGTAGGCGTAGACCGCCGATCGGTACTGCGTGCCGACGTCATTGCCCTGCCGCATGCCCTGCGTCGGATCGTGGCTCTCCCAGAAGCGCTTCAGCAGCGCCATGAAGGAAATGACGGCCGGGTCATGGACGACGAGGACGACCTCGGCGTGGCCGGTGCGGCCCGAGCAGACGTCTTCATAGGTGGCGTTCCTGGTCGCGCCCCCCGCATAGCCGACGGCCGTGACATAAACGCCTTCGCCCGCCTGCCAGAATTTGCGCTCGGCCCCCCAGAAGCAGCCCATGCCGAACAGAACCTGCTGCATCCCCGACGGGAAGGGCGGATCGAGCGGATGGCCGTTGACGAAATGACGCACCCCGTGGACGACGGGCGTCGCACGGTCGGGGATCGGGCCGAGACGGCCGGCGAGGTCGAACTTGTCGAAGAAGGACATGAGACAAAGATAAGGCGGCGCTCACCGGCGCCAATAGCGATTCGCGGATTCCTGTCTGTGGCTGGAAATAATAAGCAGGGCCCCCAGCCCGCCGAGGGCGACGCTCACCGGCGCCAGCATCATCGTCGTCAGGACAGGATCCCAGAGAAAGGCTGATTTCGCCTCGACCGAGGATTGGAGCGCGCCATAGAGCGACGGCAGCGTGTCGCCGAACCCCTTCTGCAGCGTCGTGACCAGCAGGCGCCCGCCCGCAATGGAGCGCGTGCCGTCGACGATGAGGGCGATAAACCCTCCCGCAAGCAGGAGCAATCCGATGAAACGGGTGAAAAGGCGCAGCATTGAAGACGAAGCATAGGCGCCTGCGCCGTTCCTGTCCACGTCGCCGCCCAATCGAGAGGCGCCTTTTGGGAAGCATTAACCTTAATGGGTTCTGATCCTGTTTCGAGGCCGGAAAGCCGCCTTCGCAAAAGCGGCTTTGCGGTGGGGTTCAACGGGGTGAACCCGCCCCGCCAGGATCTACTATGCGCAATCGTGATCAGTCCTTTCGTTATGTCGACGCGTCCGGCGATTACGTCGTCCAGGTGTCGCGCGGCCACAAGAGCCGCAAGTTCCGCATGTCGGCCGGCGCCATCGTCGCCAGCGCGTCGCTCGCCTGCGTGGTCGCGGCGGTCACGGTCGGCGCCGCCGGCTATCTCATCTTCCGCGACGAGCTGCTCGCGGGACTGATCGATCGCCAGACGCAGATGCAGTATGCTTATGAGGACAGGATCGCTGCCTTGCGCCTGCGGCTCGACCAGCTCGCCAGCCGGCAGTTCATCGACCAGGACGGCGTCGAGGGGAAGGTCCAGAGTCTCGTCCTGCGTCAGGCGAAGCTCGAGACGCGGGCGGCGGTCGTCGCCCAGTTGCTGGAGCGCACCATATCGCGGGACGCGGGAGTCGCCGTCCTCTCGCCCGCGACGCGGGCCGAGGCGGCCCAGCTGAGCGCGGCGAGAGCGGGTCTCCCGCTCGCCAAGGCGTCGGGCGCCGGAGCCGCGGCGGTGCAGAACGCCGCCAAGGGCGCGCTCGAGGCTCCCCCTGTCGCCGGCGGAAAGCCGGAGCCCGAGGGCCTCGATCTGCGCCTCGGCGGCGACTCCAAGCCGCTTCCGCTCGCGCCCCCGAATGTCGCGCCAAGGCGCGGCGAACTCGTGCCGATCGACACGTCATTGGCGCCCGGCGGCGCGCCCGCCGCTTCGCTGGCCCATGCCGCCGATCCCGACGCGCCCATGCCGACGCGGCTCGAAACCCTCGCCTTGTCGCTCGATCGCATTGAACGCGACCAGACCCGGCGTCTTTCGGGAATCGTGCGCCCGGCAGTGGAGGCGGCTACGCGGCTGCGACGCGCATTCGACATCGCGGGCCTCTCCGTCGATCGCTATCTGGCGAAGTCGAAGCGCAGGGAGGCGAATTCGGCGGTCGGCGGGCCTTTCCTCGCCGCGCCCGTCAAAGGGACCGACGGCCTCTTCGAGCGCGACCTCGCCGCTGCGCAGACCGCCGTCGCGACGCTGGACGGTCTGCGTCTGGCGCTGCCGATGACGCCGCTGCGCAAGCCGCTTTCGGGCGAACTGCAGATGACCTCGACCTTCGGCTATCGCACCGACCCCTTTTTCGGCAGGCCGGCGCTGCACAGCGGAGTCGATCTGCGCGAGGAATATGGCGCGCCGGTGCGCGCGACGGCGGCCGGCGTCGTGAGCGTCGCCGGGCCGCAGGGCGGCTACGGCAATCTCGTCGAAATCGACCATGGCGGCGGCATGTCGACGCGCTACGGCCATCTGTCGGCGATCAACGTCTCTCCCGGCCAGCAGATCGCGCCGGGCTCGCTTATCGGGCGCGTCGGCTCGACAGGCCGCTCGACAGGCCCGCATCTTCATTACGAGGTTCGCATCGACGGCGAAGCGGTGGACCCCTCGCGCTTCCTCAAGGCGGCCTCCGCACTGGGCGGCATCATACAGTAGATACAGGTATTGACATTGGGAGCGCCAAGTGGGACGCTCCCGCCATGGCGACGACCAAAGTCTTCAAATCCGGAAATAGTCTGGCGGTGCGCCTGCCACGCGAGATCGCCTTCGCCGAGGGGACGGAAGTCGTCGTGACCCGGCAGGGCGAGAGCCTGAGCGTCTCCCCCGCCCGGCTCGACATGAAGGAGCTGGTTGCCCGTCTCGGCCTCCCGCCGCCGCCGCCCGCGCTGGAGCGCCCCGAGTTCAAGCCGCCTAAGCGGCCTTGGGCGGAGCGCGAGACGGGTCCGGAATGACGCCTCGCCTCCTCCTCGACGCGACCACGCTCTTTGCGGCGGCGAGCGGCGAGACGGCCACGCTCGCCAGACTCTCCCGCCTGCCCATCGGCGACGTCGCCGTCCCGGCGATCGTCTACAGTGAACTTCTGGGGGCCGCGGCGGCCCTTGGCAAAAATCCGAGGCTTTCGGAAAACCTCGCGCTCATCGCGCAAAACGTCGACATCCTGCCCTTCGACCGAAAAGCGGCCGAGGCGTATGGCGCGATGCTGCGCAAGGTCGATCCCAAGCGGCGGCGGATGCTCGATCGCATGACGGCGGCGCAGGCGATCGCCGAAGGGCTCGCGCTCGCGACCTGCGCGCCGCAGGATTTCTCGGAAATACCCGGGCTCCAGATCGAGCCCTGGGGGTGAAGCGGTCGCCGGCCGCCTCCGGCCATTGGTTTTGGCGCCGCCATAGCCATATTCACTCGCGACGCCCCAACCATGTGCCGACATGCCCGAGCCCGAGGCCGCCCTTTGCCTCTCGCGGTCAATTTGGTAAAGGGCGCGACAGCTCAGTTCTCGCGCCAGGTCAGAAATATGGACAAGTTCACAACGCTCACGGGGGTCGCGGCCCCGCTGCCGATCATGAACGTCGATACGGACATGATCATCCCGAAGCAGTATCTGAAGACAATCGCCCGCACCGGCCTCGGCGCCGGCCTCTTTTCCGAGATGCGCTATCGCGAGGACGGCTCCGAAAATCCCGACTTCGTTCTGAACCAGCCGGCTTGGCGCGGCGCGAAAATTCTCGTCGCCGGCGACAACTTCGGCTGCGGTTCGTCGCGCGAACACGCCCCCTGGGCGCTCCTCGATTTCGGCCTGCGCTGCATCATTTCCACGAGCTTCGCGGACATTTTCTACAATAACTGCTTCAAGAACGGCATCCTGCCCATCAAGGTCAGCCAGGCCAAACTCGACAAGCTCATGGACGACGCCGAACGCGGCGCCAACGCCACGCTCACCGTCGACCTCGAGCGTCAGGAAATCAGAGGACCGGACGGCGGCGTCGTGCATTTCGACATCGACCCGTTCCGCAAGCACTGCCTGCTGAATGGCCTCGACGACATCGGCCTCACTCTCCAGAAGGCGGAGAAGATCGAGACGTTCGAGACATCCGCCGCTCAAACCCGCCCCTGGGCCTGACGCGGCGGTCGGCCCCATGGCCGCGCGCATCCGAGTTTGTTAGGGGGAACGGCGTCCGGCGGGAGAGCGGGCGCCACCGCGGTTCGTTACGCTTCTCTTCCCCTGCGACGGACCCAACTTGAGCCATTTCGCCGCCCTTTCGACGCGCCTCAGGGCCGCCGCGCTGACCCTCTCGGGGGCGCTCGGCGCAGCTCAGACGCGACTGATGAAAGCACGGGGGGGCGAGTCACGCTCCCACAAGACGGACAACCTCGCGGAAGCGACGCCCCAAGACGATAATGCCCACAATTTAGGCGCCCTCATGGATGACGCGCCCCTCTGGGCCCAGGCCCGGAAGCCGGCCGCAGATCAGCCAGAAACCTTCTCGGCGGGCTCCTACCTGCAGGAGCCGGAATTTGACGGCCAGGGCGTGCTCTCGATCCACAACCTCGCCAAGTCCTACAAGACCCGGCGCGTCGTCGAGGACGTCAGCCTGCATGTGAGACGCGGCGAGGCGGTCGGGCTGCTGGGCCCCAATGGCGCGGGAAAAACCACGGTTTTCTACATGATCACCGGGCTGGTGAAGCCCGATAAGGGCGTCATCTCCCTCGACGGCTATGACGTCACGCCGCTGCCCATGTATCGCCGCGCGCGACTAGGCATCGGCTATCTGCCGCAGGAAGCGTCGGTCTTTCGCGGCCTTTCCGTCGAAGACAACATCCGGGCCGTGCTCGAAATCACGCAGCCCGACGTCAGGAAGCGGGCGGACGAACTCGAGGGTTTGCTGGAGGAATTCCGGCTCACCCGCATGCGCCACACGCCCGCGATCGCGCTCTCGGGCGGCGAGCGCCGTCGCTGCGAAATCGCCCGCGCCCTCGCCGGACATCCCTCCTTCATGCTGCTCGACGAACCCTTTGCGGGCATCGACCCCATTGCGGTGGGCGGCATTCAGGATCTCGTGCGGCACCTCAAGGCGCGCGGGATCGGCGTGCTGATCACCGACCACAGCGTTCGCGAGACCCTCGGCCTCACGGACCGCGCCTACATCATTTATAACGGCCACGTGCTGACCGAAGGGCCGCCCGAAGAGATCGTGGCGAATCCCGATGTTCGCCGCATCTATCTGGGCGAAGATTTCCGCATGTGAGCGGGCAAATGGCACAGTTAAAGATGGCAGACTAAAGCGAAGCAGAATATTTTGCCCCGCGAGCAGAGCTATACATTTAGTTTTTTATTTGGCCAAGCTTTCATTGTTGCTGAAATGACGTTCTAATCTATTGGATTTCCCTTGATTCCATTGGGGGCAGCCAATGCTGGACGATTACCGGGACTCGGCAGTCTTCGTAGAGCTTATCGCCAAGCTCAAAGAAAAAGAATTTGAACTCGAAGGGCTGAGAAAATTTCAGGGCTCGCTTCGCAAGAGGAGCGCGAACGACCGGCTGGCCCTGTCCATCCTGTTCGCCGGGCAGTCGAGACGCACGCTTCAGCCCGGACTGTGCCGGAAATGCATGGTGACCGTCACTGAAGCGTCGAGCCGGCAGGAAAAGGCGCGAATGGACGATCCCTCAGCGATCCTCATGTCCGACTATGTCGCCGCCCTTTCGGCGGCGCTCATGACGCCTTTCGACAGCCGGATAAGGCTGATCCTCAACATTGAGCCCGGCCTCGCTTTGGACGAGGACCGCGCGCAATGGATCGGCCTGATCTTCGCAGAGGCCGCGACCAATTCCCTCAAACACGCCTTTCCGGGTCTCGCTGGCGGCCTCATCGCGGCCGACATGGGCTGCGACCGCCGCCGCCTGAGACTTACCGTCTCTGACAATGGGAGCGGATTTGGGACGGGCGGCGACGGCGAGTTCCAGGAGGGCGGATTCGCCTTCATGAAGAGCGTCGCCCTGCGCCTCGCCGGGGACATCACATTCTCGAGTTCGCATTCGGGCACGGTCGTCCGTCTGACCTGCCCCATTCTTCCCGGGAATGGTTACGACTGATTAACCCTTAGGCGCTTCGCCGCGGCCGGCGCCGACTATTTGACCCTCACGCGCCAGCTCCACCGTGCTATAAGCAAGAAACAGGCCGTTGAACGGCGTTGTTACGAAGCGTGCGAGTGGGCGCAAAATGGCGATTTCGACCAAGCTCATGATGCGCCAGGGTCAGGCCCTGGTGATGACCCCACAGCTGCTGCAGGCGATAAAGCTGCTGCAGTTTTCAAATCTGGAGCTTTCAGCCTTCCTGCAGGACGAGTTGGAGCGCAACCCGCTCCTCGACGCGCAGGACGGGGAAGCCCACGGCGAACGCGGCGCCGAAGCGAACGACTACGCCTCCGACATGGGCGACGCCTACGGCGACGCGCCCCAGGCCGGCGCCGAGCCTCAGGACGGCGATTGGGCGAGCGATAAGCTCGCCGTCGATTCCGCCACGCTCTCTGCCGACCTTGGCGCAGACATGAGCAACGCCTTCGAACCCGAGGGCCCCGCCGTCTCTCGCGAAGCGCCGCGCGAAGCGCTCGAAGGCGCGGGCCTCTCCGCCACCTCCTGGAGCGGCGCGGCGGGCGGCGGCGGCGACGATGGCGAGGCGCCCAATCTAGAGGCCTATGTGGCGGCGCGCCCGAGCCTGCATGAACATCTTGGCGCGCAGCTTTCGCTCGCCTGCGCCGATCCGCGCCATCGGATGATCGGCCAGGCGATCATCGACGGGATCGACGAGACCGGCTATCTGCGCGAAGGCCTCGACGAGATTTCCGCGCGCCTCGAGGCCGACCCCGCCGAGGCGCGGAAGGTGCTGGAGACGATCCAGACCTTCGATCCCTCGGGCGTCGGCGCGCGCGACCTCGCCGAATGCCTCGCCATCCAGCTCAGGGAGCGCAACCGTTTCGACCCCGCGATGGAGATCTTCGTCGCCAATCTGCCGCTCGTCGCCAAGCGGGACTTCACGCAGCTCGCGAAGCTTTGCGGCGTGGACGCCGAAGACGTCGTGGATATGGCTTCGGAGCTACGCCGGCTCGATCCCAAGCCCGGCCGCGCCTTTGGCGATGCGCCGATCCAGCCGCTGGTGCCCGACGTCGTCGTTCGCGCCGCCGCGGACGGCTCCTGGCATGTGGAGCTCAATTCGGAGGCGCTGCCCCGCATCCTCGTCAACCACAGCTATGCGGCGCGGGTCAGCGCCAATGCGCGCGACACGGACAAGACCTTCATCTCGACCTGCCTGCAGAACGCCAACTGGCTGACCAAGAGCCTGGAGCAGCGCAGCCGGACCATCCTGAAGGTCGCCTCCGAGATCGTGCGGCTTCAGGACGCCTTCCTCGCCAAGGGCGTGGAGCATCTGCGCCCCCTCAATCTGCGAACCATCGCCGACGCCATCGGCATGCATGAATTGACCGTCTCGCGCGTCACCTCGAACAAATACATGATGACGCCGCGGGGAATCTTCGAGTTGAAATATTTCTTCTCGGCGTCGATTGCGACGACGAGCGGCGCGGAGGCCCATTCGGCCGAATCAGTCCGGTTCCGGATCAGGCAGATGATCGAGCGGGAAACGCCGGAAGACGTGCTGTCGGACGACGCCATCGTCGCGAAACTCAAGGCGATCGACATCGACATCGCGCGCCGCACGGTCGCCAAATATCGCGACAGCCTGCGCATTCCGTCCTCGGTGGATCGTCGGCGCGCGAAGGTGGCGATGGCGCGCGAGCAGGCCCTCCACGCGCACTGATTGACGGGAAGGCGGCCGGTCGAAGGGCCCGCCCTTCCGCGCGGGAGGTCCGGCCCCCATTGACTTCCCGCGCGTAGCCTTTTAACGCTTCGCCGAATTTTGCGGCGCCGAGCGGGCGAGCCTGGCAACGGCCGCGCAAACCTCTTCGAGACGGGCGGTCTCGATCAAATGAGCAGCACAATCCGTAGGCGGGGCTGGGGCGCGGAGAGAGAACGTCTCTCCCTCATCCGCGAGCGCAGGCCGCTCGCCGGAAAGGACCGGAAGACATGTCCCTGAGAGTTTCAGGCAAGAACATCAGTATCGGAGACGCATTGCGCGTCCATATCACGCAACGTCTCGAGCAGGCGGCCGCCAAATATTTCGACGGCGCCGTGACCGGCCACGTCACCCTCTCTCCCGAGGGCTCAGGCTATCGGGCCGACTGCAGCCTGCATCTGACCTCGGGCATCGTGCTGCAGGCCGACGGTCGCGCACATGAGCCTTACGCCACCTTCGATCAGGCGGCCGAGCGCATCGAAAAGCGCCTCCGCCGCTACAAGGAGCGCCTCAAAAGCCATCATGATGGGCATGGGCACGACGCCGCGCCGGAAATGTTGCCCTATCAGGTGCTCGAGGCGCCCGACGAGGAGCGGGACGCTCCCGCCGAATTCAGCCCCGCGGTGATCGCGGAGACGACAACGAAGCTGCGCCGGCTCTCGGTTTCGGCGGCCGTGCTCGACCTCGACCTGACAGGGGCGCCGGTTCTGATCTTCCGTCACGCAAATACCGGCCGCGTCAACATTGTCTACCGGCGCAACGACAACAATATCGGTTGGATCGACACGCCGGTCGCAGAATAAACGCGGGACGCGCCGGCCGTCCCGCAGAGAAAATCGCGGTCGCGAAGTCACAATTGCGGCTGCCTCGGCATGTATCTTGCGGCTTTGCTCCGCTGGCGCGTAGGCGCCGTAGGGCAGGGATCTCAAACGCTTGAACGGATAGGGCGTCGCATGCGGCTCACGGATCTTGTCTCGCCGGAAGCAGTCATCGCCAATCTGAAGGCGACGACCAAGAAGCAATTGCTGCAGGAACTGAGCGACCGGGCGGCGAAGCTGTCGGGACTGTCGTCGCGTGAAATCTTCGACGCGCTCCTGCATCGCGAACGCCTGGGCTCGACGGGAATCGGCGAAGGCATCGCGATCCCGCATGGCAAGCTTGCGAAGGTGAAATCGATTTTCGGGATTTTCGCGCGGCTCGACCGGCCCGTGGATTTCGAGGCTCTCGACGGCGCGCCGGTGGATCTCGTGTTTCTTCTGATCGCCCCGGAAGCCTCCGGAGCGGATCATCTCAAGGCGCTCGCCTGCGCGGCGCGGATGCTGCGCGACCCTGGTCTGGTCGCCACCATCCGCGCCACGCGAGACCACGACGCGCTTTACTCGCTAATCTCGCAGCGTTCCAAGCCCTACGCTGCGTAAAACGCTAAGCGGGCGGCTTAAGCCGACGCCCGCTTCTGTCCGCCGCCGTGAGAGGCGTGACCGCCCTTACGACCCGCTTCCGACGCGAGGGTATGGTCCCGCGAGAAGCTGCGTTTCGCCGGATTGACGCTCTGTCCGCCCTTGCGCCCGGCGCGAGCCGCAAGTTCGGGATTCTGCGAGAAACTGCGCTTTTCGTCTGGAACGCTCTGCCCGCCTTTCCGCGCAATTGCGCGTTGCTTCTCCGGATCCATCGAAGCAAAGCCCCGATTAGACTTCTTCACTGCTTCCTGCATGGTCGCCTCTCTTGCCCCCAGCGCCCACGCGTATAACTTGCCTAATTGGCCAAGGTTTCTGCAATTGCGGATTCTACGTAGCAAAGCTTGTAAAGGCCGAAATCCATATCCGGAAATATACTTATATTCACCGACGGAGCGTCGCGGAGGTCTCGCGGCGGCGCGATCTGCGATTAAAAAACAATGCCTGGCTGATCACCGCTTTCAGACTTTCGACGCTGAAAGGCTTCGCGATCAGGAAGGCGGGCTCCGGCGGTTCGCCCTTGAGGAATCGCTCCGGATAGGCGGTCACGAAAATGACCGGGGTCGAGAGCGACCCAAGTATCTCATTGACGGCGTCGAGCCCCGAACTCCCGTCGGCGAGCTGGATGTCGGCGAGAATGAGACCGGGCTTCGCGTCGCCGATCGAGGCGATCGCCTCGCGGTGCGTGCGCGCCATGCCGACGACCCGATGCCCTAATTCCTCCACGATGCTGCGTAAATCATGGGCGATGAGAGGCTCGTCCTCGATGATGAGGACGTCGGTCTCGATCTGTTCGGCGATTTCCGAATTGGCGACGTCGACGAGCGCTTCCGCCGTTTCTTCCGAGACGCCGAGAGTCTCGGCCACCTGTTCGAGATCGAAGCCCTCGAGCGCGCTAAGAAGAAAGGCGATTCTCGGTTTGAGAGAAATGGCGTCGAGATTGCGCCGCTCGTCGCCGTCTTCGACCGCGCTCACCGGGTCCGTATGGTCGTTGATCGGCGCGGCGGACCAGACGTTCAGAAAAAGGCGGTACAGCGCGATGCGCAGGTCGTCGCATTCGCGAAGCTTGCCGGGCTCGGCAACCATCGCCTCAAGTGTTGCAAGGACATAGGCGTCGCCGCCTTCGCGCGTTCCCACTAGAGCGCGCGCGAAACGGCGCAGATAGGGGAGATGAGCAGATATGTCACGTGAAACAGACATGTTTATGCCACTCCAACACGCACGAGGAATAAATCTAAACCGAAGACTCGACGACTGCGTCGAAACAACCCGCACTTTTTAAGGAACCAATCCCTGAGCGCGGCGTTTTGCCTTCCGTGCAGTGCACTATATCGCGCGGCGATGTGTCCGCCACAGGAATCATAGAATCTGAAACTTGGGGGCTCCATGGTGAAAAACAATCGGGAGAATGCCGTCACGCGCGCGCCGTCCGCAGAGGACTCACGCCGCGCCGAGGGACGTCATTTTTCCGGCGCCCTCCCTCGGAGCATGGAGGGGTTTGCGGCAGGTCTCGGGGCTGGCGTCGGCGGCTCTGGCCGCTCGAACGGGCGGGACGCTCTGGAGACGAAGGGCGCCGCCCTCTGCCCTCCTCAAAGGACGAACAAGAAAATGCGTGGGCTCGATTTTGGCGACGCCATCGGCAAGGAACTTCAAAATCTTTATGACGACCTCGTGGCCCAGCCGGTCCCTGATCGCTTCCTGAATCTTCTGAACCAGCTGGAAAAGAATGTGGTATCCTCGGGCCAGTCGAGAGCGCCCGGGGAGAGAGAGTGACCGCAGAGGGATCCAGTCTCAGCGATGGACAAAATCTGAAGTCCGACCTGCTGGCGGCGATTCCCAGTCTGCGCGCCTTCGCCGTCTCTATCTGTGGCAACTCCGACCGCGCCGACGACCTCGTGCAAGAGACGCTCGTGAAGGCCTGGGGAAACCTCGGCTCCTTTGCCGAGGGCACCAATCTCACCGCCTGGCTCTTCACGATTCTGCGCAATATCTATTACAGCGAATTCCGCAAACGCCGCCGCGAAGCGCCGGACCCGGACGGAATCATCGCGGGACGTCTCATCGCGCCCGAGTCGCAGCACGCGCATATGGATTTCCTGGATTTTCAGCAGGCGTTGCAGAAGCTGCCGCTCGACCAGCGCGAGGCGCTGATCCTCGTCGCCGCGCAGGGCATGTCCTATGAAGAGGCTGCGGCGATCTGCGGCTGCGCGCCGGGCACGATGAAGAGCCGCGTCAATCGTGGGCGGAATCGCCTCACCGAGCTGATGTCCGGCGTCGCCGGCGCTGGCGACCCACGGGAATCGCGCGCCGCTACGGCGCTCACCCCCGCCAGCCGAGATTGAACACGGGTTCGAAATGCCGCATAGGGAGCGCGAAGCCATCCGCCCCTTCCAGCGAGCGAAGCCCATGACCGACGACTCCCGCATCGAACGCGACTCCTTTGGCGACATCGCCGTCCCCAACTGGGCTTATTGGGGCGCTCAGACGCAGCGCTCGCGCGAGAATTTCCCGATCGGCGGGGACCGTATGCCGATCGAGATCATCCACGCTCTCGCGCGCATCAAGCTCGCCGCCGCCAAGGCCAACCGCGGGAAGGGCCTTCTGACCGCGCAGATCGCCGACGCCATTTGCGCCGCCGCGCAGGAAGTCATCGAGGGCAAACTCGACGCGCATTTCCCGCTCGTTGTCTGGCAGACCGGCTCCGGCACGCAGACGAACATGAACGTCAATGAGGTGATCGCGAACCGCGCCAATGAAATGCTGGGCGGCGCGCGTGGCGCAAAGGCGCCCGTGCACCCCAACGACCATGTGAATCTTGGGCAGTCCTCGAACGACAGCTTCCCGACCGCGATCCATGTGGCCGGCGCGGTCGCGATCTCGGGCAAGCTTCTGCCGGCGGTCGAGCGGCTGGAGGCGGCATTCGAGCGCAAGTCTTCCGAATTCTCGCATATCGTCAAGATCGGCCGCACCCATCTTCAGGACGCGACGCCGGTGACGCTGGGCCAGGAATTTTCGGGCTATGCGGCGCAGGCGAAATACGCCGCGGCCCGGATCCGAGCCTCGCTCCCCGATCTTTTCGCGCTGGCGCAGGGCGGGACGGCGGTCGGAACCGGCGTCAACACCTTCAGGGGATTTGGCGAGGAAGTCGCCGCGAATATCGCGCAGCAGACGGGCCTGCCCTTCGTCACGGCGCCCAACAAGTTCGAGGCTCTGGCGGCGCATGACGCGGTCGTCTTCTCACATGGCGCGCTGAACGCCTTCGCCGCGGGCCTTTATAAGATCGCCTGCGACATTCGTCTTCTCGGCTCGGGCCCGCGCGCCGGACTCGCCGAACTGAAACTGCCCGAAAACGAGCCGGGCTCCTCGATCATGCCCGGCAAGGTGAATCCGACGCAGGTTGAGTCGCTCACGATGGTCTGCACCCGCGTCTTCGGCAACAACGCCACGATCACCTTCGCCGCCTCGCAAGGCCATCTCGAACTCAATGTGCTGAAGCCCGTCGTCGCCTTCGCGCTGCTCGAGTCGACGATTCTTCTCGCAGACAGCGTCAACAGCTTTGTCGCGCGCTGCGTCGACGGCATCGAGGCGGACGAAGCCAACATCAAGCGCTTTCTCGATCGCTCGCTGATGCTCGTCACGGCGCTCGCGCCGAAGATCGGCTATGACGCCGCCTCCAAGATCGCGCGCGCCGCGCACAAGAACGGCACGAGCCTGAAGGAGGAGGCGCTGGCCTCCGGCAAGGTGACGGAGGCGGAGTTCGACGAGATCGTGCGGCCGGAAAAAATGCTGGCGCCCAACGATTGAGGACGCGAGCGGGCGGGAGGAATGTGCTGGGGATCCCTTCCTCCCGCCCAGCCGGAAGCCCCCTCTAGCCCGCTTCCGGCATCCGCTTTGCTCAGCGAACGAAGAGATCATTAAGCAGATTGGCGCCGCGCGGCTGTGCGTCGGCGCACAACCGCCGAATCCGCCATAAATGCGACAAGGAAAACTGCTTCACCTTCGCGGTGCGCTTTCCTTTCAAGCTGAATTTGGAAGTTTTCGACCATGCGGATCTTTCGCGGCGCTCTCGCCGTGCTGCTTCTTCTGGGCGCCGCGGCCTGCGCGGGACGTCCGAACGGCGTTCTCGTCGCGACGCATCACCGTCCGGAGGGCGCCAGCATGGTCGATCTGATGGTGGCGACCACCCGCGCGCCCGACAATACCGAGCCTGGCGTGATGTTCTCGGGCGAGCGCGGCACGGCGCTCTCCTTCGCCGACATCGTCGTCTCGCTACCGCCGGACGCGAATCGTAAGATCGGCGAAGTCCAATGGCCTGAAAACGCGACGCCGGACCCGATGCGTGAATTCACGACGGTGGAGGCGCGTATTCTTAGCAAGGACGAGGCGACGGCCGAGTTCAATCGCCGCGTCGCCAGGACGCCCAAGCGCCAGGTGCTCGTCTTCGTACACGGCTTCAACACGCGTTTCGCCGAGGCGGTGTACCGCTTCGCGCAAATCGCTCACGATTCCTCCGCGGACGTCGTGCCGGTGCTCTTCACATGGCCCTCGCGCGGCAAGCTGCTGCAATATGGTTATGACCACGAGAGCGCGAGCTACTCCCGCGACGCGCTCGAAGCCTTGTTGCAAGGACTCGCGCGCGACCCCAACGTCGGCGAGATTTCCATCCTCGCGCACTCCATGGGCAATTGGGTGACGCTGGAAGCGCTCCGCCAGATGGCGATCCGCGACCACGGCCTCGCGCCAAAAATCAAGAACATCATGCTCGCTGCGCCTGACGTCGATTTCGACGTCTTCAAGCGGCAGATCATGGCGATGGGCGTCAAACCCTCGCTCTTCACCGTCTTCGTCTCCAAGGACGATGAGGCGCTCGCCGTCTCCAAGCGCGTCTGGGGCGACAAGCCGAGATTGGGCGCCGTCGACGCGAAGGCCGAGCCCTATCGTGACGTGCTCGATCGCGATCGCGTCCAGGTCGTCGATCTGACCGAGATCTCCTCGGGCGGCGGAGACAGCCTCGGCCACACCAAATTCGCCGAAGCGCCGGCCGTTGTGCGCTCCATCGGCGCGCGGCTCGCGACGGGGCAGGCGCTCAACGACGGGCAGGCGGGCGTCGGCGAAAAGCTCGGCATGGTCGCCGTCGGCGCCGCTTCGACAGTGGGCGCGGCGGCGGGCGTCGCGGTCGCGGCGCCGTTCGCGATCGTGGATCCACGCACGCGGGAAAATCTAGGGGATCGTCTGGACACCGTGGGCCAAGGCGCCAGCGACACGCTGCAAAGCGGCGCAAGCGTCGTTCAGCCCTAAGACGTCACGGTCTTGATCCATCTGCGGGCCGCACGACGTTAGAACTGGCCCCATCCGGAGCGAGGCCATGCCCGTTTCGTCTCTCCTATCAAGAAAGCTCAGCCCTTCGGTCGCCGCCGCGCTCTCCGCCGGGCCGGTCCTCCTTGCGGCGCTCCTTGGCAACGCTGCGACCATCCCCAACATCGCGCCGTGGTACGAAAGCCTCGCCAAGCCGCCGCTCACTCCGCCCAACTGGCTTTTCGGACCGGCCTGGACGTTTCTTTATCTGCTGATGGCCTTCGCCTTCACGCGTGTGCTGCGCAGCGATTCCACACGGCCCGGCCGCGGCCTCGCGATCCTGCTGTTCGCCTTGCAGCTGACGCTCAACGCGGGCTGGTCCTTCGCCTTCTTCGCGGCGCATAGCCCGCTGCTGGGCCTCGCCGTCATCCTGCCGATGGAGGCGCTCATCTTCGCGACGATCTGGGCCTTCTCGCGCGTCGATCGCGTCGCGGCCTGGCTCCTGGTCCCCTATGCGTTGTGGGTGGCGTTCGCGACCTATCTCAATGCGGGAATATGGGCGCTCAATCTCTAGAACGGCGCCTGTTTCGCCGCCGCGACATAGGCGTCGGCGTCTTCCTTCAGCAGCAGCCGCTCCTTCACGAGCCTGTCGGCGACGACGCGCATGGTCGCCACGAAATAGGCGCGCGAACCATAGCGCTCGACGAGCGACAGACGCGGATCGCCCGCCTTTTCGCGATCCGCCTTGGCCGAGGGGAAGGGCAGCGCCGCGCCCCCGCCGCAAGCCGTGCCGATTCGGTCTTTTTGCGCAGCAAAACCGGTGTAGGTCGCGATGGGCAACGCCTGATCCGGCAGGCGCAGGCCGGCCGTTTCATTGCCGTCGGCGTCGATTTTCGGCACGAGCCGATCTCCCGGCGGGGGTGACGGCAGCCCTGGAACCTTCGGCCAGACCAGTGCGCCGGCCTTCGCCAGATCAACCGCTGCGGGAACGCGCGACGGGGGCGGCTTCACGCCCTTCGTCCACTCGTCGAGGGCGATGAGCAACGCCCGCAGCGCCGGCGCTCTGGAGCGGGCGTTGACGGGCGCGGCGCAACTGCTGCCGGGACCGGACGTCGTTCCCGTCACGAAGAAGCTGCGGCGGCTCGCAGCCTCGGCGCCGGCGGGCGCCGGGCGCGGCGCGGCGCGCCAATAAGCGTCGCTCCCCCAGACCTCGATGTTGCGCGGCGCCGAGGCGGGGCCTGACCCGGCGTCCTGCAGCAAAAGTCCGTCGAAGAGCGCGCCAGTCGTCGCTAGCGAATCGGCCAGCTCCCCGCTCGCGCGCGCCAGAACGCGGCGCGCGCCGGTGGATGCTCGCAGGCGGGGGATAAGATCGCGCAGCGCCTGAGCGCGGGCCGGGCCGGGGGCTTTACCGGGATCGGAAGCGCTGGAATTGATCGCGCCAAGATCGAGCGCGACGACGTTCATGCCGCGAGACTGCGCCGTCGCGACGAGATCGTCATTCTGCGAAAGATCGACGAGGAGCGCGCCGCCGGGCGGTAATTTTGTGCGCAGCATTTTCCCCTCGAGGCGATACTCGCGACTCCCGATTTTGATCGTCGCCCGCAGACCCGACCCCGCCTCTTCATAGGCGAGGAGTTCCGCCTTCGCGGGGACCGCGAGCGTGATCGCCGCGCATAAAAGGATCGGCTTCGACATCATTCAACCGGGTCCATCCGCTGAGCGCGCCCACGCCGCGGCGCGCTCGAGATCGCTCAACGCCCCAGCCCCTGCGGCGTTTCAGAGTTTCGCGACGAAATGCGCGAAGGCGAGGGTTCCCTCCGGCCAGGGCCCATGGCCGCTGTCGACATTGATATGCCCGGACGCGCCGGCGTCGATGAATCGGGCGCCGATGTCCTCGGCCAGGCGGCGTGGGAAGAGAGGGTCGGCGTAAGGATCGTCGCTGCTGCCGACGACGACCGCCGGGAATGGCAGCCGCGCCCGCGGGATCGGAAGAAAGGCCGCGTCGATCGCCGGTATCTCGCGGATCGTCTCGTCCGACGGCGGGGCGACAAGGAAGGCGCCGGCAATTTTTTCATGTGATTGCTGCGCAGCATGGAGCGCAGCAATCACCCCGAGCGAATGGGCGACGAGGACCGCCGGACGCGACGCGAGCGACGCCTCACGCAGGATCGTCTCCGTCCATTCGGCGCAATCAGGGTGCGCCCAGTCGCGCTGCTCGATGCGCCGCGCGGTGGAGAGCTTCTTCTCCCATCGGCTCTGCCAATGCTCCGGGCCGGAGCCAAGATAGCCCGGAATGACGAGGATGTCGGCCTCCGCGGCGCGCATCAGACGCTCGCGAAGGCGCCGGCCAGCGCGTCCTCGATCAGTTTGCGCGAATTGGCGACGCCATAGAGCGCAATGAAAGAGCCAAAGCGCGGCCCCTTCTTCTCGCCGAGCAGCACCTCATAGAGCATGTTGAAAAAATCGTTGGAGACGCCGGGGCGTTCGGGCGTCGCGCCCTTGGCGCCAAGGTCCTGATAGCGCGGCACGGCGCGGCCGACGTCATAGAGCGCCGTCTGAATTTCTTCGGCGGTCGCGCGGTCGCCGAGCGCCGCCAGCGTCGCGTCGATCTTCGCGAGCACTTCGCGCTCGACCTCGTCCGCCGCGCGGTACTGTTTCGCGGGCTTCACGAAATCACGGAAAAAAGCGACGGCGTAGCCCACGAGCTTGTCGAGCCGCGGGTTGCTCTCGGGGCTCGCGGCCGGCGCATAGCGGCGCAGGAATCCCCAGAGCACCGCCGGGTCTTCCGCGTTGGCGACCGTCGCCAGATTGAGCAGCATGGCGAAGGAGACGCTCGTGCCTTTCGCCTCCCCGGCATGCACCAAGGTCTCTGGCTCGGGCGGATGACCGGCGTGGAGGTGCCAGACGGGATTGCCGAGGCGATTTTTCCAGTCCTGGCGCGGATAGGCGTCGAGGAAGGTCAAATAATCGTCGACCGCGCGGGGGATGACGTCGAAGTAGAGACGCTTGGCGGCGGACGGCTTCTGATACATGAACTGCGCGAGCGACTCGGGGCTGGCGTAGGTCAGCCATTCCTCGATCGTCAGGCCGTTGCCCTTCGATTTAGAAATCTTCTGGCCCTTCTCGTCGAGGAAGAGCTCGTAATTGAAGCCCTCCGGCGCCTTGCCGCCGAGGGCGCGCACAATGGCGCCGGAAAGCTTGACCGAATCGATGAGATCCTTGCCAGCCATCTCGTAATCGACGTCGAGCGCATACCAGCGCATGGCCCAATCGGGCTTCCATTGCAGCTTGCAATGGCCGCCGGTGATGGGTGTCGTGAAGGTCTCGCCGGTGTCGGGATCGGCCCAGTCGATCGTCCCGGCCTCCGCGTCGTAGCCGGTAAGCGCCACCTGCATCACGAGGCCGGTTCGCGGATGGACAGGCAAGAAAGGGGAGTAGCTCGCCGCGCGCTCCTCGCGGAAGCTCGGCAGCATGATCTTCATCACCGCATCGTAGCGGGCGAGCATGTGCTTGAGCGCCGCGTCGAAGCGCCCGCTCTTGTAGTATTGCGTCGATGACGCGAATTCGTAGTCGAAGCCGAAGGCGTCGAGAAACGCGCGAAGCCTCGCATTGTTGTGCGCGCCGAAGCTGTCATGCGTGCCGAAAGGGTCCGGCACCTGGGTGAGCGGCTTGCCGAGATGGGCCGCCACCAGCTCCTTGTTGGGAATGTTGTCGGGCACCTTGCGCAGCCCGTCCATATCGTCCGAGAAGGCAAGAAGGCGCGTCGCGATTTTGCCCTCGGTCAGCACTTCGAAAGCGCGGCGCACCATGGAGGTGCGCGCCACCTCGCCGAAAGTGCCGATGTGCGGCAAGCCCGATGGACCGTAGCCAGTCTCGAAAAGCACGGATTTCTGGCCGCTCGCCTCGATGCGCTTGACGAGCTTCTTCGCCTCCTCGAAAGGCCAGGCGGGGGAGACGCGCGCGGCGTCGAGAAGTTCGGGCGAAAGTTCAAGCGGAGCGGACATGTGCGTGAGCGCGACCATTCTGTGTGGGGAGCGCGGCACAGTAGGGAGCGGCGAATGGAGCGTCAACGCCGGGACGCCTGCGGGGCGTGAAAAACAAAAGGCGGAGGCGCTCTTTGGAGCAGCCTACGCCTTGAGGTGGCCTTTGACCTTATGATCGGGGAACGCTGCGCTCAAACGTCAGTTCGCGCAAGTCACGCTGCGCATGTAACGGACTCGACCATGCTCGTCTGTGCTTGGTTTCAGAACGAGCGTGCAATCTTCATCCTCGGCGCCAAAGGCGCGTCCCACCTTGATCGCGGGTCCACGCGCGAGCGGACGCATGCCATCGTCGTTCAGGCTGACCGCCGCCTTGACGGCGGCGGAGGATTGTTCCTTCAGGCCTGTCGGCGACGTGGGCGCGGCCGCGACGGCGGCGCACAGGCCAAAGGCGACGGTGACGCCAAGAACAATCTTCGACGAACGGCTGGCAATCGGGCTTTCGCGCGTAACGGCCATAAATGACCCTCCCAATAGGGTGAACAGGACTTTCCCCAATGCACGACTGCAACGCTACGCGGCCTTGGGCGTTCCTCTTATCGTTGGGAGGAAAACGCCGAGCCCGTGAAATGGTTGCATCGGCGCCACAAAAAAAATTTCAATTAAGGCGGGCCGCCACAATCCTGTTCACCGCTCGAGCCGCGCGAAGAGGCTCGACGTGTCCCAGCGCGCCCCACCCATGTCCTCCACCTCGGCATAGAACTGGTCCACGAGCGCGGCGACGGGCAGCCTCGCGCCGTTCCGGCGGGCTTCCGCGAGGCAGATGGCGAGGTCCTTGCGCATCCATTCGACCGCAAAGCCATGCTCGAACTCGCCCGCAAGCATCGTCTTCGTGCGGTTCTCCATCTGCCAGGACTGCGCCGCGCCGTTCTTGAGCAGATCCATCACGGCGCCCGCGTCGAGACCCGAGGCTTTGGCGAAATGCAGGGCCTCCGAGAGGCTCTGGACGAGTCCGGCGATGGTGATCTGATTGACCATCTTGGTGAGCTGGCCCGAACCGGGCGGACCCATCAGCCGGCAGGCGCGGGCATAGGCGGCGATGACCGGCTCGGCCTGAGCGAAAACCTCCGTCTCCGCACCGCACATGACGGTGAGGGCGCCATTTTCAGCCCCCGCCTGCCCGCCCGAGATCGGCGCGTCTATGCAGCCGAGCCCACGTTTTTGTGCTTCCGCATAAAGCTCGCGGGCGATCTGCGCCGAGGCGGTGGTGTGGTCGACGAAAATCGCGCCCGGCCGCATGCCGGCGAAAGCGCCGTCAGGCCCAAGCGTCACGGCGCGCAGATCGTCGTCATTGCCGACGCAGGAGAAGACGAACGCCGCGCCCGCAGCCGCCTCGCGTGGCGTGGGAGCCATTTTTGCCGCGCTATGCTGCGCTGCAGCAAATTTCTCCGCTTTCGCCGTGGTGCGGTTGTAGACCGTGACCTGGTGGCCGGCTCGGACGAGATGGCCGGCCATGGGATAGCCCATGACGCCGAGACCGAGAAAGGCGATGTGTTTCATCTCCGACATCGTCAGCCGCCCGTCATGCTCATATGCCGCGAGACCGCCGGGACCTGCATCGCGCGGTCGATGACGAAGTCGTGCCCCTTGGGCTTGCGCAGGATCGCCGCCTCGATCGCCGCGTGCAGCAGCTGATCGTCGGCGCTTTCGCGCAGCGGCACGCGCAGATCGGCGGCGTCCTCCCTGCCGAGGCACATGAAAAGCGTGCCGGTGCAGGTGACGCGCACGCGGTTGCAGCTCTCACAGAAATTATGGGTCATCGGCGTGATGAAGCCGACGCGCCCACCGGTCTCTTCGGCGCGCATGTAGCGCGCCGGGCCGCCGGTGCGATAGTCGATCTCCGTGAGGGTGAACGCCTCCGACAGGCGCTCGCGCACAGCGCTCATGGGAAGATATTGATCGACCCTCGCCGGCCCGTCGAGTTCGCCGAGCGGCATGACTTCGATGAAGGTCATGTCCATGCCGCGCTCATGGGCGAAGCGAAGGAGGGGAACGAATTCGTCTTCATTGACGCCCTGCAGCGCCACGGCGTTGAGCTTCACCTTCAGGCCGGCTTTCAGCGCGGCGTCGACGCCGGCCATGACGCGGGCATGGTCGCCCGTACGGGTGAGCGCCCGGAAGCGGTCGGGATCGAGCGTGTCGAGCGAGACATTGACCCGCTTCACGCCGCAATCGGCCAGCTCCTCCGCAAACCGCGAGAGCTGCGAGCCGTTGGTCGTGAGCGTCAGCTCTTCCAGACTGCCGGAGACGAGATGGCGGGAAAGCGCGCGGAAAAGCTTCATCAGATCGTGCCGCACCAGCGGTTCGCCGCCGGTGATGCGCAGCTTCTTCGTGCCGCGCGCGATGAACGCCGCACAGAGGCGCTCGAGCTCCTCGAGCGTCAGCAAATCCTTGCGCGGCAGGAACGTCATGTGCTCGGACATGCAATAGACGCAGCGGAAGTCGCAGCGGTCCGTCACCGACACGCGCACATAGGACACCGCCCGGCCGAAGGGGTCGACAAGCGGCGCGGGCGCCGCGATGGCGGGCGTTTGCGTGAAGGCGTTCATCTGGCGGCGTTCCTCGGCTGGCCATGTGGCCGGCCTTGGCCTCTCATATATTGCCCTATGCTAGTCTCGTGAAGCCCGAGCAATTCTATGCGGCTATCGGGTTTTCAAATGATCATGGTCGCCATCCGTGGGCTGGGCGTGACGATTGCGGTGTAATAGTTTCGCCTGATCCGCCTGGCGGACGCCCAAAGCGACTTGCGCGCGAAGCTTCAGGAGCCCTTCTTGACCGCAGACCCCTGGCCGACCGAAATCCGCCTCCTCGACAACGGCCGCGAGCTGCGCGTCGCCTTCGACGACGGCGCCGCTTTCACATTGACCGCGGAATTGCTCAGGGTGCGCAGCCCCAGCGCCGAGGTGCAGGGCCATTCGCCCGCCGACCAGAAGACAATAGGCGGCAAGCGCAACGTCGCGATCATCGCCGTGGCGCCTGTGGGCAATTACGCCATCCGGCTCGATTTCGACGATTTGCACCGCACCGGCATCTATACGTGGCGCTATCTGCGCGGATTGGGCGAAACGGCGGAAGCGAGCTTTGCGGCCTATCTGCAAGAGTTGGCGGCCAAGGGGCTCGACCGGGACAGGCCGGGGGAGGCGTAAAATGAAAACGGCCGGCGCAAGGGCCGGCCGCGTCGTTCAGTATGGCGCGCCGTTCAACGCGTCACCACTACCCGGGTGCCGACCTTCACGCGGTCGTAGAGGTCGGTGACGTCGTCATTGGTCATGCGGATGCAGCCCGAAGACACCGCCTGGCCGATCGACTCCGGCTCGTTGGAGCCATGGATGCGATAGAGCGTGCCGGAAAGATACATGGCGCGGGCGCCGAGCGGATTGTTGATGCCGCCCTCCATGTGGCGCGGCAGATCGGGGCGGCGCCGGAGCATCTGCGACGGCGGCGTCCAGTCGGGCCACTCGCGCTTGCTGGAGATGAAGCGGGTGCCGGCCCATTCGAAGCCGGGGCGGCCGACGCCGACGCCGTAGCGAATCGCCTGACCACTGCTGGTCACGTAATAAAGCCGGCGCTCGCTGGTGTTGATGACGACTGTGCCGGGCGCGTATTTGGCGTCGAAGGCCACGGTTTCGCGCGGGATGGCGACCGCCTGCGGACGCTCCTGGCCACGGGGGGCCGCCGCGGGCGCGCCGCCGAAGAGCTCCGTCAGCGGATCGACCTGGACCTGAGACGTGGCGCTGAGCGCCTGCGTCGAAAGAGCGCCGACGCCGGCGAAAATGCAGAGCGATGCAAGGACGAGCCGTCGCATGAGAATCCCTTGTTCGATTGCTGGAAGAAAACAGTTGCGCCCGCGCCGACGGAATGAAGCCGGCGGCGCCTCTGCGGCGATTAGTCTCGCAGCCGCGCGCACTTCGCAAGCTTGAAGCATGTCATGCGCCGGCCGGGCGCGATTTCCGCGTCCGCCGTTGCAGAGTTGCAACAGTATGGTTTCTAAAATTTGAGCGTCGTCGCCTGCTTGACCCCCGCCAGCGCGCGGATGGACGCGAGCGCGCCTTCGGGAAGCGGGCCATCCACCGCGACGAGCGCCAGGGCGCAGCCGCCGGGCCGATCGCGGCCCAGCGCGAAGGTCGCGATATTGACCTGCGCCTCGCCCAGAACGCCGGCAAATCGCCCGATGAAGCCGGGCCGGTCTTCGTTCTGCGTGTAGATCATCGAGGGCGCGAACTCCGCGTCGACGCCGATTTCGCCAATCCGCATGATCCGCGGCTTGCCGTCGTCGAACACGGTTCCGGCGATCCTGATCTCGCCCTCGGCGGTCCTGGCGACGAGGGTGACGAGCGATTCATAGCCGCTCTGCGCGGCGCGCGTCACTTCCTCGACGGCGAGGCCGCGCTCTTTGGCGATGACCGGCGCGGAGACGGGATTGACGTCCTCGAGGATGGGCTTGAGGAGGCCCGAAAGCGCGGCGTTGGTGACGGCCCGGGTCTTCTGCTCCGCGATCGCGCCCTCGAAAACGATCGAAAGACGCGCGACCCCCGAGCGGGCGACCTGACCGACGAAGAGGCCCAGCTTTTCGCCAAGGTCGACGAAAGGCTTGAGCCGCGGCGCCTCCTCGGCCGTGATGGAGGGGAAGTTGACGGCGTTCATGATCGCGCCGCGCGTGAGATAATCCGACATCTGCTCGGCGACCTGCAGCGCGACCTTCTCCTGCGCCTCTGTCGTCGAGGCGCCCAGATGCGGCGTGCAGACGACATTGGCGCGGCCAAAGAGCGGGCTTTCGGTCGCGGGCTCCACGGCGAAGACGTCGAGCGCGGCGCCGGCGACATGGCGATCGTCCAGCGCCCTCGCCAGGGCCGCCTCGTCCAGCAAGCCGCCGCGGGCGCAATTGATGATGCGCACGCCCTTGCGGGTTTTGGCGATGGCTTCCGCCGACATGATATTCCGGGTCTGCGCGGTCAGCGGCGTGTGGATGGTGATGAAATCCGCGCGCGCCAGAAGTTCGTCATAGTCGATCTTCTCGACCCCGAGCGTCTGGGCGCGCTCTTCGGTCAGGAAGGGATCAAAGGCGCATACGCGCATCTTCAGACCCTGCGCCCGGTCGGCGACGATCGCGCCGATATTGCCGCAGCCGATGACGCCAAGCGTCTTTCCCGTGATTTCGACGCCCATGAATCGGTTTTTTTCCCACTTGCCGGCCTGCGTGGAGGCGTCGGCTGCGGGAATTTCGCGGGCGAGGGCGAACATCATCGCGATGGCGTGTTCGGCCGTGGTGACCGAATTGCCGAAGGGCGTGTTCATGACGATGACGCCGCGCGCGGTCGCCGCCGGGATGTCGACATTGTCGACGCCGATGCCGGCGCGACCGATGACCTTCAGCCGCGCCGCCTTCGCCAGAATTTCGGCGGTGACTTTCGTCGCCGAGCGAATGGCGAGTCCGTCATAAGCGCCGATGACCGCCGCAAGCTTCTCCTTGTCCTTGCCGAGCGCGGGCTCGAAATCGACCTCCACGCCCCGCGTGCGGAAAATCTCGATGGCGGCGGGCGAGAGCGAGTCGGAGATGAGGACGCGGGGGGACATGGCCCTAAGCCGCCTCGACCGCCGCCGTCGCCTCGGCGTAGGCCCAGTCGAGCCATTGCGTCAGCACCGCGACGTCGGACGCCTCGACGGTGGCGCCGCACCAGATGCGGAAGCCGGGGGGGGCGTCGCGATAGGCGCCGAAGTCGTAGCCGGCGCCCTCCTTCTCGATCATGGCGACCATCTTTTTGGCCAGCGCCGCCTTGTCTTCCTCGGTCCTGGCGACGCTCTGGGAAAAGACGACGCAGACGCCGGTGTTGGAGCGGGTCGCCGGATTTCTCGCCAGAAAGTCGATCCAGGGAGTCCTGGCGACCCAATCGGCGACAACCTTTGCGCTGGCGTCGCAGCGGGCCATCAACGCGTCGAGGCCGCCGATGGATTTTCCCCATTTCAGCGTATCGAGATAGTCCTCGACGCAGAGCAGCGACGGCGTGTTGATCGTGTCGCCCTGGAAGACGCCCTCGTTGATCCTGCCCTTGCTGGTCATTCGGAAAATCTTGGGCAACGGCCACGCCGGCGTATAGCTTTCCAGCCGCTCGACGGCGCGCGGAGACAGGATCAGCATCCCATGCGCCGCTTCGCCCCCCATGACCTTCTGCCAGCTGTAGGTGGTCACATCCAGCTTGGCGAAGTCGAGATTCTGCGCGAAAGCGGCCGAGGTCGCGTCGCAGATGGTGAGGCCCTTGCGATCGTGAGGGATAAAGTCGGCGTTGGGAACGCGCACGCCCGCCGTCGTGCCGTTCCAGGCGAAGACGAAGTCATTGTCGAAATTGATCTGGGACAGGTCGGGCAAATCGCCGAAGGGCGCGGTGAAGGTGCGCGCGTTCGGAAGCTTGAGCTGCTTGACGACGTCGGTCACCCAGTCGGCCGAAAAGCTCTCCCACGCGGCGACGTCGACGCCGCGCGGACCCAGCAGCGACCAGAGCGCCATTTCCACCGCGCCCGTGTCGGAGGCCGGAACGATGCCGATGCGGTAGTCCGCCGGCACGCGCAGCACGTCGCGGGTGAGGTCGATGGCGGCTTTGAGCTTCTCCTTGCCCGCTTTGGAGCGATGCGAGCGCCCGAACGCCGCGCCTGCAAGCGCCTCGAGGGACCAGCCGGGACGCTTGGCGCAGGGGCCGGAGGAGAAACTGGGATTGGCCGGCTTGGCGCCGGGCTTCGTGCTGGCCATGGGATGTCCTGAAGGGCGACGGGACGAAAAAAGTCGCCCCGCGCTACGCTTTCGTCACGAAATCGTCAAGACTCCCTGGCGTCGCGGAGGGGTCACCCGCGAACGGAGAGCTTGCGGTAAGGATCCTCCGAACTGGTGACGAAGACATGCCCGAATTCCGTCTTGTCGAAGCTCACCGACTCGGCCGGCAGGCCGATCTTCAGCGTCACGATCTTCAGCGGAAAGCCCGGGGTCGCCGAGATGTTGTCGAGCTTGATCTCCGCCGTGCCCGCGCCGGCCGAGAAATCCGCGACCACCGCGCCGTCGGCCGAGAACGCGCGCGCCCAGCCCGGCGTTCCCACATGCTTCGCGACAGCCGGATTCTCGACGAAAGCCGGCGCCTTTGCGTCGTCGAAGGACGGCGTCGCAAAAACATATTCGGCGAGGACCGAGCTGCGGGTGACTTTATGATCCGGCGACGGCGGACGACCGACCGAATAGAGAATCAGCTTGCCGCCGGCGAGGGCCGCCTCGATCTCATCCTCCGTCGCGCTCGCATAGGCTTCGGCTAGTCTCATTTCCCGCACTCCTTCTCGTGAGTTCTGTCGCAGATGCGACAAATCAGACCCGCTGAGGGGCCGTTCGGAGCGTTTTCCGCAAGCCTCGTGCCGAACCGGCGGTGGCGCGATTTTTTCTAGGGAGCGCCGACAAAAAACAACGGGAGGGACCATGTCTGAGGACTATCGCTATTTCCTCACCTATAGCGGCGTGCGCATGCCGCTGAAGCTCGTCGAGCCGTTGCAGCCCGGCGAACTGGGAAATCGCAACACCTATTTCCGCGTAACTTATGACGACGCCGGCCGCCTCGCGACCTGCGAGAAGGTCGTCTATGGCGAGGTGGAGCTTTCGCACCAATACGCTTATCGCGACGACGGCTCGCTTCTCCATGCCCGCGTCGAGCTCGGCGATGAAGTGACGGAGGTGGATTGCGACGCGAGCGGCGCGCCGATACGATCCTGAGGAGGGGCCGCTACGCTAAATCGCCTCCCCCGGCGCCTTGGCCGTCACGGCGAGGGCGTGCAGCCCCTCCTTCAGCTCCTGCGCGAGCAGCGCGTTCACCATGCGGTGCCGCTCCACCCGGCTTCTCCCCTCGAAAGCCGCGCTCACCACCTCGACGCGAAAGTGGCTTTCATTGCCATGTCGCTTGTCGCCGCCATGGTGATGGCCGGCGTGATGGTGCGATTCGTCGATCACGTTCAACGAGATCGGCGCGAGCGCCTCGTTGAGCTTCTTCTCGATGCTCGCCGCGACCGGTCCCTTGACCGCGCCTTTACCCTGATCCGCCATAGTCGGTCCTCTCTCGTCCCGGACGCTCACGCCCGAGGCCCCCCCCTTGCAAGATCTGGCGCAGGAAAAAATCAGCGCTGTCAATGCTTGCGGCGAGACGCATCGCCATCATAATGGAACGCAATGAACCTCAACTCCCCTCTCTTCGACCGCATCAGGGCGCAGCGCCAGCCGCGCGAAGAGAAACCGCGCGAGACGGGGATCAGATGTGATTCGCCCGGCTGCGGCGCGGAGGGCACGCATCGCGCCCCCATGGGGCGGCTGCGCGAGGGTCAGTATTTCTGCTTCTGCATCAACCACGTCCGGGAATACAACGCGACCTACAACTATTTCAACGGCATGAAGGACGCCGACGTCGCCCGTTATCTGAAGGACGCGACGGTGGGCCACCGCCCCACCTGGTCGATGGGCACGCAGCGCGGCGCCTCCGGCTTTCGCGAGGAGGGCGCGCCGACCGCCGATCCGCTCGGAATGAACCGGGCAAAATTCCATCGCCGGGCCCAGCCCCAGCGCGAGCCGCGCTATTCGCCCGTCACCATGCGGGCGCTCGCCGCGCTCGACCTCGACGAGACGGCGGGCGCCGAAGCGATCCGGACGCGCTACAAGGAACTCGTGAAGCGTCACCACCCGGACGCAAATGGCGGGGATCGTTCCCGCGAGGAAAAATTGCGGGAGATCATCCATGCGTATAAGACGCTGAGGGCTGCGCGGCTGGCGTGACGCTTGCGCCGCGCGGAAAGATTCCCGCCCGCCAGACGGAGGACGATTTTGGTCGAAGCAATGACATCCGGCTCGGGTCTCGACGGCACGCCGGACATGAAGGTGTCGGCGCGCCAGGTCTTCGGGATCGACACGGACCTCGAGGTTCCCGCCTTCTCCGAGCGCAGCGAACACGTGCCGGACCTCGACCCGGACTATCTCTTCGACCGGCAGACGACGCTCGCGATTCTCGCCGGCTTCGCCCGGAACCGCCGCGTCATGGTCACGGGCTATCACGGCACCGGCAAGTCGACCCACATCGAACAGATCGCGGCCCGCCTCAACTGGCCCTTCGTGCGCGTCAATCTCGACAGCCACATCTCCCGCATCGATCTCGTCGGCAAGGACGCGATCGTGTTGAAGGACGGCAAGCAGGTCACGGAATTCCGCGACGGCATCCTGCCCTGGGCGGTCCAGCACAATGTGGCGCTCTGCTTCGACGAATATGACGCCGGACGCCCCGATGTGATGTTCGTGATCCAGCGGGTGCTGGAAGTCTCGGGTCGGCTGACGCTCCTCGACCAGAACCGCGTCATCCGTCCGCATCCCGCCTTCCGGCTCTTCGCCACGGCGAACACCGTGGGCCTCGGCGACACCTCGGGCCTCTATCACGGCGTGCAGCAGATCAATCAGGCGCAGATGGACCGCTGGTCGATCGTGACGACGCTGAACTATCTGCCGCACGACGCGGAGACCAATATCGTCGTCTCCAAGGTGAAGTCCTACGGCGCGACCAAGGAAGGCCGCGACATCGCCAACAAGATGGTGCGCGTCGCCGATCTCACCCGCAACGCCTTCATGGCTGGCGATCTCTCGACCGTCATGAGCCCGCGCACGGTCATCACCTGGGCGGAGAACGCCGAGATTTTCGGCGACCTCGGCTTCGCCTTCCGCCTCACCTTCCTCAACAAATGCGACGAGCTGGAGCGCCCGCTGGTCGCGGAATTCTACCAGCGCTGCTTCGGCAAGGAATTGCCGGAGAGCGCGGTGAATGTGGTGATGACGTGAGGCGGTTCGCAGAATAGGTTGAATCCGCCGTGCTCGGCCATTGCGCGCTCATCGGCGATCTTGAAGCCCGCGCGCGCCGGCTGGAGCAGAAGGTCAGGGTTTCGGACGCCTGAACGAAAATCGGCCTCCCGGCGCCCGCTCCGTCATCTGACTGTCATCTTCGCGCGCCCCTCATTTTTGCGCGCCCTATGGGGCCAACGCCGGTGAGCCTGCGACCATGACGATTGACCACCTCAAAGACGCCCATCGCGCCAACCTGCCCGGCTGCCTCTGGATCATCCGTTTCGACGCGCAGGGCCGGGCGACGGCGGGCGAAGCCGGAGATATCGACGCCCTCGGCCAGCCGCGCGAAGGCTTCGTCTGGCTGCACATGGATCTGACCGACGTCCGCGCCCGGCCGCTCATCGGGCGGATCGGCGCGCTCTCGGACAGCGCGCGCGAAGCGCTCTGCGACCCGCTCGATCACCAGTATCTCGAATATTCCGAAGGGCTCGTCTCGGGCGCGCTGCTCGACCACGAGCGCACGCTCTCGGGGCCCGCCTCACGCACCGATTATCTTCGCTTCGCTGTGGGCGACGATTTTCTCGTCACGGCGCGCCGACGCCCGATGAGCTGCATCGAATCCGTCCGCAACGCCATCGGCCGCGGCGCGACGGCCGAAACGCCGCTCGCCCTCTTCGAGCTGATGGCGGCCGATCTCGTCGACGAACTGAGCCGTATGGCCGATGACATCGGCCACGCCTTCGACCGGGCCGAGGACCTCATCATCGATTCGCGCGGCCGCGAGGCGCGACCGCTCCTCGGCGCCGGACGACGCGACGCCGTGCGCCTCTCGCGCCAGGTCGGCGGCCTCATCTCGACCCTTGCCCGCCTCGAGACCATCGACGACGATCCCGAGGACACGAGAGACAACGAGTTGCGCGAGAGCGCCGCCCGTCTCGTGCAACATACCGAATCGCTTGGTCGCGACATGCAGAACCTGCAGGAGCGCGCCCGCCTTTTACAGGACGAGCTGAACGCCATCCTCAATCTCGAAACGAACGACCGGCTCTACGTCCTCACCGTAGTGACGACGCTGTTGCTGCCGGCGACCTTCGTTACCGGTTTCTTCGGGATGAATCTGAAGAACCTGCCCTTCTCGGAAAGCGAGGAGGGAACGATCTACGCCACCGTCGTCTGCCTCATCGCGGCGGGCGTGGTCGTCCTGCTGATGCGGCGCTGGGGCCTCACGGACGGCTCGGAGGAAAGCCGCCCCCGCACTGCGCCGCCTCCGACGCGTCCCGCCGACGGGGGCTATTGACCTAACCGCTTTACACGCCGCGCCCGGCCGCCTAATTTCCGCGCCACTCAAGGCGAGCGCCTGCTCCCCGACCCTTTGAAAGACAAATCCATGCGCGCCGAGCCGCTAGCGCTCAAAGAACAGATCGAGCAGTCCGTGGGACTGCTGAGGAGGCATCTTTGACGTCGAGACTGCGACCCGCCGTCTCGCCGAACTGAACGTCAAGGCCGAAGACCCCAATTTCTGGAACGACCCAGAGGAAGCGCAGAAGCTCATGCGCGAACGCACCCAGCTCGAGGAGCAGATGGGCGCGATCGAGAAGCTCAGACGCGATCTGGAAGACGCGCTGACGCTTGTCGAGCTTGGCGAAGAAGCGGGCGACGAGGCGACCGAAAAGGAAGGGAACGAGGCGCTCAAGGCCCTGCTGAAGGACGCCCAGCGCCGCCAGATCGAGGCGCTGTTCTCGGGCGAGGCCGACGGCAACGACACCTTCATCGAAATTCACTCGGGCGCCGGCGGCACCGAGAGCCAGGACTGGGCGCGCATGCTGTTTCGCATGTACGCCCGCTGGGCCGAGCGCAAGAAATTCAAGGTCGAGGTCATCGAAGAAACGGCGGGCGAAGAGGCGGGCATCAAATCCGGCACGCTGCTGGTCAAGGGCCACAACGCCCATGGCTGGGCCAAGACCGAATCGGGCGTGCATCGCCTCGTGCGAATCTCGCCCTTCGACTCCAATGCGCGCCGCCACACGAGCTTCGCCTCGGTCTGGGTCTATCCAGTCGTCGATGACCGGATCGAGATCAACATCAACGAGTCGGACCTGCGTATCGACACGTATAGATCGTCGGGCGCGGGCGGCCAGCACGTCAATACGACCGACTCCGCCATCCGCATCACCCATATGCCGACCGGCATCGTCGTCGCCTGTCAGGCCGAGCGCTCGCAGCACAAGAACCGCGCTACAGCCTGGAACATGCTGCGCGCGCGGCTCTATGAGCGCGAACTCGAGATTCGCGAGGCCGAGGCCAACAAGGCGGCGGCGAGCAGGACCGACATCGGCTGGGGGCACCAGATCCGTTCTTACGTTTTGCAGCCGTATCAGCTGGTGAAGGACCTGCGCACCGGCGTCACTTCCGGCACGCCGTCCGAGGTGCTCGACGGCGATCTCGACGACTTCATGCAGGCCTCTCTCGCCCAGCGCATCTATGGCGGCGGGCCGGACAGCGTCGAGGACGTGGAATAAAGCTCAAACGCCGCTTTCGAGCGGTGCGCGCCGCCGCGCGGTCAGGTTCAGGGCGGCCCCCAGAGCGAGGAACGCCGCCCCACAGGCGATGAAGCCCCAGTCCCAATACGGCCATTGCGAGGCCGGCGCGCGTTCGTTGACGTGGTGGACACCGAGAAGGATGTGGTCGATCAGCCCCTCGACCACGTTGAAGGCACCCCAGCCCATCAGCAGCGCCCCGGAAAAGCGCGCGCCGGACCATGAAAAATGCGGCCGGCGCGCCGCCCGCCACAGGAGCCAGAGCCCCACTGCGAGGAAAGCGTAGGCCAGCACGTGGAAGAGGCCGTCCCAGAAAGTGTTCGCCTCCAGATTGGCCATCGTGTCGGGGAGGCGCCAATTGCTCACCATGTGATGCCACTGCAGCAATTGATGAAAGACGGTCCCATCGAAAAAGCCGCCGAGGCCGATCCCCAGCACCACGCCTGCCGCGGTGACGCCGCCGCCACGCTTCTCCATCCGCCGCCTCCTCTTTGAAAGGGGCGCAACGCGCGCGGCGATGAGCCTGTTCCGCCCCTCGCGCCCCCGCCCGCCCTTCTGCTAAGGTGCCGGAAAGGGTGGAAGTTCAGGCGCGCAATGATCCCGCATCACCGGTTCATCGAGGCGATCGGCTATCTCGCCGCGGCGGCGAATGTCTTCGTCTTCGTGTCCAACACGATGATCCCCCTGCGCATCGCGGCCATTCTCGCCAATGCGCTTTTCGCAGCCTATTTCTTCCTCAAGGGTTTCTATCCGCTCTTTGCGCTCAACGCCTTCATGGTCCCGATCAACGTCTTTCGCCTGCGGCAGATGCAACGGTTGATCCTGGACGTGCGCGAAGCGACTACCGCGGCGAGCGAGGGCGAATTCGACTACGGCTGGCTGCGCCCCTACATGAAGCCCGTGAAGCTGCCGAAGGATTTCACGCTGCACCGCAAGGGCGATCTCGCGGAGGAGGCCTATATTCTGGTGCGCGGCGAGATCCTGCTCGTCGAGCCCAAAGTGACGCTCGAAGCCGGCGCCTTCTTTGGCGAGATGGGGCTCTTTTCCGAGGAGAACCGCCGCACCGCCACCGCCGTCGCCGCGAGCGACCTCGATCTCCTTTGCGTGCGCTATGACGCGCTGCTGGAGTTGGCGGCGCAGAATCCGCAATTCGGCTTCTACCTCATGAAGCTGATGATGAAACGCATGCAGCATAATGTGGAGCTTGCGCGGGCGCAGGGGCTGAAGGCGGCGAGCGCCGTTCTGGATAATGTGACAAAAGCCTGACGAAAGATCGGGGATCGAGAGGAAAGCCTATGTCCGAGAAACGCTACCCCGTCCCCGACGCCTGGAAGAACGCGCGCGTCAACGAAGACGAATACCGCGCGCTTTACGAACTTTCGCAAAAAGACCCCGACGGCTTCTGGGCGCAGGAGGCGCAGCGGATCGACTGGATCACGCCCTTCACGAAAGTGAAGCACACGAGCTTCGATACGCATAATGTCGCGATCCGATGGTTCGAGGACGGCGCAACCAATGTCGCGATGAACTGCGTCGACCGCCACCTTGCGGACCGCGCCGATCAGACCGCGATCATCTGGGAAGGCGACGATCCCCGCCAATCGAAGCACATTACTTACGCCGAGCTCTACGCCCACGTCTGCCGCTTCGCCAATGTGCTGAAGAAGCACGGGGTCAAGAAGGGCGACCGCGTCACCATCTATCTGCCGATGATTCCAGAGGCCGCCTACGCCATGCTCGCCTGCGCGCGCATCGGCGCCATTCACTCGGTGGTCTTCGGCGGCTTTTCGCCCGAGGCGCTGGCCGGGCGCATCGAGGACGCTCAATCCGATGTCGTCGTCACGGCGGACGAAGGCCTGCGCGGCGGGCGCAAGGTTCCACTGAAAGCCAATGTCGACTCCGCGCTCGAGAAGACCGACGCAAAGTCCGTCATCGTCGTGACGCGCACGGGCGCCGACGTCGACTGGGTCGCAGGTCGCGACTTCCGCTATGAGGACGAAGCCGCGTCGGTCCCCGCCGACTGCCCTTACGCCGAGATGAACGCTGAAGACCCGCTGTTCATCCTCTATACTTCGGGCTCGACCGGCAAACCCAAAGGCGTGCTGCACACCACGGGCGGCTATCTCGTCTACGCCGCGATGACGCATGAGCTCGTCTTCGACTATCGCCCCGGCGACATCTACTGGTGCACGGCGGATGTCGGCTGGGTGACCGGCCACAGCTACATCCTCTATGGCCCGCTCGCCAATGGCGCGACGACGCTGATGTTCGAGGGCGTGCCGAATTATCCGAGCGTGTCGCGCTTCTGGGACGTCGTCGACAAGCATGGCGTCAACATCTTCTACACGGCGCCGACCGCGATCCGCGCGCTGATGGCGGCGGGCGAAGAGCCCGTGAAGAAAACCAGCCGCAAGACGCTGCGGCTGCTCGGCTCCGTCGGCGAACCGATCAACCCTGAAGCCTGGGAATGGTATCACCGCGTCGTCGGCGAAGGGCGCTGTCCCATCGTCGACACATGGTGGCAGACGGAGACGGGCGGCGTGCTCATCGCACCCCTTCCCGGCGCAACCGCTCTGAAGCCCGGCTCCGCGACGCGGCCGCTCTTCGGCGTCTTCCCCGAGATCGTCGACGCCGCGGGCGCGGTGCTGGACGGCGCCTGCGAGGGCAATCTGGTCATCGCCGATTTATGGCCGGGACAGATGCGCACCGTCTATGGCGACCATGAGCGTTTCGCGCAGACCTACTTTTCCGCCTATCCCGGCAAATATTTCACCGGCGACGGCGCCAGACGCGACGCGGACGGCTATTACTGGATCACGGGCCGCGTCGACGACGTCATCAATGTCTCAGGCCACCGCCTCGGCACGGCGGAAATCGAAAGCGCGCTCGTCGCGCATGAGAAGGTTTCGGAAGCCGCCGTCGTCGGCTATCCGCACGATCTCAAGGGCCAGGGCATCTACGCCTATGTGACGCTGATGGACGGCGCGCATCCGACCGAGCATCTGCGCAAGGAGCTGGTCAAATGGGTGCGCGAGGAAATCGGCCCCATCGCTTCCCCCGATGTGATCCAGTTCGCGCCGGGCCTGCCCAAGACGCGCTCGGGCAAGATCATGCGGCGGATTTTGAGGAAGATCGCGGAAGGGGAGTTTGGGGCGCTGGGGGATGTGTCGACGCTGGCCGATCCCGGGGTGGTGGAGGAGTTGGTGCGGGGGAAGGGTTGAGGGTCGAAAAGGCTTTTCCGGACGTGCACACTTGCTGCCGCTCGCTCACTTTGGCGCGTTTGGAAGCCAGCCGCTCTCGGCCGCGGTACAGCGGCTGATGCTGCCGTCTGGAAGGATCGAATTGATGCGCTTTAAACGAATTAGGTCAAATTCGGCAGCGAGACCTTGCTTACCGTGATCGTTTGGCCCTGAAGAAATCAACGCTACTGGAAACCAGCGGTGCAGCCCGTTTTTCATAACGTGCAGAAGTACGGGTCCTCCACTGCAACCGCTCAAATTGAACCCCACTGGGGGACGGAAAGGAGCCCAGCCGGGGACTTTAGCAATTGTTGGATCATAAGTTATGAGAATTTCATTCGACGTAACGTCTTCAATCGTGGCCAAAGCACCCCAAGCTCGTATTTCCGCCGTTCTGTCGACCCTCGATACCCTCATCGATTCCGGAAATCCACAGAGACTGAGCGAACCTTCGCGTCGTGGCTCTGGTGGTGGCCAAGCATTTCTACAGTCAATGGCTATCGCTTCGATATGAGATACCAACGCCGCGGACACTCTGAAAGTTGCCAGGTCACGAATGGCGTCCCTGTCGATAATCGCGGCGGTGAGGTCGAAGATCGGTGAATTTCGAAGTTGACATACGGTATTCGAGTTTTTTGCAAGAGCGCTTTCGTAGGCTCCAACAACATGGTCGGCCGTAATGCCGATCAACCCTCCCTCAAATTTAAGAAAGAAACACGTTGCGCCACCAAATTCCTTGGGCCAAGCCTTGGTTCGGTCATGCCAAATGACGGGCCGTGCAACTTTGAGTGTTAAGGCGGCAACTTCATCATGGAGAGCGTTTGTGTCAGTCATTTTCTGGCCTTCCACCGTGGCGCAATTGGTATCCTAATCAAAATCACACTGGCAAAAATCCACCCCTCATTGGCAACCGCACCCCTGTTTCCCCGCCCCGCCCAACCTCATCTTTCACGCCAGAGAAGAGAAGGAGTGGGTGAATGCGGCGCTTGCTTGCCGTCCTCGCCGGTCTGTCCGCTGCTGCCCCCGCACAGGCGGACTCCGACGTGGAGCATGCGCGTTATTCGGTGGTCGCTTCAGCCGGGCCCATCGAAATACGCGACTACGCGCCGCAGATCGTCGCCGAGACGACGGTCGCCGGCGAGCGCGACGCGGCCATCAATGAAGGCTTTCGTCGCCTCGCCGGTTACATCTTCGGCGACAACGCGCCCCGGCGAAAAGTCGCCATGACCGCTCCCGTCGTGCAGGAGAAGGGCGAGCAGATCGCCATGACGGCGCCGGTCGGCCAGACGCGCGACGGCGGCGGCTGGACCGTGCGCTTCACCATGCCCGCGGAATATTCAATGGAGAGCCTGCCGCGCCCCAACAACGCCGCCGTCAAGCTCGCGCAGACGCCGGGTAAACGCATGGCGGCGATTTGCTTCTCCGGCGTCGCGGGCGAGGAGGCGCTCGCAGAAAACGAATTGCGGCTGCTGGAATTCGTGAAAGCCCGCGGTCTCGCGCTAAAAGGCGCCGCCCATTACGCCTTCTACGATCCGCCCTGGACGCTGCCGTGGAACCGGCGCAACGAGGTCATGGTCGAGATTCCTCGCAAATGACTCGGCCCTGACGCGCCCGTCCTCGCGGGAACAACCGCAAAGAGCACGCGGGGGCGGGCAATCTATTTGAAGAGCGCCAACGCCTCCCCCGCCAGCACGCCGCCGGTGATTTCGACGGTCTCGAACGGCGCGGCGTCGGCGACGCTTTTGCTTGGCAGCATGATCTGGCCGATTCGCGTCGACAGCTGCTCGATGGAGGCCGCGTAGACCACGCGGGAAAAGCCGCTCCAGACGATCGCGGCCATGCACATCGGGCAGGGCTCGCCCGTCGTGTAGATCGTTGCGCCCTTCAGCTCCGCCGCCGGATGCGACGCGCAGAAACTGCGGATGGCGACCATCTCGCCATGCGCCGTGGGGTCGTTCTGCTTGATCCCGCTGTTGCGGCCCGTCGCCGCAACCTTGCCCGCGCGGACAATGACGGCGCCGAAGGGGAAGTCGCCCTTTTTCGCTTCTTCGAGCGCAAGGCGCATGAAGCCTTCATCCTCGGCCCGCGGGCCCGAGACGACCGCCTTTGCAAGCGCCGGGGCGGCGGCGAGACTGGCCGCAGCGACGACAAAGGCGCGCCGGTCAAGCCGGCCGCAGCCGCAATTACAGAGCTTTCCAATCATCTTCGCCCCTCGACAGTCGCTAGCCCGCGACGCTTCACAAACTTGACATGGCGCGCCCGCCAGTGCGACTCGGCGCAAAACGAAACGAGAGGGCGGAACACGCATGGCGAAAGCTTATCTATTCCCCGGACAGGGTTCGCAGGCGGTCGGCATGGGCAAGGCGCTGGCCGAGAGCTTCGCGCCGGCCCGCGCCGTCTTTGACGAAATTGATTCGGCCCTCTCGCAGCCGCTCTCGAAACTCATGTTCGAGGGGCCGGAGAACGAGCTGACGCTGACCGCCAACGCTCAGCCGGCGCTGATGGCCGTCTCGCTGGCCGCGATTCGCGTGCTGGAAGCCGAATGCGGGCTCGACCTTTCGCGCGACGCCGCCTTCGTTGCGGGCCACTCGCTCGGCGAATATTCGGCGCTCGCGAGCGCCGGGGCGCTCTCCATCTCCGACACGGCGAAGCTGCTGCGCATTCGCGGCGACGCGATGCAGAAGGCCGTGCCGGTGGGCCAGGGCGCCATGGCGGCGCTGCTCGGCGCCGATCTCGACCAGGCGCGCGAAATCGCCGAATCAGCCGCGTCCGCGCTTTCCGCCTGCTGTCAGGTCGCCAATGACAATGGCGGCGGTCAGGTCGTGATTTCCGGCGCCAGGACGGCGGTCGAGAAGGCGATGGACATCGCAAAGCAGAAGGGGATCAAGCGCGCCGTGCTGCTGCCGGTCTCCGCGCCCTTCCATTGCGCGCTGATGCAGCCGGCCGCCGACGCCATGGCGCAGGCGCTCGAGGGCGCGAAGATCGCCGCGCCGAAGGTTCCGGTCGTCGCCAATGTCACGGCGGCGCCGGTGACGGACCCGGAAGTGATTCGCAGATTGCTCGTCGAGCAGGTGACGGGCGCGGTGCGCTGGCGCGAATGCGTGGCCTTCATCGCCGATCAAGGCGTCACCAAATTCGTGGAATGCGGTTCGGGGAAGGTGCTGGCGGGGCTCTTGAAGCGAATCGCCCCCGCTGCGACCGGGATTTCGGTCGGCGCGCCGGCCGATCTCGACGCGTATCGGGCGTTCTAGAAAAGGAAAAAGCCCGGCCGAAGGACCGGGCTTCTCCATAAGCGCTTAGCAACTGATCAGTAAGAGGCCAGCACCGGGGCCGCTCCACCGAAGTTGAAGTGATAGTTCACGCCCGCGCGCACCGTGTGGAAGCGGGTGTGATTGTTGACGTTGTTGAGGCCGATGCCCGGGTTGAAAGCATAGTTCTGGTTGTTGCCGCTGATGTCGGTGTAGAGGTATTCGCCCTTAATCGACCAGTTCTGCCAGAACAGCCATTCGGCGCCGCCGCCGGCGGTCCAGCCGGTCTGAACCGTGCTGTTCTGATTCCACCAGAAATTCCGCTGCACTTCGCCATAGGCGAAGCCGCCCGTGCCGTAGAGCAGGAGGCTGGACCAGCCGGGGAAGGTCACGCCGAGACGTCCGCGCACAGTGCCGAACCAGTTGATTCGGGCCAGACTCGTGTTTCCGCCGCCCAAGCCCCAATTGCTGTTGCCGCCGCTGCCGATGCTGGTGCCCTGGAAGTCCGTCTCGGCGCCGATGACGAGCCACGGCGAGAACTGGAAATTATAGCCGATCTGGCCGCCGCCGACGACGCCGCCGGAGCCGCCGCCATTGTTGTTGTTCCAAAGGTAGCCCCAGGGCGTGAGGCCGCCCGGCGTGCCGAAGGCATAGACGCCGTTGTTCCAGCTATTCGAGGAATTCGAGGCCTGCCAGCCGCCGCCCAAGTTCAGACCGGCGTAGAAGCCGTTCCAGGTCATCACCGGGGGCGGGGGAACCATCGCCGGCGGAGGCGCCTTGCGGGAGGGGAGATCCGCGGCCTGCGCGGCGCCCGTGGCGAGAAAGGCCGCCAGCGCGATCGAGGAAAGAGCTGTCTTCATGTCGTAATCCTTATTGTCAAGCTAGTTGTTCCGTGACCCGCATCACCGCCTGACCTGTCGGATGTAAGCGATGTGAGCCCCAAGCAGACCCATCTGTCCAAAAACGACGTCCAAAGGCAACCAAGATAAGGTTAATTTCGGCGAAATACTACTTCTGTTGCATTTGTATCACGACGAAGACTTTGCTATACAACGCTATCTTAGCAATTTGGCGAATACTTTAGCTGAACAACTAAGCTCGACTAGCGTAAACTTAGCCGAGCGCGGCGCGAGCTTTTGCGCAAGGGGCTCGCCATTCCCCGAATGCGCCATTAAACCGTCGGCGCAAGAAGCGCGCGACGCGACGCGGCCGTTTTCAAGGAGGAAGAAAAATGTTCGATCTGACTGGCAGGACGGCTCTGGTGACGGGCGCGAGCGGCGGCATCGGAAAAGACATCGCCCGCGCATTGATCGGGGCGGGCGCAACCGTCGCGCTGTCCGGCACCCGCCGCGAGGCCCTTGCCACGCTCGCCGCCGATCTCGGCGGGACGACTCACGTGCTGCCCTGCAACCTCGCCGACAAAGAGGAGACCGAGAAGCTCATTCCCGCGGCGGAAGCAGCGATGGGCGGCCTCGACATCCTCATCAACAACGCCGGCGTCACGCGCGACATGCTGTTCATGCGGCTCAAGGACGAAGACTGGGATACGGTCCTCAACATCAATCTCACCTCGGCCTTCCGACTCTCACGGGCGGCGCTGCGCGGCATGATGAAGAAGCGCTTCGGCCGCATCATCGGCATCACCTCCATCGTCGGCGTGACCGGCAATCCGGGCCAGGGCAATTATGCGGCCGCGAAGGCGGGCATGATCGGCATGTCGAAGTCGCTCGCCTATGAGGTCGCCTCCCGCGGCGTCACGGTGAACTGCATCGCGCCGGGCTTCATCGAGAGCCCGATGACCGACGAGCTCAACGACGCGCAGAAGAAGGCGATCCTCACGCGCGTGCCGGCCGGCCGCCTCGGCACAGGGGCCGACGTCGCCGCTGCAGTCATTTATCTTGCGAGCGTGGAAGCCGGCTACGTCACCGGGCAGACGCTGCATGTCAACGGCGGCATGGCGATGATCTAACCGGCGATGATCTAACGGCGACGATCTAGAGTCGCGCTCCAGAATCGCCTTCGTCGCTTTGCTTGGGGAACGGGGCCGAAGCCGGCGTTTTATGCGGGGGCCGCGGCAGGGCCGCCCTCTCGCCAAGGAAATCGAAGTGTGTTACCAGACCGACGCCGCATGAGGGGCGGCGCCGTCGCGTCTTTCGTGTAGGCCAGCGCATTTCGCCGCGCCGCCGTCGGAACGTGGCCGGCGCGCATGAATTGTGGAAGAATCGGCGAGCGGGGGCCATCGCCCTGCATCGCCGGTATCGGTGCGTGCACCACAGCAACAGGGACTGAATCAAATGAGCGATGTCGCCGAGCGCGTGAAGAAGATCGTTGTCGAACACCTCGGCGTCGAGCCCGAAAAGGTCGTCGACAAGGCGAATTTCATCGACGATCTGGGAGCCGATTCGCTCGACACCGTCGAGCTCGTGATGGCCTTCGAGGAAGAGTTCGGCGTCGAGATTCCCGACGACGCGGCCGAGACCATTCTCACGGTCGGCGATGCGGTGAAGTTCCTCGAAAAGGCTAAAGCCGCCTGATTTCGCTTGACCGAGACGCGCCGCGACCGGCGCGTCTCGCACGCCAGCGCCAGCCGGGCGACGCGCCTGGGCATGGCCCTAACGTTCATTGAAAGCACATTCGAGAGTCAGCCATGCGCAGGGTCGTCGTGACCGGGCTTGGCGTCGTATCGCCATTGGGGTGCGGCGTCGAAACGAATTGGCGGCGTCTTGCCGCGGGCGAGCACGGTTTTCGCCGCATCGACACCTTCGAGGTGAACGACCTCGCTTGCCAGATCGCGGCGATGGTGCCGCGCGGCGACAGGTCGAACGGCGCTTTCAACCCTGACGACTGGTTCGACCCCAAGGAACAGCGCAAGGTCGACGACTTCATCATCTACGGCGCCGCGGCCGCGACTCAGGCGCTCGCCGACGCGGGCTGGAAGGCCGACACGCCGGAGAAGCAGGAATCGACCGGCGTTCTGATCGGCTCCGGCATCGGGGGCCTCGGCGGCATTTACGAAACCTCGATCACGCTGAAGGAAAAGGGCCCGCGCCGCGTGTCGCCCTTCTTCGTCTCAGGGCGCATCATCAATCTCGTCGCCGGCTATGTCTCGATCATGCACGGGCTGAAAGGCCCGAACCATGCGGTGGTGACCGCCTGCGCGACGGGGACGCACGCCGTCGGCGACGCGGCGCGCATCATCGCGATGGGCGACGCCGACGTCATGGTCGCCGGCGGCGCCGAGTCGCCGGTGAACCGCATCGGCGTCGCGGGCTTCGCGGCCTGCCGCGCGCTCTCCACCGGCTTCAACGACCGGCCCGCCGAAGCCTCCCGCCCCTACGACAAGGACCGCGACGGCTTCGTGCTCGGCGAGGGCGCCGGCTGCGTGGTGCTCGAGGAATATGAGCACGCCAAGGCGCGCGGCGCGAAGATCTACGCCGAACTCATCGGCTACGGCATGTCGGGCGACGCCTTCCATATCACGGCGCCCACGCCGGACGGCGACGGCGCCTATCGCTGCATGAAGGCGGCGCTGAAGCGGTCGGGTCTGCCCGTGAGCGAGATCGACTATGTCAACGCCCACGGCACCTCGACGCCGCTCGGCGATGAGATCGAATTGAAGGCGGTGGAGCGGTTGATCGGCAACAACGAGCCGCGCCTGTCGATGTCTTCGACAAAGTCGGCCGTCGGGCATCTGCTGGGCGGCGCCGGCGCAGTCGAGGCGGTTTTCACGATCCTCGCCATGAACAATAATCTGGCGCCCCCGACCCGCAATCTCGACAATCCCTCCGTCGAGACGGCGATCGACCTTGTGCCGAAGACGGCGCGCGAGCGCGAGATCAACGTGGCGCTGTCGAACTCCTTCGGCTTCGGCGGAACCAACGCCTCGCTGCTTTTCTGCCGCGCGAGCTGAAGCAGAACCGTCTTGCAACTTTCGGGGGAGAAAGCGCCTTTGCGCGTTCCCCCCGCGCCGCGCGCCTGTTAACCATAGGCGCCCCGTTCCTCAATTCGCCACAATGACCAATACTGTGCGTTATTTGGCGACAAGCCGCACCGTGGCTTGGAGCAGGGTGGATCTGGATTGGCGTGATGACGATTGGAACCGACGAGACCGGCGAAACCCCGACCGCCCCGAAGGATCAGGCGAGCGCTGCGTCCAGCGCCGCCGGGCCGCAGATCGAGCCGGAGACGAAACCGGCGGCGACGACCCAGTCTTCTGAAGCGCCGACGACGACGGCGAACCCCGAGAAGCCTGCGATCGAGCCCGAAAAGCCTGCTGAAGCTGCGAAAGTCTCGTCGCCACAAGACCGACCCGTCGACAAGCCGGAAATCGCTCGGCCAGAGCCGTCGCCCGAGATCGTCATCGAGCCCAAGCCGCCGCAAGAACCTGAGAGCGCCTCGATTTTCCGCCGCCGGGCGTCGCTGCAGAGCGCAAAGCCGGCGCCGCAGGACGCGCCGCCCGCTCGCCCGCCCAAAAAGAAAAAGCGGCGCGACGGCACGCTCTCGGCGCTGAGCGGCTTCCTGAGCTTCCTGCTCGTCGGCCTCGTCGCCGGCGTCTTCGGCGTCATCGCCATCATGCACAAGCTCAAGGAGCCCGGCCCGCTCGCCGCCGACAAGATCGTCTACATCCCGCCGGGCAGCGATGTTCCCGAGATGCTGGCCCAATTGGGGCGCGAGGGCGTTATCGATAGTCCCGGCCTGATGAACCTCGCTCTTCTCGTCGAGAATGCGCGCGGCAAGGTCAAGCAGGGCGAATATCTCTTCAAGAAGCAGGTGAGCCTGCGCGAAGTCATCGACGAACTGGTCGCCGGCAAGCAACTCATGCACAGCCTGACCATTCCGGAAGGATTGACGAGCGAGCAGATCGTCCAGCGTCTGCGCGAATCGGACCTCCTGATCGGCGACGTCGCCGAGACGCCGAAGGAGGGCGCGCTGCTTCCCGAGACCTACAAATTCCCGCGCGGCTTCCCGCGCGACAAGCTGATCTCCAAGATGGTCGTCGATCAGCGCAAGCTCGTCGAGCAGATCTGGGCGAAGCGCGCCAGCGATCTGCCGCTGCGCACGCCCTATGAACTCGTCACCCTCGCCTCGATCGTCGAGAAGGAGACCGGCAAGGCGGAGGAGCGCCCGCGCGTCGCCGCAGTGTTCATGAACCGCCTGCGTAAGAGAATGCGGCTGCAATCCGACCCCACGATCATCTACGGCCTCGTGGGCGGCAAGGCGACGCTGGGGCGCGGCATTCTGCGCTCGGAAATCGAGAAGTGGACACCCTACAACACTTACGCCATCGACGGCCTCCCGCCGGGCCCGATCGCCAATCCGGGCCGGGCCGCGCTCGAGGCGACCGCCAATCCGGCCAGCACCCGCGACCTCTATTTCGTCGCCGACGGCACGGGCGGGCACGTCTTCGCCGAATCGCTCGATCAGCATTCCCGCAACGTCCAGAGCTGGCGCAAGCTCGAGCAGGATCAGAAGGCCAAGGCCGGCCCCGCGCCGAGCGGAACGGACCAGAGCGTCCCCGCCGCGGTTCCACCCGCCGCGCCCAGGAGCGACAAGCGCACAGAGGCGCCGATCGGCCGGCTCGTGACGCTCAACGGCCCGCACGAGGACTATCCGCCCGGCCGCGCCATGGCGGAGGACGACGGCGCCACCCACCGGCTCGGCGCATATGGTCCCGCCGGCGCCGCTTTCCTGCTCGGCGGACTGGAAGACCCAACCCTTGATGCGGCGCGCCACCTCGCCCGGCTCCGGGTCGCCCGCCCCTATTTCACGCAAGAAGCGGCTCAACCCCGTACGCCCGTCGGCGGCGGCTTCGACGTCGACCTTCTGGCGGCCGCAACCGCGTCAGGCGGCGAGGGAGACGAAGGCGCCATCGGCCCCGACATGATGGCGCGCGAGAGCGCCGACGGAAAGGCGATGCCCGAAGAGGAGATCGCCGCCTATCCCGTTTCCCCCGCGCGGCGGGCCGAGCAAAAGGCCCGCGCCGCAAGACTTGGCCTTTCGACAGGCTCCGACGAATTGCCGGCCGACGCGCTCGGCGAGAGGGTTTCCGCGCAGGAATCCGCCGCGCCGGCGGCGGGTCCCATCGCGTTGGCCCCGGCGCCGCAGCGGGTCCGACCCCGCGCCTTCGACGCTTCGGAAGGCACCGCGCTCGATCCGCTGAAGGACAGAAGCTGGGATCTCACCTCCGCCAAGACGGTTCCCGTCAGCGCCAGCATCCATTAGCGCCCCTTCGACTCGCGATGAATGCGGTTTCGTGAACGGCGCCGCCCCCGAAAATCCAAAGCGCCGCCGCGCCCGGAGCCCCCGATGACCGTCGCCAGCATGACCGGATTCGCCCGCACGCAGGGCAACCTCGGGCCGTGGAGCTACGCTTGGGAACTCAAAAGCGTCAACGCCAAAGGACTTGACCTGCGCCTGCGGACGCCGCCCAATTTCGACGCCGTCGAGATCAAGGCGCGCGCCGTCATTTCGGGGTGCCTCGCCCGCGGCTCGGTCTTCGCCAATCTGACGGCCCGGCGCGCCGAGGAAGAAGGCAATATCCGGATCAATCGCGCTGCGCTCGACCGGCTGCTCGCCGCGCTCGAAGGCGTTCCGCTCCCTTCCGGTCTTGGCCCGGCGACCCTCGACGGTCTTCTCGCCGTCAGAGGCGTCATCGAAGTTGCGGAGCCCGAGGACGACGAGGCCCGGCGGACGGCGCTGGAAAAGGCCGTCCTCCAGTCGCTCGACGCCGCGCTCGATGCGCTCGTCGCCTCGCGTCGCGATGAAGGCGCCGCCCTCGCCGGCGTGCTGCGGGAACGCCTCGCCATGATCGGAACGCTCGCCGCGCAAGCCGATCAGCTGCCGGCGCGCCAGCCGGAGGCCGTTCGCGACCGCCTCGCTCAGCAGATTGCGCGACTCATGGAAAATTCAGAAGGGTTCGATCCCGCCCGCCTGCATCAGGAGGCGGTGCTGCTCGCGGTCAAGGCCGACATTCGCGAGGAGCTCGACCGGCTCAAAGCGCATGTCGGAAGCGCGCAGAAACTGCTGGCGGAGGGCGGGCCGATCGGCCGGCGGCTCGATTTCCTGTCGCAGGAGCTGGGCCGCGAGACCAATACTCTCTGCGCCAAATCCAACGATTCGACGCTGACGGCCATCGGCCTCGATCTCAAGATCGAGGTCGAGCAGCTGAGGGAACAGGTGCAAAACATCGAGTAAGCTGTCGGCGCCGGTTGTCAGGCGGCGCGCGATTGCCTATTGCCGGTTTTCCCTTCCTGTGCCGATAGTCGCCATGGACCATACCCTTCCGCTGCGCCGCGGCGTCGTACTCATCCTCTCCTCGCCCTCGGGCGCCGGCAAGACCACCTTGACGCGGATGCTCTTGCAGGACCGCGACCTCGATCTGACCCTGTCGATCTCGGTCACGACGCGCGTGCGCCGCACGAGCGAGGTCGACGGCATCCATTACCGCTTCATCAACGAGCGTCAGTTCATCGCCATGCGCGACGCCGGCGAGCTTCTGGAATGGGCGGAGGTGCACGGCAATTTCTACGGCACGCCTCGCGGCCCCGTGGAGGCGATCCTCGCGCAGGGACGCGACTGCCTCTTCGACATCGACTATCAGGGCACGCGGCAGGTGCGCGAGAAGATGGGCGCCGATACGGTGACGGTCTTCATCCTGCCGCCTTCGATGAAGGAGTTGCGCTCGCGGCTCGAGCGCCGCGCCGAAGATTCGCGCGAGGTCATCGAGCGCCGTCTCGAGAACGCCCGTAAAGAGATCGCGCGCTGGAAGGACTATGATTACGTCATCGTCAACGATGACCTGCAGAAGTCTTTCGACGATCTGATCGCCGTCCTGCGGGCTGAACGGCAGCGTCGGCCGAGGCGCGAGCGCGGGATCGAGGAATTCGTCGCAAAACTCCTGACCGAGTAGACGGCGGCCGCAAGAGCGCTATCTGCGCCCCATGCCGGCCTTAGCCACCAAACGCGTCTACGCGCCCGCAAAGCCGTCGGACGGAAAGCGCGTCCTTGTCGATCGCCTCTGGCCGCGCGGCATGACGAAGGAGCGCGCGGCGGTCGACTATTGGGCCAGGGAGCTGTCGCCGAGCCATGCCCTGAGGCGCTGGTTCTCGCACACGGCCGAGCGCTGGGATGAATTCGAGCAGCGTTTTCACGACGAACTCGAACGCCCTGAAGCGCAGGAGGAGATCGCGGCGGTCCGGAAGCTCCTGCACGAGGGGCCAGTGACGCTGGTCTACGCCGCGCGCGAGGAGCGGATGAACAACGCGGTCGCCCTATGCGACTATCTGGGCCGCCGTCACTGACGCGATAGGGCGTTGGCGAGCGTGACGAAGCCGTCGACGCCGATCTCCTCGGCCCGCCGCGTCTCCTCGATTTCTGCCGCCGCCAGCAAAGCGGAAGCGTCGCCTCCAAGGCTTTTCAGGCTCTGGCGCAGCATCTTGCGACGCTGGCCGAAAGCGGCCTGCGTGACGCGGAACAAGGCGCGGGGATCGCATGGCGCGGGTGCGGCGTTCGGGACCAGCTCCACGACCGACGACGTGATCTTGGGCGGCGGCGTGAAGGCCGCAGGCGAGACGTCGAAGAGAAGGCGCGCTCTGGTGCGCCAGCCGCACAGCACGGCGAGACGGCCGTAGTCCGCGCGCTGCGCCGGCGTCGCCACGATGCGCAGCGCCACTTCTTTTTGAAACATCAGCACATAGCGGTCGAAAGCCGAGGGCCAGGGTTCGGCCTCGATCCAGCGGGTCAGCAGAGCGGTGGCGACATTGTAAGGGAGGTTGGCGCAGATGCGGGCCGACGCCCCGCCCAGCGCGCGGACCAGCGCCCCCACATCGATCTCCAGAGCGTCTCCTTCGACGACCGTCAACCGGCCGGGGTAATGTGCCGCGATTTCGGCCAGCGCCGGCAGGCAGCGCGCATCACGTTCAATAGCGATCACATGCGCGCCCTGCGCAAGCAGCGCGCGGGTGAGTCCGCCCGGACCCGGACCAATCTCCACCACCGTCATCTCATTGAACGGCCCCGCCGCGCGGGCGATGCGCGAGGTGAGGTTGAGATCGAACAGAAAGTTCTGGCCGAGCGTCCTTTTGGCGTCCAGCCCGTGGCGCGCGACGACCTCGCGCAATGGCGGAAGATCATCGATCACGCGGTCATCCGCCCGGCGAGCCTGATCGCCTCGATGAGGCTCGTGGCGTCGGCGACGCCTTGGCCGGCGATGTCGAGGGCCGTGCCGTGATCAGGGGAAGTGCGCACGAAGGGCAGGCCCAGCGTGACGTTGACGCCGCGATCGAAGGCGAGCGTCTTGATCGGGATCAGCGCCTGGTCGTGCGTCGGGCAGAGCGCAACGTCGTAGTTTCGCCGCGCGGCGGCGTGGAACAGGGTGTCCGCCGGATAAGGCCCGCGCGCGTCGATCCCTTTCGCGCGCAATTCGTCGATGGCGGGCGCAATGGTTTCGATTTCCTCGCGCCCCAGCGCGCCGTCCTCTCCCGCATGTGGATTGAGCCCGGCGAAGGCGAGACGCGGATGCGCGATCCCGAAACGCGCGCGCAAATCGCGCGCAACGATCTCGCCGGTCGAGAAAATGAGTTCGCGCGTCAGTCGCCGCGGCGCCTCGCTGAGCGGGATGTGAATGGTGATCGGCACGACGGCGAGTTCCTGCGCCCAGAGCATCATGACAGGGCGATGTGCGCCGCCATAGTGACGCCGCGCGAGTTCACCCAAAAATTCCGTGTGGCCGGGATGCGCGAAGCCTGCGGCGTAGAGGACCGATTTGGCAATCGGATTTGTCACGATCGCGCGTGCTTCGCCGGCGACGACGCATGCGACCGCGCGCTCGATGGAGCGGATCGTCGACTCCGCGTCTGTCCGCTCAGGCCGGCCGAACGCGCCGGCGACCTCGAACCCCACGGGAACGACGGGCAGCGCGCGCAGAAAGACGGCGGCCGCCTGTGCGGGCGTCGTCTCCTCGAGCGCGACGTCGAGCGACAGCGCATTGGCGACGCGGGCGAGGTGCGCCGGATCAGCAATGATGAAGAAGGGAACCAGATCGGCGTCTCGCGCGACGAGGTAGGCCTTGAGCGCCAATTCCGGTCCGATGCCGGACGGATCGCCCTGCGTGAGCGCCAGCGGAACAGGGAGTGGAAGGGTCATTTGCGCGCCCCGGCTGCAGCGGGGCGCGGGCGCGGGCGCATCGAGACCAAGATCATGCGCCGACTCTGGCGCAGAAGAACCGGGAAATCAAAAATAAAACGCGCCGCCCAAAGGCGGCGCGCGGCGATTTTCGACCTTACGCCTTGCCAGCCTGCTTACGCCTTGCCAGCCTGGGCGTGGGGAACGCCTTCCTTGTCGAAGAGCGCCGCAAGCTCGCCCGACTGGAACATTTCGCGGGTGATGTCGCAGCCGCCGACGAATTCGTTCTTCACGTAGAGCTGCGGGATCGTCGGCCAATTCGAATAGCCCTTGATGCCTTCGCGAATCTCGCCGTCGGCGAGGACGTTGATGGCCTTGTAAGGCACGCCGAGGTGATTGAGAATCTGCACCACCTGCATGGAGAAGCCGCATTGCGGCGCCTGAGGCGTGCCCTTCATGAAGAGGACAACGTCGGAGGAGGCGATTTCGCCCTGGATGCGGCTGTTGACGTCGGACATGAGACTTTTCCTTTCACGCGGCGTTCAAGGCGCCGCCAATTTTAATGTTAAGGCGCGCGAGTTGTGAGCGCCAGCGCGTGAAGTTCGCCGCCCAGCCGTGAGCCGAACGCGGCGTTGACCAGCTGATGCTGCTTGACGCGCGACAGGCCGCGGAACTGCTCGGAAACGACAGTCGCCGACCAATGGTCATTGTCGTCCGCCAACGCCGTCAGTTCGATGGTTGCGTCGGGCAGGGCGGCCTTGATGATCTGCTCGATCTCGGCGGCGGGCATGGGCATTGGATTTGTCCTTTTTGCGTCACGAATTGTCGGGAAAGACACCGTCGTCCCCGGACATATAGGCCGGGAGCGGCGCTTCATGCGCATTGCGCAGCTCAAACAGCAATATCGGCGCCTCGCCGGGAAGGTTCAAGGAATCGCCGCCGGTTACGCCGAGCGAATAGATCGGCACGCCTGCCTTCGCCGCATCGGCGGCGATGATCTCGGCGTCCCTCCGTGTCGCGGCCGTGACGAGATAGCGCGCCTGATCCTCGCCGAACAGGAAAGCGTGCGCCGACCCCTCCGGCGTGTGCGGCGTCATGGCCCCGATTCCGGAGGCGAGCGCCATCTCGGCCAGAGCGACGGCGAGGCCGCCATCGGAAAGGTCGTGCGCGGCGGTGACGCGTCCGGAGAGGACAAGCTCGCGGACAAATTCGCCGTTGCGGCGCTCTGCCGCGAGATCGACCGAGGGTGGCGCGCCTTCTTTGCGGCCACAAATATCGGCAAGGTAGGCGGACTGGCCGAGCCAGCCTTTCGTGTCGCCAACGAGCAGGATGACCTCGCCTTCGCGGGCGAAACCAGTCGCCGCAGCCTTCGCGACATCCGCGATCACGCCCACCCCGCCGATCGCCGGGGTCGGGAGGATGCCCGCGCCCTGCGTTTCGTTGTAGAGCGAGACATTGCCGGAAACGATGGGGAAATCGAGCGCCGCCGCCGCTTCGCCGATGCCCTGCAGGCAGCCCACGAACTGGCCCATATATTCGGGTCGCTCGGGATTGCCGAAATTGAGATTGTCTGTGAGCGCCAGCGGCGTCGCGCCGGTGACGGTGATGTTGCGCCAGCACTCGGCCACCGCCTGCTTGCCGCCCTCGACCGGATCGGCGGCGCAATAGCGCGCCGTGACGTCAGTGGACATCGCCAGACCCTTGGGCCCGTCCTTGACGCGAATCACCGCCGCGTCGCCGCCCGGCTGACGGACGCTGTTGCCCAGAATCAGATGGTCGTATTGCTCCCAGACCCAGCGCTTCGAACAGAGATTCGGCGTCGCCAGCAGCTTGAGCAGCGCGTCTCGATTCGACATCGGCGGCGTCACGGACGCCGAGTTCGACGATCGGCGGCTTGGGAGCTGGAACCCAAGGGCGATCATAGAGCGGCGCTTCGTCGCCGAGCTCCTTGATCGGCAGGTCGCACTTCACTTCGCCCCGGTGCTTCACGACGAAGCGCAGCGTGTCGGTCGTTTTGCCGACGATCGCGAAGTCGAGACCCCATTTTCGGAAGATGCCTTCGGCCTGCTCTTCGAGCTCGGGCTTCAGCACCATGAGCATGCGCTCCTGGCTTTCCGACAGCATCATCTCATAGGCGGTCATGCCCTCTTCGCGGCAGGGCACGGCGTCGAGGTCGAGCTCGATGCCGAGATTGCCCTTGGCGCCCATCTCGACGGCTGACGAGGTGAGGCCGGCGGCGCCCATGTCCTGAATGGCGATGACGGCGCCTGACGCCATGAGTTCGAGACAGGCTTCGAGCAGCAGCTTCTCGGAGAAGGGATCGCCGACCTGCACGGTCGGGCGCTTCTCTTCGGCGTCCGCCTCGAAGGACGCCGAGGCCATGGTCGCGCCGTGAATGCCGTCGCGGCCGGTCTTGGAGCCGAGATACACGATCGGGTTCCCGACGCCGGCGGCGGCCGAATAGAAGATCGAATCCGTCCGCGCGAGACCCACCGCCATAGCGTTGACGAGGATGTTGCCGTCATAGGAGGCGTCGAATTCCGTGGAGCCGCCGACCGTCGGCACGCCGAAGCTGTTGCCATAACCGCCGACGCCCGCCACGACGCCCGAAACCAGATGGCGCGTCTTGGGATGCGCCGGCCGGCCGAAACGCAGCAGATTGAGGCAGGCGATGGGGCGCGCCCCCATGGTGAAGACATCGCGCAATATGCCGCCGACTCCCGTCGTCGCGCCCTGATAGGGCTCGATATAGGAGGGGTGGTTGTGGCTCTCCATTTTGAAGATGCAGGCGTCGCCGTCGCCGATATCGATGACGCCGGCGTTCTCGCCGGGCCCGCGAATCACCCATGGGGCTTTCGTCGGCAGCTTGCGCAAGTGGACGCGCGAAGATTTGTAGGAGCAGTGCTCGTTCCACATCGCCGAGAAGATTCCGAGCTCCGTAAAACTCGGCGTGCGGCCGATGAGCGTCAGAATCCGGTCATATTCGTCGCGCTTGAGGCCATGGGCGACGGCCAGTTCTGCGTTGACCTGCGGTTCGACGTGAGGGGCGTTGGTGGTCAAGATTGTCGCACCTTGCGGCATGTGCGACGCTTTTATGGGCGCCGCGCCGGCGCGGAATGCGCCGGAATTTCATGGGAGTCTCGGGTGTTTGAGACCCAACGGATTATCGCCAGCCGTGCTGCAAGGCAACAGCCCAAAAATGTTGCGGATTGGTCACATTGGGAAAGAATGAAGCATCTCGTCACATATCGTTGATATTTGTCAATCCCCTGCCCTGAAAACCGTAGCAACTTCACTGCGACTCGACGCGACGCCGTCGACCGTCGACTGAAGAGAATTCATACGGGGGTTCCTATGAGGGAATATATCCGCGGCGCTTTGGCCGCATTCGCATTGGGGACCGCTGCCGTCTCCGCTCAAGCTGCCGATCTTGCGAGCATGAAGGCGCCGCCGCCGCCGCCGCCCGCTTTTGTCGACAGCTATCAGCCCTTCCAGGTTCGCCTGAAGGTTGGCGGCGTCATCCCGACCCAGGGCACGTCGACGTTCTATGACAACGGCATCGTTCACCCCCTTCTCGGCCAGATTGGCCCGCTGACCGGTCTCAGCGGCGGCTACGGGGGCGTCGTCACGGGCGCGAGCACCACCATCTCGACCTCGGTCATCCCGATGATCGACGTCGCCTACTTCCTGACGAAGAACTGGGCCGTCGAAGCGATCTGCTGCGTGACGCCGCATCACATTCAGGGCACCGGCACATTGGCCGGCGCCAGCGTCGCCAAGACCTGGCTGTTCCCGCCGTCCCTGATGCTGCAGTATCACTTCACGAATTTCGGCGCCTTCCAGCCCTACCTCGGCGTCGGCGTGAACTTCACGACCTTCTGGGGCACCCGCGCCGGAAACAACAGCTTCTGGCTGCCCTTTATGCCCGGTTCGGCGCTCGGCGCCCTCGGCGGCGCGACGACCAACCTCTATTCGGCGAGCATTACGCCGTCCTGGGGCGTGGTCGGTCAGGCCGGCGTCGACTACATGCTCAGCGAACATTGGGGCGTGAACGTCGACGTGAAATACATCACGATGCAGCCGCACGCCCACGCCTGGGGCACGGCCTTCGTGGCCGGCGCTCCCGCCGTCAACCCGGTCTATGTCCCGGTCAATGTCGCGGTGAACATCAACCCGATCATCGTCTCGGCGGGCCTGACCTACCGCTTCGGCGGCGGCGTCGTGCCCCCCGTCCTCGCCAAATACTGAAGACGGCGCATGCAAAATCAGCCGGTCCCTTCGGGGGCCGGCTTTTTTTGTGCCTGGAACTCAGCTGCTCAGAAGACGGCAGATCGCGTCCAACTGGTCGAGCGATTGGTAGCGGATGCGGACTTCTCCCCGCTCGCCCTGATTCTTGATGTCGACCAACATGCCGAGCGAGTCGGCAAGCGTCTTTTCGAGTGCGCGGGTATTGGCGTCCTTCTCAGCCTTCACCTTGTTCGGCGTCGACGACGCCTTGGCGGACGCGCTGGATGACTGCGCCATTGCCTCGACGTCACGGACGTTCAATCCCTCCTCGACGATCCGGCGCGCCACCGCATCGGGGTTTTCCACCGCGAGCAACGCCCGCGCATGGCCCGCAGAGATCGCCCCCTCCTTCACCAGCGTTTTCGTCGCTTCGGGAAGATTGAGCAGGCGCAGCGTGTTGGCGACATGCGAGCGGCTCTTGCCGATGATCTTGGCGATCTCGATCTGCGAATAGCTGAACTCGGCGCCGAGGCGTTCATAGCCTTTCGCCTCTTCGATGGCGTTGAGGTCGGCGCGCTGGACATTCTCGATGATGGCGAGTTCGAGCGCCTCCTTGTCGTCGGCCTCGTGGATGACGACCGGGACTTCGGCCAGTCCGGCCGCTTGCGCGGCCCGCCAGCGTCTTTCACCCGCGATGATTTCGTAGGCGTCGGCGACGCCGGGAATGGCGCGCACGACGATGGGCTGAATAATGCCCTTCTCGCGAATCGAATTCGTGAGGTCCGCAAGATCCTCCTCGCGGAACATGGTTCGCGGATTTCGTGGATTGGGACGCAGGAATTCGATCGGCACCTTGCGCTGGCCGCGCGGGCGCTCGGCCGGCGCATCTTCTCCGGCGTCGCCCAAAAGGGCCGCCAGGCCGCGGCCCAGCCGTCGGCGCGGTTCTTCCACCATGAAAGCTCCTTGTTGAACAAAAACCGGCTTACGCCGCCCGCAACCGCTTCTCGCGCTGGATCACTTCCGAGGCGAGCTTGAGATAGGCCTGGCTGCCCGAGCATTTCAGATCGTAAAGCAGCACTGGCTTCCCGTGCGAGGGGGCTTCGGAGACGCGCACATTGCGGGGAATCATCGTCTCATAGACCTTGTCGCCCATGAAGCGGCGCACATCCGCCGCAACCTGGGTCGCAAGATTATTGCGCGGATCGTACATGGTCAGGACGACGCCGTGAATGGACAGCTTGGGATTCAGCGTGCGCGTCACCTGTTCGACCGTCGACAGAAGTTGCGACAGACCCTCGAGCGCGAAGAACTCGCATTGCAGCGGGACGACCACGGCGTCGGCGCTGGCGAGCGCGTTGATCGTCAGCAAATTTAAAGACGGCGGGCAGTCGATGAGCATGTAGTCGTAGCGCTTGCCCTCATGCTGGCCGCCGGCGACCAGTTCCGCGACGGCGCGCTTTAGACGAAAGGCGCGATCCTTGTCTGCCGCGATCTCGAGTTCGACGCCGAGCAGATCGAGCGTCGAGGGCGCAATCGACAGGCGGGGAACCACGGTCTGGACAATGGCGTCGGCGAGGCTCGATTCGCCGAGCAGCACGTCATAGGTCGAAAGCTTGCGGTTCTTGCGCTCGACGCCCAGTCCTGTGGAGGCGTTTCCCTGCGGGTCGAGATCGATGACGAGCACTTCTTCGCCGACAGCGGCGAGCGCAGTGCCAAGATTGATGGCGGTCGTCGTCTTGCCGACGCCGCCTTTCTGATTGGCGAGCACGAGGACGCGCGGGCCGTTAGTCTGTCCGGTCAAAATCGGCCTCAGAAGGTGAATTGACGACGATCAATCTGGCCCGCGGGTGGGTGCGGCTCTGAATTGTCCTGAATCTGAACCTATCCAGAGGCTCGGCTGCGGTCAATTCGTCGCGCCATTCTTCCCCCTTTAAAAACACCGCCGTCGCCCCTTTTTCGAGCGGTTCGCGCGCCATGCCGAGCAAACGGACGAGCGGCGCGAGGGCGCGAGCGCTGACCGCCTCGATCCGGCCGGCGAGCGCGGGCAGCGCTTTCTCGACGCGATCGGCATGCACCTCGGCCGGCGCGCCTGTTTCACGTGAAACAGCCCGCAGAAAGGCCGCCTTGCGCTGATCGCTCTCGATGAGATGCACTTTTGCCCCCGCGGTCTCCTTCAGGAGAAGCGCAGTCACGAGGCCCGGAAATCCAGCTCCCGAACCGATGTCGACCCAGAGCTTGATCTGCGGCGCAGCCTCGAAGACCTGCGCCGAATCCGCAAAATGCCGAAGCCAGACGTCGTCAAGCGTATTAGGCGCGACGAGATTGATTTTGGCCTGCCAGCGCCGCAGCAGTTCCTCGTAGATCGCAAGCTCTCTTTCGACCCGGCGCAGGGATGGGCAGAGATCGAGCGCAGCGACCCGGAGCTTCGCGCCGCTCACGCGCGCCGCGCCCGCGCCGCGAGAAGCGTGAGGGCGGAGGGGGTCATCCCGTCGATGCGCTGCGCCTGCCCGAGCGTGCGCGGGCGCAGAAAAGCGAGCTTGCCGCGCAGCTCGGCTGAAAGGCCGGCGATGGACGCATAGTCCAGCGATTGGGGGAGGGCGAGCTGCTCGTCTCGGCGGAAGGCGTCGATATCGGCCTGTTGCCGATCGAGATAGACGGAATAGCGCGCATCGGTCTCGATTCGCTCGGCCGTCGCGGCGTCGATTTCCCCCAGCTCAGGCCAAATCTCCTGCAGCCGCGCGATCGTCACGCGAGGCAGCGCCAGCAAAGCAAAGCCGCTGCGGCGCTGACCGTCCTGATTGACCGGCAAGCCCTGTTTCAGGGCCGCCGCCGAGGTGAGCGACACGCTTTCGAGCAGGGCGCGGGCGCGGGCGAGCCGCTCGGCCCGAACAGCGTAGACCGCGCGGCGCACGGCCCCGACGCAGCCCAGCACGATCCCCTTCGGCGTCAGCCGTTCATCCGCGTTATCGGCCCTTAAAGACAGACGATATTCAGCGCGCGAGGTGAACATGCGATAGGGCTCGCTGACCCCGCGCGTCACGAGATCGTCGATCATCACGCCGAGATAGGCTTCGGCGCGGTCGATGACGACGGCCGACTGCCCGCCTGCGAGGCGGGCCGCGTTGAGGCCCGCGACAAGGCCCTGCGCCGCAGCCTCCTCATAGCCCGTCGTCCCATTGATCTGGCCGGCGAGAAAGAGCCCCTTCAGGCGCTTGGTCTCGAGGCTCGGCAGCAATTCACGCGGATCGACATAGTCATATTCGATGGCATAGCCCGGTCGCAGGATGCGCGCCTCTTCCAACCCCGGAATGGAGTGGATGAAAGCTTCCTGCGTCGCGACGGGGAGCGAAGTCGAAATGCCGTTCGGATAAACCGTGTCGTCGTCCAGCCCCTCGGGCTCCAGGAAGATCTGATGCCCGTCCCGATCACCGAAGCGCGTCACCTTGTCCTCGATCGAGGGACAATAGCGAGGGCCCGGACCGGAAATCGCGCCGGTATTGAGCGGCGATTGATGCAGGTCGGCGCGGATGATGTCATGGGATCGCGCCGTCGTGCGCGTGATCGCGCAGGCGATCTGGCGGTTCTCGATTCGGCTGGTCAGCGACGAGAAAGGCTCGGGCGTCTCGTCCCCGAGCTGATTCTCCAGCCCTTCCCATCGGATGGTCCTGCCGTCAAGTCGTGGGGGCGTCCCCGTCTTCAGCCGGCCCACCGCGAAGCCCGCCGCGCGAAGGCGGCGCGAAAGGCCAAGCGCCGGCGGATCGCCCATCCGGCCGGCCGGCGTCCGCACATCTCCGATATGGATGACGCCGCCAAGAAATGTGCCGGTCGTGATGACCACGGCGCCGGCGTATATCTCTTCGTCGGCGCTTGTGCGAATGCCGCGAACTCGATCGAAGTCGAGGATCAGATCCTCGACGGCGGCCTGGACCACGAAGAGATTCTCGGCCGCCTCCACCGCTTCGAGCATCGCTTGGCGGTAGAGCTTGCGGTCTGCCTGAGCGCGGGGCCCGCGGACGGCTGGCCCTTTGGAGCGATTGAGCATGCGGAACTGAATGCCGCCCCTGTCAGCGATGCGCCCCATGAGGCCGTCGAGCGCGTCGATCTCGCGAACGAGTTGCCCCTTGCCGAGGCCTCCGATCGCCGGGTTGCAGGACATGACGCCGATGGACATTCGGGAATGGGTGATGAGCGCGGTGCGGGCGCCAAGGCGCGCAGCGGCGGCCGCGGCCTCGCAGCCCGCGTGGCCGCCGCCTACCACGACGACTTCGAATTCAGTCCTCACGCTGCGCCTGTTTCACGTGAAACATCCCGTCCTATTTGCCGATGCAGAATCTGGAAAAAACCGCGTCAAGAACGTCCTCGACGTCGACCACGCCGACAATCCGCCCCAGGGCCCGCGCTGCGGAACGTAAATCCTCGGCGATAAATTCCAAGTCCTTTTCGCAGGCAAGCGCAGACTGAACCGCCGCCGCGGCCGCAGAAACCGCCTTCCGGTGCCGCTCCCGGATGAAAATCGCCGAGCCGCCGTCTCCAAGCCGGGCTTTGGCCCGTTCGCCCACAGCCGTCAAGAGCGCATCGACGCCGACCCCCGTCCTTGCGCAGATCCCGATCCACCCCGAGGGCGCTGGCGCCAGGTCTCCCTTCGACGCCACTCGCAGCAGTTCAACCCCGGGAGCCAGATTCGCCGCCGGCGCTTCGCCATGGCTCGACAGCCACAATCCCAGATCGGCCGTTGCAATCCGGTCCAGAACCCGGTCGACGCCAATTCGTTCGATGTCGTCGGCCGCTTCACGCAGGCCCGCCGTATCGACGAAGGTCACGGGAAGACCGCCGACGTCGAGATGCGCCTCGATCATGTCCCGCGTCGTGCCAGGCGTCGGCGCAACGATTGCGAGATCGCGCCGGGCGAGAGCGTTGAGCAGAGTCGATTTGCCCGCGTTGGGAGGGCCGAGAATCATGACGAGGAAGCCCTCGCGCATCCGTTCCGAGGCGGGCGCGCCCCGAAGCGTCGCGCGCATCTCGTGAAGCGGGGCGCCGAGAAGGGCCCCAAGGCGAGCGCTCTCGAAGCGCCCCACATCCGCTTCATCGCTGAAATCGAGTTCAGCCTCGATGAGCGCCAGCGCGTCGATGAGCGCAGCGCGCCAGCCTTCAACTTTGCGACGCAGCGCGCCCCCTGCGACCCGCAACGCCTGGCGGCGCTGCGCCTGCGTCTCGGCGTCGACGAGATCGGCGAGCGCTTCCGCCTGTGAAAGGTCGAGCTTGCCGTTGACGAAGCCGCGGCGCGCAAATTCGCCGGGCTCCGCCATTCGCGTCCCCGGCCGCCGGGCGAGAAGCTCGAGCAGGCCATCAACGACCGCGCGGCCGCCATGGATCTGCAGTTCCGCGTAATCCTCACCTGTGGCCGAATGCGGCCCCGGAAAGAAGAGCGTAAGCCCACGGTCCAGCGTCTCACCGCTGGAGGGGTCCCGCAGCGTCGCAAGTCGGGCCAATCTCGGTTCGGGCAGGGCGCCCGAGATGTCGCACAGGATCTGCCGCACTTGCGGGCCGGACACACGGATCACGGCGATCGCCGAGCGGCCGGCGCCCGTGCCAAGGGCGAAGATCGTCTCCATCACGCCCCCGGCCGCGCCGCAGCGCCGCCCAGCAGCGTCGTGCGGTAGATGCGACGAAAGGCGAGCGTCGGCGCGTCTGTGCGGACGGACGCCTCCTCGCTCGGCGGGGGAACTTCGGCGGGCAGCGAAGATTCGACGATGGCCTGATCCTCCCGGGCGATGCGCCGGTTGAGGAGGCGAAACACCGGGTTCAGCAAGGGCGAGCGGGCGAAGTTACGCATGGTGAGAAGCAGCAGACGCGTCGTCGCATCATCCTCCGGGATGCAGACGACCATCAGGCGCAGACGCTTGCCCGGCGGGTCGATGAAGAGCTCCATGGCGTTGGGAAAGCGATACTCCAGCGCGCCGGGCCGCGGCGCCCCGTCGACGGCGCTGCTGATACGCCCGCCATAGGCGCGCTCCTCCCACACCACGTCCATACGGCCGCCCGTGAGGCGCTGCAGACCCTTGCCAATTGTTTTGCGATGCACAAAAGGCAAATGGGGCATGTCCAGCATGTTTTCCATCACCCGCGTCCAATGGGCATTCCAGACGACCGATTGCGCGCAAAGCGCGATGTCCGGCCACGCGAACGTCTCGCTGACGGCCGGCTCCTGATCAGGGGCGAAACCCGTATACAGCCAGAGCAATCCATCCGCTTCGCGCACGGGCAGGGCGACGGCGCCCAAATTCTCGCGCTTCGCGTCCGGGCTCCAGGGCACCAGGCAGTTGCGCCCTTCGCCGTCGAAGCGCCAGCCATGAAAGGGGCATTCGATCACGCCCTCGTCTACGCGCCCTAGCGACAGCGCTACGCCGCGATGCGGGCAACGGTCGACGAGCGCGGCAGCGGCGCCGGAAGCGTCGCGAAAAAAGACGACGCGCTCGCCGGCGACGCGCAGGGGGAGAGGCTTGCCGGGCTTCAGATCGCGAGCAAGGGCGACGATGGTCCAGACATTGGCGAAGTTCTCGAACATATCGCGGAAGCCTTAGCTGATTTTCAATCGGTCACCCAGAAGATTGGCGCGCTCAGGGGAGAAGCGCATGAGCGCCGACGACATCCAGCGCATTGAACAAGCAGCGGCGGAACTGATCCGCAAGCAACTCTTCGACGAAGCGGAGGCGCTTCTTCTGGAGGCCCTTTCGCGGGGCGACGCACGCTTTCTTGATCTGTGCCGGAACGCCCGCCAATCCGATGTGCGCATCGACGGTTGGCCGGAGCTTTACGCCGATATGGCGGCCCTTGAACGTCGCGGGGAGAAAATCGCCGCGATCGAGATCGACCTGACCGGGCACAGTGAAGACGAGAATATCGTGTTCGAGTGCAGCTACTACGACGAAAACTATTTCCCTTTCTCGACGGCGACTCGCGACGCCATCCTGCCGGTCTGCGGATATGGCGCGCCGTGGCAGGGTTGCTTCATCGACATCGCTTCGCCGCTGATCTGCTATGGCCTCGCGCCTCTGCACATCGCCTTGAAGACATATGAGCATCGCTCCTTCTGGCCATCGCCGAACGCGACGCGGCCGGAGGCTTTCGAATTCCTTCCGGCTCGCGACGTGGTATTTGTATCTGCGGGTTCACCGCACCATCCACGAAGCGCTCGAAGCGCAAGGGCTTCCGCGAGCCATGCCCATCATCGTCGGCGAGCACGACTTTGGACCCAGTTTCGCGTCGGTCTATATGGTCGAAAAAATCTGCGACGCACATGAGGCGACAAGCAAGGCGCTGGCGCAGCGCAGCGCAGACACGGGAGCGCAAGCCGCCCGCATCACCGAGGAATTCGTCCAGAATTTCCGCGAACGACGCAAGGCGCTCCAGGACTGGCCTTTCTACAGAAACCCGTTCAGACGGCGTCGCTATATCGATCTGATAAGCGCGCACGAGGCCCTGATATTGAAAATCAGCGGCGTCAGCGTCGATCGTCCGAGCTGGAAAATGTCTGACGGCGGCTTCGACGCCTTCGTCGCACGCTTTCGCGCCGCGCGCGCGGCGATGTGACAAACGTGGAGAAATCGCGCAGCTCGCGTCGCCGTCTTGGAGTCGATCACGCGGGCGCGTATCAGAACATGCGCGTCGAAGCCTTTCGCCAGGAGCCGCGGGCGTTCCGTTTTGCGCCGGAAGACGAAGCCGACGTGCCGATTGTGGACGTGCGCCGCCGTCTCCTGCGAGATCACGTCATCGGCGCTTTCAACGAGGACCGGCTGGTCGGGATCGGCGGACTGGCCTGGTCGACCGGCGCCAAGACGCGTCACAGGGCATTGCTCTATGGCATGTATGTCGACGCCGCGTTTCGCGGAACCGGCGCGGCGGATGAGATCATGGGCGGCCTGCTCGACGAAGCGAGGGCGCGGGTCGAAATCGTCACGCTGACCGTGGTCTCCGAAAATACCCGCGCGCGTCGCTTTTACGAACGCTGGGGCTTTCGCGCCTATGGGGTGGAGGAGCGCGCCGCCAAAATCGGCGAGGGCGACTATCTCGACGAAATGTTGATGGCGCTTCGCTTCGATTGAGCGAAGCGCCAACAGAGCCTTACGTGTTCATCGAGTCGAAGAAGGCCTGATTGCCCTTGGGCGTTTCGCGCAGCTTGCCGAGCAGGAACTCGATCGCGTCGACCGTGCCCATTGGATTGAGGATGCGGCGCAGCACGTACATCTTCTTGAGGATATCGGGCGCGACCAGCAGGTCTTCCTTGCGGGTGCCGGAGCGGGTGATGTCCAGCGCCGGGAAGACGCGCTTGTCGGCCACCTTGCGGTCGAGAATGATCTCGCTGTTGCCGGTGCCCTTGAACTCTTCGAAGATGACTTCGTCCATGCGTGAGCCGGTGTCGATCAGCGCCGTCGCGATGATGGTCAGCGAGCCGCCTTCCTCGATGTTGCGTGCGGCGCCGAAGAAGCGCTTGGGACGCTGCAACGCGTTGGCGTCGACGCCGCCGGTGAGCACCTTGCCCGACGACGGCACCACCGTGTTATAGGCGCGGCCCAGACGCGTGATGGAATCGAGCAGGATCACGACGTCGCGGCGGTGCTCGACGAGGCGCTTGGCCTTCTCGATCACCATTTCCGCGACCTGCACATGGCGCACAGCGGGCTCGTCGAAGGTGGAGGAAACCACTTCGCCCTTCACCGAGCGCTGCATGTCCGTGACTTCTTCCGGGCGCTCGTCGATGAGCAGCACGATCAGATAGCATTCAGGATGATTGGTGGTGATCGACTGCGCGATGTTCTGCAGCAGCACCGTCTTGCCCGTGCGGGGCGGCGCCACGACCAGCGCGCGCTGGCCCTTGCCGATCGGCGCGACGAGATCGATGACGCGCGACGAGAAATCCTTCCGCGTCGGATCGTCGATTTCGAGCTTGAGGCGTTCATCGGGATAGAGCGGTGTGAGGTTGTCGAAGGGCACCTTGTGGCGAACCTTCTCCGGGTCCTCGAAATTGATGGTGTTGACCTTGAGAAGCGCGAAATAGCGTTCGCCCTCCTTCGGACTGCGGATCATGCCTTCGACCGTGTCGCCGGTGCGCAGGCCAAATCTCCGGATCTGGGAGGGCGACACATAGATGTCGTCTGGGCCGGCGAGATAATTGGCGTCGGGCGAGCGCAGAAAGCCGAAGCCGTCCTGCAGCACCTCGACGACGCCCTCGCCGACGATCTCGACGTCGCGGCTGGCGAACTGTTTGAGGATGGCGAACAGCAACTCCTGCTTGCGCAGGAGCGAGGCGTTTTCGACCTCGTGCTCCTCGGCGAAAGCCAGCAGTTCCGCAGCGGACTTTTCCTTCAAGTCCTTCAGTTTGATTTCCCGCATGGGGAGTTCCTTGGCCGTAAGTTCCAAAGCGTTTTGACTTTTCGTAAGGGGAGGGGCAGGTCGGAGGGGACTGGGAGTCCCGCCGTCGCCGGATCTACAATTCCGGCGGGTCGCAGTGCGACAGGCTGCCTATTGAGGTGAGCGGATTGTCATTAAAGCGTTTTTAGCCGAAAAGCAAGAGCGGCCCGCCTCGCTCAGAACGGCTTGACGATCACCAGCGCAACGATCGCGATCATCAGCAGCGTCGGCGCCTCGTTGAGATAGCGGTAAAACACGTGCGAACGCCTGTTGGCGTCGATCGCGAAGCGCTTCACCAAAACGGCGTCGTAATAATGCGCGGCCGTCATCGCCACGACAAGCGCCGCTTTGGCGTGGAACCACCCGTCGCGCCAGTGATCGCCGGCATAGGCGAGATACAGCCCGGTGAGCCACGAGACGATCATCGCCGGGCGCATGATGATGCGCAGGAGCTTGTCCTCCATGACCTTGAACGTCTCGGACTGCGGTCCAGGCCCCACCTGCGCGTGGTAGACGAAAAGTCGCGGCAGATAGAACAGCCCCGCCATCCAGGAGATGACGGCCATCACGTGCAGGGCTTTGATCCAGAGATACACGCTCATGCGCGTACTCGCGTAATGAGCCGTTCAACATGCTCGATCGGCGTCTGCGGCAGGATGCCATGGCCAAGGTTGAAGATATGCGGACGCCCGGCGAAAGCCGCGCGGATCCCGTCGATCTCACGGTCGAGCGCCGCGCCTCCGGCGATCAGCGCCAGCGGATCAAGATTTCCCTGGAGGCAGACATTCGACGCCGTCTCGGCCGCGACCCATCTGGGATCGAGCGCCGTATCGAGCCCATAGCCATCGGCGCCGAGGCGACGCGTGAGACCGGGAAGCTGAGCGTCGGCGCCGCGCACGAACGCAATGACGGGCGTTGCGGGACGTCGTTCCTTCAGTTTCGCGATCATCCGGCCAATAGGCCCGGCGCTCCAGCTCTCAAACTCATGCGCCGGCAGCACGCCCGCCCAGCTGTCAAAAATCTGCACGACCTCGACCCCCGCGTCGATCTGGCGGATCAGATAATCGACCGAGGCGTCGACCAGCCGGTCGATGAGCTGCTGGAAGGCCTCTGGATGACGATAGGCGAAAAGCCGGGCCGGCGCCTGATCCGGCGTGCCCTTACCGGCGATCATATAACTCGCGACCGTCCAAGGCGCGCCGCAGAAGCCGATGAACGCCACGTCGGAGGGAAGCGCCGACTTCACCCGATCGATCGTCTCGAAAACGGGCGAGAGTTTTGAGACATCGAAAGCGCCCAGTTTTGCGACGCCTTCCGGCGTCTCGATCGGATCGAGGCGCGGCCCCTCGCCGGACTCGAAGGACACCGTCTGGCCCATGGCGTCGGGAACGACGAGGATATCGGAGAAAAGGATCGCGGCGTCGAAGTGGAAGCGGCGGATCGGTTGCAGCGTCACTTCCGCCGCCATCGCCGGCGTGTAGCAGAAATCGAGAAAGCTGGTCGCCTTCGACCTGAGCTCACGATATTCCGGAAGATAGCGCCCGGCCTGGCGCATGAGCCACAGTGGGGGAACGTCCTGCGCCTTGCCCTGCAAGGCGGAAATCAGCCGCTTTTCGTCCGACAAAATGCGCTCCTCGCCTCGTCTTCGGCTTCCAACGGGACGCCGCCGATGGAGGTAGCGCGAACCGCCAAAAATTAAAATTCTTTTAAAAAGAGATTGATTTACTTTTTATTAACCACTGCTCTGGGAAGGTTAATTTCCGTTAACGTTTCTCCCACAGGCGTTGGCGATGTGGATGGAATCCGGCCCACGCGCCGAAACAGCGGCTAAAACGAACAAAGATGATCGTTTTCAGCGCGGTATGATCCAACAACCCTGTGGGTAAATGGGACCAATTCCGCTTATGAGTTCATGTACGGCGGATTTCATGGGCGAGGGTGGGACGGGACCATACTTGTTGATAGATCGGCGGAGATATCCACCGCCGTCGACAGGGGCGCCCTCAACGGCGCAGAATCATCCCCGCTATTCCTCCGTTCCAGCCAGGCCTGTGGACACCGCCCGTGAGCCAAGACCCCGATCCCGTCTTCTGGCGCGCCGGCGCGCCGTTGATCCTCGCCTCTAAAAGCGCTGGCCGCCGGCAGGTTCTGGCCCAGGCCGGGCTTCCCTTCGAATGCCGCCCCGTGGAGGTCGACGAACGGGCGATCGAATCGGATCTTGGACCGGCCGGGGCCGACGCCATCGCCTCGACCCTTGCGCGCGCAAAGGCGGCCGTGGCGTCAGCCGTGGCGCCCGGGCGGCTGGCGCTTGGGGCCGATCAGGTCGCAAGTTGCGACGGACGCATTTTCGGCAAGCCCGCCGATATGGAAGAAGCGGCGGCGCTGCTGCGCTTTCTGTCCGGCCGCCGACACAGGCTGCATTCGGGCCTGGCGCTGATGCGGGACGGCGGCGTGATATTCGAGACCGTGGCTCACGCCGATCTGACGATGCGGACGCTGAGCGAACCCTTCATCGCCGCTTATCTCGCCGCCATGGGCGAGACGGCGCTGACGAGCGCCGGCGCCTATCAGGTGGAGGGTCTCGGCGCGCAGCTTTTTTCGGAAGTCGCCGGCGACCATTGGACGATCATGGGCTTGCCGATCCTGCCCTTGCTCGACGCCCTGCGCCGCGAGGGAGCATTGCACGCATGATCCGCGTCGGCCTCACCGGCTCGATCGGGATGGGCAAGTCGACCACCGCGCAGATGTTCCGCGAGGCAGGGGTTCCGGTTCTCGATTCCGATCAGATCGTTCATGATCTCTATCGCGGCGCGGCCGTCGGGCCGATCGAGGCGGCGTTTCCGGGCGTGACCACCGACGGCGCGATCGACCGCGCGAGACTTGCCGAGCGCGTGCTGGGAAACCCGGCGGCGTTGAAAGAGCTCGAGGACATCGTCCATCCGCTCGTCTGGGGCGCGCGCGACGAATTTCTCAGGAACGAAGAAAAAAAGGGGACGCGCCTCGTCGTTTACGACGTCCCGCTGCTTTTCGAGACGGGCGCGCAGACGTCCGTCGACGCCGTCGTCGTCGTCTCCGCGCCGGAAGATGTGCAAAAGGCCCGCGTTCTGGCGCGGCCGGGCATGACGGAAGAGAAATTTGCAGCCATTCTCGCCAAACAGGTTCCCGACGCCGAAAAACGCGCCCGCGCGGATTTCGTGGTGCATACGGAAAAGGGCCTCGACGCGGCGCGGGCGGAAGTGCGAGAGATTTTGAAGATTCTGAACAAGAGAGCTTGATGCGCGAGATCGTTTTCGACACCGAAACAACCGGCCTCGATCCGTCGAAAGGCGATCGCGTCGTGGAGATCGGCGCCGTCGAGATCCTGAATCTCATTCCGAGCGGCCGCGTCTTTCACGCCTATATCGATCCCGAGCGCGACATGCCAGAGGAGGCGTTCCGCGTTCATGGCCTCTCGCGCGAATTCCTCTCGCAGCACAAGAAGTTTGCCGAAATCGCCGCGGCGTTCATCGACTTCATCGAGGATTCACCGCTCGTCGCGCATAACGCCGAATTCGACGTGCGCTTTCTCAACGCCGAATTCGCCCTGCAGAAGCTGCCGGCGCTCGCGCCCGCGCGCATCGTCGACACGCTCGCCATGGCGCGGCGGCTCCATCCCGGCAGCCCCGCTTCCCTCGACGCGCTCTGCCAGCGCTATGGCGTCGATCTCTCTCGCCGCGACAAGCATGGCGCGCTTCTGGACGCTGGGCTTCTCGCCGAAATCTATGCGGAATTACGCGGCGGCCGTCAGGCGGCCTTGTCGCTTTCGGCGGTGAGCGCGACCCGAAAGGGCGCGCAGATCGGCGATCTCCTGCGCGCCCGGCCGGCGCCGCTCGTGGGCCGCCTGAGCGCGGAGGAAGAGGAGGCCCATCGCGCTTTCGTCTCGTCGCTCGGCAAGGCTCCCCTCTGGGAGAAATATCTGCCGCAGAAACAGGAAAGCGGAGAGCAACCGCCCTCCGCCGCCTGAAAATCCAGAAGTTTCGTCGAGCAGATTACGCGTTCGCCGTTCCCGGCTGGGCCGCGGCTTCGGCGGCCTTCTGCTGATAGAGCGCAACGAAGTCGATCGGGTCGATATAGAGCGGGGGGAAACCGCCATCGCGCGTCGCGTCAGCCACAATCTGGCGCACGAAGGGAAACAGCAGGCGCGGGCACTCGATCATGACGATCGGGTGAATCTGATCCTCGGGAATGTTCACGAGGCGGAAGACGCCGCCATATTCGAGGTCGAGCTTGAAGAGCAGGCCGGCGCCTTCGCCCGCCCGGGCGTCGAGCGTCAGCGTCACCTCGAAATCGGTCTGCGCCAGCTGCTTGGCGTTTACATTGACCTGGATGCCAATGTTCGGCGCCTTTTCCTGCGGTCCGAGCGAATTCGGCGCGTTCGGATTTTCGAAGGAGAAGTCCTTCAGATATTGAACAAGCGCATTGAGGGCCGGCGCGCCGGCCTGTCCGGCATTGGCGCCGTTTCCATTCGTGTCGGTCATGTCGCGTTCTCCAGCCGAGCCGCCTGATGGCGAGAAGTCGCGCCCGCCTAACACGTCTCCCTGAACGGAACAAGGCTCAGGGATTTGCAGGCGGCGACGCCGAGAGGCTGTCCGGCTTCTTGCGCTTGCGTTTGGGCCGGCCGCTCGCGGTAAGATGTTTCCACTCGTGCGGGCCAAGATCGATGGTTGGCGGCCCGTCGGTCTTGGCGGGCTCGCGCCCACGGTTGCGGATGCGGTCGATGACCGCCGTGCGCACCGAGGGCGACTTCAGCGCGAGCCCAGCGACGTCCGACGCAAAACCCGGGAGGATCAGCAGCAGGGAGGCGAAGCCCTGCAGCGCCCCGTCGAGCATGGCGCCGTCGCGGCGCACCTTTTCGCGCGCGCGCCAGGCGGTCAGCAGCCGCTTCACGTCCGCGAGCCCAAGCGCCGTCGTCCCGAGGCCGAGCAGAATCGCAGCCAGGAGCCCGATAGAGCGCAGCACGAAGGCGAAGGCCACGATTTCGAGGGCGAGCCACGCGCCAAGCGCGACGCCGATAAGCTTTGTCCTGCCATTCAACGCGCGAACTCTCCCACAGCCGGGAAAACGCCGGCCGGTCGCGGGCTGCGGCGATGCGCGCCGCCCTTGATTCGTGACATGTGAGCCGCGACATGTTAGCCGACAGGAGACGAATCCGGGAGTGCTCAATGTCGCCATCCGGCGAACCCTTCGATCCCTCGCTCATCGTGTTCGCGGCGCTCGCCATCTTCGTGGTGTGGAAGCTGCGATCCGTCTTGGGCGTGCGCGTCGACCGCGAGGCGCCGCCGGCGGCGTTCCAGCCCCCGCGGGCGTCCTTGCGTCAGACGACCACGTTGCCGGGCGCGCCGCCGGCGGAGGCCGTCGGTCTGCCGCCCGAAGGCCACTGGCTCGGGAATCATAGAAAAAGACAGCGGCGCGGGCTCCGGTCTCGACGCCATCGTCGCCGCCGATCAACGCTTCGACGCAAGCGCCTTTCTGGACGGCGCTCGCCGGGCCTATGAAATGATCGTGGGCGCCTTCGCCAAGGGAGATCGGGAGACTCTGCGCCCGCTCCTCGCCAAGACGGTCTTCGACGGCTTCTCGAACGAGATCGCGCGCCGCGAGGAAGCCGGCGAGACGGTCGAGACGGCGATCGTCACGATCGATTCGGCGCTCGTCCAGGCCGCCAGCGCCGCTCCGCGCCTCAACGAGATCACCGTGCGCTTCGCGGTTCGGCTGATCAACGTCCGCAAGAACGCGGCGGGCGAAATCATCGAGGGCGGCAACACCATGCCGGTCGAAGAGCTTTGGACCTTCGCCCGCGATCCGCGCGCTTCGGACCCCAACTGGAAGCTCGTCGCGACGCACGCCGTGTGACCCTCGCGTGCCCGCGCCCTTTGAACTCGCGCCCGTTTCCTTTGATTCCATCGAGGGCTTTCGCCACGATGACCTCGAGGCCGCCTTCGCCGTTTTCCAGCGCTCGGCCCGGCGGCTCGCCGCTGTGCAACACGAGCAGCGGCCCGCCTGTGCGCCGCCGGCCGGGCTGATCGCCGCAGCCCGCGCGGCGCTGCAGAGCGATGTTTCGGGCGACGCCTTTTTCCGCCAGCTGGTTCCGGCCCCATCGCGTTTCGAGCAAGGGCTTCGTGACCGCTTATTATGAGCCGGAGATAGAGGCGCGCCTCGCCCCAGAGCCGGGCTTCGAGACGCCGCTTCTGTCACGTCCGCCCGATCTCGTCACTCTCAATGCGGAGCCGCTGCAGATTTCTGAAGGCGAGGCGCTTACCAGCGCCCGCCAGCTTCCTGACGGCGCCCTCGTTCCTTATCCCCCTCGCCGCGAGATCGAAGACGAGGGCGCCGCGACGGGATCGGTCGCAGTCGCCTATGTGCGCGACGCGGTTGAGCGCTTTCTTGTCCAGGTGCAGGGGTCCGTGCGGCTTCGCCTCGCCGATGGGGCGACGATCCCGCTCACCTATGACGGCCGCAACGGCTGGCCTTATACCTCCATAGGCCGGCTGATGATCGAGCGCGGCCTCGTCCCGGAAGGCGAGATGTCGCTCGAGCGGCTGAAGGCGACGCTGCGCGAGATGGGCCTTGGCCCAAATCAGCCGGGCCGGCGCCTTATGCAGGAAAACCGTTCTTATGTATTCTTTCGCCGCGACGACTCGGAAGATCGCCGGCTGGGGCCGATCGGCGGAGAACGCGTCGCGCTCACGCCCCTGCGGTCCATTGCGGTCGACCGGGGAATATGGAGCTACGGATTGCCGTTCTGGATCGCGGCGCATGTTCCGTGGGAAGGTGATGCGGAAACGAGGTTCGGGCGGCTGATGATCGCGCAGGATACGGGATCGGCGATTTTGGGCGCGTCGCGCGCGGACCTCTTCTTTGGAGCGGGCGCGCGCGCGGGGTCGCTCGCGGGGCGCGTGCGTCACGAGGCGGACTTCATCGTCCTTCTGCCTGCTGAGGGCGCCGCGCCGTGACCGACGCGAAATCCCGCTATCGCCGGCTGACCCATGCCGAAGCCGAACTCTGGCACATCGTCACGGCGAATGTCCGGCCCTTCCGGGCGCGGCCCGCGCCGGTCGCGGAGCCGCCGCTCCAGCCCGTCGTGGCCGAGGCCGCCCCGGGCAAGCCGCCGACGCGCGAGGCGCATCGCGACCGCCCGCCTGCCCCGCGGCCGCCGACGCCGCTCGCCGAGATCGACCATCGCACGCGCGTGAAGATCAAACGCGGTCGGCTGGACGTCGACGCCAAACTCGATCTGCACGGGATGCGGCAGGACGAGGCGCAGCGGGCGCTGACCTCGTTCCTGCGCCGCGCCCAGGCGGACGGCGCCAAGGTCGCGATCGTCGTCACGGGCAAGGGCCTCTCGCGCGAGGAAGGCGGCGTGCTTCGCCGCGTCGTGCCCATGTGGCTGCAGGCGCCCAATCTGCGCGACGTCGTCGTGGGGTTCGGGGAAGCGGCGCGCCATCACGGGGGCGAGGGCGCGCTCTATGTCCGCATTCGCCGCGCCGACCGAGGCGCGGGCAGCCGCTACGTTTGAGCCGCGGCGCCCGCGGCCGGGGCCACGAGCTCCGCCGGCCTGGAAGCGGCGAGGAAGGCGCTCGGAATATTCAGCTTTCCCTCCTCGGTGAGATGCTGCGCCGAATGCGGCGGCGTCTTCCATTCGAAGGCGTCGAGCTTTCCCGTCACGGGCGAGATCGGCAGCCAGCGCCTCGAGACCATACCGTCGGCGATCCATACGGGATCGCGCGGGGCGCGGGAGCCGCGCGCCAGCCATTCCCGCACCGGGCCGCTCGGACCGTCTTCCGCATCCTCGATCTCCGCCATCAGCAGGCAGGTATGCGCGGTCGGGTGCTCGCCTTCGGCGACGAGCGGCGCGAGCGCGGCGCGGGCTCTCCTGAAATCGCGGGCGGCGAGCGCGGCTTCCGCGATCACGTGGCGGCTTTCCGGCGCGTTGGAGGACATTTTCCCGAGGCGCTCGACGCGGGCGAGGCGCTGCTCGTTCGATTCATTGGGGAGCGCCTCGAGATAGATGGGCGCGAGATCGGGGTGGGGATCGGTGGTCCAGACGGCCTCGATGAGTTTGAGGGCCTGCTTCTGGTCGCCGTGGCGAATCAGCACGCGTGCGGCCGTCGTGGCGGCCGGGGTGAATCCGGGGCGACGCTTCAGGGCCTGGCGCGCAAGATGCAGCGAATCGTGGGGATGGTCGCGCTCCTTCTCCATCGCCATGGCGGTTTCGATGACGGCGCGCAATTTCTGAGCGGCCGGGGTGTCGATCGCTTTGGCGGCGACGCTCTTTTCGAGCGCCTCGCGGGCCTTCTCCCATTCGCCGCTGGCGGCGAGATGCTCCAGCACCGCGGAGCCGGCCCAGGGAAGCGGTGCGATTTCATGTGCCGTGGTGGCGAAATGATGCGCGGCCTCGGCGTCTTCGCGCCGCTTGGCCTCGATATGGAGGCCCCGCAGACCCAGAAGCTTGGTCTCAGGGTTGAGCGTCATCTGATGGAACGCCTTGGCCGAGGCCGTGCGGTCGCCGGCGAGCTGAGCCGCCTGAGCGACGAGCATCCGGGTCAGCGGCTCCTCGGGCAGAAGCTTCTCGGCGATCTGCGCCGCCTTGCGGGCGCGGGCGACGTCGCCGGCTCCCACTGCGACAAGGCCCTGCGAGAGCACGTCGAGGCCCTTCGCCTTGCGCCTTTCGCGCGAGCCGCCCTTGACGCGGCCCGGCAGACGAATCAGCGCCGTGATGATCGCCCAGAGAATGATCAGCGCCGCCACGAGCAGCAGGAGCCCCCCGACCGCAACGGGAAGGGACACTTCATATTGCTTGTCGGCGAACTCCAGGAGCAGCTTGCCGGGCTGTTCGATGAGTAATTCGAGCCCATAGGCCGAAATCGCGAGCGCGACGATGAAGAGAAGCAGGAAAAGCATGTTTATCGCTCTCGCTTATTTCTTCGCGCCGAGCGCCGAGATGGCGCCGCGCAGCAGATCGTCCGCGGACTTCGCCGCTTCAGCGCGCGAATGGAGCGCGTCCCCGAATTCATTGGCTTCCGCCCGCGCGGTTTCCGGAAGGCTGGCGAAGGCCGTCTCGGCCGCCGCAAAGTCATTGCGGGCGAGCGCATTCTCGATCGCTTCGATTCTTGTCGTCGGGCGTCTCCGAATGCACATGACCGGCGGGATGCACCTTCACGAGCTTGCTCGCGCCCTCGAGAAGATGGCCGGCAAGATCGCCGCTCCCGGCATGAGGCCCGGCGTGCGGTTCCTCGGCCTTCAACCGCTTGGCGATCGGCGCGAAGCTCTCTTTCAGCTGGGCGCCGGTCGGCGCGCCCTTTTCGGCGATCTCGATCAGGATCGGCGCCGGGGCGGGCTCGGCGGACAGGCGGGAGAGGGCCGCGATTTCTTCGGCGAAGGGCCGGCCCGCCTCCAGGTCGCGCTGCAGCGCGAACGCCACCACGACCGTCGTCGCCGTGGCGTCGACGACAGGAAGGGCGGTAGGGGCGGATGAGGCGGGCTTTGGCGCCTCTGTTTCGGGCGCCGCACGCGTTTCGTTCTTGGGCGCGTCGAGTTTTTCACGCAGCGCCTTCACCTCTTCCCCGAGGGCGTCGATGCGGCCCTCGAGGGCGGAAATAAGGTCGCGGTCGGTAAAGCCGTCGGCGTCGGCGGCTTCAAGCCTCACAGCCGGCGCCGCCGTAGGCGCCGAAACAGCGGCGGCCGGCTCCGGCGTCTTTGCAGGCTCGGCGGCGGGCGGGGCCGGGATCGGCGCGCCCGGCGGGGTCTGCTGCGCGATTTCGGCCGGTTTGTGCGGCGGCTCGGGCATTTCCGCTGGAGGTTCGGCAACAGTCGCATGCGCGTCGGATTCCTTTGCCGCGTCGGGGGTCGATTCAGCGGACGCTGGCTTGTTTTCCACGCCCCCGGCGACGGGTTCGGGCGTCTGGACGAGGGGTTGGCTGCGACGCGTCGTCAGCTTGGCGCCGACGACCGGGGGGCTCGCCCCGGTCAATCCGGTGAGGCTCTCCTGCGCCTTGTCGAGCGCGCGCCGCGCCTCGGCGAGGCCGTCGTCGACATAGCCTGCCGCCAGTCCGATGCGCGGGTCGGCGTCACGGAAAGTCAGCGCGCCATAACCCGCGAGGCCCAAAGTCGTCAGCAGAAAGGCGCTGGAGAGGAGCAGCCTGGAGAGAAAACCGCCGCGCTTGCGCGACGGCGCGATCGGCCTTGGAGCGGAGACCGCCGGTTTCACGGGCGACGATTCCGCCGCGTTCGGACCCTCGATGCTGGTGATGCGATCCGAGTCGTCGCTGTCGGGCGCCGCCATTTTCACCGTCCTTGCTGTTTGATCCCTTGCGGAAAGGTATAAAGGAGGCGGTCTGCCTATAAAACAGCTTTCCGCTTGTCCGGCCCGAGATCAGCCCGCCGCCTCCATCAGCGCGAGCGTGCGCCGGGCGATGTCGAGATGCAGGCGCTCGACCATCTTGCCGTCAATCTGAACCACGCCCTTCTCCAGATTTTCCGGATCGTCGAAAATCGCGATGATGCGCCGGGCGAATTCGACCTCTGCCGCGTCCGGAGCGAAAATCTCGTTCACCGGAGCGATCTGGTTGGGGTGGATCAGCATCTTGCCGTCGAAACCCATGTCTCGACCCTGTTCGGCTTCGCGCCGCAAGCCCGCCTCGTCGTTGAAGTCGTTATATATGCCGTCGATGATCTCGATGTTGTGAACGCGCGCTGCAAGGACGCCCGCCGACAGCCAGGAGAGAAGCGCGGGACGGCCGGGCGTCAGCCGTGCGCCGGTGGACTTTGCAATGTCGTTGGGCCCCAGCACCAGAGCCTCGAAGCGCGACGCGGGATCGTCGGCGGCGGAGGCGATCTTCTCGATGTCGAAAATGGCGCGGGGGGTTTCGATCATCGCCCAGATGCGCGTCCTGTAGCGGCGCGCCCGCGGCCACGATGTCGGCCGCGGCCTTGAGTATCTCGTCGCGGGAATTGACCTTCGGGATGACGATCGCGTCCGGCCCCGTGGGCGCGATGGCGAAGACATCGGGCTTGTACCATTCGGAGCCGCGGGCGTTCACGCGCACGACGATCTGGCGCGCGCCATAGCCGCCGCCCAGGACCGCGGCGGCCACCTGCTCGCGGGCCGTCGCCTTGGCGGCCTCGGCCACGCCGTCCTCGAGCTCGAACATCAAAACGTCGGCGGGCAGGCTCTTGCCCTTCTCCAGCGCGCGGGCGTTGGAGCCCGGCATGGCGAGAACGCTGCGCTTCAGTTTCGAAATCATCATGAGCTCGTCCGGAGGTGATCGACTTTGTCGTCGATTGTCTTGCCGCGACGCGAGGTCTACACAATATGCGCCCGCTTCGCCATGCCCCGGCGCAAGTTTGGAAAATCCAGCTCGTCCGAAAAAGATTGCAAATGCACGCTGATACACGCTCCGCCGCACCCGGCAGCCTCCCGGCCCATCTCGTCGAGGGCTACGAGATCTTCCTTGGCGGCCGGTTCCGTGCGGAGCAGGAGCGTTTTCGCGCCCTCGCGCTCAAGGGGCAGAAGCCGACCACGATGGTGATCGGCTGCTCCGATTCACGCGTCTCTCCGGAAGTGATCTTCGACGCGGGGCCTGGCGAACTGTTCGTTCTGCGCAATGTCGCCGGACTCGTTCCGCCTTACGAGCCGGACGACCATCACCACGGGGCGAGCGCCGCGCTCGAATATGCGGTCATGGCGCTCAAGGTCGCGCATATCGTCGTTCTGGGCCACGGGCTTTGCGGCGGCGTGCGCGCCTATGCAGAGAGCATCGCGCGGCCCGAGACCCCGCCCCTCAGCCATGGCGATTTCATCGGCGACTGGATTCGCATGCTGGCGCCCGCCGCCGAGCGTCTCGGCGTGCCCCCCGACCCGGACGATCCGCGCTATATCGAAAAGCTGGAGTTCGAGGCGATCAAGCTGACGCTGCGCAATCTGCGCACCTTTCCCATGGTGCAGGTCCTGGAACATCACAAGCATCTTATGCTGCATGGCGCTTCGTTCCGCGTGTCGGATGGGCGGCTGTTCTGGATGGAGGCGGAGACGGGCGTCTTCCTGCCCGTGAGCGAGAAAGCCCACGCCGCCGCTTTTTCCGAGGCGCGCTTTTGAGCCCCTCCGACGTCGCGCCCGCCGCCCCGGATATTCCCAGAGTCGACGGCCTCCAAGCGCTCGCCCGGCGTTATGACGCGATCCTGTGCGACGTCTGGGGCGTGCTGATCGACGGGAAGAAGCATTTTCCGCCGGCCGCGCAGGCGCTGCGCCGGTTCCGCGAAACGGGTGGAAGGGTGGTTCTCGTCACCAACGCCTCACGCCCGGACGCGGAGGTGATACGCCAATTGATCGGGCTCGGCTTGCCGCGGGACGCCTTCGACGATCTCGTTTCCGCTGGCGAGCTGACGCTGCGGGAGATTCTGGCGCGTAAGGGACAGGCCTGCTGCCACCTCGGCCCGCCGCGCGACAACGGCCTCTTCGAGGAGGCGGCCCGCCGGCTCGGCGCGCCGCTGAAGATGGTCGGCCCGCAGGAGGCCGATTATGTCGTCTGCACGGGCCTTTTCGCCGAACGCGAAGAAGTCCCGCAGGATTACGACGAGAGACTTGCGGCGCTGAAAGCGCGCGGCCTCACCATGCTTTGCGCCAATCCCGACATCGTCGTCGCCATCGGCGACGACCTCGTCTATTGCGCCGGCGCGCTTGCGGAGCGCTACGCCGCGATGGGCGGCGAGGTTTTAATGTTCGGGAAGCCGCATCCGCCGATCTATGCGGCGGCGCGCGAGCGACTCGCGGCTTTGCCGGGCGGGCCGGTCGAAACGGGGCGGATCATCGCGATCGGCGACGGCGCCATGACCGACCTCGCCGGCGCGGGCCGGGCGGGTCTCGATTGTCTCTTCATCACTGAAGGGGTACATGCCGAAGAACTGCATGCGACGGGCGATGGCGTGGATCCTGCTGCGCTGGCGCGGCTGATCGACCTTGCGGGCGTGCGTCCTGTCGCTTTGGCCCGCGCAGTTTTCTGGTAAAAGGGGGAAGCGGGCGCTTCGCCTTTCCTCGCGCAACACTCGGTGACCTCATGTCGACGCCGTTCAAAATATATTATTTCGAGGATCTGAGCGTCGGCATGCGCGAAACGCTCATGAAGGCGGTCATGGACGACGACGTGATCGCCTTCGCCGACCTTTCGGGCGACCGCAATCCGATACACCTCTCCGATCACTTCGCCTCGAAGACGCGATTCGGCGAACGCATCGTCCACGGACTCTATACGGCCTCGCTGATCTCGACCGTCATCGGCATGTATCTGCCGGGTCCGGGCGCCGTTTATCTGTCGCAGACGCTGAATTTTCGCGCTCCGGTGAAGATCGGGGACGTCATCACGGTCGTGGTCGAAGTCGTGGAGCTCGTCGAAAAGGGCCGCCGCGCCAAGCTGAAATGCGAATGCCTCGTCGACGGCAAGGTCGTGCTGGACGGCGAGGCGACGGTGATGGTGCCGTCTCGCGAACAGGCCGCCCGTCCGGCCGCGCCGCCGGCGGAGAAGCCCGCGACGGCGTGACCCGCGTTTGGCCGGCGCCATGAACCCTTCCATCATCGTGGCGAGCGATCCGCACTCGCCGCCCGCCGGCCTCGCCGGCGCGGTCGCAGCGATCGGCAATTTCGACGGCCTGCATCGCGGCCATCGCGGCGTGATCGCGCGCGCCCAGGCGCTGGCGAAAAAGCTCGGCAAGCCCTGCGTGCTGCTCACTTTCGAGCCGCATCCGGCCGACGTCTTCGCCGGCCGGCCGGTGATTTTCCGCCTCACGCCGCCCGAGGCCAAGGCGGCGCAGGCCGCGCGGCTCGGGCTCGACGGCATGATCGTCCTGACCTTCAACAAGGACTTCGCCGCGCGCCCCGCGAAGGATTTCACCGAGGAGATACTGGTGAGGCGCCTCGGCCTGTCGGCTGTCGTCGCCGGCTACGATTTTCGTTTCGGGGCGGGCCGTGCGGGCGACGCCGCCTTTTTGCAGTCCGAGGGAGAACGTCTTGGCTTTGCCGTCGAGATCGTCGACCGCATCACGCGCGATGAAGAAGGAAGCCTCGACGCGGTGTCTTCCACCGCGACCCGCGAGGCGCTGGAAAAGGGGGACGTCGCCCTCGCCCGCAATCTGCTCGGCCATCCCTATTTCGTGCGCGGCGTGGTGCGCCATGGCGACAAGCGGGGCCGGCTTCTGGGCTTCCCCACCGCCAATATCGCCCTCGACGCCTCCAACCGCCTGCGCCACGGCATCTACGCGGTGACGCTCGCGTCGGACGGGGTCGCGCGCGAGGGCGCCGCGAATTTCGGCCGCCGCCCGACTTTCGACAATGGCCCTCCACTGCTCGAAGTCTTCCTCTTCGACTTCACTGGCGATCTCTACGGCAAAAGTGTGGAGGTCGCCTTTTACGGCTTCATCCGGGGGGAAGAAAAATTCGACGGCGTCGAGGCGCTCATCGCGCAGATGGAAGACGACTGCGCGAAGGCCAAGGAAATTCTGGCCCGTCGCTGAACGAAGCGATTCGAGAAACTTTTCTCCGCCGCGCTTGGTCGCACAAGGGGAGACCCTAGCCTCCTACGGCTGTCACTCTCCAGGGAGGCCGATCATGAACAGAGCGCCGCTTGCAGCAATCCTCTTCATGTTCGTGTTCGCCGTCATTGGCGAGGCGCGGGCCCAACCGAAACGGTTGCTCGTCATCGGCGACAGTCTGAGTTCGGGGTACAACATCCCGTTGAGAACGTCCTTTCCCTTCGCCTTGAGCCGGCGGCTGCACGCGCAGGGCTATCGCGACGTGGCCGTGCTCGACGCGGCCGAGGCCGGCGACACCACGCAGGACGCGCTGGCGCGCCTGCCCAGCGCTTTCGCCTACGGCGCCGACGCGGTCATCGTCGAACTCGGCGGCAACGACATGCTGCAGCATCTGGACCCTTCCGAGGTGTATCGCAATCTCGACGCCATCGTCCGTTACAGCAAATGGCGCGGCGCGCGCGTGATCCTTGCGGGCATGCTCTCCTATCCACGTCGCGATCCGACCTACAAGCCGCGCTTCGACGCCGTCTATCCCGCTCTTGCGGCCAATGACCGCGTGCCGCTCTACCCGTTTTTCCTCGACGGCGTGTTCGGCAATCCCTGGCTGATCCAGAGGGACGGAAAACATCCCAACCCGTTCGGCGCGGCGTTCATGGCCGCTCGCATGGCGCCCATGGTCGAACGCACGCTGCGGTCGCTCGACAATCCGCCCCGCCGCCGCTTCGCCCGCCGCTGATCGCCTCTCCGCATTGCAGGCCGCCTGGCGAATGCCTATCCTCTTGTCGAGAGGACGCAAAATGGACGACGACCGCAGGGGCGACATCGAGATCATTCCGCCGGGCGAAAACCCCCGACGCGAACGGGTGGACGACGCTTTCGCGCAATCGCGCATCTGGGTTTCGTCGGGCTCGGGCGAGGTGAAGTTCGTCAAGCTCGGGCCGTTCCAGAGCATGCTGCTGGGTCTCGGCCTGCTGGCGGCGGTCGCGCTCGGCCTCTTCTTCCTTTCGGGCCTGTTCTTGATCGCCGTTCCGGTCGTGGCTTTGCTCGGCGCAGGCGCCTGGGTCGCAAACAGGCTCGGGATGGGGCCTTTTCGGCGACTGCCGTGACCTTTACCGCTTCCCTGCCGCGCCACGGCTTGATAAATAAGGGAATGCTGTCTCTCCGGCCTAGACGAATTACCGGCCCGGCCCGCGCTTGAGACCCTGTCTCGCGCGGCCGCCGGGTAAATGCGCCGAATTGGCGCTTCCACGCCATTTCCTCTATGTCACGCGGACCTTGCCGGTTGTCCCGGCCCCGCCCGATCCCCGGTTTTCGAGCCAATGAACGACGAAACGCCCAAAGGGCCCGACTATTCCAAGAGCCTCTATCTTCCGGTCACCGACTTTCCAATGCGCGCGGGGCTCCCCCAGCGCGAGCCGGAATTTCTCAAGCGCTGGGAGGAGATCGGCCTCAACGCGAAGATGCGCGAGGCGGCCAGAGGCCGGCCGAAATTCACGCTGCATGACGGCCCGCCCTACGCGAACGGCAATATCCATATCGGCCATGCACTGAACAAGATTCTGAAAGACGTCGTCACGCGCAGCCAGCGCATGACCGGCAAGGACTGCGTCTATGTGCCGGGCTGGGACTGCCACGGCCTGCCGATCGAATGGAAGATCGAGGAAGAGAATTACCGGGCGAAAGGCAGGAAGAAGCCCGATTTCGCGCAGCCCGACGAGATGATCGCCTTCCGGCGCGAGTGCCGCGCCTATGCCGCGAATTGGCTCTCGGTGCAGCGCGAGGAGTTCAAGCGGCTCGGCGTCGCCGGCGAATGGGATCATCCCTACGCCACCATGGCCTATCCGGCCGAGGCGATCATCGCCCGCGAGATCATGAAATTCGCGGAGAACGGCTTGCTGTATCGCGGCTCCAAGCCGGTGATGTGGTCGGTCGTGGAGAAGACGGCGCTCGCGGAAGCCGAGGTGGAGTACGAGGATCATACCAGCGATACGGTGTGGGTGGCGTTTCCCTTGAAAGACGCCGTTCAAGTCAAACCGGATCGCGTCGATGACATGGCCACGTCCGCAGCCCTAAAAAGGGCACACGTGGTCATCTGGACAACGACACCTTGGACGCTGCCCGGAAACCGGGCGATTTCCTACTCCTCTCGTATCAGGTACGGACTCTATCGGGTGACAGCCGCTCCCGCAGAAAACTGGGCGAAAACTGGCGCTGTCTACATCATTGCAAAAAAATTGGCGGAGGAATTTTTCAAGGCCACGAAAGTCGAGTCGTTCGAGCATGTCGACGATATCGATACAGCGTGTTTTATCGATGCCTATTGCCTTCATCCATTGGCGTCGCTGGGATACGACTTCAAGGTCCCGCTCCTCGACGGCGACCATGTCACCGACGACACTGGCACAGGCTTCGTGCACACCGCGCCCGGACATGGCGTCGACGATTTCAACATCTGGCTCGCCAATGGCCGCCAGCTCGCCGAGCGCGGCATCGAAACGCGCATCCCCTACACGGTCGACGAAGACGGCTTCTACACGAAGGAAGCGCCTGGCTTTTCCGGCAAGCGCGTGCTGACCGAAAAGGGCGAGAAGGGCGACGCTAACGACGCGGTGATGGCCGAGCTGGTGAAAGCCGGCAATCTCGTCGCGCGCGGAAGATTGAAGCATCAATATCCGCACAGCTGGCGCTCCAAAAAGCCGGTGATCTTCCGCAATACGCCGCAATGGTTCATCGCGATGGACAAGGGGTTCTCGCAGTCGAACCCTCATCCTGAGGAGGCATCGAAAGAGGCCGTCTCGAAGGACGAGGGTTCGGGAGCCGCATCCTTCGAGACGCGTGCTGCGCACGCTCCTCAGGATGAGGGTCGTGAAAATCGGCCCACGCTCCGCGCTATCGCGCTCGAGGAAATCTCCCGCACGCAATGGACGCCCGCCGCCGGCGAGAACCGCATTCGCGGCATGATCGCCAATCGGCCCGACTGGGTCGTCTCGCGCCAGCGCGCGTGGGGCGTGCCGATCGCCGTGTTCGTGAAGAAGGGCGGGCATGAAATCCTCGTCGACGAACGCGTCAATGCGCGCATTGTCGAGGCCTTCGAAAAGGAAGGCGCCGACGCGTGGTATGAAGCGCGCGCGGCCGAGAGGTTTCTGGCGCCCGATTACGATCCCGCCGACTACGAGAAAGTCGCCGACGTTCTGGATGTCTGGTTCGACTCCGGCTCGACGCACGCTTTCGTGCTCGACGATCCGCAAAACTTCCCCGCCCTCGCCGGCATCCATCGCAAACGCGATGGCGGCGAAGACGAGGTGATGTATCTCGAAGGCTCGGACCAGCATCGCGGCTGGTTCCATTCCTCGCTTCTCGAAAGCTGCGGCACGCGCGGCCGCGCGCCCTACGACGCCGTGTTGACGCATGGCTTCGTGCTCGACGAGAAGGGCCGCAAAATGTCGAAGTCGCTCGGCAATGTCGTCGCGCCGCAGAAGGTCATCGCCGATTCCGGCGCCGACATCCTGCGCCTGTGGGTCGCGGCCTCCGACTACGCCGACGATCTGCGCGTCGGCCCGGAGATTTTGAAGACCTTCGTCGATCTCTATCGCAAATTGCGCAACACGCTGCGCTGGATGATCGGCGCCCTCGCGCATTACGGCTCGGACGACGATGCGGCGCTCGAACATGCGAGCGAACTCGAGCGCTTGATGCTGCATCGTCTCGTCGAAATGGACGCCTCGGTTCGCTCGGCCTATGCGGCGTATGACTACAAACGCGTCGTCGCGCTGCTCACGCCCTTCATGACGAGCGATCTCTCGGCCTTCTATTTCGACATCCGCAAGGATGCGCTCTATTGCGAGCCGCCGTCGAGCGCCAAGCGCAAAGCGTCGCTCGCCGTCATCGAGCGCATCTTCCGCTGCGTGACGACCTGGGCGCGCGCCGATCCTCGTCTTCACGGCCGAAGAGGCGTGGCTTGCGCGTTATCCGGACGCTCTTTCCGTGCATGTGGAGAGTTTCCCCGACATCCCGTCGCATTGGCGCGACGAGGCGCTGGCGGAAAAATGGGAGAAGGTCCGCGCCATCCGCTCGGTCGTGACCGGCGCGCTGGAGATCGAACGCGCGCAAAAGCGCATCGGCTCCTCGCTCGAAGCGGCGCCGACTGTCTATATCGCCGACGGCCATTTGCGCGCGGCGCTCGATGGCGTCGATTTCGCGGAGATCTGCATCGTTTCCAATATCTCTATCGAGACCGGAGAGGGACCCGCCGACGCTTTCCGCCTTCCCGAGGTGAAGGGCGTGGCGGTGGCGCCGCACCGCGCGGGCGGCGTGAAATGTGCGCGTTCCTGGAAATATTTCGACCCCGCGACGGCGGATGCGGACTATCCTGACGTCACCCCGCGCGACGCGCAGGCGCTGCGCGAACTTGCGGCGCTGGGCCGATGGAGCGCGGCCGGGTGAGCGCAGGCCTGCGGATGAAAGCGGACGGCGAAAGGCGGCGCGGGGGTTTCACGACGTGAAAGTCCTGCTCGCCTTCCTCGCCAATACGGCCGCGAATTTTCTCATCGGCCTGCTGGTCGCGAAATTTCTCGGGCCGGAGGAATACGGGCGTTTCGCGCTCGCTTTCTCCATCGCGGTCGTCGTGCAGACCGCGCTCTATGACTGGCTGCGCCTCTCCGCCACGCGCTTCTATTCGCAGCGGACGCGCGAGAACGCGCCGATCATCCGCGCGACGCTCGGCTCCTCCTTCGTCGCGGTCACCGCGCTGCTCGTGATCGGCACTTTCGCCTATTCGGTGTTTGGTCCCGAGCTCGATTTCGACAGCGAACTGATCCTTCTCGCGCTGCTCACCGCGACGGCCAACGGTCTCTTCGATTATTCGACGGCCCTCGCCCGCGCGCGTTTCGAAGATGGCGCCTACGGGCGGCTCGTTTTGGTCAAGAACGCTTTCTCGCTCGTTCTCATCGGCAGCGGCGCATTCCTTTTCCGCTCGGCCGGCGTTGCGCTCGCGGGCGGCGTCGCGAGCCTGCTCGGCACGGTCATTCTGAGCCGCGCGCGCCCTGCGCGATCCAGGCGTGCATTGTATGGACGCCAAGGCGGAGACGGCGAAAGGCCTCATCGCCTACAGCGCGCCGATCGTCGCCGCGCATCTGCTCTATCAGGCCATGCCGCTGGCCTCGCGGTCGATCGTCGCGAGCGTCTATGATTTCGCTGAGACGGGTCAGTTTTCGCTCGCCTATGACATCGGCATGCGGGCTGTCATGGCTTTCGGCTCGGCGCTCGACGTGCTGCTGTTCCAGATCGCCGTCGCCGCGCATGAGGAGCATGGCGAGGACCGCGCGCGCGAGCAGGTGGCGCACAACATGGGCGTCGTCTTCGCTTTCCTGCTGCCGGCTTGCGCGGGCGTGTGGCTCATCCTGCCGTCGGTCGAGGCTCTGATCGTGCCGGGACAATTTCGCGGGCCTTTCGGCCATTACCTCGGTCTCCTCCTCCCGGGCCTCTTTGCGATGAGCTTCCTCAACTTCGGGGTCAATCCGGTCTTTCAGATCAGCAAGCGAACCGCGCCCCTGATTGTCGCGGCGCTCGCCGCCGTCGCGGTTTCCCTGCTGCTGCTCTTCCTCCTGCCGTGGGGTCACGACGCTTCGAACCTCGCCATCGCCCAGGCCGGCGGTTATCTCGCGGCGCTCGCCGTCACCATCTGGTTTGCGCTCCGCGCTCAGCCCGTCTGGCCGTCCTTCTGGGATCTCTTCGCCGCCGCGGTTGGAACCGGCGCCATGTTTCTCGCGCTCTCGCCGCTGCGGGCGATGGCGCCGGGATTTGTGACGCTGTTTGTCCAGATCATCGCCGGCGCCGTGATCTATGGCGTGATGGTCGCCGCCTTTGACATCGCCGGACTTCGCACGCTGGCCATGGCCTGGCTTGGGTCCCGCCTCAAGCGGGCGTGACAGCGGCGGCTTTGCGCCTATGTTAGCTATCTGAAAGACAGACGAGGGACGCGCCATGGTGATGCCGCTTTACGACGATGCGCCCTTGCGCCATCTCAGGCGGCCGATCGCGAACTGGGCGCTCATCGCGGTGAACGTCGGCGTCTTCCTCGCGGTCTATAGCGAGGCTTTTGGCGATCCGTTGACGATCATGCGCGGATTCGCGATCATTCCGCGCGTGCTCTTCGGCGAGGCCGATCTCGCCGGCTGGATCGTTGGGCCGCCCGCGCCGCTGACGCTGGTCACCTCGCTTTTCTTCCATTCGTCGATCCTGCACGTCGCGAGCAACATGCTCTTTCTCTATGTCTTCGGCGACAACGTCGAAGATGCGATGGGTTCGCTGCATTATCTGCTTTTCTATCTATCCTGCGGCGTGGTCGCGGGGGTTTTCTATATCTACGCCACGCCACATTCGATCACGCCGCTGGTCGGCGCGTCGAGCGCCATTTCCGGCGTGTGCGCGGCCTTTCTGCTGCTCTATCCGCGCGCGACCGTGACCGGCTTCTTCCCGCCGCTCACCTTCATGATGTTCCCCTTCTGGATCATTGCGCTCAGCAGCGACCGCGACCGTGCGCCGACCCAGCGCCTCATGGGTCTGCGCCCGCCGCTCTTCTCCTTCCACGCCTCGGCTTATCTCTTCATCGGCGCCTGGGCCGCGCTTCAGGTGATCAACGCCGGTTGGGGCGGCGGCGAGACCCATGTCGCGTGGATGGCACATGTCGGCGGCATTCTTGCGGGTCTCGTTCTGACGCCGATCTTCAAACGGCGCAGCCACAAGCTGTTCGATCGCGGCGCCGCCGCGCCCCGCAAGCCGCCACGGCCCGAGCCCGCCGCCGCGCCGCCGGAGGAAACCGGATCTGGAGGTTGAAGCGAAGAAGCGGCGGCGTGTTTCAGGCCGCAGGTTTGACACTCGCCCCCGCCCCCGCTACCAGACCGCCACAGTTTTCATGTAGCGGGACGCTCGGCGTCCGCAGTCATCTCCAGAGGTCGCGCGATGAAAATCCTCGTGCCCGTGAAACGGGTCGTCGACTACAATGTGAAAATCCGGGTCAAGCCCGATGGCTCGGGCGTCGACCTCGCCAATGTCAAAATGTCGATGAACCCCTTCGATGAAATCGCCGTCGAAGAGGCGCTGCGGCTCAAGGAAGCTGGCAAGGCGACGGAAGTCGTCGTCGTCTCGATCGGCCCCGCCAAGGCGGATGAAACGCTGCGCACCGCCCTCGCCATGGGCGCCGACCGCGGCGTTCTGGTGAAAACCGACGAAACCGTCGAGCCGCTGGCGGTGGCGAAAATCCTGGCCAAAATTGCGGCCGAGGAGCAGCCGGGCCTCGTGATCCTCGGGAAGCAGGCGATCGACGACGACTCAAACCAGACGGGCCAGATGCTCGCCGCTCTGCTCGGCTGGGGCCAGGGCACTTTCGCCTCGAAGGTCGATCTGACCGACGGCTCCGTCGACGTGACCCGCGAAATCGACGGCGGCCTCCAGACCGTGAGCCTCAAGCTCCCGGCGGTGGTCACGACCGATCTGCGCCTCAACGAGCCGCGCTACGCTTCGCTGCCCAACATCATCAAGGCGAAGAAGAAGGAGGTCGCCGTCAAGGCGCCCGCCGATTATGGCGTCGACATCGCGCCGCGCCTCGAGGTGCTGAAGACCGCCGCGCCCGCGAGCCGCGCCGCCGGGGTCAAGGTCGGCTCGGTCGCGGAACTCGTGTCCAAGCTCAAGGAAGCGGGAGTTTTCTGATATGGCCATTCTGCTTCTCGCCGAAACCGCCAATGGCGCCCTGTCGCCTTCGACCGCCAAGGCGTTCGCCGCCGCCGCTCAGATTGGCGGCCCCGTCCACATCCTCGTCGTCGGTCCCGGCCTCGACGCTGCGGCGGCCTCCGCCGCCAGGCTCGCGGGCGTGGAAAAGGTGCTCTACGCCGCCGACGCCTCGCTCGATCATGTGCTCGCCGAGCCGGTGGCGGCGTTGATCCTGTCGCTCGCGCCTTCCTACGACGTGATCATGGCGCCCTCGACCAGCGCGACCAAAAACGTGCTGCCGCGCGTCGCGGCGCTGCTCGACGTCGCCCAGGTCTCTGACATCATCAAGGTCGTCGCGCCCGACACTTTCGAGCGCCCGATCTATGCCGGCAACGCCGTGCAGACGGTCCGAGCGAAGGACGCAAAGAAGGTGATCACCGTGCGCACCACGGCCTTCGCCGCGGCGCCCGAGGGCGGCTCGGCTCCGGTCGAAGCGATCGGCGCGGCCGCCAACCCGGGCCTCTCCTCCTTCAAGAGCGAGGAGCTTGCGAAGTCGGAGCGCCCCGAATTGACCTCGGCCCGCATCATCATCTCGGGCGGTCGTGCGCTCGGCTCGGCCGAGAACTTCCAGAAGGTGCTCGATCCGGTCGCAACCAGGCTCAACGCCGCGATCGGCGCGTCGCGCGCCGCCGTCGACGCGGGCTATGCGCCCAACGACCTGCAGGTCGGCCAGACCGGCAAGGCCGTGGCGCCCGAGCTATACATGGCTGTCGGCATTTCCGGCGCGATCCAGCATCTTGCCGGGATGAAGGACTCCAAGATCATCGTCGCCATCAACAAGGACGAAGAAGCCCCGATTTTTCAGGTCGCGGATTACGGCCTCGTGGCGGATCTGTTCCAGGCCGTGCCGGAGTTCGACGCGGAACTCGCCAAGCTCGGCAAGTAAACGATGCGCCGCCGCCGGGCCTCCTTGCCCGGCGGCGGGCTTGAACGCGACTTTTTATAAGCTTACCCGTTTTCTTTCGGTCCGAACGCGCGCTATATTGCAGTGCAACGTGGCCGCTTTTGCATCGCAGCCGTCCCGCCCTTTGCCGGCGGTCCTCTCGCTATGGTGTTCGAACTATGAGCTTCGAAATTCGTAAAGTCGGCGTGATCGGCGCAGGCCAGATGGGCAAGGGCATCGCGCATGTGTGCGCTCTCGCCGGTTACGACGTCGCCCTGAACGACGTGACTCCCGAGCGGATCGCCGCCGGCATCGACGACATCGGCGTGCAGATGAAAAAGTCGGTCGAGCGCGGTTTTTTGGCCGCCGACGTCGTCAACGCCGCGCTTCCGCATCTTGGCTCCGCGCCTGCGATCCAGGATTTCCGCGATTGCGACCTCGTGATCGAGGCCGCGACCGAGAACGAAGAACTCAAGCGCAAGATCCTCACCGACGTCGCGCTGGTGGTGAAGCCGGACGGCATCATCGCCTCCAACACCTCGTCGATCTCGATCACGCGCCTTGCGTCGATCACCGGCCGACCGGAGCGCTTCATCGGCATTCATTTCATGAACCCGGTCCCGCGCATGGCGCTGGTCGAGCTCATCCGCGGCATTGCGACGGACGACGCCACCTTCGAGGAATGCCGGGACTTCTGCAAAAAGCTCGGCAAGACGGTGACGGTCGCCGAGGATTTCCCGGCCTTCATCGTCAACCGCATCCTGCTGCCGATGATCAACGAGGCGATCTACACGCTCTATGAGGGCGTGGGCTCGGTCGAGGCGATCGACACGGCGATGAAGCTCGGCGCCAACCATCCCATGGGTCCGCTGCAGCTCGCCGATTTCATCGGCCTCGACACCTGCCTCTCGGTGATGCAGGTGCTGCATGAGGGCCTCGCGGACACGAAATACCGCCCCTGCCCGCTGCTGGTGAAATATGTCGAGGCCGGCTGGCTCGGCAAGAAGACCCAGCGCGGCTTCTACGACTACCGCAGCGGCACGCCGACGCCGACGCGTTAACGGGTCAAGCTAGCGACGAAGGACGAGGGGTCGTTTGCGCCCCTTTCCGCCTTCCCACGGGCGCCACTTCGCACTAGCTTCGCATCAACTGCGAAGGACCTGATTCCATGGCCACGATCGACGCCGTCTTGAGCACCATCGACGCAAATCTCCCCGCGTCGACCCAGCGCCTGTTCGATCTGCTCAGCATCCCCTCGGTCTCGACCGATCCGGCCTATACGCAACAGTGCCTGCGCGCCGCCAACTGGCTGAAGGATCAGTTGACCGGCCTCGGCTACACGGCGGACGTGCGCGAGACCCCAGGCCACCCAATCGTCGTCGGCCACGCCAGAGCGAAGCGCAAGGATGCGCCGCATGTGCTGTTCTACGGCCATTACGACGTGCAGCCGCCGGACCCTCTGGATCTGTGGGAGGCGGACCCTTTCGCCCCGCGCCTGGCGGACGGCAAGGACGGCGCGAAAGACATCGTCGCCCGCGGCGCCTCGGACGACAAGGGCCAGCTCATGACGTTTCTGGAGGCCTGCCGGGCCTTCGAGGCGAACGGCGGGCTGCCCTGCCATGTGACTTTCCTGTTTGAGGGCGAGGAGGAGACGGGTTCTCCTTCCCTCCCCGCCTTCCTCGCGGCGAACAAGGACGAACTTTCACAGCCCGACATTGCGCTTGTCTGCGACACCAGCATGTGGAACGCGACGACCCCGGCCATCACCTGCATGCTGCGCGGCCTTGCGCAGGAGGAAGTCGTCATCCGCATTGCGAGTCACGATCTGCATTCGGGCATGTTCGGCGGGCCGGTGAACAATCCCGTGCATGTGCTGGCGAAAATCATCGCCGATCTGCATGACGACGACGGCAAGGTGGCGCTTCCCGGCTTTTACGCGGGGGTGCCGGAAATTCCCGAGGACGTCGCGGAGCAATGGCGCGCGCTCGACTTCGACGAGGGGCAGTGGCTCTCCGAGATCGGCCTCACCAAGGTCGGGGGCGAAGCCGGGCGCGGGATCATGGAGCAGATCTGGGCGCGCCCCACCTGCGACGTGAACGGCATCGTCGGCGGCTATACGGGCAAGGGCTCCAAGACCGTGTTGCCGGCGCAGGCTTCCGCCAAATTCTCTTTCCGCCTCGTCGGCAAGCAGGACGCCAAGGCGATTCTGGAGCGTTTCCGCGCCTTCGTGCGCGAGCGGCTTCCGGTCGACGCCAAGGTTGAATTCGTCAACCACGGCGCCTCAAATGCGCTGCAGCTTCCCTTCGGGTCGGAGGCGCTCTCCCGCGCCCGCCGCGCGCTCGCGGAGGAGTGGGGCAAGGACGCCGCGCTCGCCGGCTGCGGCGGGTCGATCCCCATCGTCGGCGCCTTCAAGCGCGATCTCAATATGGACGCGCTGATGATCGGCTTCGCGCTGGACGACGACCGCATTCATTCGCCAAACGAAAAATACAGCTATACGAGTTTCCACAAGGGCGCCCGCAGCTGGGCGCGGGTGCTGCACGCGCTGGCGGGGTGACCTGATCCCTCCCCCGCACTTAATCGTCGAAAATACGCTCGCCCACAGAACAGAAAAGCCGCCCGCGTGAAGCGGGCGGCTCGGTTTTCGCCGCTAACGATCAGCGATGATCGTCGCGGTCGTGTTCGTTGTCGCGGTCGTCCGTCAGGGCGGTGCGGAGGCTGCCGACCGCCGCGTCGCGTGTGCCCAGAGGAGCGAGGTCGTAGCGCTCCTCGATCAGTTTCAGGATCGACGTGGTGTCGTGCGCGGCATGGTCGACGCCCGAGCGCTCGAGCTTCGTCGAGATCAGCACGGCCGGGATGCGGGTTCCGGGGCCCCAAACGTCATGAGCGCCCTTGCCGTTGGCGGCGGAAGGCGGGGGAACATGGTCCCAGGCGCCGCCGAACTCGTCGTAGGTGATGATGATCAGCGTGTCGTGGCCGTTCGGCCCCTCGACGATCGTCTTCACCAGATTGACGAGATGATTGCTGCCGTCTGTTTCATCCGTATAGCCGGGGTGCTCGTTTTCCGAGCCCAGCGGCTTGATGAAGCTGACGGCGCGCAACCGCCCGCGTTTCGCCGCGTCGATGAAATCCGCTTCGTCGCGCAGATGGGCCGTGCGCGCTGCGGTTCCGGGCGCATAGGCGGCGAAATAATTGAACGCCTGGTGGTGGTATTGGAACAGCTTGTCCGGACAGCGGAGCACGCCGCCGACGGACTGCTGGTTGGCGTGCGGATCTGAGCAGGTTCCGCCCGAGCCATTGGTCCAGCCCAGGCCGGACGTCGTGCCCTCGGCGTTATCCCAGCCGCCCGAATACCAGGCCCAATCGACGCCCTTGGCGGACAAGAGGTCGCCGATCGTCGAATAGGTGAGCGGCGGCAGACGGCGCGCGTCAGCCGTGCCGGGCGAATAGGGCCAGGCCCAGGGCTGCGTGGTGTTCACGGCGTAATCGCCGCAGACGGCAGCGCCCTGCACGGGTGGACGGCTCACCGGGGGGGTGCAGGACTGCGTGAGCGACGCGTCGATCGCCGCCGCGCCGAGCGGGCTCGTGTAGAGCGGCGGGCCGCCCTTATTGGACGCGTTGTTCGGCATCAGATTGGCGTCGAGCGCCGAATGCTGATCGTTCGCGCCGGCGTCGTTCGGGGCGCCGACGAAGACCGGCGTTCTCGCTGCAACGAGCCACTGATGGTTCAGGAACGAGCCGCCGAACGCCGACTGGAAGAAGTTGTCTGCGATGACGTAGTTGGGCGCGCGATTGCCGTGGAGATATTTGTAAAGGGGCAGCTTCGTCGTGTCGTAGTAGCCCATCGAGAGGCCGGCCGCGTCGCTGCCGGTTACATAGCGATTCTGCCGGCCGCCGTTGATCTGATACTGCTCATTGTAGAAACGATGCACCAGATCGCGGGTGCAGCCGCCCGGCAGGCCGACGCCATCTGCGACGTCGCTGGAGCCGCCATAGGGGTTCGAGCAAGTGGTGTCGGTCGGCTTGATGTAATCGTCGATCTTGAAGGGCGCGTTGACGAAGGCGCTGACGAAGGAAGCAGGCCCGCCGGCGTCGGTGCAGAGCGTCGCCAGAGGCGTGGGCGACGTCAGATTGGGGTCGTTCTGCAGCAGGCAGCGATAGGCCGTCGTATTGTCGACTCGCACCTGCGTCTTGTGCGAGGGGTCGGCGAAGGGGAGACCGTTGATCAGCTTTCCATTCACCGAACCCCAAAGGCCGTAGAGATTGTCGAAGCTGTGATTTTCTTGGTAAATCACAACGATGTGGCCGTATTCCTTGATCGGCTCCGCGCCAGCGACGCCCGTTCCCGCGAGCGCCGCGGCGAGCGCCGCAACGCTGAGCGCATATTTTTGAAAAGTCATGTTCCCGACCCCGTTTTTTTAAGAAAGGCGCATGTGCATAGCCTGCGCTGATTTCCTGGCGGTGACGGGAGCGTGACAAATTGCTGAATGCCAGACGCCCGCCGCGGCGGGCGGCAGCGCCATCGTTCGACAGCTCGGGGCGCTTGTCGTCAACTCTGCCGCCGCACCGGAACGCTTTGCTAATACGCGGCAATCCGCCGCTCGCAATCCGGCTCAGGATGGGCTATGTAAGAAACCGTCCAAACTTGGTCGCGGGCAGGACGGGGCTGCGCACCAGCATGATGGACGTCAAAGATCGAAGGGTACCGTAAATGGTGTATCGGCGATATTTCGAGGCGGCCGTCTCCCGTCTGAAGGACGAGCGCCGCTATCGCGTTTTCGCGCATCTGGAACGCGACGTGGAAAACTTCCCGGTCGCCAAATGGCACCGAGAGGACGGCGCGGTCGAGGACGTCACCGTGTGGTGCTCCAATGACTATCTCGGCATGGGCCAGCATCCCGACGTCATCGCGGCCATGATCGAGACCGCCGCCAAAGTCGGCGCCGGCGCGGGCGGCACCCGGAACATCTCCGGCACCAGCCATGCCATCGTCGAACTCGAGCGCGAACTCGCCGATCTGCACGGCAAGGAAGCTGCGCTTGTCTTCACCTCCGGCTGGATCTCAAATCTCGCCGCGATTTCCACCATCGCCGATCTGCTGCCCAACTGCGTCATTCTCTCGGACGCCTCCAATCATAATTCCATGATCGAGGGCGTGAAGCGCTCGCGCGCCGAGCGCAAGATTTTCCGCCACAACGACGTGGCCCATCTCGAAGAACTCCTGATTGAAGCTGGCGACCGCCCGAAGCTCGTCGTCTTCGAAAGCCTCTACTCCATGAACGGCAATATCGCGCCGGTCGCAGAGATCGCGGCGCTGGCAGAGCGCTACGGCGCCATGACCTATGTCGACGAAGTGCATGCCGTCGGCATGTATGGCGCGCGCGGCGGCGGCGTTTGCGAACACGCCGGCGTCATGGACCGCATTCACGTCATCGAAGGCACGCTCGCCAAGGGCTTTGGGGCCATGGGCGGCTATATCGCCGGCGACGCCATGGTGATCGACGCCATACGCTCCTATGCCGGCGCCTTCATCTTTACGACGGCGCTGCCGCCGTCGGTCGCGGCGGCCGCCTGCGCCTCCGTGCGCCTCCTGAAGCGGCGCACCGATCTGCGCGCGGCGCATCAGCGCGCGGCGCATATCACCAAGCATGCGCTTTCCGCCGCCGGACTGCCGGTCCTGGAGAACGGGTCCCACATCGTCCCGGTGATGGTGCGCGACGCGGAGCTGTGCAAGGCGGCGAGCGATCTGCTGCTGACGCGCCATCACATCTATATCCAGCCGATCAATTATCCGACCGTCGCCAAGGGCGCCGAGCGCCTGCGTGTGACGCCGACGCCGCGCCACACGCATGATCACATTGCGCAGCTCGTCGAGGCGATGGTCGACGTCTGGCAAACGCTCGGCATCGCTTTCGTCGAGCCGCCGTCGCATCTCCACGTCGAGAGCAAGAGCGACGAGCGCTGCACCTATCCCGAGATCAAGCTCGCCGCGCAGTAGGCCTGAGGTTCCCGATATGAAAAAAGGCCGGGTTTGACCCGGCCTTTTTCTATTGCGCCAATGCATTTCGCGGTGGGTGGATAAAATCCTCCGCATCCGTTTCGGCCTCTATTAAGCGGCGTGGTCCAATCTATTTTCGCTACGAAGCGCCAACCACTCGCGCAAATGGGGCTTTCACATGAGCCTGATCGACATCTCTTCACAGCCACTCGCGGCCAGCCTCGCCCAGCCGGGGGCGGCGCCGTCGCTTCCCAGCCGCGGCGCGCTTCGGCGCGCATTGGAAAATCTGGGCCTCTTCATTTTCGGTTTCGGCTCCGCGTCGCTGCTGATCCACCTCGCCATCGACTTTTTTCTGGCCTCGCGCCTGTCCTGCATGTTCGCTCTGGGGAACGTCTAAGAGCGATCAAAGCCTGAGCGCCAGGATCATCCCCCGAGGCCGAACGCGGCGAGCGCCGCCATGTTCACGATCTCCGTATCCGTCGCGCCGAGCTGGACGATCTGTACCGGCTTGTCGAGCCCGACAATCAGCGGACCGAGCACGGTGGCGTCGCCAAGTTCCTGCAGCATCTTGGTCGAGATAGCGGCGGAGTGGAACGCTGGCATGACGAGGACATTCGCGGTGTCCTTGAGCCGCGAAAAGGGATAGGAGCCCATCAGATCCTTGTTGAGCGCGATGTCGGCGCCCATCTCGCCCTCATATTCGAAGTCGATGCGCCGCTGGTCCAGCACCCGCACGGCTTCATGCACCCGCTCCGTGCGCTCGCCGGGCGGATATCCGAAGGTCGAAAAGGCGAGCATGGCGACGCGCGGCACGAGGCCGATGCGGCGCGCGACGCCCGCCGCCTCGATGGCGATTTCGGCGAGCTCCTCCGCCTCGGGCAATTCGGTGATCGCGGTGTCCGCGACGACGACGACGCGTCCCTTGGCGAGAATGAGCGAGACGCCGATGACGCGGTGGCCAGGCTTTTGATCGACGACGCGGCGCACCTCTTCCAGAGCGTTCGAGAAGTTGCGCGTAACGCCCGTCACCATCGCGTCAGCGTCGCCGCGCGCGACCATCGCCGCGGCGAAATGGTTGCGGTCCTGATTGATCAGGCGCTGGCAGTCGCGCAGCAGGAAGCCCTTGCGTTGCAGCCGCTCGAACAGGAATTGCGCATAGACCGTGTTGCGCAAGGAAAGCTTGGCGTTGTGAATTTCGATGTCTTTCGTCAGCTCGACGCCGGCATTGGCCGCCGCCGCCTTGACGCGGTCTTCGCGCCCGACGAGCACGGCCGCGCCAAGCCCCTGATTGACGAAGGCGACCGCCGCGCGAATGACCTGCTGCTCTTCGCCCTCCGCGAAGACGACGCGCTTGGGCTCCCGCCGCACGCGTTCGAAAACCGTCTGCATGAGCCCCGCGATCGGATCTCGCCGCGCCGAAAGTTCATGCCGATAGGCCTTCATGTCGATGATCGGCCGGCGCGCCACGCCTGATTCCATCGCCGCGCGCGCCACCGCCGGCGGCACGATCGAGATGAGGCGCGGATCGAATGGCGCGGGGATGAGATAGTCGCGGCCAAAGCGTGGACGCGCGCCGCGATAGGCGTTGGCCACTTCGTCCGGCACGTCCTCGCGCGCAAGATCGGCGAGCGCCTGCACGGCGGAGATCTTCATCTCCATGTTGATCGTCCTGGCGCGCACGTCGAGCGCGCCGCGGAAGATGTAGGGAAAGCCGAGGACGTTATTGACCTGGTTCGGATAGTCCGAGCGTCCCGTGGCGATGATGGCGTCCGGCCGCGCGGCGCGCGCTTCCTCCGGCGTGATTTCCGGATCCGGATTGGCCATGGCGAAGATGATCGGATCCGGCGCCATCGACATCAGCATGTCGGGCGTCAGCGCGCCCTTCACCGAGAGGCCGTAAAAAATATCGGCGCCGTCCAGCGCCTCCGCGAGCGTGCGCGCCTTCGTCTCTACGGCATGCGCGCTTTTCCACTGATTCATGCCTTCCTGCCGACCGCGATAGACGACGCCCTTCGTGTCGCAGAGGGTGATGTTGCGCGGATCGAAGCCGAGCGCCTTGGCGAGGTCGAGACAGGCGATGCCGGCCGCGCCCGCGCCGTTGCAGACGAGCTTTGTCGTCTTGATGTCCCGCCCGGTGAGCAGCAGCGCATTGACGAGGCCTGCGGCAGAGATGATCGCGGTGCCGTGCTGATCGTCGTGGAAGACTGGAATGTCCATCAGTTCGCGTAAGCGCTCTTCAATGACGAAGCACTCCGGAGCCTTGATGTCCTCGAGATTGATGCCGCCGAAGGAGGGGCCGAGATAGCGGACCGCGTTTACGAAAGCGTCGACGTCCTTCGTGTCGACTTCGAGGTCGATCGAATCGATGTCGGCGAAGCGTTTGAAGAGGACGGCCTTGCCCTCCATCACCGGCTTCGCCGCGAGCGGACCGAGGTCGCCGAGGCCGAGAATCGCCGTGCCGTTGGTGATGACGGCGACCATATTGCCGCGCGTCGTGTAATCGTAGGCGAGCGAGGGATCCTTGGCGATGGCGAGGACGGGGACGGCGACGCCGGGAGAATAAGCGAGCGAGAGATCGCGCTGGGTCGCCATCGGCTTCGTGGCGACGACGGCGAGCTTTCCGGGGCGTCCGCGCGAGTGAAAGAGCAGCGCCTCCTTGTCCGAGAACACCTGGCGCTCCTGCGTCGTCGATTTGTCTTTCGCCATGGGCTCCCGCTTTCCACTGTCGCGATTTTGCGGCGCAACATACAGCCGAAGCGTGAGCCTCTACAAGGTTTTCTCCTCAGGCTGCAGTCTCCCGCGCGCCGGGAACAATGGCCGTCCGCCCGGCGTTCCCGCTTCTCTTTCGCGCCCGGCGCCCCCGCGCGCCGCAAAGGAGGCGACGATGAACGGCATCATCTATTTCGTTGGCTTGATCGTGATCGTGATGGCGATCCTCTCTCTCCTGGGCCTACGGTAGGAGGCGGCGATGACAGACGTTGTCCGACCGGGGACCGAACCCGCATCCGGCATGGGGCTCGCGCGCTTCAGCGCCGTCGACTGGGGGGCAATCCTCGCGGGCGTCGCGGTGGCGACGGCCATTTCCTTCGTCATGGCCGCGTTCGGGTCCGGCGTCGGGCTTTCGCTCGCTTCGCCCTATGAGGGCGCCTCTCCCATGACCCATGCGATCGCGCTCGCCCTGTGGGTTCTCTGGGTCACGGTCGCGAGTTACGCCGCCGGCGGCTATGTCTGCGGGCGCCTCAGAAGACGCGTCGCCGACGTGCCGCGCGAGGAAGCCGAAATGCGCGACGGCGCCCATGGGCTCGTCGTATGGGCGACCGCGCTGCTGATCGTCGCGTTCGCCGCGGGTTCTTCGCTCTACAGCCTCGGCAAGGCCGGGGTGGAAACCGCAAACCAGCAAGCCCAGAAGAACGGCGTCGCCAATCCCGTCGATTATCGCGTCGATACGTTGATACGCGGCGGCGGCGGCGGCGGCGCGGGCCAGAATGTGGCGGACACCCGTCAGATCGTGTCCCGTGTCGTCGCGCACGCCGAGGCGACGGGCGAGATCAGCGACGAAGATCGGAGCTATCTCGCCAATGTCCTGTCCGGCGAGGGGCTGAGCCCTGCGGACGCGCGTGCGCGTGTCGAGGCCCTCGCGCAGCAGGTGAAGGACGACAACGCCCACGCCAAGGCGCTCGCGGACAAGACGCGCAAGGCGGGCGTCGTCGCCAGTTTCATCGCCGCGGCCGCCATGCTCCTCGCGGCCGCCTCCGCCTGGGGCGGGGCGGCGCTTGGCGGACGGCACCGTGACGAAAACCTCGGGTTCTCAGCAGTTCTGCGCTGGTAGGAGGGGAAAATGGGTCGTTCAATCCTGCTCTGGCTCCTCGGGGTGCCGATCCCGATCATCATTCTCCTGGCAATCTGGAAGTAGCGCTTGGGCCCCGGCGAGATCCGGGGCCTTTTTCGGTGCGCTCCACAGTAGAAGTCCGTGGGCGAATGGCGCCGGCGGCTCGGCGCCGCTAAAGTCGCGCCCCATGACGCAGCACTTGTCGGAGAGAGCCCAGGACCAGGCCGCGCCCCCGCGCGCGACGCCGATGATCGCGCAGTATATCGAGATCAAGGCGGCCAACGCCGATTGCCTGCTGTTCTACCGGATGGGCGACTTTTACGAATTGTTCTTCGACGACGCCCAGACCGCGGCGCGGGCGCTCGGCATCATGCTGACCAAGCGCGGCAAGCATCTGGGCGACGACATTCCCATGTGCGGCGTGCCGGTCGAGCGCGCCAACGACTATTTGCAGAAACTCATCGCGCTCGGCCACCGCGTCGCCGTCTGCGAGCAGATCGAGGATCCGGCGGAAGCCAGGAAGCGCGGCCCCAAGTCCGTCGTACGCCGCGACGTCGTGCGGCTCGTCACGCCTGGCACGATCACCGAGGATGCGCTGCTCGATCCCGCCCGCGCCAACGCCTTCGCCGCCGTCGCCCGTGCGCGCGGCGGCGACGGGGGCTGGCGCTACGGCGTCGCGAGCGTCGACATCTCGACCGGCGCTTTCATCGTCGCCGAATGCGCCGAGAGCGAACTCGCCTCAGCGCTCGCGCGCCTCGAGCCGCGCGAGATCGTCGCGGCGGAGACCCTGTGCCGGGAAGACTCTGTCTCGGCCGCTTTTGCGGGCGTCGACGCGCCCGTCGCGCCACTGGGGCGCGAGGCGGGCGACGCCTCGCGGCGCCTCGTCGATTACTTCGGGGTCTCGACGCTCGACGGCTTTGGCGCTCTCAGCGAGGCGGAGCTGGCCGCGGCGGCGACGGCGATCCTCTATGTCGAGCGGACGCAGAAGGGAAACCGGCCCGCGCTCGCACGGCCCATGAGCCTGCGAGAAAGCGCCACGCTCGACATCGACGCGGCGACGCGCGCCAATCTGGAATTGACGCGCACGCTTTCGGGCGCGCGCGAGGGATCGCTGCTGTCCGTCCTCGATCTGACCGCAACCTCTGCTGGCGCACGCCTGCTTGCCGAAAGCCTTGCCGCGCCGTCGATCGATCCGGGGCTCATCGGCGCGCGTCTCGACGCCGTCGCCTTTTTCCTTGAGAAGCCCCAAACGCGCGCCGCCTTGCGCGCGAAGTTGTCTCGCGCGCCGGATCTTGCGCGGGCCGTCTCGCGCCTTTCCCTACAACGCGGCGGACCCCGCGATCTCGCAAGCGTCGGCGCCGCGCTCGCCGCCGCGCACGACGTCGCCGCATTGTTCCAGGAAGGCGGCGCGCCGACGCAGGTGCTAAGTGAGGCCGAGACGCTTGCGGGCGCCGACACGAATCTCGCGCAGGAAATTGTGCGCAGCCTCAAAGACAGCGCGCCGCTCGACAAGCGCGGCGGCGACTTCATTCGCGAAGGGCGGGACGCGGAACTCGATGAAGCGCGTTCGCTGCGCGACGAAAGCCGCGTGGTCATCGCCTCTCTGCAGTCTCGCTACGCCGAGGCGACGGGAACAAAGCTGAAGATCAAGCACAATAATTTTCTTGGATACTATCTCGAGCTCCCGGCCGCACAGGGCGAAAAGCTCCTGCGCCCGCCTTTCGACGCGACCTTCACGCATCGTCAGACCATGGCCGACGCCATGCGCTTCTCGACGCGCGACCTCGTAGAACTGCAAAGCAAGATCGCCTCCGCGGCCGATCGCGCGCTCGCCCGCGAACTTGTGATTTTCGACGCCCTGTCGGCGGAGACGCTCGCGCGCGCCGACTCGTTGCAGGAGCTGGCGAAGGCGTTTGCGCGGCTCGATCTTTTCAGCGCGCTCGCCGAAGTCGCCGAGAAGCGCAATTGGACGCGGCCCCATGTCGACGCTTCGCTCGCTTTCCATATCGTTGGCGGCCGCCACCCCGTCGTCGAAGCCTCGCTCGCGGCGCAAGGCAAGGCCTTTGCGGCGAATGATTGCGATCTCTCCGGCGAAGCGGGCGGGAAAATCGCGGTCGTCACGGGCCCCAATATGGCCGGCAAATCCACTTTCCTGCGACAGAACGCGCTCATCGCGCTGCTCGCGCAGGCGGGCTCATACGTCCCCGCGCAGGACGCCAGAATTGGCGTCGTCGATCGTCTCTTCTCACGCGTCGGCGCCTCCGACGATCTCGCGCGCGGGCGCTCCACCTTCATGGTCGAGATGGTCGAGACGGCGGCCATCCTCAATTGCGCAACGCCGCGTTCGCTCGTCATTCTGGACGAAATCGGGCGCGGCACGGCGACCTTCGATGGGCTATCCATCGCCTGGGCGACGATGGAGCATCTGCACGAGGTCAACCGCTCCCGTGCGATCTTCGCGACGCATTTCCATGAGCTCACGCAGCTCTCGAAGCGCATGGCGCGTCTCCTCAACCTCACCATGAAAGTGACGGATCATGCAGGAGAGATCGTGTTTCTACACGAGGTCGTCAAAGGCGCCGCCGACCGCTCCTATGGCGTGCATGTCGCGCAGCTCGCCGGCCTGCCAGCGAGCGTCGTTGCCCGCGCGCACGCGATTCTCGCCGAACTCGAGGCGGCCGATCGCCGCGCGCCGGTGGAAACGCTGATCGACGATCTGCCTTTGTTCAAGCGCGTTGCGGAGGTGTCACACGCCAAGGACGCGCTGCGCGAGGCGCTTGCGAAAATCGACCCCGACCAAATGAGTCCGCGCGACGCGCTCGCGGTGCTATATGTCCTGAAGGGGAAGGCCTGAGGGATCGCGTTCGACGGGCGGTGCAGCGCGTCCTGCATATTGACTTCCCCCTGCACGCGGTTGAAGTTTTCTCACAAAGGAGACGATATGAAGAAAATCCTGCTGCTCGCCGCTATCGCCAGCGCTTCCATATTTGCTCAGGTGGAGACGTCGGAAGCATTTGTTTGCGCACGTGGCGTTTATCGCGCCGGCTGCGCCGGTCCCGCCGGTTCAGTGGTTCGCGGACCCTATGGCGGAACCACCTATCGCGGCCGCTACGGCGGCGCCGCTTATGTCGGCCCTCGCGGCGGCGCGGTCGTCCGTGCGCCCTATTATCGCCGTTGGTGAAACGGCGCCTGCGGTCGCCGGCGGCGGCCGCATTCAATTCGCGTGTCGCGCGAAAACAAATTGCGTGTCGCCATAGCGGCGCGCTTCTTCCCGCCGCAGCGGCGATGGCAGGTCGATCGCCGTATCTGCCAATTCCTCGATGACGATCAGCGCATCTTTTGCGAGCCATCCGCCGTCGATGAGCGCAGCGAGCGCCGGACCCGCGAGGCTCGCAATAAGTCCCTTGGCGTAGGGCGGATCGAGAAACGCGAGGGAAAAGACCTCGCCCGGCGGCGCCAGCCCCAGTTTAGCCGCGTCACGGCGAAAGACGCGCGTGACCCCGCCCAGACCCAGCGCCTCGATATTGGCCCGCAGCAGGGCGCGGGCCTCCGCGCCGTCGTCGACAAAGAGGGCGCGCGCCGCTCCGCGCGAGAGAGCTTCAAGTCCGAGAGCGCCGGTGCCGGCGAAAAGATCGAGCACATTCGCGCCGGTTACCGGATCATCAAAGGCGTGCGCAAGGATGTCGAAAACGGATTCCCGCAAACGATCCGATGTCGGCCGGATGGATTGCGAGCGGGGCGCCGATAAGGCGCGTCCGCGCAAAGCCCCGCCGACGATGCGCATCGCTCATTCTCCGCGGGGCTTGCGCGGCCCTTTTGGCGCACCCTTGCCCGGACCGCGAGCCGGACCTTTGCTTGGACCCTTGCTTGGACCTTTGCCCACTCCCTTCCCCGGCGCTGCGCTTCGCCCGCGCGGCGGCCCCTTGCTGAAACCGCTGCTGCGACCGGGGCCGCTGCGAGCGCCCCTCGCGGGGCCATCCGCGCGCGGCGGCCGCCCCTCGGCGCCTTCGCGGGGTCGATCGACGCTGCGCTTGCGCGGTGCGCGCTCCGCGGTCCCGACATCGCGGTCGCTGCGCGGTCGCTCGAATTTACGGGGGCGCTCGTCCCTCCCGGCGGCGGCGCGCGGCGGCCGCGTGCTCTGGCGGGCGTCGTCGCGCGAGTCCTGTCGCGTCCGGGGCGGCGCGTCGCCGTCACGCCGCGGCGGGCGCTTTTCGAAACGGTCCTCACCGCGATGGTTCGCGCGCTCGCTGCCACTGACACCGCCGGCGCCGGCGCCCGAGCGCCCACGCGGGCTTTCATCGGCGCCCCGCTCGAAGGACCGCCCGCCACGCGGGGCTTCGCGCCGTCCTTCTCCACCTTCCCTCGGCGCCCGTGCAGGGCGCTCGCCGCGCTCGGCCTCGAAACGAGGACGCGACCCCTCCGGCCCGCGGCTTCGGCTTCTCTCATCGCGCGCAAGACGCTCGCCCCGGCCTCCCGCGCCGCGCGACGATCTTTCGCCGGCTGCGGCGGCGCGCCTCGGCTTGTCACCGTCGCGCATGGCTTCGAAGCGCCTGCCGTTGCGCGACGCCGGCGCGTCCTCGGCGCCCTTGCGGGCGGTCAGCGTCACGCGCTCCACGACGACGGCCCGACCCTTGCGGTCGGCGGTGGCGCCGCGCTCGATGCGGGCGCGCGGCCCCTTCTCGCTTTGCTGCTCGCGCTGCTTTCGGAGCACGGAAACATGCTTGCGCGAGCGCTTGTCGCTCCGTTCGCGCTGTTCCTGCTGCTCGGTCGGCGTGGCTTCGCGCAGCGGAGACGCAAAGTCAGCGCCCGCGAGTTCGGCGAGGCTCTTGCCCAGTTGCTCGCGCAGGGTCTTGAGCTTCACTTCCTCGACGACCCCTTCCGCAAGGTCCCCGAGCTGGAAAGGCCCGTAGGAGATCCGTATCAGCCGGGTGACGTCGAGGCCGAGATGCTCCATGACGCGTTTGACTTCGCGATTCTTGCCTTCGGAGAGGCTCACCGCGATCCAGGCATTGGCCCCCTGCACGCGCTCGAGCCGCGCCTCGATCGGCGCATAGGTCACGTCGTCGATGGCGACGCCCTTCTTCAGCTCGTCCAGCCGCGCCTGGTCGGTCTCGCCATGCACGCGCACGCGATAACGCCGCGTCCAGCCGGTGGCGGGGAGCTCGAGCGTGCGCGCCAGCCCGCCGTCGTTGGTCAGCAGCAGCAGGCCTTCGGTGTTGATGTCGAGACGCCCGACGCTGACGAGGCGCGGCAATTCCGGTTGACGCTCCTCGAGGAAAGCGAAGACGGTCGGGCGCCCTTCGGGATCGCTCGCCGTGGTGACGAGCCCCTGCGGCTTGTGGAAGAGAAAGAGCCGCGTGCGCTCGCGCGCCTGCATCGGCTGGCCGTCGATGGTGATCTTGTCGGCCTCCGTCACATTCACGGCGGGGCTGGTCATCGACTTCCCGTTGACGGCGACGCGGCCTGCGGCGATCCATTCCTCGGCGTCGCGGCGCGAGCAGACGCCCGCGCGCGCCATGGCCTTGGCGAGGCGCTCGCCTTCGAAGGCGCTGGTCTTCTCGACGGGCGCGGCGGCGGGCCTCGGCTTGGCGCGCTTGAGATCGGGGCGGGGCCGTGCAGCCTTCTCGCCACGGTTCTCGGCGCCGCGAGACTTGTCGAAAGCAGGCTTGGCGAAGGCGGGCTTGTCAAAGGCAGGTTTGCCGCCGACGGGCTTCTTGCGCGCGTCGCCGCGCGTCGTCGTTTCGGGATTCGCATCGCGGCGACGCATCGGGCGGTCGCCGCCGGGCGCGCCGGAGCGCTTCGTTGGTTTTTTGTCGGCCATAAATTCTGATAGCAGGCGTTGCGAGCGCTTTGAAGCGCGATCGGCGGAGAAATGCAGGAATGAACGCAGTCGACCCCTTCGCCGCCGCTTTCGAGGCCGCCCGCGCTGCGGCAGCCGCCGACGAAGTGCCGGTTGGCGCCGTGATCGTGCGGGGCGGAACGGTGATCGCGGCGGCCGGCAACCGCGTCCTGCGCGACAGGGACCCGACAGCGCACGCCGAGATGCTGGCGATTCGCGCCGCCTGCGCCGCGATCGGCGACGAGCGGCTCGTCGATTGCGACCTTTATGTCACGCTCGAGCCCTGCGCCATGTGCGCCGCGGCCATCTCCTTCGCGCGCATCCGAAGGCTGTATTTCGCCGCCGCCGACGCGAAGGGCGGCGCGGTCGAACACGGCCCGCGCTTTTTCTCGCAGCCGACGTGCCACCATGCGCCGGAGATCTATGGCGGCATCCGCGAGAGCGAGGCGGCGCAGATGCTGCGCGCCTTCTTTCAGTCGAGGCGCTGATCTTCGAGACGTCCCGCCGCGGCCAGAAGGCCTTCGCGCAGCTTGTCCCGGCAGGCGTCTCCGGCGGCGAAAATGCGCGACGTCCGGAACAGGTCGAGCGCCAGATATTGATGCACCGGGGGCGCGATGAGCACATCCGGCGGACTCTCCGCGATCATGCGGGAGCTGATCGCGTTCATCATGATCTGGCTCGCGACGATAATGGTCGCGAAAGCGGAAGGCGCCCGCGTCTCGCTCTCGACGCCGAAATTCCCCGAGACGTTCACGGCGACGATAATGTCGGCGTGGCCCCTCAAATGGTCGTAAGGCAGAGGATTGACGACGCCGCCGTCGACAAGATAACCGCTGTCGCCTTTCACGGCGCGCACGACTCCAGGAATCGCCATCGATCCGGCGACGGCCAAACGCAAAGGACCGCGTGTGAACACCGCCGGGCGGCGCATTCTAAAATCAGTGGCGATCACCGTCAGCGGGATCTGCAGATCTTCGAATCTCTCCGGCATGCCTTTCGGCCAGAAAGCTTCGAGGAAACGCTCGCCGTCGATCAGGAAGGGATGTGCGACGCCGGTGAGGAGGCGCCTGCGACCGCGGGCTCGGGCGTAAAGCAGACGCCGGGCGAGGCCGATGCGATTGCGCAGGAGCGATTCTGCATGCGCGCGCAGTTCGGCGCCGGAAAAGCCGGCGGCGTAGGCGGCGCCGACGATCGCACCGATGGATGTTCCCGCTATGGCCGCGGGCCGCACGCCCATCTCGTCCAGCGCCTGCAGGACGCTGATATGCGCAAGGCCGCGCGCGCCGCCACCCCCGAGCGCGACCGCCACGGTTCTGCCGGCGAGGAGGTCCTCGCCCATTCTCAAAGGAAGCTTTCCAGCGCGGCGAGCGCCGCCTCGGGCGCTTCCTCCATCACATAGAGCCCGCTGTCGACGCCTGCGCCCGTCACCGCCTCGCCCCACTCCTTCCAGGCGTCGACGAGCGCCGGCCCGACCGGCCGGATAGCTCGCTTCGCCGTAAAGAATGAGCGTCGGGAGAAGGAGTTTCTTGCCGGCCGCCTTGTCGGCGAGAAGCTGCTCGCGGTCGCTTGTCGCCCCGGCCCGGAAGTCTTCGCAGAACGCGTGGATGCGCGTGGGGTCGTTGAAGGCCGCGCGGTACTGCGCGAGCGCCTGCGCTCCGAAGACGTCGAGCGACTTTGCCTTCGTCGAGCTTTGCAGCGCGTCGTCGAGAAAACCTTGAGGATCGAGCGCGATAAGTTCCTCCGGCCGCGGCGCCTCGGTCGCGAGGAAGCGCGCGCGCCCGATGCGCTGCAGATCGCCGCCGCCGAAGTCGTCGTCCAGGGGCGCGATATTGACGAGCGCAAGCTTCGTCAGCCGGCCCGGATGATCGAGCGCGAGGCGCAGGCCGACGCGTGCGCCGCGGTCGTGGCCGACAAGCGCAAACTGCACATGGCCGAGCGCCTGCATGACCTTGACGACGTCGTCGGCCATTTCGCGCTTCGTATAGGCCGCGCCCTTCTCGCTGTCGGGCGCGGCGGACCAGCCATAGCCGCGCAGATCCATGGCGACGACGGTGAAGCGCTCGGCGAGCCTGGGCGCGAGCCGGCGCCAGGCCACATGCGTTTCAGCAAAGCCGTGCAAGAGGACGAGCGCCGGCCCGGCCCCACGCGACCGCGCGAATATTTGCCCGGCCTGCGTATCGATCCAGTGCGACGCGAATCCGGGGAAGAGATCGGCGAGTTCTGACATTTACCTCAACCATGTTCATCGAGCGGGCCCGCGGGCCCTTCGGACGATCGTTTTCCGAGACGTTATATAGTAACGCTTGGGCGCGCCGTCACGGCATTTCTCGGCGTTTCGGTCAGCGACTTTGTCACGGAAATTGTCTCCCCGCATTGCTTGCACTGGGTAGTGGAAGCGTTACAAACTTTGCTTAGGTCAAGAAGCCAAGCAAAGAAATTTAAGCTTCACGGGAGGAATGAAAAATGAGCAAGGTCGTCGACGAGGTTCTGTCCGCCAACGCCGCTTACGTTTCGAATTTCGGCTCCAAGGGCGATCTCGCCTTGCCGCCCGCGCGCGGCTTCGCCATCCTGACCTGCATGGACGCGCGTCTCGATCCGGCGAAATACGCCGGCCTCTCGGAAGGCGACGCCCATGTCATCCGCAACGCCGGCGGCCGCGCTTCGGACGATGCGATCCGCTCGCTCGTCATTTCGCACAAGCTGCTCGGCACCAATGAATGGTTCGTGATCCATCACACGAATTGCGGCATGGAGCTGTTCTGCGATGAGGTCATGAGCGATCTTCTCGACGACAGCCTCGCGACGGCGGCGCTCGACATGTCGACGCTGAAATGGTCGAATCCGCAGCACGGCGGCGGCTGTTCGGCAGGCCATTTCATCAAATGGCATACGATCAAGAACCAGGAAGACAGCGTTGCGCAGGACGTCGCGCGCATCCGCTCGCATCCGCTGACGCCGAAGAACGTTCCGATCTACGGCTACATCTATGACGTGAAGACCGGCAAGATCAACGAAGTGCCGAAGGCGACGGAACTCGGCCGCGCCGCCTGAGGACGCGGCGGCCAGAACCCGAGCCCTGTCGGGTTCTGGCCGCCGGCCTGCATGTCAGGCCGTAACGGCGCCGCCGCGGGCGCGCCAGCCGCCGGTGCCGGGCTGGTAATGCCGCACGTCCGTGCGACCCAGTTGCAACGCCTGCGTCAACGCCTTGGCCGAGCGGCCGCCCGCCTGACAGATGATGACGCACTCGCCCTTCGGCAGTTTCGACGCCTCGAATTGCGAGAGCGGCAGATTGCGGGCTCCGGGAACATGACCGGCAGCATATTCATTCGGCTCGCGCACATCGACGATGGCGCAGGAGCCATCCTTCACCACGCGGACGAAGTCGTCATGGTCGATCGTTGGCAGTTCCCCGCCGCGGCCGGTGAGTTTCGACATCAGACCTGAGAACATTTGCTGTTTCCTTTCTTTTGTTTCAGGCGGTTTTCGCCCGAGCGTTTTCCTCGGCGTCGAACTGCGTGAAGGCGGCGAGCGCGTGGCTCGCATACATCACGGAAGGTCCGGCGCCCATGTAGATCGCCATGCCGAGCGTCTCCTGAATCTCTTCGCGCGTCGCGCCGCGTTGAGCCGCGGCCTTCGCGTGGAAGGCGATACAGTCGTCGCAGCGCACCGCGACGCTCACCGCCAGCGCGATCAGCTCCTTGGTCTTGGCCTCCAGCGCGCCCGGCGCGCCGGCCGCGGTCGCCATTGTCGAGAAGGCTTTCATGACATCTGGCGCGCCAACGCGCAGATTGCGAATGTCCGCGCTGAGGGCTCCTGCGAGCTCGGGCCAATCCTTGATCATGCGGCTTTCCTTTCCGGTAGCGTCGCGGGCGGCGGCGGCCTTTCGTCGTCGCGCAGCACGACATAGATGGCGGGGATGACGAGCAGCGTCAGCGCCGTCGACGAGGCGAGGCCGAAGACGAGTGAGATGGCGAGGCCCTGGAAGATCGGATCCGTCAGGATGAAAGCCGCGCCGATGATCGCCGCCGCGGCGGTGAGGAAGATCGGTTTGAAGCGCACGGCCCCCGCCTCCACCAGCGCCGCGCGCAGCGGCATGCCCTTCGCGCGCAGGTGCCGGATGAAGTCCACGAGCAGGATCGAATTGCGCACCACGATGCCGGCAAGCGCGATGAAGCCGATCATCGACGTTGCGGTGAAGGCCGCGTTGAAGAGCAGATGGCCGATGACGATGCCGATGAGCGTCAGCGGCACGGGCGCGAGAATGACGAGCGGCAGCTTGAACGAACCGAACTGAGCGACGACGAGGAGATAGATGCCGAGCAGAGCGACCATGAAGGCTGCGCCCATGTCGCGGAACGTGACGTAGGTGACCTCCCACTCGCCGTCCCAGAGGAAAGTGGGCTGCGCGTCGTCGAGCGGCTGACCATGGTATTTGATCGCCGGCGCGCCGCGCGCGCCCCAGTCGAGTTTCTTGATTTCGTCCTCGACAGCGAACATGCCGTAGATCGGCGCCTCGAACCGTCCGGCGACCTCGGCGCTGACCATCTCCGCAAAGCGGCCGTTGTGACGGAAAATCGGATAGGAGCCGAGCTCGCGCGTCGCTCTCACCACGTCGCCAAGTTCGACGTTGGCTCCCTGTCGCGCCGTGCCGCCGGCCGGCAAGGGAGTCGAGAGAATGCGCTCGCCGGTCGTCATTTCCGAGCGCGGCAACGCCACGGTGATGTCGACGGGCTTCGCCCCGCCGCCCTTTTGCGAATAGCCGATCTTCACGCCGCTCACGAGGGCGCCGATCGTGTCATAGACCGCCCGCTCTTCGACGCCGTGATATTCGAGCGCTTCCTGATCGATTGCAAAGCGGAGCCGCTCCGCCCGCCGGCCGAAACTATCGTCTGTATCCACGACGAAGTCGACGTTGTCGAATGCCTTGCGCAGCTTCGTCGCGAGATCGCGCCGCGTCTGCGCGTCCGGGCCATAGACTTCGGCCAGCAGCGTCGAGAGCACGGGCGGGCCGGGCGGCACTTCCACGACCTTGATCGCGGTCTGCGCCGGCATGGGCAGGCCCTTGAGCTTCTCGCGCATTTCAAGCGCGATGGCGTGGCTCGCCCGCTTGCGCGCGTCTTTCGGCAGGAGATTGATCGCGAGGTCGCCCATCTCAGGCATGGAGCGCACATAATAATGGCGCACGAGGCCGTTGAAATTGAACGGCGCCGCGCTTCCGGCATAGGACTGGATGGAGGTCAGCTCCGGAATATCCTTCAGGCGCTCGGCCGCGGCCGTCAGCACGCGGTCGGTCTCTTCGAGAGAGGCGCCGCGCGGAAGATCCAGGACGACCGCGATCTCGGACTTGTTATCGAAGGGGAGCAGCTTCACGCGCACGCTCTTCGTGACAAAGAGGCCCATGGACAAAAGCGTCGCGGCGCCGACGCCGATGAGAAAGCGCTGCGAGCGCTTGCGGTCCTGGAGCAGGGGCGTCGCGATTCGCGCATAGAAATCACCCATGGGGCCGCGCTCATGCGCATGATCATGACCTGTTCCGCCTTCCTGCGCGAAGCGGTTGCCGGCGAGCTTCAGCAAAAGCCATGGCGTGATCGTCATGGCGACGAAGAAGGAGAAGATCATGGCGAGCGAGGCGTTGGCCGGAATCGGGCTCATATAGGGCCCCATCAGACCTGAGACGAACATCATCGGCAGCAGCGCGGCGATGATGGTCATGGTGGCGACGATGGTCGGATTGCCGACTTCGGCGACCGCCTCAACCGCCGTGTCTATAAGGTTGCGCGATCCGCGCATCTGCCAGTGGCGCACGATGTTCTCGACGACGACAATGGCGTCGTCGACGAGAATGCCGATCGAGAAAATGAGGGCAAAGAGGCTCACGCGGTTGATGGTGTAACCCATCATCCAGGAAGCGAAGAGGGTGAGCAGGATCGTCGTCGGAATGATGACGAGGACGACGACGCCTTCGCGCCACCCCACCATGACGACGATGAGCAGGACGATGGAGACCGTCGCGAGCGCGAGATGGAAGAGAAGCTCGTTCGCCTTCTCCGTGGCCGTCTCGCCGTAATTGCGCGTCACCTCGATCTCGAGATCTTCGGGAACGATACGGCCCTTGACCAATTCGAGCCGACGGAGGACCTCTTCCGCGACGATCACTGCATTTGCGCCCTTGCGCTTGGCGATGGCGATGCTGACGGCCGGGCGCTTGAGAAGCGCGCCATCCTTCCCCTTGGTCATCGTCCAGCTGCGCTTGTCGGGCTCGGATGCGCCAACGACGACGTCCGCGACGTCCTTTACATAGACCGGCCGCCCGTCGCGGGTCGTGAGCAGAAGCATGCCGATATCGGGCACGCCTTGCAGCGTCTGGCCTGCGACCACGGGCACGGATCGATTTCCCTCACGGAAGGCGCCAACCGTGAAGGAGCGGTTGGCGTTCGTGAGCTTGTCGATAAGCTGGTTCAGCGTGACGCCATATTGCGAGAGGCGCTCAGGATCGGGCTCGACGCGTATCTGGTTGGGACTGCCGCCGACGATGTAGCTGAGGCCGAGGTTATCCACCTTGGTCAGTTCGTGCTGCAACTCCTCTGCGACCTGATAGAGACCATTGTCGCTCCAGTTGCCGGCGCGCTCGGGCTTGGCGGAGAGCGTGAGCACCACGATCGCCACGTCGTCGATGCCGCGGCCGACGATCACGGGCTCGGGGATGCCTTTCGGCAGATCCACGATATTGGCGCGGATTTTGTCGTGCACGCGCAGCACGGCGTTGTCCTGCGGCGTGCCGACGAAGAAACGCGCCGTCACCATCACATTGTCGTCGCGCGTCTGCGAATAGACGTGCTCGACGCCGTTGACGCCCTTTATAATGTCCTCGAGCGGGCGGGTGATGAGTTCGATGGCGTCTTCCGCCTTATAGCCGTTCGCCTGCACCATGATGTCGACCATGGGCACGGAAATCTGCGGCTCTTCCTCGCGCGGCAGCGCCTGCAGCGCGATGAGGCCGACAAGGATCGAAGCGAGCAGCAACAGCGGGGTGAGCGGCGAATTGATGAAGGTCCGCGTCAGCGTCCCCGAAATGCCCGGGTGAAATTCGGGCGCGGTCTTGTCCTCGCTCATGGCGTCTGCACCACGTCGCCATCGTGGAGACCGGAGAGAATCTCCACCGTTTCGCCATGGGCGTCGCCGGTCTGCACGATCACTTCGGCGCCGGAGGCAAGGCGGGCGAAGTCGACGCCGGCGCGGCGATAGATTGCGGCTTTCGGCGCAAGGATCGCGTCGCGTTTGCCGGTCGTCACATAGACGCGGGCGCGTTCGCCGACGAAATAATTGTCCAGACCCTTCACATCGACATCCGCGATCACGCGGCCGCCCTGAATTTCGGGATAGACGATGCGCACGCGCCCTTCCTTGCGGGCGCCGTCGCCGGTGTTGACGCCGCGCTCTCCGATTTCGACGCGGTCGCCCGCCCGCATGAAGCGCGCGTGACGCTCGGGCAATTGAAGGCGCAGGATATAATTGTCTTCGGCGAGCGTCGCGATGGTTTCGCCGGGCATCACCACCCGGCCGACGGAGACGGGGATCGTCAGAATCCGGCCAGGCCCCGGCGCCTTCACCGAGCCTTCCGCCGCCTGCTGTTCGATGACGCTGCGATCGGTCTGGATGGCGGAGAGATTGCGCTCGGCGACGTCGAGGGCGGTCTTGGCCTGATCGGCCATTACCTTGGTCGATACGCCGCGGCGCAACAACTCCTGCGCGCGGTCGAAATCGGTTCTGGCCTTGTCGCGCTGCGCCTGCTGCGAGCGAATGCGCTGGTCGGTCGCCTGCATCTGCAGGAAAAGCTTCTGGTCGGCGACCACGGCGATTTCCGCGCCCGCGTTCACGGTGTCGCCTTCCTTGATCTTCAGCGTCGTCACCGTCCCGCCGATCCGTGCGCGGGCGACGAGTTGATGCACGGGTTCGACCGACGCCACGACGGCTTTCATGTCGTCGATGGGGACGACATGCACGGTCGTCTCGCCGGCAAAGGCTGCGAAGGGCGCCGCGGCTGCGGCGGCGAACAGAACAAGACGGAAGCGGCCCATGAAATCTCCTAGACGCCTGTTCCCTTATATTCAAGAAACTTAAATTAGCAATAGTGAATTAAACAGGCGCCTCTCGTTGAGGGGTCCCGATGCCGCGCGACCTCGGCTCGGCGTATCCGTCTCGACCGGCCTATGAGTGCCCGACGCGCCCAGCGAGCTCCTTGACTTGTATATTATACGACTGTAATTTAGCAGCCATGAATATAAATCTGGCCGCCCTCGCGCCAAAGGCCGCCGAGGCGGAAGGCTTTCTGAAGGCGCTCGCCAACCGTCACCGGCTGGTGGTGCTGTGCGAGCTGCACAAGGGCGAACTGTCTGTGACGAAGTTGCAGGCGACGGTTGGTTTGAGCCAATCTTCCTTGTCGCAGCATCTCGCGCGGCTGCGGGAAGACAAGCTCGTCAAGACCCGGCGCGAATCGCAGACTATTTTCTATTCTCTCGCGAACGAAAACGTCTCGCGCGTCATCGGGCTGCTCTATGAATTGTTTTGCGCGGAGAACTGCGGCTCGCCGTCACCCCGCAAGAAGGCGGCGCCGGGCGCCGCGCGTGCGCGAGCTTGAGAAGGAATTCGATCATGAGCATCGATAGAGTCGTCATGGCTTTTGCAGGAACGATGATCCTGATCAGCCTTTTGCTGGCGCATTTTTTCTCGCCTTGGTGGATGCTGCTGGCCGCTTTTGTCGGCCTCAATCTGCTGCAGGCGTCGTTCACGGGCCTGTGTCCTCTGGCCATGCTGCTCAAGCGTATGGGCGTCAAGCCCGGCGCGGCTTTCTGAGGGTCGGCGGTCGATGCCTGCCGATTGGATAGAGGACGTACCGCTTCTTCGAGCGCTCGATGAGCCGACGAAGGCGTTGCTGCGCGAATCGGCGATGCGAAAGCAGATCCCGCGCGGCGCCGTTCTCTTTCGCCCCGGCGATCAATGCGTGCAATTCCCGTTGATCGTTTCCGGGACGGTGCGCATCCAGCGCGTGACGGAATCGGGTCGCGAGATCGTCCTGTATCGCGTCTCGACGAACGAGACCTGCATTCTGACGACGGCGTCGCTTCTCTCCGCGGACGCCTATGCGGCGGAGGGCGTCACGGAAACCGACGTTCTCGCCTATATCGTTCCTTCCGACCGTTTTGCCGCGTTGATGAACGCTTCGGCGGGCTTTCGCGCGATTGTCTTCGATGGCTACAGCCGGCGCATTGCGACGCTGATGTCGCGGATCGAGGAAATCGTTTGCACCCGCATCAATGTGCGCCTCGCCGAACGGCTCCTGGCGTTGCGCGCCGCCGACAACCGGATCTCCGTCACCCAGCAGGCCCTGGCCGCCGATCTCGGCACGGCGCGGGAAGTCGTCGGTCGCACGCTGAAGAGCTTCGAGCGTTCCGGCTGGGTCAAACTGTCGCGCGGGGGCGCCGAAATCACCGATGCGGCGGCTCTTCGCGCACTCTGCGACTCCGAGCGTGACTAAGTCGCTGTAGCATCCTTCTAAATTAGCTAATCCGAATATAACAGGCGTCGCGAGGGGCGCCGCGGTCTGGGAGGACCTTGGAATGGCTCATGTTGTGATTCTCGGCGCCGGCATTGGCGGCGTGGCGGCGGCGATCGAGATCCGCGAAGGCTTAAAAAAGGCCCATCAGGTCACGGTAATTTCCGACCTGCCGGATTTCCAATTTACCCCGTCGAATCCTTGGCTCGCGGTGAACTGGCGCAAGCCCGACGAGATCAAGACGCCGCTCGCGCCCGTCTTCAAAAGGAAGGACATCGGCTTTACCGACGTCGGCGCAAAGCGCGTCCATCCGCAGGAAAATCGCGTCGAACTCAACAATGGCGAGAGCCTCTCTTATGACTATCTCGTCATCGCGACGGGGCCAAAGCTCGCCTTCGCTGAAATCCCCGGCCTTGGCCCGCATGGCGGCCACACGCATTCCATCTGCACCCTGCAGCACGCGGAGCTCGCTTCGAAAGCCTGGGAAGATTTCTGCAAAGACCCCGGCCCCATCGTCATCGGCGCTGCGCCCGCGGTCTCCTGTTTCGGGCCGGCTTATGAATTCGCCATGATCGTCGCCACCGATTTGCGCCGCCGCGGCATTCGGCACAAGGTGCCGATGACCTTCGTGACTTCCGAGCCCTATATCGGGCATCTCGGCCTCGGCGGCGTGGGCGACACCAAGGGAATGCTCGAATCCGCCTTCCGCGACCGCGACATCAAGTGGATCACCAACGCCAAGACGACCGCCGTCGAACCGGGCCTGTTGAAGTGCCAAGAGCTCAATGACGACGGTTCCGTGAAGAAGGAGCATGAGGTCCCCTTCAAATTCGGCATGGTGATGCCGGCCTTCACCGGAATCGACGCCGTGATGGGGATCGAAGGCCTCGTCAATCCGCGCGGTTTTGTCCTCATCGACAAGAATCAGCGCAATCCCGCCTTCAAGAATATCTTCAGCGTCGGAGTCTGCGTCGCCATTCCGCCGGCCGAGCCGACGCCGGTCGCGACGGGCATGCCGAAGACCGGCTACATGATCGAATCCATGGTGACGGCGACGGCGCACAATATCGCGGCGGTCATCGACGGCAAGGAGCCGAAGGAGGAAGGTACCTGGAACGCCGTCTGTCTCGCCGACTTCGGCGATCGCGGAGTCGCCTTCGTCGCGCAGCCGCAAATTCCGCCGCGCAACGTCAACTGGTCGAGCGAGGGCCGCTGGGTGCATCTGGCCAAGATCGCTTATGAGAAATACTTTCTACGCAAGGTGCGGAACGGTCAGAGCGAGCCGGTCTACGAGCGCTACGTCATGAAGTTGCTTGGAATCGAACGCTTGCGTCGCATCCTCTAAAAAGCAGCCTCGCGCGGCGGGAGCCGTCGGGGCGCGCAGCAAGGAAAAATCGAGATGGCGCGCAGTCCCCTGCGGCGAGAGCTGAGCTTGGCGGTCGCCTTTAAAATTCTGGCGCTCTTCTTGCTCTATTTTTTCTTTTTCAGCCCGTCACATCGGATGCATGTGACGCCGACAGAAATGGCGGCGGCGCTCTCCCGGGGGCCCGCTCAACCGCGTTAACGCAGGACTGGCAAGGCAGGACTCGCAATGATCGATATCGACGTCGTCACGCTCTCGCGCCTGCAATTCGCGCTCACTGCCCTTTACCACTTCCTGTTCGTCCCGCTCACGCTCGGTCTCGCCTTGCTGCTCGCCATCATGGAGAGCGTCTATGTGATGACGGGGCGCGAGGTCTGGCGCGAGGCGGTGAAATTCTGGGGCACGCTCTTTGGCATCAATTTTGTCATGGGCGTCGCGACGGGCGTCACCATGGAGTTCCAGTTCGGGACCAACTGGGCCTATTATTCCCATTATGTCGGCGACATTTTCGGCGCGCCGCTCGCCATCGAAGGGTTGATGGCGTTCTTTCTGGAGGCGACTTTCGTCGGCCTCTTCTTCTTTGGCTGGAAGCGTCTTACCAAGGTGCAGCATCTCGCCGTCACCTGGTGCGTCGCCTTCGGTTCGAACTTCTCCGCCCTGTGGATTCTGGTCGCCAACGCATGGATGTCCAATCCTGTCGGCGCGGCCTTCAATCCGCAGACCATGCGCATGGAGCTCACCTCCTTCAAGGAAGTGCTGTTCAACCCGGTGGCGCAGTCGAAATTCGTGCACACGGTCAGCGCGGGCTATGTGACGGGCTCGATGTTCGTGATGTCGATCGGCGCCTATTATATTCTGCGCCAGAAACATATCGACATCGCGCGCCGTTCGCTCACCGTCGCGGCGAGCTTCGGTCTTGCCTCCGCGCTCTCCGTGGTCGTGCTCGGCGACGAGAGCGGTTATACGGCGGGCGAAAGCCAGAAGATGAAGATCGCCGCCATCGAGGCGATGTGGGAAACGGAGCCGGCGCCCGCCTCCTTCACGCTCTTCGGCCTGCCGGATCTCGAAAGCGAGACGACGAAATACGCAGTTCAGGTCCCTTATGTGCTCGGCCTCATCGCGACGCGCTCTCTCGACACGCCGGTCGAGGGCATCAAGCCCCTTGTCGAACGCAATGAAAGCCGCATCCGCAATGGGCTGCCGGGCCATAAATGGATGACTGAGCAGGGCGGCCGCCCCGGCGCCGCCGTTCCGGCCGACCTCAAAGACTCGATGCGCGACGTCGGCTATGCGCTGCTGCTGACGCGCATACGTCCTGACATCGAGAACGCGACTCCAGAAGAGATCAGGCAGGCCGCGCGCTCGACGATCCCGGATGTCCCCGTGCTTTTCTGGTCCTTCCGTATCATGGTGGCGCTCGGCTTCTATTTCATCGCGCTTTTTGGCGTCGCCTTCTACCTCTCCAGCCGCCGCCGCTGCGGCAAGCCGTGGTTCTTGCGCATCGTGATGTTCAGCCTGCCGCTGCCGTGGATCGCCGCGGAGCTCGGCTGGATTGTCGCGGAATATGGTCGGCAGCCGTGGAGCATCGATGGCGTCATGCCAACGTTTTTGGGGGTTTCCAGCGTGCCGGCGTCCAACGTCGCCGCAAGCCTCGCCGCCTTCGTGATTTTCTACACGGCGCTCGCCGTCGTGGATGTCACCCTGCTCGTCAAATACATTCGCAAGGGCCCGCAGGGCCCTGAGCTGCTAGGCCCGAAGGCAGGGACGCTTCCGGAAGCGCAGCCCGCCTGCGACGTCTCGCGCTAGAAGGAGCGAAAGAGCCATGTTCGACTATGCGACTCTGCGTTTCATCTGGTGGGCCATCCTCGGCGTGCTGCTCGTGGGCTTCGCGGTCTTCGACGGCTTCGACCTCGGCGTCGCCATGCTGCACCCTTTCGTCGCGCGCAAGGATGTCGAGCGCCGGGTGTTGATCAATACGATCGGCCCTGTCTGGGAAGGCAATCAGGTCTGGTTCATCCTCGGCGGGGGCGCCGCCTTCGCCGCCTGGCCGCCCCTCTACGCCGCATCCTTCTCCGGCTTTTATCTTGCCATGCTGCTGGTTCTGCTCGGGCTCATCCTGCGTCCGGTCTCCATCACCTTCCGCAGCAAGCGCGAGGAGCCGCGCTGGCGAGAGACATGGGACTGGCTGTTTTTCGTCTCGGGCGCGCTGCCCTCCCTGCTTTTCGGCGTCGCCTTCGGCAATCTCTTTCTCGGCGTGCCATTTCATTTCGATTCATCGTTGCGCTTCCAATATGAAAGCGGGCTTCTGGGCCTGCTGCGGCCCTTTGCTCTGCTTTGCGGCCTCGTCAGCGTCACGATGCTGACGATGCAGGGCGCGGCGTGGCTCGCCGGCAAGAGCGAAGGAGAAATCTCCGCGCGGGCGCAACGTATCGGCGCGCTGGCGGCGCTGACGCTCGTCATGCTGCTTCTTAGCGCCGGGCTTTGGATCGCAACGGGCGTAGACGGCTACCGTATCGAGTCGACGATCGATTTCGCCGGGCCCTCCAACCCGTTCGGCAAGGATGTCGCGGTCGGCGCCGGCGACTGGCTGCTCAATTATGCGCGCCATCCGCTCGTCGCGCTGGCCCCGATCGCCGCCCTCCTGGGCGCGCTTGGCGCCTCGATCCTGCTGGCGATGGGCTCGCGTCTCGCCATTCTCGCCTCGAGCATCTCCGTCGCGGGGGTGGTGACGACAGCCGGGTTCAGCCTCTTTCCTTTCCTGCTGCCATCGTCCTCCCATCCGGAGCAGAGCCTGACGGTTTGGGACGCGTCTTCGAGCGAGACGACTCTCGGCCTCATGCTCGTCGTCGTCGTCGTCTTTCTGCCGATCGTCCTCGCCTACACTTCCTGGGTCTATTGGGTGCTGCGCGGCGCGGTGACCGAGGCGGCGATCGAAAAGGGCGACGACCACTATTACTGATCCATCAGGAGTGATGACGCATGTGGTATTTTTCTTGGATTCTGGGCCTGGGACTGGCGTGCGCCTTCGGCATTCTGAACGCCATGTGGCTCGAGCTTGACGATGACGATGATCGGCGTGAATGAGGGGCGCGACGAAGCGACGCGCCGATTGAGCGACAAAGTCGCTGATTAAGGCCTTCTCCGCGCTTATCTCTTCGTGGAAACGTACAGGAGAGATTCGGGATGGAAACCAACATCGGCAAGACGGACAAGATGATCCGTATCGCGGCGGGGCTGTTTCTCGTGAGCCTCGCTTTCGTCGGCCCCAAGACGCCGTGGGGCTTTATTGGCCTCGTTCCGCTCGTGACCGCTTTCATCAACTTCTGTCCGGCCTACAGGATTCTTGGCGTGAACACCTGCGGCAAGTAGAATTGTTGCTAGCAGGAATACGCTCGACGTCGGCGGCGGGCGGAGGTCATGAACGACAGGACGGTCACTTTCCGCGCCCATGGCATGCATTGTCATGGGTGCGAGCACGTCATCGAAGCGAGCTTGCGCAAGCTCGCAGGGGTGCGTCGCGCGTCCGCGAGCTATCCCACCGAAACCGTTACGGTTGACTTCGACCCCGCCGCGATCGACTTCCCGGCGATCCGCGACAGCGTCGAGGAGAGCGGCTATCGCGTCGAGGCGGGGGAGCGCGCGTCGCGATCTCTCATCCAGCGTCTCGCGCTGATCGGCGCCGCGCTCGCGGGCCTCGCGACGCTGATCTTCATCGATACGCAGTGGATCAGCGCCGGTGGCGCGCCGGACATCGCGCAGCATATGAGCCTCTCGCTCATCTTCCTGCTCGGCGTCGTCACCGGCTTCCATTGCATCGGCATGTGCGGGGGCTTCGTGGTGAGTTACGCCGCGGTTGACGCCGAAGCCGACCGATCGCCGCACCTTTCACATCTCGCTTACGCCGCCGGCAAGACGCTTTCCTATACGACGATCGGCGCGCTGTTCGGGACAATCGGCGCCTTTGTGGCTTTCACCCCACTTCTGCGCGGGGCTGCGGGCATGGCGGCCGGACTCTTTCTCCTCGTCTTCGGCCTCAATATGCTGGGGCTGTTCGCGCCCCTGCGCCGTTTCCGCTTCGGCCTCCCCGCGCCGCTGGAGCGCTGGGTTTATGCGCAGGCGAGCGGACGCCATCGGCCCTTTGTCATCGGGCTTCTCAACGGGCTGATGATCGCCTGCGGACCGCTGCAGGCGATGTATGTGATGGCGGCCGGAACCGGCAGCCCGATCGAGGGCGCGAAAATGCTTCTCGCCTTCGGGCTCGGAACGCTACCTGTCATGATGGCCTTCGGCGTCGTGGCTTCCATGCTGTCCAATGCGCTGACCCATCGGCTGCTCAAGGCCTCGGGCGTCATCGTCGTTGCGCTTGGCGCGGTGATGATCAATCGCGGGCTCATCCTCACCGGCGGGGGCTATGATCTTGCGTCGATCGTCGCGCGGGCGCGGCGGAGCGACATGCCGATCGCAACGACGCAGCCTGCGTCCGCCTTTCAAACCATCGAGATGGAAGCGAATGGCTCGGGATATACGCCCGCGCGCTTCACGCTCATTCGCGGCGTGGCCGTCAAGTGGGTCATCAACGCGACGCAGGTGACGAGTTGTAACCATCGAATCCTGGTTCCATCGCTCAATCTCGAATTCGATCTCAAGCCCGGCCTTCAGACGATCGAATTCACGCCAAACGACGCGGGCGTCATCCCCTGGAGCTGCTGGATGGGAATGTTGCGCGGCGAATTCGATGTCGTCGACGCCGCCACCGCCCCCAAGGCTCCCCCGCCTGAGCCGGCGAGCGAGGCCGCGCCGCGCCCGCCGGCCGCCGGCGCGCCCGCAACCTATGTGGTCCAGCGCGGCGACACATTGGGAGGCATCGCAAAGAGACTCTACGGCGACGTCAGGCGCTGGCGGGACATCGCCGCCGTCAATCCCGGCTTACCCAAGAGCTCGGCCAAAAGTGCGCCCAAGAGTTCGCCCAAGAGTGGGCCCCAGAGCAGGCTGAAGCCGGGTCAGGTTCTGACGCTTCCTCCCGGGGCGAGGCCGTGACGATTCGCCGTGGCGCAAAAGCGCGCCTGCTGCGCTAGGCTTGGCGCGGTCGAACAGGGAGCATCAAGATGCGGAAGACAACGCTCGCCGCCGCGATCGGCGGCCTCTCACTTATCGGCGCCGCCGCGATCGCGGAGGATCAGCACGACCATATGCAGATGATGTCCAAGATGACGAAGGATACGCGCATCGAGGTCGATCTTCCGGGTCCGATGAAAGCGCATATGCTGTCGAACATGCGCGGCCATCAGCAGGCGGTCGCTGAGATTCTCGCCGCGCTCGCCAAAGGCGACGGCGAGGGCGCGGCGAAGATCGCCGACTCCCGCCTCAGCATGAATTCCCCCGGCGCCGCCGCTTGCAAGCCGGGCGCGGTTTCGGGCGAACTCGGCGACATGCCGAAGATGATGGCGAGTCACATGCCCGAAGAGATGCGCGCGCTCGGCATGACGATGCATATGCAGGCGTCCAAATTTGCGGAGGAGGCCGCGAAGGTGAAGCAGGGCGGCGACCTGCGGCCGGCGCTTGCCGAGCTCGCTCAAGTCGTGCAAGCCTGCAACGCCTGTCACGCCGCCTACCGGCTCGATTAGCAGGAGCGGAAAGCTCCAAGGAGCGGAGCTTTCAAATTGCGCATTGCGACCTGGAACGTTAATTCCGTGCGGCAACGGCTTGCGCCGTTGCTGGCGTTTCTGAAGGAAACCGCGCCCGACGTTCTCTGTCTGCAGGAATTGAAATGCGAGGAAGGGGCTTTTCCGCGCATGGAGGTCGAGGACGCAGGTTATAATGTCGTCCTCCACGGCCAGAAGACCTTCAATGGCGTCGCAATTCTCTCGAAATCTCCAATCGAGGAATCGACGATCGGCCTCCCCGGCTTCGATCATGAGGGCCAGTCGCGTTACATCGAGGCGGTGATCTCGACCGGCAACGGCGCCATTGCCCGCGTCGCCTCCATCTACGCGCCGAACGGCAATCCGCCGGATACGGCCAAATACGGCTACAAGCTCAGATTCATGGAGGCGCTGACGCGGCGCGCCGCGGCGTTGCTGCGCCTCGAAGAATCGACGGTGCTGGCCGGCGACTACAACGTCATTCCGGAAGACCGCGACGTGCACGACCCGGCGGCCTGGGCCGCCGACGCGCTCTTCCTGCCGCAAAGCCGGGCGGCTTTTCAGCAGCTTCTCAATCTTGGCTACGCGGACGCGCTGCGCGCCGTCAGCGACCAAGCGGGCCTCTATACATTCTGGGATTATCAGGCGGGCGCCTGGCAGAAGAACAAGGGCATCCGCATCGACCATCTGCTGCTCTCGCCACAGGCCGCGGACAGGCTTGAGCGCGTCGACATCGTCAAATCCATGCGGGCGGGCGAAAAGCCGTCCGACCATGTGCCGATCTACGCCGATCTCGCGTGATCAGATGAGCGCGCCGATCGCCCGCCAGATGACATAAAGCGCGACAGCCACAACGATCCCGGCGAAAACAACAGCCAGCGTGCCGCGCTCGCTCGAAAGCCGCCGCGCCGTCGCTGCGCCGATCAGCCCGCCGATGACGCCGCCGCCAAGAATCGTTCCGGCGAGCGTCCAGTCCACGAGGCCCGAGAAGGCGTAATTCGCCGCTGTCGTCACGCCGAAGGCGCTGACGGAGACGAGCGAGGAGCCGATGGCGTTGATGATCGGTAGATCCGCCGCGAGCATCAGCCCCGGCACGATGAGAAAACCTCCGCCGATCCCAAAGAAGCCCGAGAGCGCGCCGGTCGCGAGGCCCGTCCCCGCGAGGCGCGGGAAATTCTCGCGGTTGAGCCGCACTTCCGGATAGCCCTCGCCGCTGCGGCTTCGGAACATCAGCGCGCCGACGACGAGCATCAGAAGGCCAAAGAGCGCGAGAAGCTTTTGGCCGTTCATCAGCTTCCCCAGCGTCGAACCGCCGAAGGCGCCCGCGACCCCAAAGAGCGCGAAGACCGAGGCGCAGCGCCATTTGATTGTGCCGGCGCGAGCATGGTTCGCCAGACTGACGAGGGCGTTGGCCGCCACCGCCACGGCGCTGGTGCCGATGGCGACATGCGGGTCGCCCACGCCGACGAAATAGACGAGGAGCGGCACGGCGAGCACCGAGCCGCCGCCGCCGATGAGCCCGAGGGAAAAGCCGACAAGGACGCCCGAGAAGACGCCGGCGGAAAGTTTCATGAAGAGGGGCGTCAGCATCGGCCGCGGCTCCGCGCGCTTACATTAGATATTGCTTATTTAGATATATTGCATCTAAGATGGCCGCAAGCCAAATCGCCAAATCAAACCCCGTCTGGGAGGAAACATGCCGCAGCCGACGATCCGGGCGTTTTTCGACGAGCCGACCTTCACCGTCACCTATCTCGTCGCCGATCCCGTGACGAAGAAGGCCGCGATCATCGATCCGGTGCTCGACTATGAACCTGGCGGCGGCGTCGCGGATTCGGGCTCGATCGACACGATCCTCGCCGAGGCCCGCGCCGCGGGGCTGACGATCGAATGGGTTCTGGAAACCCACGCCCATGCCGACCACCTCTCCGCCGCCCCTGTCGTCAAGGCGGCGACGGGCGCGCGGGTCGGCGTCGGCGAGCACATCACGAAAGTCCAGGACATTTTCCGCCCCGTCTTCCTCGCCGACGACATCGCGGCCGAGGGCCGCGATTTCGACCATCTGTTCAAGGACGGCGAGCGCTTCAAGATCGGCGAACTGGAGGTCCAGGTCCTCTTCACCCCCGGGCATACGCCCGCCTGCGTCTCCTATAAGACCGGCGACGCGGTCTTTGTCGGCGACACGATTTTCATGCCCGACTATGGGACGGCCCGCGCCGATTTTCCCGGCGGCGACGCGCGCGCGCTGTACCGCTCGATCCGCCGGATCCTGGCGCTGCCCCCGGAGACGCGCCTCTTCATGTGCCACGACTACAAGGCGCCAGGCCGCGACGTTTACCTTTGGGAAACCACAGTCGCCGAGGAGCGGGCGAAAAACGTGCAGATCAGGGACGGCGTCAGCGAGGATGAATTCGTGGCCTCGCGCGAGAAGCGCGACAAGGCCCTCGCCGCGCCGCGCCTGCTGCTGCCGTCAATTCAGGTGAATATCCGGGCCGGCCGTTTCCCACCGCCCGGCCCGGACGGGACACGCCGACTCCTCTCGCCGGTAAAATTCAGGGGACGCTCGGCCAGCGTTTAATTACGCTCGCGTAGATAGTCCTCGAGCATGGAGACGGCCGCCTTGCGGTCTCGCTCGTCGGCGGCCGCCAACGCCTTGGCCTGGAGGTCGACGATCCACTGCTCGCCAGCATTGCCGGAGACGGCGTCGCGCGCGAGGGTCAGATACATCAGACCCCGCGGCTTTTGCGCCGCGCCGCCGATCTCGCCGTCGAACATCAGACGCCCGAGGACCGCCTGCGCCTGCGCATGGCCCTTTCGGGCGGCGAGTTCGAGCCAGTTCACGCTCTGGCGCATGTCCTTCTTGACGCCCACGCCCTCGAGATACATGCGCCCGAGGTGATACTGCGCGTCGGCGTTGCGAAAGTAAGTGGCGGCGTATCGGAACAACTCGACCGCCCGGTCGACATCTGGTTCGATCTTCGCCGAGGAAACGCCGTCCTTCAGATAGAGGGCGACGGCGACGAAGGCGTTGGCCGCCATCGAGCGCTCGCGCGGGTCGGGCTCGTCGTCGGCGAAATGATCGACGATCTTGGAGAAATAATCATAGGCCTTGGCGTCGTCGCGGGCGACGCCGTCGCCCTCGGCGTACATGCGGCCGAGCTTCCATTGCGCTAGGGGCTCGCCGCCGTCGGCGGCGTAGCGCAGGGCTGTGACCGAAGTCGCCGCGTTGCCGGCATGATAGCTCTCGAGGCCGGCGCGCAGCGCCGCCCGCGGGTTCTTGAACATGGGCAGCGGCGTCGTTTCGGGCACGCGGGACGGGGGCGCGTCGAGCGCCGGGGCAGGATCGACGAAGGCCGTCACCAGTATGGTCAGGCTTGCGGCGAAAAGGCCAACCGGCAGAGCGCGCCGAAGCCTTTGCGGCGCCGCGGGAGAAACATGCGCAGATCCAACCATATTTCGATCCGACTTCCTTGAACCTCAGACGCCAGGTAAGACGCCTACGCTGAACCGACAACCACACCGAGCGACGCCGAACGTCCATAGATGGAAATAGGGAGGACGCGCCCCCGAGCGACCCTCGCCGGAGGATGTCTTCCCGCGTCTATGATGAGCAAGTGACACGAAGACCTTAGCCCAGCTTTTATGGCTGAAAAGGGGCTTGTGAGCTGCGTCCTCGCTTGCCGCCGCTTCTCTGCGACACTGTTGCAACTTGGGCACAATCACTGTTGCAGAATTGCCGCAATAGCTCCGTTCGAGGTGGGCGCCTGCGCCAAAAAGCGACGCTGGCGCTGCGAGGTTTGGTCGCAATGGACGGGCCCCGATTCGCGGCGATGGCGATTCCCCCGCCTGCGGAGTTGTGCTTACGTCTGTCCTTGCGCCGAAGGAGTCGAATCGCGGCCCCTTCGCCGAGTAACCGAGGGCGAAAGCATGGGTCTATTTTCACGCGTCCTGACCACATCCAGCCTGATCGCGCTGGCGTCGCTCTCCGCCGAGGCTTCGCTCGCCGGCGACGCTGCCAAGGGCGGGATCATCGCCAAGCGCTGGTGCGCCAGCTGTCACCTCGTCTCCAGCGACCAGACGACGGCGGACGCCGACGCGCCCTCTTTCTCCGACATCGCCCAGCGCCACCCGGACAAGAAGCAGATTGCGAATTTCCTGGTCGATCCGCATCCGCCAATGCCGGACATGCATCTCTCCCGCAAGGAGATCGACGACATCACGACATATATCCGCAGCCTCGATCCGCGCCCGCAGCCGCAGGAGCAGAAGGACAAGGACGACGATCTGCCAAAGAAAGGGTGAGCCGGCGCTTGCACTGGACCCCGGCGCTTTGAAGCGCTAGAGCGGCCTCGCGCTCGAAATGAGTGCGCGCGGCCTCGGGACACGCGGACAGCGGTCGGGACACATGGCCTATTCCATAAAGGAAGCCTTCAAGACGCTGCAGGGCGAGGGGCGGCATATGGGCCGCGCCGCCGTTTTCTGCCGGTTTTCCGGCTGCAATTTGTGGACCGGGCGGGAGGACGGACCGCGCCGAAGCCGTCTGCCGCTTCTGCGACACGGATTTTGTGGGGATCGACGGCGAGGGCGGCGGCCGCTTCGCCGACGCGCCGGCGCTCGCCGCCCATCTCGCCGCGCTGTGGGGCGAGGCGCGCGAAAGCCGTTTCGCCGTGCTCACGGGCGGCGAGCCTATGCTGCAGATCGACGCGGCGCTTGTCGACGCGCTCCACGCCGAGGGCTTCGAGATTGCGGTGGAGACCAACGGGACGCGCGCCGCCGCGCCGGGCCTCGACTGGATCTGCGTCTCGCCCAAGGCGGGCGCGCCGCTCGCCCAGACCCGCGGCGACGAATTGAAACTCGTCTATCCTCAGCCGGGCGCGGACCCTGCCCTGTATGAGGGGCTCGAATTCCGCCATTTCCTGCTGCAGCCCATGGACGGGCCGGGAATTCTGAGCAATACGAGGGCCGCGGTCGACTATTGCCTCGCCCATCCGCGCTGGCGGTTGTCGGTCCAGACTCACAAGATGATCGGGGTGAAGTGACAAGTGGCGACGTTCGAGGTCTATCGCGAATTCTATTTCGAGGCGGCGCACGCCCTCTATGATCCCGAGGCGAAGGACGGCGGCAAATACCGCAACCTCCACGGGCATTCTTTTCGTGTGCGCGTGAGCCTGCGCGGCGAACGCCATCCGGACGAACAATGGGTGATCGATCTTGGCAAACTCGGCCGCCGGCTCGCCGAATTGCGCGAACGGCTCGACCACTCCTTCCTCAATGACCTCGAGGACCTCGGCAAGCCGACGCTTGAAAACCTCTGTCTTTACATCTGGCGCGATCTCGCGCCCTCTGTCCCGGGGCTCAGCGAAGTCGGCGTCTTCCGCGATAGCTGTTTCGAGGGATGCGCCTACCGTGGCGACTGACCGGCGCGCCCGGTTCCGACGCGCCCTACAATGCGGCCGGAGCGTCGACCGAAAAGCCGTCTAGCAATCCTGCGGCATCGTCGCTATTGCGGTTCGGGGGCGTGATCACTACGCTTGCGCCCGTCATTTGAGCAAAAAAAGACCGCCGGGCGGTTGCGCAAAAGCGCCGCATCAAAAGAGCGGACTTGAGGGGACATCTGGGGACATGGCGAATAACAAGGTCATCAGCGCCGACGAAGCGATCGCGCTCATTCGCGACAATGACGTCGTCACCACGACGGGATTTCGTCCAAAGCTGCATCCCCGAGGCGCTTCACGCCGCGCTGGAGAAGCGCTTCGTCGAGTCGCAGCACCCGCGTGACCTCACCCTCATCATGACCGCCGGCGCCGGCGACTCCAAGGGCCTTGGCACGGGCCGCTTCCACCATGAGGGTCTGTTGAGGCGCGTCATCGCCGCCAATTTCGGCCGCATGCCGAAGGTCGCCCAGGCAGCGCAGGAAGAGAAAATCTGCGGCTACAACCTGCCGCAGGGCGTCATTTCCCAGCTTTACCGCGCCTGCGCCTCCGGCCAGCCCGGCCTCTTCTCCAAAGTCGGCCTCTACACTTACGTCGATCCGCGTTTTGGTGGCGGCAGGGTGAATGAGCGTACCAAGGAGGACATGGTTAAATACCACAATATCCAGGGCGAAGAGTGGCTCTTCTATATCGCCACGAAGATCGACGTCGCCTTCATCCGCGGCACCTCCGCCGATCCTTCCGGCAATATCAGCATGGAGAAGGAGGCGCTCGTCCTCGACAATCTCGCCCAGGCCATGGCCGCCCGTAATAACGGCGGCATCGTCATCGCCCAGGTCGAACGCATCGTCGAGCAGGGGTCGATCAAGCCCAAGGACGTGCATGTGCCCGGCATTCTGGTCTCTGCGGTCGTTGTCGCCGACCCGCCCGAAACGCATCGCATGAACTACGGTGTGATCTACAATGCGGCGCTGGCGGGCGAAGTCCGCGTGCCGGTCGAGAAGTTCGCGAAAATGCCGCTCGACGAGCGCAAGGTCATTGCGCGCCGCGCCGCCTTCGAGTTGCCGCCCAACGGCGTCGTCAACCTCGGGGTCGGCGCGCCGGAAGGCATTGCGGCCGTGGCCAATGAAGAGAAAGTCACGCCCTACATTACGCTCACGACGGAAGCCGGAGCCATCGGCGGCGTTCTCGCCTCGGGCTCGAGCTTTGGCGCGGCGACCAACGCCGACTGCATCATCCAGCAGAACCAGCAGTTCGACTTCTACGACGGCGGCGGACTGGACATGACCTGTCTTGGCATGGCCGAGGCGGACGTGCAGGGCAACGTCAACACTTCAAAGTTTGGCGGACGCCTCAACGGCTGCGGCGGCTTCATCAACATCAGCCAGAACGCCCGACTCGTCGTCTTCGCCGGCACCTTCACCAATGGCGGGCTCAAGGTCGAGATCGCGGACGGCAAGGTCAATATCCTGCAGGAGGGCCGCAACAAGAAGTTCCTGAACTTCGTGGAGCAGATCACCTTCTCCGGCAAATTTGCTCAGAAGCGCAAGCAGCCGGTCTATTATGTCACCGAGCGCTGCGTCTTCCAGCTCAAGGACAAGGGCCTGGAGCTGATCGAATTGGCCCCCGGCATCGACATCGACAAGCATGTCCTGCCCTTCATGGACTTCAAGCCCATCATCAACGAGCCCCAGCTGATGGATAAGCGCATCTTCATCGATGAACCGATGGGGCTGCTGAACGATCTGCTCAATCTCAACATCGACCAGCGCATCACCTACGACGCGGGGCGCAACATTTTGTTCCTCAATCTTGAGGGCTTCCATGCGCGCACCAAGCGGGACATCGACGAATTGCGCGCCGCGCTCGTCACCGCCTGCGAAAAGGTCGGCAAGCGGGTCAACTCGGTGGTCAATCACGACGGCGCTCATATCAATGAGACGCTCTACGACGATTACGCCGAAATGATCGAATATCTGAGCCAGCACTATTATCTGACGACGACGCGCTATGCGACGAGCGCCTTCGCCCGCTTGAAGATGAAGGAAGCCATGGCCAGGCGCGGCCTGCAGCCGCATGTCTTCGAACGGCTCGAAGCGGCGGAGACCTTCTTGCAAGTTGTCGCGAGCGAGGAAGAGAAGTCGCCGGCCTGAGGGCCTGCAGCAGAACGGCCGCCTTCGGGCGGCCGTTGCTTTTCCGGCGACAAAAAGCGAAGGCCCCGCCGCCAGAGGCGTACGGGGCCGAAATTGCTTCCCTGAAGGAAGCGCTCTGGGAAGGTCCAGTCTGGGATCGGATCGCCCGCTGCTTGGCCTTCGCGGCGAGCCATCCTCGGAATGCGGTAGAACGTAGGAAGGATCGGGACTATCGGTCAGCGCTGAACCCAATTCCCGCATTTGACCGGAACCAAAAACGCCGGTCAATCGATCTGACCCGGTGGCGTCATGCTCCTCTCGCAACTCTGTTGCTTCGGCTTCGTCGGCGACAGGGGTAGTTCGCCGGCGCATCCTTTGCATCGCCACCGTATCGAGGTCCCGCCCGAGCGATCCCGCCTCCTGTTTGCGAAGCGGTTGCGACGTTCAAAAAGGATGCGCTCGCTTTCGATTCCGGTCAAGGGCAAGTAGCGGGCCATAATGGCGTTCGGCGCACGATGATCAAGCGACTATATTCGCCCTTGCGCGGCCTCTGATCAACGCATATAGATATCTTTATATCTCGCTTGTGAGGCCTTATGACCGCCCTGCACCCCTTCCGGCTCGAGCCCGCGCTCGCGGCCCTCAACGCCGCCGGGGAAGAGACGCGTCTGCGCCTCCTCGCCCTGCTCGCGCAATCCGAACTGACCGTCAGCGAGATCGTAACGATCCTCGGCCAGTCGCAGCCGCAGAGTCTCCCGTCATCTGAAATTGCTGGTCGAAGCCGGACTCGTCGAACGCCGTCGCGAAGGCGCTTGGGCGTTTTTCCGTCTGTCCCCGGCGGGGGGCGCTGGCGCGCTCGCGCGGGAAATTTCGGCCTGGCTGGACCCGAAAGACACAGTTCTCGCGGAGGATCAATCCCGGCTCGCCGAGGTGCGACACTCCCGCTCCGAAAACGCCGCGCGTTATTTCGCCGCCCATGCCGCCGAATGGGACGACATCCGCTCGCTGCACGTTCCTGAGGCGCTCGTCGAAGACGCGATGCGCGACACGGTCGGCGAAAAGCCCGTGCGCGTCCTTCTGGACATCGGCACGGGCGCCGGGCGGATGCTCGAGATCTTTGCGCCTCTCGCGGAACGGGCCGTCGGCGTCGACCTCTCGACGGCCATGCTCGCCGTCGCGCGGGGCCGACTGGAAGAGACCGGCCTGCGCAATATTCAATTACGCCAGGGCGACATCTACGCCCTGCCGATCGAGCGCAACTCCGTCGATCTCGCGATCATGCACCAGGTGCTGCACTATCTCGACGAACCCGCCCGCGCCCTGCGCGACGCCGCGCGCGTCCTCGCGCCGGGCGGGCGCCTGCTGGTCGTGGACTTCGCGCCGCATCAGGAGGAAGCGTTGCGCGACAAGCACGCCCATCGCCGCCTCGGTTTTTCGGACGAGGAGGTCGCCGGACTCCTTGCGCAGGCGGGCCTCGAAACCATCCTGCATCGGGAGCTGGCGCCCGATGCGCGGGAAGGCGCCAAGCTCACCGTGTCGCTTTGGCTCGCGCGCGATCCCCGCGTCATCGCCGATCCCATCCCCGCCTCATCCTATGAGACCGCCTGATGTTCAACGCCCTCCATCCCACCGCGTCCGGCAATCGGTTCAACATCTCCTACGAATTCTTCCCGCCCAAGACGCCGGAGATGGAAACGCAGCTGTGGGAGACGGCGAAGCGCCTCGAGGCGCTTAATCCGCACTTCGTCTCCGTCACCTATGGCGCGGGCGGCTCCACGCGCGAACGCACCCACGCCATCGTCGCGCGCATCGCCCGCGAGACGCGGATGAAACCCGCCGCCCATCTCACCTGCGTGTCCTCGTCCCGGGCCGAGATCGACGAAATTCTGAACGGCTATTGGGAGGCGGGCGTGCGTCACATCGTGGCGCTGCGCGGCGATCCGCCGACCGGCGTCGGCACCAAATTCGAAGCCAATCCCTCCGGCTACGACAGATCCTGTGATCTCGTACGCGGCATTCGCAAGCTTCACGATTTCGAGATTTCGGTCTCGACCTATCCCGAGGGCCATCCCGAAAGCGGCTCGATCGAGCAGGACCTCGACGCTCTGGAAGCCAAGATCGACGCGGGCGCGACGCGCGCCATCACGCAGTTCTTCTTCGACAACGACATCTACTTCAAGTTTCTCGACAAGGCGCGCGCGCGCGGCATCACGATCCCGATCGTGCCGGGCATCATGCCGATCCGCAACTTCAAGCAGGTGGCCAATTTCGCCGCCAAGGCCGGCGCCAGCGTGCCGCGCTGGGTGGCGGAGCGTTTCGAGGGACTCGATCAGGACCACGAAACGCGCGCCCTCGTCGCCGCCGCCACGGCCGTGGAGCAGGTGATGGGCCTCGCCCGCGCCGGGGTCGACGAATTCCACTTCTACACCAACAACCGCGCCGACATGGTCTTCGCCATCTGCCATCTGCTCGGCGTTCGTCCCGTTCGCGAGAAAGTAGACGCATGACCTTCGACAAAGCTTACGGCTCGAAAATCCTCAAGGCTCTGGAAGAGGCGGCGGCGAGCCGCATCCTCATTCTCGACGGCGCCATGGGCACCATGATCCAGCGTCACAGATTCGAGGAGGCGGATTTCCGCGCCGAGCGATTCAAGGATCATCCCAAAGATCTGCGCGGCAACAACGACCTTCTGATCCTGACGCAGCCCGAAGCGATTAAGGCCATTCATGTCGCCTATCTCGAAGCCGGCGCCGACATCATCGAGACCAACACATTTTCGTCGACGACGATCGCTCAGGCCGATTACGGTATGGAGCATCTCGCTTACGAATTGAATTTCGAAGGCGCAAAGCTTGCGCGCGCGGCGGCCGACGAAGTCGCGGCGAAGACCGGCGTGCGCCGTTTCGTCGCCGGCTCCATGGGTCCGACGAACCGCACCGCTTCGATCTCGCCCGACGTGTCGAATCCGGGTTTCCGCGGCGTAACCTTCGATGAGTTGCGCGCGGCGTATAAGGAAGCCGCGCTTGGCCTCATCAGGGGCGGCGCCGACGTGATGCTGGTCGAGACGGTCTTCGATACGCTCAACGCCAAGGCGGCCATCTTTGCGCTCGAAGATGCGTTCGACGAGGTCGGAACGCGCCTGCCGATCATGATTTCGGGCACGATCACCGATCTTTCGGGCCGCACGCTCTCCGGCCAGACGTCGATCGCCTTCTGGAATTCACTCGCCCACGCGAGGCCCTTCTCGATCGGCTTCAACTGCGCGCTCGGCGCGCGCGAGATGCGCCAGCATATCGCCGAAATCGGCCGCGTCGCCGACACGCGTATCTGCGCCTTCCCCAACGCCGGCCTGCCGAATGAATTCGGACTCTACGACGAGAGCCCGGAATATATGGCGGAGCTCGTCGGCGAATTCGCGAGCGCCGGCCTCGTCAACGTGCTTGGCGGCTGCTGCGGCACGACGCCCGATCACATCGGCGCCATTGCGCAGAAGGTGAAGGGCATGGCGCCGCGCGTCGTGCCGAAGGTCGAGCCCATGCTGCGCCTTTCCGGCCTCGAGCCGTTCACGCTGACGAAGGACATTCCCTTCGTGAACGTCGGCGAGCGCACCAATGTCACGGGCTCGGCCAAATTCCGCAAGCTCATCACCAATGGCGATTACAACGCCGCGCTTGACGTCGCCCGCGATCAGGTCGCCGCTGGCGCGCAGGTCATCGACATCAACATGGACGAGGGCCTGCTCGATTCGCAGCAGGCGATGGTCGACTTCCTCAACCTGCTTGCAGCGGAGCCTGACATCGCGCGCGTGCCGGTGATGGTCGACTCGTCGAAATTCGACGTGATCGAGGCCGGTCTGAAATGCCTGCAAGGCAAGGGCGTGGTGAACTCCATCTCGCTGAAGGAAGGCGAAGAAAAGTTCATCGCCGACGCGCAGAAGGTACGCCGCTACGGCGCCGCCGTCGTCGTGATGGCCTTCGATGAAAAGGGCCAGGCCGACACGCTCGCGCGCAAGACGGAAATCTGCGCGCGCGCCTATAAGATCCTCACCGAGGAAGTCGGCTTTCCGCCGCAGGACATCATCTTCGATCCCAACATTTTCGCCGTGGCGACGGGCATCGAGGAGCATGAAAACTACGGCGTCGATTTCATCGAGGCCGCGCGCATCATCAAGCGCGACCTCCCCCATGTCCACATCTCCGGCGGCGTCTCTAACCTCTCTTTCTCCTTCCGCGGCAATGAGTCCGTGCGCGAGGCCATGCATTCCGTGTTCCTCTACCACGCCATCCAGGCGGGCATGGATATGGGCATCGTCAACGCCGGCCAGCTCGCCGTCTATGGCGAGATCGACCCCGAGTTGCGCGAACTTTGCGAAGACGTGGTGCTGAACCGCCGCAAGGATTCGACGGAGCGGCTCGTCGAGCTCGCCGAGAAGTTCAAGGGCGCCGGCGCCAAGTCGCAGGAGAAGGACGCCGCCTGGCGTGAGAACACCGTCGAGAAGCGTCTCGAATATGCGCTGGTCAACGGCGTCACCGATTATGTCGAGGCCGATGTCGAAGAAGCGCGCCAGCGCTCGACGCGCCCGCTCGACGTGATCGAAGGCCCGCTGATGGCCGGCATGAACGTCGTCGGCGATCTTTTCGGACAGGGCAAGATGTTCCTGCCGCAGGTCGTGAAATCCGCGCGCGTGATGAAACAGGCTGTGGCCTATCTCATGCCCTTCATGGAGGCCGACAAGAGCGAGCGGTCGACGGCGGGCAAAATCCTGCTCGCGACGGTGAAGGGCGACGTTCACGACATCGGCAAGAATATCGTCGGCGTCGTGTTGGGGTGCAATAATTTCGAGGTCATCGACCTTGGCGTCATGACGCCCTGCGCAAAAATTCTCGATGTCGCCCGGAAAGAGAATGTCGATCTCATCGGCCTCTCGGGGCTCATCACGCCTTCGCTCGACGAGATGTGCTTCATCGCCGCCGAGCTCGAGCGCGAAGGGCTGGACGTGCCGCTTCTCATCGGCGGCGCGACGACGAGCCGCGTGCACACGGCGGTGAAGATCAGCCCGAACTACAAGCGCGGACAGGCGGTCTATGTGACTGACGCCAGCCGCGCGGTCGGCGTCGCGCAGGCGCTGGTCTCCGAAAAGACGCGCGTCGGTTACATGGCGGAAACGCGCGCCGAATATGAGCGCGTCGCCGACGCCCATGCGCGCGCGCAGGCCGACAAGCAGCGCGTCTCCCTCGCGCAGGCGCGCGCCAACGCCTACAAGGTCGACTGGTCCGCCTATGAGCCGACGAAGCCGAGCTTCATGGGCGCCCGCGCCTTCACGAGTTACGACGTCGCCGAACTCGTTCCCTATATCGACTGGACGCCCTTCTTCCAGACCTGGGAGTTCAAGGGCCGCTATCCGGCGCTGCTCGACGATCCCGAGAAGGGCGCGGCGGCGCGCCAGCTCTTCGATGATGCGCAGGCGATGCTGAAGCGCATCGTGGACGAGCGCTGGTTCACCCCCAAGGCGATCATCGGTTTCTGGCCGGCCAACAGCGTCGGCGACGACATCGCGCTTTACACGGGCGAGTCGCGCGTTGATCCGCTCGCGACCTTCTTCACGCTGCGTCAGCAACTCGGAAAACGCGACGGCAAAGCCAATATCGCGCTCTCGGATTTCGTTGCGCCGAAGGACAGCGGCAAGGCAGATTATGTCGGCGCCTTCGTCGTCACGGCGGGCGCGGAGGAGGAGAAAATCTCCGCCCGCTACGCGCGCGCCAATGACGACTATGGCTCCATCATGGTCAAGGCGCTCGCCGACCGCATCGCTGAAGCCTTCGCCGAGCGTATGCACGAGCGCGTGCGCCGCGAGTTCTGGGGCTATGGGGCGAGCGAAGACTTTGCGCCCGCAGAGCTCGTCACGGAGCCCTACGACGGCATCCGCCCCGCGCCGGGTTATCCCGCGCAGCCCGACCACACCGAGAAGGAGACGCTGTTCAAGCTTCTCGAGGTCGAGAAGCGCACGGGCGTGAAGCTCACGGAAAGCTTCGCCATGACGCCGGCGGCCTCGGTCAGCGGTCTCTACATCGGCCATCCCAAGGCGCATTACTTCGGCGTCGCCAAGGTGGAGCGCGATCAGGTCGAGGATTATGCGCGCCGCAAGGGCATGTCGGTTGCGGAAGTCGAGCGCTGGCTCGCGCCGATCCTCAATTATGAGCCGGCGAAGTTGGAGGCGGCGGAATAAGTCTCCGCTCGGAGCTGAAAATCGGAATGGGCGCGTCCATCAATGGCGCGCCCTTTCGTTTGGCGCTTCGCGCGGTTGATGCGGCGCAAGCGCTCTCATAAGCTGATCGCGAAGCCGGCGCTTCCCGCAAGCGCGCCGCGGCATTCCTCCGAGAGAGTCTTCATGACCCGACAATCGCCGCTTTCCCTCGCACCGTGGGCGCTCGTCTTTGCGCTCGCGCTTTTCGCCCTCTACACGCTCGCGACGGTGCGGGGCGAGCCGGTCAACGCCATGTGGCTCGTCACGGCGGCGGTCTGCGTCTACGCCATCGGCTATCGCTTCTATTCCCGATTCCTCGCGGATACGGTCCTCGGTCTCGACGCCAGTCGCCGCACGCCCGCGCATCGCCGCAACGACGGGCTCGACTATGTGCCGACGGACAAATGGGTGCTCTTTGGCCATCATTTCGCGGCCATCGCCGGCGCCGGCCCGCTCGTCGGCCCCGTGCTCGCCGCGCAGATGGGCTATCTGCCGGGCACGCTCTGGCTTCTGACCGGCGTGATTTTCGCCGGCGCGGTGCAGGATTTTCTCATCCTCTTCATCTCCACGCGCCGCGACGGGCGTTCTCTCGGCGATCTCATCAAGACCGAGATGGGGCAGGTTCCCGGCGTCATCGCCATGGTGGGAATTCTTTCCATCATGATCATCCTGCTCGCGGTGCTGGCGCTCGTCGTCGTCAAGGCGCTGGCCGACAGTCCCTGGGGCGCTTTCACGGTATTTGCGACTCTGCCCATCGCGATCTTCATGGGCGTCTATGGGCGTTACCTGCGCCCGGGGCGCATCGGCGAAATGTCGCTCATCGGCTTTTTGGCGCTCATCGCCAGCATCGCCTTCGGCCGCAATGTCGCCGAGAGCGCGACGCTGGCGCCGCTCTTCACCTACAAGGGCGAGACGCTCGCCTTCATGCTCATCGGCTATGGCTTCGTGGCGTCCGTCCTGCCCGTGTGGCTGCTGCTCGCGCCGCGAGACTATCTTTCGACCTTTCTGAAAATCGGCACGATCCTGTCGCTGGCGCTCGGCATCTTCGTCGTCTGGCCCGATCTGCAGATGCCGGCCGTGAGCCGCTTCATCGACGGCACGGGGCCGGTCTTTGCGGGCAGCGTCTTCCCCTTCCTCTTCATCACGATCGCCTGCGGCGCGGTCTCGGGCTTCCATGCGCTCGTCTCGTCCGGCACGACGCCGAAGATGATCGCGGATGAAACGCAGACGCGGTTCATCGGCTACGGCGCGATGCTGATGGAAAGTTTCGTCGCCATCATGGCGCTGATCGCGGCGAGCGTGCTGGAGCCCGGCGTCTATTTCGCCATGAACAGCGCGCCCGCCATCATTGGCGCGACGCCGGACGCCGCGGCGGCTGCCATCTCCTCATGGGGCTTTGCCGTGTCGCCCGAGACGCTTGCGGGCGTCGCGCATGACGTCGGCGAAAAGACCATTCTCTCGCGCACTGGCGGCGCGCCGACGCTCGCCGTCGGCATGGCGCATATTCTCTCCAAGGTCATCGGCGGCGCGACCGCCATGTCCTTCTGGTATCATTTCGCCATTCTCTTCGAGGCGCTGTTCATTCTCACCACCATCGACGCCGGCACGCGCGTCGCGCGCTTCATGATTCAGGATCTCGTCGGGACATTCCTTCCCGCCTTTCGCAATACGCAGGCCTGGGGGCCGAACCTCGCCGCCACCGCCATCGCCGTCACCGGCTGGGGCTATTTCCTTTATCAAGGGGTCATTGATCCGTTAGGCGGCATCAACACGCTGTGGCCGCTGTTCGGCATCGCCAATCAGATGCTCGCCGCCATGGCGTTGACGCTCTGCGTCGTCGTGCTTTTCCGCATGAAGCGCGAGCGCTACGCTTTCGTCGCCATCGTGCCGATGACTTGGCTTTATATCTGCACCATGACGGCGGGCCTCGAGAAAATCTTCCATGAAGACCCCCGCATCGGTTTCCTCGCCCACGCCGGCAAATTCGCGACGGCCGCCGACAAGGGCCAGTTGCTCGCGCCCGCGAAGACGCTCGAGGAAATGCATCGCGTCATCTTCAACGACTACGTGGACGCGAGTCTTTGCGCCATCTACATCGTGCTCGTGTTGTCGATCCTCGGCTTTGCGATTTCAGCCATCCGCGCCGCGCGCGCCTCCGACGTCGTCACCACAAGGGAGAGCGAAGATGAACTGCTGCCTGCCGGGGCTTGATCTTGGAAAGCTCGCGACGAAGCTGCGCGACGGCGCACGGCTGATGGTCGGGCAGGGCGATTACGACGCTTATGTCGCACATATGCGCGCAATGCATGAGGGGCAGGCGGTCATGACGCGCGCGGAGTTTTTCCGCGCAAGGGAGAACGCGCGTTTCGGCGCGGGCGGCGAGCGGGCGTTCCGCTGTTGCTAGTCGCTCTCCCTTTCAAGGGGCGGCTGGGGTAATCTTCGCCCATGGCCGCGTCCCAAACGCCTGAATCACGCGATGCGCTGCTCGCGCTCCTCGACTGGTATGTCGAGAGCGGAGTGGATCTTGCGCTCGACGACGCGCCGCACGACCGCTACGCCGACAGCGCGCAGGCGTCTGCAGCGCCGGTCGTGGAAGTTCCCCCGCGCATGGCGCTCAGCGAAACTCGGGCTGAGCTGAAGCCGCCCGCGGCCTCCCGCGCGCGTCCGGCGGCGTCCGTCGCCGCGCCGGACGACGCGGCCCGAGCCGCCCAGTCGGCGGCTGCGCAAGCGCAGACGCTGGACGACCTCGCCGCCGCGCTCGCCCGATTTCCCTTACGCGCCCTTCCGCGAGATGGCGCAGCATTTTCTGTTCGGCGCCGGGGCGCCGGAGGCGCGCCTCATGGCCCTGGACGTGGCGCCCGGCGCGGAAGAAGAATTGTCCGGCGAAGCGTTCAGCGGTCTGCAGGCCAAGCTCCTCGACAGCATGCTGGCGGCGATCGGCTGCAATCGGGAGAACGCCTGTCTGGCTTATGTCTCCCCCTGGCGGCCGCCCGGCGGCGCGACGATGACGCCGCAACAGGCCGCCATCTTTGCGCCCTTCGCGCGCCGTCGCGTCGAGCTGGCGCGGCCGGAGGTTCTGCTGCTTTTCGGCGAGGCGCCGGCGCGGGTCATGCTCGCCACGAGCGAGACCGGTCTCGAAGTTGCGCGGCAAGCCCTTCGAGATTCGCTGCGGCGAACAGGCGGCGCGCGCCTTCGTCTTCAACAGCCTCGATTCGATGCTTAAGACCGCGGGGCTGAAGCCCGCGGCCTGGCGCGATCTGCGCTCGGCCGCCGCCGCGTTGCGGTGATTACTCCGCCGCTTCGCCTTCCTTCACGCCGCCGAAGCGCCGCACGACATAATCGTCGACGATGCGGATGAATTCCTCGGCGATTCCTTCGCCACGCAGCGTCATCGCCTTCTTGCCGTCGATGAAGACGGGCGCCGCCGGCGTCTCGCCTGTGCCGGGCAGCGAAATGCCGATGTCGGCGTGCTTCGACTCGCCGGGGCCGTTCACGATGCAGCCCATCACCGCGACATTGAGCGTCTCGACGCCCGGATATTGGGCGCGCCACACGGCCATGCGCTCGCGGATATGGCCCTGAATGTCACGGGCGAGTTCCTGAAACACCGTCGAGGTCGTGCGCCCGCAGCCGGGGCAGGCGGCGACGAGCGGCACGAAGGTGCGAAAGCCCATGGTCTGCAGGATTTCCTGGGCCACGCGCACTTCAAGCGTGCGGTCGCCGCCGGGCTCGGGGGTGAGCGAGACGCGGATCGTGTCGCCGATTCCGTCCTGCAGCAGCACGCCGAGCGCCGCAGCCGAGGCAACGACGCCCTTCGAGCCCATGCCGGCCTCGGTGAGGCCGAGATGCAGCGCATAGTCGCTGCGCTGCGCCAGCATGCGATAGACGGCGATGAGGTCCTGCACCGCCGAAACCTTGGCGGAGATGATGATCCGGTTCTTCGGCAGGCCGATTTCCTCGGCCCGGGCGGCGGACATCAGCGCCGAGCGGGCGAGGGCTTCGCGCGTCACGGCCCGCGCGTCGATCGGCCGGTCCGAGGCCGCGTTGATGTCCATGAGATGCGTCAGCAGCTCCTGATCGAGCGAGCCCCAGTTGGCGCCGATCCGCACGGCCTTGTCGTGCTTCGCCGCAAGCTCCACGATCGCCGAGAACTGGCGGTCCTTCTTGTCCTTGAAGCCGACATTGCCGGGGTTGATGCGGTATTTGGCGAGCGCTTCCGCGCAGGCCGGATGATCGGCGAGCAGCTTGTGGCCGATGTAATGGAAGTCGCCGACGAGCGGGACGTCGATCCCCTTCCTGTCGAGCTTCTCGCGGATGTGCGGCACGGCGGCCGCCGCCTCGTCGCGGTCGACGGTGATGCGCACGAGCTCCGAACCGGCCTGCGCCAGCGCGCTCACCTGCGCCACGGTCCCGTCGATGTCGGCCGTGTCGGTGTTGGTCATGGACTGGACGACGACGGGCGCGCCGCCGCCGACGCTCACGGCGCCCGGCCCTTTGCCGACGTGCACGGCGCAGGTTTTCCTGCGCGACGCCGGCTCGGCGGAAACGGGATCGGGCAGGCGGGTTTCGACGGCGTCGGTCATGGCTCTCGTCGCGGCTCCGTTGGACTTTCTCCTCAAGTCGCTCGGATTGGCGCGCGGGTCAAGCCGCCCGTCCTCACCCCATCTTCCGTCGCGGGTCATACCCGTGCCGATCACGCAGCTCCCGCATCTTCGCGTCGAAATCCGCGTCCGGCTCCTCCGGCAGCATGATCCTGAGCGACACGTAGAGGTCGCCCGCCGGCTTGCTGTCCGACGCCGGCAGGCCCTTGCCGCGCAGCCGCAGCACGCGCCCGCCGTTGGAGCCGGCCGGCACGGCAAGCTCCACCTTGCCGTCGAGCGTCGGCGTCGCGACCTTGGCGCCGAGCGCGGCTTCATAGATCGTCACCGGCAGATCGAGCTTCAGGTCGCGCCCGTCGATCTTGAAAAAGGGGTGCGGCGAAACCTTCACGGCGACAAGCGCGTCGCCGGGTTCTCCGCCGCGCAGGCCGGGCTGGCCCTGGCCGCGAAGCCGTATCTGCTGGCCTTCTTCGACGCCGGCCGGAATTTTTACTTCCAGCGTGCGGCCGCTGGGCAGGATCACCCGGGCGGAGCCGCCCTTCGCCACGGTTTCGAGCGGCACAGTCGCGGTGGCGACGACGTCGTCGCCGCGGGCCGCCGTGGCTGCTCCTCGCCGGCGCCCGCCAAAGAGATCGGCGAAGATGTCGCTCGGATCGAAGCCGCCGGCTGCGCCTGCGCCCGCGCCGCCGCCCGGGCCGCCGAAATTGAAGTCGAAATGCTGCTCGCCGCCCGGCCCTGCGCCGCCGCTCGTGCGCCAGCCGCGGGAGAAGCCGCCCGGCCCCGCGCCGGCTCCGGCGCCAAAGCCCTCGAAGCCGGTGAAGCGCGGCTTGCCGTCCGGGCCGATCTCGCCGCGGTCGAACTGGGCTTTCTTCTTCTCGTCGCCAACGATCTCGTAAGCCGAGGTGATCTCGGCGAAGCGCTCCTTCGCCTTCGCATCCTTGTTGGCGTCGGGGTGGAATTTCTTGGCGAGCTGGCGATAGGCCTTCTTGATGTCGGCCGCGCTCGCCGACTTGGTCACGCCTAATGCTTCGTAAGGGTCGCGCATATCTGTCCAATCAGCCCATGGAAGCGCCCGCCCTCAGAGGCGCGGGCGCAAATGTCTGTAACATTATGTGGGCGAGAGGCCGACCTAACGCAAGCGTCGGCGCCGCCTTCAGAGCTTTGAGGGTATCCGGTCGAAAGCTCCGGGCGCGCCGCCCTCGGGCTCGAGCTCGGTGAGGGCGTCGTTCACCGCGTCGAGGGGCGGCGGCTCGCCCCCGCTCATATTCTCCTCCGTGGCGCGGCTGAGCGCCCGGGCGTCCAGCTCCCACCGTTTGAGGATCTCGATTTTCAGGGTCTTCGTCAGGACTGCTGAATCGACCACCTCACGCGGGGCGTCGAAGACGGATGGCGGCGAGGTCAGGGCCTGTTCGATCTCGGCAGGACCGAGGATGGAGACTTTCATGAGCGCGTCCTTTTCCGATTGAAACGCGCCGCCGGTTCGCCTGTTCCCGGCGCGGGCGGACGCTGAAGGGCGGTCTCACGTGGTCGCGCCCTGGAAGATGTCCCAGAGCATCCTGACGTTCAGGGCGACAATAACCGCCGCGATCGCTCCCGCCAGCGCCGTCGTCCGCCGCGGCGCAGCCAGTGCGCCCATGACGTCGCGGCGCGCTGTAAACAGAACCAGAGGCGCGACGGCGAAGGGAAGGGTCAGGCTCAGCACGACCTGGCTCAGGACCAGGAGTCTCGCGGTGGCGGATTCCCCGGCGTACAGCGTGACCGCGATCGCCGGCACGATCGCGATGGCGCGCGTCACGAGCCGGCGGACTATGGGCTTGAGACGCAGGTGGATGAACCCCTCCATCACGATCTGCCCCGCGAGCGTCGTGGTGACGGTGGAGTTCAGCCCGCAGGCGATCAGCGCTGCGGCGAAGAGCGTCGCCGCGGCGGGCTCGCCGAGAAGCGGCGCAATCAACTGATGCGCTTCGCCGAGCTCCGCGACCTCGGTATGGCCGCTTGCGTGGAAAACCGCCGCGGCCAGAACGAGAATCGCGGCGTTGACGAGAAGCGCGAAAAAGAGCGCCAGCGCGCTGTCGATGACCGCAAACCGCACGGCTTCCTGCTTTTGCTCAAGGCCTCCGCCGATCGCTCGCGTCTGCACGATGAACGAATGCAGGAAGAGATTATGCGGCATCACCGTCGCGCCGAGGATGCCTAGACCGAGGTAGAGCATCTCGGGATCGGTGAGGAGACGCCGCGTCGGGAGAAGTCCGCGCGCCACCTCGCCCATGTCGGGTCGCGCCATGACGAGCTGCGCGGCGAAGGAGAAGCCGATAAGCGCAAGCATCGCCACGATGAACAGTTCGATCTTTCGAAACCCCAGACGCTCCAGAGCGAGAATGAGGAAGGCGTCCAGCGCCGTAAGCAAGACGCCGAGCGCGAGCGGCACGCCGAAGAGGAGTTGCAGCCCGATCGCCGTGCCGATCACTTCGGCGAGGTCCGTCGCGCATATGCCCGCCTCGGCGAGCAGCCAGAGGCCGACGGCGACCGGAAAGGGCGCATGGGCGCGGCAGGCCTGGGCTAGGTCCAGTCCCGCACCGACGCCCAGCCGCGCCGAGAGCGCCTGCAGGACAATCGCCATCAAGCTGGAGAGCACGACGACAAAAAGCAGCGCGGCGCCAAATCTCGAGCCGCCGGCGAGCGCCGTCGCCCAATTGCCCGGGTCCATGTAGCCGGTGGCGACGAGATAGCCCGGGCCCAGAAAAACGAAGAGGCGCTCGAGCAGACGGCCGCCTTCGGGAACCCGGACGGAGCGCTTCAGCTCGAAGGTCGCGAGCGAAGCGGGGGCGTGCGTCCTCAAAGAGAAATCCTCCGACCGGGTGGCCCGGTCGCAGGTCGGGCCCTTACAAATTCACCTTGCGCAGCAGCGCTTCGAGTCCTTCGGGAAAGATCAGCTCCTGCGACGCCGCGATCGCCTCCGCCGACCACCAGCGCCAACCGAGGGTGTGGATTTTTTCCTCTGGCGTCGGATCGTGCGGCGCCGGCGCGAATTCGTCCGTCCTCACCAGAAAGTAGCGCTCGACGGCCTGATGCCAATCGTCGCCGAGCTCCATCGGGAATTCGCGTGTCGCGACGACCGGGCCAGGGTCGCCCGAAAGCTGCAGGCCGGTCTCTTCGTGCAGCTCGCGGCGCAGCGCCGCTTCGAAGCTTTCGGACTCCTTCAGCGCGCCGCCGGGCGTCGCCCAGAAATGATGATGGCCGAGCGCGAGAAAATGCGGCGAAAGCCCCCCGGCGTATTGCATCAGTAGCGCTTCGCCCTTCGGATTGACGATCAGGGCGCGGGCGGCCTCGCGGCGCGGCAGGGGGACGCCGTCCCATGGCGCGGCAATCTCGCCGCGTCCTTCGGGGCGCGCCCAGTCGACGATGGACCAACGCCCGTCTTCGAAGGCGATCCAGTTCGGCGTCGCGTTGAGCACCGGATGCTCGCGCTTTTCGTCGAGATCCTTGCCGGCGGCCATGCGCCAGGCGATGTCGAGCACGCCGGCGTGCGCGACGACGAGGATGGTCAGCCCCGCGCTCTCGCGCGCGATGTCGGCAAGCACGGCGCGCACGCGGCGCGCGAATTCCTCGAGCGACTCGCCCTCGGGCGCGGCGAAGCCCGGCATGCGGGTGAGGTAATGGGGATAGATGTCCGCATATTTGACCTGCACTTCGGCATGCGTGTGGCCTTGCCAGGCGCCGTCGTCCTTCTCGCGAAGGCGCTGGGTCGCCCGCACCTCGAGGCCGCGCGCCTGCGCGATGGGCGCGGCGGTGGCGAGCGCGCGGCGCAGGTCGCTTGCGTAGACGCGGTCGAAATGTACGCCGGCGAGTTCGCGCGCGAGAGCCTCGGCCTGAGCGCGGCCACGCGCATTGAGCGCGATGTCGAACTGGCCCTGGAAGCGCCGTTCGATGTTCCAGTTTGTCTCGCCGTGACGGGCGAGACACAGAAGCGTCCGGGCCATGTCGTGTCTGGGGCGGCGGCGCGAAGGCGGCCGGCCGATATGCGCGCGGGCCTGCGCAGAAATCGCCCACCGCGCGGTTACGCCCGGTCCTTGTGCCTGATTTGCGCGGAAATGTCAGTCGCGTTTCGCGAGCCCGCGCACGGCGACGGCGGCCTAGTGACGGGCTGCGAAAGTGAATTCCCCCGCGCGAATGCGGGCTGGCAGGCTTTCGGTGAAGGTCGCGACCGCCTCTTCGCCATAGGTTGCGACAAGTTCGCGCAGCCCGGCCGAAAGCGCCGCCTGAGCGAAGGAATCGCTCTCGATGCCCGCGAGGATGGCTTCGGCGAAGGCTTCGGTCACATAGGCGAGCGCCGCGCGGTGCTGGTCCCCGCCGGTCTCGTCGATTGAAGCGAATGTGGGCTGCGTCATGAGTGATACTTTAGACAAGCCGTGCGATGCGCGCGACACGCCTCTTTCCAAAAGGTTAATTCGCCCTTTAAAAAATTCTTACGGACTGCCGAAGCGATAGGTGACGTCCCGGGAGATCGACGCCGCCTCGTCCAGATAGCGCGCCGCAGCGGCCTTCGCATTTGGCGTGCAGGCCCGGTAGGTGAATTCAAAACCCCGGAATCCGCGGTTGAAGGAAGCGACGAAAGCCGCGCGCCGAGGCCCGTTTGGCGCCTCCGCATCGAGGAGCGCCGCCATTTTGCCGCGCCAGTCGTCGCCGTCGCCCGCCCCGCACAAATCGCGCAGGAAGGAGAGCGAGCCGAGCACTTCGGAGAGCCGCAACAGCTCCCCCTCATAGGGCGGCGCGGCCGCCTCGAGGTTCTGTGGCGAGGGCTTCGCGGCCGCTGGCGGCTGCCCGTCTCGTTTCCGGGCCTTCGCCTCGGGCTTCTTCTTCTCGGGCCGGGGAATGTCACGGGCGGGGCGGGGGGCCGCGCGCGCGGGCCGGTCGGGGCCGAAAAGCTCCAAAATCCCCTGGGCTCCGGCGTCGCAACTCGAAAGAAGAGCGCCCGCGAGCGCGATCGTCTTCACGGCGCGGTTGACGCTCATGGGTAAAGCCGCTCCTTGCGCCAATCTTCGCCCGGCGCGTCACGAAAGAAACGAACGCGGTCGTGCAGTCGGAAGGGGCGATCCTGCCAGAATTCGATGGCGATCGGCCTGATTCGGAAGCCGCGCCAATAGGGCGGGCGGGGAATATCGCCGATGGCGTATTTTGCGGCGTAGGTCGCCACCGCCTTTTCGAGGGCGAAGCGGCTTTCGAGGGGGCGGGATTGCTGGCTCGCCCAGGCGCCGATGCGCGAATCGCGCGGGCGGCTCGCGTAATAGGCGTCGGATTCCGCTTCGCTCACCGGCTCGACTGGACCGCGCAGGCGCACCTGGCGGCGCAGGGATTTCCAGTGGAAAAGCGCCGCCGCTTTCATATTGGCCGCAAGCTGACGGCCTTTCGCGCTTTCCGCGTTGGAGTAGAAGACAAATCCGTCGACGGTCCACTCCTTGAGAAGAACCATGCGCGCATCCGGCAGTCCGTCCGGGTCCGCCGTGGCGATCGCCATCGCCTCGGGATCGTTGATCTCCTTCGCCTTGGCATGGTCAAACCATTCTCCGAAAAGGGCGAAAGGCTCGGCGGCCTCGATGAAGTCACCCGACGTTAACGCGTTCACGCGAAAATCCTCTCTCGAGCGCCCCATGGGGCGCGGCGTGTATCAAGGGTGGCGCTTTGCAGTTCCTGTGTATCAGACATATAGCCGCTGGCGTTTTTGCTCAATTCCCGCACGCCGGCGCGTTTGCGGTTCTGATCGCGTCCGGCCTTTCCGGCTGCTCAATCGCCATTCCGGTGTCTTCTTCGTCTCCCGCCGCCATGTGGAACGGCAACCCTGAAGACACGACGGGCTCGATCCCCAAGACGCCGCCCAAGCTGTCGCGCCTTCTCGATCAAGAGGACATGCGCCGCGCCACGGCCGCAATGGGAACTGCGCTCGATCCGCAGGGAAGCGGCGCCGGCGTGAACTGGGACAATCCGCAATCGGGCGCCAAGGGCTCTTTCACGCCCGTCGGACAGGCCTATCCGCTCGACGGCAAGATCTGCCGCGCCTTTCTCGCCGACGTCTCCGCCGCCGACAGCGTCGAGCGGCTGCAGGGCGCCGCGTGCCGCGAGAAAACCGCGGAATGGGCGCTGACAGACGTAAAACCTTTCAAGAAAAGCTGACGCGCGCGACTGCGATAAGCGTCACGCTTCCTTGCGGTGGAAAAGCCACAGGGCGGCGATGAAGAAACCCTTGCAGATCGGCAGAAAGACGAGCGTGCAGACGATCGTCACCGTGACGAGAACGCCAAGCTCCTGCCAGTAAGGCATGAGTTCGCCGCGCTCAAGGAAGATCAGCAGCGGCACCACGATATGCGCCACGAGCGCGATGGTGAGCCACGCCGGACCATCGTCGGCGTCGAGGCCCTCGAAACTCTCGCCACAGTTCGGGCAGGCGTCCTGCCGTTTGAGATAGCTCTTGAAGACGTCGCCGTCGCCGCAGCGCGGGCACTTCATCAGCGCGCCCCGCCACAGGATTTTCGCCGTCGTCGCCGCATCGCTCATTGGCTCCTCGCTTTCGCTACGCTTTCTTCACGAGCTGGCGGCGCGAATCAAGCGCTCCCGATTCGGACTGCGTTTGTGCCCGTCCTGTCTTCCATGTCCCGCAATGGCGCGGCGCGCACGGCGCCGACCGCAAGCTTTGCGTAACCTCAGGGCGCGTTTTCAGGCGTCTTGCCGTCCAGCAGGCAGCTTACCGTCATGTCGCCCATGACGTTGATCGCCGTGCGGCAGCGATCGAGCAGCCAGTCGACGGTGAGCAGCATGGCGATATAGTCGGTCGGCAGCATGACGGCCTTGAAGACCATCGTCATCGTGACGAGGCCCGCTTCGGGAATGCCGGCCGCCCCCACAGACGCAATGACCGAGGTCAGCACGACGGTGAACTGCTGGCCGAGCGTCAGATGCATGTTCAGCAATTGCGCGACGAAGAGGGCCGACATCGCTTCATAGAGCGCGGTGCCGTCATTGTTGAAATTCGAGCCGACGAGCGCGCCCATGCTCGCCGATTGCTCGCGCAGTCCGACCTTCGTGCGCAGGCAGTCATAAGTGAGCGGCATCGTCGCTGTGGAGCTTCCGGTCGAAAACGCCATCACGAGCGCGTCGCGCGTTCCCCTGAGGAGGTCGAGCGGGCGCACCCAGCTCTCCAGCCGCACCCGCGCCATGTAATAGGCCGCCTGCAGCGAGAGCCCCAGAAGGACGGCGAGCACGAAGCCGCCGAGCGCAATGAAATCGTGAAACCCTTTCACGCCGACGATGCTCGCGACGATGCCGAAAACGGCGAAGGGCACAAGGTCGATGATCCAGTGCAGGATCGTGATCAGGCTCGTCAGAGCGACATGCACGAGGTCTTCGACCGTATGCACCTTGTGATCCTTGAGGCTTCGCAGCGCGACGCCGAAAGCGACCGCGATGAAGATGACGCCCATCACCGTGCCGTCGTCGGTGAAGGGCCCGGCGATGCTTTTCGGGATGCTGTCGAAAAGCTGCGTCAGCGGATCGACGGCGGCGGCGGCCTTCTCGCCGGGGGACGGCGGCGGCGCGGCTTTCGTCCAGCTCCCCGGCTGGATGACATTGGCGACGAGCAGGCCGACGCCGATGGCGACGAGCGTATTGGTGAGCAGCAGCGTCACGAGCCGCATCGCCTGGCTTTCGCCAAGATGCGCGCGCATCAGCGCCTGCACGATGGCGAGGAGAATGAGCGGCGGCGCCAGCGCGCCGAGGATGCGCAGGACGAGCTTCGCGGGCATGGCAAGCGGCGCGGCGTCGGGGCCGAGCGCGACGCCTGTCGCAAGACCCAGCGCCACGCCGGCGATGATGCGGATATAAAGGGGAATGGCGCGCCAGCGCGCGAGAAGGCCGGTGGGCGCGGTATCGTCCTGCAGCAAGGGGATCGCCTTTCGAGGTTGAGCTTTGCGCGACTATCGCTCAGAAAGCCGCCGCGCCGAAGTGCGTCGTCGCACGCGGGCGGCTATGATGCCGTCCTCTTTCGCAGGGAGCCGCCAAATGTCCTCGCCCTTCGACCGGCGCCGCCTCATCGTGACGAGCCTTTTGGCCTTCCTCGTCATTCCAGCCTTTTTCCTCTCCATGCGCGCCTTCTCCGCCTGGCGGGCCGGCTATGGCTGGGAGGAGATGGACTGGGACGGCAAGGGGCATACGACGCTGGTCGATTTCCTCAAAGCCGCCGAGATCGGCAAGCGGCCCGTGCTGGTCGGCGAGCGCTCATGCGTCGAGTATTATCGTCATCAGGACGGCGTCATCGTAAAGACGGCCTGTCCCTGACCAGTTCCACTCGGCCACTCTCGTCGCCTCCCCAAGAGCGAGGCCCGGCGCGCCCGCGCGTTCCCCCAATGGCCGCAAGCCGCCGGCGCGCTAGAACTCTCGAGCGATCTGGGGGCGTCTTCGGAGGCTGTAATGTCAGGGACACGCTTCGTCCTGCCCATCCTCGTGGCCGCGCTTGTCGGCGCGGCGCTTCCCGCGCGCGCCATGCCCACTTTTTGCTGGCAGGTACGCTGTCTGCCGACCGGGAGATGCGTCGTGCCGCCCGATTACATCCCGACCGTGGATTATCCGGCGCCGACCATCCCCTATTCGGTCTGGTTTTACGAGTGCTTCCGGACCCAATGCGGGAATCGACCCAGCGGAAGCTGCGACTGAGCGCGTGCAAACGCGGGCCGCCATCTGGCGGCCCGCCCCTATGCGCCGGCAGGCCTTCCGAGGCTGGCCGCCAAGAGTGGCAAAGCGGCGACGCCATTGCCATTGTGCCCGGTCTGCGTTAGCTCGACGCGTCTTTCCCGCGCCTCAGGCAACCCGAGCCGGGTGCGCGCGACCGGAGCTTTCCCGCATGAAACTGCCCAATCAGTTCTACCGTCCGCTGGCCATCGGCGCGCCGGCCCCCCTTCGCGAGCCGCCCGTCAAGGTCGAGCGCATGATCCATTTCGTGCCGCCGCACATGGAGAAGATGCGCGCCAAGGTGCCGGACATCGCCAAACAGGTCGATGTGGTGCTCGGCAATCTCGAGGACGCCATTCCGGCGGACGCCAAGGAAGCCGCCCGCGCCGGTTTCATCGAGATGGCGAAGGCGACCGACTTCGGCTCCACGGGCCTGTGGACCCGCATGAATTCGCTCAACTCCCCCTGGGCGCTCGATGACATGATCGAGATCGTCGGCACGGTCGGAAACAAGCTCGACGTGGTCATGCTGCCCAAGGTCGAAGGCCCCTGGGACATCGCCTATCTCGACCAGCTGCTTGCGCAGCTCGAGGGCCGCAACGGCGTCACGAAGCCGATCATGATCCACGCCATTCTGGAGACCGCCGAGGGCGTCAAGAATGTCGACGCCATCGCGGCGGCGTCGCCCCGCATGCACGGCATTTCGCTCGGCCCGGCCGACCTTGCGGCCTCGCGCGCCATGAAGACGACCCGCGTCGGCGGCGGTCATCCAGAATATAAGGTCATCGCCGACGCCGATCCGGGCGCGGGATTGCGCGCCACGTTCCAGCAGGACCTTTGGCACTACACCATCGCCAAGATGGTCGACGCCTGCGCTTCCGCCGGCATCAAGGCCTTCTACGGCCCCTTCGGGGACTTCTCGGACGGTCCGGCCTGCGAGTCGCAGTTCCGCAACGCCTTCCTGCTCGGCTGCGCCGGCGCCTGGTCGCTGCACCCGACCCAGATCGAGATCGCCAAGCGCGTCTTCTCGCCCGATCCGAAGGAAGTCGCCTTCGCCCGGCGCGTGCTCGAGGCCATGCCTGACGGCACGGGCGCCGTCATGATCGACGGCCGCATGCAGGACGACGCCACCTGGAAACAGTGCAAGGTCGTCGTCGACCTCGCCAGGCAGGTCGCAGCCAAGGATGCCGATTTCGCGAAGATTTACGGCTTCTGATGGCGCCACGGCGCGGTTCCTCTCCCGCGTTTTGCGGGAGGGGATAAAATCGCGAGCGGATAGAAAAGAAGCGGGAAACCAAGCGGCTAGCCGCCGAGCCGTTGCCGACGCTTTTTAACTTTTCGCGGGCCATCGCAATTAACCCTTTCCGGCGAGGCTTCCTGCAAGACCACAGGAGCCGCCCGAAATGAGCATGACCCTCTACCTGAAGCACGCGGCCGAGACGGACCTCGCGCGCTTCGTCCGCGTTGGCGTCTGCGACTTCGACCTCGGCGTCGAGGAGGACGCCCATATCGCGGGACAAGGCTTCACGCGGCTCAAGGAGCTCGAGCTTCTTTATGTCGCCGCGGAGGGCCGCGCGGCGTTCAGCCCCGCCGCGCGGGAGATGCTTTTCGATCACCTCGATCTCATGCGCCGACGAGGCTTCGGCTCAAAGCCGATGGGGACGCCCGCGGCGCCGGTGCTCGATCTGCACAAATCCTGGCACATGCTGCATTTCCTCTTCACGGGCGACGCATGGGAGGGGGCGCTCCCCGCCGCGACTCTGCTCGTCGGCGGGCGCGAAGTCGGCGAGGATCTGGGCTACGGCCCGGCGCGCATGCTCTCGCTGGAGGAGACCGAGCGTTTCGCGCGCTTCCTGGAGCCGCTCGAGGTCGCCGTGCTCGCGGCCCGCCTCGACGGGCGGGCGATGAAGGCGCTCGGCGCGTATTCTGCGGAGAACGAGGATTGCTGCGCCGATCTCCACGACGATCTCGCGCGGTATTTCCCGCGCCTGCGGTCCTTCGTCACGGACGCGGCGGCCAAGCGCCGGGGCCTCCTGATCTGGATGCTTTGAGGGGGCGGCATTGACAGGCGCCGCCCGACGCACCTACAAAGCCCGCAATCTCGCAAGAGAAGACAAGATCAATCAGCCGAGCCGCCCCTGGAGGCGGCAGGCCAACGCCCGGCAGCGCGACGCGCCCCCGGGCGCGTTTTGCTTTGGAGCGGCGGCTGGCGCAAGCGGCCCCGCGGGAGAGAACACATGTTCGAGAGCCTTTCCGACAAGCTCTCCGCCGTATTCGACCGGCTGACGAGGCGCGGGTCGCTGACCGAGGCCGACGTCGAGGAGGCGCTGCGCGAGATCCGCCGCGCGCTGCTCGAGGCGGACGTCGCGCTCGACGTGGTGCGCTCCTTCGCCGACAAGGTGCGCGACCGCGCGGTTGGCGCCGGCGTCGTCAAGTCGGTCTCGCCCGGCCAGATGGTCGTCAAGATCGTCAATGACGTCCTCGTCGAAACCCTGGGCGAGACGGCGGACCCGATCGACCTTGCGGCCAAGCCCCCCATCGCCATGATGATGGTCGGCCTTCAGGGCGCCGGCAAGACGACCACCACCGCCAAGATCGCCAAGCGCCTCAAGGAACGCCACGACAAACGCGTGCTCATGGCCTCGCTCGACGTGAAGCGGCCCGCCGCGCAGGAGCAACTCGCCGTGCTCGGCCGGCAGGTCGAGGTGGAGACTCTCCCCATCGTCGCCGGCCAGACGCCGCTGCAGATCGCGCGCCGCGCGATGGAGGCCGCGCGCCTCCAGGGCTACGACGTCGTGCTCCTCGACACCGCGGGCCGCACCCACATCGACGAGCCCCTCATGCAGGAGATGGCGGACATCAAGTCCTACGCCAGTCCGCATGAGATCCTGCTCGTCGCCGACGCGCTGACGGGTCAGGACGCCGTCAATCTCGCCAAGAATTTCGACGAGCGCGTCGGCATCACCGGCATCGTCCTGACCCGCATGGACGGCGACGGCCGCGGCGGCGCGGCGCTCTCCATGCGCCATGTCACCGGCAAGCCGATCAAGCTCATCGGCGTCGGCGAAAAGATGGACGCGCTCGACGAATTTTCGCCGCAGCGCATCGCCAACCGCATCCTCGGCATGGGCGACATCGTCGCGCTCGTCGAGAAAGCCGCGGCCGCCCTCGACGCGGAGGAGGCCCGCAAGACCGCCGCCCGCATGGCGAAGGGCAAGTTCGACCTTCAGGACCTGTGCGACCAGCTCGCCCAGGTGGAGAAGCTCGGTGGTCTGGGCGGCATCATGGGGCTCCTGCCCGGCGTCGCCAAGATGAAGGACCAGCTCGCCAAGGCCAATCTCGACGAAAATCTCATCAAGCGTCAGCGCGCGATCATCCTGTCGATGACGCCGCAGGAGCGCCGCAACCCGGACCTTCTCAAGGCCTCGCGCAAGAAACGCATCGCCGCCGGCTCCGGCATGAAGGTCGAGGACATCAACAAGCTCCTCAAGCAGCATCGCGCCATGGCTGACATGATGAAGTCGTTCGGCGGCGGCAAACGCGGCGGGATGATGGGCAAGGCGGCGCAGATGATGGGGCTCGGCCCCAAGGGCATGGAAATGCCCTCGCAGGAAGAATTGCAGAAATTGCAGGAGAAGCTCGGCGGACCGCCTCCCGGCTCCCCCGGCCTGCCGGCCGCTCCCCCGGCCGATCTCTTCGCGAAAAAGCCGAGCCTCCCGGGGCTCGGCGGCGGAATGCTGAGCGGGCTCAACCCGTTCGGAAAAAAGAAGTAACCGAAAACCAGACAAGGAAGTTGAATATGTCTCTCAAGATTTGTCTCGCCCGGGGCGGCGCCAAGAAGCGTCCCTTCTATCGCGTCGTCGTCGCCGATTCGCGCTCGCCGCGCGACGGCCGTTACATCGAGAAGCTCGGCACCTTCGACCCGCTGAAGGCCAAGGACGCCGCCGACCGCATCGTGCTCGACGCCGAGAAGGCCAAGGACTGGATCGCCAAGGGCGCCCAGCCGACCGATCGCGTCGCGCGTCTTCTGGAGAGCGTCGGCGTCGGCAAGCGCGAGGCCCGCAACAATCCGGAAAAGGCCCTGCCCAAGAAGAAGGCCCAGGAGCGCGCCGCCGCCGCTGCCGAAGCCGCCGCCGCTGCGGACGCGACTGCGTAAGGTCTTTCAGCCCGTCATGGCCGGGCCTCGTCCCGGCCATCCACGCCGCGCCGCGTGAACTGTTTCGTGGCCGGCCGGCCCGGCGCCGGCCATGACCCGCGAAAACGCAGCGCTCAGCCGGCGGTTCGAAATGACCCGATCCCCCAGAAGTCTCGTCCTCCTCGGCCGTTTCGGCGCGCCGCATGGCGTGCGCGGCGAAATACGCCTGCAAAGCTTCACCGGCGATCCGCTGGCGATCGCTGGCTATGGCCCGCTCACCGACAAGAGCGGGGCGAGGACGTTCAAGCTTCTTTCCGTCCGCCCGAAGGGGAAGGACATGCTCGTCGCCCGCGTCGAGGGCGCGGCCGACCGCGCCGCCGCGGAAGCGCTGACGGGCGTCGAGCTTTTCATTGCGCGCGAAAAACTTCCCGCGCCGGACGACGAAGACGAATTCTACCTCGCCGACCTCATCGGCCTGCGCGCGCAGACGCGCGAGGGCGTGGACATCGGGCGCGTGATCGCCCTGCGCAATTTTGGCGCGGGCGACATTCTGGAAGTCGCGCCGAAAGCTGGCGGCGAGACGCTGATGTTTCCCTTCACCAGGGCGGTCGTTCCGGTGGTAAACGTCGCGGAGGGCAAGGTGGTCATCGAGCCGCCTATCGACATTCAGGGCGAGGCGGACGATACGCAGGGGTAGCCCGTCCCGCGACCTGCATGTCATAACCCGCCATGTTCCGCGCAACCATCCTCACCCTATTCCCCGAGATGTTTCCCGGTCCGCTCGGGCTTTCGCTCGCGGGCGACGCGCTTTCGCGCGGCGTGTGGGCGCTGGAGACGAAACAGATTCGCGAGCATGGGCTCGGGCGCCATCGCGCCGTGGACGACACGCCGGCGGGCGGCGGCCCCGGCATGGTGATGCGCGCCGACGTGCTGGCGGCGACGATCGACGCCGTAATGGCTCCCCACGACGCGCGTCCGCGCCTTCTCATGTCCCCGCGCGGCGCGCCGCTAACCCAGCAGCGGGTGCGCGCGCTGGCGCAGGGACCGGGCGCGATCATCCTCTGTGCGCGTTTCGAGGGCATCGACGAGCGCATCATCGCGGCGCGAAATCTGGAGGAAGTCTCGATCGGCGACTACATCCTCTCGGGTGGCGAAATCGCCGCCCTCGCTTTGATGGACGCCTGCGTGCGGCTGCTCCCCGGCGTCATGGGCGAAGAGCTTTCCGGCGAAGAGGAGAGCTTCGAAGGCGGGTTGCTGGAATATCCGCAATATACCCGCCCGCGCGACTTCGAAGGCCGCAGCATTCCCGACGTCCTGCTTTCCGGCGATCACGCGAAAATCGCCAAATGGCGCCGCGACGAGGCCGTGAAGCTTACGCGGGCGAGACGGCCGGACCTTCTCGCCCGCAAGCAGGATTAAGCCGCCGGCTTCAGCGCCAGCGCCTTTTCGATCTCGGGGAGCGGGTGCTTGGTGAGATCCTTGTGGAGTTCCCCCGCGACCTTGCCTTGCGCCGCGGGGGAAAGATCCTTGCGGATTTCCCCGAGGGTTTTCGGCGGGGCGACGATGACGATTTCCTTCATCTCGCCGCTCTCGGCCGCAGCGTTGATCCGGTCGGCCATGGCGCGGGCGAAGCGTTCCTCTTCGAGTTCGTGCCAGTCTACCTCGCCCATGGCGCTGCGGGCATGTGCGCCCGCCCTGGCGAAAGCGCGGCCGGGCGCATCCGTGCCCTGCTCGCGACTCGGCGGATTATTTTCGACGCGCGTCTCGATGACCCGCAGGTCGAGGAGGTCGGCGTCCCCGTGATTGTAGAAGAACAGGGCGCGGCGGCCGTCGCCGACAAGAACCCACGCGCCATTATGGACAGCAACCGCGCTCATCGCTTCCCTCCCTTTGCAAAAGCTCACGCCTTTGGATGTGGCGGCGTAGAGCGGGGAGGGCAAGCGCGGCCGCCGCGCGTCCAAAGGACGCGCTGGCCGGCTTGTCACGACATGGCTCAGGCGGCGAGCTTTTCCTGAACGGAGGGGGCGAGCGTCGTCTTCTCGATCGCGGGTTTCGTTTCGCCCGCCGCGGGAGCGGCCCCGAGGCTGCGCTGCGCCAGGTTGCGGCGCATGATCCGCGTTTCGTTCACCGACCACGTCAGGTAGCAGGCCGCCGCGATGAACAGGATCGCGGTGAACGGTTCGCCGTTGCCGAAGACGGAGAGATCGGGCGCGCATTCATTGGCGTATTCGCAGGCGTCCGACCAGTTCTGAAGATACTGTCTGACCGATTCCAACATGGTGACCTCCATGGCTTGCCACGACGCTACAGGGCAATTCTTGCGCTTTCGTGGACGAGCCGTTTCTGGCGCATTTCCAGCGCGACGTTTGTGCGTTGCAGCATATAATGCGCCCCGAAGCTTTCGCCAGAGTAAATTTGATGCAAGGCGGAAAAACTATCCCAAAGAATAACAGCGATCTGCGCCATATTGCCGCAATGCGAAAAACTAGCGCCGCGCCCAAAAACTGATCGACAAAATGTCGGAGGGCAGACAAAAAAAGGGGCCCCGGGGCCCCGCGACACGCTTGTCCATCGACGCAGCAGGGAATCACCCCTCCAGCAGGCGGCGGGCGATGACCTGCGCCTGAATTTCCGCCGCGCCCTCGAAAATGTTGAGGATGCGAGCGTCGCAGAGGACGCGGGAGACCGGATATTCCAGCGCGAAGCCGTTGCCGCCGTGGATCTGCAGGGCGTTGTCGGCCGCCGCCCAGGCGACGCGGGCGCCGAGCAGCTTCGACATGCCGGCCTCGAGATCGCAGCGCTTGCCCTCGTCCTTCTCGCGCGCGGCGAAATAGGTGATCTGGCGGGCGACGTGAATCTCCACCGCCATCGACACGATCTTGTTGAAGACGCGCGGGAAGGCGAAGAGCGGCTTGCCGAACTGGATGCGCTCCCTGGCGTATTTCAGGCCGAGGTCGAGCGCGCATTGGGCGACGCCGAGCGCGCGCGCCGCGGTCTGGATGCGGGCTGATTCGAAGGTCTCCATGAGCTGCTTGAAGCCCTTGCCCTCTTCGCCGCCCAGAAGATTTTCGGCTGGCACTTCGAAATTGTCGAAGCCGATCTCGAATTCCTTCATGCCGCGATAGCCGAGCACCTCGATCTCGCCGCCGGTCATGCCCTTGGCCGGGAAGGGCTCGGCGTCGCTGCCGCGCGGCTTCTCGGCGATGAACATGGAGAGGCCCTTGTAGCCCTTCTCGTTGGGGTTGGTGCGGGTCAGCAGCGTCATGATGTCGGCGCGAACCGGATGGGTGATCCAGGTTTTGTTACCGGTGACCTTGTAGACCTCGCCCTCGCGCACGGCGCGGGTGCGCAGGCCCGCAAGGTCGGAGCCGTTGTTGGGCTCGGTGAAGACCGCCGTCGGCAGGATTTCGCCCGACGAAATCTTGGGCAGATACTTGTTCTTCTGCTCCTGCGTGCCGCCGACGAGGATCAGTTCGGCGGCGATCTCGGAGCGCGTGCCGAGCGAGCCGACGCCGATATAGGCGCGCGACAGCTCTTCGGAGACGACGCACATGGCGATCTTGCCCATGCCCGAGCCGCCAAATTCTTCCGGGATGGTGAGCCCGAAGACGCCCAGCTCCGCGAGACCGGCGATGACCTCCAGCGGAATGTATTCGTTCTTGGCATGCCACTCATGGGCGAATGGCGTCACATTCGCCATGGCGAATTTGCGCATCTCGCTGCGGATGGCCTCCAGCGTCTCGTCGAGACCGGAAGCGCCGATGGTTTCGGCAGCCGAATGATGGTCGATGAGCTCGGCGAGACGGGCGCGGTTCGCGGGCGTATTGCCGGAGAGGATCAGATTGTCGATGGCCGCCGGGCGCTTCGCGGCGACCTGCGCGGCGGAGAGGCCGAAATCCGAGAGGCGGACGATCTCGCCCTGGCTCATCGGAATGCCGCCATAGACCTGGGCGAGCAGTTCGGCGAAGCCGATCTGGTTGAGAAGCTCCTCGGTCTCGCCATAGGCGCCCTCGTCCTGAAGGCGCTCGGCGTAATGGATGAGTTCCTTCAGGCCCTGCACATAGGTCGCGAACCAGGAGAGGCCGTGGGCCGCGTGCTGGTCTGCCTCGATCAGCTCGTTGGAGAGCTTGCCGTCCTTCGTCACGCGCGCCCGCACGCTCGCAAGCGCTTCGTTGTAGAGCCCCTCGACGGCGGCCAGCGCCTCTTTGGCGCCTGAAAGCCAGCTGGCGGGGTCGAGTTTCGTCGCGACGGCTGATGTCATCGAGTTTTCCTGCGAGAATGAGGCCCGTTTCGGGCCGTGGAAATTTTGGCTCTACATGCCGCCATTTCGGCTGCGACGCAACAGGAGGGAGCTATGCCGCAGCATCGCGGGCTCGATCAATCGAAACCTAATCGACCGGTTCGATGCAGAGCGGCAGGCCGCCTTTGGGCCGTAGCGTGAAATCCGGCGCGAGCTCGATCCGATGGCCGGGGACCGTCGCGAAGCGGAATTCCCGCACGAGCGTGGCGAGGATCGTGACCATTTCGAGCATCGCGAAACTCATGCCGATGCAGATGCGCGGCCCCGCGCCGAAAGGGAGATAGGCGCAGCGGTGGCGCGCTTTCGCCGCTTCGGGCGCAAATCGGTCCGGGTCGAAAGCGTTGGGGGCGTCCCAGAGTTTCTCATGACGGTGCAGCGCCCAGATCGCGACGTAAATCGGCTCATTTTTGAGAACCTTGTAAGGCCCAAGCGTCGTGTCGGCGCGCGGTTGGCGCCCGAGGGCGGCCGCCGGCGGAAAGAGGCGCATGGCTTCCTGAACGACTTGTTTCGTGAAGGGCAGAATTTCGACCGTCTCGCGTCCGATATCGGCGTCGCCGACGACATCGCGCACTTCCTGCCGAAGGCGCTCCTGCGACGCCTGGTCCTTGGCGAGCAGCCAGAGGGCCCAGGAAAGCGCGACGGCGGAAGTTTCGTGTCCCGCCACCATCAATCCGTAGAGGTTGGAGATGAGTTCGCCGTCCGTCAGCGTGCGTCCGGTTTCCGGGTCTTTGGCCGAGAGCAGGAGATCGAGAATTGCGGGCGCCCGAGCGCTGCCGGGGCGCCGCCGCTCGGCGATGATCCTCGCGGTCTCGTCGTAAAGATACTGCATCTTGCGGCTGATCTCTCGCGAACCGGGAAAGGGCAGCCATTTGGGAAGGCCAAGCAGGGCATAAAATCGCTGCCAGCCCATCCCCTTGAAGCCCGTCAGCATGGCCGCGAGATATTTGTCGCGATCGAAGGTTCCGGGCACCCCGAGGAGGGCCTGTTCGATCACGGAGAACGTGACTTGCGACATTGGGAGCGTCACGTCGCGAGGCGTATGAATGGGCGCGCGCCGCCAGGCCGCGCATTGAGCTTTTGCGCAGTTTGCGAAGGCTGGAACGAGCGTCAGCAAATTCTCATGACGAAAGGCCGGCGCCAGCGCGCGGCGCTGCCAACGCCAATCGGCGCCTTCGGAGAAAAACAGCGCGTCTTCGGCGATGTTCGCCGAAAGCGCCGCAGTCGTCAGCCTGTCGCGCCCGAAGGCCTCGGGTCGCCCGATCAGCATGTCCTCGATCAGCTCGGGATCAGTGAGATAGACCGTTTTGGGGACAATCGGCCAGACGCCGTCCAGCGCGAAGAAGTCGTCGCGATAGGCCGCCGCTGGCCAGTTCTCGAGGAAGTTCCGCAAGGCGGAGCGAAAGGTCGCCCGCGCGTTCGGTTTGAAGGGCATGAAATCGGGATCGTGAAACATGGCGAAATCCCCCGGAGCGAATCCCCAGAGCAAACCATACCATACAGTATGGTTTTGGAAAGACCGGCGCGCTGTGCGAGCCTGAGCGAATGAGCCGATTCAAAAAGGAAGACTGGCTGGCGCTCGGCGCCAAGCTCCTCGCCGGGGAGGGTCCCGCCGCGCTCACGATCGACCGTCTTACGGGGGAGGCCGGGCGAACGCGCGGCAGTTTCTATCATCATTTCGTCGACCGCGACGCTTTCCTCCGCGCCCTGATGGAGCGCTGGCGCAAGGAGGTCATCGACGATGCGGGCAAACGCTACGAACGGGCGCAGTCCGCCAACGACCTTCGCCGCCTGATGCGGGAATTGCCGCTGGAGGTCGACCATCGGTTCGAGCGTGCGCTTCGGCGCTTCGCGGCGAGCGAACCCATCGTGCGCGACGCGGTCGCCGAAGTCGACGCGAGGCGCATCGAAGGGCTCGCCTGCGTGCTCTCTCACATCGACCCCGAACTCCAGGACCCGCAATCCGCCGCCTATGTGCAATATGCGGCGGTGGTCGGCCTGCAATGGCTGATCCCCGATGTCGACGACCCTCGTGCGCCCGGCATCCTGCAAGCCGGCGCCCGCATCTTCCGGCTCAATGACGCGCCCGAACCGGGACCGCAGGAAACCGTCCCGGCGAAGTCTGGCTAGTTCAACCGCAGCCGCACATCGGCGAAGAAACAAAAACGGCGCGCCGGTTCCCCGACGCGCCGCCATGTCTCTAGCAAGCGAAACCGCCTACTTTTTCTTTTCATACGCCTCGACCACGTCCTCGACCGTGTGCAGGCCGGGCTCGATCGCGTTCACCAGCACCGCCATATTGCCGGGGGCGTGCTCGTTCTTCCACATTTTGGTGTGCGCCAGCGGAATCTTGTCCCAGGCGAAGACCTCCGACATGCAGGGATCGACGCGGCGGTCGATCACGAACTGGTTGGCGGCGGCGGCCTGCTTCAGATGGGCGAAATGCGAGCCCTGAATGCGCTTCTGGCGCATCCAGACGTAACGCGCGTCGAAGGTGAGGTTGAAGCCCGAGGTGCCGGCGCAGAACACCACCATGCCGCCGCGCTTGGCGACGAGGCAGGAGACCGGGAAGGTCGCCTCGCCGGGATGTTCGAAGACGATGTCGACGTCCTTCTTGCCGGTGATGTCCCAGATCGCCTTGCCGAATTTGCGCGCTTCCTTGGTCCATTCGGCATATTCGGGCGAGTTGACCTTGGGGAGCTGGCCCCAGCACTTGAAGTCCTTGCGGTTTACCACGCCCTTGGCGCCGAGGGACATGACGTAATCGCGCTTGGACTCGTCGGAAATGACGCCGATGGCGTTGGCGCCGGCCGCGGCGCAGAGCTGCACGGCGAAGACGCCGAGGCCGCCGGACGCACCCCACACCAGCACATTGTGGCCGGGCTTCAGCTCATGCGGCTCATGGCCAAAGAGCATCCGATAGGCGGTGGCCAGCGTCAGCGTGTAGCAGGCCGATTCTTCCCAGCTGAGATGCTTGGGACGCTCCATGAGCTGGCGGTCCTGCGCGCGGCAGAACTGGGCGAAGGAGCCGTCCGGCGTCTCATAGCCCCAGATGCGCTGCGAGGGCGAGAACATCGGGTCGCCGCCGTTGCACTCCTCGTCGTCGCCGTCATCCTGGTTGCAGTGGATGATGACTTCGTCGCCGACCTTCCAGCGCTTCACCTTGGCGCCCACGGCCCACACGATGCCCGAGGCGTCGGAGCCGGCGATATGATAGGGGTTTTTGTGAACGTCGAGGGTGGAGACCGGTTCGCCGAGCGAGGCCCAGACGCCATTGTAGTTGACGCCGGCGGCCATGACGAGAACGAGCACGTCGTGGCTGTCGAGCTCCCAGGTGGGAGGTACCTCGAGCTGCATCGCCTTTTCGGGCGGGCCGTGACGCTCCTTACGGATCGCCCAGGCGTACATGTTCTTGGGAACATGGCCGAGCGGCGGGATTTCGCCCAACTCGTAAAGGTCCTTCTTCTCGCTCAAGGTAAAGCTCCCTCCATCCGGGCTCGTGAGACTCGATATAATCCGGCTGCGCTTATAATCGCCCGGCGACGCCCGGCATAGGGTGAAAATTCCGATGGGTCGGCAGGTTTTGCCTATGATGAAGGGAAAGCGCGCGCGAGTTCGGATGATTCTATTTCTATGGCGCTGCGCTCGGAGTTCATTCCGGGCCGGAACGCAGCGAGCGGCCGCTTCCGCCTTCGCCGTCGCCATGCTATCGCAGCCTTCAAAGGAGGAGCCCGATGAACGACATGTCTGCCCCGCGACGCGACAAGCCCTGGATGTTCCGCACCTATGCCGGTCACTCGACCGCCGAGGCGTCGAACCGGCTTTACCGCTCCAATCTCGCCAAGGGCCAGACGGGTCTTTCCATCGCCTTCGATCTGCCGACCCAGACGGGCTATGACAGTGACCACATCCTCTCGCGCGGCGAAGTCGGCAAGGTCGGCGTGCCGGTCTCGCATCTGGGCGACATGCGGACCCTCTTCGACGGCATTCCGCTCGCCGAGATGAACACCTCGATGACCATCAACGCCACCGCCGTGTGGCTGATGGCGCTCTATATCGCCGCCGCCGAGGAGCAGGGCGCGCCGCGCGCAAAGCTTCAGGGCACGACGCAAAACGACATCATCAAGGAATATCTGTCGCGCGGATCTTACGTCTTCCCGCCGACGCAGTCGCTGCGCCTCACGCAGGATCTCATTCTCTTCACGACGAAGGAATGCCCCAAATTCAACCCGATGAACGTCTGCTCCTACCATCTGCAGGAAGCCGGCGCGACGCCAGCGCAGGAGCTGGCCTATGCGCTGGCGACCGCCGTCGCCATCCTCGACGGCGTGAAGAAGGCGGGCATGTCGCAAGCGGATTTCGAGCAAGTCGTCGGCCGCATTTCCTTCTTCGTCAACGCCGGCATGCGCTTCGTCACCGAACTTTCCAAGATGCGCGCCTTCACGGAGCTCTGGGAGGAGATCACCCGCGAGCGCTACGGCGTGACGGACGAGAAGGCGCGCCGCTTCCGCTATGGCGTGCAGGTCAATTCGCTCGGCCTCACCGAGCAGCAGCCGGAAAACAACGTCTATCGCATCCTGATCGAAATGCTGGCCGTGGTTCTCTCCAAGAACGCCCGCGCCCGCGCCGTGCAGCTTCCCGCCTGGAACGAAGCGCTCGGCCTGCCGCGCCCCTTCGATCAGCAATGGTCGCTGCGCATGCAGCAGATCATGGCCTATGAGACGGACCTGCTCGAATATGGCGACATTTTCGACGGCAATCCGGAGATCGCCCGCAAGGTCTCCGAATTGAAAGCCGAGGCGATGGCCGAGCTGAAGAAGATCGACGAACTCGGCGGCGCCGCGGCGGCGGTCGAGATCGGCTATATGAAATCGAAACTCGTCGAGTTCAACACGGCCCGCCTCGAGTCGATCGAGGCCGGCGAGCAGGTCGTCGTCGGCGTCAACAAGTTCAAGGAGGGCGAGCCCTCGCCGCTCGCTTCCGGCGAAGACGCCATCATGGTGGTGCCGGAGGGCGTCGAGGCCGAGCAGATCGCGCGCCTCAACGCCTGGCGCGAGCAGCGCGACAACACGGCCGCCAAAGCTGCGCTCGACGAACTTGTGCGCGCCGCCAAGGAAGGCCGCAACATGGTCGAGCCGTCGATCGCCGCCGCCAAGGCGGGCGTCACCACCGGCGAATGGGGCAATGTTCTGCGCGGGGTGTTTGGCGAATACCGGGCGCCCACCGGCGTGTCGTCGACGGCGCGCCAGGTCGGCGGCCAGCTCGACAAGGTGCGCGGCGAGGTGGAGCGCGTCTCCCACAAGATCGGCGCCCGCGCCAAGTTTCTGGTCGGCAAGCCGGGCCTCGACGGTCATTCCAACGGCGCCGAGCAGATCGCCGTGCGCGCCCGCGACGCCGGCTTCGACGTGATCTACGCTGGCATCCGCTCGACGCCGGCCGAACTCGTCGAGACGGCCAAGAAGGAGGGCGCGCATTGCGTCGGCCTCTCCATCCTGTCCGGCTCGCATGTCACGCTGGCGCACGAGGTTATGCGCCTGATGAAGGAGGAAGGCGTCTCCGCCCCGCTCGTCGTCGGCGGCATCATCCCCCCGGCGGACGAAAAGCTGCTGCTGGAGGCGGGCGTCGCGGCGGTCTACACGCCGAAGAATTACGACCTGAACGTCATCATGACGGATCTGGCGCATATCATCGAGGAGAGCGTTGGCTGAGTCAGCTGGCGGATGACAGGCGAGCGCGCGCTTCAATTTGAACAATCTTTCGCAGCGCGATATGCAGGATGTGAACAATCCGTTCTTCGTCTTTGCATGAGCGTCAGTCGGCGTCCTTTGCGCCGGGAAAGGTCGAGAGATGGACGTCGCCGTCGCACCGCAGCCGAGTTTCCTCTCCCGCGAGCGCACCATCGCCTCCCCGACCTTCAATCGCTGGCTCGTGCCGCCGGCGGCGCTGGCGATCCATCTGTGCATCGGCATGATATACGGCTTCAGCGTGTTCTGGCTGCCTTTGCAAAGCGCGGTAGGAATCTCAAGGCCGAAGGCCTGCCCGGTCGACATGGGTTTCTTCCAATCGCTTGTCTCGACAGATTGCGACTGGAGCAACAAGACGCTGGGCTGGACCTTCAGCCTCGCCATCGTCTTCCTCGGCTCCTCCGCCGCCGTTTTCGGGCACTGGCTCGAGAGCGCCGGCCCGCGCAAGGCGGGTCTCGCCGCCGCCGTTTGCTGGTCGGGCGGCCTTCTGATCTCGGGGATTGGCGTCTATTTCCATCAGATCTGGCTGCTGTGGCTCGGGTCCGGCGTCATCGGCGGCGTCGGCCTTGGGCTTGGCTATATTTCGCCCGTCTCCACCCTGATCAAGTGGTTTCCCGATCGCCGTGGTCTGGCGACCGGTCTCGCGATCATGGGTTTTGGCGGCGGCGCGATGATCGGCGCCCCGCTCGCCGACCGGCTGATGAAATATTTCGCGACGCCGACCTCGGTCGGCGTCTGGCAAACCTTCGTCACGCTCGCGGCGATCTATTTCGTGTTCATGATGGCTGGCGCGCTCGGCTATCGCGTGCCGCAGGAGGGATGGGCGCCCGCCGGCTGGGCGCCGCCCGCCCCCGCCGCCAACGCGCTCGTCACCCATCGCCACGTGCACCTCGACAAAGCCTGGAAGACCCCGCAGTTCTGGCTCTTGTGGTTCGTGCTGATGCTGAATGTGAGCGCCGGCATCGGCGTGCTCTACATCGCTTCCCCGATGCTGCAGGAAGTCTTCGGCGGGCGGCTCCTCGGCGTCGACGTCGGCTTCGACAATCTCTCGCCCGATCAGCGCAAGCAGATCGCCACAATCGCCGCGAGCTTCACCGGGCTTTTGAGCCTGTGCAACATCTTCGGCCGGATCGGCTGGGCGTCGGCCTCCGACAAGCTGGGGCGCAAGGCGACCTACGCCGTGTTCTTTCTGCTGGGTTTCTGCCTCTATGCAGCGGCGCCGAGCGCCGCCCAGGCGGGGTTGGCGCCGCTGTTCGTCCTCGCCTTCTGCGTGATCCTGACCATGTATGGCGGAGGCTTCGCCACCATTCCAGCCTATCTTGCGGACATTTTCGGCACGCATTATGTGGGTGCGATTCACGGGCGGCTACTGACGGCCTGGTCTACGGCGGGCGTGCTCGGCCCGTTGCTCATCAACGACCTGCGCGACTATCAGCTTTCGATCGGCGCGCCGCGCGAGGCCGTCTACAATCAGACGATGTATGTGCTCGCGGGCCTGCTGCTCGTGGGGCTCGCCTGCAACCTTCTGGTGCGGCCTGTGGCCGAGAAGCACTATATGAGCGACGAGGAGGCCGCGGCCGCGAAGAAGACCAGCGTCGCCGCGGTGAAGCAGGAAGAGAAGGGGCCGCACGCCGACTTCGAGGATTTCATCGAGGAAGGGCTGGCGCCCGAAGGCGGTCCTGCGCCGGTTGCCGCCCCGCGCGCACCCGCGGGCCTGTCGCCGATCCTCATCCTCTCCTGGCTCGCCGTCGGCGTCCCCCTCGCCTGGGGCGTCTCCATGACTGTCCTGAAGGCGATGGCACTGTTCAGGTGAGGCGCCCACAGCGCCTGGCGCCGACATAACGCCATTGTTTTCTGTCCATTAACCAAATCTACGCATGGTTGGCGTTCCGTGACGCGCCGCGCGCCCGCCGCGCGCGCCAGCATCCGCCGGGAGAGAAAATGGCGACCGCTTGCACGAATGGCCTCGATACGGGTTTCGTCGACCTCGGCTATATGAAAGTTGCGGCGCTCGGCGTCGTCCAGGGCATATCCGAACTTTTACCGATTTCGTCGACGGCGCATATGCGCATCGTTCCGGCGCTGCTCGGCTGGAAGGACCCGGGCTCCGCTTTTTCCGCCGCCATGCAGCTCGCCGCTCTGGCCGCGGTGGTCAGCTATTTCTGGGGCGACATCCGCTCTCTCACGGTCGGCTCGATCAGCGCGCTCAAGCGTCGCGATTTCACTGACTGGAGCTTTCGCTTCGTCATGTGGGTCGGCTTCGCGACGATCCCGATCGGCATCGCCGGCATCCTGCTGTCGCATACGCTCAACACTTGCGGCTCACCCCTGCGCTCGCTCCCCGTCATCGGCATTTCCTGCATCGTGATGGCGGCGCTGCTCGCGATCGCCGAGCTCTACTGCAACCACAAGCGCACGCTGGACCATGTCAGCCTCAAGGACGCGATGATCGTCGGCTTCGCCCAAGTCGGCGCGCTGATTCCCGGCGTGTCGCGTTCGGGCTCGACGCTGACCGCCGCGCTTTTTCTCGATCTCAAGCGCGAGGAGGCCGCGCGCTTCTCCTTCCTGCTCGGCCTGCCGGCGATCGCGCTTGCGGGCATGAAAGAGCTGTGGGAGCTGCACAAGGCGCATCTCGACGCGCATGGCTGGTCCGTGCTGGCGGTGGGGCTCGTCATCGCGTCGCTTTCAGCCTTCGCCGCGATCTGGGGATTGCTGCGCATTCTTGAACGCTTCTCGGCCTGGCCCTTCGTCGCCTATCGCGCTTTCATCGGCGTTGTTCTGCTGGTCGGCTTCTACGGCGGCTTTCTCGCTTAGACGAATTCTGGGAAACCCCAAGAAAAAAGCCCGGAATGCGCACTTCGCGCTCCGGGCTCTTTTTTGAAGAGAAGAAAAAGACGGTGTTTTATTCGGCCGCCGCCCGCAGGCTTTCGCGCGCTCTCATGCGCAATTCGTCGATGGGGACCAGTCGGCCGCCCTCGTCCTCGTAATGCCAGAAGGTCCAGCCGTTGCAGGCGGGAAGCCCCTGCGCCAGTGCGCCTGTCTTGTGAATCGAGCCGACGAAACCCGACAGCGAAACCGCGCCGTCGGCGCGCACCAGCGCCGAGTGACGTTTCCGCGCGTCCGTCAGCAATACGCCAGGCGCGATGAGCCCGGCTTCGACGAGACTTGCAAAGGCGATGCGCGGTTCGGCGCGTTTCGAGGGTGCGAGAGAGACGGCTTCCTGCGACAACGGCTCGACGGCGTCGATTCGCGCAGTCGCGGCGCGCGCATAGGTTTCGTCCCGCTCGAGCCCGATGTAATCGCGGCGCAGTCGCTTGGCGACGGCGCCCGTCGTGCCTGTTCCAAAGAAAGGATCGAGCACGAGATCGCCTGCATTCGACGCCGATAGAATGACGCGTGCGAGCAATGTCTCCGGTTTTTGCGTCGGATGCGTCTTGCGGCCTTGCGCATCCTTGAGGCGCTCGCCGCCATTGCAGATCGGCAGCAGCCAATCCGAACGCATCTGGCAATCTTCATTGCCGGCCTTGAGGGCCTCATAATTGAAGGTGTAGTTCTTCGCCGAGGCGTCGCGCGACGCCCAGATCATCGTTTCATGCGCGTTAGTGAAGCGACGGCCGCGGAAATTCGGCATCGGATTGTTCTTGCGCCAGACGATGTCGTTGAGGATCCAGAATCCAAGATCCTGCATGATCGCGCCGACGCGGAAGATATTGTGATAGGAGCCGATGACGAAGATTGTCGCCGATGGCTTCATCACGCGTCGCGCGGCGGAAAGCCAGTCGCGCGTGAAGGCGTCATAGGCGGCGAAATCGGTGAATTTGTCCCATTCGTCGTCGACGGCGTCGACGAGACTTTGATCGGGGCGCGTCAGCTTGTTCGCGAGCTGAAGATTGTAGGGCGGATCGGCGAAGACGAGATCGACGCTCTCTTGCGGCAGGCTTCGCATCAGCTCGGCGCAGTCGCCTTGCAGGATGACGTTGCGCGCAGGCAGCGCGCGAAGCGGCCCTGGAACTTTAGCCCCGGTACGCGTGACCTTTATCCGGGATTTGAGGCGGGCCGCCCCGACGCGCGCGCTACTCATGCACTCGACACCACTCACGCTACCAACACGTGTGAAGGTGCCCGAATGAGGTAAAAACCGCGTATAGAGCTACTGTTTGAATGCGTCCCTTTTTCGAACGGAAGTCTTAATGAAACAAAAAACTTAACACGCGTCGCACGCGGTTTCAGCCGCCGCGCAATGGGGAAAAGCTCAGGCGATGTGCGGGAGTCGGCCCGTTTCTGCGCAGGGCGTCGAGGTGGCGCTGCGCGGCGTATCCGACATTCGTTTCGAATCCGAAATCGGGATAAACTGCGCCAAGGCGCCGCATCATCGCGTCGCGCGCGATTTTTGCGACGATAGAAGCGGCCGCGATGGAGAGCGCCGCCGCGTCGCCCTTCACGATCGCGCGGCATCGGCAGGGAAGCCGTGGCGGATCGGAGCCATCGACCAGCACGAAAGCCGGCGCGAGGGAGAGGCTCGCGACGGCGCGCGTCATGGCGGCGAGCGACGCCTGACGTATGTTCATGGCGTCGATCTCCGCCGGCGTGACAAAGGCGACGCTCACCGAGAGCGCAGTCTGCATGATGCGCTCGAAGGCTTCTTCCCGCGCCTTCTGGTTGAGCGCCTTCGAATCGTCGACGCCGACCGGAAGGCGTGAGGGATCGAGGACGACAGCCGCAGCCGCGACCGGTCCGGCGAGGGGTCCGCGCCCGACTTCGTCGACGCCGGCGACCGGCCAGACGCCCTGCCTTCTGAGGCGGCTTTCGAGGCGAAAATCAGGTCCCATCGAGATCATGTGCGAGAAGGGGCGCGAGTCGCCTTGCGGCGTCGCAGTCTGCGATCAATTATACACGGCCTCGACCGGAAAGGCCGAGCGGATTTGGCCCTTGCGGGCCGCGTTGATTGATAAGGGAGGAATATTTATGGAGAAGCAGAGCGCCGCGCCGACGGAAACAGCGCCCGAAACGACGCCGGCTTCTCCTTATATTGAAGGAAAGGCTTTGCCCGCACCGGCGAGCGCTGCGCCGCCGGCGGTCGCGGCGGTTGAGAACGAGCGGCCCGGCGGGGTTTTCGGCAGGCTCGTCAATGGCGACGACGACATCGTCGGACTCGTCGCCTATGCCCTCTACAAGCAGAACAAGATCGACTGGATGCAGGCGTTTGAAAGCGAGCATGGCCGCAAGCCGGAAAGCCAGGAGTTCGCCGCCTACATCGTTGGAGAAAACACTTCTCGCCGCATCGCGACGTACCGCTTTCTCGCCGAATCCACCATCGCGCGCGTCCCCGGCCCTGCGCGCCGCGGCGTCGCGTCGCATCCTTTGATCAGCAGCGCGCTGAGCATTCTTTACGCGCTCTCCGGCGTCGCCGTCGTCGCGGCGGCCATCGTGCTGCTGCGGTTTTTCATCTCGCTGAAGCAGTAAGCCATCTTTCAAAAGAGCGCCAATTGTTGCGCCGCGCGGCGCGGCGCCTCGAAAAGATCGGTGCGCAGCCGCATCGAGCTTTCCGAGAAGCCGATGCGCTTTGCCGCAAGCTCGAAACGGCGTCCCACCATCCAGGCGTAGGGGCCGTCGCCGGTCATGCGTTTGCCGAAGGTCGCGTCATACGTCTTGCCGCCGCGGGTCGAGCGCACCAGCGAGAGCGCGCGTCGCGCCTTGTCAGGGAAATGCGCTACAAGCCACTCTGTGAAAATGTCCCGCAGTTCGAGCGGCAGACGCAGCATGATATAGCCCGCCTCCCTTGCGCCGGCGGCGTGCGCGCGCGTGAGGATCGCCTCGATTTCATCGTCGTTGATCGCCGGAATGATCGGCGCCGTCATGACGGCGACGGGAACGCCGGCGGCGGCTAGCTTCGCCATGGCGTCGAGCCGGCGCTCGGGCGTCGCCGCGCGCGGCTCCATCAGACGGTGAAGCTTTGGATCGAGCGTCGTCACGGAAAAGGCGACCTTGGCGAGGCCCTGCGCCGCCATCGAGGACAGGAGGTCCACATCGCGCAGCACCAGCGCGGATTTGGTTACGATCGCGACCGGATGTCTGGCGCGCGCCAGAACCTCGAGGATCGAACGCATCACGCGATGGCGATTTTCGCTTGGCTGGTAGGGATCCGTGTTGGTCCCGATCGCGATCACTTTCGGCGCGTAGTTCTGCGCGGAGAGTTCGCGTTCGAGCAGCTGCGCGGCTCCTTGCTTTACAAAGATCTCGGTTTCGAAATCGAGGCCGGGCGAGAGTCCCATATAGGCGTGCGTCGGCCGGGCGAAGCAATAAACGCAGCCATGCTCGCATCCACGGTACGGATTGATCGAGCGATCGAAAGCGATGTCGGGCGAGTCGTTTCTGGTTATGATCGTGCGCGGCTTCTCGACATGAATATTGGTCCGGAGCGCCTCGAGGCGCTCGAGCGATCCCCAGCCGTCGTCGATTTCCGTGCGACTTTCCGTCTCGTAGCGCCCGCTGTGCTTGGAGAGCGCGCCGCGTCCGCGCCGACGCTCGCCGTCGACGGGGGCGCCGCTGTCCGCGTGCGGCCGGGGTAGGACCTGCGCCAACCGACCCATGACCGAGCTCCGCCTGTTCACGATGGGAGGCCGGGGACGCCGGCCTCCCATAATCGCAGCTGAAGGGGACTTCCCATCCCGCCCGCGGCTCGACCTGCCGCAAGCGGAACATAGCGCGAATAAAGAACAGATAAAGAACATTTTGCCAGGACGCAAGAGTGCGCCCAAAGAAAAGCGCGGGGTTGATCGGCGATCGCTTCCGCCCGCGGCTAGAGCAGCCAGCCGCCGCCGGCGCCGGTCTCGAGCGTATCGGCGAGCGCGCGGGCGCGCGGCTCTTCGGGAGCGCCGGGGAAAAGCGCCTCGAATTTTTGATGATAGCGGCGCACCGACTCCGAGGAGGCGGCAAAGCGGCTCTGGCATTTGCGCACGGTCTCGATCGTCACCTGCGGAAAGACGAGGCCCTCCCGGATCAGGCGATCGCGATGGCCGGTCTCGAACCGCCAGGGATGGCGCGCGATCTCCGTATTCACCGCCGTGTGATGCAGGAAGGCCTGATAGCGCGGGTCCAGAGAGGCGAGCGGCGCCTCCTCGATCGAGGGGTAGACGCGCAGTTCTTGCGGTTGCACGACGAGATCGCTGAAGAGGCGCCACAACTCCTCGACCGTCGGCAGAAGATCGGGCGATGAGACGATATTGACGAAAGCGTCCTGCTTCAGCTTCTCGCGCGCAGTCATCAGTGTCGCGATGAACGCGTCTTGATGCAGAAGCGGCAATTTGTGCTTGCTGGCGACGACGTGGATGACGTCGCGGTAGCGGCTCATGAGAACCTTCGCGAAGGATTGCCAATATTGATACAGCCCGTAAGGCGGCCCGAAATAATGGCCGTCGCGGCTGTCGCCGATCACGATGCTCGGCCGCAGGATGAGAAAGGGCAGGCCGCTTTCTGCGACGATCCACTCGGCGCGCCGCTTGAAGCGGGTATATTCGGTGGGGTCGTTCTCGGGCTCCGGCAGCAGAGTCTCGGGCGCGGGCGCGCTCATATAGCCCTGTGCGAAGGCGGTCGAAATATGGATGAAGCGCGAAATGCGCGCTTCCTTCGAGGCGGCGACGAGGTCGTTCACGAGGTCGACGTTCGACTGCCTGAGCGCCTCGACGTCTTGGTAGTGCACCGCTCCGGCGCAATTGACCACTTCGTTGATCCTGTTTTCCCGAAAAAGGCTAGCATAGCCCCGGCTGTCGCCGGGCGCGGGGAGCGAGACGACGCGCAGGCGCGTGAGCGAATCGCCCTCCGGATCGCCTGCCGCGGTCATCTCCATGCGCAGGCGGGCGACAATGTCGTCGCGCTCATGTCCGGGGCGTACGGCGAGCGCGACGGTGTCGCCCGTCTTCGTCAATAATGTCGCCGCGATCAGGCCGCCGAGATAACCGGTGCCGCCAATTACGAGCACGCGCATCAACTGAGCCTCCATAACCATCAGTGAAAAAGCGTTGCGAAGATGATGCCGGCGAGGCCCGACTCGCCGGCTGGGAGAACCTCGCGGGCTGTTTGCGGGTCTCCCGCAGCCGGAAAAATCTTGCGCGTGCTGGACCTTAGTTGAAAGGGCGCCGACCTGCGCGGCGATGTCGCGTGAGGAGAAGGAACATGAGGCCGTCGGAGGAGAGGAATATTGCGTACGCGACCTGCTTCATTTCGCGTCGCCAGCATCTGGTGGCGAGGGATGAGTCCCGAAAAATAACGGCGCCGCAGAATCGCAACCAACCTTTCGTCCAAGGCCGATAAAGTAGCCGGCGTTTCGAACCGAAGCCAACCGGCGACGCCAATAAAACTGTGGGCTTCCGGCCGCGATACGCTCCCCAGAATGGGGCGTGACGTCCCATTGATCGACAAGCCACGGCGCCTGCTTCGATTTTTAAAAATATGTGGTCCGGAGCGTCGAGGGACGGCGCGCGCTCCCGCATCATTCTGCCGCAGGGGGGAGCTAAGGCCTCACCAGGAGGGTCGCGGGATACTCGCGAAGAGCCGCCTCGAGGTCAGTCGATGGCGAGCGGTTCGCCTTATGAGCGAGATCGCCCGTTGGAATTCGGGAAGCGCCGTCTCGTTGCATTTCCTGCGTGCAAAGAGACGGCGCTCGTGCGCCGTCTACACAAGTTTGGTTTTGAAATCGAAGGCGTGACGCCGAGCCTCACCGCACCAGAATGTTCTTGAACTGCCAGGGGTCGCTCGTGTCGATGTCTTCGGGGAAGAAACCCGGGCGCCCGACGAGCGGCGTCCAGTCGGTGTAATAGCCCTTCACCGGGCCGAGATACGGCATTTGCACTTCGAGGCAGCGCTTGTAGTCGACCTCATCCGCCTCGACGATGCCGGCTTCCGGATTCTCCAGCGCCCAGACCATGCCGGCCAGCGCCGCTGACGAAACCTGCAGGCCCGTGGCGTTCTGGTAGGGCGCGAGTTCGCGCGTCTCTTCGATCGACAGCTGCGAGCCATACCAATAGGCGTTTTTGGCGTGGCCGTAGAGGAGCACGCCAAGTTCGTCGATCCCGTCGACGATCTCGTGCTCGTCAAGGATCTTCCAGCTCGGCTGCATCTTTCCGGCGGCGCCGAAGATTTCATGCAGGCTCAGCACGGCGTCATTGGCCGGGTGATAGGCGTAATGGCATGTCGGGCGATAGACGGCCTCGCCCGCGGCGTCATGCACCGTGAGATAATCGGCGATCGAGATCGACTCGTTATGCGTCACGAGGAAGCCGTATTGGGCGCCGGGCGTCGGGCACCAGCTGCGCACGCGCGTATTGGCGCCCGGCGAAAGGAGGTAGATCGCCGAGCCGCAGCCGGTCGAATGGGTGCGGCCAATCTCCGGCAGCGCCTTCTCATGGGTGCCCCAGCCAAGCTCCGCCGGCTGCATGCCCTCCGAGACAAAGCCCTCGACCGACCAGGTGTTGACGAAAACATCGAGCGGCTTGGGATCGCGCGCGCGCTGCGTGTCGCGCTCGGCAATATGGACGCCCTTCACCCCGAGCTTTTGCGCCAGCGCGCCCCATTCGGCGCGGGTCGCCGGCTCCTTGTCCATAACGCCCGTATCCTTGGCGATGTTGACCAGCGCCTGCTTCACGAACCAGGAGACCATGCCGGGATTGGCTCCGACGCAGGAGACGGCGGTCGATCCGCCGGGGCTTTTGCGACGTTCTTCCAGAACGGTCTCGCGCAAGGCGTAATTGGTGCGCTGGTTATTGCCCATGCTCGCGTCGAAATAGAAACCCGGCCAGGGCTCGACGACCGTGTCGACGTAAAGCGCCTTCAGCTCGCGCGCGAGCTTCATAATGGCGAGCGAGGAGACGTCGACCGAGAGATTGACGACGAAGGGCTGGCCGCCGCCCGCAGTGAGGAGCGGAGTCAGCACCTCGCGATAATTCTCGGGGGTGAGCTTTTCCTTCAGGAAGGCGACGCCGCGCTCATCGAGCAGCCGGCGGTTCGTATCGACCGGGTCGATGACTGTGAGGCGGCTCTTGTCGAAGTCGAAGTGCCGCTCGATCAGGGGCAGGATGCCGCGTCCGATGGAGCCGAAGCCGATCAGGACGATCGGACCGGTGATTTTGCCATAGACGGGCCATACGGACATGGGGCGGGTCTCCTGCTCGGTGAATTGCTGCGCCGCGATAAAGCAGGGGCGGGCGACTTAATCAAGTGCGGGGCGCGAGAGGTTCGCCCGCCCACTCTCGCGACGCTTGATTATGACAGGTGGATGACGCCAGAAGAGCGCTTTGATGCTCAAAGGCTAGGAAATGGCGAGACCGGAACACCCCCATGACGACCATGCGGCGCTCACCGCCTCGGCTGCAGCGGCGGAGCCGCCTGCGGCGCGGAAGGCGCCGTCGGTGAAACTGCTTTCGACCGACTCAGCCGAGGATGCGGCAGTCTGCATCTTCCTGGCTGCGCTCGACCATTTCGAGGCCAATGTCGTCGTCTTTCGGGCGCATCACACTGTCGAAAGCGTCCATCAGATGCGCGTGGCGCTGCGGCGGTTGCGGGCGGCGATCGGGCTTTTCAGCGATGCGCTCGCAGGCCCGACGCTCGACGCCGCCCGCGCGCGGGCGAAGTTGCTTGCGGGCGTTCTGGGACAGGCGCGCAATTGGGACGTCTTCCGTGAGATGCTCGATGGCGGCCCGGGCGACGCACTCACCGGAGAGCCGAGTTTCTATGCCCTTCTCGACGCCGTCGAATTGCGCCGCGTCCGGGGCTATCGGGCGGCGCGCGCGGCGCTCGACGACGCCGAGACCAGCGCCTTCATCGATGCCTTCCGCAAGGCGGTCGGCGCACGGGAATGGACGCCGGCGCCCGGCGTTCAGGACGAAGGCTCGGCGATGGATTTCGCGCGCGCCGCTCTCACGCGTCTGCGCAAGCGCGTACTTAAAAAGTCCAAAGATCTCGCAAAACTTCCGCCCGAAGGCCGCCACGAGGCGCGCATCGCGCTGAAAAAGGCGCGCTACGGCGCCGAATTCTTCGAGAGCCTGTTTGCGCATCGCAAGGATGCCGCAGCTTTTTCCGCCGTGCTTGCGAAGATGCAGGACGGTCTTGGCGTCTTCAACGACATGGAGACAACCAATGCGCTGCTCGACGAGATCGACGCCGAAGGCGGCGCGTCCTTGCGCGCCTCCGGCTTTGTGCGCGGCTGGTTCGCCCATGCGGCGCAGGCGGGCGCCGCCCACGCGGAGAAGAGCGAGAAACGGCTGAAGAAGCTTCAGCCGTTCTGGGGGTAGGTCACGCCGAGAGGGCGGTGTTTCCGTCGATGCGCCCGAGCACGCCATTCGGCTGGCGCGGACCGCCGGCCATATAGCGATTGCGCTCGCGCACCATCTTGGTCACCCCGGCGAAGTCGAGCTTGCCGGAGCCAAGCAGCGGCACATGCTCAACGACCATGATTTCCGCCGGGATCGACAGATCCGAAGCGCCTTTGGATTTGGCGTAGGCCATGAAATCGGCGCGCGCCGCGTCCTTCTGCTGCGTCACGAGAACGATCCGTTCGCCCTTGCGCGGGTCGATCTCCGTCGCGGCGGCGGAGAGCGCCTTGGGCCAGAGTTCGGCGGCAAGCTGTTCGATCGCCGCGAGCGAGACCATCTCGCCGCCGATCTTGGCGAAGCGCTTGGCGCGGCCCTTGATGACGACGAATCCCTGCACGTCGATCGTGACAATGTCGCCCGTGTCGTACCAGCCCTCTTCCGGCGGCTGCAGCACGCCCGGGTTGTCGGCCTTCAGATAGCCCATCATGACGTTGGGGCCACGCACGAGCAGGCGTCCGCCTTCCTCGACGCCGGGAACCTTCTCGAGCTTGTAGTCGACGCCGGGCATCATGCGGCCGACCGAACCGAATTTGTTGAACATGGGCGTGTTCAGCGAAAGCACAGGCGCCGTCTCGGTGACGCCATAGCCTTCCAGAATGCGGATGCCGAATTTCTCGGACCAGACGTCGCGGGTCGACTGCTTCACCGGCTCCGCGCCCGCCACGACATAACGGATCGAACGGAAGTCGTAGGCGTGGGCGCTGCGCGCATAGCCGGCGAGGAAGGTGTCCGTTCCAAAGAAGATGGTCGCGTTGGTGCCGTAGATCAGTTCGGGCACGATGCGATAGTGCAGCGGCGACGGGTAGAAATAGACCGGCACGCCGGAGATGAGCGGCAGCATAAAGCCGATCGTCAGGCCGAAGCAGTGGAAGACCGGCAGCACGTTGAAGACCTTGTCCTGGCGGCCGAAGTCGATGCGCGCCGCCGCCTGCGCGGCGTTGGTCAGCAGATTGCGGTGCGAGAGCGCCACGCCCTTCGGCACGCCCTCCGAGCCCGAAGTGAAGAGCACCACCGCCATGTCGTCCGACTTGCGCGCGGCGATCGGCTTTCTGAAGCGAAGGAACGCGCGCAACTTGTCGGTCAGCGTGACGCTCGCCCGCATGTCTTCGAGATAGACGAGGCTCACCTTCTCTGCGAGCGTCTCGGCGAGCTTGTCGAGCTTGCCCTTCTCGATGAAGGCGCGCGAGGTGAGGATCGTTTTCACCTGCGCCCCTTCGCAGCCTGCGAGAATATTCGTGGCGCCTGCTGTGAAATTGATCATCGCCGGGACGCGGCCCGCGGAAGTGACGGCGAGGAAGGTCACGCCCGCGGCGTTGGCGTTGGGCAACATGATTCCGACCGCGTCGCCAGCCTGGCCGATCCGGGCGATCTTCTCGCCGAGCGCGCGCGCGCCGATGAGAATCTTGCGATAGGTCAGCTTGCCGGTGAGCGGGTCTTCGAGCGCGACGCGCGAGAAGCCGTGCTTGTCGGCGGCGCGCACGACGGAGTCGAAGATGGTTTCGTCGGTTTTCGTGGTCTTGAAAATCAGGTCCGACATGATCTGATAGAGTGCGGCGCCGGCGGCCATGCGGCGGGCCTTGCCTTTCAGTTCGTCGGCGACGGCGAGACGCACGGGCTCCTGGACCGTGAGCGTGAATTTGGGGAACCAGCGGCGACGCGCCTGTTCCCGGCTGAGGCGCGAAAACATCGTCGCCTCCGGACCGTCGATCTTCACGGGCACCACCATCGCGCCGGATTTTTCGGCGATGAGGCCGGCGCCGTCATAGACTTTCATCAGGCTGCCGGTGACGGTGAGGCGCCCTTCGGGAAAGATCACGAGCGAGTCGCCCGCCTTCACGGCGTTGACCAGCGTGCGGGTGCCGAGCGGCTTTGAAGGATCGAGCGGAATGGCGCGGGTGAGCTTGAGGAAGGGCTTTACCCACCAGCGCTGCGAAATCCCGACGTCGATGGCGAACACCGGATCTTTCGGCAGCACGGAGAGAATCGCCGCCGCGTCGAGGAAGCTCACATGGTTGAGCGCGATAATGGGGTTCGGCCCCGCCTTGTCGAGATTTTCGAGTCCCTTCACCTCGAGCCGATAGAAGGCCCGGAAGATGATCGACAGAATATCGAGCACCGGGTTTTTCACGATGGCGTAGCGAATCCAGAGCGCCGAAACAAAAGCCGCGGCCGACATGGCGAGCGTGAGCTCCGCGAGCGTGACGCCTCGGGCCTGAAGGAAGGCGACTCCCGCGCCGCCAATGGCCATGAAGGCGGCGTTGTGGACATTGACCGCCGCAATGGTGCGGGCGCGATGTTCGACGGGACTCTGCGCCTGAATGGCGGCGAAGGACGGCACGATCATCAGTCCGCCCGCGAGCGCGATGACCGCCATGTCGATCGCGGCTCGCACGGCGCCTGCCTGGGCGAAATAGGCGGCGGGAGCGAGTTCGGCGGCGCCTTGCCCCGCCTTGCGCAGCATTTCTGCGAGTCCGAGATCGGCGGAAGCCAAAGCGATCAGCCCGGCGCCGATCGCGGCGGGCAGCAGCACGATGCGGCCCTTGAGCAGGAAGGCGGCAAGGCCCGAACCCAAGCCGATCGCCACGGCGAAAACCGCAAGATGCAGGGTCACGACGCTCTCGTCGCCATGCATGGAGCGCGTCACGAAGGACGGCATCATCGACACGGCGATGGAGCCGAAGAGCCAGAAGAGGCTCGTGACCGTCGTGAGCTTGCGCAGCTGCGGCTCGGCGCGCAACGCTCCGAGCAGCTTGAAAGTGGAGCGGAAAATGTTGGCGTCGATCCTGAGGTCCGGCGCGGCGCTCATGGTTGGCGGGATGAAGCGGGCGGCGCCGTAGCTCGCAAGCGCGACGGCTATGATGGCCAGGGCGAAAGCGTGCATGCCGAGGGAGTGGCCGCGCGCCTGCATGGCGAGGCCGCCGGCGACGGTGCCGGCGAGAATGGCGATGAAGGTCGCGCTTTCGACGAGGGCGTTGCCGGCGGGCAGCTCCTCGCGCGTGAGATGATCCGGCAGGATGCCGTATTTGACCGGGCCGAACAGCGCGCCCGTGACGCCGAAAAGCACCAGCGCCGCAAAGAGCGTCGGGATGTCGGCGAAATAGAAGCCCGCGGCCGAGAGGCCGGCGACGCCGATCTCGGCGAGGCTGAGGCGCCGCGCGATGCCCGCCTTGTCGAATTTGTCGGCCATCTCGCCCGCGAGTCCCGAGAGCAGGAAGAACGGCGCGATGAACACGGCGCCCGCGAGCGTCACGAGAGACGCGCCCTTCTCGCCGCCGATCTGCGCGAGGATAAGGAGGACGAGCGCGTTCTTGAGGAAATTATCGTTGAAGGCCGCGAAAAACTGACGCCAGAAGAGGGGCGCGAAGCGGCGCGTGGCAAGAAGCGACTGCGACATGGACGTTATCCAAAAATGCTGGGCCGGCGAGAATTGACCAAAGCTGATTAAGGATCGGTCAAGACGCGCCGGCCGGTTACGGGGAAACAGGCCCTCAGGCGGCCTTCGAGACGTCCATCAGGAGTCGTTCGGTCTTCGCGTCCTCGATGCGGTTGAGAAGTTTCTCAGCCTCGACATTGTCGCGAATGGTCTTGGTCAGGATGATGCAGGACTGCACGAGCATCACCGTGCCCATGACGAGAAATCCTTTCATCCAATGGTCGATCGGCATCACGAAGACGCCGCCGGCGACCATCAGCACGGACAGGCCGAAGGAGACGTAAGAGAAGCCGACGAAGGCGGAAGAATGCTTGATGGGTTGAGCGGACATTTTTCGGGTTTCCTTTTATGCGGGTGTTTCTTTATTGCCTCGAAGAGGCGGGTCACATCGGAGCGCCGGCCTTTTCCTTCAGCCGGGCGAGAACGTCGCAAGCGCGCGGTTTCATGGGCGGGCCGAAACCGGCGTCGGCGAGCGTCTCGTTCAGGCTTTCCGCCGCGGGTTCGGCGTCGAGCGCATCGAGCGCCGTCTCCGCCGCGCAGACATCCGCCTGCTGCTCCCGCAACCGCGCGAGGGTCGCTTCGGCTTCGGAGAGGGTGGACTGGAGGCAGGGCGCCTCTTCCACCCTGCCGCGACGGGCGACGCGCACCGCCTGCGCCGCACGGGCGATGCGACGGCCTCGCTCCAGCTCGGCAAGGCGCGCCGACTGATCGCGCACATGGCGCTGGAGCTTGTCGATTTCCACGGAGAAGAGGGTTCGGGCCTTTTCCGCCGCCTGGGCGTCGCCTTCGAGCGCCGCGATGTTGTCCGCCGCTTTCCGGGCGAGGTCCTCACGGCCCGCCTTGAGCGCTTCGACTGCGCGCGCCTCGAGCTCCGCGATCTGCGCGCGGGTCGCCGCAAGCTTCGTCTCCTCGGCCTTGTCCTGTGCGATGGCGATGGCGAGCGCCTTCCGGGCCCGATCGGTGGTGAGCGCAGAATCCCTCATCTGCTGGTCTAGCAGGGAAAGCGCATGGCGATCCGCAAGACGTTCTTCCGTCTCGAAAACCCGACCCCGGAGCAAAGTGACCACTGTCTTGAACATGAGTCTCTCCTGTATGAACAAAGTTCACAGCCTCAACCTAGCGCGCAACTGAACATCGTTCAAGCAACATTAGAACATCGCTCTGCTCAATGGTTTACAGGTTGGGAATTGGGAACCCCGCAGGCCGTCCGGAGGTTCTGGAAGCGCCTGCCCGGAAAAGACGTTCAGGCCGGCGCAGAATTGCCCCAACAGCGTGCGAGGCTCTCGATGCCGAAAAGGATGATGCGGTGAGCGAGACGAGGACGCAGGCCGGGGCGCAGCGCCGGTCGAAGTTGCGTGAAAGGCTGCTGGAGGCCGCTCGACAGGCGGTTGCTACGCGCGGGCTTCAGGGGTTGAAAGCGCGCGATCTCGCGGCGGAGGCAGGCTGCGCGCTGGGGGCAATCTATACTGCCTTCGACGATCTGGACGAGTTGATCCTGCGCGTCAATCTCGCAACGCTGGAACGACTTGACCAGGCGCTCGACGAGGCGTTGCGCGACGCCAGCCCGTCGGACGCGCTTCTCTCCCTCGCCCGCGCCTATCTCGATTTCGCCCGCCGCGACGAGCCGAGCTGGCGGGCGCTATTCGAGCACCGCCTGTCGCGCGGAACGCCGATCCCGGATTGGTACGCCGACGTTCGCAACCAGCTTTTCAGACGGCTCGAGGCGCCGCTGGCGTCGCTTCTGCCCGATCAGGATCCGGCGGCGCGGGCGCGGCTCGCGCGCACTCTGTTTTCAGCCGTCCATGGCGTGACGATTCTGGGTCTCGAGGAGAAAATCGGCGAGACGCCGCCCGAGGCGCTCGACGACCAGCTTGAAACATTGGTTCGCCTGATCGCCGCCGGCCTCGCGAAGGAGGCGCAGCCGGCCAGCTGACTCGTCAAGCCGCTTGCCTTCGTCGGCGCGACCTGAGATAGCCCGGCATGGGCTATACTCTCCTCTTCGTCGTCGCGATCTGGGCCGGCGCACAAAATGCGCTCGCCGGCGGCGGTTCTTTCCTTATCCTGCCGACCCTGATGTTCACCGGCATGGACGCCCTCGCCGCCAACATTACGTCCTGCGTCGCGCTCTTTCCCGCTCAGGTGGCCACCGGCTGGACGGGGCGTCGGCTCGCGACAGGCGTCGGCGCGCTTGGTCTCGCGACGCTCTTTGCCATCAGCATCGTGGGCGGAGCGATCGGCGCGGTGATCCTGCTCGAAACGCCGCGCGGCCTTTTCGCCCGCCTCGTGCCCTGGCTGGTGCTCTTTGCGACGGCGCTCTTCGCCTGGGGCAGTTTCTTTCGCAAGGCAAGCGAGACGCAGGCGCATCTTTCTCCCCGCGGCGCGGGGTTCGTCCAGTTCCTCATCGCAACCTATGGCGGCTATTTTGGCGGCGGCGCAGGCTTCCTGATGGTCGCCGCGCTCACCATGGCCGGCCAGGCGGTGCGCATTGCGAGCGCCACTAAAAACGTTCTGGCCGGCGTCATGAACGCTTCGGCCGTCGCCATCTTCGTCTTCTCGCCCGATCTGCATTGGAGTCAGGCGATGGTCACGGCCGCCGGCGCCACCATCGGGGGCGTCGCCGGCGCGCGGCTCATAAACCATATCGACGAGAAAGCGCTGCGCATTTTCATCGTGGTCATCGGCGCGGCGCTGACAGTGGGCCTCTTTGTCAAATCCGCATGAACTGAAAAGAAAAGCCCAACCGCGTCCAGCGGTGAGGAATCGTCAATCAGTCTGAGCCTATGCTTCGGGTGCGTCGAAATTCGGCGCAGGCAGAGACGACAATGGCCGCTCCTTTTCTCGATATCTCCAACCGTAAAGTCGCCGCGGCCGATGACAGGCGCGACTCGACCCGCATGAAGTCCTATGCAGAGGCTTGGGTCGATCCCGGCGGAATGGAAGCGGCCGTGCCCTGTCGCATCATCGATATCTCGCGCACCGGCGCGAAGATCGAATGTGCATCGACGCTTCCGGACAGCTTCTTGTTGCATGTGGGCGCCAACAAATATGTCGGCCAGGTGGTTTGGCGCCGCCAGCAGCAACTCGGCGTCGAATTTCGCCTCGCCAGCAAGACGCTGAAACCGGCGCTTTCCGGCCGGAAATAAGCGCCTATCTGGCGGCCGCCTTTTCGATCTCCGGCAAGAGAGTCGTCGCAGCGCTGGAGGGCGTGAGCGGGCCGACGAACTTGTAGGCGATCGTCCCGTCGCCTTTGATGACGAATGTTTCCGGCACGCCGTAGACGCCGAAATCGATCGCCGTGCGGCCGGCGGGGTCGACGCCCACGCGCTGGAACGGATTGCCCGCCTCCTGCAGGAACCCTAGGCCGTTGGCGGGCTCGTCCTTGTACGAGAGGCCATAAATCTCGACGCCTTGCGCCTTGAGCCTCTCGTCCTTCGCGAGCGACATCAGGACGGGATGCTCCTGCCGGCAGGGCGCGCACCAGCTGGCGAAAATATTGACGAGGCTGACATGGCCCTTGCGCAGATCCGCGGTCGACAGGCCCGGCGTATTCGCGAGGCCTTCAAGCGCGGGCAGATCGAAATTCGGCGCCGGCTTGCCGATGAGCGCGGAGGGTAGCCGCGAGGCGTCGCCCGCGAAAAGCCGGATCATGAACAATGCGGCGAGCAGCGCAAAGAGCGCGAGCGGCAAAAAGCGCAGCGGCGAGCGCTGGGGCGCGTCGGCGTCGTCGACGGGCTCGGTCACGCCGCGCCTCCGCTTTCGCGTGCGCCCGTCTCGCGCTCGCCCCTAGCTCCGAAGCGGGCGAGCTCCGCCTTCAGATGACGGTATTCCAGCATGATGCGTGCCGCGACGCCGCCGATCGTGAGAAAGGCGATGGCGTAGGCGAGGGCGACGAAAGCGCCGTGTTCGCTCATCGGGCGGCCTCCAGCGTCGGTTCGTCGCCTTCGTCCCGCGCGTCTTCCTGCAGCGACTGAAGCGACAGGCGAGCAAGGCGTCGGCGCAATATTTCGTTGCGGATCGCCATGAAATGCAAGGTCATGAAGAGGAATGTCGCGGCGAGCGCCATGACGAGCAGCGGCCAGAGCATGGAGTTGGAGATCGTCGGGCCGCCGACGCGGAAGACCGAGGCTGGCTGATGCAGCGTGTTCCACCAGTCGACGGAGTATTTGATGATCGGAATGTCGATCGCGCCGACGAGCGTCATGATCGAGGCGACGCGGGCGCCCCGCGGCGTGTCGTCCATGGTTTGCCGCACGGCGATGAGGCCGAGGTAGAGCAGGAAAAGAACGAGCATTGACGTCAGTCGCGCGTCCCAGACCCAGTAAGTTCCCCACATGGGCTTACCCCAGAGCGAGCCCGTGACGAGACAAACAAAGGTGAAGGCGGCGCCGAGCGACGCGGCGGTCTTCTGGGCGGCGTCCGCGAGCGGGTGCTTCCAGACGAGGACGCCGAGCGATGCGGAGGTCATGACGACATAGGCGAAGATCGCGAGCCACGCCGCGGGGACGTGGATGTACATGATGCGCACGGTCTCGCCCTGCTGATAGTCGGGCGGCGCGGTGAAGGCGCCATAAAGACCGATCGCCTGCAAAGCGATCGTGAGGCCGGAAAGCCACGGCAGCGCGATACGCGTGAAATTCAGGAAGCGCGTCGGATTGGCGTAGTCGAGGATGTTCGGCATTTCAGTCCAAACCGCCAGAAATGAGAAAGCGGACGCCGCTTGCCCGCGGCGCCCGCTTTTTTAGCCCGTCCGCCCCGTTTAATTGGCCTTGGTCGGAGCCTTTGTCGAGTCCTTGGCGACTTCCTTGGACTGTTCGGCCATGATCTGGGCCTTGGACTTGCCGTGGAGAAGCTCGACGGCGGCGATCAGCTGCTTGTCCTTCTTCTCGTCCGGCGGGACATAGGCCTGCGAGCCGCTCTTCTCGTCCTCGCCGTTCTTGAGATGGCCCTTGAGCGAGGCTTCGCCCTTGGTGTCGTCCTTGCCCTTCAGCTCGTCCGGCACATCCTGCAGGATGATCATGTCCGGATCGATGCCCTTGGCCTGGATCGACCGGCCGGAAGGCGTGTAGTAGCGCGCCGTGGTCAGGCGCAGGGCGCCGCTGGAGCCGCCGAGCGGGATGATGGTCTGCACCGAGCCCTTACCGAAGGAGCGCGTGCCAATGAGCGTCGCGCGCTTGTGGTCCTGCAGGGCGCCGGCGACGATCTCGGAGGCCGAGGCGGAGCCGCCATTGATCAGCACCACCACCGGTTTGCCCTTGGAGAGGTCGCCAGGCCGGGCGTTGTATCGCTGCGTCTCGTCAGCGTTGCGGCCGCGGGTGGAGACGATCTCGCCCTTGTCGATGAAGGCGTTGACGACCTGAATGGACTGGTCGAGCAGACCGCCCGGATTGTTGCGCAAGTCGATGATGTAGCCCTTGAACTTGTCGGCCGGGATGTCCTGCTGGAACTTGGCCATCGCGTTGCGCAGGCCGTCCGCCGTCTCCTCGTTGAATTGCGAGACGCGGACATAGCCGATGTCGTCGTCCTGCTTGTGCGAACGCACCGACTTGATGTGAATCTCGGCGCGGGTGAGCTTGACTTCGATCTTGTCCTTGTCCTTGCCGCGATAGATCGTGAGCTTTACCGGCGTGTTGATCGCGCCGCGCATCTTGTCGACAGCCGCATTGAGCGTCATGCCCTGCACGCTCTCGTCGTCGATGGCGCCGATGAGATCGCCGGACATGATGCCCGCGCGCGAGGCGGGCGTGTCGTCGATCGGCGTGACGACCTTCACGATGCCGTCTTCCTGCGTCACTTCAATGCCAAGGCCGCCGAACTTACCCTCGGTCTGGGTCCGCATGTCCTTGAAGCCCTTGGCGTCGAGGTAGCTCGAATGCGGATCGAGCGAGGTGAGCATGCCGTTGATGGCGTTCTCGACGAGTTTCTGTTCGTCGGGCTTCTCGACATAGTCGGCGCGGACCTTGTCGAAGACGTCGCCGAAGAGGCTCAGGAATTTATACGTGTCGGCCGTAGCGGCCACCGCCGGCGTTCCGATGAACGCGCGCGCCTGCTGGCCGAGCGTTGCGCATCCGGCTCCGATGGCGATGCCGGTAGCAATTAGAGCAGTTTTGCGAATCATCCGCCGACCTTCCGACTGTCAGACTTCGCCCACCATGGGCTTGAGTTCGATCGAGGCTCCGTCCTTGCGGAACTCGACATATAAAATGGGTTGTTTCGCGCCGATCGCGATGGTCGCCGCAGTTTGCGCGGCTCCGTCTCCCATGCTGGCCACCGGCTCGCCCGCCAGGACAAATTGTCCGACGTTGACGTTGGTTCGACTCATGCCGGCCAGAACGACATAATAACCGCCGCCGGCGTTAATGATCAAGAGTTGACCATAACTTCTGTAAGGTCCTGAAAAGGCGATCCATCCGTCGCAGGGCGCGACGACGAGGCCATGCGCCGGGGCGCCCATGGAAACGCCTTTTTCCTTCCCCCCATAGCCGTCCGGGGCGCCGAACGGTTTGACGATGGCGCCGGAGACGGGAAACGGGAGCTTGCCCTTGAGGTCCCCGAAGGACACGGCCGGCGCGAGCCGCGCGGCGTCCTTGAAAGGCGCGGCCAGGGCCTTCTTGCGCTGCTCCTCGCTGAGCTTCGCCTGAGCGGCGGCGCGCTCTTCTTCGGCCTTTCGCGCGGCTTCGGCGGCCATTCGCGCGGCCGCGCTCTCGGCCTCCATACGGCCGATCAGATCCTTCAGGCTCGTCGCCTGACGGGCGAGCTTCTCGGCGCGTTCGGCCTCGGTCCCGAGGGCGGTCCTGGCCGCCGCGAGCGCCTCCTGACGCGCAGCGATGAGCGGCTCGAGCCGGCCCCGCTGCTCGGCGAGGGCGGTCTTTTCATTCGCGAGGCGCTCTTTCTCGAGGCGAACGTTGTCGCGCAGACGCACGAGTTCGCCGAGGTCCGTTTGCAGCGCATGCGCTTCGGCGCGCATTTGCGGCAGCACGTCGCCGAGCGCCAGGGAGGCGCGCAGCGACTCGAGGATATCCTGCGGCCGCGCGAGCAGGGCGGGAGGCGGGCGCCGGCCCATCCGTTGCAGCGCCATCAGCACCTCGACGATGAGTTCACGCCGGTCTTCCAGGGACTTGACGAGTTTGCGCTCACTTTCGGCGAGGACGGCCAGCCGCTCTTCGACGCGGGCGGCGCTGACTTCGGCGTCCTGCAGCTTGCGCGTCGCTTCCAGTAGCGTGTCGTTCAGGTTTTGGCGGATCGCCGCGTGGGCCGCGACTTCCGCCTCGAGTTTGAGCGCGTGAGCTTTCGCCTCGCCCATCGTGTCTTCGAGGCCCCGCAACTCCAACCGCTTGAGAGTGAGATCGGAGGCGTCGGCGGGGGGGGCCGGCTTGTCCTGCGCCCGCGCGAAACCCGACGCCGCGGCGAGCGCAAAGGCGATGGCGAGCCGCTGACGGTCGCTTGTCTTGAATCGCTCGCTCGATGCTCTCATGCGCGCCTTGGGCGGTTGCAGCCGGTACCTTTGGAATATGCCTGAAAAATCTAGACCAGAATGCGGCGAAGTCCTTCGATGATCGCCTTGGCGCGCTGCGCGGTGAAGAGACGCTCCAGCGGAAGATCGAGTTTGCGGCGCCAATTGGCCCGCTCCCGGTCGGTTCCGGGCAGGTTCACGGCGATGCGCGCGCCCGCGAGATCATCGAGTTGGGCCATGGCGAGAAAGGAGGGCGTGCGCGCCGCAAAAGCGTGCAGCGCCTTTGCGAGCGCGTCATCGAAGGGCGCGTCGTCGGCGACGTCCGCAGGGAGCCCTTCGTTGCGCAGCGCGTCGAGGAGGGCGCGCCTGTCGTTGCTTCGCGCCGAGCGTTCGGACGCGGCGACTTCGGGAGCCAGAAGGCCGAGCTTCTCTTTCTCGTCGATGTCGGCGCCGCTCCACCAGCCTTCGAGCGTCGGCAGATCATGCGTCGAGACGCAGGCCATGGCCTTTGCGGGATAATGCGGCGGCGTAATGAAGCCCCCGCCCGCGCGCTCGAACCAGACGACGCGATAGCTCAGCACATTCGCCGCGTCGAGCCGATCGCGGAAGCCCCAGGGCAGCGTGCCGAGATCTTCGCCCACGACGATGCAACGCGCCCGCCCGCTTTCGAGCGAAAGTTGCGCTAGTAAAGCGTCGAGCGGATAGGAGACGTAGGCGCCCGCGCTCGCCTTCGCGCCGTCGGGCACGAGGAACAGCCGCGCAAGGCCCATGACATGGTCGATGCGCAAGGCGCCGGCGTGGCGCATATTGGCCCGCAGGAGTTCGGCAAAATCCGCGCCGCCATCCGCTTCCATTTCGAGTGGGTTCGGCGCCGGAAGCCCCCAGTTCTGGCCCTCGCGGCTGAAGGGGTCGGGCGGGGCGCCGACGGCGAAGCCGTCAAGAAGGCGGCGCGCCTTGCTCCAGCTTTCGGCTCCATCGGGCGCGGCGCCCACGGCGAGATCGCGGCAGAATCCAAGGGCGAGGCCGGCCCCTTGCGCTTCGCGCGCCGCCTGCGCGAATTGGCGGTCGGCCACCCATTGCATGAAACGATGGAAGCGAACGCGCGCAGCGTTCTCGAGCGCGAAGGCGGCGAGCGCCGTCGGTTGCGCATCCCGCAAGTCCTGCGGCCAGGCCCGCCAGTTCTCGCCGCCCCGCGCTTCGCTGATCGTCTCGAACAGCGCGAAGCGGGTCAGCGCCTCGCCGCCCTCGGCCGAGAACTGCGCGAAATCCACGACGGGGGTTGCGTCGGGACGTTGCTGTGCGAGTTGGTCGAGACGCGCGAAGACGTCTTCCAGCGTGCGTCGCTTGAGGGCGTCGACCTGCGCATAATCCACGAACTCGCAGATGGAGAGCGCGTGCGCCGTCGCCTCGTCGAGGCCGTCGCCGATGAGGTCGGCGAGATCGACATAAAGCGGTTCGAGGAAGCGGCGGTCAGACGGGTAATAGGGGCTCGCGCGCGAGCGATCCTTCGCAAAAAGCACGTGCAGGGGATTGATGGCGACGAGCGCCGCCCCCGCTTCCGCGCTCTTGCGGGCAAGCTGCGCGAGCGTCGTGAAATCGCCGATTCCCTGATCGCCGTCGCGCCGGATGGAATAGAGCTGCGCCGAAACGCCGAATTCGCGGGTCGACGCCGCCGGCAGCCAGCATTGCGCCGGCGCGACGACAAGGCGGCACGAAACGTCGCCGCCTTCCGTGCGCAGGTCGTAACGGCCCGCGGGCAAGCCCGGCAGCGCGGCGCGGTAGCCGTCGTTGTTCCTCCCCTCGACGCCGCGCCACGACCAGGGCGACAGCCCCGACAGCGCCACCGGCTGCTCGCTCCCGTCTTCATGCGCAAGGATGAGCCGCGCCGGCGCACGGCCGTCTTGCAAAGCGAGCCGCAGCGATACGGCTTCCCCTTCGCGTGCGACGACATGCCGGGGAAGTGGCCGCACATCCCGAACCTGCGCCAGATGCGCCAGACTGTCGCGCGCGTCCGCGAGCCTTTCCGCAGGCAGCTGAAGGCTTGTGAGCAGCGCGAGAAGCGTCTCGCGCGGCACGACATGCTCCGCTCCCGAGACGTCATGCCAGCGCGTCGCGACGCCCGCGGCTTCCGCGAGGCGCGCAACAAGCGCGTCGTCCGAGACGGCGACGCACCGCGGCGCCGCAGCTTGTTCTTCGACGAGGAGAAGCGCCGAGCGCGGCGAAGCGTCCAGAGCGGCGCCCGGAGATTTGCTCGCGTCGTCATGCGCCGAGTTCGAAGACGAGGCGCCAGATATGACCCTCGCGCGGCGGCGGCGGAGTCACCGTCACGGGCGCGCCGCCGCGATGGAGAATGAGGAGGACGCGGTCGCTTTCCGCATAGAGCGCCGCGATCAGCGTTTCGGCGTCGCCGCGCCGCCAATCCTCGTCGCGCATCGTCGCGCCGTCGGGGCCGAGCCATTGTACGTCCGGGACGCCATCGGCCTCCTGCGGCGCGCCGGCGAGGAAGCGGTCGTCGCGTAGCGCGAGATGCCCCTTGCGCAGCGCGACGAGCCGGGCCGTCGCGTCGATGAGGCGATCGTCGGCGTTGGCCCAGTCGAGCCAGCTCGTCTGATTGTCCTGCGCATAGGCGTTATTGTTGCCCATCTGCGTCTGACCGAGCTCCGCGCCCATGGCGAGCATCGGCGTTCCGCGCGAGAGAAGCAGCGTCGCGAGGAGATTGCGTTCGTCGCGCGCGCGCGCCGCGGTCACGGCGCCGTCGTCGCTCTTCCCTTCGACGCCATTGTTCCAGGAAAGATTGTCGTCCGCCCCGTCGTGATTGTCCTCGCCGTTCGCGTCGTTGCGCTTCTTCTCATAGGAGACGAGATCGCGCAGCGCGAAGCCGTCATGCGCCGTGATGAAATTAACGCTGCGCGTCGGACTGCGCCGCGAGAACAGATCCTGCGACCCGGCAAGCCGCGTGGCGAGATCGGAAACGCCTGCGGCGTCGCCCCGCCAGAAGCGGCGCACCGTGTCACGATAGCGGTCGTTCCATTCGGCGAAGGGCGCCGGAAAACGCCCGAGCTGATAGCCGCCGGGGCCGATGTCCCAGGGCTCGGCGATGAGCTTGAGTTCGCGCAGCACGGGGTCTTGCAGAAGCGCCGTCAGAAACGGCGCGTCCGGGTCGTAACCCGATGGATAGCGCGCGAGCGTCGTCGCGAGATCGAAGCGGAAGCCGTCGACGCCGCCATAGATCGCCCAGGCGCGCAGCGCGTCCATGGCGAGGCGCACGACGGGCGCGCGGTCGAAGGCCAGAATGTTCCCGCAGCCCGCATCGTTCAGATACAGCGCGCGGTCATAGGCCAGGCGGTAATAGCTCGCATTGTCGAGGCCGCGCAGCGACAGCGTCGGGCCTTTTTCGTCGCTCTCGCCCGTGTGGTTGAAGACGACGTCGATGAGGACTTCGAGGCCCGCGGCGTGAAGCGTCTCGACGCAGTCGCGGACCTCCCGCCATCCGCCCCGCGCGAGCCGTGGATCGGGCGCCATCATCGCGATCGGGTTGTAGCCCCAGTAGTTCGTGAGCCCGAGCGGCGGAAGATGCCGCTCGTCGAGCCATGCCGCGCAGGGCAGCAGCTCCAGTGTCGTGACGCCGAGCCTTTTGAGATGCGCGATCGACGCCTCATGCGCGAGGCCGGCGAAGGCGCCGCGGACGCTTTCGGGCACGTCGGGGTGTGCGGCCGTGAAACCCTTGACGTGCGCCTCGTAGACGATCGTGTCGCGCCACGGGTGTTTCGGGCGCGAGGGCGTCGCCGCGAGCGGGCGGGTCATCACGCTTTTGGCGACGAAGGACGCGCTGTCCTGTTGCGTGGTTTCTCCCAGAGCGAACATGCTCGGATGCAGCGCTAGGGGACTGTCGAGGGCAAGGGCGTAAGGGTCGACGAGCAGCTTTGCGCCGTTGAAGCGATGGCCCTCATGCGGGGCGTCGGGTCCATAGGCGCGGAGGGCGTAGCGCTGGCCTTCCGTCAGCCCTTCGAAGAAACCATGGAAGACGTCGCCGCTGCGGGCCGGCAGGCGCATGCGGGCGGTCTCGGCGCCGGCGTCGTCGAAAAGGCAGAGATGGACTTCCTCCGCATGGGCGGAAAAGACGGCGACATTGGCGCCCAAGTCGCCGAGCGAGACTCCGAGCGGCTCCGGCGCCCCTTTCGTAACGCGCGTCATGAGCTGGCCGTCAGGCGCGCGCGGCGACCGCTTCGCGATAGAGCTCGGCGTAGCGACGCGCCGGATGACGCCAGGATACGTCCGTCTTCATGCCGTTGATCTGCAATTTGCGCCACGTTTCCCTGTCCCTGAAAATATGCTCGGCCTGATGAATTGCGATGGCGAGCGCTTCCGGCGTTGGCGGCGAAAATTGCAGGCCCGTCGCCACGCCCGCCTGCAGCGCCATTTCGTTGGCGTCGATAATCGTATCTTTCAATCCGCCGACGCGCGAGACGATGGGGACCGCGCCATAACGCAGCGCATAGAGTTGCGTGAGGCCGCAGGGCTCGAAGCGCGAGGGCGCGAGAAAAGCGTCGGCTCCGGCCTGGATGAGATGCGCCATGTCTTCGCTGTAGCCGATCGTGGCCGAGACGCGGCCGGGGTAGGCTTCCTGGGCGGCGAGGAAACCCTCTTCGAGATGCTTTTCGCCCGTGCCGATCAGCACGAGTTGCGTGTGGCGCGCCATCAGCGCGGGCAGATCGGCGAGCAGCATGTCGTGGCCCTTCTGCCAGGACAGGCGGCTCACGACGCCGAGGAGAAAAGTGTCCGGATCGACGCGAAGGCGCATGCGCTTTTGCAGCGCCGTCTTGTTCTTGGCGCGCGTCGCGAGGCTGAAATGGTCGTAGCGCGCTTCGATCCGCGGGTCTTTCGCTGGATTCCAGACGCTCTCGTCGACCCCGTTGAGAATGCCTGTCACGACTTCGGCCCGCGCGCGCAGCAAGCCGTCGAGACCCATGCCGAAATCGCTGGTTTCGATCTCCTGCGCATAGCTTGGCGAGACGGTGGTGATGCGGTCGCAAAGCTGCAGACCGCCCTTGAGAAAACCAATGGCGCCGTAATATTCGACGCCCTCCATGGCGAAGGCTTCCGGCGGCAGCAGGAGAGGCTCGAGCAGGTCCTTCGGGTATTGGCCCTGAAAGGCGATATTGTGCAGGGTGAGAACCGTCGCGGGCCGCGGATTGTCGCTGTAATGCAGATAGACCGGCGCCAGCGCCGCCTGCCAGTCGTGGGCGTGCAGCACGTCCGGCGCAAAGCCGTCGATCGCGCCTTGCGCGATCTGTGCGCCGACCCAGGCGAGCGCGGCGAAACGCAGCGGGTTGTCGGGATAATCGACGCCGCTTCCGTCGGCGTAAGGACCGCCTTCGCGCGCGTAGAGATGCGGCGCGACGAGGGCGTGGACGTCGATCTCGCCCAGACGCCCGGCATGCACCCAGGCAGGCCCGCCAAAAAGATCGTCGTAAGAAAGCGCCGTCTGCCCGATCCGCAGCGCCGCGAGAACTTCGGGGTAGCCGGGGATGAGCGTGCGCGTCTCGACGTCCTGCGCGGCGAGCGCGGCAGGCAAGGCGCCGACGACGTCGGCGAGGCCGCCGGTTTTGACCAGCGGGCTCATTTCCGATGCGACGGCGAGAACGCGCAGTCGCGTCATAGCGCGAGCCTGTCGATCATGGGCTGGGTGATGAGACAGACGCCTTGCTCGCTGCGACGGAAGCGCGATGCGTCGAGCTCGGGGTCCTCGCCGACCACGAGTCCCTGCGGAATGCGCACGCCACGATCGACGACGACATTGGCGAGCCGCGCCGAGCGGCCGACGTCGACGTAAGGGAGCACCACCGCGTTTTCGACCGTGGCGTAGGAGTTCACGCGCACGCCAGTAAAGAGCAGCGAGCGGCGCAGCGTGGAGCCGGATACGATGCAACCGCCGGACACCAGCGAAGAAAGCGCCTGTCCGCGCCGCCCGACCTGGTCATGCACGAATTTCGCGGGAGGCGTGATCTCGGCATAGGTCCAGATCGGCCAGTTGCGATCATAGAGATCGAGCTGCGGCACGAAGTCCGTTAGGTCGATATTCGCGGCCCAATAGGCGTCCACCGTGCCGACGTCCCGCCAGTAGGCGTGCTGCTCGCTCGCCGAACGCACGCAGGAGCGCGAGAAATGATGCGCAACCGCTTTCCCGTGCTGGACGAGGTAGGGGATGATGTCCTTGCCGAAGTCATGCGTCGATTCCGGATCGTCGGCATCGCGGCGCAGCTGGTCGTAGAGGAATTTCGCCTCGAAGACATAGATGCCCATGCTGACCAGCGCGCGGTCGGGACGGCCGGGCATGGGGGGCGGATCGGCCGGTTTTTCGATGAAGGAGATGATGCGGTCGTCGGCGTCGACATGCATCACGCCAAAACCCGACGCCTCGCTGCGATCGACGTCGAGACAACCGATGGTGACGTCCGCGCCCTGCTCGACATGCTGCTGCAGCATGTGCTCATAATCCATCTTGTAGATGTGGTCGCCCGCAAGCAGCACGATGTATTTGGGATCGTAGCTCTCGACGATGTCGATGTTTTGAAACACAGCGTCCGCCGTGCCCAGATACCAGTGGTCCTCGGAAACGCGCTGGCTGGCGGGCAGAATGTCGAAGCTTTCGTTGCGCTCCGTGCGAAAGAAGCTCCAGCCTCGCTGAAGATGACGGATGAGGCTGTGCGCCTTGTATTGCGTGGCGACGGCGATGCGGCGAATGCCGGAGTTGAGCGCATTCGACAGCGCAAAATCGATGATGCGCGATTTGCCGCCGAAATAGACCGCGGGCTTGGCGCGCCGGTCCGTCAATTCCATCAACCGGGAGCCCCGGCCGCCGGCGAGAACATAGGCCATGGCGTAGCGCGCAAGCGGCGCGTTGTCATAGGCGGCCATCGGTCACATCCAGTCCGCAAAAGATGCGATTCGGGTTTATTGTAGACCATCGGATTCGAATTCGAAGAACAAAGTGGCGAGCGGCGGGATTTGTATTTCCGCGCAGGCAGGGAAGCCCGCGGCGCTTTCCGGATGCGCCTGCACGGCCCCAAGATTTCCAAGACCCGAGCCGCCATAGATCTTCGCGTCCGAATTGAGGATTTCGCGCCAGCGTCCCGCGCGCGGCAGCCCGAGCCGGTAGTTGGCGCGCGGCACGGGCGTGAAGTTGGAGACGATGACCACGGGGCGCGCCCGGTCGGCCCCGTATCGCACGAAGGCGAAGATCGAATTGTCCGCATCGTCGACCACGATCCATTCGAAGCCGTCCCTTTCGCAGTCGCGGGCGTAAAGCGCCTCGCAGCTGCGGTAGAGGCGGTTCAGGTCGCGCAGGTAGTCCCGCAGGCCGCGATGCGGCGCGTGATCGAGGAGACCCCATTCCAGCGGGCGGGCGTAATTCCACTCGCTCGTCTGGCCGAACTCCTGCCCCATGAACAGGAGCTTCTTGCCCGGATGCCCCCACATGAAGCCGTAATAGGCGCGCGCGCCGGCGAAGCGTCTCCAGTCGTCGCCAGGCATCTTCGCAACGATCGAGCCTTTGCCGTGGACGACTTCGTCATGCGACAGCGGCAGCACGAAATTCTCGGCGAAGGCATATAGCAGGCCGAAGGTCAGCTCATTGTGCCGCCATTTGCGATAGACCGGGTCCGCCGACATGTAGCGTAGCGTGTCGTTCATCCAGCCCATGTTCCATTTGAAGCCGAAGCCGAGCCCGCCTGCGCTCGTCGGACGCGTCACGCCGCCCCAGGAGGTCGACTCCTCCGCGATGGTCACAACGCCCGGGTAGAGGCCGTAGACGAGTTCATTGAACCTTTGAATGAAACGCACCGCATCGCGATTGTCGTTGGAGCCGTCGGGGTTGGGCGCCCACTCGCCTTCCTTGCGGGAATAATCGAGGTAGAGCATGGAGGCGACGGCGTCGACGCGCAGCCCGTCGATGTGGAAGCGATCGAGCCAGTAGAGCGCGCTGGCGATCAGGAAATTCGACACCTCGCGTCTGCCATAGTCGTAAATCGCCGTGCACCAGTCGGGATGGAAGCCGCGGCGCGGGTCGGGATGTTCATAGAGCGGGCCGCCATCAAACTTCGCGAGCCCGTGCTCGTCCGTCGGAAAATGCGCCGGCACCCAGTCGAGGATGACGCCGAGGCCAGCCTGGTGGGCGCGGTCGATGAAACGCTTGAAGCCAAGTGAATCGCCGTGGCGGCGCGTGGGCGCGAAAAGGCCGATCGGCTGATAGCCCCAGGAGGCGTCGAGCGGATGCTCGTTGACGGGCATGAGCTCGATATGGGTGAAGCCGAGGTCCGCCACATAGGGCACGAGCTGGTCGGCGAGTTCGTCATAGGTGAGAAAGCGCCAGCCTTCGGCCTTGCGCCACGAGGGCAGGTGAACTTCGTAGATCGACATGGGGGCGCGGCGCGGGTCATGTTCGGCGCGCGCGCGCATATGGACCTCGTCGCCCCATTCGTAAGGTGCGTCCGACGCGACGACCGAAGCGGTGGAGGGCCTCAGCTCTGCCTCGAAACCCAAGGGGTCGGCCTTGAGCGGCAGCAAATCTCCGCCCCGGCCGACGATCTCGTACTTATAGGGAGCGCCGGCGTCGACGCCCGGGATGAAAATCTCCCACACGCCGCTGTCGACGCGCTTGCGCATCTGGGCGCGCCGCCCGTCCCATTGGTTGAAGTCGCCGACGACGGAGACGCGCCGGGCGTTGGGCGCCCAGACCGCGAAATTGGTGCCCTCGACGCCCTCGTGCGTCACGACATGCGCGCCGAGCCGCTCATAGAGCTTCTGATGCGCGCCTTCGACGAGGAGATAATCGTCCAAGGCCCCAAGAAATGGCGCAAAGGCGTAAGGGTCGGCGAAGCGCCACTGCGCGGCGCCGTTCGACGCGACGAGGCGGTAGGGCGCGCGGGCCGTCAGCGCGGTCAGCCCCTCGAAAAATCCGTCGGGATGGGCGCGTTCGAGCGTTACGATCTGCGTCCCTTCCGGGGTCGTCGCAACGAGTGCTTCGGCCCCGGGCGCGAAGGCGCGGATGGCAAGGCCGGCCGGAGTCTCGTGCAGGCCGAGGAGCGCGAAAGGGTCCGCGTGGCGGGCCGCAACGATCGCCGCGATCTCTTCCGGGTCAGCCCGCCAACTGGGTCTTGTCATGAGTAGCCGAACATCCGGGTGGTCGGCGGGAGCAGAGAGCTACGCCCGCCCGGGCAATTGCAAAGCCAATCGCTGCGCTTGTAATGATGGCCTTTCTGGCGCCGTGGGGAAAGCCTTGCAACGAGGCCAGATCGCCGCACGGATCGCCGCATGGCGGATTTTTGCAGGATCGCGGGCGCATCGCCGAACGGTTGGCAGGGCAAGGGATCGCGCGCGCAGCGGCGCGCTTGTTGCGGCGGCGGGCCGTTACCCTTCGCCCACGGCTTCGTACGTCGGCAGATAAAATGACGCGGCAGGAGAAACCTGTTGGCGACGAGGCGCAGGCGGCGCCGGCCCGAAGACCAGCGCCGTCGGCGCCCAGGTCGGGGCCAGATTTACTTGACGCCGAGAAGCTCCACCTCGAAGAAAAGCGTCGAGCCTGGCGGGATGGCTCCGCCGGCGCCGCGCGCGCCATAGCCGAGATCGGGCGGAATGACGAGGGTGCGCTTGCCGCCCACCTTCATGCCGGCGACGCCCTCGTCCCATCCGGCGATGACCTGACCGCCGCCGAGCGGGAAGTCGAAGGGCTGGCCGCGGTCGTGCGAGCTGTCGAACTTCTTGCCCTTGGTCCCGCCATTGTAGAGCCAGCCGGTGTAATGGACGGAGACGGTCTTGCCCGGCTTCGCCTCGGCGCCCGTTCCGACCTTCACGTCGGTGTATTTCAATCCGCTCGCGGTCAGCGTCGTTTCAGCTTCGGCGCGGACTGCGGCGGGGGCGACGGCGAGGCCCGCGGTCGCCGTGACAAGAGCAACCGCCAGCTTCCTGGAAAATGCGCGCATCCTTATCTCCTCCTTTTGAGTGTTTCGAAAATCAAGCCAGGACGCCGTTGTCGCGGGCCAGCTGCAGCAGGTCCTTCTGCGGACGCGCGCCGACATGGGAAATGACCTCTGCCGCGGCGAGCGCGGCGAGCGCGGCGCTCTTCTCGTGTGGCAGGCCCCTGGTGTAGCCCGCGAGGAAGCCGGCGGCGAAAAGATCGCCCGCGCCGGTCGTGTCCACCACTTCCTCCACCGGAAAAGCCGGCGCGGCGATCACGCCCTCGCGCGTCGCGACGATGCATCCCTTCTCGGAGCGCGTCACGACGCCGAGCAATTCCTTTTCCGCGCGGAGCGCCGCGATCGCCGTGTCGAAATCGGCGGTCTCATAGAGCGCATGCAGTTCGCTTTCATTGGCGAAGAGAATGTCGACGACGCGGTCGCGGATGAGAGAGAGGAATTCCTCCCGATAGCGACCCACGCAGAAAGAATCGGAGAGCGTGAGGGCGATCTTGCGACCCTTGGCGCGCGAAACCTTGGCGGCGCGCAGAAAGGCCTGCTTGGCGCCCGGAGGGTCCCAAAGATAGCCTTCCATGTAGAGGACTTTCGCCTCGGCGACTGCGGCTTCGTCGATATCGTCCGGCTGCAGGGCCTGGCAGGCGCCGAGGAAGGTGTTCATCGTGCGCTGACCGTCGGGCGTCACGAAGATCAGACAGCGGGCGGTCGCGGCGCCCTCGTCCGCCGGCGGCGTATCGAAGGCGACACCCGCCTGGCGGATGTCATGGGTGAATTCGCGCCCCGCGTCGTCGTCCTTCACCTTGCCGACGAACCCGGCCCTGGCGCCAAGGCTCGCGAGCCCCGCCATGGTGTTCGCCGCGGAGCCGCCGGAGACGATCGTGGTCGGACCCATGAGTTCGTAGAGTTCGTCGGCGCGGGCTTCGCCGACCAGCGCCATCGCGCCCTTGATCAGACCCGCTGCGACCAGTGCGTCGTCGTCGGCGCGGGAAATCGTGTCGACGATGGCGTTGCCAATGCCGAGAACATCGAGAGAAGTCATGAGCGATCCGGGTCAAGCGCGCCGCGCGAAAAACAAAACCGGCCGATCCTTACGGGATCGGCCGGATGAATGTCTAACACCGTGCGGCGGGCGCGCCTAGATCAGTCGATCATATAGCGGAAGCCCATGCGAACCTGCTGACTGATGAGGTTCTTGGAGACCGGGTTGTTGTAGCCATCGACGCCGTAGATTTTGCCCATGTTGGCCCAGCGGTAGCCGACGTCGACCTTCCAGTGTTCGTCGATGTCATAGGAGACGCCGCCCATGAAGGCGTAAGCGAGGCGCAGATAGGTGCCCGAGTATTTCGAGTCCCAGTTCTCCATATAGACGGCGTTGTTGCGGGGATCTGTGTAGGTCACGCCTGCATAGGATACGCCGTTGTTCATATACCAGTTCATCGAGGCGCGCTGATAAAGGGCGTTCACGCCGACGCCGGCGCCGACATAGGGCGTGAAGCCCCACCAGTTTCCAAGATCGACATAGGCGTTGCCGAGCACGAGCATGGCTTCGGTGCGATTGTGAACCAAAGGCGAGCAGAGCGCGTAAGTGGAGTCCACGATGCCGGGGTTGTTGGTCGGGTCCGGCTGAAAGAGGCCCGTTCTACAAGCCCGCGCGAGGTCGCTCCGGACCGAGTTCCTGCTGTAGAGGCTCTCGTATTCCACCGTCGCGTCGGCGCGAAACCAGTTGTTGAACTTGTAGCCGCCGCCGCCGCCGATCGTCCAGTTGTTCGGAAAGCTGTTGGACAGCGAGACGCCGTTGAGAGTGGTCGGCGTGGTTTGCGCGACGCCGAAATCACCCCGCAGATACCAGTTGGAGCCCCATTCCACCGGGCCTTCGGGCGGCTGCGCCTCGATGGGGTAGGGCATATCGGCGGCCTGCGTTGCGGGCGCGAGAAGCGCGCCGAAAAGCGCGGATAGAATCGTCGCGCGGGCGCGCAAAAACGGGCGGACCATTGCTGTCTTCCTTGCTCAGGCGCCGGCCGGGCGCAAAGGCGCGGCGCGGGAATGAAGGAAGCATGAGCGATTATGCTTAATGTCCGCTTAATTTAACGGCCATGGTTTCGATAATGTTTAGAAGGCTTGAAGATAGATCGCCGGCGGCCGCGCATGGCGCCCGCCGGCCTTTCGGATCATAGATGCAATCTAGAATTTCACCGACGACAGCACGACTTCGATCACCAGCACATAGATCGACGCGGCGACGAAAGCCGGGATCGGCCGCAGCGCCACGTGGCGCAGCAGAAACGCGTACATGAAGACAGTCCAGATGATGATCGGGAACAATAGAAAGCGGACGAGCTTGTCGGTCGGCAGCGGCGGCGGCAGCGCGACTCCGACGATGAGATGCAGCACGATATAGGCGAGGGCGGCGAGCGCGCCCATCCCCGCCATGGCGGTGAGCGTCTTGACGAACTTCTCCTCCTGCTTGAGGTAGCGGAGCAGGTAGAAAGTTGCGCCATAAAGCACGGCGGCGCTCGCGAGCCCGTAGAACACGCTGACGAAGATCGAATGCGAGAACCACTGGGCGCCAAGTTGCAGAACGACATAAGCCGCGAGCGCGCCCTTCATCAGAGTGTCCGATTCGGGCAGCGACAGCTGCGAGGCCTCCAGATTGAGCATCTTGAGGAATGTCCGGGGCGTCGGATCGTTAACGAGCGGAATATTGAGCGCCATTTGTCCTGTTCCCTCTTGGGCGGCGCCGGGCGGCGCGCGAAACATCTGAAAAGCCGCGCTTTACGGAGGTTGGCAGAATCCCGGAAAGCGCGACCGATTGGCGCCTCTCTAACATGCTTTGGCGCTCCGCGAAAACAACGTCGCCTTCGACGAAAATCAGGGCAGGCGCTTCAGCCAGTCCTCGCGCGCGAGGACCGCCGCGATGCGGCGCGCCGAATCGGACCAGGAGACGTTGAGCGCCTTTGAGGGGTCGGCCCTTCGCGCGCCCGCGGCGACGTCGCAGACCGCTGCGGCCAGCGCCGCCGGGTCATTGACGCGGAAATAGGCGGCGCCGTCGCGGCCGACCTCGCGAAAGACCGGAATGTCGCTGCAGATGACGGGGCGCCCGCGAAGCGCGGCTTCGACGATCGGCAGGCCGAAGCCCTCCGCATAGGATGGCAAGATCAGGCAGGCGGAACGGTCGTAGAGAAAAGACAGTTCGCCGTCGTCCGCGTCTTCGAACCAGAAGAGGCGCTTGCCGAATTCAAGATGGGCCTGCATCCGAGCGACGATCGCCTCCTCGAACCAGCCGCGGCGACCCACGACCACGAGCCTGACGTCGCGCCCCTCCGACCAGAGGGCGTCGAAGGCGTCAAGCGCGACGCGATGGCCCTTGCGAGGCTCGATCGTGCCGACCATGAGGAAGACCGGGGCGCCACCCGCCACAGCCGCGGCGATTTCGGCGCGCGGGGCGTCGGTAGCCGCCGCCGCGAGATCGGCGCCGCAATGAAACCAGCCAATCTTCAAGCCGGGACGGTGAGGAAGGCCGCTCGCGGCGACATAATCGGCGAGTTCCTCCGCGACCGTGCGCGAGATGGCGAGAAAGGCGTCGCTCTCCAGCAGCGCCTTGCGCAGCCAGGCGCGATAGCGCGGCACCGTCACCTCGTGGCAGGCGTGCGGATAAAGCTCCGGGATCAGATCGAAAATGCAGCTGACGACTTCGCCGCCCTCGGCGCGCATGCGGGAGAAGATGTCCGCGAAGGTCTCAAAAGCGTTCCAACTATCGGAAAGCATGAGAAAACGATCGCCTGGGGCGATCGCGATCTGCGCGTCTGCGCCAGTCTCGGCCCCGCCGAGCGTGGCGGCGAAGGCGTTGGCCGCGTAGAGTTTTCCGTCTACGCAGCGCACCGCCATGACGGGGATGTCGAAGTCGGCGCCGCTGTAAAAGGCGCGCACGACTTCCTTCACGACGCGCTGGATTCCGGTCCCGGCGTCGCGCTTGATCGTGCCCGTCACGTCGATGAGGAGGCGCCGCGCGGGAATCGCTTGGCGCGGCTTAAGCTGCGCGGCGGCGGGCGCCGAGGAGGCGGGGGCGTCGCCAGGCCTGAAAAGAGCGGCGACCGTCGCGCCCGCGTCGGCGAGCCTTTGTTCGATCGGCCGCAGGAAGCGATAGATCTGGCCGGACGCCGAGTAGATCAGCCGGTAGCGCTCATGGGTGAGATGAAGCAACTCGGCGCGCAGGTGATCGAGCTGGAACTCGAGCAGCCGGATGCGTTCGCGGTCAGCGTTCGAATCCGGGGACGGATCCGCGGTCATGCCCGCCCGCCCGCTTCCGCGGCGCGCGCTTCGTCGAGGAGGGCGGCGAGCATCTGCGCGATCGGCCGGCGCGGCCGCCAGCCCGTCAGCGCCCGGAGCTTGGTCGCGTCGCAGACCACCGTCTGGATGTCGACGCCGGAGGGTCGCAGCAGCTGCGGGTCGACCTCGACGTCGAACGGCGTGCGCGAGAGGGCGCGCAAGGCCTCGAGGAGAAAGCCGATGCTATGCGCCTCTCCGGAGGCGACGTTGAAAGCCGATACGCGCTCCGGCAGATCTCGGGCGAGGCAGATCAGGCGGACATAGGCGTCGACGACGTCGCGGACGTCGAGGAAGTCCCGCACTTTGGACAGATCGCCGACCTTGATGCGCGGTTCGGCGCGCCCCGCCTCGATTGCCGCGATCTGCGCCGCGAAGGAGGAGAGCACGAAATGCCGGCTGCGCTGGCCGGGCCCCGAGTGGTTCACCGGGCGGGCGATGACCAGCTTCGCCTCCGGTCCCAACACGTCCGCGAGGGCGATTTCGGCCGCAGCCTTGGAGCGGCTGTAGATGTCCTGGGGGCGAAGCGGCGTCTCTTCGTCGGGCGCGCCGTCGCGAAAGCTCGCGCCATAGGCCGCAGCGGTCGAGCTGAACAGCACGACTGCCGCCGGGGCGTGCCGCGCGAGCGCCGCGCCAAGGCCGAAGGCGCCGTGGAAATTGACCCTCCAGGTGTATTCGGCGGCGTTCGCAGCCTGGCCGATCGAGGCCTGACCGGCGAGGTGGACGACGAGATCGGGTCGCAGCTCCGCGACGATGCGGCCGATGGCGGCCTCGTCGAGCAGATCGGCGCTCACCGTCGAGAAGCCTTTGGGCGCGCTGACTTCGCCGGGCCGGAGGAGCATGGCGCGCGCCGCGGCGGGGTAGGTCTCCGCGAGCGCCGCCGCGACGTGGGCGCCGACGAAACCGCCTCCCCCCGTCAACAGGATACGCTCGTAGATGCTCATGATCCCGCCGGTCTGATCAGGCTTCGCGCTTCAACCGCTCGAGATCGGCGTCGACCATCTCGCGGATCATCTGGTCGAGGTTGATTTCCGGCGTCCAGCCGAGCGCGGCGCGGGCCTTGCTCGAATCCCCGAGCAACACGTCGACCTCCGCCGGCCGGTAGAACGCCGGGTCGATCACGAGATGCTTCTCCATTTCCAGCCCCGCGTGATCGAAAGCGATGCGGCACATGTCCCGCACCGTCGTCGTCACGCCCGTCGCCACCACATAGTCGTCGGGCTTTTCCTGCTGCAGCATCAGCCACATGGCTCGCACATAATCCTTGGCGTGGCCCCAGTCCCGCTTGGCGTCGATATTGCCGAGCCGCAGCTCGCTGGCCTTGCCAAGCTTGATCTGCGCGACCGCGCTCGTGACCTTGCGCGTCACGAATTCCACGCCGCGCAGCGGGCTCTCGTGGTTGAACAGGATTCCCGACGAAGCATGCAGGCCGAAGCTCTCGCGGTAATTGATCGTGATCCAGTGCCCGTAGAGCTTGGCGACGGCGTAAGGCGAGCGCGGATAGAACGGGGTTTTCTCGCTCTGCATCGGCTCCTGGATGAGCCCATACATTTCGGAGGAGGACGCCTGATAGAAGCGCGCGCCCGGCGCCCCTAGGCGCATGGCCTCCAGCATGTTCGTCACGCCTACTGCCGTGACATTGGCGGTCAGCACCGGCTGGCGCCACGAGGACGCCACATAGGACTGCGCCGCGAGATTGTAAATCTCGTCGGGCTGCACGTCCTGAACCGTCCGCAGCAAGCTGGAAAGATCAATAAGATCTGCGTCATGGACATGCACCTTGCCGCTGATCCCCAGCCAGCGGAGGCGATGGTCCTCGACGCCGCGATGCGAGGAGCGTCGCACGACCCCGTGGACTTCGTAGCCCTTGTCCAGCAGGAACTGCGACAGATAGGCGCCATCTTGGCCCGTGACGCCCGTCACCAGCGCGCGTTTTGTCATCAATCATCCTTGTCGAAACGGATCTCGCGTCGGGCTTACTGAATAGAGCTTCTCTACGCAAGTCGGACGGCTCGGACGGCATGGAACGAAAAAGCCGCCGGCGGGGGCCGGCGGCTGGAAAACAAATTGCGGGACCGGCTCGGTCACAGCGACTTTTTGAGGTCGTCCTTCTCGGGCGCCGGCAATTTGCCCTCGGGCGTCGCCTTGTCGATGGCGATGGGCAGATATTCAGCGAGGAGGTCGCGCGCCTTGTTGACGTCGATGCCGGCCGCGTCGGCGAGCTTCTTGACCTTCTCGATGCCGATGGCCTGCCCGACCTCGATGGCGCTGATCGCCTGATTCTGGCCGGTCGAGACCCAGGAGTCGACCTGCTTCCTGAAGCCGCCGCTCTGGAAGTTCTGGACAACGGCGTCGACGCCGCCCTGCTTTTCGACGTATTCCTTGATGAGGGAGAGAGCCTCAGCGCCAATGGCGCCGCCAACGATTGCCTTGAGCCAGTTCATATACAAGACCTCCTGTGAAAAACTCGGGCGGCGCTGGGCCGCGCGCTCAAAGATAGGGAGGCTCCCGCGCAGTGACAATGTCGGGGCCGGGTTTTTTGTTGCGTCGCAGTAAAAAAGCAATCTGCGCTTTTGTTCAAAAAGCCGCGACGATCAGGGAGGCGCGCGCCTTTCTTTATTTCCGTTGCGGCCAAGGGTATAGACGGCCCGGACGCCGGTTTGAGGCGGTGAAAGAAGGACGCAAGGGCGAAGGACGATGGCCGGGCACAGTCAGTTCAAGAACATCATGCACAAGAAGGGCAAGCAGGACGCGATCCGCTCCAAGCTCTTCTCCAAACTCGCCCGCGAGATCACCGTCGCCGCCAAAATGGGTCTGCCCGATCCCAACATGAACGCCCGCCTGCGCGCCGCGGTGCTGGCCGCGCGCGCCGAGAACATGCCCAAGGACAATATCGAGCGCGCGATCAAGAAAGCGTCAGGCGCCGACTCGGAGAACTACGACGAGGTGCGTTACGAGGGCTACGCTCCCGGCGGCGTCGCAGTCATCATCGAGGCCCTGACCGACAACCGCAATCGCACCGCGGGCGAAGTGCGCTCCTATTTCACCAAAGCGGGCGGCGCGCTGGCGGAGACTGGCGCCGTCTCCTTCATGTTCGACCGCGTCGGGCTCGTCGAGTTCGACAAGAAAGTCGCTTCCGAAGATGCAATGATGGAAGCCGCGATCGAGGCGGGGGCAGACGACGTTTCCTCGACGGAGGAGACCCACGAGGTCATCACCTCTCTCGAGAGTCTGCGCGACGTGGCCAAGGCGCTGGAAGATAAATTCGGCGATTCGCGCAAGGCGGCGCTGGTGTGGCGGCCGCAGAACACCATCAAGGTCGACGACGAGGCGGGCGAGAAGATCGTCAGGCTCGTCGGCGCGCTGGAAGACAATGACGACGTGCAGAACGTCTATGCGAACTTCGAAATTTCCGACGCGCTGATGGCCAAGCTCGCAGGGTAATCCGGTCCGGGCGAATCGATGCATGTGAAGCGCCGCTATCATCACGGTTCGCTCAAGCAGGCGCTGGTCGACGCAGCGATCGAGCTTCTCGCCGAGGGCGGCCCCTCGGCGCTGACCCTGACCGAAGCCGCCCGCCGCGCGGGCGTCACGCCGGCCGCGCCCTACCGGCATTTTTCCGGCCGCGACGCGCTGCTCGCCGAGATCGCGCGCCAGGGTTTCGAGACCTTCGGCGCGCGGATCGAGGCCGCCTGGGACGAGGGGCGTCCCGACGCGCAGGCCGCCATGCGCGCCATGTGCGCCGCCTATCTCAAATTCGCCCGCGAGGAGCCGGGCCTTTACGCCGCCATGTTCGGCCAGGCGGCGACCCTCGCCGATCCGCAGGCAGGCGGCGCGGCCGACCATGCGCTGGAGATATTGTGGCGCGCCGTGGTGGCGTGGCTGCAGGAGGCGCAAGCCCCGGCGCAGGGCGCGCGCCATGTGGCGATGCAGATATGGGCTGCGGCCCATGGCGTCGCGATGCTGGCGATCTCCGGCCATCTCGACCCGGCGAAGACGGCGGACCCAGCGCTAGTGCTGGAGGGGGCGGTGCAGGGGGTGATGGCCGCGGCGGCGGGGAAAGTTCCCTAAACCGGCGGTTCAGCCGGAAAAGCCCGCAAACGCCCCTAATTAGCGCGAGGCGTCCCCCTGCCCCGGGAGCCCCGTCATGCTCACGCTCTACTACCACCCCGGCGCCTGCTCGCTCGCCGCCCATATCGCGCTCGAATGGATCGGCGAGCCCTACGCGACGAAGGAAGTCGCCTTCGGCGACAAGGACTATCTCAAGATCAACCCCGCCGGCGCGGTGCCGGCGCTGGACACGGGCGAGGGCTGGGTCCTGACGCAGGACGCGGCGGTCCTGCGCTTTCTTGCCCGCCGCTTTCCGCAAGCGGGGCTGGACGTGGCGGGGGCTGAGCGGGAGCAGGCCGAGGCCGACCGCTGGAGCTTCTTCATCACCGGCGATCTCCACCCGGCTTTCTTTCCGCTTTTCGTCCCGAAACGTTACACCCGCGCAAGGGAGAAAGAGGCCTTCGACGACATTCGCGAGGCGGCGAAGGCGCTGGCGCACAAGAAATTTGCGCTGGTCGAGGCGCATCTCGCCGGGCGCCGGTTTTTCCTCGGTGAAAAGCGCGGCTATCTCGACGCCTATGTCTTCCCCATGGAGCGCTGGGCGCTCACTCTCCTGGACGATGGTCTTTCGGAATTTCCGTCCTTGCAGGCGCATCAAGACATGATGGCGGCCGACCCTGCGGTGCAGAAAGTGCTGGCGGCGGAGGGGGCGTGAAGCGTTGTGAACGAGGGAGCGTGAGTGCACGCCCAGAGCGCGCTTCCTCCCTTGATTCTCTCCTGCGCCTCCCGTAACCTTGAAAGGACCTAGAGATAAGCGGGGCGCGATGCGCGGGTTTCTCGTAGTAGATGTGGCGCCGGAGCCGGAGCGGGGGTAGAGGCCCGCACTCCGCACATGGCGCTTGACCCGAAGGCCCGAGAGGGCCTTTTTTGTTGCCCGCAGGAATGAAGAACGGAAAAGGTCCATGTCGAAGGAAATGACAGGCGCGGAAATGGTGGTCGAGGCCCTGAAGGATCAGGGCGTCGATATTCTCTTCGGCTACCCCGGCGGCGCGGTCCTTCCCATTTACGACGTGCTTTTCCATCAGGAGAAGGTGCAGCATATCCTCGTGCGCCATGAGCAGGGCGCGGCGCACGCCGCCGAAGGCTATGCGCGCTCCTCCGGCAAGGTGGGCGTGCTGCTCGTCACTTCCGGCCCTGGCGCCACCAACACCGTCACCGGGCTGACCGACGCGCTGATGGACTCCATTCCGCTCGTCTGCATCACCGGACAGGTGCCGACCCATCTCATCGGCTCCGACGCCTTCCAGGAGTGCGACACGGTCGGCATCACCCGCCACTGCACCAAGCACAATTATCTCGTGAAGAACGTCGCCGACCTGCCGCGCATTCTGCACGAGGCTTTCTATGTGGCCAGCTCCGGACGCCCGGGTCCGGTGGTCATCGACATTCCCAAAGATGTGCAGTTCGCCCGCGGCGTCTATACGCCCCCCCGCGGCGCGGCGCACAAGACCTATCAGCCGAGACTCGACGCCGACATGGACTCGATCCGCGAGGCGGTGACGCTGATGGCCGCCGCCCGGCGCCCAATTTTCTACACGGGCGGCGGGGTCATCAATTCCGGCCCCTCGGCCTCGACTCTGCTGCGCGAACTCGTCAGCCTCACGGGTTTCCCCATAACATCGACTCTGATGGGGCTCGGCGCCTATCCCGGCTCCGGCCACAACTGGCTCGGCATGCTCGGCATGCACGGAACTTACGAAGCCAACAACGCCATGCACGACTGCGATCTGATGATCGCCGTCGGCGCGCGTTTCGACGACCGCATCACGGGCCGCCTCGACGCCTTCTCGCCCGGTTCAAAGAAGATTCACATCGACATCGATCGCTCCTCGATCAACAAGAACGTCAAGGTCGATCTCGCCATCGCCGGCGACTGCGCGCATGTGCTGGAGGCGATGGTGCGCATCTGGCGCGCCGAGGCCATGCACGCCGACAAACAGCCGCTCGACCACTGGTGGGCGCAGATCGACCAGTGGCGCGCGAAGAAATCATTGGCTTTCCGTAACTCCGACACCACCATCAAGCCGCAATACGCCGTGCAGCGTCTCTATGCCCTCACCAGGGACAAGGACGTCTACGTCACGACCGAGGTCGGCCAGCACCAGATGTGGGCGGCGCAGCATTTCCACTTCGACGAACCCAACCACTGGATGACGTCGGGCGGGCTTGGCACGATGGGCTACGGCCTGCCGGCCGCGATCGGCGCGCAGCTCGCGCATCCCAATGCGCTCGTCATCGACATCGCCGGCGAAGCTTCGATCCTGATGAACATCCAGGAGATGTCGACGGCGATCCAGTATCGCCTGCCGGTCAAGATCTTCATCCTCAACAACGAATATATGGGCATGGTGCGCCAGTGGCAGGAATTGCTGCACGGCGGGCGCTATTCGCACAGCTATTCGGAGGCGCTGCCCGACTTCGTGAAGCTCGCCGAGGCGTTCGGCGGCAAGGGAATCCGCTGCTCGGACCCCAAGCTTCTCGACGCGGCGATCCAGGAAATGCTCGACTACGACGGGCCGGTGATCTTCGACTGTCTCGTGGAAAAGAGCGAGAACTGCTTCCCGATGATCCCCTCCGGCAAGGCGCACAACGACATGCTGCTCGCCGATCTCTCGGACGACGCGGGCGTCGACATCGGCGCCGTCATCGACGAAAAGGGCAAGATGCTCGTCTAGGCAGTCGGGCTTTGGCGATCGGATCGCATGTGAGTGCGCCCGACCGCAGCTGCCGACCGCCGAATTATACAGGCTTGACCATGAGAGAACCCGAAAACCTCGTTCTGCAACTGCTTCGCAATATCCGGGAGGATATTTCCGGCCTGGATAAAAAGATCGACGGACAAGGTGACGCGCTGCGTGGCGAGTTTCGCTCTGAACTCCACTCGCTGCGCGCCGATGTCGCCTCCGATATCATGACGATGGAAAAGCGCCTCAACGACCAGTTCGTCGGGTTGCGCCGCGCGGTCATGGAGTATCATTCCTCGGCCGTAGGCCACGGTCTGCTCCTCAGCGAGTTCGAAGAGCGCTTGCGCCGCGTCGAACAGCATTTGGAGATCGTTCCCCCGGAATCCCATTAAGGTTGCACGCTCCCGATGAACGCTCTTGCATCCCCACCGTCTCCCTACTCCGCGGCGACGCCAAACTCGAAGATCGAATCCCACACGCTTTCCGTGCTCGTCGACAACGAGCCGGGCGTTCTGGCGCGCGTCGTCGGCCTGTTCTCGGGCCGCGGCTATAATATCGAGAGCCTCACGGTGGCGGAGGTCGCCCATGCCGACCATCGCTCGCGCATCACCATCGTGACCTCGGGCGCGCCCGAGACGATCGAGCAGATTCATCACCAGCTCGAGCGCATCGTGCCGGTGCGGCAGGTGACGGACCTCACCCTCACCAGGCGCTCGCTCGAGCGCGAGCTGGCGATGGTCAAGGTGCGTGGTCGCGGCGAGAGCCGCAACGATGCGCTCCAGCTCGCCGAAGCATTCCGCGCCCGCATCGTCGACGCCACGACGGAGAGTTTCATTTTCGAGCTCACCGGCCGCCCGGACAAGATTGACGAATTCGTCGATCTCATGCGCCCCATCGGCCTCGTCGAGGTCTCCCGCACCGGCGTCGCCGCCATCTCGCGCGGTCCGGACCCGATCTGAGGGGACGGCGAGGCGGCGCTGCGAGCGGCGGCCTTTGACCTTGACGGCCGCCCCGCGTAAAAGGGCGCGAAATTCATGACGTCGGCCGGGCGGTCCCGTCATCCGCCAAAAGCCTCAACAATCAGGGGAACGACAGGAAATGCGCGTTTATTACGATCGGGACGCCGACATCAATCTGATCAAGGGCAAGAAGGTCGCCATTATCGGCTATGGCAGCCAGGGCTTCGCGCATGCCCTGAACCTCAAGGAATCCGGCGTTCCGGAAGTCGCTGTCGGCCTGCGTCCGGGCTCCGCCTCGGCCGCCAAGGCGGAAGGCGCCGGCCTCAAGGTCATGAGCGTGCCGGAGGCCGCCAAATGGGCCGACGTCGTCATGATGCTGACGCCCGACGAGTTGCAGGGCGAAATCTACGCCAATGAGCTGGCGCCGAACCTGAAGCAGGGCGCTGCGCTCCTCTTCGCCCACGGCCTCAACATCCACTTCAACCTCATCGATCCGCGCAAGGATCTCGATGTGATGATGATCGCGCCCAAGGGCCCCGGCCACACGGTGCGCGGCGAATATCTCAAGGGCGGCGGCGTGCCCTGCCTCGTCGCGGTCCATCAGGACGCCTCGGGCAACGCCAAGGACATCGCCCTCTCCTATGCCTCCGCGATCGGCGGCGGCAAGGCCGGCATCATCGAGACCACCTTCCGCGAGGAGTGCGAGACCGATCTCTTCGGCGAGCAGGTCGTGCTCTGCGGCGGCCTGGTCGAACTGATCCGCAACGGCTTCGAGACGCTGGTCGAGGCCGGCTACGCGCCGGAGATGGCTTATTTCGAGTGCCTGCACGAAGTGAAGCTGATCGTCGACCTCATCTATGAGGGCGGCATCGCCAACATGAATTATTCGGTGTCGAACACCGCCGAATATGGCGAATATGTCACCGGCCCGCGCATCATCACGCCGGAAACCAAGGCCGAGATGAAACGCGTGCTCGACGACATCCAGTCGGGCAAGTTCACGCGCGACTGGATGCTGGAAAACAAGGTGAGCCAGACCTCCTTCAAGGCGACGCGCGCCCGCAACGCCGCGCATCCGATCGAGGACGTCGGCGCGCGCCTGCGCGCCATGATGCCGTGGATAGGCAAGAACAAGCTCGTCGACAAGGAGCGCAACTGATCTGGTTCTTGGACATGCGCGCGGTCGGGGGCGATCGCGCGCATGGCTTCGCCGGGGCTGGGGGAATGGGGAATGCCCGAAGGGGGAGGTCGCGCGTTCATGCTGAGCGCCGCTGAACGGCGCTTCATCGTGACAGAAATGCTCGATTGTCGGATGAACCAGCAATATGAGCGTTTTGCATCTTATGTCGATCCGGCGGTGGTCCTCCACAGCCACTCCTGGCGCGTCGGGGTCATCGGTCCCGATGTCTGGCGCGGCGTTTCCGGCGTGCGGGAGCTGTTCCGGCGCACCGACGAGAATTACCAGCCGCTGGACTATGAAATCCTGGACATAATCGTCGACGGCGAGAGCGCCGTGGTGCGCTGGCGCGCCGGCTGGCGGCGCCATGAAAACGGCCGTGTTGATATCATCGACGCCGCGCATTTTCTCCGCTGGGAAAACGGCCGCGTCGTCGAGATGCACGAGTTCTTCGACGGCCACTGCCCTTCTACCGCCGGCTGTGCGGGCGCTCGAAGCTTCGAGAATCTCTTCACGCCCCGGCCATCAGGCCTTTCGCGCGCCGAGATGGAGGGGCGGACGCGCCAATTGACCTCCTTCGAGCAGGAATGGCCCAATCCCGATCTTGTCCGCCAATTGTGTTCGCCGGACATCGTCTGCGAGTTCTTTGGGGACAAAGCCCGCGTCCCCTACGCTGGCCGCCATGTCGGAATCGATGCGATGCTGGCGATCATTCGCGCCATCCGGGTTGAATTCGAGCAGCGTCTCGAAACCCTCTGCGAGGCGCTGATCGAGGACTCCCGTGTGGGCGGCAGGCGGCGGGTGAAGTGGCGTCACCGCGGCACGGGAAGAAGCGGAACCTCGGAGCTTGCTGATTTTGTTCGGTTTGAAGACGGGATGATTGTGGAGCTGATCGAGTATCGAGATACGGTGACGCTCAAGCATATGGGTGGCTGACCCGCAGGGCCGCTGGCCTACAAGGATAAGCTGGTCGACAAGCCGTGTGATCGGCGCATAATGGCTTTCAAGCAAAAAGACCGTCCCGGGCGTATTCGTTCGGTCGGGGCCGTCCGGTCATAGACACGGGCGGCTGGGGGGGTCGCCTGCGGGCGAATGCGACATGCACGGATCAGGCGGGCGGGCAGGCAGGGCCGCCGACAGCGAAACGCGCCGACGCGTCCACGAGCTCGTCAGCTGTCGCATGGCGGGCGACGTGAACGCGCTTCTGCGGCTCTTTGTCGAAGACGTGGAGCTGAGATACAACTGCTCGAAGATCGGTCTCTTCCCCGCGGGCAAATGGCGCGGCCATGACGCGCTACGCGAAAACATCAGACGCACCGACATCGACTACGAGCCGCTGGACGCGGAAATCCTGGAAATTCTCGTCGAGGGCGACCGCACGGCGATCCGCTGGACGACCAACTGGCGTCATCGTGGGACAAGTCTGCATTACGCCATGGACATGGCGCATTTCCTGAGGTGGCGCAAAGGCCGCGTCGCGGAGATGAATGAATTCATCGACCACCGATGCGTTTCGCGCGCGGTGGAGACGATTCCACGCAGCTTCGATGACATGTTGAACCCGCCGCCGCCGGGCCTCAGCCGCGATGAGATGGCGCGGCGCGCCGTAGCGCTCGGCAATTTCGCACGCTCGGGTCCCGATGTGGATCTGTTCCGCCGCTTCTGCGCGCCCGACGTCGTCAGTGAATTCGTCGGGGACCGCAAGACGATCTTCTATGCCGGCCGCCACCTCGGCATCGAGGCCCTCGTCAATATCGTCCGGGGAATCGGCATCGAGTTCGAACAATGCGGCAGCGTCATGCCCGAAGCGGTGATCGACGGCGGCTCCGTGGCGGTGCGGCGCACGGTCGAATGGCGTCATCGCGGCACGGGACGGCGCGGCATCGTGGAGCTCGCGGACTTTTTGCGATTCGAGGACGGCTTGATCGTCGAGATCGTGGAGTATCGCGACAGCGTCGCCCTCATGCGGATGCAGGACTGACTCGCGCCCGTGTCGATACGCCTTTCCTACCACCTGCTGGATGTGTTCACGGACCAGCGCTTCAGCGGAAACCCGCTCGCGCTCGTTGAGGGCGCGGATGCGTTGGACGACGCTCGGATGCAGGCGGTGGCGCGGGAGTTCAACCTGAGCGAAACGCTCTTCCTCCTGGAGCCGCGCGACCCGATGCACACGGCCCGCGCCCGCATATTCACCCCGCAGCGCGAGCTGCCCTTCGCCGGCCATCCGATCATCGGCGCCGCAGCGCTGATCGCAGAAACGCGCGCCGGGGAAATCCTTGCGAGAAGCGACGTCGTCGTCGTGCTGGAGGCGCAGATCGGGCCGCTGCGTTGCGAGGCGCTTCGGGGGCGGAACGGCGTGACCTACGCCGAGACGGCGTTGCCCATTCTCCCGGTCGCCTGCGAGGCGGGGCCGAGCCCCGAAGCTCTGGCGGCGGCGCTTTCCCTGGTGCCGGAGGACATCGGCTTTGGCGGCCACGTCCCGACGATCTACGCAGCCGGGGCCGCCTTCGTCTTCGCCCCGATCCGCAGCCGGCAGGCGCTGGACCGCGCGCGGCGAGGGGAGGCGGGCCTTTTTGCGGCGACGCTGGGCGAGGCCGCCGGCGTCTTCCTTTATACGTCTGAGACGGTCGACCCGGCCTGCGCGATCCACGGCCGCATGCTGGCGCATGGCCTCGGCTTCGACGAAGATCCCGCCACCGGCTCCGCCGCCGCGGCGTTCGCGGCCGTCGCCTGCGCCTTTGAAAATCCCAGCGACGGCGCCCACCAAATCTTCATCGAACAGGGTTATGCCATGGGTCGGCCCTCACGCATCACCTTGCGCATGTCGGTGGAAAATGGCGCGCTTGCAGGCGTCGCCATCGGCGGCCAGGTCGTGCGGGTGGCGGAAGGAAGGCTGCGCCTGTGACGAACGCTCCCCGGATTTTCGAGGTGGATCGGCTGGATTGCCGTCTCGTGCCTCATCACTGGGATTTCGCACAGGCCCGCGCCGCGGAGATCGATCGCCGCTGGGCCGAGCGCCTTCGAGAGAACCCGGCGCTCTATGACGGTCCTGTTCTGCTGGCGTGCCGCGCCGAGATCGTGCTGGAGGGCGACCGCCGCGCGCTGCAGCTCGACGCTTTCGAGACGCGCTTTTCCCGCTTCCTCGTCTGGCGCGATTTCGGGTGGCCGGACAAGGGCGTTTTCAACTGCTTCGCCATGCCGGCCGTCCGCGCCAGCGACGGCGCCTTTCTCGTGGGCGAGATGGCGCCCGGCCACTCTTCGGCGGGTCAGCTTTATTTTCCCGGCGGCACGCCGGACCTCTCGGACGTGACCGAGTGCGGCCGCGTCGATCTCGCCGGCAGCCTCGTTCGCGAACTGGAAGAGGAGACCGGGCTCTCGGCCGTCGAAGGCGTGGCGGCCCCGGAATGGACCGTTATCTTCGACGCCCAGCGCATCGCCTGCATCAGGCAGTTGCATTGGCCGGCGCCTGGGCGGGCCATCTGCGAGCGGGTAAGGGCTTTTATCGCGGCGGAGGCCGCGCCCGAGCTTTCGGACGCCCATATGCTTGGGCCCGGCCCCCACACGGACCCCCGCCTTCCGCCATTCATGGTGGATTACCTCGCCCACGCGGCAAAATTCCCGGGCTGAATTCCGGACAACGCCAGTATAGATTGCCCGCCATGATACGGACGCAAACTCTTGGCGCGGCGGCTGCGCCTTCGCCCGGCGGCGACGCGCGCATCGCCGCCATCCGCGCCGGGCTCGCCGGCCGCGCGCTTGTCTTCGTCGGCATGATGGGGTCCGGCAAGAGCGCGATCGGCCAGCGTCTCGCCGCCCGGCTCGGCCTCGCGTTCGTCGACGCGGACGCCGAGATCGTCTCGGCCGCCGCCGGCATGACGATCCCCGAAATCTTCGCCAGATATGGCGAGCAATATTTTCGTGACGGCGAGCGCCGGGTCATCATGCGGCTTCTGCACAGCGGCCAGATCGTGCTCGCCACCGGCGGCGGCGCCTTCATGGATCCGCGAACGAGGGAGCGGATCGGCGAACGCGCCGTCTCCATCTGGCTGGACGCGGACCTCAAGACGCTCATGAAGCGCGTGCGCCGGAAGAGCGACCGCCCGCTGCTCCATACGTCCGACCCGGAAGAAACGATGCGCCGATTGCTCGAGGCGCGTCGACCCATTTATGAACGCGCCGACATTCGCGTCGAATCTCATGACGAGCCGCAGGATGTCATGGTGGAAGCGGCGCTGGAGGCGCTTTGCGCCGCGCTGCCGCGCATCGACGCGCGCCGCGCCGCGCAGAAGAAGGATTTCACCAAGGCCATGACCCATCTGCATCTCGAGCGCGCACAGACCGAGCAGGGCGCGACGCACCGCGAAACCGTGCATGTCGCCCTCGGAGGGCGCTCTTACGATATTCGCATCGGCGCCGACCTCCTCAAGGAAGCGGGCGCGCATATCGCTGCGATCGCGCCGGGCGCCGCCTGCGCCATCGTCACCGACGAGAATGTCGCGCGGTTGCATCTGCCCGCCCTAGAAGCGAGCCTCAAGGCAGCGGGCGTCCGCCATACGACGATCGTGGTGAAGCCGGGCGAGGCGTCGAAGTCGCTTGCGACCTTCGGGCGCGTCTGCGACGAGGCGCTGGCCGCGAAGATCGAGCGGCGCGACGTCATCGTCGCCTTCGGCGGCGGCGTCGTGGGCGATCTCGCAGGATTCGTCGCGGCGAGCGTGCGGCGCGGGTCGCGCTTCATTCAAATTCCGACGACGCTTCTCTCGCAGGTCGACTCGTCCGTCGGCGGCAAGACGGGCATCAATTCGGCCTTTGGAAAGAATCTCATCGGCGCCTTCCATCAGCCGTCCCTCGTCCTCGTGGACGTCGACGTGCTGAAGACGTTGTCGCTGCGCGAATTTCGCGCGGGCTACGCCGAGGTGGTGAAATACGGCCTCATCGGCGACAAGCGCTTCTTCGAGTGGCTCGAGGCCGACGCCGAAGCCGTCTTCAACAGTCGCCCGGAGCAGATCTGCGCAATCGCAGTGAGCTGCGAAACCAAGGCGACGATCGTGGCGCGCGACGAGACGGAGCAGGGCGACCGCGCGCTGCTCAATCTCGGGCATACGTTCGGCCACGCCTTTGAACTGCTTACCCGTTACGACAGCGAACGGCTCGTCCATGGCGAAGGCGTCGCGATCGGCATGGCCTGCGCCGCGCGCTTCTCCGCACGTCTCGGCCTTTGTCCCCAGGAGGATGCGGACCGCGTGGCGCGCCATCTCGCGAGCGTCGGCCTGCCGACCGAAATCCGGCAGATTCCTGGCTGGAGCGAGGACGCCCAGACGATCCTCGCCGCCATGTATCAGGACAAAAAGGTCGAGGGCGGCGCCCTGACCTTCATCCTCATGCGCGGCGTCGGCGAGGCCTTCATTGCGAAATCCGTGGAGCCGGGCGAGGTGCTCGGTTTCTTGAAAGATGAACTCGGGCGAGGCTGAAACTCATGCATGGGCTGGAAACCGGGGGCGCGCATTTCGACATCTGGACGGATGTGCTGATCGTCTTCCTTTGTGTGCTGCTCTCGGCTTTCTTCTCGGGTTCCGAGACGGCGCTCACCGCCGCGTCGCACGCGCGTATGCACACGCTGGAAAAGGAGGGCGACAAACGTGCGGGCGCAGTCAACCGCCTGCTACGCCAACGCAACCGCATGATTGCAGCGTTGCTGCTCGGCAGCACGCTCGTCAACATCGGCGGCTCGGCCTTCACGACGAGCGTGCTCACTGTCGTCGCGGGCGAGAACGGCGCGGTCTATGCGACGATTCTCATGACCGTGTTGCTTCTGGTCTTCGCGGAAGTCCTCCCGAAAACCCTCGCGATCAATCATCCGGACGCGATGTCGCTTCGGGTGGCGACGCTCATCACGCCTTTCGTCTCCGTCTTTGGCCCGCTGCTGGCCGCGGTGGAATGGATCGTGCGCTCCGTGCTGCGTCTCGCGGGCGTCGAACTCGGTCACGGGCGCACGATGCTCTCGCCCTATGAGGAGCTCAAGGGCGCAGTCGACATCCTGCACGAGGAGGGCGAAGTCGAGCGCTCGGCCCGCGACATGTTCGGCGGCGTCCTCGATCTTCAAGTGCTGCATGTCGCGGATGTCATGATCCATCGCACCAAGATGCGCACCATCGATGCGGATCTGCCGCCCGAGCAGATCGTGCGCGAGGTTCTGGCCTCCCCCTTCACGCGCATGCCGCTGTGGCGGGAGCAGTCCGACAATTTTGTCGGCGTGCTGCATTCGAAGGATCTGCTGCGCGCGCTCGACGCGGCCGGGGGCGATCCGTCCAGAATTGACATCGACGAAGTTATGTTCGCGCCCTGGTTCGTGCCCGAAGCGACCTCGCTCGAAGATCAGCTCGAGGCCTTCCTCAAGCGCAAGACCCATTTCGCGCTCGTCGTCGACGAATATGGCGAGGTCATGGGGCTCGTCACGCTGGAAGACATATTGGAGGAGATCGTCGGCGACATCCGTGACGAGCACGATCTCGCCGTGCAGGGCGTGCGGCCGCAGCCGGACGGCTCGGTGCTCGTCGACGGCGCGGTGCCGGTCCGCGACCTCAACCGAGTGATGGCGTGGAGCCTGCCCGATGAAGAGGCGACGACCATCGCCGGCCTCGTCATCCATGAGGCGGGCGCCATTCCCGAGGCTGGGCAGACCTTCACTTATCACGGCTTCCGCTTCGAGGTGATGCGCAAGATCAGGAACCGCGTCACGGCTCTGCGTGTCACGCCGCAGGAGGCTGGCGGCGGCGGCGCATAGCCTTGCAAGATTTTCCCTCGGGGCGCAGAATGATCGACGCGTTCCAAGCGCAGGATATTTTTGTCATTTAGGGGAAAAGATATGACGGTCTCGCATCGCGTTGCTCTCGCGGCTGTTTGGTCAATTGGTCTTCTGGCGTCGTCGTCGCTCGCGGCCGCCCCCTATAATCCCGTCACCCAGCAGGCGCAGAGCAAGCTCGCCGCGGCCGGCCTCGATCCCGGTCCGCTCGACGGAGCGCTCGGCCTTCGCACCCGCGACGCCCTCAAGAGCTATCAGAAGCAGTCGGGACTGGCTGAAAGCGGCGCCCTCGACGCTGCGACGCTCGGCAAGCTCGGGATTGGAACCGACGACAAATCGAAGGCTGTCGTCGACTGGATCGCGACCCCCGCGCAGGCGGACATCGACACGCTGTCCGCTCCGATCAACGATCCGAAAAACGCCTTCGCAGATTATCGGCCCGACGCCCCCGCAGCCGGTCTCTCGCTTCCCGGCGCGGCGATCCTCGCCGCGATGAACAAGACAGCGGACCTCTTTGGCAGCCGCTTGCCCGGCGGCGCACAATCGACCGAGCAGGGCTACAAATATATGCGCGAGTGCCTCAAGACGAATTACGCGCCGACGAACTGGTCCGACATCACCATCCATTATTACTGCCAGATGTCGAAGCCGCGCGCCTGCTACACTTATGCGCTCTCCGGAAAATCCACGCCGCCGGGCGTGAAATATCCGCGCGTGGAGGCGTTCAAGGGTTGCGCCGCCGGGCGCCTGGCCGAGGCGGCGGACTTCGCCTATGTGCCGTCGACGCAGCCGCTCATCTTCCAATATGTGATGTTCGGCCAGACGCACGCCTTCGATCACGAACAGGAACAGGCGATCATCAACGCCTTCTATGGCGTGCAAAACCCGACGGACAAGCGGGAATGCGCGCAAAAGCGCCCGCGCCGGACCGAAGACCCGACCGATGGCACTCATTGTCTCGTAAACAAGATGATGTCGACGCGGCTCGTCGGCAAAGGGGATTGATCGACGCCTTGGCGCGCCTCCCTCGCCGAGGGGGCGTTCTAGATTTCAGCGGTGATCGTCGCGCGCACGCCGCTCGGGTCGAACGCGATGTCGATGTCGCCGCGGAACTGCCGGGCGAGCACGGTCTTCATGAGATATTGCCCGACGCCGGCGCGCTGCGGGCCGCCGACACGGGGGCCGCCGAACTCCCGCCAGTTCACCTGCAGGCGGCGGCCCTCGTCGTCGATCACGCGCCATTCGACCGAGACCTTGCCATCTTCTGTTGAGAGCGCGCCATGCTGCTCGGCGTTGGAGAGGAGTTCGTGCAGCGTCATCCCGAGGGCAAGCGCGACCTCCGAGCGCATTTCCACCTCTTCGCCAGAGATCGAAATGCGTTCGCGCAGCGCGAGCGTGTCGCTCGCCAACGCCGTGGTGACGAGGTCGGTCATCGGCGTCTGCTCCCAGGAGTTTTTCACCAGCAGAGTGGAGATTCGGCTCAGGCACTGGATGCGATCCGAGAAGCCGTTCCGAAAGCAGGAAAAGTCCGTCGCCGTGCGTGCGGTGATATTGGCGATGCCCTGAATCATCGCCAGCGAATTGTTGACCCGGTGATGCAGCTCCAGATTCATGACCCGGCGCTGCTCTTCCGCGGTCTTGATTTCATCAATGTCGGTGACGGCGACGATCGCCGCGATAATTTCCCCCTGTTCGCTGCGGATGGGCGCGCCGACGATATTGATCCAGCCCCAGCTGCCGTCGCCGCGCAGATGCCGGCATTCGAGCGCGGGACGCTCTTCTCCGGCGAGGGCGCGCGCGAGGGGGTATTCGTTTTCGAGCACAGGTTCGCCGTTCTCGTGCACGGCGTTCCAGTAGCGGTAGACGGAGACGTCTTCGGAGTAGATCACGGGCCCGCGCCTGATCGTCTCCATTGCGGCGTTGCCTTCGAGTATGCGTCCGCCCGGCACCTCGGCGACCAGAACGCCGACCGGCAAGGCGTCGATAATCGCGCGCAACTGGTTGTTGAAGCCGCGCGGCCCCCCGTTGCCGTTGCGGATAAGTTCCTCATTGAGCCGTGCAAGGAGATGGCGCTTGCGCCGCAGGCGCTGATCGAATTCCTGCAGCGTCAGGGCGATCGCGTCGATATCGGCGACGCCGGTCTCCTCCCATTCGGGGGCTTCGCCCGCCTTCAGGCGCCGCGTCAAGGTCGCGAGGCGCCGCGTGGCGGCGACCACCCTCCGACGCGCGGCCGCGAATTTATAAAGGACGGCGAGAGTCGCCCCCAATGCGCCGATGAGGCTGAGGGTCGCCGCGCCGGAACCCAACATATTCTGGGAGGAGGCCGCCTCAGCTCCGGCAGCGTATAAGCTGCATAGAATAGTGGTTCCGAAAAAACAACGAAAGCGTATCTCGCTCACCAATGCGCTCCAACCTCCGCGATCTTTTTCGCGGGCCAGCCGTGGCGATCCCATGAGCCCACGGCCGCGCCGGAATGCAACCAGCGAGGCTTTCGCCGAGTTCCAAAAAAAAGGGGGTCGGCGATAAAAAAACTTTGTCCCTTCAGACGGCCTTAGCGCCCTTGCGCGCGGCCAATCCAGTCATTGTCGGATCATAATCTATCTCATGCACCCCGTTGAGGCCGAGGTGCTCGGCAAGCTTGGCGCGGGCCCGGTTGAGGCGGCTTTTCACCGTGCCGACGGCGATGTTGCAGACCTGTGCGGCCTCCTCGTAGGAAAGCTCGGTTATGCCGATCATGAGAAGGATTTCCCGGTGCTCAGGCGCAAGCTTGTCCAGCGCCCGCTGCACGTCGTGCATTGTCACGTTCGATTCCTGCCCGCCTTTCACTGGGATCTGCTCGGCGAGAACATTGTCGCTGTCCTGCACTTCGCGCGCGCGCTTACGATATTGCGAAAAATAAGTGTTTCGCAGAATGGTCACCAGCCACGCACGGAAATTCGTGCCCGGCTCGAAACTGTCGGCATGCGACCACGCCTTCACGAGCGTGTCCTGGACGAGGTCGTCCGCAACGCTATATGACCCCGAAAGCGAGATGGCGAACGCGCGAAGATACGGCATCTGCGCCACCATCTGCTCTCCGAACAAAGGGTCTCTCATTTTTTCTCGCGCTGTTTGGCTTCGAGTTGAGCGAGCAGGACGGCAAACTTATCTGGTATCGGCTGATGGATCAGGTCGTCGCAGAATGAACGCAAGACGCGTCCCAATTGTTCTTGAATTTGCGGCTCGAGGAAGGCGGCCTCTGGCGCCTCTGCCGGGTCGTCGAGACGGCGACCGCGCTCTCCGTCCAGCGGACGCGCGCCTGTGTCTCTTTCCTCGCCCTCATTTTCCTGAGTCATTCAAAGCCCCGTCAACGCATCCGCGACGCGCAGCCTCCGCAATCGGCCCGCCCTCGCTTCAGGCGCCTGTAATACGCAACCCCGCCGGGAAGCATTCGTTCCAAGCGGGTAGTTGTGGATTTCTATCTCTACGCAACGTAGGACTCAATCGTCCAAGCCGCTCCCAACTGTCGCAAGGCGCCGCCATGAACATTTCTCGCGAGATCGCCCCGCATCTTCCTTACCTGCGCCGCTTCGCGCGTTCCCTGTGCGGAACGCAACGCAGCGGCGACGCCTATGTCGTCGCGACGCTCGAGGCTCTCGTCGCCGATATCGACGACTTTCCGGTAAACATGCCGGCGAAGGTCGGCCTTTACCATCTTTTCATGGCGTGCTGGAACTCGATTTCCCTCAACGTCGAAGAGAAGCCCAGTGACGACGAGTCTCCCGCGCAGCGCAATGTCAGTCTGCTTACGCCGCGCTCACGCCAGGCGTTTCTCCTGCGCACGGTCGAGGGATTCTCGCTTGAGGATGTGGCTTCGATACTTTCCGTCAGCGTGCCGGAGGTAGAGGGCCTGATCGCTGAAGCGGGCCGCGAGATCGCCGAGCGCGTTGCGACCGACGTGCTCATCATCGAGGACGAAGCGCTCATCGCGCAGGACATCGAGTTCATCGCGCGCGATCTGGGACATGACGTCATCGGCGTCGCCCGCACGCACAAGGAAGCGATCGAACTCGCAAGGAGCAAGCGGCCGGGCCTCATCCTCGCCGACATCCAGCTCGCTGACGGAAGCTCCGGGTTGAACGCCGTCAACGAAATGCTCGAGGGCTTCGAATCGCCGGTGATCTTCATCACCGCGTTCCCAGAGCGGCTGCTGACCGGCGAGCGGCCGGAGCCGGCCTTCCTCATCAGCAAGCCCTACAAGGTCGATACGGTGAAGGCGACGATCAGCCAGGCGCTGTTCTTTGAGCGAAAGGCGTCGCGCGTCGCTTGAGCGTGCGGGAACAAGCTCATCGAGCGCGCGTTTCTCGCGTAACGCCACAGGCGCGTTCGAGGAGGCAAAAATGTCGTCAGTGAATATTGCCGAAGGTCGCGACACGGAGCGCGCGGCGCTCAATACGCCCAGCGATCTCTCGCCCGAAGCAACCGGAACGGTCGCCGAACGCATCAACAGGCTCGTTGCCGACGCTTACGTCCTCTTTCTGAAGACCAAGAACTTTCACTGGCACGTCAGTGGTCCCAATTTCCGCGATTTTCATGAGATGCTCGACGAGCAGAGCGAGCAGATCCTCGCGGCGATCGATCCGATGGCGGAACGCGTGCGCAAGCTGGGCCAGCCGACGATACGCTCACTGGCGCAAATTCTCGAGCTCGCTTCCTTGCGGGAAAACGAGAAGGATTTCGTCTCGCCCTACGAGATGCTGGTCGAGCTCATGAACGACAATATCGCCATGGCGAAAGCGATGCGGGAGGCCCATGGCGTCTGTGACGACTGGGAGGACGTCGCGACCGCCAGCCTGCTCGAGCAATATCTCGACGAAACCGAGAAGCGCACCTGGTTCCTCTTCGAGGCGGCGCGCGCTGCGGACGACGGCGGCCACTGAGGAGACTTTATGGTCGGCGCAACTGGCGACCCCTGCGCTCTTGCGGAGGCGTCGCAAAGCCGCTTAATTTCCAGCGACTGGATTCCGGCTACCCAAGGGGATCCGGCGCTGCGGCTGGAAGGGATGAAATGGGGTCAGAACCGGAGAACCTCATTGGATCGGTGACGTCGCATTACGCGGCGGCTCGCGGGTATTTCGCCGGGTTTGCCGCCTTTCTCGCCAGGGTGACGTTCAAGATCCCCAAAGGCGCCTCGCCCGGCGAGAGCGTCGACGAACTCGGCAAGCGGATGACGCTTGACGAGGAGCAGCGTCTGACGCTGCAGATCCTGGTGCGGACCAAGCCCGGGGCCGCTTTCCTCGATGAGAAGATCCAGAGCATCAATCGTGCGGCCTACCATCGGTCGGCGTTCGTGCTCAACGCCGTGACGCAACTCCTGTTCGTGGATATGGGGGCGCAGCTTTACCTCTCGATGCCGCAACTCAAGATCGCGCTCTTCGCCGCCAATCTGCTTTTGGCGCTGATCGCGCATTCGGAAATGCGGGGGCTGTTCAAGGCCCTGATCGCCGGACCCAACGCCCTGCCGCCCAAGCGACGCTTTTTTGGGATGTTTCCCAATTCCGAATATAATCGCGCGGTCAAAAAGCATTCGCGCCACTATGCGCGCAACGCCTGGAAAGAGAAGTCGCTTTACAGGCCCGCCTATTTCGTCAACGCGGCTTCGATCTTTCTTGGCGCGCAATTTCTTCTCCCGCCAGAGCGCCTGATCTTTCCGTTCGGCTTCATCCTTGGAAAGATTTCCGGCCTCCTGACCACCATCGTCATGGCTTTCGATCTCTGGCGCGGCGTTCGCTCGGGGGAAGACGCGCGCATCGCGCGCGAGCGAGAGATCGCGGTCTATCGAGACCTCGACATCTAGTCCGGCCTTACCCGACGAAATCAGCCGTTGGCCGGAATTGCAGGCTGAACGGCAAGGATGGGACGGCGCGCCCGCGCAGGGCGACGCTATGCTGCCGCTTCTGTCATTCCGGCGCGAGCCGATCGGCCGCCAGCGCCAAAACAGGGAGTGGGGACTGTGCAAATCGCAGGCAAGGGTGCGCCGGGGCAATCAGAGCAACGCGGTCAGGGGCCGCTCTGGTTCGCGATCGCGGGGCTCGTGGTCGTCATTTTCAGCCGCATCATGCAGGAGGAAATGATCGGCGACGTCGTGGCCGGGGTTGGCTTCGCCTTCACGCTGGGCGGCCTTTTCTACTGGTTCGTGCGCCCCACGCACGGCATGCGTTAGGCCCGGTTCTCTCACCGCGCCTATTCGGAGCCTCCGCATGAGCCAGCGCGAGGAGAAAAATGGCGCGGTTTGATTCTCGGAAAGGCATTCTGCTTTTCAGAGGGCTGGCGGGAACGTTCAGGGAGCGCCCCCATAGCTGCGCGCGAATCTGGCCCGCCGCTCCAGATTGATCGGCCGGCTCGCGCCGCGGGGCGACCGCCAAGCAGGCTTCCGTCCCAGCGCAAATGAGCTGAAACCAAGCGTTTGCGTCCCCTGCTGCAGCGCCTTGGCCGCAGGCGGAGTCGCGGATGTGTCGGAGCCCTGGTCCTTACGGTTCATGGACAATCTCTCCCTGCGCCGTCTAGTCTTGACGCATCTGGTTCTTGCTTGTCTCGTGCCAGAATGCCCCCTGTACTCTGCGGCTGAAAACGTGGACGAAAAAGGGCCACACGGCGACGACCGACTGGCGCCATCATGCCGGCGTTGAAGTTGCGGCGCCGCGCATTGACGGGGTGCGGCAATCGGTAGGTTGCAACCACAGCAGGGCTCCTGCAACGTGCATCCATGATCCGCCCCGTAATCGCCAACGCCCTTCTCGTCTCGATCCTCTTCTCGGTGCTGGCGGGGGGAGGGATGCTGCTCATCAGTGAACGGCCCGTGAGCGGCCCAGGCCCAACCATCCGCGATTGCGGGATCTTTGAGAGCAATTCCCTCAACGGGCTGGTCCTCTCGCTGCCGGCCAGGTGAGCGCACCGAGCCGCCGAGATATTCCGTCGTGCTTTACGCTTCCGGCGCGCGCCCCATCTAAGCGGGGGCGGCATAGCGTTTCGAGGCAGGACGATGGCGGAAAAATCAGATTTCTCTCCGGCGGAATGGAAAAAGGTTGTACAGGCGCCGCTGCTGGCCGGCTTTGCCGTCAGCGCCGCGGACCCCAGCGGCTTCATTGGCTTGTTGCAGGAAGCGTTCGCAACTGCACGAGCGCTCGCCGACGCGCGTAGCGAAGTTGGAGGGGGCGGTCGCAATCTAATCAAAGCAGTGGCCAGCGAACTTCTGACTTCCGGGGGGCGCGCCGACGCCCGCGAAGGCGTGCGCACCATCTCTCAGGGCGCGGCGCTGGACGAAATCAAGAGCCGCGCTCTCCATGCGCTGGTGGAAACCGGGGCTATCATCGACTCGCGGGCGCCAAGCGACGCGCATGCGTTCAAGGCCTGGCTGCTGGAGATCGCGCAATCGGTCGCGGAAGCTGGGCTCGAGGATACGTTTCTCGGCTTCGGCGGCATCCGGATGAGCGAAAAGGAGAAGGCGACGCTCGCCGAGATCTCAGAGATCCTGGGCCTGACAACGCCGGCGCCGCCGCCGCCGAGCGTCGACCAAGATTCATAAAGCCGAGCCACAGGTCGCGCTGCAGCGTCCAAGGCGCTAAGCTCCACGCGCTTTCCCGCAGCGTGAGCTTTTTCATGACCGAGAGATACCGCTACGTTTTCCATATCGAGTGCCCAGCCTGCAAAGCGAAAGGCGCTGCCTATGCGTCAGAGGACGATCAGCCTCTCGACGGCATATCGAGCTTTGCAATCGACAGCGTTCCGCAGGGGTTCAGCCTCGTTCGGACTGGCGGCGGGCTCGCCAACTCCGTGATCTCCTGCACGGGCTGCGGTCGTCGGGCGCGCGAAGCAGGCGGCGCCCAGCGCGCGACGGCGCTGCAGGGATGAGGCGCGAGAATGCGCAGATGTGAGCTCAGTCGCTCCTGTGCGCCGACGCACCTACAGGCTCGAACAAGCCTCTTAACTTTCTGTTCACCGACAGAAGGGGAGAGGCTATGAAAACGGTTCTCGCGACAGGCGTCTTCGGCGCAATCACGATCGTGCTGCTGACAGAGGTGATGAATGTCGCCCTTGCATTCAGCGCCATGGAGCATGTAGCGACCTACAACGCCTGGATGTCGATGTGAGTGCGGTCCAGGAAACGCCGGAAGCGAATGCCCGCCTTGAGACCGTTTGCTATGAAGAGACCAATCGCCGCTTTTGCCGCCGTTCTTCTTGCGGCGACGGTGGCCAATGCGCCGTCAAACGCTGTCGAGCGACACGCCGTCTGGCCCGACGCCTTCCTGCCCCGCGTTGAAGTTCTGGCGCTGATCCAGACCTTGAATGCATCGCTCCTCGCAAGCCGCAGCGCGACCGCAACCCTCGAGGGCTGGTGCGCGGCTCATCACATGTCGCCCACACCGAAAGTGATCGCGACGCGCGTCGATGGCGCACAGAAGCCGCCAAGCGACGAGACGCGGCGACGCCTGAGCGTTTCCGCCAATGAGACGGTGAAATACCGACATGTAAGGCTTGCCTGCGGCGATCACGTCCTGTCGGAGGCCGACAATTGGTATGTGCCCGGGCGGCTTCCCGAAGAGGCGAACCGCGTCCTCGAGACGACCGACACGCCTTTCGGCAAGGCCGTGCAGGCGATGCAGCCCTTTCGCCGGACTTTCGAGGTGACGATGAAATGGTCGCCGCTCCCCGAAGGCTGGGAATCGGGCGCCGCCGCGCCTGCGCCCGGCGCGTCGCCCGGCGAGCTGCATATCCCCCACGACATCTTCCAGCATCGAGCCGTTCTATACGGCTCGGATCAGACGCCTTTTTCGGAGGTGCACGAAACCTACACGAACGAGATTCTGGATTTCGAAACCCCCGTGCGCCGTTGAAGGATCGCATCGGCCCTCTACCTATCGCGATCCGGGATTCCGGACGGGGCTGGCGGAAGGGAGCGGACAGATGAAAATCGCGCTGTCGCTGATCGCCGCGCTTCTCCTTACGGCCTCCGCCGCTCAGGCGCAGCGGGCAGGCCCATTACCATACGACGGCGATATCCAGGTCTATGGCGGACCCTGGCGCTACCAGCATCGAAACTGGAGTTCCCCCGCGCATCCGTTCAACCCCGGCGTTTGCTGGTATTGGAACGACTATATCGGCGTGTGGGAGTGGGAGTGCTGAGGGCGGCGCCTTGCCTCCAGACGCGACGCCGCAGCCTTGATTCCGTGGAGTCGCTAGCCTAGAATTCGTCCAGGTCGGCGGCGATCAAGTCGTCGACGACGCTGGCAGGAAACGCCCCGACCGTGGATATAACGGCGGGGCGTTTTGATTTTCTTGCTGAGTGCATTATCGAGCGCCGGACTTTGGAGTTCAGATGACTGAGATCGTTAGAGACGCCAATGGAATGGAGCTCAAGGACGGGGATTCCGTCACCTTGATCAAGGATTTGAAGGTCAAGGGCTCGTCCGTTGTCCTCAAGCGGGGAACCTTGGTCAAGAATATCCGCCTCACCGACGATCCCGCCGAGATCGAGTGCCGCGCCGAAAAGGTCAAAGACCTTGTCTTGCGCACGGAGTTCGTCAAGAAGGCGTGACCCCCTTCGCTCCCACGCCGCGTCTTTCTCAGAACCTGTGCACCGCCCAGATATGGAAGACAGCCGCCACCAACAGGACGGCGCATAGGGGCGCGTGCAAGAGGCGCCATGCGCCCAGAAGCCTTTCGACCTTCCGCAACTGAGAACGATAGGCGAAACGATAAAGATAGCGGCCGACCACGCCGCTCGCGACGACGGCTCCCATCGAAAACATGGCGACATTGCTGTTCAGCGCGCCAAGACGGAAATTGCAGTGGAAAAGAATGAGCATCGGCCCTGCGACGCCGAGGATCACATGAAATTTGAACCAGGCTGGAATTGAACGGGCGGCCCTCGGCCCATCGGCAGAACGCTTGCGAAGGTAATAGACAAACAGCAGCGCCATCAACGAGGCGCCGGCGACGCCAAGCCAGTAGCCCAGACCCGACTTCGGCGTGATGGATTCGTCGCCGCTAGCGACCCAACCGCTCAGTAGAACGAGGAAGACGCCGATCGTCACCAGCGCGGGCGTCAGTCCCCTCACAGGCGCCACGGCGCGGCGCAAATCAAACGTGTTCGTGGACAGGGACATCGGCGGCCTTTTCTTCTTGATGCAAGGCCGACAAGGACACGTTAGCAAATGGCGCTAAATGAGGCGGAAGGCGTATAATTATAAAATCATGGCGCGAGCATAATTTCGTTCCAATAAGGCCGCGCCGGGCTCCTAAAGGAGAGAGAAGTCACTTTTGGAGCCCGACAGATCCTGCGCCGCGTCTCACATTCCCTGCTCTATCAACTGCTGTTGTTGCTCGTGACGACAGCCTGTCTTTTGGCGCCCTCGCAGCGGCTCGACGCACAGACGTCAACGCCCGGAGGCTATTTTCTACCAAGTTTCGGCCAGCCGCTCAAAAGCTCGTTCGATCACGCCCGAACCAAATTCCCGCTCACCGGCGCACATGCGCAGACCTCTTGCGAGGCCTGCCACTTCAACGGCCAGTATAAGAACACGCTCTACGCCTGCCCTGCGTGTCACAACGGCAACCGAACGATCGGCAAATCTCCCAACCATCCGCCGACCTCCCTGAAATGCGTGGGTTGTCACGAAACAACGTTGTTCTCGGACATCAAGGTCATCGACCATCTGCAAGCCTCAGCGAAATGCGTCGCCTGTCACGACGGCAGGATTGCGCGCGGCAAATCCGCGACGCATGTCCCCACGACGGCGCCCTGCGGTAACTGTCATCAGACGACGTTGAGCTTCACTGTCGGCGTCACGGCGCCCGCGGCGAGCATTTCGCCGGCTATCGCGCCCAAGAACTTCATGCGGCGCGATCTCTCGGGCGATACGCAGCGCTCTGGCGGCGTCTTCGATCATAGCGGCGCCATCGGTTCTTGCATGAAATGCCACAATGGCGCCAACGCAACGGGAAAGCCTCCCCGCCATGTGATGACGCAAGCGCAGTGCGACGTCTGCCACAAGAGCACGAGAACCTTCGCGGGCGCGCGCTTCGATCATACGGCCGCCAAAGGGCCCTGCGTGTCCTGCCACAATGGGCGCGACGCGCTCGGCAAGCCGCCAGCGCATGTCGTCACCTCGGCCCCTTGTGAGAGCTGCCACAGCAGCGTCCTCAGCTTTGACGCCGGTCAGCCCGCCGTTCATCGCAGAGGCATGTAAGCGCGGTTAGACGATCCAGTTCCGCGAACGCGGTTCCGGCGCCGGATCTCCACGAAAAAACCGGGTCTTGGCAGTGGGTGCGCACCCTCCCTCCTTAAAGCTTTGCGACAAACGCATGAGCTTTTCGCGAAGGAGAACGGATGCGGTGCGTGTGTGTATGGTTGCGTTGGTTATGTGTGTTCGGGCTTGCCTCAGTTGCCTCCCTTACCTCAGTCGCCTCTCTCGCCGCGGTCACGGAATCGGCGACCGAGCCGACGCTCGATAAGGCGCGGGAATTCATTCGAACCAAACATTATGCTCAGGCCGTCGCGCTGTTGGAGCAGAAGCTCGCGGCGGGCGCGTCTCTTCCCGATGCCGACATGCTGGAACTTTTTGGCGAAGCGCTTGCGAAGGCGGGGCGATACGCGCAGGCGCGTGTGGCCATGCAGGATTATCTAAGGCTCTACCCGAACGGCGAAGGCGCGGCGCGCGTCAAATTGCGGCTCGGGGCGCTGCCCGCGGAATCGCCGCTACCCGTTCTGGTCCCGGGAGCCATCACGCCTGCGAATCCGGGGGAGATCGCCTGGTCAATGAATGGCGGCTTCAGCAGCTATTTCATACGCGACGACAGCTACAATACGGCGAAAGATATCTCCATCGCTCCCAATGCAAGCGCCGATCCCGACGCGCATCGGCTGCATCAGAACACGCTTCTCACCACCTTCGACCAGCTCCTGTTCATCAAGCATCCATACGCCAGAACAAAAATCAAGATTTCGGGCATGGATGAACATCGGATGCGGCCGGGACAGATCGACTCCGACCAATATGGCCTGTCGCAAGCCTATGTCGAAACGGCCTTCGACGCCCTCGATCTGAGCGTGAAAGTCGGGCGGCAGACGCGCAACGCCGGAGGCGTTCTCGGACGTTTCGACGGCGCGCTCGTGAGTTGGCGCATGAATCAGATGATCGGATTCAACGCTGTCGCGGGCTCCGCGAACATAAGCCGTTTCGACAGTCCATTCAGATACGGGCGCATCTTCGCCGGCGGCAGCGTCGATCTGCACCTCATTCCGAACCTCGATCTCAGCCTCTTCGCCATTCAGCAGAACTATTACTCGCTTCTGGACCGTCGAGCGGTCGGCGGCGAATTTCGATATTTCAACAAGAACGTCTCCGTTCTCGGAATGGCCGACTACGATATTCATTTCAACCGCTTCAACGCCGCAACGCTTTCGACGTCCTATACATTCGATGACGGATTGGTCGTCGCCGCCTCGGCGGACCATCGACGCGTGCCCTATCTGGCGAGCGTCAACGCCCTTCAGGGGCAGCCCTTTCTGACGCTTTACGACATGCTGAAATTCAGGTCGCAGGACGATGCCCGGCGCTTCGCGGTCGACCGGACGCCCTATTTTCAGTCTGCGATGATGAGCTACACGCGGCCGCTGAGCGAGAAGCTCTCGATCAATATCGACGCGACGACGACTTATGTGAGCGGCACGCTTCCTTCCGGAGGCGTCGATGGCAGCAAGCCGCTGGGGAGGGAGTATTACCTGTCAGGGCAATTGATCGCCAACGACATATTCATGCCCGGGGATCTTTACACCGGTGCGCTGCGTTATGCGCGCCTCGCCGATTCGGATGTCTACTTCATCGATCTCGACGCGCGATTTCCATTGAGCGAAAAGTTTCGCGTCAGTCCACGCCTGCGGCTGGGATATCGTGATGGCCGCAACGCCCCGTTGCGCGAGACGACCGTATTGCCATCGATGCTTTTCGACTATTTCATCAAGAAGAATCTCGCAATCGAAGCGGAGATTGCGGGGAAGTGGATCGAAACGGCCGCGGGAACGATCCGCGGTTCGACCAGAGACCTTTTTTTCACGCTCGGCCTGCGCTCGAACTTCAGTAGCGATGGGATCGCCAATTGCGCCGGCCGATTGACGCCCTGCCTTGCAAGCCTGCTCGGTCCATCACGCTCGCGTGACGACAATGACGTCGGGGACGGGAAAGACGCCCTCGGGTCGTCGCCGTCGTCCGCATTCATGTTCGAGTTGGGCGCCCGCTACGGACTCGCGCGCCAGAAGACCGCCTATGATTATTTTTCCGACGACATGCCAACGCTGCGGGCTTCGCGTCTGGCTTACGGTAATCTGGTTACGCAATCTGGCGAGGCATTCTTTCGAGTTGACGCGCGCGAGGGAATACTGGGCAACATGTTCCTGAAGGGATACGCCGGCGGCGGATTATTGCAGAACGGTCGCCTTCTCGACCGTGACTATCCAATCGGCAATGCGGGCTCTCTCACTCAGAGCTTAGCCTCCGGCGCGACAAGCACGGCGACGATTGATCTGGGCTATAATTTCTATGCAGACGAAAGGCTCCGTCTCGGGGCCTTCGTTGGATTCCAGTCGTGGAACGATTCCATCGATGCGAAGGGCTGCGAACAAATCGGGCTGGGCTCTGTTTGCGCCGCGGCTTTGCCGAGCGGGCTTCGAATGGTCAGCGAAAGCGATCACTTCAAGTCCTTCAGGGTCGGCGCCACGGTGGATGTGGCTCTCGCCGATCGCCTATCGTGGAACAGCGGTTTTGCGCTGGCTTCCACATATCAGCGGGCGGAGGACACGCATTACTTCACCTTCGGCGCCGATCCGGCAAAAGGCCGGGGCGGTGGTTTTGAGGTCGAGACAGCTTTGAAATATGCGCTCACTAATCAGGTGGCTATTGGCGCAGGCGTCCGATGGCGGCATTTCGATACGCAGGCCACCGACATGTATGGCCAGTTGCTCCAATATCGCATCGATCGTTTTGGGCTCTTTGCGCAGGCGAGCTATCGGTTTGGCTGGGGCGATCTTTTCAGCCGTGATTGAAGCCTGCGGGCTATCGGGTGAGCAGGCTTCGAAGCCTGTCGTCTGCAGCGAGATCATGGGCAGTCTCACGCTTTTTGTTACGCAAGCGAGGATCTGCGCCTTTCGCCAGTAGCGCAGTCACGATTTCGGCGTGACCTTGCCGCGCGGCCGTCATCAGGGCGCTCACGCCGAGCGCGTCGCGCGCATTCGGATCCGCGCCGCGATCAAGCGCTTCTTCGACAGCTTCTTTCAGTCCTGCGTGTGCGGCGGCGATCAGCGGCGTTTCTCCGGCGGCGGTTCGAGCGGAGACATTCGCGCCGCTTCGCATCAGCAGCAGCGCCGTCTCCTCATGGCGTTGCTCGAGCGCGGCGATCAGTGGCGTAGCGCCGTGGACGCCCATTGCTTCGCGCGCGGCGCCCTTTGCGAGCGCCGTTGCGACAATCGCGGTGTTGCCGCTCTGCGCGGCGATCCACAAGGCCGTTCGCTTCCATTTGTCGGCCGCGTCGATCGGGTCGCGCGCCAGAATATCCGCGATGGCGGCTGGACACCTCACAGCTGCCCGCATGAGCGGCGTTTGTCCATTCTGGCGCGGGTTCGCGCGCGCGCCCCGGTTGATCAATAGCCGTGTCGTCGCCTCATCGCAGTTAGTGGCGGCGACAAACAGCGCAGCGCTCAGATCATTGCGGTCTATTTCATTCGCGTCGTCCAGCAACAGCGCCGCCAATTGAGGATGTTGAACGCCGGTCGCAAGAGTGAGCGCGGTTGCATGACGCACGTTCTTTGCATTTCGGTCGGCGCCCCGCGTGACCAGAAGGCGCGCCGCTTCGAGTCGTCCGGCGGCTGCGGCGGCCATCAGCGCCGTATTGCCGTCCGCGTCCCTGTCATCGACGCTTGCGCCCGCCTGCAGCAAGGCCTCCAGCGCACGCAGATCGCCCCGCGCCGCGGCGTCGACGACGCTACCGGCGCCGTTACGCGCCACGGCCGTCGGATTAAGCGTGAACTGCGGCGCAGGCGCGGCCAGCCGCGGGATTGGCGTCGGCGGCAGGGGCGGGGTCGCCTCGACCTTGGAGAGCAGCGCGGCCGCCCGCTTGTCTTTGGGCGCCGCCTTACGCAACCAAGCTTTCGCCTGCGCGAGATCAAAAGGCGCGCCGCGAGCCTCCAGCAACATCCTCGCGAGTTCATATTGCGCAGCAGGCAAGCCCTTGCGCGCCGCCTCCTGCATCCAGCGAAAGGCGAGAACGGGATCCTGCTCTTTGCTGAGCGCCGAGCGATAGTAATTCGCGCGTTTGAGAAGCGCCGCCGCTTCGCTCGGCGCCGCCGGCTTCTCCGCCGATCTTGCAGCCTCCAGCTCGCCGCCCACGCATAGCGCCAGAGCCAGTCGCGCCGCGATCCACCCTCTACGGGACGCCATGTTTCGTTTCGATCTCAACGCCCAGGTTACGCAGGAAGTCTGTCGGCATTTGTCCGCCTGCGCAGACGATCACCACGTCGTTGGCGAAGCGTTGCGTGCGGCCGTCCATCCGTAGCGTGATCGAGCGCTGTTCAATCCGTTCCACGACGGACGAGAGAAGTATCCTGCAATTCGCGTGAGCGAGCCGCTCGCGATTGGCCGTTTTGGCGCGGTTGAAGGATTCGCCGCGATAGGAAAGCGCGACCCTCGTACCGGGTTGCGTGGCGAGAGCGCAAGCCGCCTCGATCGCGCTGTCGCCGCCTCCAACGACAAGCGCGTCACGCCCTCGATATTGCTCGGGATCTATGAGCCTGTAGACGACTTTCGGCAGGTCCTCGCCAGGAACCTCGAGCTTGCGCGGGGTTCCGCGGCGTCCGATCGCCAGCAGGATCGCCCGCGTCCTGTAAACCGCCTTGGGCGTCGTCACGTCGAAATCGTCTCCGACACGCCGCACGCCCTCCACGCGCTCTTTCTCATTGATCGCCAATCCGCTATTTCGCGCAGCGGATTCGAAAAGAACGATCAGCTCTTCCTTGCTGAGTTCGTGATAGTTGAAAGAGCCGACGAGAGGCAGAGTGAAAGGCGCCGTCATGACGAGCTTCCCGCGCGGATAATGCGCGACCGCGCCGCCCAATGTCTCCTGCTCCAGCGTGACGAAGCGCAGGCCCTTCTCCAGGGCGGCAAGGCTCGCCGAAAGACCGGCCGGGCCGCAGCCCACAATAACCAGATCCAGCGCATCGTCTCTACGCGCGGCGTCGGCGCAGATGGTCTCAACCGCCTGCCGGCCTTGCTCTATCGCATTGCGCACTAATCCCATGCCGCCAAGTTCGCCGGCGATATAGATCCCCGGCGCGTTCGACCTGAAATGCGCATCGACGTTCGGAATATCTACGCCGCGCTTCTGCGTGCCAAATACGAGCGTGATGGCTTTCGCAGGACAAGCCGTTTTGCAGGCGCCATAACCAATGCAGTTGGCCGGCTCCACCAATTCGGCCTTTCCGTCGATCAATCCGAGAATATCCCCTTCAGGACAGGCGCGAATGCATGTTCCGCATCCAAGACACAAGGCGGGATCAATCTTTGGATGAAGCGAAGCTGGTTCGACAAGCCCGGCTTCGATCGCGGCATCACGTTTCGCGACTCCGACCGTTTCCGCTTTCTGACGCCTGGCGATGTACATCGTCCAGGCGACGGCGAGCGGAACTCCATAAGCGACAAATGCAGCGGACGCCATTACGCATACTCACTAACCACGCTCCCCCTCTTCTCTTGAACTCGACATTCGTGCTTTCGCCCCGGCGAAACTGTGAGGCTTGTGCGACCATATTCTGGTTCCTTTATGATCTGGCCCCTTTCGCGCCAATAGTCGTGCAATCGCCTCTTTCTCGTTCAACAAGCTCTCGCTCGACGAAGAGGTGATCGTTGCGAGTTTCGGGCTGGGTCGCGTTGTCAATCTGGGCGCTGATGTTCTGGGCGCATCCGGCGCTTTCGGAGAATCTCGTCGAAAGCCTTGTCATTCCGGGGCCGGTGATAAAGGGACACGAAAAATTCGAGAACGATTGTGCAAAGTGCCACGCGCCGTTTTCCAGAGCCTCGCAATCGAAGCTTTGCCTGGACTGTCACAAGGAGATCGCCAAGGATCGCGCCGAACATATGCGCTTTCATGGGAAAGATCGTTTCGCGAGCGTCCAGGATTGCAATCATTGCCATGTCGACCACAAGGGACAGAATGCGGACATTCGCTCGCTGGATCGAGAGAATTTTGATCATCGGCTGACAGCCTATCCGCTCCTTGGCGCACACAAAACGGCGCGTTGCGAATTGTGCCACGCGGCGAACGCGCCATTCCACAAGACGCCGTCGCGATGCGTGGATTGTCACAAGAAGACAGACCCGCACAAAAACCAACTACCCAGTTGCGAGACGTGTCACGACAGCGACAAATGGGCGGCGCTGAAGGCTTATGACCACGGGAAGACCAAGTTTCCCTTGACGGACGCGCATCGGAATGTCGCCTGCGCGACATGCCATATCGGCCAGGCCTACAAGAACCTCGCGACGAGCTGCATCTCCTGTCATCGAATCCAGGACGTTCACAACGGCCGATACGGCGAGCAATGCGCGAGCTGTCACAACGAAAGGAAATGGAAGGAAACGCGCTTCGACCACGACCGAACAAGGTTCCCCCTGCGCGGCGGCCACGTCGAGGCCAAATGTGACGCCTGCCACATCGGCCCGCTCAGCGCAAAGCTGGAGACGACATGCGTCGGCTGCCACAAACAGCAGGATGTGCATCGCGACGAACTCGGCGCGCGCTGTGAACGCTGTCACGGCGAGAGCGACTGGCGCCGAATCCGTGTCGACCATGCACAATTCGCGTTCCCGCTGCACGGCCGCCATATCGCGGTCCCTTGCGCGGATTGCCATGTCACGCGCGCGTATAAGGAGACGCCGAAGGCCTGCCAGCAATGTCACAACGACGTTCATCACAAGGGGCGACTCGGCGCGGAGCCCCGCTGCCAGACGTGTCACAATGCCGAGAGTTGGCGCACGGCGACATTCGATCATGCACGGCAGGCAAATTACCCGCTCACCGGCGGCCACGCAAAGCTGACCTGTGAGAGCTGTCACAAAGAAACAAATCCATCGACCCTGAAGCTCCCGACGGCCTGCGCAAACTGTCACAAGGACAGTCAGCACAAGGGGCGTTTCGGCACCACGCCGAAATGCGAAACGTGCCATGACGCGTCCGGCTGGAGCCATTGGCGTTTCGATCACGCGCAACGGACGGCATTTCCGCTCATCGGCGCCCATGAGAGCGTGGCTTGCGAAGCCTGCCACAAGGCGAACAATCCGCCGAACATGAAGCTCTCCGCAGCGTGCTACGACTGCCACCGCAAACGGGACGCGCATAATGGGGCGTTCGGGCGGTTCTGCGAGCGATGCCATACGCCAGCAGGATGGCGAAAGTTGCAGATTTCAAATTGAGCGCACATGCGGCGCGACGGGCAAACGTCAGAAAGCGTCACGAGAAAAGCTCATTGCCGCGCTCGTTTGAGCCTCATTGCCATGGCTAGTACGCCTCACAAAAGGATGGACAAGTCATAGATGACGTCTCAACTCGGCTACTACGCGCTGCTGCTCGCGTTCACGCTCGCCTTCGTTCAGTCCGCGGGTCCGTTCATTTCCAGATGGCGGAACGATCCGGCGATCGCCGCGCTCGCGCGCGCCGCCACTCTCGGCCAATGCCTGTTCATCGCCACAGCGTTCGCTGCTCTGAGTTACGCATTCGCAGCGTCGGATTTTTCGCTCGCCGTCGTGGCGGCGAATTCGCATACGGCAAAACCCCTGCTTTATAAGTTCGCGGGCGTGTGGAGCAATCATGAGGGCTCCATGCTTCTGTGGGTGCTCATTCTCGCCGGCTTCGGCGCCTTCGCGGCCTGTGGCGGCGGAAAGATCCCGGATGCGCTTCGCAGCACGGCGCTCGCGGTTCAGGGGATGATCAGCGCGAGCTTTATCGTGTTTATCCTGCTTACCTCGAATCCCTTCGCCGTTTTGCCGCAAGCGCCGAGCGAAGGCGCCGGACTCAATCCTATCCTGCAAGACCCGGGGCTGGCGTTCCATCCGCCGCTGCTTTATCTCGGCTACGTCGGCTTCTCCATGGCCTTCTCCTTCGCCGTCGCCGGGCTCATCGAGAATATCCCCGGCGCGGCATGGGCGCGATGGGTTCGCCCCTTCGCGCTCGCCGCATGGTGTTTCCTCACAATCGGGATCGCGCTCGGCAGCTTCTGGGCCTATTACACTCTGGGCTGGGGCGGCTGGTGGTTTTGGGATCCCGTCGAGAACGCCTCGCTGATGCCCTGGCTCACGGGAACCGCATTTCTCCATTCCGCGATCGTGATGGAGCGCAGAAACGCGCTCGCCAGCTGGACGATTCTCCTTGGCATCGTCACCTTTTCGCTCAGCCTCGTCGGAACCTTCTTGGTCCGCTCGGGGATACTTTCGAGCGTTCATTCATTTGCGCAGGACCCTTCGCGCGGCCTTTTCATCCTCGCGCTCATTGCGCTTGCGACTGGCGCCGCGCTGGCTCTCTGGGCCAGGCGGGCGCCGCTGCTTGAAAGCGGTCCTGCGTTCGCGTTCGTGAGCCGGGAGAGCGGCCTCGCCTTCAACAATGTTCTCTTAAGCGCGGCTGCCTTCACCGTGTTTCTGGGAACCTTCTACCCGCTGGCGGTGGACATGATCGGGTCGGACAAGATTTCCGTTGGTCCACCTTACTTCGCACTCACCTTCGTTCCTATCGGCGTCCTCCTCGTCGCGTGCATGGCGCTCGGACCCGTGCTGAACTGGAAGCGAGACGTCGCGCGAAACGCCGCGATGAGACTGTGGCCCGCGGCGCTGGTCGCGGCGCTGGTCCTCGCTTTGGTCATGCTTGTCGGGCGTAACGTCGCTCCCGCCTTCTTCCTCGCGCTGGCGGCGTGGTTGATCATTGGATCGCTTCTCGTTCTGGCGAGACGCCTGCGGTTTCCGCAGGCGTCATTCTCGACGTCCATCGCTCTTGCGCGCGCTGCGCCTCCAGCCTTTTATGGCTTGATCGTCGCGCACGCCGGCGTCGGAGTCATGGTGGCGGGAATCGCGGGAGCGACCTTCTGGTCGAGTGAAAAGATCGAAGCCCTTCATTCCGGCGAGTCGATGCGATTGGGCGCGTTGGAGCTGAGTCTCGACGCGGTCGGCGATGTCGAAGGGCCCAACTACGACGCGCAGCAGGGGCGTTTCACATTGAGGCGCGGCGGAGCCTTCGTCTCGACGCTCGTCAGCGAGCGACGCTTTTTCGCTATTCGCGAGCAGACGACGACAGCGGCTGGCATTCACACGAACCTTCTTGAAAATTTCTACGTCGCCCTCGGCGAAGCTGGAGACGACGGCGCCTGGACCGTGCGTTTCTATCATCACCCGCTGGTGCCGCTGGTATGGATCGGCGCGCTTATCATGGCGGCCGGTGGCTTCGTGTCTCTTGCCGATCGACGGTTGCGCATCGGCGCGCCCCAAAGGAGGACGGCGCCAGCGCTCACCCCGACGGAGCAATGCACGTGAAGCGCCTGATCTCTATCACCCTCGCACTTTGTGTCTTCAGCGCATCGGCTTTCGCGGTCACGCCCGACGAGGCGCTGTCCGATCTGATGCTTGAAACGCGTGCGCGTGCGCTTGGTCGGGAATTGCGATGCGTCGTCTGCCAGAATCAGAGCATCGAGGATTCGAACGCCGCGCTGGCGCATGACCTGCGCATGCTGCTGCGCGAAAGGCTTCTGGCTGGCGACAGCGACGGCGCCGCGATCGGCTACATCGCCGCGCGCTACGGCGATTTCGTTCTGCTCAGACCGCCGGTGAAGACAGGGACGGTTTTGCTCTGGTCGGGGCCCGCGTTGTTCCTTCTTTCCGCCGCGGGGCTGTTCGTGCGCTTCCTGCGCCGCGCGCCGCCCCCGCTCGCGGCCCTTACCGCTCAGGAAAAGCAGCGTGTGGCGACTCTGCTGCGCAACCGGGAGACATCATGATCCTTTGGCTCGTTTTGACGGTGATGACGTCGGTTGCGGCCGTCCTCGTCGCCGCGCCGTTTCTGCGCGACTGGGACCGACCGCGGGCGCAGGAGGAGAAGGAAATTTTCTTCCATCAGCTCGAAGAGATCGACCGGGAGTGCGCCAGCGGCGGCATCGACGCGCCCGAGGCGCATGCCGCGACGCTCGAAATCCAGCGGCGGCTCCTGGCGGCCCCCGTAAGCAATGGCCTGCCGCCGCTCTCTGCGAAGGAGCGCGCTTTCGCCGCCGTTGGGGTCGCGGGAATCATCGTCCTCGGCTCGGTCGGGCTTTTTGCGATAAGCGCAGGCCAGGCGCCGATGGCGCAAGGCGAGGCGGCCGTTACGCAGGCCCCGGCGCAGCCGCAGGCGCAGACGCTTCCGGTCGAAGAGATGATCCGGCGCCTCTCGCGACGTCTGCAAAGCGAACCGGAAGACGTCACGGGTTGGCGTACGCTCGGCTGGGCGCAGCTCCAGACGGAAGCATATGCCGAGGCTGCGCAGACCTACGCCAGGGCCATCGCGCTCCAACCGGAGGCCGCCGACAATTACAGCGCGCGCGCGGAGGCTTTGATCAAGGCGTCTCACGACAACGTCGACGACGATGCGCAGGAGGCGCTGGACGCAGCATTGGCGCGCGACCCGAAAGACGCTCGCGCCCGCTATTGGCTCGGGCGCGCGAAGATGCAGAAGGGCGACAAGGCCGGGGCTGCGGAAACATGGCGCGCCCTCCTCGCAGACGGCGCCGAGGGGGAATTTGCAGCGGAGATCAGGCGGCAGATCGCCGCGCTCGACGGCGCGCCCGCGACCGATGCGCAAGTCGGTCAAAGCGCCATGATCGCTTCCATGGTCGATAGGCTCGAGCAACGTCTGGCGACGACGCCCGGAGACGCGCAAGGCTGGATCAGACTTTTGAAGTCTCGAATGGTGTTGGGTGACGTCGAGAAAGCGCGCACAGCTCTGACTCATGCGCTCGACGCCTTCGCTCCCGACACGGATGGGCGCAGGCGCATTGAAGAAGCGGCGAAGGAAGCGGGTCTTTGATCGCATCGTGACCGCGACGCGCCCGGTTTGCGCGCGCACATCTTTTCGACCGACATCCGTGCGCTGCAAGGCGGCGAATCGTCCGCGACGCGCGAGCGTTTGCGCAGCGTCCGCGCGAGCGCGAGCGGCTGACGAATCGAATCTCAATAAGGACTGCATATCGCTTCAATCCGGCGAGCTATAGCCACAGAACAGCCGGACCGGCGAAGTTTTCTTCAACTCGCGCTCAAGGTTTCGAGATCGACTTGCCTCATCGCGTGGTTCCCATGCGAGTTGCGGGCATCCTCGAGCAAACAAGAAGGAGATGCGCGAACACACGCGTGATCACATGAGAGGAGTAAGCGTATATGCGTAAAGTAGCAGTGGCGCTCGCCGTCACGATCGCAATGACGGGCGGATCAATGGCCGCCGATCTGCCAAAGAAGGATCGGGAGCCGATCTTCGTCGCACCGCCGCCGCCGCCGCCGATGTGGACGGGCTTTCACGTCGGCGTGAAAATGGGCTACGGGTTCAATGCTTCCCGCCAACACATCGACAGCATGCGCTTCGAGGACGGAATCGCGACGCCGATCAGCGAGGTCTGGTCCTATAACGGGCCGGCCTGGGCAGGCTTCCAGGGCGGCGGGCAGGTCGGTTATGACTATCAGTGGGGAAGGTTCGTCGCGGGAGTCGAGACCGACATATTGGGGACCAACATGTCTGGCGGCAGCTGGGGCGTCGGCCCCGTTTACCCGGGCAAAAACTTCGCCTGGGATGGGCGGACCGGCATCAGCGTGCCTTGGTACGGCACTGCACGCGGGCGTGTCGGCTATCTCGTCTCCCCAACGCTTCTCGTCTTTGGCTCCGGCGGCCTCGCCTATGGGGAGGTGAAGCGAACCCAATCCTACGTCGACAGCGACGCCGACGTCGGAGCCGCCGCGCGCCGCAGCGTCAGCGTCGGATACACAGCGGGCGGCGGGGCCGAGTGGATGTTCATGCCGAATGTGAGCGTGACGGGCGAATACCGTTACACGAATCTTGGCGGGGGATGGTCCAAGCCGAGCGCGTCCGGGCGCGCCTTCAACATCGCGGAAATCACCCCGGGCCTCGCGGCTCAGCCGGCCGTCTTCAAATCATGGAGCGTCCCGAACGCGGACTTCCACAGCTTGCTGATCGGCGTGAACTACCACTTCAACTAGACGGCGCTCCAGAATCGCCCATCGAAAGCCGTCGCGCGAGTTGCGGCGGCGAACAAAAAAAAGGCTCCGTCTCCGGAGCCTTTTTCAATGGTGCAGGGGGCAGAAACCGCTCTCAGAGCGCCTTCAGCTGATCGGCCGAGGACTTGCCGCTGCGGCGGTCCTGGGTGATCTCGTAGCTGATCTTCTGGCCTTCGTTGAGGTTGGACATCCCCGCGCGCTCGACAGCGCTGATGTGGACGAAAACGTCCGCGCCGCCGTCGTCAGGCTGGATGAAGCCAAAACCTTTTTGACCGTTGAACCACTTCACAGTTCCAGTAGACATTCGTCTCTCCAGAATTTTTCTTGGGAGAAGGCCCGCATACGAGGGGCCGGGTCGATCGATTTTGGAGAGGTCGTCAGAGCTTCGTCGCCAAAGCATATCTAAGTCGTCAGGCCGAAACTCGATGGGTGGATGAATAGCCCGCCCAGAGAAGAATTACAATGGCGCCGCGCCATTTTGGGAAGGCGTTTTCGCGGGGCCGGGACGCTAGACCGGCCAGGATCTGGCTCGTCGATGCGAATGGTACCGCCACCCCGACTTGAACGGGGGACCCCCAGATCCACAATCTGGTGCTCTAACCAACTGAGCTATGGCGGCACGAAGCGGCGCGAAACTATTCGCAAGCGGCGAGGATTGCAAGCGTTCCCGCGGAAGCCCCCAAATGCGCGCAAGTCCTTGAAAGCGCGCAGGCCCGGCGGCTCGAGAGGTCTGCAAGGGGCTATTTGCGTTCCGCCAGCGCATTTTCCCCGAGCCGCACGAGCGCGGCGTGCAGCGCTTCTTCCGCGACGCCTTGCGCCGCCGCCTCGGCGCGGGCTCGGGCGAGAGGGTCGGTCGGGCGGGGCCGGCGCGGCGCCTTTTCGGCGCGTTGCTCCATGGCCTGGCGCAGCGAAAGGCGGGCCACGCAGCGCCAGCCAAGATGCGCATTGACTCGGTCGACGATCGCCGGGGCCATATGCTGGATCTCCAGTCCAAATCCTGGCTCGACGCGCAGGACCAGGGTCGCGGGTTCCGCCGGCTTGTCGGGCGAAGGCTTGCGCCCGCGGGCCGGCCACTGCAGTTTTTCGGGCGCGCACATGTCGGCGATGCGCGCGCCGACGATTTCCCGCCACTGCATCAGCAGGGAGGCCTCGCCAAACCCCTGCTTTGCGACCAGCGGGTCGATCTGGCGCAGAACGTAATCGGCGAGGGGGCGGGCGAAGACGCCCTTCTTGCGCGGCGGCGCGCTCATGACGGCCCTCTCCCTTGCCTTGGCGCCTGTGCGCCGCCTAATGCTGGCGTCGATGATAAGGCCTCCCGCAAGCGCAAGGAAGCTCGGCGCGTCGCTTCTCGACTGGTATGACGCGCATCGGCGCGTCCTGCCCTGGCGTGCGCCGCCGGGCGAGCGGGCGGACCCTTACGCCGTCTGGCTCTCGGAGATCATGCTGCAGCAGACGACTGTCGTGACGGTGAAAGGGTTTTTCGAGCGTTTTCTGGCGCGCTGGCCCGATATCGACGCGCTGGCCGAGGCGACGCTCGATGAGGTTCTCGGGCAATGGGCGGGGCTCGGCTATTACGCGCGCGCCCGCAATCTGCACGCCTGCGCCGTGCAAGTGGCGCGCGAGCACGGCGGGCGTTTCCCCCGGCAGGAAGCGGCGCTGCTGGCGCTTCCCGGCGTCGGTCCCTATACGGCGGCGGCGATCGCCGCCATCGCTTTCGATACGCCCTGCGCGGCGGTCGATGGCAATGTCGAGCGCGTGGTAACGCGGCTCCACGCGATCGAGACGCCCTTGCCGCAGGCGAAACCGTTGATCCGTGAAAGGGTGGAGGCGATGCTGCCCGCCTCCCGCGCGGGAGATTTCGCGCAGGCGCTGATGGATCTCGGCGCGACCGTCTGCACGCCCCGCTCGCCCGATTGCGCCGCCTGTCCGCTCTCGTCCGCCTGCGGGGCTTTCCGCTCGGGCGAGACCGGGCGCTATCCGGTCAAGGCGCGCAAGCCGGAAAAGCCAAAGCGGCGCGGCGCCATCTTCATCCTGCAGAGCGGCGAGGGGACGTTTCTGGCGCGCCGACCGGCGAAGGGGCTCTTTGGCGGCATGAACGCTTTTCCGGCAACGCCCTTCACGCGCGACGTCGCGCCGGACGAATGGCTGCATTTCGCGCCCTGCGAGGCGCAATGGCGCGCCCTGCCGGAGCCGGTCGCGCATGTCTTCACCCATTTCGCCCTGACGGCCACGGTCTTTGTCGCACGGACGAAAGCTTCGCCGCCGCTCGAGGCCGATTGCCGCTGGGCGGCGCGGCGCAATCTAGGTAAGGAAGGGCTTCCGACGCTGATGCGCAAGGCTGCGGTCGCGGCGGGGCTCCTTTCGCATTGACAGAGGTCGTCTATGGCGCGGGCGAAGATCAAGGTCGAAATGACCGAAGGCGCGATCCGCGTACGGCAGGAGAGCCGCACGCTCACGATCCACGCCGAGGCGCCAGACGAGGATTCCGGCGAGGAGACCGATTTCGTCGTGCGGCTCGACGAGATCGATCATTGGGACGCGCCCGACCAGGACAAGGAAATCGACATCATCGAATTGCAGAGGATCCTCGACGCCGTCGAGAAGGAGCTGGCGAAGCACGGGCTGACGGTGGATTTCGACTGAAAGGTTAAACCGCCCATCCCAGCGAGCGCTCCACCGCTTTTTCCCATGATGCGACGAGCTGCGCCCGTTCCGCTTGCGTCATCGCGGGCGTGAAGCGTCGCGAGGCCCGCCAATGCGCCGCAATGGCGTCGACGTCCGCAAAAAATCCTGTCGCGAGGCCGGCCGCATAGGCGGTGCCGAGCGAGGTCGTCTCCAGATTGGCGGGGCGTACGACCGGCGCGTCGATGATGTCCGCCTGAAACTGCATCAGAAGGTCATTGGCCGCCATGCCCCCGTCGACCTTGAGTTCGTTGATGGCGACGCCGGAGTCAGCGACCATCGCCGCGAGCACTTCGCGGGTCTGATAGGCCGCGGCCTCGAGCGCGGCGCGGGCGATGTGACCCTTGTTGGCGAAGCGTGTCAGTCCCGCGATGATCCCGCGCGCGTCGCCCCGCCATCGCGGCGCGTAAAGCCCGGAGAACGCCGGCACGAAATAGACGTCGCCATTGTCGGACACGCTTCTCGCCAGCGCCTCGATTTCATGGCTGTGCTCGATGAACCCCAGATTGTCACGCAGCCATTGCACCAGCGCGCCGGCGATGGCCACGGACCCTTCGAGCGCATAAATTGGCTTCGCGTCGCCGAGCTTGTAGCCGAGCGTCGTGAGCAGCCCCTTTGTCGACGCGCACGGCGCCTCGCCCGTGTTCATCAACAAAAAGCAGCCCGTGCCGTAGGTATTCTTGGCGTCGCCGGGATTGACGCAGGCCTGACCCAGCAGCGCCGCGTGCTGATCGCCGAGCGCGCCCGCGACGGGAACGCCTGCAAGCACGTCCACGCAAACGCCATAGACCTCGCTCGAGGAACGGATCTCGGGCAGACAGGCGCGCGGGATGTCGAAGAGCGCAAGCAGCTCCGCGTCCCAGTCGAGCGTCACGAGGTCCATCAGCTGCGTGCGTGACGCATTGGTCGCGTCCGTGACATGGCGTCCGCCGTTGGGCCCGCCGGTCATGTTCCAGATGAGCCAGCTGTCGATGGTTCCGAAGAGTGCGTCGCCACGTTCGGCCATCGCGCGTGCGCCGGGAACGTTCTCCAAAATCCACACGAGCTTCAGCGACGAGAAATAGGCGGCGAGCGGCAGGCCGGTTTTTTCGCGCAGGCTTTCGCCGACTCCCTGCGCCGTGAAGCGTTCGACGAGCGGCTGGGTGCGGGTGTCCATCCACACGATTGCATGGGTCAGCGGCGCGCCCGTCGCCCGGTCCCACAAAAGGCTTGTCTCGCGTTGATTGGTGACGCCTACCGCGGCGAGCGCGCGCGGCGACAGGCCGGCCCTGGCGAGCGCGCCTTCCATTACGGCCTGCGCATTGCGCCAGATTTCCGTCGCGTCGTGCTCGACCCAGCCCGGCCGGGGATAGATCTGCGCATGTTCGCGCTGGTCGATGGCGCGGATTACTCCCGCCGCGTCGATAATGACGAAGCGCGTGCTGGTCGTTCCCTGATCGAGCGCGCCGACGAATTGCGTCACGGAAGCCTCGGATTCTGGACGGTTGATGAACGAGGACTTCAGCCTCCGTTCAAGGCGCAGGAGTCATTCTTACCCTGTCAGTTTTGGGCAGAAGCTCTGGTAGGAGAATGCGCCATGTCATCCCGGATCGTCAAAATGTCGCTCGCGGTTCTGGTCGTCGCGTGCGGGTCAAGTTTCGTCCTCTCTCCGGCGCAGGCCATGCCCGGCCTCGACCGCAACGTCGCCGCCGGAAACGCCCCCATGATCGAAAAGACCTGGTGTGGCGGATATGGCTGCGGCGGTGGTTATGGCGGCGGCTGGGGCGGCGGCTATGGCTGGCGCCCGCAGCCGCGCCCCTGGGGCGGCTACGGCTATGGCTGGCGGCCGCAACCGCGCTCCTGGGGTTGGGGCGGTGGCTGGGGCGGCGGCTGGGGATCGCGCTGGTGAAAAAGAAAAGCCGCGGTTTTCCGCGGCTTTTTTTTGCGCAGGGGTTGGCTCTCCGGCGGACAGTTCAAAATGATTCCAAACGGCACACCCTTTGCCACGTTCTCGAGGATCGACAGTCCGACGTCGGAAAACCGACACTGACCGGTTGCATAAAAGAGGAAATGTTGTAACCTACTGAAGTAAAAGGTAGTTTGCAATCTTTCCAAACTAGGCGAAGCAATGATTGTCTGTTCCTGCAACGTCTTGTCCGACAACGATGTGCGCGACACGCTCGGTTCGCGCAGCGACCGTCCTTCGGTCGCATCGGTGTTCCGCAACATGGGATGCGAAGCGAAATGCGGGCGCTGCGTGCGCAGCATCGTCGCCATCGTGGACCAGCATGCGGCGTCGGTGGTAGACGAATGCGCGGGAAGCGGCGATTGTGATAGCTGCCGCGCCGACGGACTGGCGGCGTGAAAACGATGGAAAGGGATTGCACATGCGCGGCGACGCGAAGGTTATCGAATATCTCAATCGCGGGCTTCGCGCCGAGCTGACGGCGGTCAACCAATACTGGCTGCACTATCGCATTTTCGACAATTGGGGTTTCAAGGAGCTCGCCAAGAAATGGCGGGAGGAGTTGATCGAGGAAATGCGCCACGCGGATGATTTCACCCAGCGCATCCTCTTCCTCGAAGGCTTTCCCAACATGCAGGTGCTCGATCCGCTGCGCATCGGCCAGACGGTCGAGGAGATCGTCGCCGCCGACCTCGCCACGGAGGTCGACGCCCGCGCGAACTATATCGAGGCGGCGGTCTACTGCGATTCGGTCAATGACCGCGTGTCGATGGAGCTCTTCGAGCGCATCATCAAGAGCGAGGAAGGCCACATCGATTTCCTCGAAACCCAGCAGGAGCTGATCAAGCAGCTCGGCGTGCAGCTCTACAGCCAGAAGCACATGGGCGAGATGTCCTAAACCGCTTCGGTTTCGGTTTCCATCCGGGGGCAGGCGGCCGCGGGCGCCTGCCCTTCCTTTTTTTCGATGACCCCATCGCGCGTCGCTCGCGCCACGACGAAGGAAAGCCCAAAGCCCACGCCCGCCATCGCCGCCATGGCGAGGTAGCCGCGCTGACCGAAAGCCGCCTCCAGCGGTCCCGAGGCGTAGAGCGCGGCGCTGAGCGTCGCGCCATTGGCGGCCGCAAGCCAGCCGTGCACGCGCGCCGTATAGGCTTTGCCGCCGAGCTCGGCGATGAGATAGGCCGCCCCGAGCGCCATGGCCGAGGACGAGAGCGGGTTGAGAATCTGCGCGAGCAGGACGCCGGCGGGAGAGGGGTCGTTGGCGAAGATGGCCCAGCGCAGGATCGCGCCGGCGGCGCCGACCATGAGGAAGAAAACGGCCCGTTTCTCGCCGCCGAACCATTTGCCCGCGGCCATGAAGAACAGCACTTCCGCCGCCATCGCCGTCGCCCAGGCGATCGAGATGAAGGTCGGGTCAAACCCGCGCGCCGCCCAGTGCAGCGAGGCGAAGACGGTGAGGAAGCCGTGGCTCCCCTGAACCATTGCGGCGCAGGCGATGATCGCGGCGACGAGCAGCGGGCGCTGCAGCGGCCCGTGGGGCGCCTCCCTCGCCGCGCGCTCCTCGGCCTTCGCCGTTTCGAACCCGTTGACGAGCACAAAGCCCGCCGCGGTCGAGAAGAAGGCGAGCCCGGTCATGATCCAGATCAGGTTGTCGGGGGACAGCTGCTGAGCGAACGGACCGCTCGCCAGCATGAAGGCCAGAACGGACGCCGAGCCCCAGCCGCGCACTGCCGCGAAGTTGAGCGCGGGGAGGCTCAGCTCGCGCCGGCGGTGCGCTTCGCCGAGCACCAGCCCGTCGTTGAGCACGGCGATCGGCGCCTGGGCGAAGGAGAGCGCCGTCACCCCGACGAGCAGCGGGTAGAAACCATGCGCAAAGCCAAGCCCGACAAAGATCGCCGCTGCGCCCGCGGCGTAGAACACGATCAGCCGGCCATAGTCGCCGCGCGCGTCGCCGATCCTCGCGCCGAGCAGATTGGAGAGGATGCGGATCGCCGGGCAGGCGGCGAGAATGGTGGCGATCTCCCCGCCGGTGAGGCCCCGCGCCGCGAGCCAGAGCGGGAAAAAGGCGACCTGAACGCCGCCGATGGCATAGAGCGCGGCAGTGAGCGCCGACAGGCGTCGCTGGGCGTCATCCTTGCGCGCCGAGCCCATTTCTACTCCATCGCCGCCGCCTTGAGGATGCAGACCATCGTCGCCTGCGCCTGCGCCGTCCCAACGTTCCGGATGACATGGGCGCGGTCGCAGCGGTAGCGCAACGTCTCTCCGCTCTTAACGACCTCTCTTGCGCCGGCGACCTCGACTTCGAGCTCGCCTTCGCGCACCGAGAGGCATTCGACCGAGCCGCGCTGATGTGCGTCCGATTCCAGCACGCCGCCGGGATCGGCCGTCAGCTCGTACGACTGCAGCCATTCGACCGTCTTGATCCAGCCGATGATGGCGAGCCGGCATTTGCCGTCGTCTGAAAGGAGAATCGGCGTATCGGCCTTGCTCGTCTTTTCGAGGAAGGGCTCGTCCTCGGTCGTCTGCAGGACGCGTTCGATCGAGACGTCGAGCGCCTGCGCGAGCCGCCAGATGGTCGCAAGGGTCGGGTTCGTCTCATTGCGTTCGATCTGGCTGATGATCGACTTCGCCACGCCCGACTGCTGGGACAGTTCTGACAGCGACAGATTATAGGCCTTGCGCAACCGCTGCACGGTCGCGCCCAGCTGCCCGGAGAGGGCGACTGCGCCCGCTTCCAATATCTTCTGCTTCTCTCGACCTTCGACGCCCATGTGACCCGACGCCTCGACGGCGCTCGCTGCTGACAAGATTCGGGCGTCACAATAGCCGATTTCGTTCGAAAAAACGAACGGGGCGTCGGCGGCGGTGCTTCCGTCGCCCTGTCATCGGACTGTGACGTGAATCTGGTCAAAGGCGCTTCGCAACATCGACGGCGGGAGGCGACAAGCTCATGCCCGATAACAGACTTGCCAATATGCCAGCCACGCTGCCGGCGGAACCCGAGCCCAGACGTTTCCGCACTCTGTTCCTTTCCGATCTCCATCTGGGCGCGAAAGCCGCGCAGGCTCACCTGCTCCTCGACTTCCTCAAGCACAATGACGCCGACACGATCTATCTCGTGGGCGACATCGTCGACGGCTGGAAGCTGCGCAAGGGCTGGCACTGGCCGCAGGCGCATAACGACGTGGTTCAGAAACTCCTGCGCAAGGCACGAAAGGGCGCCCGCGTGGTCTATGTGCCGGGCAATCACGACGAATTCGCGCGCGATTATACCGGCCTCACTTTCGGCGGCGTCGAGGTCGTCGACCACGCGGTGCATGAAACCGCTGACGGCAAGAAAATGCTCATTATTCATGGCGACCAGTTCGACATCGTCGTTCGCAACGCGCGCTGGCTCGCCCATCTTGGCGACTGGGCCTATGACGTCGCGATCGCAGCCAACACCTGGTTCAATCGCGCCCGGCGCCTTTTCGGCGTGGGCTATTGGTCACTTTCGGCCTGGCTCAAATACAAGGTCAAGAACGCCGTGAGCTTCATCGGCGATTACGAAATGACGCTCGCGGCGGAAGCGGCGCGGCGCGGCGTCGACGGAGTCGTCTGCGGTCATATCCATCACGCGACCATTAAGACGATTAACGGCGTTCTTTACGTCAATACCGGCGATTTCGTCGAAAGCTGCTCGGCCGTCGCCGAGCATGAGGACGGCAGCTTCGAGATCCTGCATTGGCGCACCACCGCGGCCGAGCGCGACGTCCTTGGCGCGGACAGCGTCAAGGCGCTTCCCTCGCCGCAAGCCGTCGCCGCCTGATGCGCATTCTCGTCGCCACGGATGCATGGCGTCCGCAAGTCAACGGCGTCGTGCGGTCCCTCGAGTTGCTGGCGCAGGCCGCCCCGGCGCTGGGCGCCGAAATCGACTTCCTGACGCCGCGCGAGTTCATTTCCTTTCCGATGCCGACCTATCGGGAGATCTCGCTTGCGCTCGCGACGCCCGCCGCCGTGCGCAAAAGGCTCGCGCGCGGCTATGATCACGTTCACATCGCGACCGAGGGGCCGATCGGCCTTGCGACGCGCGCCGTCTGCCTGCGCGACAAGCGTTGTTTCACGACGAGCTTTCACACCCGCTTCCCGGAATATGTGCACGCGCGTTCGGGCCTGCCGGTCGGCGTTTCCTATGCGGCGCTGCGCCGTTTCCACAATGCCGGCGCGGGCGTCATGGTTTCGACGCCCAGTCTCGCGCGAGAACTCGACGCGCGCGGATTTCGCCGCCTGTTGCGCTGGTCGCGCGGCGTCGATCACGAGCTGTTCTCGCCCGCCGCGCGTACGACCCTGGATTTTCCGCGGCCGCTCTTCCTCTATGCCGGACGCCTCGCCGTCGAAAAGAACGTCGAAGCCTTTCTGTCGCTCGATCTGCCGGGCACGAAGCTCGTTGCCGGCGACGGTCCGGCGCGCGCGGCGCTTCAAGCGCGTTTTCCGCAGGCGCGCTTCCTCGGTCTGAAGAATCCGGCTGAACTCGCCGCGCTTTATGCGTCATCGGACGTCTTCGTGTTTCCAAGCCGCACCGACACATTCGGCATGGTCCTTCTGGAGGCCATGGCTTGCGGCCTGCCGGTGGCGGCCTATCCGGTGATGGGTCCGTTGGATGTCGTGGGAAGCAGCGGGGCGGGCGCGCTGGACGAAGATCTTCGCGCCGCCGCGCTTGCGGCTCTCGAAATCCCGCACGAGGCCGCGCGCGCCCATGCGCTGACCTTCACCTGGGATAATTGCGCGCGACAGTTCCTCGACAATATCGCTTACGCTCGCGGCGCCGCCAGTCTTGGGGGCGTCGGCGTTTGCGCGCTGCGCGACTCAGGCGAAAAGCGCGAGACGGTCGACAAGCGGCAGGCTGTCCAGCCATGACAGCGCCGAAACGCGCGGGTCGCTCGTGGAGCGGACCGTCTCGGGTTCGGGCGCAACGGTCTTCACAGGGGTAGGCGAGACCTCGACGGGGACTTCGGCCGGCGTTTCCGCTTCCGTCGCCACGGCGGGCGCGGATACGGCCAATGACGGCTCTTCGCAACCCATGGGCGCGATTCGGCCGGCGACCGCGCCGGCGCCGCGGCATTCCCGCGCCAGCGCATCGATCTTTCCACAGACGAAATCCTCGACGCCGCGTTCCCGCAGCGACCAGGCGAGCGCCGTCAGCCGATCGGCCAGGTTGAAGGCTTCGAGCGGCGCGAGCGCGTGCTGCGCCTCGAGCCGCGCCTCGAGTTGTTCGATGGCGTCGAGCAGGCGCGCGCTTTCTTCGCCACGCACGCGCCTGGCGTGTTCGGCGAGAAACGAGCGACCGCGCGCGGTCTCCATGACGGCCGCCTCGATCTCTTCGTAATCCTTCGGCTGGAGGCCGAGCGGCTGAGCCGCTATGGTCATGAAAAGAGCTGCCCTGCTGCACGCGCGAATCGCAAAACGCAGCATGGCGCGGCTGACGTTTTATGCAAGCGCGACGCGCGCCGGAGACCGGATGAACCTCACGAGCGAGGAGATCGAACGCTATGCCCGCCATCTCGTGCTGCGTGAAATCGGCGGCCCGGGGCAGCAGAAACTCAAGGCGGCGCGCGTGCTCGTCGTCGGCGCCGGCGGGCTCGGCGCGCCGCTTCTGCAATATCTCGCAGCTGCGGGCGTCGGCGGGCTTGGAATCGTGGACGACGACGCCGTCTCGCTCTCCAATCTGCAGCGGCAGGTGATCCATGACACAAGCAGGATCGGCCGGCCGAAGGTCGAGAGCGCGCAAGCGGCGATCGGCCGGCTCAACCCGAATGTGCGCGTCGAGCCCCATCCGTTGCGGCTGACCGAGGAAAACGCCCGCGCGCTCATTTCGCGCTATGACGTCGTCGCCGACGGATCCGATAATTTTGCAACTCGCTATCTGGTTTCAGACGCCTGCTACCACGAACGACGACCGCTCGTCACAGCGGCCGTGGGCGGCTTCGACGCTTCGCTCACCACGTTGCGCCCTTTCGAGACCGGGCCGGGCGGCGCGCCCAACCCCACCTATCGCTGCCTCTTCCCGGAGCCCCCACCGCCGGGGACGATCCCCAGCTGCGAGGAAGCCGGCATATTGGGAGCGCTCGCCGGCGTCGTCGGTGCCATGATGGCGCTCGAAGTCGTGCGTGAGATCGTCGGTTTCGGCGAAGGGCTCGTGGGCAAGCTCCTCCTTATCGATGCGCTCTCCATGCGTTTCGAGACGCTGCGCTATGCCTGCGATCCCGACAATCCGCTCTCGGGGACTACTTCGCCGCGATGACTGCGATCTCGACCTTGTAATCCGGCGTGACGAGTTTGGCCTCGACCGTCGCGCGGGCGGGCGGATTGTCCTTGTCGACCCAGACGTCCCAGACGCCGTTCATCTCGGCGAAGGTCGAAATGTCCGAAAGATAGATGGTCGCCGACAGGATTTTCGATTTCTCGCTGCCCGCCTCGGCCAGAACCTCGTCGATCAGGCCGAGGATTTCGCGGGTCTGGTCGGCGACCGAGCCGCCTTTGGCCTTCTCCGCGACCTGGCCGGCCGTATAGACGGCGTTACCGCGCACGACCGCCTTGCTCATGCGCGGACCCGCGCCAATTCGCCTGATATCGCTCATATCCCCTCCGTATCCGGGGCCGGTTTAGGCGATGGGGCGGCGGGCGGCAAGGGCGCCATGGTGTAACGCGACAGATCACCTGCGTTGCGGGGATTACTCGGGAATTGTCGGCCGCTCGTGGGAGATGGCCCTTATTTTCTGGTAGGTTATGGCCGTAGTCGGCCTTTGCTGAGCGACGCGGCGCGACAGATCAAATGATATAGCGAAACGTCCGCTCTCGGCGGCATGGGCGCGGCGAAAGCCCCGGAAAACGTGGGGTCGGCCGAGAGACGTGGCGCGCGAGTGGCAACAGGTGGGAACCCCATAAAGCAGTCGCTCATTGTAGATGATACGGCGCAACGGCAACGTTCTGTAGGGATAGCGCCGGGCACCGAATAGTCTATAAAAATTGTCGAGAGAGAGACGGTTGGCAACTCAAATAGGGTAGGTTGCGCGCACAACTCGTCGCCCAATAGGATAGGAAACGGGTAGGGTAACCTGCTACAGGCGGTGTTCCGCCCAGACGACGCGGCCGTCGATCTGGAGGCTCTCGACTTCGTGCGCAGTGAGGCGTTCGGTCGGGTAGTGGGGATTGTCGGGAATAAGCATGAAGGCCCCGTCAACGCCCTTTGAAAGCCGCCTCAAAAGCACCTGGTCGCCGATCGAAAAAGCATAGATGGCGTCGCCGATCCAGCTTCGTCGCGAGGTATCCACAAGAGCGACGGCGCCCGGCTGAATCGTGGGCGCCATGCTGTCGCCGGGCGCGCGAAGGAAGCGCAAGGCCTCTGTCGGCGCGCCGATCGGGGCGAGCGCTGTACGTGACATGAAGAACGCCTCTTCAGCCTGGTCAGCGATTGGGAGAATGCGCGCAATATCAAGGGCCTGTTCGGGCGGAATATCGTTCGGCGGCAAATCCGGCCGCCGATCCCAACCGATCGCAACCCAATCGAGGGTAACGCCAGCGGCCTCAGCCAATTTCAGCGCCGCGCTCAAGGGCACTTTGCCCTCCGATTTCGACCAGGCGCGGATAGTTGTTCGATCGACACCACATATTTCAGCCGCGCGGTTCTGACCTCCAACCATGGCCTGAATGTGCTGGAACCGTTCCCCGAAAGAGAGCGAAAATCCAGACACGCCAAACGTCAAGCGTTTCTCCGGGGGTTCATCCATCATGCGGCCTTGACATGATGTGAAATCGCAACATACATTGTCATCATACGTTGTGATTTTCCCCGGCGGCAAAGCATGGACCGTAACGAAATACTTGCGGAAATCCGCGAGCGGGGTTGGAGCCTCGCCCAACTCGCCGGCAACGCGAATGTCCTACCACAATACCTATCCCATGCGCTGCGCGCACCCAATCCGCAGGGTGAAAGGGTAATCCTCGAATTCCTGAAGAAGCCGGGACATGAGGTTTGGCCCGATCGATACGCGGCAGATGGAACGCGAACCGTGAGACGGGGCGGAGCGCAGCTTCGCGGGATAGTCAATCGCGCAGGAGAGGCCGCATGAAGAAGCCGGCGCCCGAATTGGTCGAGTCGCTTCTCGCCGCCAAGTTCAACCTCGCCGGGGCAATCTCGGCGCTTGAACCCCATTGGGCCAACGGCTGCCGCCCGAAGTTCTGGCAGAACGACGCGGCCAAGATCGTCGCCATGCGGCTCTATGGCAGGGCCACCCAAAAGCAGACGGCCGAGATCATGAACGAGCGTTTCGGCCCAGAAACGACCAGTCAGGCAGGAATCGGCCGCTTCTGGAAGCACGTGCTCTCGAAGGCCGTCGCGGCCGGGCTGGCGGTGTGACATGGCGCCTGAACTCGTCCCCTCCGGCAAGGCTTCCTGAGAGCATAGCGGGCGCGGCGCAACGCCGTCCCGTAAAAGTTTGCGAAGGGTTAATGCGTTTCGCCTGGGCCAGCGGGGCCGCCGTCATCATGATTTTTCGCGAGCGCCCATGAACCCCCAGAAAATCGCCATTTCCGCTATCGACGCCGCCGAGCGCAAGCGCCCGATCGATCCCGTCACGGTCGCGGCCTACGCCACCATCGCCGAGGAACGCATGGCCGAAGGGATGAGCCCGATTATCGAGGCCTTCACCGTGCGGCCGCATGAAGACATTCCCGACGCCTTCAGGCTCGTCACCGGCGGCCATCGCCTCGCCATGCTGAAGGAAATCGGCTTCAAAACGCTGACCGTTGGCGTCGAAGTCAACATCAAGGAAATGAGCGAGGCGGAGGCGCTTCAATCGGAGCTGTATGAGAACCTCGCCAACGCCGGCCTGAAGCAACTCGACCGCGCGCTCTTCCTTCAAGAGGCCTGGCTGGTCGATCGTGCGAAGAAGGGAGAGACGCGCGGGCGAAAGTTAAAAATAGAGCGATTACAAGAAGATAAAAAAAGTCCAAAGGTTGGACTTTTTTCGAACCCTCGTTGGTCGAACGAGGTGGCGGAGCGCGTCGGGATGTCGAGAGCATCCATCTTTGATGCCGTGCACATCGCCAACGGCCTGATCGAAGCCGGCGTCGTGGACGCGGTCCGCGGCACGATGATTGAAAACAATCAGAACGAACTGAAGCAGCTCGTCGCAATCCCCGCCGCGCTGCGCAATTCCGCCGTCGCCGCCATCAAGAGCGGCGAGGCCAAGAAAGTTTCTGAAGCGCGCGTCGTCATCGGTCTTGATAAGCGCTGCACGAACAATCCACAGGCGGCGATTCTAGCCGACGTTATCGACCTTTGGGGAAAGGCCACCCAGCAAACGAGAGTGGAAATCATGAGTGCGCTGGGCCTGCGCAAAGAGATCCCCGACACGAAACCATAGTGCGCCAGGCGCGCCGGCCCACAGATGACGTTCTCGCCATAAGAAGGAAAAGCCATGACCGCAGCCAACGACGCCAACGCCAACGCCAACGCAGAAAAAAAAATCGCGCCGCCGGATGAAAAACACATGTCGCGCGAGGATCTCGTCAATATGCTGAATCTCTTGCAACAGATGGAGTTTCTGCGCCGAGGGTTCAACAGTCTTTTCATCAGCGATGCAGCTAAACCGGACGCCGACCTCCAGGAACTCTTCGAAAAATGGGCGGAGATAGACCGAGACCTGTCCGACATGTGGGACCGGGAAATTGTCCGTATTTTCCGCCGAGACTTCCGCCTAGATCCCGCATCCGCCATGACTGTAGAGCCGAAGGTCATCTCGCCAACTATTGAAGTCGCGGACATTCAGATCATGTCCAAGCTCTTGCGGCATTACCAGCAAATCGACGTGCTGCGAGTCGAGGTGAATAACGGCCTGATCAGGCGCCTCAAAGACTATGCCGGCGACGCGCATGAACTGTTTGAACAGTGGACCCAGACGCAAAGCGATCTGTCGGAAAGATCGGCGCAGGAAGTCTCGCGCATTTATAGCGGGATCAAGGCCGGCAAAAAATGGAATTGAGGCGGCCTCGCCGCTGCACGGAATCAGGCCGCGCTCTTGCGGCTTGAACCGCGAGACGGGCGCGGTAACGCCCGCCTCGCATGACCGCAAACACCACAGTCTGGAGAGACAAATGAGCAAGCGATCGGGGGAGATAATGGACGAAAACGTCGTCAATTTCAATAATGGCGCAGGCGGGGACCAAACCGTTCTGTTGGAAGACGTCGCCTTCATCTTAGAGGCGGATACGCAGATTTTGCGGGTCGCGACGCTCTGCAATCTGCTGCGCGTCGTCGACTTGACCGCCGTCCAAGGCGACGAAGACGAATTTCACATGAACATCAGTTGTTCGCTTCGGGAGTTCGGCGCGCTTCTGTCGAAGGAAGCTCACGACGCTTCATCGAAGCTCATGTTCGGCAAGCTCACACTGCACAACAAGTTCGGACGCAACAAGCAGTGAGACGGCTTCTCAAAAGCGATGGAAGCTACGACCGGGCGGCGATTGTCGCCCGGTCCAATTTTCAGTTTGTCGACGCGAAACGGATTGGCCTCGATTGGGACCGCGCCCATTGCCTCGCCTATGTCTGGCGCCAGGCGAAGGAACAGCGCGCGGGCGGCGTCGACGGGAGGCCGGCGCCGCGCGCCCGATGCAACGTCCGCAAGCCGATCGCAATCGAGATCGCCGCGCCTTCCGGCCCGGCGCATTATTGGGCGGCGATGAAGGCCGCCGGAAATAAAGGCTTCACCGTCCGCGCCATCGCACTCGATTCCGAAGGCGTGACCTATGAGACGGTAAAGCGCTACGTGTGGTTTTGCGTGCGCTCGGGATATGTCGCGAAGATCCGTGAGAAGGTCGACGGCTACGCGACGCAGGGCGTCTATGTGGTCACGACGCCGCTTCGCAAGCCGCCGATCGAACGCAAGAACGACAAGCGCGTCTCGGGCCGACAGGCCATGTGGAACGCCATGCGGACGCTTTCGCAGTTCTCGGCGAAGGACTTGCAGATTTGCGCCTCCACGGAACAACAGCCCGTTTCTCGCCGATCCGCCGAGCTTTATATTCAGAAACTGAATGAGGCTGGCGCGCTCGTCGTCATCGAGGCCCCGGCGCGCGCCAGCGGAAAGGGCAAAAGCGGGAGGCCGCGCGGCGCGACGCCGGGTCTCTACAGACTGAAAGGCGCGGCCAATACCGGCCCGGCGGCGCCCGTTCTTGGCCGGGCTGGCGAACTCTTCGACATGAACACGAAACGGACGCTTTCCAACCGGCGGCCAGAAATGGCCCATGGACGCGCGGGGGGCGCGAGCTCCCTGTCTCGGGGCGCGGAAACCTGAAGAGACGCTCAGCGGCCTTTGATGGCGCTTTAACGGGGCGATTTCCGCCGCCCCTCGCCAGCCAAGAAGCTGGCCCGGACCGCGAGGCGCGGAAGACCGGATCAAATCCCCCGCTACAGGCCCCCTTCCTGACATTGCCGGGGTGTATTCTGACAATGCCAACTGACAGTTTCCTCGCCTGCGAGGATCAATGAGACTTCCGGGCATCCTTCAAGAAATTGCCGACGCCGCCGGCTTGGAGGTGGCGCTTAAAATCGCCAAAGCGAAAGGCGGAACGCGTGTCGATTTTCCCGGCGTAAAGGCTCTTGGGACGCGCAGAAAGAATTGGCTGACCGAGCTGGTCGGAGAAGATGCGGCCAAAAAGGTAGCGCGCGCCATCGGCGACCCCAACGGCATCAAGTTGGATGTGCCGACCGCGCGCAACGCATTTCTCGCTGAAGCAATTGGCCGACGACTGGGAGGCTCCGACGGAGCCCAGCGCATAGCGCTTGCCTGCGGCTGCCATGTCCGAACCGTTCACCGCTACCGCGCCCGATTGCGCGCCGCTGAGGCGCGAAAGAACCGACTCAAAGGAAAGAACCCATGATCATCTCGCAGGGAAATCTTGACGCTCTGTTTCTCGCCTATGGCGCGGAATTCAAGACCGGCTTCAACGCGGTCGATCCGAACGCCTTCAAGATCGCGATGAAAACAAAGTCGGTAACGTCCGCGAGCATATATCCCTGGCTGGGCCAATTCCCGAGTTTGCGCGAGTGGATCGGCGACCGTATTTCCAACGCGATGTCGACTTACGGTTTCACCATCGAAAATCTGAAGTTTGAAAGCACGCTCACCGTTCCTCGGACCACAATCGAAGATGATCAATATGGCGTCTTCAGCCCCATGTTTCAGCAGATGGGGCGCGCGGCGGCCGAGCATCCCGAACGATTGATTTTCGATCTTCTCCTCAACGGCTTTACAAACACGTGCTACGACGGACAGCCATTCTTCAATCTAAATCATCCCATCTCCGTGGGTAATGACGGGGAGGTGGTTTTGGCTTCCAACTGTCAACCCGGCTCCGGCGCGCCTTGGTTCCTCTTCGATGCGTCGCAGCCCTTCAAACCTCTGATCTGGCAGGAGCGCCTGCCATATGAATTCCAAAGCCTGAACGACCCCAAAAGCGAACACGTCATCCTGAGGGATGAATATCTGTTCGGCATTCGCGCGCGCTCCAACGCCGGCTATGGCCTATGGCAACTCGCTTTCGGCTCCAAAGCCGATCTGACGGTCGAGAACTATGACGCCGCGCGCCAGGCGATGCAGCAACTGAGAGGCGATCAGAAGCAGCTTTTGGGGATCAAGCCGACAACGATGATTGTCGGCCCCTCGATGGAAAGCGCAGCCCGCTCGCTGTTGAAGGCCGAGACGATCGCCGCGACCAGCAATATCTGGCTTGGAAGCGTCGACCTGATCGTTACGCCGTTCCTGCCGTAATCGCGCCTGCGCAGCCATCAAGAGGGTTATCCAATGAACACGCGCGCGGAAACCGAAAGCGTCGAAATCCTGATAGGGTCGCAGCACGACGTGGCCCTCAACGCCGAGGGCGCGCCGCCCGCATATATTATGCTGGTTCCGGCGGGCGCCGTCGTGCCTGGGAATGACGGGCGGTCCTACAAAAATCCCGACCCTCAATCGGTTGTGGACGCTTTCGCCAGAGATGGCAAAGCGGTTCCGATCGATATCAATCACGCTCAATTCCTGAAGGCCCCGGCTGGGGAACCGAGCCCGGCGGCCGGCTGGATCGAGGCGCTCGAGCTGCGCGACGGCGCGATCTGGGGACGGGTCGAATGGACGCAGATCGGCTTGAACGCCCTGAAGGAGAAAACCTACCGCTACGTTTCGCCCGCGCTCAAAGCGCCGGGCGGCGTCATTGCCGGCATTGCCGGCGCGGGCCTCGTCAATCGACCCAATCTGAAAATGCCGTCTCTCAACGGGGAAGGCTCTCCTTCAACCAACAAGGAACTTGCTGGAAAGCTGGGGCTCAAGGAAGGCGCGAGCATGGGCGAAATTATCGCGGCGGTCGACGCCTTGCAGCTCAACGCGGGCGCGCCGGACAGTCTCTCGCTCGCGATCGAACAGCACAACGCAGCCATTGAAAAGCTCAACGCGCGGGAGACGGCCGACCGCGAAGAGAAGACGACCGCTCTCATTGAGTCTGCCATCCGGCAAGGCAAGATCACGCCCGCGACGAAGGCGGAATATATCAGCCTGTGCGCCACGGATGCAGGCTTGGAGCTTGTCAAAGGCATCATCGCCAAACAGCCCGCCTTCTTCACCGTGGGGAAGGTCGTGGAGGACAAAAAGAGCGGCGGCGGCGACGTCGAATTGAACGCCGAAGTGCTCGCCATCGCTGAACAAATGGGAACGTCAATGGACGCTCTCAAAGAGGTAATCGCCGAGCAAAACGCCAAAAAGACGAGGCATCGCCTTGACCAGTAAATCCCCCCTTTTCGACCTGGACGAAATGTTCGCGGCGGCGATCGATGGGAAGGCGCAAGACTTGCCGGACCTCGCCAACGAGACGCTTGGGGAATATCACGTTCCCCTCGCCGTACCGTTCAATTTCAGGGAATTCGCCTATCTGTGGGCGCCGCTGCGCTTCCCCACGGGGCGCGACTGGCGCGCGTTCGAAGCCCTTCCCGCCGACTCGCGGACTGCGCACGCCTGGCTTGTGCAAATTCTCGCCGCGCCGGTTGAAATTCTGGATGTGATGCACGCGGCGGATTACCTCGTTTGCCTCGGGACTGCTTCGAAGCTTCTCGGCAAGCCGGGCGCTGAACCCACGTCGTAACTCGCCGCTCTGAGGCCGCCCGATGAGTATGTCTGTCGAGATGATCCTTCGCCTGATTGATCGGGCGTCGGGTCCGCTTCGAGGCGTCGAAAGCGAACTCAACCGCTTGAAATCGGCGGCCGATAAGGTCAATTCCGCGCAAACCACTGCGGGGAAAATGCGCGCCTCCGAGTGGGTAGAGCGCCAGCGCCAAATCAAGGCTGAAATCGACGGACAAGCCGTATTGCAGTCGCGGTGGGACGCGACCAGGCGCGCCATGCTCTATTCAGGCGCAGCGGTAGCGCTCGAAAAAGCGGGAAACGGCTTTTTGGAGGCCCAAGTCAAGGCGCTGGAGGTTGCGCGGCAACATCAGAGTGTTGCGCAATCGATTGCGACCGCTGGCGGACTCGTCGGAAAAGAAGACGCGATCGGCCGCGGCATTCTCGAAACATCCAAAAGAACCGGCGTCGACTGGAAATCGATTGCGGCGGGCGAGCGGCAGCTCGTCGCGCTCGGCGGCGGGGAGTTTCTCGACAAGATCGCAGTTGTCCGCGACCGTGTTGCGCGCCTGTCAAAGGCCTCAGAAACCGATGTTCCGGAGCTTTACAACGCTCTTTACCACTACATCGAATTGAATGGCCTATCCGCTCAGAACGCCGTTTCAGCGCTCGAGAAAAACTACCTGCAAGGGCGCAAGGGCGCCTACGAACTGAAAGACCTGGCTCGCGGCATTCCGGCTCTCGCTGGCCTAGCAAAGTCCTATGGGCTGACCGGCGAGCAAGCGGCGATCGACATTCCGGCGATGCTTCAAAGCTTCCGTAAGGTGACGGGGACAGCCTCGGAGGCGGATACGCGCTTGCGCCATATCCTCACGAAACTGACTTCGGAGGGCGAGGCCAAAAAGATATCCGAGGAACTCAACCTCGACATTTTCAAAATCCGCGACCGCGCGATGAAGGACGGGAAAAACCCGCTGCTCGCGACTTTGGACGCCATTAGCGACCGGCTCGATAAGATAGGCCCGAAAGCAGCCGAGAAACTTGGATCGATTGGAAGAGATTATTATTTCCGCGCCGGATTGGATGCTTACCGAATGGGGCGCGGGTCGCTTGGCGACTTCATGCCGTCCTCGGCGGAGGCGTCGCAAGCGGTCAATGAAGCCTTTGACGCCAATTCCTCGACCGCAGCCGCCGCTCACGAGCGCGCGGCGAATGCTTGGGAAGTGGCAGGCGCAAAGATCGCGAAGCCGTGGCTGGAATTAGATAGAAGCGCAGCCAAACTGAAGGAAAAAGTGGCCAACGCCCTCGGCGACTTCGGGGAGAAAAATCCGGGGCTATTGGCGGCCGGATCGCTTGGCGCGGCCGGAGGCCTCTACGCAGGGTCGGCGATGATGGCCAGAAAGGCCTTTCTTGAAACTTCCCGTGCTTGGGCGGAGGGAGCGGCCAAGGCCACTGGCGCCGCCGTCGCGGATGCAAGCCCCGGCGTTCTCGGGGGAGCGATCCGCGCGACATGGCCGGGCCTCATTGCAGCCGCGACATGGGGCGCGCGCCGTCAAATCGAGGCCGCCATTACCGGCAAGGATGCGGGTCGGATCGCCGATGAGCGCGCGTTTTTCAGTCACCGCCTATTCAATGACGGACATCGGGGGGAGAACGCGAGCGACGTTTTTGGCCGAATGCGCAACCTGTATATGCCGGTTCCGCCGCCGATCTTTACACAGCCTCGCCCTCAGGCGGCGTCGACCATCCCCGGCGGCGGTTCTTTGCCAACCTTTGCGGCGCGTCAGGGTGTGCCGGGAACCGACGAGGGTGGCGGAGCCATCAAGCCGCACGTCGACAGCGGGGAGATCAAGGAAGCGGCCTCCGCCGCCCAAGGGCTGAAAGAGGCGTTGGGCGGCCTTAATGTGAACGTCACCCCGAATGTCGGGACGGGGAGCTTGGTGGAGGCGCTAGGGCTCGCCAAGCAGCTCCTCGGAACGCTCAACGCGATTGGCTCGGCGGGAAGTCGGGCGAGCGGCATAGTGCGTGGTGTCTCGGCGTCCACAAACGCCCTTCACGACGGCCCAGAGTCCCATTAACTGAACTATCCCCTCGGGCGTGAACCCGCATAGGGGGGGCTAGCGCATATGATCTGTCGCGACTGCGCATTTGATCTGGCGCGCTACACATGGGCGGGTTAGAAAAGTTGCGGGGGCCGCTGGACAAGAGCCATAGCCCTTCCTATAAGCCCCTCCACGCGCTGCGCGCGGGCCCAGGTAGCTCAGTTGGTAGAGCATGCGACTGAAAATCGCAGTGTCGGTGGTTCGAATCCGCCCCTGGGCACCATTCGCCCCGAAATTCTAAGCATCCCGGCGCTTCGCGATCTCTCGCTTCTGTCGCGGCGACTTTCATTCACTCGTTTGTCTGCCGACGATCTCCAGATCGCACGCTGCATGGGGCGCAGACTGAAGCCGTCTACACTTGGTCATTTGTGGCTAAATCGCCTCGCGATCGCAGTCGGGCTCGCCTGGAAGGGCAGTGCGGTGGCGATGAGGCAAGAGCCCTTTCCCGCGCATTGCGAGGCGCGGGAGAGCGCCGTCTGCAGCTAGTCGCGGGACGCCATGGCTGCCCCCGCCAGGAATAGCCAGGCAAGCATCAGGCCGGCGCTCCAAGCTGCGACGAAGGGATGGCCTGCCGCAACGAGATAGGCCAGGAACGAAAGCGCGGCGGCGCCGACCGCGACCTTGACGACGGTCGCCAGCGCAAATGGGGGCAGGGAAGGATGGGTCGCCTCCCCGCGAGCGAAAGAGCCGTGGTGTTCCAGAATCGACACAGCGCCCTCCAGTTTTTCTTCTTGCTCCGCGTCTTTCGGCGCCCGGCATGGAGATAACGCGCTCATGCCCCGATCGTTGCGTTCACAATTCACTTATCCACCACACAACTAAGAGTTACTTTCGTCATTCGAATGGGGATGAGCTGCGC
>CAWDYM010000003.1:0-27500 GCA_963806665.1 uncultured Alphaproteobacteria bacterium | reverse complement strand
CCTTTGATCCGCGGATTTCCGAATGGGGAAACCCACCTTCGATCTCTGTTATTCCGAAGATGCGCAATTTGGGCTGCACGGCCTGGATGCGCTTTCATGATGTTCCTCGATGGGAACGGCGGGCTTGGCTCCCGGCGTCGCGCAAGCGACGCGAGGGGCGAATGCGACGCTGCGCCGATGCGAGGGGCGCGCCGCTTGCGGCGCAAAGCATCATGTCTTTGGACTAACAGAGATCATGAGAAGGTATTTATGACTGAATCCATAGGTCATAAAAGCGAACCCGGTGAACTGAAACATCTAAGTAACCGGAGGAAAGGACATCAACGAGACTCCGTTAGTAGTGGCGAGCGAACGCGGACCAGGCCAATGCTTTCGTTCTTTCAACTCGAACCGATTGGAAAGTCGGGCCGTAGTGGGTGATAGCCCCGTAGGGATTTCGAAGAACGAGAGATACGAGTAGGGCGGGACACGTGCAATCCTGTCTGAACATGGGGAGACCACTCTCCAAGCCTAAGTACTCCTCAGCGACCGATAGTGAACAAGTACCGTGAGGGAAAGGTGAAAAGCACCCCGACGAGGGGAGTGAAACAGTCCCTGAAACCGGATACCTACAAACAGTCGGAGCCCAAGGTTTGTCCTGGGTGACGGCGTACCTTTTGTATAATGGGTCAGCGACTTAAAGTAACGAGCAAGCTTAAGCCGGTAGGCGTAGGCGCAGCGAAAGCGAGTCTGAACAGGGCGTTCAGTTCGTTGCTTTAGACCCGAAACCGAGTGATCTAGCCATGAGCAGGTTGAAGGTGCAGTAACATGCACTGGAGGACCGAACCGGTGTCTGTTGAAATAGACTCGGATGACTTGTGGTTAGGGGTGAAAGGCCAACCAAACTCGGAAATAGCTGGTTCTCCGCGAAAGCTATTTAGGTAGCGCCTCGCATGTATTCTCCAGGGGGTAGAGCACTGGATGGGCTAGGGGGTCCCACAGACTTACCAAACCCAACCAAACTCCGAATACCTGGAAGAACTATGCGGGAGACACACAGTGGGTGCTAACGTCCATTGTGGAGAGGGAAACAACCCAGACCAACAGCTAAGGCCCCCAATTCGTGGCTAAGTGGGAAAGGATGTAAGAATCCCAAAACAACCAGGAGGTTGGCTTAGAAGCAGCCATCCTTTAAAGAAAGCGTAACAGCTCACTGGTCTAAATAAGGGTTCTCGCGCCGAAGATGTACCGGGGCTCAAGCCACGAGCCGAAGCTTTGGGTTTGTCCGCAAGGGCAAGCGGTAGCGGAGCGTTCCGTAAGCCGTTGAAGGAGTAGCCGTGAGGCGCTCTGGAGGTATCGGAAGTGCGAATGCTGACATGAGTAACGAGAAACACTGTGAAAGACAGTGTCGCCGAAAGTCCAAGGGTTCCTGCGTAAAGTTAATCTTCGCAGGGTTAGCCGGACCCTAAGGCGAGGCCGAAAGGCGTAGTCGATGGGAATCACGTTAATATTCGTGAGCCAGTGGATGGTGACGCGTTGCGGAAGTTGTTCGAACTTACTGGATTGTTCGGGCAACCTAGCGGCGCCAGGAAATAGCCTCCACATCAGTCCGTACCCTAAACCGACACAGGTGGACAGGTAGAGTATACCAAGGCGCTTGAGAGAATGACGTTGAAGGAACTCGGCAATTTACCTCCGTAACTTCGGGATAAGGAGGCCTTCCGTTCGCGCAAGCGGGCGGGAGGGGCACAGACCAGGGGGTGGCAACTGTTTAACAAAAACACAGGGCTCTGCGAAATCGCAAGATGACGTATAGGGTCTGACGCCTGCCCGGTGCCGGAAGGTTAAGAGGAGGAGTGCAAGCTCTGAATTGAAGCCCCGGTAAACGGCGGCCGTAAATATAACGGTCCTAAGGTAGCGAAATTCCTTGTCGGGTAAGTTCCGACCTGCACGAATGGCGTAATGACTTCCCCGCTGTCTCCAACGTCAGCTCAGTGAAATTGAATTCCCCGTGAAGATGCGGGGTTCCTGCGGTCAGACGGAAAGACCCCGTGCACCTTTACTGTAACTTTGCATTGGCATTCGTGTCGGCATGTGTAGGATAGGTGGTAGGCTTTGAAGCATGGGCGCCAGCTCGTGTGGAGCCACCCTTGAAATACCACCCTTATCGTCATGGATGTCTAACCGCGCGCCGTTATCCGGCGTCGGGACAATGCATGGTAGGCAGTTTGACTGGGGCGGTCGCCTCCCAAAGAGTAACGGAGGCGCGCGATGGTGGGCTCAGACCGGTCGGAAATCGGTCGTCGAGTGCAATGGCATAAGCCTGCCTGACTGCGAGACAGACAAGTCGAGCAGAGACGAAAGTCGGTCATAGTGATCCGGTGGTCCCTCGTGGAAGGGCCATCGCTCAACGGATAAAAGGTACGCCGGGGATAACAGGCTGATAACCCCCAAGAGTCCATATCGACGGGGTTGTTTGGCACCTCGATGTCGGCTCATCACATCCTGGGGCTGGAGAAGGTCCCAAGGGTTCGGCTGTTCGCCGATTAAAGTGGTACGTGAGCTGGGTTCAGAACGTCGTGAGACAGTTCGGTCCCTATCTGCCGTGGGTGTAGGAGAATTGAGAGGATTTGTCCCTAGTACGAGAGGACCGGGATGAACATACCTCTGGTGGACCTGTTGTGGCGCCAGCCGCAGTGCAGGGTAGCTATGTATGGACGGGATAACCGCTGAAGGCATCTAAGCGGGAAACCCACCTCGAAACGAGTTCTCCCTTGAGAGCCGTGGAAGACGACCACGTTGATAGGCCGGGTGTGGAAGTGCGGCAACGCATGGAGCTTACCGGTACTAATAGCTCGATTGGCTTGATCGCTCTCATTTATCAACGCCCATCACCTCACATGTCCCCAAAAAGCGCGTCGCGGTTTTTGGATAAGGACATGCGCAAAGATGGCGCGATCGAAAGACGCAAGGGCGCAGCCCTCATTTGCTTCATCATGTGTTTCGCCGGCCTGGTGGCCTTCGGCGAAGCGATCAGACCCGATCCCATCCCGAACTCGGCCGTCAAACGCTTCCGCGCCAATGGTACGATGTCTCAAGACCTGGGAGAGTAGGTCGTCGCCAGGCCTGCTAAACACATGATTGCCTCACACGAAAACAAACATCCAAAAGCGCCGCCCCAAAAGCGGCGCTGCTGCTTGTCGCGGGGTGGAGCAGCCCGGTAGCTCGTCAGGCTCATAACCTGAAGGTCGCAGGTTCAAATCCTGCCCCCGCATCCAAGCAAAAATCATAACAAGATAAATTGGTCTCGGCGATAGCGGGTCAGGTCAAGTCTCGGGCCTAGCAATCTTTCGTTCCTGACGACTTCACCAAAACTCCCCTACAGCTGCGTCGCCATGAGACGTGAAACGCATGGCGCGAGCGACGCCCGCCATGCGGGCAGGCGCATGGCGTAGCGCTCCCGAAGCTTCGCCGTGTCGAGCCGCGAATTGAGCGGCCGCTTTGCTACCGTCGGGTAACCGGCGGTCGTGATGCGATTGACCCGCACCGGCGCCGATCCGTGCACATGCGCGGCCGCGAGCGTTGCTTCCGCCAGATCAGCCCAACTCGCTTCGCCGTCGCCAGCCAGATTGAAAACCCCTCGCAAAAGTGGGGAGCGATCGGCGACAAGCCGCCGCGCGAGGGCGACGAGCGCCTCCGCCACGTCCCCGGCGCTTGTCGGATTGCCGAACTGATCCGCAACGACGTCGATCTCTCGTTGAGTTTGTGCGAGCCGCAGCATGGTCCTTACGAAATTTTCCCCATAGGGGCTGTAGACCCAGGCGGTGCGCAGGATGATATGGTCGTCATGGGCCGCCGAGATCCGCCTTTCTCCTTCGAGTTTCGAACGGCCATACGCGTTGATGGGCGCCACGGGATCATCCTCGCGGTAAGGCCGATCGAGCGTCCCGTCGAAGACATAATCCGTGGAGAGATGAAGCAGCGGCAAGCCCAGTTCCGCCGCCGCTTCGGCGACATGGCCGGCGCCGAGGCCATTGATGCGCATCGCGACATCGGGCTCGCTCTCGGCCTTGTCGACGCCCGTATAGGCGGCGGCGTTGACGATCGCGTCGCAACGCGTGTGACGCAACCCAGCGAGCACCGCGTTGCGCACGCCAAGATCAAGCTGCGGCCGGCCGAGCGCGATGATCTCGACGTCTTTGGGCGCGCGCTCGATGAGCGCGCTCACAATCTGACCCGTGAGGCCGGTGACGGCCAGGCGCAGGGTCATGAAAACCCTCCCGGAACTCTTTGACGCCCGCTCCATTCGCCAGCCTGGCGAGGCGATGGCGCACAGTGCGATTGCGCGCCACCTTAGTCCGATATCACGCCGTTGTAGAGTCAGGCGCGTCCGACGCTGACGTAAGTAAAGCCGCGCCTGCGCACGTCGGAGGGACGGTAGATGTTGCGCAAATCGACGATGATCGGGTTTTTGAGCAGGCTTTTCACGCGGTCGAGGTCAAGCGCGCGGAACGCGTCCCATTCGGTCACGATCGCCAGGGCGTCCGCGCCCTCGATCGCCGAATAGGCGTCCTCGTGAAAGGTCACCTCCTGCATCAGCGGGCGGGCCTGCTCCATGCCTTCGGGATCATATGCGTGCACATCCGCCCCGTCGCCGGCGAGGGAGGCGACGATCGCAAGCGAGGGCGCGTCCCGCATGTCGTCCGTGTTGGGCTTGAAGGCGAGGCCGAGCAGCGCGATCTTCTTGCCGCGCACGGAGCCGCCGAGCGCCACGATGATCTTGCGGGCCATGGCCCGCTTGCGCGCGTCATTGACCGCCACCACCGTCTCGACGATGCGCAGCGCCGATCCTTCGTCCTGCCCGGTCTTGATCAGGGCAAGCGTGTCCTTGGGGAAGCAGGAGCCGCCATAGCCGGGGCCGGCGTGCAGAAACTTCCCGCCAATGCGCTTGTCGAGGCCGATGCCGCGCGCAACCTCCTGCACGTCGGCGCCAACCTTCTCGCAAAGGTCCGCGATCTCGTTGATGAAGGTGATTTTCGTGGCCAGGAAGGCGTTGGCCGCATATTTGGTCAGCTCCGAGGTCCGGCGGCCGACGAAAACGAGCGGCGGGGCGTTGAGCGACAGCGGCCGATAGATTTCCTCCATTACATCGCGGGCGCGCGGGTCCTCGACGCCGATGACCACGCGGTCGGGGCGCTTGAAATCCTCGATCGCGGCGCCTTCGCGCAGGAACTCCGGATTGGAGACGACGGCGAAATCGGCCTTTGGGTTCACCTCGCGGATGATGCGCTCGACCTCGTCGCCGGTTCCAACGGGCACGGTAGACTTGTTGACGATCACGGTGAACCTGTTTCCCAGCGCCTGCGCGATCGTCCGGGCCGCGGCGAAGACGTAGGAGAGGTCGGCGTGGCCGTCGCCGCGTCGCGACGGCGTGCCGACGCCGATGAAAACCGCGTCGGCGCCTTGCACGGCCGGTCCCAGATCCGTCGTGAACGACAGGCGGTTCTGTTTGACGTTGTTGCTCACAAGTTCGTCGAGACCGGGCTCGTAGATTGGAATTTCACCGCGCTTGAGGCGCTCGATCTTGCTTTCGTCCGAATCTACGCAAATCACCTTGTGGCCAAAGTCTGCAAAGCAGGCTCCCGAAACGAGACCAACATAACCAGAACCAATCATCGTGATGTTCATCGTCGGGAAGTCCTTTCGGAGGGGCCGTTCGGGAAGCCTGTGTCAACGGGGAGAAGGCCGCGTATCGCGCAGAAAGATGACCTTATGAAAACATTCATTCTTATTGCCAAGCCCGCTTGTCAATGACGCGGGGGGCGTCGGCTGGGTTCGCGGGCCGGGCGGGCGCGCCCAGAAGGCGCCGGGGGACTCGATCGTGGCCTTTCGGGTGGCGGCCGATTCTGGCATTTTGACGCGCGGATGCAAGTTGTCTGCGGCGAGGGGGAGCGGATGGCGCAACGCCGGCTCGGCAGCGGCGCCGCGAGATGGGTTATCTGGGTCGTAGCCTTCACGGCCGCCGCCGGGTGGTTCTGGCCGCGCCCGTCTGGGATGTTGCTCATGGGGCTGGCGCTTTTCGGTCTGCTGCATCTCGCCGTGCTCGTCCATGAAGAGATCACGAGTGCGCGATACGACGAAGACATGACCCCCGAGGCGTTCGAGCACTATTGCGCCGCGGTCCTGCGGGAGATGAAATGGCGGGCGCGGGTTACGCAGGCGAGCGGCGACCAGGGCGTCGATATCGTCGCCGAAAAGCGCAGCACGCGAATCGTCGTCCAGTGCAAGAAATACGGAAAACCGGTCGGAAACCGCGCCGTTCAGGAGATCGTGGCCGGGATCGCCCATGAAGGGGCGCAGCGGGGCGTTGTCGTCACGACGAGCGGATATACGCGGGCGGCGCAGGAATTGGCCGAATCGAACGACATCCTGCTCTTGCACCATACAGAGTTGCGCAGGATTGACCGGCTCCTGGCCAAGCAAGTCAAAAGAGCGTGAGCCTTTTAGAAGCTCCGCGCCTTTTTGCGCCGGACCGCGTCGCGCATCAAGGAGAGACACTCCTCGGTCGACGCCATGTCGAGAGCGGTCAGTCCGAGGTCCGTCTCAAACAGCGGATCGGCGCCCGCCGCGAGCAATTGCGCGACCGCCTTGGCCCGCCCTGAGGACGCCGCGAACATCAGCGGCGTCGCGGCGTTCTCATTGACATGCTGAACGTCGACGCCCGCGTCGATGAGAAGCTTTAGGTTTTCGGCGTTTTCGCCCACGCAGGCGAGCCATAGCGCCTGATTGCCGTCGGCGTTGACGGCCCGGACGTCGGCGCCGCCCGCGAGCAGCTCCTTCACCAGCGTCGGCGACGCCACCCGCACTGCGAGCATCAGCGGCGTCGCCTGATCCTTGTTGTAGTCGTTGATCCCGCCCCCGGCGAAGCCATGTTCGGCGAGAAAGGACTTCAATGCGTCACTCAGCGCCGCTTCCGACGCGGCGTCACGGGTTTCTTCCGACATGGGGCGTTCTTCCGTCTTGCTCGTTTCGTCGCGGGATGCGAAGCGGGGGCCAGTTCGCCCAGAGGGCGAAAGCGCCGATGCGCTGCAATTTGCTAGATTGCCCGCGTCGATTAGTCGAGGGCTCGTTCGAAATGCTCCGGATTGTAACGATTTGTTTGTCATTCAGCGCCGCGGCGCTCGCCTTCGGGCTGTGCGCGGGTTCGGCCCGCGCGGCTTCGTGCGGCGGGACAAGCGCCGGTTTCGACGCCTGGCTGCAGGACTTCAGGCAGGAAGCCGCCGGTGAAGGGATCTCGCGGCGCACGCTCGACGCGGCGCTCGCGGGCGTTTCATACGACAACACCGTGATCTCCCGCGACCGAGGTGGTCAGAAGGTCTTCAAGAAGAGCTTCGAGAGCTTCTCCGCCCGTCTTGTGACGCCTTCACGGCTCAGCCGCGGCCGGGCGCTGCTCGAGCGCCATGCGGGCCTCCTGCGCCAGATCGAGGCCCGTTACGGCGTTCCGGGTCCAGTGCTGATTTCAATCTGGGGGCTGGAAACCGGCTACGGCGCCGACAATGGCCGCTTCAGGACCATGCAGGCGCTGGCGACGCTCGCCTATGATTGCCGCCGCTCGGCGCAATTTAGCGAAGAACTCAAGGAGGCTCTGAGAATCGTCGATCGCGGCGACATGTCGGCCGCACAGATGCGCGGCGACTGGGCGGGCGAAATCGGCCAGACGCAGTTCATGCCCTCCTCCTATGCGAAATACGCGGTCGATTTCGACGGCGACGGGCGGCGCGACCTTATCCGCTCCATTCCGGACGCTCTGGCTTCGACAGCGAATTATCTAAAGGGCAAGGGTTGGCGGCCGGGCGCGGGCTGGGATGAGGGCGAGCCCAATTTCGAGGCCTTTCTCGAATGGAACCAGGCGCGCGTATACGCAAGGACAATCGCTTATTTCGCCAGCGAACTCAGCGGCGGGCATTAGGCGAGGGGCTGAAGGCTAGGGGCTGAAGGGGGGAGCGCGGCAGGGAGGACGGGTCGATTTTCCCAATGTTCCCCCTCGCCGACGCGCCGCTCGCGTCGTTGCGGGTCGCCATCAACACGGCTTACTTGCCAGTCTTGCCCCGCATGCCGGTGCTGCCCGCTCCACTGCCGACCCCGTAGTCGAGGCCTGACCCGCTGGGGGCCTTGGCCCCGCCGCCATGCGTGCCGCGGGTCCCTGCGCCGCTCCCTGCGCTCCCGCCTGCGCTCCCGCCTGCGCCCATGTCGCCGCCACTCATTCCACCGCCGCCAAGATCGCCGCCCGTTCCCGCGCCCGTCCCGCCACTACCGCCACCAGCGGCGGCGCTGCCGGAGCCGCCTCCCGCACCACCCCCGGCTGCTTGCGCGCTCGCCAGCGAGATTGCGGCGGCAAGGGTCGTTGCGACGGCGAGGAGCTTCAGATTTTGAGCCATGCCTTGTCCTCCCAGCCTCCCCGCCGACCGGATTTCCGGAGCGCCGGCACTTAGGGCGAGACGACCCCCCGGCAACGGACGGAGGCTTCGTGGCGACTCATCGGCGGCGCGGCCAGACACGGGAGCTTTTTCGAGTTTTGCGGCGATCCCACTGCGGGCTCCTTGAGCAAGTTGCCTCGGATCTACCCTTCAGGGGCGATCGAGAAAGCGCCTTTCACGCAGGGTCCACGCCGATTCGAGCGGTCCTTCGAGCCGAACGCTGATGGCTCTTTCCTTGCGTGCGGCCTGCAGGCGCGCCTGGAGGGACGTGGTCATGAAATGGGCGATCATCTGTGCAATCCTGTCGTCGAGCGTCAGCGGCGCCTTTGCGGGCGATCTCGCGTCAGCGTCCCCGTTGGAGCAACCGACCGATGTTTCCGGAACGATGGAATTCACTGACGGCGCCGGACGCCCGATCGGAAGCATCACCAAAATAGGCGGCGTCACCTATTTCACCGGAGCGGACGGCCGGCCATTGGGAGTCGCCACGATGATCAACGGTCACCGGGTTTTCAAAACCTATTGAGGGAACCAAGGGCGTGTTCGCTGGGCGTCAGTGGCGGGCCACGACCGATAGCGATGATAACTACGTTTACGCTGTGGCGCTATGAGCCTCGCTATGGAGCGCATACGAGACTCTGATTGTGTAAAGGACCTTTGAGGATCTCGCTCGTTCCGCCACGTTCGCGCGAAGTGGCAATCACCAACCGAGTCTGGGCGCGGCTGGCACCGAGATAAACGCGGCTCACATAGCGGCGTCTGGCACCCTGACTGAGGTATTCGTTCGACAGGTCGGTTTGGTCAGCGTGAATTAGGAAAACCGCATCGAACTGAAGACCCGCCACGTACTCGGGCATGCTGAAGACGCACCGTGCCTTCGCGTACTGGAGTTCCTTAAGCTCCTCCCGCGATGTCACAGGGACAAATTTACCCGCAAGGCGACCTGCCTTTCGATACGTGTCGAACAGATCGTCGTTCAGACAGAGGACTGCGACGCGGCGACCGCCGATCTGGCGTGCGACGCCGACGGCTTGGTCGAACACCTGGTCGACCAACTGCGTGCTGCTGTCGTATGATTGGATTACTGGCTTCTCGCCCGCCGCCTGTTTCGATGGTGGCATGTGGGTGCTAAACTCCCCTTCGAGGTCCATCATGGGGAACGCCCCATCGAGGTCCTGAAGAAAAGCCGCGATTTGAGGCGTCGATCTATAGTTCTCGATGAGTTGAACTTCTACTGACTCTCCTACACCGGGATTCCGGAACCTTTCGACGCCACCCCCAAGCGGTGCGTCACTGGTGGCTTGCTTAAGATCGTAGGCCATTAAAAGCGGCCATCGGCCCTCAACTTGCGCGCGAGGCCGGAATAGGCTCTGGAGTGTCATAGCCTCGACACGGTTAAAGTAGTGGTATTCGTCTACGAAAATTACATCGAAGCCGTCCCGCTCCCGCAGTTGTTCCCACTCGTGCGTGAAAAGGTAGCGGCCGAAATCGGCAACCATTTGATCCAAGCTAAGAAGCCGCTGATTCTTGAGTAGTATCCGGTACGCGTCGTGAATTTCCAAAACAGCTTCTCTTTGCTCCCTCGATTCTAGATTCATTTGCCACCGCTCCCGATAACCCGTGAGGTAGGCATCCGCCTCTTTGGCGCCTTTCCGGACGTTCTCCGCGTCGAGAACGCATGCGAACTCATTCATGAGTTCCTCGATTAGCACATTCCGATCCGCGAGCGACGAGAGCCGCGCGGCAAAGGCTTTGTCGGACCCAAGTACCTCCGTACATTACACGTGGGTCGCTTGTCACCTTGGCAAGAGCGTCATTGATCAATATGCGCTGGTAATCTTGCCCGTCGCGGCCATCGAGCGAGAGCGGAATCAAGCCTTTGCGCCCGTATTCGAGTTTTTCCTGCGCAAGTTGGTACAGAGTTCCGATCCAGAGTTTCGGTCGGTCATCCGAAGTTCTCAATGTCCTCCAACGTTCTCCAGGATCGAGCGCATAGAGCATGCCCCTCACGACCTCATGGGCAAGCGCGGAACTATGCGTCAGGAAAGCGAATGTCTTGAGGTTCTTGGCGTCAGCATCTTCGAGCATGTCCTGCAATAGCTTGACGACCATCGCCTGCGTCTTGCCAGTACCAGCGGCACCGCGCAGTCGAACTGGGCGGTCGTGCGCTCTTCTAACAAAGCTCATTTGCTGAGGATTCAGACGGCGCCTAAGCCATTCGTCCAAGGATACGGCCCCGCCGATCTGTGCCCCGAGCCGTTCGTTGAGCAGAATACCAAAATTACCGACAGGTGAGGCCGGGGATTCGGTGCGGTAGATTGCCTCCTCTAGGCCATCGGCGGCCTCGCTCAACAGAGTCATATCCGAATTGACGCCGCTTATAGACTTCGGTCCATTCGTCGCCGTGTAAGCATATATATCCAAGCGTTCCCCGGCAGCTTGGTCGAAATAAATGCGTGTCCAAGCTTGCTTGCCCTGAGGCTCGGCGTATACCGATATACGGGAGCCTTCATGGTAAGGCTGCCACTGGACGGGAAGCGTGATGTTCCGGTCGAAGTGCCGGAGTGCGACCCTAAGAATCCGCTCGAACCGCGGTCGTCTAGGCCCTTGGCCTTGAAACACGCCACCGTTACCAACGTTGACGACGAGCAGGCCGCTGTCTACGTCTGCTTCATTGGACAGGATATACACGCTGCGGCCCAACGTGATCCGCCGGAGTCCTTCCGTGTTCGCGGGAAGCGCAAATTCAGTAAACCATTCTTCGTCGATCAAGGCAGCATCAAGCGCACTGATTGCGCCACTATCCACGACAAGCGCGTCGAACATTATCTCACCTCGCATCGGGCACGACCTGCTCGGCAAGAAGTTCCACTGCCGACTCGCATGCATCTTCGTAGGGGGTGGTAGACCGATCCTTGAGAACAGAAAGGCTTGCTTTTGTGTTATGGCAAAACGAACTCGGTCGTTGAGGCGACCTATGCGGTAGAATGTATTGTGTCGGCCCTCAATCTGCGCATCCACGGGCGTCAGGAAAATATCGCCGGCCACAACCGACCTGAATGACCGCAGCATGACCGCAAAGCCATAGCCCGTCACGCCGGGTAGTTCAGGCAATAGGAAGTAGTCGGGGAAGCCACGTTCTCCGTCGAACGCCTCGCGCACGGTGCGCCTCCTTTGCTCCAAGCTATCTCCCAGGATTTCGCGAACCCGGAGGAAGCGGTCCAGCACGTGCTGCCGGGTGGTCGGGTCGAGCGCGACACGCAGCGCCGCTATAGAGACTGAGAGCTTCTTATCGAGCGGATTCCCGGTCTTGTTTACCGACGCCGCCACCTCGCTATCCGTTCGCTCGGTAAGCCACCGCGCCAGCGCCTCGCCAGTGAGTGGTAAACTCAGGTCAGACCGCCGCATGATGCCGCCGAGTTGCTCTGCTGCCGTCTTTGATTGCCTCGACACCCACCGCTTCAACTGAGCCGGAGCCCAAACGTCTTCCAAGTAGGTTGCTGCGGGCAGTATCTCGATGTAAGTGAAACGGTCTCCCGCCTTGCCCTGAGCTATGTCACAGTCGGCAGTGAGGACGAATCCCCATTCGCCATCAGGGATTGTCCCCTTGAAGCGACGGATCAGGTCTCCCTGCCGCACTTCGTCGTTGTCCGTGACGTCTTCAAAGTAATCGGTCAAATTGCCCGCCCTCACGCTAATTCGGCTTTATGCGCAGTTTTGCCGACGTTCGCATTGCACCGGCGACGTTATTCAGCCGCTCATATTCTTCCAGGGCGATGACCACCACGACGCCGCGCCCGTGCTTTTCGATCAGCACCGGTTCTGCACGCGCGGTGTCGATCATCAGGCCGAAGGCGTTCTTCGCCACGCGCGCCGACATGGTTTTCATGGCCGAATCCTGTGGCGATCCATGCGGCTATTTAGGGCAGAATGGCTCTTTCTGACAACGGGGCGTTTGCGGCTGTGATCCGAAACCGTGGGTGTGTTCTGGCTTCGAGATCAGCCCCGAAGGTGAAGGCGGAGAAGATGGCAAGATAAAGCGAGTTGCCTCGCTGCCGGAACTTCGTTCCTAAGTGGTTGTCTGCACATTGTTTTTTGGCGGCTTTCAGCCAGAGCCGCGAGGTGTGGCGACGGCGCGGAATTCGCTTTTCGCAATATTTTCAAAGGTATTTTGGGTGGCGCCCGCGATGTGCGTCGTATGCGGTTTCGCCGCTTCTACGCTTGCGCAAGTATTTCTACCCTACAACCCTACGCCGCTATTTTCGACCTTGTGTCGGCTGTTTGATCTTCCAATCGTCGCCTCATGGCGAACGACGAAGACCATTTCCGCATCCGTCCTGGCAGGGTCCGCGACCGCTCCGGTGGGCGAACCACGCGCGCCGTACGTCCGCGCCCGAAGACTTTCCTTGCCGAGGTGCATCAGGCCATCCGGCGCGCCGGTGGCGACCCCAATCGACTGGGGTCGGCCGGGAAGGGAAGCGGGCGGTTCAACGCGCGAGGTCGGGGCGCGTCGGCCGCCGCCGGGCTGAAGGGGCGGAGCGCTTGGAGTCGTGACGCCAGCGGTGCGCGGACCCGCGCCCGGCGCGTGACGGTGAAGGCGCGGATCGTGAAGCTCAATCCCCAGCGTGGCGCGGCGCGCGGACGCTCGTTCGTCAGCGCGAAGGCTGTAGATGCTCACCTTCGCTATCTGGAGCGCGATGGCGTCAACCGCGACGGCGAGAAGGGGCAGATCTATTCAGCCGAGCGCGACGCCGAGGACGGCCGCGCCTTCCTCGACCGGGGCCGCGACGACCGCCACCAGTTCCGCTTCATCGTCTCCGCCGAAGACGGCGTCGAGCTGGCCGACTTGCGGCAGACCACCCGCGACGTGATGAAGACGATGGAGGCCGATCTCGGCACCAGGCTCGACTGGATCGCCGTCGATCACCACAACACCGGCCACCCCCATACCCATATCCTGGTGCGCGGCGTCATGGACGACGGCCGCATCCTCAACATCGCCGGCGACTACATCGCCCACGGCATCCGCGAACGGGCGAGTGAGATCGTCACCCTGGAGCTGGGCCGGCAGACCGAGCAGGAGGTCAGCCGCCAGCTCGAACGCGAGGTGGACGCCGAGCGCTTCACCCGCCTCGACCGGATGCTGATCGCCGAGCAGGGAGCGAGCCACGGGTTCGCCGACCTGCGCCCTGACCGCGACATGCTGGAGACCGCGCGCCAAAACCGGGTGCTGCTGATCGCCCGCGCCCGCAGGCTGGAGAGCATGGGGCTGGCGACCGAGGTGGAGGTCGGCCGCTGGTCCATCTCCGAGCGGGCAGAGCCGATGCTGCGCGATCTGGGCGAACGTGGCGACATCATCAAGACCATGCACCGCGCGCTGGCCGACCACGGCCTCGCCGACGACCGCGCATCCGCACAATACGTGAACCATGGCACGCAGATCACCGAACCCCTTGTTGGCCGCGTGCTCGCCAAGGGGCTGGGCGGCGACGAGATGGGCGACCGGCTGCACCTCATCATCGACGGGGTGGATGGCCGCACCCATTATGTCGAGACGGTGGACGCCTCTAAGCTGGACGAGATCAAACGGGGCCATATCGTCGCGCTTGATCCGGTGGCGACCAAGGCCGATCCCCGGCCGGCAGATGTAAACATCCAGCTCGTGGCGGAGGCCAATGGCGGCATCTACCAGCCGAGCCAGCATCTCCAAGCAACAAGGGATGTGATCGAGGGGCGCAACAGCGACCCGGACGCCTTCATTCGCTCCCATGTGCGCTGGCTGGAAGCCTTACGTCGCGCCGGGCACGTTGAACGTATCGACGCCGACCACTGGAATATCCCCTCGGACATCGCCGAGCGGGGCATGGCCTATGACGCCCCCAGCCGACCGAAGGATTTCGGCATTCGCACGCTCTCGACGCTCGACCTCGACCGGCAGGTTGGCAGCGACGGCGCAACCTGGCTCGACCGGGAACTGGTTGCGAAAGACCACCTGCCTCTTGCTGGGACAGGCTTTGGCCGGGAGGTGAACGCCGCGCTCGACCGGCGCGCCGCGCGGCTCGTGGAAATGGGCCATGCCGCCGTAAAGGACGGGTTTATCTCCATTCCCCGGCGCGCCGTCGCCGCCCTGGAGCGCCAGGAGGTCGAGCGCGTCGGCAAAGAGATGGCGGCCGAACGTGGCCTGACCTACGCCCCGTCCGGGCCGGGCGAGTATGTGACTGGCCGTCTGGCGGGCGTCGCCAACCTTGCCAGTGGGCGCTTCGCCATGCTCGAGGACGGGCTCGGGTTCCAACTCGTGCCGTGGCAGACCGTATTGGAAACGCGCCTTGACCAGCACATCAGCGGCGTCCGCCGCGACGATGGCGGCATCGAGTGGAGCTTCAGCCGCAAGCGGCAGATTGGAATCGGCATGTAATGCGTCTTGAATTATACGGCATTATGCCGTATATATCGAGGCTAAAGGAGGCCCCCATGCCCAAGCCACAAGTTGAAGCCGAGACCGCCCGATTGGAAGCGCGCGTTCCGGTCCAGGTTTATGACCAGATGCAGCGCGCCGCCCGTCTGCGCGGCTTGACACTGACCGGCTACCTGATCGCGACGGCTGGCGAGGACGCCCGCCGGGTCGTCGAGGACGCCGACATCATGCGCCTCGCGCGCGAGGATCAAATCCGCTTCGCCGAGGCGCTGATCAATCCGCCCCAGCCGAACGCGCGGCTGGTCCGCGCAGCGAAGCGCCATGCCGAGCTGATCGAGCGCCGGTGAGCGTCCGTTTCGCCATCGAGCCGCTGGCGAAGGCGCACAAGCGGACAGATTTTACCTGCGGCAACGACCGGATCGACAGCTATTTCCGCGAGACCGTCTCGCAGGACGTGAAGCGCAAATACGCCACCTGTTTCGTCGCCAGGGAGATCGCGACGGACCGGGTGGCGGGCTTCTACACGCTGTCCTCCAGCAACGTGCCATTGACTGAAGTTCCCGACCCGCTGGCGAAGAAACTGCCGCGCTACCCGACCGTCCCGGCTGTGCTGATCGGTTGGCTTGGGCGACATAATGACTACGCGGGGCAAGGGCTTGGAGAAGCCTTGTTGTTCGACGCCATCAAGACCGTGGCGACAGCGCCGATCGGAGCCCATGCCATCTTCGCCGACGCCATCGACGATCAGGCGGCGGCGTTCTACGCGGCTTTCGGCTTCGCGCCCTTGGCGCGGCGGCCGCGCACCCTTTATCTGCCGGTGGCGACGGCGTTGAGCCTGATATCGCCATGACGACCGCATCCGCCCCTACGCCCTTTCCGCCCCGCGCCGCCGCGAGCAAGTCTTTTTGCGGGGATGTTACACTTTGGATACCAGATTCTAGCTCTAGCCGGTTAAGCCGGAATGCGAATCACTTGATATTCGAACGCGCGATCGAATGTCTCGAAAAGGGGGTTATCCCCTTGAGACAAGTTGCTTCCCGTAGGTAATGGGCACCGCTTCCGACCACAAACGATGAAGAGAGCCGGTCTCGCCACTCTTGAAAGCCGTATCGAGCTTTTCGAACAATCCTTCATCAAACTCAAAAACGCAGTTACAGGGGAATCCCACCCCGCCCTGTCCGTCCGCATTGATGGAATGTGGAGTGGACACGTCCACAACGTAGATTAGCCTCCCCTGTCGTTCGACTGCGGTTCGGTCCAAGGGCTTATCAGCGTATGCTTTTGTAATTACGCGCATTTCATTGCTCTCTCCCACGTCAGAAAGGAGCCTATCGCCGGTCACCAGTGAGCCGCAAGCAAAATGTGCCGCCCGTCCTGCGCATGAACCATCAAAGCGATGTTGCGTTCATCGCGGTTCATGTGCTAAACCGCCCTTCGTGGTTCAAAGAGGACTTACGGAGATGGTTGCCAAAGACGAGAACGGGCCGGACCAAGACGGTTCTGGTGGAGGAGAGGCCTCCGGCGCGGCGGCTCGCATTCCTCCGTACATTGCGTTTCAAACGCTTCTTACTTTTTTTAAAGAACTGAAAACAAACGGACTGCCGCCACAGATCGACAAGTCTGTGTTGCGTCGCTTTTCTGGCGGCCTTCAGGGGCAACTTAAGATGGCGATTCGCTCTCTCGGCCTTGTTGAGGGGGACAAACCAACGCCGCGACTGGCCTCCATTATCGATGCATTCGAAACGCCAAATTTTGAGCCTCTTTTGCTTGATGTCCTGAAGGAGACATATCCCTACGTCTTCGCACTGGACCTCATGAACGCCACTCCCACGATGTTCGCCGATTCCTTCAAGGCGACCGGCGCCAAAGAGGACGTCTCACGTAAATGCCGGACGTTCTTTTTGCACGCGGCAAAGCGCGCTGGCGTCCCCCTTGGGACGCGGATTCTTACGGGGTCGGTTCCGCGTTCGCCATCGAACGGTTCTGGACGAAAGAAAGCAAAGATAAAGACCAGGGAAGAATCCGCGGAAATCGGGCCGCCGAAAGTCGGCAGTGGCGACCACGCCCATCCTCATCACCACAAAACAATGGCAAGTCAGTTGCTGGAGAAGTTTCCTGCCTTTGACCCGACGTGGTCGCCTGAGATTCAAGCCAAGTGGTTTGAAGGCTACCAAAGACTGCTTGCTATGGGAGAGAAATAAAGCGTCCGCGCCCCATAAGGAGCGCGGACGATCAAAAGAGCTTCATCGCGCCGCGTGAGAACTGTGGAAGGGGACCACACGGCGCTGTCACGAAGGGAAAGGAGTTGCCCGATGTGGTTCATCGGCCGGACATTAGACCAGTAGGCCCTTATGGGCCTCGCCACTCAATTTCACTCCAAAAACGGCAAACCCAACCCGTTTTGGGGCGGACCGGATGAGCCATTCCTACTCACAATAGCAGAATCGCACGTCCGGCCGCCTTTTTCAAGGGAATCCTTGGCAAGGAGGCGGCGATGCTGCGCGTTCCGGTCAGGGCCTATAGCCGCACGAGAAATGGTCAGCGCGAACGTGTTCGCGCTCATTCTCGCGGCTGGCCCAACCAGTTGAAATTCAAATTCTAGCTGTTTTCAGGGGCGCGAAAGCGCCCCTGATCTTTGCAAGCAACTCTATCAAACGCCTCATCAAACGCCTCAGGTCGCTCGTCCGCCTCAACCTCTTTGGCCATGGCAATAAAGCGTGAATGACGTTCTTCGTCGTTCATCTTTGGCTTAGGCTTCGGTTTTTTTCGCGGCCTTACGCCAGCGGCGACGACTTTCACCATACGGAGGCTTCTCTGTAGCAAGCTGTTTGATAGGTGAGGCGCTTACCCTTGACGCCTCCCAAGGCGAGATCGGCCCGCGCAAGGTCATTTATGCCGAGTTTCTCGCGATTGGAGTAGCGAAAATCGAATTCCGCGAGGTAGCGGTGCAAATGCGCCTCGCTGCAATGCTGGTAGACGCCGTTCATGCCGCGCTTGAAGATGCTGTAGAAGCCCTCGACGGTGTTGGTGGTGATGACCTTCACGCCTTCGTAGCGCACGAATTCCTCGCGCAGGTGGTTCACGCTGTCATGGCTGGCGAAGTCGCCTTCCTTGTTGAGGTTGCGATACCAGCTAGCGGTGTCGGTCATGACCTCCGCTTCGCGAGCAATGTTCGCCTTCACAACCGGGATTATGTCCGCGATCGAAGTGCTGTCCACATGGAAGGAACGGGCGGCACCGCCCCGCTCAACAAGGGTGAGCACGACGAACTTGTGAGCGGTCCCGCGCTTTGGAATGCCCGGGATGTTGCCGATGAAGGTTTCGTCCGCCTCGACGGTTCCGCCCCCGCCACCGAGCGGCGAGAGATCACCGGAGCGCATGGCTTCGCGGATGCGGTGAGTCAGGAACCAAGCGGTTTTCATGCTGCATTGAAGCATCCGCTGGATTTGGCGGGTCGAAATGCCCTTCTTGCTGGCGCACATCAGGTGGATGACCTGAAGCCAAAGATGCAGCGGCAAGTGGGATGATTCGAAAATGGTCCCCATGCGGACGGTGAAGGGCTTCTTGCACTCGTAGCACTTGATGAGGCCCTTGCGGGTGGTCTTGCCCTGCATCCGGCGCAGGCGATTCGCGTCCGCGTTGCCGCAATGAGGGCAAGTCGGCCCATGCGGCCAAAGGCGCGCCTCGACGTAAGCGAAGGCGGCGTCTTCGTTTTGGAAGTGCGGGGCGTTGAGAACCGAGGAAGCCATTTCAATCTCCTATGGCTTCCATCCTACATCTTGCGGCTGGTATGTCAAGTGTAACGTCCCCCTTTTTGCGCCCCGGTGCGCGGCGGCTCGCAGCGTAGAAAAAGGCTATTCTTTCATGGGCCTCGTTCGGCGATTCTGGAGCAATGGCCAGACTCCGCAAAGAACTCCCACCGACAGCATCCGAACAGCTTGAAGCGTTGCTCGGCCAGCCCTGGCCGTTTGCCGGCCGGCCGCCGAAGCATGACCTCTCGACGTGGACCGTCGCCGACGACTGGCCAGAACATATCCCGGTCACGGAGGCCGAGGTGGACGTGTTCGAGGCGTGGTTCGGCGATCTCTTCGACGAATTGTTCGGACCGAGCCAATGAGGTGAAAGGGAGACACAAGCCATGACCGTCGCGCAACGCGCCGCCCTTTACTTGCGCGTCTCGACGGCGCGTCAGGCCGAGCATGATGTCTCCATTCCCGACCAGAAGCGGCAGGGCGAAGCTTATTGCGTTTCGCGCGGCTACCAGCTTGTCGAGACCTATGTGGAGCCGGGCGCGTCGGCGACCAACGACCGCAGGCCCGAGTTCCAGCGCATGATCGAAGCGGGAACCAGCAAGCCCGCGCCTTTCGACGTTGTGGTGGTCCACAGCTTCTCGCGGTTCTTCCGTGACCATTTCGAATTGGAGTTCTACGTCCGCAAGCTGGCGAAAAATGGCGTGCGCCTCGTCTCCATCACCCAGGAGATGGGCGACGATCCCATGCACGTCATGATGCGGCAGATCATGGCGCTCTTCGACGAATATCAATCGAAGGAAAACGCCAAGCACGTCATCCGCGCCTTGAAGGAGAACGCGCGGCAAGGTTTCTGGAATGGCTCCCTTCCGCCCATCGGCTACCGCGTTGTCGCGGCCGAGCAGCGCGGCGCGAAGGTCAAGAAGAAGCTGGAGATCGACCCGCTCCACGCCGAGACCGTGCGGCTGATATACCGGCTTGCGCTCCACGGAGACGGCATCAAGGGCCAGATGGGCGTCAAGAACATCGTCAGCTACCTGAACCGCAACCGCATTTTCACCCGCGACGGCGGGCGCTGGGGCATCGGCCAGGTCCACCGCATCCTGACCCGCCGCACCTACATGGGCGAGCACGAGTTCAACAAGCGATCAAAATCCAAGGAGTTGAAGCCGGTCAGCGAGATCGTGGTCGTTCCAGTTCCGCCGATCATCGACCGCGAGACCTTCGACGCGGTGCAGGCGTTGCTCAAGGCCCGGCATCCCACGGTGACGCCATCCGCCGTCATCAGTGGCCCGACCCTGCTTACCGGCCTGATCCATTGCGCCAAGTGCGGCGGGGCCATGACCATCCGCACCGGCAAGGGCGGGCTGTATCGTTACTATGCCTGCTCGACCAAAGCCCGGCAGGGGCCGACCGGCTGCGAAGGCATGGCGGCGCCGATGGAGAAGCTGGACGACCTTGTCGCCAGCCATCTGGAGGAACGTCTGCTTCAGCCCGCACGACTGGAAACGATCCTCGCCGCAGTCCTCGACCGGCGGCAGGAGCGCGGTGAGCGTCAGCGCGAACACATCGCGGAGCTGAACAAGCGAGCGACTGAATCCGAGCTGCGCCTAAAGCGCCTCTATGACGCCATCGAAGCGGGCGTCGCCGACCTGGATGACCCGGCGCTTAAGGATCGCATCGACGGGCTCAAGGCCATCCGCGATCAGGCGAGGGCCGACGCCGAGCGCGCCCTGGCCATGCTTCAGCACTCCGGGAGCCAGGCGGTTACACCGCAAATGTTGAGCAAATTCGCCCACACCGCACGTCAGCGAATCCGGCTCGAAGGCGGCGGCTACCGTCGCGATCATCTTCGAGCGCTCGCGCAGCGGGTGGAAGTCGCTGAGGGCGAGGTCCGCATCATGGGATCGAAGTCCCGGCTGCTCCAGACGCTCGTGGCGAACGGTGGCGCAATCGGCGTGCCCACTCAGTGACTGAATTGGCGGAGAGGGAGGGATTTGAACCCCCGATACGGTTGCCCGTATGCCGCATTTCGAGTGCGGTGCTTTCAACCACTCAGCCACCTCTCCGCGGCGATGATCCGGCCCTTGCGGGCCAAAGCTTCGTGGCGGGCCGCAGATAGCATGCGCAGAGGCGCCGGATCAAGCGAACTTCTCGCGTCGCGCACCAAAATCCCACCCGGTAATCGGCTTCGTCAGGTCTATGTCGTGAAGACGGCCCAAAATGGCGTTATCTTCGATTGCGTTCCGCCCCCACCTGCATATATTGCGCGCCACCGGAGGGGTGGCCGAGTGGTTGAAGGCGCACGCCTGGAAAGTGTGTATGCGGGAAACCGTATCGCGGGTTCGAATCCCGCCCCCTCCGCCACTTCAGTCCCTGAGTGGGCACTGAGTTTACGCCACTTTTTCCGGTAAACGCCTGAAGCAGCCGGGTCTTCGATCCAATGATCCGAACCTCGCCGTCCGCGACCTCGACACGCTGGGCGAGCGCGCGCAGGTGGTCGCGGCGGTAGCCGCCGCCTTCGAGGCGGATGCGCTGGCGGGCTGTCTTGGCGAAGGTGCGGACCATTTGCGGGGTGATGGCCTTAGAGCCGGAGTTGTCGAGCATGGCCTGGGCGCGCTCGGCATCGGCCTTCGCCTGATCGCGGATAGCCTTCAGGCCGTCGATGCGGTCTTTCAGGGCCGGGTCGTCGATGTCGGCCACGCCTGCCTCAATGGCGTCGTAGAGGCGTTTCAGGCGTAGTTCCGACTCGGACGCACGCTTGTTCAGTTCAGCGATGTGCTCGCGGCGGCGCTCGGATTGCTCCTGTCGCCGGTCGAGAACGCTGGCGAGGATGGTTTCAAGCCGCTCGGGCTGGAGAAGCTGATCTTCCAGATGGCTGGCGACAAGATCGTCCAGCTTGTCCATCGGCACGGCCATGCCCTCGCAGGCGGTCGGTCCCTGACGCGCCTTTATGGAGCAAGCATAGTAGCGATAGCGCCCGCCCTTGCCGGTGCGGATGGTCATGGCCCCGCCGCACTTGGCGCAATGGATAAGGCCGGTCAGCATGGTCGGGCCGCTGATGACGGCGGAAGGGATGACCTTGGGGTTGCGAGCCTTCAAGAGCGCCTGCACCGTGTCGAACGTCTCCCGGTCGATGATCGGCGGCACCGGAACCGTGACGATCTCGCTGACGGGTTTCAGCTCCTTGGTCTTGCTGCGCTTGTTGAACTCGTGCTCGCCCATATAGGTGCGGCGGGTCAGGATGCGGTGAACCTGGCCGATGCCCCAGCGCCCGCCGTCGCGGGTGAAGATGCGGCGGTTGTTGAGGTAGGAGACGATGTTCTTGACGCCCATCTGGCCGGTCGTGCCGTCGCCTTCCAGCGCCAGCCGGTAGATCAGCCGCACGGTGTCGGCGTGGAGCGGGTCGATCTCCAGCTTCTTCTTGTTCTTGGCCCCGCGCTGCTCGGCCGCGACGACGCGGTAGCCGATAGGGGGAAGCGAGCCGTTCCAGAAGCCTTGGCGGGCGTTCTCCTTCAAAGCCCGTATGACGTGCTTGGCGTTTTCCTTGGACTGATATTCGTCGAACAGCGCCATGATCTGCCGCATCATGACGTGCATGGGGTCATCCCCCATTTCCTGCGTGATGGAGACCAGCTTGACGCCGTTCTTCGCCAGCTTGCGGACGTAGAACTCAAGCTCGAAGTGATCACGGAAGAAGCGGCTGAACGAATGAACCACGACGACATCGAAGGGCGCGGGTTTAGACGTGCCCGCCTCGATCATCCGCTGGAACTCCGGGCGGCGGTCGTTGGTGGCGGATGCGCCTAGCTCCACATAGGTTTCGACAAGCTGATAGCCGCGTGAGGCGCAGTACGCTTCGCCCTGCCGTTTCTGGTCGGGGATCGAAACATCATGCTCGGCCTGCCGCGCTGTCGAAACCCGCAGATAAAGGGCGGCGCGCAGAGGAATTGTGGAAGCGGTCATGCCGGGCCGCCTTGTGCAGCCGCCTCGTCAGGCGACAACACGGCGACGCCGAACGGCAAGAAATGCTTCGTGTTGAGGGTAACGACGACGAGTTCATGCGCTGCGGCGATACCGGCAATCACGGCATCGGCCATGCCGGGGTCGTAACCGGCCGCAAGCGCCTTCGCCTCCAGCCGCCCGCCGATTGCGGCGGCCTGCGCGTCGAAGCCAATGATCTTGTCATCGTATGTGGAGACGAGACCACTGAGCCATGCTTTCAGGCTCGCGGCTTTCGTCGTCGCCCCCTTGTGGTCGAGGAGCGCGATTCCCTTCTCGATCTCATGGATAGAGACGACCGACAGAAATAGCCGTCCATAGGTGTCCATGCGGTCCAGCCAGGTGAGGAAGCCTGCGGATGCTTCCGCCTTCGACGGCGCGAGCATGGAAACGACGTTGGTGTCGAGAAGGAAGTCGCTCAAAGCTCGACATCCCGCGATGGTTTGCGGTTGCGCGGGAACTCTCCGCCGGGGAACGTCCTGAGATAGCTGACAAGGCCCGCCCGTTTGCGCGTCAGCGCCTTGCGCGCGATCTCCGCCGCCTCCACCGAAACCAGGGCCGCAACGGGCTTGCCATGACGGGTGATAGTCACGATTTCTCCTTTGACGGCTTCATCGACCAGGCTCGAAAATCCAGCCTTGGCGTCTCTGAGGTTGATGGTCAGCATGTTGCGCCTCCATATGTAGCCATATGTGACTACAAGTAATCTATTGAAGGGCGGATTTCAACGTCGATTTCGACGCTTGGAGCGTCAACCGCCGGAACCGAACAACTCGTCGAACAGGTCCCCGAACCATTGCTCGAACACCTTGATCTCGGCCTCTGTGACCGGGACAGGATGGGGCCAGTCGTCGGTGACGGCCCAGGTGGAGAGGTCATGCTTGGGCGGCCTGCGGCCACGGATAGCCCAACAGCGCCTCAAGCTGCTCGGATGCCGTGGGCGGCCTGACGAGCCGGGCGCGGGAGCGCGCGCCGCGATCAGACGGCATCTAGCCCGCGCCCGCTTCCTGGCCGCCATGCCACGGGGTTGGCGACCCATCGGTCGATGTCGGATTCCCGCCAGCCCGCCCCGTTGATGCTTATCTTGACCTGGGGCGGGAACGTACCCTCGGCGATCTTGCGGTAGATGGTGGACCTTGAGAGACCCGTCCGGTCGCGGACGGTGTCCATGCGGATGATACGGTCTGGTTGGCGCATGGCCCCGATGCCTCCTGCTGACTGTTTCTGAGAACTTCCAAGTCAGGCAAGAGCAATGATTTGTTGTTATGCAATAGATATTTAGGCGTCGTAGTAGTGTGGCGAAGAGAAGGCGGTAAATAGGATGGTTCTACAGCCCGAGACCCCGGCCCCGGCCAAGCCCGAACGTGAGGGTGAGGTCGCGGCCGACGCCCATCCCCAAATCGAATGCGATGCCGAGTTCGCGCTTGCGGCCAGCCAGAAGGGACTCCATCTGCGGGTCGCGTTCGAGACTGTGCGCCATGTTGCCCATCTCCGCCCGCGCGGCCCTATGGCCGGCATAGTCGCCCGCCGCATACCGTTGGTCGCTGGTCCTGTGGAGATTCTGCCAGCGTTCCACGAAGCGGTCGGCGCGCAGGCCGGGATCGGTGCGTAGCTCGGTTTCCAGTTGCAGGGCGCGGATGGCGCGCCGCGTGTTGCCTGACGCCGCCTCCGTCGCAAGCTCCGGGTTCTTCTTGTAGGCCGCTTCGGCATCATGCGAGCCGTAGGGACGCGCCTCCTGCAATTCCCTAACCTGATCGGGGCCGGCCTTGCCGCCCTGCTCCTGCGCCGCGAAAATCGCATCGACGGCGCGGGCATGGCGGACGAGCGCCCGGCCACGGGCGCGGCGCAACGCCGCCTCCGGGTCTTCCTCCACCATCCTTTCCGGCCGCTGTCCGCCTTCGGCGGGCAGGCGCAGCCCGTCGAACATGCCGCGCACCCTTTCGGGAACTTGGCGCACGATCTCGACAACCCGCTCCACCCGCTCGCGGAAGGTGATGCCGCGCCGCTCGGCGTAGTCACGGGCGGGTTCGTAGTCGCTCGCCATGTCCTTGGAGCGGTCGCGCGACAAGACGTTGATGAGCTTGTCCTGACTGGCGAAGTCGTCGCGGCCGTAATGCAGGTCCATGCCGTCGCGGTGGCGCGAGAGGGCGACATAGCTGCCGTGGCCGTCCATGCCCGGCGTCGCCAAGACATGGGCGCGGTCCACGGTCATGCCCTGCGCCTTATGGATAGTCGCGGCATATCCGTGGTCGATGCGATTATAGTCCTTTAGGTCGAACGCGACATCGCGGCCGTCGTCGGTGCGCACGGTCATGCTCTGCGCGCTGACCTGCTCGATAGTCCCGAGCGTGCCGTTCTTCACGCCAAGGCCGCGGTCGTTGGTCAAGAACATCACGCGGTCGCCGTGGGCGAAGGTTCGCGCGCCACGCTCGACTGTGACGCGCACATCCTTGTCAAGGTTGCCGGCTTCCCGCATCCGGTCGCGGGCGGCTTCGTTCAATTCCCGCACTTCCGCATTGGTATGGGTGAGGATAATGCGGCTGGCGTCGGGGTTCGCCTGCCGCTCGCGGTCCCAGCGGTCGATCAGGTCGCTGCGCGCCTGTTCGCGGGTTTCGGCGGAATGCACCATGCCATGGTGCTCATAGATATGAATCGCATCGCCCGTTCGGCGGGTTGCCAGGTCGCGCGTGGCGTCACGCTGCCAATCCTCCCGCTGGCGGCGCACTTCGCTGATCTCGGCCCCGCCGTGGTGGTCGCGGATTGAACGGAACGCCGCGCCCGCTTCGATGGACTGTAGCTGCTGCGGATCGCCGACCAGCACCACTTTCGCGCCAGCGTCGGCGGCATGGGATAGCAGGCGCTCCAACTGCCGCGTGCCGACCATGCCCGCCTCGTCGATGACAAGCACATCGCGGGATGTGAGCATGTTACGGCCCTGTGACCAGCCATGTTCCATGCTGGCGATAGTGCGCGACGCGATGCCCGATCCGCCTTCCAAATTCTCGGCGGCGATACCGGACAGGGCCGCGCCGCGCACGGTGTAACCGGCATCCTCCCAAGCCTCGCGCGCCACACCCGGCATCGCGCTTTTCCCGGTCCCGGCATAGCCGACGACAATGCCGAGATCGCGCCCGTCCGTGACATGCGCCAGGGCGTCGGCCTGCTCGCCGGACAGGACAAGGCCGCAATCCGCCGCGCGGGCCAATGCGGCTTCGCGGTCCCTGCCGCTAACCTCATGACCTTCCCGTTCTGCCATCATCTCGGCGGCGCGGTGCAGGCGCTGTTCCGCTTCGATCATGTCGCTTGTGGTGAAGCGGTCCTGCCCGGCATCGTCCTTGCCGAGTTCGACAAGATCGGGCGCGCTGCGCATCGCCGAGCGATAGGCGGCTGCGGCAACCGCGCTGCGGCCCGCCGCGCGTCCGATGACCTGAACGGAGAAATGGTAGATCGCCATGGCGACCGACCAGATAGTGCCCTCAAGCGCACGTCGGAACGACGTATAATGCGGGCGGCGCGGAGACCAACATATCGCAGCGCTGCCAGCCATCGCGCGGCGGAGCCGCGCAAATGCGGTATGTCCGCGCCATAATTTCTCGACGGTGATATGGGCGAAACCGCTTCACCAAGCAGTGCAATAATGACGTTGCGAGCGCAGACGAAATAGCTAAAATAGCTTATCCGCTGCGGGGCTGATCACATGAAAACCATGTCTGCAAAAGATGCCAAAAACAGCTTCGGCCTGTTGTTGGATCAAGCCAGAGCAGAGCCAGTTCAGGTGGAGAAGCATGGTCGGCCAGTTGTGGTCGTCATGAGCGTCGAGGAGTTCGAGAAGCTTTCCAGCGCCCGCACTAAAGGCAGGCAGGTTTCCGAACGTCAAAGGCCGGAAGAAGGCTGAAGTAGGTATGTATGCCGGGGGGCGAACGAGAGAAGAAATGTTGGTACGTGGGCGTGAGCACAGGGGGCAGGCCCAACAGCGGCTTCCGGCTTACAAAGTAGTCGATCTGTTTGCGGGGCCCGGGGTCTAGGGGAAGGCTTCGCTTCAAGCGTTGACGAGAAAGGGTGCTCTCGTTTCACCAGCGTCGTATCTATTGAGCGGGACGAATTTTCACATCAGACCCTTCTCCTGCGGCACTTCATCAGGGAGTTCCCGGAAGGCGAAGTGCCTGGTGACTATTATGCGTTTCTCGCCGGAGATATTTCACGCGACCAGCTTTACCAGCGCTATCCAGCCGCGCATCGTCACGCGGCATCGTCCGCTCTACAGATTTCGCTTGGCTCAGAGTCCAGCGCAGGTGCGGGAGATTATTCGGGAGCGGATCGGTGGAAGCCGTCGATGGGCGCTTGTCGGAGGTCCTCCCTGTCAAGCTTATTCGCTTGTCGGGCGCTCCAGGATGATGGGCCGATCTGACTTTGAGAAGGACGAGCGCCACACGCTCTACCTCGAATATCTCAGGATCATTGCCGACCACCGCCCGCCTGTTTTCGTGATGGAGAATGTAAAGGGTCTGCTTTCTGCGACCATAGAAGGCAAATCGGCAATCGCGCGGATTTACGTGATCTTTCCTGTCCGAATACCGCTATTCCTGCCGCTCCGAGCGATCTGACATACAGGCTGTATTCACTGGCTGAAGAGGATATGGGAACGAGGAAGTGGAGCCTTGCCTGTTTGTCGTGCGCGCCGAAGAATACGGCATCCCTCAGGCTCGGCATCGCATGTTCATTGTCGGCATCCGCAGTGACCTGAGCGTCCGCCCCGGAGTGCTGAAGAAGATGGCGGCTCCGAGCGTGCAGGAGACGATAGGACCGCTTCCATCCATACGTAGCGGTCTATCCAAGAAGAAGGACAGTGCGACAGCCTGGCTGAGTGAATTGCGGGCC
>CAWDYM010000002.1:0-68931 GCA_963806665.1 uncultured Alphaproteobacteria bacterium | reverse complement strand
TCCGCCCATCGTCGGCGTGCCCTTCTTCGTCAGAAGATGCGATTGCGGCCCGTCCTCGCGGATCGGCTGGCCCTTGCCCTGCTTGATCCGCAGTGCGGAGATGATGCTCGGCCCGAAGAAGAAAACGAAAAACAGCGCCGTCGCCGCGGCCATCGCCGCGCGGAAGGTGATGTAGCGGAAGATGTTGAGCGGACTGTAGAGGTAGGACAGTTCCGCAAGCAGCGTCAGCATATCTTTTCCCTTAACTGGCCTTTTCCGGCGCGAATTTGGCTTTCGCCGCCGCGACGATCCGAGACATTTTCGAGCCGTTGGAGCCTTTGATCATGACCACGTCTCCAGCCCGGATTTCGGCGAGAACAGCCTCCTCCAGTTCCAGCGCCGTGGCCCGATGAGCGCCGCGCATCGCTTCGGGCGCGGCGTAATACAGACGCGACATCAGCGGGCCTGCGGTGAAAAGGTAGTCGACCTTCGCGAGAGACAGGTCCTCGGCCAGCGTGGCGTGCAGCTCCGGCCCCTGCGGGCCGAGCTCCAGCATGTCGCCGAGCACGGCGATGCGCCGGCCGCCACTGCCCGGAATCGTCGCGCCGAGGAGTTCGAGCGACGCGCGCATCGACGTCGGATTTGCGTTGTAGCTTTCGTCGATGAGCGCGAAGTCGCCCTTGTCCGTCGACAAGGTCTCGCGCTGACCCCGGCCGCTGGTCGGCGTGAATTCAGCGAGCGTCGCCGCCGCCTTCTCGGCGTTGATGTCGAAGACGACGGCGACGAGGAGCGCCGCGAGCGAATTGAGCGCGACATGCTTGCCTGGCGCGCCGATGCGATAGGTTATCCGGGCGCCGAGGATCTGCGCCTCGATCTCGCATCCGTCGTCGACCGCCCGGTATGCGAGGAGATGCGCCTGCGCCGATTCCGACTCGCCGAAGTCAAAGACGTGACCCGCGGTCTGCGCCGCAGCGGCGGCGAGCCGTTCGTAGTTGTCGTCGTCGCGGTTGATGACGGCGACGCCGCCTTCAAGACCGGAGAAAATTTCCGCCTTCGCGTCCGCGATGGCCTCGACCGAGTCGAAATGCTCCAGATGCACGGCCGCGACGCGGGTGACGACGGCGACATGCGGGCGAACTTGCGCGACGAGTCCGGCGATCTCGCCCGCGTGATTCATGCCGAGCTCGAAAACGCCGTAGCGCGTCGTCGCCGGCATGCGCGCGAGCGTCAGCGGCACGCCCCACTGATTATTGTAGGACGCGACCGAAGCATGGGTGGCGCCGAAATGCGAAAGCATCAGCCGCGTCATGTCCTTCGTCGAGGTCTTGCCGACGGAGCCGGTTATGGCGGCGACCAGCGCGCTGGAACGGTCTCGCGCGCGCATCCCCAGGAGTTCGAGCGAATGTTGCACGTCCTTCACGACGAACAGCGGCCCGGCGCCCGAAAGCGCCGTCGCGTGCGCTTCATCGATCACAGCGGCCGCCGCGCCCTTCTCGAAAGCTGAGCGCACGAAGTCATGGCCGTCGCGCGCTTCGCCCTTGATGGCGACAAAGAGGTCGCCGGGCTCGAGCGTGCGCGTGTCGATCGAAACGCCGGTCGCTTCACGCGCCAGCGCGCCGCTGACCCGCGCCTGAAGGGCGCCGACCAGCGCCAGTCCCGACCATAGGGGTTCCTGCTTCATGAACCATGCTCCTGCAGCGCTTTCGCGACTGCTTCGTGATCGGAAAAGGGCAATATGCGATCCCCGACGATCTGGCCAGTTTCGTGGCCTTTGCCGGCGACGACGAGCACGTCCCCTGGGCCGAGGTCGGCGACGGCCCGGGAGATCGCGGCCGCCCGGTCGGCGATTTCGATGATCTTCGCGGCGCCCGGCGCCGCGTGCGCCCTCGATGACGGCCGCACGGATCGAAGCTGCATCTTCACTGCGCGGATTGTCGTCCGTGACAATGGCGATGTCGGCGGCGCGCGCGGCGATCTCGCCCATCAGCGGGCGCTTGCCTTTATCGCGATCACCGCCGCAACCGAAGACGACGATGAGCCTCGACTTGGTGAGGGGCCGCAGCGTCGCGAGCACTTTCTCCAGTGCGTCGGGCTTGTGCGCGTAATCGACAAAGACGGGCGCGCCGGCGCGGTCGCCGATGAGTTCGAGGCGACCGGGCGCGCCTTTGAGATTTTGCAGCGCCCGGAAGATGCCAGCCGGATCGTCGCCCGTGGCGATGGCGAGCCCCGCGGCGACAAGCGCGTTCGATGTCTGGAAGGCGCCCGCGAGCGGTAGCTCGACGTCGTAGTCGACGCCTGACGCGCTAAGCTTGAGGCTCGTCGCCAACGCGTGCGCGTCGGCCTCTTTCAGGACGATCGCCCCGCCTTGCGCACCGACGCTGAAAAGCGCCAGCCCCCGCGCCTCGCAGGCGGCGCCGACGCGTTCTGCAATGTCGCTGTCGGCGTCGATCACAGCCGTCTGGCCGGGCTGCAACAGCGTATCGAAAAGACGCATCTTCGCACCGAAATATTCTTCCATGTCGCGGTGGTGATCGAGATGGTCGCGCGAGAAGTTGGTGAAGGCCGCCGCTGTGAGGCGCACGCCGTCGAGGCGCCGCTGATCGATTCCGAGCGAGGAGGCTTCCATCGCAAGATGCGTGACGCCGCGTCCCGCGAGTTCATCGAGCAGCTTGTGCAGTTCGACCGGCCCCGGGGTCGTCAGCGAACCATAATGCGCGCCCTTGGAGTTGACGATGCCGACCGTGCCGAGCGAGGCCGCCTCATGGCCGGCGGCCGCCCAGATCTGGCGCAGAAAGGCGACGACCGAGGTCTTGCCGCTCGTGCCGGTGACTGCGACGATGGTGTGGGGCTGGCGCGGATAGAAACGCGCCGCCGCCTGGGCGAGTGCTGCGCGCACATCGTCGACGACGATCAACGGCAAGGGACAATCGGCCCGCCGCTGCGCCACGACGACGACGGCGCCGCGCGCTCTGGCGTCGTTCACAAAGGAAAGCCCGTCGCCGGCATGGCCGGGAATGGCAAAAAAGACGAAACCTTGCTGGATCGCGCGGCTGTCAGCCGACAGGCCGGCGATCTCGATCCCGGCGAGCGTGGGATCGAGGTCGTCGAGCGCGAGGAGTTCAGCCAGACGCATCAGTGGCCATGGCCTCCGGAAGCGGGAACATTCGCCATGCCATAGCCGAGTTTGGCCAGCAGCGGGAAGGGCGTGTGCGGCGGCTCGAAGCGCGGCGCGAGGCCGATGATCGGTCCGACGCGTTCGATGATCTCGCCCGTCACCGAGCCGGAATTGTAGGCGGCGGTGGCGTGACCGCCGTCCTCGGGCAGGCCCTGCGGCTCATCCATGAGCGTCAGGAAAAGATATTTCGGCTTGTCGGAAGGCGCGACCGCCATGAAGGTGGTGAACAGGCGGTCCTTTGAATAATGGCCGTGGATCACCTTCTCCGCCGTGCCGGTCTTGCCGCCGACGAAATAGCCGTTGATGTCGACCTTCTTCGCCGTGCCGATCTCCGCGTTGAGACGCATCAGATAGCGCATCGCCTCGCTCGTCTCGGGCTTCACGACCTGCACCGCGGTCTTCATCGCTTCGTCTTCGTTGCGCTTCAGGAAGCTCGGGGTGATGAGATAGCCGCCGTTCATCAGCGCGCCGACCGCCATCATGGCCTGCAGCGGCGCCACGGCGAGACCATGGCCGAAGGCGATCGTCATGGTGTTGAGTTCGCCCCAATTGCGCGGAACGATCGGTTCGGCGCTCTCGGGAAGCTCGGTGCGCATGCGCGTGAGCTGGCCCATCTTGCGCAAAAACGCCTGATGCTTCTCGACGCCCTGCCCCATCGCCATGCGCGCGGTGCCGACGTTGGACGAATAAGTGAAGACCTCCGGCACGGTGAGCGCGCGGTTCTGCGCGTGATAATCGTGGATCTTGAAGCGGCCGAAGGAGAGCGCGCCGCGCGCGTCGAGCCGCGAGTTGAGGTTGACCTTCCCGCTGTCGAGCGCCATCGCGATGGTCAGCGCCTTGAAGGTCGAACCCATCTCATAAACGCCGACGCTCATGCGGTTGATGTGAACCTGGTCGAGCGCATCGGCGTTCTTGTCGGTCGGATTGTTCGGGTCGTAGTCCGGCAGCGACGCGAGCGCGATAATTTCACCCGTGTTGACGTCCATGATCGCCGCGGCGCCGGCCTTGGCCTTGAAACGCTCCACGCCCTTGGCGAGTTCGTCCCGCAGCGCATGAGTGGCGCGGATGTCGAGCGACAGCGCGATCGGCTGAAGATCGTCCGGCGTCGCGCCGAAGCCAAGATTATGCAGATCGGTGAGGCCCTGGCCGTCGATGAATTTCTCGATGCCGGCGATGCCCTGGTTATCGATGTTGGCGAAGCCCAGCACATGCGCGCCGATGGGCCCGTTTGGATAGACGCGCTTGTTTTCGGCGATGAGCCCGACGCCCGGCAGACCAAGGTGGAACACCTCGTCGCGCTGATGCGGCGTGACCTCGCGCTTGACCCAGACGAAGCCTTTCCGGGACGCGAGGCGGTCGCGAAGTTCCTTGCCGTCGAGCCCCGGCAGCGCCGCGGACAGGAGCTCGGTCGCCTCGTCTTTGTCGATGAGGCGGCGCGGCTCGGCGAAAACCGACATGACCTTGACGTCGCTCGCGAGGACTTCGCCGTTGCGATCTAGAATGTCGGGCCGCGAGGCGGACACGGCTTCCGCGGCGGCGCGGCGAATGGTCGCCGGCTCCGGCTTGAAGCCCAGATAGATGAGCTTGGCGCTGATCACGCCGTAAAGCGCGAGAAAGCCCAGCGCCGCAAGCCGCATGCGTGGCCCGCTCGTCGCGAGACTCGTGGAGAAGGCGGCGCGGATCACGCCGGCGTATTTCGAGGGCTTTTTCACCGGGCGGGCCGGCGGCGTTTCGAGCATGTCCGGCATGTGATGATGCTCTGTCATAGCTTTTTCGCCTCACGGCTCGGGCTCGGGCTGGCGCCTTGCGGCTTGGTCGTCGTCGCGACTTTCGGCGTCGCGCTCTTGACTTTGGCGGTCTGGGATCGGGCCGTGGTCGGCGTCGCGGGCGCGGCGGCGGGCGCGGCGGCGGGCGTTGCGGGCAAACTCAGACCGATCTCGCCCAGCTTGGCGCCGATCGAGTCGCCGTGCGTTTTCTGCGGCAGCGATTGCGCCGGAACGAGCTGCGTGACTTGCAGCGGCTTGAGGTCCGGCAGGTATTTTTCGGCGAGCGGCTGCAGACGTTCGGGCCGCGTCATATAGGCCCATTCCGCCCGCAGGACGGCGATGGCGTCCTGCTCGGCCTTGATCTCGATTTTGGTCTTGGCGATCTGCTCGGCGCGGTAAGCGGTCTGGTATTTGATCGAATAGGCATAGACCGCCGATCCGATGAGCGCGAGGACCGCGACGATGTTGAGAAGCCGAAGCATCAGACTTTTCCTTTGTCGCGGGCGGGCAGGCGCGCAAGGCGCGTCAGCCTGTCGCCGGGCGGAAGCGGAGGCGCTGCCGTACGCGTGGCGTGCCGCAGCTTGGCCGAACGCGCGCGTGGATTGGCGGCGATTTCCTCGCGCGAGGGCGCGATGGGCTGACGCCCCTCGCAACTGAAGCTCGTCGGAGCCGCCGCAGGCTCGCCCGGCAGGCGGCGCGAGCCCGTCTCGCCGCGGCCCGACCGCTCGGAAAGGAACTGCTTCACGATGCGGTCTTCGAGCGAGTGAAAAGTGACGACGGCGAGGCGTCCGCCTTCCGCGAGAACCCGCTCCGCCGCGGCAAGCGCATCGAGCAACTCGCCCAGCTCGTCATTCACCGCGATGCGCAGCGCCTGAAAGCTTTTTGTCGCGGGATGGATGTCGATCGGACGTCCCGGCGCGACGCGCGCGATCATTTCCGCGAGCGCTTTGGTCGAGGTGAAGGGCGCGATCTCACGGTCGTGAACGATGGCGCGGGCGATGCGGCGCGATGCGCGCTCCTCGCCGTAGAAATAAAGTATATCGGCGAGCGTCTCTTCATCGGCTTCGTTGACGATGTCGGCGGCGCTCTGCCCCCGGCCCTCCATGCGCATGTCGAGCGGGCCGTCGCCGCGGAAGGAGAAGCCGCGCTCGGCTTCATCGAACTGCATCGACGAGACGCCGATATCGAGGACCACCCCGTCGAGCGGCGCAAAGCCGTGGGTTCTGGCGACTTCTTCGAGCTGCGAGAAACGCGCTTCGACCAGCGTGAGCCGCCCCCGCGCCTTGCCGACGAGATCGGCGCCGGCGGCGATGGCCATCGGGTCGCGATCGAGCGCAACAACCTGGGCGCCCTCGGTTTCGAGAAGGGCGCGCGTATAGCCGCCGGCGCCGAAGGTGCCATCGAGATAGCGGCCGCCCGCGCGCGGGCGCAACGCCTGAACGGCCTCTTGCAGGAGCACGGGGATATGGCGGACGGGGCCGTTCCCGGCCAGGCCTTGATCCGCGCCGTGGTCCTTTTCCATCACGCTGACCCTCGCATTCGCCGTCGCCGCCGGCGCGGCGCGTCGGATTCGCGCGACCCGGCCCTGGCCGGGCGGGCTCACGGTTTTTTGACGTCGCGGCTGAAACTCTTGGCGGAGCATCGGTTTTTCAAGGCGTCGGCGGAGCGGCGATTTCACGCCGCAGCGCCACCCCGGCGCCAAACAGCATTAAGCTTTGTTAGTCTTAAGGGACGGTTTACAGGCGCCCTCGCCGCGTCCCGATCCGGGCCGTAAAACATTGCCAGCCGGCCTGTAAGCCGGGTTCTGTATGGCGCGACCCGGTTTCCCGACCCGCGCGTGACGGCCATTCCTCTGGGGCGGTCGTCGCCGACCGCCTCGAGCAACCAACCCGGGCGACATCCCGGAGACGGGTTGAAGGCGTAAGCCTTCCGTCGCCCCTATTCGGTCTTGCTCCCGGCGGGGCTTGCCATGCCCTGACGCGTTGCCGCTCAGGCGGTGCGCTCTTACCGCACCCTTTCACCCTTACCGAGCCAATGGCCCGGCGGTTTGCTTTCTGTGGCGCTTTCCCTGGGGTCGCCCCCGCCGGACGTTATCCGGCGCCGTGTCTCCGTGGAGCCCGGACTTTCCTCTGCATGACGCAGCGGCCGTCCAGCCGACTGGCGCTTTCAGGGATAGGGAGTGAGGGCGGGAAGGTCAAGGCGGGCCAGTCCGGCGAGCCCCCGGGCTTTGCGGGGAGGAGCGGAGCCATTATCTCTGGCGAGGCTCGCGCCCGGCGCCTTCAGGGGCGCCGAGAACTGGAGGAAATATGAACGCATTATCGAAGCGCTTTTTCGTGGCGGCTACCGCGGGAGCGCTGATGCTCGCGCAAACCCCCGCCGCTTTCGCCTTGCCGGCCGCGCCGGCCCCCGACGCCGGCGCCGCCATCACACAGGCGCGCGGCGGCTACCACGGCGGGGCGGTGGTCCGGCCCGGCGGCGGATACCACGGCGGTTACCATGGCGGATATCGCCCCGGGCGGGCCGTGGTGGTGACGGGCGGCGGCTGGCGTCGGCCCTATTACGGCTGGCGGCCCGGCGGCGCGATCGCGGCGGGCGCGGCGATCGGCTTTTTGACCGCGGCGACCGCCGCGGCCTACGCCTCGTCGGCCGCGCCGGGGCCGGGCCTGTGCTGGTACTACACCGACGCCTCCTATAGCGCCGGCTTCTGGGATAACTGCCCCTAAGCCTGCGCAAGCTGCGCGAGACGGCGGGGGATCGCCTCCCGCCACGTCTCGCGCCGCGTATTGCGCAAGGCCGTGCGCCAGTTATCGCGCAAAGCATTGCCCAAGGCGTCGGTCCATGTCTCGCGCATCGACTCGCGCAGGCGCTGGGAGGCGACGGCGCCCGCCGCGAGGCCGAAGGCGAAGACGACATAGGTCGCCACCATCGACTTCTTGCTGAGCACCAGCTCCCAGCCGGGAGTGAGTCGTTTCGGCGTCAGGCCGTAATCGACGATCGCGGCGACGCCCGACATGGCGAAGGCGTCCCGCAGCAGCGTCCAGTAGGTGCGCGGCGGGTTGATCGCGAGCCAGGCCTCGAAGGGCGCGGCCCAGAAGATCGCCGAGGCGTGGTGGGTGAGGAAACCGACGCCGGTATGCTCGACCGTCGGCAGATCGACTTCTGCCGCCTCATCGTCGTTGAGCCAATGGCTCGTGGCGTTGGTCGGCTGAAATGCGCCCTTGCCTTCCGTCTTCGCAAGCGCGGCCAAAGCCGCGGTCGACACCAAAGTCGCGATGGTTCCCGTCACCACGGCCGAGAGGCCGATCTGGGTCCATCGATTGTCCATCAGGCTGTTCATGCGCGCCTCCTGCAAGTCGATCCGGCTGGTGCAACCGCTTTTGCAGGGACTTCGTTCCCGGCGCTTCCGGGCGCCCGTGAGATGCTTTAAGCCGGCAGCATGAGCCGGAGCGAGGACGAATCGAAACGCGCGCAGGTCGTCGACGTCCTGGCGCCGGTCGCCGTCGATGCGCCTTACTCCTATCTCGCCCCCCCCGCGCTCGCTCTGCGGCCCGGCGACAGCGTGACGATCCCGCTGGGGACGCGCGAAGCCTATGGCGTCGTCTGGTCGGTCGACTCCTCGCCGGCGCCCCGCAGCAATCTCAAGACGGTCACGGCGCGCCTCGACCGCCCGCCGCTCCCCCAGAAGCTGCGGGACTTCATCGACTGGCTTGCGCGCTACACTCTGACGCCGCGTGGCATGGCGCTGCGGCTCGCGACGCGCGCGGCCGAGGAAGCCGCGCCGGAAACGACGCGGACGCTGTATCGACTGGCGGGACCTGATCCCCCGCAAAAGCCATCTCCTCCCCTCCCTAACTCTACCCCTTGCGAGGATGGGATCGCCCAACGCTGGCCCCATCTGCGCCTCACCCCCACCCGCGCCCGCGTGCTCGACGCGGCCGAAGGCGGCATGGCCTTCTCCAAGAAGGCGCTCGCGGAGGCCGCCGCCTGTTCATCGGGCGTGATCGACTCGCTCGTCGATGAAGGCGCGCTGGAGGCGGTCGCGGCGCCGCCGGAGCCGGTTGCGCGCGCGCTCGATCCTGACTTCGCGGCGCCCGTTCTGGAGCCCGCGCAGCGCGTCGCCGCCGATGCGCTCTGCGCCGCCGTCCGCGACCATGCATTCAAGCCCTTCCTGCTCGAAGGCGTCACCGGCTCCGGCAAGACGGAGGTCTATTTCGAAGCCATCGCCGCAGCGCTCGACGCCGGCGGTCAGGCGCTGGTGATGATGCCGGAGATCGCGCTGACGGCGCAGTTTCTCGAACGCTTCGCGGCGCGCTTTGGCGAAAAGCCCGCGGAGTGGCATTCGGGCGTGTCGGCCCGCAAGCGCGCGCGCATCTGGCGCGCCGCCGCGACGGGGGAGCTCAGCGTCGTCGCGGGCGCGCGTTCCGCGCTGTTTCTTCCTTTCCGCGATCTTCGCCTCATCGTCGTCGATGAAGAGCATGAAGGCGCCTACAAGCAGGACGACGGCGTCTCCTATCACGCGCGCGACATGGCGGTGGTGCGTGGACGATTTGAAGATGCGGCCGTCGTGCTCGCTTCCGCGACGCCCTCAATCGAAACGCGAGTCAATGCGCAGAACGGACGCTACGGCCATCTGCGCCTCGACGCACGTGCGGGCGCGCGGCCGATGCCGGTGCTGGAGCCCATCGACATGCGCGTGGAAGGCCCCGAGCGCGGACGCTGGATTGCGCCCCGGCTCGCTCTCGCCGTCGGCGAAACCATCGCGCACGGCGAACAGGCGCTGCTGTTTCTCAACCGCCGCGGCTATGCGCCGCTGACGCTCTGCCGTGAATGCGGCCATCGTTTCCGCTGCGAGAACTGCGACTCCTGGCTCGTCGAACACCGCTTCCGCCGCGCGCTCGTCTGCCATCATTGCGGCCACACGGAGCGCCGCCCGCACGCCTGCCCCGAATGCGGCGCTGAGGATTTGCTCACCGCCTGCGGGCCGGGGGTCGAGCGCCTCGCCGAAGAAGCCGCGACGCTCTTTCCCGAGGCGCGCATTTTGGTGCTCTCGTCCGATTTCCCGGGAGGCGCCGAGCGTTTGCGGCGCGAACTCGACGAGATCGCAAAGGGCGCCTTCGACATTGTGATCGGCACGCAGCTCGTGGCCAAGGGCCATAATTTTCCGCATCTTACGCTTGTCGGAGTCGTCGACGCCGATCTTGGACTCGGCAGCGGCGATCCGCGCGCGGCGGAACGCACCTTCCAGCTTCTCGCTCAGGTGACGGGCCGCGCCGGGCGCGGCGACAAGCCGGGTCGCGCTCTCATACAGACATTTCAACCGGAGCATCCCGTCATCGCGGCGCTGCTCTCTGGCGACGCCGCGAAATTCTATGCGCAGGAAATCGCGCTGCGGGAACGCGCCGGGCTGCCACCTTTCGGGCGTCTCGCCGCGCTGATCGTCTCCGGCAAGGATGCGGCGGCGACAGAGGCGCACGCACGCGCGCTGGCGCGCACCGCGCATGATCTTCCGGCCTCGCCCCGCTATCGCGTCGCCGCGCTCGGGGGTCTGCCGGAAACAGACGAGATCATGATGCTCGGCCCCGCCGAGGCGCCGATCGCGCTCATCCGCGGTCGCTTTCGATATCGCCTGCTCGTGAAGGCGCCGCGCAGCGCCGACGTGCAAGGCTTCCTGCGCGATCTCGTCAGGGCAGCGCCCAAAGAACGCGGCGGAATCCGCGTGCAGATCGACGTCGATCCTCAGAATTTCATGTAACGCGCCGAGCGTGGCGCCTCCCGAGCGCTTTTTGTTTTTCGCCGACGTTCTCGCGGCGTTGAAAGCGCCGATCCTCGCGACAATTACGAATGCCTCGCGCGACCCTTTCGCCGTGCTCGAACGGCTACGCACAAGGAGGAACAAGATGAGGATCAAGTTCTTTGCGATGACGGCCCTTGCTTCAGGCGCGCTCGCGCTCGGCGCGCCGATGGCCAAAGCCACGCCCCTCTCAAAGCCGGCGCTCGACAATGGCGTCGTCGAGGCCCATGCCGTGAGAGTTTGCGACGACCAGGGCGACTGCTGGTTCTCCTATCGCCATCCGCACAGCCGTTACTGGGATGAGGAGCGGCGCGGCGAACGCTACCATGATCGCTTCGATGATCGTTACGGCCGCGCGCCTCATGATGATTACGATCGCAATTTCGACCGCGATCGCGACATGGATCGCGATCGCGACGATAGACGCGGCCAGAACGTCGACAAGGATCGCGACGGGCAACGCAGCGCTCGCGATGAAACGAGATCCGGCAAGGAATATCGCGGCGCCAAGGAAAGCGGCGCCAAGGAGCGCGGCGGACGCTCGTCTTCCGGCGGGACGACGAAAGAGCCGGGCCAGACCCAAACGCAGGGACAGGGCAAGAAGGACTGACGCGCCGTCAGGCGCCGCCGACGACCCGGGCGACGACCTTCGCAGTGTAATCCACCATCGGCACGATGCGCGCGTAATTGATCCGCGTCGGGCCGATGACACCCAGCGCCCCGATGATGCGGCGCTCGCTGTCGCGCAGCGGCGCCGCGATCATCGACGATCCCGAGAGCGAGAACAACTTGTTCTCGGAGCCGATGAAGATGCGCACCCCCTCGCCCTCCTCCGCGCGTTCGAGAAGATCGATGACCTCGGTCTTCGTCTCGAGGTCGGCGAAGAGGAGCCGCACGCGTTCGAGGTCGGCCGCGGCGGTGAGATCCTCGAGGAGATGCGCCTGTCCGCGTACGATGAGCTGGCGGTTCTCGCTCGTTGCGCCCGCCCAGCTCGCGAGCCCTGCCTCGACGAGGCGCGCGGTGAGTTCGTCGAGCTCTAGCTGCGCCGCCTGGCGCGAGGCCGCGATCCCCTCGCGCGCTTCCCCCAGCGTGCGCCCGGTGATGCGGGCGTTGAGGTAATTCGCCGCCTCCGTCAGCGCCGACGCGGGCAGATCGCGCGGAACGGGGATGACGCGGTTCTCCACCGTGCCGTCGTCCGCGACGAGGATGGCGAGCGCGCGCTCCGGCTCCAGCCGCACGAAGTCGATCTGCTTGAGGCGGACGTTCTCCTTCGTCGCCACGACGACCCCCGCGATTCGCGTCAGGCCGGAGAGGAGACTGGTCGCCTCCGCGAGCACCCCCTCGAAATCATGGTCCTTGGAGGCGGCCTCGACCTCCGCCGCAATGCGCGCGCGCTCGGCGTCGCCAAGATCGCCGATCTGCAGCATCGAATCGACGAAGAAGCGCAGGCCAAGTTCGGTCGGCAGCCGTCCGGCGCTGGTGTGCGGCGCATAGATCAGGCCGAGCTCTTCGAGATCCTGCATGATGTTGCGCACGGACGCCGGCGAGAGCGTCATGGGCAGCAGGCGCGAGAGCTGGCGCGAGCCGACGGGATCGCCCGTCGCCAGATAACTGTCGACGAGACGGCGGAAGATCTCGCGCGAGCGATCTGTCATCTGCGCGAGCCCGGAGGCCGGCGGGATGATCTGGGAGGGCAGGATCATGCCTTGCAGAATAACGCATCCGGCGGCGGCGTCGAGGCGGCGCTGCGTCGCCGCAGGGAAGGCTGCACGAAAAAGCCCGGCCTCATGGGCCGGGCTTTACATTCGTGAAGGCGGTTCGGCTCAGATGCCGAGATCGGGAAGGCCGATCAGCGCGCCGAGCGTCTTGACGTGATAGTTGACGCCGATGCGGGCGACGTGGGTGTCAAAGCCGTTGCCCTGGAACGTGCGGTAGGCGTTCGGGAAACCGAGGCCCGCGCCATGCGTGCCGTTGAGGCTCGTGTAGAGATATTCGGCCTTCACCGAGACATTGTTCAGCACGGCGTATTCTAGGCCGGCGCCGACCGTCCAGCCCGCCTGCCAGTTGGAGGCGCTGGTCGGGAAGAGGATGCCGCCGACGATTTCATTGCCATTGGCGCGCACCTGGCCATAGGCGAGACCGCCCGTGATGTAGGGCATGAAGCGCCCGAAGGCGTAGCCGAAGCGCAGGCGCTCGGCGCCGAACCAGTTCAGGCGGGTGACGAAAGGCGAGCCGAAAGCGCTGCCGTTGCTGCTGCGCACGTCCGCGTAGTCGAATTCGGATTCGTAACCGACCACCACGTTGTTCGCGAGCTGCCAGTCGGCGCCGCTTTGCATGCCGACCATATAGCCGCTCGTGCCATAGGAGGAGGTGGTGGCGAAGGCCGCGCCAGGCAGGGTCGCCGTGCCGAAGGCCGAAACATTCGAATTATAGCCCGAGGAGCCGCCGGCATAGGCCCCGCTCACGCCGACGTGAAGCCCCGTCCAGCTGAAAATCGGCGGGGGCGGCGGCGGCGGAGCCTTGAAGCTGGGAAGGTCGGCGGCGGCGGCCGCGCCGATCGCCAGAATCGACGCCAATGCGCCGATAACCGTAGCCTTGATTGTCATGTAGTCTCTCCAAACGGCAAGGCCGGTGTCGGCGAAGCGAACAAGATAAGGGAAGGTAACACTCCGGAATCTTCTAAGAAATTAGCGAACCCGCCATTTCGCTAATTTACCCGCGGCGTTGCCAATGCGTCACACCGGGACATAATCGATTGTTTCCTATACTGGAGAGCTCAAGTCTCAGCCGTTCAGAAGCGCGCCGGCTGCCGCTTCGAGATCGCGGACATAGGCCGCCTGGGAGAAACGCGCCTCGTAATAGGCGCGCGCGCCGCTCCGCCTCCGCGACGATTCGTCGGGCGCCGGCGCCGCCATGGCTTCCCGAATGGCATCGGCGAACTGCTTCGCCGAATTCCGCGACGCGCAGGCCCGCGATGCCCAGGGCGGCCTCATCCATGCCGCGCAGCGCCAGGGGAGAGGCGACGATGGGAAGGCCGCTCGACATGGCCTCGACGGTTTTTATCGAGAGGCCCGTTCCGCTCACCGTCGGCAACAACACAAGCCGCGCCCTCGCGTAGAGCGCGCCGGGGTCGTCGACCCGCCCCAGGAACCAGCGACTGTAGCGCTCATATTGCTCGGGCGCGCGGGCGCGCACGCCGGCGTCCACGCTCCCGGCGATCCTGATTTCGAGGCCCGGCGCAAGCGGCGCAACCTCGCCAAGGAACCAGATCAGGCTTTCGACATTCGCCGTATTGTTGCTGGAGACGATGACGATGTCGCCGCCGCCCGGCCCCGTCGGCGCCGAAGGCGTCGGCGGATAAAGCAGGAGATGGCGCTTCTCGGGAAGCATCGCGCCAAAGTCCGCAGCCTCCTGCGCGTTGAGATGCAGAAGCAGGTCGGCGCCGCGCATCGCGTCGAGCTCCTGCGCCAGCATGGTCTCGTAGGCGATCCGCGGGGAGAGCCAGGGCATCCCCTCATTGATCAGCGTGAACTGGCGCGCCTGCAGATCGTGCGAATCCAGCATGATCGGCGCGGCCCCGCGCGCCAGACGCCGCGCGACCGGCATGAGGAAGAAGTGATTGCAATGGACGAGGTCGTAGGCGCGCTTCTCGACCTTCGGGGAAAGCGAAGCGCGTTCGGACATGCCGAGCCGGATCGCCGCCTGATCTCCGTGGATGTAAGGCCACAGGACGCGCGCGAGGAAGCGCGGGCCGAGCATGGCGTGGAAAGGCGCGCCGCCATAGTAACGCGGGCCGGCGTCGAGTTCGGGCGTCGCGTCGCGAAAGGTTTTCCATATCCAGTCGCGGCCGTGAACGAAGCCGGGGTCAGAGCTGATGGCGATGGGCGCAACATCGGCCCCGAGCGCGCGATAGGCCTCGATCTGCCCCAGCACGACACGATAAGTGCCGCAGGAATGCCAGGCCGGATGAACGAGCGCGACGCGGCGGCCGGCGAGAGGAGAGGCGCTCATGCCGCCAGCGAGCGCAGCGCCTCCGAGAGCGCGCGCGCATAGGCGTCGAGGCTGAACGCCTGTTCGTAAAATCGGCGCGTGTCGCTCAGCGCGCCCGGCGTGTCGCCCCTGTCGCAGCGCGCCTGCGCGGCGCGCCATAAGCGCGCGAACGTCTCGGCGTCCTGCGCCAGCTGGACATTGGACAGCGTCGAGGGATCGACCCCCATGCCGCGAAAGGCGAGCGGCGTGGCGATGAGCGGCGCCCCGCAGGAAAGCGCCTCGACCGCCTTGATCGAAAGGCCATGGCCTTCGATCGTCGGCAGCAGGACAAAGCCCGCCCGTGAGTAGGCGAGGCCGATATTGTCCACCCGGCCGCGAAACAGCGCGCTGTGCGCCCCGTAAAGATCGGGGTCGCGCCGCTTCACGCCCTCGTCGATGTTTCCATAGATCGACACTTTGGCGCCGCCGGCCCGCGGCAGCACGTCGTTCAACAACCAGCGGATGCTTTTGTAATTGGCGTAATTATCGCTCGCGACGATGATGATGTCGCGCCCCTTCGCGCGCGGCGCCTCAGAGACGGCGGGATAGATCAGCGCATGACGCTTCTCCGGCAGGAGATTGCCGAAGTCGAGATGCTCTCCCTCGTTGAGATGCGCGCAGAGGTCGGCGCGACGCATCCAGTCGAGCTCCACCATCAGCATGTCCGCGTAATCGGCGCGGGGGGGAATGAAGAAGCCACCCTGATTGCGCAGCACGAACTGGCGCGCCTGAATATCCTGCGTCTCCAGAATCACGGGAATTCGCTTCCCGCCCTTGAGCCGCTCCACGAAAGGCAAAGTGAAAAAGTGATTCGCATGAATGAGGTCGATCGTCTCGTCTTCGAAAGCTTCGGGCGTGGGCGCGCGCTTGGCGAGTTCGACGAGCCAGGAGGCCTGATCGCCATGAATCAGCCGCCAGTAGCCCTTGGCCAGAAAAACCGGCGAGAACAGCGACGACGTCGGCGCGCCGGAATAATAGCGCCGGCTGGCGTTGATGTTTCGAGAGGCGTCGATATAGGCGTCCCAGCGCGCGCCTTCCGGCGCAGATGGACCCAGCGCGTCCATCATCGCGACGGAGACGACCCGCGCCCCAAGCTTTCGATAGGCGGCGATCTGGCTGACATTGACCTGATAGCTGCCACAGCTGTGCCAGGCGGCGTGCACGACCGCGACCGTCTTGCCTGTCAACGGTTTGCCCAAGGGGGGGGCGTCGCCCGCCGGCGTCTGCGAAACCTCGCCCAATGGCTGCCCCCTTGCTTTTGACCAAATTTTATAAGTACACCCCGTATATGAGCCTTCTACACCCAAATCCACCCCTCCGCGCGCCCGACGCCGAGACCGGCGCGGCCCCCGCGAAGCGCTATGGCATCGCCATTGTCGGCAACGACAAGATCATCGACTGGCTGCTGCCGTTCCTTGAGAGCTACCGGGACACGAACTCCACGCTGCCAATCTATCTGATTCCCTACGACGACAATGTCTCGATGACCCGGCGCGCCGCAGATATTTACGGCGCGACCTATGTCGCGGAGGAGCCGGTCGAGATCGACAAGCTTTCCAACGAGCTTTATCCGGGCATTTTCAATACGAACCGCCGCCGCCTGCGCAAACTGCAGGCGCTCGCTCTGCCGCTCGACGAAGTCGCCTATGTCGACGTCGACGTCCTCCTGTTCCGTGACTTCACCCCGATCTTCGGAAAGCTCGAGGCGGGCAAGACCGAGTTCATCGTGGCGTCGCCGAGCTTCGAATACGTCTACAACGACCGGCGCGACAGATACCCCTTCCTTAAGGACGTCCTGCTGTTCAACGACGGCTTCTGGGTCACCTCCAACAAATATCTGAAGCTTTCCGACTTCATCGAGACCATGAAGGTCGATGCAGCCATCTTCCATGATGTGCGCAAACGCGGGCAGCTCTTCGCCCAACCGCTCGTGAACTTCGTCACGCATCGCCGCGGGCTGAAGATCGAGCTTTTGCCGAATGTCGTCGCGCAGGCGTCGCACGAGAGCTTCTACAAGGCGCCCGGCGTGACGTTCCGGGACGGCAAGCCGATCGACGTCGACGGCAAGGAGATCTATTTCGCCCATTGGGCCGGAGCCGTGGCCCTGCCCGCGCGCGGCGTGTTCGACCCCGCCTGGACGGAATATTCGAAGGCCGCCTGGGCGCGGTTCAAGAAATGACCCGTCTCGATCGGTAGCCCCCATGCCGCGCCTGCTCTTCCTCTACCTGTTCAAGCGCGTGGGCTTCAACGTTCTCGTCGTGCAGTTCGCGCTGTCGGTGCCGGTGGTTCTATCTTATCTGCTGTATCAGCTGCCGCCCGCGGCCGTGCGCGGCGGCCTCGTGATTCCCGCCCTGATCGGGGTGACGCCGACGGTCGCCTTTGTCACGCTTCCCATGGCGGTGGGCGTGGCGACAGCGCTCGAATTCTCCCGCATGGCGAGCGAGGGCATGATCGCCGTGCTCTATGCGCTGCGGCTTTCCGCCTGGTCCATCTGCCGGCCGGCGCTGTCGCTGGCCGCGGGCATCGTCGTCATCGGCTACCTGCTCGCCAATTTCATTGCGCCGCATTATTCGAGCGCCATGCAGGACGTTTTGAACGTCGTGCGCAATTCGCTCAATCACCGCATGCTCGACGCGGCGCATTTCTACACTTTCTCCAATGGCGTGAAGACGCTCTACATCGAGCGCTGGGTCACCCCGGACATCGCCGCAAATCTGTTCGTAAGACAGATTTCGGTCGAGAAGATGCAGGAGGAGACGATCACCGCGGCGCGCGCGGAGTTCCGCCGCAACGATTCCGGCGTCATCGTCGCGCTGTCGAACGGCAGCATCCAGACCCGCTCGCTGACGAGCAATGACGTGCGCATCGCCAGTTTCGACGAATACGCCATGGCGTTGCCGATGCAGGGCAGCGGCGCGCTGCCGGACCGCGGCTGGAAAGGCGTGTACGAACTCTCGGCCAGCGCCTTCATTGCGAATCGCGAATTGGCGAAGACCGATCCGCGCCAGTATGGCGAATGGACCGCTGAGGCGGCTAAGCGCTTCGGCGTGCCCGCCCTCGCGCTCGCGCATACGCTCCTTGCGATGGCGCTCGTCCTCGCCTTCGGCAACATCACGGGACGGCGCGGCGCGGCGGGCGGCCTCATCATCATCGCGATCCCGGCCGTCCACGTCGGGTTCCTGGTCGCGCTGGAATCGCTGCTGCGAGTCAGCGCCTATTTCTCGCTTCTGCTCGTCGCGGCGGTCATGGCTGAAATCGGCGTGTCGCTATGGCTGATCGCGCGGCTCAACCATAGCCCCAGACCACGGCGCTATGACGCAGGGCTGCCGGCGACCCCCAGCTACGCCGCGCCGCTCGCCTGAGTTTCCTCGGCGATCATCGCCGCGCGATAGTCGGCGATGATCCTTGCAGGCTCGCCGCTTTCCTTCACGACGCCATTCTCCAGCCAGAGCACGCGGTCGCAAAGGTTTTGCAGGAAGTTGAGGTCGTGCGAGACCATCAGAATCGTGCCGGTGCGGCTGAATTCCGCGATGTATCTCTCGCATTTGCGCTGGAAGATTTCATCGCCCACCGAAAGCGCCTCGTCCACGATCAGCACGTCGGCGTCGGCATGGGCGCAGATCGCGAAAGCGACGCGCGCGATCATGCCCATCGAGTAAGTGCGCATCGGCTGCTCGAAAAAGGAGCCGATCTCGGCGAAAGCCGCAATATCCTCGATGCGCTCGTCGACCTGCTTGCGCGAGAGCCCCAGGATCGCAGCGCCGATGCGGGCGTTCTCACGCCCCGTCAGCAGACCGTCGAAGCCAGAGCCGAGCGCCAGAATCGGCGCGATGCGGCCGTCGACCTCGAAATCGCCCTTGGTCGGAAAAGTGATGCCGCACAGAATCTGCAGCAGCGTGGTCTTGCCCGCGCCGTTGCGCCCCACAATGCCGACGCGTTCGCCTCTCCGGACCGTGAAGTTCACGTCGTTGAGAACCCACTTCTCCTTGTAGAATTTCTTCCACAAGCCGAAGATGACCTGCTTGAGCTGGTCGTTCTGATGCGCGTAGAGCTGGAACGCCTTTCCGACGCCCGCACAGCGGATGGAGAGCTCAGATGACATCGACGATGACCGACTTGTAGCGCATGAAGAACTTGTACCCGCCAAGGAACACCGCGTAGGAAATGGCGACAAGCAGAAGATAGCCGAGGAGGTTCGGCACGCGCCCGTCGAGCGCGACGGCGCGCAACATCTCGATGTAGTCGCCGACGATATTGAGGCGGAGCCAGACGCCGACCGACGGCGACATCGCGGCGATCTGGTCGATGCGGTAGAAAATCGGCGTCGCGAACATCAGCACCGGCACGATCGACGCCATGATATGCGCGACGTCGCGGGTGAAGGCGCCGAGCGCCATCAGAAACCAGACGACGCCAATGATGAAAAGGAAGAAGGGAACGACCAGAAAAGGCGTCAGCACGATAGTGAGCGGCACCGAGCCCGCGGTGATGAGCCGGAAGGCGACGTAGACAGCGAAAGCCACGCCCGCATAGGTGAAGCCGCGGATCGTCGCCGTCCAGGCGATCGTCTCGCTGGGGAAGATCGAACGCTTGACGAAATTGACGTGCTCATGGAGCAGGATCGGCGCCCGGTATGCGAGCTCGCTGAACAGATTGAACACGATGAGCCCGATGAAGATGCCGCTGGCGTAATCCGTCACGCTCATGCCGGCCGAGAGCTGCGGCACGGTGATCGAGAACAGCGTCGTGTAGGTCAGCAGCATGATGAGCGGCGCCAGCACCGCCCAGGCCGGGCCGAGCAGCGAGCCGCGAAAGCGAGAGATGAACTCGCGCCGCACGACGGCGCGGATAAGCTCCCGGTGCCGCCAGGCCCGCTCGAAGGGCGCGACATATTCGGGAGGGATGGAAGCGAGCAACAGGCCGGGCATCCTTTGACGAGAGCGCCGCCGGGGCGCGGGTCGCCCCGCATAGACCAGTTCGGCCTGCCCCGTGTCAATGGCGGGGCTTCTACTCCACCGTCACGCTTTTCGCCAGATTGCGCGGCTGATCGACGTCTTTGCCCATGAAGACGGCGACATGATAGGCGAGAAGCTGCACGATCACGGCGTAGACGATCACCGCGAAGGGGCCGGAAACCTCCTCGGGCAGCTCCACATAGCCCGCGAGTTCGGCCGCCGCTTCTTCCCTGGCCTTGGGCGAGCCGATCAGAATCAGATGCCCCCCGCGCGCCGCGACCTCCTGCAGGTTCGACACAGTCTTTTCGAGGCTCGCGTCCGGCGGGGCCAGAACGATGACCGGCATGGCGTAATCGATGAGCGCGATGGGGCCGTGCTTGAGTTCGCCCGCGGCGTAACCCTCCGCATGGATGTAGGACAGCTCCTTGAGCTTCAGCGCGCCTTCCATCGCCAGCGGAAAGGCCGGGCCGCGACCGAGATAAAGCACGCTCGAGGCACGGGCGACGTCGCGCGCCACGGGCTCGATCCGCGCCTCGCGATTGAGCGCCTCCGCCATCTGGCCGGGCGCGGCCACGAGCTCGGAGACGAGCGCCTGCTCCGCCTCCTTCGTCAGCACGCCGCGCGCGCGGCCCAGCGCCAGCGCGAGGCAGGCGAAGACCGCAAGCTGGCAGGTATAAGCCTTGGTGGAGGCGACGCCGATTTCCGGACCCGCAAGGGTCTTGGCCACCGTGTCGCTTTCGCGAGCGATGGTCGAGGTTTCGACATTGACGATGGAGAGCACGTGCTGCCCGTGCTCCTTGGCGTAGCGCAGCGCTGCGAGCGTGTCGGCCGTCTCGCCCGATTGCGAGACCACGATCGTCAGCCCACCCTCGGGCAGCGGGGGGTTGCGGTACCGAAACTCGGAGGCGATGTCGATCTCGACCGGAAGGCGGGCGAAGCGCTCCAGCCAGTAGCGCGCGACGAGGCCGGCGTAATAGGCCGTCCCGCAGGCGGAAATGGTGACGCGCGAAAGCTTTTTAGGATCGAACGTCATCTCGAAGGGAAGGCGCACCGTGCCTTCCGCAAGGTCGAGGTAATGCGCCAGCGTGCGGCCGACGACCTCGGGCTGCTCATGAATTTCCTTGGCCATAAAGTGGCGGTAATTGCCCTTGTCGACCAGGAAGGAGCCGGTCGCCAGAGGCTGGCGACGGCGCTCCACCGGATTGTCGTCGGCGTCGAAGAAGGTCGTGCCCTCGCGGCGCAGCGCAACCCAGTCGCCCTCGTCGAGATAGGCGATCGAGGTCGCGAAGGGCGCGAGCGCCAGAGCGTCCGAACCGAGATAAGCCCCCTCGTCGCTCCAGCCGACGGCGAGCGGCGAGCCGCGCCGCGCGCCGATGAGGAGATCCGGCTCGCCGTCGAAGAGAAAGGCGAGCGCGAAGGCGCCCTTGAGCCGTTTCAGCGCCGCTGCGACCGCGAGTTCCGGCGTCGCGCCACCCTTGAGCCCTTCGGCGACGAGATGGGCGACAACCTCGGAATCGGTTTCGGAATTGAAGACGTGACCCTTGGCGGTCAGTTCCTGACGCAGCTCCCGGAAGTTTTCGATGATGCCGTTGTGGACGACCGCGACGCGCCCATTGGCGTGAGGATGGGCGTTCGCCTCATTGGGCTTGCCATGCGTCGCCCAACGGGTATGGCCGATGCCGACGGCCCCCTTGTGCGGCGCGCCCGCGAGCTTCTCCTCGAGATTCTTGAGCTTGCCGCTGGCGCGCAGGCGGGTGAGCCGGCCCTCCTCCAGCGTTGCGATGCCCGCGGAATCATAACCGCGATATTCGAGGCGCTTCAGCGCCTCCACGAGCTGTCCCGCAACCGGACCTTTGCCGAGAATTCCTACAATGCCGCACATGACGACCTCCTGAAGCGATTTCTTGCAAGAGGGCCGCCAAAGCGGCCGCGCGAGACAAGGGAATGAAGATCAGGGTTAAGGCGCGCGACGCGCTTAAGTCGGCTTCTTCGCCTTCTTTTCCGACTGAGCGGCGCGATAGGCGGCAGCCCATCCGCCTTTTTCGATCTGGCGGCCGCGGGCGACCGCGAGCGCATCGGGCGCCACGTCCTTCGTGACGACCGAGCCGGAGCCGACATAGGCGCCGTCCCCGATCTTCACCGGCGCGACCAGCGCGGAATTGGAGCCGATGAAGGCGTTGGCGCCGATCCGCGTGCGGTATTTGAAGAATCCGTCGTAATTGCAGGTGATCGTGCCGGCGCCGATATTGGCGTCGGAGCCGATGTCCGCGTCGCCGATATAAGACAGATGATTGACTTTGGCGCCTTTGGCGACGCTCGCGTTCTTGATCTCCACGAAATTGCCGACCTTGGCCTTTTCGTCGAGCGCCGTGCCCGGCCGCAGCCTCGCAAAGGGACCGATCGTCGCCCCCGCCCCGACGCTCGCCCCCTCGAGATGGCAGAAGGAATGGATCACGGCGCGGTCCCCGATCACGACGCCGGGGCCGATCACTACATTGGGCTCGATCAGCACGTCGCGGCCGAACCGCGTATCGGCGCAAAGGAAGACCGTTTCCGGCGCAATCATCGTCACGCCCGCGGCCATTGCGGCGCGGCGAAGCCGAGCCTGTGCGACAGCCTCCGCCTGCGCGAGCTGAATACGGTCGTTGACACCGAGCACCTCCGTCTCGTCGGCCACGACGACGCGCGCCTCGCGCCCCTCGGCGCGGGCGAGCTCCACGACGTCGGTGAGGTAATATTCGCCCTTGGCGTTGGCGTTGCCGATGCGCTCGAGGAGCGCCAGCGCGCGGCCGCCGTCGATCGCCATGAGTCCGGCGTTGCAGAGCGTCACCTCGCGTTCGGCGGCGCTGGCGTCTTTTTCCTCGCGGATCGCGACGAGATGGCCGGCGCCGTCCTGAAGCAGGCGGCCGTAGCCGGACGGGTCGGCCGCGACGAAGCCGAGAACGGCCACCCCTGCCCCCTCGGCGAGCGCGGCTCGCAGGCGCTGGACCGTCTCGCCGGTGACAAGCGGCGTGTCCGCGAAAAGAATGAGGAGGTCGTCGCAGCCGGCGGCGATCGCCCCCCGTGCCGCGAGGACGGCGTGAGCCGTGCCAAGCCGCTCGGTCTGGACGAAGACCTCCGACTGCCCCGCGAGGCGAAGCGCCTCGGCGCGCACATCGTCGCGATCCGGACCGATGACGACGGCCGGCCTGTCCACGCCCGCCGCCGCCACGGCGGCGAGCACATGCGCGATCATCGCGCGCCCTGCGACTTGATGCAGCACCTTCGGCGTGTCGGACTTCATGCGGGTGCCCTCGCCGGCGGCGAGGACGATGGCCAAAGCTTTTCGGGAACTTGCCATGTGGCAACTTATCCATCTGAAACGGCGACACAACGCCCTATTCGTCGCGTTTGTGGCAGATTCGAGCCGCCAAGGGCAAGCGCGACAACTGACGCCCCCGCGGCGCCGCATTAATTCCTTTCTGTTCCCTGAAATTCCCTTATAGAAGAGGGCTCGCGCCCCGCTGATCTGACCGTTTCGGCCCACTTTCCGGTTACTCGATGCTTGAACGTAGAGATGTATTACGTGCGGCTCTCGGCGCAATTGCTGCGGGGGTCGGGCCAACCGCGGCGCGCGCCCAGGAGCCTCAGCCGCCAACACCCCCGCCCGCGACCTTCTCGCGGGAAATGATCGTGGAATTCGCGCGCGCCCTGTCGGCGAAACCCTATTCCCCGCCGCCGGCCGATCTGCGCGAACCGTTCGCCAGCCTGTCCTACGAGCAGTTCGTTGGCATCAAGACGAAGCCCGGCGCGGCGCTGTGGGTCGGGGAGAACAAGGGCTTCTCGATCGAACCCCTGCACCGCGGCCATATCTTCGCCAGCGCGGTCGACATTTTCGTCATCGAGAATGGCGCCGCCTCGCGCGTCGCCTATGACCGGAACCGCTTTGATTATGGCGCGCTGAAGATTCCCGAAACGCTGCCTGACCTCGGATTTTCCGGCTTCCGCGTTCTGCATCAGGATCGCGGGCAGGAGGCCGAACTCGCAATCTTCCAGGGCGCGAGCTTCTATCGCGCCGTCGCGCGCGGCCAGAATCTCGGGGTGACCGCGCGCGGCCTCTCGATTCGGACGGCCGACCCTCGGGGCGAGGAATTTCCCGCGTTTCGCAGCTTCTGGATCGAGAAGCCGGTCCTTGGGGCCAATGCGCTCGTCATCCACGCGCTGCTCGATTCGCCGAGCGTCGCCGGCGTCTATCATTTCACGCTGCGCCCCGGTGAAGCGACGATCATCGACACCGAACTCACGCTTTTCCCGCGAACCAACGTCGACCACTATGGCCTCGCCGGCTTCGCCGCCGCGTCGCTCTTCACGCCGCTCGACCGGCGCCGTCCCGACGACCTGCGGACGATGGTGACGGCAATCAACGGGATACAGATGCTTACGGGCGCCGGCGAATGGCTGTGGCGCCCTGTGTCGAACCGCGAAAGCCTGCAGTTTTCCTCGTTCGTCGACGCCAATCCCAAAGGCTTCGGCGCCCTCGTGAGAAGCCGCGACGTCGCCGATTATCAGGACGACGATCAACATTGGGAGCGGCGGCCCTCGCTCTGGATCGAGCCTCTGGGCGACTGGGCCGAAGGGGCGCTGCAACTGGTGGAGATTCCATCGGAGTCGGAAAACAACGAGAACATCGTCGCTTACTGGCGCCCCAAGGCGCCGCTGATCGGCGGCGCGCAGGCGACCTTCGCTTATCGGCAGTTCTGGTGCTGGGATCCCCCGAGCCGCCCGCCGCAGGCGGTCGCCGTCAACGCCCGCTCGGGCCGCGCCCCGAACGCCAAGCTTCGCCGTTTTGTTGTCGTTTTTTCGGGTGAGGTTTTTGCGAATGCGGAGAAGACAGCGCGCCTGTCCGCCGCCTTGACCACATCTCCAGGTTCGGCGGCCAACGTCCGCACCTTCGTCAATCCGCAGGCAAAAACCTGCCGCGTCGTATTCGACCTCGATCCGGCCGGCGAAAACTACTGCGAAATGCGACTCGTCCTGCGTGTGGGCGACGAGCCAATCAGCGAAACCTGGCTCTACCGATGGACTCCCTGACAATCGCGGCAGCCGACGCCTCTCAGGCGGCGACGTCGATCAAAGACCCGGCCGCCGCCGCGCCCACGCCGGTGGAAAACCGGCTGTCGATGCCGGCGCAGAACCTGTTCAAATTCGACGCCGGGCAGGTGAGAAAGCCGCTCGCCCCATCGCTCTGGCGCACGCCCTGGCTCGCGCGCCTCGCGACCTTCGGCGGCGGTCTGGCGCTGACCGTCTATGGCGGCTACCAGATGTACCGCGTCATCGACGTCGGCGGCGTCACGACGCTGAAATGGGCGCTGCTCGCCCTCTTCGTGCTCAACTTCTCTTGGATCGCGCTCAGCTTCGCAAGCTGCGTCGTGGGCTTTGTGGCGCTACTCGCCAATCGCCGGGCCCCCGGCCTGCCGGAAACGCTGCGTGAAAAGACCGCGGTCGTCATGCCGATCTACAACGAGGCGCCGAGCCGCGTTTTTGCGGCGTTGCAGACGATTTATGAAGACGTGCAGGCCACGGGGCTCGGCGAACACTTCGATTGGTTCTTCCTCTCGGACACGACAAACCCCGACGTATGGATCGCGGAGGAGCGCGCCTTCATCGCCATCCGGCGGCGGCTTGGGGCGGGCGCCCGCATCTTCTATCGCCGCCGCGAGAAGAACGTGGGACGCAAGGCCGGCAATATCGAGGATTTCGTCTCGCGCTGGGGCGGCGCCTACGCCCACATGGTCGTGCTCGACGCCGACAGCCTGATGGCCGGCCCGACGATCGCGAAGCTTGCAGCCGCCATGGAGGCTGACCCGGACGCCGGTATCATCCAGACGTTGCCGCTCATCATCAATCGCAATACGCTCTTTGCGCGGGTGCAGCAATTCGCGGCGCGCATCTACGGCCCCGTCATCGCCATGGGCGTCTCGTGCTGGATGGGCCGCGACGGCAATTACTGGGGCCACAACGCGATCATCCGCACCGAGGCCTTCGGCCGCCACTGCGGCCTGCCGGATCTGCGCGGGCGCCCGCCGTGGGGTGGCCACATCATGAGCCACGACTTCGTCGAAGCGGCGCTGATCCGGAGAGCGGGCTACGCCGTCTACATGATGCCGACGCTCGGCGGATCCTATGAAGAAAGCCCGCCCTCCCTGATCGATCTTTCGATCCGCGACCGTCGCTGGTGCCAGGGCAATCTGCAGCATTCGCGCGTATTGTTCGCGCGCGGGCTGCACTGGGCCTCGCGGCAGCATTTCCTCACTGGCATCTTTGGCTATCTGACCTCGCCGCTGTGGCTGATGCAGCTGCTCGTGGGTATCGTGATCGTCTTCCAGGCGAGCTACTTCAAGCCGGAATATTTCACGAGTGAATTCGCGCTGTTCCCGACTTTCCCGCGGTTCGACGCCGCGCGTTCGCTCGAACTCTTCGCGCTCACCATGAGCATCCTGCTCACGCCCAAGCTCTTCGGCCTGCTCGTCGCCATCTACGAGCCCGAAACGCGCAAGGGCTCGGGCGGCGTTCTGATGCTGCTCATCTCGACGCTTTTCGAAGTCGTGCTCTCCGCCCTGCTCGCTCCGATCATGATGCTGATCCAGACCGGCCATGTCGTCCATATCGTCTTTGGCTTCGACACGGGCTGGGATCCGCAACGGCGCGACGACGGCTCCGTGCCCTTGATCGACATCGTACGCCGCCACCGCTCGCATGTGGCGATGGGCGCTCTGAGCCTCGTCGCCGGTCTCCTCATCTCGCCCTCGCTCGTGGCCTGGATGTCGCCGACGATCGCCGGCCTCATTCTCGCCATCCCGATTTCATGGCTCACCAGCCAGCGCTGGCTCGGCCTCGTCCTGCGCCGCGCCGGCGTGCTGGTGACGCCGGAAGAAACGCAGACGCCGCCGATCGCCAAACGCGGCAAGGCGCTCTCGAAATTCCTCGCCCGGGCCGGCGAGGACGAAATCAACGGCCTCATCGCCATCCACGCCGATCCCGAGCTGCGCGCGTTGCATGAAGCCTGGTTGCCGGCGCGCAAGGCCCGCCAGCGCGGCGTCGTCACCGCCGATCGCGCCGTCGCCGAGGCCAAGATCGCGGACGCCGAAACGATCGAGGAGGCCGTAGGGTGGCTCAACCGCGGCGAGCGTCTTGTCGCGCTCTCGGATCGCGCGCTGATCAACATGATTGCGCGCCTGCCGCGGAAAACCGACAAGCCGACTGAAAGCGTGCGTGCGGCGGAGTAGTCGTTTCCAGGAGCTTGCAAATGCGCCGCTTTTTCGCGCTCGGATTTTTTTTGATCTCGTCTCTTGCGAGTGCGACGCAAGCTTCCGCCGAGACGGAGCTGCAGAAATATTTTGCGGCCGCTCAAAAGTTCGAAGCGCTCAAGGCCGAGGCGCTAAAGAAAAACGAATTGCCGCGCCTGAGCGATAAGCAAGCGGCGGAAACGCTCGCGATCCTCTCCAACAAAAGCGGTAGCTTCGGCTCTGCAAGCTTCCCGATGAACGAAGAGGCGATGGACCAAGACCTGTGCGGCGCCGTCAATAAAGTGCAGGCGGCCTATAGCATGAGCATCCTCGGCATCGACGCTCTTTATGAGGAAAAAAAATTCCCGCTCAAGGACGATCCCGACAACGTCTCCCAGATCTTCGATGAATTGATGAGCCGAAACACGATCAAGTATCAGGACGAACTATTCCCGCTTCTCGCCTTCGGCGACGACTGCCTCGCCGCGAGCGTGCCCCTGCTCACAGATTTCATGGCCAGACTGCCGCCCGAGCAAATGACGCAAACGCGCCGGCAGGCGATCGCGAAGTTCCGTGAGAACATGAATTCGATGGCGCTCGGCGCCTTGGGCAATCTGCGCGATCCGAATCTTTCCGAGCAGAACAAGACCCTCCAGCTCAAAGCGGTGCTTCGCAATCTTCCTGTTCTATCGAGCGTCCTGCCGCTGAAAGCGCGAGAGCAGCTCAATGGGGCGGTCGAAGCCGCTCTGCCCTCTGTGCCGAAAGCGCATCAGGCCGAAGGCGCGGCGCTCGCGAAGATTCTCACCGACCCGAAATGCGAAGGCCTGTGCAAATACTGAGAGCGACCACGCAACGATGCCCACGATCATCTACAAAATCCTCCCTGCCGCCCTCTGGCGCGCGGCCGAAGCCGCGGGGGTCTTCAACGGCGCCGGCGTCGATCTCTCAGACGGCTTCATCCATTTCTCCAGCGCCGCGCAGGTCGAGACGACGGCGGCGAAACATTTCGCCGGGCAGAGCGATCTCCTGCTCGTTTCGGTCGACGCTGAAAAATTCGGCCCGACGTTGAAATGGGAGGTTTCGCGCGGCGGCGAGCTTTTCCCGCATCTTTACGCGCCGCTTTCCCTCGCGTGGGCGCTGCGCGTCGCGCCTCTGCCGCTGCGCGACGGGCGTCACGATTTCACGGGGCTCCTCTGACATGCTGCTGGATTTCGCGACCGCTTTGCTGCGCAGGCTCGACGCGGAGGACGCGCATCGCGCGACCATCGCGGCGCTGAGATTCATGCCGCAGCGCGCCGCCGAAAAGGACGATCCGCGCCTCGCGGTCTCGGCCTTCGGCCTTGCCTTTCCAAATCCTCTTGGCATCGCCGCGGGCTTCGACAAGGATGCGGACGTCTTCGGGCCCCTGCTCTCGCTCGGCTTCGGCTTTGTCGAAGTTGGCACGCTGACGCCGCGCGGGCAGCCCGGCAACGCCCGTCCGCGCGCCTTCCGCCTCGTAGAAGATCGCGGCGTGATCAATCGCTATGGCTTCAACAATCACGGCCACGCGCCGGCGCTGGCGCGGCTTTCCGCCTGGCGCGGCGATGGCGTCGTCGGCGTCAATGTCGGCGCAAATAAGGATTCAAACGACCGTGTCGCCGATTATGTCGCGGGCGTCGCCGCTTTCGCCGACGTCGCGCGTTATCTCACCATCAACGTCAGCTCGCCCAACACGCCGGGCCTACGTGACCTGCAGGAGCCGGACGCGCTGTCCGATCTGCTCGCCCGCGTCATCGAGGCGCGCGATGCGGCACCAACGCACCGCCCCATATTGCTGAAAATCGCTCCGGACCTGTCGCTCGCGCAACTCGACGGCGCGGTGCGGGTCGCGCGCGAACGGCGCGTCGACGGCATGATCGTCTCCAACACCACGATTTCGCGACCCGGGACTCTGCGCTCGCCGCGGGCGCGGGAAAGCGGCGGCCTTTCGGGTGCGCCGCTGTTTCCGCTTTCGACATACATGCTCGCGCAGACCTATCTGCGCGTCGAAGGCCAGTTCCCGCTCATCGGCGTCGGCGGAATCGACAGCGCCGAGACGGCGCTTGCGAAGATCGAAGCGGGCGCGACGCTCTTGCAGCTTTACTCCGCGCTTGTTTACGAAGGCCCGGGGCTTGTCGTGCGCATCAAGCGGGGCCTGCTCGAAGCGCTCGAGAGAGAGAATGCGGCGCTGACGACGCTCACCGGCCGCAGGGCGGGCGATATCGCGCGCGATGCGGCTTGACCCGCGGCGTCTTTCCTGTGACGGCGCGCAATGCTATTCGCGCACATCCAACTTTGAGCTGAGGAAAATCACATGAGCGAACATATCTGGCTGGCGACGGGCGAAGCGACCGTGCTGGCGGCGGACGGGCAATATACGGACGCCATGCCGGAAGTGCTGATCGGCAATGTGAAGGGTCCGGTCGGGCACGCCTTCGCCTCCATGACCGGACAGGTCGCCGGCCATCCGCGCATGTTCGTCATTCGCGATCTCAATCAGCAGGTTCGCCCGGCGACAATGATGACCACCAAAATGACGGTGAAGTCGGAGGACTATGTCGAGCTGCTCGGCGGCGTCGTGCAGGCGGCGACCGCCGACGCGATCGTCGATTGCCTCGCGGAAGGGATCATTCCGAAGGATCAGGCCAACGAGCTGTGCATGATCATCATGGTGTGGCTCGACCCGCGCTGCGCCAAGCACCTCAAGAAGCTCGACAGGAAAGACCTGTACCGTACCAATTACGAGGCGACCAAGCTCGCGATCTCGCGCGCGCTGAAAGGCGAACCGAGCGTCGACGAGTTGATCGCCAACCGCAAGACCATCTCGCATTACGCCCTGGAAGGCGTGTTCGAAGATTGATCGCAGGACAGGCGGCGCTACGCAGCGCCGCCCTTTCTCTTCGTTTCTTCCGTCAACCGAAAGCGATCCTCACATCCGAGGCGCGCTCGTATGCGGACGGTCCGGCGGCGGGAAGGAGCCGTTTCCGCTGATCGGCGGTGGAGCCTGAGTTTCCAGCCGGTCGCGCAGCTCCGTCGCGCTCTCGCGCGCCTCTTCCTTGATTGCGCCCGCCGTGCTTTGCACAGAGCGGCTTTCCTTCTCGCTCATCGGCAGGACCGCCCCCAGTATCGCGCCGAGCGCGATCCCGAGACCCGCCATCACGACAGGGTCCTCCTGAACAAAGCCGATCAGGCGCTGGCCGCGCTCGGACGCGGCCTCGGCGGTATCCTTGAGGGAGCGGCTCGCGCTTCCGAGCTGTTCCTCCACCTCGCCCGGCTTCATCTCGCCTGACGGCGCAACCAGGCTCTTCATGGCGATCCATGCGAGCCCGGCCCCGATCATCGAGATCGACAACGGATTGTCCCGCACCTTCTGCGCGACCGCCCCGACCTTGCCGTCCGCGCTCGGATTCATCAGCTGGTCGACCAGATCCTTCGGCGACAGCCGCCCGCGCAATTCAGACAGCAGATCGGCAAGCTGCGCCCGCGCCTGCTCCGCTTCCTGTTCAAGCTGCACGCTTTTCGCCATCAGCAGTCCCCATTGTCCGCCTGGCCACGAGCGCATCGCGGCGCAATTGATCGAGCGTTTTGGCCGGCTTGAGGCTCGACGCCCTGAATCGGCGGCGTCCCGCCAGGGCGAACAGCAGGCCCAGAATGAAAGCGGCTCCGCCGAAGATCGCCAGCGACCAGTATAAGGCCATGCCCGAAGCTGAGACCGCCGAGGCCGCCGCCTGAAGCAGCAAGGTCACGCCGGGAATGAGCAACGCGACGCCCACTGTGACAAAACCGGCGCCCCCGCTCAACGCGCCGACATGCTCTGTCATTTCGGCGCGCGCGAGACTGGCTTCGGTCTGCAAAAGCGACGCCGCCTGAGACATAGCCGCGCCGGCGAGGTCGATCAAAGAACGCGACGAATCCATGTCATTGCCCTCCCGGCGCGGCTTCATTCGCCGAACCTTTCAGAAAACGCGAAAAGGCGAAGCCGATGATCGCGGCGGCCGAGAAGACGGCGACCGGCTGGCTGCGCGCGGCCGCGCCGACGACATTCATCAGTTCGTCGATATTGCCGCGCTCGATCGCGGACGAGGCGTCCTGCAGCTTTTCAGCCGCACCCCGGACATAGGTCGCCGCGGTCGGCAATTGCGGTTCGAGATCATCGGCGGCTCTGGCCACCGCCTTGGCGATCGCCCGCGTCGCGGAAGCGCCGCCCTTTTCGGCCCGCCTCGCCGCCTCGCCATGCTCCCCCGGCCCGGAGCCGCCGATCAGCTTGCCGGCCTCCTTCAGGGCGGATTGTGCGCCGCCCTGCTCAGAATAAGTCATCCCGTTTCTCCGTGCGTTCCGCTGCGCCTCTCCCCAAGGAACCTCGACGCCGACGCAGTGTTCCGCCGCCCGCCAGTCTTTGCACGCCGGGCCCCGATGCGGCTCGAATGCCTCTTGTTGTGCTTGTCGCCTATGGGACATATACGTAGGATGCACTGGCGAGTTTTTGGCCTTTCGCCATACGGGACGCTGGCAGCGCATGACGACCGTCCGGAAGATTGACGCCCTTCTCGCCCTGAGAAGCGACGGAAAATTATTGGTGGGGCGCGACCGCATCAAGGTTCTCGAAGCAGTCGCAGAACACGGCAGCATCTCCAAGGCGGCGAAGATCGTAGGCTTCAGCTACAAGGCGGCGTGGGACGCCGTAAACTCCATCAACAATCTGTTGCCGAGCCCTGCTTTCGTCACGAAGGCCGGCGGAAAAAGCGGCGGCGGCGCCGAGGTGACGCCGGAGGGTCGCCGGCTGATCGCGGCCTTTCACAAGCTGGAGGAGCGGCTGTCCTACATCTCGTCGATGATCGCCGAGGAAGGGCTCGACGGACATGAAGACCTCCTTTTGTGGAACGTCGGGATCAAGATCTCCGCCCGGAACGTGTTTCATGCGCAGGTCGTCTCCATCAAGAAATGGCCGGTCGACGTCGAAGTGACGCTGCGCATCTCGGGCGAACACATCATCCACGCGATCATCACCAATGAAGGCGCCGCCGATCTCGGCCTCGCCCCCGGCGGCCGGGTTCTCGCGTTGGTGAAGTCTTCGTTCGTCGAAATCGGCCCCGGCGAGCGCTCGAAGAACGGGGCGCACAATTCTTTCCCGGGCGTCGTGACGCGGCGCGTCGACGCCGAGCGCAATTGCGAACTTCTGGTCGACATCGGCGCCGGCAAGACGATGACCGCGGTTCTCCCGAGGCGAGATGTGGAGACGCTGGGCATCGTCGAGGGAACCCGGGTCTGCGCCTCCTTCGATCCGCAGGACGTCATTCTGGCGACGGACTGACGTCGCAGCGCCCGCCGCCGCGAGCTTCGACGCACGGCGGCAGTAATCTTGCTAATCCCGCGCACGCGGCGCTTAATGCCGCGGGAGCTTGTCATGTCCAGAGACGTCAGCGTGCTCGTCTGCGGGGTCGGCGAGGAAGCCTCGGCGACAGCGCACGCCCTTTTCGCAGAGGGCTATGTCGTCGCCCTGTACCGCGCTATGGCGCCGCGAATGCTCCGCCGGCGCATGAGCTTCGCCGATGTCTGGTATGACGGCTACGCCCAGCTCGACGGCGTCGAGGCGCGCCGCGCCGACGTCAACGCCGAGTTCGTGCTCGCGCTGCAGACACGCAGTTTCATCCCCCTCCTGAGAGGCCGACTTTCGGAAGCCCTCGAACGCTGGCCGTGGCATGTCGTCGTGGCGGCTGAAGAAGAGAAGGAAGCCGTCACGACTGGCCTGCGGGAACTCGGCGGCTTGACGATCGGCTTGGGACCGAGCTTCGCGCCGGGCGTCGACTGCGATCTCACCATCGAGACGCAAGGGCCGGACCCGGGCGCGATCCTGCATCCTGGCGATGCGCCGTATCAATTCCGCAAACCCCGCGTTACGGATGAGACGGACAGCGTCCTCGTCCACGCGCCGGCGGCGGGCCTGTTCCGGGCGCACATCCCCATCGGCGCATCGGTAGAGCCCGGAGGGGCGCTGGGCTTTCTCGAAGACGTCTGCATCGCCGCGCCCACAGGCGGACGCATCCTCGGGATTGCGCGCCGTGAACAGGCGGTGGCGCAGGGCGACGCGATCGCCGAAATCACGCCGACGACATCCGCTCCGGTCGCAGGCGTATCGCCCCGCAACAAGCTCGTCGCTCACGGGGTCGCTTTCGCCATCGAATTGGAGAACGAGGGCCTCAAACCTTTTTCGTTCGAAGATTGGGGCCGCTGAAACTGGACGCCTAGGCGAGTTCGTCGGACCATCGCTGCGAACGAAAAGCCCGCGCGATCGCCTCGGCGCGGGCCATCCTCATTGTGTCGAGAGAACCAGTTTCTTCGAGTTCGGCGCAAGCCGCGAGCGCCATCTCCAGCAGAACCGCTTTGGGATAGGCTTGTCCGGAACGGCCGTCATAGGCCCGGTAATCGCAGGCGCACACAGCCATCAAGCCGTGGAAACGCTCCGGCGCGGTGAAGCCGCCGATCCGTTCGAGCATCGCCGCGACGGGGCCGGCGCGCACTTTGGACGCCTTGTGCACGCGCTCGCATTCGCTGAGGGCCAGCAACGCCAGACCGCGACACGCGTCCGGCGCGCCGTAACGCGCGCTGATCGTCTCGATGCGCGGACCGCCGCGCTCGATATGCCTGTAATGCGCGGGCAAGTGCTCGCGCGGCGAATCCGGCTTGCCGATATTCATCACGAGAAGAGCGAAGCGCACGGGCAACGGCGCATCCACACCGGCCGCCACGTCGAGCGCCTTCAGGAGATGTTCGCCAAGGTCGACATCCACGGGCCCGTCGGAAATCTGCGGGACGCCGAACAGCGCCGCGACCTCGGGCAGAAGTTTCGACAGCGCGTCGCAGCTTTGCAGGATCGAGATGAACTGGGAGGGCGCGCCGCCCATGAGCCCGCGGGCAAGCTCGGGCCACATCTTTGAAGTGTCGGCAGCTTCCAGAACGCCGGCCGCCACTTGCGTCGACATCTCGCTCAGCGCCGTCTCGCCGGTCACGGGCGGCGCCTCGGCGAGCAGCGACGCCATCCTCAGGATTCCGAGACAGGGAAGGGTTTGCCCGAAATCGGGAGAAGAGGAGTTGTGCGCCATGAGCGAAAACCGATTGCTTATCGGCGCGCTCTCGCACCCGCGACCAGGCGGCCGTTTCGGAGGGTTTCGGCGGGCCGTCCGGAGCGCGCCGCGTCGCCTGAGCGCCCGCGGCGGGGCCAGAAAGAAAGACGTCCCGACCGAGACATTACCGCCGGGACGCTGCATGCCATCGTACGCTCAGCCTATTTTTCGAGCGCGTGCCGCTCGATTGCATCGACCAATGCCTCCGGAATGCGCATGATCACGCGGACTGCGGCACGCGGCGCGGCAAGCAGGGCGCTGAAGACCTGCGAGCTTTTCGCGACAAATGCGGTCATATGGGTTCCCTCTCAAGGCGGTGACCTTGAGATGTAAAACAATAATCGTGCCTATTTGGTTATTGAGAGGTTGGTCGACGGGTCGGGCGCAAAGACCCCGCCAATTCCCAAAAAGACGGCCGCAGAGAGAAGCGGCCCCGAGCGCCCCAAGGCCTGCCCGACGCGCGTGACCCGAAGTGATGGCAAAGGCGGATGCAGGAGACGCGGGATCGCCTCGGAAATGAGCCGATCCGCGCGCTTGCCGCTATTCCCCGACGCTTAGGCGGCAGGCTTCTTGGGCGCGGCCTTTGCGCCGGCTTTCTTCGCGCCCGCGGGCGCCCGCGTGACCTTCCGGCCAAGCCCGAGGGACTTCGCCAGGGCCGAACGCTGCGCCGCATAATTCGGCGCAACAATCGGATAGTCCGCTTTGAGGTTGAAGGCCGCCCGATATTCATCCGGCGTCAATTTGTGTTCGGCCTGCAAATGGCGCTTGAGGGATTTGAATTTCCCGCCGCAGCACAAACAGACGATCGCCTCCGGCGTAACAGATTTCTTCACCGGGACGGCGGGTTCCCAGTTCTTGGGTTCTTCGCCAGAAGCCGTCTTCGGGGAAAGGTCTGCGTCGGCGGCGAACGCCTTCTTCACGGTCTCGATGACTGTCGGCAGATCAGCAGGGCTGACCGAGTTGTTGGAAAGGTACGATGACAGTATCTGAGCAACCAATGCTTGGTTGTCGCCTTCGGACATGATTTTCTCCCGGACACACGATTCGCCAGAAGAATGATTCTATATTGCGCAATAAGTCAACCATACCTGTGGCAATTGGAGAATTAGAGGTGTATTTCCCGAAAAATATATTTCCAAATTTTCGTTTTCGGGGAAGGCGAGGACGAAGGTGGAACTAGCCGGCGCGGCATGGCGGTCGCCCCTAGCGACATGCTGAAAATCTCGCTCTGAAAACAGAAACGCCCCGAGAAGCCCGGGGCGTTGCTTGCTTGCGCAGGATCAGGAACCCGTCAAGCGGCGACCTTATGGCATTCTTCCGCGCACACTTTGCACGAGGCGCCCATGGCGTTGCACTCGGCGACATCGGGAAACTTGTCGCATTCTTTCTTGCAGGCCTCACAAATAGCAGCCACGGTTTTCGCCATGGCGGGCGTGAAGCCAGAATTGACCGACGAGAGGCTCTCCAGCGCCCCGCAGGCCGCTATCGTGTCGAAGGTCGCCTTGGTGCACTCCGCCATGCTGGAATCGTCCATCGAGAGCATGCCAAAGCAATGGCGGAGGCAGTTGTTCCCCTCCAGAACGCATTTGGCGGCCGCGTCAGACAGCGCCTTGTATTTCGCCGGATGGTGATGTTGAGCAGGCTTCTTGTCTTCGGCGTGTGCGGCAGATACGGATGTCGCGGCGGCGACGGCGCCAAGCGTGGTTATGAAATCTCGGCGTTGCATATGTGAACCCCTTCACATGAGAGACGTCATCAATCGGCAAGCAGAACATGAGAGGGCTTGCTTGCCGATTGAATAGACCCCATGGCTGTGCTTAGGGCAAGCTTGACCGACCCGCTGAAACCTGCAGTAGCATACCTCTCAAGGCCCAATCTAACGCGCCGCATTTCTTTCGCGACGACGTCGGGCGGCGCTTAGCGCGCCGCCCTTGGCGCGCGTCAGGCTTTTGTCTTTTTCTCCGGCGCGGCCTCCGCCTCTTCCTCCAATGCGTCGTCGCTCGATTCTTCGGGCGCCTCGGCCGGATCGTCAGCCGCCGCCTCTGCTGCGGCGGACTGGAGGCGCCGTTTCACATCGGCGACGACGAGTTCGCGGATGTAGGTCGTATCCGCGTCCGGCGTCTCTTCAAGTTTGATGAGAATTCTCAGAGCCTGGATCGCATCGAAGGTGGTTTCCGTTGCATTCGACATCAGTTGGCCTCTCTCGATGAACGCCCAACACATTCGTAGACGTACGCCGATCAGGTCACGCTTCAATTGTGTCCATTGCGCGCCAACACAGGCTAATATTCATTCATTTTCAACATCTTAAACAGCGTTCACGCACGCCGATCATGAAAACGTCGTTTCCTTGGAAGCGACTGCTCGGCGCCGCGAAATCAAGGCAATGGTCGCGCGCCCCGGCGACCGGAAAGAAGTCCCCGGGGATTTCATGAAGGCCGGCAGAGTTTTCCAGCCCAGAGGTGGTCGATACGTCGAAGCATCGGCACGATCCCACGCAGAATTTGGTCGCGATTACCGCCGCTGTGCATTTTCTGTTATTTTTCCCTTTGCTTGGAAAAAAGGCGAAGCTTTCACATATTGCAAAGTAGTAGCGTCGCTTCTATCGAGTGACTTGGATGAAAACAGATCCGAAGGAATGCGAGGGGCGACCGATGGCGAGCACGACTGCGGAGCTGGAAGCGCTCCTCATGCAGCGATCATTGACCGATCCGCAGCTTCTGGCCGCGGCGGAAGCCGCTGCGGATTTCCGGATTCTGCCCGAGGCGACAGTCGTCAAGATCGGCGGGCAAAGCATCATTGATCGCGGCCGCGCGGCGCTCTATCCGCTCGTGGACGAGATCGTCGCCACACGGAAAAATCATAAGCTGCTGATCGGGACAGGCGCGGGCACAAGGGCCCGGCATCTCTACTCGATTGCGGCGGGGCTTGGCCTGCCGGCGGGCGTGCTTTCGCAGCTCGGCGCCTCGGTCGCCGATCAGAACGCGGCGATGCTGGGGCAACTCCTGGCGAAGCACGGCATTTCAGCGGTCGATGGCGCAGGGCTTTCGGCGGTGCCGCTCTATCTCGCCGAAGTGAACGCCGTCGTCTTCAGCGGCATGCCCCCCTACAATCTCTGGATGCGTCCCGCCGCCGAGGGCGTGATACCGCCCTACCGCACTGACGCCGGATGCTTCCTCATGGCGGAGCAGTTCGGCTGCAAGGCGATGATCTATGTGAAGGACGAGAATGGCCTTTACACCGAGAACCCGAAGACGTCGAAGGGCGCGACCTTCATCCCCAAAATCTCGGTCGACGAGGTGAAGGCGCGGGGGCTGCACGATTCGATTGTCGAATTCCCATTGCTCGACCTGCTCAAGGCCGCGCGCCACATTCGCGAAGTGCAGGTCGTGAACGGCCTCATCCCCGGCAATCTGACCCGCGCCGTCGCCGGCGAACATGTCGGCACCATAATCACCGCGAGCTAGAGAAATCACGGCCATGACCGACACCAACAACAGGATCAAGCACGTCGCTTCGCCGCTCGCGCGCCAAACCCTCCTCGACCGAGACCTCACCCGCCAAGTCGCGGGAAGACGCCCGATCCGGCTTCTCCCCTGGCTGCAGGTCGTGAAGATCGGCGGCCGCTCCATCATGGATCGCGGCGCGGAAGCGATCCTCCCGATCGTGGACGAGATCCGCAAGCTTCTGCCCGAGCACCGTATGCTCATATTGACGGGCGCGGGCGTGCGCGCCCGCCATCTTTATGGCGTCGGTCTCGACCTAGGGCTGCCGGTGGGATCGCTCGCCCCACTCGCCGCGAGCGAGGCGGGCCAGAATGGCCACATCCTCGCATCGCTCCTCGCCCCCGATGGCGTTTCCTATGTCGAGCACCCTACGATCGCAAACCAGCTTGCGGTTCATCTCACCGCGGCCCGCGCGGTGGTCGGGAGCGCGTTCCCGCCGTATCACCACCATGAATTTCCCACCTCGCGCATCCCGCCTCATCGGGCCGACACGGGCGCGTTTCTGGTCGCCGATGCGCTTGGCGCGGCGGGCTTGACGATCGTCGAGGACGTGGACGGGATTTACACGAGCGATCCCAATGGTCCCGACGGGAAGCAGGCGCAATTGCTTCGGGAGGCGCGCGCCGTCGATCTTGCAAAGCTCGAAGGCCCGTTGCCATTAGACCATGCGCTACTCGAAGTGATGGCGACCGCACGCCATATCGAGCGCGTGCAAATTGTGAACGGGCTCGCGCCGGGCCGCCTCACGGCGGCGCTGCGCGGCGAGCATGTCGGGACGATCATCCACACAGGCGCGCATCCGGCCTGAACGGCGCCTGCCGTTGAGAGTTATTTCAGTCCTTCTTGCCTGCATTTGACGTCGTCAACTCCGTAGGCGGCCGAAACGCTCGCGAACCAAGAAAAATTGCCGCCATGCGGGGCTTTTTGCCGAGCAATCGTTCCGACGACGCAACCGCATTTGCTGTCCATATTCCGGATGGCGTTGCCCAACGCTCCTGGCATTTTTGACGGCGCCAGTTCACGGCCCCAGATCATGACGACCGGATTGTTCTTTCCATCCGCAACCTCGCATCCATTGACCGCCTCGGCGCACAGGATACGGCCGCAGTAAGCGCTTTGGCCCGCACAAGCCTGCGTTGCGCTGATGGCGATAACGAATGAACAGACGCGCGATGCAAATCGGCTCGATGCGCTTTTCATCTCATCCTCCATTGGTCCTGAAATGCATTTCCTCCGCCTTCGCCGTTCAATCGATGACGACGTCGCCGGGAGCGGTTTGCGGGATGCGGGACGAACCGATGATGAAAACCAGCGGAAGCGCGGCGATGACGAGAAACAAGAGGCCTTTGAAGTCTTCACCGTAGGCGATGACGGCGGCTTGCTGCGAAACGAGCGCCTCCAGCAAAACGCGGCCCTGCTCGGTCGTCGCGTCGAGCGGCGCCGGCGCACTCGCCAGCGGGCCGCTGAAAGGCGTGACCAATTCGACGAGCCGCGCATGCGCCTCGATCGTTCCTTCCGTGAGGCGCGCGATGACAAGGGAAATGCCGACCGAACTTCCGATGTTTCTCAGGAGGGTCAGCATTGCGGTCCCTTCGGTTCTGAGCGCGATCGGCAGGGTCGCGAAGGCCACCGTGTTGAGCGGCACGAAAACGAGACCGAGGCCAAAACCCTGAAGGACGCTCGCGACGACGATCGTTCCCGACGACGTCAGATCGGTGAACGCCGCCATCTGATACAGCGTCAGCGCGGCGAGCGAGAGACCGGCGAGAACAAGATACCGCGCCTCGATGATCTTGAGGAGACGCCCGACCAGAATCATGGCGACGAGCGTGCCGCCGCCGCGGCTGGCGAGCAGGAAGCCGGCGGTCAGGATGGGATAGCCGACGACATTCTGCATGTAGGGCGTCACCAGCGCCATGGTGGCGAACAGCACGACGCCGATGACGAGCATAAACAGGCAGCCCGCGACAAAATTCCGGTCCCGGAACAAGTCCAGCCGAAGGAATGGGTTCGACGTCGTCGCCGAATGGGCGAGAAAGAAATAGAACCCGATCGCCGAGACGATCCCCTCCCCGACGATCTCGCGGGAGTTCGAACCAGCCCGCCTGTTCTCCCCGGTCCAGCATCACCTGAAACGCGCCGATGCCGAGGGCAAGCGCAGCGAAGCCGAACCAGTCGAACCGACGACCGCGGTTGAAGGCGGTTTCCTGCATGAAGGCGAGGAGGCCCGCAACCGTGAGCACGCCGATTGGCAGATTGATGAAAAAGACCCAGCGCCAGCTGTAATTGTCGGTGAGCCACGCGCCGAGGGTCGGCCCCATGATCGGCCCAAGCATGACGCCGACGCCCCAGATCGCCATGGCCGAACCGCGCTCATGCGCTTCATAGGAGTCGAGCATCACCGCCTGAGACAAGGGCACCAGCGCGGCGCCGAAAGCGCCCTGCAAGAGACGGAAGAGGACCATCTGCTCGATGTTCCGCGCGAAGCCGCAAAAGACGGAGGCGATGGTGAAGCCGGCGACGCAGATGACGAAGAGGCGCTTGCGGCCGAATCTTTCCGATACCCAGCCGATCGGCGCCGTCATGATCGCCGCGGCGACGATGTAGGAGGTCAGGACCCAGTTGATCTGATCGAGAGAGGCCGAGAGGCTCCCCTGCATATGCGGCAGAGCGACATTTGCGATCGTCGTATCGAGCGCCTGCATGATCGTGGCGCTCATCGCGCAGATCGTCACCATGGCCCGGCCGGCGCCCGGCCGCGAAGCCGTCATTTGCGGTCTTCGTCGGCGAGGCTCTCTCCGGCGCCAAAGAGCGCGGCGAACCCGCGCCGCCGGCGCGTGTCAATCTCCACCGTGACGCTCATCCCCGCGCGCAAGGCGGAGAGCTTCTGCCCCGGGTCGAAGGCAATGCGGACCGGAACGCGCTGCGCGACCTTCACCCAATTGCCATTGGCGTTCTGCGGCGGCAGGATGGCGAACTGGGCGCCCGTGCCCGGCCCGATAGAGGCGACATGACCCTGGAACGGGCGGCCGGGGAAAGTGTCGACATCAATCGCGACCTCCTGCCCGACGCGCAGATGCGTGATGTCCGTCTCCTTGGGATTGGCGTCGACCCAAGGCGCCGCGTCGTCGATCACGCTGAAAATGGGAGCGCCCGCGGTGACGAAACGCCCCAACTGGATATTGTCGACCTGCGTGGCGACTCCCGCGATCGGCGCCTTGATCACCGTATGATCCAGATCGCGCCGGGCCTGATCCAGGGCGGCCTTTGCCTCGCGATACTGCGGATAGTCGTCAATCGCGAGGTCCGGATCGCCCTGCAACTGATTGAGGGTAGCGGCGAGTTGCTGGCGCATCGGCTGCAACTGCAATTCCGCCGTCAGCAGCGCCGCGCTGGCGTTGTCCACATCGTTCTGCGTGCTGAACTGGCGGGAAGCGAGCGCCGCCTTGCGGTCGAACATGCGCTTCTTGACGCCGATCGTCTGCTCGCCAAGTTCGATCAGGCGCTTCAACGATCTGTAATTGGACTTGAGATTGGCGAAGTCGGCGCGAACCGTATCCAGCCGGCTTTGCGCTTGCCGCAGCGCGAATTCGAACGGAGCCGGGTCGATGTCGAAGAGTTCGTCTCCCGCAGCCACATGCCGCCCCTCGCGAATGAGGACACGGCTTACCCTTCCAGAAATGTCCGGGGTGATCAGCACCTTCTGGGCGCCGATATAGGCGTTGTCGGTCGAGACGTATCGTCCGCCGGAGAGATAGAACGCAAGGCCGGCGAGCAAAGCGATCGCCGGCGCGCCGGCGATGAGGAAGAGACGCAAATTCCGGCGGGCGGTCGCTGCCGGTCTCGCGGTAGCGGAGATACGTTTCGCGTTCTGGCCCGAAGAAGCCGCGCTTGCGTCAGCCATGGCGTTGCGCCGCCTCCCGCCGCTGCGCGGACCGGCGCAGATTCTCCTTGATGACCGAGAGATCCGTCAGCAAAGCCGCGACGCGGGAGGCGTCCAATCCCTCAAGCGCCTTGTCCATCAGTTCGCCGCCAAGGACGCTCAGGCGCTCGAGCAGCGGGCGCGCCGCGGGCGTGAGAAACAGCCGCTTCGCACGGCGATCGTCCGGGTCCGGGCGGCGCTCAATCAACCCGCTTTCGCACAGGCCGTCGAGAAGGCGGGTCAGGGTTATCGGCTGAAGGTCGAGCATGTCGGCGAGTTCGGCCTGCTTCAGACCCTCGAAGCGATCGAGGCGGGCGAGCACAGCCCATTTGGCGCGGCTCATGCCGAACTCGGCCGCCTTCTGATCGGCGCAGGTCCGCAGCAGTCGAGCGACGTCGTTGAGGGTGAACGCCAATTCGCGCCTGTCGGATCTGGTCGGCAAGGGAATCTCCTTAGTCCCCGAGATAGTATGCCAGCTTATAATAAGCAAGCAGCTCTGTATGCCGCCTGGCGATCCGTCGGGGCGGGAGAAAAGTTGCCGCCCTGCGATACGCATCTGCCGGTGACGAGCGCGCCATTCGTTCTGCGATCCCGGAACCAGACTTCGCCTGCAATTCCTCTAGTCTGAATGCCAGCACGTGCGTCGGGTCGAGCGAGCCACGCCTTGAGTGAGAAGCGTTGTTTTTGACTACAGCGCCGGCTTGAACACACCCCATACCGCTCTTACGTTTCGTCCAACTTCGAGCGACACGCCGATATACAGAAGGCTTTGTCGACGCGAGTGGCGCCCATTTCCGTCAAGTCCGCGCTAATCGCGCGGTGGAAATAATTCAGAAACGCCGTGCATACGAATCAGAAAATGTTTTTCCGGCCTTGTGCTGCATCTTGAGGCGGGCAGTGCGTCTCCGGCGCTCAACGGCGCGGAGGTTCGATCGGTTGACCTTTTTTGCTGCTGTCTAACGCCTCCAGCACACAGCGCCTGATTGCTTCGTCTTTTTCCCGTCCATGCAGATTGACCGTCGCGAATTTGTGCTTGCACTGGCTCCAAAGGCGGCGCGCGGCGACATGCATTTCGAAGCAATGACGTAGGTGGACGTCTCTGTTCGAGGATGACCCGCCAGCCTGATCCTGGCACCGGTGACGAATGCGCCGCGCTTCAAATTTTGTAAGCGGCGGAGTGGCCGAATGAAGCTCCGTGAGTTGCGGGCCTCCCTCCGGACCGGTCGGCTTGGGGGGCGCAACCTGCGCAAATGAAACGGTCGGATACATATGCAGGACAAGTAGGATCGGCGCCAAGCGCGCTTTTGGGGAGCACTCTTTCCATCGCCACATCCGGCCTGAAAAACGGCCGTGATTTTCTGATGGATCGGACTTTGAAAGTAGCCTCATGACGACCTCGCTCGCCGCAGATTGGAATGATACCGCCCACATGCCCGTAACGCACGTCGAAAATCCACCGCAATCTCACCTTGAACCTCAGGCGCCGCACAGCATGAATGATCGGCCCGTCGTCTTTCAGACCGCCACGATCGGGATTTTGGATCGAGAGGTCCAGGATTCTTCTGTTCTTTATGGAAACAAATTCGAAGACAGCATCCGGGAGGAATTGCTCTGCGAGATATTCGCCGCGAGCGTGAGACGCAATCCTGACGCTCTGGCCTTGAAGAGCGCTACTCATTCCATGACTTATCGGGACCTCGACGCCCGCTCGGAGACTCTCAAGAGAGGCTTGCTGGCTTGCGGCGTCGCTCCTGGCGATGTGGTTGGTCTGTGGATGGCTCGAGGGTTCGATCTCTTGATCGCCCAACTTGCAATTGCGAAAACCGGCGCCGCGTGGCTGCCCTTCGACGCCGAAGCGCCCATCGACCGCATCGCGACTTGTCTTGTCGACGCGGAAGCGCGTTACCTACTTACTTCCGAGGCGTTTTCGCCCAAAGCGTCAGGCCTTGAGCTGCGCGTCATCACGACGTCCGACGCAAGCGTCGAGGGCGAAGACACGCTTCCGACCGCAAGAGAATTAGGCGCGTCGCCAGATGATCCCGCCTATATCATTTATACGTCCGGCTCGACCGGCAAGCCTAAGGGAACCATCATTACCGGCCGGAATATTTGTCACTATCTGCGCGCCGCCAACGAAATATATCAGCTCTCCGCCGCCGACGTGATTTTCCAAGGCGCGTCCCTGGCTTTCGATCTTTCGATGGAAGAGATCTGGGTCGCCTACCTTTCCGGAGCCACGCTGTTTGTCGCCACCGCCGAGATGCTGGCCGACACGGAAGCCTTGCCAGATGTTCTGGAGCGAGCCGCCGTAACGGTCCTCGATACGGTTCCGACGCTGCTGAATGCGCTGCCACGCGACGTCGCGACGCTGCGCATCATCATCCTTGGCGGCGAGGCCTGCCCTTCGAGCGTCGCCGAACGCTGGTGTCGCGACGATCGCATCATCTTCAACAGCTATGGGCCGACCGAAGCGACAGTGGTGGCGACGATCGCCACGGTCAGATCGGGCGAGACCGTGACGATCGGCAGGCCAATCCCGAATTATTCCTGTTATGTCGTCAACGAGGCGCTTGAGCTTCTTCCACTTGGTCAAGAAGGCGAGCTTCTGATCGGCGGGCCCGGCGTAGCGAAGGGCTACCTGAAGCGCGAAATTCTCACCGCCGAGAAGTTCATCAGGAACCCGTTCGGCGGAACCGGCGCCGATCCGATCCTCTATCGATCGGGCGACGCCGTCGTGGTCAACGAATGTGGCGACCTCGTCTTCAGGGGACGCGTTGACGATCAGGTCAAGATTCGCGGCTTCCGGGTGGAGCTCGGGGAGATCGAAGCGGTTCTCCATTCTCTGCCCAATGTGAGGCAGGCGGCAGTCGTTTTGCGCACCGACGGGGGTCTCGACCAGCTGGTGGCGTTCATCGTGGCTGACGGGCCCCTGCCGGGCGAACGAGACTTGCGGTTCGAACTCAGGAAAACCCTGCCCTCTTACATGGCGCCTTCGAGATTTCAGTTAGTTTCCGCGCTGCCGACGCTGACTTCGGGGAAAGTCGACCGCAAGATTTCTCAGGGCCATGCCCCTGTCGCGACCGCCGGACAGTGATGACGAGGAGCAGGATGAACCGCGTAACGACGTCGAAGCGAATCTCCTGAACGCCGCAAGGCAAGCGCTCTCGATCTCGGTTGTTCCGTTCGACGCGGATTTTTTCACTGAACTGGGCGGACATTCGCTCCTTGCGGCCCGGTTTGTCTCCCTCGTCCGCGAAACGCCCGATCTCGCGTCGATCACGCTGCAGGATTTGTATGCCTGTCGCACGCTGCGCAATCTTGCCGATCGGTTGAACCAGAAGGCGGCGAAGCCGTCGGGAGATCTGGAATTCCAGCCTCCGCCTCTTCGCAAGCGCATTCTCTGCGGTTTGGCGCAACTCTCAATTCTGCCGGTCCTGCTGTCCGTTTCAACGGCGCAGTGGCTCGCGATATTCGTGTCGTATATTCTCATCACCCCGGTCAATGCGAGCTTTCTCGAAGAAGCGACGAGCTTGTTCGGCATCATAATCGCCATCACCATGGCGACGCTGGCGCTCTCCATCGCAGGAAAGTGGCTTGTCATTGGGCGAACCAAACCCGGTCGCTACCCCTTGTGGGGCGTCTATTTCTTCCGATGGTGGCTTTCGCAGCGTCTGCTGGGGCTCACGAACGCCCGCCTTCTGCAGAACTCCCCGCTGATGCCCCTTTACCTCTCCGCAATCGGCGCGAGGATCGGCCGAGATGTGCAGATCAGCGACATCGAAATAGGCGCGATAGACCTCCTCTCGATCGGTTCAGGCGCTTCACTTGGCTCCAAGCTCAGAATCGCCAACGCCCGGGTCGAGGGAAATGAGCTGGTCATCGGCGCCGTCGAGATCGGAAAAGACGCTTACATCGGCACAGGCTGCGTAATCGAGGAAAACGTCGCAATCGGCGACGGAGCCACGCTGGAGGATCTGACGTCTCTCCCGAGCGGATCGCAGATCGGCCCCAACGAAATCTGGGATGGCACACCCGGCCAGCACGTCGGAGAGGTCGACACAAGCTCGCTCGATGCGCCCGCGCAGGCGAGCATTCTCAGACGGACCGCCGTGTTTCTCGCGTCTGTGTCCGCTGTGCTGGTTCTCCCCGTGCTCGGGCTCCTGCCGATTTTCCCTGCATTCTGGGCCTTCGATCGAATCGAAGCGGCCATGAAATTCTCGGAGTTGCAATACCATTACTATCTCGCCGCGATACCGTTGCTCGCGTGGCCGACTGCTTTCGTCCTGGTGTTGACCACCATCGCTCTGGTCGTCGCGTTCCGTTGGCTTCTGTTGCCTCGGGCCGAGGCGGGGACCTACTCTGTCTGGTCGTCGTTCTACGTTCGTCGCTGGGCTGTGTCCCTGGCGACCGAAGTCGCGCTTGAAACGCTGTCTTCTCTTTACGCCACCCTTTACATGCGAACCTGGTATCGGCTGATGGGCGCCCGCATCGGCACCGGTTCGGAAATTGCGACCAACATCGCCGGTCGGTATGACATCATTTCGATTGGCGAGAATTGCTTCGTTGCGGACGAAGTCGCGATTGGCGATGAAGACATCCGAAGAGGCTGGATGCATTTGAAGCCCGTCAAGACGGGCGATCGGGTTTTTATCGGCAATGACGCCGTCGTGCCGCCGGGGATCGAACTTCCCTCCGACGCGCTGATCGGCGTCAAATCAAAGCCGCCTACGGGACAAAAAATCGAAAGCGGCGAGACATGGTTCGGCTCGCCTCCGATCCGCATGCCGGTGCGACAGAAAATGGGGTCGAGCGATGTCGCGCTGACGTTCAAGCCGACGCGATTGAGAAAACTGGGCCGAGCCGCTTATGAGGCGCTCAACATCTCCTTGCCGTCCATGCTCTACATCACGTTCGGGACATGGGCGGTCGAAGTCTTCGGCGAAAGCCTCATCGCGGGCGATTATCTCGCCTTCTTCGGTCGGTTCGTGTTGGCCTCGACGTTGATCCCCGTCGCGATCATGCTCGTCGCCGCCGCCGTGAAATGGGCGACCATGGGCCGCTATAAGCCTCAGGTGCGGCCGATGTGGTCTTTTTGGGCCATCCGTAATGAAACCAGCACCGTTCTGTACTGGGGGATGACGGGGCACGTCCTGCTTGAGCATTTGCGAGGAACGCCGTTCCTGCCCTGGGTTTTGCGAATCTTCGGCGCGGATTTTGGCGAAGGCGTCTTTATGGACATGACCGACATCACCGAGTTCGACTGCATAAAGGTGGGCGACTACTGCGCGCTCAACATGGGGAGCGCGCTGCAAACGCATCTCTATGAAGATCGGCTCATGAAAATCGGCAAAATCGAAGTCGGCAAGGGCGTGACCCTGGGTTGCGGCTCCACCATTTTGTATGACAGTCACGTCGCAGATTTCGCCCGGCTTGGACCGCTAACCGTCGTTATGAAGGGGGAGAAGATTCCCGCCCACACCGCTTGGATAGGCTCGCCCGCCGAGCCGGCCCGATGACGCATCGCGACGCGGATAAGCTTCATAGGCCACGATGAGCGCAGCCTGAAACGCGAGGAAAGTGTCGAGGCACGCGACGACCATTTCAGGCCCCTCACATGATTTTTGAAAGACGAGCGGCAGCGCCGCTCCGATAAGCGCGATCGCAGCCGAGTTGCGGGCGGAAAGCCAGGTCGCCTGCATCAAAGGATCGCCGACCTTCCGGAACCGGAAGAGCAGAGCGGCCTCGAAGGCGGAACCTGTCGGAAGGAGGATCTCAGAAACCGGCGAGCTGCCCGACGCATCGGGGAGTTTGCGCGCCAATTCGCACCAGATGTCGTAGGAGCCCTGGCATCCAGCCACGAGAAGGACCACCGCAAGCAAGGCGGCGGTGGCTCGCTCCAGAACTGCGCCACGCCCAAAGGAGATGGCGGCCAGGCCGTAAATCGCAATGTCGTAAATCCATACGGCTCCGTCCTCGAAAGAGCTTCCCGACGCGAAAAGCCCGTCAAGAGCGACGCTCACGACGCTGAATAAAAGCGCGGAACTTGCGATGAGCCATAGGGAGCGGAGAAATCGCCGTCCGTCCTGCGTGTCTCTCGCGCAGATGTTTTTCTCCAAGAGCGCAACCATCTGCCTCTTACCCTGTCTGAGCGCCGGTTGGCTTCATCCAACCCGGCAACGAGCAGTCGTGAGATCATGTTCCCTCGCCTGAACGGCGAGGCGCCATTGTCGAGCTTAATGAACTCGGCGCCGCCGACAATATAAAAATGCGAAATGCGGCTTATGCGTGAGTGGCGGATCGGGGCGTGATTACGCCCGCGGCTCTCGCCACATCGTCCAGGTCGGAGGCGCGCCGGGCACGCCCACGAATTGTGAGCGGCAGACTTCGAAACCGAGCCGAAGATAAAGCGCGACCGTCCGCACGTCCTGCGTCTCCAGATAGCTTGGCCAGCCGCAGGAATCGGCTTCATCGAGCATTCGTCGACCAAGCAGCGCAGTAATTCCGGCTCCCGGACGCCCCGCCAGAAAATGGCCATGACAGTGCGATTGCTGCGGTCGCACCCGATCGAGCGAGGCCTGGACCCGATACAGCTTCATGAGCCCGAGCGGCGCCAGCGCGGCGCATTTGAGATAGCGGGGCGACCCTCGCAGTTCGCGCCAGACTGACATCGGGTAGCGGCCTGGCGGATACCACAAGAATAGCCCGACGATTTCGTTAGCAATCGCCACTTCAATGCGCCCGAATGTCATCGCATCGTCGACAATGGCGCGGAATAAAGCGCCCAGCACAGTGAGCTTCGTCGTATTCGGGAGAGCATATTCGAACAACGGACTTTGTTTGAAGCTTTGCGCGAGAAACTGCGCCGCTGCGCCCGTGTCCGAGGCAATCAGAGGCCTGATCTCGAGATCGACAATGGCGTGCCGCCTGTGCAAAGCCTCTTCAACTCCAAGCGTCCGCTCACGCGAGGCAGCATCCAAAACACATGAATCGTCCGAGAAAAACCTGTCCCCTCGGGTTAAGTAGAAGACCTCATCGCGAAGCTAAATCGTTGCAGCATACGCGCTGAATTATTGTGAAAGGGGTGCGACTTCGGCTCCCTTGTCATCGGCGCAACAATATATGATGATTTCCCAGCGGCCGCGGGGGCGGGGAATAGTTGTGCTGGAACTAAGGAAAATACCAAGTGGTGTCAAAGGCTTAGACGAGCTAACCGGCGGCGGTTTGCCAGCGGGACGGGCCACGTTGGTCTGCGGCGGGCCGGGCTGCGGAAAGACTTTGTTGGGCGCGACCTTTCTGGTCAAGGGTGCATGCGACTATGGCGAACCGGGCGTCTTCGTTTCCTTCGATGAGCGTGTTGAGGATCTTTTCGCCAACGTCTCTTCTTTGGGGTTCGATCTGCCCGAACTGCAGGACAAAGGCCTGATTGCGACAGATTACGTCTGGCTCGACCGACAGGCGATGCATGAGGCCGGCGATTACGATCTCGAAGGTCTGTTCGTGCGGCTTGGACATGCGATCGCCCGCGTAAAAGCCAAACGCGTCGTTTTCGACAGTATCGACACACTCTCTGCGGGCATTCCAAATCTTGCAATTGTTCGTTCCGAGTTCGGTCGCCTCCAGAATTGGCTGAAAGATCGCGGGCTGTCGACTGTGATCGCCGCCGAACGCGGTGAAGACGGGTTAACGCGCCATGGGGTTGAAGAATATGTTTCCGACTGCGTGATCGTGCTGGATCATCGAGTTCATCGAGCAGTCTTCCACACGTCGCCTGCGCGTGCTCAAATATCGCGGCTCGGTACATGGCACGAACGAATACCCCTTCTTGATCGACCGCGACGGCATCACCATCCTCCCGGTGACGTCCATTGGCCTCGCTCAGATCGCCTCGAACGAGCGGGTGCCGACGGGCATTTCCGACCTCGACGACATGCTCGGGGCGAAAGGGTTCTACAAGGGATCAAGCGTTTTGCTGGGTGGAGGCGCCGGCACCGGCAAAACCAGCATATCAGCTCACTTCGCTGAAGCCGCCTGTCGTCGAGGCGAGCGGTGTTCCTTCTTCTCCTTTGAAGAAAGCCCCAGTCAGCTGACGCGCAACATGCGTTCCCTGGGAATTGATCTGCAGCCCTGGATCGATTCCGGAGCGCTGCGCTGTCATTCGGCCCGGCCAAGCCTTCAGGGTCTGGAGCCGCATCTTGCGTCTATGCTGAAGGAGATCGACAGCTTCCGGCCGGATGTCGCGGTCGTCGACCCGCTCTCGGCTTTGCTCTCGAGCGGCACGCAGCAACAGACCCAGGGCATGCTGCTGCGTCTGATTGACCACCTCAAAACGATTGGCGTCACCGCGCTCTTTACAGCTCTGCAGTTGGACGAACGGCATACAGACTTGAGCGTCTCGTCAATTATGGACACCTGGATTTCGGTGCGTAATTTCATGGTTGACGATAATTTCGCTCGACGACTTCACATCGTGAAATCTCGAGGCTTGGCCCATTCCACGAAGCGGCGAATTATGGAGATCTCCAAGTCAGGCGTGCGTTTGCATGAAGCAAGCCGATGACCTTATCCCCTCCCGAGGAAGAGCGTTGGGATCTGCGCCTTTACGTCGCAGGACATACGGAAAAATCCGTTCGCGCCATCAAGAATCTCAACCGGATCTGCGCCCAGCATCTCGAAGGGCGTTACTCGATCGAGGTAATCGATCTTCTCGAGCGACCACAACTCGCTGAAGGAGATCAGATCCTCGCGATCCCGACACTGGTGCGTCGCCTCCCTGAGCCTATAAAGAAAATCATTGGAGACCTTTCGAACGAAGAACGCGTTCTTGTGGGATTGGACATTCGTCCGCGCGCCCATTTGGGTTGAGGGGAACGTCTTCGATGGCCCAAGCTCGCTACGTACTGACCCTCTTCATTACAGGCACGACAGCCCGATCAATGCGCGCCGTCGCGAACGTGCGCGCCTTCTGCGCGAGCGAACTCGATTCTGTGGAGCTTGAGATCGTCGACCTCTATGAGCATCCGGAACGTGCCCAGCCCGCTAACATAGTCGTTTCTCCGACCCTCGTGCGCGCGAGGCCAACCCCGGTGCGCCTTTTGTTTAGCGACATGTCGGAGCCCGGAAGACTTGCATCACTCAAGGTTGAATGAGCGTGGAAGCCACCATCAGAGCATTGAGGGCAGAAGCGGATGGTCTCCGCCTCCGTTTGTCCGAGGCGGAAGACATGCTGCACGCCATTCGCGCCGGCGAAGTCGACGCCATCGTCGTTGACGGGCCGACGCATCCCGCCGTCTACACCCTGAAGGGCGCTGCAGATCCTTACCGTCTTTTGGTCGAGCAAATGGCGGAGGGCGCGCTCACTGTCTCGGCCGCCGGCGTCATCTTGTATTGCAACTCCGCCTTCGCACAAATGGTTGGGCGACCACGCGAGCACGTGGTTGGCGAGTTACTCGGCGCATTCACTGTCGGTCCCGCGGGCGAAAGCCAAATTATCATAGAAGCGCGCGGCGGCCGAGAAGCCAGGATACTGAAGGCCGACGGCGCAACCCTGCCCGCTTACGTCTCATCGGCTCAACTCACGGTCGACGGCGAGCTTGTCCATTGCCTTGTCGCGACGGACCTCAGCCGCCAGGAACTCCGTCTCCACCACGAAGCGATCGTCAATTCCTCCCCTGACGCGATCTTTTCGCTGGAAGCGGACGGAACAATCACAAGCTGGAACGCAGCCGCTCAAAGGCTCTATGCTTACACGGCGCAAGAGGCGATAGGGCGCAATGCCCATATGCTTTTTGACGCCGAACATCACGAGACTGCCGCTGAGTTGTTGGAGCGCTCGCGTCACGAACAGATTGCGGAATTCGATACGATCTGCGTCACGAAGGACGGCCGCCGCTTCGACGTTTCATTCGGAATGTCCCCTATCAAGGCCAAGCCCGACGGCGGCGTCAGCGCGATTACAGTGATTGCGAGGGACATAACCCATCGTAAGATCGCCGAAGAGGCCTTGCGGCTGAACGATCGCCGAAAAGATGAGTTCATCGCAACGCTCGCACATGAATTGCGTAATCCGCTCGCGCCGATCCGCAGCGCCGTTTATGTTCTTCAAAGAGACGACGGCGACACTTCAGAGGCCAAGGACAAGAGGCGGTCGCTTCTCGATATCGTCGAACGTCAGGTCGATCATCTCGTTCGCCTTGTGGATGATCTTCTCGAAGTTTCGCGCGTCACGAGCGGCAAGATTGAATTGAGAAAGGAGCGGTGCGATCTCGCCGAAATTCTTCGCCATGCCATTGCTACCAGCCAGCCCCACATCCAGGAGCGTGGACATACTCTCACGATCGATGAGCCCCTTCCGTCCATGACGCTCGATGCAGACCCCGTTCGGCTCGCGCAGGTGTTCGCCAATCTCCTCAATAACGCCGCCAAATATAGCGACGAAGGCGGATGCATTTGGTTGGGAGCGGAGCGGCGCGGCGACGAAATCATCGTGCGCGTACGCGACAATGGGATCGGCATTTCGACAGAGATGCTTCCCCGCGTTTTTGGCCTATTCACGCAGTCGTACAACTCTCTAGGCCGCGCCGAGGGCGGCCTCGGCATCGGCTTGGCTCTCGCCCACAGTATCGTTCATCTCCACGGCGGCCAGATCGACGCCGCCAGTCAGGGCCCCGGCAACGGGAGCGAGTTCGTGGTGCGCCTCCCAATCCAGAAACTTACTCCCTCCAGTCGTGTTTTGAAGTCGAGCGGCGTCGCTCGATCGTACCCATGCCGTAAAATCCTCGTCGTCGACGACAATCCGAGCGTCGTCGAAAGTTTCAGGCTGTTATTGGACTGTCTGGGGTTGGAGGTATGCGTTGCTTACGACGGCGACGGCGCGCTGGCCGCGACCGCTGCGTTCAAGCCATGCCTCGCGTTCATCGACATTGGCATGCCCGGATTGGACGGTTACGAAACCGCACGCCGGATCCGCATGCTCCCCGAAGGGAGAAACATTGTTCTGGTCGCGGCGACCGGGTGGGGCCAGGCTGACGATCGTAGTCGCGCCATCGAAGCAGGTTTCGACCATCACCTTGTAAAGCCGATCAAATTGGACGCGCTGGAAGAGATATTGGCGTCTCCACGCCGTGCGCTTTGAAGTAATCGACAGCCCGCTGGTCGCTGATCGGCCTATGGACAAAGCCAGCGACGCGCGGCTCTCTCTTGCTCGCAAGGCTTCTTCGGCTTTGGTTCGATCGCCGGACCGACAGGCGACATCACCCGTCTGACACATGCGCCGTCGTTCCACCGTCGTCGGCGACATGGGACTTGGGGTCGCTTTCCGGCTCAGGCATCGCGGCGGGCTTCTTCCTGCGCTTTCGCGCCTCGTCGATCTCCTGCAAGACGACGAAGAACGCCGGCACGAAGACGACGGCGAGACAGGTGGACGAGAGCATGCCGGTCAGGACGCTGACGCCAAGCGAACGGCGCGCATTGGCGCCCGCGCCGGTGGCGATGGCGAGCGGCACGACGCCGAGGATGAAGGCGAAAGATGTCATCAGAATGGGACGGAAACGCACCGTGGCCGCGTGTATGGCCGATTCGATGATGGGCTTGCCGCCGAAAATGCGATGCTCTCGCGCCACCTCGACGATGAGAATGCCGTTCTTCGCCGAGAGTGCGATAAGCAGCATGAGGCCGATCTGCACATAGAGATTATTGTCGATGCCGAGGCCTGTGAGAGTCAACATCGGCCCGATGAGGGCGAGCGGCACGGCTGCGATGACGGCGAGCGGGAGAATCCAGCTCTCATATTGACCCGCGAGCACGAGATAGACGAGCAGCACGGAGAGGGCGAAAGACCAGTAAAGCAGATTGCCCGTGATCTTCTCCTGCAACGAGAGCGCACTCCACTCGAATGCGATATCGTGCGGCAATGTCGCTTTTGCGATTGTCTCCATCGAGTCCATCGCCTGCCCCGAACTGAAGCCGCGGCTCGGCGAGCCGACAATGTTGGCGGACGGATAGAGATTGTAGAGCGTGATCAGCGCTGGCGCCGTGGTTTCGGTGAGGCGCGCGAGCGTCCCGAGCGGCACCATATTGCCATCCTGACTGCGGACATACATGCCGAGAAGGTCATCGGGCTGAAGCCGGTAACGGGAATCGGCCTGGACGTAGACCTGCAGTGGAAGCCCGTATTTGACGAATTGATTTACGTAACTCGACCCCACATAGGAGGTCAGCGTGGCGAGGACGTCCCCGACCGAGACGCGAAGGCTTTCGGCCTGCACGCGATCGACTTCGACCCCGACATGCGGCGCAGATACGCGAAAGGTCGTCAGCACGCGCTGAACCGACGGGTTTGATTTCGTGGCGGATACGATAGCGTTCGCGCCTTCGGAGAGCTTGGGAAAACTGAAGCTGCCGCCCAGTAATTCGAGCTGCATCTGGAAGCCGCCCGCGTTCCCGATGCCCTGGATCGCAGGCGGAACGATCATGAAGGCGCGGCCGTCCGAAAGGGTCTCGACCTTCTTCTGCAAGGTCGTCACGAGCGAAACAATATCCTCGCCCTTGCTTTTATCGCGCGCTTCCCAATCATCGAAGATGACATAATTAACGCCAGCGTTTGCAAGCGAGGCGCTGTTGTCGAGAACGGAAATGCCGGCGATCGTCAGCACCTTCTTCACCCCGGGTGTCCCGAGCGCCAGTTTTCCGACCTCCTGCAGGGCATTGATCGTCCGCCCCAGCGCGGCGCCCTCGGGCAGCTGCACCGCCGTCATCGCAAAACCCTGATCCTCGTTGGGGATGAAGGCCGTCGGCAAACGCGCGACGCCGATGATGCCCGCAAGCGAGGTGAGAAGCCCGACGATCACGACAGTGCGGCTGCGCACGACAAGCCACTCAACCAATCGGGCATAGGCGCGCTCCAGCGGATCGTAAAGCGCGTTGAACAGCCGGTAGACGGCGTTGCGCTGCTCCGGCGGGACGGCGGGTTGGAGCCACAGGGCGCATTGCGTCGGCTTCAGCGTCATGGCGTTGAGGGCGCTGATGAACGCGGTCGCTGCAATGACCACCGCGAACTGGGCGAGCATCCTGCCGGTGAGGCCCGGTAGGAAGGCCGCGGGCAGGAACACCGCCATCAGCACGAGCGTGATGCCGATGATCGGCCCGGTCAATTCCGACATGGCCTTGACCGCTGCATCGTGGCTGGACATGCCGCGCTCGATGTCGGCTGAGACCGCCTCGACAATGACGATCGCGTCGTCGACCACGATGCCGATCGCGAGCACGATGCCAAAGAGCGTCGAGAGATTGACGGTGTAGCCGAGGCCCGCCATCGCCGCGAAGGCGCCGATGATGGTGATCGGCACGGTCGTCGCGGGCACAAGCGTCGCGCGGAAATTCTGGAGGAAGAACAGAATGACGGCCAAGACGAGGAAGCCCGCCTCGTATAGCGTGTGATAGACTTCGTCGATCGATGCTTTCACGAAGATCGTCGTATCGTAAGGGATGTCGTAGACGAGGTCGTTGGGGAAGCGGCGCGCGAGGTTGTCCATCCTCGCCTTGACTTCTCTGCCGACCTGCAACGAGTTGGCGTCCGGGGTCTGATAGATCGCGATGAAGGCCGCGGGCTTTCCATCGACATAGGTCTGCTGGGAATAATTCTGCGACCCAAGTTCGATGCGCCCGATATCCTTCACCCTGACCAGCCGGCCGCCCTGAGTGGTCTGCGCCTTGACGATGATGTTGGCGAACTCCGCCGGATCGTCGAGACGCGACTGGATGTCGATCGTGTATTGAAAGTCCTGGGAGCTCGGCGCCGGCGGCATGCCGGTCTGACCCGCGGCGACAACCTGACTCTGCTGCTGGACCGCCTTGATAACGTCGGACGGCTGCAATCCGAAGGAATGCAGCTTCTCGGGATCCATCCAGATGCGCATGGCGTATTTGCCGGCGCCGAAGACATTTGCGTTGCCGACGCCGGGAAGGCGCGCAAGCTCGTTGACGAGATTGATCGTCGCGTAATTGCTGAGGAACAGCGCGTCATGCGTCCCATTCGGCGAGACGAGGGTGATGATCTGCAGGATCGCGGTCGACTTCTTGTTGACCGCGACGCCCTGGGCCTGAACCGCCATCGGCAGAGAGGCGAGCGCATTGGACACCCGGTTCTGAACCAGAACCTGGGCGTTGTCCGGGTCCATGCCGATCTTGAACGTCACCGTCAGCGTATAAGTGCCATCGGCGGCGCTGGCCGACTGCATGTAGAGCATGCCGTCGACGCCATTGACCTGCAGCTCGATCGGCAGGGCGACCGTATCGATCACCGTCTGCGGGCTCGCGCCGGGATAGCGCGCGGTCACCTGAACAGTCGGCGGCACAATATTGGGATATTGCGAGACTGGCAGATTGTAGAGCGCGACGGCGCCGATGACGACGAGGAGAATCGCGATGACGTTGGCGAGGACGGGGCGCTCGATGAAAAATTTCGACATCATGGCTGAGCGCCCTCGACGGCGCGGCCCGCGCCGTCGATTGTTTTCAGCCTAGGCGCGATCTTGGTTCCCGGATTCGCGCGCCAGAGGTCGCTGATCACGACCCTGTCGTCCGCGTTCAGACCCGACAGGATGACCCGCAGCTCGCCCTCCAGATCGCCGAGCGTTACGTAACGCTTTTCCAGGATGTCGTCCTTGCCGACGACCGTGAGGAAACGTCCGCCCTGGTCGCTCTGGATGGCGCGATTGGGAACGAGCAGCGCATTGGGGATGACCTTGCCCGCAGGCAATCGAATCCGGACGAAGAAGCCGGGCAGCAGCTTGTGATCGGGGTTGTTGAGCACGCCGCGCACCAGCATTGTGCCGGTCTTGGGATCAAAGACCGGGGCGACATACTGGATCGTGCCGTGAAAAGGATAATCCTGACCGGCTTCGAGGCCGACGTCGACTGGGTAATTATGAATCTCGGCGAGCGTCAGTTTCTTGCCGAGCGCCTGCCGCACGCGCTGCACCTCCTGCTCGCTCAGATTAGCGACGACGTAGATCGGATCGAGCTGGATGATTTCGGCAAGCGGCGCTGGATGACCCGCGCCGCCGACCGTGTTGCCCGGATCGATCTGATGCTTGCCCATCTGGCCGTCGAAAGGCGCGCGCACTTGCGTATAATCGACATTGAGCTTCGCGACTTCGACCTGCGCCCGCGCCGAAGCGACTTCCGCCTCGGCTTTCTTCGCCTGGAAATTCCAGTTGTCGACGACGACCTGCGAGGCGGCGCCTTTTCGGCGCAGGCCCGAGAAGCGGTCGACCTCGATGCGCGCATAGACAAGCGCGGCCTCTTGGGCGCGCACCTGCGCCTCGGCCTGGATGAGCTGGTTCTTGTACCTGATCCTGCTGAATTGTGAAAAGCAGATCGCCCTTTCTGACGACCTGACCGTCCTGGAAATGAATCTTCTCGAGATAGCCCTCGACGCGCGCGATGAGATTGACCGTCTTCGTGGGCGCCGCGTTGCCCGTGAGCTCGATATATTCGGTGAATTTCTGCCGCAGAGGCAATGCGACAGAAATGGCCGGACCCGCGGCTTCCGGCGACGCGGCGGCGGGTTTTGGCGCTTCATTCGCCGGCGCTGCGTCCGCGGCTGCGGCGGGAGCGCTTTCCTTCCCGCCGAGCAGCTTTCCAAGCCAGGACTCGGCGATAGCTGCGGCTGGAAGCGCGGCCATTGCGCCTGCGACGCAGGACGCGAACGTCAATCCGCGCGCGCAGGACATGATCGGTCCCTTCAACATGTCACGACGCCTTCCGATCATGAGCGGCAGCGCTCCTTTGGCTCACCATTCGGGCAGCCTGATGCCTGAGTCGACGTCCTGTGCGGACGGTAGAACGGGGTTTTCCAGCTGCGGCTGATCTGGCGGCGGGAGAAGATCGCCCCAATTTGTCCGGTCGCGCATTTCCTGCGCCGTCGCTGCATTGACGAAGGACTTGCCTTCGCGGATCTGCCAGCCGCCGCCAAGCGCGCGATAAAGCGAGACGAGGCCGTTCGAGATCTCGCCTGTCGCCACCGCCAGATTGTTTTCGGCCTGTAGCAGATTCTGCTCGGCGGTCAGAACGGTGGTGAAGTCGCGCGTGCCCTGTTGATATTCGAGCGTCGCGATGTCGAGCGCGCCCTTGGCCTCCGTCACGCTGCGGCGCAGATAAGCCGCTTCGGTCGTCGAGAGGAGATAGGTCGCGATGCCGTTTTCGACCTCCTGCTGCGCCTTGAGCACCTTTTGCTGGTAGTCGATCAGGAACTGCTGCAGCGTCGCATCCTGCACGCGCACATTGTTGGTGATCTGGCCGTAATTGAGCAGGTTCCATCTGAATGACGGGCCGACGGCGAAGGCGGCGCCGATCGGGTGGAACATCTGCGCAAGGTTGTGCGTGCCGACGTTGCTCGCCTGGCCGCCGAAGGCGCCGCTGATGCTGATCGCGGGATAGAGCTCGGCCTGCGCGACGCCGATCTGCGCGCTTTGCGCGGCGGCGCGAAGTTCGGCGCCGCGGATGTCTGGCCGGCGGCGCAAGAGGTCCGCGGGGATGCCCACGGCGACGCGGCCCGACGCGAGGGGAATCTTCCCCGTCCCGCGCGCCAGCAGGAAACCGAGCGGCTCCGGCGCCATCCCCAGCAAAACGCGAAGCGCATTGAGACCGTGCCTGAGCTGTATCTCGAGCCGCGGAATCGTCGCCTCGGTGGCGGCGAGGACGTTCTGCGCCTGATGCACGTCGAGAAGCGTCGAAGCGCCGCCCTGATAGCGGTCCCGCGCAATTCTGACAGCCTCGCGCTGCCGTGCGACATTGGCGCGCGCAATGGCGATCTGACGCTCCAGCGTGCGGATGCCGATGTAGGAATTCGCGACGTCGCCGAGGAGCGTGACGAGCACGTCGTCATATGTCGCTACGGAACCGAGATAGGCTGCGTCAGCCGACTCGATTCCGCGGCGGAACTTGCCCCACAGATCCAGTTCCCAGGAGGCTTGCGCAAGCCAGCGGTCGGTCCAGAAATTCCCCAGCGTGGCGGTATTGCCGCCCTGCGACGCCGGCGTCGCATTGCTGGCGCGCACATAGCCGACCCCGGCCGACGCCGCCTGCTGCTGCGGATAGAACGAACCTGCGGCGATTCCCAGCTCGGCGCGCGCCTGTAGAACCTTCGTGCCCGCACTCAAAAGAGTGAGATTCTGCGACGAGGCGACCTCGATCAATCGGTTCAAAACGGGGTCGTGAAACACGCGCCACCACTCGCCGGGCGCGGCTTCGGACGATTTGAGCCCCTTGGTTCGCCATTCGAGCCATTTGTCGGCCACCGGGGCCGGCGGCGCCGCGAAATCGGGACCGACCATGCATCCCGCCAGAGAGGCGGCCACCACGCCGAGAAGCGCCGAGAAAACGGCGCGCCGCTTTACTCTCTCGAAAGCGGAGGCCCGCTCGATTTCCTTTGGATGCGACGCGCGAGAGCAGCCGGGAGCCGCCTCGCGCGAGCTCGTGCTTTGAAACGTCAACGGCTCGATCCAAAAGAAGAAAAAGGCCATTCCTGCAATCAGGCATAGCAAGCGAGCCTAAGCGTCGCAACCTCAAGTTAAGACCTTATTCATATCTATACACAGGCGAAGGGCGAGGCGCGCGAGCGTCCTCCCGCGAATTGGGCTCGACAATGAGAAATGCCGTAAGTCGGCTCGCAGCGCGCCGGCTCCGAGCGTCTCGAGCCGAGACTTTGTCGCTGGATGACGAAATCACGGAGGCAGTTGGCCCTTGTCTGAAAAGACGAGCCGGGCTTGGCTGGAGGAACTGAACCGGGGGGCGCCGGAGGTTGTCCGGCGAAACGGGTCGCGCCGGTGCGCGTTGCAAACATGGGCGGTCAATGAGGACGATCAGGATTTGCGTTTTCTCTTGGCTCCCCCATCAAAGCCGGCTGGAACAAGACGGCTGAGGCGAGCGTGCAAGCGAGGGAGAGGGCAAGCAGTTTGCCCATGCTCGACATGCCGGGATTGCTCGATAAAGACAAGCTTCCGAATGCGGTCGCCGTGAGCAGCGCGCTGAAGAACACCGCACGCGTCAGTGGCGACTGAAGAAATTCGGACTCTCCCCGCCGCCAGGCCGCGATATAGTAGATTTTGAACGCGACGCCGATGCCAAGCAGCACCGGAAAGGCGATGATGTTCGCGTAGTTCAGTTTGAACCCGGTGAGCGCGCAGATTTCAAGCGTGACGATCGCGGCGACGATTAGCGGCACGAGCGTAAGAAGGACATCGCCAATCCTTCGCAACGGAATCCAGAGTATGATTGCGATGACGCAGAAGGCGATGCCTGCGGCCTCCAGCAGCGCTGTCAACATCGTGCGGGACCACATCAGGGTCGCGATGGCCTGGCCTGTCGCATTGGGGTCTACGGCCAGAACAGCGTTTGCGAAATTGCGGATGGTTGCGTCGCTGTTGGGATCGCCTTTGGGAAGAACATCGACTCTTTGGCGGCCATCCTCGGCGATCCATAAGCTTTTGAAGTCGTCCGGCAACGATTTGACGGTCACGGGCGTCGGATTGAGGGAAAGCCGCAAAGCGCCGATATCTTCCTTGAGGGGAAAGAGAAAGGCCCTCGCCGCCCAATCGCGAAGGACATCGTCGCCATTGACCAGCAAGCCGATAGTGCTTGCCAGGCGCTGCGGCCTGCGCCCCTGCGCCGCGCTCCTTGCCAGCCGCGGCCTCGAGTTCCTTTTTTGCTGTTTCCAGAGCGGAGACGCTCTCACGATCCGTCGGGGTCGGCTTCAACGGCGGGCGTAACGCCGGAAGGAGGACTTCGGCCGAGCGATGAAGGACTTTCAGTTTTTCGGTCTGATCAGTGGGAATGAAAGACTCGATCGTCCGTGTCTGCGCAACCTCGGGAATCGCCGCTAATCTGGCCGCGACCGCCACAGCGTCTTCGCCAGGGCCTATCACAATCTGCGCTGAGTTCGCATCCAACTGTGGGTCGCGACTAAGCTCCAGGAAGGTCCGAACGGCTTCCGAAGACTTTCGCTGAAGGTGGAGAGGATTGAAGTCGAAAGACAACTGAGGCAGCAAAAAGGCGCCGGCCGCCACGAGGAGCGCCGTTCCGCCAATAACGAAATATCGCCGCCGACGGAGGAAATGATCGACAGGCTCCAATCCGGGTTGCCCGATGGCGCGAGGCTCGATCCGCGCCCCGAACGATTGAAGAAGCGCAGGCAGCAGCGTGAAAGTCGAAGCAAACGCCACGATCATGCCAAGGCCGGCGATCTCGCCAAGCTGGGCGAGGCCCCGATAGTGAGTCGGCATGAAGGATAGAAAGCCGGCGGCCGCCGACACGGCCGCAAGCGCCAAGGGCACGCCGACCCATTCCGTCGCCTGCATCACGGCGTCTTGGATCTGGGGAGAGTCATGTCGCTGCGCCCGAAAACGGATCATGTACTGAACCGCGAAATCGGCGCCCAAGCCTACAAAGAGCATCACGAAGGCGATGGAGATTGGATTGAGCGCCCCGGCGACCAGAAGGCCGAGGCCTGCGGTCACCAGCAGGCCCGCGGCCAGACATATGATGACGACGCAAACGAGCCTAAGAGACCATAGCGCGACCGATAAAATGCCAACGATGATCAAAGCCGTGACAATGCCGTTAAAGGCGCTTCCTTCTTCGACGCTTGCAAACTGTTCGTCCGCGAGCGGCACGGGACCGGTCAGGCGCGTCTCCGCCTGAAATTTTGCGCTGAGGTCGAGCGCCGCCACAGCCTTGCGAATCGAATCGCTGGCTTTTTTGCCCGGCTCGAGCTTGTCGGTAAATAATTCCGGCTGAACTGAAATCAGTCGCCGGCGGCCGGAGGGTTCCGATCCGCTTCGCATGAGCCCAGCCCAGGAGAAAGCCGCAGGCTGCGAGTGCAAAACTCGTTCGAGCGTCTCGGAGGCGGCGCTCAAGGGCTCGGCTATGACATCGAGCGAATAGCGTTCGACTTGCAGTCCGTGCAGGACATACACGAGCGTCTTAGCAAGGCCTCTCAGACTTTGATCGCTTACAAGAAAAGTGAGGATCGGCTTTGCTCTGACCAGCTGATCGACGATATTCTCAACCTCCACAGTCGGCAAAAACATGAAGCGGTTTTGTACGAAGAACCGTCCGCCGCCCTGCTCCTGAACGGCGTGGAAAAGCGCAAGCTGATCCTGCAACGCCTGTGCGAGCGCGTGAGAGGCGGCGCCGGCCTGCTCCGGGGTCGGCGCGTCGATCACCACTAGAATCGTGTCTCTTCCTTGCGGAAAGGCGGCTTGATAGGCGAGCTCTCGCTTGCGCCATGGCAGATCGCGAGAAATGAGATCGTTGACGTCCGTATCGAGAGCAAAGGCCGAAAATGCATAGGTGCCGGCGGCGACGGCAAGCGCCAGCCAAACGACAATGACAATGCGGCTGTGGCGCAAAGCATGATCGACAAGAAAGAGCAGACCAGCGAGCACGCGCGATCCAAGTCCCTCGCTTCAACGCGTTGGAAATTCAACGCGACAGTTCGTCATCAATCGGAAGATTTCGTCGCGGGAATGCGGGGGCGCACAAGGCAGGCAGACACGGGAGAGGCTCTTCCGATCCAGTGGAACGCGCCGTCTCAAAAAGTGTTCAAAAATTTTTTGGCCACGCTTTCCGGCAGTCTAGCCGAAACACACGCTGCTTTCCCGCCTGTCATTGAGGCGCCTCGGCGCTTCGCCCACGCAGCGCCTGGATAACGCCAGAAAAGTCTCGCTCGCCGCCCCCTTCGTCGGCGAACAAGGCGTAGAGACGCTCTGCGGCGGCCGTCATAGGCGTCCCGGCGGCCACGTCCTTACCGGCCGCCTCGGCGAGGCGCAGATCCTTAAGCATCAGCCTCGTCTTGAACCCTGCTTTGTATTCGTCGTTCGCGGGCGACGAAGGCGTGAGACCAGGTGCAGGACAATAGCTCGTCAAAGACCAGGATTGACCGGAGGAAGCGGAAGCGGCGTCAAACAGGGCCCGCGCGGACAGACCGAGTTTTTCAGCAAGCACAAAAGCTTCCGCAGTCGCGGCCATTGTCACGCCTAACATCAGATTGTTGCAGATCTTCGCCGCCTGACCCATGCCGGCGCCGCCGCAGTGAATGACGCGCGCCCCCATGGATTGCAAAACCGGGCGCGCCTTTTCCAACGCCTCGGACTCCGAGCCGCACATGAAGGTCAGAGCACCCGCTTGTGCGGCCGCGACGCCGCCAGAAACCGGCGCATCGACCGACAGAGCGCCCCGGTCACGCGCAAGACGATGCGCTCTTTGCGCGCTCTCGACCCCAATTGTCGAACAGTCAAGATAAAGCGCCCCCGGCGACGCCGCCGTCATCTCCCGCCAAACCGATATGACATGCTCGCCGCCCGGGAGCATCGTCAAAACAACGTCGGCGCCCTCGCTCGCCGCCTCAATAGACGCGGCGAGGCGAAGGCCGCGCTGCGCGGCAGCGTCCAGAGCCGGCGTCGCGCGGTCGAAGCCAATGACCTCATGTCCTGCAGCCGCCAGATTTGTGGCCATCGGCAGTCCCATGGCGCCAAGGCCAATGAAGGCGACGCGTGCCATCTTCGCTTCCTCTCACGACATCGTCGGCATAACGAAACTTGCGCCCTCTCTCTCCCGACCTGGCCAGCGCGCGGTCACCGTCTTCGTCCGCGTGTAGAAACGGAACGCGTCTTCGCCATGCTGATTGAGGTCGCCGAAGACCGAACGCTTCCATCCGCCAAAGGTGTAATAAGCGAGCGGCGTCGGGATCGGAACGTTGATTTCGATCATGCCGGCCTGCGCACGAGAGGCGAAATCCCGACCAGCCTCTCCGTCACGGGTGAAGATCGACGCGCCATTGCCGAATTCATGCGCGTCCACGAGTTCGAGGGCTCGCCGATAGTCTTTCACGCGCACCACGGAGAGGACAGGTCCAAAGATCTCTTCCCGATAGATGCGCATATGCGGCGCGACCTCGTCGAAAAGACAGCCGCCCATGAAGAAGCCATCTTCATAGCCTTGCATCCGGAAGCTGCGCCCATCGACAAGCAGCTTCGCGCCTTCTTCAACTCCGGTCGCCACATATTCCTGAACGCGCTCGAGATGCACCCTTGAAACCAACGGGCCGAAATCGGCGCTCTCATCGGTCGAAAGCCCGATCCTCAAGCCTTCGACCCGCGGAACGAGCCGGGCGAGAAGCGCGCGCGCCGTGTCGTCTCCAACCGGCACGGCCACAGAGACGGCCATGCAGCGCTCTCCGGCGGATCCGTAGCCCGCGCCAACCAGCGCGTCGACGGCCTGATCCATGTCGGCGTCGGGCATGATGACCATGTGGTTCTTGGCGGCGCCGAAGCACTGCGCGCGCTTCCCGTTGCCGGCCGCGCGCGCATAGACATATTCGGCCACGCGCGTCGAGCCGACGAATGCCACGGCCTGCGTCCGCGGGTCGTCGAGCAGCGCATCCACCGCCTCCTTGTCCCCGAGCACCACATTGAGAACGCCGGGCGGGAGCCCCGCTTCCAACATCAGTTCCGCAAGACGCAACGGCACGGACGGGTTACGCTCCGAGGGCTTGAGAATAAAGGCGTTGCCGCAGGCGATCGCCGGGGCGAACATCCACATTGGTATCATCGCCGGAAAATTGAAAGGCGTAATGCCCGCCGTGACGCCGAGCGGCTGTCGCATCGAATAGACATCCACGCCAAAGCCGGCGGAGTCGGTGAACGCACCCTTGAGCAGATACGGCGCTCCAAGCGCGAATTCCACCACTTCGACGCCGCGTTGCACATCGCCGCGTGCGTCGGCGATCGTCTTGCCGTGTTCACGCGACAGAAGCATCGCAAGCGGCTCCGCCTCGCGACCGAGCAACTCCAGAAATTTCATCAGAACGCGCGCGCGACGCTGCGGATTGACGCCAGCCCAGCCCGGCTGCGCCGCCCGGGCGCTCTCGAGCGCTTCTCCCATCTCCGCGCGCGATGCGCACGGCGAACGCGCCGTCACTGCGCCGGTCATCGGCTCAAAGACGTCGACGAAGCGGCCGGAGCGTCCGGCGACGCGCCTCCCGCCGACAAGATGCATTAACTCCCGCATCGCACATACCTCACGCACCATATCTAAGGCGAAAGGCTGTAACGCACAGCCGCGCGAGCCGCAGTGACTTTCAGCATGACCGACTTACATAGAAGGCAGCCGCGGGAGCGAAGCGATGACCGAAGCGCCGCGAGAGGAGAACCGTTACGCCCATGCAGCGCGACGCGCCGATTGGACGATAGATCAGGACTGGCGTTCCTATTCTGACGAGGAGCATGATCGCTGGAACCGGCTCGTCGCGCGACAGGCCACGCTGCTGCCGGGGCGCGCCTGCGACGCGTTTCTCTCAGCCGTCGACAAGCTGCGTCTCTCGACTGGGGGCATCCCTGACTTCGACGATCTGAGCAGCCGATTGTCCGCTTTCACAGGCTGGCGCGTCTCTCCCGTAGCCGGGCTCATCCCGGATGACGTCTTCTTTTCACACCTCGCAAATCGCTCTTTTCCGGCCGGCGCCTTCATCAGGCCCGAGCACGAACTCGACTATCTCTCCGAACCCGACGTGTTCCACGATGTTTTCGGGCATGTGCCGCTTCTCGCAGACCCCGTTTATGCGCGTTTCCTGGAGGCCTATGGCCGCGGCGGCGCCCGGGCGCTGCAACGAGACCAATTGCATCATCTCGCGCGCCTCTATTGGTACACGGTCGAGTTCGGCTTAATTGCAACGCCCGAGGGGTTGCGCATTTTCGGCGCAGGCATTCTTTCGTCGCCGGGGGAGACGATCTTCGCGCTCGAAGACCCCTCGCCCAACCGTGTCGCGTTCGATCTGATACGCGTGATGCGCACCCCATATGTCATCAGCGACTATCAACAGACCTATTTCTTCGTCGACAGCTTCGCGCAACTGCTCGAGGACTGCTACCAGGACTTCGGAGCCGTTTACGATCGGCTGCGCGGCGAGAGCGATCTCGAACCGCACGTGATTTTACCCGAGGACCATGGGATTAAGGGCAACCTTCGCTACTTTCACGAGAAGGAAAGCGTTCAGATGTGAACCGCCTGGACCACCTGCTCGATTGCGCCGAAAATGGAGCGTCGTCGTTCGTCCAGCATCTCGATGCGCACGACGTCCCCAGCCTTCAGAAATGACGTGCGCGGCGCGCCTTCGATCAGCATTTCTACCGTCCGTTGCTCGGCGAGGCAGGAATAGCCGGGGCCGCCGCTCGATATCGGCAGGCTGCACCCACCGTCCAACCCGCGATTCGACACCGTTCCCGAGCCGATGATCGTTCCGGAGGAAAGCGGCCGCGAATATGCGGCATGCGCGATCAGGCGCCCGAAGTCGAAGGTCATGTCGTGCCCCGCATTGGGCCGCCCGAGCGGGGCGCCGTTGAGGAACGACAGAAGCGGCAGCGAGAGCTTTCCGCTCGCCCAGGCTGCGCCGAGCTCATCCGGCGTCACCGCGACGGGCGAAAGGGCCGACGATGGCTTCGACTGAAAGAAACCGAAGCCCTTGCTGATTTCATCGGGAACGAGATTACGCAACGTGACGTCGTTGACGAGCATAATCAAACGAACATGCCGAAGCGCAGCCTCCGGCGAGACGCCGAGCGGCACGTCGTCGACGACAACGGCGACTTCGGCTTCGAGATCGAGCCCCTGTCGCTCATCGCACAGGGGGATCGGATCGCGCGGCCCCGAGAAAAGAGTTGGATCCGCCCTGATACATCAGCGGCTCGACTTGGAAAGAGGCGGGCATTTCGGCGCCCCGCGCGCGTCGCACCAGTTCCACATGGTTGATATAGGCTGACCCGTCCGCCCACTGAAAGGCCCGCGGGAACGGCGCCGCGCAGTCGCGCTCACGGAAGCGGAACGTCGCTATCTTTTCCGCCTCGATCTCAGCCGCGCGTTCGGCGAGCTGAGGCTCCGCTCGCGGCCAGTCGTCGAGCGCAGACTGAAGCGTCGGCGCAATGTCGCCCGCTGAAGCCGCACGGCTGAGATCGCGCGAAACCACGACAAGCTTTCCGTCGCGACCGCCTTTGAGTGACGCGAGCTTCATCGCGGCTCCTTATCAAATCCGCGCCGCAATCCCGCCCAGCATGCGGCGTAGTCCCGGTCGCGCGTCTCGAGCGCCAGCGCGTAATCTGTCGGGTGCTGCGACAGCCTCGTCTCGAACATGAATGCAAGGGCGCCTTCCAGCTTGTTAGGCGTTAGCGGCGCACGTGAAGCGTCAGCGAAGACGCGCGCATCGGGCCCATGCGGCAGCATGGCGTCGTGCAGGGATATCCCGCCCGGAACGAAGCCTTCGGGTTTCGCGTCATAGGCGCCATGGATGAGACCCATAAGTTCGCTCATGACGTTCACATGGAACCAGGGCGGCCGGAATGTATGTTCCGCGACCTGCCACCGCTCAGGAAAAATGACCAAATCAACGTCGCCGACGCCCGGTTGCTGAGAGGGCGAAGTCAGGACGCAGAAAATCGACGGGTCGGGATGATCGAACAGCGTGACGCCAACTACGCAAAATCTGCGCAGATCATATTTGTACGGCGCATGGTTTCCGTGCCAGGCGACGACATCCAACGGGGAATGCGCAAGGGCGCAAGAATAGAAGCCTCCACCCCACTTCACCGTCAAGCGGCAGGGACGCTCCGAGTCCTCGAAGGCGGCGACAGGCGTCAGAAAGTCCCGCTCGTTCGCCAGGCAGTTGGCCCCGACCACGCCGCGGCCAGGCAGGGCGAAAGGTTGGCCGTAGTTTTCACACAGATAGCCGCGCGCGAAATCTCCTGCGAGCTGCACTCGAAACTTCACGCCGCGCGGCACGACGCCAATCTCGCCGGGCGCAATGTCGATATGACCCATCTCGGTCTCGACGAGAAGCGCTCCCTCCTGCGGAACGAAGAGAAGTTCGCCGTCGGCGTCGTAGAAATAGTCGTCCCCCATGGATGTCGTCGCGACATAAACGCCGGCTCCCATGCCCATGCGCGCATCCGCGTCGCCCGCCGTGGTCATCATCCGCACGCCTTCGACGAAATCGATGGCGCCGTCGGGACGCGGGATCGGCCCCCATCTCATCTGGCCGATGGGCTCCCGCCGCGACGCGCGCGCGGGCGCCGTCCGCCACAAGGGACAATCCTTCTCTTCGAGGTTGCGCACATGCTGGACCGAGGGTCTGATACGATAAAACCAGGACCTTCGGTTTGCGCCCTGCGGCGCGGTAAAGGCCGAGCCCGATAGCTGCTCGGCGTAAAGATCATAAGGGCAGCGCTGCGGTGAATTCTGACCTTTTGGTAAGGCCCCCGGCGCGGCCTCGGTTTCAAAAGTGTTGCCGAAGCCGCTCATATATTGACGCATCACTCTCGCTCCGGCCCAAGCGCGCCACGCCGCAACTGGTCCTCCTCGATCGACTCGAAGAGCGCGCGGAAATTTCCTTCTCCAAAGCCCTCGTCGCCCTTGCGCTGGATGAATTCAAAAAAGATCGGGCCGATGACCGTCTTCGTGAATATCTGCAAGAGCAGCCTCGGCGGGGCGTCGCCGCCGACGGTCCCGTCGATCAGAACGCCAAGGCTCCGAAGCTTCTCGATAGGCTCGCCATGGCCCGGCAGTCGCGCGTCCACCGCGTCATAATAGGCGTCGGGCGGCGCTGGCATGAAGCTCAACCCTTTCCGCATGTTTTCAACCGTTTTGTAGATGTCGAGGCAAGCACAGGCGATATGCTGCACGCCCTCGCCCTCGTAAGCTCGGAGAAATTCTTCGATCTGGCTCGCGGCGTCGGCGCTTTCGTTGATGGGGATGCGGATTTTGCCGCAGGGGCTGATCATCGCGCGCGAGTGCAGGCCCGTGAACCGGCCCTCGATATCGAAGTATCGGATTTGCCTGAACTTGAAGAGCCTCGCGTACCATGCGGCCAGCGCATCCATTCTCCCCCGCCGGACGTTATGCGTCAGATGGTCGATGACGACGAGCCCCGCGCCGTAAGGCTTTGGCTCCACCGAGCCAGTCCAGCGGAAGTCGACGTCCCAGATCGACCCGCGATCCCCGTAACGGTCGACAAGATAGATCAGCGCGCCGCCAACGCCCTCGATCGCGGGGATATGGAGCTCCATCGGGCCGGCGCGGTTGGGAATGATCTGCTCGCCTATCGACGCCGCGCGGCGAAGGGCGAGCGCGGCGTCCTGCACGCGAAAGCCCATCGCACAAACGCAGGGCCCATGGCTGCGAGCGAACCGCGCCGCGAAACTGTCGGGCTCGGCGTTGAGCACGTAATTGACGTCCCCCTGCCGGAAAAGCGTGACATCCTTCGAACGATGTCGGGCAACGGTGACAAATCCCATAGCCTCGAAAAGCGTCGCGAGTTCGGCGGGGTCCGGATGCGCGAATTCCACAAACTCAAAATCGCC
>CAWDYM010000001.1:0-41841 GCA_963806665.1 uncultured Alphaproteobacteria bacterium | reverse complement strand
CGAAAAAAGAACTTGGCTTTTAGAACAAATCATGCACAATAGGCAGGACCGTTGCCCCCTCGCCCTTGAAAATCATGCCAGAAGGATTTCAGCCGTGAGCCAAGCCAATCTCCGCCTCGTGGAAGGATCCTCCGTGGACAAGACCAAGGCGCTCGACGCCGCCCTGTCGCAGATCGAACGCGCCTTCGGCAAGGGCTCGATCATGCGGCTGGGCAAGAATCAGAAGGCCGTCGAGATCGAGACGATTTCAACCGGCTCGCTCGGCCTCGACATCGCGCTTGGCGTCGGCGGCCTGCCGCGCGGCCGCGTCGTCGAGATCTACGGGCCGGAATCCTCCGGCAAGACCACGCTGACGCTTCACGTCATCGCCGAGGCGCAGAAAGTTGGGCGGCGTCTGCGCCTTCGTCGACGCCGAACATGCGCTCGATCCGATCTATGCCCGCAAGCTCGGCGTCAATCTCGACGAACTGCTGATTTCCCAGCCCGACACCGGCGAGCAGGCGCTCGAGATCACCGACACGCTGGTGCGCTCCGGCGCCGTCGACGTGCTCGTCGTCGATTCGGTCGCGGCGCTGACGCCGCGCGCCGAAATCGAGGGCGAGATGGGCGATGTGCAGCCCGGCCTTCAGGCGCGCCTGATGAGCCAGGCGCTGCGCAAGCTCACCGCCTCCATCTCGCGCTCCAACACGCTCGTCATCTTCATCAACCAGATCCGCATGAAGATCGGCGTCATGTATGGGTCGCCCGAGACGACGACCGGCGGCAATGCGCTGAAATTCTATGCCTCTGTGCGCCTCGACATTCGCCGCATCGGCGCGATCAAGGATCGCGACGAGGCGATCGGCAACCAGACGCGCGTCAAAGTGGTCAAGAACAAGGTCGCGCCGCCTTTCAAGCAGGTCGAATTCGACATCATGTATGGCGAGGGCGTCTCCAAGCTCGGCGAACTGATCGACCTCGGCGTCAAGGCCGGCGTCGTCGAGAAATCGGGCGCCTGGTTCTCCTACGACAGCCAGCGACTCGGCCAGGGCCGCGAGAACGCCAAGTCCTATCTGCGGCAAAACCCAGAGGCCGCCGCGGCGCATCGAACAAGCGATTCGCGAGAACGCCGGGCTCATCGCCGAGAAGATCCTCGACGTCGGCGACGCGGGAGACAGCGACGCCGGCGGCTGAGTCGCGGCCGATCCGCGACCGAATTCGACGTGAGGCCCGCTTTTGGCGGGCCTTTTTCATTGCCGAAAGGGCTGCGGACTGGCATATCGCCCAAGGTGTCGGGCGCGCGGCGCGCGGCGCCGGAGCCAAATCCCGGCGGCCAGGCGCCCTTTCGCCCGCGAAGTGCTCCAACTCAACGGCCGGCGTCCCCGCCCAGCCTTGCCTCAGAGAGACGCGAAATGAGTGGCGTCAACCAGATACGCTCAGCCTTCCTCGACTATTTCGTGCGCAATGGGCACGAGAAGCGTCGCGTCCTCTCCGCTTGTCCCGCACAATGACCCGACCCTCATGTTCACCAACGCGGGCATGGTGCAGTTCAAGAACGTCTTTACCGGGCGTCGAAAAGCGCCATCAGGCGCGCGCCGCCTCGGCGCAGAAATGCGTGCGCGCCGGCGGCAAGCACAATGACCTCGACAATGTCGGCTACACCGCGCGCCATCACACCTTCTTCGAGATGCTCGGCAATTTCTCCTTCGGCGATTATTTCAAGGAAGGCGCGATCGAACTCGCCTGGGACCTGATCACGCAAGGAATTCCAACTTCCCGTCGATCGCCTGCTCGTCACCGTCTATCATGACGACGACGAGGCCTTCGACCTATGGAAAAAAATCGCCGGCTTTCACGACAGCAAGCATCATCCGCATCGCCAGCGCCGACAATTTCTGGAGCATGGGCGACACCGGCCCCTGCGGCCCCTGGTCGGAAATCTTCTACGACCAGGGCGAGGCGCTCGCCGGCGGCCCGCCCGGCAGCCCGGACGAGGACGGCGACCGATTCCTCGAATTCTGGAATCTCGTCTTCATGCAATATGATCAGGTCGCGCCAGGGCAGCGCGCGCCGCTGCCGCGTCCGTCGATCGACACCGGCATGGGGCTCGAGCGCATCGCCGCGCTGATGCAGGGCGTGACCTCCAATTACGATATCGACCTGTTCCGCGCGCTCACCGAGCGCCGTTGCCGACTTCACCGGCGCGCCCGTCGGCGGACCCCAGGCGCGCGAGCCATCGCGTCATCGCCGACCATCTGCGCGCCTCCTCTTTCCTCGTCGCCGACGGCGTCACGCCCTCCAACGAGGGACGCGGCTATGTGCTGCGCCGGATCATGCGCCGCGCCATGCGCCACGCGCAGATCCTCGGCGCGCAGGAGCCGCTGATGTGGCGCCTCGTGCCGACCCTGGTCGCCGAAATGGGCCAGGCCTATCCGGAGCTCGCTGCGCGCCCAGGCGCTCATCGTCGACACGCTGAAGACCGAGGAAACGCGCTTTCCGCGCGACGCTCGCGCGCGGCCTCGCCATTCTCGACGAGGAGACGGCCGGCCTCGGCGCAGGGCGCCAAATTCTCCGGCGACACCGCCTTCAAGCTCTATGACACCTTCGGCTTCCCGCTCGATCTGACCGAGGATGCGTTGCGCCCGCGCGGCATCGCCGTCGACAAGGACGCCTTCAACGCCGCCATGGCGCGCCAGCGCGCCGAAGCGCGCAAGGCCTGGGCGGGCTCCGGCGAGACCGCGACGGAAACCCTTTGGTTCGCCCTCAAGGAGCGCCTCGGCGCGACGGAATTCCTGGGCTACGACACGGAGAAGAGCGAAGGCGTCGTCACGGCGCTCGTCCATGACGGCGCCGAAGCCTTCACCCTCAACAAGGGCGACCGCGGCGCCGTCCTGCTCAACCAGACGCCTTTCTATGGCGAATCCGGCGGCCAGGTCGGCGACGTCGGCGTCATTCGCGGCAAGGGCGCTGCGCTTCCGTGTCGAGAACACTCTGAAGAAACTTGGCGACCTCATCGTGCATGAGGGCGTCGTCGAGGAGGGCGAGATCGTCCCCGGCCTCGCGCTCGAACTCGACGTCGACCACGACGCGCCGCAGGCGCCACGCGCGCCAACCACTCCGCGACGCATATTCTGCACGAGGCGCTGCGTCAGGTGCTCGGCGACCATGTCGCGCAGAAAGGCTCGCTCGTCGCGCCGGAGCGGCTGCGCTTCGACTTCACGCATCCCAAGCCGCTCACCGACGAGGAACTCGCCCGCGTCGAGACGCTCGCCAACGAAATCATTCAGGACAACGCGCCCGGTCGACACCCGCGTGATGGCGCAGGACGAAGCGATCGAATCCGGCGCGCGCGCGCTCTTTGGCGAGAAATATGGCGACGAGGTCCGCGTCGTCGCCATGGGTCGGCCCGACCCGGGCGCGCCTCACGCCTTTCTCGATCGAGCTTTGCGGCGGCACCCATGTCGCGCGCACCGGCGACATCGGACTGATCGCCATCATCGGCGAAGGCGCCGTCGCCTCCGGCGTGCGCCGCATCGAGGCGCGCACCGCGGAAGGCGCGCGCACCTATCTCGCCGCGCAGTCCCGCGCGCTGCAGGATATTGCCGCCCTGATGCGCGCGCCCGTGGAAGAGGCGCCGACCCGGCTCGCCCAGCTCATCGACGAGCGCAAGCGGCTGGAGCGCGAGCTCGCCGACGCCAAGCGCAAGCTGGCTATGGGCGGCGGCGCGGCGTACGGCGGCCGGCCCCGAGGCGCGCGACATCGCCGGCGTGAAGCTCCTGACCCGCGCGGTCGAGGGCATCGACGCGAAGGATCTGAAGTCGCTAGTCGACGACGCCAAGAAAAGCCTCGGCTCCGGCATTGTCGCGATCGCCAGCGCCTCGCCCGACGGCAAGGCGGGCATCGTCGTTGGCGTCACGGACGACCTTACCGAGAAATACAGCGCCGTCGAATTCGTCCGCGTCGCCAGCGTCGCGCTCGGCGGCAAAGGCGGCGGCGGGCGTCCCGACCTCGCTCAGGCCGGGCGGACCCAACGCGGCCGCGATCGAGCAGGCGCTCGCCGTCGGTCGAGGACGCGCTGCGCGGCAAGGCGGCGCAGTGACACCGGCGAGCAGCGCGCCTGGCATATGCCGGCTGCGCAGCCGCGTCCATGTGATTCTCGACGGCGGCGCGAATGACGGCCACGACGCGCTTCGTGCATCGCGCGCTGATCGGCGCTTGTCGCGCTTTCCGTGCTGTCGGTCATCCTGGAATCGGTCCCGGAATACGACCGCAATTTTCGCCGTCTTTTTCTCGCCGTCGAATATGTCGCCGTCGCGGTCTTCACCTTCGAATATCTGTTGCGGCTCTGGTGCGCACCCGAACACACGCCCTATTCCGACAGGACGGCGCTCAGGGCGCGCCTCGCTTTCATCGCCTCGGGCTCGGCGATCATCGATCTCCTGACCATCCTGCCGGTCTATATTTCCTTCTTCTTCGCCGCCGATCTGCGCGTGCTGCTGCTCTTGCGGCTGCTGCGCTTTTTCAAGCTCGCGCGCTATTCGGCCGGCATCCGCACAATGGTCGCGGTGATGGAGGCGGAGCGCAAGGCGCTGCGTCGCCACGGGCATTCTCCTCTTCGGCGCGGTGCTGTTTTCTGCAACCGCCATCCACCTCGCCGAGCAAGACGCCCAGCCGGAGAATTTCGGCTCCATTCCCGCCGCCATGTGGTGGGCGATCGTCACCATCACGACCGTTGGATATGGCGACGTCACGCCGGTGACGCTCGCGGGCCGGATGATCGCCTCCGTCACGATGGTGACGGGCTATGTGATGCTCGGACTCCCGGTCGGCATCGTGGCGACCGCCTTTGCCGAGGAAATCCATCGACGCGAATTCGTCGTGACCTGGGGCATGGTTGCGAGCGTCCCGCTGTTTCGCACGCTCGACGCTATCGGCGATCGCCGAAATCATGCGCTATCTCAGCGCGCAATCCGTGCCGGCGGGCACATTGATCGTGCGTCGCGGCGACATTGCGCAATCGATGTATTTCATTGCCGAGGGAGAGGTCGAGATCGAGATCGCCGGAGGGCCCGTCCGGCTTGGCGTCGGACAGTTCTTCGGCGAGATGGCGATCCTGCATCAAGACGCCGCGCAGCGGCGAACGTCCGCGCCAGCGAGCCGACGAAGCTTTTGATCCTCGACGCCTATGACCTGCAGACGCTGATCGCGCGCAATCCGGAGATTGGGGAGGCCATAAGGAAGTCGCCGCGAGCCGTTCGGAACTTGCTGCCCGAAGAGCAGCACGGCGACATTATCGAGGCGGAACTGGAAGAGCCCGCTCCGAGGCCGGATGGCGCTAGCGCGCGTTACGCGCCTGACGGAGGCGCGCATCTCCTGAGTTGCGCCAGCTTCTCGGCGGCGGCCTGACGCGCCTCGTCCGTCTTGGCGTCGGCGAGATCTTCCTTGGCGTTCTTGATGTCGGCGTCGACCTTGGCGACGTCGATGTCGGCCAGCGACACCGCGAGTTCGGCGAGAATGGTGAAGCCCGCCGCGCTGACGTCGGCGAAGCCGCCGCGCACGAAAAGCTTCTCGACCTTGCCGTCGCCGCCGGCGACCGTCACGACGCCGGCCTTCAGCGTCGTCATGACCGGCGCGTGATCCTTGAGGACCGTGAACTGGCCTTCGGCGCCGGGCGCGACGACGCTTTCGACGTCGCCCGAAAACAGAAGCTTTTCGGGGGAGACGAGTTCGAAGTGAAAAGCGGCCATGTCGTTCTCCGGCGACGCTGATGTCGATCGCGTATGGCCAGGCTCTGCAGCCCGGCCATCGTCCATTGTCTTGCAGGCGCGGACGGCCACGAACCGCCTTGCCAGACGCTCGTCGGCTGAGGAAACCATGGGTTACGCCGCTTCCTTGGCGAGCTTGGCGGCCTTTTCGATCGCCTCCTCGATGGAGCCGACCATGTAGAAGGCGGCTTCCGGAAGGTGGTCGTATTCGCCGTCGACGAGGCCCTTGAAGCCCTTGATCGTGTCGGCGAGCGCGACGAGCTTGCCGGGCGAACCCGTGAAGACTTCGGCGACGTGGAAGGGCTGCGACAGGAAGCGCTCGATCTTGCGGGCGCGGGCGACGACGAGCTTGTCCTCTTCAGACAGTTCGTCCATGCCGAGAATCGCGATGATGTCCTGCAGCGACTTGTAGCGCTGCAGCGTGGACTGCACCTTGCGGGCGACGTCGTAATGCTCTTCGCCGACGATGGCGGGGGAGAGCATGCGCGAGGTCGAGTCGAGCGGATCGACCGCCGGATAGATGCCCTTTTCCGCGATCGAGCGCGACAGCACGGTCGTCGCGTCGAGATGGGCGAAGGAGGTAGCCGGCGCCGGGTCGGTCAAGTCGTCGGCCGGCACGTAAATGGCCTGCACCGAGGTGATCGAACCCTTGGTCGTCGTGGTGATGCGCTCCTGCAGCGCGCCCATGTCGGTCGCGAGCGTCGGCTGATAGCCCACCGCCGAAGGAATGCGGCCGAGAAGCGCCGACACTTCCGAACCCGCCTGGGTGAAGCGGAAGATGTTGTCGACGAAGAACAGCACGTCCTGGCCGCGGTCGCGGAAGTCCTCGGCGACGGTCAGGCCCGACAGCGCGACGCGCATGCGGGCGCCCGGGGGCTCGTTCATCTGGCCGTAGACCAGCGCGCATTTGGAGCCTTCGCCGCCGCCCTTCTCGTTGACGCCGCCCTCGATCATCTCGTGATAGAGGTCGTTGCCTTCGCGGGTGCGCTCGCCGACGCCGGCGAACACGGAATAGCCGCCGTGCGCCTTGGCGACGTTGTTGATCAGCTCCATGATCAGCACGGTCTTGCCGACGCCCGCGCCGCCGAACAGGCCGATCTTGCCGCCCTTGGCGTAAGGCGCGAGGAGATCGACGACCTTGATGCCCGTCTCGAGAATCTGCGCTTCCGTCGCCTGCTCGGCATAGGACGGGCGCCGGCTGGTGGATGGCGCGGCGGCTGCTGGTCTTCATCGGGCCGGCTTCGTCGACCGGCTCGCCGATGACGTTGATGATGCGGCCGAGCGTCTCGTCGCCGACGGGCACGGAGATCGGCGCGCCGGTGTCGGTGACTTCCTGGCCGCGGGTCAGGCCCTCGGAGGTGTCCATGGCGATGGTGCGCACGGAGTTTTCGCCCAGATGCTGGGCGACTTCGAGCACCAGGCGCTGGCCCTGGTTGGTCGTCTCGAGCGCGTTGAGAATCTCCGGCAGATGGCCGTCGAACTTCACGTCGACGACGGCGCCGATGACTTGGGTGATGCGCCCCGTGGGCTTGTTGCCGGCCATTTTACGTCCTCGTCTATTTTAAGCGATCAGAGCGCTTCGGCGCCCGAGATGATTTCGATGAGTTCCTTGGTGATCATCGCCTGGCGCGACCTGTTGTAGAGGGTCGTCTGCTTGCGGATCATGTCGCCGGCGTTGCGCGTCGCATTGTCCATCGCGCTCATGCGCGCGCCCTGTTCGGAGGCGGCGTTTTCGAGCAGCGCCCGGAACACCTGCACCGAGATGTTGCGCGGCAGAAGCTCGAAGAGAATCTCGTCCTGGCCGGGCTCGTATTCGTAGGCCGGCTGCGGGCCTTCGACCGCCGGAGCGTTCTCATTGGCCGCGATCTGCGCGGGGATAAGCTGCTGAGCGGTCGGAATCTGCGAGATCACCGACTTGAACTTCGAGAAGAACAAGGTGGCGACGTCGAATTCGCCCGCCTCGAACATGGCGATGATCTTCTTGCCGATCTCGTCCGCGTTCTCGAAGCCGATGGTCTTGAGGCCGCGCAGCTCGATCAGCTCGACGATCTCTTTCTCGAATTGGCGGCGAAGCTGGTCGTAGCCCTTCTTGCCGACGCAGAGAATCTTGACCGTCTTGCCCTGGCCCTGCAGGCGATTGATGTGCTCGCGGGCGAGGCGGACGATCGAGGAGTTGAACGCGCCGCAGAGGCCGCGCTCGGCGGTGGCGACGACGAGGAGATGCACGTCGTCCCTGCCATTGCCGGCGAGAAGCTGCGGACCGCCGGTGAAGACGCCGGCGGCGAGATTGGCGAGCACGCTTTCCATGCGCTCGGCATAGGGGCGCGCGGCCTCGGCCGCCATCTGTGCGCGGCGCAGCTTGGCCGCCGCGACCATCTGCATGGCCTTGGTGATCTTCTGCGTCGCCTTGACGGAGGAGATGCGGTTTCGAAGATCCTTCAACGAGGGCATGTGCTTGCTTCTTGTCTGGAGGGCGTCGCGCGCCCGTCACTGGGCGCGCGAACCGTCAGCATCGGATCAGGCGAAGGACTTCGCGAAAGTCTCAACGACGCTTTTGAGCTTGCCCGCCGTGTCGTCGGTGAGATCCTTCGTCGTGCGAATGCTCTCGAGAATGTCGGGATGCGCCGAACGCAGCAGCGCGAGCAGGCCGTCCTCGAACGCCTTGACGCGGTTCACCGGCAGCGGATCGAGATAGCCGTTGACGCCGGCGTAGATCACGCAGGTCTGCTCTTCCATCTTCAACGGCGAGAACTGCGACTGCTTCAGGAGCTCGGTCAGGCGCGCGCCGCGGTTCAGCAGACGCTGAGTCACCGCGTCGAGGTCGGAGCCGAACTGCGCGAAGGCCGCCATCTCGCGATACTGCGCGAGTTCGCCCTTGATCTTGCCGGCGACCTTCTTCGTCGCCTTGGTCTGCGCCGAAGAGCCGACGCGCGACACCGAGAGGCCGACGTTTACCGCCGGGCGGACGCCCTGGTAGAAGAGGTCCGTCTCGAGGAAGATCTGACCGTCGGTGATCGAAATCACGTTCGTCGGGATGTAGGCCGACACGTCGTTGGCCTGCGTCTCGATGACCGGCAGCGCCGTCAGCGAACCGGCGCCGCGGTCGTCATTGAGCTTGGCGGCGCGCTCGAGGAGGCGCGAATGCAGATAGAAGACGTCGCCCGGATAGGCTTCGCGGCCCGGCGGACGGCGCAGCAGCAGCGACATCTGGCGATAGGCGACGGCCTGCTTGGAGAGATCGTCGTAGATGATGACGGCGTGCATGCCGTTGTCGCGGAAATATTCGCCCATGGCGCAGCCGGCGAAGGGCGCGAGGAACTGCATCGGGGCCGGGTCCGAAGCGGTGGCCGCGACGATGATCGAATATTCCAGCGCGCCGCGCTCTTCGAGCACCTTCACGAACTGCGCGACGGTGGAGCGCTTCTGGCCGATGGCGACGTAGACGCAGTAGAGCTTCGCCTTTTCGTCAGTGCCTTCGTTGATCGCCTTCTGGTTCAGGATCGTGTCGAGCGCAATGGCGGTCTTGCCGGTCTGGCGGTCGCCGATGATCAGCTCGCGCTGGCCGCGGCCGATCGGGATGAGCGCGTCCACCGCCTTGAGGCCGGTGGCCATCGGCTCGTGCACCGACTTGCGCGGAATGATCCCGGGAGCCTTGACGTCGACGCGCGAACGGGTGGCGGACTTGATCGGGCCCTTGCCGTCGATCGGATTGCCGAGAGCGTCGACGACGCGGCCCAGAAGCTCCTTGCCGACCGGCACGTCGACGATGGCGCCGGTGCGCTTGACCGTCTGGCCTTCCTTGATGTCTCGATCGGAGCCGAAGATCACGATGCCGACGTTGTCGCTCTCGAGGTTGAGCGCCATGCCGCGCACGCCGTTCTCGAACTCGACCGTCTCGCCGGCCTGAACGTTGTCGAGGCCGTAGACGCGGGCGATGCCGTCGCCGACGGACAGAACCTGACCGACCTCGGTGACCTCGGCCTCGTTGCCGAAGTTGTCGATCTCGTTCTTGAGGATCGCGGAAATTTCTGCGGCGCGGATATCCATCAGCCGACCTCTTTCATGCGTGTGCGGATTGAATTGAGCTTGGTGCGAACGGAAGCGTCGACCATGCGCGAACCGAGTTTGACGATGATGCCGCCGATGATGCGACGGGTCCGTCCTGACGTTGAGGCTGACCGACTTGCCGCCGGTGACGCCGGCGAGGGCCTGTCGGAGTGCCGATTCGTGCTCGGGCTTCAGCGGCGCGGCGACGGTGACGTCGGCGCGGACAAGCCCCTTCGCGGAGTCGTGCAGAGCTCTGATAGGCCGCGATCATGTCAGGGAGGACGAAGAGGCGCCGCTTGGAAGCCACGAGGCGGATGAAATTCGCGGCGATGCCGGAGATGCCGGCCTTGGAGAGGAGGGCGTCGAGGGCCTTCACCTGCTCCTGCGCCGTGAAGACCGGGCTCTTGACGAGCCGCTTGAGGTCGGGGGCGTCATTGATGAGACTCTGGAACGCGGCTAGCGCCGCGGCGACCTCGTCAGTGGCGCGCTTTTCCGACGCCAGATCGTAAAGGGCGGAAGCGTAACGACCTGCCACGCCGGAAAGCGAAACTCCGTCTTGAGCCACTTGGATCGCTCTCGTCATTTCGCATCGCTCGAAGCGGCCGGCCGCGGCGCAAGGCGCGCGTTCGCGGAAGATGGCGGTTAGCCTCGAGGCGACGGATGCTGTAGGAACCAGAAACAGGAGCCGTAACGCCCCCGTTCCAAGGCGACGGTCCCCTAACACAGCAGATTTTGCGGCGCAACCCTGTCAGGGCGCCGGCGGGGCGGCGAAGTCGGTTCGGCGCCTGCGACATTTGGGCGAAGGAGCGGCTCATGACCAAGGCTGTCGTTGGCGTTATCGGCGGTTCCGGCGTCTATGATCTGCCGGGCGCGGCGCACGTCCGGCGCGAACGGATTTCGACGCCCTGGGGCGAGCCCTCGGACGAACTCGTCTTCGGCGAGATCGGCGGGACGCAGGCGGTCTTCCTGCCCCGCCACGGGCGCGGACACAGGCTCTCGCCCTCGACGATCAACTATCGCGCCAACATCGACGCGATGAAACGCGCGGGCGTCACCGACATCATCTCGGTTTCCGCCTGCGGCTCGTTCAAATCGCAATTCTTCCCCGGTCTCTTCGTGCTGGTCGACCAGTTCGTCGACCGCACCTTCGCACGTCAAAGCTCGTTCTTCGGCGACGGCTGCGTCGCGCATGTGTCGATGGCGCATCCCATCGCGCCCAAGCTCTCCGCGCGCATCGCACAGGCGGCGCGCGACGAGCGAATCGAGATCGCGGTGGGCGGCGCCTATGTCTGCATGGAGGGGCCGCAGTTCTCGACCTACGCCGAATCGCTGCACTACAAGGCCGCTGGCTTCGATCTCATCGGCATGACCGCGATGCCCGAGGCCAAGCTCGCGCGCGAGGCCGAGATTTCCTACGCGACGGTGGCGATGGTGACGGATTTCGATTGCTGGCATCCCGAGCACGACCATGTGGACGTTGCGTCGGTCATCGACATCGTGCGCAAGAACTCCGCCGCCGCGGCGCGGCTCATCGGGCGCGTGCTGCAGGATTTTCCGCCCGAGCACGAGCCCTGCCCCATCGGCTCCGACCGCGCGCTGGACAACGCCATTCTCACGGCGCCGGACGCGCGCGATCCGGAATTGCTGAAGAAGCTCGATGCGGTGATGAAGCGGGTGAATGGCGCGTGACGCCGCCTGCAAATCAGAAGGTCCAGGTCGTGCGCAGCGTGTAGACCTCCGTCGCGCGATGATAATTCAGCAGCGCCGGATTGATGAAGAACTGCACGTCCGGCGTCATCTGCACGCCCTTGAAAATCGTGTAATTGTAATAGGTCTCGACCACCCACTCGGCCTGCCAGTAAGCGCTTGTCTGCGCGAGATCGAGCGCCGTGCCGTTGGTCTTGCTCCAGGCGGCGCCGACGCCCCATTCGTCCAGCCGGTTGCGGCCCAGCGGATTTTCGTAGACGCCGCCGAAGGCGATCGTCGTCTCGACCGGAATGGCGGAGCCGGAGGCGTGATTGACACGCACAAAAGCGCCCAAACGGTCGCCGAGTTTCTGCGACGCAGAGAAGGATACGCCGCGCGACACGCCGGGCTGCAGCGGCACGGAAGGCTGCGAATACCACAGCATCGAATAGGTGCCGCCGGAAGAATCGCTCAGCGACCCCGAGCCGAACCAGGCGATCTCGCCATGCTTGAAGCCAAGACCGGCGATGCGCTGGCCGGGCAGGTCCGTCGCGTCCTGGACGCCGCCCGCAAAAGTGAAAGGCGTCCCCGGCGGGTTCAGTTCGACGAAGGCGCCGAGCCCGGCGTTGGCGTAAGTCTGATTGGCGTTGGAGGAAAGCGCGAAATTGACGAAATTGGCCTGCGGATTCCCGGCGTAATCGTTTTGGTCGTAATTGCCGATCGAATAGATGCCCGCGGAGGCCGACAGCCAGTCGCCCGGCAATGTATGCGTGTAGGTGAGCTGGGTGTGCTGATAGCCGTCGGTCGAGAAGGCCGCCGGCGGCGTGATGGTTTGCAAAAAGTTTTGCTGGTCCAGTGTGTCGTTCGCCGTCCAGTAGTGGAACTGCTGATAGCCGAGCGTGACCGTCCCCGCGCCGATATCGGGGTTCTTGAAAGCGCTCCAGACGACGGTCGGCGCATAGACGATGCTGCCGACCTGCGGCGTGCCGTCAGGCGAGCCCCATTGGCCGAAATTCGAGACCTGCATCGAATAGTCGATGCCCGTTTCTTTTTTCAGAAGGTCCTTGCGCGAGAGGTAATAGTCGTAGGCCTCGTCGAAGCCGCGCATGCTGTCGCCGAGATCGCTCGAGGGCGCGGGCGCGCTCAAGTCCTGGTCCTCGACCGGCTTGACGCCCGGCGTGCTATGCGCCCGCCCGATGCGGGAGAAATGCGCAAGGCCGAGATGCGAGCGGGCGGCCGCGGGCGTTGGCGCAAGAAGAAGCGCGACGCCCACGGCGAGCCGGGCCGGTTTGGAAAAAAAGCCGGCGATTGCGTGCGCGTGCATTGCCGTGGACATGGGCTGAATGTGACTGTCGAAAAGAATCGTTTGCGATCTTAACCCACAGGACGGGCCACGGCGAAGCTCTCAATAATACCACTGCCCGTTCCGCCACTGACCCTGCAGCCGCAGCGGCGGGGCCGGGCGTCGCGCCCCGAGGTTGCCGCCATAGTAATCGCCGGAATAGCTGCAGCCGTAACAGCCGCCAGCGTTTGATCGGCCGGGACTGGCGTAGCCCTGCTGCGGCGCATATCCGCCAGCCATGGGCGGGGCGGGCGGCAGACCTTGCGCCTGCGCGTGGAAGGCGAAGAACAGCGACAATGAAACCGGGACCAGGCGCAGCATCGCCGAACATCCTTGGAGAGTTCTCTTACCGAGTGTATGGAGCTTGGCTGCGCGCGCCAGCGCGAATTCAAGTTATGGCTGAATCCGATCCAGCTTCAGGAAAGCTCCGCTCATGCCGCTTCGCGCCTCGATCCGCACCATTCCTGACTATCCCAAGAAGGGCATTCTCTTCCGCGACATCACCACGCTGCTCGGCGACGCGAAGGCCTTCCGCAGGGCGGTGGACGAACTCGTGCAGCCCTGGGCGGGCGCGAAAATCGAAAAGGTTGCCGGCATGGAGGCGCGCGGTTTCATTCTGGGCGGCGCGGTGGCGCATCAGCTCTCGGCGGGCTTCGTGCCGATCCGCAAAAAAGGCAAATTGCCGCACAAGACTGTGTCGATGTCCTATGCGCTGGAATACGGGACGGACGAGATGGAGATTCATGTCGACGCCGTCGCGCAAGGCGAGAAGGTGATCCTCGTCGACGACCTCATCGCCACCGGCGGCACCGCGGAAGGCGCCATCAAGCTCCTGCAGCAGATGGGCGCCGACGTCGTCGCAGCCTGTTTCGTGATCGACCTCCCCGATCTCGGTGGGGCGCGGAAGATCGAGGCGCTCGGCGTGCCGGTTCGCACGCTCGTCGCTTTCGAGGGACACTGAGGGCGACGTTCACGCTCTATTTGCCACGTTGAGGCCCGCCCGGTAGGATGCGCCCGTCTTGGATATGAAGCCGCGTCTTTCACATCTTCTGTTCGCCACCGTCGCCCTCGGCGCCATCATTGGCGGCGTCGCCATCCTTCGTTACATGCCGGGGATGGAAAGCCCGCACGGTCCGGGCCGGCAGGCGGCCATGGTCGGCGCGCATCCCGCCGGCGGCTCCATCCTGCCGGGCCTGCGCCGCGCGCTGGCGCCGCAGCAACCCGCGCCGACGCGTCCGCAGCCGACGCCCGCCCCCGTCGAACCGCCGGCGCAGAGCCAGACGCCCCCGGCGCAAGCGCCTGCGGCCGAGCAAGCCCCTGCGGCCCAGCAAGCGCCTGCGGCGGCTGCGCCAGCTTCAACGCCCGCCCCCGGCGCGAATGACGCGCCCGCGCCGCAAACGCCTGTCGCCGAGACGCAATCCGAAGGCGTCGAGGGCGTGGTCTCCTTCCCGCCGCAGGCGCCCGTGCCGCCGCCGCGTCCGGCGGATCTCGACAAGACGAAATCGGCGACGCCGCTGCCGCCCGTTCGCCCGAGCGATCTCGCCTCGCTCGAGACGGCGCCGACGGAGCCCGCCGCCGCCGCGCCTCAGCCGGCGCCAGCGCCCGTGCAGCCGGCTCCCGCCGCGCCGGCGCCTCAAGCGCAACCCCAGCCGCAGCAGTGGGGCCTCCCCTGGCCGACCGCCCAGCAGCCTGGCCAACCGGGGCAGGAGGCCCCGCCGAGCGCGGGCTCCGCCCCCGCGCCGACCTATGCCAATGTGCCGACGCCGCCCTCCCGCCCCGCCGATCTCGATTCATTGGCCGCGCGCGGCGCGCCGCGTTCACAAATGGCGGCCGCCCCGGCGCCGCAGCCCGCCGAGACCGCCGCCGCGCCCGGGGAGGCCTCGCCTCAGGGCCAGCAGGTCGCGCGCCTGCCGGAGCCTGTCCTGAAGCCCGCGCCAGAGGACGCCTTCCAGGCGGCGCCGCCGAAATTCGGCATGGGCGATCCGGTTTTTGTGCGCATTTTCAAGCAGGAAGGCCAGCTGGAGCTGTGGCTCAAGAGAAACGGCCGTTATGCGCTCTACAAGACGTTCCCGATCTGCAAATGGTCGGGAAAGCTCGGGCCGAAGGTCAAGGAAGCCGATTACCAGTCTCCGGAAGGCTTCTACAGCGTCTCGGCGAAGCAGCTCAATCCGCATTCGAACTATTACCGGGCCTTCAACGTCGGCTATCCCAACGCCTTCGATCGCCAGAACGGCCGCACCGGCGGCCTCGTGATGGTGCATGGGTCCTGCAAGTCGGTCGGCTGCTTTGCGATGACCGACCGCGGCATCGAGGAAATCTACGGTTTCGTCGAGTCCGCCTTGCGGGCGGGCCAGAAGGAAATCCCGGTCCACATCTTCCCGTTTCGAATGACCGAGCACAACATCGCTCGCGAGACCGGCGGCGGCTGGCTCGCCTTCGTCAGCGGCGGCGGATATGCGCAATGGACGGAATTTTGGAAGAATCTGAAGCAGGGCTACGACCACTTCGAGCAGACCGGCGAGCCGCCCGCCGCCTTCGCCTGCGGCGATCACTATGAGTTCGACGGGGGGTCGGCTGCCTGCCGCCGCGTCGCGGGATGGTAGCCGTTCAGCATCGCTTAAGGCGGAACAAGCGACTCTCCTCCCGGAAGTTTCGGGAAGGACAACGGCCCGGAGCCGAAAGGATTAAAGCCGCTATGCGCATCGTCATCAGCTCCCTCCTCTTCGCGGCGCTTGCAGCGCCTCTCGCCGCCACGGGCGCGCTGGCGGGACCGAATGTCCCGCTCTGCCTCGCGATCGAGACGAATTACAACAACTGCATCAACCAGCAGCAGCGCGCCCGCGCGGGATGGGGCGGCCCGGGTGGCGGCTATGGCGGCGGCGGTTGGGGCGGCCAGGGCGGAGGTTATGGCGGCGGAGGTTATGGCGGCGGGGGTTATGGCGGCGGCGGCGGATGGGGCGGCCCGCGTGGGGGCGTGAACCGGGGCGCGCAAGCGCAACAGGCCTGCATGGCCTGGCTTGTTCAGCTGCAGGCGAACCACTGCTTCTGAGCGAGTCGCTCCGGAACGACGCGCCGAGTTCGCGGCTTCGGTTACAAAGAGACGAAGACGAATTTATTCGCCTTGAGCGTCGGATAATTGTCTCGCAGCGCCTTCGCGATCTTCCCGACGAGATCCTTGTCCGACGCCGCCGAAGGGCCGACGAAATCCGTGCCCGCGCTCCAGGTCTCGAGAAAGCAATGCAGCCTCTCGTCGTAGTCGACGCCGGTAGGATTGGCGGTCTTGTCGGCAAGGTCGGCGAGGCCGTCGGCGCTGACCTCCAGCCGCCAGTCCCGGTCGTCGGTCACCGACCCGATGAGCCGCGCAATGTCGGCGTCCGTCCATTCGTTCTTGAGGTCCACGGCCATGATTGTCGGTCTCCGCACGCGATTGCCGCGATGACGGAGGAGGAAGCATGTCGCGGGCCAGAGAGTTTCATGCGCCCGGCGCGGCGCGCGGCGCGCCGGGCTTGACGATGAGACGGTCGTTCGCGGCCAGTGAAAACTCCCGCCAGGCCGCGGCGACGTCGCGCAATGTCGCCGACACGTAATCCTTCTGCAGGCGATGCTCCGCGGGGAAATTCGACAGGGCGCAAGAGGTGCGGTTGAAATCGATCACCTCGTCGAGCAGCCCCTGAATAAAACCTTCGAACGCGCCCTGGATTTTCGGCGTGAGTTCGGAGCGCCCGCGTTCGATCGGAACGCCCGCATGATCGAAGGGAAGCGCGTCGATCATGCCGAGCGCGTCCGCAAAGGTCGCCTCCATGGCGCCGAGCAGGGCGCGCTGGGTGAGCTGGTCCCGCTCGCCGTGGGACAGCGCGTAATTGAGCCGCTGGCGATAGGCCGCGAAGGCCGGCGCGCGGCGCGAGGCCACAAAGGCGCGGAAGCGCTCGATGCAGTCATGATTGGTGGCGGGCGAACCCGGCGCGAGATCGGACATCACGGAAAATTCCTCCTGCGGCGCAAGCTGCTTTTCGATGCGCGCGGCCGCGTTGATCGCGCCCTCGACATAGCCGCCGCCCTCGCGCGCGGTTTCTGACGCGCCGAGATAAAGCTTGTCGCCCCAGAGCGGCTGCGAGAGGGCGCGCGCGCCATAGTCGGGATGCCCGCCGCCCGGCGTGAGGTCGGACGACGCGCAGGTGAAGGGCTCGCCGGCCCAGTCCTGCATATGCAGTTCGCCCTGCTCCAGCCCCTTGCCGAAGAGCTGCACGAACTGGCTCGCCGCAAGCATCGACAGGCCGTTCTGGAAAGTCTTCCGCACTTCGGGTGAAAGCGCAAAGAAGCCGCCGATCGCCGCCTTTTCGCCCGAGGCGTCGCAGGCGTCGAAGACCTCGCCGAGCGTCGCCTGATCATGGACGACGAAGGCGTTGCCGGAGCAGCCGAAGGCGCGCCAGACCGGCGGACCGGCGAAACCCATCACCGCCTTGGCGCTCGACGCCATCCAGGTCGGCGCGGCGTGCATCGCCGCTTCGACAGGGGCCGGAAGGGCCGGCGCGAAGGCGACGTTCTGCGCGAGGAGCCGCGGCGGGACGGCGAGGACGGCGCGCTTTGCAAGAATTGTCGCCGTTTCTCCGCCAGCGGCGAACGCCAGCTCCACATGCCCCCCGCAATCGCGGACTTCGCGCAGCGCGTGGCGCAAGCGGATCGCCCCGGCGGGCGCCCCCGCCGCAAGCGCCTCGACGAGTGCGCCCATCCCGCCCGCCACCCTTTGCGCCCCGCCGTGCAGGCCGGGCGTCGATTGCGCCGCCGGCGGCTCCTCGGGATCGGCCATCAGCAGCGCCGTGCCAGGGTCGTGCTGATCGAAACGCGCCAGACCCAATTCGTCGAGAAGCGCGCAGATTGCCGGCTGGCTGGCCGGCCAGAGCCATGTCGGCCCCAGATCGAGCCGCTGGCCGCTCGTCCGGTTTTCGACAGAAAGGACACGCCCGCCAAGCCGCTCGCGCGCCTCGAAAAGCGCGACGGAAACGCCTTTTCCGGCAAGGCCCCGCGCAAGCGCGAGCCCACATACGCCACCCCCGACAATCGCGACATCCAGCATGGCGCGCATCCCCTTTAATCTGATGAGGAGCAAGGGGTGTGCCGGACGCGATCGGCGGCGATGAGCTCCGACCGCTCAATCGAGATCAACGAACCGGTCGCGCTTCGTTCATTTGGGGGGCTTAAGACGAGATTTTGCAAAGGCCACCAAGTGGAGGGGACCGACATGAGCGACCTAAGCATCGACGAACTCGCTGAGCTCGACAATCTGCAGGCCGCGTATCGAGCCGCCATGGCGGAATGGATTGTGTCGATCCGTAAGGAAGAGGGCCTCGTCTCCGTCGCGCCTCACTCCGTGGCCGAGATCGACAAATGGGAGCAAGCTCATTTCGACGAGGACGAGGCGCGGAATAAAGTGCTCGCCGCAAAGGAAGCCTATGAAGATGGGCTTCGCCGCAAGTTTTTCGGCTTCTGAACAAGCTTTCTATCCCCAGGGGCGGGAAGTGATCCGGTCCTGCGCGAGAGGCGGCTCACCCCGAGAGGACAGATCGAGCGCGCATTGCCGCGGCTTCCAACCTTTCCCGGTCCCATTGCCCTTTACAGGCTTCCAGCGCCACTTGAGCGGCGGCTTCGGAATGCTGGCGCAGGATCGCGCGGCAATGTTCTTCCCGCACTTGAAGGCCGAGCCTCGCCAAAACGCCGAGTAAGTGGATCATGACGATCGTGTTTCCGGCGCCGTAAACTCTGAAGGAGTTGAAACTCAGTTTCGCGATCTCCTCAAAGCTCACTGTTCGCTCGAGCAGACACGGCTCCCCGCTGGGTCCGCACCGACACGAGCAGTGATTTTGTTTGCACTCAAGCTCCCCAAGGCAATCCGCAAGCCAATCGGCGCACGTCATCGCCGTGTAAGGATCGTTGATGCCGGGGGACAGGGCGCGAGCCGCGATCTCTGTTAGTTGGCGGACGCCGAAGCGCACATCCTGCGTTGGCATTCGTTGGCGATCCAGGCTAACCGCTTGCCGAAGCGTCTTCTGCTCACGCCTGTCTAACGACTCCGTCGAGCAGACTTTGAAAAGTTCGCTCCCGCACATGACGAAATCACCCGGCCGGAAGCGGCTCTCGAGCAGCAGCGACTTCCTCTCCGCGAATTTGATCAGCCGGTCGCGATTTAGATGCTCGATATAGCCGCTTTCTTCCGCCAGAACCGAAACGCCCGCCGGCCCCTATCTGATCGGCGTGGCCTCCGGCGCTTACGGCATCGTCTCAGGAATTTGTGGGCTGGCCTTCTTTGCGCGCGCCTGCTCGACGTTCTGCCTGCGCGAGGGCGATCGCGGCGATATGGCCGCACGGCGTCTCTTTCACGCCTCGCTCGTTTACCTCAGCGTTCTATTCCTGACGCTGATCATCGAGAGAATTATCCTCTTTCAGCGGCTCTGAAGCCAGCCGGACTCTCTCGGCTTCGCCGTCGCGACCACACATGCTCAAAGGCGCGGCGAGAACGTTTTCCGGTTTTGTCTTAGTTGATTGAACGGTCGCGGAAGTGAGGAAGACCCGATAAAAAGTCGGGAGAGCTGTCGTAGAAAAATGCTCAAAGGCTTCGATAGCAGTCGCGGCTTTGGGCTTTTTCAGATTCTTCCAGCGTAACCGAAATTGCCTCAGCCGCGCTGAGGACCGCCTTCGACGCGTGGGCGGAAACGGGAACCGCAACGTCGGGGGTCGAAGTCAAAATAGATTCTACAGCCAATGAAGCGTGAGAATTCACGATTCGCAATAGCGGCAATCGGTCGGGCGCGGCCTCTGGCTTCAAAGATCCTTCGAACGCGGATCTCTCTGTGTGGGAGAGCGCTTCAAGCACAGCATTTTCAAATGCCTCGAGAAACGATTCGTGGGCTTCATGCAGCTGCAGCGCCGCATCATCCAGTGTGTTCAACGGCTGGCTTCCCGCTAACGCTCCTAGAGCGAAAGTGATCCCCTCCAAAGGGGGATCGAGACAACGACCCTGACGTCTATTTAAACGAATCCGTTTCATCTTGGCAATGGCCTGTGGAGTTAAAGCTGTGAATTTCTCCTTATCTTTCCAAAACATCCGAGAGGTCGCTCGGAGCAACGCGACCCTCGGCCCTGTCGTGTAAAGCGCTGTGCCTACCTTCGGTTACCCTGCACGGCGATGTCTCGGCGAAGCCACGCGGCGAAATTGACCGCCGTTACTCCGGTGGAGGAGGCTGCGGCGGTCGTCTCCAACGAGACGTCGACCACGGAATCGTCAAATGTCGCCAGGTTCTTCAGGGAACGGTCGACCATGATGCCTGCATGCGCTTCAAACGCAAAGAAGCTGATTAGAAGCCCTCCGACCAGTTTCTGTCGGCGGAAGGCTTTTCTTTTCCCAGTTATGGAAATTGGTCGGCACATGACGCGACATCCTCTAATCACAAGATACGCCAACTTATCTTAGCGACGCTTCCCGTCGTCAGCTGTCAGCAACCCGGGCGATCACTCGCTCTGCATGATAAACGCACGGTTGTGCTGGCCCCGCTGCTCGACGCTGACCCATCCCGGTCCCGAACGGGTTTCCACGGTCGGTTGATCGTCTTTGGGACCGGTCTGAATGATTTCCGCGTAATTGCCGCCATGCTGCGACCGCGTAACAATCGTTTGTGCAGCGACGGCGGCCGCTCCCGCGAGCGCGGCGATGCTCCAGGCGAAGGTGAAAGAACGTGACATTTTACCCTCCTTTGATTTCCCGAAAGCACCCGCTCGGACGCGATTAGTACTGAATCGGAATGCTGTCGGCATAGATGTTGCCGAACTGCATAATCTGCGAATAATTGTACTGGCCGTGCTGAACAACCGAGGCGGAGCTTCCTTTGCTGCTCACTTGAACGACGCCCGAAATATTGACCTTGCTGCTCTGACTGACGCTGACGCTCGTTTGCCCGCCGACCGCTATCGTCGTGATAGCGCTCACTCCCGGGCTGGAATAATTGTAGGTCGACGTGAGTTGCCCGGGCGCCGACGAAAAGCTTGCGCTTGCGCCTGATCCGGCAAGGCAAGGGCTCGCTGCTCCCATTATGCTGAGGGAGATCCCTACCGTTAGTGTCTTGGCAAGAGATTTCATTTCAATTCTCCCTTCGAGGGGCTTTTTATTTGCGAATTGCTGAGGATGTGATCGCAGCGATGCCGCGATCACATCAGGCGGGGGCATCAGACTATACTCGTGTCTTTCTGATGCCCCCTGGCGCCCTCAAATCAATACTGGGTCGTGATCGCCGTGTTGCCGAAGCCGACCTGAGTCGTGTACCGAGGTGTTGGAGTTGAGGAAGCCGCCCTGCACCGTCAGCGCTCCGTTGAAGCCGCCCACCTGCGTCACGCCGCTGGTGTTGTGGCTCAGGATGCCGCTCTGCGACGTCGCGGCCGCATTGCCGAACCCGAGCTGTCCAATGCCGCTCACATTGACGTTGCCGGCGGCGAAAGCGGAACCCGTGAGGGCAGACATGGCGACGACGATAGCGAAAATCTTTTTCATGACACTTCTCCACTGACGATGTTTCTTATCGCAGACTTGCTATTACATTGATTGTCTGCGCTGAAGCCGAACTCAGCTTCGATAACGAATGTAGTTCGCGAGTAATAAGTCCGGAAGTTAGATTTTAGTTAAAAAATACTAAATTTTGACTGGAAAAAGCCTTAATCCGGAATACGCCAACGATCTAAGCCTTTCGGCCGCGTGAGGTCGAAGCGCCAGTGAAAGCATCCGGCGGCCGCGGCGGCCTTCCACCCCACGAATTCGTCTGCAAAAAAGCGGGCCTCAGCCGGATTGTCATCAAAACAATGATGTGTGGCCTCGCGCCGGGAGCGCGAGGACTTAGAACCCTCGGCGGAAGCTTTAGCTTGACCTTCCAGGCGAGGCTAAAAGCTGCCTCGTGGCTTGTGGCAATATTGCCGCAGCCGCGGTCTAAAGCGCTCTCTCCCCGACAATGATCGCGAAAGGGCTTGCAGAAGGTCGCGTGCGGCGAATAGCGTCGCTGCGGGTAAAAGGAAACGTAACTCAGTGCGTCTAAAGCTGTATGTCGCGATCGTAACCCGAGTGCTTAGAAGGTCTCGGAAGAATGGTAAAAAAAACGAATTACTTCATTGTTATGACATCCATTAAAGGCGGGCGCGCCAGCGCAGCGGCCCTTACGGCTGCGCTTGGCTGGCTTGGCGCCGGGGCGGCTATTGCGCAAACCGTCAACCCTGAAACTCTTGCGCCTCCGCCGCAGCTCCGTCGCCTTCCGGCGGCGGCGGGCGCGGTCTCCGTTTTCGGTGAGGAGATCAAGACGCCTCCGAATGGCGGCAGAGTCGTTGGGCTCGTTCGCCGCGTCCGGGTTGAAGGAGCTTTCCCCGAACTCGCCGGGGAATCGAGCGAACTGACGTCAAAGATCGAAGGCCGCCGCGTTACGCTCGCCGAAGTCTATGATTTTGCACGATCGCTACAAGCGGCCTACGCGCAAAAGTATCCTCTCGCGCGGGTCAGCGTACCGTCACAGCCCTTCGTCGACGGCGACGTGCGAGTCTCCATCATCGACGGCTACATCGAAAAAATCGATTTGGCCAAGGTTCCGGAGCGCGAACGTCAGTTGACGCTGTCGAGGCTCCAGCCGCTCGTTGGTCAACGCCATCTCGCCAAGGCCGACCTCGAGCGTCGCCTGCTCCTTCTCGGCGATATCGCCGGTCTCAACGGCGCGGGCGCGGTTGCAAAGGGGTCGTCGCCCAGCGCCGGCGTGTTAGTGGTGCAGGCCTCCGACAAACTGGTTGCGACCTCGAGCACCGTCGACAATCTGCTGCCCAGAGATCTCGGGACTTGGCGCTTCTCAAATCAAGCGACCATAAACAACTCCCTGGGATGGGGCGAGCAGATCACCGGGAATTTCAGCTCCAGCCGGGAATTCAACCAGATCGGGGACGGTCGCGCCAAGTTCCAGTATTTCGGGGGGACGTTCTCGCTGCCCGTCGGAATCGACGGCCTCATGATCACCGGCAATTACGCCAACGTCCGTCAAACGCCCATAGCCTACCCCAACGCCTTTACGACGGATCTCGAGCGCGCGGCCGGTCGCTTTGACCGGTTCAGCCTGCGCGCCAGCTACCCCCTATTTCTGACGTTGCAGCATCAAGTCCGTATCGGGGGTGGCTACGACTATATCGAAAACCGGCAGCGCCTGACACCGTTTCCGTTTGGCGTCGTGCTGCCCGGCGCCGGTGCGGTATTCGACACGTTCCGGGATCGCTACAGCGCATTTCGTCTGCAGGGCGAATGGGTTTGGGCTTTTCCGTGGGCATGGGGCGGGAGCTCCGACGCCCTTGTTTTCTATGGCAATGGCCTGGGCGGCCGCACCGCCTTCGACGCGCCCTTCTCCGGGACGGGCCTCTCGCGGCCGGGATCTGGACCGACCTTCAACAAAGTGAAGATTGAAGAACGCATCGTTCAGCCCTTGCCGGCGGGATTCCAAGCCAGCTTTACCGGCAAGTTCCAGGAAAATTTCGGAAGGCCGCTACCGATCAGCGAGCAATTGTCGCTTGACGGCTTGGACGGCTTATCCGGCTTCGCTTCGGGCACCGTCAACGTCGACAGGGGCGGCGTGTTGCGCGGCGAGATGGCGCGTCCCTTCGATCATGCGTTCCCGAACGTCAACGCCAAGATCTCGCCATATGTGTTCAGCGCCTGGGGTCGCGGCGTGCGCGATTGGCCCTATGTCGGCGAGCACAATGGCGTTCGCGCCACGTCTTTCGGCGCCGGGTTGCGCGCCAATACGGGAATCACAAATCTCCCGCTGGCCGAATATATCGCTGTGGAATTCGCCCGGGACGTGTCCAATATTCCGTTCCGCGACAAGAATTATCGCGTCAATTTCATAGCCTCCAATTTCTTCTCGCTCGACTCGAGCTATGCCGCCCTGGCGCCGACGTCATCTGAATTCGCGCCCCGGCCGCTGACGCCCTGGAAGGGCGCCTATATTGGTTTGAACGCCGGAGTCGCAATCGACGGCTCGCCGGGCTTGTCGACAACCGGGGTCCCGATGGGCGGCACGTTTGCCGTAACCGGTTTGACTCATGGCATCGCCTCCGCAGTCGGCGGCGCGGGCTATCTTCCGACATTCGCGACCGGCGGAATTGCCGGCGCGCAAATCGGCTACAATCACCGTGTCGATCGTATCGTTGTCGGCGTCGAAGCCGATATTCAGGGCGCTGGCGCACACGACCGTCGAGGAGCTCTGGGCAGTCCGGTCGCCGCGATAGACCCGACAAACCCTGGTCCGTTCGATGTCGTAAACTCCTTCACAGTGACCGAAAAAAGCGTGAATTGGCTCGGCACGCTTCGTCCGCGCGTCGGTTATCTCATCACGCCGACGGTCATGGGCTATGCGACGGCCGGTCTCGCATATGGCGGGGTGGGGGCAAGCTCCACCCTGATGCAAACCTGGAACGGAAATATTGTCGCCGGTCTTTTGCAGTCTTCCGGCGCGGCCGGGCATTATGCTCAAACGGCGGTTGGCTGGTCGGCCGGCGCCGGCGTCGAATGGATGTTCTCGCCCGTTATGAGCCTGAAGGGCGAATATCTTTATTACGATCTTGGTCGGGCGAGCTTCTCGTCTTTCGGAACTACGCGCCTGTTCGGCGCCGGCCTGTTTTCGACGACCGCGCTCTACACGACTCAAACGCGCTTCGACGGCCATGTCGCACGCGTCGGTTTGAATTATCATTTCGGCCGCTCTGCAGAAGCGAACAACAATGAAGGCCTGTTCGCCGCCGATCATGCCATGTTGGCGCGCGCAAACAGCCTTTGGGCGGGCCCATATGCGGGATTGAACGTCGGCTATGGCTGGGATGTCAGCCCGAAGGTTTCGGTTGGAGCAACGCCTGGCGCTGCGGGCTTCGACGCTGCGGCCGGCGGCGAATATAATGCCGCTGCGGCTTTGGCGGCGACAAACCAGAACAACGTCAACACAAGCGGATATGTCGGCGGCGCGCAATTCGGTTACAATTGGCAGTTCGACAAATATGTTTTGGGCGGCGAAGTCGATTTTCAAGGGACGGGCGTCAACGGTGCGCCAACTTCCCAGAGTGGCTACTTCGCTAGTCTTTTCGGCGTCCCTGCCGGTGACTATGTCCTCGCTTCGACCACAAGCCAAAAGACTATGAATTGGCTCGGAACTGTTCGTGGTCGCTTGGGATACGCCGCAAACCCTGCTCTTTTGACATATGCGACCGGTGGTCTGGCTTATGGTGGCGTCGCCGCGCGTACCACCGTTTTCGAGAACTGGGGCAACACCTTTGGCTTGGGCGGCATTGCGGGCAATCTGCAATCTTCCGGCGCCGACGGCGGCTATTCGGGAACTTTGGTGGGATGGTCGCTTGGCGGCGGACTCGAATGGATGGTGGCGAATAATGTCAGCTTCAAAGCGGAAGCTCTACATTATGACCTGGGCCGGGCGACCTTCTCATCCGGCGCTCTTGCGACCAATTTCAACGCCGGACTTGCCGGCGTCGCGCCCAACGTTGCATTCATCAACTCGTCTGCTCATTTCACCGGCCATATCTTGCGCGCCGGTCTGAACTACCATTTCGGCTGGTTGACAGACCCTGCTCCCGCGACCGTGGCGAAATACTAGATGCAATGATGGCCCCCGGGCCTCGCGGGAATAGTCAAAGTGGATGGCTGTCCCTCAGAATGATGGCGTTTGAAGCGAAGCTCGAGCTATCGGCTCCAACGCAGTGCGCAGACTCGCACGCGCGATCGATAATAAGGATCGCGTTTTATCCACGCGGACGCGCGATTTGCCATAGCATTCACGGCAACTCACGACCTTCCTCGCCTCGTCCCGGCGACGGGGCCAGAAGAAGGGGTCGTTGTCTTTCTTTTCCGTGATGTTAAATCGGGTCGCCCCCGATAATCTTGATGGCGGCTTCCGTCCGATTTTTCGCGTTCAGCTTCCGCATGACATTGTGGATATGAACTTTCACGGTGCTTTCACTCAGACTGAGTTCATGGGCTATCCGCTTGTTGGATTTGCCCTGACGCAACGCTTCGACGATCGCATGCTCACGCGGCGTAAAAGACCGAGGTTTTTCCTCGAGCTTGATCGGATTTTCGACATTCAGGACTCCCGCCCCAAGCAGACAGGAGGCGGGAATATATTGCCCACCGGTCATAATGAGCTTTATGGCTTCGCGCGCGAGGTCCGCCGATATTTTCGTCGGGATGAAGCCTTTCACGCCACATTCCAGACCCTTCACGATCTGGGGCAATCGAAGATCGTCTTCGATGACGGCGATCGCGGTCTGCGGACTTAAGCGAAAATACTCCAGGAGTTGATCACGCTCAGCTGGATCCTCCAACCAATTCATGCCCATAATGACGATCAGCCGCGCGCCCATGAAATCCGGCGACACGCCCCAGTTCTGGATGCCCGTGAATGTCGCAACCGCGCCAGCAGTTTCGTCTCCTAGCCAGCGCGCAAAACTAGCGCGAGCCAGTGTATCATCACCGATGATGACAGACGATCCGACATTAAGGATCGTTCGCACGTGTCTCTCACGTACGTCAGTATGAATCTCGGCCATGGTGCCCCCAAATCAAAAAATACGCTTATCGTCGAAATAACCTCAGAGCCAAAAACACCGTTTAAACCTTGCGTCCGTCATCTGTGACCTAATCGGCCTCGTCTGATAATCAATAGCACTCATGACATGCCCCCCGAAACCAACGCGTTTAAACCCCATGAACACTTGACGGTCGCCCACAACCAAACGTTTTAGCGTAGGTTTTGTTCCATCTGAATCGATTTTTAATGCCCAAAAGCGACCTCTTCAAGCATCGATATGATCTAAACGCCAAGCTTCGTACGATCTAAATCAACCAATTCAGCGAAGCTGCGCGAGCGACGTAAAAGGGAAGTTAGCTATGGAAAAAGCATGACAATCCGCTCCCCGCAGTCGCGCGCTGCTCCGTTCGGTCGCCGTAGCAGCCACAAGCTCGACAGGTTGGCATGTGGCTGTTGGCCGCAGACCAGTTTCGGTCCCTCCCGCTTCGCCTGATACAGCCTTTTCAGCGCGCCTGAGAAGGGAATGGATGTCGTCTTCGCCCCTCAGTGAAACGACGCCGATGCAGACCGAAATGCGCAGCAGCTCGCCGCGTTCGAGGATGGCCTGGCTCGACCGGAGCCGTTCATTGCAAGCCGACGAAGACAAGGTAGATTGGAGCAAACACAAGCATGACTATTGTGCGCCATCTCAAACGTAAGTGTTTCGCCTGCAGCTTTTCCGAAACATATTCTTTTCGATCGTGATGTAGTTCTGAGCGCATGGAGCCAACGAGACATTTGGTCATTTCGCTGATGAAGGAGTTAGAGATGGCTGTGCTCTTCGAAGCTTATCTTACGGAGAAGCAAGCTTTTTTCATTCGACGGAACCTGACGCAGGCGATCGAGAGTATGCGCGCGCTGTTGCGGGATCTTCGTCGTGAGAATGCTCGATGGCATACCACGGAAGCAGACGCTCTGATGATCCGGGACGAAGCTGAAATTGCAGCGATCCAGCATCTTGTCGACGCGCTGGCTGCATTTCAGGCGACCCAAGGCTGGAGTGAGCTGGGGGTAAGCGAAGAGGACGCGTCGCAACTCGGCTCTGCAACCCCCGCGATCGGACAGGGTTTGAGCGCGCCTTAAAAAATCTTTTTCGCCAACTCTTCGCGATCTCGCCGAGACCGCTGCCTACGATCCAAGGCATCAGCGCTATGCCATGGTGGGCTCCCCTCGCAGGCTTGACCGGAGCCGCCGCCGTCTTCGCAGGACTGGCTCTGATCGACAAGCTTGGCGCCGGAATGGTCAACGGGCTTATCATCACCGCCAATCTTGCTACGTCCATCGCCATCGACCATTTCGGTTTGTTGAATGCCCCCCAACCGACACGAAGCGAACGCAGCTCCGCCGCCGTTGACAAAACCCCGCCGCTCGGTTAGGCAAACCAATGCTTCGTCGCGGCGTTCTCGCCGCGTTTTTCTTTTCTGAGAAGGCGAAGCCAAAACCGGTCCTACTGCCAAAAAGCCGGCCCGCGGGAACGCGAGAGCCGGGTTGAACACGAGGAAAAGCGATGTTCGCAGTCATCAAAACCGGCGGCAAGCAGTATAGCGTGTCCGCCGGCGATATCATAACGGTCATGGCGCTCGATGGCGCGCCGGGCGACAAGATCACCTTCGACGAGGTGCTGATGCTCGGGGGCGACACCCCCAAAATCGGCGCCCCCACGGTCGCGGGCGCGTCCGTTTCCGGCGAGATCGTCGAGCAGGCGCGCAGCGCCAAGTCGATCGCCTTCAAAAAGCGCCGTCGCCAGAACTCCAAGCGCAAGCGCGGCCACCGGCAGGACCTGACGATGGTCAAGATCCTCTCGATCTAAGCAACAGATTTTCCTGGCGGCCCTGGCGCCGCACAAAGAACAAGTCGGAGCAGGACAATGGCTCATAAGAAAGCGGGCGGTTCGTCGCGCAACGGCCGCGACTCGGACGGCCGGCGCCTCGGCGTCAAGAAATTCGGCGGCGAAGCCGTCGTCGCGGGCAACATCATCATCCGCCAGCGCGGCACCAAGTGGCATCCCGGCCGCAACATCGGCATGGGCAAGGACCACACGCTCTTCGCCCTCGTCGACGGCGTCGTGGAGTTCAAATCGAGCGGCGGACGCGCCAGCGTCGCCGTGGTTCCGGCCGCTCAGGCCGCAGAGTAAGGCGGACGGATCGTCAACGACCCGCCGCCGGTCCTTCCCCGGCGGACGGAGGTCGTTTTACGACCCAGTCACGGAGCAGAAACGCTCCCAGGCGAAATGTCCGGAAAAGGCCCAACTGGGCTTGTAGGGGAAAGCGGCCGACGCTTTCCCCTTTGTCGCATCCGGAGTTGTTCGGTCTTTCGCTTGGAGCCTTTTATGTTTCCCGAGATTACCCACGACGACGTTTTCAGGCTGGAAACGGAGCGGATGTGGCTGCGCTGGCCGCGTTCGGCGGACGCCGGCGCCTTCGTGCGGCTTGCGGGCGACCCGCTGGTTGCGTCCCAGACGGCGAACATTCCCTGCCCTTACGGCGTTTCCGACGCCGAACAGTTTATCCGCCGGGCGCGCGCGGAAAACGAGTCCGGCCAGGGACTGGCGCTGGCGCTCGCCTTCAAGCGCCAGCCGAACGAAGCGATCGGCGTCATCGGCGCCCATGGCTCCGATTTTCGCGGCACGGCGTATTTAGGCTATTGGCTGGGTCGCGAATATTGGGGCCAGGGCCTCATGACCGAGGCCGCCCGGGTCTTCGTCGATCTCGTCTTCGGGATGACCTCGCTGGGCGAAATCGTCTCGGACGCGCTGCCGGGCAATCTCGCCTCCCGGCGGGTGCAGGAGAAGCTGGGCTTTACCGACCTCGGCGAGATGGAGATCGACGCCCCCGCCCGCGGCGGGCGTGTCAAGGCCCTGCGGACGCGGCTGACGCGCGGCGCCGCCCACACAGCCTTCGGCGCGCGGCGCCCAAGATTGACGTCCACGTGAGCGTGACATGAAGTTTCTGGATCAGGCCAAGGTTTACGTGCGCTCCGGCGACGGCGGCGCGGGTTGCGTCTCCTTCCGGCGCGAGAAGTTCATCGAATTTGGCGGGCCGGACGGGGGCGACGGCGGCCGCGGCGGCGACGTCGTGGCGGAATGCGTCGCCGGGCTCAATACGCTCATCGACTATCGCTACCAGCAGCATTTCAAGGGCAAGACCGGCATGCACGGCATGGGCAAGAACCGCGCTGGCGGGCGCGGCGCCGACGCCGTGCTAAAGGTGCCGGTGGGCACGCAGATCTTCGAGGAGGACGAAGAGACGCTGATTGCGGACCTCACCGAGGTCGGCCAGCGCATCGTCATCTGCAAGGGCGGCAACGGCGGCTTCGGCAACGCCTATTTCACCACCTCGGTCAATCGCGCCCCGCGCCGCGCCAATCCCGGGCAGGAAGGGCAGGAGCGGACCATCGTCCTGCGCCTCAAGCTCATCGCCGATGCGGGGCTCATCGGCCTGCCCAACGCCGGTAAATCCACTTTTCTGGCGAGCGTGACCGCCGCAAAACCCAAGATCGCCGACTATCCCTTCACCACGCTGCATCCGGGCCTCGGCGTCGTGCGCCGGGACGGGCGGGAGTGGGTGCTGGCGGACATCCCGGGGTTGATCGAGGGCGCGCATGAGGGCCACGGCCTTGGCGACCGGTTTCTGGGCCATGTCGAGCGCTGCCGCGTGCTGCTGCACCTCGTCGACGCGACGGGCGAGCATGCGGGCAAGGACTACAAGACCGTGCGCGGCGAACTTGCGGCCTATGGCGCCGCCCTCGACGAGAAGACCGAAATCGTCGCGCTCTCCAAAGTCGACGCGGTCGACCCCGATCATCTCAAGAAGCAGCGCGAACGGTTGAAGCGCGCCATCGCCAGCGCCGGCCCGCCGCCCGAAGCGCGCGGACCGCTGCTCACGCTCTCCGCCGCCTCCAGCGCCGGCGTCACCGAGGCGCTGCGCGCCGTCGGCGCCGCAATCGACGGCGCGCGGGCCGAGGAAAGCGCGGGCGAGCAGCCCGCCGAATGGCGCCCCTGACCGCGCCAGCCAACGAAAGTTGTGCGGCCAATCGCCTCAGGCGGAGCCTCGGCGCCGTGTCCAGCCGCCATTGACGTGGCCGGGTGCAGTGACTAGCTTTCTCGAGTTCATGAACCCTCGCAATGCAAGGACGCGACACTTCGGCTCGACGGCGGCAACGCTGCTCGTGGCCTATCTGCTCGTCCTTCAGGGCATCGCGGCCGGGGCGATCACCTCGGCGCGCGGCGCGGCGCTGTTCGCCGACGCGATCTGCCTGAGCAAGAGTTCGGGACCGCTCGACAGCCCGGCGGCGCCGATCCGGCCGTCGCGCCATGGGGACGCCTGCTGCGTCATCCATTGCGTCGCTTTCGGCGGCGCGACGGCGCCCTCTCCCTTCGTGGGCGAGACCCCGCCGGCGCTCTCCTTCGTCGAGGCGAAACTCGCCTATGACAACGCGCTTACGGAGGCCAAGGCGGCGACGCCGCCCCTCGGCTCCCGCGCGCCTCCTACCCTGATCTGAAGTCTGCCGCGTCGAGCGGCGAGTCGCATCCTGCGCCGTCGACTCGGCGCGGGAGAACGCTCATTCGCGCCTTCCGAGAGCCGGAGGGCGGCGGGCCGGGCATGAAGCCCCTCAGCCGCCTGATCAAGCCAGTTGGAGCGCCTTCAGTGACATCGGATCATGGAACAGAAAACACATCGACCGCGTAAGCCCGTGAAGACGGTGGCGCGGCTTTCCGCCCGCGAGCGCCGCTGCTCGCAGAACGGGAATATAACGACCCCCGTCGACGGTTCGATCCGGATCGACGCCTCGACCCTCTCCGAACGGCCTGAGGCGCAATCAGAGGCGCAATCGAAGGGCTGCGTCGAAGTTGTGGAGGCCTATTTCGACGCGGCGGGCAAGCCCATGAAGCGCAAGGGTCTCGACGCCGCGCGCGTCGCCCGCGCTTACGACGCGCAGGGAAATCAGGTCGAGGAGGCTTATTTCAACGCCGAGGGCAAGCCGACCGTGCGCAAGGACGTCGGCGCCGCCCGCATCTCCTGGCGCTACGACGACAGCGGCAACCGGATCGGGGCGGCGTTCTACGGCGCCGACGGATCGCCGGTTCGCGGGCGGACGCCCGGCCGCAAAGGCGTCTTCGAAGGCGCGTGACGCCATCGCCCACGCGCCGGGCGCGCGCGGGCGGCGGCGCTTTACTTCACCAGCGCGATCAGAAAACCGTCCCAGCCTTTGGAGCCGACGGTCTGTATGGCGGTCGCCGTCACCCGCGCTTCCGCCGCAACCGCGTCGAAGAGCCGGCGCCCGCCAAGTCCGCCGTCGTCCTTGGTCTGCGGATCGGCCACGGCGCCTTCCCGCACCACATTGTCGACGATGATGACCGACCCCGGCCGCGAGAGTTTCAGCGCCCAGTTGAAGTAAGCCGCATTGTTCGACTTGTCCGCGTCGATGAACGAGAGATCGAAGGGCCCGCCGCCGGCCGCCTCGATCTCGGGAAGCGCGTCGAGCGCCGCGCCGACCCGCAGGTCGATTTTCGCGGCAACGCCCTCGCGCTCGAAATTGGCGCGCGCCACCTCCGCATGGCGCGGGTCGAACTCGATGGTCACGACCCTCCCGTCAGCGGGAAGCGCGCGCGCCAGCCAGATGGTCGAGTAACCGCCGAGCGTGCCGATTTCGAGGATGCGCCGTGCGCCAAGCGCGGCCGCGAGCAGATGCAACAATTTGCCCTGCGGCGGCGAAACGTCGATCGCCGGAAGCCCGGATCGCCTGTTGGCGTCGAGCGTTGCACCCTGCGCCTCGTCAGGCGAGATCAGCCGCGCCGCAACATAATCATCGACCGTTCGCCATGGATTTGTCATTTGCGCCTCAACTTCCAGCCCTGGCTTGACGGGCCCCTAATTCGAAACCATTTGACCTTGAGCGACTCTTCATGCGAAGTGCCGCCGTTCTTGCTCGCATGACGCAGCGGAACAGGGAAGGCTCATGGCCGCATTTCTCGAGGCTCAGTCTCCCTGTGGCCCACGATGCGCGGACCCAAGCCAAAATCTATGGGAGCGAAACAGATGATCAAGCTTGCTTTGACCACGGCCGCCGCCGTCGTGGCCTTCAGCGCCTCCGCCTATGCCGCCAGCTTCAACGTCACCGAAGTCGCCCCGTCGGGCATCAAGCGCGCCAATGGCACGTGGACCCTCACCACCGAAGGCGACAAGGTCAGCGGCAAAGGCGACATGCAGCTCGACAACGGCTCGGTCCAGACCTACAAGATCGACGGCAAGATCGAAGGCGGCGTCTACACGCTGAACCTCACCGACCGCACCGACGGCAAGAAGGACTGCGTCTGGACCGGCAAGCCGAACGAAGGCGGCAAGGTCTACAATGGCGAAGTCGTCTGCGCCGGCGAGAAGTTCGCGATCCGCGCCGGCGTCAACTGAGACGCCCCGTAATAACGACCAAACGCCGGCCTCTGGCCGGCGTTTTAATTTTGGCGCGCGGTTTGCTCGCATCCGCCAACGGAAGACGGGCCCATCACGGCAGGCCGTCGACAAGAAGTTCGTCGGCGCGCCGGGCTTTTTCCCAGCCTTCGATCCAGAAGCTTCGCCGGTCGTCGTTTCCCGCGTAGGGGCAGTCGGCGCGTTCCTTGCCCCGCTCGAACGCGTCCACCCCTTCCTCGAAAGGGGTTTTGCTTATCTCCATAGGCGCGCCCTCCTGCGCCGCGCGGACTATTCCTCCATCGCCTCCAGTTCGCCGATCAGCCCCTCGATCATGTCGAGGCCGATGTTCCAGAACGCCGGATCGCGCGCGTCGAGGCCGAAGGGCTTGAGCAACTCGTTGTAGGGCTTGGCGCCGCCGGCTTCGAGCAGCGCAAAATAGCGCTCGGCGAAGCCTTCATGCGCCTTGCTATAGACGCCGTAGAGCGAATTCACGAGACAATCGCCGAAGGCGTAGGCGTAGACGTAAAACGGCGAATGGATGAAATGCGGGATATAGGCCCAGAAGGTCTCGTATCCCGGCCCCAGCCGGATCGACGGCCCGAGGCTGTCGCCCTGCACGCTCATCCAGATCTCGCAGATCTGATCGGCGGTGAGTTCGCCGTTGCGGCGCTCCGCATGCACCTTCCGCTCGAAAGCATAGAAGGCCATCTGCCGCACGACCGTGTTGATCATATCCTCGATCTTGGTCGCGAGCAGCGCGCGGCGCTGCGCCTTGTCGGTCGCCTGCGCGATAAGGGCGCGGAAAGTGAGCATCTCGCCGAAGACGGAAGCGGTTTCCGCGAGCGTCAGCGGCGTCGGCGCCATCAGCGCGCCCTGACGCGCCGCGAGCACCTGATGCACGCCGTGGCCAAGTTCGTGGGCGAGCGTCATGACGTCGCGGGTCTTGCCCTGGAAATTGAGCAGCACATAGGGATGCGCCGAGGGCACGGTGGGATGCGAGAAGGCGCCCGGCGACTTGCCCGGCCGCACCGGCGCGTCGATCCAGCGTTTGTCGAAGAAGTCGCCCGCGATCTCGGCCATGCGCGGTGCGAAACCCATATAGGCGCCCAGCACGACGCCGCGCGCCTCCTCCCATGAATAACGCTTCGAGGGCGTCGCGGGCAGCGGCGCGCTGCGATCCCAGTAATCAAGCGCGTCCTTGCCGAACCATTTCGCCTTGAGCTTGTAATAGCGATGCGAAAGGCGCGGATGCGCATCCGTCACCGCCCTGGCCAGCGCCTCGACGACTTCGGGCTCGACGCGATTCGACAGATGCCGGGAATCGGCGACGTCCTGGAAGCCGCGCCAGCGGTCGGAGATTTCCTTGTCCTTGGCCAGCGTATTGGTGATCAGCGAGAAAGTGCGCAGATTTTGCTTGAGCGTCTTGCCGATCGCCTGCCCCGCCTCGCGGCGCTTGTCCTCATTGGAGTCCTGCATGAAATTGAGGGTGGGCTCGATCGCCAGATCCTCGCCGCCGACCGTGAAGCGCAGCGAAGCGATGGTCTCGTCGAACAGCCGATTCCAGGCGGCGGCGCCAGAGATATACTTTTCGTGGAAAAGCTCCTCGAGCTTGTCGTCGAGTTCGTAGGGTTTTTCCTTGCGGATGTCCTCGAGCCACGGTTTCCAGCGCGAGAGCGGCGCAGCGTCGGCCGCGGCCATGAGCGCCGCATCGTCCTGCCGGTTGAGCTCGAGCTGAAAGAACAGAAGCTGCGCGGAGGCGTTCGTCACCTTCTCCTGCACGTCGCCGTAGAATTTGGCGCGCGCGGCGTCTGTCGTGTCGCCGCTGTAGAGCAGGCCGGCGAAAGACATGAGCCGCCCGAGCAGATCCTGCAACGCTTCATAACGCGCCACCGCTTCGCCAAGCATGGCGCTGGCGTCGTCGCCCTTGGCCATCTCCGCCAGCTTTCCGCGATAAGCCTTGGCGAAGTCGGCGACATCCTGCGTGGCGCGGGTGAAATCGGCCTGCAATTGCGGCGAATCGGTCCCCGCATAGAGATCGGACAGATTCCATTCGGGCAGGGTTTCGGAAAAGCCTGCCGCAGCCTCCGCTGGCGAGCGGGAAAAAGACGAATTGAAGCGCATGTCGAAAACCGTTGCAGCGTTGCGGGCGCCCTTGGGCGGGAACCCTTTCATATGGGCAAAGCCCAAGTGCGATCAACCCGCGCGCGCCGGAGCGCGGAAGCCCGACCTTCGCCGAAAAGATCAAAACTTCGCAAATATGTCCACATCTTATGACCCATAATGACGCGGCGGCGGGCGTTGATTAACTCGGCCTTTACCCTGTTTGGCAACGATAGGCCGCTGACAAATCGTCCCGGCCAGAGCGACGCCTGTGGGATAGCCGGGACTACCAGGAACACAATGACCTCCACGATTTTGATTGCCGACGACGATCCGGTTCAACGCCGCCTGCTGGAGGCCATGGTTCGACGCTTTGGGTATGACGCGGAAACGGTCGAGGGCGGGGAGGAGGCGCTGGCGCGGCTGACGAAGCCGGGCGCGCCGGCGATTTCGCTTCTCATCCTCGATCTCGTTATGCCGGACCTCGACGGCATGGGCGTGCTGACGCGCATGCGCGACGCCAAGATCGCGACCCCCGTCATCGTGCAGACCGCCCATGGTTCGATCGAAGCGGTGATCTCCGCCATGCGCGCCGGGGCGCATGACTTCGTCGTCAAGCCTGTCGGCGCCGAGCGGCTGCAGATCTCCATCAAGAACGCGCTGTCGGCCGACGCGCTCGCCGGCGAAGTCCGCCGCATCAGCCGCCGCGCGCAGGGCCAGCTCACCTTCAAGGACCTCGTCTCGCGCAGCCCGGAGATGGCGCGCGTCATCCGGCTCGGCGAACGCGCCGCGCGTTCGTCGATTCCAGTTCTCATCGAAGGGGAATCGGGCGTCGGCAAGGAACTCGTCGCGCGCGCCATCCAAGGCGGCTCCGACCGCAAGGGCAAGCCCTTCATCACCGTCAACTGCGGCGCGCTGCCCGCCAATCTCGTCGAATCGATTCTTTTCGGGCACGAGAAGGGCGCCTTCACCGGCGCGACGGAAAAACACGCCGGCAAATTCCTCGAAGCCAATGGCGGCACGCTGTTCCTCGACGAGATCGGCGAGTTGCCGCTCGACATTCAGGTGAAGCTGTTGCGCGCCCTGCAGGAGGGCGAGATCGACCCGGTCGGCGCCAAACGTCCCGTGCGGGTCGATATCCGTCTCATCTCCGCGACCAATCAGAACCTCATCGAACTGGTGAAGCGCGGGCAGTTCCGTGAAGATCTGTTCTACCGGCTCAACGTCTTTCCGATCGGCATCCCGCCGCTGCGCGCGCGACGTGAGGACGTCACCGATCTCGCCCGCCGTTTCGCGGCGCGTTTCGCTGCGGAAGAGGGGCGCAATATCCGCGGAATTTCGGCCGAGGCGCTGTCGCTGCTGACGAGCTATGGCTGGCCCGGTAACGTCCGCCAGCTGGAAAACACAGTATTCCGCGCGGTTGTTCTCGCAGACGGCGACGAGCTGACGGTCGCTGAATTTCCGCAGATCGCGGCGCATGTCGACGGATTCGACGTGCGCGTTCCGCCCGTTCCGGCCATGGTCTACTCTCAAGACGCGCCGCGCGAGCGTGAGTTCGTGCGCGTCGAGATCCGTGATCCCAACGTCCTGCCGCTTCTGGGCTCGACCGGCGAAATGCGCAAGCTCGACGAATTGGAGAAGGAAACGATCCGCTTCGCCATGACGCATTATCGCGGGCAGATGTCGGAGATCGCGCGGCGGCTGGGCATCGGCCGCTCGACGCTCTATCGCAAGATGAAGGAATACGGACTCGAGGAAGATGTCGCGCCGACTGCCGACAGCCTTGTAGCGTAACGCCGCAATTCATGCGAGCCTTCCGGCCATGCGGAGGCGGGCATGAGGAGGCGAGCATGACGGCGCTATACGACATCGAAGCCAAGACCATCACCGGCGAGACGAAGCCGCTGCGCGACTATGCGGGCAAAACGCTGCTTATCGTCAATGTGGCGAGCAAATGCGGCTTCACGCCGCAATACGCGGGCCTCGAGGCGCTCTACGAGAAATACGCCGATCGCGGTTTCGTCATATTGGGCTTTCCCTGCAATCAGTTCGGCGCGCAGGAGCCCGGCTCGGAAGGCGAGATCGCGTCCTTCTGCTCGGCGACCTATGGCGTGAGTTTTCCGATGTTCGCCAAGATCGACGTCAACGGCGACGAATTCGCATCCGCTCTACAGGCTCCTGAAGCACGAAGCGCCCGGCATCCTTGGCTCCGAGGCGATCAAATGGAACTTCACCAAGTTCCTCGTCGACAAGGGCGGCAAGGTCGAGAAGCGATACGCGCCGACCGATGCGCCGCAATCGCTGGAAAAGGACATAGAGGCGCTGCTGTGAGCGCAGCCATCGCGATTGCGCGGCTAAGCGACGAACCGCTCGTCTTCGAGGCGACGATCGAGGAAGCCGGAAGCGCGACCCGTCATCGGGTGACGCTTTCGCAACAAGACGTCGGGCGGCTGAGGCACGGCGCGGCGCCGGAAGCGATCGTCGAAGCGGCCTTTCGCTTTCTGCTCGACCGCGAACCCAAGGAGTTCATTCTCGCGCGCTTCGACATTAGTTTGATCTCGCAGTATTTTCCGGACTTTGAAACGAGGCTGATCGACTATCTTTCTTGAGACCTTCAGCCGCGGCGCATACCCCTGAAACTGGCACGCTTCTTGTCTTATCCTTGTCGAGAGGACGGCCTAAACGCCCGGAAAGAAAGGGCGGCAGGTCAGGAGAGGAGCCCCAGAACGTGGACCATCGCGTGACGCAATTCGATGAAATGGGCGGCGTCGACGGCGCGATCCGCGCCCCTTACGCCAAGCTCTCACAATGGCTCGCCAGCACGGCGCCGGAGCTTCTCGCGTCGCGGCGCGAACAGGCCGAGCTGCTCTTCCGCCGCATCGGCATCACTTTCGCCGTCTATGGCGCGCAGGACGCGACCGAGCGTCTCATTCCATTCGACATCCTCCCGCGCATCATCGCCCGCAGCGAGTGGACGGCGCTGGAAAAAGGCCTCGTGCAGCGCGTGACGGCGCTCAACCTCTTCCTCAAGGACATCTACGGGCCGGGAGAAATTCTCAAAGCCGGCGTCGTGCCGGCCGAACTCGTCTACCGCAACCCCGGCTATTGTCCGGAGATGGCGGGCCGCCGCGTCCCGCACGACGTCTATGTGCATATCGCCGGCGTCGACATCGTGCGCACCGACGACCACGGCTTCTATGTGCTCGAAGACAATGCCCGCACGCCTTCCGGCGTCTCCTATATGCTCGAGAACCGGGAAGTGATGATGCGGCTCTTTCCCGAGCTCTTCGCCATGCACTGCGTTGCGCCGGTCGAGGCCTATCCCGACGAATTGCTGGCGACGCTGCGCTCCGTAGCGCCGCCGCGCGCTTCGAGCGATCCGACCATCGCCCTGATGACGCCGGGCCAATATAATTCCGCCTATTACGAGCATTCTTTCCTCGCCGACAAGCTCGGCGTGGAGCTGGTCGAGGGCCGCGATCTCTTCGTCAAGGACGATATCGTCTATATGCGCACGACGGAGGGCCCGCGCCGCGTCGACGTCATCTATCGCCGCATCGACGACGATTTCATCGACCCGCTCACCTTCCGACCGGACTCGGCGCTCGGCGTCGCCGGACTGATCGGCGCCTATCATGCAGGCAATGTGACGCTCGCGAATGCAGTTGGCACCGGCGTCGCCGACGACAAGGCGATGTATACCTACATGCCGGACATCATCCGCTTCTATCTGGGCGAGGAGCCGATTCTCCAGAACATCCCGACCTGGCGGTGCCGCGAACCGGAAGCTCTGGCCTATGTCCTCGATCATCTCGATGAGCTGGTGGTGAAGGAAGTGAACGGCTCCGGCGGCTATGGCATGCTCGTCGGCCCGCACGCCTCCAAAGCGCAGATCGAGGATTTCCGCGCCAAGCTCAAGGCGCACCCCGACAATTACATCGCGCAGCCGACGCTCGCGCTCTCCACCTGCCCGATCTCGGTCGCACAGGGGATCGCGCCCCGCCACGTTGACCTGCGGCCCTTCGTTCTCTCGGGATCAAACGGCGTGCGCGTCGTTCCTGGCGGCCTCACCCGCGTCGCGATGACCGAAAAGTCGCTCGTCGTGAATTCGAGCCAGGGCGGCGGCACCAAGGACACATGGGTGATCGACGACGCCATTCTGGGGCAGGCGTGATGCTCGAGGGAACACACGCCTTTGAAGAATTCGAGCGCCGATGCTTAGAAGTCGGCGAGGCGGTCAGCCCCCTCCCCGCCCCTCTCGCAATCATCAAGCAGGACATCAGACGCGAGCGCGCGCAAACGGAACGCCACATGCTTTCAAGCACCGCCGACAATCTCTACTGGCTCGCGCGCTATATGGAGCGCGCCGACTTTCTCGCCCGGGCGATCGAAGCCTCGCGGCGCCTTGCGTCGCTGCCACGCACCTATGGGGAGGCGGAATCGGAGTGGGCGAGCGTGCTGCTGTCGTCCGGCGCCGCGGAAGCCTTCGAGAAGACCGGCCTGCCGGCAAGTGAAGCGAACATCATCGAATTCCTCACCTTCTCGCGCGATAACCCCGGCTCCATCCGCAACTGCATCGAATCGGCCCGCACCAACGCCCGCGCCGTGCGCACGGCGCTCACGGTCGAGATGTGGGAAGCGATCAACGGCGCCTATCTCGAACTCAAGTCCCTGGAGGCGCGCCGCGGCGCCTATTCCACAGACGATCTTGGCCGCTTCCTCGAATTCGTGAAGCAGACGTCGCTTACTTATGACGGCGGCGCCTACCGCACCATGCTGCGCAACGACGCCTATTGGTTTTCGCGCGTTGGACTTTTCGTCGAGCGCGCCGACAACACCGCGCGCCTGCTCGACGTCAAATATCATGTGCTGCTGCCCGAAAAGGAGGTCGTCGGCGGTTCGCTCGACTACTTCCAATGGGCGGCGATTCTGCGCGCCGTTTCGGCGCACACCGCCTATCACTGGGTCTATCGCACCAGCATGAAGCCCTGGCTCGTGGCGGATCTGCTGATCCTGCGGCCCGAGATGCCCCGCTCGCTCATCTCCTGCTACGAGAGCATCGTGCGCAATCTCGACCATCTCGCCCGCGCGCATGGACGCCAGGGCGCCGCCCAGCGGCAGGCGCGCAATGTTTACGGCAAGCTCGAGACCTTGACGATGGAGAGCGTCTTCCAAGGCGGGCTGCATGAATTCGTTCAGGGCTTCATCAACGAAAACAACAAACTTGGCGCGATGATCTCCGAGCAGTATCTCTTCTAGATCCTGCCTTGTTCGTCTGGGAACATGGGCGGCGTTCCCTCCCTTGCACGCGTCCGGCCGCGGCGGGGCGACATCTGGCGAGATCTTCATGCGTATCCGCATCCGTCACGAGACGACCTACCATTATCTGGAGCCCGCGAAATCCGCGATCCAGCATCTGCGGCTCACGCCCCGCAATCACGACGGGCAGCATGTCAAGGACTGGCGGATCGATGTGGATCGCGACTGCCGCCTGCTGCAATCCGAGGACGCCTTCGGCAACATCGTGCATCGCTTCACCGCCGACGGCCCGCTTGATTCGATCTCGACCATTGTCGAGGGCGACGTCACGACCTTCGACGTGGCGGGCGTCGCCTCCGGGGCGGTGGAGCGCTTCCCGCCCCAGCTCTATCTGCGTCAGACGCCGCTGACCGCGCCGAGCCCCGCCATCGTGGATTTCGCGCGCACGACGACGGCCGGCGAAGGCAGTATGCTCGCCGCCCTGCACGCGCTGATGGGCGCGCTGTTTGACAAGATGACCTTCGACGCGGACGCGACTCATGCCGCGACGACCGCCGCCGAGTCCTTTGAACAGGGCAAGGGCGTTTGCCAGGACTTCGCGCATCTCTTCATCGCCTGCGCGCGCATGATCGGCGCGCCGGCCCGCTATGTCAGCGGCTATTATCTGCGGACGCGACGGCGACGATCAGGTCGCCGGCCACGCCTGGGCCGAGGCCTATGTCGAGGACCTTGGCTGGGTGGGTTTTGACCCGGCCAATTGCGTTTCTCCCGGCGAGCGCCATGTGCGCCTCGCCATCGCGCTCGACTATCTCAGCGCCGCCCCGATCCGCGGCGCGCGTCTCGGGGGCGCGGGCGAGACGATGGACGTCAAGGTTCGGGTCGCCTCGTCCCAGACCCAAAGCCAGTCACAGTCGCAATAGGCGCCGATTTCGCTCAGGCCGCGGCCTTTCCGGCGGCGAACTCCGGCGTGACGGCGAGGCCCGGCGCGGACGCCCAGCGCAGCCCGCCGCGGTCGTAGGAAAGCTCGCGCGCGCCGCGGGCCTGCAGCGCCTCGACCACATGGGGCCACACGCGCTTCTTTTCCCAGCGGTTGTAGCGCGTATAGGCCGTATACCATTTGCCGAATTCCGGCGGCAGATCGCGCCAGGGGCGCCAGTCCGCGCAATCCACAAGACAGCTTCGATAAACAGGCGGTTGTCGCGCCCGGTGCATCCGGGATCGCCATCCTTGCCCGGCAAGAGCGGCGCAACCGCCTCCCAGGTCTCATCCGACATTATCCTATCGGTCACCGCCAACCTCCGTGCCTTGTCAAAATGGGGAGGCGGAGCGACTTGTCCCGCCTGCCGTCCCGCCCGATCGCCGCGCCTTCTGGAAAACCCCGCCGCGCGGACGGATGCGGTGGTAATTTCCAGGAATGCTACCTCAGGTTGTATTTTTTGGCAACACGGACTTGGCCATTCGCTCCATCCCCCGAAAGCCCCGCGCCAGCGGCGCCCGGAAAAGCAAGCGCCGCGTAACGGCTTGCAACTCGCGCCGCGCTGTGGCACAAGGCCGTCGTTCTCGCGACCGAACGGTCACGCGATACGAACCCAGCGCTGCAGTAGCTCAGTGGTAGAGCACTC